>NZ_CP064693.1:5607500-7737859 GCF_023101005.1 Bradyrhizobium sp. 187
TTTGACCTTTCTCTCACCGAGATCGAAGCCGAGCTGCGCGCGTTCGGCCCCGACCAGATCGTCATCACGACAGCGCCGACCTATCTGTTCTGGCGCTGCGCCCCTCCCGAGCTCCGCGTTCCGCAGGAGCTTGCGATGGCGGTGCGCGACTTGGCTCCGATCCTCATCGCGGTGGGCCCCCATGGCTCGACCGTGCCAAGGGCGGCGCTTCGAAAGCTCGGCACCGACATCGTCGTGATGGGCGAGTGCGAGGCGTCCTTGCTGCGTCTAGCCAATGGCGAACGGGACTTTCCGGGCTTGTGCTTTGCCGATGGCGCATCGCTCCGCGTCAATGGCGGCCCGCAGGCCGTCGCGTTCAAGGATCAGCCGCCGCTCGACTGGCCGGAGGAGATGATCCGGCGACACCACCATCACCATCACCGCTTCGAAGCCGAGCCGCAGGCGCCAGGCGCCGAGGTCGAATCATCCAGGGGATGTCCGTACAACTGCACGTTCTGCGCCAAGGAGAACTTTCGCAACGCCTACCGCAAGCGGCCCCCCCTTATCGTTTTCGAAGAGATCGACGGTCTGCGCCGTCATGGCATCGAATATGTCTATTTCATCGACGAGATTTTCCTTCCGAACGCGGAGCTGCTGGAAGGGCTGACCACACGCGGACTGAAGTTCGGGGTGCAGACCCGCATCGACCTCTGGAAGCCGGACATGCTGGCTCTGCTCGGCCGCGCCGGCTGCGTCTCGATTGAAGCCGGCATCGAAAGCCTCACCGTCGAAGGGCGCGCCGCGCTCGCCAAGAACTGCAAGATGACGACCGACCAGCTTGCCGAACGGCTGGTCGAAGCGCGCCGTCACGTTCCCTTCGTGCAGGCTAATTTGATCGAAGTCCCCGAGGACGATGACCCCATCGTGCAGCGCTGGCGCCGCACAATGCGGGATGCCGGCATCTGGGCCAACGATCCGGTCCCGCTGTATCCCTATCCGGGCTCGCCGGATTATCGAAAGCTGTGGGGCGAGCCCGACGATTTGGCCTGGGAGCGCGCACACCGGCACTATCTCGCGATGTTCGACCAGTTCAGCGACGTGCAGAACGATCGCCCGGTCCCGCTCGAGGCTCTCGAACTGCAGGTGGCATCATGAGCCGCAGCTCGCAGCTCAGAATCCTGATGACGACCGATACTGTCGGTGGCGTCTGGACCTATTCGTCATCTCTGGCTTCGTCCCTTGCCGCGAAGGGCGCCGACGTCACCCTGGTGACGATGGGCCCGTGCGTGCGGGCCGGCCAGCTTGAGATGCTGCGTGGCTCGCGGGTCCGCCTGATCGAAACGGACCTTGCGCTCGAATGGCAAGACCCGGAAGGACAAGATCTGGCCCAGGCCAGGCGCGTCCTTGCGAAGCTCGAAGCCGGAATCCGGCCTGACGTCATTCACCTCAACAGTTTTCGCGAGGTGACCTTCGCCTGGCGCGCTCCGGTGGTGGTCGTCGCGCATTCCTGCGTCAACTCTTGGGGGCTCGCCTGCCGCGATACGAGCTGGCTCGGCGAACCGAAATGGCGCCGCTACACCGAACGGGTGACGGCCGCACTCGACACGGCACAGGCCTGGGTTTGTCCCAGCCAGTCCTTCCACGATGACATTGCGGAAATTTATCGGCCTCGCTCGCGCGGCATCGTGATCTGGAATGGAATTGGCCCTCAGGGCTTTGCGGGACGGAAGCAAGACGTGATCTTTGCGGCGGGCCGGATCTGGGACCGCGCCAAGAACATCGAGGTCCTGGCGGCTGCAGCGCCTGGGCTGGACTGGCCCGTTCAGGTCGCGGGCCCGGCGGATGAGTGCCCTTCTCCTTCCGTCACCTGGCTCGGGCATTTGCCTCACGAAACCATGCGCGCGCACTTGCAGCACGCCGCCATCTTCGCCAGCCCCGCGCTCTATGAGCCGTTCGGCCTCTCCGTTCTGGAAGCCGCGGCGGCGGGATGTGCCCTCGTCCTGTCAGACATTTCGACCTTCAGGGAATTATGGAGCGGGGCCGCGCTCTTCGTCGATCCCACCGACAGCAAGGCGCTGCATCGAGCGCTCGCAGGTCTGTGCACCGACGATCGCGAGCGGGTGCGGCTGCAACGTGCCGCCTTTGAGCATTCCCTGACCTACTCGCTGACCCGAACCACGAGCGCCTATCTCAGCCTCTACGAGGAGCTGCTTGCCGTCCATCACGCGCCCGCCCCCATGGAGGTACGCGCATGAAATGCGTTCTGTTCTACCACACCTTCACCTCCTGCTGGAACAACGGCAATGCCCATTTCCTGCGTGGTTATGCCCGCGAACTTCACGCGCTCGGTCATGAGGTCGTCGTGTTCGAGCCGATCGACGGCTGGAGCCGATTGAATGCGATCCGCGAGGGTGGCAGCCAGACGATGGAGGATATTCCAAGGCTGTTTCCCGGCATCGGCATCCGCCGCTACGACGCCTCCCTTGATCTCGATGAGGCGTTGCACGGCGCCGATCTCGTCATCGTCCACGAATGGAATTCGCCTGATCTGATCGCAGACATCGGATCGAGACGGGCTCACGGCGCGCCCTTCACGTTGCTGTTCCACGACACCCATCATCGCGCCGTCAGCGCACCGGACGAACTCGCGCAGTTCGACCTCGACGGCTTCGACGGTGTGCTCGCCTTCGGCGAGGTCCTTCGCCAAATATATCTGAAGCTCGGCTGGGCGGACCGAGCCTTCACCTGGCACGAGGCGGCCGACATCGCCCTGTATCATCCGCTGCCGCATATCGAGCGCACCGACGATGTCGTCTGGATCGGCAATTGGGGCGACGGCGAACGCAGCGCCGAGCTCAACGAATTTCTGGTCGAACCCGTGGCCGAGCTGAAGCTGCGCGCGGGCGTCTATGGCGTCCGCTATTCGGACGCAGCCCTCGCGACCATTCAGGCGGGGGGCATTCGGTATGGCGGCTGGCTGCCCGCACACTGGGCTCCCATCGCTTTCGCCGGCGCACGCGCGACTGTCCACGTCCCCCGCGGCCCCTATGTCCGCTTGCTACCGGGCATTCCGACCATTCGCATCTTCGAGGCGATGGCGTGCGGCATTCCACTGGTCTCGGCCCCCTGGTCGGACGCGGAAGGCCTATTCCCGGAAGGTGCCTATCTCAGCGCCTCCAACGGCACCGCAATGAAGCGGGCGCTTCGTGCGCTGCTCGACGACCGGGAATTTTGGTCAGCCACGGTGGAGACCGGACTCCGGACGATCAAGGAGCGTCACACCTGCCGTCACCGGGCGGAGCAGCTTGTCGGCATCGTGCAGGACCTCCGGGCCACAGGCCACGCGACACAGCCCCTGCGATACATCGGAGCCTCCGCATGAAGATCTGCTTCTTCGGATCCAGCCTCGTCTCATCCTATTGGAACGGTGCCGCCACCTATTACCGCGGCATGCTGAAGGAGATTGCGGCCCTCGGCCACGACGTCACATTCTTCGAGCCCGATGCCTTCGAGCGCCAGGCCCATCGCGACATCGACGATCCCGACTGGGCGAAGGTGGTGGTCTACGCCGCGACGCCCGAGGGCTGGCGTAGCTCGCTTGAGGAAGCCGCCCGCTCGGCCGACATGCTGGTCAAAGCCAGCGGCGTCGGCGTCTTCGATCGGGAACTGGAGAACGCGGTCGCCGAAATTCCGTCGAATGCAATGCGCATCTACTGGGACGTCGATGCCCCCGCGACGCTGGAGTCGGTGGCGGACAATCCAGACCATCATCTGCGCCATGCGATCCGGTCTTATGACATGGTTTTGACCTATGGCGGCGGCGATGCTGTCGTATTCGCTTATCGCGGCATCGGCGCGCGAGACTGCGTGCCGATCTACAATGCGCTCGACCCGGCCACGCACTTTCCGGCGCCGCCCAATCCGCACTTCACGTGCGATCTGAGCTTGCTGGCAAACCGCCTGCCGGACCGCGAGCAGCGCGTCGAGCGGTTCTTTCTCGACGTCGCGCGCCAATTGCCGGACAAGACGTTCGTGCTCGGTGGATCGGGGTGGGACTCCAAAGACACGCCATCCAATCTGCATAAGGTCGGGCACGTCCGGACCGGCGACCACAACGCGTTCTTCGGCTCCGGTCTGGCTACGCTGAACGTCAATCGCGACAGCATGGCGCGCTACGGCTTCTCGCCGCCAACGCGCGTGTTCGAGGCCATCGGTGCCGGAGCCTGCCTGATCACCGACCAGTGGGACGGCATTGATCATTTTCTCGAGCCAGATCGCGAGGTGCTGGTGGCCGCGAGCGGGGCGGAGGTCGCAGAGCATCTTGCCGCACTGCGCCCCGAGCGGGCTCAGGCGATCGCAGCGCGCGCTCGTGCGCGCATTCTGAGCCATCACACCTACCGGCAGCGCGCCCGCCAGTTCAACGATCTCTTTGCCGCAAGCAGTTCGCGAATCGAGGCAGCAGAATGAACCTCACCATCGTCGTCGTCGGTCTTTCGGTTACTTCGTCCTGGGGCAACGGTCATGCCACGACCTATCGCGCCCTGATCGAAGCCCTGGCACGACGAGGTCACCACGTCACGTTTCTGGAACGCGACGTCCCCTGGTATCGCGAGCATCGTGATCTTGCCAAGCCTTCCGCTTGGACTTTCGAGCTTTACCAATCCTTGAAGGACATCCCGCAGCGTTTCGGAAAGATGATCCGGGATGCCGATCTGGTGGTCATCGGCTCCTACGTGCCCGACGGCATCGCGATCTCCGAATGGATCACGACCCGCGCCCGGGGGATTACTGCCTTCTACGACATCGACACGCCTGTCACGCTTGCGAAGCTCGAGCAGGGCCTGGACTATCTGTCCGCGGCGATGATCCCGCGCTTCGACCTTTACCTTTCCTTTGCGGGCGGCCCGGTGCCCGGCATGATCGAGGAGAACTATGGCAGTCCGCTGGCTCGGGTGCTGTATTGCAGTGCCGACACCGACATCTACGCGCCGCAACGCGCGGAGAAGAAATGGGCACTGGGCTATCTCGGAACCTACAGCGAGGACCGGCAGCCGGTTCTGGAGCAGTTGCTGCTCGCCCCTGCTCGCACTCTCTCACGCGAGCAATTCGTCGTCGCCGGCGCGCAATATCCCGATGAGGTGGTCTGGCCCGCCAATGTCGCCCGGATCGAGCACCTCACGCCCAAACATCATCCGGGATTTTACGCAGAGCAACGCTTTACGCTAAACGCCACCCGCGCCGACATGCGCGCGCTCGGCTTCTCGCCCAGCGTTCGGCTGTTCGAAGCGGCCGCGTGCGGCACGCCCGTCATCTCGGACCGGTGGCCTGGAATCGAGACCGTCTTCGAGCCTTCGCGGGAAATCCTGCTCGCATCGAGCCCCCGCGACGTCGTGGAAATCCTACGCGACATGCCCGAGGAGCAAAGGCGCACGATCGCGGAAAACGCTCGGCGCCGCGTTCTGGCGGACCACACCTCCGAACATCGCGCCCGGCAAGTGGAGACCTACTACGCCGAGGCATCGGTCCGTCGCCGCCGGAAAGCCCCGCAACTTCCCGCCTCGCGTCCCATGCAGGTCGCTCAAATCTGAAAGGCAGCACCATGACACTTCAGACCCGCATCAACGCGTCCCGCCGCTCTCCCACCGTTCTGGTGGCCGGCGGCGCCGGCTTCATCGGATCCCACCTCTGCGACGCGCTTCTGCAGCGCGGCCACACCGTGATCTGTCTCGACAACCTGTTTACGGGAAGGATCGACAACATTCGGCCGCTGCTCAATCATCCGAATTTTCGTTTCATCGAACACGACGTGCGCGATCCCGCGGAGATCGAGGGCGACATCGACCGGATCTACAGCCTCGCCTGCCCGGCGTCGCCTCGTCATTATCAGAAAGATCCGGTCGGCACGATGAAGACGTGCGTGCTCGGCACCATCAACATGCTGGAGCTCGCGCAGCGGAAAGGCGCCCGGGTGCTGCAGGCATCGACCAGCGAGGTCTACGGCGATCCCGAAGTGCATCCCCAGCCGGAAACCTATCTCGGCAACGTCAATCCGATCGGACCCCGGGCCTGCTACGACGAGGGCAAGCGGGCCGCGGAAACGCTGATGTTCGATTATCATCGCATGTACGGGGTCGAAATCAAGGTCGCACGCATCTTCAACACCTACGGACCCCGGATGCTGGAGAACGACGGACGCGTGGTCTCCAACTTCATCGTGCAGGCGCTTCGCGGAGAGCCGATCACGATCTATGGAGGTGGTACGCAGACCAGGAGCTTCTGCTTCGTCGACGATCTCGTGCGCGGCCTCCAGCTGCTCATGGAGAGTCCATCCTCGATTACCGGTCCGTGCAATCTTGGCAATCCCCACGAGGTCACCATCGAGGCTATTGCGCGCGACGTGCTGGCGTACACCGACTCGATTTCCCCGCTGCGGTTCGAGGAATTGCCGAAGGACGATCCAAAGCGCCGCAAACCCGTGATCGACACAGCCGTTCGCGCGCTGGGATGGCGCCCGCGCGTGGCGCTCAAAGACGGTCTCAAGGCGACGATCGCCTATTTCGCCATGCGCATGGCCGGGGAAGCGCCGGCACTTGTTCCGGCCATTGCACCGCGCAGGAGCGGACGTACCGGGGCACGCGGACAGCTGACGATCGCCGATGGGCAGTAAACGGCAGAACGAGCCGACGAACGCGCGGAACCCCCGCGAGCTCTTAAGCCCGTGAAGCAGCCGCGCCACGGGCCGGCTTGCAGAATTTCTCGAGTGGTACTGGTATTCGGAGATCGCGCGATTGGCCATCCGGATCCGGTTTTCCTGGCCTTCCTCGACCATCATGGTGATGCGCTGGGCCAGAAACACGCACGCCTCGAACTCATCGTGGATCGCCCCGCTGCGGGCCAGAAAGTCCCACGCGATCTCATAGGCCTGTTCGGCAGCAGGACTACGGTAGTCGCTGAAAATGATGTGCGCCATTACAGCCAAACGTGGATAAGAGGTTCCGGTCCTGCGAGCCCATATGAGACCGCAGGCGGACTCGGCGGCCGAAGCCGCCGGTCTCGCCATGGTGGGTGTGGAGTGCGATCAGGCCGCCTGGCGCTGATGCGCCAGATATTCCATCGTCACCTTCTCGACGTTCGAGTCGATCCAGGCGGCCATGCGCTGCTCCTCCTTCAGCGATGCCTCAAGAGGCTCCTTGGCCTCCGCGAACCCAGCGGCGCCGCAGAGGGCGAGCAGAGACTTGTAGGCAGCGATCTCGAAATTTTCGAAGGCATTGTTGGCGAAAGTATTCTTGAGGATTTCGTCGCCGGCAACCGAGTGTGCCATGGCTTGCATGTTCGCCATCATGGATTGCGTCGTATCCTTGAGGCTGGAGGTGCTCTCCCCGCAGGCTTCCAGGCATCTCTCCAGCCGCTTCAGCTGCTCGTTGGTCTCCTGAAGGTGGGCGGCAACCTTGGCCTTGACCTCGGGATATTCGTCCAATCGTTCCGACTGACGTTCCATCAACTCTCGCGCTTGCACTTCCATCGCATGCGCATTGCGTAATCCAACCACGAATGTATCGCGGGCTGCGTTCGTCATTTCATGTTCTCCATTTCACCGGCCTTGTCGCCGCCAACCGCAGTTTCGGTGGATCGTTCCTAGAGTGATCCGTGACGCCGACGCTGGGTTCCGGCCGCCGGACCCGAAGCTAACCTGCGATAACAGAACACAAATCCGCTACCGCCGCAGGAACGCGGCATGCAAATGACTGTTTTCCCGAACGTGTGGTCGCATCGCCAAACGGCCGCAGCGCTTAGGGACAAGAATGACAGACAACTCTCCGCACGTCGGCAGCTCAGGCGCTTCGCTTGGCCGGCCTGGACTTGGCCGGCCCGAACTTGGCCGGCCGGGCGAGGGACGGCCCGACAACACTTCCGATCCGTTCTTCATGACGATCCGCGACGATCTTGCGGACAAGGGCTTCTTCACGGCGAGCGCGGAGGAGCTGATCACCTGGGCGCGAACCGGGTCCCTGATGTGGATGACGTTCGGGCTCGCCTGCTGCGCGGTCGAAATGATGCAGATGTCGATGCCGCGTTACGACGCCGAACGCTTCGGCTTCGCGCCGCGCGCATCGCCGCGCCAGTCGGATGTGATCATCGTCGCGGGCACGCTCACCAACAAGATGGCGCCGGCGTTTCGCAAGATCTACGACCAGATGCCCGAGCCACGCTACGTCATCTCGATGGGGTCGTGCGCTAACGGCGGTGGTTACTACCACTATTCGTATTCGGTCGTGCGCGGCTGCGATCGTGTCGTGCCGGTCGACATCTACGTGCCCGGCTGCCCGCCGACCGCGGAGGCGCTGCTGTACGGCGTGATGCTGCTTCAGAGGAAGATCCGGCGGATCGGCACGATCGAGCGCTAGTGAGCTGACCAACTCGGACTTGAATGGACATGACGCAGATCCCGCTTCCCTCTTCCGCCGACGCGGAGCACGCGCAATCCGACCTCGACCGCAATGACAACACGCGGCAGATCGTCGCTGACGTCGCCTATCGTCAGCTCGCGATCGTCAACGTCATTTTCGT
Organism: Bradyrhizobium sp. 187; assembly: GCF_023101005.1. Lineage (NCBI taxonomy): Bacteria > Pseudomonadati > Pseudomonadota > Alphaproteobacteria > Hyphomicrobiales > Nitrobacteraceae > Bradyrhizobium > Bradyrhizobium sp. 187. The sequence continues at coordinate 5,616,048 of NZ_CP064693.1, forward strand.
TGGCCTCGAAAACGCCGGCGACGGCAATTGGGTGCTGGTGGACGCCGGCATTCCCGGATCGGCTGGCGCCATCCGCTCCGCCGCGAAGGCCCGGTTTGGAGGAAACGGCCGGCCTGCCTGCATTGTCATGACGCATGGGCACTTCGATCACGTCGGCGTGCTCGAAACGCTAGCGAATGAATGGGACGTGCCGGTTTATGCCCATGCGGCCGAGCATCCCTATCTTGACGGAAGCCAATCCTATCCGTCGGCCGATCCCAGCGTCGGTGGCGGGCTGCTCGCTCGGCTCTCTCCGCTCTTCCCGACAAAGCCGGTGGATGTCGCATCGCGCCTTTATGATCTTCCCTGTGATCACAGCGTGCCCTTCATGCCGGAATGGCAGTGGATCCATACCCCCGGCCATACCCCAGGGCATATCTCGCTCTGGCGCGAACGCGACCGCGTGCTGATTGCCGGCGATGCCTTCATCACGACGCGGCAGGAATCCGTCTACGCCGCAGTGACGCAAACGCCGGAGATGCACGGGCCCCCGATGTATTTCACCCCCGATTGGGGAAGCGCCAAGACATCGGTGCGCGCACTTGCCGCACTCGCTCCGGAGATCGTCGTCACGGGGCACGGCGCGGCCATGCAGGGGCCGCAGATGCGCGCGGCTCTCGATGCTCTCGCCCAACGGTTCGACGAAGTTGCCGTGCCTTCGCAATATCGACGCGGAGTCGTCGACGACAGAGCTTGATCACGCTGCACGGCTAGGAACGGTGGATGCTTCACATGATTGATCCGACATCGAAACCTCAAGGAGAAGGCAGATGCGTAAGACAATCCTGACGATCTTTACGGCAGCAATGCTTGCAGGCGCTTCAGTCGGCGCAGCGTTAGCGCAAGGTGGCGCAGGCGGCGCCGGTGGTGGCGCAGGCGGCGCCGGTGGTGGGGCCGGAGGCGGCGCTGGCGGTGCGGGCGCTGGTGCCGGGGCTGGCGGCGCAGGCGCAGGCGGAGCTGGAGCTGGAGATGGCGGCTCAGGCGGAACCGGCGGCGGCGGCGGCATCACCCATGTCGAGCGGGGCGGACAAGGTGCCTCCAGTCCTTCCGGCATGCGCAACGAAACGACCCCACCGTCCAACGGCGCCACGCCGCGTCGCTAGCGGTTCGCGGTTAGCAATTCTCCAAAGCGCGCCCTTGCTGTTGCGCGCTTGAGAGCGGCCTCGGTGAGATCCTCTCCTCGCCGGGGCCGCATCGCGTTCAGGTCGCAATTAGAGGAGTCGGTAAACGTTGCACTTTGGAACGCCGCTTCACGAGGGACGTTCAATGTGGAAATGGAGATTTCCATGATACATCGATTGCTCCTGGCTGCCGCCTCCCTTGCGCTCGTGACAGGCCTCGGCTCCCCAACGGCGGCCGTCGCACAAGACCGCTACTGCCTTCAGGGCCGCGTTTGGGGCTATCCGGGCAACTGCCAGTTCGCCAGTTACGCTCAGTGCATGGCGACTGCATCGGGAACGCACGCCTATTGCGGCGTCAATCCTCGCTATGCCTATGCACGGCGATATAGGGGATATCGGTGACCGGCCCAGGTTGCGGACTGGTAATCGAGCCCCCATTCTGACCCTTCCCGCCCGCCGCTGATCCGCGGCCCCGTGACAGCAGAGCAAACGCTCACGGCGCGCCAGGGACCGGTTTAGCTCTCTCGCTCGATACGCCGGCGGATGTCCAGCAAAAACTGGCTCACACCATCATCCGGGCTGACGCCGTCAGGTGGCGCTATGGTGGTGATGCCCCAGTTCGCCAATACCGCTTCCTGCACCGGATTGCGCTGCGTGACGAAAGCGAAGGACCTCGGTCGGTCCTGGCGGTGCCCGGACTGATCCCAACTCTGCCAAATCCGATGCAGCAGGAGCCGAATGTTGGGATCGGACATGCTGTATCCGATGAAAAGCAGCGTGCTGCCCAAAGCATCGGCGCGAAACCGGATATCGAGTGGCGAGTCGAACGCGAGCCGGTTGAGGAAGTCGGTCTCGGTCAAGACGAGCGAGGCATCGTCGTCGAAGTCACCATGAAATTTGATGATGTGCGTGACGCCGGAACGGGCGCTTGCAATGTCCTTTGCGTTGCTGATCTTGGCATAGGGCTTTTCCAGGACCTCGAAGGCCGTCTCGAGGTTGCGGTCGTAGTTCGTGGTGTAAATGGTCGGAAAATCGAGCTCCACGATCAGCCGGTGGAGCCGTGAGGCCGCGATCCTGTCCGGGTCGACGCGCCAGTTGCGGTCGAGCCAGCTGCGGAGCGGGCCGATTCCGCCGCGCTTCAGCCGGTAGTACTCCGCCAGCATCTGATAGCCGCCGTGCATCCCAGCGATCACGTCGAGCTCAAGTCCAAGGTCATCCAGCAGATGGTCGATCAGAGATTGCCAGGACGGCAGGCCGACAGCCATCGAGACGCCGGCGCCGACGAACAGGATCGCGCAACGTCGCTTGATCGCCGCGGCCAAGACCTCATGAGGCGGTCGCTCCTCGAATGCGAGTCCGGTCGGTTGCTGGTTCATCTACCTTGAATAGCTGGACGAGACGCGGGTTCCTGGAGCCATGCCATCGCTCAGCGGTGAGGAGGCGGTCTTCTCCGTCTGCGCCGCGAAGCGGGCGATTAGACGACGAAGCTGCGCCTTGTGCACCAGACGGCCCGCCGTCTTCGGCGAGACCCAGATTGCTTCACGCTCTCCCTTTTCCGGCCACCAGCGCTCCTGCCCGTGGACCCTCATGGGAAAGACGGCAACGTTCATGGTCCGCTTGCGATCACCCTTCCGTTTGCGATGCTTGAAGGAGCCCAGCGCGCGCTTTGCGGTGACGCCGACGAGACCGGCCTCCTCGTACGCCTCGAGCGCAGCCGTACGGTGCGGCTCCGTCTTGCGCATCGGCGATCCCTTCGGGACACTCCACCTGCGCTTGCGCCTGGTCGTGATCAGCATCACGCGCAATTCGGAATTGTTCAGCATGAACGGCAACGCGGCGAATTGTTTCTTGCCCATCAGGCGCCTCCAGTTTGGTCGATAAGCCTACCCCGCAGCCATCGTTCCTTTATGCGCGAGTGTCCGTCCCCGATCAGAACTTCCGTTCGACCATCTTGAGGCGCAATCCGGAAATGGCTTCGCCCGGATTCAAGCCCTTGGGACACGCCTTCGCGCAGTTGAGGATGGTGTGACAGCGATAAATCCTGAAGGGGTCTTCGAGCTTGTCGAGGCGCTCGCCCGTCGCCTCGTCGCGACTGTCATTGACCCAGCGGGCCGCCTGGATCAGGGCCGCTGGGCCGAGGAAACGCTCGGAATTCCACCAGTAGCTTGGACAAGATGTCGAGCAGCAGGCGCAGAGGATGCACTCGTAGAGCCCGTCGAGCTTGGCCCGATCCTCATGGCTCTGTCGCCATTCCTTCGGTGGTGTGGGTGACACGGTTTGCAGCCAAGGTTCGATCAATGCGAGCTGTGCGTAGAAATTCGTCAGGTCGGGAACGAGGTCCTTGACCACTGGCTGATGCGGCAAGGGCAGCACGCGCAGCGGCTCGCCGTTCGGAACGTCCTCGCTCATGGACTTGGTGCAGGCGAGCGTGTTCTGGCCGGCGACATTCATCGAGCAGGAGCCGCACACGCCTTCGCGGCAGGACCGCCTGAATGTCAGCGTGGAGTCGATGTTGTTCTTGATCCAGATCAGACCATCCAGAACCATGGGCCCGCAATCGCTCATATCGACGAAGTAGGTGTCGAGCCGGGGATTGCGTCCGTCGTCGGGATTCCAGCGATAGACCTGGAATTCGCGCAACGATTTGCTGTCCGGCTTGGGCCAGATCCTTCCCTTTTCGACGCGGGAGTGTTTCGGAAGCCTGAACTCGACCATGTTACCTCCGGGAAGACATGAGGCGTGATAACCGCGCATCAGCCGGGATTGAAGCAGCGTAGTTGCAGAAGATCATCCAGCGACACACCCAACAGCACGATGCGAAAGGCCGGTGCTGTAGCGAGCATCAGCAGCAATATAAAAATGGCATAGACCAGAGCTGGCGGGGTCTCTCTAGCGAGGCTGTAGACTGCTTTCCGCATGGACCCTCCCTTGCGTGCCGGCGCGTGTCATGGCGGCGCCGATGACCAACATGGCCGCACCCCATAGCAGGAAGCCGATGTCCCAGAAGATGCGCTGCTCGTGAGGCACGGTCTCATTCACCTGGTGCAGCTTGAAGACCTCATGGTCAACCACGCCTTCAACCAGATTGAAGATGCCCCACCCGAGCAACACCGCGCCGAGACACTGGCCGCGCGACCAGTGGATGTCAGACCTGCGCGCCCGTTGCCACAGCACATACAGGCCGAGGAGCACAACAACATAGGCCGCGCTGTGGAAGATGCCGTCCCAGGTCGTGTTGAGCTTGACGTTGTCGATGGAGTTGAGCGGATACCAGCCGCTTAACATATGATGCCATTGCAGCAGCTGATGAAACACGATGCCGTAAAAAACCCGCCCAGACCAAGCCCGAGAAGGACGCCCGCGGAAATCGGGAAGCTGCTTGAATTTCTGTGTTGCATGATTTTGCTCGTGCGCCGGTCGGCATCTGGATGATGGACAAACCGTCCTCAGTGCTGCCGTTCCTATGATCATGACGCACTTCCCGTGCCAATAACCTGCGTTAACCTGCGGGCTCGTGCCAGGATGCCGACATCAGGTGGAGCATCGCCCGGCTGCTTACGGCGGCGATAGGAACGTTCGAAACGGTCGCAGCGTCTTGTGAATCCAACATTGGAGATTCCACGTCGTATTTGCGATCAGATGGCACCCCGGCGAACAGCAGGTCGCACAGATGTCGCTGCCGACATTCAGCGCCACCTGGCGATCCTGAGCAATCTCGGGGAAGTGGGCTAGAGCTTACCCAGCGACAAAGGAGCGGCAGTGGCCGTCGGCCCCGCCAAAGTTGCCGATGAATCAAACCGCGAGGAGCCAATATGGCGTATGCCCTGTTCAAGGACGGCGAAAAACTGAGCCGGACGTTTTCAACGAAAGAGGAAACCCTGAAAAAGGCCGACGACGCCGGTCTGGTCGAAAGCGGCGGGGGTGAGCCCAGGCTCGAGGACGACCTGAAGATCAAGCCCTGCTCGCCCGACCCCGAACCTCGAAGCGAGGACGACCTCGATTGGACGCCGGAAAACCCGGCGTCCTGATCGCCGATCTAACAGCCTTTGCAGATGCTCTTGATCTTTCGATCGACGTGGGAATCCTGAGAGTTCTCCGAGCGTATTTCGGCGTCGCCCGGCATCGACGGACCGGGTGTCGCAGTTCCGTCAATCCGTCCGCTGCTGGTCCCCCCTGCGGGATTGCCGGCCCGCCCGACGGTGGTCGATCCTCGCGGCCCGCCACCGGTCGATTGGGCCGTTCCAGCGGTGTTCGTGCCGGTAGCCGTCGTGCCACGCGAAGCCGCGGCCGCGTCGCCTGGATTGCCCAGGCTGGGCGATGCACCGCCCGTCTGGTTTGTAGCTCCTGCAGACCCAAGGCCTGCCGACCCAGGGCTTGTGGCACCGCCGGTGCCGCCGCTCGTGCTGCTCGCGCTTGCTCCGCCCGATCCTCCCGAACCGCCGCCACCGCCACTCTGCGCCGAGGCGGCCCCTATCGACGCGGTCGCCAGGAACGCGATCAGCATCAAGCTCGAAGTTGTCTTAGCCATTGCTCAGCTCCTCTCACGATCGTCGTGCGTGTGATGTTGATCGCGCTCACCACCGCCTCCCGAGACGTGTGATTTGCGGTCGTTGGTAGCCGTTCCGGGCGCAGGGCGCTCATGCTCGCGACCTTCCTTTTCGGGGTGCTTGCGATCCTGCCGCGAGGAGCCCGGACCACCGAAGCGTTCACTGTCTGAGTTCTTGTGTGGCATTCATCGGTCCTGCTGGTAGCCTTGGTTTGTCGTGTTCTGCTTGATGTTGCCGTGACGACCCTGGGTGTCGAAGTTCTCGCGGCCGGGGACTCTTTCATCCGTCTCGATCCTGGGATCAGATCCGGGTCCCTTGTCGCTGCGCTGCTCTGGCGGTATGGGGGGCATTTTGGACATTGCATGCTCCTTGTTTCGGTCTCGCGACCTCTTGCGCTGGCAATGAGATGGGGCGGCGGTCGTTCCTGATCGATGCTGATGCATGCCCGTAGGAACGAACGATTCCTGCCCGTGTTGACCCCGCAGTTCATACGGAAGGCTTTTTGTTCATGGTCCAGGCTCTATCGCGGGAAACGGAGAAGGACGGCACCCGGAAGCTGATGATGCGGGATCGCTGGCGTACGTTGATCGCGTGCCGCCACACCGACAGATCGCAGAGAGGACAAGTTATGCCGAAAGCGAAAGCGCCTGAAAACGACCCGAGAGAAACACCGGTCGACGATCCGCGACAGCAGACGGATTTGCCAACCCACCGGCAGACGGACCAGCCTTGGCAGGGAAATCCCGAGAAGGAGCAGATCGACCCAAAGCGTCCCCCGATTGATCTGGAGCGATGGCAAAAGTCGAATACCCACTAGCTGCTACCCATGTACCTCGTTCACGCGTCGAGTTCATGGATGGTGGGCCGCAAGTCGCCGCCCTCATCGAGATCGAGCGTTGCCAGCGTGATCGGCAGCTTGAAGCGCCTTGGACCGGCGCTCCCGGGATTCAGGAAAAGCACTCCATTGATCGTGTTGACCTGCACCCGATGCGAATGTCCTGATATCACCGCGTTCACACCGGTTGCCGCGGGGTCGATGGCGAGCGCCTTGAGATCGTGAAGGAGGTAGAAACAACGAGCGCCGAGGTGCACTGTTTCGGTTTCGGGATAGCGCCTCGCCCAACTGCCGACGTCGACGTTTCCCCTGATGGCGGTGACGGGCGCTATTCGGCAAAGCCTCTCCAGAACCTCCGGCGCGCCGATATCACCAGCGTGGAGGATATGCGACACCCCTGCAAGACGGCGTTCGGCCTCAGGTCTGAGAAGGCCGTGCGTATCCGAGATCACTCCGATCCTCAACGCCATGTCAGGCCGCTACTTCAGTGCAGGACATCCAGTGGCACTTTCCCGATCTCCTCACCCTGCTGGTTCGTGACCAGGATGGAAAAATGACGATTCCTGAGTTCGGGACGCTCCGCAAGGAGCCTCTTCGCGATCTCCTCGGCAACGTCCAGCGCCACGATGTCGTCGGGCAATTCAGCTCCTCCCTCGTCGGCGACGGTCTCGGAGTCGACCAGATCAAAATGATAGCGCGGCACGTGAACCCTCAATTCGTCGCAGGAACGCGCGATCTCGGGCCTTCGTTCCGGCGCTCGCACGTCAACGCCCGGCGTTTCCGCAGGAACCCTCAGGGTCATCGCGGCATTGCTGCTTTTTTGGAGCCGACACATGCTCGGAGAGTTGCGCGTGCTTGCCCAGCCGGGCGCAATCATCGCTAGTCTCGCCGTCCTGCTGCTGATGGCCGCTGGCGACGCGGCGATCGTGATCGCCTTAAAGGGCTGGCCATTCTAGCCCGATGATCGATGTCGACATGTCCTTCTTCGGCCAACCGCTCCGGTTAGCGCATAGGAACCTTTGTAGGCCTGCCCGGTTCCGCCTGTGAAACGGAGTGCGACAAAGCGTCAATGCAGGTCTGGGTGCGAAGAGTTCTGGTGTTGGGCATGACCTTGCCGCTTGCTGCGTGCGCGGGCCGGCAGTCGGCGCTCGACCCACAGGGGCTGCAATCCGACCAGATTTGGCACACGCTGTTCATCTTCCTCATTGTCGCGGCGATCGTCTGGACCGCTGTCGTCATCGTTCTGGGCATCGGGCTCTTGCGCCGGAAGCGCGCAGCCGATCAGCCGCTGGACCTCCACCAGCCCTTCGAACAACGCTCCGGGCGTGTCATCCTCGCGCTTGGGATTGCGACCACCGTCGTCGTGCTCGGCCTCTCCTTGGTCAGCTATGCCGGTCAGCACACCGTCTTTGCCAAGAACGAGAAAGCCCACACGCTCAAGATTATCGGACATCAATGGTGGTGGGAGGTTCGCTATGAAGCCGACAGTCCGCACCAGAGTTTCGTGACGGCGAACGAGATCCGGATCCCGACCGGCCAACCGGTGAAGGTCGAGCTGGAATCCGCCGACGTCATCCACAGCTTCTGGGTGCCCAGCCTGACCGGCAAGATGGACTTGATTCCCGGTCAGAAGAACGAGCTGCAATTCACGGCAAAGAATGCCGGCGTCTATCGTGGACAATGCGCCGAGTTTTGCGGGCTTCAGCACGCCCATATGGCATTCGCCGTGATCGCGCTGCCGCCCGACGAGTTCGGCCGCTGGCGCGACCATGAAAACCAGAGCGCGAACAGCCCTACCGATCAACTCGGCAAGCAGGGCGAGGCTCTGTTCCGGGCGCGCGGCTGCGCACTGTGTCACAACATCAGCGGTACGATGGCCGGCGGGCAGCTGGGTCCGGACCTCACGCATATCGGCAGCCGCACGACGATCGCGGCGGGAACGTTGCCGAATAATTCGGCCACGCTCGGCGCCTGGATCGCCGATCCCCAGCACATCAAGCCCGGCAATCTGATGCCGAGGATGCCGCTGCAATCGGATGAAATGATCGCCATCATTCATTATCTGGAGCAGCTCAAGTGAGCATCGCCGCTGAACCAAATGAGTTGCGGGACGACGTCCTGAACGGCCTTCGACTTTCCACACAGCTGGAGAAAGTGTGGCGCACGCCGTCCGGCTGGATGGGCGCGCTGACGTCGGTCGACCACAAGGTGGTCGGCCGCCGTTACATCATCACGGCGTTCGTATTCCTGCTCCTCGGCGGCCTCCTCGCGGTCCTGATGCGCATTCAGCTGGCCGGGCCGGAGAAGACGTTTCTCTCGGCCGACAAGTACAATCAGGTTTTCACCATGCATGGCTCGACGATGATGTTCCTGTTCGCCGTGCCCGTGATGGAGGCGTTCGCCGTTTATCTCGTGCCGTTGATGGTCGGCACGCGGAACATCGCCTTTCCGCGACTGAACGCCTTCAGCTATTGGATGTTTCTGTTCGGCGGCTGCTTTCTCTGGATTTCCTTTGCGCTGAATGTCGGCCCGGACGTTGGCTGGTTTGCCTATGTCCCGCTCTCCTCGCTGCAATTTACGCCGACAAAGCGCCCGGATGTCTGGGCGCAAATGATCACCTTCACCGAGGTCGCGGCGCTCGCCGTCTCCGTGGAAATCGTCGTGACTGTGTTCAAGCTCCGCGCGCCCGGCATGACGCTCGACCGCATTCCCCTATTCGTCTGGGCCATGCTGGTGACGAGCTTCCTTGTAATGTTCGCGATGCCTTCGATCATGGTCGCATCGACGTCACTGATTCTGGATCGCCTCGTCAACACGCGCTTCTATGATTCCTCCTCGGGCGGACATCCCCTGCTCTGGCAGCATCTGTTCTGGTTCTTCGGCCATCCCGAGGTCTACATCATCTTCATCCCGGGAACGGGAATGGTCTCGGCGATCCTCGCGACGTTCGCGCGGCGGCCGGTGATCGGCTATCCCGTGGTGATCCTCTCGTTGATCGCGACCGGCTTCCTGTCGTTCGGTCTCTGGGTCCACCACATGTTCGTCACGGGCCTGCCGCAACTCGGCGCGGCGCTGTTCACAGCCTCCAGCATGCTGATCGCGGTGCCGAGCGGACTGCAGATCTTCTGCTGGCTGGCAACGCTCTGGGACGGGCGTCCGGTGTACCGGACGCCGCTGTTGTTCGTGATCGGCTTCATCGTGATCTTCGTGCTCGGCGGGTTGTCCGGCGTCATGGTCGCCTCGGTCCCGATCGACACCCAGGTGCACGACACCTATTTCGTCGTCGCCCACTTCCATTATGTCCTGATCGGCGGCGCTGTGTTCCCACTGGTCGGCGCGGTCTACTACTGGTTTCCCAAGATCGCCGGCCGCATGCTCAGCGAGCGACTCGGGCGCTGGAATTTCTGGCTCGCCTTCATCGGCTTCAACGTCGCCTTCTTCCCGATGCACATTCTCGGGCTGATCGGAATGCCGCGCCGGGTCTACACCTACACCGCCGACATGGACTGGGCGCACCTGAATCTCGTGTCCAGCGGTGGTGCTCTCATTTTCGCGCTCAGCTTCGCGTTGCTTTTGGTCAATGTGGTCTACAGCTTGCGTAAGGGCGCGCTCGCAGGCGACAATCCCTGGGATGCCTCCACGCTGGAATGGGCGACGTCATCGCCGCCCCCGCCGCAGAATTTCGACCGCATCCCGGTGGTCAAGCACCGCGATCCGCTGTGGGCCGATAGCGAGAGCCTGCCCGTGGTCGCGGGTCTGAGCGCCGAGCGGCGCGAGGTCCTGCTGACCTCGCTCGCCGAAGCCGAGCCGCAGGTCCGCGAGGCCTCGCCCGAACCCAGCATCTGGCCGCTGCTCACAGCTATCGCAACGACCGTGTTCTTCATCGGCTCGATCTTCACGCCCTGGGCGGTGCTCTGGGGCACGCCGCCGATGGCCGTCACCTTGATCGGCTGGTTCTGGCCGAGCGGCAGCAAGGAGGACGAGGAATGAGACAGACCATCGTCCGCAATGTCGCTGAACTGCCGACTTACGGCTATGGCCCGCGCAGCGGACCGTGGTGGGGCGCGATGGGCTTCATGGCGCTGGAAGGCATGGGCTTTGCCATTGCCATCGGTGCCTATCTCTATCTCTACGCCGTCAACCCAACTTGGCCGATCGGCGCCTCGCCGCCCGATCTCTGGCCGGGCACGGCCGAAGTCGTGGTCTATCTGCTGAGCATCATCCCGAACGAGATCACCAACAGGGCCGCGCACCGGCAGGATCTCACGAAGGTGCGGATCGGTCTCATCGTGATGGCCCTGATCGGGATCGCGCTGCTGGTGCTGCGCGGCTTCGAGTTCGCGCATCTCAACACCCGCTGGGACAATTCAGCCTACGGCTCGATCGTATGGCTCATTCTGGGGCTGCACACGACCCACCTTGCCACGGATGTCGGCGACACGGTCGTGCTGGCAGTGTTGATGTTCACGCGCCATGCGAAACCGCGTCGGTTCAGCGATGTGACCGACAACGTGTTCTACTGGAATTTCGTCGTGCTCGCCTGGCTGCCGCTCTATGTCTTGCTCGATTGGGTGCCGCGCCTATGACCGCAGCCGATCAACAATCCAGACTGCTCTACTGGGCCGGCGTTGCGCTCGGGCCCATCGCGTGGGGTATCAATTTGCAGGGCGTCTACGTGCTCGCGCACTTCTCCTGCGAACAGACCAGGATCAGCGGCGCGATCATGAGTGCGGCTCTCGCTATCGTCGCTCTCGCAGGCACTGTCATTTCAGCCCGCGCCGTTCGGCGCGGCGCGGGGGCTGAATGGGCCGATGCGCGGGGTGGCGGACCACGAACGTTCATGGCCTGGCTCGGCGTCGGCTCCGGCGTGCTGTTTTCGCTGGTGATTGCGAACCAGTTCGCCGCCTCGCTCATGATCAGCCCATGCCTGCGCTGAGCTTTGCAGCACTGCTGCTCGCGCTGCTCGCGGCGCCGGCCGATGCGCACGGACTATCGGAGGTCGATTCCGGTTCGCTGTGGAGCTACGATCCCTGGCTCATGGCTCCGCTCTATGCCGTCGGTATCGGCTTCTATGTCGGAACGCAGCGGCTCTGGCATCATGCGGGTGGCGGCCGTGGCGTCAGCTTCCGCCAGGTGGCCGCGTTCTGGACCGGATGGCTGGTGGCCGCACTTGCCGTGACCTCGCCGCTGCACTGGCTCGGCGAGCGTCTGTTCACCGCGCACATGGTCGAGCACGAACTGCTGATGGTGGTCGCGGCACCGCTGATGGCGTTCGCCCGGATCAATGGCCCGCTGCTGTGGAGCCTGCCAGCCCGGCTGCGCCCGGCCACGGGTCGCATGCTCAATTGGCCGATCCTGGCGTGGCCGTGGCGTTTTGTAAGCCACCCCATGAGCGCGACCATCCTTCACGGCGCAGCGCTCTGGGTCTGGCATGCACCGCCTTTATATGCGTGGGCGCTCGAGAATGCGGCGATCCATCGTCTCCAGCACATCAGCTTCTTCGCGACTGCGCTGTTGTTCTGGTGGGTGCTGCTGCATGGCCGCGGTCAGGGCCGCAGCACTCGAATTCGCGACGGCATCGCTGTCGCGTGCCTTTTCATCACCATTTTGCATTCCGGCGTGCTCGGAGCTCTGCTGACCGTGTCGCCGCGGCTGTGGATCCCAGGCCAGGGCGCCCTCGCCGGGGAATTCGGCCTCTCGGCACTCGAGGACCAGCAACTCGCCGGCATCCTGATGTGGGTGCCCATGGGCATACTCTACACGGGGGCTGCGTTGTTTTTTGCTCACCGGTGGCTGACTGCGAACGGCGGCCATTCCCGCCTGCCGCTCCTTCAACATCCGGGCTGAGCGACGCTGCATAGGAACCGCAACTTCTCTTCGAACGTTCGCCTGCCGACTGCGACACTCCACGGAGGCCACATGGAAAAACGATCCGTCAGGGCGGCAACGGCTATCTTCACCGCAGCACTCTTGATGCCTGCAGTCTTGAACGCGCAGGACCAACCCCAGCCAGGGATGTCGTGCCCGGTCGATCATGACAAGCTCGCCGATATCCTCAAGAAGAGTGTCAAGCCGGGCGGCGGCCCAAGCAACGGAGGTCTCGACAACAACGAATGGGCTGCAGTCGTCAATCGGCAGGGCGTCGTCTGCGCAATTGCCTACAGCGGCGGCAAGGTCGACGACCAGTGGCTGGGCAGCCGGGCCATCGCGGCCGAGAAGGCCAACACGGCGAATGCGTTCAGCCTGAAGGACAAGGCGATCGCGACCGCCAATCTCTATGCCGGTGCGCAGCCCGGCGGGTTCCTGTTCGGAGCGGCACTCGGCAACCCGCCGTCTCCGGAAGCCTTGTACGCCGGATCTCCCGACAACTTCGGCACGGCCAGCGATCCGATGGTGGGCAAGCCGATCGGCGGCACGATCGTGTTCGGGGGAGGGCTGGCGCTCTATGACGGCAACGGCATCACGGGCGCGCTGGGCGTCAGCGGCGACAGCTCCTGCGCCGATCACAACGTGGCCTGGCGCGTGCGTCACCAGCTCGGGCTCGACCGCGTGCCGGCCGGCGTCAGCCCCAACATGAAAGACGCAATCATCTATGACATCGGACCCGACGGCAAAAGTCCGTCTGGATTTGGCCACCCCAAGTGTAACGGCAAGGAAGATCAGATCGCAGTTGACCTCGGCGCCGGCGTGTCCGGCAACGTCGTGAGATAGCTCATCGTCGGTCTCACCTCTTTGGAACCAAGCGAAGTCGGAACGTTTGTAGGTTCGTAAACCGGCCTGCAACGGCGCACGGCCTCATCACTGCCGTGGAGATCTTTACATATGTTAGTGCGTGGTCTCACGCGTTTGCTGGGCCGACTTCCAGGCTTCCTTTGTGCCCTTTGCGCGTCCTGCGCGTTGCTGTCGTCCGCCTCGGCACAGAGCGATCTCGCCAGCCGCATGAAAGATCCCGGCCAGTGGCCGATGGCGGCGCGCGACTACGCCAACACCCGCTATAGCAACCTTGATCAGATCAACACGTCCAATGCATCGCGCCTCCAGCTTGCATGGACGTTCTCGGTCGGTGCCGATCGCGGCCAGGAGGCGGCGCCGCTCGTGGTGGACGGCACCATGTATGTGGTCGGCCCCTATGCCGGCCCCTACCCCAATCGGGTATTTGCACTCGATGCCACGACCGGGGAATTGAAATGGTCCTACGCACCGAAGCCGGAGCCCGCTGCCGCGGGCGTTGCCTGCTGCGACGTCGTCAATCGCGGACTCGCCTTCGACAACGGCAAGGTCTTCCTCAACACGCTTGATAACCACACGGTCGCGATCGACGCCAAGACCGGCAAGGAGCTGTGGCATACGAAGCTCGGGGAGATCAACAAGGGCGAGACCATCACGATGGCTCCCGTCGTGGTCAAGGGCAAGGTGCTCGTCGGCAACAGCGGCGGCGAGATGGGCGTGCGCGGCTGGGTCACCGCGCTCGATGAAAACACCGGGGCCATTGCGTGGCGCGCCTACGCCACGGGCCCGGACAAGGACGTGCTGATCGGCGACGACTTCAAGCCGTTCTACGACAGTCTCAAGGGCAAGGATCTCGGCGTGAAGACGTGGCCGGCCGACCGCTGGCAGGTCGGCGGCGGCACGATGTGGGGATGGATCTCCTACGATGCCGAACTCAATCTGATCTACTACGGCACAGCCAATCCGAGCCCATGGAACGCCAACCAGCGCAGCGGCGACAATCTCTGGAGCACCACAATCTTTGCCCGCGACCCCGACACCGGCCGCGCCAAATGGGCTTACCAGATCAACCCGCACGACCTGTTCGACCACGACGAGATCAACGAGAATGTGCTCGTCGATCTCGAACTGAATGGACAGCCGCGCAAGGTGCTGATCCACCCGGGCCGCAACGGCTATATGTACGTGATGGATCGGGCGACCGGCGAAGTCATCTCGGCGGACGCGTTTGAATTCGTCAATGCCTATAACGGCGTCGATCTCAAGACCGGCAAGATCATCCCCAACGAGGAGAAGACGCCGCTCGCCGGCAAGACCGTCGAGAACATCTGCCCGGCCGCGCCGGGCGCCAAGGACTGGCAGCCAACCGCCTGGTCGCCCCGCACCAAGCTGCTCTACGTGCCGCATCAGCATCTTTGCATGAATTTCAAGGCATCGCAGGTCGGCTATATCGCAGGCACACCTTATGTGGGCGCCGATGTCGACATGTATGCCGGCCCCGGCGGCCACCGCGGCGAATTCATGGCGTGGGATCCCGTCGCGCGCAAGAAGGTCTGGGAGATCCACGAGAAGCTGCCGGTCTGGAGCGGCGCGCTGGTTACGGCAGGCGACGTCGCGTTCTACGGCACCATGGATCGGCTGTTCAAGGCCGTAGATGCCAAGGACGGGCATGTCCTCTGGCAATTCCGCGCCGGCTCCGGATTCATTGGCCAGCCGATCTCCTATCGCGGCTCCGACGGACAGCAATACATCGCGATCCTGTCGGGCGTCGGCGGCTGGCCGGGTGTGGTGGCCAACGCCGAGGTCGATCCGCGGGTGCGCAACGGCGCGCTCGGTTTTGTCGGTGCGACCCAGGATTTGCCGTTCTACACCGCGGGCGGGAGTGAGCTGCTGGTCTTCAAGCTCGGCGGCGCGAATGGTGAGGACACCAGCCATGCGCCTTCGAAATAGTT
This sequence comes from Bradyrhizobium sp. 187, assembly GCF_023101005.1. Taxonomy (NCBI): domain Bacteria; kingdom Pseudomonadati; phylum Pseudomonadota; class Alphaproteobacteria; order Hyphomicrobiales; family Nitrobacteraceae; genus Bradyrhizobium; species Bradyrhizobium sp. 187. The sequence goes on from NZ_CP064693.1 coordinate 5,631,271, forward strand.
ATCCCGGCATCGCTCTTGGTTTTCTGGTCGGGCTTGCAACCACGGCGGCGGCAGCGTCGGATCGCGAGCTTCGCGTCTGTGCCGATCCCAACAATCTGCCTTTCTCGAACAGCGCCGAAGCAGGATTCGAGAACAGGCTCGCGGCCATGGTGGCCGAGCATTTCGGCCTGCAGGTCTCCTACACCTGGTGGGCGCAGCGCCGCGGCTTCATCCGTAACACGCTGAAAGCCGGCAAATGCGACGTCGTCATGGGCGTGCCGTCCGGCTATGATCTCGTCGAGACGACGAAGCCGTATTATCGCTCGAGCTACGTGTTCGTCACGCGGCAGGACCAGCACCTCGAGCTTTCGTCCCTGCTCGACCCACGCTTGCATCACCTCGCAATCGGCGTGCATCTGATCGGCGATGACGGCAACAATCCCCCGCCGGCGCAGGCGCTCGGCGAACAGGGCATCGTCGACAACGTCCGCGGCTACTCGATCTACGGAGATTATCGCGAGGCCAATCCCCCGGCGCGCCTGATCGAAGCCGTCGAAAGCGGCAGCCTCGATGTCGCCGCAGCCTGGGGTCCGCTCGGCGGATATTTCGCCCAGCGCTCTCTCGTCCCCCTGACGGTCATGCCGATCCGGGATTACGAGCGCTTTGCACCTCAGCAGTTCCAGTTCGCCATCGCGATGGGCGTGCGCAAAGGCGACGACGCCTTGCGCGACCGACTGAATGCATTCATCGACGAGCACCGGTCCGAGATCACTTCGCTGCTGCTCAGTTACGGCGTTCCCCTGGCGGACCAACCGGCTATGGTATCGGGAGGACATGAGTGATGTCTGCTCCAGTGCTGCGCGCAAGCGCCCTATCACTACTGCTGGCGGTCCTGCCGAATGGCGCGGGGCTGGCCCAGCAGACTTTGCCGCAGTCGCAGGAGGCGCAGATGCCGACGCTGTCTCCGCGCCCGAACTTCGGTGGCAGCGTCGGCAATGGCAGGCCCGGCGTCTTCATGCAGGTCCCGGTCAGTCACCTCCATCCCGGCGCGCAGCCGGACCCGCCGCAGATCAAGAACCCCGTGCAGGGCGATCCCAATGCGGAGCAGCGCGGGATGACCTACTACGTCAACTTCAACTGCGTCGGCTGCCACGCGCCAAATGGCGGCGGCGGCATGGGTCCGGCACTGAGCAACAACAACTTTACTTACGGCTCGCAGCCAGAGAACATTTTTCTCTCGATCTACCAGGGGCGGCCGAATGGAATGCCGGCCTGGGGCGGCGTGCTGCCCGACAGCGTGATCTGGGATCTCGTCACCTATATCGGCAAGATCAGCAACGAGCCGAGCCACCAATGGGGCCGAACCTTTTCCGCGAATCTGCCTTCGCCCGAAGTCGAGCAAGTCCCGAGCGAGCAGGTCTCGACGACCGATCCCTGGTCTGCCACCAAGTCTTTCAATTTCGGCCAGAAGCCCTGATCGCCGGGAAGCAGCGATGGCAAATCCGATCACGAGATTGCTAGTCACCGCGCTGCTGGCTACCACAGGCGCCGCCTGCAAGGCTGCGGGCCCGGACAACTTCACCGGCGACGCGCGTCGTGGCGCCGACCTCGTCAAGCAGTATCACTGCGGCGGCTGTCACGATATTCCCGGCATTGCCGGCGCCGAAGGCAATGTCGGCCCACCCTTGCATCGGATCGGCACGCGGACCTACATCGCCGGCTACATCCAGAACTCGCCGGACAACATGGCTGATTGGATCGAGGATCCACAGCGGGCGTTGCCGGGCAATGCCATGCCGAGAATGGGCATCCCGCAGAAGGACGCGCGGGACATCGCGGCGTTTCTCTATACGCTGAAGTGACCATCATGCCTCCCATGCATCGTTCAATGAATTGGCTCCGTGACGCGCCATTGCTGGCCATCACCATTGTGCTCGTCGCCATCATGGGACTGGGCCTCCTCGCGGGCGGTGCCTGGCTCGCGGCCCTCGGTGGCTCCGTCTACTATCTGATCGCGGGCGTCATGCTTCTGCTCACGAGTTGGCTGCTCGCGCGCCGTCGTGCCGAGGCGCTCTGGATCTATGCCGCGCTGCTGGCGGGAACGATGGCCTGGGCGATCTGGGAAACGGGCTTCGATTTCTGGTCTCTGGCGCCGCGCGGCGACGTGCTCGTGCCGCTTGGCCTGTGGCTGATACTTCCCTTCATTGCCTCCCGCCTGGGGCCTCGCTTGCGCGCGGCGCGATGGGCGCTTGGCCTTGTGTTGGTCGCCGCAGCCATCGTCGTCGGCATGTCCCTGACGAGCGATCGCCGCGATCTTGCCGGCACGATACCTGAGGGCGAAACAACGGGTGCCATTGCGTCTCCCGAACCGGACCAGCCCGCTGCCGGCCAGAACTGGACGGCCTACGGCGGCAGCGGCTTCGGTACGCGCTTCTCGTCGCTGAGCCAAATCACCAAGGACAACGTCAAGGACCTCAAGCTCGCCTGGGAATTCCGCACCGGCGATCACAAGGGCCCGGACGATCCCGACGAGATCACCAACCAGGCGACGCCGCTCAAGGTGGGCGATCTGCTCTACACCTGCTCGCCGCACCAGATCGTGTTCGCGCTCGAAGCCGCGACCGGAAAACTGCGCTGGAAGTTCGATCCGCAGGTGCAGCACAACAAGGCCTTCCAGCACATGACCTGCCGCGGCGTGTCCTATCACGCGACCAAACCCGGCGCGATAACTGCCGACGGCACGCCGGCCCCGAGCGATTGTGCGGGGCGCATTTTCATACCGACCAACGACGGACGGATGTTCGCGCTCGATGCGCAGAGCGGCGTGCCTTGCCAGGATTTTGGCAATCAGGGACAGATCGATCTCAAGCAGGGCAGCGAGATCCAGACACTCGGCTTCTACGAGGGCACCTCGCCGCCCGTCGTCACGGACAAGTTGCTGATCGTCGGCGGAGCGGTGATCGACAACTATTCCGATCGCGTGCCGTCGGGCGTGATCCGCGGCTTCGACATCTATTCAGGACGGCTGATCTGGGCATTCGATGCCGGCAATTCCGATCCGAACGAGATGCCCTCGGCCTCGCATCATTTCACGGCCGGCTCACCCAATTCGTGGAGCATTTCCGCGGTCGACGAGAAGCTCGGACTGGTCTATGTGCCGCTCGGCTCGAGTTCTCCGGATATTTGGGGCGGCGGCCGTTCGCCCGAGAACGAGCGCTACGATTCGGCATTGATTGCCCTCGATCTCATGACCGGGAAACTGCGTTGGTCGTTCCAGAACGTGCACCACGATCTCTGGGACATGGATATGCCGTCGCAGCCCAGTCTGGTCGATTTGCGCCTTAACGGCGGCGTGACGCCTGCGATCTACATCCCGGCAAAGACCGGCGACATCTTCGTGCTCGACCGCCGCGACGGGCGTCAGCTGGTGCCCGCACCGGAGAAGCCGGTGCCGCAGGGCGCCGCGAAGGGAGACCGGCTGTCGCCGACCCAGCCCTTCTCGGAGTTGAACTTTCGCCCGCCCGGCATGCTGACCGACGCGCAGATGTGGGGCAGCACGATGTTCGACCAACTCGCCTGCCGGATCAAGTTCAAGCGCCAGCGCTATGAGGGGCCGTTCACGCCGCCGTCTGAACAAGGCACGCTGGTGTTTCCAGGAGACTTCGGCATGTTCGAATGGGGCGGCATTGCCGTCGATCCGCAACGCCAGATCGCGATCGCGAACCCTCAATCGATTCCCTTCGTCTCGCGTCTCGTGCCGCGCGGGAAAGACAATCCGGCAGCGCCGAACGCGGCGCATCCGCCGGGAACCGAGCTCGGCGTGCAGCCGATGTACGGCGCCCCCTATGGCGTCGACCTCGGCATTTTCCTCTCACCGCTCGGCATCCCCTGCCTTGCCCCGCCATGGGGCAACATCGCCGCGATCGATCTCAAGTCGCACAAGGTGGTCTGGCAGCATCGCATCGGCACGATCCGCGATCAGGCCCCGCTGCCGCTGCCATTCAAGCTCGGCGTTCCCATGCTGGGCGGTCCGATCGTCACCGCGGGCGGCGTCGTCTTCATCACGGGAACGATGGATGACTACATCCGCGCGTTCGACGTTCGCGATGGCAGACGGCTTTGGCAGGACCGCCTTCCTGCCGGCGGCCAGTCGACGCCGATGACCTATGAGGCCAACGGCAAGCAATATGTCGTCACGGTCGATGGCGGCCACGGCTCGTTCGGAACTAAACTCGGCGATTACGTGCGGGCCTACGCGCTGCCGTGATCTGCCTCGGCAGGACATGCTTGTGCTTGGCGACGCCTTGTCCCGATCTGCCAGCGCGACGCGCAACTGCTGAAGCCAGGAGAGCCACGCCCGCAGCTAGTCCCAGCGCCGCGAGCCCCTGACTGATGACCCCGGCAGGTGGGAGCTGCTTGCGTGACAGCCAACCGCCATCGATTGACGTGCCCTGCGGACCAGCTTCGATCATGGTGCCCTCGCTGCTCTTCGCCGGGCGCGCGCGCGACAGCAGGTACCGGAAGGCAACCCCCAGGATGTTCTCGGTAATCTGCGGAGCCATCGCGTAGGCAATTTGGCCGGCACGCGCCGGCCAGCCCACGGCGACCTCATCTTGGGGTGCGCGGACGAGGCTCACGAACGTCTCGGCAACGTCCTCCGCCTGATACAGCAGCGGACCGGGATCGATCGTCCGGCCGGACATGTTGGCGCCGTGGACGAAGCCCGGCGTGTCGACCATGGCCGGGAAGACGCCGCAGACATGGATGTTGCGATGAGCCCTGAGCTCCTGACGCAGGCTCGCGGTGAAGCCCCGAAGGCCGAATTTGCTCGCTGTGTAGGCCGCAGCAAAAGGCGTCGGAGCCCAGCCGCCGAGCGAGATGTTGTTGATCAAGATACCGCGGTTCTGGCGCAGGAAGATCGGAAGCACCGCGAAAGCGCCATGCATCGTGCCGAGGAGATTGACCTCGATCGTTCGGCGATGAAGTGCGATATCCGCGTCCTGATAGGCCCCGAAAACGCCGGTGCCGGCGTTGTTGATCCAGACGTCGATGCCACCGAGCGCGTCTTCCGCCTCTCGGGCCAGCCGCTGCACCGCGTCGGCATCGGTGACATCGGTCGGGATTGCCAATGCGCGGCCTCCGAGCGCCTCGCATTCTGCAGCGAGGCTCGTCAGGACTTCGGCACGGCGTGCCGCCAGGACCACGCTTGCGCCCTTTCCGGCGAAGGCCAGCGCCGCAGCACGCCCGATTCCGCTCGAGGCACCGGTTATGACGACGCGCGTGCCAGTCATTTGCCGCGGCTCGGATCCGGAGCCGCCCGCCGGAAGCAGCCAGTTCAGGGATCGCCGGAGACGCTCGGTTCCGTCCGCTTCGAACCAGTCGCCATGCGCGAAGATCACCCGCTCCGGCGACAGCCGTATGAGCCGCTCGGCTGCCGACCGCACGGAACGGCCGCCGAGGCGCAGCAGCAGTCGCAGATAGACCGGCGCCGTTCCGTTTGGCTTGGAAATGCCGAGGAGGTTTGCCGCGGCCTCGTTTGACGCGCTGAGATCATCGGGATCGAGATTTTGCACCAGATCCGTCAGGATCAGTGTCCGGCTGCGCTTGTCGAACAGCTCGATCTCGGAGAACATCGGAGCGTTCACCGAGACGGCTTCGAGGTCGGCCCTCCATTCCTCAGGCGTCGCCTCTCCAAGCTCGCGGTCGATGTGGATCCGTGCCGCTCGAACTTGCCGACGCGCCGAAAGGCCGCGCGCCGCGAAAGTCGTCACCTGTGGCAGCTCTCTCTGCCAGTCGGACAGGAACATCCAGTGCGCGATATTCGGCGCGAGCAAGTACCTTATCGGCCCTAGCCGCTCCAACTCACCGCGGAGAGTCGGCGAATGTCTCACCGGCGAATGCAGCACGAGATCGCCGTTCGAGAGCCGAATGACGGTCATACGCACCGGAAGTTTCAGACCGGCAGCGCTGATCGGGGCATCGTCCACGACCCAGATATCGTCCGTCGCTCGCGACAAACGGGCCGTCGACAAGGTAGCGTCGGAACTTTGCATGAGCGTCTTCCATCACAAGGCGTTTGCTCAAGCTTCGGGAGCGACGCTCGTTCCTCGCTAGGACGCCCGAGCCTGCATGCGGGCATTGCGTCGGCGACGGCGCGCGGCGAGTCGTCCTCGGATCCTCTCCGCCGGAATGTGCCGCGAGATCGCCGGGGCAAGCTCTGGTTCTGAGGGAGGTTGTTGGGTGGCAATCGGCGCTTGGTCCGGACGAGCTTCCATCAGACCGAGCACGGCGCGGCCCTTGGCCGTGATGCGCCACCCGCCATTTGTCCGGTCGATCAGCCCTTGCGAAAAGATGTCCAGCCCCGGCACCCGCCCGGCGAGCCGCCGGGTGCGCTCGGTCCAGTCGCGACCGCTGGTCGCCAGAATGGCCATATCCCGCTTGAGATCCTCCATGGCCGCGAACCCATCCGGGTAGCTCACCAGGATCTTGAGGACCGTCACGTGGAAATTCACCCCTGCCCCCACATGACCATCATCACATCGTCGGGACTTCTGAAAGGGCATTGCGGGCCGCTAGTTTGAGACGATCCGCAGAGATGTCGCCCCTGCTTGCAGTCTCCAGAAGCTTCGAGGCTACGCGAGTCCTGGCGCCGATCTCACAGCGTGGAACAGCTTCACACACCTCGTCCAGAACGGTGCGCAACAACGCCTTGGTCGCGGTATCGATCATGGAAAGCCCCGGCGGAAAGGTTCACGGTAGGGCAATCGCTCGGGCCAGGGATTCAACATTGTTAATGATCTTAAAATTTCGCTGCCTGGCCACTGCCGGCTTAGCGATGTCTTGGGCCTGCTGTGCGCGACCTTGCGGACTCCTGCTCGGCATTGCTCGTGAAATCGGGGAACCTCCGTCGTCGGCCAATCGTTCGCATGCCATGGAGATTGTCGTTTTCGCGGTCCTCGTCCTCCTGGTTGCGACTGTAGTTCGGCATGCGTGATGGCGAACCGCGCAGCTTCGCATTCTCGCGGCTGATTCCGCCCGAGCTTTGCTTCGTCGCTTCACCCTCTTGTCCAAGAGCGCGCAGGGAAGGCCGGGTGCCGGCTGGCACCCGCGGTCCGCTGCGCGAAAAGCACACGCAGGAAAACCGCACAGCAGCATACAGGTGTAGCCAATCACTCGGCCTTCCCTGCGCGATGGTTGGACGGCTTATGCCGTGCTCTCCCGGGAGCCGAGTTCCTGCTAGCCTCCCTCACCCCAGCGAAATTCACCGGCACCGCGCCGGTTGACGCAGATGCCGCATTCGCCAGGGCTTGACCGTAGCAACGACGGCCAGGACCACACGGTTTTGCCGTACGCACGGCCCGCCATTTCGCCGCAGTATTCCCAGCCCTGTCGACGGAGCCGGAAACTTACAGACGAGACGAAGCCTAGCAGCGCCGCTCGTCGGAACGCAGCCTTGGGCTCACGGAGAGCAATCCGCCCTGCCCTTAGCCTCTCGCACCCGAACGCTGCCGCGTCCACCGCAAGCCCGGCTCGCGAACATGACGACCACAAGATCGCCCCTCAAGGATGAGCCGGGATGGCCAACATATACGCCGTTTCCGAATTTCGGTAAAGCGGGATATATTTGTGGGGAGGGGTTGACGGGATGGCGGGTGTTTTGCCCGACGGGCAGTCCTCCCATTCAACCTGCCACGGCCCTCTAGTCAAGCGACGCGCCTGCTCCGATGGAGAAGGCGAGTTCACCCTCTATCCACCACGCACTCCGCACCATCAATAACATAGGCTGCGTGACGAAAATCCCTGATGGTGGCGAGCTTGCCGGCGGACCAGTCGAGAAGCATGAAATATTTCGCCCGCCCGGCCGGCTTATTCGGATCGAACACGAGGATCGCGGGACGTCCCTCGACCTGCCCCGTCACCAGGTGCCAGTCCCTGTTCTTCGAATAATTGCCGAAATAGTTCGACACCTCGGCCTTGCCTTTCAGCCTGGTACGGTTGACGAGCTCGAGCCTGACGTCGTCGGCGATCATGGCGCGGATCGCGTCGAAGTCGCGGGCATTGAAATGGCCGACATAGGCGTTGAGTCGCGTGCGATCTGCTTCCGACAGGCCCGGCTGCGGCACATCGTCGGGCTCTCCGGCGAACTCCCGCAGCTGCGTGCGTCCGCGATGCAGCGCGGCCTTCACCGCCGGCAGGCTGAAATCCATGATGTCGCAGACCTCGGCAAGCGAGCAGCCGAGCACGTCCATCAGGATCACGCTGGAGCGCTGCGCCACCGGCAGCCGCATGAAGGTGCGAAGGCTGGTCGCGGCGATCTGGCGGCTTTCCACATCATCGAGCTGGTCGGCAATCATCTCCACCTCCTCAGCCGAGTGCAGCGCCTCCTGCCGGTTGCGGCGACGCAGGAAATCCAGCGCGGTGTTGTGCGCGATGCGAAACAGCCAGCCCTCCGTATTGACGGGCGTGACCGATTGCAGCGCTTCCATCGCCTTGATCAGCGCATCCTGCAACACATCCTCACCGTCGATGACCGAGCCGACCATGCGGGCGCAGTAGCGATGCATTTTCGGCCGCATCCGCGCCAGCAGGGCCTCGGTATCGATGGTGGCCAGCGGGTCTGGCGCCATTGCTCCTCCGCTTCGCTTGTTCAGGACTCGTCCAGCATACGATAGTTGCCGACGATCCTCACATCACGAACCAGCGGCGGCTCCGCGCAGCGGTCGCGGATGCCGTCCTGGAACGTCTGAAATGCCTTGAGTTTCGGAATCGGGCTCGAGCCGTTTTCGGCCGCGGCCTCGACAAGATGGATGAAGGTGTCGTCCTCCAGCCGTAGCGTCAGGTAGCGCACGCCGTCCGGGCCGGCCGCCTTCAATTCGGCAAATACGGCCGAAACCAGCTCGGCATTCCGATCGGCCAGCTCCGGCCTGGCCTTGTACCTGATCAACGTCCTTCTCATCGCGCGCTCCTTGCTGATGTCGCGACCTGGTTCGCTCAAAATCGGGCAAATGGCCGCATCACCCCTAGGACGTTTGCCGGCAGGCGAAGGATGCGGCCCGGAACAAATTATTATTGGGCGCATCCTTTGCCGCTCAGCCCTCGTCTAGCCCGCAGAACGCGCCGCGACAGGCTGGCGCGACACACGGAGACAGGGCGATGCAGACCCCGATCAATCGCGCCGCGCAGAACTGGGTGCTCGGCGTCACCGCGCTGGCATCCTTCATGATGGCGCTCGATGCCATGATCATCACGACAGCATTCGCGACCATCCGCGCCGAATTCGGCAGCCCGGTCGAGACGCTGCAATGGACCGTCAACGCCTTCAATCTGACCTTTGCCGTGCTGCTCCTGACCGGCGCCGCACTCGGCGACCGCTTCGGTCGCCGCCGGATGTTCGCGGCCGGGCTCGCCCTGTTCGTCGTTGCATCGGCGGCCTGTGCGCTCGCAGGCAATGCCACCGCTCTGATCGCCGCCCGCGCGCTGCAGGGCGCCGGCGCCGCGCTGGTGATGCCGCTGGCAATGACGATCCTGAGCGGCACGTTCGGCCGCGAGGAGCGCGCCCGCGCGCTCGGCATTTTCGCCAGCATCACCGGCTGCGCGCTGATCATCGGTCCCGCCATCGGCGGCTTCATTACCGAACATTTCGGCTGGCGCTGGGTGTTCTGGATCAACCTGCCGATCGGCCTGATCGCGATCACCCTGGTACTGGCACGCTTGCGCGAAAGCTTCGGCCCGGCCGCCGCATTGGACATCCCCGGACTGGCGCTTGTCGCGCTTGCGGCGCTGGCGTGGGTGTGGAGTCTGTTGCGCGGCAACGCCGTGGGTTGGGCGAGCGCCGAAATCATGGCCGCGCTGATGGCAGGCCTGGTGTTCACAGCCGGCTTCGTTCTCTGGGAATTGCGCGCGACCGCGCCAATGGTGCCGATGCGGCTGTTTGCATCGCGGGCGCTTGCCTCCGGCATGTCCGCCAGCGTGCTGTTCTACGCCGCGATGTACGGCGTCTTGTTCCTGCTGCCGCAGTTCCTCCAGACCGCGCTGGGCTTCGACGCCTTCGGCGCCGGACTTCGCCTGCTGCCCTGGACCGCGACGCTGTTCGTCACCGCCCCGATCGCCGGCGCGGTCGTCAACAGGTTCGGCGAGCGGCCGCTAGTGGTGACGGGATTGCTGATGCAGGCGATCGGACTTGGCTGGATCGCGGAGCTCGTGAGCTCTGCGGTTACCTACTCCGCCCTGGTCGCGCCGCTGGTGCTGGCCGGCGTCGGCGTCTCGATGGCGATGCCGGCAGCACAGAACGCCATCCTGAGCTCGGTCGCGGTGGCCGAAATGGGCAAGGCGTCCGGCATCTTCAACATGGGACGCTTCCTCGGCGGCATGTTCGGCATCGCCGCGCTGGTGGCGAACTTCTCGGCGCATGGCGGGGTCGATTCGGCCGCTCATTTCGAGAGCGGATTTGCCGCGGCGATGAGCCTTGCCGCAACGCTGTCGCTGGCCGGCGCGATTGCCGGGTGTTTCCTGCCGGCACGGCGGCGGACCGCCGGAGCAGCCGCGCCGCAGGATGCGTGACACTGACAGCCATCATCAAAGCCGGAGGCGAGATGATCGCTTCGCGACCAAGTGCTGGCCTTCAATGATCGGCTAGCCGGCAGAATACCGGTTGCAGTTTCGACCACGTCCGCCGCCGCGCCCAAGGCACTGTCAGGGCGCGGCCCGGCCTTGCGGACGATGCCGGCTGCGCGATCGGACTCGCGCTGGAGCTCTTCGCGGGTAACGATCCCGGTTGGCCCTGTGGCCGCGTCGACATCGACCGCGGCGACGCCCCCCGGCAGCGCCTTGACGTCGCTCCCCGATCACCTGCCCCGGCGAACAAGCGAATGCGCACGGGGCCGCGACGCCTTGGAGAAATTCTCTGGTTGGCGAAGCTATCGAGGCACGAAACCGAGAGATACTCGGTGATCTTCTCGGGCTCCAGGAGCCCGAGCTGGAACGAATGCGCAAAGACGGGGTCATCTAGCCCGTTGGGCAGCATCCTGTGACGATACCAACCGATTCTGCAGCAACGGTCCCCTGCGGCGACGGGGCAGAAACAAAGGAAAGTCGCGCAGCAATCCGACCGCAAAACCTCCGACAACAAAACGTCGCACGAGACCCGTTTTGTTCTCGGCGACCCTTCTCGTTAGTTCTTGAAGAAGAAGGCTTATGCTTGGTGGGCGCACCAGGGCTCGAACCTGGGACCCGCAGATTAAGAGTTTCATCTTTCACAATAACTTTCAGCTACTTAGCTGTAAAACGCCGTCACAACAGCACTATCGAAATCAACAGGTTACAGACGAAATGTAAATTGCTCGGCGGCGCCTTCTGTACCTGCGACCCCTGCGTCCCGGACGCAGTGAACATCTTCTAAGTTGTTGATCTTTCTCTCATCGGCAGGTGCTTCCGTCCCGTTTTGTTCACGCTAGTTTCACCCAATTCGTTGCGTTTCGTTGCGGCGGCGGCGAGGGATAACGGCGCTCGGCGCACATGCGAGCTTTGGCGGCGACGCGCATTTCGGCGGCATGGGACATGAAGGCGGATTCGGCGGCGGCGCCCGGTTCGGCGGCGAGCACCTCGGCTTCGGCGATCATGCCGCCGGCCTCCGCCAGCACGCGTTTCACAGCTACGGCCGCTACCGGCCCGGATATGGATTCTACGGCGCCTATCCGGATTGCTATGATTGGTACGAGCTGCATCCCGGCCGGCCGTTGCCGCTGAGCTGCAGCTAGATCGGCGCGCACGGCGCTGATCGGTCCGGATCGCATAGCGTTACGGTCCGGGCCGATCGCGCTAGCGCAGTTTCATGGCGTGCCTGTCGGCATGCGTGATGGCGAAACACGCAGTTTCGCGTTCTCGCGGCGCGTTTCGCCCGAGCTTTGCTTCGTCGCTTCACCCTCAAAGCCAAGAGGGCGCAGGGAAGGCCGGGTGCCGGCTGGCACCCGCGGTCCGCTGCGCGAAGATGTAGCGCAAAAGAACCGCACAGCAGCATACAGGTGTAGCCAATCACTCGGCCTTCCCTGCGCGATGGTTGGACGGCTTATGCCGTGCTCTCCCGGGAGCCGAACTTTCCTTTTGGCCTCCCTCGCCGCGCGAATTTGAATGATGCTGTCCGCCCGGGTGGGCTCGCACACACCTCCGCGACAGCTTGACCGTAGCAACGACGGCCAGGACCACACGTCTATATTTTGGCATTCGGTGAAAAACACCGAAACTAACAAAAGACGTTGAAACAAGTGTTTTTCGACTACCCTGATGCAGGCTGTTTCAGCGGGCTTCACCAAATTAAGGGCCCGGCCCTAAGCCTTTCAGCGTCCGCACGACAAGCTGAAAGCTCCTCAAAGCCGAGCCCTTTGGTCCCAAGCCTGAGGAGCCGAAACCACATGGATAATTGCATCGCCCCCTTTCCCCGTCGGCAAGCGCGGCCGCAACAGCAGCGTCATCCTGACCGACCGCCTGTGCGAGAAGCGGGTCGCCAAGCGGACCAAAGTCTACGACCGGAAGTGCCCTGGTCTTTACGTCAGCATCACCACGGCGGGCGCGGCGACCTTCTCGTTCAAGTTCACCGACCGGAAGACCGGAAAGCAGCGCACCGGCTGGCTCGGCGTCTACAATCCCGAGACCTTCACCGTCGAGGACGCGCGCAGCACGGTTTACGGCCTCAGGGCCAAGGGTGGCGACGCACTCGCCGAGACCTTCCGCGACCAGAAGGCCGCGAAAGCGCAGCGTGGCAAGACGGTCGCCGAGATCATTGAGGAGCGGATCGAGTGGATGAAGACACTGGTCAAGAAGCCGGACGGCGAGATGGGGCCCCGGCTGGAGGCTTGGGAGAATATGCCGAGCCACCTGCGCCGGCTTCTCAGTGCGAGACTTGGCAAAACACTCGCAAGAGACGTCACGAAGCATGACATCGCGACACTCTCGAATGACATCGTCGCGGGCAAGTTCGGCAAGCCCTCCGTCAGCAACGCACGTCATATGCGCAAGGCCGCCTCGGGGTTGTTCAACTGGGCGGCTGAAGCGGGCCGCGACTATGTGACGGCCAGCCCCTGCGGACAAACTAAAACACCTGCACTAAGCCGACGTGCCCGAAATCCAACGACGGACGATCTGAATCGCGACGATTACGAGGAACGGTCGAAACAGAGTGCCACGATCACGTGGCAGAGCGGACGCTGAATCGGTAAACCGCCGAGGTCTGCTTAGGCCGGCGGCTCCTCCACCGCGTCTTCAATTAGCTTGGCGGGCCTCGATCTCACCTCTTTCAATGGTGAGCGTCACGTCGGCAAAGGTTTCGAGCAGCTTTGGATTCGACTCGGTGATCAGCAGCGTAATGTCCTTATCCTGCAAACGAAGCCGCCGGAGTGCTTCCGCATATCGCTGCGCTAACACAGGCGCGAGACCCTGAAATGGCTCATCCAGGATAAGCAGCCGGGTACCAAGCATAAGCGCCCTCCCAAGCGCCACCATCTTGCCTTGGCCGCCCGAGACCGATCCCGCCGGACGTTTGGCAAGCTCTTTGAGTTCCGGCAGCACCGAATATGCTCGCTCCAGCCGCCGCCGCGTCTCGTCCGGATTCAGCTTGGCGACACGACCGGGAAGCAAAATATTTTCTTCGACGGTGAAGGCGGAAAACAGACGCCGGTCCTCAGGCGCGTAGCCAAGACCCAGCGACGGCCGGCGATGCGGCGCGATCGCTCCAAGATCTTCGCCGCCCAGACGAACGGTGCCGCTCGCTTTTGTGAAGCCCATGATAGTGCGCACGGTCGTGGTCTTGCCGGCGCCGTTTCGCCCGATAAGCGCTGCGCTCACACCCGGCAGCAGCGAGAAACTCACATTTCGCAACACAGGCGCGTCAGCAATCGCGACGTTGACATTCTCGAAACTCAGCATCGGTGTCATATCCCGATCACCTGTTCCCGGACCTTCGGGTCCGCCAGAACCTCAGCCGGCGTCCCAACCATCTGGATCTTGCCGACATTCCACACGGCGACGCGGTTGGCATAGCGCTCCACCATATCCATGTCGTGCTCGACGAAGACCGAGGTGACTTTCTCCTTTGCCAGCGCCGTGGTTAGAATGTCCATGATGGTGAGTTTCTCTGATGACGCGACGCCCGAAGTCGGCTCATCCATCAGGAGGAGCTTTGGCTTCAGCGCGAGCGCGAGTGCAATATCGACCAGCTTGCGTTGCCCCTCGGGCAGTTCGCGCGCCGTTCGTTCCGCATACGATTTGACACCGACGAGATCCAGCAGCCGCTTCATTTCCGGCACTTCCGGCATGAGAGAAAGAGCCTGGAAACCAGACGGACGGCCTCGCAGGGAGGCGGCCGCGATCAACATGTTCTCCATCACGGTCTGGTCGAGGAACAGCTGTGGTATCTGGAAGGCGCGGGCAATGCCGAGCCTGGTGATCGTACGTGGCAGCTGCGCGGTGATGTCGTGGCCGAGAAAGGTAACGGTGCCGGCTTGCGGCCGAAGATAACCGGTCGAGATATTGAGGAACGTCGTCTTGCCGGCCCCGTTCGGCCCGATGATGGCAAGGTTTTCGCCTTCCAGGACGTCGAGGTCGATGCCATCGGCGGCGATGACGCCGCCGAACCGGATCTTGATGTTCTTGGCAGAAAGCAGGACGTTGGCCATTAATGCGCTCCCCGCCCGGATTGACCGTAGCGCTGGCGGAGGCCGATAAGGCCGTTCGGCGCGTAAAGAATGATGACGACCAGCACGACGCCGAGAATGAGCTGCCAAGAATCCGCCAGATGCGCCGCGGCATAGAACCGTACGCATTCGAACATCGCCGCGCCTGCAAACGCACCGAAAGCATGGGCGCTGCCACCGAGGATCGCGATGAACACGAACTCGCCGGACTTGGTCCAGAAGCCGAATTCGGGGGTCGCGATCTGCTGAATGATCGATACCAGAGTGCCGCCTATGCCGCCGAGAAATGCGGAGAACACGTAGCCGATGAGCAGCACGCGCCGCGCCGACATGCCAAGATATTCGAGCCTGGTTTCGTTAGATTTCATTGCCCGCAACATGTGACCGAGCGGGCTGTCGAGATAGCGTTGCACGCCGTAGAAGGCAGCAATCGCGACCAAAAGGCTCACGTAGAGAATAACGTATTGGAACGTCTCCGGCGTGAACGAAAATCCAAACAAGCCAGGACGGGCGACCCGGATGCCGTCCGCGCCGTTAGTGTAGTGGAACATTTTCTCGAGCAGCGACCACAAGACCATGGAGAATGCCAGGTTCAGCATTCCAAAGAAAATTTCCCTGTAGCGAACCACGAACAGGCCGACGATCAGGCCAAAAACGGTAGAGGTTATGCCTCCCAGCGCGAGAAAGATCAGGATATCGCCGCCGCCGATGTACTTGCCCCAGAACGCCGCGGTATAGGCGCCGGTGGCGAAGAACATCGCGTGTCCGAACGATACTTGTCCCGCCTGCAGCAACAGGACGATGCCGAGCACCACGATGCCCTTGGCGAGGATGAGCGCGAATAACGTCGCCCAGCTCGCGACGAAGAGCGGCAGTACCGCGCTGGCCAGAAACAAGATGATTGCGACTGCCGTGATCGGCTTGATACGGCCCGCCATCAGATTTTTCTCATCTGCAACGTACCGAACAGTCCGAACGGGCGCACCAGAAGCACCAGTACCATCAGCAGATAGGGTACGAGAACTTCGAACTCCGGCTGCAGATAGATGACGAAGGCGCGCGTCAAACCGATCATAAGGGCCGTAAGGGCGGTGCCCTCGATCTGCCCCAGACCCGCAGTGGCTGCCACCGCGAACGAGAGCACGATCATGTCCGCGCCCATGCCTGGCACCAGCGACGTGGTCGGCGAAGCAAGCGCGCCGCCGAGCGCCGCCAGGCTCGCCCCGATGATGAACGTAATAGAGTAGACGCGTTGGGCGTCGATGCCGATGGCGGTTGACGCCTCCCGATCCTCGGTTACTGCTAGAATCACGGCTCCCGCAAGAGTTTTCCGCAAGAAGTAACGCAGTCCGAACAGCGTCGCGACTGCCACGCCTGGAAGCAGGATGACCTGGTAGGACGTATAGTTCACGCCGAATACGCTGATGTTCGGCAACAGCTTCAAGGGCTCAGCAGCGAAGATGGGCTGCACGCCCCAGATCAGACGCTGCAGATTGTCCATGATCATGAAGGCCGCGAAGGTGATCAGGAGCTGCAACACGTCGTCTCGTCCGTAAAGCGGCCGCAACAGGAAGCGCTCGATGAAACCGCCGCACACAAACCCTATGACGATGGAGGCAACCAGCAATGCGGGATAGGTAAGCCACGGCGACACCTGCGCAATCACGAGGCTCAACGTCGCGGCGAGATAGGCCCCAAAGGCATAAAGCGACCCGTGCGCGACATTCACCACGCGAAGCACACCGAAAATCAGGCTCAGCCCGACGGAAACCAGGAACACCAAGGCGGCGTAACTGATCCCGTCAAGGACGGCCAATATGGCGAGAGTCGAATTCATGGAGACCTTCAGGAAAGCCGTCCTGCGGTTTTGCCCGGAGGACGATGATCTGGCCTACTGCTTGAAGGTCGGAACGTCCATTTTAACGAATTCCGGCTTGAGCGTCTTCAGCCACTCGACCGAGCGCACGCCCGCCGGATTGGTGATCACCTTCGGATCAAAGATCATCATGTTGTCGAGCAGTTTGAAGTCATAGCCCGGGAAAGACTTGGTGACGCCGACGAGCTGCGCTTCCAGACCTTGGTTGTCCTCGGGCCTCAGCGTGATCGGCCGGCCGAAACCGGTCGCGAACTCGGTGCCGGAGGTTGCGTCTACGACCTGCTCCCGTGTCGGCCAGTTGCCGCCATTGGCCTTGATCGCCTTGTCATAGGCAGCTTGCAGCGCCGTGAAAGCCTGCGCCATGTGGTAGACGGGGTAAATCGGCCAGGCGCCGGTCTTTGCCTTGAATGCCTCGGCAAACGCCTTGAAGGCCGGATCGTTCTTCTTTTCAGGATGCAGGAACCAATGATCGCCACGCGCGCCGACGATCAGGCCTTCCGGCAGATCCTTGCCCAGTCGCTGGATCGAGGATTCGCCGATGCCCAACACGAAGGTCGACTGTTGCAGCAGGCCGCGTTGACCGGCCTGACGGACCAGCGTGTCGAGATCGCCGCCCCAGGAGGTGGTTAGAACGACATCCGGCCGCAATGCCAGTAAGCGCGAAACTTCGGTGGAATAGTCCGGCGCACCGAACTTCGGAAAAAGCTCCGCCAACACCTGAACGTCGGGCTTCAGCGCCTTCAATGCGGTGGAGAAGATCTCCCAGCTTTCGCGGCCCCACGCGTAGTCCTGATTGACGACCGCGATGGTCTTGAAGTCGGGCTTTGTCTTAAGGAGATAGACGAGCACCGCCAGCATCTCCGGCGTGCCGTTAGCCTGCGTGCGGAAATTGTAGCGATATTTCTTCGTCTCCAGAATAGAAGCCGCACCGCAATCCCACATAAAGTTCATGACTTTGAGGTCTTCGGCGACCGGGACAAGCTGATTGCAGCTGCCCGAGGAGATGGAGGCGAAAGTCACGTCGACCTTTTCGTCTTGCACCATGCGCCGGTAGTTCGAGACCAATGCCTCGCCGCCGGCGCCTTCATCGATGAAAGACAGTTTTACCGGTACACCGCCGATTCCGCCCTTCTTGTTGAGGTCTTCTGCAATCATCTCGGCCGCGGCCTTTGCCGGTACGCCGAATACGGAAGCCGGTCCCGACAGGAAAGTGGTGATACCGATCTTGATTTCCGGCGGCTTGCTCTGCGCAAGCGCAGCGCCCGTAAAAGCTGTGATGACTAGACCGGCTGCAACTGCGGCTTTCAGCAAAAGCATTTGAATCTCCCCATTTTTAACTTGCGTTGACCGGGCGGCCATCGCGATTTTTCTTGCCGCGACGCTACTTATAATTCTGAAATATTGCCAGCACTTACTAGTTGCTGGGGTCGTGTCCCCGGTGGTGGTGTAGCTCGGTAGAGCAAAGCCGCCCGGATGCGCGCCTTCAAATAGCGCCGTAGCGGGCGGGCGGCTTTGCGGTGGTCACCGGCAGTTCTCCGGTAGGATCGGGTTGCGACACGCCAACGCAACCGAGGAACCACCGATGACCGAAGACATGATGAACCTGCGCACGCTCGTAGAGAAGACCCCCGACGCCGATCTGCTGCGCGAGATGATCGGCTTTGCCGCCCAGCGCCTGATGGAGCTGGAAGTGGAAGGCCAGACCGGGGCGGCCTACGAAGAGAAGAGCCCCGAACGCCTGGCCCAGCGCAACGGCTACCGCGACCGGATCTGGGAGACCCGCGCCGGCGCGGTTGAGCTGCACATTCCCAAGCTGCGCGAGGGCTCCTACTTCCCGGGCTTCCTGGAGCCGCGACGCATGGCCGAGAAGGCGCTCACCGCCGTGGTTCAGGAAGCCTATGTGCAGGGCGTCTCGACCCGCTCGGTGGACGACCTCGTCCAGGCCATGGGCATGACCGGCATCTCCAAGACCGAGGTCAGACGGCTGTGCGGCGAGATCGATGACAAGGTGAAGGCCTTCCTCGCCCGTCCGATCGAGGGCGACTGGCCGTATCTGTGGATCGACGCCACCTACGTGAAGGTGCGCCAGAATGGCCGCATCGTCTCAGTCGCGGTGATCGTCGCGGTTGGCGTCAATAGCGACGGCCGACGCGAGGTCCTCCGCATTGACATCGGCCCTTCCGAGGCCGAGACGTTCTGGACGGCGTTCCTGCGCAAGCTCGCCCGCCGCGGCCTGCGCGGCGTCAAGCTGGTCGTGTCCGACGCCCACGAAGGCATCAAGTCCACCGTGGCCAAGGTGCTCGATGCCAGCTGGCAGCGTTGCCGCGTCCACTTCATGCGCAACGCGCTGGGCGCATGCCGGCAAGAGCGGGCGGCGCGTCGTCTCCGCCTTCATCGCCACAGCGTTTGCCCAGGACGACGCCGAGGCCGCGCGAACCCAGTGGCGCAAGGTCGCCGACCAGCTCCGCCCCAAGCTGCCCAAACTTGCCGGCTTCCTCGACGAGGCCGAGACCGATGTGCTCGCCTACATGACCTTTCCGCACAGCATCAGACCAAGCTGCACTCGACCAACCCGATCGAGCGTCTCAACGGCGAGATCAAACGGCGGACCGAGGTCGTCGGCATCTTCCCCAACGAGGACGCCATCACTCGCCTCATCGGCGCGATCCTGCTCGAACAGAATGATGAATGGGCCGTCCAGCGTGCCCGCTACATGACACTGGAAACCATCGCGCCGTTGAGCGATGATCCGAGCGTCAGCATCACGGCTATCGCCAGCTGACCAGCCCGGCTCCAGCCGGCGAACGCGGTGACCCGCCGCCAGCTACACCACGCCACGGGACACGATCGGTGCTGGTGGGAAGGGCTTCCGCGGCTCGACAGTATATAATGAGATTGGTTCAGTATGCTCATGAACCTTACCGACCGTCCCACTTACCCCCACTCGGAGCGGTTATCGACTGCGAAGCGTGAATGCGCCTTGGCTACGTATGCCTCTGGAGAGAGAAGTGATGAATTTAAAGGGTGTGGTTGCACTCGCTTTCAAAGCGAACGCGCTGTCGCATCACCACTGTCCCCTGTGAGCCCTGCCGCGCATGCGATAGCAATCGTTCGACAGAGCCGTTTAGCAATTTCGAGTTCCGTTTTCCACTTCTGCAGAATAGCTATCGCCATCGCAGAGCCAATAGTCGTCGAGCGGTTTGAAACCGGTCAAAATTCACTGCCACTCCCACTGTCCAGTGGCGATCGAACCGGTCTCTGCCAATCGTCTCCACGGAAAAAGGTAATTTCTGCGGTTTGGGCTGGAGACTTTCGACGACTTCTCGCCAAGGTTGCCGGTTTCAGAGGAACAGAGACTTTCCGCACAAAAATCCCGTAAAATGCGGCACTTTCAGCCAATACGGTCCCACTCTCTATAGTTGAGTGACTGCTTGGCTGCGGCGGGAGGGATCGAACCTCCGAATGGCGGAATCAAAATCGCCGATGCACAAATCGGTCTATCGGCGCTTCGAGACGGGATCGGTTCTCCTCTATGACCGCATGGCGGCTTATTGGCCAGACAACATAAGAGTTCACATCGACTTCAAGCACTATTTCGGTGGAGGCGCTGCGCAGCTGCCCAATGCGTCGCTGATGAAATTGAACAGAAGTGGAAAAATGCCAGCTATGTCGGGCGGCTCTGATCTACATACAACATCAAGGAAGTGGTTCTGCCGGACGGCCTTCGAGTCGCCTTGGCCTCCGTCGAGACGGACAGAGTAGATCACAATGCCGAGAGTGGACTCGCCGGCTGGCCGTCAAGAACACCGTTTGAAAAACCGTTTTAGTCCGTCGGTCTCAAACGGTTTCTCTTGCTAAGGTCTTGATTTATTTGGTGGGCGCACCAGGGCTCGAACCTGGGACCCGCTGATTAAGAGTCTCATGTTCTACTAACACAAACAGGTACTTAACTGTAAAATGATCATTCAATAGGCCTATATAGACCAATAGGTTACAGGTGGATTGTAAATCGCTCGCAGCCCGCGAGCCCTGCGTCCCGAACGCAGTGAACATCTTCTAAGCTATTGATTTTCTTGCGATGGCGATCGCTTCCATTCCGTTTTGTTCACGCTCATTTCACCCAATTCGTTGCGAATTCGTTGCGGCGTCCTGGAAGAGAACAGGGCCTGCGGGAGATCTGAGATAGTTGGATGCGGGCTGAAACTCCTGGCCGCCGGCAACGCGACGCCTTTCCAAAGCCCAATCCCAAATGAAGAGCCAACAGCGGCACCCGGGACAGGGGCAGTGACAGCGATCGCCGAAGTCGAGGCCCTAAGGACCCCGGCGAGGAGCCAGGTATGCGCAGCGCATAGGGCGTGGCCCGCTTCGCGGGCACGCACTCCGTTGAGCCGTGACAGATCTCTCAGTTTCGCGGGCCTTAGTCCCGGCGGTTATCCGACTGAAAATGGGCATTCGTCGCACGATCATCCCGTCTGGCGAGCCTTGCCCGCCGAGGGATGTAAAAGCTGGTGAACTGGCAATCGGATGGAACAACAAGCAGACAGCCAACGGTCATCTCAGGGACGGGTGGTGGCCCGCGCCATAGAGGACAAGTTGATGGGCCTCGGACAGCTATCGTCGAGGAGTGGTCGAGGAATCGCTCGGCATGGTGCGCGCGACTATCACGGAATCTCAGCGGCTCCCCGAGCCGAGGAGTCCTCGCGGGAGAGCCGGTGCTATTCCTTCGGCTGGCCAGTTGGCGGAGCTGATCGTTGGCTCCGTTGGATGGCAAACCGCGGACACGCTGCGCGCTGTATTGGGACATGCGATTCCCGCGTTAAGCAGGGGCCATCAACCTTCAGAGATTGAAATGGGTGAAGGGCTCATACTAGATCCTTGGACGGCTCGTCGCCGCGGACATGGAATTCGTAAACCTAATTCAGAGCGGTTTGTCTCGCTGACACGCAGGCCCGCAATAAAAATGTCCAGCGCCCGCTCGTACGCCTCATCGTAAGAATATGTATGTAAGAACGCGTCCATGAATTCGTGCAGAGCAAAGCCGCGGACCAGGCATCGGAGAATCTGCAAAGCGTCATCGCCTTCACGGCCGCAGATGTTGCATTCAGCGAACACCGCGACCATGAACTCGTGGAGTTCCTGATAAGCTCGACGCCATTCCGGACATTCAGTTACAGGTGCACGAAAAGTTGCTGCAGCCAGTCCAGGGTGCTCGACCGCAAACCGGCGCATTTCACTGGCGATTGCCCTGAGTGCGGAAAAGGACGATTTACCGCTCCGTGCGCTTTCGAGGCGACCCAACAAATTCCGGCACGACTTTATCGCAAAGAAGCGCCGGATCTCCGGAATACTAGTGCGTGGTTCACCTGAGGCGAGTTCCAATTCGGCCGCAATGTCGTCCGCGAGCCGCTTGTCCCAGTTAGACGCCAGAATTTCATCGATCGAGAAGTCGCGCGGGTGCTTCATCGAGCGGATTCCTTTCCAGGGCGTAGCAAGGCGGCTGCCGTTCATAACTGACTTCAAGTTCGTTCCCGCGGACCCAGACCCGCTTGCATTGTCGAAATACCAACTTGGGGCTGGACACGAAGATGAGAAAAAACCTAGTGAGGTCATGCGGGTCTCGGACGAACAAGCGTGCGCCACCATCCCAGACGCTTGGAACCTGGCAATCAGTCGACCAGGACTCATCAAGGGCGACGCACCGCGCATCGAGCGGATGAGTGAATGTGACCCTTTTCGGTTCAGTGCGAAGCGCTGGAAAGCCTAACGTGTGAAGTCGGCTCTTCGCAGGATCAACTCCGGTCGATTGCCTTGGAGCTATCGACGGCGGTTTCGCTCCGTGTTCGGACGTGTTCAGCATCGCTGCACCGCGCAAGTAGTTTTACGGGATCTTCGGCGGGAAATTTTCGGTCGTTACTTCTTCGACAGTTAAGGGATGCGGCTGTAGGACTTTTCGAACAAGGCTGAGCGTAAGCCCCTTCCTCGCAGGGCGCTCGGTCAAATGAGCGCCATTGCTCGGCCAAACGACGGTAAAGGACTCGTTACGTGCAGACAGTTTTCTCAACCGATCAAGTCCATGCTCGCGACCGGTTTGACTATTGGCATAGTAGCGTCGCTTGCCAAAGGATTGTGGAGCACGAGACGATCCCGGCGGATCGGTTGAACTTTGGCGCCTCAATTGAAGTAGGTGGCTTGGGCAATCTGGAACTTTCCAGTTTTCATAATTCCCCTATGCAGGTAGGCCACACCCTGGCGCACTTGGCTCGAGCGCGTTCCGACCAACTGTTCGTATGTTATCAGGTCTCTGGCTCCGTCTTCATGGCACAAAATGCACGTGAAGTGACTTTGAACGCGGGAACCCTTACGTTGATCGATCCATTGCTTCCCTATGATTGTAGATTTCTTGATGGCTCAAAGACGCTCGTTGTGAAAGTGCCGCGGCTCGAGTTACGGGCCCGCCTTGGTCGAAATCGGGAACTTGTCGCCCGTCTCGTCCGTCCGGTCCAGGTCGACGACAGCTTGGCCGGCGTTCATGGCGCCACGCTCATCATTTTTACCGCGATCCAATTGAGAACCGTCAATGCACAGCCCCCGGTGCCGATACGCACTGGAGGATCCCGATCAAGCCCATCGTACCGTGAGCGAGATAGCATATGGGTGGGGATTCTGCGATCTCACTCACTTCGGCCGGCTCGTCGAAGCATCGCGCCGCCAAGAGACCCTGCCCAGATCGCGAGGTTTTCGAGATTGACGCGCCGTACCCATACGACGAGAGCGTTGGGGTCGCTGAGATTCTCCCGCCACCATTGGTCAAGTAGCTGACCGGCATGCGGCAATCGCGACAACCAAGGTGGAGCGGCAATCCCGTTAAGTCCGAGCGAGTTGAGCGAGGCCAGCAACGCACCGCTTCCCTCGGCAATCTGCCGTGCCAACAACATGGCCGGCACGATCACGAAACATGCCATAACAAGGGTGAAGCATAGTGGAGCCAGGACCTGTGGTCGCTCGCCGCCGATCGCCGACAGACGGTTGTAAAGTGGCCAAGTTGCGATGGCGATGATGGCGGCCCAGGCCAACGCTGCCATAAATTCCCACGCGACCCAGGCCGCCAGAACCACAACGACCGCCCCGATCACGACACGAGCCGCGGCCTGCACCCCGGCATCGACTGACGGAGTTCCTGGATCCGCGTCCCTGGAGACATTTCCTTCGCCGACCAGCATGACTTTCTGCCTGCGGGATCAAGCTTGGAATCACGCACGATGCGTGCTCTCGAGCTAACCGACACGATTCGGCAATCGGTCGGTTCCAGCGTTGATGACCGTCAGCCCGACCGTGATTTTCGATAGGACCTCCAGCACGCAGGAGCTATTGCGACAACAGGTCTGACGGCTCTGCAAGGCATCGACGATGCCCTGACCTTAAGGAGGGGTGAGACAATCATCATTCATGGCGCCTCGGGCGGCGTCGGCACACTGGCGGTTCAATTTGCCAAGCTGCGTGGCGCTCGCGTATTTGCTACGGCCTCCGGGATAGAGGGCGCGGAACTGGTGCGAGAGATGGGTGCCGATGCGGTCGTCGATGGCAAGCGGGTCGTCGACATCGACGATCGTGCGCGCGCTTTTGCGCCCGAGGGAGTTGATAGCGTGCTCGCTCTTGCCGGCGGCGACGCACTCGGGCAATGCCTCGACGCGCTTCGACCAAACGGAAGGGTGGCTCATCCGAACGGCATCGAACCAGCGCCAAGGAAGCGACGCGGTATGATATTGACCCGATATGACGCCGTTGCCGGGGTCCGGGAATTCGAGCACCTCAATGACGCAGTACAGGCGGCGAAGCTCAAGATCCCGATCGCAGAACGTTATTCGCCGGCTGAAGCCCACAAGGCGCACTTACGTCTCGAGGCAGGCGAGGTCCTTGGAAAAATCGTGCTGACAGTTCACGGCGCATGATTGCGAGGACCCGTTCCTCCCCTACGAAGCGTGGCCCGGGTCCAAATGGTAGAGCGCCGTCTTCTTCGCGCGCTGCGGCGTCATCTTGGCTGGGTCGGGCGCTCCGGGAACGCCGCGCGGCCCCAGCAGCTCGCGCTGAATATCATCTTCGGACTTCTCGGGTTCAACCCCGTTGATGGGACGCTCTTTTGGCATTCTATCTTCTCCTTCGTCTCGGCACAAAGTGCTCAGCGCGATGGCTCATCATACTGCTCGCGAAGCGGTGATGCTGCGATTTGGGAATACTACGTAAGGCGCCTCTGGCGTTCGAATTGTCTCGTAACGTGCAAAGCTTGATAGCTGTCATGGCACGTGGTGGCGGCAGGCCGCTACTATGGCCGCACCGGGAAACCGACAGCTATTTTGGAGCTAGACATGACCAGCACGACAATCAACAGCAATGCTGACTTCAACATCGACTCGGCCTCCGCGATGCTTGCCAAGAATTGGTGGCTGTTCCTGCTGCGGGGCATCTTCGGAATCATCTTCGGATTGCTCGCTTTTGTCTTCCCGGGTCCCACCATGCTCTCCCTGGTGTTGTTGTTCTCGGCCTACATGTTGGTCGACGGCGTGGCAGGAATCATTTCCGCCGTTCGTGCGATGCGACGGAAGGATGAATGGGGACTGTTGATATTTGAAGGCCTGCTCAATATCGCCGTCGGCGTTGCCGCCTTTATCTGGCCGGGCCTGACGGTACTTGCCTTTGTCTTCATGGTCGCCGCCTGGGCGATCGTCTCGGGCGCGCTGATGATGGCTGCTGGCTTCCGCCTCAAGCTTGATCATGGCCGCTGGTGGATGGTTCTGGGCGGGGTGTTGTCCCTCATTTACGGCGCGCTGCTGGTCGCTATGCCGCTGATCGGGGCCGTGGTGCTTACGTGGTGGATGGGAGCTTACGCGATGGCCTTTGGTATCGCGCTGGTCGTTTTGTCCTTCAAGTTGCGCACCCGCCAGAACGAGGAGACTGGCTCCCTCGCCGCGGCGGCGTGAGCCATCCCGACAGCGGCCAAGTTAGTGCGGCAGCGCAATATGTCGCGATGGGCTTTCCGGACTCATGCACCGCAGCAAGGGCGGAACTATTCGACAACCGCATCGGCGAGGGCGGCACGGTGACGCCGAGAGCGTTCGCCGCCGCCGAGCGGTCTTACCGCCGTTCGACAATGACTGTTCCCCTCACCACGAACAGGGTCCGGTCGCCGTTAGTGGCGACATAGGTGTTGCGGGAACGCGCCGCAGCTCTTTTCAGGTCGGCCGGCATCCGCTGCACGGCGCGGTGACATGCTGTCCCATTGCTCGGGAATAGCTTTCCACGCAGGTCTTCAATCTTTTGGCCGCGCACATGCTGATGAAAGAAGTAGCGAGGCATTGGGCCTCCTTTCTCCATTCAAGAGTCAACGAGCGGCAGAGCGGTTTGTTCAAAAGTGAACTTTGGGGGTAGGCCGGGAAACTCGGACGCCGAAGCGCCGGAGCCCCAGTGGCCTCGGTACTCCCGGTGCACCGGGGATCACCCCGGAAACCACCATCTCCGTCGATAGAGCGGCCGCGATGAACATTCGCTGAAAACCAACGATAGCTTCCAATAGGTTGATCGTCCAAGGCGCTGTTACTTTGCGGCGTACTGAACGGTGCGGATCAACTTGGCTCGCCAGGCAAGGTCGTCATAGGTCTTGGCGATCTTACGGAGCGATTCCTTGACCACATAGAATGTCCAGCTCTACTAAACCAAGAGAGCGCAATATTGGCGCAAGTAATCTCGTGCCATCCGCTCCGCCGTGAAGCGCTCTTCGAAGCGCGCGCGGACGCGCCCGCGATCGATTTGCCCAAGCCGCGTCACAGCCTCAATTGCTTCGTCCTCATTTTGGACGATGAAGCCGGTCACGCCTTCCTCTATCACCTCGGGCACCGAGCCGGATCGGTAGGCTATGACCGGCGTTCCGCAAGCCATCGCCTCGATCATCACCAATCCAAACGGCTCGGGCCACCTGATTGGGAATAGCAAAGCGGCTGCCCCTGCAAGGAATGGCTGTTTCGAGCCGTCATCTACCTCGCCGACGAGCTGGATTTGTTTGCCGTCGATCTGAGGCTCTATCTTCTCCCTGAAATAACCAGCCTCGGCGCGAGGGACCTTGGCGGCAATCCGAAGCGGCATTCTTGCGGCGAGAGCGATGCGGATAGCATCTTCGGGGCCTTTGTCCGCTGTCAAGCGCCCAAGAAACGCCAAGTATGATCCGGAAGCAAATGAAGCGCGGAACTGGCCGATGGGCAGACCGTGATAAACCGTCGCACACCAGTTTGCGCATGCGAGAGGAATGCGCTGATTATCTGAGATGGATACAAAACGGGCTTCTGGAAATTTGGCGATCACGGCCGGCAGTCCCGGCAGATCCAGCCGGCCGTGCATCGTCGAGATAAATGGCACGCCTGCGCGATTGAGGATAGGCAGATGTAGCCAGTCGATGTGAGCGTGAATCACGTCGAACTGGTCTGCGCAATGGGAAACTGCTTCCAGTTGGGCGGCCAGAGCCGCGTTCGGGTCTGAGCGTGGTCGACCAAGGCGAAGGGCTTTTGGCCACACGGGAAAAAGCGTAGCTCGGGTCGTGGAATCACCGCTCGCAAAGAGGGTGACCTCATGCCCAAGCTCGACGAGTGCGTCCACCAGCCAGGCAACAACTCTTTCAGTACCGCCATAGAGCTTTGGCGGGACACTTTCGGCCAGAGGAGCAATCTGGGCAATCCTCATTGGAATACTCCAAACCGAGCTTGCGTCTCAGCGGCCGGCATTCGAACCGGATCGCGGAGAAGGTCGCTTCTATCCGGCAAGTGCACCATCAATCCATGCGAAACCAACGATATCCGTAGCCATCAAGTTCAATCTCAGCATCCAGGTTGGCGTTTGATGAGTAAACGCGGTTACCGAAGACGTCTCTCAGCTTGGATCCTTTCGGAAGATCCGTGACCTGGACACTGCACTTAACTTTCGACAAGTTGTGCAATGTGAGCGCTGATCGGGCCTCCCACACGAATTGTTGGGCCAGAACAGTGGACTGATCGCTTTGCGGCAAACTCAAATCGCCCCACCCGATTTCCGGGCAAGACTGGCGGGTCTCGACCAGGCGTCGCAGCCAATTGAAGAGCGAGTCCGGATCTCGCTGCTGGTCGACAGCATTGACCTTGGCCGGAGCGTATTCGACGTCATTGATAATGCGGTGAAGTAGTCTAGCTGCGGGCCGAGAAGAAAACCCGCCATCTGCATCATTGGTCCACTGCATGCACGTTCGCACCGGCCATCGCTCCGGAAGCGCCAGGTCATCACCGATTCCGAGCTCGTCTCCGTAATAGATGACCGGTGTGCCAGGCACGCTGAAGAGCAGGCTGAAAGCGAGTTCGATGCGCCGGCGATCATTCCCAAGGATGCATGCCAGCCGGCGGCGAATTCCGCGGCCGTAAAGTTGCATGTTTCGAGCCGGAGCAAAGGCGGTATAGATTTCTTCACGCTCTTCGGGCGCCAGCCGCCCAAGATCAAGCTCATCGTGATTGCGCAAGAACTGGGCCCACTGAGCGAACGGTGGCAGCCGAGGTAGCGCGGCCAGACACCTCTGCAGTGGTTCGGCGTTCTCGCGCGCAAGCGCCAGAAACAGATGCTGATTCAACAAGAACGCGAACAGAAGGTGTATGCGCGATCCATCGCCGAAGTAATGCTCGAGTTCGGAAGGAGCGACGTTAGCTTCCGCCAGCAGGACGGCATCACCTCTACGCCACGACAAAAAGTCACGAAGTTCTCCAAAGAACTCGTATCGGTGTTTTGCTGGCCGATCCGGGTGTATCTCCTCAACGACGAACGGTGCAGCGTCGATGCGAAATCCTGACACGCCGAGCTCGAGCCAAAAGCCGACGATTTTAAAAATCTCTTCGCGCACGGCAGAGCAAGCTATGTTTAGATCGGGCTGATGCTGATAGAATCGATGATAGTACCAGGCGTGGGCACAAAGATCGTAAGTCCATACGCTCAGTTGAACCCCTGGAAAGACGACGCCTTCCGTGCTGTTTTCGGGCTCCGCATCTGACCAGATATAGTATTCGCGAAATGGTGATTTTGGATCGGCGCGTGCCTGCTGAAACCACGGATGCCGCTCCGAAGTATGATTGATAGGGAGGTCGATGATCAACCTCATGCCGCGCAGTCGCGCTTGATGGCTGAATTCGACAAAATCGCCAAGCGTTCCGAGTGCTGGCGCTACATTATAGTAGTCCGTCACATCGTAACCATGGTCAAGCCCGGGACTCGGATAGAACGGAAGCAACCAAAGGCAATTCACCCCGAGTTGGGCGATATGGTCGAGCTGCGCTGCCAATCCCTCGAAATCGCCGATACCATCGCCGTTACCATCTTTGTAGGTGGCCACGTTCAGGCTGTAGATTGCTGCGTTCTTGTACCAGAGGTCAAGCAACGGCCCATCTTCCTTCCAGAATTACTCCCGCAGGACAACCACGCTTACGTCCGCTTTATCGCTGTAGCGACGCGCTACGACAGACTCGCCGCCTACCTTGCCTTCGTCCAACGCGCCTCCATCCAGCCTTGGTCGGTCGCGCGTCATGAGCCCACGCCCCAGAGCACAATTAGGCAGCGATCGTGTCAGAACCGGCGTTCGGATACTTTCTACCGATTTGGTGCTCCAGTGCATCGCGATCCACAATTCGGACTGTTCGAATCCCAGTCAGAGCAATGATACGGCGCTGCTGCAGATCCGAAAACGCACGACACACAGTCTCCACGGACACGGCGAGGTACTCGGCGAGATCATACCGCGTGATCGGAAGCCGAATGTCTCCTCGCTGGTCTCCGTAGCGCTTCTCAAGAAGCAGCAGGAAGGCACTCACCTTGTCCGCCGTCGTGACCCCCCCGAGGACTACGAGCTGCTGTCGGGTCCGTTCCAACGATTGAAAGGTGATCTCTCTCAGTTCTCTTGCGACCTGGCGATCGCGCTCGCCGAGATTCTCGAGCCGCACTCCGGAATAGCCCGCGAGTACAGTCTCTTCCGTAACGGCCTCGATCGGTTCTTCTCTCTGGCTGCTGCCGACAAAGAAGAAGTCCTGCACCAGCATCAGATCCAGGATCTGCCGGCGCCCATCGGTGCGGATGGTCGACCGCCGTACGGCGCCGGCAATCACGTAGTACCAATGTCCCGCGGGACCGTCGTCCTCCGGAACCTGCTGGTCGCGGTTCAATTTTACAATTGCGACCGATCCATCGAGCGGCTTCAGCGCGTGCGGCTGTGCGGCGAAAATCCTTCGATAGTAGTCCGCTGGGTGGATTATCGGCTTCATTTCTCTGTCCTTCCCTCTTCGGCCTTTTGCTTCAAGAATTCTCGGCGGGAGCAACGATCCACTCGCTGGCAATCAACTATCGGCAATACAACCGTGTAAACGTGGGAAATCTTCATACGTATAAACACGTAACGGCGCTTGAGACGCCCTCAAGACGGGGCAGCATCGCGACAAGGTCGACGGTGAATCTCTCGATGGTGCGTGCGACCGAGTCGTCGGGCCCCTACTCGGATTACGGCTCGATGGTTCCAATGGCTTCGTTTCTCTCACGGCATCGATCCAGACGCAGGTTGCCGCAAATTCGCAGTCATGACGGTTGGACAATCAAGGCATTCACCCGCGGTGGCGATTAAGCGATCTGCGAATTGACAATGGTCAGCGCACTGCTGGTTCAAAGGGGGTACTCGCTAACCCACTGACAGTCACAGGAGAGAAACATGGAAGCAACCATCCGACGTCCCCTTTCAAAACTCATGGTCAGCGCGGCTACGCCTTCCCGGCAGAACGCGGCGAAGTGGACGAAATATTCCGGTCTGGCGGCACTTGCCGCAATCGTGGCCGTCCTCAGCAGCAATCCCGCCCTGCCTCAGGCTGGCGTAGCTCTCGTCAAGGTCGACTTGAGCGTCGTCGCCCAGGGCTATCGCATGAGCAAGATGATCGGCAGCACCGTCAACAACGACAAGAATGAGAAGATCGGGAGCCTGGATGACGTGATTGCCAGCAAAGACAAGAAACAACTCGACTTCGCGATTCTGCAGGTCGGCGGCTTTCTCGGCGTAGGCGGCCATCTGGTCGCGGTGCCGTTTGATAGCCTCGTCATCGATGACACCGGCAGCAAGGTCACTCTTCCCGGCGCTTCCAAGGAAGAGCTCAAGAAGCTAT
Source organism: Bradyrhizobium sp. 187 (assembly GCF_023101005.1). Taxonomy (NCBI): domain Bacteria; kingdom Pseudomonadati; phylum Pseudomonadota; class Alphaproteobacteria; order Hyphomicrobiales; family Nitrobacteraceae; genus Bradyrhizobium; species Bradyrhizobium sp. 187. The sequence goes on from NZ_CP064693.1 coordinate 5,662,002, forward strand.
CGGAATTCCACTACCGATCCTCTTGACGGCCGCATCAAATGTCGATGTCAAGATCAACCGACACGATCCTGGACCGTACCCGCACTCGCGAAGTGACCGGTGTCTTTCACTCGCGACGTACGCTCGATGACGCGGCCCAGGATTTTCTTCTGTCGGGATTCGATCGCTCCGACATCGACATCAGCGCTTCTCCCGACGAAGTGCAGCGACGGCTGAATTACGCTGTGATTCCTCCGGCCGATCTCGCCGACATGCCAACCACGCCGAGACAGCCCTTCTTTGGCGACGACGATCTGCTTGGCGCCGAAGCCGTCGCCAGCAGCGTTCTCGGCTGCATCGCAGCGGTTGGCTCCGCTCTTTTCCTGATAATCAAAGGCTATGAGGCTATGGCAGTCGCCATGTGGTCGATCCTGATCGGGATCTTCACAGGTGCGGTCGTCATAGTGCCCATATACCGACTACTGCGCCGCGAGCGCGCCAGAGGTTTGGAGCCGGTAGCAGAATGGGATGGCCTCTTGATTTGGGTTCGGGTTCGCGCACCTGAGAAGGAAGCTCAGGCCCAGGAGATTCTGATGCGGCATGGCGGGCAGGCCGTGCACGTCCATGAAATCGATCTGGAAAAGCGGCCGGAAGATCTGCCGCTGCACTCACTTCGTCCGGATCCCTGGCTGGGTGACGAACGCCTCGGGCGACCGTAACGAGGCCGCGACACATGCTGCGGCCGCGTCATTTCTCCCAGTTGCTTTCACTAGGCTCACAGAGATCATCTTTGGCGACCTTCATGCAGTTCGGATCTCACAAGCTCAAGCGAGAAAGTGGAGACGGAAGTTGACGGTCGTCATGGCTCGCTTGCTCGTCACGCGTAAATTGCCCCTATCGGCGATGACGGAGCCGCGCCGGGAATACCACTCGCAAATGCCAGGAGCCAGTCATGAAGTCAGACAGCGAGATCGAACGTGATGTCCGTGACGAACTGAAATGGGATCCCGACCTCGATGCCAGTGACATTGCCGTTTCGGTCAAGGACGGCGTTGTCACGCTTGCAGGTTTCACGCACAGCTACGCCGACCGGCTTGAGGCCGAGTCCGCGGCGAAGCGCGTAGCGGGCGTTCGCGCCATAGCCAATGACATCGAGGTCCGGCTGCCATCGATCGATCAGCGCCCGGATCCTGATATCGCACGCGACGCGGTCACCGCGCTCAAGTCGGAGCTTCCGATCTCTCACGACAAGATCAAGGCAACCGTCAGGGACGGCTGGATCACGCTCGAAGGTTCCGCCGAATGGCAATATCAAAAATCCGCCGCTGAAAACGCGGTCCGCAAGGTCAAAGGCGTCAAGGGCGTCATAAACGTGATCACGGTCAAGCCGAAAGTCCAGCCCTCCGAGCTCAAGCAGAAGATTCAGGACGCGTTCAAGCGAAACGCGGAAGTCGACGCCAACCGGATCCAGGTCGAGGCTAACGGCAGCGAAGTGGTCCTCAAGGGAACGGTACGCTCCTGGATCGAACGCGAAGAGGCCGAGCGCGTCGCCTGGTCGGCGCCCGGCGTGAGCAGGGTCGACGATCGCATCGTCGTGAGCCCCTAGAGCCCAGAGTTGCATCGCAAGCTGAAAAAGGAGAATTCAATGAGGTTACGATCACTCGTCCCGTCTCGTGATGCAGGAATGCTGATGCGGCCCGACTTCGGCCTGTTCGGCCTGCACCGGGAAATCGACCGCCTGTTCAGCGAGTTTTCGCAGGGCTTGAGCCCCAACGGACAGCAGCTCGTACCGAACATCGAAATCGCGGAAACAGACAAAGCCATCGAAGTCACCGCCGAAATGCCGGGGCTCGAGCGCAAGGACGTCGACATCTCCATCGAGGACGATACGCTCACCATTCGCGGCGAGAAGAAGGTGGAGCAGAGCGCGGACGGCGGCAAGGACAAGAGCGACAAGAATGTCCAGCATAGCGAACGCAGCTATGGCGTGTTCCTTCGCGTGCTGCAGCTGCCACCTGGCATCGATCCCTCGTCCGTCCAGGCGACGATGACCAACGGCGTCCTCAAGATCACGATTCCAAAGCCCGCAAAGCCGGAACCGAAGAAGATCGAAGTCAAGGAAGCTGCTTGACCGTCGGCGCGGCGAGACGCCAGAGCCCTTTATCTCCTCACAGCCCGGCTCGAAGCGTCTCGCCTCCCATCCCAAAACTCTAGGACGGTGCCGCCGTCCGCCGCATTCGAATCCGAAGGAATCTGATCATGGCAAAAGCAATCGGCATCGATCTCGGAACCACCAACTCGTGCGTGTCCGTAATGGAAGGCAGCAAAGCCAGGGTCATTGAGAATGCCGAAGGCGGGCGCACCACGCCCTCCATGGTTGCCTTCACGGACGATGGCGAAGTCCTGGTCGGGCAGCCGGCCAAGCGTCAAAGTATCACCAACCCCGAGAACACGATCTACGCGATCAAGCGCCTGATCGGCCGGCGTTACGACGACCCGATCACGGCGAAGGACAAGACCATGGTGCCGTACCACATCGTGCGCGGCGACAATGGCGACGCCTGGGTCGACGTCCGGGGTAAGAAGTACAGTCCGAGCCAGATCAGCGCTTTCATCCTCACCAAGATGAAGGAAACCGCGGAAGCCACTCTTGGCGGCGCCGTCACTCAGGCCGTCATCACCGTGCCCGCCTATTTCAACGACGCGCAGCGCCAGGCAACCAAGGACGCCGGCCGGATCGCCGGGCTGGAAGTCCTGCGCATCATCAATGAGCCAACTGCGGCCGCCCTGGCCTACGGCCTCGACAAGAAAGGCAGTGGCAAGATCGTGGTCTATGACCTCGGTGGCGGCACATTCGATGTCTCGATCCTAGAGGTCGGCGATGGCGTGTTCGAGGTGAAATCAACCAATGGCGACACCTTTCTCGGTGGAGAGGATTTCGACAAGCGGATCATCGACTATCTGGCGGACGAGTTTCGCAAGGAAAACGGAATCGACCTCCGCAAAGATCGCCTCGCCCTGCAACGGCTCAAGGATGCGGCCGAGAAGGCCAAGATCGAACTCTCCAGCGCCACCCAGACCGACGTCAATCTGCCCTTCATCACCGCAGATCAGGCCGGACCGAAACATCTCAATATCAAGCTGTCGCGCGCCAAGCTCGAAGCGCTCGTCGATGATCTGATCCAGCGCACCATCGATCCCTGCAAGGCAGCGTTGAAGGACGCCGGCCTGCAGCCGTCGGATATCAACGAAGTCGTGCTGGTCGGCGGCCAGACCCGCATGCCAAAGGTTCAGGAGACCGTGCAGAAGCTGTTCGGGCGCGAACCTCACAAGGGCGTCAATCCCGATGAAGTGGTCGCGGTCGGTGCCGCGATCCAGGCCGGCGTTCTCCAAGGCGATGTCAAGGACGTCCTGCTGCTCGACGTGACACCCTTGTCATTGGGCCTCGAGACCCTTGGCGGCGTCATGACGAAGCTGATCGAGCGCAACACCACCATTCCGACCAAGAAGAGCCAGGTGTTCTCGACAGCGGAGGACAATCAAACCGCGGTCACGATCCGGGTCTTCCAGGGTGAGCGCGAGATGGCGGCGGACAACAAGCTGCTTGGACAGTTCGATCTAGTCGGGATCCCGCCGGCACCGCGGGGCGTGCCGCAGATCGAGGTGACCTTCGATATCGATGCCAATGGCATCGTTAACGTATCGGCCAAGGACAAGGCAAGTGGCAAGGAGCAGAGTATCCGGATCCAGGCCTCCGGCGGCCTGACCGAAGCGGACATCCAGAGGATGGTCAGGGAGGCCGAAGCCCATGCCGACGAGGACAAGCGGCGCAAGGAGCTCATCGAAACCCGCAACCAGGCCGACGCGGTGATCTACAGCACCGAGAAGGCCCTGAAGGAGTCTGACGGAAAGATCCCTGCCGACGTCAAGAGGGAGATCGAGCAGGCGATCGCCGAGGCAAAGCAACGGCTGGGCGCCGAGGACGTGACAGCGATCCAGCAGGCAACCCAGCGCTTGCAGCAATCGGCATCCAAGATCGGCGAAGCCTTGAACCGCGCAGCGTCCCAAGGCGGCGCTCCCGGCGGCAGACAGGCGGGATCGTCTGGCAGCGGCGAGGACGTCGTCGACGCGGAATTCGAAGAAGTCGATCCCGGCGATCGAAAGGCTTCTTGAAGCCTTCCAATCGGCCCGAACGCCACAGATGGAGCACGACATGGCTACCAAGACCATGGATGATGGGCTCGGCGAGCTTCCCGCGGGTGAGCGCAAGGAAAGCGACCAGCCGCAGGAGACCACCGCCGATCGCGACCGCCTGATGCGTGCGCTTGCGGACGCCGAGAACACGAGACGCGTCGCCGAGCGTCGCGTCCAAGACGCCAGGCAATATGCGATCGCCGACTTTGCCCGCGAACTGCTACAGGTCGCGGATAATCTGCGGCGAGCCATCGACACTGGCTCGCCGAACCCGGGAGCCAAGGACGACGACGGCCTGCTGGGCGGAGTCGTCGCCACCGATCGTATCCTGACACAGATCCTGAAGCGCTTCGGTGTCGAAGAAATCGAGGCTCTGAATCGGCCATTCGACCCGATGAAGCACGAAGCAGTTATGGAAACCGATCGGCCCGATCAGTCTCCCGGGAACGTCGTGGACGTTTTGGAGAACGGCTACATGCTTCACGACCGTCTCTTGCGGCCGGCCCGGGTCGTTGTAGCCAAATCGCCTAGATCACAATCGCCGTCACCCCCGCAACAATGAACGGCCCCCGCTCGGGCCGGCCGACGCATAACAGGAGCTGGTGTTGGCTGCAGACCCATATGCAACGCTGGGCGTCAAGAGAGACGCGACACAGGCTGACATCCAAAAGGCCTACCGGCGGCTCGCGAAGAAGCTGCACCCTGATCTCAACCCCGGCAACAAGACGGCAGAGGACAAATTCAAGGAACTCTCTGCCTCCTACAATCTGCTGAACGATCCGGACAAGCGCGCCCGCTTCGACCGCGGCGAGATCGATGCATCAGGTACCGAGCAGCAACCCCGGCGATACTACCGGGATTTCGCTGATCGGGATGGCGGGTCGGGCTACACCAGTGGTGCCGGCTTTGCCGATTTCAGTGACTTCGCAGGCAGCGATGACATTCTCTCCGAGATCTTTGGACGTGCCGGCCGCGCCACCCGGCGCGGACGCGGGGCTGACGTCCGATATCACCTCGAGCTCAACTTTCTCGATGCCGTCAACGGCGGCAAGCAATCCATTGTCCTGCCCGACGGGAGTACGCTCGAGGTCAACATTCCTCCTGGCACCAGCGACGGCCAGATTCTCCGCCTGAAGGGGAAGGGTCGTCGGGGCGCCGGAGACAGTCCGCCAGGCGACGCCCTGATCGAGATCAGTGTCCTGCCGCACCCCTACTTCGTCCGCAAAGGCGACGACATCCACCTGGACCTGCCGATCTCACTGAAAGAAAGCGTGCTGGGCGCAAAGCTCAAGGTACCAACCGTGAGTGGCGCCGTCGCGGTCTCCGTGCCAAAATGGTCGAGCTCGGGCCGGGTTCTTCGGATCAAGGGACGCGGCGTGCCGCGGGCCGATGGCAGCAGAGGGAACCAGTACGTCACGCTGAAACTGATTCTGCCGAAAAAGCCAGACCCGGATCTCGAACGGTTTGTGAGTGAGTGGCAGCCTTCTGATAGCCCAAGACAGTCGATGGGAGTGTGACAATGCAGCTCCAAGAATTCGCCGATCGATGTCACCTCGATTCCTCTACGATTGAAGCCTGGTTGGATGCAGAATGGCTGGTAGCGCATCGACCAGGGCATCCGTTTTCCGAGCAGGATCTCGCCCGTGCACACCTCATCCAGGATCTCAAGGGCGACCTGGGTGTCAACGACGAAGGTATCGCGCTGGTCCTGTATCTGCTGGATCAATTATATGGGCTACGCTGCCTGCTCCGGGACATCCAGGCCATGCGGAGTACGGCTTCCGAACGCTCCAATTGATGCGTTTGCGGGCTTCGCCAATCTTTTTGAACGCCAGGGATCATGCAGTCACTTCTCTCAACACTTCACGATGCAGCGATGTCACGGGATGCCTGGCCACAAGCGCTTCGAAGGCTGATGGATGAGGCGGGCGTGGCGGGTGCGGCGTTGATTGTCACGAATAAGACAACCGGTACGGTCGATGAAGCCCTCTTTTTCGGTCTCAGCGCCGAGTTCAAATCCCGCTACGTCGACCACTACGCCGCGCTCGATCCATACTCGCCACTGCTGGATGCACACTGGATAATGCTCTCCACATGCCTTCCAGAGGCACTTTTGCGGAGAAGCGAGTGGTACAACGAGTTCGTGTTGCGCTGCGGCGTTCGGGACATCCTGGGAACGCGGCTCACGGACACTGCGGGTCATTCCGTCATACTTGGCGTTCACCAGCGGATCGGACGTCATTTTTCTCAAGATGTTGAACCGCTGATCGCCACGATCACGGAACCCCTGAGGTATGCGGCGCGCTGCTATCTCGATCGCCTGAACGGAGGACAGCAAGTTGGGGATCCGCAAACGACGACACCCGCAGAAGGAGGCCGCTTCTTCTTTCATATTGAGAACGGAGCGAACTATCCCGACGAATGCGGAAGCGTTTTCCAATCGCCCCGCCACGCCGCGGAACAGGGACTGACCATTGCTCGTGAGTTGGCGCGGGATGGTGACTGGTCTGGCTTTTCTGTCGTTGTCACCGATGAACTAGGACGAACGATCACGCGCGTACCAATTGAATCTTGACCGTGAGCCGGGGGCCGGCGAACCAAGCCGCCATCTCAAGCCGGCCTCCTCCACGTCGATGGTCTCTGTCGCCTGCGCGACCACACCTCAATATTCTCCGACGTTAGGGCATTGACGATTGTCAGCGCGATGTACCAATCCGCCGCTAGATTACGGTGTAGAGATCCAGAGATCTTCGGACACTTCGATACTGAAGGCTTGAATCAGGTAACTCCTTCGACGTGAGGCAATATGGTCACCGCTACAACGCACGTCCGCGCGCTCCACGCGGTTCCAAATGGGAAAGCGACCCCCCTCTTCCAAGAATACCGGCTCGGGCCGTTCAGGCTGCCCCATCGAGTGGTCATGGCGCCATTGACCCGTTCAAGAGCACGACAGCCCGGCAATGTGCCGTCCCAGCTCGCGGCCTGTTACTATGCGCAGCGCGCGTCTGCCGCCCTGATCATAAGCGAAGCCACCCAGATCTCGATGCAAGGCCAGGGCTATGCCTGGACGCCGGGTATCCATAGCCGCGAACAAGTCGAAGCCTGGCGACAGGTCACGAAGGCTGTGCACGATGCTGATGGACTGATCTTCAACCAACTTTGGCACGTCGGCCGCATTTCACATCCGGCCCTGCAGCCGGACAACATGCTTCCCGTAGCGCCCTCGGCAATCACGCCCGCGGGCAAGGCCTTCATCGAAAACGAGCGGGGCGAGGGAGAACTGGTTCCATTTGTGCGTCCACGCGCGCTGACTTTTGAGGAGATGCCATACCTTATCAGACAGTATGAGCGCGCGGCGAGGAATGCGGAGGCCGCCGGGTTCGACGGCATCGAGATTCATGCGGCCAACGGCTACCTGATCGACCAGTTCATCGAGAGCAGCACCAACCGTCGCAGCGACGCCTATGGCGGCCCAGTTCAAAATCGGGCGCGTCTTCTGCTTGAAATCACGGAAGCCTTGATTCCCATTCTCGGGGCGGACAGGATCGGCGTCCGCCTCTCGCCTCTCGGCAAGATGAACGACATCAGCGACGACGCTCCGGAATCGACGTTCGCTTACATCGCCGAGCAACTCTCCGGCTATGGTTTGGCCTATCTGCACATCGTCAATCCGGCGCTCGAGCAGATGCAGAAGGGCGAGAAGCCGGAGCCTTACGCCCTCAGCATGGCTCGACTGATCCGGAATAAGTATCAGGGAACACTCATCGTGGCCGGGGGCTTCCACGCCGATAGCGCCACGCAATGGCTGCGCGATGGCCAGGCCGATTTGATCGCCTTCGGCCGCAAGTTCATCGCCAATCCCGACCTGCCTGAACGGCTGCGCGTCGGTGCGCCACTGAACGTGGACGACCCGACGACCTACTATGGTGGCGGCGAGAAAGGTTACACGGACTATCCTTCACTGGAACAGGACCGCGGCGAAAAGGCGAAAGCCTGTGTCGACCAGCGTTGGCGATAATGCAGCAGAGGAGCCGGTCCTCATGAGACTATTGATCGTCCTCACGTCGCACAGCCAGCTCGGAAACACCGGAAGGATGACCGGCTTCTGGTTTGAGGAATTCGCTGCACCATATTACATTTTCAGGAGCTCCGGGGCCGAGCCGACGCTTGCGTCTCCTAATGGAGGCTTGCCTCCAGTGGATCCCAGGAGTGAACGACCTAAGATGCAGACCGACGCGGCCATTCGGTTCCAGGCAGATGGTTACGCACAGGCCGAGCTCGCGAATACCAGAACATTGTCGAGTATTTCAGTCACCGATTATGCCGCTGTCTTCTATCCTGGCGGTCATGGCCTGTTATGGGATCTGGCCAATGACCCGCATTCGATCACAATCATCGAGACCTTATTTTACACGGGGCGTCCCGTCGCACTGGTTTGCCACGGGGCCGGCGCCTTGCGCTACACCAGGGCCGCGAATGGGCGGCCCCTCGACGCCGGCAAATCCGTCACCGGCTTTTCCAACGCCGAGGAGGTCGCGATGGAGCTGACTGAGGTTGTTCCCTTCCTGGTCGAGGACATCCTGAGGAATAACGGCGGCAACTATTCCAAGCACGACAAGTGGCAGCCTTACGCCGTGTCTGATGGCGATCTCATCACAGGACAGAATCCCGCGTCGTCGAACACCGTGGCCAATGCGCTGGTCGAACGGTTGCGGACTAGTCGCGCCAGCGGCAAGCGAGCTGATCGTGCTCCAAAGGGAAACTCGGCCTGACGATCTCGCGCAGTGAGAAACGGCGACATGACACGACGCGTCATGCCTCAACGAGCGCCTTCAAGCGACCGAACTTTTCCAGCGGAAGGAGTTGATCGAAGGCCGCGGCATTCCCTGCCGCGCCTCCTTCCGCTCTTCCGGCCGCTCCTACCCGGCGCGGATCGTCAGCGATCCCTCCTTCCGCGATTTCTTCTTATCTATTGACGGGTATCATGGTCGCAATTTGCGCCTTGCAGAAGAATATCAAAAGATTCAAACAGGCGCGAGCACCACCGATGGGCAGAATCTTCAGGTCAAATCATTGTCCGGAATGCGCGAAGATACTGTGCATGGTTCACAAGCGCGCCGCCGATGCCAAGCGCATAGGCGTCGCTTGCAGTGATCCGATGCAGCGGCGGGATATTTCGAACCTCCTCAACAGCGAATTGCAGCCGCCACGTGAATTCCCCTGGACACCGGCCGAGAGTGGGAGATCACAATAATCAGCGTGTCATTTATCGAAACCTCTGTCAGATACGCATCAATGCGCCAGATACACGCAGCCATGGACCATTTCCATCGCGGTGATTTCGAGTGCGCCGCGACCTTGGCCGCCGCTGCCTCCGGAATGCTGCCGGCTATCGACAATGCCACCCTGCCCGCGTCGGAAGCACGTTCAGCGCGCGCCGAGACCGTTGGTCACTGGCTCGCGCATGGCACGATCCTCGATCGGACCGGCAATCGTCGGCGGAAAGAGAGTATCGTTATACGAACGGCGGAGGTAGGGATTGCGATCCATGTGGCGATCACGAGGTTTGACGTCGCCTTTCCGGATCAGAAAACGCCTCAGATGATCAGCTTCCGGCGCGTGTATCAATTCTGCAAACCGCCCGAGCACGATGAGAAGTCGCGTCATTATCCCGCCCGCCGAATCAGTTCTGACGGCGCTGGCCGAACAATTGCAACAGCATCATGAAGAGATTTATGAAGTCGAGCTAGAGCGCCAGCGCCCCAGGATCGCGGTGCCCGCACTGATGCGTTCAAGCCCGAAGCTTAGAACGAGCACAAAGCCGAGGGGCGCCAGCATGACGAGCCAGAGCAGCGGTGTTCCGGCGATCGCCTGATAGAAGCCGGAAACAGCGGCAGCATAGGCGACGAGGGCGGTCAACATCAGCCCCGCTGACATATAGCCATAGATGCGCTGCATGTGCTGGCGGAGACCGGCTTCGATCCGAGCTTCCGGTGCCGTGCCGAATGTTGATCGTTGATCATTGGCGGCATAGCGGCTCATTACTCGTTCCTGCAAGTTCGTTTCAATGCTGTGGGCGCGATCACGTATGTCGTCTCGGTCATCTCGTTCCTCACGGTTCCGCTCATCGGGCGTGCAGAGCGCGTTCGCAACGGACCTGGTCGGCGGTATAAGATGGCGCATTGGGGTCGAAAGAAAACCACCCCGCCTTGCGATAGAGTTCGCTCCGCTCTGCAAGATCTACGGCGCCGCGGTTCATCAGCGCTCCGATGCGGGGACATCCTCCTGCGGCACTCGTGTGGTGACCAGCGTTCCGCCCCGCCGCACGACCTCGACAAAAACCTGCGCAGCTCCTTCGTTGATTCCCGCGTTCGTCAGCGCGCCCGGGAGGCCACCCGTGACTCCACCGATCGCAATGCTGCACAACATGGGCGCGAGGCAGCCCGCCCCGACCACAGGACCAACCCCGGGCACGGCAACTATTGTAATAAGGCCTGCGGTTGCGGCGGTCGCACTGATCGCCGTACTTTCAATCCCGGTGCCTGCATCGCTGTTTTCGCGCTGCCTGCGCAGTGGCACCGCGTCAGGCCTCGCCGGGCCACGATACCAGGCATCGCAGTTATTGGAAATCAGACCGGTGTCCGAAAGCGGAACGCCGGACACTTCCAATAAGAGGATCACGCGGTTGGCATGTCATAGGCATCGTAGAGGCGACAGATAGTGGTTAGCATGATGCAAACCCTTGCGAAGCCGGCATATCCCGCCGCTCCCCGTTTGTGGGTGCTGCACCTTCACATCGCCATAACTGTCATACTTTGACGGCTATCAACTAAAATCCCCAGAGTCAGCCCCATGCTGCGCAGCCCTCCGGAAAAGCACGCAGTACTTTTCGTGTAGAAGCAAACACTCGAGACAGGATATTCGCCGTCCAGTGGCAACCGTGGAAGGCGCCCAATAGCTGCAGGCACGCCTAGCGTTATTTGCTTACGCCGGAGTGATCTGGCCCGATCATCGTGCGGTGTTTGCCCCGCGCCGTGATATGCGGCCCCTGCCGGGAGCGTGCACGTGGCGTGGCGCCCTGGCATCTTCGTGGCATTGCCCGTCTTCTACGGAATCAACGGCGAAGGCGCCACAGAGACTTTGATCCTCGCGGTTTGGCGAGGCGTAACGCGAGGGCGCGATCAAGCGCTACGCAGACCGGGGGCGGGTAGGCTAAGGTGGGCTGGCTCCTTCTTCCTTCACGCTCTGCGCCGCCGCCAGCCAGTTCTGCCACATCGCCGGATCGACCGGAGACCCATCGGCCCATTTCAAGCCGGCAAGCAGAAACGCGATTTCCTCCTGGGGTTTGTCTACGCGACGCCAGACCGCCTCCACGAATGATGGCCAGACCAGTTATCCTTGACTTTCACTTTATCGACTAGGGCCATAGATGACGTTGACGCCTGTCAAAGCGCGTGCACGGGACCGAGATAGCCCCTTGGCGTGACATGATTTATGCAGTGGCACGTCGTCGCAAGCATCTGAAAGGGGGCGCCTGCTGTTCGGCGGCACCACGAGCCGGTCGCTGGCATAAGGCACCCTCTTCTGCAATTCATGAGGCTGCAGGCGCGGCTGAAGGCGCATGCTGGCGCAACCATTCGCGCAATGCCTCGACGCCCAGTGCGCCGGCGCGTCGAGCGACGACGTTACCTCCGTGGAACAGCATCAGGGTCGGAATGCTTCGAATGTTGTAGCGAGCCGACAGTTCCGCTTCCGCCTCGGTGTCAACCTTCAGGAAGCGAAGCTCGGGTTCGAACTCGCCGGCGGCGCGCTCGAATACGGGCGCCATCGCTTTGCAAGGCCCGCACCATGCCGCCCAAAAATCGACCACAACCGGAATATCGTTGCGCTGGATGTGAGTGGTGAAGCTGCGCGCGGAAACCGGCATCGGATGTCCAGTAAAGAGGTGCTGTCGACAGTGTCCGCATTTCGCTTGGCGCGCATCCCTCCGGGCCGGAATGCGGTTAATGCACGTGCAATGCGGGCAAACGATGTGGCGGTCCTCTTTGCTCATGGCTCAATGTCTCCCGAATCAGTGCGACGCCAGAGGTTGCTTGCGATCGGGCGGCGGAAAGGTTTCATCGAGCTCGGCCAGATCTTGAGGCGTTAGGCGAACGTCGAGTGCGCCACTGTTTTCGCGCACATGCTCCGGCTTGCCTGATTGCGGGATCGCACATACGCCATCCTGGCGCAGCACCCAGGCCAGCGCCACTTGTGCCGGTGTCGCGCCGAGACGCGCTGCAATCGCCTTGAGCGTGACGTGATGCAACACACGACCCTGCTCGATTGGCGAATAGGCCATGACCGGCAAGCCGCTGCGCTGGCACAAAGGCATGAGATCGTACTCGATGCCGCGGTGCGCGAGATTGTAGAGCACCTGATCGGTCGCGACATTTGCACCATTGGGCAAGTCGACCAGCTCCTGGATGTCGGCGACGTCGAAATTGCTGACGCCCCAGTTTCGGATCTTACCCGCGCCCACCAGGGTTTCGAAGGCATCGACGGTCTCTTCGAGCGGAACCGACCCCCGCCAATGCAGCAGATAGAGGTCGATCTCATCCACCCGCAGCCGAGCCAGACTGCGGTCGCAGGCCGCCACGGTGCCGTGCCGCGTGGCGTTCTGAGGTAGCACCTTGCTCACCAGAAAAATCTGGTCACGCCGTCCCTTGATCGCCTCGCCGACGAGACGCTCGGCACCACCGTCCGCATACATCTCAGCCGTATCGATCAGGGTCATGCCGAGATCGATGCCGAGACGCAGCGCGTTGACCTCCTTCGATCGATTCAGCGGATTCTCCGCCATGCGCCAAGTCCCTTGGCCGAGTTTGGGAATATGTTCACCTGAAGGAAGCACGATTGTCCGGGTGGTCTCCATCAGAGTCATAGGGGGCACTCCCTTGTCTTTCACAACAGGACTGATTTTCATGCATGCTCCGGCGTGACCGATATTGCAAAACTTGAACATCGCCCCTGCCGAGATCGATGGACGAGATCACCGGCAGATGACCCCGATATCGATGTTAGGTGCGACAGACTACAGCAGCAGCTCGAAGATCCGCGAGGCGAGTTCCCAGTGCCTGGTCTGCGGATTTTTCAAGTCCGGCTCGATGATCTTCAGTGCTCGTGCGACCGCGACGCCAAGCCCCCCGGCAAGGTCCGGCAGCATTGCTTCGGTCTCGTCGCTATAGGTGAATTGCAGCGGCGGCCGATGAGCGAGACGGTCGAGAATCGGCGCCAGCTCTATCGTTTCATCCATTTTTCTGAATTGCTCGATACATTCCTGGAGCCCGGCGGTGATCGGGAGATTCCAGGGCTCGATCAGGACGTCGCCGCCAGCTTTGGCATCGGCCTCGGCGCGCATTAGCAGCCGATAAATCCTGTGATCGATGAACTGCTCGTAGCGCTTGAGGTCGGCCTTGTCCAAGTTTAGACCAGCCGCCTCGCGAAATAGTCGCTGGAACTGCCGCACGCCCTCTGGGCGCGGCGGCGGCATCTTGTCAGGGGGAAGTTGCGCGATCATCGGACACGTTTGCCATTCTTCACCGCCAGTCGCATTGACAGGCGTCATATCCACGGAGTTCTTTCGCCTCCGGCCGCTTAGTGATCGTCGACGCTGCTACGCCATAGACATCGCTACAGCGGCCGGACAGGTGCGGGCGAGGCATGACATCGGGAGGCTCTCGCGAGCGGATAGGCCATCTCGACCGCTATCTCATCTCCATCATGCCGCGGCGGCCTGCACCGGCTCTCCGCTTCGGCTGGTCCGCGCCGTCTCGAGAAAGGCGTGAATCTGCTGCACAACGGTGGCTCCCTCGCCGATCGCCGCGCCAACGCGCTTGACGGATCCGAAACGCACATCACCCACTGCAAACACACCCACCACGTTCGACTCGAGCGATGCGGGCAGGCTTGCGCCGTCAGCCGATAGAAGGTCGTCAGGAGGTATGTCTGTGCCTGTTCGCACAAACCCCTTGCTGTCGCGGCTGACGTTGCAACCGCTCAGCCACTCTGTTGCGGGCTCCGCACCGATGAACATGAAGACGTTGCGAATCGTTTTCTCGACTTCCGCGTTGGTCCGCTTGTCGCGCCAGCGGACCCGATCGAGTTGGCCCTGCTCCTTACCCGACAACCCTACGATCTCGGTGCAGGTGAGCAACTCGATATTCGCTGTCGCTGCGATCCTGTCGATCAGATATTGCGACATACTCTCGGAGAGGCTGGGTCCCCGCACAAGCATCCACACTTTCTTGGCATAGCGGCTTAGAAACACAGCCGCTTGCCCCGCGGAGTTGCCTCCGCCGACCAGCGCCACCTCCTCGTTTCGGCATAGACGAGCTTCGATCGGCGAGGCCCAGTACCAGACTCCCCGCCCCTCAAAATGCTCCAAATTCGATATGTTTGGCCTACGATAGCGCGCGCCACTCGCGATCACTACGCTCAGCGCGGTGACGCTCCGACCGTCGGAGAGCTCGATCGCGAACGGATGGTGCTCGCAACGAAGGTTCGTGGCCGTCTCGGGGATGATCATCTCGACTCCGAACTTCTGTGCCTGCACATAGGCACGCCCGGCCAGCGCCTGGCCTGAAATTCCCGTCGGAAATCCCAGATAATTTTCGATACAGCTGCTGGCACCGGCCTGCCCCCCGAACGCCCGTGCGTCGAAGACGCCGACTGACAAACCCTCGGATGCCGCATACACGGCAGCCGCAAGTCCTCCTGGGCCGGCACCGACAATTGCTACGTCGTATCGGCGCCCTTCGAGATCCGGGGGTACCATCCCCAGGGCCCGCCCCAAGTCAGCTTCACTCGGATTTTTCAGGATTGCCCCGTTCGGACAGACCACCAGCGGCAATTCTTCCGACTTGCAAGGATAGTGCTTCAAAAATGCTTGCGCATCCGGATCCTTTGTGGGGTCGAGCACCTGGTGCGGATAGGCGTTGCGCGTTAAGAATTCCAGCAGACGCACCATTCCGGGATGGCCGTCGTGCCCGATGAGACAAGGGCCGCCGGCGCCGGCCTCGATAAGGAACACCCGTCGCAAAATAAGAGCGCGCATGATGCGCTCGCCGAGTTGAACATCGGCGATCAGCAAGGCGCGAAGTCTCGCCGGCAGAACAAGCAGCGCTTCAACGGGCTCGGTTGCACGCGCGTCGACCAGGGCGGGTCCACCGGAGAGTTGGGCGACTTCGGCGATGATTTCGCCTGCACCCAATTCCAGAATTTTCTCCGTCCGGCCAGGTCGGTTGCGAGCTTCGATGGATACCCGGCCAGAAATCATGACGAACATGCCCGCCGGACTCTCACCCGTCCGGAATAGATATTGATTGACGTCATAATGCTTTATCTCGCCGAACCGGCGCATGCGATCGATCTCGTCCGGCGCGAACTTGGGAAACATGTGCTCGTGGCGGGACTCAAGCATGCTGTTGCCGCTCGTCTGGAGACCGGCGACAACCGGGTTGGATAGGTCATCCATCCTATGCGCCTTTCAGAACCACGGCCCCTGCACGGCGGAAGCATTCCAGGGAAAACCCCGCGGCGCGTGCTGGGCGCTCAGCCACTGGTCCGTCGTAAAAGCCTCGATCGCCCAAGAGCCATTGAATCGGCCAATGCCGGAATTTTTCTCGCCGCCAAACGGACAGGTCGGCAAGTCAATGACGGGTTGATCATTGACATGAGCCATACCGACCTGCATTCGCTGGGCAAAGTGCACGCCCCGGTGCACATCGCGCGTGAATACGGCGCCGCTCAATCCAAAACTTGTTTCATTGGCCACAGCCAAGGCTTCTTCGGCACTGCCGACCCGGAGGATCGGCGCCACCGGGCCGAATATTTCTTCTGCGGCAAGCTCCATCCGGTTAGTGACGTTTACGAAGACATGCGGCGGCAACACGAGTCCGTCCGGCTCGCCTCCGAGCACCTGTTTGCAGCCGTCCTCGCCGGCGCGGCGAACGCGTTCCATCAGCTTGTGAAGCTGCGAGTTGTTGATGATCGGACCAATCATGGTATCGCCATCGCGGGGATCGCCGGTTTTCAATTTCGCCCACCCGCTCCGTAAAGCGCTCGACGAACGTGTGATAAACGGGCTCCTCGACAATGAGGCGGTTTATGGCGATGCAGATCTGGCCCTGGTGCAGAAACTTGCCGAACACTGCGGCCTCAACGGCCTGATCCAGGTCGGCATCCGCGAGCACAACGAAGGGAGCATTGCCACCGAGCTCCAGATCGACGCGCTTGATGATCGGGGCCTTCGCCGCAAGTTCCGCGATCCCGCGGCCGACCGGCGTCGAGCCGGTGAACGAAATGACCCGTGGAACGGGATGACTGACGAAAGCGTCGCCGATTTCGCTGCCGGCGCCGACAACGACGGTCAGGAGCTCCGCCGGCAGGCCGGCCTCCTCGTAGATTTTGGCCAACAACAATCCGCCTGTTACGGGCGTATCACTTGCCGGTTTCACCACAACGGCATTTCCTACCGCGAGCGCCGGCGCGACAGTGCGATTGCTCAGATGGAGCGGCCAGTTCCAAGGGCTGATCGCCCCGACCACTCCGACCGGCTTGCGCCGCATCTGATTTTCCTTGCCCGGAATGTCGGACGGAATGTAGCGGCCTTCGACGGCATGGGGCACCGAGCTCGCCCACAGCATGACCGTGTGAGTCACTTCCCACTCGAGGTTCGCCTTCAGTCGCGTGCTGCCGGATTCCTTGATCAGCCAATCGACGATTTCGCCACGGCGCACTTCCATCACGTCTGCCGCGCGGCGAAATACCTGCGCCCGCACAGCCGGTGATGAGGCGGCCCACTCCACCTGAGCCTTGGCACCCGCTGCAAACGCCGCATCAAGATCGTGACGATCGGCCTGCTTGATTTCGAGGAGGACATCGCCGGTAAACGGATTCGTGTCGACCAGCCTGTGCTCTGCCTTACCATGGCGCCAGTTCCCGGCGATCGGCAGCAGTTCGAACTGATCATAAGGTTGCGGATCTCTCGTTTGAGCTTTGGTGTCGTCCGATAGTCTGGCTTCGTGTCGGTCGGAACTACGGCTGGCACTGCGCGCGACCATGTCCATCTCCCTAGCAGGTTGGCTTTCTCACCTGACGATGACGCGTAGAGCGACGCTTCACCTTGACAGCCGTCAACGCAAACGCCGGAAAGCATCGTGCATCATCAACTGTCGCCTACGGTTCGCCCACGCGTTGGGGGCATCCGATTGGGCGGCGTGGTGCGGCGCATCAATAAAATCTTGGGATCGGACCTAGTTGCGGCGTCGGCCTGTCCGACAAGTCAAAGATCATTTCGTCGACATAACACCAGCCCCAGCCTTCGGGCGGATCATAAGCTTCGATGATTGGGTGACCGGTTGCACGAAAATGCTTCGTCGCGTGCCGATTGGGCGACTGATCACAGCAACCGACATGACCACAGGTTCGGCAGACGCGCAGGTGCAGCCATGGGTCGCCCAGTTGCAGGCATTCTTCACACCCAAGAGAACTGGGAACAACGTCATGAATTCCGGCCAAGTGCCTGCAACGCTGTGCCATGTCATCCTGCTCAATATCTTTCTGCTGCGTTCTGTCTGATCTCAATCCCCGCCCGTTGCAGAGCGAGCCGCCCCAGCCCTACCAGTTCTGATACTCCCGGCGCAGCACGCTAGCCGCGTCCAGGCAGACCGTTCATTGCAATCTCCGTTTCGGAGATGGCGCGTTGAATTGTGCTATTTCCGCCGTCTGCGGCGCCTTGCCGTTGAACGTCAGGACATTGCCTTCCGCCGAGATCGCGACCTTGTCGCCGTCCTTCACCTCGCCTGCGAGGATCATCTCGGCGAGCGGGTCCTGGACGTAACGCTGGATCACCCGCTTCAGCGGCCGCGCGCCGTAGGCGGGATCCCAGCCCTTGGCTGCGAGCCAATCCCTCGCGTCCGCATCGAGCGTGAGCGTGATCTTGCGATCGTCCAGCAGCTTTTCAAGCCGGGCGAACTGGATCTCGACAATGCGTCCCATCTCGCTGCGCTGCAGCCGGTGGAACAGGATGATCTCGTCGACACGGTTGAGGAATTCGGGGCGGAAATGCCCGCGCACCATCCCCATCACCTGCTCACGCACGGCAGCCGTGTCCTCGCCCTCCGGCTGGTTCACCAAGAACTCCGAACCGAGGTTCGAGGTCATGATGATCAGCGTGTTGCGGAAATCAACGGTGCGGCCCTGACCGTCGGTCAGCCGGCCGTCGTCGAGCACCTGCAGCAGCACGTTGAAGACATCGGGATGCGCCTTCTCGATCTCGTCGAACAGCACGACTTGGTAGGGCCGGCGCCGCACCGCGTCAGTAAGCGCGCCGCCCTCGTCATAGCCGACATAGCCGGGAGGCGCGCCGATCAGCCGCGAGACCGAGTGCTTCTCCATGTATTCGGACATGTCGAGGCGGACCATCGCGGTCTCGTCGTTGAAGAGGTACTCGGCGAGCGCCTTGGTCAGCTCGGTCTTGCCGACGCCGGTCGGCCCCAGGAACATGAACGAGCCCATCGGCCGGTTCGGGTCTTGCAGCCCTGCGCGAGAGCGGCGAACGGCGGTCGCGACCGCACGCACGGCCTCGGCCTGGCCAACGACGCGCTTACTCAGCGCCTCCTCCATCTTCAGAAGCTTGTCCTTCTCGCCCTCGAGCATCTTGTCGACGGGCACGCCAGTCCAGCGCGAGACCACCTGCGCGATGTGGTTGGCGGTGACCGCCTCCTCCACCGTGGCGCCCGCATTCTCGTTGGCCTCGATCTCGGCGAGCTGCTTCTCCAGCGCCGGAATCTTGCCATAGGCGAGCTCGCCGGCCTTCTGGAATTCGCCGCGCCGCTGCGCATTGGCAAGCTCGACGCGGAGCCCATCAAGCTCAGCTTTAAGCTTCTGGGCGTTGGAGAGCTTGTTCTTCTCCGCGCTCCAGCGCGCGGTCAGCGCCGCCGACCTCTCCTCGAGGTCCGCAAGCTCCTTCTCGAGCGATTGCAGCCGCGTCTTGGAGCCGAGATCGCTTTCCTTCTTCAGCGCCTCCTGCTCGATCTTGAGCCGGATGATTTCGCGGTCGAGTGAATCAAGCTCTTCGGGCTTGGAATCGACCTGCATCTTCAGCCGCGCCGCAGCCTCGTCCATGAGGTCGATGGCTTTGTCGGGCAGGAAACGGTCGGTGATGTAGCGGTTGGACAGCGTTGCGGACGCGACAAGCGCGGAATCAGTGATCCGCACGCCGTGATGCTGCTCGTACTTGTCCTTCAGGCCGCGCAGGATCGAGATGGTGTCCTCGACCGAGGGCTCGCTGACGAAGATCGGCTGGAAGCGCCGCGCCAGCGCGGCGTCCTTCTCGACGTGCTTCTGATACTCGTCGAGCGTGGTCGCGCCGATGCAGTGCAGCTCGCCGCGCGCCAGCGCCGGCTTCAGCAGGTTGGAGGCATCCATTGCGCCGTCGGCCTTGCCGGCGCCGATCAGCGTATGCATCTCGTCGATGAACAGGATGAAATTGCCCTCGCTCGCGGTGACCTCCTGGAGCACGGCCTTCAGGCGCTCCTCGAACTCGCCGCGGTACTTTGCGCCCGCGATCAGGGCGCCGAGGTCGAGCGACAGCAGCTTCTTGTCCTTGAGGCTCTCGGGCACGTCGCCATTGACGATGCGCAGCGCCAACCCTTCCGCAATGGCGGTCTTGCCGACGCCGGGCTCGCCGATCAGGACGGGATTGTTCTTGGTCCGGCGCGAGAGCACCTGGATGGTGCGGCGGATCTCCTCGTCGCGGCCGATGACCGGGTCGAGCTTGCCGTCGCGCGCGGCCTGGGTCAGGTCGCGGGCATATTTCTTCAGCGCGTCATAGGCGTTCTCGGCCGTCGCGGAATCCGCGGTGCGGCCCTTGCGCAGGGATTCGATCGCCGCATTTAGGTTCTGTGCGGTGACGCCGCCCTTGGCTAGCAGCTGGCCGGCCTCGCTGTTCCTGTCGATGGCGAGACCGAGCAGGAGACGCTCAACCGTGACAAAGCTGTCACCGGCCTTCTCGGCTGCCTTTTCAGCGGCGTCGAGGGCTCGCGCGAGTTCGGGTGCAAGATAGACCTGCCCGGCACCGCCACCGGAGACCTTTGGCACCTTGTTCAGGGCATCCTCGGTCGCCTTCAGGATTGCACGGGAATTGCCGCCGGCGCGGTCGATCAGACCGCCAGCAAGGCCCTCGCTGTCATCAAGCAGGACCTTCAGCAGATGCAGGGTGGAAAACTGCTGATGACCTTCGCGCATCGCCAGCGACTGCGCGGATTGGATGAAACCGCGCGAGCGCTCGGTATACCGTTCAATATTCATCATCGTCTTCCTTCGGCGATGCCGCTCCGCCTCCGAGTGCGATCAGCAAAAGGAGGGTACCGGTTTTGCGTTCCATCGCGATCAAGGTAGTGAAGATCCACCATCAATCGCCAAACCGCACGCCGTTCAGTGAATTATGCGAAAGGCGCGCATACGGCATGCTCTCTGGGTTTCCGCAAGCTCGCACTGACATTCGTCAACTCGCCAAGCGGCTTTCAGCGCCAACGCTGGCGCTCCACCGCTCTGCGACAAACATGGACTTGAAGCTTCGTCGGGCTATGCGCGATAAGACTGGCCTGGTCCGGTTCGCGACTGCACCTCGCGGATAAAATCATGCGGGCTCGTGAAGAACGAGTTCTCGATCAAGACGCCGCCGACGATGACCATAGGATGCGTTCGCAAAATATCGATGGCATGCGGCGCCGTCAGCAGATTGACGTCGAAGGTGCAAATCACCGGGTCGTCGTAATTCGGCAGAACGCTATTGAGTAGCATCTCGTATTCGGCCCATTCGATGCCGCTCTTCCAGTCGTCCACGGCCATTTCGGCGTGCGCGATCATCCGCGTCAACGGGAAGCCGAGCCCGGCGCCGGCCTTCAAGGCCTCCTGGATTAGGACGAGCATGGCGTCCTGGTCGAAGCGTCCGGTCTTGAGATAGGTGTCCTCCGGCAGCGCGACTTCGAGCTGACGGCTTTTCATCGTCTTCTCCACGTCGACGCCGGCGTTGCGCAACCAATTGAGGTGATCCTCCCTGTGCTGAGAAGGGAGGACATGAAACGCGCGCTGGCCGCAGTTGATGCCGTCGCAAATGAACGGCAGCAACGCGTCGTATTCCTCCACTGCCGAACTGAAGAACGCGCAGACATGCCGGTGCTCGCGCAGCATGGATCGTCTAAAAGGAATGGGCTCGGCAGTTGAATTCATGTCAGCCTCTTGGTTGAGCGTCCTCTGCGACCTGCTTGCCGTGAAAGTGCCGGCTCGGCACCAGGCCCTCTCGTTGCTCCAGGCTGTCCGCAACCTGGACGGCGAGCCGATCCAGCGGAGCATGATCGAACTCGCTCTCTATCTGCCGTTCGCGAAAGTGGGTTGTGAACACGCCCCAGAGGTGGCCGCTGCTGCTGATGAGCGGCGTCGATTGTACGGCAGCAATGCCGCCGGCACGCAGCATATCGAGTTCGCGCGTGCCCACAAACAGGTAGCTCGTTGAGACGTCCTCGACAAACGCGCGCATGCGCCGCATGAGCGCGACAGCGCATGTGGTGTTAGTGTCGCGGCGCACAACGCCGAAAAAAGCCAGGGCTTCGGTCGAGAATCCGCGGCTGGCAACAATTGTCAGGCAGTCAGCTCTTTCGTCGAAGCGCTGCACCGTGCCCATGTCGGCACCCGTTATGCCGATCGCGATATCGAGGACCTGCAGCAGGTCCGCGCCCACATCCTTGGAATTTCTCAGCCGCTGCAGGATGGCGTCGATTTGTTGCCCAGTTGCAGCGTCGAGCGGCTCCTTGAGGTTTGCCATGGCCTTTGCTTCCGCGGGCCGTGCCGCGGCAACATTGTCGCGGCTAAGATGCGGAAATGTAAGGGGAGATAGTGGCCAAGCAGATTAAGTAATTCTACGTAATCATTTATGCCTGCCGGCGAAATCCGACAATAATCAAAGCGCGTTTGCACGACATCTTGCTGGTCAGTCCCCGCGTGACCGCCCATTCCCGTCCAGTTGAGGTTTTTTTAAGAGGTTTGCCTGTCCCTTGGAAACGAAACTAAGGCTCGCTATTCCGGATCAGGAGAGCTAATAGTTCTCATCACTGAGAGACTTAATGGCTTCAGTGGCTGAGAGACGCTCCGGCGCTCCCGCCCAACCTGCACAGGGAGCCTCGTCATGTCTGAGTGCGCCAATCGCATTCTCAACGCGGTCCCGCAAAATTTCTTTGCGAGCATTGAGCCGCACCTCGAGCCGGTGAAGCTATCCTTTGCAGAGCTGGTCGTTGAAACCGATCAGTCGGCAGCATAGTGTACTTCCCCTTCATCGGTGTGGTTGTGGATTTGATCGGGCGACATGCCTTGGGTCAATATGCTTTCCGAGCCGCAAGAACTCAGGCGCTGCATCCGCGATCTCGTCGCGCTTTCGACGCTGCCGGCAATCTGGAAAGACTACGATACGCGGCAGATCGCCGACAGCGCGGCGGCCGCCTTGCTTTCGATGCTCAATGCCGACGTCATTTACGTGACTGTGCCGGGGCTGCGCGACGAGGCTGCGGCCGACGTGATGCGCACGAGCCAAGCGGTACCCGTCGGGTCGTCCGGTCACATTGAACGCATCCTCCGCGGCGCGTCGCGCGGAAGGCACCAGCAGATATCCGCAATCGACAACCCACTCGGGAAGGGAACGTTACGGATCGTGGCCGCGCCGATGGGCTTTGGCGGAGACGCCGGGATCGTCGCAGGTTCCGTCAATCCGCAATTTCCGAGCGAGACGGACCGGCTCCTTCTCGGAATTGCGGCGAACCACGCAACGCTCGCTATCGAACGCCGGCACGCGGAGGCCGAGCAACGGCGTTTGACGACCGTGATCGAACGGTCGTCCGAGTTCATTGGTTTCGCCGATCTAGAGGGCACGCCGCAATATCTCAATAGCGCGGCCTACGAACTCCTCGGCCTTTCAGGCATCGAGGAAGTGCAGCGGCTTAGCATCTTCGATTTCATGGCACCCTATGAGCGGACTCGGGCGCTTCACGAGGCGCTTCCAATGGTGATGAGAACCGGACGCTGGCTCGGGGAACTCCACCTCCGCCACTTCAGAACGGGGGAGATCATTCCATTCCTGGTCGATTGGTTCCGCATCGACGACAAGCGCACGGGCTGTCCTACGAACATGGCGACCGTCAGCCGCGATCTGAGGCCTCAGAAAAAGCTGGAGGGTGATCTTCGACGCCTCAACGGGTCGTTGGAGCAGCGGGTGACGGAACGGACATCGGAATTGGCGGAGGCGCTTGAGCGACTGACGATTGAAGCTGAGGAGCGCGCGCGCGCGGATGCCCGCGCGCAGAAGCTACAAGCGGAGCTCCATCATGCGTCGCGGCTGAGCGCCGCGGGTCAGATGGCCGGCGCGTTGGCGCATGAATTAAACCAGCCGCTGACCGCGCTGACCAATTTGGTCAACGCGGGGCGTCGGATGATGGCAAACGCGCCCTACAGAGTCGACCCTGTACGCGATGTCCTTGGCGAAGCCGCCGAGCAGGCCCTCCGCGCCGGCGAGATCATTCGGCGGCTGCGAGAGTTCGTTGCGCGCGGCGGGACGGACATGCGCATCGAAAACCTGCCGGACCTGATCCGTGAAGCCAGTCATCTTGCCTCGGCAGGAGCCGGACCCAATGGCGTGAAGGTCCGGCTGAGCTTCGATCCTCGCGCCAAGGCAGTGTTTGCAAACCGAATTCAACTACAGCAAGTGATGCTTAATCTGATACGCAATGCGCACGAGGCAATGGGGCAGAGCGAATGGCGCGAGTTGGAAGTGGTCACAGCGCGTCTCGATGACGAGTCGATTGAGATCGCTGTAGCAGATCGTGGCTCGGGCCTGCCAGACGATATTGTCGAACACCTCTTCGAGCCATTCCGCACCACGAAAGTCAATGGCATGGGACTGGGACTCTCGATCTCCCGCTCGATCGTCGAGACCCACCGCGGAAAGCTGGGATATGAGCCCAATTGCGGCGGCGGAGCAATCTTTCGTGTGACGCTGCCCGTCCCGCCGGAGTGATGAGCCCACCGATGGCCGCCGAACGGTTCATTTACGTTGTTGATGACGACCCGGCGATCTGCCGATCGTTGGAGCGGCTGCTGGACGCGGTCGGTTTCCAGGTGGAGTCGTATGCAACGCCAAAAACGTTCCTCGACGTCGCGGGCAGCTTACTCGCGGGCTGCGTCTTGCTGGATCTTCGTATGCAGGAGATGGACGGCTTCGAGGTTCATGCTCGCCTTCGGCTGATAAACCCGGACTTGCCGGTCATTGTGGTGACGGCTCAAGGCGACGTGCAGACCGCGGTCCGAGCGATGAAGGCCGGAGCGGTGGACTTCATTGAAAAGCCCTACAGCGACGACGCCCTGATAGCGGCGATTGAGTCCGCGCTGAAGACCAGCGCGGCGAAGGGCCGGACCGATGAAATTGCTGCGGCGGTAGCGTTGATCAATACGCTCAGTCCACGCGAGCGGCAGGTTCTTGAGGCGCTCGTGGCCGGGCAGCAAAACAAGGTCATCGCGTTCGATCTTGGTATCAGTGTGCGCACGGTCGAGGTTCACCGCTCACGTATGATGGACCGGTTGCGCGTGCATCAGTTCGCCGAGGCTGTCCGGCTTTTAGTCCTCGCGAGCTTTGCAGAGCGGGCGTGAGCGGATATCCGGAATCTCATCGATTCGATGCATTGGTAGCCAGCGGCGGCCGGGTCCCGATATCGATGGTGTGTCCGATGCCCATCAAGCCTGTCCTTCCACGCGCGTTTAAACTTGCGGCCCGCCATAGCAGGTTAGATCGGCCTTGGGTACGGGGCTTTCTTGAAGCCGTTTTATACTGGCGGAGAGGGAGGGATTCGTATCCCTCTTCCGGGGCTCAGCGCCCCTTTTTCATCGGCGGCGACCTACCGTTTAGGAAACTGTGTCACGCCATGGGAAATCAAGAGCTTATCTACCCGTGCTGCGCATCTGTTGCAGCCATTTTCCCCGCCCCCGGCTGGTCCGCGCCGAATGGCAAAAGCGACGTGCAATCGAGGATTGCTGCTCGACCGAGGTCGATTGAAACCGCTAACTCCGCAGGCTCAGCGGGACCTCTAACCACTCGTCGCGGCGACGCCATACCTCGCAGGCAGGTCGACCGTGAGAATTGATCAACGACCAGCTCGGATGTATCAATGAGACATCCCTCGCGTCGAAACATCGATCGGCCAAGTCTGGGAAATCAACGGGTTGCGCTGGATTTAGTAGCGGGAGACCGCTACAGCCCCAAACCCACTGTTTCGGACATCCTGTTTTCTTACGCCGCGGGTTCACATGGGCGCATCTCAAGTTCGCGTGCGGCCCGCTGCCGCCCATTCACGTCATTTCGTTCGCGCCGTCCTCAATCTCCTCGCGCTGCCGGAATACCAGCGCCTCTCTTCCCGCCGGATTCACGTCGAGAGGCCGTCTGCGACCGGAACGCATCAAGCCAAAAGGCCCCGGCGTAAGGCGAGAGCAACGGACAGGGCAATCGAGACCGCTCCAGGTTTGCGGCGTGCGTTCTCGAGATGAAACACGACGGTGCGTCGTCTTTCCCTGCGCCGCCCGTCAAAGCGGTTAGCCTAACTCGGCTCAACGGAACCGATTGGATGTGCAAGCGTTTCAGCTAGCGTCAGCCAACCGATACGCAGGTCACCTCTGCTTCGCACGTCTTCCATTCTCATCCCCGGCGATACTGTCTGGCGACGATGCAGAGCAGACCGCGTCGCGATCCTGAACGATGCTGCCGAATATTTTGCGGCACTGCGGGCCGCGCTGCTCCTCGCCGAGCGCGAGGTATACATAATCGGATGGGACATCCATAGCGAGACACATCTCGTGGGTCCCACCGGTCGCGTGAATGATGGCCTTCCGCCAATGCTTGGACCATTCCTGAAAGCGTTGATCGAGAAGAAGCCAAAGCTCGTTGTCAACGTTTTGGATTGGGACTTTGCTACTCTGTATGCCGCCGAGCGTGAATGGAATTCAGCGGAAAAATTCAGCTCCGGCACCGGTGGCCGCATTCGCTTTTGCCTTGATGACAGCCTGCCGCTTGGATCGGCGCAGCATCAAAAGATCGTCGTGATAGACGATCTCGTCGCCTTCATCGGAGGCCTGGATCTCACGGTGCGGCGCTGGGACACGAGCGAGCACGCCGCCAGCAATCCGCTTCGCCTCGATCACGAAGGAAAGCCCTACCCGCCATTTCACGACGTGCAATGCATGGTCGACAGCGATGCCGCGGCAGCGCTGGGCGAAGTCGTCCGGGCGAGATGGGGCGCCGCCGGTTGCGCCGGGCCGGACGCCCAGCGGCAGAGCGGCAATCGATGGCCGAACTTCGTCGCCGTCGACGGACGCGATCTCATGGTCGGCATCGCCAAGACCGCACCGCAAACCGCCGATCAACCCGGAATCACGGAAGTGTCGCGGTTGTTCGAAGCCTCGATCGCAACGGCCAACCGGCTGATCTACATCGAGAACCAATTCACCAGCGCCAACGAAATCGCGCTTGCTCTGGCGCGTCGCATGGCAATCGTGCCTTCGTTGAAAGTGCTGATCGTCGCGCCGCGGGAGCACTCGTCCTGGTTCGAATCGCAGGCTATGCAGGGAGGCCGGCTCAGCTTCATGTCTCCGTTCGTCGCCGCCGGCATAACCGAACGGCTGCGCATCCTCCATCCCACTACGGAGCAGCCCCAATTTGATGCCGCTGCCATCATGGTTCACAGCAAGGTCATGATCGTCGACGACGGCTTTCTTCGTGTTGGCTCGGCGAACCTCAATAACCGCTCGCTGGGGGCCGATTCCGAATGCGACCTCGCCTTTGAGGCAACCTGCGATGAGCACGAGACGTTCGTCCGCGGCGTACGGCATCGATTAATCGGCCACTTCCTCGGGCTTGAGGCGCGTGAGATCGCCTCCAATGAGCAGGACCTTCTGGGGTTCATCGACCGTCACCGATCGTCCGCGGCCGGCAAGAAGCTGGTGCCGATTGAAGAGGAAAACATCTCCACGCGCGCCATGACGGAGCTTGTGCAGCCGATCGCCGATCCCAGGAGGCCGCTCGAACTGCGGCGCACTGCGCGCCGGATGTGGACGGAACGGACAATGATCGCGGTCGCCGGCATTGCGCTGTCGCTCGTCGGACTGACGCTCGCATGGCAATACACGCCGCTCAATGCCTTCACGGAGGTCGGTTACGTTACCGGCGTCATCTCGCAAAATACACAGTGGAAATTCGCTCCGCTGTTTGCGATCGCAGCGTTCGTGCTGGGCGGGCTCGTCGTGTTTCCGGTCCTCGTTCTCATCGCCGCGACAGCGGCCGCGTTCGGCCCATGGCTCGGCATTGCGAGTTCCCTCGCCGGCGTGCTGCTGAGTGCATCGCTTCTGTTCATGATCGGCCGCTTCATGGGACACAAGCGGCTGCAATCGCTGATGGGCACGCGCGCTCTGCGATTCAGAATCGCATCGTAGGCAAGGGGGTGGTTGCCGTCGCCTTGATCCGCATGGTGCCGCTCGCGCCGTTCTCGCTCGTCAATCTACTTGCCGGGGCCAGTCAGCTGACCCGCGCGATTTTCTGATCGGTAGTATATTGGGAATGGCACCAGGCATTGCCACCATGGCGGCCCTCGGTGCGCAGATCGCGGACTTTGCCCGCAACGCATCATGGTCTAGCGCGGCGCTACTCGGCGTTACCATCGCGGCCTGGATCGGCGTTTGTCTGGGCGCGCAGTTCGTGGTCACCTGGCTTGCCGGGCGCAGGCGGTGACCGGCTCTCTTCGCGTCATGACATGGAACGTGCACGGCACGTTCAACCTCAATCCCGAGTTCGATCTGGAAGGTGTCAGCGCCATCATAAAAAAATGGTCGCCGGATGTGGTCGCCTTGCAGGAGGTCGATTCGCGCGGACGCAGCGACGATCCCTTCACAAAGCTCGCAGATGTAGTGGGAGAACATCGTGCAGAAGCCCGCTCGATCGTTACCGCGGACGGCGACTACGGCCAGGTCCTGCTCAGCAGGCTTCCATTCGCAGCCCCGCCCGTGATTACAGACGTCTCCTATCAGGAACAGGAACCGCGCCGCGCGATCACGGTCCGCATCCGGACATCCCGCGGCGAGGTCACCGTCGTTGCCACCCACCTCGGTCTTTCGATCCATGAGCGCCAGGCGCAGGCCCGCGCGATCGCCCGCCTCGTCGATAGTCCTTGGACAGTGGTGGTCGGCGATTTCAACGACTGGCTTTGGGTTAAATCCGTACGGCGCGCATTGGCTGGGCGTTGCCCGGTGCGTACGCGCCTGCGAACATTTTCGTCATGGCTGCCAATCCTACGCCTCGACCGCATTTACACCACGGCTAACGGCGAAATCCTGGAGGCGTGGACCGATGAGGACGCGAAGGCCTATTCGGATCATCTGCCGGTCATCGCGGATATTGCATTTTCCGGCACTACTGCCTCGGGTAGCGCAAAAGAGCAAAATTGACGAGCAACGCGTAACCGTCCGGCGGCGCCCGGTCTGGAGCGGCACGTTGGTCAGGCAAGTTAGACGCCTGGCCGCAATCGCTACAACCTTCGCAAACCGCGCTGTTGTCGAACACTACTTGTCGGGGTCGGGATGACGGGCGATGCAGATTCAGGATCACGGGCTGGATTTCGGCACTCGACTAGTGGCACGGGTTTCAGGTGAGGCTGGCGGCAAGCGCAGCGGCCTCGGGAACAAGTTCAGCGGCAATTTCAAACGAGCGCAGTCGCGCCGTATGGTCGTAGATCTGGGCCGTCAAAATGAGCTCATCCGCCCGGGTCTCGGCAATGATCCGAACCAGCCCGCTTTTCACGGTGGCGGGGCTGCCCACAGTCGAATAAGCCAGCGCCTCCTTGACCATCGACCGCTCTGCGGGCGAGCTGCGCTGATCCATGTCGTCGACCGGCGGCGGCAGCGGTCCTGGTGAGGCCCGCCTTAAGTTGATGAACTGCTGCTGCCACGATGTGAATAGATACTGCGCCTCCGCATCAGTATCCGCCGCAAAGACATTGACGCCTACCATGGCGTACGGCGCTTGCAGAAATTGCGACGGCTGAAACCGGGCGCGGTATATGTTCAGGGCGTTGAGCAGCTCTCCGGGCGCAAAGTGCGACGCAAATGCAAATGGGAGGCCAAGCGTCGCAGCGAGTTGCGCGCTGTACGTGCTGGAACCCAAGAGCCAGACCGGCACCCTGAGTCCGGCGCCGGGAACGGCCCGCACCGCCTGACCAGGTTGCGCCGGTCCGAGCAGCGCCATCAGTTCCATGACGTCGCGGGGAAAGCTTTCGGCGCCTGCCGCCAGGTTTCGTCGCAAAGCACGCGCCGTTAGCTGGTCCGTTCCGGGAGCGCGGCCGAGACCAAGATCGATGCGGCCCGCGTAAAGGGACTCAAGCGTTCCGAACTGCTCGGCAATGACCAGAGGCGCATGGTTCGGCAGCATGATGCCGCCGGAGCCAACCCGGATTGTCTTGGTGCCCCCGGCAATGTAGCCGATCACCACCGCAGTCGCAGCGCTTGCGATGCCCGGCATGTTGTGATGCTCGGCCAGCCAGAAGCGCCTGTAATTCCAACGCTCGGTATGCCGGGCGAGATCGAGCGAGTTGCGGAAGGCCTGCGCGGTGTCGCTGCCTTGGTTGATCGGCGCAAGGTCCAGTACTGAAAAGGGAATCACAATCGCCTCCAGCTTTCCCTTCCAGGTTCTCAAGCCAGCACGTCGTCAACTTTCGCGGCGCTGGCCGAACAATTGCATCAGCACCATGAACAGGTTGATGAAATCAAGATAGAGCGCGAGCGCGCCCAGCACCGCCTTTTTGCCAGCTGTTTCGCGCGATTCAGTATCGAGATACATCTGCTTGATCCGCTGGGTGTCGTATGCGGTCAAGCCGACGAAAACGATCACGCCGATGATCGAGATCGCGAACTGCAGCGCACTTGAGCCGATAAAGATGTTGACGAGAGACGCGATCACAATGCCGATCAGGCCCATCATCAGGAAGGACCCAAAGCCCGATAGATCGGACCGGGTCGTGTAACCGTAGAGGCTCATCACGCCGAAGGTCGTTGCCGTGATGAAGAACACGCGCGCGATCGAGGCTCCCGTGAACACCAGAAAGATGCCACCCAACGACAGCCCCATGACGGCGGCATAGAGCGCGAACAGCAGCATCGCCGTATCTGCACTCATGCGCTGGATGAGAAAACTTAGGACCAACACGAAGCCGAGCGGCGCCAACATCACCAGCCAGATTAGCGGCGTCCCTGCGATGGCTTGATAGAAGCCGGAAGCCGCGGCGGCATAGGCCACGATACCCGTCAGCGCGAGGCCGCCGGCCATATAGCCGTAGACCCGCTGCATGTGGACGCGCAGCCCTGCCTCGATTTGGGCATCCAGTGACGGCGGAACACCTGCGCCGCGCGACGGTCGTTGCGGGTTGTAGTCGTAATAGCTCATGGCTTGCTCCGCACCTTGGCTTATTGCCGCCGGGGGGCAATCGCGCCTGACGCGCCCGTATTGCGCATGCAGGGCAGCTGCAAACCTCATCGGCGGTGTATGGCGCTTCTCAGTCGAAAGCTTCCCAGCCTGGCTTTCCGGTAAAGCGTGCTCCTGAAGCCCGATGTATCGATGGAGGCCAGTCTCACTCATCGTCCGCAGAGCGCCTTGACGAATGTCAGTAATATCAGCATTTAGTCGCTGCTATGCGATGCGCTTGGCATTCACACGCTGAGCATTCATCTATCCCTGCTCGAGAGCGGCATCGAGTGCGAAGCTTCAGGAAGGAGCGCTTGCGCACGCGCTCGGCACCGTCTCTGTGGAATTGCCGGCGTGGCTGTCTGTACGCAGGTGGTTCAGTCGCTTTTGGCCATTTTGGCAGCGTTCAAGAAGCCAGCCGGGATTTCGCCACTTCCACCGCCCGCAGCCAGTCTTGCCACGCCGCCGGATCAACCGGTGTCCCGTCTGCCCATTTCAGGGCTCCGATAAGGCGCTCCAATTCCGCCGAAGTCCCACCCTCACGCTGCCGTACCTCTTCCAAGAAGACCCGCATCGCATCATATGCCTCGACCAACGTAATGGTCTCAGTCGCATTCATGATAGTCTCGCCCTTCGAGCCTGCTGCATACGATTCATGGCCTCTCTCCGTTAGAGAATTACCTGGTCCATCAACCACGCTACGCTCCTATTTGGGGGGACCGCTGCTTCCCCTGGTGCTGTAAGCACGGGTGTCATTATTGGGCTCGGGCGCCGCAGGAACGGGGCTCACGCTAGGTTGCGTATATGCGCTTCGCGGTGTGTCGGAGGCCTGGCGCTGCCGTCGTCCGCTACTGGTCCCCTCCATAGCCCAGAGCATCAGAACGACGCCAAGGCAAACCATCCCGATCACGAAGATGATCGCATAGGGTACATCTCTGTTCATGCGGTGCTCCTTTTGGTATGGCGCTGCTAACTTCCCTATCGACCATAGCTGTCCGACCGCGAGGCGC
Organism: Bradyrhizobium sp. 187; assembly: GCF_023101005.1. NCBI lineage: Bacteria > Pseudomonadati > Pseudomonadota > Alphaproteobacteria > Hyphomicrobiales > Nitrobacteraceae > Bradyrhizobium > Bradyrhizobium sp. 187. The sequence continues at coordinate 5,693,766 of NZ_CP064693.1, forward strand.
ATGACCGTATGCAACTGCTGCGGGTGTGAAGAAAAGATCGCCTGCGAGGCATTCCTACACGTTCCCTCACCAGAAGCCGATGGGAGCGATGCCATCGCATGCGATGCGCTTGGGCGCCTTGACGATCGTCAAGGCCGCCGTCGAACTCTCAGCCGACAACGAGACAATGAGGACCGAAACAGCAGAGTTAGGCGAGCGACGAATCCGAATTGCAACTTAGGCGATTGACATTCGTCAACGACACATGAGCCCCGATCACGCACCACAGATGGCAAGCGGAGGTCGTCATGGGCATCGAGAAGATGCATCCACCAAAATACTGGGAGATGCGCGCAGAGGAGTTCCGCGCGAAGTCGGACAAATGCGAGCATAAGCAGGTCAAGGAATCGCTCCGTAAGATCGCCAACACCTATGACGGACTCGCCCAGCGGGCCAAGTTGATCCGCACCGTTCAGGACGCCGCAGAGTAATGCGGCCTCCACCTATTGGGAACTATCGCATTTTCAGCGAGTGTTCATCGCGTCCGCTCTATCGATGGAGATGGTGGTTTCCGGGGTGATCCCTGGTGCACCGGGAGTACCGAGGCCACTGGGACTCCGGCGCTTCGGCGTCGGAGTTTCCCGGCTTACCCCCAAAGTTCACTTTTGAACCAAGCCGCCTACCGTTCGTTAACCCTCGAATGGAGAAGGGCGGCTTCAATGCCTCGCTATTTCTTTCATCAGCATCTGGGTGGCCAAAAGACTGAAGATACGCGTGGGGAACTATTCCCGAGCGATGCCACAGCCTGTCACCAAGCCGCGCAGCGGATGCCGGCCGGCCTGAAAAGAGCTGCGGTGCGTTCCCGCAACACCTATCTCGCCACCGAAGTAACTGACGGCAACCGAACCCTGTTCGTGGTGAGGGGAACAGTCATTATCGAACGGCGGTAAGGCCGCCTCTGCGGCGGCCAACGCTCTTGGCGTCACCGTGCCCGCGACCCGATTCAGTTGTGCTCCTCCAGTTGGGCGGAGCTGCCATGGACCGGACAGTTTGCGTCGGGAGCCGCAAGCATGCCGGCGGGCTCCAACTCCTCCGCCTTGGTCTCGTGGTAAATCACGTGGCATATGCAACCAAGCTGAAGCGCTTCCGTGGTTCCTGGTGGTGGTACGGAGTAGTCCTGTGTGTGCTGTATGAGCTGCTGCCGGTTTGATGGACACCGGGTTAAGCTAATCCCACCTTGCGCTCGAACTCAACAGGGCTGAGGTAACCGATCGTCGAGTGACGTCGGGTCGTGTTGTAGAACCGCTCGATGTAATCGAACACATCTGCTCTGGCCTCGTTCCTGGTGCGATAGGTTTTGCGCTCGGTGCGTTCGGTTTTCAGCGACGAGAAGAAGCTCTCCATCGCCGCGTTGTCCCAGACGTTGCCGGACCGACTCATGCTGCAGACGATGCCGCTATCAGCCATCAAGCGCTGGAACTGCTCGCTGACGTACTGGCTGCCGCGATCGGAATGATGCATCAGGGCATCCGGCTTGCCGCGCCGCCAGACCGCCATCAACAGGGCGTCCGCAACCAACTGGGCGGTCATGCTGGCGTTCATCGACCAGCCGACCACCCGGCGCGAGAACAGGTCGATCACCGCCGACACATAGAGCCAGCCCTCAGCCGTCCAGATGTAGGTGAAGTCGGCGATCCACTTCTGGTTCGGGCGCTCGGCCTCGAACTGCCGATCCAGAAGATTCGACGCCACGTTCGCAATCTGGCGATGGCCTGCGTCCTTCGGCAGACGCCGGCGTCGTGGCCGCGCCCGCAGGGCCTGCAGGCGCATCAGCCGTTCGACCCGGTGCAGGCCGCATTCGACGCCGTCCGCCAGAAGGTCTCGCCAGACGCGCCGCGCGCCGTAAGTCCGGTCACTGGCAAGGAAGCTGACCTTGACCTGCTGGCCTACGGTCTCGTCGCTCCGGGATCTGGCGCTGGGCGATCGGTTCAGCCAGGCATGAAAGCCCGACCGCGACACGCCCATCGCTTCGCATAGCCATGCCACCGGCCAGATGCCCCGGTGCTTCGCGATGAAGCCGAACTTCATGTCGCTTCCTTCGCGAAGTAGGCAGCGGCCTTTTTTAGGATATCCCGCTCCGCCTTCAGCTTGTTGACCTCGCGCCGCAGCCGCTCGATCTCCAATTGCTCAGGCTTCAGTTGCCCGTGGCCGGGGAACGACTGCGCAGCGTCGAAGCCGAACTCCTTCACCCATTTGCGCAGCACGTTCTCATGAACGCCCAGGTCTCGGCCAGCTTGCGCCACAGATACCCCGCGCTCCCTGACGAGCTTGACCGCCTCGATCTTGAACTCTCGACTGAACTTCCGTCTCTGCATGACCCACCTCTGGCTCGATAAAACACCCAATCTCGGTGTCCATCAAACCGGCAGCAGCTCAGTACTCGCATAATAATCTCCGATCGTACCGCAGCGGCAGTCTGCACCGGCTGGTCGCTTCGATTGGTCCGCACCATCTCCAGAAACGCGCGAAGCTGCTGCGCGACGGTCGCCGCCTCACCGATCGCTGTGCCGACGCGCTTGTCGGAACGCACATCGCCCACCGCGAACACGCCTGTCACGTTCGTCTCGAACTATGCTTGCCGATCTTGCGTGAGCAGTAGGCAACAGGCAACCTCATCCCTCCGAAACTGTTCCCATTTTCGTTGATGCGGCAGATCCTCCCCAAAGGTTGCCGGCGCGGTGATTTCGAGCGTGTGGCTACGCATACCGACGCGGTCGCGATCACACCGATTCCTTGGCGGCTACCTGGCGCTCGGCCGCCCGCTCGGCAAGCCGATCGTACTCCTCGGCAATCTTCAGCAGGCGATCGCGCGAGTGTCTCATGCTGAATTGCTCCGCCTTGTCTCTCGTCCTCTCAGCGCGTTCTTGCCAATGTCGCGGATCAAGCACGTCTGTCATGTTCGGCATCTCCGTACTCATTTTTGTAGACAGCAACGTTACGACCCAGCGGCATTTACATGTCGCAACTACAACCGCAATTTGTTGAAACTACTTAACTGCGGTGTAGGCGAAGCGTCATGGCCCGCCTTATCGCCGCCGCGTCCAGCAAGCGGTGGATCGGGAACTGAAATCAGAGAGCGATAGTTGCGCATGACAATGACGGTCAGAGCGGCCGCCAGCTGCGGCCATCGCGCTTCAACAATTCGAATGCCCCCGGGGGACCCTCGCTGCCGGCGGGATAAAATTCCAGCCCCTTCGGGCCCGCTTTTTTCCAGGCATCGAGGAACGGCTGCACCGCCCGCCAGGCGGCTTCGACACCGTCAGCCCGTTGAAACAGAATGTTGTCACCAATCATGCAGTCGTAGATCAGGGTCTCATACCCCGTCGCTGGTTCGATCTTGAAGTAGTCTCGGTAGCGGAACTTCATTTGTACGCCGCCGGTCCTGATCAAGGGCCCCGGCACCTTGGTGTTGAATTGCAGCGTAATGCCCTCTGTTGGCTCGATACAGATGACGAGATAGTTCTCAGCCAGCTGCTGGACGTGCGTAGACTGAAACATCGCAAAGGGCGCCTCGCGGAATTTTATCGCAACTTCCGTGCGTTTCATGGCAAGCGCCTTGCCGGTGCGCAGGTAAAAGGGGACGCCGGCCCACCGCCAGTTGTCTATATGCAGCTTCATGGCGACGTAAGTCTCCGTCACGCTATCCGGCTTTACATTTGGGGTCTTTCGATAATCCGAAATCTCGGTATCGCCAATCGTCCCGGCGATATACTGCCCACGCACGGAGTTGTTCAGCGCATCGTCCTCGCTCTGGGCCTGGATCGCAGCCAGGACCTCGTCCTTTTCTGAACGGACGTTGTGGGCATCGAAACGTGTCGGAGGCTCCATTGCGATCAGCGATAGCAGCTGAAACAGGTGGTTGGGCACCATATCGCGCAGCGCGCCAGTCGCGTCATAGAAGCTGCCACGGTGGCCAACGTCGATCTTCTCAGCCACGGTGACCTGCACATGATCGATATGATGGCGGTTCCAGATCGGCTCAAAAATTCCGTTTGCGAAGCGCAGAACCAGAATATTTTGGACTGTCTCCTTGCCCAGGTAATGATCGATTCGGTAGATCTGGGGTTCATCGAGAATGCTCAGCAGTTCCGCGTTCAGTGCGTGCGCTGACGCTAAGTCCGTCCCAAATGGCTTTTCCACCACCAGCCGTCGCCAGGTGCCGTCTTCTTCCTTCAATAAGCCGACACGACCGAGCTGGCGCGCGATCGGCGCGAAAGCATCAGGCGGTGTCGCTAAATAGAATAGCCGATTGCCGCCGGTATTGCGCGAGGCCTCCAATTGTTCGAGCCGCTCCTTCAACCTGTCGAAGGACAGGGCGTCCCCAGGGTCGGCTGCGACGGAGGTGACACATTCGAGAAGGCGATGCGCGACCTTTTCATCCACGGGGCGGGTTGCGAACTGACGCAACCCCTTCATGAGCTTCTCGCGCAGCGCTTCGTTCGACATGGGATACCGCGCGACGCCGACGACGCAAAATTGTTCCGGCAATAATTCGGCTGCCGAGAGGTTGTACAGCGAAGGGATCACCAGCCGGTTGGTCAGATCCCCAGTCACACCGAAGATGACAAGGGCACAGGATCGTGGCTTCTGGTTGGGCTGGTGGTCTATCACGAACAGCTGACCGTGAATTGGTGAAATGGTGCGGGCTTCCCCGAGCCGAGACCGCCGTGCTGCTGGAGCTGTCGGCGGCCCTCAAACGGGCGGGCGACCGCCATCCACTCTAGTGGAAGGAGTTCAAGCGGCTCTCTCCCGATGCCCTAAAGCGGCGCGCGCTGCCTTGACGGCCGTCAATATATCGAGCGCCTATGGGCGATTGCGACCGAGGCGCACAAAGTGCGCAGACGACAGAGTCAGAGAATACGGAATCGAGAAGGACCGCAGTCCAGATCACGTCATGCTACCCGGCAGGAAGCATCGAATCGTGGTGCCCAACGATCCCTTGATCGGCCAGACCATCGCCCTGCCAGCCCGGTTCGGCTCGGTGAGCACGGCATCATCGGGAACCACGATCCACTCGTTGTCGATGCGGACACGAAAATGACCGTCTTTCGATTCCCAATCCGGGTCGGCAATCGCAAGACCGTCACTAACCGAGCAACATGGACCTTTGCCGGACTTGAGACTATCGAACCATGGCTTGAGTGGAGATTGCGAATAGCGGCCGTCGTCACGGGCTTGGGCGGTGCCGGTCAGCAGCGAGACGAGAATGATAAGGCTCAATCGGCGCAAGGAAGTTTCCATGATTTCGTGCCAAGAGCTGGTAAGGCCGTGAGCTGTTAAGGCCATGGCGAACGCGCCTAGCGGCTCGTGTTTCAAGGGAGCTATATGATCCACCGGGTCCGGCCTTGATAACAGTCAACCTGGCAGATCATTACCGCGGCTGTGCAAACGAGCTTACGGTCTCGCGTGGGTTTTGGCCACGCACCCGCCCTTTGGCCTCGCAGTTCGCCCACCAGAGCGGTCTGGCCGATAGCAAGCGCCGTGTGCAGCTCTGCCCCGACGATGGCGCCCGCGCCGAATGCAACCCCCATTCGCTCCAGGTATCCGCAAGAGTTGGTTGATGAAGCCGCCCTTGCCCAACCGGAGCAAGGTCGACCAGTATCTGCAATGACGAGCGTCAATGCAGCGAGCGCGATTGTAGCGTAGGTGCTGCAATAGAGTGCAAAACCCTTGGGCCAACGATTAGCGAACCGGGGGCCAAGCAACTGAGCTTTGCAAAGGCAGCACGGTTGGCAATGGAGAAGACGATATGGTGACCACAACGCAACGCGCATCCGCGACCGAGCGCGGAACTACATCCTCACTGATCGCAAGTGACCGCGTGGAGGGAACTGCGGTCTACGACGCACAGGGAAAGCGTATCGGAAAGGTCGAACATCTCGTGATCGACAAGTCCGGCGGTCGCGTCATCTACGCCGTCCTGAGTTTTGGAGGCTTCCTTGGTATCGGCGCGAACCACTATCCGATTCCCTGGCAGATGCTGGATTTCGATGAGAAGCTCGGCGGATACCGCGTGGGCATCACCGAACAGCAACTCAAGAACGCTCCGAAAATCGAGCAAGGGGAAAGCTGGGGGCAAGCGAACCGCGACTGCGACGAAGAGGTCTATGGCTATTGGGAGCGACCCGCACCAGAGCAGACTTCGTCTCTCATATCTAGCGACAGCGTCGAAGGAATGCCGGTCTTTGACCTACGCGGCAAGCGCATCGGCAAAGTCGAGCGCCTGATGATCGACAAGCTCACCGGCCAGATCGCCTACGCGATCCTGAGTTTCGGCGGCTTCCTCGGCATCGGCGATGATCAGTATCCGATACCCTGGTCGATGCTGACCTACAACGAAAAGCCCGATGGCTTCCAAGTCGACCTCACCGAAGAGGAGCTCAAGAACGCCCCGAAAATCGAACCAGGCGAAAACTGGGAGCAAACATCTCGGACCCGCAATCAGGACGTCTACGACTATTGGGAGGTCAGGTACTATTGGATTGCCGGATCCGATATTGCGTGAGCCCTATCATTGGCCCAGTCAATGCAGGCATCCGGGCCTAATGCCATGTGGTGGCCAAGCCTCCAGCTGCCACAGCCCAAGACCGCGTGATCTAGCACGAGCGTTATCGACAATCAGCGCATCCGCGGTCGCGGCCCCAGGGCAAAAGTTCAGCGGTAGGATGGCCCAGGAGTAACCTATGGATGGGAAGCGAGCAAAGGCCAAAAAAAGACGGCAGCGCTTCAAACAGGAAGCGCCGCTAAGCGATCGGTTGCTGAAGTTGGCCGCGAACGCTCGGCACGAGGCGGCTCGACTTCCTCTGGGAAGCCAACGTGATCATCTGCTAAGAAAAGCCAAACAAGCCGAGGTTGTCGCATCCCTTGACCAGTGGCTATCACTGCCCCGCAAGCAAGCGCCTCAAGCCCACAGTGAAGGACGCGCGTCTACCACCGCCACTGGATCCTTCTACAATCGCGCGGCTGCTTCCGAAAGTCCACGCGCGCCTTTTTGCGCCGCTGGACTCAAGCGAGTGTGAGGCGCTGATCCCACTTTTGAGCAGGCTGCGGTAGATCAACTCGCCCCGGTTGACCGTCGTCATGGTGGAACCAAACGCAGCAGCCTAGATTACCCAATCCCGACGGGTGGGGGGACCAACAGGAGAGTCTCCCATGAGGATAAATTGGCTTTACACGACGGCGATGGCATTGGTGATTTGCGCCGGTCCCGCGATTGCGCAATCACCGGAAGGTTCGCAGAAGCGCGAGGAGAGCCCACGCGCCCAGTCACCGGCATCTCAGTCTAGGGAAATGGACCGTCCAGCCGCCCAGTCGAAGGAGATGGATCGCGGCGGCGCGGCGGATCGCATCAAGGAGCGCGCGCAGTCCGAGCCGAAGGGCGGCGCCCATGACATGCAGCGCGGTGAGGCCCCGTCGCCGGCCGAGAGCAGCAAGGAGGCGCAGAAGCCGCAGGGCCGCGAGTCCAATGAGCCGACACGGCAGAGTCAGGATCAGCCCAGCCGTGGCAAGCGCGCGCCCTCGAGCACGGCGCAGCAGAAGGACCTGCAGCAGGGCCGCGATGGCAAGCCGGCTGCCGACCAGAGGCAACAGGCTGAGGAAAAGCTGCGGGGCCGCGAGGGTCAGCCCAAGCAGGACCGCGCGCAGGACGCCACCAGGCCGGCCGATGCGAAGCAGCAGCAGACCCAGCAGCAGATCGATCGAGATCGCAAAGAGCAACTCGATCACGCCGCCCAGCCCTCCAAGTCCTCGCCGCAGCAGAGCGCGCGGCCGGCCGACAACACACAGACCCAGCAGACCGGCCGGGCCCCGGATCAATCGAACCGCCAGACTTCCTCGGGTGCGATCAACGACGATCAGCGCAGGCGAGTCGTCGATCAGCTGCGGCAAGACAGGACTGCCACCAGCCAGAATCTCAATGTCCAGGTCAATGTCGGCACGCGGTTGCCGCGGGGTGTACAGGCGCGCCGGTTGCCGCCCGATATCGTGCGGATCATGCCGCAATACCGGGACTACGAGTACACGGTGATCGACAATCGCGTTGCCATTATCGATCCGCGGCGGCGCGAGGTCGTCGATATTCTCGACGAAGGACCGGGTTACAGCAGGGCGGCCGCCTACAGCCGCGACCGTGTTGTCGTCAGCGATGACACGCGTAGGCGGTTCAGGGAATTGGTGCGCAGCTCTTCGACGACGGTCGGCTCGACCTCGCCTTCAGCCGGCGGAGGCGGAACCTCCGCGTCGAACTGCCTGTCGCTACAGCCGGTGCCGGAAGAACTGGCGCGCAACCATCCAGAGCTCGCCAACTACCGCTATCTCGCCATCGGCGACGAAGTTGTGCTGGTTGACCCGCAGCAGCAGAAGGTCGTCCAGGTGATCGACTAAGGCTGGCTGTTCTCCCTCTCTCCGTTCTTCACGGGGAGAGGGAGAAGTGAGAGGCTGCACGTTTCCGCGCTATCGCGGCCCAGCTCGGTGCGTCGATAAGCGTTGGTGTGAACATTGACGGCAAAACTGACGGCCATCAATGAACGTCAAGCAATGATGCCTGATGCTCCAGTGCCAGGGAGGCGCTGAAGAGGAGCAACCCTGAGGTGAAGATATTGATCGTACTAACCTCGCACGACCGACTTGGAGACACTGGCAAGAAGACCGGCTTCTGGTTCGATGAGTTCGCTACGCCCTACTACATCTTTAGGGATGCCGGCATCGTTCTTACACTTGCGTCTCCCGAGGGGGGCCTGCCGCCGGTCGATCCAAGAAGCGAGCGGCCCGAGGCGGAGACCGCAGCGACTATTCGCTTTCGGCGCGACGGTTACGCGCAAGCCGAGTTGGCGAACGCCCGGATGCTGTCTGGCATTTCGGCCCGCGACCATGATGCCGCCTTCTATCCAGGAGGCCACGGCCCCTTGTGGGATCTCGCCAATGACCCCCACTCAATCGCGTTGATCGAAACCATGTTCCGCACGGGTCGTCCTCTAGCGCTCGTCTGCCATGGCCCCGGCGCCTTGCGCTACACCATGGCTTCAAATGGCCGTCCACTTGTCGCCGGCAAATCGGTCACCGGCTTTTCCAACCTCGAGGAGGCCGCAATTGAACTGACGGACGCCGTACCGTTCTTGGTCGAAGATATGCTGAGGAACAACGGCGGCAACTATTGCCGGAAAGACAAGTGGCAGCCCTATGCCGTTTCCGATGGCGATCTGATCACGGGACAAAATCCGGCATCCTCGGAAGCCGTTGCGAAAGCTCTACTTGATCGATTACGGATCAAGGGTCAGGCCACGAAAGGTGGCAAGGCCTCGACCAGGAACACCTGAGTGGTAAGGGAGATGCGACGCCGGCCGATCGGACAAATCAAATGGGAGCTCGTCACCGTGGAAACCAAATCTTTCTTGAGCGCCGAAGACATCCTGCGTTGGCGCCACAACCTTAGGTGACTTACCGCTCGCACTCGCGTTAGAAATAATCCCCCCAGCTAAGGAGAACTTCATGAAATTCCGTCCGCTCCATGACCGCGTCGTGGTCAAGCGCATCGAAGCCGAAGAGAAGACCAAGGGCGGCATCATCATTCCCGACACTGCCAAAGAAAAGCCCTCCCAGGGCGAGATCACCGCCGTAGGCCCGGGCGGCCGCGACGAAGCCGGCAAGCTAATCCCGGTCGATCTCAAGGTGGGCGATCGCGTGCTGTTCGGCAAGTGGTCTGGCAATGAGGTCGTGCTCGACGGCCAGGATCTGCTGATCATGAAGGAGAGCGACATCATGGGCGTCCTCACCGACGTTCCCGCCGCCAAGAAGAGCGCTGCTTAGGCGCTTAGCCCGCTCCCTCATCCTGAGCAGCGAGCTTCTCGCAAGATATGCTGCAAGCTCAAATCTCATCCCTCGAGAACCCGACGAGCCGCTTGGCCTCCAGGCGACGACGCCTGAGCCGTGCGCGAGCAGGTGATGCGAACTGTGCGGGCAAATTTCCAGCCGGAGCTCCTCAAACGCATCGACGGGATCTCCTGTTCCGCCGGTTGCAGAAGAGCGAGACGGGCCCGACTGTCGAGATACAGCTCGGTCGCGTCGAGAAGCTGCTGGAAGCCGGGCCTTAGCGTCGACCCGCAACCTCGTCGATGCGGCTCAGGAGATCTGCTGGATCTTCATAGACGCGGAACGCTCCGGATTGTCGCAACTCGTCAGGCCCGTAGCCGCCGCTTAAAAGACCTATACCCAACGCGCGACATCGGATCGCCGCCAACATGTCCCAGACACTATCGCCAACAACGACTGCGGTTTCGATGGGAACGCTCAGCCGTTCGGCAGCCGTCAAAAACAAATCCGGATCGGGCTTGGCATGTTTGACTTGATCACGCGTCACGACTGGAACCGCATCCCGATCGACCCCAAGCGAAGTCAGATTGACGGCTGCGGTTTCCACGCGGCCGCTGGTCGCAATCGCCCATGGAATGCCGGCCTGCGACAACCACTTCAACAATTCGCGAGCTCCAGGCAACGGCCGAATCCGATTTGACTGCTGTCGGTAGGCCGCAGCATGGGCGTGGCGAAGCCGCTCAACGCGTTCAGTGCCAATTTCGATGCCGGTTTCGCGAAGAAGCTGATTGATGAATAAGCCTCCGCTCATTCCTATCTTGCGATGGATGCGCCAAACCGAGAGTTCGATGCCCTCTGCATCGAGCGCCTCCTTCCATGCAAGAACATGCTGATAGACGCTATCAACCAGCGTGCCATCGAGATCAAACAGGAAGGCGGGTTCGATATTTGATGAGTGTTTCGACATTCTATTCGTCAAGCCTCGACGCCAATCCATTCACACCAAACGGTGAGCAGAGCCGCCATAATCACCGGAAAGCGAAGGTGGACTCTACGTGCCGCTCGACCGAAGCCCACTGCCATCGCTCGGTGTGAGTTCATTGAAGCCGCATAATGACTCGCGAGTGTTTCGCCGAAACAAATGACCGGTTGCAGTAGACAGACTACAATTAAATGCCTCTGCACACATTGACGACTATCAAATGCCAGCGCCGTCGCGCCCCGGTTCCGGGGACGAGCGTGTCTGCGAGTTTAGTCTCGCGATTCCCTGCACCGGCAGAGGCTATGCGCCTGCTCGGCTTGCGGCCGAGGTTTTGATGACCATCAATGACAAGGAGCGCGCGTGGAGTTACTTCAAATCGTCATGAACCCTAGTGCCGCATCCGGCTTAGCCGATGGCACTCTGGTTCTGACGGCGCTGGAGAAGCCGTGATCGAACTCCATCGAGATCTACGGAAATTTACTGCCGACAGCTTGACAACGATCAAGGCTCGATCCCCGCGCCGCGCGGAGATTAGAGTGACAACGGAGCTGACGCGCGTAAGTGTCCCGGCTGCAATGGTCGCCGACACAGCACGTGCTTCACCGACGCAATGGTGTCGTCACTTATTCAGTAGCCATCGCTGTGACGCGCCCGAAAGGTACGGCTCGGATCCATCACAATCGAGGAGACCACCATGAACCGACTTCTCTCTTCCGGCGCTTTACTCGTGATTCTCGGCAGTACCGTCGCCACAGCTCAGAACGCAAGCGACACTACTCAAAGCAACAACGCTCACGGGGCGCTGAACCCGGCACAGCAACAGATGGTCAGCAACAGCCTCTCCAGCACGCCCTCGCAATCCGCGCCATCGGGCGCGCAGCCGCAGGTCGGTGACAAGGTTCCGGAGTCCATGTCGGCGCAATCCATGCCGCATAACGTCGTTGACCAGGTCCCCGAGGCGAAAGAACTGCTCTTTGTCAAGCTGCCAGACCGTATCCTGCTCATCGACCCCGACACCAAGCTGATATCCGAAATTGTTACCGAGCCGGCCACCACAGGATCGACGGCCGGCAACCAGGGTCGGTAGGACTACCAGTGCCTCGGCCAACGGCCTGGCCCAACCTTGAAGGCGAAGGAGTTTTGATGAACATTCCCCACTTCCCGCTGCTCCTGGTAGCCACCTTGGCCGTCGTCACGCTTTCGGAGGAGATCGATCACGCAGCCGCCCAAGAGATCGGGCTGACGCCTCTGGAGGCGACGGAAGTCGCCAAAGGCTATAGTGCCGAGGCGCTCAAATTCCGGTCTGTGGTCGGCGACAAGCACGACAGGATAGGAAGAATCAGCGACTTCATCTTCGGCAAAGACGGCAATATTTATGTGGTCGTTGCGGTAGACGATTCGACGGGCCTGCCTGGCCATCCCGTGGCCATTCCACTCCGTCAATTCAAGCTGGACGAGTCGCCCGACTATGCGGTTCTGCCGGGCGCAAGCCGCACCTCGCTCGCAAAGCTGCCGGTTTATGTCGGGCACTGATAGCGTGGTCCGAACCTTTGCAATGAATCAGAAAAGAACGGCAGCTCCCGACTGCCTCGCCGATATGGGTAAAGGCGGCCCAGGCTAGGCCGTGAGGCCGTCGCGCACGACCCAGACACCGAGCGTCAGGAGACCCACGGCGGCGATGGTCAGCATGCCCCCCCGCAGACGCGATCCAGAAGGTATGCGACTTGTCTGATCGACCAAGCGCGCCGTGATGACGGTCCAACGAGAGGAGCGCATGCCGTTGGCGGGCGTTGATAGCGATCAACTGCAGCTCGTGCCCTTCTGGCGCGGAAACAGCCAATGGGTTGACGGTCGTCAAGGCGCAACTTGCAGCCGGTGGGTTACGGTCTTGGTGAGGCAATCACGCAAAGCACGTCTCAAGTTCGGAGAATGCCATGGCCAGCACCACAATGAATTCACCGTTCGATACTTCCTCCGTCGCTGCCAGCGATGGGCTCGCGCGAAACTGGTGGCTGTTCACACTTCGCGGCATCTTCGGAGTCGTGTTTGGCTTGACTGCTTTGCTCTTTCCCGGACCAACCATGTTGTCCCTCGTGATCTTGTTCTCGGCCTATATGCTGTTAGACGGAGCGGCAGGCATCATTTCCGCGGTCCGTGCAATGCGCCGCCGAGACCAATGGGGCTTCTTGATCTTCGAGGGTCTCCTCAACATTGCCGTTGGCATGGTCGCTTTCCTCTGGCCCGGCGTCACCGTGGTTGCGTTCGTGCTCCTTGTCGCTGCATGGGCCATCATCTCCGGTGGATTGATGATGGCGGCCGCGTTCCGACTGAACATCAGCCACGGGCGATGGTGGTTGGTGCTCGGCGGATTGTGTTCGCTGATTTACGGGGCGCTGCTGATCGCTATGCCGCTCATCGGTGCGGTCGTGCTCACGTGGTGGATGGGCGCATATGCACTCGTATTCGGTATCTCTTTGATCATTCTGTCGTTCCAGCTCCGCTCCAGGCATCGGCATGCGGCCACGCCCAGCACGGCGGGTACTCAGGCATAGGTGTGACATTTATGACTTCCGCCACACCCAAGCCGAGCCAGCCGGATGGTCCGCCACAGGACCGTCTGGTCGGTGTTGCCGAGAAGGCCAATGGCGAAGAGTTACTGGAGGAAAGCCTGATCGAAACCTTCCCGGCAAGCGACGCACCATGCTGGACCGCCTTGACGCGCGTCGGGCCGCCTGACCGAAAAGGCCACCATGTGAAGCGCAAAAAGAAGCGGCTTGATCTCTCTCATAAGAAAGAGGCCGCCAAATGAGGCGCCCTGATAGGACTACTCAGGCGATCGACCTTCACCTGCCCAAGGCCTTATTGATTACTTCCTTTGCCTCCTCAAATGCTGATGAAACGCTAGTGGCTCGAATGTTCAAGGCCACCCAATCAATTTCCGGCAGCGTCGGGTTTGTCCGACAGATCGCGGCGTGCCAAAGTGCGGGGTTGTTCGTGACCCGGATTTCGTAGCCGTGAAAGGTCTGTTGTTCGGTATGCATATGAACTCTCCAAACGCCCCGCTCAGAACATGGGGTTTGGGCGGCGACCGGAAAGGGGCCAACCATTAAATTAGAAAGGGGCCACCACCTAAACAGGAGTGGGAAAGGTGTCACCCCGCAAGCGCATTCAGTAAACGTGCGATTTATTTGAAATGTTAGGCTTTGCGTACGCAGTCAAGATTGGAGGCCGACGACCGAGCCGACCATTTGGAAATGGCGGTCCCGACATGCCGGGGTCCGGGCGTATAGCCCAGCACACCAAGCGGCAGGTTGTTCGGTTACACGATCGGTCTATGAAAGATTCGATGTTCGTCGGCATCTGCAGTGCTTGAGCCGGATCCGTCCATTGCTGGACGCAACCTTCTGCGCGGCGGCAAGGCAGGCGGCCGAGGTGTGTGAATCTGATGCGGGAAAGCGTGCCGAATATTGACGGCCGTCATGGCGCGTCGACGCCAAAACGCGAGACTTAGGGGCGTACCGCAGCGACGATGCACGAGAGCGTGCGCCCGCTCTAGGGAGCCAGCAGGTGACTGCCCGTTTCTCTCGTGCTCACGTCCTAGAGTGGGCCCTGCTCCGAACGAGGTCATGATGATGGCCAGAGGACCAGATGTCACAATAGGGATCCCAGGCGCCACTAGCGAAGGGCACCAAGTCCATGAACACCACAGCCATCATGAACAGAACGCAAATCGGTCGGAAGGATTTCGTGCATTCGAGTGCTGGCCATCCGGACCCCTCCTCTGCGATCGTTAGTCCTTCCCAGAGCGTGATCGAGATCTCAACCTTGCGAGGCGTCCATGCCGAACAAAAAGCCGTACATCAGGTTGCCGAACCGCGCAGTCGTTTTTGTCGGAGACGGCAGCAAGGCCCTGTTTCTTCTTAATGAGGGGAATGGTCTCAAACCACGCCTCGTGGTCCAACAGGCGTTTGAAGATGAGAACCCGCCGACTCATGAACAAGGATCGGACAAGCCCGGACGAGCCCTGTCTGGCACCGAGCCGAACCGCAGCGCGATGGAGCAGACCGACTGGCATGACATCGAGAAGCATAGGTTTACCCGCACCGTCGCCGGTGCTTTGGATCGCTTTCTCAGTGAGCTAAAAGCAGAGCATGTTGTAATCGTAGCACCGCCGCGAACACTCGCAGATCTGGGTCGATCATTATCTCAAACAGTCCAAGACTCCATTGTTGCGGAGCTTGCAAAGGACTTGACCGGCCTGAGCGTCAGCGACATCTCGCAATATCTCGCCGCCCGATCATAGCGGGCTCCAATTGCTGGCCGGCGCCCCCCGCTGCTCCCGAGCCCCGATTTCACGCTGTACCGGGTGATGTTCTCGCTGCTCATCGGCGCCGTGTTGTTGGCGCTAACGTTCTACGGCATGACGAACCGCTGGTCGTGGCATCAGGACAGCGAGCCGAATACCGTCCGCCGGCTGCGGTTAAGTGAATTGAAAGCGAAGGATTGCCGTCAATGGAGCGCGCTCCGGCAATTGTTCTCGCGATGCGGCTAATACCCTCGCCCCAGTGCATAGCGCGCGCCGTGCCACCTCATCGACGACGCTGTAGACCTCCGCATCATCAGAAGCGGCATAAGTCACGCTGCCGTCGATATCGCTGACGAGCCCTGGCACGACGGCGTCGAAGTCGACAAGCAACTGCTCTATCGCACCCGCGGTTGCTGCGTGGGCCGCGTAAGAAATATCCGTTGTGCCGCGCCGCGGCTTCAACTCGTCATACCGCGCGACCAAGTCCCTAATTTCCCGCGCGGTCGAACGATCGAGGATCGGGATCGCCTGGTCCTCTAGCACGGGGTCGGTAGATCGGTCAGGATTGCCCTCTATAACTTCCTCGGATAACTCCGGATAGTCGCAGATCGCACGGAACATCGAAGCCAGCGGCTCGGTCGCCGCGAGGATGAGCGGCGCCGTATGTCCGCGTAATGTATCGCGGACGGCGTGGTCCACTTTCTCAACATACTGGTGTAAGAGCACTTTCTCGCCCTCAAGATTCTGCAAATGCCCGCGCGGCGCGCGGACATGGAATGATGGACGTTGCGTTGCCTCTTCCGCATTCTTTGGCAGTCCTGGCACCCATACCCGCAACGGCGGCAAATTGGCAAAGACGTGAATCAGTCGGACGCTCTCTTTCGCAAGTGCAAGCACGAAGGCATCGTGCCGCGAGGTCATCGCCCGCAACAGCGGCGTCAGGTGCAAGCGATCCGCGACCTCGGCGAGCGGCTTTGGCGCTTCCGCCAGACGGAAGGTGCGCAAGGTTTCAGGCAGCGCGAGCACCGCAAGTCCGTTACCCTGATGGTTCCAGAACGAGAGAGACTCGTCCGCCTTCGCCCGCTGGCGCTGCCGGACTTTGTCTTGATCCGGGTCATGTTGGCCGCCGGCGAACTGATCGAAGCGCTGTTCGAACGCTTCGATCACACGCTTGTCCGCGCCAGCGTCGCGCAATTGCGCGAGCGCCTGCTTCGTCATATCCATGAACAGGGTACGATTCGCCTCGGCCCTCTCGCGCCAAGGCGAGACGTTGGCATGTAAAGGGAAACACAGAACTGGGCCCTTAGCTGCGCTAGATCCCTGAACTCTGCTACGGTTGGTAGATCGATGTGAAGCATCGGGTCCTCGAGGGTGCCGGTAAACAATGCAGATTCTCGCAACATCATCGCCGAATGACGTTGACGAACGTCAATCACGGAAGCTGCTTGAGCGCCTAAGCAAATGCGCCGCAGGCAGCCAATCCGATCAGGGTGTAACCCCACGCCAGCAAACCCCAATCCCGCATCGACTTGCGCGCCGCCGCCGAGCCTTTTCTCAGGTGGAATGGCGCACAGCCAGATGCTCAAGCACGTAGTAATCGTAGGGCCAGCTTGTCAGGATCGTGAGGCCGCCGATGATCCAGCGCACGTCACCGCCGATCCAATACATTCAGTGCGACATGAAGACCGGAACCGTCATCGACTTCAAAATGGCGCGGGTGACCCCGCCAAGAATGATTTCGCGCGGCTTGGCATGACCATAGCCACCCATCACGATCAGGGTTCCGGACTCGTCTGCGACATGAGACAGGATCGCGTCTGCCACCTCGATATCCGGTGCCGGGATGATTTCAATCTCGACCTTGACGTCGTGGCGCGCCAAGTGGCTTGCCATTTCGACCCCGCGAATCTCGGTGGTCTCATTCTTCGTTTTGTCGTTCTCGATGATCAGCAGATCAACCTGGCCCGCCCTCGCCAGCAGCGGTAGCGCATCGTTGATCGCCCGCGCCGCAGTGAGGCTGCCGTCCCAGCAGCATACCACGCGGTCGAGCTTCAATCCGTTCTGATCGATATATGGCACGACGATGACTGGACGTCCCGACTCGAAGAGCGCGCTTTCGATCATGTCGTCATTGCCTACCCCGTCTGGGCTGGACTGAAGAAACGTGCTGAGATCGGAGCGTCGAGCGATCGCCGCGAACAGCGTGGGCGCCTCCGGCCATACGGTCCTGACGAGACGATGTTCCGCCGACAGCAGGCGACTCCTTGCGGCCTCGTCAAACCTCCTGATTGCTGCCTCCGCGGCTTTCTTGCTCTCCTCCACCATCATTGCGACGATATTGGGCGGCATTTCCAGCATCACATAGCCTGGAAAGTCCGGCGCATAGACAAAGGCCACGCCTGCAATATGAGCATCGAATGCTTCGGCGACCGTGATCGCGAACTTGCGCGCTCGGTCTCGTGAAACGTCATGCTCCAGGTTGACGACGATATCCTTGATCATCGAGAAGTTTCCTCTCCGTGAGGCGCACGCTTCAGGCGTCAGTAGCAATCCTCGTCGCGACGAACGCACGTTCCAGCCCCATCCATCCTTAGAAGCGCTCACGCCGGAAGACACAGCGCAGTCCGTGGCGACTCATAGTAATAATGAGGCGCGGCGAGTGCGGCGCCGATCAATACGCCCGCCGCCCAGCCCCTACAACGGGAGCGACGGGAAAACCGTCATGCCATCGCGCCTGTGCCGCGGTCGGAGAAATGGCAGCGCCTGTGGCCCCGCAGCATTCGTGATTAGGTTGTTCTTCGTCACAGAGGTCCACTTGTTTTGACCGCGATCTGATCCGCCTCCGTTGATAATAGTGCGGCATCTTCACATCATTATGCCGGCCGTACCCTGACGGTTATCAATTGCCCTCCCCGGAGTCAGCCCCATGCTTGTTGAGTCCTCTAGAGCAGGGTACTCTTCGTGAAAAATGAAAGCACATCGAGGCAGGATGTTCGACGCACGGCGGCAGCGGTGGAAACGTCCCAGTTGCCGCAGGTACGGCTATCCGGTACCGATCGATTGGAAACCTTCAGCGACGGCGTACTCTCGATAACAATCACGCTACTGGTCGCCGAAATCGTCCGGCCCGAACATGCTCCCGGTCAACTCTTTGACCGACTGGTCGAGCAATGGCCCAGCTACATCGCTTTCCTCGCGTCGTTCTTTTACACGGGGGTCATCTGGCTCAATCATCGCGCGGTGTTTGCCCGCGTGCGCTACTGCGACCGCGGCCTGCATCTTGCCAATCTATTTCTGCTGCTGACATCCGGGCTTATCCCGTTCCCGACCGCGATCCTTTCGTCCTCGATGCAGATCGGCAATGAGTTTGATGCAAAGATTGCCGTCGTGCTCTATGCCGCTATTGCCGGCAGCATGTGCCTGGCGTGGCTCATCTTGTTTCACGTTCTGAGCATTCATCCCTGGCTCGTCGAGCACCACATCGGTTCTGATTTCTTTCCCAAGGAGCGATTGCGCGCCATCCTTGGCGTCGTCTGCTACACGGTGGCGGGCGTGGCGGGGCTGTCGATGCCGAAGCTCGCTTTGGTTATCTTCCTGGCGCTGCCCGTCTTCTACGGGATCACCAGCGAAGGCCTCACGGAGACCCGGATACGCTTGCAGTTTGGCAAGGCCCAGCGCGAGGCTGCGATCAAGCGCGACGCAGACCGCGCCGGATAGCTACTATGGTTTTTTTGACTGTCTCTTCCTTCACCGTCTACGCCGCCGCTAGCCAGTCCTGCCACATCGTCGGATCGACCGGAGTCCCATCGACCCATCTCAAGCCGGCAAGCAGGAACGATCTGCACCTGAGGCGTGCCCAGCCAATGCCAGACGGATTCCAGGAAGATACGCATTGCATCGTAAGCCTCGGCCAGGGTGATTGTGTCGGCGGATTGCATCATGGCCGCATCAGCCATCCTGATCATTCACTTTGCCTGTCGGCTACGCTAAGTGGCTAACGTTGACGCCCGTCAAGGCGCGCGCGCATTGATCGCGGCATTAACCCTCTCGGCTACGGCGATCGGGGAAGAGAGCGCAAGATATCAAAGACAGTTGCGGACGTTCTCGTTGGTGTACTCGAACAGATCGGCGTCAAACACATCTTCGGCTTGATTGGCGACTCGCTCAATCCGCTTGCCGATGCCGTGCGCCGCAGCAAGGTCGAATGGATCGGCGTCAGGCACGAGGAAGGCGCGGCGCTGGCGGCTGCGGGACAAGCAAAGTTGAC
The DNA here is from genome assembly GCF_023101005.1 of Bradyrhizobium sp. 187. Classification (NCBI taxonomy): domain Bacteria; kingdom Pseudomonadati; phylum Pseudomonadota; class Alphaproteobacteria; order Hyphomicrobiales; family Nitrobacteraceae; genus Bradyrhizobium; species Bradyrhizobium sp. 187. Next base: position 5,713,167 of record NZ_CP064693.1, read on the forward strand.
CGGACAGCTCGCGGTGTGCGCGGGCACGACGGGTCCAGGCAGCAACCACCTTGTCGCCGGCCTCTATGAGGCCTGCCGCGATCACGCTCCAGTGCTGGCGCTCTCAGGCGATATGCCGCGCAAATTCCATGGCACCGACTACATCCAGACCACCGAGCCCGATCTCCTGTTCCGGGACGTGTCGCTTTACACCGAAACGATTGCGTCCGCGGCGCAGGCCGGTCCAGTGATCCATCAGGCGATGGCGGCAGCCTATGCAGGGCCTGGTGTCGCGCATCTGACGCTCCCGCAGGATGTGCTGGCCACGAAGGCCGAGGGCAGTGTTGCCAGCATCGCCACCCTCCGACCGCGGCCGGAGTTTGCAGCAAACGAGCATGACGTTGCCGAGTTGGCGCGCCGAATCGATGCCGTCGACCGCATCGTGATCATGTGCGGCGCCGGCTGCCGCGGTGCGATCGAAGAACTGCAGAAGCTCTCGGACCGTCTCAAGGCACCGCTGGTCCATTCGTTTCGCGGCAAGGAGTTGATGGCCTATGACGATCCCCGCTGGATGGGCGGACTCGGCATCATCGGGACCAGGCCGGTCTACGAAGCGGTGCGGGATTGTGAGCTCTTGCTGATGGTCGGTACCGACTACCTTATTCCAACTTCCTGCCCGACAAAGGAAAGGTGATTCAGGTCGACGTGCGACCGCAAGTTCTGGGCCGGCGCGCGCCGACGACGCTTGGCGTCACCGGCTCTGCGCGGCCAACGCTGGCGCTACTGCTCGGCAAGGTCGCCCCAAAAACTGATGGCCTGTTCTGGGACCTTGTTACGCGAGAACGACGGAAATGGGACGAGATGCTCGACAAGCAGGCCGACCTGCGCCGCAGCAAGGACAAGCTTCATCCACAAGTGGTGGCGCGCGCCGTCAGCGATCTCGCCAACCCCGATGCGATCTTCGCTGTGGACACCGGGCTGAATACGCTGTGGTCTGCCAACTGGATCCGACAGACCGGCTCGCAGCGGATTCTCGGCTCCTTCAACAATGCTGCCGTCGGGAACATGCTGATGGGCGAATTCCTCACGGCAGTTTAACATAAGCTGGCGGTCAAGGTGGTCATCTACAACAACTCATCGCTCGGCCTAATCAAGCTCGAGGCCGAGAGCGTCGGTCTCGTGCCGTTCCGCCGGGCGATCGAATTTCCTAATCCGGATTTTGCCGCACTGGCGCGGGCCTGCGGAGGGCACGGCTTCCTAGCAAGGAAAACCAGAGCGGATCCGCTGAAGGCTAATGACGCCGTACAGCACCTCCGGCATCATGGCATCGATGCCGTCAAATATCGCTCAGTCGGCGAGGAAGATGATACGGCCGACATCCTGGTAGCCGAATGCCGCAGCCTCGGTGCGAACCTGTTAGTGATGGGCAGTTACGGTCACTCAGGCTTGCACTGTCGAGACCGATTCCGATATCCTGATCACCGTTGCTCTCCCCGGCGTCGACGAGAATACGGTGAAGTTATCGGTCGAATCCGACAGCGTTCTTGTGGTGGGATTGCGCCGTCCGAGCTCGATCCCGTGATCGTCGCCGTCGGCCCCGGTGGCCGCGACGAAGCCGGCAAGCTGATCCCGATCGACCTGAAGGTTGGCGATCGCGTGCTGTTCGGCAAGTGGTCCGGCACCGAGGTCGTGCTCGACGGTCAGGAGCTGTTGATCATGAAGGAGAGCGACATCATGGGCGTTCTCACCGACGCCTCGGCAAAAAAGAAGGCCGCCTAACCAACCGCTCTCACCGCTCACCCCTGAGGAGCGCCTGCCGGCGCTCTCGACAAGGGTGAGACAGAACCAAGTACTGAGGGAAACCCATTATGTCAGCCCAAGAAGTCAAATTCGGCGTCGACGCTCGTGACCGCATGCTCCGCGGCGTCGAGATCCTCGCCAATGCCGTGAAGGTCACGCTCGGTCCGAAGGGCCGCAACGTCGTGCTCGACAAGTCGTTCGGCGCTCCCCGCATCACCAAGGACGGCGTCACCGTCGCCAAGGAGATCGAGCTCGAGGACAAGTTCGAGAACATGGGCGCGCAGATGGTGCGCGAAGTCGCCTCCAAGTCCGCTGACGCGGCCGGCGACGGCACCACCACCGCCACCGTGCTCGCGGCCGCGATCGTGAAGGAAGGCGCCAAGTCGGTCGCCGCCGGCATGAACCCGATGGACCTCAAGCGCGGTATCGACCTCGCGGTTGAAGCCGTGGTTGCGGACCTCCAGAAGAACTCCAAGAAGGTCACCTCGAACGACGAGATCGCCCAGGTCGGCACCATCTCGGCCAACGGCGACGCGGAGATCGGCAAGTTCCTCTCCGACGCCATGAAGAAGGTCGGCAACGAGGGTGTCATCACCGTCGAGGAAGCCAAGTCGCTCCAGACCGAGCTCGACGTCGTCGAGGGCATGCAGTTCGACCGCGGCTACATCTCGCCCTACTTCGTCACCAACGCCGACAAGATGCGCGTCGAGATGGACGACGCCTACATGCTCATCAACGAGAAGAAGCTCTCCTCGCTGAACGAGCTGCTGCCGCTGCTCGAGGCCGTGGTGCAGACCGGCAAGCCGCTGGTCATCATCGCCGAGGAGGTCGAAGGCGAGGCTTTGGCCACGCTTGTTGTGAACCGTCTCCGCGGCGGCCTCAAGGTCGCAGCCGTCAAGGCTCCGGGCTTCGGCGATCGCCGCAAGGCACAGCTGCAGGACATCGCGATCCTGACCGGCGGCCAGGCGATCTCGGAAAACCTCGGCATCAAGCTCGAGAACGTCACGCTCAACATGCTCGGTCGCGCCAAGAAGGTGATGATCGACAAGGAGAACACCACCATCGTCAATGGCGCCGGCAAGAAGGCCGACATCGAGGCGCGCGTGGCCCATCAAGGCGCAGATCGAGGAGACCACCTCGGACTACGACCGTGAGAAGCTCCAGGAGCGTCTGGCCAAGCTCGCTGGCGGCGTCGCGGTGATCCGCGTCGGCGGCGCGACCGAGGTCGAGGTGAAGGAGCGCAAGGATCGCGTTGATGACGCGATGCATGCGACCCGCGCGGCTGTCGAGGAAGGCATCGTCGCGGGCGGCGGCGTCGCCCTGCTCCGTGCCTCCGAGCAGCTCAAGGGCCTGCGCACCAAGAACGACGACCAGAAGACCGGCGTCGAGATCGTGCGCAAGGCGCTCTCCGCGCCCGCTCGCCAGATCGCGATCAACGCCGGTGAAGACGGCTCGGTGATCATCGGCAAGATCCTGGAGAACAAGGCCTACAATTACGGCTTCGACTCCCAGACCGGCGAATATGCCGACCTCGTCAAGAAGGGCATCATCGACCCGACCAAGGTGGTCCGTACCGCGATCCAGAACGCTGCCTCGGTTGCAGCGCTGCTGATTACCACGGAAGCCATGGTCGCCGAGCTGCCCAAGAAGGGCGGCGCCGGTCCCGCGATGCCCCCGGGCGGCGGCATGGGCGGCATGGACTTCTGAGCCCAGTCGTTCGCCCCAAATCATATAGGGACAACCTTGTGGTCTGTCAGACCACTCCATGCAGATTTGCAGCGCGGAGCGTCTCGGCCGAGGCGTGTCGTCGTGCTTTGATCTTCAGCTTTTGCGTTTGGCCCAGCATCTGGGGACGTCGAACTCTCATGCGGTTTCCTAGTAAAGGAAGCCCGGAGAACGTTTGCCGAGTCTCATACGCCTCCGGGGGCAGACGTCCGTCCTGCTATGCGCCGCTCGGTGATGCTTTGTGACAACAAAGAACGGGTAAAATAGCCAAATTCTCTCGCTGACGCGCGCCTGTATCCGTCACCCCCCAGCTTGCTATCCGTCAATGCAAACGATCGGACCGCGAGGGATATTGTGCCCTCACAAGCGGAGTGGCAAACATGGATACGGTACAAATTTTTCTAGGTCTATTGCTCCTGCTGTTACTCGGTGGCGTTGCGTATTACCTCTCGCAGCATAGATCGCACGCCCTGCGGCCGGCTCCCGCAACGCGGCGACAAGCCGACTTGGGACGGCAATCTGATATCCAGCGGGATTTTCAGCGCGTCTTTTCCATGACAAGCGCCCAAGGGAAGGAGGGTCTGATCAAGCGCTGGATGGATCGGACCGGCTGCGACCGCACGGAAGCCATGCGGCTGGCAACGGAAGAGTGGCGGCGGGATAACCGCTGAAAGCGGGGTCTGTCTCCAAGTCAGATTGGCAGGCCGAGCTGTGCCTCGTCATCTCGGACAAGCAGGTCATGCGACGGCCGTGTGCCGCGCCAGTTTCGATAACGGTACACCGGCAGTGGCAGATCGCGCGACCGGCTTGCTCAACGAAGAACGATTTTGCGAAGGCAGCTGCGTTTGGGAGCACGCGAAGCTTGTAGGGATTGATGACACCGTCAGGCAGCAGCGCGTCCAAATCTGCTGGCTTAGCCTGCTCAAGCGCCAGATCGAACAGAAATTCCACGCTCCACTTCGACCTTCTCGAAGCCGTCAGTGACCAGGATGGCTACATTCCCTCCTTTGAGAGTGTCTTTCGACAGCCGCGGCGGCTTTCAATCGTCGGCATCTGCAATCTCCCTGTCGGCGTCAGGCGATCTCTTTCCTAGTGCGCCATCAGCAGCGGGATCGGCGATTCATGCATCAGACTGTAGGTCACCCCGCCGAGCAGCCGCTCCAACATGCGCATGTGGCTATATCCGCCCATGACAATAAGGTTGGCCTTGCGGCGCTCGGCCTCCGCCATCAGTTGCGGGCCGACTTCGCTAGAGCGGCACTTGATGCGATGCAGGCTGGCCTCGATTCCATGATGCCGAAGATGATTGACGGCATCGATCCCCATCACGGCATCCTCCTCGGTTGGCCTTTCGCCGGTCGCAACGATGACCGACACCTTTTCGGCCTTGTGCAGAAACGGCATCGCTTCGGCAAGCGCACGAGCGGATTCCCGGCTCCCGTTCCAGGCGACCATAATACGGTCGAATGCGATCTTCAGCCGCTCCGTCTCAGGAACGAGATAGACGTTCCTGCCCGAGCCGAACAGCACGCCTTCGACGAGTTGCTCCGGATCCATCGCGCCATTGGGACGAAGCGCCACGAAGGTGTCGGAGGAGCGCGCTTCTCGCGCGGCAATTCTGGCGACGTCGTCGGAAAGCACATCGAACCGCCGGATCTCGACCGCCCGATCCAGCACACGCAGCCGTTTGGCCAGCGCATCCTCCATCGCGTCGCCAGTTTCGCGCGCATGCTCGACAATCGCGGCGGTGGTGTCGCCCTCGATCGGCCCCGGCAATGGCAGAACGTTGAGATACAGCCCGATGACGACACGGGCCTCGAGCTGGCGGGCTATATCGGCGACGGCTGCCAAGCGGATTTCGTCGGAGGCGCCGCCGTCCAGCCACACCATTACATCCCTGATCATTGCTCTCTCCTTCCTCACGACAGCCGTCGCGATATTTGGCTACTCTGCCGTTCTCGCAGTTCGAGGATCGGCCGCAACTCGATCTCATGCTCGAGCCTCTCGAATTGGTCGATGCATTCGATCAGTCCGGCAGGTCGAACGGCTCCAACAGCAAGCGGCCGTTCGCCTTGGCGGCCGTCCTCGGCGCATGATACAGTGCGCAGGCTGGCCTCCCCATTGATGGTCGTCAGCTACGCGCAATTTTTCTTGCACGGCATACAATCTTTATCGCGCCGCATTTCTCGATGTTGCAATATCATTATGTATTCACGATCGCGGGTTGTCATAAATTACGACTTCCCCGCGACGCGAGCGCGACGCTATTGACGGACTGCTGGCCGGTTCAACCGAACAAGCTGATCGCCTATGATCTCGGAATCAGCGTGCGCACACGGTCAGGGTTCATCGAGCGCGAATGATAGAGCGCCTTAGAATACGCCAAGCCACTGAGCTCATTCGCCCCGGAAGTGTGGCACGGCTAGGTTCGACTACCATCATCAGAGTGTTAGGCTGCGATCAAACCCGGTTTGCGGCCTTGCGGCGTCTTTCCGCCATGCTCCTCCAAGGCAGTTCTGTCGAGAATCTTGATCTTCCGCGTGCCCACCAGGGCAATAATGCCGCGCTGCTGCAGATCTGTGATGGCTCTACAAACCGTTTCGACCGAGACCGACAGGTATTCGGCGATGTCATACCGGGTGATCGGAAGTTCCACCTGTCCCTTTTGATCGGACGCCCGCTTCTCAAGAGCCAGTAAAAACCAGCCGAGTTTTTCAACGGCGGTGACACCCCCAAGAATCATGAGCTGATCCCTGGTTCGCCTCAGCAACTGGGACGAAAGTCCTCGCAATTCCCGCGCAAGCTCCCGGTCACGGTCGGCAAGCAAATCGACACGTTCAGCAGGATAGCTCGCAAGAACCGTCGGTTCCGCGATCGCCTCGACCGTTTCCTCCCTTTGATCGTCAGAAACAAAAAAGAAGTCGCGCGGCAACATGAGTTCGAGAATCTGTCGCCGTCCGTCGGGCCGGATCTTGCTGCGGCGAACTGCTCCAGCGATGAGGTAGCACCAGTGCCCGGCAGTTTCCGGACGATCCGGAATTTCCTGATCACGATGGCATTTCAAGATTGTGGCGGACCCATCAAGTCGCCTCAACGCATGAGGCTCAACCGACAGCATTCGACGATAGTGATCTGCCGCGTGCATTGTAACCTTCATAGGCGTCACCTTTTCTGGCAAGCAGCTCATTTGTGTCCTGAGAAATTCTCACCGAGCGAGACCAAACTATGGTCCGCCCTAACAACCCAGAAATTGAGCAAATCTGCGTAAGTAATAATACCTAACGCTCTCAGGCGTGAGGGGCCGAGCAAAGCCCGCGCGGAGACAAAGATGATCAAGCGCATCCGCACTCCTCCGCCACCGGCGCGAACGGATAAACAATCCAAATTGACAATAGTCAGCGCCGCACTGGACGTGCGGAGCTATTCCCTCCGCATCGCAATCAGACGAGAATTTGGCTGGTGTTGGCAGTAGGCACCCCGTCCTACCTCGTCTTCGACAACAAGTTGATTATGTCCGTTGCGCTTGGGACCGATTTTGATTTGCGTTTTGGCTAGTGGAATTGCCAACAATGCGGTGCGCCGCGCCTGCAGCCAGAACTCGCGCGGGACCGGAAGCGTTCTCTGAGTGGAAGAAGCACAGAGTGTCCGTTCCATTCGCTGCGACGGACACCGGGCGCGGCGATGAACGCCGCGGGAGTGCCCTTAGTGTAGCTTGTGCACTAAGCATGATCGATGCGGGGAAGAAACGAAGTACAGAAGTTGACGGTCGTCATGGCTTCGACAGTTCCCATTTCTAAACTGGGGCGATCGGTAATTTGGTCAGCCGACGCGCAATTGAAGCAACAAGGAGACGGCGAAAATGAAATCCGACAGCGAAATCGAACGTGATGTCCGCGACGAGTTGAAATGGGATCCAGATCTCGACGCCTCCGATATCGCCGTTTCGGTCAAGGATGGCGTGGTGACCCTCACGGGCTTCACCCATAGCTATGCCGACAGGCTTGAAGCGGAGTCGGCAGTAAAGCGCGTGGCCGGCGTCAAGGCTGTGGCGAATGACATTGAGGTTCGGCTGCCTTCGATAGATCAGCGCCCCGATCCGGATATCGCGCGAGATGCGGTCGCGGCGCTGAAGCAGGAGTTGCCGATCTCCCATGAGAAGATCAAGGCTGTCGTCAAGGACGGGTGGATCACATTGGAAGGCGCTGTCGAGTGGCAATATCAAAAGACGGCCGCTGAAAACGCGGTGCGGAAGATCAACGGCGTCAAGGGCGTGACCAACGTCATCACCGTGAAGCCCAATCTTGAGCCGACGGAAATCAAGCGCAAGATCATGGACGCCTTCAAGCGGAATGCGGAGGTTGATGCGGACCATATTTCCGTCGAAGCGAATGGCGGCGAGGTAGTCCTGAAAGGCACCGTTCGCTCCTGGATCGAACGCGAGGAAGCGGAGCGCGTTGCCTGGTCGGCACCGGGCGTCACTACGGTCGACGATCGCATCGTGGTCAGCCCCTACTAAGCCATTGCCCGCGCGCTGTCCGCGGGACTCATATCGCAAGCAAACCACAAGTCGCCCAAACGAATAGGAGAGCCCCCATGAGGTTGAGATCACTGGTCCCGTTTCGAGAACCCGGCGCGCTGATGCAGCCCGATTTCGGTTTGTTCGGCCTGCATCGCGAGATAGACAGGTTGTTCAATGAAGTCGCCCAGGGCATTGGCCAAAACGGCGCGCAGCTTGTCCCGAAGATCGAGGTCTCGGAAAACGATAGGTCGATTGAGGTCAGCGCTGAAATGCCTGGCCTCGAACGCAAGGACGTCGAGATATCGATCGACGACGACTTGCTCACCATTCGCGGCGAGAAGAAAATCGAGGACGACAAGACGGACAAGAACGTCCAGCACAGCGAGCGCAGCTACGGCGTGTTCTTGCGCGTGCTGCAGCTTCCGCCGGGAATCGACCCGTCGAGCGTGCAGGCGACCATGTCAAACGGGGTCCTGAAAATCTCGATTCCCAAGCCGGCCAAACCCGAACCGAAGAAAATCGAGGTCAAGGAAGGTAAGGAAGAAACCAGACAAGCCGCTTGAAGTCCCCAGGCGGCTTGCGGGACGCGCCTGCCGTTTCCCTCCCAACGGGCAGGCGCGCCCCGCCTCGATCCGGAGCTGGGCGCAACAGCACCCGCGAGGGATCGAAGCGCTGCTCGAAAACGGCAATGTCCCTCCTATCGGTTCCAGCCCCCAGCTGCGCCAGCGCTCCCCGGCAAGATCCTCAGAAATAGGACGATCGACCGACCTGGGCGTCCGTACCGAGACGCGACGTGGGCATATAAGGCGGGACACAGTACGTCGGTGATGTGAAGCATGGTTGTCTCATCTCACCAGCGGAAGACCTCCTGTATAGCCGTGCCACAAACTTCGCCTGCGAAGCTGACGAACGTCAATGAGCCGGCAGTTCAAGCACCCAGGCGAACGAGCAACAGGCAGCGAAACCGATCAACGTGGGCCCCCATTCCAGCAATCCCCAATCCCGCATCAGCTTGCGGACAGGGGAGATCACCTGTCCAGGTGGCATGGCGCAGAGCCAAATGTTCATCGGCATCATCACGAAATATGCATATGGCCAGCTCGCCAGGATCGTGATGCCGCCGATGATCCAGCGCACGTCGCCATCAAGTCTGAATTGAATGGAAGCGAGGACTGCGGACGCGACCGCGAGGACGGACAGCGTGAGCTGTGCCGCGACGAAAGCTAAACGTCCATTCCTTTAACATCGCGCGGCCGCCAAGCTTCAGACGGGCTGGCTGCTCGACTACCCCGATATAGAACGTCGCCCCAAGAAAGGCGGCGGCGACAGCGAAGGCGTAAAGACCAGGCCGCATGCTGCGGACTCCCGACACAGATCCAGAAACTGGATGATCAATGCGACATGAACACCGGAACGGTCATCGACTTCAACATGTCACGGGTAACATCGCCGAGAATGAACTCGCGTATCCGGGCCTGGCCATAGCCGCCCATAACGATCAGACTTGCTGAGCCGTAGATTTTCTCCGGCGCACCCGCTCCTAGGCAAAGCTCAGTAGCAGTCCTCTACGCTGCGAAATCGCCAAGCCCATCCATCCCAGACCCGTTCGCGTCTGACGATACAATGCGGTCCGTAGAAGACGGGCTCATAAGCGTAATACGGCCTTGGTGCCGCGAGCGCAGCGCCAATCAGAGCCCCTGCCGCGAGCCCGCCCACCACAGGAGCAACCGGGAAACTATGGTGCCTCCAGTGAGCTTGCGCCGATGACGAACTCGCAATTGCGGCAAGCGCAAAAGACGTTCCAGTGGCGAGCGTGATCAGAGCCTTCTTCATCGCAGATCTCCACTTTGTTTGCATGACGAATTGAGTATCCAACCCGAAAAGCGCAGTTTACGTACACTTAGTCCATCTAGCCCATCGCCATGGAGATGCTACCCGCGTGCTCCGCTCGCGCATTGGCGTTCGTCAACGATTGCCCGGACAATTTCCGAGATCAGAGCACCGATCTTGGGAGCAGACCGCGTTGGTGCTTGTCGTCGCTTGGCAAGTTGAACGAAAAATGCAGAACGGAAAAGAGCTCGGCCGGCGCGCGCTCAAATTGGTCCGCGTACCCTCAAAGAAGTATCAAGACACAATTATCTCCGCCCGCGCGACGACCCCTCGCTGGCGCAGGATCGCGGCGAACAACCGAAAGCCTGCGTCCATCGGCGTTGCGGTGAGCGCGGTGGCTGCCTCGCGCTCGGCGCGCGCCTGCGGCTCAATAGTACCGGGGGATCGGTCCGAGATGCGGCGTCGGCCGGTCCGAAAGATCAAACATGGCCTCGTCGACGTAGCACCAGCCCCAGCCCTCTGGCGGATCATACGCCTCGATGATGGGATGTCCGGTCGCGCGAAAATGCTTGGTCGCGTGCCGATTGGGCGATTCATCGCAGCAGCCGACATGCCCGCACCTTCTGCAGATACGCAGATGCACCCACTGTGAGCCCGTCTTCAAGCATTCCTCACAGCCAGGTGCGCTCGGAACAACGTCGCGGATTGTCGCCAGATGTCGGCAGAAGATCGCCATTGCTCACCTCTCAATCAGAGATCAGTTTATCGCAAGTTGGCGCACGCGAAATTGACGACCGTCAAAGCGCAACGGTTTCCGACAAACGTGAAATGATCGCTACAGGGCGGCAGCGTCAATCAAACGTCCCCCTCGGACGCGATGAACCAGCCGCCTGCATGTCTCTTCCTAAGTAGACGCGGTGCTCAGGAGCGGCAAATGCCACAAACCGTCTCGCAGCGCCTGGTCGGAGTAACCGAGCGCCAAAAACGCCCGCAGATCGGGACTCATGATCTTGCCGCAGTTCATGACATGGATCCAAGAGCATGTCGCAGCCGTGAGCGCGTGAGCCGCGGCGATCGCAAAGATCATTCGCCGAATAGCTTGGATAGCCATCCTTTTGCGACGCTTTTTCGAGTGATTCTTCCGTCAGGAAGATGAATGACAAGGTCGACCGCCCGTTCTTGCGCGATCTGCTGGGCGACCAGCTCCGCCTCTTCGCGCGTAGCACAATGAGCGACTTCACTGCCTGCGTCGGTTCGTACGATCCAGCCCTCGAAATTGGCGCTGGGGATGACATGAATCGCGGCATCTGACATCATCTGAACTCCACGTGGGAATCTGAAAGCTGGATAATGCCAGAAGCGTTGAAGCACGCTGACAGACGTCAATCGTTCACGCGCCGAGGTCCAACGCGCGCGGTAGGTCTGGCGAATTGAGAGGCTCGTTTGAATTCCGGACCGGCTTCATTCCAGTGCTGACGTCTGCAGCGGGAAAGATTTACGTAGCGCGCATCCGCGAGGCCTTCATCCTGCGGCCAATTCCGGTGATCACTTTCCTGTTCGCGCTCGGCATTGGCGCGCACCTGCATGGGCGAGCCAACCAGGCCCTGCCTTATGTCGTGTCCGGAAGCATGGGCGTGCCGATGCTCTATCCAGCGTCGGAATCCTGTCGCAGGCCGTCGAACCTCGGTTCCGCGCCGCGCATGCGGCACGCCGACGTGCTCGCCCTGCTGACGATCAACTAGACTATGTCTTTGAAGCTTTTGGCCTCGCAGGCGACATCAAAATCGTCCCTCGCAACCGGGCGCATTGGAATTTCCTGCCCGCGCGCACGAAAACCTCAGCACGATTCAATCAAATTGGCCCTTGCGGGTAGCAATGTTCAACGCCGTCCCTGCCGTGATAGCCTTGTCGAGTTCTCGCCTCACACCGTTGTCCGGAGTGAACATGAGCTACGTCATTTCACTCCGTTCAAGCTTCGCTCGTTCGCTCGAACAGGCACGCGGATGGTTCCAGCGCTCGTTGCGGCCGCGGACAGGCGGCCCGGACAACAGGCAGGACGATCTCTACGAGATTTTCCTGTTCGGACCTCGCGGCTGACGAAAGGCACTCGCCGCGCGTCTGACTTTTCCGTCACACTGAGGTTTCTGACATGACCAACGCTGCGTTGCAGCTCGCGTACTGGCCGCCGTCTCGACGCCATCGATCGCAAGATTTTGGTGGTTCTCCAGGAGGACGCTTCGCTCTCAGTTGCGGAAATCGGCGAGCGGGTCGGCCTTTCCTCGGCGCCGTGCTGGAAGCGCATCCAGCGCCTCGAGGCCGACAGCGTGATCCTGAGACGGGTTGCGCCGGTCGACCAGAACAAGATCGGGCTTGGCCTTTCGGTGTTCGTCTCGGCGGAAAGCGCCGACCACTCGGATGCCTGGCTGAAGCGCTTCGCCGATGCGGTCCGCGCCATGCCCGAGGTGATGGAATTTTACCGGATGGCCGGCGACGTCGACTACATGCTGCGCGTCGTGATCCCCGATATGCAGAGCTATGACGTGTTCTACAAGGAGCTGATCCACGCCGCGCCGCTCAAGAACGTCACCTCGCGCTTTGCGATGGAGAAGATCAAATCGATTACGGCGCTGCCGATCCCGCCGGTGGCAGCGGATTAAGGTCTCACCTTCCTCGATGCCAGGTCATCTGCGACTAAGGAGCTGTGCGCAATTTTTGCTTCCGGCGCCCCTATCAGACCTTTGCGCGGCCCGCGAAGCTCCGATTAGCATTGTGAACGTTCTGCGTACAACCGCCCAGGACACCAGCTTGAATGCTGCGCACAACTCACTTTGCTGGAGCATCGCCTTCATCGGCATAGTTCCCATAATCTCACCTTCGATGATCAATCCCTCAGCGTGCGGCTTGATCGATCGCACCTCGATCAGCAGGTTCTTGTCGAGCGTATAGAATTTCATCCTTGCCCCTCACACAAATCATCGAATTCGATGCCGAGATCACGACATATCCGGATCGCAGTCGCACGCCCGCCACCGGTGATGCCGCCGGGTGGATGCATGAATGTTCCTGCGAGGTAGAGACCCTCGGCGCCCGGCACGGCATATTGCGACAGCTCCGGCGTCGGCCGGTGACCGCCGATCTGATAGAAGCCCTTGCTGACGCCGCCGACGTCACCGTGCTGGAACGTCGGCGTATAGCGCTCGGCATCGACAGGACTCAGGAAGGCACTGCCAACGATATTGTCTTCGGTCAAATTCGTGCAAAGGGCACTGATCTTTTCATGAATGAAGTCCCGGAACATGGACTTGCGCTCGTCGAAAGCCGCGGCGCCGCCCTCCCGAGGTGCATAGGGACTGAAGCACCCTCCAGCCCCACTGCGGCCATCCCGGACAAATCAGAAGCTGGTTTTCGAATCTTCCGGTGTTCCGACGGTAGAACGCCCCGTTCCGAAAATGGACTCCGTACAAGTACCGGAATTCGCTGTTCAGACGATTGCACCTAGAGAGCGAACATGGCATGGCTCGCTTTCCAGCCCCCATGCTCCCGGCAGCCGATCCAATTGCGGATTAGAGCGCCGGGAGTGCTAGGGCCGCCGGCGTATTTACGGGCCGCGGCGCGCACACACCCGGGCTTCCGCATCCGCCGGAAACCGCGCACATTGCGACAGTTTGTTGGCTTTATCGCGAACACGCGCAAAGGCCGCTGCATTGGCGCAGCGGCCATCCGGGAAAAATGGTTTCGGAATCAAATTACCAGCCCCGGCGCGTCTTGAGTGTGGCGACTTGCTGTCAGCAATTGGAGTCCAAAAACCTGTTCCGCATAGCGGAACAATTGTGACGTTGCTCTCCCGCCACAGCCGCCGTGAAAAGAAGATCCCGCCAGCGTGAACCGGCGGGAGTGGTCTGAAGATGATTCTAGACCGGCGGGCACCGGTCGCTTAGGAATCAAAGCTAGCATGTGGGTCCGCCAGTGTGAACCGACGCATCGCCTGGTTTGGTTTCTGAACAAGATGCGGGATAGGCTCGGTAGCGGCCGGCTCACCTCCAGGCAGATTACCGAGATTTTCGCGGCCTGATTCCAGCAATGAAACACGTCACCGAACGCCCTGTTGCCGATCCGCACGCCGCCGCCCGCCAGCTCGTCCAGCTGGCTTCGAGTCGAGCCGGTCCAGGCCGGCCGGATCCACATCGAGAAGATCAACTATCCTTTCCTCTACACGCTTAAAGGAAGCGGCGCAGAGTTCGGTGCGGGCATCAGGTGCGCTGTCGAAAAGGGTTGGCTCGAGTCGCACGAGAGCGGGACCTACGTCCGGCTGCTGGCGCCCGGGCAGGATGCGTTGTCGCCCCGTTAGGAACCGTGCCCCGATTTCGAGCTGGCGGAGCGGTCCCGGCCTATAATGCTCCAGCCCCCCAGCCCGGGGCCGTCTCTTGTGCTCTGTCCAAACCGATACAATGAAGATACCGAGAGGCAAGTTTACAGGCGAGCGTGTCGACGCTCTTCAGGCCGAACATTTCATCAAGTGCCCGGCTTGCGGCGGCTGGATCGATATGCGCGTCCTAGGATCAGTTTTCAACCATGAGGGGCCGCTGCCCCATCCTGGCCAGGATCAGGCACAATCGGGCCGGAGTAAGCGATCTATGCCCCTAGAGATATCCTCCTTCATCCGACGATTGGAAAACAATGCCAGCTTCTGTTCGTCGAGATTCCAGGCACGCATCGTTGAACACGCCCAGGGTAGGCTTGCTCCGTCCACGGCTGATCCAGGATTTCGATCTCCTGCACATTGGCACTAGCAGGCAGATCCATCCGCCCTGTTCGGATTTGTTTCGCTTCCGAGCGCCATCCAGTGCCAGCGCAAATGCTCGCTCCTCGCCGCCGGCGTGGCCCAGGATATAGGGACAGACGGTTTGCTGCCTTCCGCCGTAGCTCAATCGAACCGGTCTGCGCTGCAATATCGCTGCCCTCAACGTGCGGAAGGCTGGGCTGTGACCTGTCCGTATGATGTTAAATCGGTGCTTGAGATCGCGCCCGTACCGATGTTCCGCAAACTTCGGATTGAACGTTGCGGCGCGGGTGATCTTGCTTCGCTCCATGAAGGCGATGCTGGTGCGATCGACAAAGGAAAGCTCTTGACTGGTTCCGATCTGCGAAGCGGCCTTGAGGTCGTCTGCCGTGAGGGTTGCAACGCGAGCGCCCGTGTCGCGCAGTCCCTCCCAGAATTTGTCGGCAACCTTCGCGCCGAAGTGCGCTCTGAGCAATTGCCAGGTTTCCGCCAGCACCTGATCGGTGAGAACCCAGCCCTCGGTGCTTGAGAGGATTGACTTGGCGAGCTCGTTGTTGCGGTCGCGCTGCGCTGCTGCCGCGAACCAGACGGTGCTGTCGACGAATGTGCTCACGTCTCATTCCTCGATCGGATATTCCGCGATCTTGCCATTCTGGGCATTCTGCTCAAGCCATTGCTCCGCGGCCCGCTTGGAAGCGAACAGCATGATTCCGGGGTCTCCGATCGCTCTGGAGTCCTCGTCCGCCACCAGAATCCAGACGGACTGTTGCCGCGGACCGCCTTCGATTTCGTACTCCCAGGCAACCCCTTCGGGATCGTGCTTGTCGAACCATCTGTCGGCGGCATCCGCGGATGCGAACACTTTCAGCCACTCGGGATCGCCGACGTTCCGCCGCTCTCCCTCATTGAAGTCGTCAAGATAGATCCAGACAGTCCGTCCCGTCCTGCGTAACTTGGCCCAATGCGAAACCGCAGCGTTGACCTTTTGTCGGTCGGTGCGGTCCTCTTCCGGCAGGAGCATTACGCTCGCGTGCACGTCGGACGAAAGCCCGGTCCGGTCGCCCGGCGGCTTGTGGATCCATTCGATCCACTGGTCGAATGCGTCGTTCATGACGGCTGTCTCCTCTTCACCCGAAACGGGTTCTCGATGGTGAAGGCGTCCGGCGCGATCCCGCTCTCGATGCGCTTCCAGGTCACGGGCGCTGCGATCGGAAATCCCTCTCGGGCTCGCGGGGAATGTGAGCAGACAGGAGGTAGCGGTCTGGATGGCGCGCTGCGAGGGCGGAGACCAGCTGATGCGCGACCCAGTGCGCCCTGTCGTGCAGCACCGGCCGATCCACTGGGGCCATCAGGTGAATACCTTTGCCGCCGGTGAGCTTGGGCCAGGTCTCGAAACCCGCGCGCTTCATCAGCGCTCGCAGATCGAGCGCGGTCTCCACGACGGCGTCCCAATCGACGCCCTCTCCGGGATCGAGATCGATCACGATGCGGTCGGCATGTTCGAAGTCCTCGGCTGTCGCATTCCAAGGGTGCAGCTCGACAGCGCCGATCTCGACGAGACCAAGGAGGCCATCGAGGCTGTCGACCCACAGGCGAGTGCCTTGGCCGCCCTCGCGCTTCTGAATGTGGAGCTGGTGCACGGTGGCCGGAATGTCCTTCGGCAGCAGCCCCTTGTGATAGAAGGTCGTGCCGTGCACGTGACGCACCAGCTTGAGCGGACGATGCCCAAGGTGCGGCAGCGCCTTCTTCCAGACCCAGGTCCAATATTCTGCGAGTTGTTCTTTAGACGGAGCAACGGCTTCGGGCAGAAGCTGCAGGATGTTCTCTCGGGGGACGCCCAGCTTCGGCCGGCCCGCGACGGATGGCACCAGCCGCGGCGCCTTGACCTTGCGCACCGTAAGATCATCGCTGCCCGGAAAGGTGAAACTGCGCGGACCTTCTCGCCGGCTTTGAGCGCGTCCTCTATTTCCGTCGAACCACCCAGCGGCTCATAGCTCAGACCCCCGTGCTTCAGTAGCAAATCGAGCTTTGCTTCAACTCTTTCCAGCGAGACCAGTCGCCGCTGCAGGCCTGTTATTCTCAAGCGAAAATAGAACCCCAGCGCCACGAGCATCGCGAGCACAAGGGCGGTAGATGTAGCAATCGTTTCCATGAAGGGCTCAATTTAGCGTCGGGCGATCATCCCTCCGCATACGATTCCAGATAGCCGCAGGCCGAGCACCGATAGGTCGTCACGTAAGCGCCTTCCTGCCGAACATGAACGACTCGCGGTACGTGGCGGGCGGCACTCCCGCAAACCAGAGCAATTGCCCACGCCCCAGGCTGGGAATGAAGCCCAGCTCCATCGTCTTCTCGCATTTCGGGCAAGCTTTCTGCTCTGTCATTTGGGGATCGTAGACGGACTACCGAACGTTACAAGGTCCTGAGCAGCGCGCTCCTCTCATCTGAGCGCCGCCACCGTTCAGTGAGCCGGGGCAACATCGGTCCGTGCTCTTCGCGGCAGCTTTTCCTAGGTCTCGCAGCACGCAGGAACGTCGCCGATTAGGCGCGGTTGTCCAGCGGGGCGGCCGAGAACGCCGACGATGCTTGAAACCGATACCTTGCTGGTTAAGTGCCCGAACTGCGGCGCCTGCCGATGGCCGCAAACCTGCCGAAAAACCTTTCACCCGGTGTCGAGCTCGAGTTCAGATGCTCGCGGTGCGCTCAGCATGAGCTCGGGCGTTTGCGGCGTCCGAGCTTATCAGGCCCAGCCGAGCGGGTGACGTGAGACCAGCAGCAAAATGGATCTACACGAACAATGGCCGCGGAACGGCCATTCACTTCGCGACTTGACCATCGCGAGCGTCGAATTTTCGGAGGAGAGATCATGAAGACCATCTTTGCGGCTGTCTGCCTGCTGTCACTGGCGTTGGCCTCGCCGGTGCAAGCGAAGGGGTGCATCAAGGGCGCGATCGTCGGTGGTGTTGCCGGCCACATGGCGGGCCATGGCAAGCTCGGCGCGGTGGCGGGCTGCGCGGTGGGCCATCATGAGGCTAACAAGCAGAACGGCAACAAGCCGAACAACTCGAACGCGCAAGCTCCGTCCGGGCAGAAGTAATCTATCCAGGTTGCCGCCGGGGCTTCTTCGGCCCCCGGCGAGCGCGAGCCTACCGACCGCGACAACCAGCTCGGGCCGCATCTCTCGCCTGGTCGGGAGAAGGTCGATGGCGGCGTGCGTGGCGCAGGCAGCGGTCGGTCGGTCGCTCCGGATCCAGAGGGACCCTTGTCATCGTACCGTTTCGAGCTCCAGCAGGCGCCGCATGGTGAACGAGTTGGCCTTCTCGGCGAGGGTCAAGACCCGATGGGCGAGACCCGGATAATTGTTGCTCCATGACGCACCCCAGCAACATCACCGATCACAGGAATTGAGTACGTCCGGCGCCGGCGAGTCAAGGCGCCGGAAGATGCCCCGAGCGCGGCGTCGGTCACGTGGTCGACGCTACCCGGAGCACGTCCCGCTCTCGGCAAAGATCGTCCACCTTCGCCCGCATCCTCGAGAGCAGCAGTTCGGCTGAGGCGGTTGCGACGTCGGACCTGGGCAGCGGAAGCGGGGCGCGTTTCGGTCGAGAGCTGCCCAATAACCAGCACGACGGTGTCAGCTCACCTCTCGAAAGGAGACCTCGCAACGCGCCCGGCTGAGGTCAGCCAAGGGCCAACAAGAGAGGTCACCGACGACTTGGCAGCATTCGTTGCATGACGCCGTCTCGGTAAATGAAAATGTGGGCGAAGGCTGCGGCCACATGAACGCCGATTGCGATCAGCAACGCCCACTCCGCAATCTGATGCCAGCCGTCGATCTGATGGATCGCGACCGGGTTTTTCCCGGCCAGCATCGGTAGCGGGATGAGATTGAAATAGGAGACCGACCAGCCCCGGAACGATGTGAACAGCCACCCTGTCATGGTTGCAGCGAGAACCAGGACATAAAGCAGCCAATGCACTGCCTCTGAGGACACTCGCTGCCACGGCGGAAGTGAACTCTCCGGCGCCACCGGATGGGTGATACGCCAGACAAGCCGTAACAAGATCAACGCGAGGATGGTCAGACCCAATGAGATATGGAGCGTCATGGCCCTGCCCGGCGGACCCGCATGAACGTCCGGCATAAGCCAACCAAGCGAAAACTGAACGGCCAGCAGGGCCACGACGAGCCAATGGAGCACTTTGGCCGGGGTACCGTAGCGCAGCCGATTAGTCATAAGGCCCTATCTCGATATCTGGAAGCCGCGCTGCGTGCTGTCTCTCCAGGACGTAGGACGGTACGGCGCCCGGCACAACAGATACCGCCATCTGTCGTTCCCAATAGCCATGATGGCGCGCGCGGCCGCACGATCAACTATTCATTCCGGCGCTCATTCTCGCGCGAAGCGATCGATGCACGGTTCGTGGCCATGGCCATCGACACCGTCTTGTGGTTGTCGTTCGTCAACCTGCACTTCGATCACATTGCAGGAAGGCGAAACCTTCACCAACGCCGTCGTAACAACGAGGTGTCAACGACGCGGTCTTGAAGGGTTAGGTTACGGCGCGAAAGAAGATCAATTGCAAAAAGATCCCTTAGCGTCGCCACGCGGATCTCGCTGCATGAGAGACTCGGCTGGCTACTGCGCCGACTTCTCCGAACTGATGCGCCACACCGCGTTGCCAGTATCGTCGGCGACCAGCAGTGCGCCCGTGCGGTCAAGCCCTACGCCCACGGGTCGCCCTCGCACCGTTCCGTTGTCGTCGCCGAGAAATCCGGTGACGACCGGGACGGGTTTGCCTTCAGGTCGACCGTTCACCAAGGGCACGAAAATGACCTGATAGCCGTTGACAGGGCTGCGATCCCAGCTGCCGTGCTCCCCGACGAAGATGCCGTTGCTGAATTTGGGTGAGAGCTTCTCGCCCTGGCTGAACACAAGGCCAAGCGCAGCCACATGCGAACTCAGGCCGTAGTCGGGCTTGACCGCTTTGGCCACCAGGTCGGGCCTCTGCGGATGGACTCTGACATCAACGTGCTCGCCCCAGTAGCTGTAAGGCCAGCCATAGAAGGCTCCCTCCTGCACCATGGTAAGGTAGTCCGGGACTAGGTCTGGGCCGATCTCGTCCCGCTCGTTCACGACCGCGAACAGCCGGCCTGTCTCCGGATCGATTGCCAGATTGGTTGGGTTACGCGTGCCCGAAGCATAAACGCGCTTGGCACCGGTCAGGCGGTCGACCTCGTAGATCGCAGCCCGGCCTTCTTCGACGTCGAGGCCGTTTTCGGTAATGTTGCTGTTGGATCCGACGCCGACATAGAGCTTGGATCCATCCGCGCTGGCGACCATCGATTTGGTCCAGTGGTGGTCGATTGGTCCCGCCGGAAGGTCAGCAAGCTTCGAGCCTGGCTCCTTGATTTGAGTCTGCCCCAGAGCGTACTTGAACGCCATGATCGCGTCGGTGTTGGCGACATAGAGGGTGCCGTCCACGTAAGTCACGCCGTAAGGCGAGTGAAGGTGGTCGACTAAAACCGTTTGCTCCTCCGGCTTTCCGTCGCCGTCGGCATCGCGAAGCAGGGTGATGCGATTGCCGCCCTTGCCGGCGGTTCCGGCTCTCGCCTTCACCTTGCCTTGGATGAAGTCCTTGGGCCGGAAAGGTGTGGTGCCGGGGCTGTTACCTTCGACGACCAGGATATCACCGTTCGGCAGAGGGTAGACGATGCGCGGATGCAACAGCCCTGTTGCCATCGCCTGAATTTTTAATCCACCCGAAACGGTCGGGGTCTCCCCCGGTTTCCAGCCCACCTCCTTGGGAACGCTCATGGGCGGCAACAGATAGTTCTGAGGCTCAGGGAGATAGGGATCTGCCCCGTACTGCCGTATGGGATCACCGCCTTGATCGCCGCAGGCGGTCAGCGCGACCAAGGCGCAAAGGGCCGGCAAGGCTCTGAGCAGTGCATGAGTCACGGTCTGTCTCCCGTCGCGAAGGTACGAACCGCGGTCACCTTCCAACCGCGGACGGCGGCCATAAGCAGCAGAATCGTCACGATTCCGGAGAGCGACATCCCCTGCGGCACGACCGAGGTCCAGGCGTCGCGGCTGTGGATGAAAACATTCAGGAGAGAGAGAAGGGCGGCCGCCGCGACGAGTAAGAAGGAGATCCAATTGATGCGTCCCGCACGGCCCGTCAGTAAATCGATGATCAGGGCGATCGTGGCGATGAGAGCCAGAACCAGACCGGCAGCAATCAGCCACGCTGACGAGTTGGCCCACTGCCAATTCGATGTGTCCCAGTACATGATGTCGGTGGCCAGCCCGGCGATCAGCAGCGTTGCCCCGGCGGCGATGAAGCTTGGGTGCAGCAGTGATCTCGGACAGGCTTCGGGCCCCGGTCTTGCCATGTACCCTCCGAATTGGATT
This sequence comes from Bradyrhizobium sp. 187, assembly GCF_023101005.1. NCBI lineage: Bacteria > Pseudomonadati > Pseudomonadota > Alphaproteobacteria > Hyphomicrobiales > Nitrobacteraceae > Bradyrhizobium > Bradyrhizobium sp. 187. Next base: position 5,734,216 of record NZ_CP064693.1, read on the forward strand.
GACGGCTCGCGCCGAGCGACGTGCGGCGCTCCTCGGAACAGGTGGTCGCCACGTGCTGAAGACCCCGTGGCGAATCCCGTTCAGCGCAGAAGCATGATCAGGATGATGAGCGGGATCGGAATTCCGACGAGCCAAAGCAGAATGGGCATGGTTATATCTCCTTAGTTTCTCGCCAGTGATGATTGAACGGTTGCGTAGCGCTTCTTGCCCCATGTCCCGTCCCGAACTCCGCCGCCTTCCATGGCGGCCAGGGTCCCGGAGAACGTCCCGATGAACAGCGACAGCGCCAGCCAGATTGCCAACTGCATCGCTGCCTTTCGGGCGGCATCCAAATCCGACTTGGCCTGAGTGACGACGTCGTTCACGCGCTTCTCGGCATCGGCCTGGCTGAGGCCGGTGCGCGCGGCCACCACCTTGGCGATATAGGCCTTGTCGTTCGCGTTCACATCGCTTCCGGCACGGAAGTCGGTGGTCAGCAGACGAACCATCTCTGGCCGCGGATCGGATTGGCCCTGTGCCTGTGCGGACGGATCGTTGGGACGCAGCAGCGTGGCGACGTAACCCGCCATAGGCCCGGAGTTCGCCGCGCTTGCCGCGCCCTGAGTGGCGCCGCCGAGGGCGTGGCCGAGAAGTGTGCTGGCGGGCGAGGCCAACAGCACCGCTCCGAGCACGGACGCGACAGCCCAGGCCAGGAAGCCGTGGGCCGTGTCCCGGAACTGAACCTCGGTCGTGTGGACGCCGACCCACTTCGTCCGGAGACGCCCGGCGAGATGGCCGCCGATCGAGGAGGACAGCATCGCCATCACGATGAAGTAAAGCCCCGTACCGATCTTGAATGTCGTCGCCGAAACGCCGGAATTGCCCCACGGCGACACGACCGTGAAGCCCATTCCGGCGCCGAAGGACAGCAGAACGAGGGTCAAGGCCATGGAGGCTGCCGCGCCCGCCAGCACCGCCGCCCAGGAAACACCGGCTACCGTCGGCTCGACATCCTCGGCCGGAGCACGTTCCAATCCTTCAGCCATCGCGATCTCCAGTTTGCTCCTCGTTCTGCCCAAGAAATGCGCAGGTCGTCGGTAAGTTCCTAGAATGAAACTTGGGAGCGGGCTGTATTTTCCCCGATCGGGTCGAGCCCGCCGCACAATCAGAGGTCCTCGCGCAGCCCCTTGAAGAACGGGTGCCGGACTTGCCCTGCGGCAGACTTCGCCCGGTACTCGATCTCGGCCAGCAGCTTTGGCTCGACCCAGACGCCCTTGTGTGCGATCCGCTTGGCGTATGGCTGGGGTTTCCGGACGAGCGGCTCCAGCCGTCTCCGGAGTTCGCCGGCCTTGTCGAAGCCGTGGTCGACCTTGCCCGCTAGACGAGATCGTCGCCTTTGCGGCGGCCGACGTAGAGGCCGTCCCACTCCGCGCCGTCCAAGACGAAGTCGATCTTGGCCACTATTTGAGCCAGATCGCCGCCGCCGTCATGAACACCTGCGCCGTCGAGGGAATTCGGCTCGATCAGAAAACGGACTACGCGCCGGTCTCGGTCAACACCGCGCTGTCAGTGGGACTTGTCGTGAACGAGCTTCTGACCAACTCCTTCAAATATGCCTTCCGTGGCCGCGACCGCGGCGTGATCACGGTCGAATGCGTGCGCCACAGTGAGGACCGCTAACGTGTCGTCATCGCCGACGACGGGCGTCGGGCTGCCGGAAGGCGGCGTTTGGCCGGTTCCGGGAAAGATCGGCGCGCTTATCGTCCAGACTCTGAGAGAAAACGCGAAAACTGACTTCGACGTCCAAAGCACGCCGGGCCGGGCGTTCGAATGACGATGAACGTCGATCGAAAGGCGGCCACGCGCAATCATCCGTGAGGGAGGCTGTTTCCGCCGAGGCCGCCCGGTGGAGCATCGCGCGTCCGCGACAGCGGTTCGTACGTCACCGCAACCAATCATCGCAGGGCAAATCAGAGCACGATCCCAGAGCATGATGGTCGAGATCCGTCTCGGATTGGGGGTCACCGCTTCTACGCCTCAGTCGGATCGAACCTCGTCGTCGCGTGACGCACAGCCAGAACGGCTTGAGAGCGGATAGTCCGTCGTTGGCCCTGATCGCCTCCCGACTCGCCGCGGGTGCCGTTGCCTCCGATCTGCAGTCTCGGGCGCGGCCTGCCGACGAGTTCGTTTGGACCGCCTCTTCTGGGACAATGGGTTCGCGTTGCCGACGGCGGACGATTGACCCTCCGCCGCTTCAACGGCATCGAATTCGCGTCGAAGGTCGGCAATGCCCTGTCCTGTCGATCAATGCGCCAAGCGCGATTTCGTTGCGGCCGCGGCAAGGTCAAATGCAAGGCCGCTGGTCAGCCAAGCGCGGCGCGTTACGCGTCGACGCATGATTCGACCTCATTTAAGAAGACCGTTCGGCGTCCGAGCACCTTCGAGCATTCGCGACCAAGGATCTCGATTCCCGTCGTGACGCAATTACCACTCAATAGCTGGATTTTTACGTATCATTAAATGGCACCGTATTCGCGATCCCGAACGGTCTCTACCGGCAAGTCATGACGGCTTGCACGCCGGCAATAAACACATCAATCGCCTTCTCATATGACTGCTCGTAGGAATAGACGCGCGAAAACGATCCCATGATCTCGTGCAGAACGAAGCCGCGCACAAGACTTTTTAGCATCCCGCTGGCGTCATCCGCGCCGCTACCGTGAACTCCGCATTCGACAAACAGTTCTGCCATGAAGTCCCGGATTTGGTTGTCAGCGGAACGCCATTCCGTACAATCGGTCACAGGCGCGCGAAGCGCTGCTGCCCAAAATGCCGGACGTTCGACCGCGTATTGACGCATCTCTATTGCGACTGACCTGAGGGCCGCAAACGATGTCCTTCCTGCGCGCGCCTTTCGAAGTCGATCCAGCAGATCTCGATGAGCCTTGATTGCAATAAAGCGCCGGACCTCTGCAACCATGGTTCTCTTTTCACCGGAAAACTGCTCTAGCTCCGCCGCGAGATCATTGGCGAGTGCTTTTTCCCACGAGACCGATAGCAGTCGATCGAGAGAAGAGTCGCGTGAACGCATCATCGATCGCCCTCCGATTGAAGCGCGAAACTGGGTTGCGTTCGTTGAAATTCAACCTCAATTTCGGTCCCAAGCGTCCAGACCCGCTTGCATCGTCGTAACACGGACCTCGGCGGCGGTGTAAATAGGAGGAGGAACTCGGTTAGCTCCTTGGGGTTCGCGACATAGAGTCGCGCGCCGTTGTGCCAAACGCTCAAAACCTGGCACTCCATGGACCACGCCTCATCAAGGGACATGCACGTTGCGTAAAGAGGCGGATTGAACGATACCCGTTTCGGGTCCGTTCGAAGTGCGGGGAAGCCGATAGTTTGCCTCCGAGTTCCGGATTGTTCATTGCTGTAGCTGAGGCCTAGTGGGGCCCGTTGGGCAGAGTTGGAACCCAAAGTAGTCTCCGACTTCCCGTCAATCGAATTCACTCGTGACGCATCGTTGGCGCTCATCATTTCCCACCATCATCAGCGAAAACTTTCGTTGGCGCTTTTGTTAATGTACCAATGAAGTGGTCACCCCTTGAAAGGGAAGCGGCCGATCAGGCACAACTGACCATAATGGCCGCCAATGTCAGCCGATCGGTCGTACTGGCGCTATTGATCGGCTGCATCACCGTTAAGGAGTGCTTTCGTGGAAACGATCTTCTCGACTGACCAAGTTCATCCGCGCGAGCGGTACGACTATTGGCATAGCGTCGCGTGCAAGAAGATCGTTGACCATGATTCGGTGCCGGAAGACCGACTTAATTTTGATGCGAGCATCGAGTTGGGCACGCTGGGCAATCTAGGACTTGTCCGATTTCATAATTCGCCGATGCGGGTAAGTCACACGCTAACGCATGTCGCCCAAGTCGAATCCGACCGCCTCTTTGTATGTTTTCAGGTTGAGGGCGCAGTCTTCATCATGCAGAACGGGCGGGAGGTCACTCTTGAAGCCGGGACTCTGACGCTAGTCGATCCAATGCTTTCTTACGATTGTACTTTTTTTCGCGGCTCCAAGCTTCTCGTATTGAAAGTCCCGCGGCGAGAGCTGCGAGCCCGTCTTGGCAGGAACCTCGAATTGATTACGCGGCTCGTTACCCCAGCTCGAGTGGATGACAGCTTGGCACTCTCGCTGACGGCAATGCTGCCGTCGCTTGCAGGAAAAATGAGCACGGTCACCGAAGAAATGGTGGGAAACCATGCGGTGGACCTTATTAGCCTTTCAATCGCGAGGACGATGGAGAGTGATGCCGTTCGCATCTCCTGCCCGAAGACGGTGTTGCTGGCCCGTCTTCGGGCGGTGATCGAAGCGAGGCTGACCAATCCTCATCTGGACGCGCGAGAAGTTGCCGATGCGGTGGGAATCAGCGTGCGATATGCCAACGAGTTGTTCTTTGAACAAGATACCTCGATCAGGCGCTTGATCATCGCACGACGGCTTGGGCGCTGCCGAGATGCGCTTGAAGATGCGACTCAGTTTCATCGAACTGTGAGTGATATTGCGTACGGCTGGGGATTTTCCGACATGACCCACTTTGGGCGCCGCTTCAAAGAAACCTATGGAATTCTGCCAAGCGAATGCCGAATCCTTGCTCGTCAATCTGCAGAACGTGCCAGCTTGTAAGCTTTTGCACTACCGCGGCCACCAGGTCTCACCCGAACGTCTCGGAGAGCTTTGACGCACATATAAGGTAGTATTGCGCGCGCACGTCGTGCTTAACCTTTTTGAGTTCCTGAATCGCATCCTTAAGGTATTCTGTACGGCGCCACTCCGCAGAGGAAGCGTTCGCCCGCGCCCGTTCACGCGCATCGCGCGCGCGCTCCCGACGTTCGCGACGCCGCCTTGACCGCTCGGCCGGCTGCGGCAGCGGCAGCAGCGGCGCGTCTACGGCCGGTACATCCTCTATCGCCTGGTCGGCGACCGGGCGCGCCTCCATGAATTCCAGCACCGTCCGCCCCTTGACGGTGATCTTCCAGCCGCCGCTCTCGCGCGCGACCGGGCCTTGCGAAAAGATGGCCAGGTCCGGCACGCGCGCGGCCAGCCGCTTGGTGCGGTCGGCCCAGTCCCGACCGCTGGTCGCCAGGATCGCCATGTCGCGCTTGAGGTCGGCCATCACGGCAAATCCGTCCGGGTAGCTCTCCGGGATATTCAGCACCGTGACCTGAAAATTCACCCCCGCCTCCCCGCCCGGTCAGCGCCACATGGTCGGGACTTGCGAGAGAGCTTGGCGCCCGACCTGCCTGAGACCTTCGGGCGACACCTCTCCGCGCGTAGCAGCTTCCAGAATCTTCGCAGCGACTTGGGTGCGCACTCCGTTCTCGCGGCGCGGAACGCTCTCGCAGACTTCGTCGAGGACCGCGCGCAAAAGCGCGGTAGTGGAGGTGTCGAACATGAAATGCCCCATGCGGGAAAGCCCGATCCTAGCGCAATTTTTCGCTTTTGGAATTCGGAATCTTGAACACCCGCGAGTGGTCAGAGTAGCTGCCCCAATCCCTACAGGCGATCTCCATCCCCAAGCCGGCCGATCCAACATAGGGGAGAGCAGATGGAGGAGAAGACGCTCGGTCTTCTGCCAATCCGCTTTCAGAACTACGGCGTGAATTTCGCGGCGACCTACATCGGCGAGGTGCTCGGCAACGCGTCCGGAGGATCGAAACAGGGCACGATCTACGAAGGCCGCCTGAACCTCGCCGTGGACGTCGATCTGCAGAAGCTCGTCGGCATCGACAAGCTCACCTTTCACGCCAACATCTTCCAGATCCATGGCGACGGGTTGTCGCGCTCCAATCTCGAAGGAACGAGCATCCGGCAGCCTCCGTTATCTCACATCGATGTTGCCAAAAGGAGGAGACGATGGAAACGGAAAGGCGTGAAACAGGAACGCTGATCGGCAGCGATAAGGTCGAGGGCACCGCGGTGTACGGCGCCGACAATCAGAAGATCGGCTCGTCGAACGCGTGATGATCGACAAGGTCAGCGGCCAAGTGTCGTATGCGGTTCTCAGCTTCGGTGGCTTTCTCGGAATCGGCGACGATCATTACCCGCTGCCCTGGCAATCCTTGAAGTACGATACGGGCCTCGGCGGCTACCGGACCAATCTCACCGCAGAACGGCTGGAGGGAGCGCCGAAATACGGCAACGACAACGATTGGAATTGGGAGGACCCCGGACGGACGAGAGCGGTGAACGATTATTATTCCGGCTTCTAACCGATCCCGGCGACCGGGGCCGCCGCCGGCTTCGAATGACTTCATCAGGAAATGGCTTCGCGACCTGCGACGCGTGGTCGGCGCTAAGCCTGGGCGCGGAACTCGCGGCCGGCTGTGGTTCGCTTGAGTCCGTCGGCAGGCCAGGTGTCAATCGGCTGACGATCGGTTTCGGCGCGCGAGGCTCCCGCCGGGATTTTCTAGCTTCGCCAAACGAGACGCGGAGGCGAGCAGCATCAGCAACAGCGCGCGATTCGCCTGGTACCCGGCGGCCGCCCGGCTGCGCTCCGACCCCTGCATGAGGGCGCGGCCCTCTGTTGTGCAGAGATGCCACCTGCATGCCTGGCGGCGCGGTCTCAGCCGGATTTCAAAAAGCGGCAGCTCGTCCGGCAGCCTCGGATTGGGACGGCGAGATGGAAGTGATGCGCGTTCGTCCATCCCGCGCGGACAGCTATGAACGGTTGTTTCATGACGCCGGCGTGGAGCGGGGCCTGGTTGAATTCCGTCGTCACGAAGCGCTTCGGCGCCGGCTGATCGAGCCTCGCCTCGAACGGTTCATCGGCGTGATCTACCGGCCGGTTGCATTACGCCGAGGCTTCGCTACTCAGCAATTCGATGGCTTCGTCTGGCTGGACGAGACGCGTGCGGTAACGCGTCTTGGGCCGAAACACCGGCGGACCGGGTTCCGGATACCTATCCATTCGGACTTCGACGCGCCGGCGCCCAGCCATGCTCCTCGCGTTTTTGGATGGCGCCGGCCTCCTACAGCAAGAGGATCGCCCTACCGCGTAGCGTGCGAATCGCCCGTGGTCCTTCCTTCGTCCTCAGCATCGAGATCGCTCCTGGGGTTCGTTCCCGGCGGTTAGCATGATGCAAGTTTCGCAATCGGCAGGGCCGGAGCTTGCCCCTAAGATGGGGCCGTTGCGAAGCTCGCCGAAGGGAGCTGTCCGCGATGGAACCCCAACGCGAAGATGGCCGCCGAGCAGTTCGGATACACGACGGCAGGACTATTCGGATATTGGCACACGACGAGTGGCTACTCTGGCGGCGAGGCAGAGTACGCCCGCGTTCCTCTGGCGGACATCGGGCCCATAGTTGTGCCGCAAGGGCGAAGCGCAGCACGCCACGCCCGATCGCTACGTGCTTGCGTCGCATCGTCGTGAGTCCATTACGACTTGTTTTTCTCGGCGTACTCGGCGTTGCCGACGCGGATGAGCGTCTTCTTCAGAAGGCTCACGATCATCGCCAGCACCCAGTTTCATGTCCGCGGCGACGCGGGCACGCAGGGCTGGCAGGACCGCCGCGAACTGCATGACATGTTCGCACTTGTTTTGCTTCCGAAGCTCCGCCATTTCGGATGACAGCGGTACGCTTGCGCCCCGCGCATCCCCCAAGGTCTGCTGTGGCAGAGCTCCGGCCGGAAACAGAACGAGATGTTGTTGCATTTTTCGATTTGCTGAACTAAGACGTGCTCAGGGGAAATGCAGTCTCCCCTTGAGGCCTCGGTCTAAGAACTGTGCAACTCGAATTGTCGAGGAATTGCACATGGACCAGAGCAGACCTCCCATTCCTCCCAGTGTTTTTCTTCTGCGGTCTGCTTCCGAGCGGACTTCTGCAGATATTGAACCGCCGCCCGAATCCTGCCGAAACGATCCAGCCGATGGATCTTCGGTCGCCGTCTATTACCGGAACGAGGATGAAGTACGCGAAGGGTTCCTGATTGCGCTGCGCGCAGCGGGAATTGCTGGTGACGAGCAACACTCCGAGGCGGCAACGCCTCCCTTCTGCGGCACAAAACCATGAGGAGGCTCTATTTCGCCTGTCTCCTACCTATGAGCATGCTCTTGTTTGCGTGCGGACCGACGGCATCGCGTCCTTCGGCCGATGCCGTCACGTTCGATACGGCAGAACGGCTTGCCGATTTTGATTTTGGCGCCTCACGCGACGGCGGCCCTGGCAAATGGTCCGTCATTGATAACGACGCAGGTCGTGGGTTGGCGCAGACCGGCCCCGAGCCAAACGAAAACCGATTGGCGTTCGCCTTTTACCGGCCCTTCTCCGGACGTGACGTCTACGTGTCGACGCGCTTTCTGACTAATTCAGGCAAGAACGAACAAACGGCCGGCCTGGTCGTTCGGTTCAGGTCGCCTGACGACTACTACGCGGTTTGCGCCGACGCGCTCGAGAACAACGTCACCCTGTACCGCGTCGCCTCTGGAAGGCGAGAGACGATCGGAGGCATGGACGTCAACGTGTCGGGCGAAGCGCGGCATACGCTCGGTATCGCGGCGAACGAGGACCGCCTCACGGTGTTTTTCGACGGCAAGGAGCTTTTTGTCGCGATCGACAGAAGGTTTCCGGGCCCACCTGGGAAGGTCGGCTTGTGGACCCATACCGACAGCATGACCCTGTTCGAAGCTCTCGAAGTCTCAGCCCTTCATTAACTGGGAAAACCAGACGACCAAAGGAAAATTACGATGCGCTACCAACTCGCACCGCTTCATTGCCGCCCCTGGACGTTGAACGGGATCTCCGCACGCCTCATCGAAAGCCACTACGAAAACAACTACGGCGGGGCCCTCAATCGCTTGAACGCCATCTCCGAGGAGATCGAGCGCCTCGATCTCGGTGACACTCCCAACCCGTCGCTCGCCCGGCTGAAGCGCGACGAGATTGTCGCGCTCAACTCGACGCTTCTGCACGAATTGTATTTTGCCAGCCTCGGCGGCGACGGACGCGTCGTGCCGGACGACCTCGCAAGCGCCATCGCAAAGGATTTTGGATCGGTCGATCGCTGGCGCCAGGAGTTCGTCGGCATTGCGTCCGCACTGGCCGGCGGCTCGGGCTGGGTGCTGCTGACCTACGTTCCGCGCGACGGACGGCTCATCAATCAGATTGCTTCGGAACACAGTCAAAGCATCGCTGGCGGCGTCCCGATACTGGCCCTCGATATGTACGAGCACGCCTTCCACCTGGAATTCGGCGCGAACGCCGGCGCCTACATCGCTGCCTTCATGCGCAACATCGATTGGCCCGCCGTAAAGCAGCGCTACGAGGATGCCATCAAGGTCTCGCCTCCGCGGCCGCTCGAACAAAAGGAGTTTGGCGACGTGCCGTCGATTTCCGCGGAGGAAGTCCGGGAGATGATGAAGTCGGGGACGCCGGTTCAGATCATCGATACGCGCCCCAAACACTACACAACGAAGGCTCAGGACATCATGGATGGAGCCGTATGGCGCGATCCCGAACGTCTCGACGACTGGATCGGCACCCTGTCGAAGACCGAGCCCGTCGTCACGTTCTGCGTCTACGGCTTCCACATCGGCTGTCAGACGGCCTCGGCGCTGCGCAAGGCCGGTTTCGATGCCCGCTACATGGCGGGCGGACATTATGCCTGGAAGGCAATCAAGGGCCCGGTGAAGTTCTTTGAGTGACCTGGATCTTGTCGGTTCGATATCGCGGGAAGAAGGCCGATGCTGATAAGCGGCGAAAACGAGTCGCAGAACGCAAAGCCAGAGGGTTAGTTGCCCGCCCCAACGTCTGGCTCATCATCCCCTCGGCCCCATAAGAGTGCAAGAGCCGTGCGGGGAGCGGTTCACTTAAGACGATGCGAACCACAGCCCGAGATAGTATTTATCTTCGTTCATTTCGCCCCCTTGTAGTCGACAAGGAAAAGCCAGCACCTTTTCAGTCCATGGCGGTCCACGGATCGACGCTCTCGCTTATTACCTCAACAAGTATAGTCTAACTAAAGGGAGCTATCGCCGAAAGTTGGTGGTGGCGGGAAATGCTTTAATACGGCTCGTTCTTGAAAACGGCGGTCCCGACCAATAGCCGTTTATTGCCCGCTAGGTTCGAGGGATTCCAGCCGAGTCCGGTGACGATCTGCGGTCACTGATAGAACATTCGCACCACCACCACGTCGCCCGGCCCGCCCGGGCTGTATTTGAGATTCGAGCTGGTGAAATTACCGCCGTTGTCGATCGGACTACTTAGGTTGATGCTCGTAAAGGACGAATAACTCTGGACGTCGATGGAGATACCACTGCAGCTAAACAGGGCCGGGATCTGTCCGCAGACGTAGTTCGAGAACTGGCTCGACGTATAGCCAGCTGCTTGAACTTGTCCGGTCAGGACCATCCGTGCCGATTCAACCGTCACGCTCTGGAGCAATTGACCCGCGAGGAACAGGATCCCGGCCTCCAAAATGGCAAACAGGAGCCCGAAGAAAACAGGCGTGATAAATGCAAACTCAACCGCGGTGGACCCCAAGCTGTCGCGTCGGAACCGACGAAGCAAGCGGCGGACCGAAACGGTGGATGAGGCGGCGGCTAATGGCATCAAGCATTCCCTAGCGGAGGCTTAGGCTCAAGAAGTAGCAAGGAATCATTGTCGATTAGTTTGCGATCGTTGCGTAAGCCTGCCAACCTATCAACCTGTCATCGACACCGCTTATTTCGAATGGTCCAGTAAGCGTCGCCGCGTCTAACCGGCGTTTGATCAGGCTTGCGGGCAGCTGGTGGGAAGAGGGCTCGCGGTATTATAGAAGACGCATTGTGACATTCGGGGGCGAGTGTAGGCGAAGTCGCTCAAGACCACTCCGCCCTTGTTCATGAGGTAGCCAATCGTCGGTACGTAGACGTATGTCACGCTTGAGTAAATCACGTACGTGTTGGCGACCTGAAGCGAAGCGGGAATGTTCACTACCGTTCCTGGCGTGGGGGCCGACGAGCCATCGCTATTCACAGCCCATTGGATCCGCGCCTGCAGGCTTGGATTGACCCATAACTGGACGATCGACATCTTGAGATGAGGATCGGTTGGACTCGTCGCGTACGGGTACAAGACCCCGGTCGATGCGGCGAAGAAATTAGTCAAATCCGAATCTTGGACGGACTTAGATTGAGCGGCCGGCCGTGACAGATTTGCGATCGATGGGAACCTAGAAATTCGTCGCTTGGTTAAACTCACGGGTTGAGCGAGCTGAGCGGCCTGGTCTAACCTTCCCCCAGAGCCTTCCCACCGGGCCGCATTTCCACGAGATTGTCGCGATGCCGATGCGAGACACACCAACCATATTGCCCGCAGTTCAGGCGATGATCTGTATTGTTGGGTTGAGCATGGCACTCGTTGGCTCGTGGATGATCTGGGGACCCGCGAGCATTCTCGTTGTGCTCGGAGGTGCGCTCTTTGTTTTCGGTCTCGCGTCGATCGGTTAGCAAATCGGCCCGCGCCGCGGGGTCCGCACCTAGCGTGGCGCCCTGATCGGATATGTCTTTGATTGCGCAGCACCGCCGCCACGTGCCGTCGATCGCCATCATCTGAGCGGAACGCACCGAGGCCTTTCTCGAAGGAGCTGAAGCGCTATTTGTTGACGTCGCCGAGAAGGCGCTTGCGAGCGCGCAACTTGCTGGCAGCGATGTCGACACTGTCCTGACCGTTTCTTCAACGGGAATCGCGACACCAAGTCTCGAGGCGCGCGTCGCCCGCCGGATGGGCTTCCGGTCCGACGTAATGCGTGTACCGGTGTTTGGTCTTGGCTGTGCGGGCGGGGTTTCGGGTTTATCCATTGCGTCGCGCCTGGCCCAGGCGCAGCCAGGCACCAACGTGTTGCTGGTCACGATCGAGCTCTGCTCACTTGCACTTCGCCTGGACGAACTTACCAAGGCTAACATTGTTGCCGTGAGCCTGTTCGGCGACGGCGCTGCTGCAATCGTGCTGCGCGCGGGCGATAGCGGCGCGACGCAGATCGAGGCTGCCGGCGAACACCTTTGGCCGGATACGCTTGGCATCATGGGATGGAGTGTCGACCCGGAAGGATTCGGCGTCATCTTTCGCCGCACTATACCTGACTTCGTCACGAGGCATCTCAACCCCGCCGTCACGGAAATTCTCTCCAGCATGCGCCTTTCGATGGACGACATTGACCGGTTCATCTGCCATCCCGGCGGCGCGAAGGTTATAGATGCATTGGAAAGCGCGCTCGCGCTCGACCAAGGAACGCTTTCCCATGAACGGCAGATTATCGCCGACTTTGGCAACATGTCATCACCCACGGTATTGTTTGTGCTTGAGCAGGCTCGCGCGAAGGGGCTGCCGGCGCGGTCGCTGTTAACGGCGCTCGGACCCGGCTTCACCGCGAGCTGTGTCACGCTACGGCACACTGCGTGACGTCTGCTGAACTCATTCTCGGCGCCATCACGCTGCAGCGCGTGGGCGAACTCGTCATTTCGCGCGCCAACACTCGCAAGCTCCTGGCTGGCGGCGCCGTTGAGGTGGCATCCTGGCATTATCCGTTGATCATCACGGTTCATGCAGCCTGGCTATCGTCGCTGTGGGTGTTGGGACGTGATCAACCGGTGAATGTCGTTGCCTTGGCCGGTTACCTTATCCTTCAGTGCCTTCGCTTCTGGGTCATCTGGACGCTCGGCTCGCGATGGACGACGCGGATAATTGTTCTGCCCGGACAGCCGCTCGTGTCGGCGGGGCCCTATCGATTTTTGTCGCATCCTAACTATGCCGTGGTCGCTGGCGAGATCGCCGTGCTCCCTTTGGTTCTAGGTCTGCCGCGGCTGGCCGTCGTCTTCACCATCCTTAACGCTACGGCTCTCGCGATCCGCATACGGGCCGAAAACCGCGCTCTCGCCGCATCCCGTGAGACATTGTGCGTGGCGCATCATGACTGAGCGGGTTACCGAGCCGAGCGCGGCGACGTGGCTTGGATTCGTCCTGATGTGCCTTGGCATGTTCATGGCGATCCTCGACATTCAGGTCGTCGCCACTTCGCTGCCCACGATCCAGAGTACACTTGCAATATCGCGGGAGGCGATGAGCTGGATTCAAACCGCGTATCTGATCGCCGAGATCATCGCCATTCCACTGACTGGATGGCTTACGCGCGCTTTGACGCTGCGATGGCTGTTCGTTGTTGCGATCACCCTTTTTACCCTCGCCTCTATCGGTTGCGCGTTCAGCCACAGTTTCACGACGCTTGTCAGCTTTCGCGTGCTTCAGGGTTTTGCTGGCGGCATGTTGATCCCGGCGGTTTTTTCCGCTGTCTTCCTGCTGTTTCCGATCCGTTTGCATCCCGTTGCCACCACCATGGCCGGCATCATGGCTGTGCTGGCGCCTACGGTCGGGCCCGTGGTCGGTGGCTGGATCACCGACACATGGTCCTGGCATTGGCTATTTCTGATCAATGTCGCCCCTGGTGTGATCGCCGCGCTCGCCACGCCAATGCTGCTCCCGCGCGAACGACCGCGGTTTTCCGATCTGACCACACTCGACGTGCCTTCTCTCGCACTTCTTGCGGTTTCGCTTGCATGCCTGGAGATCGGCCTGAAGGAAGGCCCGCAATACGGGTGGCTTTCGCCATTCTGCTCTATCCTGATCGTCTTGAGTGCTGCTGCGGCAACTGCCTTCGCGATCCGAACACTCAGAGCCGCACATCCGGTGGTCGAACTGTCGACATTCAGATCTCGCTCCTTTGCGATCGGTTGCGCATTGAGCTTCCTCCTCGGAATTGGATTATTTGGATCGGTCTATCTCATGCCGGTCTTCCTCGCCTATGTTCGACATCATGACGCATTTGAAATCGGCACGATCATGCTCGTCACTGGCGTTTCGCAGCTTGCCACCGCGCCGGTTGCGGGCCTGTTGGAAAGCAGGTTCGATCCCCGTTGGTTGTCGGCGGCGCGGTTTGGGCTGTTCGCCATCGGACTGGGTTGCAGTGCATTCGAGAGCCGTGTCGCCGACTTCCAAGAAATGTTATGGCCGCAAGTTTTGCGCGGCGTTGCGATCATGTTCTGCCTGCTGCCTCCAACCCGGCTGGCGTTGGGTTCGCTGACTGCATCACAGATACCCGACGCAAGCGGCCTGTTCAATCTGATGCGAAACGTCGGGGGCGCAATCGGTATCGCGCTGATCGATACGATCCTTTACGGGCGCACTGGCGGGCACGCCGACGCTTTGCGCGAGCGTCTGATTGCGGGCGATGTAACTGCGGCTCAGGCGATCGGGCTTGACCTGACGTTGTTTACTCATCGCCCTCCCCAGGTCTCCGATGCCACGATTGAAGCCTATTTGCGTCCCATGGTCGAAAGGCGGCTTTCGCGCTCAGTGCCAACGAAGCCTGGGCCTTCCTCGCTTGCGTGGCGCTGCTCGGACTATTGCTCATCCCGTTCGCGGCCGGTCGATCGGCAGGCACTGATGCAGGCACAGACCAACTTGAACATCGAAGCCACATTGCGCTGGGGCCGCCTCCAACGCTGTAAGCAATCAACATGATAAGATGTGATCGTTGGCGCCGTCATTTTGGCTCATCCGGATCAAAAGCTCCGGCCGGCAGCCACGATCCGGTGTGTCGCGCTTCGTGCGTGCCTATCTCAGCTGCCGTGTCAGTCCTGGCATTTGGGTGGGCTCCCTGCTCGCGAGGAGTCTTCCGAATCCGCCAATCCTTGCTTCATTAGCGCAACATCTCTCATCTTATCACCCTGTACCGCCATGATCGTGTCTCGGTCTTTAGGATCGCCTGGAGTGATAAGGCTCCGACCACGACTATAGGAGACTAACAAATTCTTTCACTCCGCTACTTTCCCACCGACATGAGGAGGCGGTCCCTTGCGCCGGAATACCTGACTAGTGGCTCTGCACAGTGATTTTGACAGGTTGGGTCCGGGCGGTCAGATTAGCTCGGGCAGGAGTTTCGGATCAATGAGGACCTCGATACTGCTAGGCGTCCTTGGCTGCCGTCTGATGAGGCCGGCCCGTTTCAGCGTCAGCACCATCTGGTGAACCGAAGGCGGGCTGACGCGGAAATAGTCCTGCATGCGGCTCGACTGTGTACCGGACCAAGCGACGCTTCGTGGAAGGCAATCTGGATCGGGCGCTGAGCGAAGAGATACCTTCTGGGGCGGAACGCAAACTCACGGGCAAGGAAGAAGCCTTGCTAGTGGCGACAGCCTGCGCCAGTCCGCCAAAGGGCCGTACCCGCTGAATGCTCGAGCTGCTGGCGGCTGCGCAGATCAAGCTCACCGAACACAAGAGCCTGTCGCACGAGACGGTTCGGCGGCGCCTGGCCGAGAATGGCCTCAAGCCTGGCGCAAAGACATGTGGTGCATTCTGCAAGTCGACGGCGAATACGTTGCCCGCATGGAGGACGTGCTTGACCTCGATGCCGAGGCGCCCGACCCAAGACGGCCAGCGGTGTGCTACGGCGAAAGCCCGGTGCAACTGATCGGCGAGGCGCGTCAGCCCATAGTGGCGCGACCGTCACGGACGGCACCTGCCGGCCTGCTTCAAGACGCCGCACGGGAGCCAGCTCGATGGAACCTCTAGTCCCCGCGAACGGCCAAGAGGAGGATAACCCGTGGGCAGTTCACGCTATTTACGCTTTTCTTACCCTCGATTGTAACGAGGTCTTCTCGGTTTTGCCGCATCTTGCATCCTTGGGAGGACTCATGAGCACGTCAATCCGAGGGACACGGCTGCGTGCGCTGCTGCGCCGTTGGCGGGGCGCGCCGCTGACCTGGCTGATCGTGGGCGGGTTCGTGCTCATGGCTGCTACCGCCATCGGCACCGCCCTGACCGTCGAGCGTTTCAGACAGAACGCGATCGAAAGTGGTCGCGACAGCCTGGAAAGCGCGGTGCGGCTGCTGGCTGGGCACTTCGATCGCGAATTCGAGCATTTCTCGGTTCTGCCGACGAGCATCATCGCAGAAATGGAAAGCCACGGCATCGAGTCGGCCGATGTTTTCCGCGGCGAGATGGCGACGCTCGCGATGCATGAGATGCTCCGCGCCAAAGCCACCGGCTGGTCCGACGTCGCCGGCGCTAATTTGTTCGATTCCAATGGCGTGCTGATAAACTCATCGAAGCGCTGGCCGATCGCTGATATAAGAATTTCCGACCGGAGGTATTTCAACCGTCTGAAGGATAATCCGGCCTCGAAGGAGGAGGTCGAGCTTGTTCGGGGCCGGTTTGGTAGCGGGCCTGGCATCGTGTTCGCACGGCGTGTATCCGGCCTCAATGGGGAATTCCTCGGCGCCGTGACGCGCGCGATCACACCGGACCAGTTGGAATCGTTCTTCGCCACGACCCGGCTCGGCGAGGAATCCTCCATAGCAATGCACCATCAGAACGGTCAGTTGCTGGCACGCATTCCGCGGGCCGAAGCGATGATTGGACAGAATTTCCGCAAGGCGCCGGCCGGGCAGATCGCGGTGTTCGAGCATCCGTTCGTCACTACGCAGCTCCGAAGCCCAATTGACGGCAGGGAACGCATTGTCGCCTCACGCATGTTAACCCGTGAGCCGCTGGTCGTTGTCGCGACGAAATCGCTTGACGCTACGCTCGCCAGTTGGCGCACGCAGACAAAGTTCTTCGTGGCCCTCGCAGTTCTGTCGAACGCCTTGCTTGTCGCGACGCTTTACTTGGTCTTCCGTCAGATGACGCGCAGGCTCTCGCTAGAGAAGCAGCGGCTCGATACCGCGATGAACACCATGACGCAGGCCCTCCTGATGTTTGACCAGGACGAGCGGCTTATCGTCTGCAATCGTCGCTATCTTGATATGTACGGGCTGTCGGCCGACGTCGTGAAGCCCGGCGTCCATTTCCGAGACGTCATCCAGTACCGGCACGATACTGGATCGTTCCAGGGCAATGTCGAGGCCTATTGCGATGGTATTTTGAGCGCAGCTGGCCGTACGCAGAGCTCAGTGGTCGAGACCAACGACGCCCGTCTGATTGAGATCAGGAATCAGCCAGCGGCCTCCGGCGGTTGGCTTGCTACCCACGAGGACGTCACGGACCGGGTCCGGGCCGAGGAGCGCATTGCGCACATGGCGCATTACGATACCCTCACTGATCTTCCCAACCGCGTATTGTTGCGAGGACATCTAGAGAGCCGGGTCGCGGAGCTTGCCGAAGGCAAGCCGTTTACGATCCTCTACATCGACATCGACGAGTTTAAGGATGTGAATGATTCGCTGGGTCACGAGATCGGAGACGAACTGTTGCGGCAGGTCGCAACCCGCCTGCGCAGCTGTGTCACCGCCAACGACCTGGTAGCGCGGCTCGGGGGCGACGAATTTGCGATCATCAAGGCAGGCACCAGCGATCAGGTCGAGCTGACCATGCTGGCGGAGCGGATCCTGACGGCGCTGCGCGTACCTATGAACTGCAAGGGCCAGGAGATTCCGGTCGAGGCGAGCATCGGCATCGCAATCGCGCCGGATCACGGCGACAATCTTGACGACCTGCTGAAATGCGCGGATCTCGCAATGTACGCGGCGAAATCCGAGGGACGCCGAAGTTTCCGGTACTTCGTGCCCGAATACGACGCCAAAGTCCGTCGGCGACGCGAGCTTGAGTTTGATCTTCGTCAAGCGCTTGCGCGCGACGAGTTCGAGGTGCATTATCAGCCACTGGTCGACCTCGCGGCCAACGTGGTGACCGGCTGCGAGGCGCTGCTACGATGGCGGCATCCTGAGCGCGGCACGGTTTCACCGGCGGAATTTATCCCAGTCGCGGAAGAAACCGGACTGATTGGCGAGATCGGCGAATGGGTGCTGAGGCAGGCTTGCGCGGAGGCAACGATCTGGCCCGACCAAATCCGTGTCGCGGTCAACGTCTCACCGGTGCAGTTCCGCTCCAAGACGTTGGCGTTGAAGGTTGCAGCCGTGCTGGCGGACAGCGGCCTTGCCCCTGGACGACTAGAACTCGAGATTACCGAGATGGTCCTCATTCGTGATGATGAGGAAGCGCTTACGATCCTGAAGCAACTTCGCCAACTCGGCGTACGCATCGCGCTCGACGACTTCGGTACCGGCTATTCGTCACTGAGCTATCTACACCGCTTCCCCTTTGACAAGATAAAGATCGACCGCAGCTTCATCAGTGACATCGGCGAGCCCGACGGCTCCTGCCCGATCGTGCAAGCTGTCGTGACAATGGCCGCGGCTCGCCACATGGCGACGACCGCAGAAGGCGTCGAGACCGAGGCGCAGCGCGAAATCTTGAGACGGCTAGGCTGTAGCCAGATGCAGGGCTACCTGTTTAGTCCGGCCGTACCGGCATTGCAGGTGAGACAATTGCTTTCGGCCCAGCAAGCTTTGCGACCTGAGGGGCCGAGACCTCCTGCGGACTGTCTCCCCTTACGTGGTGTAGCTGGCGGCGGGCCATCCCGTTCACCGGCGAGGGCCGGACAGGTGAGCTGATGATAGCCGGGCGGCTGACGCTTGGATCATCGCTCAACGTGACCAGGCTTCGTGCGCCGCGGCGGTGGAGTTGCTTTCTTTGCTGCAGATTAAACGGCTACTATCCGGATCACCCCATAATCACGAGCTTTGAGCCGGGCGAGCGTTGGTTTTACGACTATCGTACAGGAGAGACCTTCGCCGGCCCAAATCTTCACCCCTAGCTCGCGTCCATTAGATCAAGTTGTGCCCGGACCGCCTGAAGCGCTGCCTTGAAATTGGCAAACGCTACTTCATGAGTAAGTAGCAGCTCCTTGCTGCCATCTCATTGGCCCAGCAACGGCGATATCTCGCTGAAGTGGCTCAGTGGGACATAGCGGACTAGATTTTCCTCTCGCCGACGACATGTAGCTGACATCTGACGCTGCTCAAGAGACGAGCGAGAAACAGGTTAATACCGCTTTGCGCAGTTGATGTACTAAACTTGGGCGACTGACACGTTTTGCCGAGGTTTTTCATAAGTAGACGAGCATCTCAGCACTGATAACCCTTGCTCGAAAAGCTTATCAGTGCGCGAACTGACTCCGTTTTACTCGAAACACTATCAGGTGGCGAACCGAATCCATATGGAGCCCAACATTGCCGCATAAGCCAACAGCACCCTCGCCCGGAAGGGTTACTGCTGAGCATTACCCTTTTGTGTTCACCCACACCGGCAACACCGATCACTCGGCAGCAACGACCCTCGATTTCTTATCGAGCACTGTGTCGATAGTTTCCGGCTCGAGGTCTTCGGTAAAGTCCTTTTCCTGACGATCGCGTCCCGCATGCCGTTTAGGGTTGAACCAGTGCGAGATCCGGTCAAGATAAAGATAAACCACCGGCGTGGTGAAAAGCGTCAGGACCTGACTGACCAGCAGACCGCCGACCATGGAGTACCCGAGCGGTTGACGGAGTTCCGAGCCGGTCCCGTGTCCGAGCATCAGCGGCACGCCGCCCAGCACGGCCGCCATCGTCGTCATCAGAATCGGGCGGAAGCGCAGCAGGCAGGCCCGGCGAATGGCTTCGACCGGCGACAGGCCCTGATCCCGCTCCGCCACGATGGCGAAGTCGACCAGCATAATGCCGTTCTTCTTGACGATTCCGATGAGCAGGACCAGCCCGATGAGCCCGATCAGACTGAAGTCGAAATGGAAGATTAGGAGCGTTGCCAGAGCGCCGACGCCGGCCGACGGCAGGGTCGACAGGATCGTCAGAGGGTGAATGTAGCTCTCGTAGAGCACGCCGAGAATGAGATAGACCACGATCAGCGCCGCCACGATCAGCAAGGGCACGGAGGAGAGCGACTCCTGGAATGCTTTCGCCGTGCCTGCGAAAGTGGAGGTGATGGCGGCCGGCACGTTCATCTGCCTTTGCACCGCATCGATCGCCTGCGTCGCCTGGCCGAGCGCGATGTTGGGCGCGAGGTTGAAGGAGATCGTCACCGCTGGAAACTGGCCCTGATGGTTGATGGCCAGCGGACGCACCGGAGCCGTGGTCCACTTCGTGAACGCCGACAGCGGCACCTCTCCCCCCGTCGTCGGGGAACGCAGGTAGATCTGCTCGAGCGTGGACGGGTTCTTCTGCAGCGAGGGCAGCACTTCGAGGACGACATAGTAGGTGGACAATTGGGTGAAATAAGTCGCGATTTCCCGCTGCCCGAATGCGTCATACAGGGTCGCGTCGATGACGTCGGGGGTGAGCCCGAAGCGGGCGGCCTGATTGCGGTCGATCGACAGCGTCAGCGTGGTGCCTGACGTCTGCTGGTCGGATGCGACGTCGCGCAGCTCAGGCATCTGCTGCATCTTCGCGAGCAGCCTGGGGGCCCATGTGTTGAGCTGGTCCATGTCGGTCGACTGCAATGTGAACTGAAATTGCGTCCGGGACGCCCGGCCGCCGACACGTACGTCCTGCGCCGACTGGAGGAAGAGACGCGCGCCCTGAACCTTCGCCGTCTGGGCCTGCAGGCGACGGATGACCTGGTCGGCCGAGGCGGTGCGCTCGTCGCGCGGCTTCAACGTGATGTACATGGTGCCGTCATTGAGCGTATTGCCGCTTCCGCCCATCCGCATCGCCATGTGGTCGATCGCCGGATCCTTCAGCACGACAGCGCCGATCTCCTGCATGTGCTTCGCCATGTCAGCGATCGACACGTCTTGCGACGTTTCGACGATGCCGGTGATTAGCCCGGTATCCTGTTGCGGAAAGAACCCCTTCGGGATGATCACGAACAGATAGACCGTCAGCGCGATGGTCGCGAAGAAAACCATCAGGGTCGCGAAGCGGAAGCGCAGCACCACGTCGAGGCCGCGCGCATAGCCGTTCACGAGGGCCTGGAACATCCGCTCGCTGAGCATATAGAGCCTGCCGTGATGTTCCTCGTCGTGCGATTTGAGGAAGCGCGAGGCCATCATCGGCGTCAACGTCAGCGACACCAGAGCCGACACGACGATCGTCATCGCGAGCGTCACCGAGAATTCGCGGAACAGGCGGCCGATGATGCCGCTCATCAGCAATAGCGGGATCAGCACCGCGATCAGCGAAATCGAGATCGAGATGATCGTGAAGCCGATTTCGCTCGCGCCCTTGAGCGCGGCGGCCATCGGCGTCTCGCCCTCCTCGGTATAGCGGGTGATGTTCTCCAGCATCACGATGGCATCGTCGACCACGAATCCGACTGCGATGGTGAGGGCCATCAGGGACAAATTGTCGAGGCTGTAGCCGGCTATCCACATCAGCGCGCATGCGCCCAGCAGCGCCAGCGGCACCGTGATCGACGGGATGATGGTGGCCCAGACGCTGCGCAGGAAGACGAAGATCACCATCACGACGAGGCCGATCGTCAGCAGCAGCGTGAACTGCACGTCCTTCACCGCCGCGCGGATCGTCTGCGTGCGGTCCGACAGCACCGAGACCTTGATGGCCGGCGAGATGCCGGCCTGCAGATGCGGCAGTTGCTTCATGACGTTGTCGACGGTGTCGATGACATTGGCGCCGGGCTGCTTGAAGATGACGAGGAAGACGCCGGGCTTGCCATCAACCCAGCCGTATTGGGTATTGTCCAGCGGCGCACTCACGGCATGGCCGATGTCGCCGACGCGGACGGGACTGCCGTTCCGATAGGCGATGACGATGTCGTTCCAGGCCTCGGCCTTGGTGAACTGGTCGTTGGCATAGACGGTGTAGGTGCGGGTGTCTCCGTTGAGGGTTCCCTTGGGATTGTTGACGGTGATGACCGCGAGCGGCGTGCGCACGTCCTCCAGCGACAGGCCCTTGGCGACCAGCTTGGCGGGATTCATCTGGACACGGATCGACGGCGCCTGCTGGCCGCCGACGCTGACCTGGCCGACGCCGCCGATATGGCTGATGGCCTGCACGAGCTTGGTGTAGGTCTCGTCAGACACCTGCGTCATCGGCAGCGTCGTCGATGTGGCGCCGAGCGTGAGAATGGGAGAGTCGGCCGGATTGACCTTCCTGTAGGTCGGCGCGCTCGGCATGTTCTTGGGCAACTGCCCGCTCGCCGCATTGATGGCGGCGAGCACGTCGGACCCCGCACCGTCGATATTGCGCGAGAGATCGAACTGCAGAACGATCTGGGTCGAGCTGGTCTGGCTCGAGGACGTCATCTCCGAGACGCCGGGAATCAGGGCGAATTGCGATTCAAGCGGCTGCGCCACCGAGGACGCCATAGTTTCGGGGTCCGCGCCGGGAAGGCTGGCGGAGACCTGGATGGTGGGGAAATCGACTTCCGGCAGAGGCGCCACCGGCAATTGCGGATAGGCGATGATTCCGACGAAAAGAATGCCGACCATCAGCAGTGACGTCGCGATGGGAAGGCGAATGAAAGGAGCCGAGATACCGCCAGCCATATCAGTCAGCCGATCTGGTCTTGGGCTGGATGGCTGTGGCGCTCGCGTCCATCGTTGGCGCGGCCTGCGGCTTTTCGTCGACCAGCGCACCATCGAACAAGCGCGACTGCCCGGCCACGACGATCCTATCTCCGACGTTCAGGCCTTCGGAGACCACGGCGTTTGGGTCGCCGCTCTGGCTGACCTTGATCGGCCGGGCGCTGACCTTGCCGTTGTCGCCGATCACGTAGGCGAACAGACCCGTCGGCCCGTGCTGCACGCCATCCTGCGGCACGACGATGACCTGCTTGCGCGTGTCGATCAGCATCCGCGTATTGACGGACAGGCCGGGCCACAAGGCGTTGTCCTTGTTGTCGAAACGCGCTTTCAGGCTGATGGTCCCGGTGGCCTGGTTCACCGAATTGTCAATGATCACGAGCTTACCTTGCGACAGCGTCCTGGCTCCGTCCGAGGTCAGCGCCTCGACGGGCACCTCGCCGGCCTCGTAAGCATTGGAAATGGCCTGTAATTGCTCTTCCGGCTCCGTGAATTGCACGGCTATTGGCTGCAGCTGGGCAATGGTGACGATCCCCGTCGTATCCGCGGCATGCACGATGTTGCCGGGGTCAACCAGGCGGAAACCCGTTCGTCCGCTGATCGGCGCCTTGATCGAGGTGTAACCGAGATTGGTCTGCGCATTGTCGATGGCGGCCTGGTCGCCCTTCACCTGCGCAGTCAACTGATCGACCAGCGCTTGCTGGGCATCGAGATTCTGTTGGGTCTCGAATTGTTGTTTCGCGAGCTTCTGAAATCGCTCCAAGTTCAGCTGGTCGTTCCTCAGGTTGGCCTCGTCCTGGGCCTTCTTCGCCACCGCCTGCTCGAGAGCCGCGGTAAAGGGGCGTTGGTCGATCTCCAGAAGCGGATCACCCTCCTTCACCATCTGACCTTGCTTGAAGAACACCTTCGTGATCTGACCGTCGACACGGCTCTTGACCGTTACCGTCCGGAACGGCGAGACGACTCCGAGACCGTAGGTGTGCACGGGAAAGTCGGCCCGCTTCACCTCGAACGAGGTTACGGGAATCTTTACCGCTGCTTGACTGGAAGCACTTTGCGCGGCCGCAGCGACGGCCTTCACGCCTCCGAGGAGCTCATACCACAGGCCGCAGGCGACAGCAGCTATCGCAACGATTCCAAACAGCGCAACGCTAAACTTCGGTCGCCTTGTCAAATCGATAACCCTCTAACTGATTTTACCTGCCTTCAGGTGAACCGACTGATTGCAGGTGAAATCGCCGCCTGGAATTGAAAGTATCGCGTAAAAGATCCTTGCGTCAAAATGACGATCGCGTGGGAGACTCTGTACAAATTTTCATGTTCGCTTGCCGAGAAACGTAGTCGCTCAAATCGAAAAACGTCCAGCGAAGGAAAGGCAGAAACAAACAGAAACTGAGATGTGGAGACACGATGAGATTGCCGCAGCACTCACGTTGAATTGCGGCAGCAATCAAGAATTTCAGGAACGTCCGCCTCAAGTCCGGCCCTATCATCACAATTCAACAAGCGCTGTTTGGCGGGAACGAGGCGCAAGATGAAGGCGAGTCAACCGAACCACCGGGGAAATGTCGAGCTGTTTCGAACGCGATCAGGAGACGGCAGAGATCAAGTTGAAGATGCGCGGTCCGACAACATCTTTCGCATGCTCGACCTCTCGAAGTTCGAGCACAATCGCCACGCTGTCGAGAGTGGCGCCAGCATGCGTGCGAATATCGCGGCAATGGTTTTGCTCGGGCTTCTTGTATTCATTGCAACAGAGGATTTTTCGAAACTCGAGCAATCTAACCTGCGCTTGGATAAATCGGAGTACCGAAATTGAAAAGCAGCCTGTTGCCTCTTCGCCGATCAGCGTCGGCCAAATCTACGGTTACGACGCCGCCAGCGGACAGCAAACTCCGACTAGGTTCATTTCCTAATCCGATAACCCAGATCAGGCGGCGTCGCGATGGGTCTAGCTCGTTCGCCGGCATCCCTTCTGCTCAGCAGAGACTCATGCTGTAGTAGGCAGCGCCGCAACTGATAAGCTTTCGTATGAAACCTTATCAGTCCGCGAACTGACTCCACCGCGGACCAGGACGCGGGCGAAATCCCGACATATCAATAAAACAGAACAAGCTTGGGAGACTTAGGATCAACCTGCTTGCGTGGGCCCGAGCCACACGGGCCAGGCAACTGCCCAACGGAGATGATCGATTCGTCGGTGAAGCCAGTCCCACACAGCACTCAGCATACTTCGAAGCGTACGTATCCTTCCAACGCCGAAGGCAGTCTAATCTGATTTGGTCTTGCTGCCGCCGATGCGCCCCGGTGGTGACTTGACCGGCGGGCTCAGCTTGAGGTCGGTTTTGTGTTGTGAGCAAGTTGGGGCTCGACCGAACGGCAGACGTCACGACAGGAACCGCGCGATTCCTTCGCGGATACAAGCCAGAATTTCGTCCTGTCGCTCCTCGAGACGGGATACCGGGCCGCCGATGCCAAGCACCAGGTCGCGTCCAAAATCGCGTTTTGGCAGCAGGACTGCAATGACTCCGGCATCCTGAACGATGATGTGTCTTGAGAACATGTAGCCGTCGCGCCGGATGCCGTTGACGATCTTCATCAGCCCGTTCAGTTCGAAGTGCTCTTCCCGCGGGCAAACGGCATTGATGCGGCGCAGGAGCCGTTCAATCTCGACGTCGGTATGACCGCTGAGCAGCGTGCGTCCGATTCCGCTGATCGCAAGCGGGCGGATATCGCCGGACTTCACCTCGAAGCGCAGACGCTTGCTGGTCTGCAGAGCGTGAATGTATTGGGCATGCAGATCGGATTGCGTGCTGATGCTGACAAGTTCGTCGAGCTTCTCATGGACGAAATCGACCATCGCAAGGATGGCACTGTCACCGAACAGCCCGGTGTCCAGCCACCGCCCCATCTGGGCGATGCGCATCGTCGGCATGTAGGTGCGATTGTAGCTGTCGTAGAACAGGTATCCCAGCATCGCCATGCTCTTCAGCAACGCCGCGGCGCTGGACGTGGGATAGTCGCACTTCTTCGCGACTTCCTTCAGCGAGATGGGGCGTTTCACATCCTCGAAGTACTCGAGGACTTCGAATATCCGCTTGGCCGATTTGATGCTGGAATTTGTCATTTGCACATATGTGGAAATATTTCTGATCAGCCGATGAGAGGCTTATCTATAAGCTCGAACATAGCACCGTCAGGTCTAGGCATTTAGCGCTTGAGCGCCTCGGCCGCAACAGTTTTACATACATATGGAAATAGAACTACATATCTGTAAGTAATAGACTCGGCGGCCTTCGGCTCCTAATGTTCTTCCCGGCCGGCAAGGCCGCGGCGTCACAGCCGCTCAAAAACAAAAATGCCCACCACGGGTGGCGCATGCCTGCAGGGAGACGTCATGGAGCCGGAAATGAAATTGTCTGCCGCGATCGACTGATGTCGGCCGACTCGGCACGTCGGCGGGCTTGCCGTCGCCACGTCGAACCTCCTCGCGAACATTCTTCCAAAGATCAATCATCGCGCTCGCGACGGCGACGCTTGCCAAACCAGCGTGGCAGCGCCGGCAACACCTCTCAGAACCGAACACGGATTTGCTTGCATGGATTATCGATTGCCCGAAGGCAGCTGCGATTGTCATTTTCACATCTACGGCCCGTTCGATCGCTTTCCGCCCGGAAACGAGGGACGCTTCACCGCCGCGCGGCCGTTCACGATCGAAGACGCCTTTGCCATTTGGGACAAGCTCGGCATCACGCGCGGTGTCATCGTTCATGCGGTGGGATCGGGAGACGACAACGCCGTCACTTACGACGCGCTGCGTCGCTACCCCGACAGGCTTCGTGCCGTCGCGATCCTTCGTCCCGACGTCTCGGATCGGCGGCTCGATGAACTGACCGACGCCGGCTTCAAGGCAGTGCGTGTCACCATGATCCGGCAGGACGGCAAGCCTGTTTCGACGCTCGGCACCAGCTACGACGATCTGGTCAAGCTCGCTCCCCGTATCGCCGAGCGAGGCTGGCATGCCCAGCTCTGGATCGAGAGTTCGGATCTGGCGGCCGCTGCAGCCGAGCTCGAGAAGCTGCCGCTGACCTACGTGATCGACCACATGTCGCGGACCATGGCCGACAAGGGGCACGAGCACCCGGATTTTAGCGCCTTCACCGACCGGCTGAAGACCGGCCGCTACTGGACCAAGATCTCCGGCGCGGACCGCAACACGCGTATCGGCCGTCCGTATGCGGACACGGCACCTTTCATGCGCGCCATCGTTCAGGCGGCGCCCGATCAGGTCGTGTGGGGCAGCGATTGGCCCCATGTCGGCCACAGCGCCGAGACGATGCCGGATCTTCAGGATTTGCTTCGGCTGCTGCACGAATGCGTCCCCGACGAAGCCGTCCGCCGCAAGATCCTGATCGCCAATCCGGCGCGGCTCTACAATTTCTGACAGCACCGAGGAAGCCTTGGACAACAACAAAACCTTGCCGCTCGACGGCGTGATCGTCATCGACCTCGGCCAAGTCTATCAGGGACCGTATGCTGGCTTCCTGCTGGCGCAGGCCGGCGCGACCGTCATCAAGGTCGAACCGCCGAACGGCGAGCCGGTGCGTCATCGCGCCCGCATCAGCAAGGGCAACGCCGTTCCGTTCGCGATGCTCAATGCCAACAAGCGGAACATTAGCCTGAACCTGAAGTCGCCGGACGGGGTCAAGGTCCTGAAGGAGCTCGCGGCGAAGGCCGACGTGCTGATCGAGAACTACGCCCCAGGGGTGCTCGATCGACTGGGCGTCGGCTATTCCGCGCTCAGCGCCATCAATCCGCGGCTGATCTACGGCTCGGCCACCGGCTACGGCCTGTCGGGTCCCAGCCGGGACAATCTGGCGATGGACCTCACGATCCAGGCGGTGTCGGGCATCATGAGCGTAACGGGCTTTGCCGATGGTCCCCCTGTCAAGGCCGGCCCGGCCATCACCGACTTCATCAGCGGCGTGCATCTGTACGCCGGCATCCTCACGGCGCTCTACGATCGGGAGAAGAGCGGCCGCGGCAGGCTGGTCGAGATCGCGATGGTCGAGACCGTCTATCCGGCAATGGCCTCGAACCTGGCCGATGTCTTCAACCGCAAGGCGGCCGGCCCCCGCACCGGCAATCGTCACGGCGGGCTCGCTGAGGCGCCCTACAATGTCTATCCCGCATCCGACGGCTATGTCGCCATCATCAGCGTCAACGAATCCCACTGGGCCGGACTGACCCGCGCGATGGGGCGGCCGGAGCTGGCCGACGATGTCAGGTTCAAGACCGTGCTCGATCGTTTGAAGCATATCGATCTGACCGACCAGGTCGTGTCCGAATGGTCCTCGCAGCTCCCGCGCGACGAGATCGTCGAGCTTTGCCGCGTCAATAGGGTGCCCTGCGCCGCCGTTCGCGACCTGCGCGAGGTGACCGAGGACAAACACCTTCACGCGCGCGGCATGTTGCGCGAGATTGCGCATCCGGAATATGGCGACATCCTCGTTCATCGCAGTCCGCTCGTGCTGCACGATACCGCAGTGCCGGACTACATCCCGTCCGCGCGCCTCGGTCAGCACAATGACGAGATCCTGTCGGAATATCTCGGCTTGTCCGGCGGCGAGATCGATGCGTTGCGCCGCTCCGGCGCCATTGCACAAGCATGACGAACGTCGAGGGGCGAATGACCCGGTCCGCCAATTCAGGGGAAGATCACAATGGTCAAGCTGTTTGAAAGCATTGCATTCCGCGGCGTCGAGCTCAGCAACCGGATCGTCGTCTCGCCAATGGGGATGTATTCGGCGGTAAACGGCTACATCACGCCCTTCCATCTGGTTCACTATGGCAAGTTCGCCATGGGCGGGGCCGGGCTTGTCTTCGTCGAGCAGACGTCGGTCAGCCGAAAGGGTCGCATCACCAACGGCGATCCCGGGCTGTGGGAGGACGGCCAGATCGACGGCATGCGCCAGATCGTTCATGTCATCAAGTCGCAACGCTCAAAGGCCGCAATCCAGATCAATCACGGCGGACGCAAATCGAGCCAGCAGCGCGCGTTCCGGGGCAATAGCCATTTGACGGACCGCGATATCGAAATGGGTGAGGAGACCTGGGTCCCCACGGGGCCGTCGGACGTCGCATTCTCCGATGGCTTCCAGACTCCCATTCCTCTCAGCAAGGACGGACTCACCGGCGTGCGCGATGCCTTCGTCGCGACGGCGCGCCGGGCTGTGCTGGCGGGTTTCGACGTCATCGAGCTTCACATGGCGCACGGCTATCTCCTGCAATCGTTCCTGTCGCCGCTCGCCAATTTCCGCACCGACGAATATGGCGGCAGCCTGGAAAACCGGATGCGGTTTCCGCTCGAAGTCACGCGCGCCGTGCGAGCCGCGCTTCCGTCAGCGACGCCTCTTTTCGTGCGCATCTCGGCCACGGACTGGATCGACGGTGGCTGGGAAATCGAAGACAGCGTCATCTTCTCCCGAAAATTGAAGGAGCTGGGCGTCGATCTGGTCGACTGCTCGACGGGCGGCAATCTGCGCGCCGGATCGACGAACGCTAATCTCGGTCGCGGTCCAGGCTACCAGGTGCCGTTTGCCGAACGAATTCGCCACGAGGCCGACATCGCGACCGGCGCGGTCGG
Source organism: Bradyrhizobium sp. 187 (assembly GCF_023101005.1). Classification (NCBI taxonomy): domain Bacteria; kingdom Pseudomonadati; phylum Pseudomonadota; class Alphaproteobacteria; order Hyphomicrobiales; family Nitrobacteraceae; genus Bradyrhizobium; species Bradyrhizobium sp. 187. Next base: position 5,763,249 of record NZ_CP064693.1, read on the forward strand.
CATGATCCGGACCCCGGATTTTGCCGAGAAGATCCTGCAGGACGGCCGTGCCGACCTTATCTTCATGGCCCGCCAGATGCTCTACGATCCGTTCTGGGCGCTTCACGCCGCAGAGCATTTCGGGCTGACCGGAACTTTCGAGACATGGCCCGAACAATATGGCTGGTGGCTTGCCAAATGGGGCGGAGCGCTTCGCGTCAATGGCGAAAGTCTCGACGGGGTCGAGCGATACCGCGAGGCGGCCGAATAGAACCGCGCGCGGACGCAACATCAATCCTGATTTCGAACGTCAAAAAAATCCAAAGGGAGTGAGAAAATGAGAAGTGTGCTGGCAGCGTCCATGGTTTTCCTGAGTCTTGCTTCGGCTCATGCGCAGGCGCCTGCGTCGAGGCCGGTCAAGCTCGGCGTGCTCAATGATCAGTCCGGTCAATATGCGGATGCCGCGGGCCCTGCGTCGGTTGAGGTTGCCAAGATGGCGATCGCCGATTTCGGCGGCAAGCTGCTGGGGCAGCCGATCGAGCTGGTCGTCGCCGACCACCAGAACAAGACCGACATCGCCTCGGGCATCGCCCGGCGCTGGATCGACACCGAAAACGTCGACGTCATTCTCGACATCGGCAACTCGGCGGTCGCACTCGCACTATCCGATCTGGTCCGCGACAAGAACAAGATGATGATCGTGTCGTCGGCGGGCGCCTCGACGATCACCAACGAAAAGTGTTCGCCCAACACCTTCCAGTGGACCTACAACACCGCCACGCTGGCGCGCAGCACGGCGAAGGCGTTGCTCGGCCAGGGCGGCAACGAATGGTTCTTCCTGACCGCCGACTATGCCTTCGGTCACGCCTTCGAAGCGGATGCGTCGGCCGTGGTCAAGGCGAACGGCGGCAAGGTCGTCGGTTCGGTACGCCACCCCTTCAATACCAGCGACTTCTCGTCGTTCCTGCTTCAGGCCCAGAGCTCCGGCGCCAACGTACTCGCGCTCGCCAACGCTAGCGGTGATACCTCCAACTCGCTCATGCAGGCGCACGAATTCGGCCTGCTCGGCCTCAAGAGCAAGATGAAGGTGGCGGCGCTGCTGTTCCAGATCACGGACGCCAAGTCGGTCGGTCTGAAAAACATGCAGGCTCTGTACACGTCGGAAGCCTTCTACTGGAACCGCAACGACGCCTCGCGCGAATTCGGCAAGCGCTTCTTCGACAAGGTCGGGCGGATGCCGACCATGGTTCAGGCCGGAATGTACTCGGCAACCCTGCACTATCTGAAGGCCGTCGAAGCCGCCGGAACGCTCGACACGGCCGCCGTGCTGGCGAAATTCCGTTCAATGCCGGTGAAGGATTTCTTCTCGGAGAACGGATCTGTCCGCGAGGACGGCATGCACATCCACGACTATTACCTGCTGCGGGCAAAGACGGTGGAGCAGTCCAAGGGGCCGTGGGACTTCTACGAGGTCGTCGCAACGGTCCCGGCCGAAGACGCCAACATTCCGCGCGAACAGAGCAAGTGTTCGCTGATGAAGAAGTCCTGATCTCCAGGCTTCGTGAAGGATCGTTGAGCGGCAGCCCGGTGCTGCCGCTCAACGGGGCGGCTTCCAGCGCTCGGTCGAGTTGAAATGCCCGGCTTGGCTTCCGGTCCCCCAGAATTTGTGCTTATATGGCGACGAGCCTGAATTTAGGATCTCTGACAACACGATCCGGAAAAGGGTGGTCCATGACCGATCAGGCGCGAGAAGCTGTCGAGCTGCTGCTCAAGAACCGTCAATTGGACAATCGGCAATCCTATCTCGTACGCGGCCGCCGGTACGAACAACTCTCGGCCGACGATCTTTGCAAGCTCTGGGCGGAGCAGATGAACCGCTGGGCCGACGACTCGATCGCGTTCGATCAGAGAGCGCTCAACGATCTTGGGGTCGAGATGGGATTGCGGGAGATAGCACCGCCCCTCGATCAGATCGCGGAAGCGAGGCAGAAGATTCTTGCGAAATCGGGCAAAGCGTTGGCGACAATTCTTGCAGACCATCGGGACACAGAATAGCGGTGGTCAAGGGACGCGTGAACGACGCCGTCGAGCCCACAAGGTATCGTCAGCGCCTGTTTCACATCCATAGAAATGCGACGCCGTCCCTGACTTGCATTGGCATATGCGGGCCAGCTCCCTAATCTGAAGTCAACAAGGGAGGTCGGGATGAACGAAACGCTGCTGTTCTCACCACTACGTATCCGCGATGTCGAGCTCAAGAACCGGATAGTCGTCCCGCCGATGCTGCAATACGTTGCAGAGCACGGTTTTCCGACGCCTTGGCATCTCAGCAACGCCGGCAAGTTCGCGGCCGGCGGCGCGGGTCTCGTGATCGTGGAATCGACCAAGGTCGAACGTCGCGGATGCGGGACGGTCGGAGACCTCGGCATCTGGGACGACAAATTCATCGCGCCACTCCGCCAGATCGCCAGCCTCATCAGGTCGAACGGCGCGACGGCCGGCATCCAGCTCGGACATACCGGCCGGAAAGGCAAGGCCAAGCGGCCTTGGGAAGGCGACGGCACGCTGTCCGCGGACGAACTCGCGGGCGTCGAGGACGTCAGCGGTTGGGACCTGATCGGTCCGAGCCCGCTGTCGTTCGGCAAAGGCTATGTGACGCCGCGTGCGCTGGAACGCAGCGAAATTCCTGATGCTATCGACAGCTGGGGCAAGGCGGCGGCGCGCGCCGACCAGGCCGGCTTCGACGTCATCGAGCTACATGCCGCCCACGGCTATCTGATCCATTCGTTCCTGTCGCCGGAGGCGAACCAGCGAACGGACGACTATGGCGGCAACGAAGCCAACCGCATGAGATTTGCCGTCGAGGTCGCCGAGGCCGTCCGCGCCAATTGGCCGGCCTCAAAGCCGCTGTTCGTCCGCCTGTCGATCGAGGACGAGGCTGGCTGGGGACCAGCGGAGAACGCCCGGCTGGTGCAGATCCTGAAGACGAAGGGCGTCGACGTCATCGACTGCAGCACCGGCGGCCTCAACAGCAAGGTCCCCAACTTCTTCCGCCTCAACGAGTACGGCTATCAGGTCCAGTTTGCGGACTATATCCGACGCGAGGCAGACATCATGACCATGGCGGTCGGCCTCATCATTCACGGCGACCAGGCCGAAGCGATCCTTCAGGACAAGAAGGCGGACCTCGTCGCTGTCGGCCGAGAGTTTATCCACAACCCGAACTGGGCGATGGATGCGGCACAGAAGCTCGGCGTCGATCCGACCTTCAGCGCGGTCCCGCCGCAGATGGGCTACTGGCTCGAAAAACGGGCCCGCCGCGGCTTTGGCGGAAATCCCTCCACGTGGCAAAAGGGGATCGCGGCGGATAGCTGATCTCCGCCGGGCGCTGGTTGCACCGCCACACTGCTTGTGCTGATTGTCTGCGAGGCGTGCTGCGGCCCACCTCGTGAACATCCAGCAATTGCAGGCTATCACCAGACATGTCGTACGAAGACTTGATCAAGCAGACCGAGGCGCGACGGCCGGCGGCGTGGGAGTTGCTCGGCGTCGGCGCCGTTTCCTACGATCAGACACGCGATCGTGCCGTGATCGAATGGCACGCCGAGCCCCGGCATTGCCATTCCACCGAAGGGCATCCCAAGGGCGGCATCGTGCAAGGCGGAATCGTGACGGGCTGGCTCGATGCGGCCATGGCGACCGCGAGCCTGCTGCGGGGCGAATACCTGATTACAGTCGCGAGCCTCGAGATCAAGGTCGCATTCCTGCTGCCCGCACACCCGGGCCTGCATCGGGCTTACGGCAAGGTCGTCCGGCAGGGACGCAGCGTCGGCTTCCTAGAAGCCGAGCTGCGGGATTCAAACGACGTGCTCATCGCAACGGCAAGTTCGACCGCGGCTTTACGGCCCAAGAATCCCGCCGGGACCGGCCCGGCGTAATACTTTCGCAGCTCTCGGCTCTCAGAAGCCGTAGAGTCGGGCTGCATTGTCGATCAGGATCTTCCTGCGGACGGCCTGGTCGGGCACGCAGCGCCTGAACAGATCCATCAGCACGGACTCCTTCGGGATGGCGTCGTCGGCGTGGCCGACATGCGGCCAGTCGCTGCCCCAGACCAACCGGTCGGGGTTGGCCGCGACCAGCGCCTTCATGAAGTCCTCGGTGTCCTTGTACGGGCTGCCGACCCGCGTGTTGCGATCCGCACCGGACAGCTTGCACCAATAGCGGCCGCTCTTGAGGCCGCGGTCGCAGAACCATTGGTAGCCACTGTAATTGACGGTCTTGTCTGCCATGGTGCGGCCCTGATGGTCGATGACGAAGTCGAGCGGGAGCTTCTCGATTTCGGGCGCCAGTTGCTGCAGATCGCCGGTCTCGATCCAGAGCTGCGCGTGCCAACCGCGCTCGGCGATGCGCGGCGCCAAGGCCTTCAGGTCGTCCAGATTCATGCCGCCGCCCGACAACACGGGCTTGCCGTCCTGGTACAGGAGATTGATGCGCACGCCCTTGAAGCCGGCATCGGTCAACTCGTCTAGCCGCTTGTCTGTGACGTCCTGATTGAGGATCGCGACCGCGCGCAGCTTGTCCGGAAAGCGCTTCAAGGCCTCGAGCGTCACCTCGTTGTCCGAGCCGGCATTGCCAGCATGGACGATCACGCCGCGCGAAGTGCCCATCGTCTTCCAGACGTCGAACAGCATCTCGACCGGGAACTCCTGCTTCGGAGCGAATTTTCCAGAATAGTCGACGGGGAAGCGATCGAACGGACCGTAGATATGGACGTGGCAATCGCAACTTCCGTCCGGAAATTTTTCAAGCTTTTCCGACATGGTGACCTCACTTGCCGGTGAAATTGGCGGATCGGCGCTCCGCCGTGGATTTGACGCCTTCGCGGAAATCATCGGTCACCCGCAGGCGATTCTGCTCGGTGAGCTCGTGATCAGTCGCATGCTTGACGCGGTCCGCGAGCCCCGCGCGCATGGTGGCGCGGGTCGACAGAAGGCCGAGCGGCGAGCATTCAGCGATTTCCTGCGCGAGCGACATTGCGGCCGCACGGACCTGGTCCTGAGGAACCAGTACGCTGGCCAATCCCATCGCCAGCGCCTGCTCACCGGTGACACGGCGGCTGGTGTAGAACATTAGCTCGGCATTCGACTTGCCGACGGCTTCCGGCAGCGTGACGGTCAATCCAAACCCGGGGTGGAAACCGAGGCGCGTGAAGTTCGCGGCAAACCGGGCCTCGGGACATGTCACGCGGAAATCCGCCGACATCGCTAGGCCGAACCCGCCCCCGATCGCAGCGCCCTGCACGGCGGCGACAATCGGCTTCTTGTTGCGAAAAATACGGACGGCCTCGATATAAAGGTGGCCGCCATCCCGCGGGGCGCCGCTTACTTGAGCCTCTTCGGCCGGCGCATCGAAATTTGCGCCGGCGCAGAACGCCTTGCCCTGAGCTGCAAGGACGACCGCCCGGATTTCGCCGTTCACGTCGACCTTGTCGAGCGCGTCGGCAATATCGCGAATGAGTTGGAGATCGAAGTAGTTCAGCGGGGGCCGCTGGATCTCGATCGTTGCGACGTGACCTTGCGTGGTAACTGCGATATCAGTGCTCATGTGGTGTCACATTCCTCTTGTCTTGATCAGCGAAGTCCAAGTCCGCGGGCGATGATGCCGCGGAGGACTTCCGTAGTGCCGCCCTGGATTGTGAGCTTCGGTGCGATCTTGAGCTCAAAATCCAGCTTGTCGCGGAATGCATCCTCTTCGTCGTCCTCGAGGTCGAACAACGAAGCGAGCTCGCGGACCCGATGCGGCAGGCCTTGCTCCCAGAGCGTGCCGAGGTCCTTGACAATTGCCGCCTCGACGACTGGTTCGCGGCCAGCCTCGAGCATCCCTGCCACCGAGACGGACATGCGGCGCAGCGTGTGCAATTGCGCGACCAGCTTTCCGATGCCGACCGTCACCCGGACGTCCGGCTTCGCGCCTGCCGCACTGATGAGCGCAAACAGCGCGTCGTAGGTCTCGAGAAACCGCTCAGGCCCGGAGCGCTCATAGGCCAGCTCGCTGGTGGCCTGCTTCCAGGCCCCGTCGATCTCTCCGATGACATGATCGTCCGGAATGAAAGCGTCATGGAACACGACCTCGTTGAAGTCACGTTGGCCGCTCATCTGCCCGATCGGCCGGCAGGTGATGCCAGGCGTATTCATGTCGACCAGGAAGGACGTGAGGCCGTGCCGCCGGTTTTCGTTGGTCGAGCCGGAGGTCCGAAACAGGCCAATCATGTAATCCGCGATGTGCGCGCTGCTGGTCCAGACTTTCGTTCCGTTGATCAGCCAGCCTCCGTTCGTTCTGGTCGCCTTCGCGCTCGCCGCGAACAGATCCGAGCCGGAATTCGGCTCGCTCATGCCGATGCAGAAGAACAGCTCGCCGCGGATGATACGGGGAAGCACGTCCTGCTTGATCTTCTCGTGGGCGTAACGAATGAGGGTCGGGCCGCTCTGCCGGTCCGCGACGAAGAAGCGCCGCACCGGAGCATTGGCGATCCGCATCTCCTCGGTCACGACATAGCGCTCAAGGAAGCTGCGCTCCTGCCCGCCATACTTCTTCGGCCAGGTCATGCCGATCCAGCCTTTCGCGCCGACGCGACGGGAGAATTCATCGGCATTCTTCGCGCCGACTTCGGGCTTGTCGGGATCGAACGTGCCGGCTGCGATCTCGCTCTCGAGGAACGCCCGGACCTCCTTGCGCAACTCCTGGCAATGATCCGGCAGGCGCATGGCGTCGAAATGAATGAGAGACATCGCGGCTCCTTTCAGCGAGAGGCCAGCAGGGGCCAGAGTTCTCTCGGGCCTCTGGCGGTGATGAACTCGCCGAGCTTAAGGCTCCAGAACGTTTCGTCACCGAACTCATCCCGCCACGACAGCAGGCGCAGTGTAAATCGGTGCAGGATGTGCTCGTCGGTGAAGCCGATCGCGCCGTGAACCTGGTGAGCGATGCCGGTACCGACTTCAACGGCCTCGCTGCAGCGAATCTTCGCGGCTGCGATCTCAAGTAGCGCGGCGTCGTCATCGAAGCTGGTGTTGGCGATGGTATCCGCGGCCGAAGCCGCGGCGGACGCGGCCGCAGCGACGTCGCCGCCAAGCCGCGCCAGGCTGTGCTGAATTGCCTGGAATTTCGAAATCGGTTTTTCGAACGCAATGCGCTGCTGCGAGTACAACACCGAAAGCTCGAGGATCCTGTCCAGTGCGCCCGCAATCTGCTGCGCTCGCACAGCTGCGCCCATCAGCAGGAGGACGTCCTTCTCGCGCCCTCCCGATTCCTTCAGGCGCGCACGATGAACCGGCAGCACGTTCGCGAACTCCACGGTGTCGCGCGCGTCGCTCGCGAGGCTTTTGCCGGGCTTCAGCTTGCAATCGGCCGTTCGGACCAGAGCGACCGACGGCCCCTCGACGCCAGTGGCCAGCACGACGAGATGCTCGACATCGCTCGCGAAGGGCACCATGCGGGCTTGGCCGTTGACGCGGCCGGTCTTGTCGAGTGTGAGGTGATCTTTTGGCCGAACTGGCGCCACCGTCATCGGCCCGCCCGGCGCGGTCAGACCCGCGCGGTCTAGCAGCCACCCCGCCAGAAGCGTTTCCGCGAGCGGCACTCCCAATGCCGCGCGGCCGGCCTCGCGAATGATGCCGAAGCCATCGCCGAGCGACGCCCCTGCACCGCCGGCGCTCTCGGAAGCCCAGGCGAGGTCCAGTCCTATCTCCTGAAGAGACGACCAGAGCGGCGCCTTCCAGGCATTGTCGCGCTTCTGGACAACGGTCTGCGGATCGGCCAGATCCGCAAGGACACGCGCGGCTGTTTCGACGACGAGGGTTTCGGAAGCTGACATCGTCATTCTCTCACTATGTGGATGGGGGGCGCGGGCCGATCACGCCCTCGCTCCGCAGCGTAGCGATCTCGTGCTCCGACATGTCGAGCATCGACGACAGCACCTCATCGGTGTTCGCGCCCAATCTGGAAGAGACCGCGGCCGGCAGCCTGTCCGCGCCGTGAATGCGGATCGGGCTGTCCGGAATGACGATCCGCCCGAACTGCGGATGCTCGATCCATTCCAGCATGCCGCGTGCATGCATGTGCCGGTCGTTGCACACCTCTTCGAGGTCGCGGACCGGTGCCGACGGCACCTTGAATTTCGCCAGTGCAGCGCAGGCCTCCTCGCGGGTGATCTTCGAACTCCAGTCCGCGATCAACTTGTCGGTTTCGTCCATGTTGCGAACGCGCGCGACCTTGTCGCTGAATCGCGGATCGTCCGCGAGTTCGGTCCGTCCGATCGCTTGCAGCAGATTGCCCCAATGCTTGTCGTTGGTCGCAATGATCGCGATGTAGCCGTCACTCGCCGGATAGACATTGTATGGCGCCGCGGAGAGCCCGCCGTGTCTATTGCCGGTGCGCGGCGGTGCCCTGCCGATGTCGTACATGTAGGCCAGGTTCGAGGCGAGCGCGGGAAACACGGCCTCCTGCATCGCTACTTCCACCAGCCGGCCGACGCCCGTGATCTGCCGCTCGTACAACGCCGTCATCACCCCGGCATAAAGGTGAATTCCGCTCATGAAATCGACCAGCGCCGGACCGGCCTTGACGGGCGGGCTATCCGGAAAGCCGGTAACGCTCATGAGTCCCGACACGGCCTGCACAGTCACGTCCATGGCCAGATTGTCCTTATCCGGGCCCGACAGCCCATAACCGGATCCCGACGCATAGACCAGCCGGGGATTGAGCTCGTGCAGCACGGACCAGCCGATCCCGAGCCGATCCATCACGCCCGGCGCGTAGTTCTCCAGCAAGACATCGGCGTCCTTGACCAGGCGCTTGAGGATCTCCTTGCCCTTCGCGGATTTCAGATCCAGCGTGATGCACTTCTTGTGACCGTTCAGCATCGCGAACGGTGCGCCCGACCCGCGACTGACGCTGTCGCGCTGACGAACCGGTTCTCCGGCAAGCGGCTCGATCTTGATCACCTGGGCCCCGGCCTTGGCCATCAGATAAGTTGCGTAAGGGCCCTGATAGACCTGACCAAGATCGATGACCGTAAGGCCATCGAGCGGAAGATTGCGTCGACCCTGCATGTGTCTGTCTCAAATCCCTTGCAAAGAGCTGTGTCCGCTAAGCGCCGAGATAGGCTTCCTGGATGTCGGGGGCATCAGCGATTTCGCCGGCCGTTCCTTCGCGCACGATCGAGCCCACTCTGAGCACATAGGCACGGTCTGCAATCTTGAGCGCCGCGCGCATGTTCTGTTCGACCAGAAGCGCGGAGAGGCCCTTGGCCCGCAGCGCTCCGATCGCGCCGAGCACGAATTTGGAGAAGAACGGCGACAGACCGAGTGACGGCTCATCGAACAGGATGAGCCGCGGACGCGCCATCAAGCCGCGGCCGATCGCCAGCATCTGCTGCTCACCGCCGCTGAGATTTCCGGCGGCCTGCCGGAAACGCTCGCGCAGGCGCGGAAACATGTTGAGCACGTCATCGACCGTAAACACGGGCCCGCTGCCGAATGCGTCGACGATCTTCAAATTCGCCTCGACCGTCATCGACGGGAATATCTCGCGCCCTTCGGGAACGTGGCTGATGCCGGCCCGGCTGAGCGTCCAGGGCTTGCGCCCGTCGATGCGCTGATCCGCGAACTCGATGCGGCCGGCAGCGATCGGCAGCACACCGGAGATCGCGTTCAACAACGTGGTTTTACCCGCGCCGTTGGCGCCGAGGATGGCGACGATCTCGCCGCGGTTGACGGAGAGCGAGACGCCGCGGAGCGCGACGACCTTACCGTAAGCCGCCGAGACGTCCTTGACGGTCAGCAGCGTGCGATCACTCGTCATCGTCAGCCCCCAGATAAGCGGTCACGACTTCCGGATGACTGAGAACGTGATGCGGCGTGTCGACCACGACAGGCTTGCCGTCGACGACGACGAGCGCGCGGCCGCAGAGCTGCCGGATGACCGCCATGTCGTGTTCGACGATCAGGATGGTCCGCCCCGGTGCGATCGCACGGATCAGGGCGATGAAGTCGGCGGTCTCGCGCCCGTTCATGCCGGCGGCAGGCTCGTCGAGGAACATGATCTTCGGATCGGACATCAATGCGATTCCGACGGCCAGCCGGCGCTGCACGCCATAGGCCAGCACGCCGGCCTTCCGGTGCCACTCTCCGTCGAGGCCGATCAGCGCAAGAACCTCCTCGACGCGGGCCTGGAACGCCTGCTGATCCCGGACATAGGGCTTGCTGCCGACGATGCGGCCAAGGACGCCGTGGTGAAAGCTCGCATGGCGCCCGAACAGGAGATTTTCCAGCACCGTGCTTTCGGCGAACACCGCAGTTCTCTGGAAGGTTCGGGCGACGCCCGAGCGCGCGATGAGATGAGGCGGCATCCCCGAGATCTCGCTTCCCATGATGCGGATCGATCCGCTGGTCGGCACGGTGATGCCACAGAGGATGTCGAACAGCGTCGACTTGCCCGCACCATTCGGGCCGATAATGCCAAAGATTTCGCCTTCCTCGACATCGAGGCTAACGCCGTTCAGGGCCGTCACGCCGCCATATCGTTTGACGATGTCCCGGGCCGAGACGACTGGACGCTCAGCGGCTGCGATCGTCATCTTTCCTCCTTCCGAGCCGGTCACGCAGAACAACGCCCAGTTGATGTAGTCCGCCGGGGGCAAACATCATGATCAGCACGATGATCGACGAGAACACCAGGATCCTCACGTTCGGATCGAGGTTCATAGCCTGCGGTATCAGCGTGAACATCGCAGCGCCGATCACCGGTCCGACCACGAGGTGCGCGCCGCCCAGCAGGACCATCAGGAGCCCGTCCACCGTGTTCGCGACGCTGAAGACTTCGGGCGTGACAATCTGCGTGTAGGGAACGGCGAGCGCACCAGCCAGTGCGGCAAACGGCGCGCTCAGCATGAAAGCCTTCAGCCGGACGCGCGCCACATCGACGCCGACCGAGCGCGCGAGATGGGGATTCTGGCGGACACTGTCCATGGCGGCGCCGAAAGGAGACCGTCGCAGGACCACCAGGAAGACGATCGCAAGCAGAAGAATGGTGGCGGTGACCGCGAAGTAGGTCTGTGGATCCGACAGCTGAAGCGAACCGATCTCGATCGGCGGAAAGCCGAACAGGCCGAGCGGTCCCCCGGTGATCTCCTCGAGATTCGTCGCTGCGACCATGGCGACGCCGGTCAGGCCCCAAGACACGATCGAGAAATAGGCGCCGGTCAGACGCAGCGTGATGGCGCCGATGATGGCGGCCAGCACCACGGAAAGCACGAGCGCGATCAGCACCGCGACCTCGAACGGCAGCCCAAGCTTGCCCATTCCGATCGCCGCGCCGTAAGCGCCGACGCCGAAAAATAGACATTGGCCGAGCGGCACCTCGCCGACGCCGCCGAGGATGATGTTGATGCTCAGGGCAAACAGGGCGAACGCACAGGTGTAGCCGGCGAGGGTCACCACGAACGGATCGGTGAACGCGAAGGCGAACACCGCGATGGTCACGACGGCGCAGGCGACGTAAATGGCCTCTCGCACGGCGCGCGCATCCTTGTTGCCGTTCATGGCGCCGGCCGGCTTCCTGTCCATCATCGTGCCGAAATCCTGGACCGCCATCTCAGTGCCGATGCTGCTGGACTTGGCCAAGCAGTCCTTGCGGTCGGAACAGTAGCGTGGCAATGACGAGGCCCCAGCCCAGCGCGGGCGTCCACGAGACAGAGACGTAAGTTTCGAACAGCGCGTTGGCGACACCGATCAGAAGCGCACCCAGCATCGCGCCTGGAATACTGCCCATCCCGCCCAGGATGACGACCGTGAAGCCGACGATCAGGGCGCTGTATCCCATGGTCGGATAGATCGTCGAGATCGGCGCCAACAGCGCGCCTGCAAGACCAGCGGCGGCGACGCCTAGCACGAAAGCCAGCGCGCGGATCCAGGGAACATCGATGCCGGAATAGAGCGCGCCGCGCGCGTTCTGGGCGACGGCCACGACCTGCTGGCCTTTTATGCTCAGACGGAGCCATAGACCGAGCGCACCAAGCACGAAAACTGAACAGACGAAGATGAACGCGCGTTGCGACGTCACGAAGATACCGAGAAATCGCATCGTGCTTTGTCCGAGCGGCGATGTCACGGGGAGCGGGTCCGGCCCGAAGATGAGGATCAATCCGGCCACCGCCGCCTGACCGAGCGCGAACGTGACGATCAGTGAGCCGTGATGTGAATCGCCATACAGGCTGCGACGGATGACGACCCATTCTGTGACGGCGCCGATGCCCACGACGATCAGCACCGACAACGGAACAGCGATGAAATAGGTCACGCCTCGCGAGGTCAGCAGGTAGCAGGCATAGCCGCCCATGGCGAAGAACGCGCCATGGGCAAAGTTTGCAATGCCCACGATACCGAAGATCAGCGTCAGGCCGACGGCGATGACGGCATAGCCGGCGCCCAGCACCAATCCGTTGACGAGGGTTTGAACCAGAAGTTCCAAAGCCGCACGTGCCTTCTAAATTGATCCGCGCGACCGTCAGTTCGAGCTGACGCGCTCGACCTGGACGACAGCCCCGTTCTCGACTCGCTGAATGTAGAAGTACGGCGCCCGCGCCCTACCCTTCTCATCGAACTTGAGAAGTCCCCTCGGGCTCGGCCAGGAGTTTTCGCGGATGACTTTCGAGATCTTGTCGTAATCGCTGTCGGTACCCGCTTTGTCCATCGCGGCGGCGATAAGATTGATCGCTTCGAAGATCACAAGCTCTCCTTTTCCCGGAGAGGAGTTGAACTTCTTCTGATAGTTCTCGACGAACTCCTTGCCTTCGGCGCCGGGATCTGATGCCATGAAGATCTCTCCCGTAATGACGCCGTTCATGGCGCCCTCCGATGGCTTGATCATGCCCGGCGTCACCACGCCTGGCGACATCACCTCGATTTTGAAGCCGCCGAGCTGGCGCACCTGCTTCCACAGTTGTGCGGCGCGCGCCGGATAGGCGTCGGCGACGTAGATCATGTCCGGATTGCTCGCCTTGATCTTGGTGAGAATGGACGTGAAATCGTTAGTCTCGGCGTCATAAGTAGAGGTGCTCACCAGCTCAATGCCTGCGGCCTGGAGGCTCGCCTTGAGCTTCTCGAGGACCGTCTTGTTGAACTCGGAATTCTCGCCCATGTAGGCGACCGACTTCGGCTTTAGCGTCTTGACGACGTAGGCATTGAATGATTCGGAGTTGAGCGACACCGTGTTGTTGACTTGAAAAAGCCAGGGACTGCCCTGATCGGTGATCGCATCAGCCTGCGCGCCAGCGTTTACTTGCAGGATACGCTTCTTAGTGACCGAAGACTCGGCAAGCACGACCGAGCTGTTCGTCCCCCCGGTTATCGCTTTCACGCGTCCTACCGACATCAGCTTCTGGACCGCGGCGACGCCGCCTTGCGGCGTGCCCTTCTCATCCTCGAAGACCAGTTCGATCTTCCGGCCGCCGAGAATGCCGCCGCGCTGGTTGACGAGGTCGGCTGCATATTCAGCGCCCCGCTGCAATTCCTGCCCATAAGTCGCCGCTGCGCCGCTCAGAGGCAGCGCAAGGCCGATCTTGACCGGGTCAGCCGCCATCGCGCCGGGCGCGTAAGCGAGCTGCACAGTCGCCGCCACGATGGCCCCCAAAGACAACATTACCTTTCGGCGATCCGCACGCTTCATCGTTCTCCCCTTATGGTTTGTCTCACCAGCCCGCGGCAACGCGGCGGCTCCTTCAATTTCTGATGGGCTCAGCATCCGAGCTCAATTCAGATTGCGCTGAAAGAGATCGAACAGGCGCTCCCAATGCCGCTCGGTGCTGGCCTTTTGGTAGAGGCGCCGGGTCGGAAAGGCGAAGCCGTGCTCGGCTTCCGGATAGTATTCCATCCGTCCGTTGATGCCGGTCGTCTTGATCGCCCGCGATACCTGCTCGAGCATCTCGGGAGGCGCGTAGTGATCATGCTCGGCCAGCGCAAAGTAGATCTCGCCCTTGATCTTCTCAGTGACGAGATGCGCGGAGTCCGGCTGGTCAGTGACGAGACGCGCGCCGTAGACGGAGGCGCCGGCGGCCATGCGATCGGGAAACACGCCCATCGCGCGATAGACGTAGCGGCCGCTCATGCAATAGCCGACACATCCCGTCTTGCCCTGCCGCGCAGCCGGATCATTGGCGAGGAAGTCGAATATGGCCTGGGTGTCTTCCATCACCATGGTGTTGGTGAGGTGGCGGTTGAGCTTCCACATGAACTCCAGCTTGTCCGCGCAGGCGGGGTCCCACAGGCGGTTCGCGTCGAGATCGACGCAGCGGACCATGCGGTAGTACATGTTGGGCATGATGACGTAATAGCCGACTGTCGCGAGACGCCGGCACATGTCGGACAGCTCCTCGCGAACGCCGACCGAGTCCATATAGAAGATGACGACAGGGAACGGTCCTGGACGGTCCGGGTGAAACACATACGTGTTCATCATCCCGTCCTTGGTTTTCAGATCGACGACCTTCTCCTGCACCACTCCACCCTTCTAACCATTTTGTATCTCCGCGCGTTCGAGGCGTGGAGTGGCGGAAGCATGTGCCGGGACGAAGCTGAAAGCCAGAGCATTACAGATATGCGTGCGTATTTACAGATATGTGAAAATGGATCTTTTCAGTTGCGGGCTTTTGTGGCGGATGCGCGATCCTCCCGCGTAACGAATTTGTCGATGCCTTCGCGCAGCGATCTCAGGATCTGCGTTCGCTTGGATACCAGCCGTTCGACCGGACCGCCGACGCCGATCGCCAGGATGCGGCCGTGGCGCCGCTCCGGCAACAACATACCGATGACGCCCGCTCCGGCCGTTACAGTGTGAAGGGAAATGACGTAACCATCCTTGCGGATCTTGCGGAGCTTCTGCATTAGCTCCTTCAGGTCGACCTTCTTCTTTCGGTCTTCTTCCTCGAAATTGATGCGACGCACGAGCTTCTCGATGGTCTCGTCCGAACGCGCGCTGAGCAGCATCCACCCGAGGCCCGAGCGCGCGAGCGGACGGATCGTCCCCGGCTTGATCGAAAACTGGATTGTGCGCGGCGAAGGCTGGACGTGGATGTATTGCATGTAGAGGTCGCTCTGGGTCGCGATGCTAACCGTCTCTTCCGTTTCCTTGTTGAGGTGATTGACCAGGGCCGAGATTCCGCGCTCGCCGAAAAGCGCGCCCTGCACCCAGTGCCCCAGCTGAACGATCCGCATTGTCGGCATATACGTTCGCGAGTAACGGTCGAAATCTATATAGCCTAGCACCACCATGCTCTTGAGCACCGCCGAAGCGCTGGAAACGGGATAGCTAAACTGCAGCGCAACATCCTTCAAGCTCAATGGCCGCTGCACTTCGTCGAAATATTCCAGGATCTCGAATAGCCGCTTGGCCGTTTTGATGACGTCTTTGGACATGCACCCTCACTGTCTTTTTCATATAGATAGAAAAGTTTTCTTACCGGCGAAAGCCATTTGGCGGCTTCCCGGCTTTTGCTAGAACGCTCACCAAACGGAGAACGCCCATGGTTGCTGCGGAGCAGATGAAGTTCGATGTGTCCGATCGCGTCGCGACGATCACGTTCGACCGACCGGAAAAGATGAACGCCTGGACGCCCGTCATGGAAAGCGAGCTGCGCCGCCTGATAGCGATCGCGTCCGAGGACGACGACGTGCGAGCGATCGTGATCACCGGCGCGGGCCGGGGCTTCTGCGCGGGCGCCGACATGGGCCGCCTTTCCGACGCGTCGTCGGGAAACGCAGCCGCCGCAGCACCCGTCGTTCCCCCCATAAGCGACGGTGATCTGGCGCAGCGCTACAGCTACCTGCTCGCCGTTCCCAAACCGATCATTGCAGGCATCAATGGCGCGATCGCGGGCGTCGGTCTTTGCATCGCACTCTATTGCGATCTCCGCTTCATGGCAGCTGGCTCAAAGCTGACCACGTCCTTTGCTCGGCGCGGCCTGATCGCAGAGCACGGCAGCGCCTGGATGTTGCGTCAGCTCATCGGACCGATGAATGCGGCGGACCTTCTTCTTTCGGGGCGCGTGGTCGAGGCGGCGGAAGCCGAGCGGCTCGGCCTGGTCAGAATGCTGCCCGCGGATACTTTTCGCGAGACCGTGCAACAGACGGCCTCGGACTTCGCCAAACTCTGCTCCCCCCGTTCGATGCGGATCATCAAGCAGCAACTGACCGCGGCTCCCCGGCAAACACTGGCCGAAGCCACGCAGCTCGCGAACAGCGAAGTCGCGATCTGCCGTGGGACGGAAGACTTCAAAGAGGGCGTTGCCCATTTTGTCGAGAAGCGGGCGCCGCGCTTTACCGGCAGGTGAGCGCGAGGGCGCACGCGTCGTTCAACGAAAACTGCGGTACGGGCCAGTGCTTGCCCCCGTAATCGGGACGGCCGGGCTCGGCTCGGCGGGCGCAATTTCGCGATGGACCACGGCAGGCCGCTCGAGGATCACGAGAAAGCTGCGGCCTTCCTCGGTGATGGTCCACACGCCCGGTTCGCGCACGACCAGCTTCTGGCCGAAGATATCAAGGTCCGGCGCACGTTCGGCGAGCCGCTTCATCCGTCCGGTCCATTCCTGGCCACTCGTATAGAGAATGGCAAGGTGCTGCTTGATGACCTCGAGGCTGGCGCGTCCGTCGCTCTGGCCGTCGAGAATCTTTAGGATCGAAAGCTGGAAACTCACACGCGACTCAGACGCTGTACTTCATCGTCGCCCTATATGTGAGCGGAGGACGATGTGGAAGTCATGACGGATCTGCCGAAACGGGATACTCGCCCTGTCGACGCGCGCTCGACTGGACCTGCCTGCGCAAGGCGATTAACGTGCCGCCAAACGGACACGAAACAAGGATTTCGGCTCGGCTTTAACGGATGTCTGCGGAATTGCCGGCAGAGTCAGACGATGGCCAGAAGAAGCAAGAAAGCAACAGCAGACGATCAGATCACGGAAGCCACGAGCTACGGCCCGCCGGCGGCAGGATCGGTCAAGTCGGCGGGACGTGTGCTGCGAGTTCTGGAGTTCTTCGACGAGATCCAGCGGGACGCGCGCGTTGCCGAAGTGGCTGAGCGGCTGGGATTTCCGCAATCGTCGACCTCGATCCTGCTCAACTGCCTCGTCGAGCTGGGTTACATGGACTATCTTCAGGACAGCCGCAGCTTCCTGCCCTCGCCGCGCGTCACCTTGCTCGGGACCTGGCTCGACAAGGGCCCTGTCAGAAACGGCAGCCTGATGAGGATGCTCGAAGAGCTGTCCCAGAAAACGGGTGACACCGTCATCATCGCCGCGCGGAGCGGGATCTATGCGCAGTATATCCACGTTTTGCAGGCCCGCGCGACGATGCGCTTTCATGTCCCGCCCGGGTCCAGGCGCCTCGTGGTCTGGTCGGCCACCGGGTTTTCGCTACTGACGTCGAGCAGCGACAAGGAGATCCGCAGCCTGTGCACGCGCACCAACGCGGAAGCCGCGCTCGACATATCCCGGATCGACATCAATCAGGTGCTGGAAAACGTCGAGCGCACGCGGCATGAGGGGTTCTTCTTCTCGGCTGGTCTCGTCACCCCCGGCGCCGGATCGATTGCCGTGCCGCTGCCTGAGGGCATCGACGGGTGGAACCGCGCGCTTGCCGTCGCGGTCTCAGGCCCTCTCCAGGATATCACGCGGCGGCAGACGGAGATCGTCACGCTGCTCAACGATGTCGTGCAGCGCTATCTTCGCCCCACAGCCTCGATTTAGGCCGCGCCGGCGGCTGCCGACCGATCGACGAGCAGCGGCCAGAGGCCCTCGCCGCCTTGCGCGCAGATCATCCGGCCGATCTTTTCCTGCCACCAGGGCTCCGCGCCCCATTCGTCGCGCCACGACCAGAGCCGTCGGGTGGCGTAGTGCAGCGGGTGCTCCTGGGTAAACCCCATCGCGCCATGGACCTGATGGCAGAGGGCCGCGACCTGACCGGCAGATTCACCGCATCGTGATTTTGCAATCGCCACGGCCAGCGCGTCATCGCCCAGCCGCGGCGACTCCGTCAGTGCGTCGCCTGCCGCAGACGCCGCGGCAAAGTGGCCTGCCGCAATCGCCAGCATGTGCTGAATGGCCTGGAATTTCGCGATCGGGCGGCCGAACTGCACCCGCTCATTGGCGTAGGACAGCGCATAATCCATGCACCGTTCCATCCCGCCGATCATCTGCTGCACACGGATAGCAGCGCCGAAGGGCATCAGGCCGTCAACTCCGAGACGGGCGGGCGCCGGCAGGACATCGCTCACGGCCAACTGCACGCCGCTGAAGTCGACACCTTCGCGCGGCTCGTAGGCGACGTTGCGCCGCGTCTTGTTCGAACGCGCTCTGGCGGTCGGCACGCGGCAGAGGAAGGCCTTGCCATTCGCGTCGCGTGCAAGGACAAGCGCGGTCGGCGCCTGCTGGCCCCAGGCGACATGCCGGGCGATACCTTGCAAAGTCGTGCCTGCCGCACCCGAGACGAGCGTGATGCGATCCTGCGGATTAACCGGCGCAAGCGTCACCGCGCCTGCGATGACTTCGCCACCCGCGTCGGTCCAGAGCGCGTTGGCGATCATGGTCTCCGCCAGCGGCAGCGGGGCGGAATGAAATGCGGACCTGCGGATCAGGTTTGCCCCAACGTCGGGCGCGAGCCCCGCGCCGCCCTTCAATTCGGGCACCAGCGCCAACGGCAGGCCGGCATCTTCCAGCGCGCCCCAGAGCGCATCGGGCCATTGCCCCGCGTCGGCCGCGGAGAGAACCTTCTTGTCGATGTGTTGCGCAAAGAGGCGATCGGCCTGTTCGAGCACAATGGCGGACATGTCTTCCATGGCATTCTCCCCGTCAGCGCAGGCCAAGACCGCGGGCAATCATCCCGCGCAGGATTTCCGGCGTGCCGCCGCGAATAGTGAATGATGGCGCGTGCAGCAACACATGTGCCATCGCCTGCGAATACTCGTCATCGTCATCGAGACTTGCCTCGACCGGCAACAGCTTCCGCACTGCTTCCGGGACTTCCCGCTCGAATGCCGTGCCGACATCCTTGACCAGTGCAGCTTCGGTGACCGGACTTTCGCCACGCTCCAATAGCCCGGCGATCGACGACGACATCCGGCGCAATGTGGCGAAGTGAGCCGCGAGCCGGCCGATCTCGACCGCCTGCCGCTCATTCGGCTCGCGCCCGATCTTGTCGACGAGTTCGACGAGAAGCCTGATGTCCGACATAAAGCGATCCGGGCCGGCGCGCTCGAACGCCAACTCGCCCGTCACGCGCGTCCAGCCTTCGCCGGGCCTTCCGATCATCATGTCGTCGGGAACGAAGCAGTTCTTGAAGAATACCTCGTTGAACTCGTGCCCTCCCGACAGGTTCATGATCGGCCTGATCTCGATACCTTCCGAGCCCGTATCCACGATGAACTGGGACAAGCCTGCGTGACGGTTCTCGCTGGGCGGCTCGGTGCGGGCCAGCACGATCAGATAGTGAACGCGGTGCGCGTTCGAGGTCCATATCTTGGTACCGTTGATCACCCAGCCGCCTTCGACCTTGTCCGCCTTGGTGCGGGCGGCTGCAAGGTCGGAGCCGGAATCGGGTTCGCTCATGCCAATGCCGAAATAGCACTCGCCCGCGGCGATCCTGGGCAGAATCAGCTCGCGCGCCCGCTCGCTGCCATGCTTGAGAATCTGCGGACCGGATTGCCGATCCGCAATCCAGTGCGCGCCACCCGGCGCGCCGGCCGCCAGCATCTCCTCGGTCACGACGAAGCGCTGCAAGTTGGAGTATTCGCCACCGCCATAGCGTTTCGGCCAGGTCATGCCGATAAAGCCCGCCTTGGCGGCGCGCTTGCTGAACTCCGGATCGAATGTCGACCAGGATGTCCGGTGTGCGGCGTAGCGGCCGTTGTCACGCTCTTCCTTCAGGAAGGCGCGGACCTTGCGCCGCATTGCGTCTGCTTCGGGCGGTAAGGTCAGAGATTCAAACCGGAACGCGCGCATTCAAGCCTCCATTCGTCCAAAGTCGTCGTTTGGCAGAATATTCATCATCAACCCGCCTCACTTGCTCTTGCCGCTCGGGGAGATTGTCTTCGGCACATGCACTCCGATCTCCGCGAGCAACTCGGCCGTATGTTCGCCCAGCCGCGGCGCATGGCGGCGAACTCGGAACGGCGAGGAGCTAAAGGACACCGGCGCCCGTATCGACTTGTATGCTCCCTCCGATGGATGCTCGGCACGGCTGAACATCTGGACCGCCTTCATGTGTTCGTCGTCTGGCAGATCCGCGAGACCCAGGACGGGCATACAGGGAATGCTGACGTCGTCGCAGAACGACACCCATGAGGCCGTAGAATGCCGGGGGGCTTCCTGCTCAATGATCTCGTAGAGTGTCTCAAGATGGGCTACTCGCTCGACCAGCGGAAAGAAGCGGGCGTCGGACTTCATTTCTGGGCGCCCCACGAAGTCGAAGAAGTCGCGCCAGTTGCGATCCGAATAGGGAAGGATGCACATATAACCGTCGCCGGTGCGAAACGGCTTGCGGCGCGGGCTGACGACGCGGGCATAGCCGGGGTCGCCGAGCGACGGCTCGAAGGCAAAGCCGAGCAAATGCTCGATATAGGCGAACTCCGCCGTGGTCTCGAACATCGGCACCTCGATGGCCTGCCCTCCGCCACCACGCTCGCGCTGGAACAGGGCTGCCATCACCGAATAGGCGATCGCTTGCCCGGACAGCTTGTCGCACAGCACCGTCGGCATGAAGGCCGGCTCGCCGCGCGCGACCATATGCAATGCAGCGAGCCCGGAGCCGGCCTGGATGATATCGTCATAGGCAGCCTTGTCGCGGTAGGGTCCCTTCTCGCTGAACCCGTAAGCGCCGCAATAGATGATATCAGGCTTGACGGCGCGGACGGCCTGATAGCCAAGCCCGAGCTTGTCGATGGCCTTAGGCCGCAGCGAGTGAACGAACACGTCGGCCGTCGCGATCAGCTTGCGCAGCGCCTCCATCCCCGAAGGATGCTTCAGGTCGAGCATAACACTGCGCTTGTTGCGGTTCAGATGAAGGAAGCCGCCGGCCATGCCTTCATGGCGATTGGGCCGGTAGGTCCGGAACGAGTCGCCCTCCTCGCTCTCGATCTTGATCACGTCAGCCCCGAGATCGGCCATGATGTGCGTCGCAAACGGTCCCATGATCACGTTGGTCAGGTCGATCACGCGAATTCCGCCCAACGGGCCGTCTGCAGGGGTCGTGTCCATCCCGAAGCTCTTTCGTTCCATTGGCCGCGACGGCTGGCGCGTGCCGCGCGGGACGTCCAACTTCTACGTGATTGCAATTGGATCAATACTGTTCGGCTCGGTCGCGGCAAATATCACATATGCGATTGATTGCGGCCCTCCGCTCTCTTGCTGGGCGGAACGCGATCAAACATAGTTTCGCCCAACCACAAAAAGACTCGGGAGAAAACAATGATATCGACGAGCCGTCGCCAATTTGCGGGCGTGATCGCTGGGGCACTTGCATTGGCGGGCCTTGCAGCACCAGCCGGAGCTGCCGAGAAATGGGATCTCTATATCTACAATCCCGTGGCCACGGTGGCAGCGGCCAAGGGCATGAGTGCCGTCGCTGAACAGATCGAAAAGGACACCGGCGGTGAGCTGTCGGTCCGGCTGCATCTCGGGGGCTCGCTTCCGATCAACACCACCACCATCACCCAAGCCGTCAGCGACGACGTCGTGCAAATGGGCGACGATGGATATTTTCTCGGCAACGTTCCGATCGGCGGCGTCCTGCGACTGCCGATGCTGATCCGCTCGCTCGATGAATACAAGAAGGCGGCGGACATCATGGCGCCGTACCTGGAGAAGGCCTTCGAAAAGAAGGGCCTCCTGGTGCTCGGGCAATATCTCTATCCCTACCAGGTGGCATTCTCGAGCAAGAAGTTGACGTCGCTGGCCGACGTCAAAGGCCAGAAGATCCGCGTGACGTCGCCCGAGCAAGGCGAGTTCATCAAGCGGCTCGGCGGCGTGCCGGTCACGCTCGGCGCCCCGGAAGTTCCGTCCGCACTCGACCGCAGCATCGTCGATGGCGTCCTCACCGCCAACACCGGCGGCGGAAACACCTGGAAGGACCTGCTGAAGTACAACTATCGGCTGGGCATCAACTACTTCAACTCCGTCGTCATCGTGAACAAGGAGCGCTTCAACAAGCTGTCGCCAGAGCTCCAGGGCAAGGTCCGCAAGGCGGTCGCCGACAACATGCCACTGATCACCAAGGCGATGGCCGATGAGGAAGACAACCTCAGCAAGAAATTCGCCGAAGGCGGCATGACGGTGACCGAGCCGCAACCCGGCGATCTCGACGTCGGCACGAAGGCGATTTCGGCCTATTGGGATGAATGGGCAAAATCGAAGGGCCCGGATGCTGCGACCGCGCTCAAGCAGGTTCGTGCGGCGCTTGGCCGGTAATCGATCATGGCTGGCAGCATGGAGATCAAGGAGGTGGCGCCTGACGGCGCCGTCCACTTCATCGACAACGTCTCATCGGGCCCAGGCCCGATCGAGAACGCCTCAGAAGCAATCTGCGCGCTCTTCCTGATGGCCATGATCGTCCTGATCGGGGCCGAGGCGATCGCACGCAATCTATTCGCGACATCGCTCCAGATCACCGACGAGATTGGTGGCTATCTGCTGGTGGCCATGACCTTCCTGAGTATGTCGGTCGCGGAGGCCCACGGTGCATTTCACCGGGTCGAGCTGGTTCAGGCCCGCCTCGGACAATCCGCCCGGTTAGTGTCGCAGATCGTGTTCGACCTGATATCACTGGTCGCCTCCGCATTGATTACCTGGCAGCTGACGCGCCTGGTCATGAACTCGTGGCGCTCGGAGGACGTGGCGCCCACGCCGCTGCAGACGCCGTTGTGGATGCCGCAGACCACCATGGCTATCGGCATGTTCCTGCTCTGCCTCGCCCTTCTCCGAACGATCCTCACCAAGGCTCGCCGCCTTCGCAGGGGTGCGCAGTCATGACTCCGGGCGTCGAACTGATTTTTGTCCTGGCGATCTTCGTCGGCCTGCTTTGCGTGGGAATGACGATCCCGTTTTCGATCACAGTCCCATCTGTCCTTTATCTGCTGCTGCATGCAGGTCTGCCCGGACTGAAGGGCATCGGCCTCGTCAGTTGGGGCAGCATGAACAGCTTCACATTGAGCGCGATCCCGCTGTTCATCCTGATGGCCGAGATCCTGCAAGAGAGCCGGCTGAGCTTGCGGGTGTATCATGGCCTGTCCAAGCTGGTATCCTGGATTCCCGGCGGCCTGCTGCAGACTAACATCGCGGGATGCGCCATCTTTGCGGCCATCAGCGGCTCGAGCGTGGTCACCGCCGCCTCGATCGGGCGGGTGGCGTTGCCCGAATTGCAAAAGCGCAAATACAGTCCGCGCCTGTCCGCGGGCTCGCTGGCGGCGGGCGGCACGCTCGGCATCCTGATCCCGCCGAGCATCGCGATGATCGTGTACGGCACATTCACCGAGACGTCGGTCGCGAAACTGTTCATGGCCGGCGTGATGCCGGGCTTGCTGCTGACCGCGATGTTCATGGCCTATATCGCCATACATGCTTGGTTAAGACCCGGGATCGCTCCGCGCGAGGTTGGCGCTCGTTCGGGTCGAGAACTGCTCGCGGCCCTGCTCGACGTCATCCCGTTCATGGTGCTGATCGGCGGCACCATCGGCAGCATCTATTCGGGGCTGGTCACGCCGACCGAGGCGGCGGCGGTCGGCTGCGTCCTGGCGATGATCATCGCGGCGTTTTGGGGCGAATTCAGCGTCGCGATCCTCTGGCACGCCTTGCAAACCACCGTGCGCGTGTGCGGCAACATCCTGTTCATCGTCTATGCCGCCTTCCTGTTCTCCTACGCCATCAGTTATGCCGGCGTCGGCGAGCAGATCACGCAGTTTCTCGTCAATCTGAAGCTTTCCAGGCTGGAGTTCTTCTTCGCCCTGTTCGTTCTTTACACGGTGTTGGGCTGCCTGGTCGAAAGCCTCGGCATGATCGTGGTGACAGTGCCGCTGCTCTATCCGGTTCTGGTCCAGTACGGCATCGATCCAATCTGGTTCGGCGTAATCCTGGTGCTGTTCATCGAGATGGGCCAGATCTCGCCGCCGATCGGCATCAACCTGTTCGTGATCCAGAGCATATGGTCGGGCAAGCTGAGCGACGTCGTCGCGGGCACGATCCCGTTTCACCTGATCATGTTCGCGCTGCTCGGCCTGCTGGTGATCTTCCCCGAAATCGCAATGTGGCTGCCTTCGCAAGTCACTGCCGTGCCTTGAGGAGATACCCTGATGTATACACCGCCCGAAGAAATCAAGACTGAGGTCTTTGCCCGCCTGCCAGACAAGTTTCGACGCAAAGACCCCGAGAATGCATGGTCGTTAGTCAACCGCCGCGGACTGGTGGCGGATTCCTTCCTTGAAGGCCCGTCATTCGGCCGCGACGGTAATCTGTATATCGTGGACATTCCCTACGGACGCATCTTCCGCATCTCGCCCGCCGGAGAATTCACGCTGGTCGCCGAATATGACGGCGAGCCGAACGGGTTGAAGTTCGCACGCGACGGGCGGATCGTCATCACGGACTACCGCCATGGCCTCATGACGCTCGACCCGGCCAGCGGCAAGGTCACCCCCATGCTGGAGCGGCGCTGGTCGGAGCGCTTCAAGGGCGTCAACGATCTGGTCTTCGCCAGCAATGGCGACATTTATTTCACCGACCAGGGCCAAACAGGCATTCACGACCCGACCGGCCGCGTCTATCGGTTGCGGGTGGACGGAGCGCTCGACCAGATCGTCAGCAACGTCCCCAGCCCGAATGGTCTCGTGCTGAACGGCAGCGAACATATTCTATACGTGGCCGCCACCCGGGGGAATGCCATCTGGCGGATACCGCTGATGCCTGACGGCACCGCATCGAAGGTCGGGATATTCATCCAGCTGTCAGGCAGCCTAGGTGGCCCCGACGGCCTTGCGATGGACGAGCAGGACAACCTTGCGATCGCCCACGCCGGTCTAGGCACCGTCTGGATCTTCAGCCGCCTCGGCGAACCGCTCTATCGGGTTCGCTCTTGCCAGGGCCTCGCCACGACCAACGTGGCCTATGGCGGCTCCGACAACAAGAACCTCTACATCACGGAATCCGAGAGCGGTTGCGTGTTGGTCGCGCGCGTTCCTGTTGCTGGACGGCTCATGGAATCGCATCGGTAATGCCGGACGAGATAGGCAAGGGTTCAGGCCCAGCAGCCGCCAATTGTTCGCTAAGAGGAACGAAAAGAATGGCCTTCATGCTCGGGCAAGTTCGAACAGTCGTACTGATGCTTGGCCTGACGGCCTCGGGGGCGGCGATGGCCGCGTGGCCCGATGACAAGCCGGTCGAGGTCGTCGTTGGCTTCGCCGCGGGTGGCGGGACCGACGTCATGGCTCGGAAGCTGCTTCCCTTCGGCGAGAAGCGGCTCGGCGGAAACGCGCGGTTTGTCGTCCTCACCAAGCCCGGCGCCGGCGGCGAGATCGCGTTCACCGCGATCGCACGCGCCGCTCCCGACGCCTATTCGATGGGGGTGGTCAACGTGCCCGGCTACAACTTTCTGCCGATGACGCGGAAGACCCAGTACACCATCGACGAGATCCGAATGGTCGCGCGCGTGGTCGACGATCCCGGCGTGATCGTCGTTCGCAACGACGCCCGTTCACGACGCTCGCTAGCGTTCTCGACGCGCTGCGCAAGACGCCCGGTTCAGTCACGTTCGGCCATAACGGCGCAGGCACGAACGGGCATCTGGCCCTCCGCATCCTCGCAAAGGCCGCCGGCGTCGAGCCCAATGAGATTTCCTATCGCGGAACAGCAGCGCAGAGGACCGACGTGCTCGGCGGCCATCTGGATGTAGGGATGGTCAGCCTGAGCGAAGTGCCTGAGCTTCACGGCACCAACAAAGGAGAGCTCCGGGCTGTCGCAATCTTGTCTAAGGCTCGCTCCTTATCATTGCCCAGCGTCCCCACGGCCGAGGAAGCCGGCGTTCCCGTCATCATGACCGCCGAACGCGGCTTTGCGCTTCCGAAGGGCGCGCCCGACGACATTGCGAAGAAGCTGGAAGCCGCGATCGCCGAGAGCCTCAGCGATCCCGAATACATCAGGAGCTCACCCGGTGATGCTCCCGTCCTCGCTTTCATGGCCGGAGCCGAATGGCAGAAGCGTCTCGACGATATGACAAAGGGATTGCAGCCGCTTGCGAGCGAACCGGCCGAGCCGAAATAGTTTCAGTCGATCGGACCGCGCCGCTTAGGCCATCCGTAACTGACTGCAAGTCCTACGGACGGTAGGAAGTCATTGAATTCGGGTGGTGTCCGGGTCTCTAGGGGCTCCCCAAAAGCGCTTACCCATACATCCGCTGAGATCGACGATATGCGGTTCGACTTCCGCTCATGGCCGTAGCTGGCTTTCCACAACTCATGCCTGCTAGATGGGCCGGCGGCGTCACCCTATCTACGCCCGGCCACCACTGATAAGCTTTCGGCAATTTCCTTATCAGTTCGCGAAACTGCTCCATTTGCGACCAAGCCATATCGGTTGCCGACTGACCGCTGCGCTCACCAACCCCACTTCGTCTCGGACTCGCTAAATGAGCCCTATCTTCCAGGCGCCTTCGCAGGCTATGAGATTGCGCGCGCGTCTTGATATTCCGTGAGACACCGTTCATTCGATGGGCGCGCGCCGGGTATGCCAGTCCGTCACCGACTGGAAGGCATGACCAGCGCGGGCAAGCACATCCTCGGACAAATGCGGACCCACCAACTGCATGCTGAGCGGCAGGCCGTCCGACGCCATCCCGTTCGGCAGCGTGATAGTGGGGCTGCCCGAGAAGTCGAACACTGCGGTGAAGCGCAGGATACTGAGCAGCACGTTCGGATCAGCACCGTATTCGCCCATCTTGGTCAGCGTTGGCATCGGCACAGGCATTGTCGGGATCAGCAGCAGGTCGATATCGCCGAACAAGGCGGCGAGACTGCCGCAAAACTTCAGTCGCTCATGATGGATCTGCGCGATTTCGACACCGCTCATCGACCTGCCCTGCTCGATCAGCTGCGCCAGATCGGGGCCGTATTCCGATTTTCGCGACGGATAGGTCTCCAGGTGCGCCTCCGCCGTTTCGATCGAACACATCGGGATCCACATGCTGACAAGCTTCTGGTAGGCCGGGAACTTGACCTCGCGGATATCGGCACCGAGCGCTGCCAGCGTGCGTTCGGCTTCCAGCAACGCAGCGACGACCTGGAGATCGACCCCGTCCTGGATGTAGCTGCGGTCCACGCCGACCCGTACGCCCCGGATGCCGTCACCGATACCGGCCAGATAGTTCGGCACCGGCGCCTGCAGGGCCGTGCGATCATTCACGTCGGCGCCCGCCATGACGCCAAGTATAGCGGCGGCATCGGCCGCGCTCCGGCACATCGGCCCGACATGGTCGAGCGAGTCCGCCAGCGGAAACACGCCGTGACGGCTGACGCGTCCCCAGGTAGGCTTGATTCCTGTCAGTCCGCAGGTTGCGGACGGAAACCGGATCGAGCCGCCAGTATCAGTGCCAATCGAACCGAAGCATAGGCCCGCCGAGGTTGCCGCGCCCGATCCGCTTGAGGAAGAGCCGACCCAGTAGTCGACGCCCCAGGGATTGAGAGGTGCCTCGTCGTTCGGATGATGACTAGTGTAGGCGCCCTCAGTCATCTTCAGCTTGCCGAGTATGATGGCGCCGGCATGCTCGAGCCGGTCCACGATGGTCGCGTTGAAGGGCGGGATAAATTTGGCGTGCATCGTCGTGCCGCCCGCAGTCGGCGCAAAGGTCGTGTAGCAGAGATCCTTCAATCCGATCGGCACGCCGTGCAGCGGTCCGCGCCAGATGCCTTTCGCTAGCTCGGCGTCACATAACTTCGCTTGCGCCATGGCGCGCTCAGCGAGAACGAGTGCGTAGCTGTGGAACTTTCCATCGAGCTTGTCGATCCGGCTCACTATGGCCTCGGTTACCTTCGAGGGCAGCAGCTCGCCCCGGCGGAACAGATCGGAGAGTTCGATAATCGATTTGTAGTGAATTGGATCTGCTGACATTTGACAGCCTTCTTATTGTCGAAAGCGGCTTCGGCCACCTACTCCGCAACCCACCCGGTGTGGTGACCATGCGGCTCTCGGTGCTTAGAACTGCACGCCGCGCGTGAGGGCCCCATCGACCACGAGGTTGGTTCCCGTGATGAAGCTCGCCGCCTTGCTGGCGAGGAACACCGCGCCGTTCGCCATCTCCTGTGGCGTGCCCATGCGGCCGGTAGGGTTCAGCGCCAATGCGCTCTTGTACAGCTCGGGATTGCCGTCCTTAATCTGATTCCAGACACCGCCCTCGAAATAGGTGTTGCCCGGCGACACCGAATTGGCGCGGATGCCTTTGCCGGCAAGCTGGAAGGCAAGTCCTTGCGTGTAGTGAATGATTGCGGCCTTGAACGTGCCGTAGGGACCGCTGGCGAAATCGACCTCGCGGCCTGACACGCTGGAGATGGTGACGATCGCGCCGGCCTTGCTCTTCTCCAGATACGGCATCGCTGCATTGACCAGCCGCACCGTACCCATCATGTCGGTCGAAAATTCCTTCTCCCAGCTCTCCTCGTCCTGTCCGATCGACAGCGCACTAACGTTGGCAACGACGATGTCAATGCCGCCTAGCTTGGAGGCCATGTCCTCGACCCAGGCCTTGAGCGCCGGACCGTTCGAGACATCGACCGAGCTACCATACGCGGCGATGCCCTTGGCCTTGATCGCGGTGACTGCGGTATCGACGTCTGCCTGGTTGCGCGCGCAGATTCCGACATCCGCGCCCTCCGCCGCGAATGTATCAGCGATCGCCCTGCCGATCCCCTTGGTGCTGCCGGTGACGAGAACCTTCGCTCCCTTGAGTCCCAGATCCATGTCCATTCCCTCCCTATTGACGACTTGAAAACATGCCATGTGGCCATTCAGAGTAGGAGCTGCTCGCGAACATTGTCCTCGTTGACCTCGCCACCTGCCAGCGATTGCGTGATCTTGCCCTTCTCCATGATGTAACAACGCTCGGCGATCGCCAGGATCGTGTCGAGATTTTGCTCTACGAAGATAATCGTGGTGCCGAGCTCGTTCCGAAACGACCTCAGCGCCTCGCAGATTTGCTGGACGATCGAGGGCTGGATACCCTCGGACGGCTCGTCCAGGATCATCAAGGACGGATTGCCGATCAGCGCACGGCCTATAGCGAGCTGTTGCTGCTCGCCGCCCGACATGGTGCCTGCGGGCTGCCGCCGGCGTTCTTTCAGTCGCGGAAAATACTCATAGACGAGTTCAGGCAGCTTCTTGCCACCGGGACCGCCAATCAACTCTCCTACCTGCAGGTTTTCCTCGACAGTCATCTGCGGAAAGACATCGCGTCCCTGCGGGATGTAGCCAAAGCCTGCCCTCGCCCGCGCGTCGGCTTCGAGCCTTGTGATGTCCTGCCCCATGAAGCTGATCGTGCCACGCCAGGTCTGCAGCAAACCGATCAGGCACCGCATCAGAGTCGATTTGCCTACACCGTTACGGCCGATCACGCCGACGATCTCGCCGCGCGAGACCGACATGGTGACGCCCTGCAGGATCGGCGTCGCACCGTATCCCGCCCACAATTCCGATACGTCGAGAATCTGGTCAGTGGGATTGGGTTTAGCGAGCATGGGTCTTACCGAGATAGATCTGCGCGACCTTTTCGTCCTGCAAAATGCCTTTGAGATCACCGCGCGCGAAAATCTTGCCGAGATGCAACACCGTGACGCGCTGGGCAACCTGACGCACGAAGGCCATGTCATGCTCGACGACAAGCACCGTCATGCCTTCGGCATTGAACGACTTGATCAACTCGCCGGTCTTGAACGTTTCATCCGGAGACATGCCGGCGGTCGGCTCGTCCAGCAGCAGGAGCTGAGGCTTCAGCGCCAGCGCCATCCCGATCTCGAGCCATTGCTGCTGGCCATGGGACAGCGCACCCGCGAGCTTCTCGCTGTCCGGCCCGAGGTTGAGCAGAGTCAGCAGGCGATCCTCCTCGGCGATGCGTTCCGCACCGGATAATCGCTCCTGGAGCGCGATCTGGATGTTCTGCCGAACCGGCAGCTCCTTGAACACGCTCGGAGCCTGCATCTTGATGCTCATGCCCCGCTGCACGCGCGCATATGGACGTTCAGCCGTGATGTCGACGGTATCGAACAGGATGCTGCCTTGGCTCGGCGGGTAAAGACCCACGATCAGCTTGAACAATGTGCTCTTGCCGGCGCCATTGGGTCCGATCAGGCAGTGGACCTCGCCGGCGTTGACCGTGAGGTCAACGTCGGAGACTGCGGTCAATCCGCCAAAACGCTTGGATACGCCTTTGACTTCAACCAGCGCCATGATCAGGTCTCTTCCGATTGCAAGCGACCAGCCTCCGCCATGACGGGGCTCTCCTCGCGCCGCCGATGCCCGCTCCACCAGTCGGCAGCAAACTTGCCGATGCCGAGCACAAAACCCTGCGGCGCCAGCATCACCGTGGCGAGCAGCAGCGCCCCCATCAACACGAGTGCTGCCTGCTGGCTGTAGACCGTGATGGTCTGAAAGCCGAGCAGCAGCAGGAACGATCCGACCAGCGTCGCGGTCAGATCGCTCCGTCCGGAGAACGCTACCCATATGATGGGCATTGCCGCAGCGGGCAGGCCGATGCTGGACGGCGTGATGAACTGTCCCCAGGACGTGTACAACGCGCCGCTGAGGCCGGCGAGGCCGCTGCCAATCACAAAAGTGAGCAGCTGATATTTCCGGACGTCGTAACCTAGCATCTCGGCACGCTGCGGGTTTTCCCGCGTTGCCACGATGACGTTGCCTATGCCCGAATTCACCAGCATGCGCAGCGCGAGGTAGACGATCACGATCAACGCGATCATGACGTAGTACAGCGTCGATCCTTCGATAAACAAGTCGCCCACGGTCAGCGGGTCCATGCCCTTCATGCCGTTGAAGCCGTTGAGCCGAGCCGAGCCTATGTGCCACTCCGGCCCTGCAGTTTGGCCAAGGAAGAAGGCGAGCACGAGGGTCGCGGACAACGTCACGATACCGAAGAAGATGCCGCTGATACCGCCCCAAATCATGAAATAGCCGAGGATGCCCGCCGCCACCATCGCTAGGACAACGGCGAGCATCAGCGCGACGATCGTTGCTGTGCCGCCGCCCATGTTGATCGCGAGCACGCCGTACCCGTAGCCGGCGATGCCGAAGAACAAGGTCTGGCCGAACGATAGCATGCCGCCATAACCCCACATCAAGCATAGGCCGAGCGCCATGAAGATCCAGATCAGAAAGTAGGCGAAATTGCCAACGTCGTAGGATTCAGCGAACAGCGGATATGTCAGCGCGCCCGCGAGCACGACAAGGAAGCTGGACCAGAAGACCTTGCCACGTCCGAGGGTCTGCGGACCTTCCAGCAGCTTCAACATCACGGTTCCCTTTAGCGCCCACGACGAACTAGAACACTGGAGAGTCCCTCGGGCAGAACCCGAATGATCAAAATAACAGCGACCAGCATGCCAATCTGCCCGATGACCTGGCCGTAGCTCGCGTTCAGCGCCATCCGGATCATGGCCAGCAACACGGCCGCTGGCGCTGTTCCGAGCAGCACGTTCGCCCCTCCGATCACGACTGTGACAAAGCTTTCGACCACGAAGGTCGCTCCCATGGTCGGGATCAGCGTCATGGTTGGTGCGTAGAGGGCCCCGCAAAGCCCGGCGAGACCCGTGCCGATTCCGAAACTGATCGCATAGATGCGGCCAGTGCGCGCGCCCAGCGCCTTCGCCATGGCCGCATTCTGCATCGTGGCGCGCGAGATCACGCCGAATCGCGTCTTCATGAAGATGATGTAAAGACCGGCCAGCACCGCTACCGCGCACGCGAACAGCACCAGACGATAGGTCGAAAACGTATAGCCACCGATCGCAAAACTTCCCTCGGGCGTTCCGATGCCCCGCACCGCGGAGCCTACGATCAGAAGCATCGATTGCGTTACGATCAGACTAAGGCCCCAGGTCGCGAGCAGAGAGTCCAGCGGCCGCTTGTAGAAGCGCCGCACGACCAGGAACTCGACGACGACACCGATGAGCCCCGCCGTGAGCGCGGCCAGGATCTGCGCAATTGCGAGCGGAACGCCTAGATTCACAAGGCCGACGGTGACATAAGCGCCGCACATGATGAACTCGCCATGCGCCATGTTGATGACGCCCATCATACCGAACACGATGGCAAGACCTGCGGCCGAGAGAATGAGGAACGCGAACACGTCGGCGAACTGATAGAATACTGAGAATACTTCAGCCGACATCTTGGTCCCTCTGTCGATCCCGGCGCCGCATCGTTACGGCGCCGGCCTTGTCCAGAACGCGACTCTCAATACGAGCAAAATCCGTGCCCGTCAGGTATCACGATTTCTTCGGGAGATGGCTCGGCGTGTATTGGTCCTTGTCGTTCTTCTTGGTGAGATCGCAACCGATTTCGCTAAGCCAGTACGGCTGGATCGTCCCATAGTCCTTCTCGACCTTCACCTCATGCTTCGGCCCGACCGAGATCAGACGCATGCGGTGTGATGTGTGCTGGCTCTTCGGATCGATGCAAACCTTGCCTTCGGGAGCGTCGATGCATGCATCGCCGGTCGCGATCACCTTGCGCATGTCGTCGAGCTTGATCGACTTCGCTTTCTCGACGAGCGCCTTGTACATATAGAGCGCATTATAGGCATTGTAGCCCATGTCGTTGATGTAGAGTTCGTCAGGGAATTTCGCATGCCAGCGCTTCTTGAACTCGGTCGCTTCCGGCGTGTCGATCTCCTCAAACCAATTCGCAGTCGCATGCATGTTGTTAAGCGCAGGCGGCTTGAACCGCTTGTGCTCGAAGCCGAGCATGACCTTGATCGACGATCCCATCGGCAGATTGAGGTTGGCCGCAGCCGCCTGCTCGAAGAATGAATCCTGCGCAGCGCCGACATTGATCGTGAGTAGCCAATCCGGCTTCGCTTTCTGGATGTTCTGGATGGTCTGCGCGAACTGCGACACGCCGAGCGGAATGAACTCCTCGCCTACGACCTCGCCGCCGAGATCCTTCATGATCTTGCGGTTCCACTCGGCCGAGATTTGACCGAAATTGTAGTCAGCGGCGATGACATAGACCTTCTTTCCGAATTTCTCGACCATCCATGGAATCAACGTTGAGAATTGCTGCTCCGGCACTGCGCCCATGCTAATCATGCTGGCGTCACAGACGCCGCCTTCATACTGATTGGTGTAGAAGTACGGTGTCGAGGTGCGATCGACGATGGGACGTAGCGCCTCGCGAGAAGCCGAGGTGATGCCCCCGATCAGAACGTCGACCTTGTCGCGGTTGAGCAGTCGACGGCCGAACTCCTGATAGCGCGCGTTGTCGCCCTGCGGATCAAGGTGAATCAGCTCGATCTGTCGCCCCAGGATGCCACCGGTTTTGTTGATCTCCTCGACTGCCAGCTGCGATCCATGCAGCTTTGGCATTCCCATGAAGGCGAGGTCCCCGGACACGTCCTCGAGCAGACCTACCTTCAACGGCGGTTCCGCCGCCCGACCAACACTCGCGCCTGCCACTGTACCGAGCATGGCGCCAAGCAAGACCATTCTGAGCTTACGTCCCGAATTCATCGTGATATCTCCTGTTCTGAAAGCGTCTGGATGTCATGGCTTGAGGTAATTCTTCAGGATCGATGCCCCCATCGTGTATTTTGGATCGACCATGTTGCCGAGCCGCATGCGGCCGGCTTGGCTGAGCAGCATGTAGGCGTCGATCTCGTCGAAGCCGTAATCGGCCGCCATCCACCGCACGAGTTCGCGATAGGCGATACGCGCCGCGTCCTCAAGCGGACGCGCGCTGCCGATCGTCATGATGAAGTCCTTCGTCTCGAGCCGCGGCCAGGCGAAGCTCCAGTCCTTGATCAGGTCGACCTGCAACGTGACGGTTGCGCGCTGCTCCAGCGCCACGCCCGAGAGCTCACCGTCGCCCTGCGTCGCATGGCAGTCGCCGACGTAAAGCATCCCGCCCTCGGTATGCACCGGGAAATAGATGATCGCTCCGGGAGCGACATCGGGGAGATCCATGTTGCCGCCGTGGTAGTCGGGTTGCAGCGACGAGATCGCCTCGATCTCCGGAGAGACGCCGATTGTGCCGATGAACGGCTCGTAGGGCAGCGTGATCTTATCGTTCCAGCGCACGCCGTTCCTGTCGACATGCAGCTTCTTCACACGCTCCGGCAGCGGCGGATTGAGCAGCGCGGTCGAGCTTGTTCCAACAAGTCCCCCGAACTCCGGAATAATGCAGGTCGTTCCAGCCGGCTGTTCACCCCGCGTCTCGACATCGCGGATATAGATTGCAAGGCAATCGCCCTTCTTGGCGCCTTTGACGGCGATCGGTCCGCATTGCGGGTTGAGATAGGGGAAGTTCAGTTTGGCCGTGGGGCTGTCGCTCTCCTTGGTGAGCACGCCGCCGAAGGCGTCTTCCGTCTCGACGACGACCACTCCGCCCGGATCGATGGACAAGGTCGGCTTGGCATAGGGACCGTAGACGTAGTGGAAGCTACCTTGTTGCTCGATGGTCAGACTATGCGTCGCGCCGATCGCACCCTTGGCGACTGCGCGTTCAGCCATGATGGATGTGTTCAACCAGTCTTCGGACATGTGATCGGCTCCTCAGCTCAGATCGGGGGATGACGCTTGTGCCAGTCGGTAACGCGCTGGAACGCATCGCCTGCGCGAACGAGGCCGGCCTCATCGAAGTGACGGCCGACGAACTGGAAGCCGACCGGACCGCCATTTGCGGTGAAGCCGCCGGGCAGCGTCACGGTCGGGCTTCCCGTCATGTCGAACGGACACGTGAAGCGGAGCAATCCAGAGATGAGGGAGGCGTCCTCGCCGAGGGCCGCCATCTTGGCGAGGGTTGGCGCCGCGAATGCCTGCGCCGGCACCGCGAGGAGATCAACCGACTCGAACAGAAGGCGGACGGCGCCACGAAACGCCTCCCGACGAAGCACGATCTTCTGATAGTCCATGCCGGACTGCTGCCGGCCGAGATCGAGCAGGCCCGCGAGCGCCGGGCCGTACTCGTCCTTGCGCGCAGGATAAGTGTCCTCGTGCGCGACGGCCACCTCGATGCCGCAGAGCGGGAACCAGTCGTCGATCACCGCCTTCGGATCGGGGAACGTGACCTCCTTGATCTTCGCGCCGAGGTCGGCCGCCACACGCAACCCCTCAGTCAACACCATGGCCGCATCGCCGTCGGTGCCTTCGCTGGTCCAGCGCCGGTCGACGCCGATCGTCACGCCACGCAGGTCGCCGGAGAGACCAGCGAGATAGTCGGGCACGGGCAGCGGGACCGACGTCGTGTCCTTGGGGTCCTGACCCGCGATCACGCCGAGGATCGCGCCGCAGTCGACCGCGCTCCTTGCCATCGGGCCGATATGATCCAGCGTCGCCGCAAGCTCGAACGCGCCGTAGCGACTGACTCGTCCCCAGGTCGGCTTGAGCCCGGTGATGCCGTTGGCCGCGGACGGAAAACGGATCGATCCGCCGGTATCGGTGCCGAGCGAGCCGAAGCAGAGCCCTGCCGCGGTGGCGACGCCGGAGCCGCTCGAGGACGCGCCGGGCCAGAGATCCGCGTCCCACGGATTTTTCGGCGGGTCGATCTTCGGGTGATGATCGGCGTAAGCGCCTTCGGTCTGCTGCAGCTTGCCGAGAATGATTGCGCCGGCTTCCTTCAATCGCGCCACGACAGTTGCGTCCTCGGTTGGACGAAAGTCGCGATGGATGGTCATGCCGTGCGCGGCAGGCGCGCCCTTTGCCCAGCAGAGGTCCTTCACCGCCACCGGCACGCCGTGCAGCGGCCCCCTGATCTTGCCGGAAGCGATTTCCTTCTCGGCCGCCCTCGCTTCGGCGAGCGCCGAGTCGGCCATTACATAAGCAAAGCTCTTGAGCTTGCCGTCGAGCTGCTCGATCCGCCCGAGCATCGCTTTGGTCGCTTCGACCGGCGATAGCTCCTTCGCCTGGATCTTCCGCCCGACCTCAACGAGTCCGAGATAGTGGAGATCTGTTGTCGCCATCGCCTATCATCCTCCCACTCGATGTGACACACGGTCGTCTTCACGCATGCTCTATCCTCACTGGCGACGCGGACGCATCGCCAGCTTCCCCGGCGGCAAACGAAAAAAAGCCACCCGTCCCTCCCGAATGAGGCGACGAATGGCTCAAATGCCGCGGCTATGATCTATCGCTTGGGGTCCACAATCGAACGAAGCACTTAATGCAAAGAGCTGGACGTCATCGGCCAGATCGGCGCACGCAAGGTTCGGCAGGTAACCCCTAGGAGAAAAGTCTAAGTAACTGCCCATCGCATTGTCAACGATGCTCTCTGCCTAAATTTCGATAGTGCTGCGCAGCAAAACGGCAGGCTACTTGCACTGCTATCCCCGATGATGATTTCATCGTCACGTTGCACCACCGAAAGTCGGCAATGACAAAACCGTCTGTTCCCGTTGGCATCATCTGCTCGCAGTCCGGCCCCTATCAGGCCATGGGCCGCGAGATCCTCAAGAGCGCCATAATGGCGGTCGACGAGATCAACAACCAGGCGGAGTTTGATTTCTCGATCGCTCCCCACATACGCGATCCCCACGGCGTCATCTCGGAGTATCATACGGTCTGCGACGACCTCATCCGCAATGTCCGCGTCGAGCACATCATCGGCTGCTACACGTCAGCATCGCGCAAACAAGTGCTGCCCATCGTGGAGCGCACCGATCGCCTACTCTGGTATCCTGCGCGCTATGAAGGCTTCGAGTGCTCCGACAACGTGATTTATGTCGGCGCTTCTCCAAATCACAACGTCTTGCCGCTCGTCCAATACGTGCTCGACAATCTGTCACGGGAGATCTTCTGCGTCGGCTCCAACTACGTTTGGACTTGGGAGACAAATCGCGTCACCCGTGAACTGGTCAGCGCGGCAGATGGCCAAATCGTCGCCGAACGGCTACTCGAACTCGGCGAAAGTGCCGTCGATCACATTGTCGACGAAATCGTTCGTCGCAAACCGCCAGTCGTGTTCAATACGTTGGTCGGAAGCTCGAGCTACGACTTCATCCACGCCTTTCACGCCGGCACCAAGGCCGCGGGTCTAGAGATTCCCATGTTGAGCTGCAGCCTCTGCGAGCCGGAACTCGCGATCATCGGACCGGCATCGGCCGGCTGCATCACGTCGTCGGCCTATTTCGAGAGCATCCGCCTGCCGGAGAACCGCGCGTTCGTCGCACGCTGGAAGGCGCGGTATGGTGACGACAGCAGCCCCTCCGTCGACGGGCAATCCGCCTATGTTGCGGTCTATTTGCTGGCGCGCGCGCTGCAGCGCGCCGGCACATCCGACATCGCCGAGGTGCGGCGCGCCGCGGCAGGCTATCGCTACAATTCGCCGCAAGGGCCGGTCTGGATCGACGGCGGCAACAATCATTGCGTCCTTACACCGCGGTTGGCCGTATCCAATCCGCACGGACAATTTGATATCCTCTGGGAAGCCGACTCGCCTGTTAAGCCTGATCCTTACCTGACGCAGCTCGACGTTGCGGTCAGCCCTTCGAGGGAGATCTCGGTGGGCGGCGCATTGCCGAACGCGCCGCATTTGCGGGTTGTGAAATGAGCAGACCGTCTTCGTTTTCGCTGCGCGGACGCAAGGCGCTCGTTGCCATCAAGGACGAACGCGATGCAACCATCGTGCGACGCCAGTTCGAGCGTCTCGGGATCGCGGGTGTCGCATGGACGCCGGGTGAGCCCGTCGGCTTCGCACCGGACCTGTCGCTGATCGATGACGAGTTCCTACCCTTGCTGCAGCCGGCGCAACGCGCGTACCTGGCGCGGTCACCTGTCATCGCACTGGTCGGCACCGAGACCCCAAGCCGTCTGAAGTTGGTGTTCGAGCTCGACCCAGCTTCGTTCCTCATCAAGCCGCTGCGATCGGCCGGCATCTATGCAGCGCTCGTCATGGCGTTCGAGCGAAACGAACGCACAAGCGAATTGAAGCAACAGATCGTCAAACTCGAGCAGCGCCTGCGGTCACGACGTGTCGTATTTGCCGCCGTTCTCCACGTGATGCATTCGCATGCGCTTGCCGAACCTGCCGCCTTTGCGCTGATCCGAAAAGCCGCCATGGAGCAACGCAAGACGATCGAAGAGCTTTCGGCAGAGATTGCGGCAACGGGCATGCTCCCGCGCGCAACAGGTTAGATCGCCTTCTGCGGGCGGGCGTTGCAGGCCGCAATCTCCTGTGCCCGCTGGACTCTTTGCTGTTTGCATCGTCACATCAAGAAGGTGAGCCGTAGCACGCGCATCGCATAGCGCTTGATTAAGCTCTCAACTGATTGGCACCATCGGGCAAACTCTGGTTTTCGCTTCTGGTCCCATAGTTGACATCCCAGCGGTTTTAGCTGCGGTCTGCTATTCGGGCCAATCAGGCATCCACCTTCCGTCCAGCGCCGAACTGATAAGCTTTTGCGTATTACCTTATCAGTTGGCCAACTGACTCCGCTTTGTATGAAAGCTTATCAGTCGATCAACTGACTCCGTTTTGACTCGAAAGCTGATGAGTTCGCCATCTGGCTCTGTTTCGTACGTCTGCTTATCAGTTTTATAGGAAGCAGAACCGTTTAGCATTTTTCGGGTATCGCTCGCTGGAGGGAAAGAATCTATAAAAAAACTCGCTCGAACGCTGCAGCTCAGGTTCTCTCGGGAGGGGAGAGATGGCATTCTCCGACGGGCACGCGTTGAGGACGGACTACGGTACGCCGTAGCGCGCGAATTCCTCGGCGATGTCGCCCCGGACAGCTTTCGCGGCCGCGACATCGGCTTCTCCCGAAGCCGTCTCGCCGCGGCGGATCTTTGCCCGGCCGCGACCGTACAGCGCGGCGGCGAGCGTGGGGTCGATGCGCAGCGCGGCGTCGTAGTCGGCGATGGCCGCATCGGTCCGTCCAGCCTTGAGGTGGGCGAGCGCGCGGGAATCGTAGGTCGCAGCCGTATGCGCGCCCGACCCGATCGCCTTGTCGCAGGCTTCCACCGCGCCTTGCGGGTCGCCCGTGCTCGCCCGGATCCAGCAAAGGCCGCTCCAAGCCACTTCCATGTCGGCGTTCAGACGAGTCGCGGCGGTGTAGTCGCTTTCGGCGCGTACGAGATCGCCCTTCTTCAGCCAGGCCTCGGCGCGGTTGACGAAGGCGCCGGGGTATGCCGGCTGGAGGGCGATGGCTCGGTCGAAATCCTCCATCGCGGCGTCGAAGTCGCCCGTCCTCAGTCTCGCCGCGCCGCGGTTGTTGACGGGCTTGGCGAAGGTCGGATCGATGCCTATGGCCGCGTCGAAGTCGGCGACAGCGCGGTCGTAGTCGACCTTCGCCGCGTAGGCGATGCCGCGGTTGTTGTGGGCCATGGCCAGGGCCTGTGGCCCGCCACGGCCGGCTGCGATGAAGGCAGAGCAGGCCTCGATCCTCCGGTCGGGGGACGAGGCGGTGTTGCAGAGCTCGACGTTCCGGAATTGACCTTCCGGCTTCTGCGCCGACGCGGGGGCGGCCAGCAGCAGGATCATAACTGGCGCCGTCCCGAAGACCTTCAGCATCCCCGGCAGATGCCGAGAGCGCGGTCGGCCCTCCGCTGCCGGGGAGGCGCAACGGTCGGACCGGCCTTCCGCTTCATGACGGCATCCTTGCCCTCCTCGATCAGGGTGGCGAACTTGACCGTGCCGTCGTCCGAAATCTCGATGTGGGGCGTGGTGCCCCGGATCCCCAACGTCGCCACCGGCGTGTCCACCTTCATGCTCCCGGTCTTGGCGACGCTGCCGGCGACGAAGGTGAACGTGCCTCTGGTCAGGCTGATCAGGGTTGAATTGTCCTTGCCGTCCGGATCGTAGACGAACTCGCTCATTTCCATGCTGGCGTTACTCGACAGGCTGAAGGAGCTGCCGTCGGCGAAATTGATACCGAGGCGCCCGTCGGCGCCCGTCCTGACGACGTCGCCCCGATAGACTGGATCGCCGACCTTCGCGCTGGCCGCGTCCTCGGACAGTCTCGCCTGCACAACCGCGGCATCGATATGCTCGATCACTGCCGTGCCAGCGACGGTCACGACCTTGCCGATTGGCTTGACGTCCTGCGCCCGAAGCGGCGCAGGCGGATACGCCACTGCAACGAGCAAAAGGCAGAGAAGCCCTGCGACCGTCCTTAGTCCGTGCATGCGTCCGCTCCCGTCCGTGAAGAGCCCGCTTCGGCGGAATGATGGCAGAGCGCGCCCGGCGCATCATACCGCACGTTGCGACCGCCACTCTTTAGTGGCAACGGACGATGGTCCCGACCGCTCAGCGCCAACAAAAGAGCGCATTTGCGCGCACCCAGTCAACATTTCGTGAAGGGGTCTCGGGACGACAAAGCGTAGTCTGGTGCGCAGAACCGGACCTCGGCGGGTGGACACACACGCGATCAATCGGTCCGGCCGCTTCGGCGGAAGCGGGCAGCATGCGAGGCGTTCAAGATGTCGCTCGCACGTGTCTTCACCGGTCTTTGGCCGGCGCAGAACCAACGCAGTCCGCCGTCCGTTAGCGGCGGGCGCGCTGTAGAGTCGGCGGTTGTCGCGAGACTCGGATGGGCCGGAGGGCTGTCCTTCGTCGCGTTGATCCTTTCGGCTCTGAAAGAAGCGTGGGCCGCCGATCCCGATCTCGCGTTGTTCGACGAGGCCTCCATCACCTACAAGGGCTTCGAGCATGGCACCTTCGAACTCATCACGAAGGAGGCGGTGCCGCGCCACATCATCGTGGACGATCCCGGGCAGACGGTCATCCTCAGCAAGACCGGATCATCCGTCAGCTTCGCGCAGGTCGCCAACAACGCTTCGCGGATGGAGGACCTGCAGAGTCGGCAGCAGGACGTGCTCGACAACTACTCGAAGGATCATGGGCCGTCCGGATCCGGCACGCCTCCGGGCGAAGCGGTCGATCAGACGCTGCAGCCGATCGATTTCCAGGCGCCGGACGGGCCCAATCCACAACATGCCCTCCCCGGGGTGGTGGTGCCGGCCAGCTTCGTGCCGGATGGGCCGTTGATCCATTCGCCACCGACACTGACGCTCGGGTCGGGCCCCGTCGAGATCGACACAGTCGCGTTCGATGAGTTCTCGGCGAGCAGCGGCAGCTTCTCGGCCACGACCTTCGGCTCCGGCACGACCCCGACCTTTGGCATCGCGGGCGGCGCGATCGGCCCTTTCACCGTCGCGGGCGCAAGCTACGACGTCGAGAAGGTCGGTTCCTTCGGAATCCTTTACTTGAACAGCGCGACCGGCGCCTACGCCTACGTACCGAACAACGATGCCATCAACGCGCTGAAGGCGCCGAGCGCCGACAGCTTCACCATCACGGCGTCCGACGGCTTCGCCTCGGCGAGCCAAACCTTCACGATCGACATCGCCGGCACCGACGACGCGGCGGCGATAAGCGGCGGGACCGGTGGATCCGTCGCCGCGATTGCCATGGACGCCGCCGCGATTGCGGCGGCGTCCATGGCGGACGACGTCCCGACCGCGACCGGCAAGCTCACCAACACGGACGTCGACGATCCGGCCAACACGTTCACGGCGGTGAGCTC
Organism: Bradyrhizobium sp. 187; assembly: GCF_023101005.1. Classification (NCBI taxonomy): domain Bacteria; kingdom Pseudomonadati; phylum Pseudomonadota; class Alphaproteobacteria; order Hyphomicrobiales; family Nitrobacteraceae; genus Bradyrhizobium; species Bradyrhizobium sp. 187. The sequence goes on from NZ_CP064693.1 coordinate 5,805,044, forward strand.
TCCGCATACCAGCGACAAAGGCTACGGCAGCTTCACGATAACGTCCCACGGGCACTGGACTTACGCACTGGATCCCGCCAGCGCCGCGGTGCTGGCGCTTACGGCGTGCCAGAACCTGACAGACACCTTCACCGTAACCACCATCGGCGGCACGCCGCAGGTCGTCACGGTGACCATCCAAGGCGCCGACGATCCGGCCGTCATCTCCGGGGACACGCATGGTCGCGTGGTCGAAGCAGGCGGAGTCGACAATTCCGCGCACGGCGTCCCAACCGCGTGCGGCCTTTTGACCGCCACCGACGTCGACGGCCCGTCGAACGCGTTCGATCCCGTCAAATGTCCGGAGCCGAGCGACCACGGTTACGGCAGCTTCACCATGACCGCGGATGGGCACTGGACCTTCGCGCTCGACAACGGCAACTGCGCGGTGCAGGCGCTGAACGCAGGTCAATCGCTGACTGACGATTTCACGGTGAGGGCCGCGGACGGTACGGCACAGACGGTGACCGTCACCATCGAGGGCAGCAACGACGCCGCGGTCGTCTGCGGCGATATTTGCGGACGCGTGACCGAGCCAAGAAACTCCTGCGAGCCCCCGCCACGCGCCAGCGGCACCTTGTCCGACAGGGACGTCGATAATCCCGACGACACCTTCACGGCCACGACATGCCCGCAGGCGAGCGACCACGGCTACGGCAGTTTCACGATGACGACCTGCGGCACGTGGACATATGTGCTCAACCCCGAGAACCCCGAGGTCCAGGCCTTGAGGCCTTGCGACGCGCTGACCGATACCTTCACCGTGACCACGATCGACGGCACGCCGCAGGTCGTGACCGTGGTCATTCAGGGCGCCGACGACGAAGGCTTTCACAACCGGGCCGAGCCCGCGTTCCATTTCGAGGCGGGTGCGGAGCAGCAGCATGCCAGCTCGACGGCCCCGGCAGTCGCTTCCTCGATCCCCGTCGCCGCCCTCAATCCGGAGCACGATTCCGCCGCGGCCGCATGGCCCCATCCGGCCGATGCGGCGCCGGAGGGTTGGCGTTTCGACCAGGAGGCTGCTGGCCAGGGCGGACACCTACCCTTCCAACACGATCTGATCCTCTGAGAGCCGCCGACGCCTTCGCGCGTCCGGGCGGATTGGCGTTTTCCGGAGGCGCTCCCATGGTTGCGCCGATCACATTCATGGACCCGCACCGCCATCAGCTGCACGGCCATCAAGAAGCTGCACGGCCATCAAGAGCCATGAAGGGGCGCTACTTCATTTCCGCTCCGAGGCACGATAATAATGAGTCATTGTAACCTCCAAGATCATACTCGGAAAGGCGACAGGAGCAGCACTTGCAGGATTCGCGATGTCCGCTTCGGGTCAATCGCGTCGGTCGGCCGTTCGGTTGACCACTTCTCGTCGGCCCGACAGCAGACATTCGCATCAGGCCGCCGCTCCGAAAAAAGGTCCAGCCGACCACGGCTCGATCGCGGATAGCTGTCCGCTTTGGGTCGCCAGAAGGAAAGCGTCCCGACTAAAGCGTTACGACACCCCGAACCAACTTCGGCTTTAAACCTTTGATTACCGACGGTGAGAATTGGCAGATTGCAGAGTAAAAGCCCCAAAAGGTTTACGTCACTTTGCCGCCTCGAGGCCCCTTGATATTTTCGAGCTACTTGGAACTTATCCTTTCGGAGGTTGTTTACTGCTCTTGTCTAAGTGGGGGAAACAATGAAAGCGTCGGTAGTCTCGACGGATTCGAGCGATAGCTCGACTGCAGGCGAATTTCTGGCCACCGAAATACGAAGATCCCTAAGCACACCGCCTGCTGCCTTGGTGTTATTTGCAGCTCCTCAGCATGACCACGGAGCGATACTTTCTGCCATAAAAAAGGAGCTGCCCGATACCATCGTTGTTGGAGCTTCATCTGCCGGCGAGTTTACGAATGTGAGCAGTGGTCAAGGCTTGGCGTGTGCACTGGGGTTGGTGGGCGACGATGTGGTCTTCTCATATAGTGTTGGACGTAACCTCGCGATGGATGCCACTGCGGCAGCCCAGGAGATAGTTTCGAGGTTTACACCAACACCGCCCGGACGATTTCCGTTTCGGGCTGCTCTCGTTCTAGCTGATGCTCTAGCTGGGCATGCTGATATTTTAGTAGATCAGTTGACGTTAGCTACAGCCGGTCAGTATCAGTTTTTTGGTGGAGGAGCGGGGGACAACGCTCAATTTCAAAAGACCACTGTATTTTGTGGAGAAGAAGTTTTGTCCGACGCCGCGGTGGCATTGGAGATTCTCTCCTCGAAGCCGATCGGCGTGGGTGTTAGTCACGGCTGGAAACCTGCGTCCCGAGCCTATCGCGTCACGGCGAGCGACGGCATGAAAGTGATAAGCCTTGATGGGTTTCCAGCGATCGAAGCGTTCGTAGAACACGCGGAAGAGACTCATCAGAACTTGGATCGGAAAGAACCGTTACCATTCTTCCTGCACAATATTATTGGGGTTGATAGCGGAGCTGAACATCGCTTGCGTGTTCCTCTGGCTGTGGATGAGGAAGGCGCAGTTGTGTGCGCCGCTGAGGTCCCCGTTGGTTCAGTTGTAAGAATTATGAAGACTAGCACGGCATCCGCAGTTTCTGCCGCGAAGCAGGCTGCAAATGCTGCTTTGGATGCATTAGGCGGCCCCCCAGCGGCGGCCCTTTTCTTTGATTGCGTCGCTACTCGCCTCCGTATGGGAGACGAGTTCGGGTTGGAACTCTCAAGCCTGCAAGAACGATTTTCGGAAGTGCCGTTGACGGGGTGTAACACCCACGGTCAAATCGCCCGAGCGGAGGGGCAGTTCAGTGGCTTTCACAACTGCACTGCAGTCGTTTGCGTATTTCCCGAGTAGGTCACTTGAAGGATGACGGGGCTCATCTTTTAAGTGGTTTTGCCAACGCCAACGGGAGGCGAGAAGCTGCCGCGCGATTAGCCAAGTTTATGGGAGGCGATGCTTTCCTCATTTTCTTGAAGGATGAAGAAACGGGGAGTTTTACGCCAGCTCAGGGATTTGACCAGCGCCTGCCTGGCGGCCCGTCTTGGCGAGCGTTTTTGAAGCAAGCATCAAGCTGCTGTGAGTTCTTCGGAGAGGTAGCATTTCCCGACGCTAACACGCTCGTTCCCGCGGTCGCTCGTTCGACCCCTGCGGCAATCCTGGTATTTGTCGGCAGGAACTTGTCTATCCCTTGGAATGATATCGAATCGAGAGTTCCGCTTTTAATTGAACTACTAAAGACTGAAGCGCGGGTTCATATGGCCCTAGCGCGCGCAAGTTCTGCCACGGAGGCGGCTACTCACGCAACGCATCTTGCGAGAGCACTCGATGGTGCGCGTAAAGATGTGTCCGCTACGTCCTTAAAGCTACAGCAACTCAATGCGACGCTGGAACAGCGTGTAGCGGAAGAAATCGCGCGTCGAACGGAGGCCGAAGCAGCGCTGCGCCAAGCTCAAAAGCTTGAGGCCATCGGTCAGCTTACCGGCGGTGTTGCACACGACTTTAACAACCTGCTTACGGTAATCATGGGTGGTCTTGATACGATCGGACGGCAGATCGCAAGCATGTCCGATGCGCCACAGTTTGGGCGCATCATGCGAGCGCAGGCGATGGCGCATCATGCATCCCAGCGCGCGGCCACACTCACCGCCCGCTTGCTAGCTTTTTCACGTCGCCAACCGCTGGATCCAAAGTCCATTGATGTAGATCGCTTGCTCGGGGGAATGAGCGAACTGCTCAAGAGCACTTTAGGAGAGCAAATCAGGATCGAGATAGTTGGCAATGCCGGTTTGTGGAGCGCCTTTGCTGACGCATCGGAACTAGAACATGGCATCCTCAATCTGGCGGTTAACGCGCGGGATGCAATGCCCGGCGGCGGACGACTTACAATCGAGACCGGCAACACCTGGCTGGATGATGAGTATGTTGCCGCACTCCCAGAACCCGTGCCTCCCGGCCAATACGTTTTGGTTGCTGTCACCGACACTGGAACCGGAATGGATAAGGCAACCCTGGATCGCGTGTTCGAGCCGTTCTTCACGACTAAGGAGGTCGGCAAAGGAACTGGGCTGGGGCTAAGTCAAGTTTACGGGTTCGTGCGACAGACGGGTGGCCACATTAGGATTTATAGCGAACCGGGGCATGGCACGACGGTCAAACTCTATCTTCCTCGGTCCAAGACTGAACCCGACAAGCAGGAAGATCGCAGTATTCCGACAGCAACAATGTTACGGGGGAATGAGGCCATCCTCGTTGTGGAAGATCATGACGATTTGCGCGCGTATTCATCCGGTGTGCTCCGCGATCTCGGATATCAAGTTTTCGAAGCAGCCGACGCGGCATCAGCGATTGCTTTCCTTGAATCATCTCGCACCATCGATCTTCTCTTCACCGACGTCGTGCTCCCGGATGGCCTTCACGGACGTAACATCGCAGATCGGGCTAGAAGGTTGCATCCAATGATCAAGGTGCTGTTCACGACGGGCTACACACGGAATGCGATAGTCCACAACGGTCGACTTGATGCGGGGGTCAACTTGTTGAGCAAGCCATTTACCTTTCGCGGTCTGGCGGAGAAAGTACGAAGAATTCTTGACGAACAAACATGACTGAAATCGGATCGAGGCTATTCATTTGCCCGCCTTCGGATGGGTGCCGTCCTTCTCCTCCCGAAGTTGATCGTTTTCCAGATGCCGGAATGCTCAAATCCTCTGCGGAATCGCGAGACATAAATATTCGCCATCATTCGTCCAATAATTTCGGGGTTGCATGCGCAACGACTTACGCGAGACGTATCTGTTTGAAGCCAGGCCAGTTCTGAAATGGCGCTTGCATTTTCAGTGCGAGTCTAATCCGCTGAACCGCAGCCTCCCCTTCACGGTTTCATCGGAAGCAGCCGTTATCGGCCGGCCGGGCAAGCCTTCCGGAATGGATAGGACACTGCCATCTGATTCCCCGCGCTGCCCATCAACGTCCTTCGCCACTGCGATCTCAAGTCGGTCGCAGAAAGTTGCGCGGGGTGCGTCGGCTCTTCTTGACTTCGCAACCATAGCCTACTCAACTGAGAGCAGTGATGTTGCGAGGTGCGTCATGGAGCAGGAATTCTACCAGGGTCTCGCGCAGCGGGTCCGCGCCATCGCCCCGAAGGCCGATCCGTTCACCCGCCGTCGGTTGCTGGATCTCGCCAAGCGATACGATGCGAAGGGCAAGCCGGCGTCCCGGTCCGGAGCAAGCGAGCGGCCGCTCCCGGGGCCGCGCACAACGCCACCGCCATCGATCTTCTCCGGACCGGGCGAGGCCTGAGGCACCGGCGCCAGCAGCCACCTCAAAGGCCGTTTGTGATGAGATCACTCTCACCCGCTCACGAACTCGGCCGGGAATCAAGAGTGCCAGCAGTGCCCCTCGAAGAAATCGAAAATGAGAATTGAGAATATGCTGAAAGCAGCACTCTCCAGGAACGCCGGGGGAGAGGGTGCGATGCCGGAGGCACAGAGCGGAATCAGCCGGCGGATTCGCATTTGAAGCAGCGCCACGTCGAGGGCGCGTTGCAATTGCAACTTTCGGCTTCTTGCAACCCGGACAGGCGGGAATGGAGCGCGGCATCGGGTTCGAGACGCAGGAGCCGTGCAGAGAATTTAGCTGAAGGGATTCGACGCGCTGGCTAACTCAGGAGAACTTCGAATATGATCCTGCGGAGGCTTCCGTGGCAAGCCTTTCGGCCTGTTCGGCGAGTACGGGCCCGCTGATTGCGTATCCGGGATCAGTCTAAGCCCCACTGCGAGGACAAGGCGCACGCCGAGGACCGTATTGGTTGCAGGGTCGAATGGACAGCCTTGCGCGAACGTGCCGCCGCCGACCGCGCCGATCCGAATGATATTGCCGGCACGGTCAAAAGGCATCGGTAGACCATCGAGCAGATCGCAAGCGATCAGTACGACGACGGGCAACGAAATCCCGGTCGTTCGGACCGAGCAGCTCGTGCCGGCCGGCGGACGGCCCAACGACCGGACCGCGGCTCAAGCGCGACACCCTGACGCAGTGAGCCTGACGTATCAGTCAGCTATTTTACCTGTGGTAGTCTTTTACTTTTACTACTCGCGATCTTTTGCTCTGACGCCGTCCTGATAGTGCCTTTTTTGTGCTGGGGAGGACACTTATGCGAGGCTCTCGCGCAATCCTTTACGTCGAACAACTTAGCGAACTCACTTCTCAGCTCTCAGAATTGGAAGATCTTCGAGGTCTGGTCGACGAAGCAGAGCGTCACGCCCGCGGTGTGCCCCCATTTCGCTTCACACGCCCTACTTCGCGCCGCCTTCGAAGTCGCAAACCGAGCGCCCTCTCTGTCCCATTCCGCCGCCTCACGCCACCAAGCTGGAACGCAGGAGCTCTCAGCCCTCCTGACAACAACCAAATCGATCGGACCTTGCTTGAGCCATTCCCCGATGGATGATGGGCTTCCCCCTGAGCCGCTCCAAGCGCGACCTTGACGAACAGATCGATCCATGATGACAGCCGCGCAAGAGGCGTCAAAGGTCCTTGCCGATCGCATCTTGGAACAATGCCCTTTCCACCCTGATTTGCCGGTCCATAAGATGGCTCGTGAGCATTGTGGCGGCGTTCTTGATCTGCCTCTTTATCTATGCCGGGTCCGTCTTCGTTGCGGCCTTGAGCCTAGTTTCGGCCGTGCGAAGCGGAGATGCCGCTGAGGTGATGGCCGTACGAATTTGCCGCGCATCCGGCATTCGATCGTCGACCAGCCACAATTTTTGGTCCGCGCTGCGCACGGGGAACGACCCCGGTCGTCCCGGGGCTGGCGCCGGACGCGCCGGGGCCGCCCGACGTGCCACCGAAGCAGCGCGCCGTTGCCATCTTGCTTCCGGCAATAACTAGCTGGTGTATCATTTGATAGAACGGGCGCTAAATCCCGCTTCCCTCTTTCGAATGAATCCTCGGAGATGCCAGAACGGCACCAATCCCTCCCGACGCAAAAATGAGATATCCTGCCCCGACTCAGGGAGCCTCCCATGGCTAAAAAATCAATAGTCGAACGAATTTCAGACACTGTAAAAGAGATCGTGGACACCGCCTCGACTGCAGCCGCGGATGCTATGAAGCCCGATCCAGAAGCGGTTGCCGGAGTGACCAACGAGCAAGTCTACATTCCTGAAGCGACCGATGCTGCCGCTGTTCCGCCGCCGATCATCACTCGGAAGAAGAAGCGCGTTCCTGCCCCTATGAGAGCTAACAGACGGGTCGCAGCTGCTCGTACAAAGAAGACAGTATCCGCGGCGAAGAAGTCTGCCAAGAAGCCGGCTAAAACGCCACCCAAGGAGGCTGCAAAGAAAGCCGCACCACAGAAGGCGACCAAGAATTCTGCGTCTAAGAAGACCGCGAAGAAGAGCAAGAGTAAATCGAAGCGCTAGCGCTCCTTCGCGGAGCAGTTCGTTGCGACCACCAGAAACGACTCATGCTTTACTTCTGCGGCGCTCGGGTCTTCCTCCCCGTGTTCGTCCTTCACAGCCCGGCCGTCCTGACAGTCGGGGTAGAACCTTGTGATCCCCCAATGCGATGCCTTCACAACGGCTGAAGCTTTCTAGCCGGTTACTTTCACGTCTCGAACTGGGACGGGCGAAACCACATTTCTTTCAGACTCCTCTCCTAAGCATTACGCAGGAGGCCGATGATGAAGCCATCAGAGATTTACAAAGAGAACGCAGACAACTGCGCAACGCTCGCTGAAGGGGAACCATCTAAGAATAGTCCGGCTTACAAGCGGTACCGGCGCATGGAAGAGGCGTGGCGAGCTTTAGCCGAGGAGCAGGAATGGCTAGATGGGGAAGTGCCCCCCGTCGGGTCAAACCGAGCCGACACAACGAAAAAGCGGCCCGGTTAGGGCGGCTACGTCGGAGCATTCAATAGGTTGCGAGGTACTTCCGCTTTGATGGTGGCATGTCCCCTCCTGCTAGACGCCACACGCCAACGCACGCCGACGGCCGAGCGGCTCAAGATCACCTTCGGCGAGATGCGCGAGATGGGCCTACGCGGTGTCCTGGTCTGCTGCCACTCCGGCCACAACGTTGCACTCAGCGCCGCTCGCTGGTCGGACGATGTTCGCCTGTCTGATATCGAGGCGCGTTGTGTATGCGCCGGATGCGGCAACCGAGCGGCTCAGGTCAGACCGGATTTTAGCACCGGCAAGCCGCCGCAGTTTGCGAGATCGAGCGCTCGTTGGAGGAACGAACGCGCAGAGGAAAAATTGCAGGTTTTGTTAGCTCTCTTCTTCGAGCTGGCGGAGCGGCCCCGGCATCAACCCTCAAGCCCCCAAGCCGGGGTCGTCTCTCAGTGCGCCAGCTTCCGCTGCCAACATATCCCGGATAGCTTCCGACCGCCACCCTTTCATCTGCCAAATTGACATAGGCGACCGCTAAATCAAACTGGGCGCCAAGACGGTCCTGGAAAAAGCCGGCCCCAGGCAGATGATTCCTGAGGCCGGAAGTTCTACGCGTCCGCTCCGAGACATCGCCCGGAGCTGGAGGCGAACGCACCCAGATTGCCGAATGTTCCCGATCCCCATGGACCTGAGAGCCGGGGCACTGATGCACGTTAAGCCTTCTGCCGATTGTGAAACTGATCATATTGCGAGCCAGAGATGCTGCGGTACGATCATCGCACCGGGGCTGGCTGCATATTTCACCTAGTCGTTTTTGACCCGGAATTTTTGACCGCGCGGGCCGCAGCAGCAGTCCCCCTGCTGCGGCCTTCGTGATCACGGCTCTTAGTACCAATGACTTCGCGTCCTGTGCCATTGGAGAAGGTATTATGCCCAAAGAGAAAAATTGCCTGATTGTTCGTGCTGCGGGAAGACAACTGGACCTGTTACGCGGCGAAGCCTCCCGCATCGCAAAAGGCAGTAACGTCGATTGGTGGATCGATCAGGCAGAGGTCGGCACTCGCTTTTGCTTCGAGGATACAAAAGCAAAAGAGTCATTCGCTCTCGCTTGTGACAACTTCGGTATTCCCTGCCAAGACGGCTAGTCCGCAGTTGAGCTGTAAGCCAGCGGCAGGGCCGCACAACCATCATAGCAGTCCAGCCCTATCCGGCTCCCGTGCCTGGAGGTCCGCACCTGATCCGAAGCACGTGAACCGAGCCCGTCAGCGCCGGCGCCGACAGCGGGCCATGAAGCAACGCACTGGCCGAGATAAGGGCCAAGCTGTTCCCGTCTGAACTCGTTGTCACCCGCTCTGAGGCCATCGCACTGAGATCAGATTGCGCTGTGTAGAGCGCGCCTGAATGGGGCGCGAGATCAGAACCAGGTGCGGTTATTTTGGAAGCATGCCTGTTTGGTGCGGTCCCAGATGAAATCCCCGCCGCCGCAGGGTGGACGGGGGCGAGCGGTCGCCGGGCATTCGTTCCGAACCTTGGCTCCCGTGCCCCAGCCGTCGACGACACATGCGCCACCGGTTGTCCTATGACAGCCCTCGCCACAGCCACCCGCTGCGTGCGCCCCACTAGCAGCAGCCAGAACCGTGGTCGCGAGGAGCATTCCTTGTAAGATTTTTATCACGCCAGACTCCTTCGAAGCGAATGACCCGAGCGAGAAGGAACAGATCATAACTCCTGCCGTGCCTCTTAGCTACGATCAGCGCGGCGCGAAGTCCCCGGCTCCCCACGAACCGCTCGATGGCTGCGCTCCCCGTTCGAAGCTGTTGATCCAGCATTTTTACAAACTACAACCAGGTCAGCACAGCTGCATTTTTCGAATCATCCACCTGTCTCCGGACTGGAGGGACGTTCTGTTCCCGAGGCGCGTGTGAGCCACTTTGCCTCGGTCCTGCTCTTGCTGGCCAACTTGATGCTAACGCTATGTTTCGGCTTGGCAGCGTGGCGCGTTTCCGACGAGGGGACGCTGGTAAACCCGTAGCATTGGCCTAGGCTGGATGCAAACCTCGGCCAACTGACATATCCGCGTACCCCTCGCATTTTGATCTCGCGGGCTGCTGAGCGCAGGCGACCACCTGCCCCGCTATGCGCCGCGACGCTGCTACGCTCTCAACGGCAAGGCGGTCCTGAAGCATATGACGTCTAGAGTGGGTCACGAGCGGCCTTTGGTGTCCCAGGCTGCTTACTTCCGCTTGAGCTCCGGGGACCATCATCAGCGCCGGTCAGAATGTCCGAGATGGGCCCAACAGCAGACTCGTGCAGCGCAGAAGATCGTTATTCAATCACCTCGGCCGAGCAGCGTCGCAGGGAGATCGATGCCGAGCGCCTTGACCTTCGAGAACATCGGAATGCTCCCGGTCCTCAACCCGGAGGTCTGCAATCGGTGGTCATTAGCGGACAATCAACTCGTCAGCCCTCGCGACCAAATGCTGAGGAACAGATAGGCCCATATCTTTGGCAGCTTTGAGGTTGATCGCAAGATGGAATTCGCTCGGCCCTTCGACGGGCAAATCACTTGGCTTTGCCCCGTTGAGGATCTTCTCGACGAAATATGCGCCCCGACGCCATATTCCATCAATTGTAGGACCAAAGGCAAGCAGTCCGCCGCTCTGCACCCATTCTCGATATTCATGGGCGTTCGGAATTTTGTTTTCTATTCCGAAGTCGACAATCCTCTTCCGATCAAAGACGAACATCGGATCGGTGACGGTAGTCATCGCATCAATCATCGGATCCTGCCTTTTGCGCAGGATTGAAGCAAACGCGACCTCAAATTCCGGCGGTGAACGAACTTCAAACGTTCCACGATCACGTCGACATTCTGCCGGACCAGATCGGCAGCCATCCCAGGCAGAAGTTCCGAATGTCCTTTTGCCTCCCGCCATTCGATGGTGAGATTGTTGCCCTCCGAATAGCCGCGATCACTTAATTCGCGAACGAAGCCGTTTACCCAAGGATAGCTGCTCAAATTAGCCGTCAGATATCCAATGCGGTAAATCTTTTTAGATTGCGCGCTTGAGCCGCCAGCGGCCACACCGCAGCGCCGCCGAGTGCCGTTATGAACTCGCGCCGCTTCATGTCTGATGCCTCGGCAAAGGTAGAGACAACCTATCACTCGCCCCAAACTAACACATTGGGACTGGCCGGCCATGACTTCTGCCACAGAATCTCGAGTACGCCTGCCAGCCGCGCGATGTGCGGTGCGGGTTCAAAAGCGAAAACCTCAACGCGAGCATATTCAGTCCGCTAAGCCCCATGGAACGGACCTCAATGAGACGTGGATGGGCCACTTGCAGACATCGCGCGAGCGGTGTGCATTTCGAGGCAACCGTATTTCGCTTTCGGACGCGTGCAGCAAGATCAAACACCCACCCTCAAAGAGGATGGGCGCGTGGTGACTTACGACATGATGACGTCCTACTTCTTCTCGGCGCTGGCTTCCTTAGCTGGAGGCGGCTTCATGCCGACGGTCAACTGGCGGATTTTTAAAGCGCCGCCTTCACGTATGTCGATGGCGCCCCAGAACACTGTAACCTTGGTGGCGTCGCCGCTCTTAGGGTCCTTACCGAAGATGTCGGTCTCGCCGTTGGCAACGACCAGATCGTTGTTGATGACGACATGTTGCCGACTCTGATCTCTATATGATCGGTGCCGTTCTTGAAGTTGTTTTCGTATACGGTCTTGAGATCGGAAAACACACCGCCCGGGTTGATCTGGACCCCGTCCTTTGTATAGAGCGCAGCGACACAGGCCGCGTCTTTCTTGGCGACGCAGTCGGTGTAGGCGACGGCTAATTTTTCGGCCTCCTGCTTGACCTCATCGGCCAGTGCCGGTGCAGAGATGAAGGCGGAAGAACACAATGCCAAGAGCAATGAACGTCGCTTCATAGCAACTTCCCCTCTGGTTGTGATGCACAATTGCATCGCGACGTCCTCCTGACGTAGGACGTCGCGTTGCATTTGTTCCGAATGAGCTGCTGCCGGTTTGATGGACACCGGGTTAAGCTAATCCCACCTTGCGCTCGAACTCAACAGGGCTGAGGTAACCGATCGTCGAGTGACGTCGGGTCGTGTTGTAGAACCGCTCGATGTAATCGAACACATCTGCTCTGGCCTCGTTCCTGGTGCGATAGGTTTTGCGCTCGGTGCGTTCGGTTTTCAGCGACGAGAAGAAGCTCTCCATCGCCGCGTTGTCCCAGACGTTGCCGGACCGACTCATGCTGCAGACGATGCCGCTATCAGCCATCAAGCGCTGGAACTGCTCGCTGACGTACTGGCTGCCGCGATCGGAATGATGCATCAGGGCATCCGGCTTGCCGCGCCGCCAGACCGCCATCAACAGGGCGTCCGCAACCAACTGGGCGGTCATGCTGGCGTTCATCGACCAGCCGACCACCCGGCGCGAGAACAGGTCGATCACCGCCGACACATAGAGCCAGCCCTCAGCCGTCCAGATGTAGGTGAAGTCGGCGATCCACTTCTGGTTCGGGCGCTCGGCCTCGAACTGCCGATCCAGAAGATTCGACGCCACGTTCGCAATCTGGCGATGGCCTGCGTCCTTCGGCAGACGCCGGCGTCGTGGCCGCGCCCGCAGGGCCTGCAGGCGCATCAGCCGTTCGACCCGGTGCAGGCCGCATTCGACGCCGTCCGCCAGAAGGTCTCGCCAGACGCGCCGCGCGCCGTAAGTCCGGTCACTGGCAAGGAAGCTGACCTTGACCTGCTGGCCTACGGTCTCGTCGCTCCGGGATCTGGCGCTGGGCGATCGGTTCAGCCAGGCATGAAAGCCCGACCGCGACACGCCCATCGCTTCGCATAGCCATGCCACCGGCCAGATGCCCCGGTGCTTCGCGATGAAGCCGAACTTCATGTCGCTTCCTTCGCGAAGTAGGCAGCGGCCTTTTTTAGGATATCCCGCTCCGCCTTCAGCTTGTTGACCTCGCGCCGCAGCCGCTCGATCTCCAATTGCTCAGGCTTCAGTTGCCCGTGGCCGGGGAACGACTGCGCAGCGTCGAAGCCGAACTCCTTCACCCATTTGCGCAGCACGTTCTCATGAACGCCCAGGTCTCGGCCAGCTTGCGCCACAGATACCCCGCGCTCCCTGACGAGCTTGACCGCCTCGATCTTGAACTCTCGACTGAACTTCCGTCTCTGCATGACCCACCTCTGGCTCGATAAAACACCCAATCTCGGTGTCCATCAAACCGGCAGCAGCTCAGAAGAAGAAAACCTTCCTATCGGTCGCCCTAGTGGTGTTGTCGTAGCCAAAGTAAGGCTCCAGTTCCTCGCAGAGGAAATGGGCCCAGCATATCCGTGCCGAGCGACAGACCCTGAGCGGCGTAGGCGACGCCAAAAACTGCGAGACAGAGGGTGCGGCCTTGGACGAATGGAGGATGAACCGTGCGCGTCGTTCTGAAAGGAATTCATAAGGTCAAGAGACGGCTCGCAAATGGCGAGACGAAAGTAGATTGCTACGCATGGCGTGGGGGCCCCGCCATCCATGCGCAGCCCGGTGCGCCAGACTTCGTTCGAGAGTATCACGATGCGCATGCGAGCCTTCGGCAGCCCCGCGCCGGCACCTTCATGACGATCGTTGCGCAGTACAAGGCCGCACCAGAGTTCACCGGACTAGCGGCATCGACCCGTCGTGCGTACCTCGCCTACATTAAGCTGATCGAAGATGAATTCGGCGACCTGCCGGTGGCAGCTCTGGCCGATCGTCGAGTGCGTGGTGAGTTCAAGGCCTGGCGCGACCTGTTCGCCGAGACACCACGTAAGGCGGACTACGCCTGGACCACGTTGGCGCGGATCATGTCGTTCGCAAAAGACCGCGGCATCATCGCGACCAACCCATGCGAGCGCGGGGGCCGCCTCTACGTAGCAGACCGCAGAGACAAGATTTGGACCGAGCAGGACATCGCAGCGGTTCTTGCGATCGCCTCTAGCGAGATCGAGCCCGCCTTAGTCCTGGCGTTGTGGAGTGGCCAGCGCCAAGGCGACTTGCTGCGACTGCCCTGGTCCGCCTACGAGAACCCCTACATTCGCCTGCGCCAGTCTAAAGGCGGGCGGCGCGTCGCGATGCCAGCCGGCGCGCCTTTGCGAACCCTTCTCGATATCACCGAGCGCCGAGGCCCCCTGATCCTGACCAACACGCTCGGTCGGCCATGGACGTCGGACGGCTTTCGCACGTCCTGGGGAAGGGCATGTGAGCGCGCCGGTATCGGTGAACTGACCTTTCACGACCTGCGCGGCACGGCAGTGGTGCGCCTCGCAATCGCAGGCGCCAGCGTGCCACAGATCGCAGCCGTCACAGGTCATTCGTTGAAAGACGTCGAGGCCATTCTCGATGCGCACTACCTCGGTCGCGACATTCAGCTCGCTGAAGCTGCGGTGGTGAAGCTCGAAGCGAGAACAAAACTGTAAACGGTGGTGTAAACGGCGCTGGTTTTGCCGTTTGCTCAGCCCGCTAAGTGTTTGAATTATATGGTGGGCGCACCAGGGCTCGAACCTGGGACCCGCTGATTAAGAGTCAGCTGCTCTACCAACTGAGCTATGCGCCCGAAAGGCGGTTAAAGCCTTGCGAGGCCGGTCGTTTAGCAAAGCGATCCGGGTCTGGCAAGCGATGGCTCGTAAGTTTTCCAAGGGTATGCCAAGGCTTTGCCAAGGGTTTGCCCACATCCCCCAAAAAAGCGAAAAGCCGCTGGATTCCAGCGGCTTCGCCAGGGTTGATCGGGGCAACGCTTGCAGGCTCAGAGCCGGCCCTCGCGGTCCCGGTCCGGGCCATCGTCGCGGTCGAAACGGTCACGGTGGAAGTGGTCCATGCCGCGCTCCATCATGCGGTCCATGCCACGTTCCATGAAGTGGCGGCGCGGGCCGTCTTCGCCGCCACCGAACGGGCCGCGGTGGCGGGTCAGCACGGCGAGGCGCCGCTTCTGGCCCTCGTCGAGGGTCTTGTAGAGCGGATCGGCGGCATCGGCGATCTTCTTCAGGGCCGCCGACGTTGCCCCCATGTCCTCGGCGCGCTGACGCAGGCGGGCGACCGGATCCTCCGGCCTGACGGCGTCCTTGTTAGCGTCCTTGCCGGCATCGCCGGCGCCGGCATTCATCCGCGCATTGGCGCGGTCGATGCGCAGCTTGGCGAAGTCGCGCACGGCGGCCTCGACCGGCGGCCACAGCTTTTCCTGGTCGGCGTTGAGCTTCAGCCCGGCATGGACGGCAGCGATCCGCGCGTCGGCCATGGCGGCGCGGTCTTCCGGGTTCATGCGGATGTGGCGCATGTGCTCGTGCATCCACGGGCGATGATACTGGGCATAGACCGCGCCCGAGCCGGCGATGCTGAGCACGGCGATGGCGGCGATGGTGAATTTCCTCATGCGAACTCTCCTCTGGAAGGATGTCGTGAGGATGAGCGCAGCGCGGCTTGCGCGCAACTTACAACTTGGACAGGGAGCGCGTCCTTTCCAAGATGTAACGCTCCTGAATTTTAGTTCAGTCGCAATCGGAAATCATTCGCAACAAAAAGGGGCTTCCGCGCCCGGCACGGAAGCCCCCATTCATCATCCGTTCAAATCAGTTCGTCGTGCTCTTCGCTTCCTTCTGGAATTCGTCGATCAGCGGCTGGCCGACGCGGCCTGCGGCGTCCTTGTAGACCGGCTCCATGGCCTTGCGCATCGCCTCGTCCTGCTCCGGCGTGAGCTTGATGATCTCGCTCTTGCCGCTCTTCCTGATCTCGGCGAGCGCGTCCTCGTTCTCCTTCTGCGACTGCGTATTGTTGAAGTCGGTCGCTTCCTTCATCGCCTTCGTCAGCTGGTCGCGGATGTCGGCCGGCAAATCGTCCCAGAACTTCTTGTTCACGATCACGACGTAGCCGATGTAGCCGTGGTTGCTCTCGGTGATGTACTTCTGCACCTCGTGCATCTTCTGGGTATAGATGTTCGACCAGGTGTTCTCCTGCCCGTCGACGACGCCGGTCTGCAGCGCCTGGTAGACTTCGCCGAACGCCATCACCTGCGGCAGCGAGCCGAGCGCCTTGAACTGGGCCTGGAGCACGCGCGAGGACTGGATGCGGAACTTGACGCCCTGATAGTCGGCCGGCGTCACCAGCTTCTTGTTGGCGCTCATCTGCTTGAAGCCGTTGTCCCAATAGGCGAGGCCGGTGATGCCCTTCGGTTCGAGCAGCTTGAGCAGCCTGGCACCGAGCGGACCTTCCGTCACCTTCCGCAGCGTCTTCAGATCAGGCAGGATGTAGGGGAGATCGAATACCTCGAACTCGCGGATGCCGAGCGGGCCGAACTTGGAATTGGACGGCGCCAGCATCTGCACGCTGCCGAGCTGGAGCGCCTCGAGTTCTTCCTTGTCCTTGTAAAGCGTCGAGTTCGGGTAGATCTCGACCTTGACCTTGCCGCCGGTGTACTTCTCGGCGAGCTCCTTGAATTTCTCCGACGCCTTGCCCTTCGGCGTGTCGGTGGCCACCACGTGGCTGAACTTGATGATGATGGGCGACTGGGCCGATGCCGGCCCGGTCAAGCCAAGTGCCAGGACCGCGATGGACGCAGCGATCGCGAAGGTGCGCATAATCTCTCCCTGTTGTTATTTGGGCCACCGGGCGCGCGGGTGGCCTATGCCGTCAGCATCAATACAGGTCGACATCACCAGCTGCTATTGGTCGTTAGCAGGGCAGCCATTCATGGTGAACGCCGCAAGCACCGCCTCTCCCGCTTCCGGAAGAGGCGGTAGTAGCAACCTCAGCTCGCCGCCGCGGTCGTTACGGTGTCGCGCTGGCGTTTCATGACGATCTTGTTGAGCGCGCCGAGATAGGCCTTTGCTGAGGCCACCAGCGTATCCGGATCCGCCGCGCGCGCGGTCATCGCGCGTCCCTCGTGCGACAGCCGCACCGAGACTTCGGCCTGCGCGTCGGTGCCTTGGGTCACGGCGTGGACCTGGTACAGCTCGAGCTTGGCTTCGTGCGGCACCAGGCGCTTGATGCAGTTGAACACGGCATCGACCGGCCCGTTGCCTTCGGCCTCCTCGATCTTGATCTGGCCGTCGACATCGAGCTTCATCGTCGCGCGCTGCGGGCCATGGGTACCGGCGATCACGGTCAGCGAGGTCAGCTTGATGCGGTCGTGCGAAGCCGCCATCTCCTCGTCGACCAGCGCCTCGATGTCCTCGTCGTAGATGTCCTTCTTGCGGTCGGCCAGCGCCTTCATCCGCGTGAACGCATCTTCCAGCTGGTTCGGACCGAGCTTGTAGCCCATCTCCTCCAGCTTGTGCACGAAGGCGTGGCGGCCGGAATGCTTGCCCAGCACCAGCGAGGACTGCTTGAGGCCGACCATCTCGGGCCGCATGATCTCGTAAGTGGAAGCGTCCTTCAGCACGCCATCCTGATGGATGCCGCTCTCATGCGCGAACGCGTTGCGGCCGACGATGGCCTTGTTGTACTGCACCGGGAACGAGGTCGCCGCCGACACCACCTTCGAGGCGCGGGTCAGCTGCGTCGTGTCGATCTTATTCCAGAAAGGGAATTTGTCGTTGCGCACGTTGATCGCCATCACGATCTCTTCCAGCGCGGCGTTGCCGGCACGCTCGCCGATGCCGTTGATGGTGCACTCGACCTGGCGCGCGCCGCCAATGACGCCTGCCAGCGAGTTCGCCACCGCCATGCCGAGGTCGTTATGGCAGTGCACGGAGAACACCGCCTTGTCCGAGTTCGGCACGCGCTCGATCAGCGTCTTCATGAAGTGGGTGTATTCGTCGGGCGTGGTGTAACCGACGGTATCAGGAATGTTCACCGTGGTGGCGCCGGCCTTGATGACGGCTTCGACGATGCGGCACAGATAGTCCATCTCGCTGCGAGTGCCGTCTTCGGCCGACCATTCGACGTCGTCGATCTGGTTGCGGGCACGCGCGACCATGGCCACCGAGGTCTCGAGCACCTGCTCCGGGGTCTTGTTCAGCTTCACCCGCATATGCAGCGGCGACGTCGCGATCACGGTGTGGACGCGGCCACGCTTGGCGAATTTCACCGCTTCTGCGCAGCGGTCGATGTCGGCCGGATGGGCACGCGACAGACCGGCGATGACGGCGTTCTTGGAGCGGCGGGCGATCTCGCTGACCGCCTGGAAGTCGCCTTCGGAGGTGATGGGGAAGCCGGCCTCGATGACGTCGACGCCCATATCGTCCAGCATCTCGGCGACCTCGAGCTTCTCCTCGAAGGTCATGGTGGCGCCGGGGCACTGCTCGCCGTCGCGCAGGGTGGTGTCGAAAATGATGACGCGGTCCTTATCGGACTTGTTCACGGGGGCCATTTGAATTTCCTTTTGAGCTTTTTGCGCCGTCAGTCTTCTGGGCGCTTGAGGTGTCCGGTGATCTCGACCAACCCCTGAGCGCCCAGGCGCATGGCGCCCAGCCGGCCCTCAGGGGCAAGTAAGAAGAAGCTCGCCAATCAGGAGGGTGGGCAGCAGCGCGGCCGGGATCGCGGCGGCGGCAAGAGCCACCTCCCCCGAAATCCCATCGATTTGGCCGCGAATCAGCATTACCGGACCCTTTGAGCCCTCAAATCCTCGGTCAAAACCGTTGATGGTTGGTTGCCGGGAGGCTCGATGCGTCGTTTCTAGACGAGAAATGGCAGCAACCGCAACGCCAAAAGATGGACAGAAGGGCTGACATGATCGCAGCGCCGGATGCGTGACGGTGCCAATTGTTTGGCCGACCGAACGCCGGCAAGGCGGTCAAGCTATGCCGAGCGGCGAGCGCGAGCCCTGCTCTCCCAGCGGTTCAGCATCTGACCGAGCTCGCTGGTGGCAACCGGCGTAGCCGTGCCAGCGATCGCGATATCGTTGGTGTTGGCTGGTGCGTTGGCACTGAGCCAATCCGGCTCGCTGTACTCACGCCAGCGCCGCGCCTCGGCTCGTCTTTTTCGGGAGACGTAGTCGCGCGAGAAATAGCCGGCCGCAAATGCAATCCCGAGCAGCAAAACCAGTACGACGACAGCGACCACAGTAAACTCCGACTTACGCCCCGAATGACGTTCTGCCAGCATCGCGCAGGAGGTCAAGGCTTGACATGCTCCACAGCTTGGCAAAGCCCCGAGCGCAGTTCCGGTAACCCCCGTCACGCCGGATGAATTTGTCGTTTCCATGTTCGACGTTGCAGCGCTTTGCCGCCCCGATCTCGCTGAGGATGCTTACCTCCCCCTCGCAACCGTCATCGGACCGGACTAACCTTGCCCTGCTCGGCCGGATCAACCGGCTAGCCGAACATGACCGGGAGGACGCGATGACACGCCAAAAGCAGCGTGACCAGGATGCTGCGCTTTCACGACGAACGCTCGTTCAGGGGTTTGCGCTCGGCGCCGCCACTTTTGCCGGCGCCGGCTCCGCGCTGGCCCAGACCGGACCAGCCGCGCCGCCGACGACGATTACCACCCCGCCACGCGATTTCGGTCCCAACGGCGCGCCGACCACCTATTTCTGGGACCCCGATGTCGTCACAGTCGATCCGTCCTTCAACGATCTCGCGCAGCCCAACACTGCGATCAAGCGTCTCTATACGGGTTTGTTGTGGGCTGAAGGCCCGGCGTGGAGTGCACAGGGCCGCTATCTGCTCTGGAGCGACATTCCCAACAACAGGCAGATGCGCTGGAGCGAAGACGACGGTCGCGTCAGCGTGTTCCGCTCGCCGTCCAACAATTCCAACGGCAACTCGTTCGATTTCCAGGGCCGTCAACTTTCCTGCGAACATTTGACCCGGCGGGTGACGCGTTATGAACATGACGGCACCGCGACCGTGCTTTGCGACAATTACAACGGCAAGAAGCTGAACTCGCCGAACGACGTCGTCGCGCATCCTGACGGCAGCTACTGGTTCACCGATCCGCCCTATGGCGGCCAGCTCTACGAAGGTGAGCCCGATGCCGCGGGCGGTCCGAGCAATTCCGGCGGCAAGCTCAATCCTCGGATTGGACAGCCGGCCGGCTTCGCACCGGGCAAGCGCGAGCTTCCGACCAATTGCTATCGCATCGACCCTAGCGGCCGTGTCGATCTCGTCGTCACCGAGGAGCAGGTGCCCGATCCGAACGGGCTGTGCTTCTCGCCGGACTTCAAGAAGCTCTACGTCGTCTCGACTGGCAAGGGACCCGGCGACACCGGCCCCGGCGGCAAGGGCGAAATATTCGTGTTCGACGTCGGCGCCGACAACAAGCTCACCAACCACAAGCGGTTCAGCGAGTGCGTGATTGACGGTGTGAAGTGCGGACCGGACGGCGTGCGCTGCGACGTCAACGGCAATGTCTGGGCCTCCAGCAATGCCGGCCGCGCCGTCGGCTACAGCGGCGTGACGACGTGGTCGCCGGAGGGCAAGCTGCTCGGCCGCATCCGGTTGCCCGAAGTGTGCGGCAACGTCTGCTTCGGCGGCCCCAAGCGCAATCGCCTGTTCATGGCGGCGAGCCAATCGCTCTATGCGGTGTACACGGCCACGCAAGGCGCCGGACCGGGCTGAGCCCGCGCGCAAGATCGCAAGCACGGGCGTCGGCGTGGATCGCCGGCGCCCGCGGTTCCCTGATCGCAATCAAATTACGCCGCGGGCAAATCTCCGCCATTAATCCAACGAAGATTGAATCGCGCGGCAAGGCCGCAGCGCGGTGCAAAGGCATGATGCTCTTCGTTCTCGCGCCCGACTTGAACCGGGAGTTGCGCGATGCGCCGTATGCCGAACGACACCATCATCGTCAGCGTGGGGAACCAGCAATTCGTGACGGAGTTCGGAGACCCGGGCCTTCCGAACGGAGGCCGCGGCGGCAGCGATAGGATGATCGCGACCGTCGACGGTGGCAACGCGGTCCTGATATTCGTTGGCGACGACCAGACCCTCCAAGGACATTCTCACGGCGGAGGCGACCATCTCGCCGCGACCGTCACAGGCTTCGGGGACTACGTGTTCCTGGACGGCGATGCGCAGGCGATGTCCGGCGACGCCCATGGCGGCAACGATGTACTTCATGTCGATGCATCGACATCGATCTACGCGTCTCTCGGCATTTTTGGCGATGCCGAAAGCGCGATGTCGGCCGACACGAGCGGCGGCAATGACGTCGTCATTGCATCGATGGGAAACAGATCGTCCGGCACGTTCAGCGGAGACTCCGGCAGTTCAATGAGCGATCACGCGCGTGGCGGCAATGATATTCTCAGCGTGACCCAGGTCGGCAGTTACGGCGGCGCTTCGATATCAGGCGATGCCCTCGTCTCCATGAGCGGAGATGCGCACGGCGGCAACGACATCCTCAGCTACACCGTCGGCGCCGGAGCCCAATCCGGCGCCGCGTCTCTGGTCGGAGACGCCGGCTACATGAGCGACGATACCCACGGCGGCAACGATATCCTGATCGCTGCCGTCGACGGCAACCCGGACTCCACGTCCATCGTGCTCGTCGGAGACGCCTCGAACATGTTAGGTAATGCGCATGGCGGAGATGATATCCTCCTCGGCAGCAGCCGCGACGATTTGCTGTATGGCGATGCACAGACCTACGCTCCGTTCACGGCAGGCTCAATCACGGGCGGCAAGGACATGCTGAATGGCGGTGGCGGAAATGACCAGCTCTGGGGCGGACCGAACGACGACAGATTCGTCTTCAACAAAGGTTCAGGCCTGGACGTTATCAACGATTTCGACCAGGGCAACAAGGCTGTCACGGCGCGAGAGCATGATTTGATCAATTTGCACGATTACGGCTTCGCAGACTGGGCGGCGCTGAAAAGCCTGATCAGCGATGACAGCACAGGAAGCGCGGTGATCCACCTGACGGCGACCGATACGATTACGCTGGAGGGGATCCATACCGCGGATCTCCATGCAAAGGATTTCATTGTATGAGAGAGCATTCGTGCGCGTTGTGATCTGCGGCGGCGGCGTCATCGGCGCCTGCACCGCCTGGTTTCTCCGCCGCCGCGGCATCGACGTCATCGTCGTGGAGCGCGCAGACGTCGCGGCCGCAGCATCAGGCAAGGCGGGCGGCTTCCTCGCGCGCGACTGGTGCGAGGGCTCGCCGCTCGATGCGCTGGCGCGACGGAGCTTTGCGATCCATGCGCAGCTGCCGGAACAGATCGCAGGCGATTGGGGCTATCGCCCGATGACCGCTTATAGCGGCTTCGTTGCCGCCGATGGCCACCCGCGCCGGGATGCACCGTCCGCGCTCGGCTGGCTCAGCAACGGCGTCATCATCGCCCAGCGCATCGGCACGATGGAGACCGCCGCAATCGTTCACCCCAAAAAATTCACCGTAGCCGTGATGAACGCGGCGCTCGCGGAAGGCGCCGAGTTTCGTCCCGGCCAGGTGACCGGCATCATGCGCGATGCGAACGGCACCACCGCGACGGGCGTCGAGGTCGACGGCGGCATCGTCGAGGCGGACGCCGTCGTGATCGCGATGGGACCATGGTCGCTGCTCGCGGCGCAATGGATGAGCCTGCCCGCCGTCTACGGCCAGCGCAGCCCGAGCATCGTGTACGACACCGGCACGGATGCGCCGGCCGATGCGCTGTTCCTGGAGTATGAAGAGAATGGCAGTGCCGTGTCGATCGAGGTCTTTCCTCGCGCCGACGGCAGCACGCATATCACCGCTCTCTCCGACATCGCGCCGCTTCCGCTCGATCCGGCGGCCGTGACGCCGGACAAGGACGCGATCGCGCGCCTGCAAACCATGTCCGAGCGGCTGTCGCCGCTGTTCCGCTCCGAGAGGATCATTGCGCAACAAGCCTGCTTCCGGCCGGTGACACAGGACGGCCTGCCGCTGATCGGCAAGGTGCCGCGAAGTGAAGGTCTGTATGTTGCGACGGGGCACAATGTATGGGGCATCCTGAATGCGCCCGCCACGGGCGAGGTCATGGCGCAGCTGATCGCGGAGGGTGCGACGCGCAACGTCGACATCTCGCCATTCGATCCGGCCCGGCTCGCGCCGCTCGATCCATCGCTGCTGCAAGCGCGCTGAGCCGACGCGACGGCATCGCAATTCAGCGTTCCGGTTGCTGTGCGCCCGCGATAGCTGCGCATGCCTACCGACGAAATCTGCATGCCTGCGCGTGAAACGGGTCCGACAGCTTTCCTGCCCGCTATTGCCCAGCGCTAGACTTTAGTTCGTGCCTCACAATCCTGAACGCGGTTTCACTTGCCGAGAATGTCTCCGCCGGTATAGTCGCGGCATAATGGCTCATAAGAGGCCTGTTAAGGGAGAGAACAAGATGAAGAAACCGCTCTCTGTTGCGTTGCGAATAGCACTCGGTACCGCCGCGGCCGCTGTGTTGATGAGCTCAGGCGCGGCGCTTGCGGCCGACCCGATCAGGATCGGCGTGATCGCGGAAGCGCAGGCGATTGCCGGCGCCTCCATCCCCCAGGCGGCACAGCTCGCCGCCGACGAGATCAACGCCAATGGCGGCGTCGACGGCCGCAAGATCGAGATCGTCTCTTACGACAATCATTCCTCCTCGGCAGATTCAGTGCGCGCCTTCCAGCGCGCGGTGAACGAGGACAAGGTCAATGCGGTCATCGCCAGCTACATCAGCGAAGTCGTGCTGGCACTGGAGCCCTGGGCCTCGCGGCTGAAGACGCCGTTCGTCACGCCCGGTGCCGCCTCCAACGAGATCAGCAAGAGCGTCCATGCCGACTACGAGAAGAACAAGTACACCTTCCACGGCTATCTGACCTCCGCCGCGCTGGCGCTTTCCGTCTGCGACGGCGCCAAGGACCTGCTCGTCGACAAGATGCACATGAAGACCGCGGTCATCATGAGCGAGGACGCCGCCTGGACCAAGCCGCTCGACATCGCCTACGAGGAATGCCTGCCCAAGATCGGGCTGAAGGTGCTCGACCACATCCGCTTCTCGCCCGATACCACCGACTTCACGCCGATCTTCAACAAGATCGAAGGCTCCAAGCCCGACGTGATCATCACCGGGATCTCCCATGTCGGCGTGCAGCCGACGGTGCAGTGGAAGAACCAGCAGGTGCCGATCCCGATGTTCGGCATCTCCTCGCAGGCCACCAACGAGACCTTCGGCAAGGACACCAATCAGGCGGCCGAGGGCGTACTCTACCAGGGCGTCTCCGGCCCAGGCGTCGCGGTGACGCCGAAATCAGTGCCGTTCGCCGAAGCCTTCAAGAAGAAGTTCGGCAACTATCCCTCCTATGCCGGCTACACCGCCTATGACGAGGTCTACTACATCGCCGATGCGGTGAAGCGCGCGGGCTCGACCGACGCCGACAAGCTGGTCGCCGCTCTGGAGACGACCGACTGGGAAGGCACGATCGGCCGTGTCCAGTTCTACGGCAAGGACGATCCGTTCACGCACTCGATCAAATACGGCAAGGGCCTGATCACCGGGCTGATGCTGCAATGGCAGGACGGCAAGCAGAGCGCGGTCTGGCCCAAGGAAGTCGCCAAGGTCGACGTCAAGTTCCCGAGCTTCATCAAGCTCTCGAACTAGCAGGACACGCTCCCGGGACCAGCTCCCGGGAGCTTCCACATGCGGCCCCCGCAGCACGTTGCTCCAGCAACATCGTCTCTCATAAATCGGATTGCCAACCCTAGATGCGTGCTTTCCAGATTCTGATCGATGGCTTTGCCATCAGCGCTCTCTATGCTCTCGGTGCCACCGGCTTCACGCTGATCTTCGGCGTCTCCGGCGTCCTCAACCTCTCCCACGGGGCCATCATGGTGGCGGCAGCGGTGGCGGCCTGGGCTGCCGCCAGCATCCTGAATGTCGGCACCTATGCCGGCGCACTGATCGGCGTCGGTGTCGCCCTCCTTACATCCTTTGCGACCTATTTCGCGGTGGTGAAGCCGATCCAGGATTCCCGGCGCATCCCGAATGAAGAGAAGGAGATCTTCGTCCTCACCGGCACGCTGCTATGGGGGATCATGATCCAGGAGGTGATCGCTTATTTGTTCACCAACAACGCCAAGACCGTGCTGCCGATCGTCGAGGGCGTGGTCGAGATTCTCGGCGTCCGCACGCCCAGGAACGAGATCTTTACCGCGATCGTGTGCTGCTTCGTCATCGCTCTGTTGTGGCTCCTGGTGAACCGCACCCGCACCGGCAAGGCGGTGCTGGCGGCCTCGATGAACCCACGCGGCGTCACCCTGCTCGGCCTCGAGCTCACCAACATCTACGTCGTGGTGTGGGCGATCTACGGCATCCTCGCCGGCATCGCCGGCGTGCTGCTCGGAATGTTTCTCGGCGTCAGCTCCTACAGCGTCGGACCGCTGACCGCGAGCGCGTTCTCGATCGTCGTGCTCGGCGGCCTCGGCAGCGTCTCCGGCTCGCTGATCGCAGCCTTCGTGGTCGGCTATCTCGAAACGCTCACGGCCTATCTGGTCTCGCCAGCCTACCGCACCATTCCGGCGCTGCTGCTGCTCGTGTTCGTGATGTACATCCGGCCCCAGGGCCTTCTGGGGAGGCGCTGAGATGGCCAGCTTCTTTACGACACGCCTGTTCTTCATCTCATTCGCGCTCGTCGTCATCGCGGCGACGCTGCCGCTCTACGTCTCCGGCTACGTGCTCGGGCTTCTCACCGTCGCCTTCTATTTCGGCGTGTTTGCAATGGCGTGGGACCTGCTGTTCGGCTTCGCCGGCGAGGTCAATTTCGGGCCGACCTTCCTGATCGGCGTCGGCGCCTACACCGCCGGCATCCTGAATGCCCAGTTCGGCTGGTCAGTCTATCTCTGCATCGTGCTCGGCGCGCTCGCCTCCGTCATCGCCGGCCTCGTGCTGGCGCTGCCGGCGCTTCGGGTGCGCGGACCGTATTTCGGCCTGACCACGCTGGTCGCGGTGCTGATGCTGCAGAATTTCATCGTGGTGTTTGCCGACCTCACCGGCGGCGAGATCGGCTTGACCATTCCCGACGTCATCTCCATCAACGCCGGCGTCAATTACTGGATCGCGCTCGGATTCATGACGATCTCGGCGGCCATTCTCTATGGCCTGTCGCAATCGCCTGTTGGCCTGGTGCTGCAAGCCAGCGGCCAGGACCCGGTCCAGGCCGGCGCGCTCGGCTTCAACATCGTCAAGCACAAGCTCGCCGCCTTCATCGTCAGTGCGTTCTTCTCGGGGTTATCAGGCGCGCTGCTGGTGTTCTACTTCGGCACCGCCTCGGTCGGCACCGTCGTCGACGTCGCGGTCGGCGTCAACGTGATCGTCTCAGCCGTGCTCGGCGGCCGGCGCACCGTGCTTGGCGCGGCACTCGGCGCGATCTTCCTGATCGTCGCCGGCGAATTCCTCAGGCCCACCGGCGAGCTCGCGACCTTCATCGTCTCAGCTGTCGCGCTGCTCGTCGTGCTGTTCTTCCCCGGCGGCTTTCTCGGAGCGGCCCTCTCGCGTGAGGCGCGCTCGTGATGGATATGCGATCTTCAAACCGGGCCGTGCTCGAAGTCCGCGGCCTGACCAAGCGCTTCGGCGGACTGACGGCGGTGAAGAACCTCGGCTTCGAGGTCAATAGCGGCGAGATTTTTGGCCTGATCGGGCCGAACGGCTCGGGCAAATCGACCGCGATGAAGAGCGTCATGGGCATCGAACGCCCGACATCAGGCGAAGTCGTATTCGAGGGCGAGAACGTCGCGGGCTTGCCGGCGCACAAGATCGCGCGCAAGGGCTTTGGCATGGTGTTCCAGCATTCGCGACCGCTGAACCGGCAGACTGTGCTGGAGAACATCATGGTCGCGCTGCTGCCGGACAGCCTGTTCATGCTGTTTCCGGACAAGGCGCTGCTCGAGCGCGCCAAATGGATCGCCGATCGCGTCGGGCTCGGCAACGTGATGAACCGCCGCCCGCCAACGCTGCCCTTCGCCGACTTGCGCCGGCTCGAGCTGGCAAAGGCTATCGCGCGCGATCCCAAGGTCGTGCTGGTGGACGAGCCCTTTGCCGGGCTGACGCGGGCCGAGGTCGAAATGTTTTCCGACCTGATCCGCAGTTTCCGCGACGAGGGCCGCGCGGTGATGCTGATCGACCACAACGTCAAGAGCGTCGCGGCGTTGGTCGACCGCGTGCTCGCGATGTATCTCGGCGAGGAGATCGTCACCGGCAAGGCCGAGGACGTCATGAAGAACGAGACGGTGCGGCGGGTCTATCTCGGCGGCGCCATCGAGACCCATGCGCGGCCCGAGACCAGCTTCAAGGACAAGGTGCCGCTGCTCCAGGTCGAGAATGTCAGCGTGTTCTACGGCAAGGCGCAGGCGCTGGAGAACGTCTCGATCCACGTCCATGAGGGCGAGTTCGTCTCGATCGTCGGTCTCAACGGCGCCGGCAAGACCACATTGTTCAACACCATCTCGGGCTTCCTGCCTTATAGCGGCGAGATCGTGCGCAACGGCGAGAAGCTGCGCGGCACGACGCCGGCGAAGATCGCCCGCAGCGGCCTCGTGCAGTGCCCGGAATCGCGCGAGCTGTTCGGCGAGATGAGCGTGCGCGAAAACCTCGATCTCGGCGGGCAACATCTGGCCGACGACAAGCGCGCGGCACAGCTCGCCTGGCTGTTCGAGCTATTCCCGATCCTGAAAGAGCGTCAGGGCCAGATGGCGCAAACGCTCTCCGGCGGCGAGCAGCAGATGCTTGCGATCGGCCGCGCGCTGATGATGCAGCCGCAGATCCTGATCCTGGATGAACCGACGCTGGGTCTCGCCCCCGTCATCCTCGAACTCCTGTCCAAGGCCCTAACCAGGCTGCGGCAGACGACATCGATCACGGTGTTGCTCGGCGAGCAGAACGTGACCTTCGCGCTTCCGCATGCCGACCGCGTCTATGTGCTCGAGCATGCAAGGATCGTCTGGGAGGGCGATCCGGGCCGCTTCGCCGCGGAGGCTGGCGCCGATTTTCTCTAGTTCGCCCATACCAACAACAAAACAAGCAAAAGGAAACGACCATGCGACCATCGAAGAGTTTGAGCGGCAGCTTCCTCCTCGCCTCCGCGCTGGCGCTGTGCCTTGCTGCTCCCGCCTATGCGCAGTCGAACGATCCTATCAAGATCGGCGTCATCGCCGAGGTGCAGTCGATCGCTGGTGCCGCGACGCCCGGCGGCGCGCAGATCGCCGCCGACGAGATCAACGCCAAGGGTGGCATTCTCGGCCGCAAGATCGAGATCGTGACCTACGACAACAAGAGCTCCTCGGCGGACTCGGTGCGCGCGTTCCAGCGCGCGGTGAGCGAGGACAAGGTCTCCGCCGTGATCGCGAGCTATATCAGCGAGGTCGTGCTGGCGCTCGAGCCCTGGGCAGCGCGGCTGAAGATGCCGCTGATCACCCCCGGCGCGGCCTCGAACGAGATCACCAAGGCGATTCATAACGACTACGAAAAGAACAAATACACCTTCCACGGCTATCTGACCTCGGCCGCACAAGCGCAGCTCGTCTGCGACGCCGCCAAGGATCTGCTGGTCGACAAGCTCAAGTTCAAGACGGCCGCGATCATGAGCGAGGACGCCGCCTGGACCAAGCCGCTCGACGTCGGTTACGAAGCCTGTCTTCCGAAAGCAGGCCTCAAGGTCGTCGAGCACGTGCGGTTCTCGCCCGATACCACCGACTTCACGCCGATCTTCAACAATATCGAGGCCAAGAAGCCGGACGTGATCGTCACCGGCATCTCGCATGTCGGCGTGCAGCCGACGGTGCAGTGGAAGAACCAGCAGGTGCCGATCCCGATGTTCGGTATCAGCGCGCAGGCGCTGAGCCCGACCTTCTGGAAGGACACCAATGGCGCCGCTGACGGCGTGCCGTCGCTGGCGGTCGCAACACCCGACGTCGCCGTGACCTCCAAGACGAAGCCGTTCGCAGCCGCCTTCAAGGCCAAGTTCGGCTCGCCGCCGGCCTACACCGGCTACACCGCCTATGACGAAGTCTACTTCATCACGGAGGCGATCAAGCGCGCCGGCTCGACCGATCCGGACAAGATGGTCGCTGAGCTTGAAAAGACCGACTACGAGGGTACGATCGGCCGCATCCAGTTCTACGGCAAGGACGACGAGTTCACCCACGGCATCAAGTCGGGTCCCACGACCGTATCCGGTCTGGTCTTCCAGTGGCAGGACTCCAAGCAGGTCGTGGTCTGGCCCGAGAAGATCGCGGAGGGCAAGCTGAAGTTTCCGAGCTTCGTGAAGCTGTCGCAGTAACACGCCGGGCTGGGCACCAGGGGCCCGTCCCGAGCGCCCCATCGCCCTTGCATGGCCCGTCGCTTCAATCGCGGCGGGCCTTCGCTTTGTGCAGAACGCAACCGATGCGCTGGCATCTGTGGACCCATCCTGCGATCCTGCCGTTATCTCCCATGCGTGGGCCGGAGCAGCGAGATGGACGACCGATCAAGACAACCCGATGGCCTGATGCAGGACAACGGCTTCGTTCGCGTGCGGGGCGCGCGTGAGCACAATCTCAGGAACGTCGACGTCAGTATTCCGCGCAACGCCCTCGTCGTGTTCACCGGCGTGTCGGGCTCCGGAAAATCCTCGCTCGCCTTCGGAACGGTCTACGCCGAGGCGCAACGGCGATATCTGGAATCGGTGTCGCCTTACGCGCGGCGCCTCTTCCACCAGATGCAGATCCCTGAGGTGGACGACATCGAAGGCCTGCCGCCCGCCGTAGCGCTCCAGCAGCAGCGCGGCGCGCCGACGACGAGGTCGTCCGTGGGCAGCGTGACGACCATCTCGAACCTGCTCAGGATGCTCTATTCCCGTGCCGGCGAATACCCGCGCGGACAAAGGATGCTCTATGCGGAATCGTTCTCGCCGAACACGCCGGAAGGAGCCTGCCCGACCTGTCACGGTATCGGCAGGATGCTCGACGTCACCGAGAAGTCCATGGTGCCCGACGACACCCTCACCATTCGCGAGCGCGCCGTCGCGGCGTGGCCGAGTGCCTGGCAGGGGCAGAACCTCCGGGACATCCTGACCACGCTGGGCTACGACGTGGACAAGCCCTGGCGTGAGCTGCCCAGGAAGGACCGCGACTGGATCCTGTTCACGGAGGAGCAGCCGACCGTTCCGGTCTATGCCGGTTACGACTTGGCCGAGGTCAAACGGGCCCTGCGCCGCAAGGAGGAGCCGAGCTATCAGGGCACGTTCACCGGCGCCAAGCGCTACGTGATGCAGACCTTTGCCAAGTCCGAGAGTGCGATGATGAAGCGCCGCGTCGCGCAATTCATGATCACCCAGGACTGCCCGACCTGCCATGGCACGCGATTGAAGCCCGAGGCACTCAAGGTCAAATTCGCCGGACTTGATATCGCCGAGATGTCTCATCTGCCGCTCGAGAAGCTGCAGGAGGTGATGAACCCTTTCGCGGAGACTTCGACCGTCGGAGCATCGGAGAAAACCATCGTCGCCAGGCGCATCTGCGAGGATCTGTCGGCGCGGCTGGCCGTCCTGCTCGACCTCGGCCTCGGCTATCTCGCCTGCGAGCGCAGCACGCCAACGCTGTCGCCCGGCGAGTTGCAGCGGCTGCGGCTTGCGACCCAGGTTCGCTCCAACCTGTTCGGCGTCGTCTATGTGCTCGACGAACCGTCGGCAGGTCTGCATCCCGCCGACACCGAGGCGCTGCTGCGGGCGCTGGACCGGCTGAAACACGCGGGCAATTCGATCTTCGTGGTCGAGCACGAGATCGAGGTGATCAAGCATGCCGACTGGCTGGTGGATGTCGGGCCTGATGCCGGCGAAGGCGGCGGGAACATCCTCTATAGCGGACCGCCCTCAGGACTCGGGCAGGTCGCGCAATCGCGAACCGCCCATTATCTCGCGCATCCACGAAAGCCGCTGCCGATGGTCCGCCGCCAGCCGAAGGCGCATCTGAAAGTCCGGGGTGTGACCCGGAATAATCTCCGCGGCCTCGACGTCGATATCCCGCTCGGCGTTCTCGCCAGCGTGACCGGCGTGTCGGGCTCCGGCAAATCGAGCCTGATCAGCCAATTCCTCGTCGATGCCATGGCGGAGCATCTCGGCCATGCACGGGCTGCGGACGCGGACGACGATAGCCTGGCACCCACGGTCGAGACATTGGGCGGCGAGATCGTCGCCGGCCTCGACCAGGTCGATCGTCTCGTCGTGGTGGATCAGAGGCCGATCGGCCGCACGCCGCGATCCAACCTTGCAACCTATACCGGCCTGTTCGACCACGTCCGGAAGCTGTTCGCCGTGACGCCGCAGGCAAAGTCCCGCCGCTACGATGCCGGGCGCTTTTCCTTCAATGTCGCGAAGGGCCGATGCAGCACCTGCGAAGGCGAAGGATTTGTCTGCGTCGAGCTTCTGTTTCTTCCCAGCGTCTATGCGCCCTGCCCGACCTGCAAGGGCGCGCGCTACAATGACAAGACGCTGGAGGTGAAGATCCGCGGAAAATCCATCGCGGATGTGCTGGCGATGCGCGTCGACGAAGCCTTCGAATTCTTCCACGAAGATCCAACCCTCAACCGGTCCCTATCGGTCGTCCGCGAGGTCGGGCTCGGCTATATTCGTCTCGGTCAGTCCGCCACCGAATTGTCGGGCGGGGAAGCCCAGCGCATCAAGCTTGCGACCGAGCTCATGCGGCCGCAACGCGGTCACACGCTCTATGTCCTGGACGAGCCGACCACCGGTCTTCATCCCAGGGATGTCGAGCGGCTGATCGCCCAACTCGAGCGCATCGTGGACGCCGGCAACAGCGTGGTCGTGGTCGAGCACGACATGGATGTCGTCTCTCATAGCGACTGGATCATCGACCTCGGTCCCGGCGCCGGCGAGGAAGGCGGCCGTATCGTGTCGTCGGGGACGCCGCGAGAGGTCGCCGCGGCCGGCGGGAAGACCGCTGGCTATCTTGCCCGTCGCTTGAAACAGTAACGGGCGCGCTCATCACCCATTTCGCAATTGCGTTCTGCGTCGCGGAGACCGGACCCCGACTTTCGCCATGTTGACTTTCCGCCGCCCCGCTCCCCATACTTCGAAAAAGAATAACAAGACCAAATCATAAGACGATCTTTGAGGGAGGATAGGATGCCCACTTCACGCAGGCAGCTGCTGAAGAGCTCGGCGGCTGCCGCCGCCGCACTCAGCCTCGATTGGACACGGGCCCAGGCGCAAGCCGAGAATTTGCGCATCGGCTTGATCTACGACCTCACCGGTCCGTTTGCCGCCGGCGGCTCGGTCGCCTCCTCGGTCGGCGCGCAGATCGCCATCGACCTCGTCAACGAAAAGGGCGGCATCGGCGGCAAGACCAAGATCGTGCCGGTCGCGGCGGACTCTCAGAGCAAGGCCGACGTCGCCATCAACGAGGCCGAGCGGCTGATCAGCCAGGAAAAGATCGACATCATCAACGGCGTCTATTCCAGCGCGCATGCGGTGCCGATGGCGGCGAAGGTCGAGCAGCAGAAGAAGATCCTCTGGATCACCACCGCGGTCTCGACCGCCGTGTTCAAGGACAAGAACCTGCAATATGTGTTTCGCGCGCAGATCCATTCCGATCAGTACGGCCAGGCCTTCGCGGGCTTCGTCGCCGAGCACGCGCAAGGCAAGCTCGGCATGGACCCGAAGGACGTCAAGGTCGCGCTGATCCACGAGGACGGCCCTTACGGCGTCGGCGTCGCGGCGGCCGACGAGGCCTATGCCAAGCAGGCGGGCATCCAGGTGGTGATGCGCGAAGGCTATTCGGCTTCCGCGCCCGATCTCTCGGTGCTCGTGACCAAGCTCAAGCGCGCCAAGGTCGATGTGATCTCGCACGCCGGCTACAACCCCGACATCACCCTGTTCCTGCGCCAGGCCCGCGAGAGCGGATTGCGCTTCAAGATGCTGTTCGGCGCGGGCGCCGGCTACAGCCAGCTCGACAAGCTGCGCGCGACCTTCGGCCCCGACATCGACAATTTCTGCAACATCGATCCGGTGCCGGCGCAACTGCTCGATGCCTCCAAGCTCGCGCCTGGAATCGGCGACCTGACCAAGACCATGGTCTCGCGCTACCAGGCCAAGACCAGCGCCACCGACGTGCCGCCGCATTGCTCGATGGGTTTCAACCAGACCTGGATCTTGCTCAACAACGTGCTGCCGGTCGCCAAGGAGAAGTACGGCAGCTTCGAGCCCGAGGCCATTCGCAAGGCCGCGCTCGACGTCGACATTCCAGCCGGCGGCACCATCCAGGGCTATGGCGTGAAATTCTTCCCGCCGGGCACGCCGATGTCCGGCCAGAACGAGCGCTCGACCCCGGTGGTGATGCAGAATGCCGGCGAACACATCTCGGTGGTGTGGCCGACGAACATCCGGACGCGGGACCCGGTGTTTCCGCTGCCGAAGGGCTCGACCTACGGGACGTGAGGCTACGCGCCGCGCCGACGGTGCACCCTTCCCCCTTGTTTGCGGGAGAGGGTGGCTCGCCGCGAAACGGCGAGACGGGTGAGGGGTTGCCTCCGCGAGCAAACCTCTCTCATTTTAAACCGCGGAGAGAACCCTCATCCGGCGCTATAGCCGAAGCTACGCTTCGGCGTTCTTGAGAACGGCGGCCGAAGGCCGCCTATGCCACCTTCTCCCGCAAGGGGAGAAGGATTGGCACCGTGCCTGCGGCTAGCTCAGTGAGTTCATCACGCCCTACATCACCACCTTTCGTCCCTCCTCCGCCGCCCAGTATCCCGCGTAGTTCACCTTGATTGTCTCGTACGCCAGCGCGAGGTCCGACAGCGGCTGCCGTCCCGTCGCGGCGCATTCCATGAAGTCCTGGATCTCCTGGAGATAGCCGCGCGTCCACTCCTCTTCGAGGCAGACATATTGCCAGCCGGTTTTGCGGTCGACCTTCTCAGTGATGTAGACGGAGGCGAGTTTCTCCTCGGAGGTCTGGTAGCTCATCAGATGATTATTCGGCGTGATGTTGGCGAACAGCGAGCCGCCTGACGTGTAGGTCTCGATCAGATTGCGCACGCCGCCCATGATCATGTCGCCGGAGAACACGGTGGCCTTGGTGCCGTCCGAAAACGTCGCGGTCAGCGTGCCCCAATCCTCGACGTCGACAGGATTGGCCTTGATGTAGGTGCGCTCCTCCGGCTTGAGGATGGCCGTGACATTGCCGACATCGCCGCTGACGCTGGCGACGCGGATGGTTTCACCGCGCGCCTTGGCCTCGACCTGCTTGAGATACAGCACCGCCGAGAGCGGATGGCAGCCCATCCGGATCAGCGAGCCGCCCCCGGTCATCGCCCATTGCGCGGCATGGGCCGCATGCGATCCGGAATGGCTCTCCTCGCCCTTCATGAACAGGATTTTGTCCTTGGTCGCTCTCAGAATCTCCGCGGTCTTGGTCACGGCCGGCGCGTAGATCCAGTCCTCGGCATACATGAAGAGCTTTCCGGTGCGCTCGATCGCGGCACGCGTGGCGTCCATCTCTTCCAGCACGCGCTCATACATCAGCGCCTTCGGCACATGCCTGCCGATCGGCTGCCGGTCGCCGTCGCGGCCGAAATAGCCGGCGAACGGCTTTTCGCAGATGACGTGCTTGCCGGCCTGCATGGCGGCGACGATCATCCCCGCATGAAGATTGGGCGGCGTGCAGATGTCGATGACATCGAGCTCGCGGTCTGCGATCAGCTCGGCGAAGCTGCGATAGACCCGTTGGATCTGGTGGCGGCCGGCGAATTCGACGACATGGTCGCCGCGCGCAGCGACCGCCGCGACCTCGACATCCACGCCGTAGACGCGCCGGAACGCGTACATATGCAGCTCCGATACGAAGCCGCAGCCGACGAGTCCCACCCTGATCCTGGCCATAGCGCCCCCCGCTTTGGGCGGCACTATAGCGCGCTGGCAGGTCTATTCCACCGAGACCCGCACCACGCCGGCGCTCATCATGCCCAGCGCCTTGGCAGCCGGCACCGAGAGATCGACGATGCGGCCGCGGATGAAGGGGCCGCGATCGTTGACGCGGCACTGAATCGAGCGGCTGCCGTAGGACACCCTCAGCACGCTTCCGAACGGACGCGTCCGGTGCGCGCAGGTCAGCTCACCTTTCCCGGCTTTTCCGTATCCGTAATAGGAGGCAAGCCCGCTTTCGGCGTGGGCAAAGGAAACTGCAGAAAGCGAAAACGTAGCAAGGCAAGAAAATAACGTGGTCTGCGCTCGCACGGCACCCCTCCGGGTTGGCCTGCCCCGGGCGCAAACGTTTGTCGGTTCCCGTGGGTTCCTGAGCCACTGCCGGGCCGCGCCCGGCAGTGCTATCACAGTTTGTTACTGTTTGTGGAACACGAGCGTCCGAACCTCGATGCTCTCGCGCGGCGCAGCATCGGCCGGCGTCGTCGGATCGGCGAACGCGGCGTGCGGCCCGAAGCGGGTGCGGCCATCGGTCGCGGAATCGTAGCACTTGAGCAGCAGTGCTTCGTCCGCCGTCATCTCGGGGAAATAGAACCAGCGATGGTTCGGATTGTATTTCACCGAATAGATTTCGCCGCGACGGTTGGGATAGATCAGATCCGAGGCGACGAGATCGTCGGGCGCAACCGTCGTGCCGTCGGCCATCGCCAGCGGCGAATCTCGCAACGGACCGCGGATCGGCCGCCACAGATTGATCACTTGGACGCGGCCCTTCAGCAGCTCTTCGGCCTCATCGGGCAGATGCTCGCGCACGCGGTTGGCGCCTGAGACGACGGTCTGATCGACGTGGACGCGCGTTGCCGGCTGACGCGGGCCACCGTCGCGAATATCGAGGGCACCCTCGACGCGCCTACGCACGGTATGGTCGAAGATGACCACGCGGTCGGCTTTCAGCGTTGCGCGCAGGAAGGCCTCGACGGCGGGATAGTAGACCGCCTTGATTTCCTCCTCATTAGAGAAGTCCTTCACCTGATGTGGATGCCGCACCAGCGCAAAGCCTTCGCGGTCGAGCGAGATGTTTTGTGCGATCAGCCGGGCATCGAAGATCGGTACCTGATGCGGCTCCGGCAATGACGTGCTTTTGGGCTCGCCAGGCGGTGGATCGAAGGCGTAAGTGCGCGGCTTGCCCGAAACCGGCGCGAGGTAATTGAGTTCAGCGGTGACGAAGGGAAGCGATTCGATTTTTGTTTCTTGCAGGCCCATGGCCGGTCTCCCGATGTGGTCGTCTGGATGATTTTTGAGGACACCGGGCGTGCTGCAAGGGAGTTGGTGCAAATAGCAATGCGAGTGCTGTCGCTGGCATGAAACGCAGAACAAACGCATCGCGAAATCCGGCCGGGTTGGAATGCGCCCTGCCCGCTTCACGGATGCTTGAGAGCCTTGTGAGATCTCGTGCCCCGGACGCAGCGCATCACGCAGTGGTACGCTGCTGAGCCGGGGCCTATCTCACCGGGAGCATCTGTGCGGCATGGGTCCCGGCTCTGCGCAGTAGCGATCTCGGCCGCCTCGAGCTTCTGCTTGATCAGACCCCAGTGAAGGTAGAGGTCGATTTCGCTCTGCTCGTCCGCGACCAGCCGAACATTATCGCGTCGGCCAGCATGAGACGGATCATTCCGCCGCCTCGCCGCGAACAGCCTGGCGCTTGGCGATCAGCTCGCGCGTCAGCGGGATCAGCTCACGGCCATACTCGATGGCATCGGGAAGCGGATCGAAGCCGCGGATCAGGAAATGGCTGACGCCGAGGTCGTAATAGTCGCCGAAGACCTCGGCGACCTGCTCGGGCGTGCCGACCAGCGCGGTGGTGTTGCTGTTGGCGCCGGTGAGCTTTGCGATCTCGGTCCACAGCCGCTTGTCGATGCGGCTGCCCTGGTCGGCGAGCGAGAGCAGACGCCGCGCGCCAGCGGTGGCATGGCCGTCGGCGGGCTTGCGATAGCCGGTCTTGTCCTGGAGCGCGGTGGCGCGCGCAAGAATCTCGTCCGCCTTTTCCCAGGCCTGCTTCTCGGTCGGAGCGATGATCGGCCGCACCGAGAGGCTGAAGCGCGGCGTCCGACGGCCCTGCCTGACGACCGCATTGTGAACCCGCGAGGTGACGTCGCGCACCTGCGCATAGGATTCACCCCACAGCGCAAAGGTGTCGGCATGCTTGCCCGCGACGTCGATCGCAGCGTCAGAGCCACCACCGACGAAGGTGTAGATGCCGGCCTTCTGCAGCGGCTTCACCTGCGAAAAACCGTTCTCGACGTTGTAGTACTTTCCGCTGTAGTTGAACGGCTTCTCGCTGGTCCATTCCAGCTTCACCACGTCGAGAAACTCGCTGGTGCGGGCGTAACGCTCGTCCTTGTCGTCGAGCGTATTGCCGTCCTGCCTGAGCTCGGCTGCATTGCCGCCGGTGATGACGTGGAGCGAGACGCGGCCTCCATAGAGTTGGTCAAGCGTCGCAAGCTGCCGCGCGAGCAGCGTCGGCGCGGTAAAGCCCGGTCGCTGCGCGATCATCACTTTCAACGATTTGGTGATGGTCAGCACATGCTGTGCGACCTGGAGCGCATCGGGCGTGGTCGAATGGAACGCCAGCAGCGCACGATCGAAACCCGCGAGCTCATGCGCCTTCGCGACCGTCTCGATATAGGCGGCATCGAGCACCGGGCCCTGGCGTACGATGGTCTCGGAAGCATTGCTGTTGGCGATAAAGCCGATGAACTCGACCGACATGATGTTCTCCCTGAATGTTTGGCGGCAGGCTAGAGGCCCAATGCGGCACGGCCGAGGCCGGTGCGCGTGGAATCGTCCTGCGGCGTGTGCACGCGACCGCACAGGACGTCGCGATAGTGCCGCTCCAGCGGATTGGCGTGGGACAGGCCGTGATTGCCGGTCAGCGACAAGGCATCCTCGACCGCGGCGACGGCGTTATTGGTGACGGCCAGCTTGATGACGTTGGACTCGGCCGCGGAAAGCGCGACACCGTCATCGAAATCACCGGCAAAGGATGCGATCAGCCGTGCATTGACGATGAGCCGCGCCTCGATCGCGCCAAGGATCTCCTGCGCCCGCGGCAAGGTCGCAAGCGGCGCGCCCAAGCTGGCAGGGACCCGCTGCTTCAGGAACCCGACCAGCCAGTCGCGTGCAGCCCGCGCAACGCCGTCATAGATCGCGGCGACAAAGATCGTGTGGACCGTCGCCTGCGCCACATCAGGTGCGCGCCAGTCCGCCGGCTCGCGCACATCGATCTCGGCATCGAGGGGTATCACGACGTCCTCGAAGATGACGTCGTGGCTGCCGCTGGCCCGCAGGCCGTGATGATCCCATGTCTCGACGATGCGCGTGCCTGGCAGGCCCGCCGGCATCAGGAACTGTCCAACGCGCGGCTCGGCTTCGTCCGTCCGCGCCCAGACCAGATACCATTTCAGGATCGGCGATCCCGTCGAATAGATCTTGTGCCCCGAGAGCCGCCAGCCGGTCTCGGTCCGACGTGCAATGGTCGCGGGCAGGCCGCCGCGCGCAGGCGAGCCCAGTTCGGGCTCGACGCGGAGCGCATTGACGAGCGCAAGGCCTTCGACGCTCTCGCGTGCAAGCTTGCGCGACAGCCGCGCCGGCCAGGTCGGGCTCCGTGCCATCACCAGATGGTTGATGTAGTGCATCGACAGCACCAGCGCGGTCGACGGATCGGCCTTGCCGATGATGCCGAGGACGCGGGCGGCGTATCGTGCGCCAGCTCCGGCCCCGCCATGGGCGGCAGGCACCGTCAGCGACAGCAGGCCTGCTTCGGAAAGCTCGCGAAAGTTCTCGAACGGGAAGCTGCCGGTGCGATCGTGCTCGGCCGCGCGCGCGGCGAAAGCCTCGGCCAGCGCCTCGGCACGTGCGATGTAGTCGGGCTCGTGATGCGCCGCGCGGCCCTTGGCGATCGAAGTCACCATGTGGCGTCCAATCCGAGCAGGCCAAGGATCTGACGGCGCAAATCCGCGAGATAGGGATCGCCGCGATGGCGCGGATAGGGCCGGTCGACACGAATGTCGGCCTTCACGCGCGCCGGGCGGTCGCTGAACACGATGACGCGGTTGGCGAGCACCAGCGCCTCCTCGGCGTCATGCGTCACCAGCAGCGTGGTAAAACCCTTGCGCTGCCACAGCGAGACCAGCTCGGCCTGCATGGTGATGCGGGTCAGCGAGTCGAGCTTGCCGAGCGGTTCGTCGAGGATGAGGATTTTGGGATCATTGACCAGTGCGCGGGCCAGCGCGACGCGCTGCGCCATGCCGCCCGAGAGCTGGTGCGGATAGGCATTGCGGAAGGACGATAGCCCGACGAGATCGAGCGCGGCATCGACGCGGTGACGCTGGCTCTTCAAGATGCCCTGCGCCTCCAACCCGAGCGCGACGTTGTCCCAGACCGTGCGCCAAGGAAACAAGGTGGGATCCTGGAACACGACGACGCGCGACGGGTGCGGTCGCGTGATGCGCGCCTCGTCCTCGCGCAGCGTTCCGGACCGGGGCTTGTCGAGGCCTGCGACGAGGCGCAGCAGCGTGGACTTGCCGCAGCCGGAGGGGCCGAGCAGCGCAACGAACTCGCCCGGCTCGACGGAGATGCTGACGTCGCTGAGCACCGGCAGCTCGGCGCCGTCGATGTCGAAGGCGTGGCTGACCTGCTCGATGTCGAGCGCGGCACCGGCCGCCGGGTGAGCGTCGAAGTCAGCCAGTGCGGTTGCGGCTACCATTTCACTGTCCCCTTTTGCCAAACCAGCAGGCGATCGCGGATCGCAAACAGCAGCGTGATCGCGCCGGAGCAGAGCAACGACATCACGATCAGCGCCGCATACATGTTGGCATAGGCGGCCCAGCCCTGCGCCCATTGCAGGTACCAGCCGAGCCCTGCCTTGACGCCGATCATCTCGGCGACGACGAGCACGGCAAAGGACGAGCCGAGCCCCATGAACAGGCCGACGAAAACGTGCGGCAAGGCCGCGGGGATCGCGACCTTCAGCACCAGGAAGGAAGGCTTCGCCCCGAGCGTCCGCGCGACGTCGTAATATGCGTTGCTCACGCTCGCGACACCCGACCAAGTCAGCACGGTGACCGGGAAGCCGGTTGCCAGCGCGATCAGAAAGGTCGATGCGCTCCAGCTCGACGGAAAGGTGAAGAAGGCGATCGGCAGCCAGGCGGTCGCCGGCAACGGGCCGATGAAGCGCAGCACCGGATGCACCCAATAGCCGACCGCGCGCGACCAGCCGATCGAGACGCCGGTCAGGAAGCCGACCGTCGCGCCGATCAGATAGCCGCCGAGCTGGAGCTTGACCGAGGCGAACACGCTGTCGAGCAGTTTTGGCAGATCGTCGGTGTAGACCTCGATGATCGATTGCGGCGGCGGAAAGAACGGCAACGGTAGCCAGGCGAATTTTGCCGTCGCGACTTCCCACAGGGTCAGGACAACGCCGAGCACGACGAGCCACGGCGCGCGCTGGCGCAAGGCCCGGCCCGTCGAACCGAGGTAATCGGCACCGACCGTCCCGAACAACGCGATCGCTGCGATGACAAACGCGGCAATGCCGAGCGAATGGGTCCGCGACCAGTCGCCGACGTCCTCCCACCACAGGCAGGACAGGCCGAAGGCAATCCACGCCACGCTGGCGAGAATGCCGGCACCGGAGTCCCGGACCCAGCTCGTCAGCCAGGGTGCGCGCGAGAGGCGCGGCGCGCCGGAGGCAAGGCCGTCAGACAGCGAATACGTCGACATAGATGCGCTCCGCGAATCTGGCCGTATCGGTGCTCTGCTTGAACACCTGCACGCTCTTGAGATCGTCGGCATAGGCCTTGAGCTCGCGCTTTAGCACTTCGCCGACGGGGTGATGGTGATGAGTGTGGTAGCGCACCATGCCCTCGATATCCGTGAGCGACGCCGTCTTCGGCGCGTAAGGCTGGAACGATTTCGCCGTCACAGACGGATTTTGCGCGGTGAACATCGCGGCATCAAGCAGCGCCTGCGTCAGGGCGCGCGCGACCAGCGGCTCCTCGCGCACCAGGCTGCCGCGCAGGCCGAGGATGCAGCAGCTCTTGTCGCGATACTCGCCATCGAGATTGGAGGCGACCTCCTTGTACTGGCTGTCCTTGAGCCAGAGATAACCCAGCGGGTCGGACGACAGGAATGCCTGCACCTCGCCCTTCTCGACGGCGACGTTGAGAAGGTTGCCGGGATAGGCGCGCCAGTCGACATCCTTGTTCGGATCGATACCGAGCTTGGCGAGCTGAATGGAGAAGAAATTCTTGTCTGGGCCGCCGAGATCACCGACCGCGACGATCTTGCCCTTGAGATCGGCAAGCTTGCTCACGCTGGAATCGGCGCGGGTCAGGACCCGCATGCAGCCACCGTGGGTGCCGGCGGCAATCTTGACGTCAAAGCCCTGCTCCAGCGGCTTTAGCCAGCGCAGCGCCATGCCGAGACCGGCATCGCTCTTGCCGGTTGCGATGGCCTCGAGCAGCTGGTCGGTCGAACCGGAATAATTGATGAGCTCGATGTCGAGATTATGCTTCTGGAACAAGCCGTGCTCGATGGCGACCGGCACCGGGGCGAGACAGACCGCGCCCGCGTTCCAGGATAGCTTGAGCTTGCGCGGCGCGCCGGTGAGCGCGGGCACATCCGACGCAGTCCGGCACAGCGGAAACTCCGAGAGATCGACGCCGGGCGCGATTGTCCGCGGCGCAAAGGCCTGTGCCGCACCGAAGGCACCGAGCGGCGCAGCGAATGCCGCAGCTAATCCCGCCTGGAGCAAATGGCGCCGGCCGAGCCTCGATCCGTCGCGCTTGTCGTCGTCGTTCATCCGTCTCCACTCCTGCGCTGGCACGGCTCCGCCATCGGCACAACAGCTTGCGTTGCGCCTGTTCCGTGCGGACCTGCGTCGAGAGAAAATCTTTTCGCCGGCGCCTGCTCGGTGCCTTGATGCGATGCGCAAATCATGCGGCGCGTTCGCCGTATCGTCAATGAAATGGAATTTCGAATGTGGCACGAAGCGAAGTCATTCTCTCCACCGGTGCGTGCGAGGACGACGAAAGGATTTCCGCCGATGGATCGATTGACGGAGCACGGGGCTACTCCCTCTCCTGCTTCATTTTTGCGCAGCATCAGTGGCGCATACCGCACGTTCTCGAAATCGGCGCCTCGCTGAAACGTCCTTGCCGATCGCGCGCGCAATACGGTTAGCCATTTCATTGACCGCGCATCATGCGGCCATAGACTTGATCGTCTCGCTGCATCGTTCGCTCACGCGTCGTGGGCAAAGCAACAAGACAGGCCACATGAGCATCAACTCCCTCGATCATTCCATCGCGCGCCGGCTCGCTGCATCGCTGCTTGCCGCCGCCATCACCCTGTCGACGGCCGCGGCGTCGTTCGCAGCCGATGCCGTCGTGCTGCGGGTCGGCGACCAGAAGGGCGGCAATCGTTCGCTGCTCGAGATCTCGGGCTACGCGAAGGATCTGCCTTACAAGATCGAGTGGTCGGAATTCCCCGCGGCAGCTCCAATCCTGGAGGCGCTCAACGCCGGCGCGCTCGACGTCGGCTATACCGGCGACCTTTCGTTCCTTTCCGTCTACGCGGCCGGCGCGCCGATCAAGGCGATCGGCGGCACAAGGTCTGATGCCAAGACACAAGCCATCCTCGTGCGCCAGGATTCCCCGATCAAATCGGCCGCCGACCTCAAGGGAAAACGCCTCGCCGGCACGCGCGGCGGCTGGGGCCAGTTTCTGATCGACGCCACGCTGGAGAAGGCGCAGATCAGGCTGGAGGACGCGACCTTCGCGCCGCTCGGCCCGGTCGACGCCAAGATCGCGCTGGTTGCGGGCTCGATCGACGCCTGGGCGGTGTGGGAGCCCTACGTCTCGTTCGCGACGCTCAAGGAC
Source organism: Bradyrhizobium sp. 187 (assembly GCF_023101005.1). Lineage (NCBI taxonomy): Bacteria > Pseudomonadati > Pseudomonadota > Alphaproteobacteria > Hyphomicrobiales > Nitrobacteraceae > Bradyrhizobium > Bradyrhizobium sp. 187. The sequence goes on from NZ_CP064693.1 coordinate 5,847,725, forward strand.
AAGGCCCGCGTCATCGCCAATGGCGAGGGCCTGACGCCGACCATCACCTTCATCGTCGCTTCCGACAACGCCATCGCCACCAAGCGCGCAGCGGTGCAGGACCTCGTGCAGCGGCTGAACAAGGCGCGGCTGTGGTCGCTGGATCATCTCGGCGAATATGCCAAGAACACGGCCGAGCTGACCAGGCTTCCGGAGGACGTGCTGCTCTCGGCCTACACCGCGCAGCGCACCAGCCCGATTCCGATCGACGAGAACGTCGTGAAGGAGGTGCAGGAAGCTTCCGACCGTTCGACGCGCTACGGCATCCTGCCGAAGAAGCTCGACGTCAGCAAAGCCGTCGACCGCAGCTTCACCGCTGCGGCCGCGGGATCGAACTAGGCGGAGGCGGCGGGATGCGCGGGCTCCGTCTCAACGCTGGCCCGCTGCATCTCGCCGCGATCTTAGTCGCGCATTTGGCCTGCATGAGCCTGATCGTGTGGCTGTCGCTTTAGACGCCAGCCAGGACCCCCGCTCGCCGGCCCGGCCTTAAGGAAAAAATCAGGACAACATAAAGAGCCCATAAGGACTTACGAGACGCCGCTGGCCTAGCATCGACCGTGTGATCGCGTCGGTAACAGGATGCCTCATCCCACGGCTTGTCCAGGCAATCACAACTCGCTCTCGGGTTGCCGATCCCGACTGGACGGGCTTACAGTGATCCGCCCTGCGGCCGTCGACGCTTGCAATGGGAAGGCGACCTTCGGGCTGGAGATCAGCGCCATGTCAGCCGATCAGTATCTTCGTTACGATCCGTCCGTCGAACACATCCTGCCGGAGGAAGCGGCGGCGGTCGAGGAGATCGTTGCTTCGATTTCGCGAACGAGTGATCGCACTTTTCGCAAAGACAAGCATGGGACCCGGCAGCAGCACGCCAAGGGCGCCGGCTATCTCCGGGGCGAACTGATCGTCTACGACAATTTGCCGGATCATCTGCGCCAAGGCCTGTTCAAGCAGGTTGGCCACTTCCCGATCATCGTCCGCCTCTCCACCGCATTCAACAGGAGCGATCGTGTCCGTTCGCCGCGAGGGTTTGCCATCAAGGTTTTGGGCGTGACGGGGGCTAAGGCGCTCGGCGACGACGATTCGACGAACCAGGATCTCCTGCTCGTCAATCACCCCAGCTATTTCGCGGATGCAATGGCCTATATGCGCGCACAGCACAAGGTCGAGCACACCCTGTTCCTGCCTGATCTGGCGTACGGACCCATAGGCTTTTTGGCGCGCGTCCTGGTCGCCGCATCGGACAGAACAGGCATTCCGATCCCGATCGTCTTGAAAGCGCTCGGTGACGCCGGCAGCAACATCCTCGGAGAAACCTTTCACACGGAGGGAGCATTGCGGTTTGGCGATTATATCGCAAGGCTTCGCCTGGTGCCGATGTCGGCGTCGGTTCGCCAACTCACCGGCCGACCCTGCCACGATGCCGATGATGCCGTGCTGAACAGCGTCGTTGCGTTCTTCAAGGATAATGCGACCGAGTACGAATTATTCGCCCAGCTCTGCACCGACCTGGAGCGAACACCGATCGAAGATGCCTCGATCGACTGGCCTGAAGACGTCGCGCCGCCGCAAGCACTCGGCAAGATCACGCTTCCGCGCCAGACCGCCGACAGCCCCGCGCGTCGCGTCTATTCCGACGAGGTGCTTTCGTTCGATCCATGGCGATGTCTCGCCGCGCATCAGCCGCTGGGCTCGATCATGCGATTGCGCAGGGATGCCTACCGTGCCTCCCGCACGCTGCGACAGCAGCAAAATCAATTCAAGGTCAAGCAACGGCCCGGCGAACCGCGAGAGATCGCGGACCTGCCGGATTGAGCCGATCACCGTCCCGCAAGATCGGGCCCGGTGTCCCGGCCTGCGTCGAAAAAGGATGCCGAGCGCAGCGGATCATTGGGATCAAGCGTCTCTGCCAGCGATGCGATCACCTGGCAGGAGCGGTCCCGCCACTTGGCAGCCCTTTGCGCTTGTCCGAGGCTGCCATAGAGCACCGCGGTCGTGCGGTAAACGCGCCAGGTGGCATGCGGCAACCTGGCATGGCGGAGGATCGACATGGCCGCCGACAAATGCCCGCCGGCGAGTTGCGCATTCCGCTTCAGGATCGCAATTCTCGCCATGGCCTCGTAGCACAGCGCGAGAAACGGCCGGTCAGGTGCCGCGCTCGTCACCTCGTGAAACTGGCTGGCCGAGCCCTGGGCACGGTCCAGATCGCCGATCGCGATCCAATAGTCGCAGCAAGTCAGCAGATAATGGGGGATGACCAGCGACTCCATCGGCACCCGGTCGACCTCCATTCGCCGCTCCATCGCATCGAGATGCTGCCGCGCCCGAGCGAGGTCGCCCATCCTGACATAAGCTCGCGCCAGCAGATTTCTGCCAACGAAGAACGTGAACGGATTGGCCTCGATCATCGGGCCGAGCGCATCCTCCGCACGCCGTGACGCGCTGCCATATTCCTCCGCCTCGGAGTACAGCCATCCGATCGCGAGATGACACAGCGCGACGGCCTGCGGATTTGCATTCCGTTCCGAGATAGCCAACGCGGAGACGAGGTTTCGTTGCGCCTGGCCCCATTCGCCGAGATAAATCTGGGCAAACGCCTCGACCGATTCATAAAGCACGAACAGATAGACGTCACCGACCAGGCGGGCGAGCTCCTTTCCCCTGGTCGTCGCATCGCAGCAGGCCGGATAATTCGCGCGCAGAAACTCCAGCACCATCTCCATCGAGCAGCGTCGCAGCCGCATGCTCAGATCCTGCTCTCCGGTGATCAGTGCTGACGCACGCTCGGCAAGGTCCGCATTCTCACGATCCCAGCCGCGGAGCATCAGCTTCAAATTGGCAACGTTGCCCTGGACCAGAGCGCTGAATGCGGCGTCGTCGATCGCCCTGCTTTTGATAAGGGCTTGTTCCGCAACAGGCAGGCTCTGGCGCCGATCGACGTAAAGACAGAATCTGCTGAGATCGACCAGCGCGTTCACCTCTTCGCGCACGTGCCCGTTCTCCGCCGCGTGCGCCACGATAGCGCTGAGATCCTGCAGGGAATTCAGGAAATCTCCACTGGCCCGCCAGGCCCAGGCGCGCTGAAGCAGCAACTTCAGACGTGCCGTCACCCGAAATTCCGGCGGCAGATGCGGCACCAGCTCCAAGGCGCGGGACAGGTAGTTGGCGGCCTCACGTGTGCTGAACCTTCGCGCGGAGCCCTCGGCAGCCGCGCCCAGATAATGCATGGCTTTCGGGAAATCACGGCCCAGTTCGAAATGGCGCGCGATAACGGCGGCGATCTCCGCAGCCTGCGGCCCATATCCCTGCTCGAGCCCCGCCCCGAGCAGTGCATGGGTTTTCGCGCAGCGCGCTGGTGCGAGCCTCTGGTAGAGGATCTCCTGGTAAAGCGCGTGCTGGAACGCATAGCGACCGGAGACGCTTCCGTTCGGCCACTCGGTCATGCCAGCCCCGACGATAATGCGATCGGTCCGCGCCAGGTCCTCGCACATCTGCTCGACATCCAGCACGGGACGGTCCAGCGCACCGGCGATATGGAGCGCGGAAAACTCCGCTCCCGCCGCACTGGCGACCTCGAGCAGGCAGCGCTCGTCCACGGTGAGGTGATCGATCTGCTGCTTGATCATTCCTTCCAGATCGCGCGGCATGCTGTCATGCGAGGCCGCGTCTTCGCTGACCAGCCGCCAGCCCCATTCGTGCTCGACCAGCGCACCCTGCGCCACGAGATGATCGAGCAGAGACGACACGAACAGAGGATGCCCGCCGGTTCGCGCGAAGATGCGCTCGACCAGCTCTCTGGCAAAATCAGCCGAGTTGAAGCGCAGGGACAGATAGCGTTCGACGTCGGTGCCGGTCAATCGATCGAGCGCGAGTTCGGTGGCGTGTCCGTGAATCCGCAAGTCCTGATGAACGGCACGGATAGGATGTCCGCCGACGGCGACTTCCATCGGCCGGTAGGTGGCGAGCACGAGGATAGAAGCCCTCCGATCCCGCCGCGCCAGCCGGGAGAGCACATCCACGGTGGCAAAGTCGCTCCAATGCAGATCTTCCAGGATGATCACCCATGGCCGCGTGACGGCGAGATGTTCCATGAGATCGGAAAATTCGCGCAGCATGCGCTCCCGCGTTGCGCCAAAGACCTCATGCTGGAATGTGGCCCGCTCTGCTTCGCCGAGGAAACCGGGCATCTGCGCGAGCCAGGTCGGCGCGTGCTCGCGGATGGACGTCAGCAGCGATGCTCCATCGGTGCGACGGCAGCACTCGTTCAGCGCTCCGATCAGCGGAAGAAAGGCCTCATGGGTGCCGAACAACTCGTTGCAGCTACAGTGCAGCACGCCAAGTCCCTGCTGGTTCATCCTGTCGAGCGTCATTTGCAAGAGGGTGGTCTTGCCGATCCCGGCCTCACCGGTGATGAAGACGACCTGACGCTGTCCGGTGCGAGCCAGTTGCAATGCCTTGTCCAGCGTGTCGAGTGCCCCGGTGCGCCCGACTCTCCAGTGCCGGCGTCGATCGACGACCTGCTCCGTGACGGAAGCGGCCTCCTCTTCGGGCGCCCGCTCGATCGCGGGCAAGTCGGCGGTCGCGACCGGCGCAATGAAACGATAGCCGCGCCGCGTGACCGTCTCGATGTAGTTGGGGGATTGCCTGTCGTCGCCGAGCACCGAGCGTAGCGCGTTCACGGCAACGGCGAGGCTCGACTCGCTGACGTGCAGATCGGACCAGACCGCGTCGAGCAACTCTTCCTTGGTGACGAGCTCACCGGGCCGACCGACGAGATAGCAAAGAACCTCGAACGGCTTCGGCGCCAGCGCGATCCGCTCCCCGCCTCGCCACAACAGCGCGTTGGCACGGTCGAGGCGGAATTCACCAAAGGCAAGCGCGTCTCTACGCACGGCTCCGACCCCCGGATGCTCGCCCATCTTAAGGGAAAGCTCAGCCAAATGTAAGGACGCGATAAAGACCTGCGCCCTGCGCCGGCACTAGCATTGGCCTGTCCATTTCAGAGACGCCGGCAAGGCGTCGGAGGGCCTTTTCATCACGCTGTCATTTCAGTCGGCAGGCAGTCGATGCCTGAATTTTGGCAAGGAGTTGGCCATGAGCATTCTAAAACATCTGGCGATCTCGCCTCTCGCTTTTGCCATTCGCCATTACGACATCAGGGTCATATTGGGCCTCACCGTCCTCAGCCGCATCTTCCTCGTCGCCATCTACCTTGCGTGCGGCGGCCCGGGCCTGTCCGAGTTCGATCTCGCCAACGCCATCGCGCTGCCATGAGCTCGGGACCGCTCGAATGGTGCATCGAGATCGCGATCATCGTCGCGATCTGCATCGGGATTGTCGTGGGCGGGCATGGCCGGCTCGTCGTGCCGCATCACCGGGTTCAGCGCGCGCAAGCCGATCGGGCCGCTTGCATTCAGCGGCCCTCAAACCTCTTCAGCGTCGTCGCCCTGCGGCGAGCGGGTCCGCCCGTTTGATCGATCACCAATACGCGCGGTGATAGTACCGGTAATACGGCCGGTAGTAGCCGTAACGAGGGCCGAAATACGGGCGGTAAGGCCGATAGTAGCGCGGATAAGCATAGGCCGGACCATAGCCGTAATAGGCCGGCGCATAACCATAGCCGTAGCCCGGGTATCCGTAGCCGCCATAATAGGGCCCGCCGCCATAGTAGCCATAGCCATAGGGCGCGCTGCTGGCGATGGCACCTGCGATGATCGCGCCAGCGGCAAGGCCGCCGAGACCCCATCCAAAACCTCGGCCGCGCCAGTGCACCTGCGTGACATCGTCGCCGACGGCGGCCTTCATGGTTGCGACATTGGTGGGCAGCGGAGCCGCCGCCACCTGCTGAATCCCCCCCGCCATGACCGCGGCGGCGAGCGAACCGGCGACTGCCGTTTTCCAGACCCTCATCGTCTTACTCCTTTCTGACGTTTGGCTCGGACATGGATCGCAGCGCCATCATCGGGCATCCTGGCGCGAGGTCAAAGCCTCGAGTTTTGCGTGCACCGCACAAGACGCATGCCTCCATTCTGATCAACCGGTACCTGACGGGCTCGACAACCTCGCCGCGAGTGACACCGGCAGGACGGTGCCTGGGGCCCGATCACGGCGGCAAAGCATTAAGCTTCCGGCGCATTCGCAACCAACAACCACCTTCCCGATTTACTATTCGTGCCGTTACTATCGGTTCCAATGTGCGCGGCCGGGAGGCTTCTCGCGAGCGCAAGAGTTGTGGAGAATGACATGAGTGCCGCGAGACCCGAGCCGCTTGCCCGTCAGGCGCTGGCGTTTGTCCTGGCCGGCGGACGCGGCAGCCGGCTGCTGGAGCTGACCGACCGGCGCGCCAAGCCTGCGGTCTATTTCGGCGGAAAATCCCGCATCATCGATTTCGCGCTGTCGAACGCGGTGAACTCGGGCATCCGCCGCATCGCCGTCGCCACCCAGTACAAGGCGCACAGCCTGATCCGGCACCTTCAGATGGGTTGGAACTTCTTCCGCCCCGAGCGCAACGAGAGCTTCGACATCCTCCCGGCGAGCCAGCGCGTCTCCGAAAACATGTGGTATGTCGGCACGGCCGATGCAGTCTACCAGAACATCGACATCATCGAATCCCACGCCTGCCGCTTCATCGTCGTTCTCGCCGGCGACCATATCTATAAAATGGATTACGAGGTGATGCTGCGCCAGCACGTCGACAGCGGCGCCGACGTTACCGTCGGCTGCCTGGAGATGCCGCGCCAGGAATCTTCCGGCTTCGGCATCATGCATATCGACGAGAACGGCTGGATCAAAGAGTTCCTGGAAAAGCCGAAAGATCCGCCGCCGATGCCGGGCAAGCCGGACGTCTCGCTCGCCAGCATGGGCATCTACGTGTTCGACGCGAAATTCCTGTTCGAGGAGCTCAAGCGCGACGCCGAGGATCCGAATTCCAACCACGATTTCGGCAAGGACATCATCCCCTACCTCGTCAAGAACGGCCGCGCCATGGCGCACCAGTATTCGACCTCCTGCGTTCGCTCGGGCAGCGACCCCCGCGCCTATTGGCGCGACGTCGGCACGGTCGACGCCTATTGGGCCGCCAATATCGACCTCACCGACGTGGTCCCCGAGCTCGATTTGTTCGACAGCGCCTGGCCGATCTGGTCCTATTCGGAGATCACGCCACCGGCAAAATTCGTCCACGACGAGGAGAGCCGGCGGGGCCAGGCCGTGAGCTCGCTGGTCTCGGGCGGCTGCATCATTTCCGGCGCCTCGCTGCGGCGCTCACTGCTGTTCACCGGCGTGCGCGTCAACTCCTACGCCAATGTCGAGAACGCCGTGATCATGCCCTATGTCAATGTCGGCCGCGGCGCGCGCCTGAAGAACGTCGTGATCGATCGCGGCGTCGAGATCCCGGAAGGGCTCGTCGTCGGCGAAGATCCCGAGCTGGACGCAAGACGCTTCCGCACCACCGAGCAGGGCATTTCGCTCATCACCCAGCCGATGCTCGACAGGCTCAATACATGACGCCTGTTCGCGTCCTCGCGGTCGCCTCTGAAGTCTATCCCATCGTCAAGACCGGCGGCCTCGCCGATGTCGCGGGCGCGCTGCCGATTGCGCTGAAGGCGCATGGCGTCGAGATGCGCACCTTGATGCCGGGCTATCCCGACGTGATGCGGGTGCTGGGGGGAGCCGACGAAATCCGGCGCTGGCCGGATTATTTCGGCGGACCCGGACGTCTGCTCGCCGGCTCGCATGACGGCCTCGATCTGTTCGTGCTCGACGTGCCGCATCTCTACGCACGGCCTGGCAACCCCTATGTGACGCCCGAAGGCGTGGACTGGCCGGACAATGGCGTGCGGTTCGCAGCGCTCTCGCGCATCGCGGCCGATATCGGCCACGGCCTCGTGCCTGCCTTCGTGCCCGACGTGGTGCATGCCCATGACTGGCAGGCCGGGCTCGCGCCAGCCTATCTGCACTACGACAACCGGCCGCGGCCGGCCACCGTGATGACCATCCACAACATGGCCTATCAGGGCAAGTTCGCGCCCGAGCTGATCGGTTCGATTGGCCTGCCGTGGCGTGCTTACGGCGTCAACGACCTCGAATATTTCGGCGGCATCAGTTTCTTGAAGGCCGGCCTGCAATTCGCCGATCGCATCACCACGGTCTCGCCGACCTATGCGCAGGAGATCCAGACCGACGAGGGCGGCATGGGGTTCGGCGGCCTGCTTCGCGCCCGCGCGAACGCGCTGAGCGGAATCCTCAACGGCATCGATGTATCCGTTTGGAATCCGCAAGAAGATCCGCACATCGCCTACCGCTTCGGCGCGGAGGACCTCACGTTCCGGGCCGCGAACAAGGCGGTGCTTCAGCAACAGTTCAATCTGGATTCCTCGGACGAAGCGCCATTGCTCGGCGTCATCAGCCGCCTGTCGTGGCAGAAGGGGCTCGATCTCCTGCTCGAAGCTATTCCGACCATTTTGCGCGAAGGCATGCAGCTCGCTTTGCTCGGCAGCGGCGATCGCGATCTGCAGGATCGCTATCAAGCCGTTGCGCGCGCGAACCCTGGCCGGATCGGGGTCGTGATCGGCTACGACGAGATCATGGCGCATCTGATCCAGGCCGGCTCGGACGCGCTCATCGTGCCCTCGCGGTTCGAGCCATGCGGCCTGACCCAGCTCTGCGCGCTGCGCTACGGCGCCGTGCCCATCGTCTCGCGGGTCGGCGGCCTCGAGGATACCATCGTCGATATCGGCGAGGCCGATAAATCAGGCCGCGATGCCACCGGCTTCAAGTTCGCACCCGTCACCGCGGATGCCCTCGCCAGCACGCTGCGCAAGGCCAACATCGCCTTTCACGACAAGCTGACCTGGCGCCGGCTGCAACTGAGCGGCCTTGCGACCGACGTGTCCTGGCGCAACCGCGCCGGTGACTATGCCGCGCTCTATCGCGGCCTCATGACCGCGCGCGCCTGAGGAGCCGCATGCGCGACCATCCTCGAATCAATGCTATAGAGCCGCCATGGACCCGTTCTTGATCAAGCTGATCGGCTTTGCCGCCGCGACCTGCACCACCGTGGCCTACGCGCCGCAAGCCATCAAAGTGTGGAAGACCCGCTCCACCGGCGATATTTCGCTCGGCATGTTCCTGGTCATGGTGCTTGGGCTGGCGCTCTGGCTCGTCTATGGCCTGCTGTCGGGCGATGCGCCCCTCGTCGCCGCGAACGCCATCACCATGGTGCTCGCCGGCGGCATCCTGTTCATGAAGCTGAAATACGGGTGAGCCACTCTTCTTCACCTCTCCTCGCTTGCGGGAAGAGGAGAAGATCACCCGCCAAACACATACGACGCCATCGCCACATTCGCGACCTCGTCGACGAAGACGCGCTTGCCCGTGTCGCTGCCGGCGGCGCCGGCGGCCACCATCAGCGGCAGCAGATGATCTTCGCGCGGATGGGCCAGGCGCGCACTCGGCGCGTTCTCCCAGTCAACCAGCATCGCGTTGCGCCGCGCCGCGTCCTTGTGGCTGATCGCCTCGTTCAGATAGGCCTCGAAATCATACGAGACCGGCTTCGACTCGGCACGGCCGAACCCGCGCATGTTGTGATAGGTGAGCCCGCTGCCGACGATCAGAACGCCTTCGTCCCGCAGCGAGGCAATCGCCTGCCCCACCCTGATGTGTTCGGCCGCGTCGTAGCTCGATCTCAACGACAGCAGCACGATCGGCATGTCGGCGTTCGGATACATCAGTCCGAGCGGCACGAAGGTGCCGTGATCGAACCCCTGGTTGGGATCCTCCCGGCAATCGACACTCGCGCGCGTGAGCAGCGCCTTCACCTCCGCGGCGAGCTCGGGCCGCCCCGGCGCCGGATATTTGAGGTGATAGGTGTGCTCGGGGAAACCGTGATAATCGTACACCATCGGCGGATGCGCCGAGGTGGACACGGTGAAGGCGTCAGCCTCCCAATGTCCTGATATGACGAGCACGGCCTTCGGTCTTTCGGGCAAGAGCTGTGGCAGCCGGCCGAACGCCTCGGCGGTTTTCGCGTATTGCACCCGCCTGTCTTCCATGAACGGCCACGGACCGCCGCCATGCGACAGGAAGAAGGTGGGAAATCGCACCATGGGTGAAGGCTCGCTTCGTTGGCAACATGCGCGTGCGAACTGCACGCGCGATCTGCCGCGAGCATAGGCAAACCCGGATGGTTAGCAAGACGTTAACGATTTGCTGCCCAGAATCCCGGGCGTAGCCGAAGGAGTCGGCCAGCAGCCAGGGACGTGAAATGAAGAAGTTTGCGTTGGGGGACGTCGTCAACAGTGACAAGGGCCGCCGCGGCGTCGTTCGCGCCGCCTACAAGTCGAAGGAAGGCCAGCAGTTCTACGCCGTCGAGAAAGACGGCGCGATGGACTATCTGGAGGAAGACCGGCTAAGCCCGGCGCCGCGCGTCGAGCTCGCGGCTTAAGTCCAACTCATCCCCTCTAATGCGCGAACCGGTCCAGACGCTCCGACCAGGGGTCGTCTCCGCTCGCGATGCCATCGTTCGCGATCAGCAGCAGGCGATCGCTGCCTGCGGCCGAATCCCAATGCGGCAGGTCCGCACCGTTGGGATCGCCGCTCTTGGCGAAATTGATCCAGTAGGCGCGCATACGATTTGCGGCCTCGCGATCGGCTCGTGACAAGATGCCTGCACCGGGCATACCTTCCACGCCGAAGATGAACTGCAATTCTCGCCCGTGACCGCCCTCGGGGTTTGCGCGCCGTGCCTCCGGCACATAGGCGAAGCGATAGCGAAAGGTCGGCGCACCGCTGGCGGCATGCAGGCGCGCCAGCAGTCTCACTGGCTCGGAGAAGACCCTGTCGGTGTAGAATCTTGCCGCGCGGTCCGAGGGTCTGGCGAAATCGGGATAGAGCCTGCGCAGCTCATCGCTGGTGGTGCCTGACGATGCCAGCTCTTCCCGGATATCCAGCTCGCCGTCGAAACCGGTCTCGTCGTCGTTCGAGCCAATGATCAAGGGGATGCGGCTCTCATGTCCAGCTGCGAAACCCGCGGCGACCTCCTCGCCCACCAGACTCCCATCGATCGTCGGCGCGAAGCTGCGCGGCGATTTTTCCAGTAAATGTTTTTCGACGGCAAGCAGGCGTTGCGGTTCGGCTGTACGTAAATCGGCCTGTCGCCCCAGCACCGCCACGAATTGCCGCCCCACAATTTCGGCCTCTTGTGCCGAACGCAGGCGCGCACGGCCGGGGATCGATTGCAGAATGGCTTTCTGGAAGAGATCGCGCGATTGCTCCGACAGCATCAGCAGCGCGATCGACGTTGCGCCTGCGCCACTGCCGAACAAGGTGACGTTGGTGGGATCACCGCCGAAGGCCGCGATGTTGTCGTGCACCCAATGCAGCGCCGCGATCTGGTCCATCAGGCCGTAATTGCCGGAGCCGCCTTCCGACAGCGCGGGATCGCTGAGCCAGCCGAACGCGCCGAGGCGAAAATTCACGGTGACCACGATGAGGCCAGCCTGCGCGAGCCTGGCACCGTCGAACAGCGGATCATTCGCGGTGCCGCTGACGAAAGCGCCGTCGTGGATGAACATCATCACCGGTAGCGGGCCGTCGACCCCGAACGGACGAAACACGTTCAGCGTGAGGCAATCCTCGCTCGATCCCGGCAGCGAGGGCTGAAGACACGGCGCGCCATAGGCATAGGCGGTGCGCATCTCCGAGCTCTCGGGTGCAGCCTGCGGCGGACGCCAGCGCAGCGGTCCGATCGGCGCGGCCGCATAGGCCAGCCCCTTGAACGAGGCCACCTCGCCTTCGACGGCGCCAAGCATCTGTCCTTCGCGCGTCAGCGCAAATGGAAACTGGCCGACCGGCTGGGCCACGACCGAGCCGGCGCAACAGAGGACGAGAGACGTCGCAAAAAGCGCGAACACAGACCGCATCTTCGGAGCATCTCGACGCGCGGAAGGATTTTGGGCAGGTTATGTCCGTGGCCCGCCGCGAGGCAAGCGCCGCGGCTGCGCCTAGCTCCGCTTGGCGGCAAGCTCCGCCAGTGCGTGCCGTGCGATGATGCCGAGCTCACCGAGCGTGGTGTGACCGGACCGCGCCGCCTCGATCAGCCGCTCGGCGATGAACCTGCGGCTGTCGTGATCGCCGCCGTGAGGCAGTTGGCGGCACGTCTCCTCCAGGACGACGTCCATGTTCGCTTTGGTCCGCTCACTCAACTCTGTCATGACGCCCGTTTGCACGCGTGGCAAAAACAAGAGCATACACAGGTGGATCGACCCTGATTAGCCCGGGAAATCACGGCCCTTGTGCATCGCGATGCGTGTGCCGCCGCAACATTCACGCGGCCATGATGACGCCGCAAATGGCTACCGAAGATTGCACATGCCGTGATGACAAGCCGAACCTGCAGCGATAGCCTGCGGGCAAAACAAAACACACGGGAGGAAATGCCATGCCTGATGCAATGGTTGCTGCACGTGCCTCGGACACGGGGCGCGGAACCAGCCGGCAGGTCGATGTTGCCGTGGTCGGTGCCGGATTTGCCGGCCTCTATCTTCTGCATCGGCTACGCAAGGCCGGCCTGACGGCGGTCGGCCTCGAAGAAGCCGGCGACGTCGGCGGCACCTGGTACTGGAACCGATATCCCGGGGCGCGCTGCGACATCCAGACCATTGATTACAGCTACACCTTCGATCCCGACCTCGAGACCGCATGGACCTGGTCGGAGAAATACGCGACCCAGCCCGAGATCCTGCGCTATCTCGGCTTCGTCGCCGACCGCTACGATCTCAGGCGTGACATCCGCTTCAAGACCAAGGTCACGGAAGCGAAATGGGACGAGGCGATCGAGCGCTGGCAGCTCACCACCGATAATGGCCCGCCGGTCTCCTGCCGCCATTACATCATGGCCACCGGCTGCCTCTCGGCGCCGAAGCCGCCGGAGATCGACGGCGTGAAGGACTTCAAGGGCGAGGTCTATTTCACCGGACGCTGGCCGCATGACGGCGTCAATCTCGCCGGCAAGCGCGTCGCGGTGATCGGCACGGGATCGTCGGCCATTCAGTCGATCCCGCTGATCGCCGAGCAGGCTGCGCACCTGACCGTGTTCCAGCGCACCCCGAATTTCGCGCTTCCGGCGCACAACGGTCCCGCGCCGTCCGATCGCATGAGCCTGCTGCAAGGCGATCGCGCGGCCTATCGCGAGCAGGCACGCCAGTCGATGGCCGGCGTACCCTATCCGCAGCAGACGGTCGTGAGCTGGCAATTAAGCGATGCCGAGCGTCGTGAGCGCTTCGAACGCGCCTGGGCGGCCGGCGACCTCGTCCACATCCTGACCCAGCTCTGGGCCGACCAGGCGGTGGACATCGACGGCAACAAGATCGTCCAGGACCTGATCCGCGAGAAGATCCGCGCCGCCGTCAAAGACCCCGAGACCGCCGCGGCGCTGATGCCGGACGATCATCCGTTCGGCGCCAAACGCCCCTGCCTCGATACCAACTATTACGCGACCTACAACCGGCCGAACGTCACGCTGGTCAATCTGCGTCAGGAGCCGATCAAGGCGATCACCGCAAGTGGGATCACGACGGCCAAGCGCAGCGTCGACGTGGACGTGATCGTGTTCGCGACCGGCTTCGACGCCATGACCGGCGCGATCCGCGCCGTGCATCCGATCACCGGACGTGGCGGCAAGTCGCTCACCGACGTCTGGGCGCAGGGGCCGCAGACCTATCTCGGCCTCACTGTCGCAGGCTTCCCGAACTTCTTCATGATCACCGGTCCCGGCAGCCCGTCGGTGCTGTCGAACATGGCGGTGTCAATCGAGCAGCATGTCGACTGGGTCGTCGACCGGCTCAAAGCATTGCGCGACGGCGGCTTCACCACGATCGAGCCGACCGAGACGGCGCAGGCCGGCTGGAACAGGCACATGGCCGATTGCTCGATGGTGACGCTGCACCGGCTCGCCAACACCTGGTACACGGGCGCCAACGTGCCCGGCAAGGTGCAGGGCCTGATGCCCTATACCGGCGGCGTCGGTCCCTATCGCAGCATCTGCGACGAGGTGGTCAGCCGCGGCATGCTCGGCTTCAAGCTGACCGGCCCCGACGTCGCCGCGCAATGCCATGACGGCGAGGTGGTGCGGCTGCAGCCGGACGTGCGGCTGGTGCTGAACCTGCTGGCGTCACTCAACCTGCCGCCGATCGAGTCGATGGGCGCCCTCGGCGCCCGCGCCTTCGTCGACGAGTTCAACAAGGGCCGCCCGGCGGGACGGCCGATCGGCGAGATGGTCGACGGCACCCTGACAGGCGCCGACGGTCCGCTGCCTTACCGGGTATACCGGCCGGCAACGCCGGGGCCGCATCCGGTGGTGGTCTATTTCCACGGCGGCGGCTGGGTGCTCGGCGACGAGCAGTCGGACGAGCCGTTCTGCCGCGACATGGTGCGGCGGACCGGCATGATGCTGGTCAGCGTCGGCTATCGTCATGCGCCCGAGCATCGTTTCCCGGCCGCGGCCGAAGACGGCTATGCGGCGACGCGCTGGATCGCCGAGCACGCCGCCGAGCTCGGCGGCAGGCCGGGCCCGGTGCTGGTCGCGGGCTGGAGCGCCGGCGGCAACATCGCCGCCGTCACCTGCCAGCTTGCGCGCGATCGCGGCGGCCCTGAGATCGCGGGCCAACTCCTGATCTGCCCGGTCACCGACTGCACCTTCGACCGCCCCTCCTACAACGACAATGCGACCGGCTATTTCCTGACGCGCTCGCTGATGTACTGGTTCTGGGACCTCTACTGCTCGCCGACCGACCGCACCGATCCACGCGCCTCGCCGCTCCGCGGCAAGGTCGAAAGGCTACCGCCGGCCTTCGTCGTCACCTGCGAATTCGATCCCCTGCGCGACGAAGGCATCGCCTATGCCGAGGCGATGGCAGCCGCCGGCGTCCCGGTCGAGCAACTCAAGGCGCGTGGCCATTTCCATTCGTCCTTCACGATGGTGGACGTGATCATCACCGGCGCGCCGGGCCGGGTGCAGATGGCCGAGGCCTTGCGGCGCTTTGCCGGGCTTCCGCCGGAGGTCAGCCGCGGCGATGAGACCAGCCTCGGCCGCACTGGTACGGAGCACAGAATCGCGGCGGCCGCGAGCTGACAGCGAAAATTGGCGGAACCATTTCCCAGCCGCCGCGTTAAGGGGCGTGAGGCACTGAGATGCAGTAATGGGTGTAGGCCCCGGCACGCAGGCTTGTGTGCCGGGGTCTTTTTGCGTGAGGCGGGACGATGGGGGACGTGGTCGGGGATTCAAAGGTCGACTTTGGTGTCCTTGCGGTGCTGCATAAATGGCCGTCGCTTGCGAACCAGCGACGGTCGGACCGAGCGTCCTACCAGGTGATCGAGGGTACGCTCGACGAATGCATCTCGGCGTTCATGGCGAAGCCGGCGGCGACCAGGCATCTCTATGAGATCCGCACCATCGCGCAACCGCCGCTGGTCACGGACATTCTCTCGCCCGAGCACATCACGGAGCTGGCGCGGCTGCGCGAATTTCTCTGATCCTCGCAGAAGCACCGGCTGAGCGCGGGAACCTTCTGCCGGTTTTTCCCGTTGATGGTGATCGGAAGCGATGGCGTGAGTGCCTCACATGCTTGAAGCCGGCGTGCCAGCCCCTGTCGTGCCCTATGGCGCAGACCAGACCCTGTTCGTGGTGATCGACCGCCTCGACAAGGCGACCGAAATTCGTGTCGAGCGAAGCGATCTCGACGCCACGATCGGCGAGCTCGTCGCTGGCTGCTTCAACGACCCCATCAAGGTCATCTCGTTCAACACGCTGGAGCACTGGATGAAGGACATCTCGACCGATGTCGCCGGCGAGATCCGGGCGCGCTGTGACATTGATGGCATGACGCTGCCGGACTATCTCAGCGACTTCGTCGAAAGCCACAGCTGAGCGCGCATGGGGATGAGAATCAGGCGCGCCGGTACTTGCCGGCGATGACCTCGATCTCGCGGCGGCGTTCGTGCGCGAAGGTCAGGAGCTTTTCGATCGTCAATGTATCCGTGATCCGTTTGGCCAGCCGCTCGGCGCGTGCGGCCTGATCTTCGAGATACTGGATCGTGGTCAAACGCCGCCTCCCAAGAGCTTCGATCTGAAGTCCCGAATTGTTTGGGTATCCATCGTGCGATGGAGCGGCTAACAGCCGGTTAAGCACAGCGCTTCGGATCGATGCAGCCGCAAATTATTGCACCACGTCGAGCCGGACATTGGTGACACCCTTGTCGACCATGCCGAGCGCCTCCGCCGCGGAGGGAGAGACGTCGACCACGCGTCCGCGAACATGCGGCCCGCGATCGTTGATCCTGACGGTGACGAAGCGGCCGGATGAGACATCGGTGACGCGCAGCTTGGTGCCGAACGGCAGGCTGGGATGGGCCGCGGTCAATTCGTTCTTGTCGAACCGCTCGCCGCTCGCCGTCTCCGTGTCCGAATAGAAACTGGCGACGCCGTGGGAGACGCTCTGCTTTGCATCACCGTCGGGGATGCGCGCCCGGCTGATCGGACGCGGATGCAGCGCCGCCACCCTGTGCGGTCGTTCGACAGCGGCCTGGCGGTGGGTGCCGAGATCGGCCTTCTGGCGGCCGACCGGCGATTGCGCACACGCCGCAAGCGACGCCGCGCCGATGGTGGCGAGCAGGATCCGGCACAGGCTTGCCGGCGAAATCCGGGCATTTTCGGCACGTGCAAAGCAAGACATGATGCGCCCTCCGAATGGCCCCGAGTTTCGGTGGGCAATGAGGGCAGAACCTTGTCGGAACGAAAGCGCGCCTGAGGCCGCAGCCGTTTCGGGTTAGCTGTGGCGATTCCACCACACTGGCTTGTCCTGAATCGAGACAGGCTCGTGGGATAAGCCCGATACGACGCGCCAGATCGGGCGCGTCTCCGGCGGAACCTCGTCAGGTTCGGCGCCGCTCCTCGAGAGCCGCGCGAGCTCGCGCCGATAGAGCCGCCGCCAGCCGGTCCTCAGGCTGGCGAGAAAGTCGAGCTCCCGTTGTGTCAGCGTGCACATCATGAACCCGATCCGGTTGTGAGAGCCGCGTCGTCAGCCGACGAGGCCTCCCATCGGCTTGACGTCGGTGCTGCCCGGGAAGACTGTTTCTGCGAGCACCTTCTCCTCGACACGCAGGTGATCCCTCAGCAGGCCTTTCAACACCGCGCGCAAATCCGTGGTCGGCTTGAGATCGCGATCCTCGAAGAGTTGCGCCGGCTTCAGACCCGGCCAGTCCGCGATCACGCGACCACCGTTGAGCCCGCCGCCGATCAGGAAAGCGACCGTGCCCGTGCCGTGGTCCGTGCCCTGCGTCCCATTGATGCGCGCGGTTCGCCCGAACTCGGTGACAACGGCCACGACTGTTTCGCGCCACGCGTCGCCCATGTTGCTCTCGATTGCGGCAAAGGCGCCGTCGAGCGCACCGAGCAGATTGTAGAGCTGGCCCGAGGCCACGCCCTCCGCGATGTGCGTATCCCAGCCGACGAAGCCCATAGCGCCGACACGCGGACCGTCGGGCTTGGCGAGATAGCGCGCGGCCGTGCCGGCGGCTTCGGCAAAATAGGCGCGCACGCGCGCGATGCCGGGCGGCGGCAAGGTCGGATCGTCGGACATCGGATCGCCCGCGCCTGGTGCGCCGCCGAGCGAAGCGAGCCTCATGCGGGCCTGGAGCACGGTCGCAAGCTTCGGATCGGTGTGCTGGTAGAGATCGAGCAGGCGGTTCTGCGTGTCCTCGCTCGCCGGCAACAATCTCTGCGGCACCCATGTCATGACGGGCGCCGAACCGCGCACCACCAGCGGCGTCACGGAGCCAATGCCGAGCGCGCGGCTGCCGCGCGGGTCGACGCGCCCGCCGGATTCCAGCGCGAGCAGCGCGCGGTTGAGCCATCCCGAGCTGGTCATGCCCGGCCTGACGAGCCCGCTTTCCAGCACGTCCTGGCCGTCGAAATGCGAACGCTCGCGATAGGGCGTCGCGGTGGCATGGACGATTGCGGCCTTGCCGCTCTTGTAGAGGCGATGCAGATTCGGCATCGCCGGATTGAGCGCGAAGAAGGCATCGAGCGGCAGCGCGGGCGGCTTGCCGTCCAGCACCAGCGCACGATCGCCGCGCAGGGAGATCCAGTCGAGATCGCCGACCGGCGCGACCGCGCCAAGGCCGTCGAGCGCGCCGCGCAGGACGATGACGAGCAGCCGTGGATCGCGCCCTTCGGCACGCGCGATCCGCGGCATCTGGCTCCACGCGAATAGCGCGCCGGAGCCGACCAGAAGCTCGCGCCGCGTGGGCAGATGATGGTCAAAGCCCATGGTCACCTCCTCTGGAAATCCGCCGACATGAACAACAGCGCGAGCGCCTGCTGCCGGCTCTCGGCGCGGCCGACGGCCTGCTTCACCTCGGGCGATATCTCCGATGCGAAGACGTCCTCGATGATCGCCTGCGGATCAGCCGTACCGGCGAGGCGCTCGGCAAAATTGTTGGCGATGTCGAGCCGCCGGCCGATGCCGTCGATCCAGCTCGCCTCGTCGTCCGGATAGCCCTTGGGCGCGGATGGACGCCACAGCGCCTCGCCGAGCAGCTCCAGCCCGCCGGTGAAGCGGACTGGATCGACCGTCGTGGCGCCGGTCGCGCGCACCATGCCAACGCCCCACTCGCTGGGGCGCTTGAGCTTTGACGGCGCCCCGCGCCAGGCCTCGTCCGAGGACACCATCGCGATCGCGACCTGCTTAAGATCGCCCTCGGTGTCGCGAAAAGTCTTCGCCATCTGCTCGATCAGCACAGGCGGCGGCTCGTCGGCGACGAAATGGCGCGCGAGCTTGGTCGCGATATGGGTTGCGGTCGCCGGATGCGCGGCGAGATCGCGCAGCACCGCGCGGCCCTGCTCGGCATCCTCCTGCTCGTAGCGCTTGCCGAGCACGGTTTGCCCGCCGGGCTCGTGCAGCCGCGGATTAAAGGTGAACTCGCCACCGTGCTCGGGATTGTCACCGGGCGGCACCAGCGTCCATCCCGTCAACACATTGGCGAAGCTGATGACGTCGTCCTGGGTGTAGCCGGCGCGCACGCCAAGCGTATGCAGCTCCATGATCTCGCGCGCGATGTTCTCGTTGAGGCCGCGGCTGCGGTTGATGCCGGCGATCGAGTTCGCGCCCATCGAGCCGAGATTGTCGAGATAGAACAGCATCGCCGGATGGCCCTCGACGGCCAACAGGAGATCGACGAACCGGCCGAGCATATTGGCGCGAACGGCTTCGCGCTCATAGGCGCCGGACATGCTCTGAATCTTGTTGGCCGAGATGCAGAAATGGTTGGACCAGAACCACACCAGCCGCTCGGCGAAGCCGATGTCGGCGGCAAGCGCGGCATCCGTGCGCAGCTTGGCTTCCTGCAAATAGATCGGACGCCCGGGATCGGGCACGGCCTCGGCCGCCTGCTTGGCCGCCATCTCGGCGGCGTCCTTGTCCGCACCCTGCCCTTGCGTCTGGTCTTCCGACATTGTCGGCGCGGACGCCGTCTGCTGCTTCTTGGCCTGCTGCTGCGCCTGCTTGGCCCTAGCCGCGCGCCGCGCATTGGCGTCGGCAACAGTGCGATAGGCCTTTGCGCTGGTGGGAAGGACGGCGGCGGCGGTCAGCGTGAGCGGCCGGTCGAGATCGGCGATCAGTGCGCCGCGCGGGTCGGTGCCGACGGCGGCGACCGATCCCGGTCGCGGCCCCATCCCGAAGCGATGAAGCGCCAGCACAGCTTCGGCCTTTGCGGAATTGGTCATCGCGAACGCCTGATTTTCTCGAGGCCTGCCAGCGGCACGCCGCACGAAGCTACGAACCGTAATGCTACAGATTGTAGCATTTCCGGTGCTGGCCCGCAAGCAGAGATTGCGAGGTCCCGTCCGATATCGCGAGCCGCCCATCCGGCGTGACGGATGGACGGCCGCAACGCTCCTAGAAATTTGGGCCGAGCGCGATCTTGGTGATCGTGCCGTTCCTGACGCCGATCCGCCATTCCGCCGAGCCGTTGGCGAACTGGGCGATGTAGATGTCGCTGTCGAGCGCGGTGACGCCGCGGAACGAGACCGCACGCAGCGCGCCGAGCTTCGCCAGGATCGCCTGGTCGAACGGAAGCTGCTGCCGCGTGATGTCGGCGACTTCCGACGTCATGTGCTCGTAGTCCGGCTGGCCCTTGCCGACATCAGCGATATAGCGGCGCAGCATATCCTCGCCATTGGCGATCGGAACGGCGCGGCGGGCCGCGCGCCCCGGCTTCGCGCCGATGTTGGAGGCCTCGACATTGTGGAAGCGCGTCTGCCGGCCCGGCATCAGCACCTCGAGGCACCGTCCGGATTTGTCGGCGATCACCCAGGGATTGTTCACCGTGGTCGTGGCCGCCCAGCTCATGTTGGGCCTGACCACGCTCAGGGCCTTGCGATTGCCGTCGGCATCGAGATTGAAGACGCGGATGTCCTCGCCCATCTCGTTGTAGACCATGATCCGGATCGGCGAAGTGCCGGCGCGGCCGCGCACATTCGCCTCCTCGGCGCACGAGACGATGCCGCCGAGCTCGTCATTGCCGTCGGCCCGGAAGATGACGTCGCCGGCCTTGCCGTCTGGCTCGAGCAGCAGGCGGAATTCCGCTGTGCCGTTCTCGAATTTCGCACCATAGATGTCGTAGCCGCCCGGTCCGACGCCGCGGAAGAACAGCGACTCCACCGGACCGAGGGCGACGAAGGTGGCGTGCAACTCGTCGACCTGGCGGTGGACCTTGGCGGCGAGCAGTGCGCTCATCCGGTCGTAGTTCGGCGTGCCGCTGCGCAGATCCTCGATCCCGCGCAGGATCATTTCCTTGCCGCCGGCGACCGGGACCTGCTCGCGGAAACGATCGGGGACTTCCGCGACGCGACGCGCGAAGTCGGCCTCGATCGCCTGCGCCGCCGCCGCATCGATCCGCGATGCGAGACGGGCACCGAACACCGCGTTCTGGACCAGCACGCGCGAGACCCTGGCCTGCTCGTCGCGCAGGAAAACCAGCAGATTGTCGCCACGGATCGAGAAGGCGTCGGCCCCCTCAGCGAGGAGCGCAGCCCGGCCCTGCACGGTTTCCTGCACCTGGAGCCGATCCCCGTCGCGGCGTACGGTGAGCACGCGGTTCGGTGCGACCCTGTACCAGCCGACATATTGATCGAGTGATCCGGAATCGGTGGCCGCCGTCGGCATCTCGGCGAGGCGAAGGGCGCGGATATCGCGGCCGTTCATGCGCAGCATCAGCTCGGCGGAGCGGCGCTCCGCATCGAGCGGGAACGTGATCTCACCGGACGAGGCGGGGTAGGATGCGATGCCGTCGGTGCCGACCGTCAGGCGCAATTTGCGCTGGCCGGTGAGCTGGCCGTAAACCTCGTCGCCGTCGCGGAAGATCGCGAACACCGAGGTCGGACCCATGGCGTAGAAATTGACGAAGGGGCGGTAATGCTGGGCCGGCACCTCTCCACTATCCGCGGCGAGCGGCGCAGGCTCCGGCGTGCGATAGGCGATCATGCCGGCGGACACGATCGCGGCCGGGACGATCGCAGCCGCGATCCACGCCCGCTTGCGCCAGCCGACCGCGACGGGCATCGCGGCGGCCGCGATGATGCGCTCGACGCGGGCGCGCACGGTCGAGGCCCTCGCCATCGCGAGCTCGACCGGCCGCGGGTTTACCGTGCTTGCAAAATCAAGCAGGATTTCCGCATAGGACAGCCGGTCGTCGATCACCTCGATGGCCTCGGCGTCGCTGATGATCTCGGCAAGTTCGGCCAGACGCGCGAGCTGCCACCACGAGAACGGGCTGAACCAGAACACCGCGCGATTGAGGGAGGCGAGCAGGAGTATATAGAAATCGCGGTTGGCGACATGCGCGCCCTCATGCGCGAGCACCGCGAGACGCTTCTTGGCGTCCCAGCCGGCAAATTGCGGCGGCACCAGAATGGTCGAGCCAAACGTGACGGGACCGCCGACCTCGCGGCTGACGCGCACATCGGCGTCGACCATGTGCGGACCGTTGATCGGCCTTGCCGCGCGCGCGAGGCGCCAGGTCAGACAGAGGCCGATGGCCAGCCGCAGCAGCAACAGGCTGGCGACGCCGGCATGGATGACGGTAGCGATCAGCCACCAATTGATTGAGACGCCGCTCTTCGACGGCGGAACAATCGCCGCGCCGGGCGTCATCGGCTGCATGGGCTGCGGCATCTCGAACGTCGAGATATCAGCCGGCATGACATCAGCCGGCACGGATACCGGCGATGGCAGCCGGGTGATCGTGACAGTCGGCCAATGCATCACGAACGGCATCGCCAGCGATGCCAGCAGCACGACGACCCACGCCGTCATGTGGACGTGCGGATTGCGCACGCGAAACAGGTTGAGGCCGAACCAGACGACGCCTCCCAGCACAAGTGAGCGCAGCGCCGCCTCCGCCAGAGTTGCGATCATTCTTTCTTCACTCCCCTCGCCTTCGCCTTGGCCACCTGGTCGGCCAGTGTGCGCAACTGCTGCTGATCGAGCATCGCATTGTCGACCATGCCGACGAGGACCTCCTCCATCGAGCCGTTGCAGAACCAGTCGACGATGCGCTGCACCGCCTTGGCCGCAACCCGCGCGCGCTCTTCGGCTGCGTGGTAGACATAGGTGCGTCCGTCCACCGTGTGCCGAGCATAGCCCTTTTCTTCCAGCCGGCGCAGCACCGTGCGGACTGTCGATTCCTTCAGCCGACGCGACAGCTTCTCGCGCACAACCTCGGCCGTCACAGGACCATGGGCCCAAACCAGTTGCATTACCTCGTGCTCGAGGTCGCCCAGTTCGGGCAAACGATCGTCCATGGCGGCTTACCTTGATTTCGAATTTCTTGTAACGCTACAGAGCGTCGCATATACGGCCGCGCCGCGCAACCGGGTTTCTACCTGAAATGGTATCGCTGTGCTGACCTAACGTAGCTTGCTTCAAGCGGTCGTCGTGCCCGGGCTTGTCCCGGGCATCCACGTTCTTCGTACCATCCGGCGAGGCGTGGATGGCCGGGACATAGGCGAGCGGAAGCGACGCCGTCCTTCGGACGGCTATGCCCGGCCATGACGAGGCGGAGGCCTCAGTACTGCGGCTCGTACATCTGGGACTGAACCAGTCCCTTCACGTCGTTCGGCGCGGGTCCGTCCGCGAGCCCGCGCTGAAAGGCGACATCGGCGACGGCGGCGGCGATACGCACCGAGACTTCGCGGATGCGTGGCAGCGCCGGGTAGAGGCTGCCTTGCGCGAGATCGTCCTTGCCGACGCAATCGGCGAGCGTATGGGCGGCCGCCATGAACATCTCGTCCGTGACCAGCCGCGAGCGGCTGGCGATGACGCCGAGGCCGACGCCCGGGAAGATGTAGGAGTTGTTGCCCTGGCGCGGCACGAAGGTTCGGCCGTTGAGCTTGACCGGGTCATACGGACTGCCGCAGGCAAACAGCGCGCGGCCTCCGGTGTAGCGGTAGGCGTCCTCCGCCGAACATTCGGCCTTCGAAGTCGGATTGGAGAGCGCGAACACGATCGGCTGCTCGTTGAGCTCGGCCATCGCCTTGAGCACGTCGGGCGTGAAGGCGCCGCCGACCGCGGCAACACCGATGATGGCCGTCGGCTTCAGCGTCCTGATCGCGGTGAGGAAGTCGGCGATCGGCGCCTGACCGGCATGGGCATAACGGAGCTTGTGACCGGACAGGCCTTCGCGGCCGCCGACGACAAGGCCGCGGGTATCCACTAGCCAGTTGCGGCGGAGCGCCTCGGCTTCAGAGGCGCCCTCCGCCATCATCGCGGACGTCACGAGATCGGCGATGCCGGTCGCGGCCTCGCCGGCGCCGAGGAACAGGATGCGCTGGTCCTTCAGCTTGCCGCCGTTCACGCGCAGCGCCGAAAACAAGCCGGCGAGCGCCACCGCAGCCGTGCCCTGGATGTCGTCGTTGAAGACGCAGGCGTCGTCGCGGTATTTGTGCAGCAGCTTGAACGCCGAGTGGTTGGCGAAATCCTCGAACTGGATCAACACTCCCGGAAAGGTCTTACGCGCGGCGACCATGAACTCGTCGACAAAGCTGTCATAGGCCTCGCCCGTGAGCCGCCGCTCGCGCAAGCCGAGATAATACGGGTCCTTCAGCAGCTCTTCGTTGTTGGTGCCGACGTCGAGCACGATCGGCAGGCACGTTTCGGGATGCACGCCGGCGCAGGCGGAATAGAGCGAGAGCTTTCCGACCGGAATGCCCATGCCGTTGGCGCCGAGATCGCCGAGGCCGAGGATGCGCTCGCCATCGGTGACGACGATCAGCTTGGCCGGATAGGGCCAGTTCTTCAGGATCTCGGCGATCTGGCCGCGATCACGCGAGGAGATGAACATGCCGCGTGGGCGCTGGAAGATCAGGCCGTATTTCTGGCAGGCGAGCCCGACCGTCGGCGTGTAGATGATCGGCTGGATCTCGTCGATATTATCGACGACGACGCGGAAGAACAGCGCCTCGTTGCGGTCGTGCAAGGCATTCAGCGCGACATATTTTTCGAGATCGGTCGGGAGCGTGCGCAGGTTGACGAGCACGCGCTCGACCTGGGTCTCCATCGTCAGCACGCAAGGCGGCAGCAGGCCGCGCAGGCCGAGATCGTCGCGCTCCTGCGCGGTGAAGGCGGTGCCCTTGTTGAGCAGGGGATCGCGCAGCAGCGCCATGCCGTGCACGGAATCGGACGATGTCGAATGGGCGCTGACCCGAGCAGGTCTATTCACGAATTCCCCCAGGGAGTTTCTTATTGAAGGGCGGGCATTGTCGGCCAGCGCTCACCTGAGATCAAGGACGCAGAAAACCGCGGCAAGCATTGTGATCCCGCACCGCAGCGAGACTTTCGTGACAGACGGCCGTCGTGTGCGCGAAAGGTTAACGCCGCAAAGCTGATCGTTCCCCTCATGGTGAGGAGCGCGGAACGCGCGTCTCGAACCATGCAGGCCCTGCTCTCTGCGGCGCATCCTTCGAGACGCCCGCTTTCGCGGGCTCCTCAGGATGAGGAAGAGTACTTGTCAGACAGTGAAGTTATTCCGCCTTGATGTCGGCGGCCTTCACGATCGGCCACCATTTCTCGGTCTCGGCCTTCTGGAAGGCTCCGAGTGCCGCGGGTGTTTGCTGATCCGGCGGAGGAATCTCCTGCCCCAATTCGCCAAACCGCTGCTTGACGGTGGGATCGGCAAGCACGGTGACGATGGCCGCGTTGAGCTTTGTGACGATCTCCTTCGGCGTGTTCTTCGGTGCCCAGATGCCGTGCCAGTAGGAGATGTAGAGACCGGGCAACCCCGCCTCGTCGACAGTCGGGATATCGGGCGCGGAGGCGAGCCGCGTCGGCGACGTCACCGCGAACGCCTTGATCGCACCGTTCTTGTAGTGCGGCAGCGAGTTCGAGGCCTGATCGAACATGATGTCGATCTGCCCGGCCACGAGGTCGATCATGGCGGGCCCCGCGCCGCGATACGGCACGAACTGGAAGTCGGTGCCGGTCCTCTCCTTGAAGAAGACACCGGCGACGTGGGCCCCCGTGCCGGCGCCGGCCGTGCCGGCAGTCACCTTGCCGGGGTTGGCCTTCAGCCACGCGATCATCTCTTTCAGAGTGTTGGCTTCGAGCGTCTTCCGGCCGACGATGAGCTGCGTGCCCATCGCGATCGTCGCGACCGGCTCGAAATCGGCGATCACGTCATAGGGCAGCTTGAAGATCGCGCCGTTGAGCACATGCGTGCCCCAATGGCCGATCGTGATCGTCGTGCCATCAGGCGTTGCGCGCGCGACGCGGGCGCCGGCGATGCTGCCGGAGGCGCCCGCCACGTTTTCAACCACGATCGTTGCGTGCAATTCGGCGGCGATGCGTTCGGACAGGATGCGTGCCAGCGTGTCGGTCGGACCGCCCGCCGCGAACGGCACCACGAGGGTGATCGGCCGCGACGGGAACGGCTGGGCGTTTGCCGGTGTGGCCCACGCCGCACATCCGAGCAACGCACAAATGACGATCACATGATCGCGCAGTCCGGCCCACCGCCCCCGCATTCCACCCACCCTTTTCACCGCCCGCATGTCGTCAGCGAGCTGGGGCGAAGTGAACGCTGCCGGTTCGACCAAGGCAAGCGGTAAGTTTACCGGGCGACTATCCTGCCGCTCGACGCGGCGTCAGATGAGCGGCGCTGTCGGCCGGCGGCGCGATGTGCATCAGGATGGTCTGGGTGGCGGATGCGACCTCGATGCCGTGGTGCTGGAAACGCTGCTTCATGCGGCGGTTGAATTCGCGCTGCACCGGCCAGCGGCCGGCCTCGGTGCAACGGATCTGGCCGACGATCGACACCATGGCGCCGTCGACCTTGTCGATGCCCCAGAGCTCGAGATCGCCGCGGATCAGGCTGCGGAATTCCACCTCGCGGCGCATCTCGTCGACGATGTCCTTGAGGATCTGGCCGGCGCGGTCGGTATCCTCCTTGTAGGCGACGTTGACGCTGACGGACGCATTGCCGGCGCCGCGGCTGGCATTGGTGATGGTCGTGACCGCGCTGAACGGCACGATGTGCACGGCACCGTCCCCGGCCCGGAGCCTGATCGTGCGGATCGAGACGTTCTCGACCACGCCCGATAGCCCGGATACGCTGACGCTGTCGCCGACCTGGACGGTGTTCTCCAGCAGCAGGAACAGGCCGGTGATGAGGTCCTGCACCAGCTTTTGCGAACCGAAACCGATGGCGATGCCGACGATGCCGGCGCCCGCCAGCAGCGGCGCGACGTTGACGCCGATCTCGCTGAGCGCCGTGAGGCCGACGACGGTGGCGATCACGCAGAGCAAGGCCGTCCGCAGCATCGGCTGAAAGGTCCGCAGCCGCGCGGCGCGGGCATAGTGCCCGTCGCGCGACAGCGTATTGATCTGGCGGTCCAGCAGCGCGTTGCTGGCTTCCCAGATCGCGGCCGCGATGAATACGGCAAGTCCGATCGTCACCACCGCCGAGATCAGCCGGCTGCCGATCTGGCCGCCGTAGAACCAGACGATCGCGTCCACGCCCCAGACTTCGAGCACGGCCACCAGGCCAATGAAGGCGATCACGCCAGATACGATCTTGCGCAGCAGCGGCAGATAGCGGTTGGCGCGGATCTCGAGGCCCGGAAAGCGCTGGAGGATTTCCGGCTTGATGCGGAAGCCGCGGTCGATCAGGCCCAGCGTCAGCATGATGGCAACGCGCGTGATCAGCGCCACCGCGATGGTGCCGACGAAATATTGCAGCAGCAACGAATAGCCGTTGCGGATGTTCAGCGCCCACACGGCCCACAGCGCGAGGTCGAGCGCGATGGCGAGATAGTGCCAGCCGCCCGCGATACGGTTGCGCAGTCGCGCCGCGATGCCCTGCCGGTCGGCCGGCGCGCGGATGGCCTCGGCGACCTGGCGGCGGCATTGCAGGATGATGACGACGATGAAGAGATGCACGACCAGCATCACCATGCGCAAGAGCGCGGCGTAGCCGGCGCGATGCAGGCCGAGCAGCAGCGCCACATTGGCAAAGGCGATGCCGGAGACGCCGACACCGACGATACGGCGCGCCCAGATCTCGATATAGGCGGCGGTTTCGGCCTTGACCGGAAACAAGCCGAACGGTCCCGCGAGCACACGGACCACACAGATGAGCCCGCGCGAGCACGCATAAGCGTTGACGACCGCGAGGATCACGAGGCGGACGGTGGCGGGCTCGCCAATCTCGGTGCCGAGCAGCGCCGTGGCGACGCCGACAAAGACCAGCACGGGAAGCAGCTCGAGCAGGAAGCGTCCCAGCACGAGCGGCAGCCGCAGCATGATTTGCCAGGCCCGCGCCAAGCTGTGGCGGCGCATGTGCAGTTCGGGCGCGGGGGTGACATCGGCGACCGATGACGGCGGATCGGCAATGGGCAACACCTGCACCGGCAGGCGCGCCGTTTGCGGCATTCGCCCTTCCAGGAACGCGACAGGGCGGCGGATCAGACGGAACATCACCCATTCGGCGCAAAAGGCGCAGCCGAACACCAGCGCGAGCTTCCAGGCGATCTCGATCAGGAGATTGTAGGCCGCGGGATCGTTCGCGGTCCGCACGATCCAGTAATAGAACGCCGGGAAGTGCGTGAGCGTCCTGGCCATATCGGCGACGTCTCGCGAAATTTCGCCGATCTCCTCGGACACGGTGAGCATCAGCTGCGCACCGAGGCCGTCGGCCGCGAGCGGGATCGGCGATTTTGGCTCGGGCGCGGGCTGCTGTGGACCGGACACATTGGCGATCGCGCGCAGCGTGTCGATCATCTGCGCGCGCTTCTTGTCGTCCTGCAGCGTTTCCAGCGCGCGCTTGGCCTCATCGGGCGACAACGCGGCAGCGCTATTTGCTGCCGGCGCAGGCGGCGCGGCGCGGACGCTGGAGAGAGATGAGATCGCGATCAAGAGCGCGGCGAGAAGCGCGGAGGCAAGCTTATGCGACACGAGGGATTCCCTGGGAGAAATGATGCGACGGCGACGTCGGGCCCGTCACCGCCGAAGCACATGCATCATGTCGGATCGACGCTATTCGCCCGGGCGCTGTGTCGGAAGTTGGCCAATGAGGCGACATTCTCTTGGCATTTGCCGCGGTGCAGGAAGCCGGAACAGCAGTCTCAAGGCAGGACGTGCAGCGATCGGAATGCAGGCACGCGGCTGGAAGCTCAACCGCGGCCATTCTTCGAGACGCCCGCCTGCGGCGAGCCCTCAGGATGAGGGATGAATATGCGGCAACATTTCAACGCAGTGGATGCAGCTGAGCCTCATCCTGAGGAGCCGCGGAACGCGGCGTCTCGAAGGACGAGGTGCTCGCTCAGGCGCTGCTCAGACGTCATATGCGACAGCCCTCCGTCATTCCGGGAGTCGGCCCGGAATGACGGCCGTGAGGAGGAGGAAGAGAGAAGCACGATGTCAAAAGCACGGCGGCCGCGTCACGGCCCTCCGACGTGGATGGGTGTGCAATCGATGTGATGCACAATACAGCGCCGGGCAGGTAGGGGCTATGCCACACTGATGCAGCCCTCTAAACCTTGGCCCGGCGTGCCGTTCGCGGTTTTCTGCCGCTATGCGATAGTCCGAACGAGCTCCATCGCACTTAACGCGGCTGGATCTGCGGAGGTGGTGTCATAGACCTCCCCTTGCTCTTGATGTGGACGTTGCGCGTCGCTTGTTTGCGACCATTGAGATGGTCCTCCCGTGACGCAGAACTGTCAAGCAAGATCAACGGCGCGCAAATCACATTTGAGGGCGCGTTCCATCTGACTGCGACGGATTCGCATGCAGCGAAATGCGAGAAGTGGGCGAATTGCGAGGCCGCCCTTCCCGCCAATGTAGAACGCTTCTGCTACCGGTGGACGCGGGTACTGAGGAATTTGGGGATGATGACATCATGCCCCTGTTTTGCCCGACGAGTCAAGCGATTTCGTTAAATCCGCAAGCGCTCGCGCTGACCTTCAAGTCATTGATTTCGCTATCCCCGGCTACTGTGCATGGGGTTGTTTTCGCGTTTTTTGTTTCTTGCCCGCCTTCTCCTCCTTCTCCAGGGCCTTGCGCACCTCGTCGAATTCGCCCAGCGATGCCTTGTCGGCGCGAGGAAAGCGCAGATCGAGCTTTTCGAGCGCCGCGACGATGGCCGACCCGATCACGACGCGCGCGAACCATTTGTGGTCGGCCGGCACGACATACCACGGCGCATGAGGTGTTGCCGTGTGCCGGACGATGTCCTGATAGACGGCCTGGTAGCGCGGCCACAGCGCTCGTTCCTTGATGTCGTCCATGGAGAATTTCCACTGCTTGGACGGATCCTCCAGCCGGTCGAGGAAGCGCTCGCGCTGCTCGTCCTTGGACAGATTGAGGAAGAACTTCAGCACCACGGTGCCGTTGCGACAGAGATAGCGCTCCCACGCACAGATGTCCTCGAACCGCTCCTTCCAGATGTTCTTGGTGACGAGCTTTGGCGGCAGCTTCTCCTTCGCGAGGACCTCCGGGTGCACGCGCGTCACCAGGCATTCCTCGTAATGGGAGCGGTTGAAGATGCCGATATGGCCGCGCTCCGGCAGCGCGACCACGTGGCGCCAGAGGAAATCGTGGTCGAGCTCCTTGCTGCTCGGCGCCTTGAAGGCACTGACTTCGCAGCCCTGCGGATTGATGCCCTCGAAGATCGCCTTGATCGCAGAATCCTTGCCGCCGGCATCCATCGCCTGGAACACGATCAGCACCGACCAGCGGTCCTGGGCGTAGAGCTTCTCCTGAAAGGCGATCAGCCGCTTCATGTTGGCATCGAGAATCTCCTGGGCCTTCTCCTTGTCGAGGTCGCCCTTCTCGTTGGTCTTGTGGTCCTTGAGATGAAACTTGCCCGAACCATCGTAGCGGAACGGCGTGATGTAGCGGTCAAGTTCCTGGGCGAGCGATTTGGACGACTTCTTGCTCATGAGCGCGGGACACCTTGCGTTGCGGCTTCAATCGGTCGAGCAAGCTACCAAGGATACCCTTGGGAAGGAATATGATGAAAAGCACGAGCAACACGCCGTAGACGAGATTGTCCCAGCCGACCGCCTTGGTGCCAAAGCCGATGCGCAGGGTCTCGGCCAGCATAATCGTGATGATAGCGCCGAAGGTCGGGCCGAGCGAGACGAACAGGCCGCCGACGATGGCCGCGAACACCATCTGGAGCGACACCGCGATGCCGCTGACGGTATCAGGCGTGATGAACATCTGGTACTGGCAGTAGAGCGCGCCGGCCAATGCCGTCATCAGCGCGCTGAGCAGCGTGATCTTCAGCTTCTCCGCGGTGACGTCGACGCCGGCGGCCGCCGCGGCGTCCTCGTCCTCCGAGATCGCCTCCAGCGCATAGCGGGCCATGCTGCGGTCGACCCAGTGCCAGACCACGATGCCGAACAGCCAGACCCCGAGCGCGATCAGGTACCAGGTGATCTTGTCGTCGAATTGCAGCGACCAGAGCTTGTTGCCCGCGGCCCGGTTCGGCGTGTAGCCGAGCGAGCCGCCGGTGTAGTCGCGCGTCGCCGTAATGACCTGGAGCACGATGCCGGAGAGCGCGAGCGTCACCAGCACGAAATAGTGCCCGGTGATGCGGAAGCGGAAACAGGGATAGCCGACGATCAGCGCCAGCGCGCCGGCCGCGACCATGCCGATGGGGATGCCGATCCAGGGCGACCAGCCCAGGTGATTCCAGAGTAGCGCGGTGACATACGCGCCGATTCCCATGAAACCGCCGTGGCCGAGCGAGACGAGGCCGAACCGCCCCATCATCGACCAGGACGTATAGGCGAACGACCAGATCAGGATCAGCACCAGGATGTGCAGATGATAGGGATCGCGATAGACGAAAGGCAGCGCGACCAGCGCCGCCAATCCGATCCCCCAGGCTGCAAGCCGTCCCCGCCCCATCATCGGCGCCTCGCGAGCAGGCCCGCGGGCCGGATGAACATCATGACGATGAAGAACGCGAAGGCAAGCACATAGCCCCATTCGAGATCGGAGAACAGGCCGCCGAGCGAGATGATCTCGGCGAACACGAAGGCGGCGATGAAGCCGCCGATGAAATTGCCGAGGCCCCCGAGCACGCAGATCAGGAAGGTGATCGGCCCGAACGACAGGCCGACGAAGGGATGCACGTCATATTGCAGAACCAACAGGCAGGCGGCGAGCCCGGCCAGCCCCCCGCCGATCGCGGAGGTGATGAGATAGATCCGCTTCGTGTCGACGCCCATCAGCGCCATGATCTGCCGGTCCTGCGAGATCGCCCGGATCGCGGTGCCGGTGAAGGTCCGCGTCATGAACAGATAGACCGCGATCATGCCGACTAGCGCGGCCAGGAAGGACAGCAGTCGTGCGTAGCTGAAATTCATGTCGCCGAAAGCGAGCACCGGCAGGCGGATGCCGAGGTTGCGGAAGTCGATGCCGAAGGCGACGGTGGCAAAGCTCTGCAGCACGAACAGCACCCCGCCGGTCGCGAGCAACTGGTTGATCGGCGGCGCAGTGAGCAGCGGCGCGATCACGAGGTAATGCAGCGCCGCGCCGAGCAACGCGACCAGCAGGATGGTGAGCGGCGCGGCGAAGAAATAGCTGATGCCGTAATACTGCACCAGGAAATACATCGCGTACATGCCGATCATCACCAGCTCGGCGTAGCAGATCCAGGTCACGTCGATGACGCCGAAGATCAAATTGAGCCCGAGCGCGAGCAGCGCCAGCACGCCGCCGAGCAGGATGCCGTTGATCACGGCCTCCAGCAGGTAGATGTCGAAAATGTCCAAAAATGCTTGCATGCCTTCATGAACCTCACACCCCGAGATACGCTTCCTTGACCGTGTCGCTCGCCAGCATCTCGGCCGAGGTGCCTGAGGACCTGATCGTACCCGCCTCGATCAGATAGGCGCGATCAACCACTTTCAGCACCTGCTGCACATTCTGCTCGACGATCAGCACGGTCAGCCCGCTGGCGCGGATCCGCTTCACCAGTTCGAACACCTGCTGCACCACGACCGGCGCGAGCCCCGCCGACGGCTCGTCGAGCAGCAGCAGCTTTGGATTCGACATCAGCGCGCGGCCGATCGCGCACATCTGCTGCTCGCCGCCGGACATGGTGCCGGCCATCTGGTGGCGTCGCTCCTTCAGGCGCGGAAACAGCTCGAACACCACGTCCAGCCGCTCGGCATAGTGGCCGCGCGCCTCCTGCATGAAGGCACCCATCTTGAGATTGTCGTCGACCGAGAGCTGCGGAAACAGCCGCCGGTTCTCCGGCACATGCGCGATCCCGAGGCTGACGATCTTGTGCGGCGGCGTGGCCACGACGTCGACGGCTTCCATTCTGATCGAGCCGCGCGAGGGGCGGATCAGCCCGGAGATGACGCGCATCAATGTGGTCTTGCCCGCGCCGTTCGGCCCGATGACGCCGACGGCCTCACCCGCCCTCACGTCGAGATTGACGTCGAACAGTGCCTGGAAGGTACCATAGCCGGCATTGACGCCGCGGAGCTCCAACATCACTGCACCCCCGCGCGGCGGCGCGCTGCGGCGGCCGCAGCCTGCGTGGTCTCGGCATCGGTGCCGAGATAGACCTCGATGACGCGCGGATCGCCGGCAACGGCACTCGGCAAACCTTCGGAGATCTTCTCGCCGTGATCGAGCACCATGACGCGATCGACGACGCGCATCAGCACGCCCATGATGTGCTCGACCCAGATGATGGTGATGCCGAGCTCGTCGCGGATGTTGCGCAGCATGTCGGCCGCCTGACCCATCTCGGCCTCGTCGAGGCCGCCGAGGCTCTCATCGGCCAGCAGAAGTTTTGGCGCGGTGGCGAGT
This sequence comes from Bradyrhizobium sp. 187, assembly GCF_023101005.1. Taxonomy (NCBI): domain Bacteria; kingdom Pseudomonadati; phylum Pseudomonadota; class Alphaproteobacteria; order Hyphomicrobiales; family Nitrobacteraceae; genus Bradyrhizobium; species Bradyrhizobium sp. 187. The sequence continues at coordinate 5,881,147 of NZ_CP064693.1, forward strand.
GCTTTCGCCAGTTCGAGCTTTTTCAGGCCGGCTGCGCCGAGGCCGTCGACGCTGGCATGGCGATCTGTCGGCAGACCGACCATCGCCAACGATCGCTCGGCCGCCTCCTCAGCCTTGACGCGGCTGTGGCGGCCCTGGCCGTAGAATCCCGCGAGCGCGACGTTCTCGAAGATCGTCAGGCGGCGGAATGGCCGCGGGATCTGGAAGGTGCGACCGATGCCGCTGTTGATGATCCGGTGCGGCGGAAAGCCCGCGATCTCGGAGCCGTCGAACAGGATCGAACCGGAAGTCGGCGCCAGCGTACCCGAGAGCATATTGAAGATCGTGCTCTTGCCCGAGCCGTTGGGGCCGATCAGGCCGAGGATCTCGCCCTGATCGACTTTGAACGACACATTGTTGACGGCGGTGAAGCCACCAAACCGCTTCACCAGCCCGCTGACTTCCAGCACCGTCCCGCTCTCCTCTCTGCGCGCATTTGCGCTACTGGTTGCTGTAGGTGGTGCCCTTCGGCAGCGGCAGCACGGCCTCGCGCTGCGCCTGGCTCTTGGGCCACACCACGGAGGACTTGTCGTCGATGTACTGGATCACGACCGGGAACGAGCGCTCGTTCTGCCCGGCCATCGGCGTGCCCTCGCCGTAAAACTTCACGCCGAAGCCGAGCATGGTGCCCCCTTCGGGAATATCAGTATCGAGGGCAGCCTTGCGCAGCGCATCCGGATCGACCCCGCCATACTTCTTGATCGCGCGCGGCAGCACGTCATTCATGAACACATAGGTGTTGGACGCACCGATGCCGACATGCGCCGAGCGGATCGCGACGCCGGGCCGGATCTTGTCGAATTCCTCGCCAACCATCTTGATCACAGGCGGGAGCTTGGGATCCATGGTCTTCTGGTTGGCAAGCCAGATCGAGATCGGGTCTGTGTTGAAGATGTAGGTGGCATCGGCTCCCATGCCTTCCTTCAGTTTTTCATAGACGCCGTAACCCGCGCCGTGCCCCATCAGCGCGCCGAACTTCAGCCCCTGCTCGCGCGCCTGACGCAGCAACAGCGTGATATCAGGGTTGTAGCCAGTGTGGAAAATGACATCGGGCTTGGCGCGCTTCAGCTTGGTCACCAGCGCGGAGAGGTCAGGCGCGGTGGCTGAATAACCCTCCTTCATCACGACGTTGAAGCCCGCCTTCTTCGCGCCGGCCTCGTTGCCTCTGGACACGTCGACGCCATAGGCGCCGTCCTCGTGAATGATGGCGACGCGCAGATCCTTCGGCTCCTTGTCGAACTTCGCCTTGGCGTTCTGCGCGATGAAATCCATCGTCATCATGCCGAACTGGTCGCCGCTCGCCTGCGGGCGGAAGACGTATTTATAACCCTTCTCGTTGAACACGGCCGACGAGATGCAGGTCGTCATCCACATGAACTTCTTGAGCTGCTCGACGCGGGCGGCCACCGGCACGCATTGCGCCGAGGAGAAGAAGCCGAGCACCATGTCGACCTTTTCCTGCTCGAGCAGGCGGACGGATTCGTTGATCGCGATGTCGGGCTTGCTCTGCGCGTCGGCATAGACCGCTTCGATCTTGTAACCCTCGACGCCGGTCCTGGCGAAATGGTCGAGGATGATCTTTGCGCCGATATAGCCGAGCTCAGAGCCGCCGCCGGCGAGAGGCCCGGTCAAATCGAAAACGACGCCGATCTTGATCTTCTTCTCTTTGCCTTGATCCTGAGCCTGGGCGGACGCCGCCAAGCCCGTCGCTGATATCGCGACCAACAGCCCACGTACCAAACGGGCAGCCATGCGCACGCGCATCAAAACCTCCCTGGACGATTGTGCATTGCATTCTTTTTGGTTTATATTTTCGCCCATCACATGGGCTGAGCGCAGCGATGTCAAGCCTCGCGCATCAGCGCAACGCGAACTGCTGCTCGACGAAGGCCGTAACAAATCGCGGCATGGACGGCGTGAGATCGCTCACCCCGCGCACGAGATGAATGGCCGAGAGCTCTGGCTCGGCCTCGCCCGCCAGATTGGCTTCGATCCGCGCACGCGCCACATCACCCGGCATGTCCAGGTTGACGATTTGCAACATCGCAATCGTCGGGCCGGTGACGACGCAGTGCCAGTCCGGCTCGACCCGATAGTCGGCGGCGGTCAGGCCGGTCTCTTCCTCGAGTTCGCGGATCACGCTGCCGGGAATGTCCAGCGTGTGGCCCCTGACGTCTTCGAGATCGGGCGTACCGGACGGGAAATAAATCCGGCCCGCATTGGCGGTGTGCTGCGCCATCTCACCCATGACGAAGGCGCCGTCGGAGGCGCGCAACGCGCCCATGCCAAAACCGTTGAACACGGCCTTGTCGGGAAAACCCCAATCGCGCCAGGCGAGGAAGCTCGCGAAATCGGTCTCGAAATAGGTCGCGGAAAGATGCCCGTCGGCGAACGTTGCATCACGCCCGAGCAGGACGCGACCGTTCCAGATCTTTGGCCGCTCGCGCTGCTTCTCGGCGAAATGCGTGGCGATCTCGGCGCGCCGCTCCTCCGCGAACGCCCAGACGATCGGCCGCACGGCAAGTTCAAGCGTCGTGACCCGATGAATGATTGGTGACGTCATGACGCCTGATGACCACGCCTTCGCGTCAGTTATTTGACGCTTCCCGTGGTCTTCTTGGCCTGCTCGACATACTTGTTGGTGAAGGTCTTGCTGACGTCGATCTTGGCGTTGGCGACCTCGGGCGATCCAACGCTGAACACCGCGAGCACGGCGTCTGCACCCTTCGGGTCCATCTTGCCGGTCTCGGAGAACATCGGGATCGTGTTCTTGAGTGCCGCGAGATAGAGGTCCTTGTTCTTGCCAACCGTCTCCTCCGGCATCTTCGCCATGATCTCCTCGGGCGAGTGCGAGTGGATCCAGGCGAGCGTGCCCAGGATCGCGTTGGTCAGCGCCTGCGTCTCCTTCTCGTGCCCGGCGACCCAGGCCGCGGTCGAGTACAGCGCGCCGCCCGGATATTCGCCGCCGAACGTCTCAAGCGTATCCTTTTGCGTGCGGGTGTCCGAGAGGATGCGCAGATCCTTGTGGCTGCCCTGGAGCACGGTCACGGAGGGATCGAGCATCACGGCCGCATCGATCTGGCCCTGCTCCATGGCGGCGACCGCAGTGGCGCCGAGGCCAACGCCGATCACGGCGGTGCTGGCGGGATCGACGCCATTCTTCTTCAGCATATACTTCAGGAAGAAGTCAGTGGAGGAGCCGGGCGCGCTGACGCCGACCTTCTTGCCGGCGAGGTCCTTGATCGACTTGATCTCGTTGGTGTGCGACGGCGAAACCACCAGCACGAGGCCGGGATAACGGTCATAGACCACGAAGGCCTGAAGCTCCTGCTTCTTGGCCGCGAGGTTGACGCAATGGTCGAAATAGCCGGAGACCACGTCGGCGCTGCCGCCGAGCACGGCCTTGAGCGCGTCCGAGCCGCCCTTGAGGTCCACGAGCTCAACGTCGAGACCCGCCTTGTCGTATTCGCCGAGCTGCTTTGCCAGCACCGTCGGCAAATAGCACAAACAGGAGCCGCCGCCGATCGCGATCGTGACCTTGCTTTGCGCCGCGGCAAGACCGGTGGTGAGCGTCAGCGCGAGCAGCGCGCCCGCGAGCCTGGCTATCGTGTTCTTCATTGGTTTCCTCCGTTCGGCTGGCGGCACCATAAAGCAGCCGGGCTGGCTTGAGAAGCAGGACCGAAGGCGCTGGCCATCGGCCTTTCGGCGCAATAGCATGAAGCCCACAAGAACAATTCTTGATGGGGAGGATCATCCATGAATCGCCTTGCAATCGGACTGTCGATCGCCACCGCTTTTGCCGCCGGATGCGGCGCAACCCACCTGCTGCGGCCGGCGCTGGCCGCGGAGAACATCACTCCGCAGATCATCCACACCGGCGAGATGGAGGGCGACGCGCTGGGGAACGCCAACGCCGTCGGCTACCGCTCCAAGACGTTCGCAAGCGCCGATGGCGCCACCATCTCGATCCAGGTCGGCAATGTGCCCAAGCACATGCATCCCAACACCAACGAGATCCAGTACATTTTAGAGGGCACCGGCACGATCTGGTTCGGTGACAAGGAAGTCACGGTGAAGCCGGGCGACCTCGTCATCATCCCGAAGGGGACGCCGCATGGCGGCACCAAGCCGATCAGCGGACAGGTCAAGGCGATCGCGATCAAGACGCCGCCGCAGGCGCCCGATGACACCAAGCTGCTGGACTGATCGATCCGGCGCTCGCGCGTTGCGCCGGCCCCTTGCGGCCTAGCCGCGTCCGTCCACGGTCGGGCGCCACACCAGCAGTCTCCGCTCCACCAACGTCACGCCAAAGTCGATCAGGATGACGAAGGCCGACAGCACGAACATGCCGGCGAACACGCCGGCGACATCGAAGATGCCTTCAGCTTGCTGGATGAGATAGCCGAGCCCCGCCGCCGATCCGAGATATTCGCCGACGACGGCACCGACCACGGCAAAGCCCACCGACGTGTGCAGCGAGGAGAACATCCACGACAGCGCCGAGGGCCAATAGACGTGCTGCATCAGCTGCCGCTCGCTCATGCCGAGCATGCGGCCGTTATCGAGCACGGTGCGGCTGACCTCCTTGACGCCCTGATAGACGTTGAAGAACACGATGAAGAACACCAGCGTCACGCCGAGCGCGACCTTGGACCAGATGCCCAGCCCAAGCCACAGCGCGAAGATTGGCGCCAGCACCACACGCGGCAGAGCGTTGACCATCTTGACGTAGGGATCGAACACCGCGGCGACCAGCGGCTGGCGCGCGAACCAGAAGCCGATCAGCACACCGCCGGCCGATCCAATCACGAAGGCCAGTATCGATTCCGTCAGCGTGATGCCGAGATGCTTCCAGATCACACCGGACGAGAACCATTTGACGATTTGGGCGAGGACATCGACCGGATTGGAGAAGAAGAACGGCGGCAGCAGGATCTTGCCGAACACGGGCACGGTCGACAGCAATTGCCACAGCGCGAGGCAGACCACCGCGACCAGCACTTGCAGCGTAAGCAGCGTGACGCGCGACATCAGACCGCCTCCGCCGCTTGCGTGGACTGCGCATAGCCTTTCATGACCTCGTCCTTGAGCACGCTCCAGATCTCGCGATGAAGCGCATGGAAGTCCTTGTCCAGCCGCACTTCAAAAATGTCGCGCGGGCGCGGCAGGCTCACGCGCCAGTCGCCGATGATGCGGGAGGACGGCCCCGCCGACATGATCACGACGCGGTCGGCGAGCGCGATCGCCTCTTCCAGATCATGGGTGACGAACAGCACGGCCTTGCGGTCGGCGTTCCAGAGGTCGAGTAACAGGTTGCCCATCACCTGCCGGGTCTGTGCATCCAAGGGCCCGAACGGCTCGTCCATCAGCAGGATCTTTGGATCGCGGATCAGCACCTGCGCCAGCGCCACGCGCTTGCGCTGGCCGCCCGAGAGCATGTGCGGATAGCGGTTGGCGAAGGCGCCCAAGCCGACCGAGGTCAGCCATTTCTGCGCCCGCGGCAGTGCCTCGCTGCGCGGCGTGCCGCTGACCTCGAGCCCGATCGCGACGTTGTCGAGCGCGGTCTTCCAGGGGAACAGCGCATCGGCCTGGAACAGGTAGCCGGCGTCCCGGTTCAGCCCGGCAAGTGGCTGGTCGAATATCCTGACGCTCCCGGCAGCCGGCTTCAGCAGCCCGGCCGCGACGTTGAGCAGCGTCGATTTCCCGCAGCCGGTCGGGCCGACGATGGCGACGAACTCGCCCTGCGCCACCGTCAGATGCGCCTTCTCCACCGCCGTATAGACCCGCTCGTCGCCCAGCTGGAACGCGACCTTGGCATCTTCCAGCGCCACTGCCGTAGGCGTTATCATATGCTTCCTCCGAACTTGGCCCGATGCCTTAGCCGCTCGCGCGACCAAGTTCAATCAAGCCGCCAAGCGTGCTACGCATGGGCCTTGTCATCCCCTCCCTTCCCCCTCCCTCCCTGGGGCGGGTCAGCGCAGTGAGCCCCGCCCGATGCCGTCCAGGCCGATGATTGGCTATGCCCACGTCACCAAGAGCTTCGGCGCGCTCAAGGCCGTGGACGATGTGTCACTCGACATCGCCGAAGGCGAATTTGTAGCCGTCGTCGGCGGCTCGGGTTCGGGCAAGACGACGCTACTGCGGCTCGCCAACCGCCTGATCGAGGCGGATGGCGGCACGATCACGGTCGAGGGCGACGACGTGCAATCGGTCGATCCGGTCGCGCTGCGGCGCCGCATCGGCTACGTTTTCCAGAGCGGCGGACTGTTCCCGCATCTGAGCGTCGCCGACAATATCGGGATCACGCCGAAGCTGCTCGGCGTCCCGGCGGCGGATATCGCAACACGGGTCGATGAGTTGCTCGAGCTCGTGCAACTCGACCGGGCCGCCCATCGCGGGCGGTTGCCGGATGCGCTCTCGGGCGGCCAGCGCCAGCGTGTCGGCGTGGCGCGGGCGCTTGCGGCAAGGCCCCGCATCGTGCTGATGGATGAGCCATTCGGCGCGCTCGATCCCCTTACCCGCGATGCGCTCGGCGACGATTTTCGCGAGCTGCACCGCAAGCTCGGCCTGACCACCGTGATGATCACCCACGACATGACGGAAGCGATCCTGCTCGCCGACCGCATCGCGGTGATGCGCAGCGGGAAGCTGCTGGCGCAGGGCACGCCAGTGGAGCTCTCGAAAAGCAGCGACGCCTACGTGCTGGAGCTGCTGCGGACGCCGCGACGCCAGGTCGAGCGATTGAACGCGCTGCTGCTAAAGGGCGGGGCGGCATGAGCCTTTTCACCGATCCGCGTTGGGGCGAAGCGCTGGCGCATTTGCCCGACTATCTCGGCAACCACGTGCGGGTGAGTCTCGCCGCGCTTGCGCTCGGCCTGATCGTCAGCCTGCCGCTGGCGATTCTGACGCGCAACCGTCCCACGCCGCGCGCTGTGCTGCTCGCGCTCGCCAGCATCGTGCAGACGGTGCCCGGGCTGGCGCTGCTCGCGCTGTTCTATCCGCTCCTGCTGCTCGCGGCCTCCGTGGCGCTGGCCTGGTTCGGCGTCTCCTTCTCCGCTTTCGGCTTCCTGCCGGCGATGCTGGCGCTGGCGCTCTATTCGATGCTGCCGGTGCTGCGCAATGGCATCACCGGGCTCAACGGCATCGATCCCGCGCTGATCGAAGCCGCTCAGGGAGTAGGCATGACCGCGCGGCAGTCGCTGGTGATGGTCGAACTGCCGCTGGCGCTGCCCGTCATGATGGCGGGGATCCGCACCGCCGCGGTGTGGGTGATCGGCACCGCGACGCTGTCGACCCCGATCGGGCAGACCAGCCTCGGCAATTATATCTTTGCCGGGCTCCAGACCCAGAACTGGGTGTTCGTGCTGTTCGGCTGCTTTGCCTCGGCCCTGCTGGCGCTCGCCGTCGATCAACTGCTCGGCCTGATCGAGAGCGGCTTGCGCTGGCGCAGCCGCGTGCGTGCGGGGCTTGGCGCGGCCGGGATCGCCGCACTGCTCGCCGCAACACTGGTGCCAACGATGGGGCGCTCGTCACAGAACTATGTCGTCGGCGCCAAGACGTTCGCCGAGCAGTATGTGCTGTCGGCGCTGATGCGGGACCGGCTTCAGGCCGCCGGTCTCTCCGCCGTCGCACGCTCCGGTCTCGGCTCGAGCGTGATCTTCGAGGCGTTGAAAGCCGGCGATATCGATCTCTACGTCGATTATTCCGGCACGCTCTGGGCCAATCAGCTTCACCGCACGGACATCAAGCCGCGCGCGGAGCTGTTGGCGGAGCTGCAGACAACGCTTGCGAAGGAGAACATCACCCTGCTCGGCGAGCTCGGTTTCGAGAACGCCTATGCGCTGGTAATCCCGAAGAAGCGCGCCGAGGCGCTTGGCATCCGCACCATCGCCGACCTCGCCGCGCATGCTTCGACCCTGTCGATCGCCGGCGACTATGAGTTTTTCTCGCGACCCGAATGGGCGGCGCTGCAAAAAGCCTATGGCCTCTCGTTCCGCGCCCAGCGCCAGATGCAGCCGGACTTCATGTATGCGGCCGTCGCCAGCGGCGAGGTCGATGTCATCGCCGGCTACACCAGCGACGGGTTGATCGCAAAATACGATCTCGTTGCGCTCGACGATCCCAGGCACGCGATCCCGCCCTACGATGCGATCCTGTTGCTGGCCCCAAAGCGCGCCGGCGACGAACGGCTGCGGGCCGCGGTGAAGCCGCTGCTCGGCAAGATCGACATCGCGACCATGCGCGAAGCTAATTTGCGCGCCGCCGGCAATGACGCGAATTCGTCGCCGGATGCAGTGGCGAAATGGCTTTGGGAGAAGGTGGGTGGGCGGTAGCCGCGCCATTCGTTCGATGTCGTCCTGGCCTTCGCCAGGACGACGTTGGAGAGACGCTACAGCCCCCTGATCATCCCCGCATCGATCAGCAGCCGGTTAAGCCGGCGCGCTTCGGCCCCGTCCTTGCATCCGTAGAATATGCCCTTGCAGCGGAGCATGATCTCCTTCTGCTCGGCGAAGGACGGATCGAGCGGGATGCCGGCGGCTTCCTGGATGACCAGCGGCAGATACGGGCCGTCGACCGTGTCCATCACGGCCTCGCTTTTCACCGGCTCGAAATTGACGGCGTCGATCGCGTAGTAAGTCGCGTAGAGACGTGCGTCGTAGGCGTCGAGCTTCTTGCCGAGAGCGCCCTCGTCGAGCCCGGGCTCGAGGATACCGGGCGCGAATTCCGGCTGATGATCGCCGTAGCGCACGATCAGGAAGGGTTCGCCGGGAAATTTCTTCTTCAAGCCCGCGAGGAAAGCGTTGTACTGCTCGGCGCTCATCGCCTGCCGCCGCAGGTACTCGTCGATGGACGGCACATTGCCCGGTGCGCGCCAGTTCGGCAGCAGATCCGGGCGGAAGCGCGTCTCCCAGGGGAAATGATTGGCGCCGAGATAGATGAAGGTGAACAGCGGCTTGTTCGGCGTCCGCTCGCCCATCAGCCGGAGCGCCTTGTCGTAGAAGAAGCTATCCGGCTCGACATCCTTGGCGCCGAGATCCTTGGAGTCGAGGAAGCGTTCGATGCCGGTCGTCACCTGAAAGCTGCGCGCGGCCATGAAGCCGCCATAGGCGGGGTAGAGCGACATCGTGTCGTAGCCGCAGCGGCGCAGCGCCAGCGGCAGGCCGCGCTCGACACGGCCTGTTGCAATGCGCGTCACGAAATAGGCGAAGCGGCCGAACGAGCGAGACGACAACCCCGCGAGCACGTTGTATTCGGTGAACCAGCTCGGCCCGCCATTGCTCTCGGCCAGGAACGCGCGCTCCTTGCCGTCCCAGGATTTGAAATGGCTGCCGTAGCCGGCCGGCACCTTGATGCCCTGCGCGGCGCGGATGTCGAAGCTCGATTCATCATGGACCATGATGATGTTCGGCCGCCGGCCGGCAGGATGGCAGGCATCGACCAGCGGCATGTTGAGCCGTTCGTTGGTCGAAGCGGCCGACTCCATGAAGCCGTATTGCGCGAAGTCGGAGACCGCGCTGACGCCGGAGCGGAAGAACTTCGAGAGATAGCCGTCGTCGTAATAGCCGCGCCAAGCCTCGTCCGGATGGTAGAGCGAATAGCCGACCAGCGCGGCGAGGCAGGCGAGCATCGAGGCGAGCGCCGGTAGCCTACGGATGCGGAATGGGTCGAGCCACCACAGCGCATACATCAGCGGCAGCGTGACCAGGCCGGCCCCGATCACCGACCAGCGCAAATTCGGGAAGATCGTGAACAGGAACGCCACCGTGTCGCGGTCGATCATCATCAGGTCGATGAAGTTGGCCGTCATCTGCACGACGTCGTGCTTCAGCCGTGACAGCAGCACCAGCACCACGACCATAGTCAGCGACAGCGCACCCGAGAGCGCCGGCCGCCGCAGCAGCGCGATCCAGAAGAAGTTGAGGATGCCCCAGGCCAGCACGAAGGAGAGCCGTGCGCCGAAATCCGTCTCGGACTCGTACATCAGGACGAGCGCCGCGAGATGCGGCGCTGCAACCGCGAGCAGCCGCCAGATGCCGAGCGCGGCGACGCTTGCCAGCACGGCGGTCGTGGCAGAAGGACCTGGATTGGGCGCGGACGCCATCGACGACACGCAACTGCTGGTCCGGCACGGTGATGCCGAGCCGGCTGACCGGGCCTGCGGCGTTCGGCGCAGCCGGAAGGCCTGCACCGTGTCATAAAACTGTAATTGAACGGTCACGGACAAGCAACGCGTGTCGCGGTCCGACCTTCGCTTAATGTTAGCGGAAGCCGATCGGTCTCCGGGCCCAATTCGTCCCTAGGGCAAATCCCGCAGTGCAGAACCGACTTGCCGTCTAGTCGAGGCCTTCGACGCTGACCAGGCGGGCAGAACTGCAAGCGTCCCGGACCGCTTTGAGTCCCTGGTAGGTCGCGCCTGTGTAAAATGCCTCCCAGGCTGCGACGGATGGGAATTCCAGCAGAACGATCCTGCGGGGCTGCCAGTCTCCCTCGTAGACCTTGTGGGCGCCCCCTCGCGCCAGATATCGAGCTCCAGCGGCCTCCAAGGCGGGCTTCACGCCCAACATGAAGCTTTGGTACTGCTGCAAATCCCTGATCTCGACGTCGAAAATCACATAAGCCGGCATCTCAAGACGCTCCCACGATCGGAAATTGATCACCTGTCCGGCAATGGTCTCACCTCGGAGGCTCAGCCCTGCGGCAGCAGCCCCAGCCGCTTGGCGATGATGCGGTCGACTACACGCTTGGGCAGCGTGGCCGTCATCAAATGCCGCATCCGGTCCGGCGTGATCTGGTAGCGAACCTTGGGCCTCTCGGCGGTGAGCGCCTCGAAAACGACCTCGGCGATCCGCTCGGCCGGCAGCCCGGTCTCGCCGAGTTTCATCATGAACGCCATGACCTTGTTCAGTGCCGGCAGATAAGGCGAGTTCTGGTAGACCGAAAGATCGATCTGCTCGGCCTTGCTCCAGATCGGCGTCTTGACGGCGCCGGGTGCGACGATAATGACGTCGATGCCGAACAGCATCAATTCGCGGCGCAAGCTCTCCGACAGGCCTTCGATGGCATGCTTGGAGGTGCAGTAAGGCGCCGACAACGGATTGCCGTTCTTGCCCGCGACCGAACTGATCATCACGATCCGGCCCTTCGGTCCCTTCAGCGACGGGTCGGCGCCCAGCAGCGGCCCAAAGGCCTGCGTCGCGATGACCGGGCCCATGACGTTGATCTCCATCTGCCGGCGGAAGTCGTCGACCGACAATTCGAGCACGGGACCGGCGACCGCGACGCCGGCGTTGTTGACGAGACCGGCCAGCGTCTCGCCGCCCAGCACCTCGCGGACTTTTCGCGCAGCCGCGAGGACCGCCGCCTCGTCGGTGACGTCGAACAGCAGCGCCGTGAAGTTCGTACCGAATTCACCCATGAGCCGATCCGCATCGGCCTGCTTGCGGACACTACCGAAAACACGATAGCCGCGCCCGATCAGAAACTTCGCAATGGCCCAGCCGATGCCGGTGGACGCGCCGGTGACGACGACGGATCGCATGATCTTCCTCCCCAAGAGCTCCCGCGATCATGCAGGCGAAAGGTGCCGGGGCGCAATGCCGTCCACCGCTCAGTTCTTAAGTTGCAGCGAGGTGCGAACCTCGCGACGTGCGATTGATTGCATCCTGAAGGTATGGATGAAGAGCCGAATCCTTGACCCTGAAGACGCTGGGCTTTTGAGGATCGGAAGCTTCTGAGAAATTCCGAAAACAACGCGAGACCAAGAATGTGGTTTAAGCGTCAGTTCTTCATGCTCAGGGAGCACTTCAGCTCGCGAAGAATTTGAATGAAGCAGCAATGCTTCGCGCGAGACGAAAAGAGCGAGACCGCTGGTTGCGATCTCGCTCGAATATAATCGCGAAGATTTAAGAATTGGTTTGGCGAGCGAAGCTTGTGTTTTCGCTCGCGTGTCCGGATGCGGCGCAACCGATACGCCGCATCCGAACGGCCGCTTAGTTCTTCGACTTGTCGACCAGCGCGCCCTTCTTGATCCAGGGCATCATGTCGCGCAGCTTGGCGCCGACTTCCTCGATCGGGTGCTCGGCGAGCTTGGCGCGGGTCGCCTTGAACGAGGTCTGGTTGACCTTGTTCTCGAGCATCCAGTCGCGGGCGAACTTGCCGGACTGGATGTCGTTCAGAACCCGCTTCATCTCCTTCTTGGTCTCGTCGGTGACGATGCGCGGGCCGGTGACGTACTCACCGTACTCCGCGGTGTTGGAGATCGAGTAGTTCATGTTGGCGATGCCGCCTTCATAGATCAGGTCGACGATCAGCTTCACTTCGTGCAGGCACTCGAAATAGGCCATCTCCGGGGCGTAGCCGGCTTCGACCAGCGTCTCGTAGCCGCCCTTGATCAGCTCGACCAGGCCGCCGCAGAGCACGACCTGCTCGCCGAACAGGTCGGTCTCGCATTCTTCCTTGAAAGTGGTCTCGATGATGCCGGCACGGCCGCCGCCGACGGCGGAGGCGTAGGACAGGCCGAGGTCGTGGGCGTTACCCGAGACGTCCTTGGCGATCGCGATCAGGCAGGGCACGCCGCCGCCACGCTGGTATTCCGAACGCACCGTGTGGCCGGGGCCCTTCGGCGCGATCATCAGAACGTCGAGATCGGCGCGCGGGTCGAGCAGGTTGAAGTGGACGTTGAGACCGTGCGCGAAGACGAGGGCGGCGCCCTTCTTCATGTTGTCGTGCAGGTGCTCGCGGTAGATGTCGCCCTGGAGCTCGTCCGGGGTCAGCATCATGACCAGGTCGGCCCATTTGGCGGCCTCGGCGACTTCCATCACCTTGAAGCCGGCAGCTTCCGCCTTCTTGGCCGAGGCCGAACCCTTGCGGAGCGCAATCGCCACGTCCTTGACGCCGGAATCCTTCAGGTTCAGCGCATGGGCGTGGCCCTGGCTACCATAGCCGACGATGACGACCTTCTTGCCCTTGATCAGGTTCAGGTCGGCGTCGCGATCGTAATAAACACGCATGGTCGTTTCCTCGTTCAGGGGCCGGAATCGGCCGTTGGTCAGGTCTTGTCAGTCAGGTCTCGGACGGTGAAATTTGCGGATTTCGGGGGCTGTCTAGAGCATTTTCGGCCCTCTGGGAAACCCGTTTCTGCATGGAAAGCCGGGGCATCATGCATCCATGACCACGGGATAGAGGGACGCAAGCAGCAGGATGGCCATCAGGATGTTGAAGGCGCGGACCAGCCGCTCGGAGGTCAGCAGCGGCCGCAGTGCAGTGCCGAACAGGACCCAGACCACGGTCGAGACCGCGCCGACGAGTAGGCTGACCAGAGTCTGGATCGCGATATTGATGGGGAATTGGGCAATCGCCGCGTAGGCGGTGATTGTGCCGATCACGATCACCCAGCCCTTGGCGTTGATCCACTGGAACATCGCCGCGCCCCAGAAGGTCATCGGGCCGTGGCCGGTCTCGCTGTCCGGCGTGGTCGGGCCGGACAAAGCAATCACGGCGGCAAGGTAAATCAGATAGGCCGCGCCGGCGTATTTCAGAATGGTCTGAAGGATCGGATAGGTCAGAAACACTGTTCCGAGCCCGAGACCCACGGCGGCGATCATGAAAGCAAAGCCGATGACGATACCGGCGATGTGGGGGATGGTGCGCCGAAAGCCGTAGGTCAGGCCGGAGGCCAGCAGCATGATGTTGTTCGGCCCGGGCGTGAAATACATCACGACCATAAAGGCGAGGAAGGCATAGAAGAGCGAATAGGCCATAGTCACCTCAAGCGGTCTTCGGCAGGACCTGCGGACGCTTCGCGAGCACCATCACCGCGATACCGCCGATCACGGTGAGCATGCCGGCGAGACGCAGCGGGCCGAACCGCTCGCCGAACACGATGCTGGACGCCGCCGAGCCGACGAACGGCACCAGCAGCGCGAACGGCACCACTTGCGCGGTGGGATAGTCACGCAGCAGCCGGCCCCACAGCCAATAGGCGATGCTGGTGGAGATGGCGCCGATCAACAGCAAGCAAATGAGGCCGGTGAGCGACATGTGGACCAGCGACTGCCAGGTCGGCGTCGGTCCGTTGACGACCAGCGTGAGCGCGAACAGCGGCACCGCGGTGGCGAGGCACAACCAGGCGAACAGATCGAACATCGGCACGCCGCGGGCGCCCCGCAACAAGATATTGCCGACTGCAAAGCTGACCGGCGCGATCATCAGCACGGCGAAGGCACCGACGCTGAAATCATAGCCGACCGTGCCGCAGATCATCAAAAGGCCGATTGCTGCGATGACGATGCCCAGCGTCTGCACCGGCGTCGGCCGCTCACCGAATGCGATCGCGGCAAAGCCGATCGTGAACAGCGCCTGGCTCTGCACGACGACGCTGGTCAGCCCCACGGGCACGCCGTGAGCGATGCCATAGGCCTGGCTCAGAAACTGGCCGAGAAAGAGCGTGAAGCTGATCGCGATCAGGAGCGACCAGGCAATCTTCGGTTTGCGAATGAATAGGCACGGCACCGCGGCAATGGTGAAGCGCATCGCCGTCATCAGCTCCGGCGAAAATTCGTCGAGCGCGATCCGGCTCGCCACGAAGGCAAGCCCCCAGATGACCGCCACCAGGATGGCGATGAGGATGTCGGCCGGCTTCATTGTCGTTCCCGGTTCTGCCCTGTCGTGCAGCCCTGTTTGTTGTTCTGGTCGAGCCTTGCTCGCCGGCCGTTACGTGGAGGAATTGGGTTTCCGCAGCAGATAGGTGCCGTGCATCGGGGCGTGGTAATCGGCCGAGACCAGCGTGAAGCCGACGTCGGTCAGCATCCGCTCCATGACCCAGCCAAAAGTGGAATACTCGTCGCGCATGTGGGTGACGACACTTTCACGCGGGACATCGTGGTTCTTGATCTCAAAGTCGGCCCATTGGTCGACGTCGCGCTCGACGGCATCGGGCATCGAGGCGTAGACGATGTCGCGCAAATAGAAAGTGGCACCGGGCTTGAGCGCGCGATAGATCCGCGACATGGCTACCGCCTTCCAGAAATCCGGCAGATGGTGCAGCGTGAACTCGCTGACGATCAGGTCATAGGATTCCGGCCGATAGGCGAAGCTGAGCAGGCCGGCGGACTGCGTGCGCACGGGCGCCTTGCGGTCGCGCGCGTAGATCTCGGCGAGGGCCAGCATCGCGGGCGAGATGTCGATGGCATCGACCTCGGCGCCCATCAGCGCCGCCTCGGTCGCAAGCACGCCGTTGCCGCAACCGATATCGGCGATGCGCCAGCCGCGCTGGACGCCGAGCATTTTCAGCGCGGCGCGCGCGCGTAGATCGGCATCGTCATGACTGTCGTAGATCGAGGCCACTGCAGGCCCGATCCCCATCCGGTTCCGCTCGTTGTAATACCAGTCGCGCGCCAGCATGGCTCACATTCCTTCAGGCCCGCGACCAATCGCGGCAACACCGGTGCGCGACACTTCGACGAGGCCAAGCGGACGCATCAGGTCGATAAACTGATTGATCTTGTCTGTATTGCCTGTGATCTCGAACACGAAGCTCTCGGTGGTGGCGTCGATCACGCGGGCGCGGAACGCATCCGCCAGCCGCAGCGCCTCGACGCGATGCTCGCCCTGCCCGCGCACCTTGACCATCGCCAGCTCGCGCTCGATCGAGCGCTTGGTCAGCGTCATGTCGACGACACGATAGACCGGGATCATGCGGTCGAGCTGGTGCTTGATCTGCTCGATCACCATGGGCGTACCCGTGGTGACGATGGTGATGCGCGAGAGATGCTTCTGGCTCTCGGTCTCCGAGACCGTGAGGCTCTCGATGTTGTAGCCGCGCCCCGAGAACAGGCCGATGACGCGCGCGAGCACGCCAGGCTCGTTCTGCACGAGCACCGAAAGCGTGTGCGTCTCGTTCGGGTCGTGGCGCTCCTCGATGAAATAGGCGGATGCGGGCTGGTTCATTGTCGTCCCCTTCATTCTCGTCGTTACGCCGTCGCCCGATGAGCGACCGGCGCATCCGTTCCGACCCAACCGCGGAACAGATCGAAGTCGATATTGCCGCCGGACAGCACGAGACCGACGCGCTTGCCCGACAATCCTGTCTTGTCCTGAAGCGCCGCGGCGAGCGCGGCGGCGCCGGCGCCTTCGGCGAGATTGTGCGTGTCGGTCCAGAGCGCATGGATCGCGAGCGCGATTTCATCGTCCGTCACCTGGACGATACGCGAGGCGCCATTGAGGATGACCGCGAGCGCTTCCGGATCGGGAATCCGCGTCGCCATGCCGTCCGCGAGCGTGTTGCTGGTCTCGGTGGTCACCACCTGACCCGCCGCGAACGACAGCGCGTAGGACGGCGCCTCGGTCGACTGCACGCCCACGATCTCGGTCTTCAGGCCGAGCAGATCGCGCGCCATGATACAGCCGCAGATCCCCGAACCCTGCCCGATCGGCACATAGAGGATGTCGAGATCGGGCGCGGCCCGGAACAATTCGAGCGCATAGGTCGCCACGCCCAGCACCAGGTCCGTATGGAACGACGGCACCATGTGCAGCCCGGCGAACTGCGCGTGGCGTCCGGCTTCCTCGCGTGCGGCCTGAAAGTCCTCGCCGTGCTCAACGAGTTCGGCGCCGAACGCCTTCATCGCGCGGTTCTTCTCGACCGAATTGCCGCGTGGTACATAGATCACGGCAGGGACGCCATGGCGGCTCGCGGCAAAGGCGAGGCTCTGGCCATGATTGCCGCGCGTCGCCGAGATGATGCCCGGAATGTTCGGCCGTTCGCGCTTCAGCCGATCGAGATAGACCAACCCGCCGCGCACCTTGAAGGCGCCCGTCGGCGTGTGATTCTCGTGCTTGACCACGACCTGCGTGCCGAGCCGCTCGGCGAGCAGCGGCCAGGCGTGCGCCGGCGTTGCCGGCACCGCCTGCCCCACGATCGCATGTGCGCGTTCGAGCTCGTTCAGGTCGAACATCACGCTCACACCAGCGCCTTGCCGCCGGCGAACGCCTTTGCGGTGGCTTCGTCGTTCGCCTGCTCCGGCAACAGCATCTCATTGTGTGCCTTGCCGGAGGGGATCATCGGAAAACAGTTTTCCAGCGA
The DNA here is from genome assembly GCF_023101005.1 of Bradyrhizobium sp. 187. Classification (NCBI taxonomy): domain Bacteria; kingdom Pseudomonadati; phylum Pseudomonadota; class Alphaproteobacteria; order Hyphomicrobiales; family Nitrobacteraceae; genus Bradyrhizobium; species Bradyrhizobium sp. 187. Next base: position 5,898,269 of record NZ_CP064693.1, read on the forward strand.
CGCGACGCGGCAGTCGAACAGCACCGGGCGCTTGACCGAGATCATCTCCTGGATGGCGCCGTCGAGATCGCCGGGCTTGTGCACCTGGAGGCCGACGCCGCCGTAGGCTTCCGCGAGCTTGACGAAGTCCGGCATCGCCTCCGAATAGGAATGCGACAGGCGGTTGCCATGGAGCAGCTGCTGCCACTGCCGCACCATGCCCATGTACTGGTTGTTCAGGATGAAGATCTTGATCGGCAGCTCGTACTGCACAGCCGTCGACATCTCCTGCATCGTCATCTGCACCGAGGCATCACCCGCGATGTCGATGACGAGGCTGTCGGGATGGGCAACCTGCACGCCAACCGCGGCCGGCAGGCCGTAGCCCATGGTGCCGAGACCGCCCGAGGTCATCCAGCGATGCGGCTCCTCGAAGCCGTAGAACTGCGCGGCCCACATCTGATGCTGGCCAACCTCGGTGGTGATGTAGGTGTCCTTGCCACGCGTCGCCTCGAACAGGCTCTGGATCGCATGCTGCGGCAGGATGACGTCGTTGCTCTTCCTGAAATAGAGCGAGTTGCGGGCGCGCCACTGCGCGATCTGCTGCCACCAGGCCTTGATGTCGGGCTTCTTCGCCTCCGCCTTGAACACCTGGAGAATGTCGCCGAGGATGTTGCCGCAGTCGCCGATGATCGGCACGTCGACGCGGATGTTCTTGTTGATCGAAGACGGGTCGATGTCGATGTGGATCTTCTTCGAGCCCGGCGAGAACGCATCGACGCGGCCGGTGATGCGGTCGTCGAAGCGCGCGCCGACACACAGCATGACGTCGCAATCATGCATGGTCATGTTGGCTTCATAGGTGCCGTGCATGCCGAGCATGCCGAGCCAGCTCTTGCCCGAGGCGGGATATGCGCCGAGGCCCATCAGGGTGGAGGTGATCGGAAAGCCGGTGACCTCGACCAGCTCGCGCAGCAGCCTGGTCGCCTCGGGACCGGAATTGATCACGCCGCCGCCGCTATAGATCACGGGGCGCTTGGCGCCTGCGAGCAGCGCGACGGCCTTGCGGATTTGCGCCGCATCGCCCTTCACGCGCGGCGCGTAGGAGCGATGCACGTCGGATTTGCGCGGCGGATGATAGGTGCCGGTCGCGAACTGCACGTCCTTGGGCACGTCGACGAGCACCGGGCCCGGCCGACCCGTGGTCGCAACGTAAAACGCCTCGTGCAGCACCTTTGCGAGATCGTTGACGTCGCGCACCAGCCAGTTGTGCTTGGTGCAGGGGCGCGTGATGCCGACGGTGTCGCATTCCTGGAACGCGTCGTTGCCGATCAGATGCGTCGGCACCTGGCCGGAGATGCAGACCAGCGGGATCGAGTCCATCAGCGCGTCGGTGAGCGGCGTCACCATGTTGGTGGCGCCGGGGCCGGAGGTCACCAGTGCAACGCCCGGCCTGCCGGTCGACCGCGCATAGCCCTCGGCGGCGTGGCCGGCGCCCTGCTCATGCCGAACCAGGATGTGCTGGACCTCGCTTTGCTGGAAGATCTCGTCGTAGATCGGGAGCACCGCGCCGCCGGGATAGCCGAAAATATCGGTCACGCCATGATCGATGAGCGCGCGGACGATCATCGCGGCGCCGGTCATCTGGTTCGGATCGTGGCTCTTGTCGCTCATTGGCTTGCTCCGGATGCGCTGTTGGCAGCGGCTTCGTTCGTGTCGGTCTCGGGAAATAAAAAAGGCCCCGAAGAGGGCCCATGCACACCGCCTGTCATGTGGATGGCAGCTAGCCATCCCCGGCGGTGTGCCTGGGTACGACGGCGATAAGGAGGTTGGTAATAATGTTACGCATGGCAGGTGCTCGGCTTCCCAAAGGTTGCGCGAAACATAGCGGCCAGCGCCCCGATGTCAAGGCAATGCGGCCGTTCCCGCGCGATTTTGGCAGTGTAGCGGTGTTCCCCGGATTGGGCGAGAGGTAAATTCGGGGCCCGAGGCACAAAAGGGTCAGCCGGGGTCTCGTGCCGCGTTCACGATCGCCGCCAGCCAGCCCCGCGTCTCCTCCGGCTTCACCCATTCGAATTGAGGCAATTGGTGCCGGAACCAGGTGAACTGCCGCTTGGCGTAGTGGCGGGTGTCGGCGCGGCCGATGGTCGCCGCCTGCTCCAGGCTGAGCTCACCGCGCAGATGCCGGATCAGGGCCGGCACACCATGAGCCTTCATCGCCGGCAGGAGCGGATCGAGGTTTCGGGCAGCGAGACGCTCGACCTCCTCCAGCGCGCCGGCACCTAACATAGCCTCGAAGCGGGCATCGATGCGCGCATAGAGCTCGTCGCGCTCGGGCGCGAGGAACACCGCGCGAAAGCTGTCCTTGGGGAGCAACGGCGGCTGGCCCTCATGATGCCAGTCCAGCAGTGAACGGCCAGTGGCTTCGACCACTTCGAGCGCGCGCGCAATGCGCGTGCGATCGCGACGGTTCAAGCGCTCGGCCCCCCGCGGATCGTAGGCTGCGAGTTCGTCGTGCAGCGCTTCGACGCCGTTCCGCTCCAGCCGCGCCCGGACGTCCTCGCGCACCTCGACAGGGATCGGTGGCACCACGGAAAGGCCCGCCGTGAGCGCCTTGAAATAGAGCCCGGTGCCGCCGATGAAGATCGGCAGGCGCCCTTCGGCTTTCGCCGCTTCGAGCGCCTTGGCCGCGTCGCTCACCCAGGCACCGGCCGAAAAATTCACGGCCGCATCGACATGGCCGTAGAGCCGATGAGGCGCCCGCGCCTCGTCGCCAAGGGTGGGGCGCGCGGTGATGATGCGGAGGTCACGGTAGACCTGCATGGAATCGGCATTGATCACGACCCCGCCCGCAGCGAGCGCAAGCTCGAGCGCCAGCGCCGACTTGCCGCTGGCGGTTGGGCCTGCGATAAGCACCGCCTTGCCAACATGCCTCCTGCCGACTTGGCCCTCGCTCACGAAAACCTCAAATGTCCCTCGTCGCCACGCTGATCTGCAACCCGAATAATCCCGCGCTCGACTCGACCATCGTCGACGGCGCCCGCGCCGTGCTGCCTCAGGCAGCTCCCGCGCACTGGCTGTTCGACGGGGTTGCAGTCGACATCCCCTTCGGTGCCGACAGTAACCTCGAAGGCGACCGTCACGCCATCGAGCAGCGGCTCCGCGAGCTTCGCGGCGACCTGCCCATCGACATCGTCGTGCAACCAGTCGGCTTCCGGCGCAAGAAGCTTTTTCTCGCCGACATGGATTCCACCATGATCGGCCAGGAATGCATCGACGAGCTCGCTGATTTCGTCGGGGTGAAGGCCCATGTGGCCGCCATCACCGAGCGCGCGATGCGCGGTGAGGTCGAGTTCGAGCCGGCGCTGCGCGAGCGCGTCGCGCTGCTCAAGGACCTCCCCGCCAGTGCCGTCGATGAAGTTCTGGCCAAGCGGATTACGCTGACCCCGGGTGGCCGCGAACTGGTCGCGACCATGCGCGCCCATGGCGCCTATGCCTGTCTCGTCTCCGGCGGCTTCACGCTGTTCACCAGTGCCGTCGCCGCAAGGATCGGTTTCCAGGAGAACCGCGCCAACGAGCTCGTCGTCCGCGACGGCAAGTTCACCGGCGAGGTGAGGGAGCCGATTTTGGGGCGCGCGGCAAAGCTCGCGACGCTGGTGGATCTGATGGAGTCGTTCGATCTCGACGACGTCGACTCGCTAGCGGTCGGCGACGGCGCCAATGATCTCGCGATGATCCAGGCGGCGGGGCTGGGCGTGGCGTATCATGCGAAGCCGGCGGTCGCGGCCGCAGCCGCGGCGCGGATCGATCATGGCGATCTCACCGCGCTGCTGTATGCGCAGGGGTATCGACGCGACGAGTTCGTGGAGGCGTAGCCTCCTCCTCTCCGCCGTCATGCCCGGGCTTATCCCGGGCATCCACGTTACGCTCGTCCGCATGGCAAGGCGTGGACGGCCGGGTCAAGCCCGGCCATGACGAGAGGTGAAAGCGAGCGCTCTTACTGCACGCTCAGCGCGACAAAACGCAGCTCGCCGTCGGCGTTCGACACCAGCAGCAGCACCGATTTCTTGCCGTCTTTCTTGAGCTGGTCGACCCGTTTCTGGATGTCGGCGCCGCTGGAGACGGCCTCCTGCGCCACCTCGACAATGACGTCGCCGGCCGAGAGGCGCTTCTCGGCGGCATCCGAATTGGCGTCGACATTGGTGACGACCACGCCCTTGACGCTGTCCTTGATCTTGTAGCGCGCACGCAGGTCCTTGCTCAGCGCGGCGAGATCGAGGCCGAGCGCCTTCTGTGTCACGGTCTTTTCAGGCGGAGGCTCGTCGGTCTTCACCGCGGCCTGCACCTTGTCGGCATCCTGCAACCGGCCGAGCGTGACCTTCTTGGTCTCCTCCTGGCTCTTGCGGATGATGACGACGTCGACCTCCTTGCCGACCGCCGTGTCGGCGACCACGCGAGACAGATCCTTCGGGTCCTTGACGTCCTTGCCGTCGAACTTGACGACGACGTCGCCGGGCTCGATGCCGGCCGGTTTGGCCGGGCCCTTGTCGTCGACACCGGCAACCAGCGCGCCGCGCGGCGGCTTGATGTTGAGGCTCTCCGCGATCTCGTCGGTGACGCTCTGGATGCGCACGCCAAGCCAGCCGCGGCGCAATTCGCCGAACTGGCGGAGCTGGTCGACGACACCCGCCACCGTCTTCGACGGTACGGCGAAGCCGATGCCGATCGAGCCGCCGGACGGCGAGATGATCAGCGTGTTGACGCCGATGACGTCGCCATCGAGGTTGAACAGCGGACCGCCGGAATTGCCGCGGTTGATGGAGGCGTCGGTTTGAATGTAGCTGTCGTAAGGACCTGACGAGATGTCACGGTTCTTCGCCGAAACGATACCGGCCGTCACGGTACCGCCAAGGCTGAAAGGATTGCCGATTGCGACCACCCAGTCGCCGAGGCGCAGCTTGTCGGAATCACCGAACTTCACCGAGACCAGCGGCTTCGACGGCTTGAACTTCAGCACGGCAAGGTCGGTCTTCTTGTCGACTCCGACCAGCTCGGCCTTGATCTTGGTCCCGTCGTTGAGAATGACGTTAATCTCATCGGCGTCCGCGATGACATGGTTGTTGGTGACGACGACGCCTGACGTGTCGATGATGAAGCCACTTCCAAGCGAGTTGGTCTTGCGCGGCGCCGGGCTGTTCTCGCCGCCCTTGCTGCCGCCGCCTGGACCCTTGCGGTTCTTGAAGAAGTCGTCGAAGAACTCCTCGAAGGGCGAACCGGGCGGCAGTTGCGGCATGGCATTGCCGCCGCCGCCCCCGCCCTTGGCTTCGACGGTCTGCGAGGTCGAGATGTTGACGACCGCGTCAATCACCTTCTCGGCGACGTCGGCGATGCCATCCGGTCCGCGCGCGTAGGCCGGTGTGCCGAGTGCGCTGAAAGCGCCAACGGCGAGCGCGGCCAGCCCTAAGCGCAAACGGGTCGGGGCAATGGTGGCAGCGGTCATTGTGATCTCCAGGAAACAAGGATTCGACGTCAAGACTGCGCTCGAACGGGGGGACGGCGCAAGCGCGGACCTTAACGGGCCTCAAGACCCGGATAATAAGGCGAAAACCGGTCCTTCGCCTTCACTTTGGCGTTGGTGCGACGGCTAAATTGGACGTCGCATAACCCAGATCAGGACCAGGCCGGCCACGGCCGAACCAATGCCGACCGCCCGCAGGACATTGTCCGGCGTGGCCATCGCGCTTTTCATGGCCTTGCGCATCCAGGCCGGACTTGCCGCGAACATCAAGCCTTCCAGCACGAACAGGATGCCCAAACCGATGAGGAAGTCGGCGAACGCAATGGACCTCATCGGATTGGAACCTCCCGTTGTGCTGTTCTTGTCTGGACGAAGGGCGGCCAGACCTGCCGCCCTTGTCTCACTTACGGCTTCGCTGGCGTCGTTGTCGCCGTCTTGCCGGACGGGTTACCAAAGAACCGGAAGAAATCCGAGTCCGGGCGCAGCAGGAAGCGGGTGTCGTTCGCGCGCAGCCCGGTCTCATAGGCCGCCATCGAACGGTAGAAGGCGAAGAAATCCGCGTCCTGGCCGTAGGCTTCGGCGAACAGACGGTTGCGCTCGGCATCGCCGACGCCGCGCGTCTGCTCGGCCAGCGACCTTGCATCCGCCTCGATCACGGTCGCCTCGCGGTCGGCCTTGGAGCGGATCTCCTGGGCCTTCTGGCCGCCCTGCGCGCGGAACTCGGCGGCTTCGCGCTCGCGTTCCGTCTTCATGCGCTGATAGACCGCCTGGCTGTTCTGCTCCGGCAGATCGGCGCGGCGGATCCGGACGTCGACGACCTGGATGCCGTAGCCGTCGGCCTCGTGGTCGAGCTGATCGCGGATGCGCTGCATCAGCTTCTCGCGGTCGTCGCGGACCACGTTGATGAAGGTGACCTCCCCGAGCACGCGGCGCAGCGCAGCGTTCAAGAGCGTGGTGAGCTGGATGTTGGCGGCCTGGATCGAGCCGATGCTCTGATAGAAGCGGAGCGCGTCCTTGATGCGGTAACGCGCGAAGGCGTCGACCACGAGCCGCTTCTGGTCGGACGCGATCGCTTCCTGCGACGGGTTCTCCAGATCGAGGATGCGCTTGTCGATGTTGATCACCGAATTCCACGGCGCCTTGAAGTGCAGGCCGGGAGCGGTAACGACGTCGACGGGCTTGCCGAACTGCAGCACGATGGTCTGCTCCGTCTGCGCCACCGTGAACAGGGACATGTAGCCCACGATCACGACGAGCAGGAGGCCGAGCAGCGTGACGATACCTGTGACCGGAGATCTCATCGGTTGCCTCCGGTCGTCTGCTGGCCGGTTGCAGGCGGCCGCTTGGCCGTCAACTCGCTGAGCGGCAGATAAGGCACGACGCCCTGGCCCGACTGGCCGCCGTCATAAATGAGCTTTTCCGAACCGCCGAGCACGCGCTCCATAGTCTCCAGATAAATCCGTTCACGCGTCACGTCGGGCGCCTTCTTGTATTCCTCGTAAACCTTCAGGAAGCGCGAGCTCTGGCCCTTGGCCTCGGCGACTGTCTGCTCCCTGTAGCCTTCGGCGGCCTGCATGATCTGCGCCGCACGCCCGCGTGCCTGCGGCACGACCTGGTTGGCATAGGTCTGCGCCTCGTTCTGCAGCTGCTCGAGATTGGCGCGCGCTGCCTGGACGTCGCGGAAGGCGTCGATCACCTGCGCCGGCGGGTCGACCTTCTGCATCTGCACCTGGCTGATCTGAATGCCGGCGCCGTAGCTGTCCAGGGTCTTCTGGATTAGTTCCTGCACGCCTTGTTCGGTAACGTTGCGCGCGCCGGTCAGGATCGGCTGGATCTGCGAGCGGCCGATCACCTCGCGCATCGCGCTCTCGGCGACCGCCTTCACGGTGCCTTCGGGATTCTGGATGTTGAAGAGGAAATCGCCGACTCCGTTGGGCTTGATGCGCCAGAGCACGGTGAAGTCGACGTCGACGATGTTCTCGTCGCCGGTCAGCATCAGGCTCTCTTCCGGCACGTCACGAATGGAGCGGCCGCGCCGCGCCGGGTCGTCGATCAGCGTCATGCCGATGGAGATGGTGGAGACACGCAATGCCTTTGGCAGCAGCACTGTCTCGATCGGATAGGGCAGATGGTAGTTCAGGCCGGGCTCCACGGTGCGGACATGCTTGCCGAAGCGCAGCACGACGCCAAGCTCTTCGGACTGCACCCGGAAGAAGCCCGACAGCAGCCAGAACGCGACGATCAGCAGCACGATCAGCGTGATGCCGATGCCAGAGAAATAGCCACCCGGCATGATCTGCTGGAGGCGATCCTGACCGCGCCGCAGAAGATCTTCCAGATCCGGCGGCCTTGGCCCGACCGGTTGCGGGCCGTTGCCCCATGGTCCCTTCGGACCCGAGCCCCATGGGCCACCGCCCTGATTCTTCCACGGCATTCGACGCTCTCCTCGGCAGGGTGAAATTGCCCCCGCCCGCTTTGTCCGGTCCGGCTTTATAGGGGACAGGCAGGTCCCTTACAACGCAGCCCTCGCCGCCCTCCGAGCTAAGCTTGGGGGCAGAAAAGTCAATGTTAACATTGGCAAATGCGGTTAATGGCCCGCCCGCCGACGATATGTCACATAGGAGTAGTCGGCGCTGTCGTGGGGTCCGGCAGGATGATGGATGCGTTCAACCTCATCCCACTCTGCCCTGTCGATGTCGAAATGCGTGTCGCCTTCGGGGCGGGCATGCACTTCGGTGATCTCGAGGCGATCGGCGCGATCGAGCCATTGCCGAAAGATTTCGGCGCCGCCAATCACGGCGATCTCGGCGACCGAACGCCGCAGGGCATCGCCGCGCGCGATGGCGTCTGCGGCGGCAGTCGATGTCGTCACGATGGCGCCGGCGGCGCGATAATCCGCATCGCGCGTGACGACGATGTTGGTGCGGCCAGGAAGCGGCCGGGGCAGGGATTCGAAGGTCCTGCGGCCCATGATCACGGGCTTGCCAATCGTGAGCGCCTTGAAGCGCGCCATGTCGGATTTCATTCGCCACGGCATTGCGTTGCCGGCCCCGATGACGCCGTTCTCCGCGATCGCGACGACGAAGACGATCTCCATCAGGTCGCGCTCCCGGCAAGCCGCGTCAGCGACGGACCGGTGACGCGGCACAGCGTCCAGTCCTCCAGCATGATGGCACCGAGCGATTTGTAGAACGCGATCGACGGCGCGTTCCAGTCGAGCACCGCCCATTGCAGTCGCGACCAGCCGTTCTCGACGCATTCCCTGGCGAGGTGCACGAGAAGAGCCTTGCCGAGGCCCCTGCTCCGATGCGACGGCCGCACATACAAATCTTCGAGATAGATGCCGTGGCGGCCGCTGAACGTCGAAAAATTCGCAAACCACACCGCGAAGCCGACCGGCTCGCCGTTCCACTCGGCGAGGGCGCAATGGAGTTGCGGTCGTTCGCCGAACAGTGCGTCGGCGATGTCAGCCTCGGTCGCCTCGACCTCGTGCGAAAGTTTTTCGTACTCGGCGAGCTCGCGGATGAAAGCGAGAACCAGCCCGGCCTCACCGGGACGCACACGGCGGATGTTGAGCGACATCGACTTCAGACCGCGACCGCGGCCTTGATGTGCGGATGCGGATCGTAGCCGACGAGCTCGAAGTCCTCGTAACGGAAGGAGAAGATGTCCTTCACGTCGGGGTTGATCCGCATCACCGGCAGCGCGCGCGGTGCGCGCGTGAGCTGGAGCTTCGCCTGCTCCAGATGGTTGGAATAGAGATGGGTGTCACCGAACGAATGCACGAAGTCGCCGGGCTTCAAGCCCGTGACCTGCGCCACCATCATGGTGAGCAGTGCGTAGGAGGCGATGTTGAAGGGGACGCCGAGGAACACGTCGGCCGAACGCTGATAGAGCTGGCACGACAGCTTGCCGTTGGCGACGTAGAACTGGAACAGGCAGTGGCACGGCGGCAGGGCCATCTTGTCGACCTCGGCCGGATTCCAGGCCGAGACGATCAGGCGGCGCGAGTCCGGATTGCGCTTGATCATGTCGATCACGTTCGCGATCTGATCGATGCTGCGTCCGTCCGGCGCGGGCCAGGAGCGCCACTGATGGCCGTAGACGGGGCCCAGATCGCCATTGGCGTCGGCCCACTCGTCCCAGATGGTGACGCCGTTGTCGCGCAGATATTTGATGTTGGTATCGCCTTTCAGGAACCACAACAGTTCGTGCACGATCGCCTTCAGCGGCAGGCGCTTTGTGGTCAGCATCGGAAAACCGGCGGACAGGTTGAAGCGCATCTGATGGCCGAACACCGACAGCGTGCCGGTGCCGGTCCGGTCGGTCTTTTCGGCGCCGTCTGAAAGAATTCGCTCGAGCAGGTCCTGATACTGGTGCATGTGCGTGAGCCTTTGGGGAGGCGGCGAATTTAGCGGCCGCCCCCGCGCTGCGACAGCGGCGATTCGCCATCCATGCGCATTATACCCGGAAAAGTGAGCGCTCCCGGTGCAAACGACAAGGGGCGGAACTCAGCGTCCCGCCCCTTGTCTATCAGATTGATCCTGCTGGCCAACTTGCCGGCTTGGGTTCGGGTCACGGCGCGCCGACGCTGGCGGCGCCCCTAGTTTTCGGATTCGGTGAACACCTCGTCGCGCTTGGCACGCAACGCCGGCAGCACCGTGAGCACCAGGAGGAAAGCGGCGATGCCGAGCAGCACGGCCGACAGCGGACGCGTCAGGAACACGCTCCAGTCGCCGCGCGAGATCAGCAGCGCGCGGCGCAGGTTCTCTTCCATCAGCGGTCCGAGCACCATGCCGAGCAGCAGCGGCGCCGGCTCGAAATCGTGCTTGATCAGCCAGTAGCCGACCAGACCGAACACGCCTGCCAGGATGACGTCGACCGGCGCGTTGTTGACCGAGTAGATGCCGATCGCGCAGAAGATCACGATCGAGGGGAACATCAGCCGGTAAGGGACGCGCAACAGCCGCACCCAGATTCCGACCAGCGGCAGGTTGATGATGATCAGCATCAGATTGCCGATCCACATCGAGGCGATCATGCCCCAAACCAGCTCCGGCTGCTTCTGCATCACCTGCGGACCGGGCACGATGCCGTGGATGGTCATCGCGCCCACCATCAGCGCCATCACGGCATTGGGCGGGATGCCGAGTGTCAGCAGCGGGATGAAGGAGGTCTGCGCCGCGGCATTGTTGGCGCTTTCCGGCGCCGCCACGCCTTCGATCGCACCGCGGCCGAACCGCGACGGGTTCTTGGCGATCTTCTTCTCGAGCGTGTAGGACGCAAAGGACGCGATGACCGCGCCGCCGCCCGGCAGGATACCGAGGATCGATCCGAGCACGGTGCCGCGCAGGATCGCAGGCGCCGAGTCGATCAGGTCTTTCCTGGTCGGCATCAGGCCGGTGATCTTCTGCTGCACGAGGTCGCGGTTCATCTCGGCGCCGGCGTCGAGGTTGCGGATGATCTCGGCGAAACCGAACACGCCCATCGCCACCGTCGCAAAGCCGAGACCGTCGGCAAGCTCCGGAATGTTGAACGCCATGCGCGAGGCGCCGGTCTCGATGTCGGAGCCGACCATCGACAGCATCAGGCCGAACACGATCATCGCGATCGCCTTCAGAACCGAGCCCTTGGCCAGCACCACCGCAAAGATCAGGCCGAGCACCATCAGCGAGAAATATTCCGCCGGGCCGAACGCCAGAGCGAGCTTGGTCAGCGGCGCACCGAGCACGGCGATGAGCACGGTCGCTACGCAGCCGGCGAAGAACGAGCCGATCGCCGCGATCGCTAGCGCCGGGCCGGCACGGCCCTGCTTCGCCATCTGGTGACCGTCGATGGCGGTAACGACCGAGGTCGCCTCACCGGGAATATTGACCAGGATAGAAGTGGTCGAGCCGCCGTACTGGGCGCCGTAATAGATGCCGGCGAGCATGATCAGCGCGCCGACCGGCGGCAGTCCGAACGTGATCGGCAGGAGCATCGCCACGGTTGCGACCGTGCCGATACCGGGCAGCACGCCGACCAGTGTGCCAACCAATGCGCCAATCAGGCACATGAGGATATTGATCGAGATCGGGAGCGACAGACCGTAGAGCCACCAGGGTGACCACCAGGAGATCTGAAACACCACACCGAAACCAAGGCCCAGATTGTGGAAGAGATCGAACATCACACCCTCACTGAACCAGGAAGCGCGGGAACATCGGCATCGGCAGGCCTAGCACGTAGGGGAAGAGCAGCGCGCAGCCGAGCGTCAGGCAGGCGCCGACAATGAGCGCTTCGACCCAGCGTGTCTCATGCGTACCCATCGCCGCGATCATGAAGCTTGCGAACGCCGTTACCACCACCCCAAGCGGACGAATCGCCAGCGCGAAGAAGACGATCGAGAACATCACGAAGAGCGGCCCACGCCAGGCATAGTGCGCCATGCCGGGCCCGTCGGTCAGCAGCCCCGTCAACGCGATGCCGGCGCCAAGTGCGACGAGGAGCCCGCCAAACATCCGCGGCGCCGTGCCAGCGCCAAAGGAGAAGCCCCGCATCCCCTGCAAATCGCTAGAGGCCCACAGTGCGAACAAGGCGAGCGCCATCAGCACGATTCCGCCGACATAGTCCTGCGCGGACCTGATCGTCATGAAGAACGTGAGAATCGCCACCGCAAAGATCGGATAGGAATAGATCAGCGCCAGCAGCACATCGGATGACGCCTTCTTGGTGTCACCGCCGACCGCCCCGAGCAACGCGCCGGGCGCCCCCGCGAGCAGCGCAGTCGCGTGGCTGATCACGACGGCGGCCGGCCCGCGTCCAGCGCCCCAGCCAAAGATCGTCCCGAACGACCAGATGAATTCGAAAATCTGCGGCGCTATGGCCAGCAGACAAAAGCTGATCACCACCGAGGTGTTTCGGTTGGCTGTCGCCGAGTGGCCCATCGTATCGGCCATGCATGTCTCCTCCGCGACCCGTAAGCCACGAGCACTGTTGTTCTAATCGGCTGGAAATCGATGCCCCCGCCCGGATCCCTGCCTAGCCATTTTCATTACACAATGCCAGCAAAACCCAACAAGCCCCCGACGAGCAAAATCCATAGTGGATTGATGCGCGAGACGGATGCGACCACTGCAACCGTCGCGGTCAGAAGCAGCGCAGCAAGCGTACGATCGGTCGACTCGGCGAGGATCAGGGCGCTCGCCGCCATCAGGCCGATCGAGAGCGGAACCAGTGCAGCCTGGATCAGCCCGGGCCAGCGCGATTGGTTCGGCCGGTTGAGGAGCCGGCTGACATAATAGGCAAGCAACGCGGTGGGCAGGCACATGGCCAAGGTCGCCGCCAGGGCGCCGGGGATGCCGGCGACAGCATAGCCGATCAACGTGACGATAAGCACGTTCGGACCTGGTGAGAGCTGCGCGATCGCATAGGCATCGGCGAACTGCTTGTCGGTCATCCAGTGATGCACATCGACCGCGATGCGGTGCATCTCGGGCACCGCCGCCGCGGCACCGCCGACCGCGAACAGCGACATCAGACCGAAGGTCGAGATCAGCGCCCAGATCGGGTTCTCCGCGTTCATGCTGCTACCTTCCGCCGCATCAGGAAAGTGGCGCCGACGCTGACGGGGATCGCGACCAAAAGCACGGCCTGGAGCGGCAGGCGAAGGACGCCGATGGCGAGGAACACGCCCAGCATCAGGATGAGCGCCAAGGCGTCCAGCCGCTTGAGCAGCGGCGTCATCATCCGGAAGACCACCGCGATCAAGAGGCCGACGGCCGCACCGGAGATGCCCGCGAGGATGCGGCGCAGCACGTCCACATCGCCGAACCGGGCGTAGATGATCGCGAGCACCGTCATGATCAGCGTGGGCGGCAGCAACAGCCCTGCAAAGGCGGCAATGCCGCCGGCGATCCCGCGCAGCCGCGCGCCGAACACCATCGAGAGATTGACGATGTTGGGCCCGGGCAGGAAATGGCAGAGCGCAAAAGTCTCGTTGAACTCGTCCGCCATCATCCAGTGGTGCTGCTCGACGATGGCCTGCCGGGCGAATACCAAAACCCCTCCGAAGCCCGCCAGCGACATCCTGGCGAAGGCGAGGAACAGCGCGAGCAAGCCCGGCGGAACGGCGCTGGTGGCTGGACCGTCCGGCTCTTGAACTGGTTGTTGGGCGACCGGTGCGGAATCCTCGGACATGTCAGGAGCTTAGAACGGCGGCCGGCAGGCGGCCAAGCCTGCCGCGATCCTATCCAGAGGGAACCTCGGAATGATCGCTCGAAACACCTGTTATTTGAAACGTTTGCCCCCTATATTGGGAGTGTCGGTTCGCCGGCTATGGAAATAAACGGTCGTCGCAATAAACCATTCGGACCCGGGGGCGGTACCCGGCGCCTCCACCAAAGCCCACCAGCGGGCTGGCCCTGAAAGCGGGCTTTGGCGGGGGCGAAATAGGATCGACGAGGGCGTAAAGGGCGTTCTTTTTCCCGGTATTGTTCCGCCGTTATCGGGCTATGCAATAGTTGCCAACGACAACTTTGCTCCGGTTGCTCAGGCTGCGTAACGCAGTTTGAAAGACCATTCTGAAGTCCTAACGGGTTAAGCTCCGTTAGGCGGGGTTCGGAGGCACCTGGCAACAGAAGCCTCCACTTACCTCTTATTTCCTACCCCGCGGGGACTCCTGCTGACCCGTCAGGCGCGGTACTATTGCGACTTGGCGAGTCGGGCCGGCAGGGCCCAGCTCCTGCAATGCAACAGGACCACCATGGCGACCGATCATATCCGATACGACGTGCTGGCCCGCGACGCGTTGCGCGGCGTGTTGCGCAAGGTGCTGACCGACGCCGCGTCCCAGGGACTACCCGGCGAGCATCATTTCTTCATCACCTTCGTCTCGAAGGCAGAGGGCGTGAAGCTGTCGTCGCGCCTGCTGGCCCAATATCCAGAAGAAATGACGATCATCCTGCAGCATCAGTTCTGGGATTTGACCGTGCTCGAGGACCGCTTCGAGGTCGGCCTGTCTTTCGGCGGCATTCCGGAGCGGCTGATCGTGCCGTTCAGCGCCATCAAGAGCTTCCTCGATCCGTCCGTGAAATTCGGCCTCCAGTTCGACACCTCCGATGTCGCCGACGTCTCGGCCGAGACCTTGCCGGCCGCTCCCGCCCCGTCCGCGGTCGCGGTGGCCCCTGCCACTGACCCTGCGGAAGGCACTGAGGAGCCGGCGGCTCCGAACCAGGGCGGCGCCGAAGTCGTGCGATTGGATCGTTTCCGCAAGAAATGATCTAGATCGGACTGGCGCCGGTCGCAGGCGGCCAAACTCCCTATATAGAGGCACATGATGAGGCCGCGTGGCATTTCGCGCGGCGGAATGGATGTGCTCATGGCCAAAACTTCCCTCTCAAAGACTTCCCCCTCGAAGACCGACGGCTCCTCGCGCCCGGCGACCCGCACCGAGACCGACAGCTTCGGCCCGATCGAGGTCCTCGCCGATCGTTATTGGGGCGCGCAGACCGAACGCTCGCGCCAGAATTTTCGCATCGGCATCGATCGCATGCCGATCTCGCTCGTGCATGCGCTCGGGATCGTCAAGCTCGCCGCAGCGCAGTCCAACCAGGAGCTCGGTTTGCTCGACCAGCGCCGCGCCAACGCCATCATCCGCGCTGCGCGCGAGGTGATCGAGGGCAAGCTGGACGATCATTTTCCGCTGGTGGTGTGGCAGACCGGCTCGGGCACCCAGAGCAACATGAATCTCAACGAGGTCATCGCCAACCGCGCCAATGAGATCCTGGGCGGCGAGCTTGGCGCCAAGAAGCCGGTGCATCCCAACGATCACGTCAACATGAGCCAGTCGTCGAACGACTCGTTCCCGACCGCGATGCATATCGCGGCGGCAAGCCGCATTACCGCCGATCTGGTCCCTGCCCTTGGCGAATTGCTGCGTGCACTGCGCAAGAAGGAGAAGGAGTTCGCAAAGATCGTCAAGATCGGCCGCACCCACACCCAGGACGCGACGCCGCTGACGCTCGGTCAGGAATTTTCCGGCTATGCCGCGCAGGTCGAAAGCGGCATCGCCCGGCTCAAGGTCGCGGTGAAGGAGCTCTATCCGCTGGCGCAGGGCGGCACCGCCGTCGGCACCGGCCTCAATTCGAAGCCGCGCTTTGCAAAACTGTTCGCAAAGCACGTTGCCGGGATTACCAAGCTGCCGTTCACCAGCGCGGCCAACAAATTCGAGGCGCTGGCTTCGAACGACGCCTATGTATCGGGGCACGGCGCCATCAATTCGGTCGCGACAGGCCTGTTCAAGATCGCCAACGACATCCGCCTGCTCGGATCGGGTCCGCGTTCGGGCCTCGGCGAACTCATGCTGCCGGAGAACGAGCCGGGCTCCTCGATCATGCCGGGCAAGGTCAATCCGACGCAGTGCGAGGCGATGACGATGGTGTGCTGCCAGGTGTTCGGCAATCACACCGCGATCACGGTCGCCGGCAGCCAGGGCCATTTCGAGCTCAACGTCTATAAGCCCGTACTGGCCTACAACATGCTGCACTCGATCCGGCTGATGGCGGACGCCGCGCGCTCCTTCACCGAGCATTGCGTCAGCGGCATCCGCGCCGACGAGAAGCGCATCAAGGAACTGATGCAGCGCTCGCTGATGCTGGTGACGGCGCTCGCCCCCAAGATCGGCTACGACAACGCGGCCAAGGTGGCCAAGACGGCGCATGCCAACGGCACCACCCTGAAGGAAGAGGCGCTGCGGCTTGGCTTCGTCTCAAGCGAGGAATTCGACCGCCTGGTGCGCCCCGAGAAGATGACCAGCCCGGGATAAATTCCGAATTCCGATAGCCATCCGTAATGATACGGAGCCCTAGCTCCATTAAATGTAGGGCTTAAAGGACGGGATTTGATTACCGTCAATGTCGCGGCGGGATTGCGTGTTGCGCAGCCCCTCCGCCCCCACGGGGCGGAATTCATCGTTTGATGGCCCAAGGGTCGATTGACGAGGACAAGCGAATGGCGATCAAGTCTCATCGGGCGCAATGCGGCGCACAGTTTCTGAATGTTTCATCCTGCCCACGGAGGATCGGATGATGGAGACGCGACATGGCGAACGTCATCAACCTGAATCGTTTCCGGAAGCGCGCCGAGCGGGAAGCCACGGCGAAGCAGGCGGACGCCAACCGAACGAAGTTCGGCCGCACGAAGGCGGAGCGGTCGGCGGAGGAAACGCGCGCGGATCAGGCGAAGACGCACCTGGACCAGCACCGGATCGATCGCGAGGAGCAGCCATGAAGTCGCCCGTCGTGAAACGGTCGATCGTCGTCGCCGGTCACAAGACCAGCGTCAGCCTGGAAGAGGCGTTCTGGAACGGCATGAAGGAGATCTCCGGGCTGCGCAACATGACGCTGTCCGAGCTGGTCGGCGAGATCGACAGCAACCGCCAGCAGGGCAATCTGTCCTCGGCGATCCGCCTGTTCGTGCTCGACTACTTCAAGAGCCGCGCCATGGCCGCTATCCAGGCGGAAAAGGTCCCGGCCCAGTAGCCGTCTTTGCGCCGATCCTTGGTGCCGATCCTGGCGCCGATCGCCTCTGTCACGAAGCTGGTACTTTAAAATCACTCTAAGGTGCAGTTTCAGCGACCGAGCGCGCTTGACCTCGATGCCCTGCGTTGAAAATACAGGGCATGACCGACATCCATGATACGCGTCCGCAAATGCCGCTGGGCCTGGCCCAGCGCGGCTATACCGGCGTCATCCAGCACCTTTCCCCCAAGGACGCAGGCTCGGCGCTCTCGGACATCGAACTCGAGAGTCGGCTGATCGAGCTCGGCTTCGTCGAGGGCGCGCGGGTCGAGATCCTGCACGAGGGGTTGGTCGGCCGCGACCCGATCGCCGTGCGGGTCGACAGCATCACCATCGCGGTCCGCCGTCGCGAAGCCATGGCCATTATCGTCGCCTGAAGCGACCGGACCCCAATTCCATGGAAGCACCCCTGCTGCATCTCGCCCTGGTCGGCACGCCAAACAGCGGCAAGACCTCGCTGTTCAATGCGCTGACCGGCAGCCGGCAGAAGGTCGCGAACTATCCCGGCGTCACCGTCGAGCGCAAGGAAGGCTTCTTCGTCACGCCCTTGGGGCGCCAGGTCTCCGTGGTCGACCTGCCGGGCACCTATTCGCTGCGCGGACGGAGCCCGGACGAGGAGATCACCCGGGACTTCGTGCTCGGCAAGGCCACCGGCGAGATCTTGCCCGACCTCGTGCTGTGCGTGGCGGACTTGACCAATCTGCGCCTGACCATCCGCCTGCTGCTGGAGCTCAAGCGCACCGGCCGGCCGATGATCCTCGTGCTCAACATGTTCGACATCGCGACCCGCCGCGGTATCACTGTCGACGTCGAGCGGCTCGCCAAGGAGCTCGGCGTGCCCGTGGTCACCTCGATCGCGGTGCGCAAGGGCGGCACGGCCGACCTGCTGTCGCTGACCGACGAGATTTCGGCAAAGCTCGCCGCCGAGCCGGGAGAGAACAATTGGCGGGCGCTCAGCGTGGCCGACTTGCGCGCCACCCAGCGCGAAGCCGACCGCATCATCGCCGACTGCGTCAGCCTGCCCAGCCGGCCCGACACCTGGACGGCGCGGATCGACGCGGTCGTGCTGCATCCCGTCGGGGGGCTAATCGTGCTCGCGGCGATCCTGTTCGTGATGTTCCAGGCGGTGTTCGCCTGGGCGCAGCCGCTGATGGAGTTGCTCAATTCCGGCTTCGACTCCCTCGGCGAGTTCGTGCACGCGACCTTACCCGCCGGCCTGCTGCAGAGCTTCCTTCAGAACGGCGTGATCTCAGGCGTCGGCAGCGTCATCGTGTTCCTGCCGCAGATCATCATCATCTTCCTGTTTATCCTGCTGCTGGAAGATTTCGGCTACATGGCGCGCGCCGCGTTCCTGATGGACCGCATCATGGGCGGCGCCGGCCTGCACGGCCGCGCCTTCATTCCGCTGCTGTCGAGCTTCGCCTGCGCCATCCCCGGCATCATGGCGACGCGCGTGATCGACAACAAGCGCGACCGGCTGACCACGATCCTGATCGCGCCGCTGATGACCTGCTCGGCGCGCATTCCCGTCTACACGCTGATCATCTCCGCCTTCATTCCGGCCAAGGAGGTCTGGGGCTTCATCAACCTCCAGGGCCTCGTGATGTTCGGCCTCTACGCTGCCGGCATCATCAGCGCGCTGCTGGTCTCGTTTCTCATCAAATTCTTCATGCTGCGCGACTATGCGCCGGCGCCGTTCATGCTGGAGCTGCCGGACTACAAGATGCCGCGGCTGAAATCGATCGCGATCGGCGTCTACACGCGGGCCAAGATGTTCCTGCACCGCGCCGGCACCACGATCTTCTCGATGATGGTGCTGATCTGGTTCCTGGCCTCGTTCCCGCAGCCGCCCGCAGGCGCAACCGAACCGGCGATCGATTTCAGCCTCGCTGCGATCATCGGCAAGGCGCTCGAGCCGCTGCTGGCGCCGGTCGGCTTCAATTGGCAGATCGCGGTCGCGCTGATCCCCGGCATGGCAGCGCGCGAGGTCGCGGTCGCGGCGCTCGGCACCGTCTATGCGATCGAAGGCGGCAAGGAAGCGGCCGAGCAGATCGGCCAGGTGCTGGCGACGAAATGGTCGCTCGCGACCGCGCTGTCGATGCTGGCCTGGTACATCTTTGCCCCGCAATGCGCATCGACGCTGGCCGTGATCCGGCGCGAGACCGGAAGCTGGACCTGGATGGCCGTCACCTTCTTCTACATGCTGGTGCTGGCCTATGCCGCGAGCCTTCTGACCTACAATGTCGCGGTCGCGTTCGGGGCGGGGTAGGCCCCAAACAAAAAACTGCGAAAACAACCCCATGCACAGTAGACGGGTGTTGTGAAATCAATGACTTACACTTGTGCGAAAATCGTCCGGCCGCAGGGCCGCGCCAGTTGCTCCGTCGGGCAAAACAGGAGCATGATGCCATCATCGCCACGACCGACCATATCTGGCGTCAAGCCGGTTTATGCGCCAGCACCGTTCCAATCCGCTCCTTCTTGAGCGCGAACTGCGCGGCCAATGCGAGGCCGAATGCCAGACAGAACGTCGTCCCAGCCGCAATGAAGCGCAGCTTATTGGTTTCCCAGATTGCCCCCTCCTGTGCCATCAGCGACAGCAGTTGGGGCAGAAGCAAGAACACATTGGTTGCCGCAAAGCCGAAGCAATTGAACAGTCGCCACGCGACCGTTCGCATCGAATTGTCGATGTCCGGCAGATCGGAGCAGCTCTGCCTGTCGAGATAGTACGAAATATAGACTGTCACGAGCGCCGGCCCGAGGCCCCACCGCAACATCGCAAAGTAAAGGCTGGCAAGGGACATTTCCCGCAAATTGCCCTCGCCAAAGTTATGCACGGCCAACGTCAGACCAGCGGGCCCTACGGCGAGCGCGACCAGGAAGCTCCAGCAATAAGTGGTGAGGTGGGACTGATCTGAATCGCTTCCCAGAGACGACATCGCAAATCGAAGCAAGAGAACGACGACGATTGCCAATCCATAATTGCAAAGCGAATACATGACCCATGCAATGGAGCGATTGGGGTCCTGCGCCCAGACGACGCCTCTGCCTTGCAGCACGTCATAAATCACGGCCGAAATGGTCACGCCCAGATAAACGGAGCAGATCAAGGCAATGATATAGACGATCCAGTACCGTAGCGGATTGTCGTGAATGGGCGCATCGATTTCGATGCCGAATTTGCTGGCCTCGTTGCGCAGGTCGATGCGGGAGCCGTTGCGATAGATCAGGTAACACGCGACAAGCCGGGCAAATCGGTTGTAGAGGTCCTTGATCAGTTGCGTGGCCTGGGGCGCAGCAAGGCCCGTCAACGTCCCAGCCTTCCACTGGCTCATCGTCGGCGCCCCCTGCTGGAAGTCTGCCATCAGCTTGTCGAAACCAAAGCTGTCCTCGGTGAAGAAGGTGGCGTCATCTCCGGTGTCGCGTCCCTGCGTCAGCCACCATTTCATGTAACAGATTTCCGCCCACATCCGATCCGGGGTGTTCGGATCCTTGCGGAAGTCCTGATCGACGACATCCGGAGAATTCGCGATGACTTTCGAGAGCACCTCCTGCGGCACACGCAGCGAAAAGCGGATTTGCGCCATGATCTGCTTCGCGAGCTGAGGCACGCTGATCCAGCTCTGGATCACATCGCGCACCATCAGCAGGACGTTCCATTGAGCCTCCTTCGTCAGGAGGAACAGATACACGATCCCCATTGCGGCGACGACGGTCAGGTACGGAGCAGACTGACTTTTCGCAGCCTCTATGAAGGCTACCGGAAATGCAGGAACCAGCGGCGCCAGGGCAATGACGTCGCGGTTCTCATGGATGAGAAGAAGGAAGAAGCCGCATGAGAATACGACAAAGATGAACCCGCCCAATCGATACTGCTGCCGGGTCGTCATGTATCGCGGGAAAGTCGGGACTTCGGCAATGTTGACCGCGCGGCCAAAAGCCTGCCAGGCCAACCGGCCTGCCACCACCAGGCCCAACAACGTGATGGACCAGCGCACCAGCGAAGGAACCAGGTCGGACGCGGCGTCACCGACCTGATCTGCGGAGGCTTGTGTCGATAGTAAAATGGAAATGACAATTCCCAACACGATGCTAGCCATAGCCTGAACTCCCTCTTGAGCGAGATAGTTCGAACGGGCCGCTCTACGCGGAATTAGGCGTACCGTAAATCCGGAGCGACCACGTGTGTGTGAACCAATTCACATCCTGTGGACGTTTTCGTGCAGCTCTCTCTCTCTCTCTCTCTGAAGAGGCACAATGCCTTGCCCGCAAGAAAATCGCCGGACCGCATCCGGAAAGAGCCTCGCACAATCAGCGCTATCAGCTGTTCGCCGGTTGCACCGTCGCGCAAAACAGGCGCATGATGGTATTGTCGGAGAATTGGCGCGACGCTTCGTGACGGCAAGCTAGGCCGGCGTAGCACGCCTTCTCAGCCGCGGGCCGGGCTCGCCGGAAACGTCGCGGTGAACACCGTTTCATCCCGCATCGACGACGCGACGATCAACCCGCCATGGGCGCGCGCGATCTCTTGGGCAATGTACAGTCCGAGCCCAAGCCCTTTCTGGTTCGGCAGAACGTCGCCGCGATCGAACGCAGTGAAAAGGCGCGGGATCGCATCAGCCGGAATTGGCGCGCCTTTGTTGGCAACGCTGAGATCAAAGCCAGCGCCGGTCGTCTGCGCCAGCACCCTGATCGGCTTGTCGGCGGCGCCATAGGAAATCGCGTTGCCGAGAAGATTGGACAGCATCTGACCTATGCGGTCGGCGTCGATTCTCACAGGTCCCGGAACGTTGACGACCGTTTCGATGACGCGATCCGGGTGCACGTTCTCGAACTCCGCGACAATTTGCCTGATGACAGGCTCGAGTGGCTGTTCTTTCAACTTGAGCTGCATCCCGGCGCCGAGCCGCGCGCGGGCGAAGTCCATGACATTGTCGATCAGGCCCGCCATCCGGCCCACGCTTCCCTGCAGGAGGTTGATCCAGTTCTTCCCCTCGTCATCGACCTTCTTGTTCAGAAGCCGCAGGCCGCCCTGGATCGAGGCAAGAGGGTTTCGGAGGTCGTGACCGAGCACGGCGATGAACTGCTCGCGCAGTTCCGCATTGCGTTGTTCCAGCGCGAGCCTGTTCTCGATCAGTTCGACGCGCTCGGCCGCTTCGAGATGAGACGCGATCAGCTCGGCAAAAAGCTTGAACATGCCGATGACTTGGGGAGTCCGAAGCTTGCGCGGCTTCGGATCGATCGCACAAAGAGTTCCGAAGAATGAACCGTCGGGCAGAATGATCGGCACGGAGATGTAGCTTTGGAAGCCATATTGTGCAGGCGTGTGATGCTTGCAGTAGCCGGCATCTTCGCTGACATTGTCGATGACAACAGCCTCACGGCTCTGCCGAATCTCATGGCAGATCGTGGTCTCGACCTTGAGCTCGTCACCGGGCTTCAGCCCGAACGCAAGTTCGTCACGCGAGGCACATGTGATCCACCTGTCCTCGGTGACGCGCGCAACGGCCGTAAACCCCATACCGGCGGTCCGGCTGACCACGTCGAGGATGGTCGAGACCGCAGCGATCCCGCTGATCTTGGCTATGTCGCGCTCGAAATCCATTGCCACTCCGCGTCGGAACTTCGCTGGACGACCGTGCCCCCCAACAAAGCGCGTCCTTGCAATGGTAAGAAGCACTGCCAGCCAAGTTATTCCGCGTCAATGTTACTCGACCCTCCGCCTTGGAAGGGGCTATCTGTTCCCAATGGAACATTTCAGCACGGCTAGGCTAACCGCCGACAGGCTTCGTGAGGATCACCTGGCCGACCTCGTCGCATTGCATCTCCATGCCGGGGTGTCCCGATATCTCGGCGGCGTGCGTCCGGCGGAGAGGACGAAGACCCACCTCGGAATTCGAAGCGAGCATCCGGCTCAGCGTACTCGCTCAGTGCGCTCGCTCGGTGTGGTGGAGCCTGAGACGCCTTCTTCGTTCGAATCGCTCTTGGGCTCCTGGATCAGCACCGCCGGTTCGTCATAACCCTTGCGGCTGCTGTAGAACACCAGCGCCATCAAGCCGATGCCGACCACCAGCGAAAACACGACACCGAGCACCAGTGCGACATAGCCCGACGCTGGCACCTCCGTTGTCGTGCTGAACCAGCCGAGATAGCCGAGCGCGCCGGCACCGACGAGGAAGGCGCATAGCACCGCTATGACCAGCCATCTGGCGATCTTGCCGTCTCCGGGAACGGGTGATTCAGGTTGCCCGTCTGTACTGTTCATGGATCTCTCCTCATGGCGCACGCGTCGCGCGGTCGTACCATTGCGCTAGGGGGCGGTGACTTTGGTCGCGATCGCGTGCAGGGCCGCCGTCATGGCGACAATTGCAGCCTTGGCCGGCTCGCCGATGTCGTAACGCCCGGCGATATACGCCGGATCATTGTAGGACAACCAGGTCGCGCCTTGTTCGTCCTGCCAGACCAGCGCCTTCAGCGGCAGATCGATGCCGCTGGTCTGCGACTGCTGCATCAATGGCGTACCACCCCTGGCGTTCCCGAAAATGATGAGATTGGTCGGGCGCAACGGCAGGCCGGCAGCGGCGGCGCCCGCGGCATGATCGACATGGGCGAATATTGTGAGGCCCTTGACTATCACTTCCTCTTCCAGCCGCTTCATCGTCTCTTCAGGCCCGAAACTGCTCCTGATCGTGATCAGTCCGTCGACGGCCATTGCATGGGTCTCCCATAAACATGTCGCAGCAACCAAAGCGAGGATCTTGACCAGCGCCGAAACCCTCATGATCACACGCTCATTTCT
The DNA here is from genome assembly GCF_023101005.1 of Bradyrhizobium sp. 187. Classification (NCBI taxonomy): domain Bacteria; kingdom Pseudomonadati; phylum Pseudomonadota; class Alphaproteobacteria; order Hyphomicrobiales; family Nitrobacteraceae; genus Bradyrhizobium; species Bradyrhizobium sp. 187. The sequence continues at coordinate 5,922,123 of NZ_CP064693.1, forward strand.
TGCGGAATAGTTTTGCCGGATCGAATTCCGGGTCCGGAATGAAGCCGTCGCGGTTGGGCATCTTGATCTTCGGCAAGCTGTCCTTATCAACCTTGCCGTCGGCGGAAACGATGCCATTCAGACTCAGGATGTAGGCGGTGACGGCATAGGTGTCGTCGGTGCTGAGCGAACCCGGTGTGGGATATGGCATCGCGCGGTGAATGTAGTCGTACAAGGTCGTCGCATAGGGCCAGAAGCTGCCGACGGTCTTGACCGGCGTGCTGGAGGCGAGTGTGCCCTGCCCACCGGCCAGACGATCCTTGATCCCGCCCTGGCCGTTGTCGCCATGACAGGCCGCGCAATTGTCGGCGAAGACCTGCTTACCCTGCGCAACCGTGCCGCCGCCGACAGGCAGACCCTTGCCATCGGGTGTGACGTCGATGTCCCATAGCTTGATCTCCTCCGGAGTCGCGGGACGGCCGAAATCGAATGCAAATGCGGGCGCCGCGAGCAGGCCGAGCGCGAGAGCCGCTGCGACAAGCCTATTATTATGCGAGGACATTGCGGACCCTCCCGGCCTCGTCGATGCTCCAGGTCTGCTGGGCGTTGTAGTGGAACAGCGCATTGCTCCCCATCGCGGCGATGAAGGACTGCCGGTCCGGCTGAACGTTGCCTTGCTCGTCGGTCGAGCGGCTCACGATCCTTGTCGGCTTACCGTCCCACACCCAGTCCATCTGAAATCGAACCTGGGCCTTCGACAGCACCGGCTGATTCAGCTGCGCCTGTTTCCAGATTTTCGCGCCGTCGGTCGATATCTCGACCCTGGCGATCTTGCCATGGCCGCTCCAGGCGAGACCGGAGATAATGTTGTAGCCGGGCTGGATCTGCATCGTGCCCGAGGGCTGTGTGATGACGGAGTTGGTTTCCATCCTCAGCTGGAACTGGCGGGCCTTGCCGTTGGCGAGCAGCTGCGTGTAGCGCGCCGTCTCCCAGCGGGTCATCCAGGGCTCAGTGCCGAACTTGAGACGGCGCAGCCATTTGATGTTGAGGTTGCCCTCGAAACCCGGCATCACCAGTCGCATTGGAAACCCGTGCGCGGGGCGCAGTGGTTCGCCGTTCTGACCGTAGGCGACAAAGGCCTCGTTCAAGATTTCGTCGGTCAACGGAATGCTGCGGTCGACGCCCGCACCGTCGCCTCCCTCCGCGAGCATCCAGTTCGAGATCTTCTCCTTGCCCGCGAGACCAATGAGGAACTTCAGCGGAACGCCAGTCCACTCATTGGTGCTGACGAGGCCGTGCGTGTTCTGCACCGTCAGGTCAGGGTCTGCCTTCTTCCAGTTTTCCCAGCCGTTTCCGGTACATTCGATGAAGACCACGCGCGTGACGGACGGCATCCGCTTAAGATCGTCGACGCTGAACACCAGCGGCTTCTGAACCAGGCCATGGATGAGCAGACGGTGCTGCGCCGGATCGATGTCCGGCACCCCGGAATGGCTGCGCTCGTAATGCAGATCGGTTGGTGTGATGTTGCCCACCAGCTTCTGATGCGGCGTCTTGGAGTTGATGGCATCACTGGGGTCGACGTTGCGCTTGCCTGGTGTTGCCTCGGGAATGCGATCGATCTTGACGAAGCGCGATCGTTCGCTGTGCGCACCGAGATCGGCCCCGGGCCCGCGATCAGGGATTTCGGCCAGGGTTTGCGCCGCCGCCGCTTCGGTCGCAACCGCCCCCAGAACGCCCGCCGACAGGCCTCCCACGAAGCCGCGGCGCGAGACGCTCGCGGGCCGTTGCAGTGATTCGATTTGCGTTTTGGACGTCATGCAATCTCCGTTGACCTTCGTGCTTGTTAGGAAATTCCACCGCTTTTCCATGGAGACATTGACCGGATGCCGCCGAAATTGCCCGTTAGGATGTGTTAGAAATCATGAGGGGGCGGCGAAGGCGCGTCATCCTGCCCTGCTCCGAAAGCGGCTATCCGGATCCATGGATCATTTCAGCACCGAGAACCTGACGGCCGAGAGGCTGAACGGAAATCATCTCGCCGACCTCGTCGCGTTGCATCTCGATGCCGAGGTTTCGCGCTATCTCGGCGGCGTCCGTTCGGCGGAGAAGACGAAGACCTCTCTCGACGCCAATATGGCGCATTGGGATCAGCATGGCTTCGGTCTGTGGGTGCTGCGAACGAAAGACGGGGCATTCGCCGGGCGAGCGGGCATCAGGCATATCCTCGTGGACGGTGTCGACGAGATCGAGATTGCCTACGCGTTCAAGCGCGAATTCTGGGGCCGTGGCCTTGCAAGCGAGACCGCGACCGCACTCACCGATATTGGACTGTTACACCACGAGCTGCCGTCCCTCATTGGCCTGGTCTATGTCGGAAATGGCGCATCGCGCCGCGTTCTGGAGAAGTCCAACTATCTCCTCGAGCGAACCACGTTCCGTCACGGCGAGAACGGCGTCCTCTACCGGATCCGGCGGTGAGAGACCGCCTGACGATCACCCGGTGCGCAGCCGGACAACCGATTGCGGCAGGGAGGCCAGAAACAACACCGCGCAAACGCACAGCAGGACGATGTCCTTGAACAGAAATTCGCCGGTCAGATTCCACGCCATCGGATCGGATGAAAGGCTCCATTTGACCACGCCGGGCGTCGTGAAGAAGAACGACCAGGTGATCGCAAAGGTCACCATGCCCATGAATGAACCGAGGGCGGACGAAACCGGGCTGAAGCTGCCTGCCGCGAGCAGCGCCGCAATCACGAATTCAGCGACACCGAGGACATAGGCCTCTCCCCTCAGGCCGAACACCGACAGCCAGGAGATGAACGGGCTGTTGCTGATGAACTGCGCGATGCCCTGCGCAGATTGCGGCGTGAATTTCTGCATGCCAAACGATACGAAGATGATCACCATGACCCAGCGCAGAATGGCAAGAGGACGATAGGAACCGCCCCCGACCTCAGCGACGTTGAACTCTTTCATCCGACCATGTCTCCCCGGTTTCACATCCATCAGCTCTGCGAGACTACGCTCGCTGAAGGCTGTACGAAGGGGAGCTTCGGTCGTTACCCGCGTCGGCCGGTTCCGGAGATCACAGCTGCGTGCGATGCGCGTGTTCGCGGGATGGCCGCGCGGTCTGGGGCTGTCGGCGCGTTAATGTGCCATTGAAGGAGCGACGGCGGTGCCCTGCGCTCGCAATGACGGTGTGGAAACAGCCGCTATCGCGCGGATGGAGCGGACGCCCGCGGAGTCTTACCTGAAATACCCGAGCACGAGATCGACATCCGCGCTGCCGGCCGCCGTGCCGTTCAGCTCGGCGTCGATGACGCGGCGGCAAGCCTCGATCGCGGCATGGTCGCCGAGGTCGTTGGCGGCTTCCAGCACGAGCCATGCCGCATCGACCGAGGTCTGGTCCGCTGCTCCGCCGCCGATCTCGCCGGCTGCGGCGTTGTTGAGGTTCTTCTTGCGAACGGCGGTGCCGAATTGAGGCAACATTGCAAATACCAATTCCCGGATGATGCTCGGTGTACCTGTTCGGTGTACCGCTCAGTGCACCTGCAGCTCGGGCTGACGACCCGTGACGGGATCGGCGCCGGTCTTGCGCGACTGGTAGAACTTCAAGACGCTGCGCGAGGTCTCGATCTTGAGCTTGCCGAAATCGCGTTCGTTGTCGTGGAGCTCGCGCGCCGTGATCAGATGATCCTTGGCGCCGAGGAACAGCAGCGACATGGTGGTGTCCCAGGAGAAGTCGAGCGCCTTGCACAGCACCAGGATCATCTCGCGATTGCGGTCCATCATCGCACGCTCGATCACGTCGACCGGCAGCGACGACAACAGCGACAGGCCGATCTGCACCTCGTCGAAGCGGTGCTGGCGCGCATAGTTCGAGATCGAGTCCTGGTTGAGGTTGCCCTGCCGGTACTGCGTCGTCACCACGCGCTTGGCGACGAAATAGCTGCGCGAGGACGGGCCGAACTTGGACTGCAGGTCGCCGGTGACGTCGCTTACCGAGCTCTGGATCTGCGCCATCATTTCCGGGCGCTCGTGCTCGAGCCGGCGGCGGACGTCCTCCGACGCCTTCGAGATCAGCTGCTGGAAGATGTGACGCGGCACGTCCTTGCGCAGGCCAAGCTGCTCGGCGAGAATCGAGTCACCCTCGGCGCGGCGGACCATGTGGAGCAGGCCCGAACCTGAAAAGCGCGCGCCCTCGTTCCGGGCAACCGACGCCACGACCTCCTGGTCGCCGCGCTTGACCAGAACGTCGGTGACGGCCTCGCCGATCGACTTGCGCTGGGCGATCGCGAGCAGATGCGACTGGCTCTTGGTCATGGCGCTCTCGACCAGCAGCTTCTCGTCGATACGATTGGAATCGCGCAGCACGGGACCGGCGACCTCGATTTCGTCGGCGATCGCGAGTTGCGCAACGACATTGAGCGGAGCGTGATCGCAGGCTGCCATCACCTCGGAGAGCTGCACCCGTGCGGCGACCTCGATCTCGTCGGCGAGCCGGCCGATGACTTCGCCGAACGTGCTGATCTCGTCGTCGCTGTAGCGACCGGTGATCAGAATGTCGGTCGCGTGCCACAACGCCTTGGTCCGGCTTTCGTCGGTGCCGCGTGCGATTGCGTCGTCCAGATCCTGCAGAAGTGTTGTCGCGCCGTTCATCCCGATGACCCCAGTTCTTGGCTGGCCATCCTGCTTGTGCCGGCAGGACGCCGAGTTCCTCTGGGAACAGAGGCTAGGGAACAAACGCGAGAATCCGGTAAAGTCGGCAGATCAGTTTTGCCGGGGAAAATTCGATAAAAAGCGAGGGAATGAGTTTACCGGTACGTCACGAGGAAGCTGCGCCCCCTCTCCCGCTTGCGGGAGAGGGTTGGGGTGAGGGTGTCTCTCCGGCGTCATGGCCGGGCTTGTCCCGGCCATCCACGTCTCACCGCCTGGGACGGAGAACGTGGATGCCCGGGACAAGCCCGGGCATGACGGACTATCGCCTACGGATTTGACGGCGTCAGCACCAGCGGCGGCTTTGGCTTGGGCTTTGCGGGCGGCGGGCCCGGGGCCGGCCTCACGTCGATCGGCGGAGGCAACGGCGCGATCTGCGTGCTTGCAAGCGGCGGGCTTGGTGCCGCGGGAGCGGCCTGCGGCGCCTTTGGCGTCGGCGCAACCCTGATATCGGACTTGGGCTTCGGCGGCGGCGCACGGCGCGGATCGCGGCCGGGCATCGGCACATCCGTGAGCGACGGCTCCGGCACCGGGTCTGGGGACACCAGGGTCGGCAACGCGGCGGTCGCCGGCGGCGGTTCGCCGCGCTCGATGGCGTCCAGCCGGCGCGTCTCGCGATCGATCGTGCGTACCGCGAGCCACGACGACAGCGGCCCGAGATCGACGGTGCGATTGAGCCTGTCGGGGGGACCGGCCGCGAACAGCTGGATTTCCGGCGGCGCGCCGGAGAGCCCGGTCATGATCGGCGTCAGGTTGGCGCGGATGTCGGCCTGGTCGGCGGGGATGTCGTAGCCGCCGGAGACGATGGCACGCGCGTTCTTCGCCTCTAGCGACGTTGCGCCGACGCGCAGGCGCCCGTCTCGGATCGTGAACGGGATCTGCGCCGAGGCCACTGCAATCGGACCCGCCGACAGTGCGGGCTCGACCAGCTGCCGCAATCGATTGTCGTCGGCAATTTGGCCGCCGTCGCTGGCGCGGATCGCGATTTCGAAGGCGCGCGGATTGAGGCCGGAGATTTCAGCGGATTCGAGCGTCACCGTGCCGTTGCCGGCGAGCGCACCGGTGAGCGCCGCAACGCTGCGGCCCTGGCTGGTCAGCGCCATCTGCGCCGAGGCGCGTCCCTTCGGCAGCGCGAGGTCGCGGTACCGCAGCGTCGCCGCGTCGACATTGCCGAGCTCGATACGCGCGTTCAGCGTCAGACCATTGGCGACATTGCGCGCATCGAGGCTCGCCGAGATCTCGCCGCCGCCGACGCCGCCCTTCATTGCGTCGAGCGCGAGCGACTGACCGTCGCTCCGGACCGTACCGCCGAAGGGGCGCAGCTCGATGCCGCCGGGCAACGTGCCGTGCAACGCCTGGAAGGCGACGCGGCCGCGCCAGCCGCCGAGAAGCCCGGCACTCAGCGGCGCATTGGCATCGTGTCCGGCCGCGCCGATGGCCATCGCGAGCGCGGGCACGAGGTCGAGCGTATCGAGGCCGACTTCGCCGTCGACGGTCTTCTCCTGATCGAGCGTCACCGCCAGATGACCGCGCAAATGCGAGCCGGCCAGGGTGCTGTCGAGATCGTTGAAGGTCAGGCGGTTGCCGGAGAGGCCGACGCGCGAAGACAGATTGACGCTCTGCACCGATTTATCGGCCGGGCTGGTCCCGAACAGCGGCGCCAGATTGGCGTTGCGCACGCGCAAATTCACGCTGCCTTTCGGCTCCGACAATTCGACGTTGCCTTGTGCGTCCGCGTCCAGCCCGCCGCCGCTAAGCTTTGCATTCAATTGCAGCTGATGGCGCCACGCGCCGCTCAAGCGGCCTTCGAACTGCGAAGCGCCCTCGCCTGCGGCCACCACGCGATCGAGCCCGAGCAACGCCAGCAGTGCACTGGCTTGCGGTGTCGCGACTTTCGAGTCCAGCGTGAAGTCGCTGTTGCGCAAGCGGTCGACGTCGATGCCGTTGACGGCGGCCACCGGCGTCTGCGCAGCCAGCGTCGCGGTGGCCTTGAGCTGGGGCGCGTCGAGTTCGAGGACAGCGCGCGCGTCGTTGCGATCGGCGTGCTCGGCGTTCTTGTCGAGGCTGAGGTCGAGCTTCAGGCGGGTCGCACCCGGCAGCGACGGGATGGCGTCGAAGCGCGCGCGCACCGATGGCGCAAACGGCTCGAGCAGTGCAGTGAGATCGCGCAGCGAATTGGCGGAGGATTTCAGCGCGAGCTTGCCCGTGGCCTTGGCGCGGTCGAAGCTGCCACTTGCTTCCGTGGTCACGCCACTGGCCTGGCCGAACCGCAACTGCTCCAGCGAGAGCGATGCGGGGCCGTAGCCGAGTTTCGCGGTGAACGGCCGCAGCTCCTGCCCGGCCGAGATCGCGCGGCCGATATCGAGCGACAGCTTCGCTTCCTCCGGCCATTCGCCCTGCGGTCCCGAAAGCGCGCGCACAAAACTTGCGGCCGCATCGAGGTCAAGGCGGTCGGCCTTGAGCTCCGCGTCGATCCGCGAGCCCTTGCTCGCGCCGGTCTGGACGAAAGCGATGCGGCCTTCGACCGCGCCGCCGTCGATCTCGGCCTTCAGCCTGTCGATGGCGAAATGGTTGGCAGCGATGGTCACGTCACCGGCAAGGCGCAGCGGCCGCGTGCTGCGGCGGTTGACCTCGCTGCGGCCCTGGAGCCAGGCCACTAGCGTATCGGGATCGGAGGAATCGACGCTGAGACGGCCGCTGAAGCTGTCGGCGCCGGGCGTCGCGCCGTTGAGCGAGAGCTGCGTCTGTCCCGGCGCGCGCAGCTCGAGCCGCTGGAAGGTCCAGGATCGCCCGTCGGTCGCAAGCTCGGCCGTGATGTTCTGGAGCGGGCGTGCGCCGAGCATGATCTGGTCGGAGTTGAACTCGATCTGTGCCGGGATCGGCGCCTGCGGGATTGCGGCGAGGCCTGCGCGGAGCGCCGGAAGGATGCGCTGCGGCTCGTCCTTGCCGGTCAGCTTGTCGGCATCGACCTGGCGCGCCGACAGCACCGCACGCAGCAGCGGCGAAGCCCCGAACCTGATATCGCCGACGCCGCCGAGCTTCAGCGCGGAGTCTTCGGACCCGAAGCTGGCGTCGACCTGCTCGAACTTGGCGCCGGCCGGATCAGCCTTGAGTTTCGTCGTGAGCTTCCAAAGCATCGGCCCCGCCTCGCCCGGCTTCTTCGGCGCCGGCACGGCGAACGTCAGCGCGCCCTCGAATTTCGGCAGGCGGTTGTCGAAGGCGAGCACGCCTTCGAGATCGGCGAGGATCGCGCGCTCGCCGGGATCGATGTTGAGGTGGAGGCGGGTGGCGTTGCCGTCGGCGCTCGGGCCGGAGGAGACGCGGAACGGATAGCGCACGCCGCTGAGGGCAAAACTGCCGTCGCCCCGGACCGAGCCGGCCAGCGAGCGCACATCGCCGGAGAAAGCGATGTCGTTGAGCTCCAGTGTCGAATGGCTGGCGGCATCATGCAGGGCGATGCGGCCGGTGAGGTTCAGCCGCTCGATCGCCAGCGATGCCAGATTGAAGCTGCCGCTCGCGGTGGACGGCAAATCGACCCGCCCGCGCGCGTCGAGACCGAGATCGACCGCCATGCCGTTGACCGAAAGCTCGGTGGCGCGCCATTCGCCGCGCATCAGCGAGCTCAGGCTGAACTCGACGTCGAGCTTGTCGGCGCGCAGGCGGCCGAGATCGTTGTTGCCGCCGAAGGTGACCGCGCGCAGCCGCAGCGTCGGCGCCGGCAGCAGCCGCGCGTCGAGCTCGCCCGCCACCCGCACCGGCACGCCGATGATCCTGCCGGCCTCTGCTTCGAACTGGGGCCTGAACTGGTTCCAGTCGACGAAGTACGGTCCGATCAGAGCGGCCAGCAGCGCTAAGATAAAGGCAATCGCCAATCCGAGCAGCGTCGTCTGCACGGGTCTCCCCTCGGCCAAACCGGATGCGGGCCTTGCCTGAGCCGCAGGGCCTCAGACGTACCGGAACAGCCCCTTATATAGGGGGAAGTGTGGCGAAGTCACAGCGACTGTTGCGCGCGGAGGTTAACGCCGGCGAGCCATCACCAGCTCGCAGGCAGCCGCTTCAGGCCGCGCAGCACGAAGGTCGGCCGCCATTCGGGGTTTTCGACGTCGTCGATGCGCAGGTTGGGCAGCCGACGCAACAGCGTGGCGATGGCGATCTCGGCCTCGAGCCGGGCCAATTGGGCCCCCAGGCAGAAATGGATGCCACCGCCGAACGACAGCGGCCTCACATTCTGGCGGGTGACGTCGAGCCGGTCGGGGCGGTCAGGATAGACCGCCGGGTCGCGGTTGGCCGAGCCCAGCAGGCAGAGCACGGTCTCGCCCTTGGGGATCTTGGCGCCGCCGAGATCGTCGATATCCTCCAGCGCGACCCGCCCGGTCATCTGCACCGAGGAATCGTAGCGCAGAAACTCCTCGATCGCGCCCACCATCAGGTCCGGCCGCGCCTTCAAAAGCGCGAGCTGGTCCGGATTGCGATGCAGCGCCAGCAGGCCGTTGCCGATCAGATTGACCGTGGTCTCGTGGCCGGCGCCGAACAAAAGGATGATGTTGGCGGTCAGTTCCTCGTTGGTGAGCTTGTTGCCGTCTTCCTCGGCCTGCACCAGCTGGGTGATGAGATCGTCGCCGGGATTTCTGCGACGCAGTTCGAACAGCTGCTGGAAATACATCTGCGCCATCATGTTGCCGGCGTTGCCCTTGGCGATCTCCTCCGGCGAGAGCGGCACGGGATCGAGCAGCCGTCCGCCATCGCGCGAGCTGTTATAGAAAGTCTCGCGATGGTCCTCGGGGATGCCGAGCATGTCGCAGATGATGGTCACAGGCAGGCGGAAGGCGAAGTCTTCGATCAGGTCCATGTGGCCGCGGTCGATCACGGCATCGATGGTCTGGTCGACGATCTCCTGGATGCGTGGCCGCATGTCCTCGACGCGGCGGGCGGTGAAGGCCTTCACGACGAGGCCGCGCAGGCGGGTGTGGTCGGGCGGATCGGCCTGCAGCATCCAGTGGCTCATGCTGCGGAAGACCGGCTCCTCCATGATCTTTTCGCTATAGCGGCGCCTGGAGCGCTCGACGAAATCCTTGCCAAAACGCTTGTCGCGCATCACAAGGCTGACATCGGCATGGCGGCTGGCGACGAACTGGCCGAACGGCGTCACGTGAATCGGGTAGATCGCGCGGAGCCGGTCATAATGCGGATAGGGATCGCGGATGAAGTCCGGCGACAGCGGGTTGAACAGCGGACCGCCGGTGCCCTGCACGTGCTCGTTCATGGTGACCTCATATCGGTTGCCGCATGAATCGCATACGCCGCAGCCCCTCTTGCGCAGCGTAACCATCCCGGAATTATCAACTCGATACATTGTTGTATCGAGTTGCATTTTGCCCTAAACTGCCCCGATGTCAAGGGTGAGAACTAGGCCGACCAGGGACGACACGCGCGACAGGCTGTTCGAGGCGGCGGCGCGCGTGTTCGAGCAGGACGGCATCGGCGGCGCCAGCATCGAGGCGATCGCGGCGGCGGCCGGATTTAGCCGCGGCGCGTTCTATTCCAACTTCAAGAGCAAGGACGAGCTGATTATCGCCATGCTCGAGGAGCATGTCGCGCAGTCGATCCGGCGCAACATGGACATCCTCGCGCAGCACGACAATCTCGACGACTTCATCGCGGCGCTGAAGGCGATGGATCGCACAAGGCAGGATCCGCTCGGCCGCTCGCCGCTGCTCCACATGGAGATGATCCTGTTTGTCGCCCGCGCCGAGAAGCGCCGACCGGAGCTTGCAAAGCGCCTGCGCGCGCGGCGCAAGCTGGTCGCCGACATCATCGAGGCAACGCTGAAGAGCAACGCGAAGGGCGACACGCTCAATCCCCCCTGGATGGCCTCCGTCGTGCTGGCATTGGAAGACGGCTTTCGCCTGCACCGCCTGATCGATCCGGAGACGACGCCGGCCGACAGTTTTCTGCGCGCGATCACGGATCTGCGGCGCAGGACGGGATTGTCGTTGAAGTAGCGTTTGTTTTCTTCAGATCGTCGCGCTTCGCTGTTCCCGCTCGGCATCGGCGCGCCGCGCCGCGCCGCTGGAACCTCGTCGCAATTCTCGCGCGCATTTTCCACATCCTCATACCGATCCAAGGAACGTTTCTGCAGCTTGCCACTTTATCCCGTGCCTGTTTTGGCAATTTGATCATTCGAGGAGACAGCGATGAGGATTCTGAAATTGTCTGCGGCCGCAGCTGCGCTGCTGGCCGGTACCGCGCTCGCCGTGGCGCAGTCGAGTTCGACGGTCGGCACTGGCGGGTCGTCAGCCGGCGGTGGCACCAGCAACTCGACCGTAGGCACGGGCGGTTCATCGGCGGGTTCGGGCAGCGGATCGGGCTCGGCCTCGACGCTTGGCACCGGCGGCTCGTCGGCGGGCGGCGGCACCAGCAGTTCGTCGATCGGCACTGGCGGCTCCGCCGCAGGCTCCGGCAGCGGCTCAGGCTCGGCCTCGACGCTCGGCACCGGTGGTTCGTCGGCGGGTGGCGGCAAGAGTTCGTCCAGCGTCGGCACCGGCGGCTCTGCGGCAGGCTCCGGCTCCAACTCGGCATCGACAGTCGGCACGGGCGGCTCGTCGGCCGGCGGCGGCAAGAGCGGCTCGACCGTGGGAGCGGCCGGCTCCTCCGCGGGACATGCCAGCGACATGGGCATGGAAAAGGGCAAAGGCCACCACAAGGACGAGATGAAGAAGGACAAGGACTGACATCCGGCCGGCGGAGCGGCAGCAATGCCGCTCCTTCGTCCTTCCTGAGGAGGACTGGCATGAACAGACCAATCGTTGCGATCGCAGTTTTGACTTTGATGAGCAGCGCCGCTGCGGGGGAAACCATGCAGAAAACCGGCAAGACCGCGTCCGGCGAGACCTGCCGGGTCACGGTGGAAAAACATCCCGACGGCAGCATTACCGCGCTGGGGTCATCGGGTTCGGGCACCACCGGCTCGACCTCATCGAGCGGCTCGCTGTCGAGCTCTAGCTCGGCCGGCGGATCGTCGGTGCACGTCCAGGCCGGTGGCGGCAACGTGTCGAGTTCGTCCTCGACGGCCGGCGGCCCGGGTTCGACCAGCGCGAGCACCGTCACGGTCAACGGCTGCACCATCTCGACATCGTCGCCATAGCAAAAGGATTTCACAGATGAGAATGTTGATCGCGACCTCGTCGGTCGCACTCCTGCTGGCCGTCGCCTCGCCGTTGTCGGCGCAAACCAGCATGACCGGCGGCACCGGGGGCTCGGCCGCGGCCGGCGGCACCTCGGCCAGCACGCTTGGCACCGGCGGCACGTCGACGTCGGGCTCCGGACAGACCGGCTCGTCGATTGCAGCGGGCGGCAGCGCCGCGTCTGCCAACGGCAAGGCGCAGTCCGGCACCAGCATGAACAAGGGCAACGGTCCGGTGCTCAATTCCAATGCGCGCGCGCAGGCGCATGAGGGTGGTACGTTCAGCCGCTCCCACACCCGCACGAAAGTGAAGGCGGGCGAGGAGGTCGGGTCGACCACCAAGACCATGTCGCACGTGCCGGGCTCCAAGCCGACCATGTCGACGACATCGACCAACGTGCGCTGAACATCCTCACGAGACTGCTGCCCGCAACCTGCGGGCAGTTTTTCTTTGTGAGCAGGTTTTTCGCTGGTGAACGGATCAACCGCCGCTCAGCGTGCGGCTGACGCGGGTCACGAGTGCATCCCACTGCCGCTTCTCGGCGGCCGGATAGTTGATCAGCACGCAATGCACGTAGCGGCGGCCAAAGTTGCAGCGGTCGTACCAGATCTTGCCGCCCCGGGTGCTGGAGACCACGAAGAAGCGCGGCGTGATGCGCTTGTAGGTGATGCCGGGCGGCGGATTCTTCCGCGCCAGGAAAGCGGCCGGTGAGCTGCCGTCGTTGGGAACGGCCTGCACCGTCAAATCCGCACGGCCGTCGCTGGTCCGGTACTGCATGCCATAGCCGTCGGGCCGGCCGGCTTGCTCGGTGAAGATGGACGAAGGGATATCGACGCTGGTCCCGGTCTCGGGAATGCGATAGCCGCTCCAGCTGTCCGCGCGGGCGGCCGCCGGAAAGGCACAGAGCATGACAAGGATGGTGGCGATCTTCTTCATCGTATGGCCCGGCTTGTGCTGGTGGGCCGACAACGTGGGGAAACGCCGGACGTTCCTTTCCGCGATGTGAACGCGCGTTGCGCCCAAGCCGGATGATAGTCTCGAGCGCGCCCGCTAGCGAGCGCGTTTGCCCTTGTCCGTGGGCAAGGGGCAATTCGTACAAGCGCTGTCGTCGCACATGCGGCAGATCGTGAAGCGATCTATCTCGGAGGTATCCTGCCGAGCCAACAACTCATGGAGCAGCGTTTCAAGGCGCTTCGTTTCAGCCGGCGACAGTACATCCAGAAGCGACGCGACGGCCGAAATCCGCGAAGTCATCAAATCGTTGCGGGTTGCGGCGCCCTTCGCCGTCAGGTGCAAGGCAACCTCGCGGCCATCCTGTCCGGGCCGACGTTCGACCAGCCGATCCGACACCAGACGATCCACCAGCCGGACCGTTCCTGAATGCGACAGGCCAAGGATCCGCCGCAGCTTGTCGTTGGTCATGCCCTGGCCATAGCCGATGACGACCAGTGCCGCAGGGGTCTCGCCACCGCGGCCGATGACCTCGCGCGCGCCCTGCTCGATCCGATCCATGACGGCGAGCGAAAGCGCCCCCAGCAAATTTGCGATTCCAGTTTCCATACGCCGACAATATGTGCGGAGCGCACAAAAAACAACTTGACGATATGTGCACTCCGCACATAATTTGGATCGCAGGCTCGATCACATGGAGAATGACGATGAATACTCGGAGCGCGGCACGACAAGCGAATGCCCAAGCGGATACCAGGGGCACCGAACCCGCCTTGAAATACGTGCAGGCCAACGGCGTGCGCTTCGCCTATCTCGAACAGGGCGATGGCCCCCTGGTCATGCTCCTGCACGGCTTTCCCGACAATGCCTGGTCGTATCGAAAGCAGCTGAAGGTCTTCGCGGATGCCGGGTATCGTGCCGTCGCGCCGTTCCTGCGTGGCTATGCGCCGACCGAGATTCCGGCGGACGGCATTTTCGATCCGATCGCACTGGGCAAGGATCTCGAAGCCCTCATCGCGGCGCTGAGCGACGACGGACAGGCACGCGTCGTCGGCATGGATTGGGGCGGCACCTCGACCTTTCAGGCGCTGGCCACGGCGCCATCGGCAATCAAGGCCGCCGTGGTCATGAACACCGCGCACCCGATTACAATTTCGAGCATCAGACGGGATCCGGAGCTCGTTCGAGCCGTCTTCCACGTCTATTTTTTCCAGCTGCCCGGCGCCGAATCCGCGGTCAATACCGAGGGCCTCCCCTTTGTCGACTATCTCTGGAAGCTGTGGTCACCGACATTCAACAATGCCGAGCACATCCGTTCGATCAAGGAGACACTCAGCTCGCCCGGCACGATGGCCGCAGCGCTGAAATATTACGGAGGCCTGACCGATGCGGGGCTCACGGGCCGGCTGCCGATCAATGACATGCACACGCCGACGCTGACGATCTATGGCAGCAACGATCCGACAGCGAGGTACTCGGTCAAGGAGGAGCCGCTGTTCAAGGGGCCGCACAAGCGGATTGTCCTGCCCGATGTCGGGCACTTCCCGCACCTCGAGCGTGAGGAAGAAGTCACCGGCCTGATCATGGACTGGTTCAAGACGCACGCGCCTGACTGAACGCAGAGGGCGGTGGCCCACAACATCCTTCGATTTTCTAATCTGGAGTGCGCGCAATGGACGCCAAGACACAACATCAATACGCCGAGACCTTTCATGCCCTTCACAGGAAGGGCGATCCGCTCGTCCTGTTCAACGCCTGGGACGCCGCCACCGCCAAAGCCATCGCGAAGACCGCTCCGGCCATCGCGACCAGCAGCGGCGCGGTCGCCTCCGCACTTGGATACGCCGACGGAGAAAATGTCCCGTTCGACATGGTGACCGGCCTCGTATCGCGGATGACTGCGGCCGTGTCGGTTCCAGTCTCAATCGATCTGGAGGCAGGATATGGCGACACCCCGGAGGCCGCCGCCAGATCGGCGACCGAGATTTTGAAAGCCGGCGCCGTCGGCATCAATATCGAGGACGGGCTATCGGGGGGAAAGCGGCAACTGGTCAATCCCGAACTCCATGCCGCCAAGATCAAGGCCGTGCGCGACGCCGCGAAAGATCTGGGAGTTCAGCTATTCATCAATGCGAGAACAGATCCGTTCCTGCTGAAATTCGGATCGCCGGACGAGTGCATGAACGAAGCGGCAAGGCGGGCGAAGGTCTATGCCGAGGCCGGCGCCGACGGAATTTTCGTCCCCGGCCTCACCGACCTCGCTCTCATTGAAAAGTTCGTTCAGCTCACGCCTCTGCCGGTCAACATCATGGTGACACAAGGCGTTCCCGCACTTCCGGATCTGGCTCGCGTCGGCGTTCGGCGGGTCAGCCTCGGGCCGTGGCCGATGCTGGCAGCGATGCGGGTGATCGGACAGGCCGCGGCCGCGGTCGCCGCGACCAAGCAGTACGGCACGTTCCTGCAACCGGATGCTTGAGTCCGGACATCACCAGCTCGACGCAGTGTTCTGCGCCGACCGCTTCACGCTTTTTCCAATCCACCGGATGGTGTCGAGAACGGTCAGCGCAGTTCCTATGCGCTCCTGTCCATGGCCGCAATCAAGGATGCGATCTCGATGGTCGCGAAATTGCAATAGCTGTCGGAAACCGCGTAGGGGAAGATGATCTTGTCGTGGTGGCGCATCGCGCCGCAAGTGTAGACGACGTTTGGAACATATCCTTCGCGTTCGGAAGGGTCCGGGCGCAATAGTGGCTCGCGCAGGCGGCCGAGCACCTTCGAAGGGTCGTTCTTGTCGAGCAGCGCGGCCCCGATCGAATATTTTCGCAAAGGTCCGACGCCGTGCGTCAGAAGCAGCCACCCGACGTCGAGTTCGATGGGTGATCCGCAATTGCCGATCTGCACAAATTCCCAGGGGTATCGCGGCTTCAGAATCGGCTGGCCGCCATCCCACGTCTGGAGGTCGTCGGAAAAGATCAGATAGAGGTTCTCGTTGTCCTGGCGCGCGATCATCGCATATCTGCCCCCGATCTTGCGCGGGAATAACGCCATGCCCTTGTTGCGCGCGGCACTGCCTTTCAGGGTCGATAGCCGGAACGATACAAAGTCGGACGTCTCGATCAGCTCCGACCGGATCGCCCGTCCGCTATAAGCGGTGTAGGTCGCGTAGTAGATCGTCTCGCCGGCGTTGCTGAAATGCACAAAGCGGGCGTCCTCGATCCCGTTCGACTGCGCTTCAGTGACCGGGAAAATCACCCGCTCGCTCAGATCCTGGCCGGCCGCAAATGTAACATCAATCTCGTCGCCGCCGGCGCCCGATGTCAGCTTGGCGAGATCGGGGCTGGATGCAAGGCGCGCCGTCGGGTCGATGGTCACGGTCCCGTCTGCCGCAATAAGCCCCGAGCGAAATGTCAGGGACGACACGTGACCCTCGCCGACGGCACGAAGACTCAGGATGAAGCGAAGGCTGCCTTCCGGCGTTCCGGATTGATCGGGATGCGGCACGATACTCGGATTGAACAATGCCGAGGCCTCGAACGAATATTCGTTGAGAAAATAGGCGCCCGCGAGTTGGCGCTGCACCTGCGTGAATACAGCATGGTCGGCCAGCGCCTCTTCCATTTCCGCGGCGCGTGTCTCGAATATCTGCAACAGGTTGCGGTGACGGCCGAGGAAATTCTCCAGAACGTCGGCCAATTGCCGGTCAGCCGTCTCGGCATCGAGCGCGAGGACCCGTTCGACGATATGGTTGGCGCGGGTCTTGTCCGTCGGATTGAGGTCGCGCGGCTCTGTTGCCGGCTTGAAAGGCCGAACGATGACACGGGTCGGATCAGGCCGCAGCTGAAGGGCTTGACGTTTGAGGAAGGGAGATTGCGACAAGACGGCCTCGATGGGTTGAAGGAGGAAATCGTAATCCTGCTCCGTCAAGCGACGAGAGGAGCAGGCTTGGCCCGGCTTTCGCTCAGGCGGGCAATTTGCCGAATCTCGGAAAGCCCAAGCAAATAAGACACCACGGATTCCCCTCCCCGGTTCTCATTGGGACGATCGGGATGCAGGCCATCCCGGCAGCTTCCGGTCTCCAGATCGACCAGCGAGGCCGACAGGTCGTTGCTGCCCAGAAACCACGCGAAGACCCGCGCGGCTTCGGCTTTCCACTCGACATCGTGATCGGCCCGCCACGCGGCGAGGCATGCCGCGATGGTCGCCGCGGCCTCCAGCGGCTGCTGGTCGAAGGCTTGCGACGGCTGGCGTCGATCGCCAAACCCCGCCGTGCCGATCGGGCGGAATTGGCCTTTCGCTGAGGTTTGCCGCTTCACAAGCCAGCGCAACGACTCCAGCCCGATATTGACATAGCGCGATGTCTTGCTGGCAAGACCGGTTATGATCAGCGCCTGGGGCAAGCGCGCGTTATCATAGGCCAACCCGTCCTCGAACCAGACCCAATCGCCGGTTGCCACGGTGTCGAAGATCAAGATCAACCGATCGGCAAGCACGGCACGCAGGCGGGTCGCCTGGACATCGCCCGGGACAGCCGAGCAGTAAGCATCGAGGCCCAGCAATACGAACGCCCACGCACGGGGCGAACGAAAATCTTCCACTGTCGCCATTGCTTCGGAAAACAAGGCCCCGGCCCATGAGCGCCGCGACGAGCTGGCGTCGGTCAACGCGCACACCCCCATGGCCCAGAGCGTACGTCCGTGACTGTCCTCCGACCCCTTATCCTCCAACCAGCAGCGGTTGAAGCCCATGAAATTGCGAAATCGTCGTGTATCCGGATTCCAGGCGTGCTGGACGAAAGCGGCAAATCGCGCCGTCAGCGCTTCCGGCAGCCGCTCTTCACCCGGATTGTTGAGCGCACAGGCCACGAGCAGCGCCCGGGCGTTGTCGTCGACGCAATAGCCGTGGGCACGATCCGGCACGCTATGAACGGCATGCTGAAACAGTCCCGTGTCGTCGCACATCGACAGGAAATGGCCGAGCTGCATTTCCGGCGGGGCGCGGCTGTCGCGCAGCAGCGTGCCAGTATCCATACGCGCGATGGTCTTGAGCCGATGCCGGCGGCCGGCGTTCTCGAAGACCGACATATAGCGCTCGGCGGTTCTTTCCCATGTCATCGCGCGGCTGCTCGAATAGGCGCGCTTGCGCATCGCCTGCCGAAGCACGTCGTTGGTGAGCAACTTGGCGATTTCAATGCCGAGCGCTGCCGCGTCGCCAAACGGAACCAGGATGCCGCGGCCCTCGGCCAATAGTTCACGGGCATGCCAATACGGGGTGGACACCACGGCCTTACCGAGGCCAAAACTGTAGGCCAGCGTGCCCGAGGTCATCTGGGCCTCACTGAGGTACGGCGTCACGTAGACGTCAGACATCGAGATGAAATCGAGCAGCGTTTTCTTGTCGACGAACTGATCGAGGAACACGACGTGATCCTCGACGCCAGCCTGGCGCGCGTGCGCCATCAGGGACTCACGATAAGCTTCGCCACGGTCGCGCACGAGGTTGGGATGCGTCGCACCGAGGACGACGTAAACGGCGTCGGGTCGGGTCTTCAGAATCGAAGGCATCGCATCGATCATGACTTCGATGCCCTTGTTCGGCGACAGCAATCCGAAGGTCAGGATGACCGACTTGTTGCTGAATCCGAGCGCAGCCTTGGCCGCGTCGGGTTCGACGAACGCAAATTCCGGGATGCCGTGCGGGATGATCTCGATCTTCTCGTCAGCCACTTGATAGACGGAGCGCAACAACTCCCGGCCTTTTTCAGCCATCACGACGATCTTGGACGAGCACTCGACGATGCGCGTGATGACGTCGCGCTGAGCCTCGGTCGGCTCGGACAAGACCGTATGCAGGGTTGTCACGATCGGTATGGTCAGGCGCGACAGAAGCGCCATGATCTGGCCTCCGGCTTCGCCGCCGAAAATTCCGAATTCGTGTTGCAGCGAAACGGCCTCGAAGCCGCCGCTGTTCAGATAGGCAGCCGCACGGACATAATCATCTTGCCTGTCGTCGTTGATCTCCAGGCCCACGGTGGCAGGATAATCGTAGACCTGGCCGTGATCGGTCATCGCGACGATGACCGTCTCCAGATCACTCCGGGACGCCGCAACGGCGCTCTGCAAGTCAGTAGTGAAGGTCGCGATGCCGCAGCGGCGGGGAAGCGAATTGCCGATGAATGCGATACGATTTACGGCAGCCAATTTGGCGTCTCCGATTGTTTGAGCGTGGCGGTCTCGAAGGGAGACGGGACCAGGGTGCCGGGAAAGGCGTGCGGTGCGAGACTGGCGCTCGCGGCACTGCGCTCTGTTAGCGCAGCAGGGTTTATCTTCGGGCCGGGATAGGCCAGCAGCGCTTTCAAGCCGCTCGCACCGACCTCGATTTCCGCATGGTCGGCTTCCAGGAAGATCGCGTCCCCCGGCGCCAGCCTCGTCGAGCCGAGTTGGGCCTGGCCTTCTATCGCCAGCAGCCAGGTCTCTTTCGGTGCGTCGAGCATCCAAACGGAGCCAGGAGCAAGGTCCGTCTGCTCCAGCGCAAAATAGGAATTGACCGTGAGGACCGTTCGCGCGCCGCTCAGGCGTTCGGACGGCGATTGAATCTGGCGTGGGCCTGCCGTCGCCACCGCGACGGCATGGTCGATGTGCAGTTCGCGCGCTCGTCCATAGTCGAACAGCCGGAACGTGGCGTCGCTGTGCTGCTGGATTTCCACGAGCACGATGCCGGCGCCGATCGCGTGGATCGTTCCAGCAGGAATGAGAATGACGTCGCCTGGATGAACCGGCTGCCAATCCACGATATCGGCGATCGAGCCATCAGTGATCGCGGTTCGCAACTCCGCGGCGGAGCGCAAATGGTTCAATCCCACCGCGACCCGGGCGCCGGGGATCGCGGAGACGATATACCAGGCTTCGGTCTTGCCATTGGCAAGCCCGATCGAGCGCGCGAACGCATCATCCGGATGAACTTGAATCGACAGCGGCTCGGTGGTGAAGAGCATTTTGAGCAGCAACGTCGTCTTGGGCGCAGCAAGACCTGGGCGCTCGAACCACAATTCCCCGATCGGCCCGTCGCTCGTCGACGTCTCACTCCAGGGCCGCAGATCGAGACTGCCCCAGGGCTTCGGCTTGGTTCGCACGATGGCATGTTCGACCGTCAAGCGGGCCTCCCCAAGGCTGTGCGATCAGTCGTTGGCTGTTCGTGCCGGGCGCGGACCGGTCCAGGGCGGAAGCGCATCCCATTCGGCCCTTCGCATGCGGCGCTCTTCATCGCCGACCTTGACGAAGACAAACGGAGCGTCGTCCTGCCCGGTCTTCGATCCCGTGAATGTGGCCGGAAGTCCGTTCGAATTTCGGATCGTTGCTGTGTTTGCCACGTAAACCTCCTGACGATCTGCGTGCGAGATCGCTGCCGCAGATCAATTGAAAATGGATTCCGCTGCATGCAGGCCGACGCAGCGACCCGCACCGGCACCCGAGATACCAATCGGTCCAGGAGATTTGTATTTTGGGATATCGGACATGCGACCGCCTGCGTGGTTGAGGCGGGAGCGAAATGCTCTCAGTCACCGATAACTGCCAAGGGCGGGCGGTGATCTCGAGCATATAGGAACGCCGTCACCCAATAGCGAGACGAGCGCATCAATCCGATCGGCTTTATTAGCTGTATCTTTGTGTTGGCATTGCTCTATGGTCACCCGGCCTGGCGTCTGAGTTGACGGGGTTCCTCGCTCGATTTCATTATTGGCCGGCTGATCCCCCTCTCAGAAGGGTTTTCGGCAATCGGATGTCGCATGGTTTCAACGGATCGTTTCCGGCAAGAGATTCGATCCCGGCTCGAATTGGCGAACGCGCAAGGCCGGCCGAACCTGACCATCGAGTGTGGCGAGCTTTACCGCTCCATGAGCCAGCTGCCCACGTTCAATCGATGGATGATCTTCTGCTGCAACGCGATGCGCGCGGAAATGGCCTTGACCGATCACTTGATTTTCGATGACAGGAACGAAAGCCTGCTGACCGTTCACTATGCATTGCCGCGTCAATGCCGAGCAAAATCAAACCAGACACGATCGAAGTAACGCGTTTCGTTGATTTCGATGACTAGCCAGTCGTTGCTGCCGTGGCGGCTCCGAGGGCAGATGCTCTACGCCGATCGCTTCACCTCGGTCGCGCCGGCCGGTGCAATGTCGAGACGAGCGAGCATCGCCCGCGCCTGCTCAGCGCAGTGCTCGATCAGCCAGCGCTCGAACGCTACGGGCGCGAGCGCGGGCGCGTAGAGGAAGCCTTGCACGACGTCGCAGCCGAGCTCGGCCAGCACTTTGCGCTGCGCCTCGGTCTCAACTCCTTCCCCGACGACAGTCATGCCGAGGCCCTGCCCGACGCGCACCACAGCGGTGGCGATCGCGAGCGCGCCAGCGTCACGCTCGATGTCGCGCATGAAGCTGCGGTCGATCTTGAGCTCGCGGATCGGCAGATGGGCGAGCCGGCTGAGGCTGGAATAGCCGGTGCCGAAATCGTCCACGGAAAGCCCGACGCCGAGCTCCCGGATCGCGTTCATCGTCTCGAGCGCGGCGACGCTGTCCTGCATGAACGCGCCCTCGGTGATCTCGAGCATCAGCGCATCCGCCGCCAGATCGTATTCGGCGAGGATGTCCTTGAGCCGCGCGGCCAGCGTGACGTTGCGGAAATTAATCGGCGACAGATTCACCGACACAGATGGAATGTTCAGCCCGGCGCGGCGCCAGCTCGCCATCTGCCGGCAGGCCTCGCGCACGGACCACAGGCCGATCTGCTCGATCAGGCCGCACTCTTCGGCGAGTGGGATGAATTTTGCCGGCGAGACGTCGCCAAGCTCGGCATCGTGCCAGCGCGCCAGCGCCTCGACGCCATGGATCGCGCCGTCGCAGCTGCGGATCTGCGGCTGATAGCGGAGGGTCAGCGCGCCCTCGGCGATGGCGCGGCGCAGCGCCGCAATCAAGGCCAGCCGCTGCTCGGTGAGCCCGTTCATCTCGGCGCTGAACAGGCGATGGGTCGAGCGGCCGGCCTGCTTGGCCATGTACATGGCCGCGTCCGCCTGCTGCATCAGGGTGTCGATGTCGGTGGCGTGATCGGGATAGAGGCTGACGCCGATGCTCGCCGACATCTGCAGTTGCCTGGAGCCGAGCCGCAGCGGCGCGGCCAGCGCTTCGGTGATTCCGGCCGCGACGCGCTCGGCACCCTCGGCGTTGCGCTGCGGCAGCAGGATCACGAACTCGTCGCCGCCGAGTCGCCCCAGCATGTCCTCGGGCCCGATCTGCTCGCGCAGGCGCTGCGCGAGCTGGATCAGGAGCTCGTCGCCGGCGGCATGACCGAGTGTGTCGTTGACGTCCTTGAAATGATCGACGTCGAGGAAGGCCAGCGCGACGTGGCTGCCGGTCGGGCAGGCATCGATGGCGGTGGTGATCAGGCGCCGCAATTGCGCGCGGTTCGGCAGGCCCGTGAGGATATCGTGATAGGCGAGCCGCGCGATCTCGGCGCGCGCTTCCTTGCGCTCGATCGCGAAAGCGCCGAGATTGACGCAGGCCTCGACGATGCGCCGATGCCAATTGCTCGGCGCGCGCGGCTCCCGGTAGTAGAAGGCGAACGTGGCGATGACCCGTCCGTCCTTGGCCTTGACCGGCGTCGACCAGCATGCGCGCAGGCCAATCGCGAGCGGCATCGCCTTGTACGGCCGCCAGCGCGGATCGGTCTCCAGATCCGTCGCCAGCACCGGCTCGCCGTAGAAGGCCGCGGTTCCGCACGAGCCGACATTGGGGCCGATGGCAACGCCGTCCAGTGCGCGGGAATAGTCCTCGGGCAGACTTGGGCCGCCGAGCGGATGGATCAGGCCCGCGGCATCGATATGAAGCAGCGAACAGACGACGTCGGGCGCGATCTGCTCGACACGGCGGCACAGCCGGTCGGCAATCTCGCCGATCGGAACCTCGTCGGCGAGCGCGCCCATGATGAGCTGCTGCAGCGAGCGCAGCTGCTTGGTCTCGGTGATATCCTCGAGCAGCGCGAAGATGTGCTTGACCTGGCCCTTCCTGTCGCGGAAGGCATCGATGCGGGCGCAGACCCAGATCTCCTCGCCGTCCTTGTCATAGGCGAGCATCTCGACCTCGCCGCGGTGGCCACCCTCCATCAGGCGCTTGACGAGCTTCGCAACGGCCTTGCGATCGGTGTGGCGGCCGGCGAGCAGGCCCCTGGCACGGCGGCCCTCGGCTTCCTCGCTGGTGTAGCCGAACAGCGTCGTGAAGGCGGCATTGACGTAGACGATGCTCTGGTCGGTGTCGGTGATGAGCACCGCGCGGTTGGTCTGGTCGGAGACGGCGTGGAGAAGCCCGATCCTGGCGCGGCGTTCGGCATTCGCGGTGACGTCGCGCGCGAACACGATGCGATAGGTGATGCCTTCACTTGCAATGGATGAAAGCGAGATGGCCGCCCGGATGCGGCTGCCGTCGTTTCGCACGAGGCTGATCTCGTCACGGAATTCTGCAACCGGATCGGCCTGAAGGCATTTGAGGGTGAGAATTTCGGCGTCGTGACCGAGCACATCAGCGCGTGCGAGTTTCCAAATCCGCTCCGCACCGGCATTGAAATGCGTGATGCGATGCGCGCTGTCGACGATGACGATGCCCTCGTCGGCGCGTTCGAGCGCGGCCAACAGCACTTCCGGAGTTTCTGTCATGGCACAATCGGAGGCGGACATCGCTAGACCCGGAGGCATCGGGAAAATATGCAACCGACGCTAGCGCCACCATGGTGTCCAAGTCGTTTTTGCAGTCCCCTCGCACCGCGCCAAGACGCGACATGATTAACATTCCGCGAAAGAAACGAAGGTAATTGGGCGCGCACGGAACCTATTCGGCGCCGGTTTCCACCTGAAGCTTGCCGGCAACGGCGCGCACCTTGCGGGGCGCAGCTTGCCAGATCGAGAGCGCCGACAATCCGCTCACGATGATGGCGACGCCAAAGGCCAGCGTGTAGTCGCCGACCCGATCGTAAAGCAAGCCGGTGACCCAGGGACCGGCAGCGCCGCCGGCCAATGCCGCCAGCATGATCGTGCCGAAAATGCTGCCCTGGTGCTTGCCCTGAAAAATCTCGAACACCACTGCGCCCATGATCGAGGTCAGGCCGTAACCGAGCGCGCCTTGCGTGAACACCATGAGGTAGACCAGCCACAATGACGGCTGGAATTTCAGGGCCATCAGCGCCGCGAAAGAGATCGCAAAACCCGCGCAGCTGATCGCCCACACCCATTCCCGCCCGATCCGGTCGGAGACATGGCCGAGCAGGATCTGGCCGGGAATGCCGAGCAGGCTGACGATGCCGAGCGCCCACACCGCGACACCCGTGCTGAAGCCGATGTCGAGCAGGAATTTGGTCTGGTGCACCTGCACCGCGTACCAGATGTAGAGGCCGCAGAAATAGCCGAGCGCGATCCACCAGAACCGCGTCGTGGCGACCGCTTTCCGGAGTGTCCATTCGGTCCCGGCCCAGACGGGATCGATGATGTTGGAGACGGGTTTTGCGGCGCCTGCGGCCGGGGCCGCATCGCCGTCAGGCCGAAGGCCGATATCCTCGGGACGTCGATGCAGGAACAGATTGATCGGCGCCAGCACGATCAGGATCATCAGGCCCATCGCCGTGCAGGCGGTGCGCCAGCCGGTCCCTTCGATCATGTGTTGCACCCATGGCAGCAGCGTGACCGAGCCGATGCCGACCCCGGCGAAGGCGATGCCGATGGCGAGGCCGCGCGTGCGGATAAACCAGTTCGGCAGGAACAACGACTGCCCGGAATAGCCGAGACACACCGAACCGGCGCCGACCATGACGCCGATGGTGACATAGAGATGCCATGGCTGGCTCGTGAGCGGCGCGAGCAGCAATCCGCCGCCCATCAGAACGACGCCGAGCTCCATCACCGCGCGCGGGCCGGCGCGGTCCATCAGCCGGCCGATCAGCGGGCTGACCATGCCCGACACCACGAAGCCGAAGGAGAAGGCGCCCGCGGTGACGCCGCGCTCCCAGCCGAATTCGGAGATGATGGGAGGGAAGAACAGCGAGAAGGCGGTGCGCGCGTTGACGCCGATGGCCATGGTGACGAAGGTCACCGCGACCACGACCCAGCCGTAGAAGAACGGAAGCCGCATTGTGTGTTTCATCCCTGGACGGTCCTTCCGACCATCCAGGACTGCCCGGGTCAAGCGCTTTTCGCGCATGCCTCATTGAGCGATCCTTGGGCGGCCGCCCTCAGGCCGCGTCGCGTTGCGACGATTTGGCGGGCGCGTCGAACAGGATCCGTTCGATCGGCTGCGGGCGGCCGAACAGATAGCCTTGCGCGAAATTGACGCCGAGCGCCTTCAGCCGCTCGTACTCCTCGCGGGTCTCGACGCCCTCGGCGGTGACCGACATGTCCAGCCCGCGCGCCAACGTCACGATCGAGGAGATGATGGCGGAGCTGCGCGGCTGATGCGTGAGGTTCCGGATGAACGATTTGTCGATCTTGATCTTGTCGAACGGGAAAGCGGTCAGATAGCTGAGCGACGAATAGCCGGTGCCGAAATCGTCGAGTGCGAGCGCGATGCCGATGCTCTTCAGCCGCTCCATGAAGGCGTGGTTCTCGACGCCACGCTCCAGCAGCACGGATTCCGTGATCTCGATCTCCAGCCGCTGCGGCAGCAATCCGGAATCGGCGAGCGCCGCGCTGATCATCTCGAACAGCTCGGCCTCCTTGAACTGGATCGGCGACAGGTTGACGGCGACCGCAAGATCTGACGGCCAGCCGGCCGCGTCCGCGCAGGCGCGCCGCAACACGAATTCGCCGAGCGGCACGATCAGCCCGGTCTCCTCCGCAAGCGGGATGAACTGGTCCGGCGCGATCAAGCCGCGCGTCGGATGCCGCCAGCGCACCAACGCCTCGAAGCCGCGCCGCGTGCCGCTGAGGGCGTCGACGAACGGCTGGTAGTGCACCTCGAGCTGGCACCGCGCGATGGCGTCGCGCAGATCGCCTTCCAGCGTGCTGCGCGCCTCGAGCTCGGCCGACATCGCCTTGTCGTAGATGGTGAAGCAGTTGCGGCCCGACGATTTAGAGCGGTAGAGCGCCAGGTCCGCCTTCTTCAGCAGCTGCTCCTGATCGCTGCCATGATCGGGCGCGATCGCAATGCCGATGCTGGTGCCGATCTCGACGCGGTGTCCGGGAAGAAGGAACGGCTCGGCCACGAGCTTGGCGATCCGCCCCGCCAGTTCGGTCGAGCAGACGCGCTGATCCTCGCAAGCTTCCTGGATGATGGCGAATTCGTCGCCGCCGAGCCGGGCCAGCACGTCGCTGGTGCGCAAAGCGGATTTCAGCCGCTGTGCGACCTGACGCAGCAGCGCATCGCCGGCACCGTGACCGAGCGAGTCGTTGACGTTCTTGAAGCGGTCGAGGTCGAGCATTAGGATCGAGAAGGTCGGACCGGCGTCCTTCAAACGGCCCTTGAGCTCGTCGAGCCGGGCCAGGAAGAAAGCGCGGTTCGGCAATCCGGTCAGGATGTCGGTCTGGGCGAGTTCGAGCACCCGCCGGTTCGCCAGTGACAGCCGCTGCGAATTGCGGCTTGCGAGCATGAGATAGGTCGAAAGCGACAGCGTCAGCAGCATGCCGACGATCAGCACCGCACCCGCGCGATCGTAAGTCGTCTCCAGCGGACCGCCGGCAGCCGGAACCGCCCGCACCTGCCAATCGGTGTCGCCGATCTTGAGATTGCCCGACCAGTGCAGGGTCCGCGCGACGTCCCGCATCGTCTGCGGCGCCGTCGCGGCCGACGAGTAATCCGGCAGCATTTGCTCCAGGCCGACGATCTGACCCGCGAACGGCGGATAGACGTTGACGCTGACCGCGGGGCTTGCCCCGGTGGTCACGCGAATGGACTGGATCAGCAGCGGCAGGTCGAAGACGCCGACGACGAAGCCGGCGAGATTGCGGCGCCGGTCCACGACCGCGTCGCGCGACGTTCCCTTGGCGTAGACGGGAATGGCGACGAGGACGTCGGGCAACCGGCCGCCCTCCTTCGGCTCGTAGAGGCGGGTGCGAATGGCCCCTATCCGGTCGGTGTCGCGCGCGCGCTCGAGGACCGCGCGGCGCTCCGGAACGGTCGCGTAGTCCATTCCGTAGACTGGAGACGTCTTCGGCTGGGTCGAGTAGAACACCGGAAAATATTCGTCGCTCTGCGGCGCGGTCGCGAACGCATCGCCCTGGAGCGACTTGATGCGATAGCCGGACACGCCGTCCGTGATCGCCGCGGCCTCGTATTCGGCGCGCTCCTTGCGGTTCACCCGCGGCACCCAGGAGATGCGCAGCATGCCGGGATGGCGCTCGAACAGGCGGGCGCTGAAGGTCTCGAATTCGCTGCGGGTGATCTCCTGATTGGTCGATTCGAACAGCGTGCGCAGCGCGACGAGCCTGGAGATGTACTCGCTCATGCCGTTCTGCATGACGATCACTTCGGTCTCGGCCGCGTTCTCGAACTCGATCTTGTTGACGCGGCCTTCCCATCGCGCCACGGCGGCTGCAGCCACGACCGAAAACAGAAGACCGACGCCGACTGCGACGAGCGCAGGGCGATAGAGCCCGAGCAGCGGCGCGGCACGCCACCATCCGGTCATACGCCCCCGATCCTGATCGTTCTGATCCCGACCGCCCATTCCAAAAACCGCCGTCCCCTGTCCCGCTCAACCGAACCTGTGGTTGAGCCGCCGGAGCCACTATCGGAACAGGACCGCGGTTAAGAACTGCACAATTTCGGAACCCGGCTTTTCCGCATTACCCGGTTTAGTTAATGAAGTGCAGGATGATGCGGGCTCTGTCGAAGCAAGTTGCCGGTTTTCCCCGGAGTAGTACGGAGCCGTCGATACATCGCCGATTCATCCCGTGGCGATAGCTTTCACGAAGCTACTCACCGCACCCAGCAAGACTTTTCTGATGTATCGATCTCGATCTGCGACATGCATCGTCATGACCGTCGCCGTCCTGGCAGCAATCATGCTGCCGGCGAAAGCCGACGAGATCGGCGTCAGCGAGGATGCGATCCTGTTCGGCCAAGCCGCAGCGCTCGAGGGTCCCTCCTCCACACTCGGACAGCGCATGCGGCAGGGCATCGTCGCAGCCTTCACCGAGATCAACGCCAAAGGCGGCGTCCACGGCCGCAAGCTCCAGCTCATCAGCCGTGACGACGGCTACGACCCCGACCGCTCGCTGGCGCAGACGCTGCGGCTGATCGAGGACGAGAAGGTGTTCGCGCTGATCGGCGCGGTGGGCACGCCGACCGCGGTGGCGACGATACCGATCACCAGCGCCAGGAACGTGCCCTTCATCGGTCCCTTCAGCGGCGCTGAATTCTTGCGCGACTTCGAGCTTGCGAACGTGGTCAACATCCGTGCAAGCTATGGCGCCGAGGCCGAGGCGTGGGTCAAGCATCTCACCGAGGATCGCCATTTCACCCGCATCGCCATTTTCTACCAGG
This sequence comes from Bradyrhizobium sp. 187, assembly GCF_023101005.1. Taxonomy (NCBI): domain Bacteria; kingdom Pseudomonadati; phylum Pseudomonadota; class Alphaproteobacteria; order Hyphomicrobiales; family Nitrobacteraceae; genus Bradyrhizobium; species Bradyrhizobium sp. 187. The sequence continues at coordinate 5,950,470 of NZ_CP064693.1, forward strand.
ACGACTCGTTCGGGCGCGACGGTCTTTCCGGCGTGAAGCGCGCGCTTGCCAGGCGCGGCCTCGAGCTCGCCGCCGAAGGCACCTTCGAGCGCAACACCCGCGCCGTCGCGTCGGCCTGGCGCACGATCAAGCGCGTCGAACCCGAGGCGATCGTCATGGTCGGGACCTACGATCCCTGCGCCGAGTTCATCAAGCTCGCGCACCGCAGCGGCGCCAATCCGACCTTCGTCAACATCTCCTTTGTCGGCGCCGTTGCGCTCGCCAAGGAGCTCGGCCCCGAGGGCGAAGGCGTCGTCGTCACGCAGGTCGTGCCGTTTCCCTGGGACCGCTCGCTTAAGCTGGTCGCCGACTACCAGGCGGCGCAGACGGCGTTCGACCCGGCGCTGACACCGAATTTCGTGGCGCTCGAAGGCTATATCGCCGGCCGTCTCGCGGCCGCGGCGCTGGAACAAGCCGGACCGCAACCGACGCGCGCGAGCCTGCTGCGCACCATCAACGATGTCGGCCGCTTCGACATCAGCGGCAGCACCATCACCGTCGGCATGCGCATGCTCGACGCGCCGCCGAAGGTGTTTTTGACGGTGATCCAGAAGGACGGGACGTTCAAAGCTGTGGACCGGCTATAGAGCGGATCACGGCCGCCGCGTCCAGCCGTCGGCGTTGACGGCGCCTTGCGGGATCTCGCCTTTGACGATCGCTTCGACCTGGCGCACGGTTTCCAGCGACTGATATTCGATCGCCTGCGGCGTCAGGCCGCCGACATGGGGCGTGGCGATGACGTTGGGAAGCTTCGCAAGCTCCGGGCTTGGCATCTGGTCGGGCGCGCGGCCCACATCCATCGCGGCACCCGCGATTCGATTTTCAAGCAACGCCTTCGCCATCGCCGCTTCATCGACGAGGTTGCCGCGCGAGAGATTGACGAAGACGGCATGCTTCTGCATCCGCGCCAGCGCCGCCTCGCCGATCAGATTTTCGGTCTGCTCGTTGGCGATGGCAAGGCAGACGACATAGTCGGACGCGGCGAGGAGCTCGTCGAGGCTGACCTGCCGGATGGCACCGCCGGTCACGGTCGCAAAGGGATCTGCGACCAGCACCTCCATGCGCATCACCTTGGCGATTTCCCCGAGATAGCGCCCGATGCTGCCATAGCCAATGATGCCGATCTTGCTGCCGGCGAGCTGCCGTCCCATCCGCGCTTCCGGCTTGCGGCCGGCGTGATAATCGGCCGTCGCTCGCGATACGCCGCGGGAGAGATCGACCATGAAGCCAACCGCGAGCTCGGCAACCGCTTGCACGAAGCCAGGCCCGGCGCGGGTCACGAGCACGCCGGCGTTCGAGGCCGCCTCGACATCGACGTTGCGGATGTCGACGGCGCAGCGGACGAAGGCGCGCAGGCGCGGCAGTTGTGCAAAGATCTCGCCGCGTCCCTCGGTCATGCGATCGGCCACGATGATGTCGACATCTTGCGCAGCGCGCACGAGGCTGGCTGAGACCAGCGTCTCATCGCTCTCGTGCAGGATCACCTCGGCGGTCGCGCGCAAGCCGTTCAGGCTGCGATCGCCGTAGTAATTGCGGCGCATCTCCGGCGTGTGGGCCAGCAGGACTTTCACGGCGATACTCCCTCAATAGCCGAACGCGCGCGGCAATGCCGTGCTGAGCCATGGCACAAACGCGATCACGAGCAGGCAAAGGAACAACAGGCCGAGATAGCCCATGATCGGCTTCACCGTCTGCTCGATCGGCACATTGCCGATCAGGCAGGCGCCGTAAAGCCCGAGCCCGAGCGGCGGCGCGAACAGGCCGATGCCCATCGCGATCACAAGCACGACGCCGAAATGCAGGGGATCGATGCCGAGCTGCACGGCCACCGGCAACAGCAACGGCCCGAAAATAATCAGCGCCGCCGCGCCTTCGAGCACCGAGCCCATCACGATCAGCACGGCGATTGCGAGCAGGATGAACAGCCAGGTGCCGCTGGTCTTGGACAATCCCAGCATGAAATCGCCGACCGCATGCGGCACCTGCTGCAGGGTCAGCGTGAACGCCAGCGATTGCGCTGCGGCAACGATGAACAGCACGAGCCCCGCGCGCGTCGCGCCCTGGACGAAGCTGTGCGCAGCCGATGTGAAGCTGAGTTCGCGGAACACCACGCTGCCGACGACGAGTGCATAAGCCACGGCGAAGGCCGAGATTTCCGTGGCGGTGGCAAAGCCGCTCTTGAAGCCGAAGAAGATCATGAAGATCAGGCCGAACGAGGCGATCGCGCCGCTCCACAGGCCCGACACCGGCATCTGCGGCGCGATGTCCTCGGCATCAGCTGGAGACTCAGTTGGAGTCTCAATTGGAGTCTTGCCGAAGATGATGGAGACGGCGATCAAGGCCAGCGCCATCAGCGCCGCGGGCAACAGCCCTGCGACGAACAGACCACCGATCGACAGGTTCGCGACGAAACCCAGGATGATCAGGTTGATGCAGGGCGGAATAGTCTCCGCCATCACCGCGGAGGCTGCGAGCAGCGCCACGGCGCCGCCCGGATTCTGCTTGGAGCGGCGCGCGGCCGGAATCAGCACGGAGCCGACCGCGGCGACGTCGGCCATCTTCGAGCCGGAAATGCCGGAGAACAGCACCATCGAGGCCACCATCACGACGTTCAAACCGCCGCGCATCCGCCCGACGCCCCGCTGCAACAGCTCGATCAGCCGCACCGACATGCCGTTGGCTTCCATGAGGTAGCCCACGAGGATGAAAAACGGAATCGCGAGCAGCACGAAATTGTCGATGCCGCGCGCCATCTGCTGGGCGAAGATCACGCCGGGCAGCGCGCCCTCGACCCAGATGAAGATCAGCGCGGCCAGCGCCAGCGCAAAGCCGATCGGCAAGCCACCGACCAACGTCGCAAAGAAACCGATCAGCATCAGCGTGCCCGCCGACGGCACCGTGGCGGGCGACAGATAATCCCAGGCGAGATAAAGGCCGGTCACGACGGCAATCGCGACGAGGCCTCTGACGATGTCAGGGAGCGGCCTGGCGCAGAGCTGGTCGATCGCAAACACCGTCATGAACAGCGCGCCGGCGCCCATCGGGTAGAAGGTCAGCTCCAGCGGCAGGCCGGATCCGGTGGTCTGGCCCGCCGTCAGCGAGCCGAGCTTGATGGCGTTGTAGGCGACGTAGCCCGAAATCAGCACCACCAGCAGCGCGCTCGCGGCGTCGACCAGCGCGCGCAGCCGTACCGGAGCCAGATCGCGGAAGAAAGAGACGCCGACATTCTCGCCGCGCGCGAGCGCGCTCGCCGCGCCGAAGAAGGCCGATCCGACCATCAGTCCGCGCGCGACGTCGTCGGACCACTCCACCGGCGCGTTGATGCAGAAGCGCAGCAGCACGGAACCGCAGACGACGACGAGATCCGTGGCCAGCAGGATGGCCGCGATCGCGTCGCTGAAGCGAAGCAGCAGGGCGATGCTCCCGTGGCGGCCGCCCGAGAGAGGTACGGCAGCTGTCATTGCCACGTCAGGCCTGCGTGGCGCGGATGATGTCGATCACGGCCTTGGATTCCGGCCGCGCCTTCATGAAGTTCTCGATCTGCGGCGCGACGCGCTTTTTGAACGCCTCGCGGTCGCATTCGGCCACCGTCACGCCCTTCTCGGTCAAGGCCGACAGGGCCTCCTTCTCGACCGCGAGCCCGTGGGTCCGCGTGTCGGCCGCAGCCTTCTTCGCGGCGTCGAGGAAACCCTCGCGCAGCTTCGGATCCATGCGATTGTAGGTCGTGTCGCTGAAATAGATCGCGAGCGGCGAGAAATTGTGCTGCGTCAATGCATAGAATTTCGCCGTTTCGAAGAACTTGCTGGCCAGGATGGTCGGCGGGTCGTGCTCTAGCCCGTCCAGCACGCCGGCCTGCAATGCCGTGTAGATTTCGCCGAACGCCAGCGGCGTCGCGGCAGCTCCCATCAGGCGCAGGCATTCCGTGATGACGGGATTTGGCAGCGTGCGAATCTTGAGACCGGCGAGATCTTCCGGCGTCTTCACCGGCTTCCTCGCAAGTACGCTGCGTGAACCGAAATTATAGGCCCAGGCGATGATGCGGATGTTGCTGCCCTTGAGCAGCGCGTCCTCGATCGGCTTGGCCGCGCCAGCGTCGAACGCCTTGGTCTGCTGCGGAAAGCTCGAGAACAGAAAGCCGAGGTCGTAGGTGCCGACCAGCGGCACCAGATTCGCCGAGATCGAGGAGCCCGACACCATGAGGTCGATGACGCCGAGCTTCACTGAGTTGATGACGTCGATTTCCTGACCCAATTGGTTGTCGGGAAAGAACGCGACCTCGACCTGCTCACCGAGGCCGTTCGCCTTCAGGTTCTTCACCAGATTGTCGTAGTAGACCCGGCCGTTGGCGAATTTGGGATCGTTCGGCAGCGACGAGGAGCATTTCAGCTTCAGCGTCGCGGCTTCGGCGCGGCCGATGAGTGCGGGGGAAAGCACGAGGCCGGCGGCAAGTCCCGTCGACGACTTGATGAACGCGCGACGGTTCACGGGCACGATGGACATAATGCGGTTTCTCCCCAATTATTGTTTTTCGAGCAACGGTCGTTGCCGCAGCCCGTTGCGCGGACTGTATGGCCAAAGCGACGGCGCAGGCAAGGCTTGCGGCCGGCCGTTGCAAAGCGGCGTGTCGCGAGGATCAACGGCATCAGCGCGCGGCAAAACAGCCATGTTTTTGCGGGATTCTCGATCAGATCGGCATGGGGCCGATGCGCGAGAAGATGCTTTCGCGCAGCGTTGGGCATCGATCCAATTGGCGCATGGATCAATGCGCAATTCACATGGATGGCGCCAGAACGATGCCGCACCAGCTCTGGCAGACCTTCTGCCCCATTTTGCCGCAGCTCAACGTGATCCAGTGCACAGACAGACGCATGGCGGCCACCTAGAAAAGGTGACATCATCGCGCGCATTGCCGATGGAGGTGACACCATGCGCCGTCCAGTCTTTCGCAATTTGTTTCTTGCATCCGCTCTTCTCGCGCTCACGCAATTGACGATGCCGACGGGGGCCGCGGCCGAAGCGCGGCTCGCACTGGTGATCGGCCAATCGGCCTATCGCACCGTGCCGGAACTACCCAACGCAGCCAACGACGCCAAGGGCATGACGGAGCTGCTCGGCAATGCCGGCTTCACCGTCACCACGGCATCCAATCTGGCGCAAAACGATATGCGTCAGGCGATCTCGGATTTCGCCGGCAAGGTCAGCGCCAGCGGCGCCGACACCGTCGCGCTGGTGTTCTATGCCGGCCACGGCCTCCAGATCGACGGCGAGAACTATCTCGTTCCCGTCGATCTCGACCCCAAGCGCGAAGCCGACATTCCGCTGCAGGGTGTGCGACTGAACGATTTGCTCAACACGCTCGGCGCACTGCCGACGCGGGCGCGCATCTTCATGCTCGATGCCTGCCGCAACAATCCCTTCCCTGCGCTCAGCGGCGCCGGACACGGGCTTGCGATCGTCGACACCAAGGCCGGCGCGCCGGGCTCCTTCATTTCCTATTCGACCTCGCCGGGCTCCGAAGCCGAGGATGGCTCCGGCATCGACAGCCCCTATACCACCGCGGCGCTGACCGTCGCCAAGCAGCCCAATCTGCCGATCGAGGAAGTGTTCAAGCGCATTCGCGTCGCCGTGGCGCAATCGACCGACGGACGCCAGATCCCCTGGGAAAGCTCGTCGCTGACGACTGACTTCAAGTTCTTCGGCGGCGACAGCAGCGGCAGTCAGACTGCGCTTCCTGGCGCATCCTCCATGGCACTTGCGAGCGGCACGCGCAGCCTCGAGGACTGGCGCAAGGATTTGCAGGGCAAGCCGGCCATGGTCGCCTATGAGATGGTGATCACCGACGACACCGTGCCGGCGTATCAGGCCTATATCGAGTTGTACGCTCAGGATACCCGTACGCCGCGGCTGCGCACGATTGTGGAGCGCCGGCGCCAGATGCTGGCGTGGGAGCGTGCCACCGCGATCAACACCCGCGCCTCGTTCGAGGCGTATCTGGCGAACTGGGACAACAGCGATCTGGCCGCGACCGCACGCCGGCTGCTGCTCCGCGTGCAGAACCGCAACTACGTCTTGCCTGCCGCGGTCGCGGCCGCTCCTGCCCCGGTCGCCGTCGCGATGGCCCCGACCTGCCCGTGCTCGACGCCCACACCACCGGCTTCGCCGATCAACCCGACGATCGCGCCTGTGATCAAGAAGCGCGTCGACGACACACCGCCGAAGCGCAAGGTGGTCGACACGCCGCCCAGGCCGCGCCGGCCGCCGCCTGATGAGGTGATCTACGAGCGCGCGCCGCCACCGGATCGCGGCCCGCCGCCAGAAGCCTTAGGTGTCGGAATAGGCATCGGAATTGGCATGGGCATGGGCGGTCGAGGCGGCAACTACGGCGGCCCGGGACACGGCGATGGCTACCGCAGCCGTTACTGAGACCGCTCGCGCGGCAGCCGGACGCGGACACGGGTGCCGCCACCGGGACGATCCTCAATGGCGACCGTGCCGCCGTTGCTTTCGACAACTTGCCTCACGATTGTGAGTCCCAATCCTGCGCCGCCGCTCTCGCGGCTGCGCGAGGTCTCCAGCCGGTAGAATGGATCGAATACGCGGGTGCGTTCGTCAACCGGGATTCCCGGCCCGCGGTCCTCGACCAGGAGTTCGATCACATCGGTCTTGGCGTACAACGAGATGTCCGCGGCGCCACCATAGAGGATCGCGTTGTTGACGAGATTGGCAACGACCCGAGCCATGCCCGCAGCCGAGCCGCGGATGAGGAGAGCCGGATCTTCGCAGGTGAGCGTCAGCGCTGCGCAGGCGCCCTTGCGCGCTTCGTACTCGGTCCGCGCGACGCGGGCAAGATCGACGGTTTCCGCCGACGGGCCTGCGAACGAGGCGCGGACAAAGGCGAGCGCATCATCCATCAGCGATTGCATGTCGTCGAGATCGACGGTTGCCTTGTCCCGCTGCACGCTTTCGGGCAGCAGCTCGAGACGTAGCCGCAGCCGCGTGACATAAGTGCGCAGATCATGGCTGATCGCGCCGAGCACGAGGGTGCGGCTGCGCAGCAGTTCGGCGATGTTCGCCTGCATGGCGTTGACGGCGCGGATCAGCGCCCGGACGTCGGGAGCACCCCGCTCGCTGACCGGCATGGTCTCCATGGCAGCGCCGAAGCGCTCGATGGCGACGGTCAACTCGGACAGCGGCCTGGTCTCGTGGCGGACCGCGAGCAAGGCCGCCAAAGCGACGACGAAGCCGAGAATTCCGGCCAGCAGGCCGACAGGAATGCCGAGCAGGCGAAGGCTGAGCTCACCTGCGGTCTCGATCACCAGATAGCCGCCGCCAGCAAGTTCAATGACAGCTTGCAGGCGCGAGGTGACGAGATCACGCAAGCGGGCCACCTGTTGGCCGTCCCTGACGTTGACGAAGGACAGTGCGACCAGCCGCTCCGCTGGCACACCGCTCTGCGCGCGCAGCCGTTGCTCCGCGCTGCTCAGGAAACGGCCATGCAACGGGTTGGGCGGCACGTCCTGACGCACGACCGGCTTGAATCGCGCCGTCGTGGCCGCGCGCAGCACCAGGTCGCGATCGTCGCGCGGTACCCTGTCGATAGCCTCCGCCAAGGCGGCGACCTGCGCGAACAAAGCGGCAAATCCGGACGGCTCGCCGCGGCCGCGCTGCTCCACGAAATAGATGGCGACCGACAGCAACTGCACGAGAATGATGGCGCCGACGACGATAAGGCCGAGGCGGGCGGCGATGTGAAGCCTGCTCATCCCGCACAGGCTCCGTGCTCAGAGCGGGCGAACGTCAGCACTGAAGAGATAGCCGCCATTGCGCACGGTCCTGATCGAGAACGCAGCCTTGGGATCCGCGGCGACGAGCTTGCGGCGCAGCCGGCTGACCGACACGTCAATGACGCGGTCGAACGGATCCGCGGTCCGGCCGCGCGTCCAGTCGAGCAACTGGTCGCGGGACAGCACCCGCTTGGGCCGTTCGAGGAAACATGCCAGCAGATCAAACTCCGCTGCCGTCAACTCGACGATATGGTCCTGGTCGTTGGTCAGGCTGCGCCCGTCGAGATCGGCCACCAGCCTGCCGAAAGCAATTCGCCGCGGCGGCGGCATCTCCAGCGGGCCGTCCACACGCCGCAAGACGGCCTTGATGCGCGCCAGCAATTCCCGAGGATTGAAAGGCTTCGGCAGATAATCGTCGGCGCCGAGCTCCAGGCCGATGATGCGGTCGACATCGTCGGCCTTGGCCGTCAGCATCAGGATCGGCGTGCGGCTCTTGCTGCGCAGGCGCTGGCAGATCGACAGTCCGTCCTCGCCCGGCAGCATGATGTCAAGCACGACGAGATCCGGGCATGCCTGCATCAGCGCCCGGTCCATCGCCGCGCCTTTCTCGACGCAAACCGGCGCATAGCCCTCCCGCGTCAGCAGGTCCGCCAAGAGCGCGCGGATCTCGCGGTCGTCCTCCACGATCATGATCGTCCGAGTGTCCATCGCGGCCTCTATCGAGCAGCCCGCTGGCAGGAATGTGGCGACCCCGTCGCTCGTTACAAAACGTTACACTTCCGGCCTCGCCGGCAACATCACGGCAAAAGATCGAGGCGAGATTGGCCCCATGCGGCGACCGGTCTCGTTCCGGCGCGTCCTCACAAACAGGAGTATCCGATGAAACCCATTCTCGCTTCGCTATCACTCGCAACGGTGCTGGCCCTCACGGGAGCCTCCGGTGCAAACGCCTGGGTTCGCAGCGGCAGCGTCACGACTTGGCGAGGTACCTACTACGGCAGCGCCAGCGGCGGATGCGCCGGCGGAACCTGCTCGCGTTCGGCTTCGGTGACGGGACCTTATGGCGGCACGATCGCACGCAGCGGCAGCATCACGCGCGTCGCTCCGCATGCATTCGACTACACGCGCACCGCGACGGGTCCGAACGGCCATAGCGTGACGCGCAGCGGCACGGTCGGGACTCATCCTTATTACGAATACCGGTACTGACCGTCGCGCCGGACGACCGCGAAATTCCGGCCGGGGTCAGAACACTGGCCGCGGACTGCCTTCCTCCAACTTGCAAGCATGGATATCTCGAATGCGACGATTGACGATCTTGGCGTCGGCCGCGGCAGCCGCACTGGCCGCAGGTTCGACCGCGCTAGCCTTCACCCCCAGCCCTCACCCCGGTATGTCCGACGGCCTCACCGAAGTCAGCGGCGGCTGCGGACCCGGCTGGCACCTGACGGCCAACGGCCTGTGCCGGCGGACCATCGTGCCCTACGCCCATCCACCCTATGCCTATGCGGCGCCTCCCTATCCTGGGGCCTGTTGGTGGACCAGCACGCCATTCGGCGTGCGGAGGGTCTGCGCATGGTGAGACCTGTACAGCTACGGGAGCTGCGACGCGCGATCGCGGTCATCATCGCCGCGTTGGTCGCGATATCGTCCGCGGGCGCCGCGTCCGCCCAGCAACCGCGACAGGAGATACGCCAAGCGTGCACCGCGGACATGCGCGCGCTGTGCTCCGGCATCATGCCGGGAGGCGGCCGCGTCAAGCAGTGCATGATCGAGCATTTCAACCAGCTGTCGGATGGCTGCAAGAGCGCGCTGAAGCAGGCGCAGGCGTCGAAGCCATAGGGCGTGCCTCGCGGGAGTGCGCGTGGGGCTCGCAGACGCGATAAGTGCCGCGAGCCCTGCGGTGTCGCACGATATACAGGCGAGGCCGGCAACCCCATGTTTGCCGACGACCGGCAGCTGTGGTCTGGTCGGCCAACGGAACGCTTCGGGGATTCGCTGCTGATGGCGCAGGACGCTCACACCGCAACATCATGGCCGCTGTTTCGCTCACTCGCGTCCTATTCGCTGCCGGGCGATTTGATGGCCGGCCTGACGCTCGCGGCAATCGCGATCCCAGAGCAGATGGCCACGGCGCGGCTCGGCGGCTTCGCGCCGCAGATCGGCTTCTTCGCCTTCATGGCGGGATCGCTCGGCTTTGCGATGCTCGGCGGAAACCGCTTCCTGTCCTGCGGCGCCGATTCCACGATCACGCCGATCTTCGCCGGCGGGCTGGCGGCGCTGGCCGCCGCCGGCTCGCCTGAGTATCAGGGCCTCGCGATCGCGCTGGCACTGATGGTCGGCGCAATGATGCTGGCCGGCGGCGCCTTCCGCCTCGGCGGCATCGCCAATCTCTTGTCCGTGCCCGTCATGGTCGGTTTCCTCGCCGGCATCTCCGTCCACATCATCGTGTCGCAATTACCGGGCGTGCTGGGCCTGGACTCGCCGAACGGGCCGACGCTCGATCGCATCGGTGTGCTCGCAAGCGAGCTCGGCCGCACCAATCCCTTCACGCTGTGCATCGGCTTCGGTGTGCTGGCCGTGGTCTTCGTCGCCGAGAAGGTCAGCGCAAAAATTCCGGGCGCGCTGATCGGGCTCGTCGCCGCGACCCTGGCCACGATCGCGCTCGGCCTCGAGAGCAAGGGCGTCAATGTCGTAGGCCTCGTGCCGGGGACGCTGCCGCGGCCGACCTTCCCCGAGCTTGCAGCGGAGCAATGGGTCCGCCTCGTGCCGCTCGCCTTTGTCATCACGGTCGTGGTGATGGTGCAGACCGCGGCGACGACGCGCTCATTCCCGTCCGATCCCGACAAGCCGGCCGATGTCGATCGCGATTTTCTCGGCGCCGGCGCCGGCAGCGTGCTGTCGGGCCTGTTCGGCGCGTTTCCGGTCAACGCCAGCCCGCCGCGGACGGGCATTGTCGCCGAGACCGGCGGACAATCGCAGCTCGCGGGTCTCGCCGCCGCTGCGATCGTGCTGGCGCTGCTCGCGTTTGGAACGGGATTGCTGCAGCACGTTCCAGACGCAGCCCTCGGCGGCATCCTGCTGTTCGTCGCGCTGCGCATCATCCGCGTGAAGCAGATCGTCACGATCTATCGCCAATCCCCCAGCGAATTCCTGCTGATTGCCGCCACCGCCGCGCTGATCATCGTGCTGCCGATCCAGCAAGGCGCGTTCCTCGGCATCGTGCTGTCGCTGCTGCACGGCATCTGGAGCACGACGCGCGCGCGGCTGGTCGAGTTCGAGCGCGTGCCGGGCACCACGATCTGGTGGCCGGCACATCCGCACATCGCCGGCGAGCGCATCGCCGGCGTCGCCGTGCTCGGGCTGCAGGCGCCGCTGTCCTTCCTCAACGCGCCCGGCTTTCGCAGCGACGTGATCAAGGTGCTCGGCACGACGCCGCCACAGCTGCTGGTGCTGGAGGCGAGCGGCATGGTCGAGATCGACTTCACCGCCGCGCAGATCCTGCTGGACGTGTTCAGGGCGTGCAGCGAACAGGGCGTCACCGTCGCGCTGGCCCGGCTGGAATCGGTGCGCGCGCAGGACGCGTTCGAGCGGTTTAGATTGTTCGACGCCCTGCCGAGAGAGCGTGTCTTCCACAGCGTCGACGAGGCCGTGCGGAAGTTGGCGCGATAACTGGGCTCACTGCGCCAATGGCGGGTGATCGCGCTGGATCGTTTCGCGGATCCAGCTGGCATGGATCGCGCGAAACAGGATTTGCGCCGTCTTAAGGTCGTTCGCCTTCATGCAGAGATCGACGATGCGACGGACTGCGTCGTCGCGCATCAGTCCATCCGAGATCTTCATCGCGATTTCCATCGCGACTTTCGCCGCGCGCTCGTAGCGCTCGCTGTCGCGCTTGTCGCTGCGCGCGCTACCTGCCGCGCTCGCCGCAGCGGCGTCACAGATCGCACGGATGCGCTCGGCGGCCTCGATATCGCCGAGCGGCCGTTCGATCGCTTCGTCCCAGACGTCCTGACGCGTCTTGCGCGCGAACCACTGCATTGCCTGCTCCGTGGTGAGGGAGCGAGCATAAACGGCGGCCACGCCGCGCGCTACGCCTCCGGTACGATCTTCCCGGGATTGAAGATGTTCTGCGGATCGAGCGCCTTTTTCAGCGCCCGCATCGCGTCGATCGCCTCGGGCCCGAGCTCCGCCTTGAGGTATTTCTGCTTGCCCTGACCGATGCCGTGCTCGCCAGTGCAGGTGCCGTCCATCGCCTGCGCGCGCTCGACCAGCCGATGCATGAACTCCTCGCCGCGCGCCATCTCGTCGGCATCGTTGGTGTCGCAGACCAGCGAGCAGTGGAAATTGCCGTCGCCGACATGGCCGACGATCGGCGACAACAGGTTGAGGCGCTTGAGATCTTCCTCGGTCGCGCCGACGCATTCGGCAAGCCGCGAGATCGGCACGCAGACGTCGGTCGCGACCACCCCGATGCTGTCGCCGGGCCGCAGCGCTTTCACCGACCAATAGGCGTCGTGCCGCGCCTGCCACAGTTTTGTGCGGTCCTCCGGCTTGGTGGTCCAGGAGAAATCGCCGCCGCCGCAATCCCTGGCGATCTCGCCGAAGGCCTTGGACTGTTCGGCGACCTCTATCTCGCTGCCGTGGAATTCCATCAGCAGCAGCGGCGTTTCGGGCAGGGTCAACTTCGAATAGGCGTTGCAGGCCCGCACCTGCGCGGCGTTGAGCAGCTCGATGCGCGCCACGGGAATACCGGTCTGGATTGCCAGGATCACGGCCTGACACGCCCCGTGCACGGTCTCGAACGACACCGCTCCGGCCGCGATCGTATCGGGGATGCCGCGCAGGCGGATGGTCAGCTCCGAGATGATGCCGAGCGTGCCCTCGGCGCCGACGAACAGATGCGTCAGGTCGTAGCCGGCGGATGATTTCTTCGCACGCGTGCCGGTCGTGATGATCTCGCCGTCGCCGCGGACCACTTTCAGCGCCAGCACACTGTCGCGCATGGTGCCGTAGCGCACCGCATTGGTGCCGGAAGCGCGGGTCGAGGCCATGCCACCGAGGGAAGCGTCCGCGCCGGGGTCGATCGGGAAGAACAGGCCCTGGTCGCGCAGATGCTCGTTGAGCGCCTTGCGGGTGACCCCGGGCTGGATCACGCAATCGAGGTCCTCGGCATGCACCGCGAGCACCTTGTTCATGTCGCGCAGGTCGATGCAGATTCCGCCGGCGGGTGCGTTGACCTGGCCCTCGAGCGAGGTGCCGGTGCCGAAGGCGATGACGGGCACGCCGTTTTTCGCGCAGATCCGCACCACGTCCTGGATGTCGGCAGTCTCCTGCGCCATCACCACGCCGTCCGGCGGCTGGTTCACGATCCATGTGGTGGTATGGCCGTGCTGCTCGCGGACGGCTTGCGAGGTGATGAGGCGGTTGCCGAACCGCGCGGCAAGTTGCTCCAGCGCGCTCGCGAGGGCTTTCGGCGCCGGCCGCGGCGGATTATTGGTGATGGTCGTACCCACGGACGTTCCTCCCGACGAGACGAACCGTGGCAAAGGACATCTCACCGGTCAAGTCAAGCGACCGGACGCATAGCTGGGGAAGGACACATGCCGGAGACTGCTGCCACAACGATCGAGGGCGTGCCGTTCCGCTCGTCAATCATGCAGATCGAGCCGCAATGGATCGACTACAACGGCCACCTCAACATGGCCTATTACAACGTGATGTTCGACCGCGCGATCGACCAGATGTGGCTGACGCTCGGGATCGGACCGGGCTACATGAAGGAGCGCGGCGGCTCGACCTTCACCGCCGAATGCCACGTGCGGTATTTGCGCGAAATCCACCTCGACGATCCCGTGCAGGTCTCGGTCTGGCTGCTGGAAGCCGACGACAAGCGGCTGCACACCTTCCAGGAGCTGCGGCACGCGACCGAAGGATGGCTGTCCGCCACATCGGAAAACATGTCGCTTCACATCGACATGGGCTCACGAAAGGTGGCGGCTTTTCCCCCAGACATCCGTGAGCGCATCGCAGCGGTGGTCAAGGCCCACAGCGCCGTCCCGCGGCCCGAGGGCATCGGCCGGAACGTGGCGATGCCCTCGAAGCGGTAAGCGCGCTAAACCCTGTTACGACCCCGTGCCAGTCCGACAACGGCCGAGACCAGGAACAACACGACTGCGATGAAGAAGATGATCTTGGCGATTTCGATCGACGCGCCGGCGAGGCCGCCAAAGCCCAGGATACCGGCGATCAGGGCGATAACCAGAAACGTAACTACCCAGCTAAGCATGATCCGAACCTCTGTTTCGATGTCTGTCTGCGATCGGCGCGGCTGACGCGCCTCACTTGCAGAACCAATCGCCAACTCGGAACAATGGTTCCGGGCCGCTGAAGCCGGAAATTCGCCTGACCGACAGGAACAAATTGGCTTTCGGCGCACGTGGAAAACCCCTGTCCGCGGCCCCATATAGGGACCAATCCCTGTTAAGAAGGCTCCCCTTTCACCACCCCGCGGTGCCAACGTGGGGCAAATGATTCGCATGACCGAGCCGAGCAAGATCACGTCCCAGAGCGTCCCCGACCACCAGCCCGCAGCCGGCGGCATCGCCGCGCGTGCGCGCGCCTCGGTAGGCCCGCAATACCTGTCCGGGCTCAATCCGGAGCAGCGCGAGGCTGTGGAGACGCTGGACGGGCCGGTTCTGGTGCTGGCCGGCGCCGGCACCGGCAAGACCCGCGTGCTGACCACGCGCATCGCCCACATCCTGAGCCAGGGCCGCGCCCGCCCATCCGAAATCCTGTCGGTGACCTTCACCAACAAGGCCGCGCGCGAAATGAAACATCGGCTCGGTCAGATGCTCGGCTATGCCGTCGAAGGCATGCCGTGGCTCGGCACCTTCCACTCCATCGGCGGGCGCATCCTGCGCACCCACGCCGAGCTGGCGCAGCTCAAGTCGAACTTCACCGTGCTCGACGTCGACGATCAGGTCCGACTGCTCAAGCAGCTTCTGCAAGCCGACAATATCGACGACAAGCGCTGGCCGGCGCGCATGCTGGCCGGGCTGATCGACGGCTGGAAGAACCGCGGCCTGACGCCGTCGCAGGTGCCGTCGGGCGAAGCCGCCGTGTTCGCCAACGGCAAGGGCGGCAAGCTCTATGCGAGCTACCAGGAGCGGCTGAAGATCCTGAACGCCGCCGATTTCGGCGATCTGCTGCTCGAGGACATCCGCATCTTCCGCGAGCACCCGGATATCCTGCGGCAGTACCAGCAGCGCTTCAAATTCATCCTGGTCGATGAGTATCAAGACACCAACGTCGCTCAATATCTGTGGCTGCGGCTGCTGTCCCAAGCGCCGACTTCTTTTGCCTCTCCCCGCGTGCGGGGAGAGGTCGGATCGCCCGGCAGCGCAATTGCGCGCCCGAGCGATCCGGGTGAGGGGGACTCTCAGCAAGCTGAGCTCGTGGAGGCAGCCCCTCATCCTGACCTTCTCAGCGCGAGCGAAGCTCGTCGCGACCCCGCAAGCGGGGAGAAGGAGCAGACGCGCCACGTCAAAAACATCTGCTGCGTCGGCGACGACGACCAGTCGATCTATGGCTGGCGCGGCGCGGAGGTCGACAACATCCTGCGCTTCGACCATGATTTCCCCGGCGCCAAGGTCATCCGCCTCGAGCGCAACTACCGCTCGACGGGCCACATCCTCGCCGCCGCCTCGCACCTGATCGCCCACAACGAGGGCCGGCTCGGCAAGACGCTGCGCACCGAGGACCAGGACGGCGAGAAGGTCACGGTAACAGGCTCTTGGGATTCGGAAGAGGAAGCCCGCGGCATCGGCGAGGAGATCGAGCAGATCCAGCGCCAGGGCGACAAGCTCAACGAGATCGCGATTCTGGTGCGCGCCTCCTACCAGATGCGCGAGTTCGAGGACCGCTTCGTCACGCTTGGCCTGCCCTATCGCGTCATCGGCGGCCCGCGCTTCTACGAGCGCGCCGAGATCCGCGATGCGCTGGCTTATCTCCGCGTCATCAATTCACCGGCCGACGATCTCGCCTTCGAGCGCATCGTCAACACGCCCAAGCGCGGCCTGGGCGATGCCACCGTGCAGATGCTGCACGATCACGCCCGCAAGCGCCGCATCCCGCTGTTCGAGGCGGCGCGCGCGGTGGTCGAGACCGATGAGCTGAAGCCGAAGGCGCGCGGCTCCTTGCGCGACGTCGTCGCCCAGTTCGACCGCTGGCGCGCCCAGCGCGAGGTCACCTCGCACACCGAGCTCGCCGAGATCGTGCTCGACGAGAGCGGCTACACCGAGATGTGGCAGAAGGACCGTTCGGCGGACGCCGCGGGTCGGCTCGAAAACCTCAAGGAGCTGGTGCGCTCGATGGAGGAGTTCGAGAACCTGCAAGGGTTTTTGGAGCACATCTCACTGGTGATGGACCGCGACAGCGGCGCCGACGAGGACGCGGTGTCGCTGATGACGCTGCATTCGGCCAAGGGGCTGGAATTCGACAACGTGTTCCTGCCCGGCTGGGAGGAAGGCCTGTTTCCGAGCCAGCGCACGTTGGACGAACAGGGCCGCGCCGGCCTCGAGGAAGAGCGCCGGCTCGGTCATGTCGGCCTGACCCGGGCCCGCCGCCGCGCCAAAATCTATTTTGCCACCAACCGCCGGATCCACGGCACCTGGTCGACCACGATCCCCTCGCGCTTTCTCGACGAACTGCCCGCGGCCAATGTCGAGATCACGGAATCCAAGGGCGGCTCGGCCTGGGGCGGCACCGGCGGCTACGGCGCCTCCCGCTTCGACGACATGGAAGCGTTCGGCTCCACCTATTCGACCCCGGGCTGGCAGCGCGCCCAGGCCAATCGCAATCGCGGCGGCGGTGGCGGCGGCAATGGCGGCCGCGGCAGTTTCGAGGAACAGGCCTCGTCGTTTTCGTCCCAGTCGTCCTCGCCCGATTTCGGCAGCTTCTCCTCGCGCCGCCGCGGGCCGCTGACGATCGAGGGCGAGCTGGTGGCCAAATCCACCGGCACGACCTCGGAATTCTCCCTCTCCGACCGCGTCTTCCACCAGAAATTCGGCTATGGCCGCGTCACCAAGATCGACGGCAACAAGCTCACCATCGCCTTCGACAAGGCGGGGGAGAAGAAGGTCGTGGACAGTTTTGTGCAGCGGGCGTGAGGCCTGCATGCCGCACTACATCGCCATCATCGAGGACGCCGGCCCGGACGAAGCCGTCGGCGTGTGGTTTCCGGACCTGCCCGGCTGCATTTCCGGCGGCGACGACGTCGATGAGGCCCTGGAGAATGCGCCCGAGGCACTCGCGTTCTATGCACAGGAACTGACCGCGGACGGCCGCCAGCTTCCCCCGCCGCGGACATTGGACGAGCTCAAGGCCGACCCTGATGTCGCCGACGAGCTCGGGAAGCACACGGTCGCCCTGATCGAATGGCCACCCCTCACTGAGGCCACGGAGTGAGGACTGTTCGCCGCACTGGTCGGACTCTCGACAGTTCAGGTCCGAACAGCCCTTGACCACCGTGAACTTCCCCGTATCAGATGCGGCCATGGTCCGGGGCTCCATCACACTGATCTTGCTGGCATTGGGTATGCCGTCGCTTGCGGCGGCGGAGACCATGAGCTTTGGCGATGCGATCGGGCTGCTGGCGAAAAGTTGCGGCGCGGAAATCGTCGCCAATTGCCGCGGCGTCAACCCGGATTCGACCCGCCTGAAGGAGTGCCTCTCGCGCAACCGCGACGTGCTCTCGCAGCAGTGCCAGAGCGATTATCTCGGTGCCTTCGACGCCATCCAGAAGCGCGTCGCAGCCCGTGTCACCGTGGCGAACGTCTGCCAGCGCGAGATCGTCAAGGTCTGCGGCGGCTCGACCAAGGAGACCAGCAAGGCGGTCCCCTGCCTGGTCTCGACGCCCAAGGGCATCAGCAACAATTGCCTGAAGGCCGTTGACGACGCGGGGTATCGGTGATGCCAGCGACGAGGCTTTCCACCGCCGGAATATGCATCGCGCTCGGCCTCGCTTTGCTCGCGGGCACAGCGGAAGCGCAGACGGCGCCGCCAACCCGCGACGACATCGTCGGCAAGCTCAACCATTTCGAACAAGCCGCCGAGATCGATCTCCCCGCGCTGAAGCTGCAGGTGATGGAGCGGGCCAAGGCCAGGATCAAGAACGATCCCGGTCCGGTGAACCGGCCGCTGATCGCGCCTGATCTGGTCAATCTGCCGACCTTCACTGCGCAGATCCAGTTCGACGCCGACACGCCGATCATCCAGCCGGCGTCCTACCAGACCGTCGGCCGCCTCGCCGATGCGCTGGTCCATGCCTCGCTGCTGCCCTACACGTTCCTGATCGTCGGCCATGTCGAATCCAACGCGAAGACGCGCGAGGCCAACGCGATCCTGAGCCAGCGCCGGGCGGACGCGATACGCGACGTGCTGGTGAACACGTTCAAGATCTCGACCAAGCGGCTGCATCCGATCGGCCTCGGCGAGGAGCAGTTTCTCGACCGGGCCAGGCCGACCTCAGCCGCCAACGCCCAGTTGCAAATCCTGACCTACGCCAAGGTACCGGAGGAAGCGCCTGCGCATCCGGCTGCGACACCTGCGCCTGCGGCGAAAAAGCCCGCCAAGAAGCGCTGAGCGGACGCGCCACGGCGTCTGACGCAACCCTTTGAAGTCACGTTTCTTTTGTGACCTGTCTCACAGCGCAACAGCGCGGTTTCGCGCGACAATTACGCCGGTTTGTGCACCGCCCTATCAGGTGCTATAGGCTTTTTTCGCCCTGCCCGACCCCATGCTGCACGAGACCGAGATGGCCAGTTATTTTCAACGTCAGCTGGCCGACTACGTCGAATATCATCGCGATCCCTGGAACTGCGCGATGCACGTGGTCGGCATCCTCCTGCTCTTCACCGGCGCCGTGCTGCCGCTGACGCTGGTCCATTTCCCGGTGTTCGGGATCGAGGTCAGCCTGGCCATGGTTCTTGCCCTGCCGGTGCTGGCCTACTGGCTGATGCTGGACGCCGGGATCGGGCTCGGCATCCTCGCCTCGATGATCGTGCTGCTTTCGGTCGCAACCGCGATTGGCAATCAGGTCTCGATCGTCATGATGTGGTCGATTTTTGTGGTGCTGATCGGGCTCGGCGTCGCGTCGCAAATCGTCGGTCACAAGGTTTTCGAGGAGCGGCAGCCGTCGATGGTCGACCACCCCACGCATTTTCTGCTTGGACCGATGTTTGTCATGGCAAAATTATTCATTGCATTGGGCTTCCGTCGCGACCTTGCCGCGATTCTGGCGCCTGCTCCGACCAATTCCCTTTCAACCCGATAGTTCTAGACGCGAAACAGCAAACCTACTGCATGGCTCTCGTACTGGTTACCGGTGGCAGCGGCTTCATCGGACATCATCTTGTAGAAGCGCTCCGCGCCCGTGGGCAGCGGGTGCGTGTTCTCGACGTCCGTGCGCCTGCCGCGCCGTATGCCGACGTTGAATATGCCCAAGGCTCGGTGCTCGACGGTGCCGCGGTCGATGCCGCGATTGCTGGGGTCGATCAGGTCTATCACCTCGCGGGCCTGCCCGGCATGTGGGTCGCCGACAAGCAGGCCTTTCACGACGTCAATTGCCGCGGCACCGAGATCGTGCTCGCGGCCGCGATGAAGCGCGGGGTCTCGCGCTTTCTGCACTGCTCGACGGAATCGATCCTATTCCCCTATTCCGACCTCAACGGTGTTCCCGCCGAAGAGGCGCTGCAGCCGGCCGATGCGATGCCGGGCGCCTACACGCGGTCGAAATCGCTGGCCGAGCATTGCGCCGCGAAGGCCGCAGCTGAAGGTTTTCCGCTGGTGATCGGCACCCCGACCATGCCGATCGGTGCTGCCGACCACAATCTGACGCCGCCGACTGCGATGCTGTGGTACTTCCTGCAGAAGAAAGTGCAGCCGCATCTCGACTTCCCGGTCAATCTCGTCGACGTTCGCGACGTTGCCATGGGCCTCGTGCTGACCATGGAACGCGGGCGTAACGGCCAGCGCTACATCCTCGGCGGCGACTGCGTCAGGCTCGGCCAGATTCTGCGGATGATGTCCGCGATGAGCGGCCGCCGGCAATTCCCGGTCGTCGTTCCCGGCAAGATGGCCGAGCTGTCCGGCATCATGCTCGAATATCTCTCTGACCGCATCACGCGCAGGCCGCCCAACGGCACCGCCGAGGGCGTGCGCATTGCGCTCGCCGCGAGCGACCTCTCGATCAGCAAGGCGCGCACCGAACTCGGCTACGCGCCGCGCCCGATCGAGCCGGTCCTGCGCGAAACCATCACCCATCTTCTCGCCCGCGGCGGCGCGCTTGCCTCCGGCGCCATCGAGCATCACGCGCTCTCCTCGCGCGCCAGCTGAGCTGCCGCCCAACCCAAAGAACCTTTCCGCATGTCCTTCGATTTCAGCAAGCTTCTCTCTGTCGCCTGGGGTGGTTGGACCACGACTTGGCCGACGCAACTGCTCGCCCTGATCTGGCTCGCCTGGCTCGCAAGCTGGGTCGGCGCCTCGTTCTGGCAGGGCCGCACCCAGAAGCAGGTAATGACGCTGGAGTCCGGCCGCTATCGCATCCCGATCCTGGTCGGCGGCATCCTGTTCACGCCATGGACCGCGGAAGTGCTCGGCGAGAAGCCGCTCTGGGTGTTCAGCAATACAGCTGTCTACGTGGTGGCGCTGATCGTGCTGGCCGGCATCTCCTTCACCTGGTGGGGACGGCTGCATCTCGGACAATTCTGGTCCAACACCATCACCCACAAGCAAGACCACCGCGTCATCGACACCGGCCCGTACGGCATCGTACGCCATCCGATCTACACCGGCCTGATCCTCGGCATGCTGGTGACCGGCATCGCGGTCGGCACGGTGACCGCGATGCTCGGCGCGATCCTGATCTCGCTCGGCATGTGGCAGAAGGGCCGGATGGAAGAAGTGTTCCTGTCCAAGGAGCTCGGCGAAGACGCCTACGGCGCCTATTGCCGCCGCGTGCCGATGATCATCCCGTTCCTGTCGCCGCGCTGAGAGCGGCGGACGCGCCCCACATTCGCTGTCGTCCCGGCCCCCCGTGCGCAATTGCGCACTAGGCCGGGACGACAGCGAGAGGAACTGCCTTCCCTCCAGGCCGTTAGCCTCTCGATACCTGCCACTGACCGCAGAGCATCGAGCCATGTCCGACGCCTACGATTATTTTCGCGAGCACGCGATCGCCGCCGTCCGCAAGGCGCGGGCGCTGCCGCCGGGGCGGCCGAAGCAGAAGCAGCGCACCGTGGCGCGTGTCTATCATCTCCTGTCCAGGGAGGCCGCGCTCGCGCCGAACATCCATCATCTGGATGATTTTCGCGCGGCGCGCCGGGCAGAGCGGCAGATCGGCCACTGATCTCCGGGCCCCGCTTCCCGGCATTCGTCCCATGCAAATTCGAACGGCTGCCATTCCACGGGAATAGAGCCCCGCGGCCCATCGCACAGGTTGACGTCTGCCCCGCCAGCCCGTTGGATGCGCCCGCAAACAGGGGCTTCTCATGACGTTTTCCAGCATCTTTGCGCAGTTCGTTGCGCTTCTCGGCGGCATCGCGCTGCAATGGCGGAAGCTGTCAGGCACCGTGCCTGCGCCGGCCTGGGGCCAGTCGCCCGCGATTCCCGAAGCAAAACCGCAAGGCGCCATTCCGACACTGAAGATGCCGACGGCGCGGGGCTGGAGCGAAGGACAGAAGCCGACGGTCGCACCCGGGCTCAAGGTCAATGCGTTCGCGACCGGCCTCGACCATCCGCGCTGGATCGAGGTGCTGCCCAATGGCGACGTGCTGATCGCGGAGGCGACGCAGATCGCGGGGGCGCCGCGGTCCGTGTTTCACTACGCAATGCAAGCGACGATGCGGCGCGCCGCCGCGCTCGGCGTCAGCGCCAACCGCATCACGCTGCTGCGCGACAAGGATGGCGACGGCGTCGCGGAGTATCGCGGCGCGTTCATGGAAAACCTCAGCCAGCCGTTCGGCATGGCGCTGGTCGGCGACACCTTCTATGTCGGCAACACCGACGGCGTGATGGCCTTCCCGTACGTGGCGAATGCCGATCGCATCACCGCGCCGGGCAAGCGCCTCACCACTTTCAAGCCGAGCGGCCACTGGACCCGCAGCCTGCTCGCAAGCCCCGACGGCAAGAAACTCTATGCCGGCGTCGGCTCGCTCAGCAACATCGGCGAGATGGGCATGGAGGTCGAGGAAGGCCGCGCCGCGGTCTACGAGCTCGACCTCGTCGCCGGTACGCACCGCATCTTCGCCGCCGGCCTGCGGAACCCGGTTGGTCTCGCCTGGGAGCCGACGACCGGTGTGCTCTGGACCGTCGTCAACGAGCGCGACGGCCTCGGCGACGAAACGCCGCCGGACTACCTGACCTCGGTACGCGACGGCGGGTTCTACGGCTGGCCCTATTGCTACTGGGGCAAGACGGTGGATGACCGCGTGCCGCAGGATCCGGCGATGGTCGCCAAGGCACTCACGCCTGACTACGCGCTCGGCGGCCACACCGCCTCGCTCGGCCTGTGCTGGATGCCCGCGGGCACGCTGCCGGGCTTCCCCGACGGCATGGCGATCGGCCAGCACGGCTCGTGGAATCGCAGCACGCTGTCCGGCTACAAGCTTGTGTTCATCCCGTTCGAGAACGGAAAGCCTTCGGGTCCAGCACGCGACATCCTGTCCGGCTTCCTCGCGCCGGACGAGAAAGAATCCTACGGCCGTCCGGTCGGCGTCGTGATCGGTCCCGACAAGAAATCGCTGCTGATGGCCGACGACGTCGGCAACGTGATCTGGCGCGTGACGGGCGCTTGAAAGTTACGTCCCCACACACAACGTGGCGCGCTGCTTGCGGAGCAGCGCGATCACCGACAGCGCCGTGATCAATCCGGTCTTAGGATTCTCGGAGGGGATGTTCTCGATTGACATCGAGAAGCGCGCCGAATCCGCCTCGACCTCGATGCGGTGAACATTGCGCGTCACAGTCGGGTCGGCCCAGATTTGCACCTGGGTGCGATCCGGCCCGACGCCCGCGAGCGACAGCGCGACCGCGACGTTGAGATTGGCCGGAAAGCCTTTCGCTGCCTCTCGCGCGGTCCCCTCGAACAGCTTGAGCGGCTCGCGCAGATTGTCGATATCGATGTTGTTCTGGACGATGAACGGCGCGCCCTTCAAGCCGTCGATCGGCTTGCGCGTCACCATCTTCACCGAGTGAATTGTGCCGATCGCGGCGGCGTTGACGGCGTCGAGCCCGATCAGCGCGCCGGTCGGCACGAGGATGCGGCCGCCATTGGCCCGGGCGAGATCGACGAGATCAAAATTGTCGAGCAGCCCACCGACGCTGACAACGACCGCGGCCCTGCCGCGTTTCACCGCGGGCTCGACGATCGCGCGGAGTTGGCTGCTCGGCGCGCACTCCACCACGATATCGGCGGCGTCGCCGAGCTGGTCGAGCGGCAGTAGGGATGGCGGACGACGCAGGCTGCCGAGCAATTTCTGATGCTTTGCAGGATCGCGCACCGCCACGGCGGAGAGCGTCAATCCCTCGATGCCCTGATCGAGCGCGGTCGCGATCTTGGTGCCGATCGAGCCGAGCCCCGCGACGGCAACCCGCAATTCGTTCGAAGCTGTCCGTTCAGCCATCGCATCACCCCTCTCGCCAAGTCGATGTCATAGCGCCTCAGGCGTCGCGCGCATAGCTGCGCAGGCGCGTCTCGAGCACGGAGAGCATTGCGTCGCGGGCGGGGTCGCGCGAGCCGCGCAGCCATGCGGCAGCGAGCGGCAGCCGGCCGACGGGCCCGATCTGCTTTGGCCGCAGCGGCACGAAGCGCACGCCTGAAACCGCCATCCGCATGGTCCAGCGCGGCACGATCGCGACCCCGAGCCTGGTTGCGACGAGATTGATGATGGTCTGCTTCTCGTCGGCGACCTGCACGACGCGCGGCGTGAGGCCTGCCTGCTCGAATAGTCTTATCGTGAGGTCGTGGCTGTGCGGCCGCGAGCGACGATCCGGCACCAGCATCGCCTCCTCGGCGATCTCCGCCGGCGTGATCGACTTGCGTTTGGCCAGCGCGTGGCGCTGCGGGAAGGCCACGATGGCTGTTTCCTGCAGCAGATCGCGGAATTCGAGCCGCTTGTCCCGCTGAGCCGGTGGACGCACGAAGGCAAGATCGAGCGCGCCGGTCAGGATCTTCGGCAGCAGCCGGACGGTCTTCTCTTCCAGGAGCTGCACTGCGATATCGGGATGCTTTGCGCGAAAATCGCGCAGCAGCGCCGGTAACAGCCCCGCCGCGGCACTGTCGATGGCGCCGACCCGGAGTTTTCGAGCAGCCCCCGCGCGCGCGCGATTGCGCAGGTTGGTCTCGACCGCCTCGACGCGGGCGAGGATGGCACGGGCATCACGCAGCAGCGTCACGCCATCTTCCGTCAGCGACACCGCACGCGTCGTCCGCGCGAACAGCCGCGTGCCCAGATCCTGCTCCAGCAGCCTGATCTGGCGGCCGAGCGCGGAGGGCAGCATCTGGAGATGCTGCGCCGCGCGGCCGAAATGCAACTGCTCGGCCGCCGCCACGAAGCATCGCAACTGATGCAATTCCATCCACCGGTCCTCTGATCCTGTGACGGGATTATATCATTTTTTTGTATAAACCAGCGCCGATTGAGTCCCGGCCCCTTCCCCGCCTAGGTTCGCTAGCGTTACGCAACCCCACCGACATCTGGACGGAGCCCTTCATGCGTACCCATTCGATTGCAGCGATACCGGCGGACGGCATCGGCCCCGAGGTCATCTCCGCCGGCGTCCGCGTGCTGGAGGCGCTGGCCAACCGCAGCGGTGACCTCGCCTTCAACATCAAGACCTTCGACTGGGGTTCGGACTATTACAAGAAGCACGGCGTGATGATGCCGGCCGACGGTCTCGCGGAGCTCAAGAAATTCGACGCGATCTATTTCGGCGCGGTCGGTGTGCCCGACGTGCCCGATCACATCACGCTGTGGGGCCTGCGGCTGCCGATCTGCCAGGGCTTTGACCAATACGCCAATGTGCGGCCGACCAAGATCTTGCCGGGCGTCGCCTCGCCGCTGCGCAATGTCGGCGTCGGCGACCTCGACTGGGTGATCGTGCGCGAGAATTCCGAGGGCGAATATGCCGGCATGGGCGGCCGCGCCCACAGGGGTCTCCCCGAAGAGGTCGGCACCGAGGTCGCGGTGTTCACCCGCGTCGGCGTGACGCGGATCATGCGCTATGCGTTCGAGCTGGCGCGGTCGCGCCCGCGCAAGTTCCTGACCGTGGTGACCAAGTCGAACGCGCAGCGCCATGGCATGGTGATGTGGGACGAGATCGCCGCCGAAGTCGCGGCCGAATTCCCCGATGTGACCTGGGACAAGATGCTGGTCGACGCCATGACGGTGCGCATGACGCTGCATCCGAAGAGCCTCGACACCATTGTCGCGACCAATTTGCACGCCGACATCCTCTCCGACCTCGCCGGGGCGCTGGCGGGCAGCCTCGGCGTCGCGCCAACCGCCAATATCGACCCGCAGCGCCGCTTCCCCTCGATGTTCGAGCCGATCCACGGCTCGGCCTTCGACATCACCGGCAAGGGCATCGCCAACCCGGTCGCGACGTTCTGGACCGGCGCACAGATGCTGGAGCATCTGGGCGAGAAGGACGCGGCGGTGCGGTTGATGGCGGCGGTGGAGCGCGTCTGCGCGGCCGGCGTGCTGACGCCCGATGTCGGCGGCAAGGCGACGACGAAGGACGTGACCGATGCCGTGATCGAAGCGATCCACGGATCGAACGTGTAATCCGAGCTACGTCAGCGGGAGGCGCCAGGGTTTCCGAAAAATTTTGAGCCCCCCTCTTGAAACCAAAACGGGCTTTTTTTATTTTTCCGCTGCCGCCGAGAGGTGGCGTTCCCGACGCCTGTAGGGTCGGGAAGCTGAGACGGGCACCGGTCGTGTCCGGTGTCGTTCGTATCCATTTTGCTCCTTGGAGGATCTGGCTATGCGCGTTACGACTTCTCTCCCTTGTGGCGTTCGACCGTTGGCTTCGACCGCCTTTTCGACCTCGTTGAAACGGCACAGCGTGCCGGCGAGGACAACTATCCTCCCTACAACATCGAACGTCTCGGCGAGGATCGCTACCAGATTTCGCTTGCGATTGCGGGTTTCTCACCCAACGAGGTCGCGGTGACGGCCGAGCAGAATGCGGTGACCGTCGAGGGAAACAAGCCGGACAGAACCGAACGCGAATATCTCTACCGGGGCATTTCCGCGCGACCGTTCAAGCGGCAGTTTAACCTGGCCGAGTATGTTCAGGTGCACAGCGCCTCGTTCGAGAACGGCTTGCTCAAGATCGAACTGGTCCGAGAAATCCCTGAAGCCATGAAGCCGCGGCGAATTGCCATCAATGCCGCGCCGTCCGGCAACGTGCATCAACTCGAGGGCAAAGCCGCCTGAATTCGGTCTGTCGGAGGCCCGGTGATCCCGCCCGATCGTCGGGCGGGATGGGCCATGGCCTTCGATCGCGTACCCGAATGCAAGTCAGAGGTTTTAGAGAAAGGAGGAGGACCTCTCATGCTCGATCATGCCGACAACATCATCGATCTGAACGCGATATTGCACCCTGGCTCCGTCTATGATCATCCCCGCGACGTCATAGCCGATCCAACTTTGTCGATCGGCGAGAAGCGCGCGATCCTCGCGTCCTGGGCTTCGGACGCAGCCAGTGTCGCCTCGAGCCCGACATTGCGGGAGCTGCCCGGCTCGGACAAAGCCGTCACCATCGACGAAATTCTGGAAGCGCTCGCGAGCCTCGACCATCATCCGAAGGGCCCTCCGGGCGGCAAGCCGGTCCGCACGCGATCGGTCGAACGAACCGGCCTCGCAGCCTAGGCAATGACAGCTCGACGGGGATTGCGATGATGCTTGATGAAGAGCTGGCCTTGTTGCGCGGCCACCGCAGCAACATCAGCCGCTATCAGCGGTTGCTCAAGACCGAGCTGACCGAGTTCGAACGGCGGTTCATCGAGAGACGTGTGTCCGAGGAGCGCTCGGCGATCGAGAAGCTCGCCGTCTCCGCCTTTCCGCTCACCTTTCAGGCTCCGAGCCGGGCGATGGGGAACGCCACCACGCGCCTGACGGCAAGCCGGCACGGGTGATCGACATGCCCGAACACCTCCCGACATTCGAAGTGTTCCTGAAGAAGTGCGGTCGAAGGACATGGCGATGGCGTGTCTGCACGACGGAAGGACGCCTGGTCATGCACGGCTTCGAAAATGGCCGACCCGCTGCCAAATATGCGGCTGACAGGGCATTGTTTATGATGCTTCTCGCCGCGCCCTATCGCCCGGCGGGCCGGGCTTCCGCCACGGCTCGCTCCTCCTTGGCGACACCCGCATCAAGATGGCTGCCGCGGCACAAGATGCGTGAATGACAGGGGCCGCGAGGGATGGTGCCTGCATCAGCCCATCCCGACCATCTCCGTTGCTGACTGCTTACCGCCGTCCCGGCGGGGGGGTCGCCATGGCGGCTGTCGGCTCCGGCGGCGTCAGGTGGCGTGGAACGATGATGGACTGGCCGGGGGTGAGCGTCGCGTTCTCCGGCAGCGAGTTGCTCTGCGCCAGCGACCACAGCGGCACGCGATTGGCTGCCGCGATGCTCTCCATGGTGTCGCCGCGGCGCACCGGTAGCCGCACGCCACTGTCCCACAATTCGACCAGCGTATTCGCCGGCACGAGATAACGCAGCGGCACGGCATCGACCTGCGTCTGGGGCGGAATGCGCGGCAACTGCGTGACCATGTCGACGATCTGACGGTGGATGTCGTCGGACTTCTCGATGTTGATGTGGCTGACCCGCGCGTTCTCCTTCAGGTCATAGCTCGCATAGTGACCGCGATAGCCCGGCACCGCGACCACGTTGCCGCCGCCGAGCACGCTGTCGGAGAGATAGATGTTGATGAAGCGCTCGACATTGAGCGGCACGTCGCCGGTCGCATGCGCGGGATCGATGGTGATGACGAGGCTGATCGGGATGTTCTCCTTGGCCGCCATCTCGGAGATGACGATCGAGCAAAGCCCGCCCATCGAATGCCCCATCAGCACGATCGGCGCCGGCGCTTCCTTGTAGCTGGAGATCGCACGATCGCCGATCCATCGGCAGATGGTGAATTCATAGACGTTGGCCGAAAAGCCGGCCTGCGTCAGCTTCTCTTCGAGCCGGTCCATGCCGGTGGAGAAGAACGGCCCCATGGCGCCACGGAACAGGTAGATCTTCGGCGGCGGCAATGGCTCGAACGGTGGGGGCGGCGGCGCGGCGGGTGCGGCCGCGGCGGGCTTCGTCTTGGCAGGTGAGGCAGCGGTCGTCCCGGTGCTCAAGGCGAGCAGCGCAACGGCTGCCAGCGCGAGAAGTCGCCTCAAATCGATCATCAGTCCAGCAGTCCCACTCCGGGAGGCTGCAGCCTCCCCCAAAGGCGCTTAGTGACGGTCGATTGGGTGGAATTTGGGGCACGGAACCGGGGCTCGATCCGCGCTCATTCCAGCATCTCGCCCCCCAATCACTGCATGCTCTTGAGCCTGCTGCGGTGTGCGGCCTGTTTCGCGCGGTTGCCGCAGACCGCCATGATGCACCATCGCCGCGCGCGTCTGCGCGTGTGGTCGGCGAACAGCATGGTGCAGTTGTGCCCCTCGCACGCCTTGACGTTCGAAAAATCCTCGTCGCAAACGAACTTCGCCATGGCTTCGCCAACCGGCAGCAATAGCGCCTCCGGCGATCGCCAGCGCCGCCTCATTCGCAATGCCAGAGCGCCGCCATCGGCATGGCCCGGCTCGATCCGGCTGAACGCTTCGTCGCGCTCCAGCAGGCTGTTCAACGGATCGAGCTCGCGCAATGCATCCGTCGTGAGCGGTCGGCCTGCATGCTTGCGCACGAAGCCCCTGAACCATTCGCGCAAGGCGCGCGCCTGATCCGCAACCTTGTCCAGCTCGTCCGGCGTGGTGCGCGCCGTCAGCGCGTGCAGATCATCCGCGGGCACCAGCTTCGCCTGCGCCAGCCAGTCGATCAGGGCATGACCATCATCGATCCAGTCGACCGGCGTATCGAGCGGCGTCGCCACCGAGTTGAGGAAGTCGAGGCCGAGAGAGTCGGCGATGAACATGGCGGGCGGGCGGTCCATGAGCGGTCCTTGGCCGGTCGGGAGCATGGACTCAGATAACCTGATAGAACGGCGTTGACAAGTTACGGTAAGGGGACGTAACCTCTTATTTGGCAATTTAGTGGTTACTAAAATGGAGAATGTCATGGCCGCAATCGCGTACCGCACCGCGGATGTCGAGGGCTTCAAGGTGTTCTATCGCGAGGCCGGTCGTGTCGGAGCGCCAAAACTCCTGCTGCTGCACGGCTTCCCCAGCGCAGGCCACATGTTTCGTGACCTCATCCCGCTGCTGGCGGACAGGTTTCATATCGTAGCGCCCGACCTTCCCGGCTTCGGCCAATCCGACATGCCTTCGCGCGAAAGCTTCCGTTACACGTTCGACAATTTCGCGCGCGTGATCGAACGCTTCACCGAAATGATCGGCTTCGACCGTTTCGCGGTCTACGTTTTCGATTACGGCGCGCCGACTGGTTTCCGGCTTGCGCTCAGTCACCCCGAGCGGATCACGGCAATCATCTCACAGAACGGCAACGCCTACGAGGAAGGGCTCAGCGACGACTGGACTCCGCTCAAGACCTATTGGCAGGATCCGTCGCCGGCCAATCGCGACGCGCTACGCGCGCTCCTCACGCCGGAAGCGACGCGCTGGCAGTACACGCATGGCGTCCCCGATCCGATGA
Organism: Bradyrhizobium sp. 187; assembly: GCF_023101005.1. Classification (NCBI taxonomy): domain Bacteria; kingdom Pseudomonadati; phylum Pseudomonadota; class Alphaproteobacteria; order Hyphomicrobiales; family Nitrobacteraceae; genus Bradyrhizobium; species Bradyrhizobium sp. 187. The sequence continues at coordinate 5,980,168 of NZ_CP064693.1, forward strand.
CCGTGTCACCGGACGGCCAGAACCTCGACAATTTCTACCTTGCGCGCCCGGGCTCGGACGACGTGCAGCTCGACCTGTTCGGCGACTACAAGAGCAACGTCGCGCTCTATCCGGCCTTCCAGGACTATTTCCGCAAGCACACGCCGCCGTTCCTCGCGGTCTGGGGCAAGAACGACCCATTCTTTATTCCGCCCGGCGCCGAAGCGTTCAAGCGCGATAATCCGAACGCCGTGGTGCAGTTCTTTGACACCGGTCATTTCGCGCTGGAGACGCACGCGAAGGAAATCGCGGACAGCATTCGTACCTTCCTGACGTAACGGGGGCTGTCCTCCGCGAAAGTTACGCCGCCAGGCTCTGCTGAGCGCGGAATGCGCTGATCGCCATATGGACGAGATGCAGCTTGCCTTTGACCGCCGGCGATATGTCGAAGGGATATGCATCGCTCATCCCGAGCGAGCGGTTGAGTTCGTTGATGCTGCGAGCAAGCGGCATCCACAGTGCCAAGAGTGCCTCGAAGTCGCTCTCGAGATAGGGATCCGTCAGGGTCTGCCGGGCGCGCTCGTCCAGCGCCAACGGCAAACCTGCCAGCGAGTCGAGCGTCGACACGATATGCAGGAAATGCGCGAACGTTTCCGCCCAATCCTCCCAGGGGTGGGACGTGGCGTACTCGCTGATGAAGCCGCTTCGGTCGTATGAACGATCGGCGCGGCTGTAATAGGAGTTGATCGCGGCCTGATAGTCCTGCGCCTGGTCACCGAAGATCAGCTTGAACGGGGCCTGGAATGTCGTGCCGTCGACGAGCAGGTCCCAATAGAAGTGACCGATCTCGTGCCGGAAATGCCCGAGCAGCGTGCGGTACGGCTCCCGGAACGCCACGCGGCGAGATTCCCGTTCGACATCGTCGGCCTCCGCAAGGTTGAGCGTGATCAGGCCCGAGAGATGCCCCGTCACGATCGGACCGACCTCGTCCGAAAGAATGTCGAAAGCCAATTCTGCGCCGGTGCGCGATGCGAGCGGAAGCTTGAGGCGACTGAGATCATAGAGAAGACGGCGCTTGGCTTCCTCCATACGGCGCCAGAGCATGATGTTTCTGGTGCTGCCGAGGTTTGGAATTGTGCGCGTGAGGCGGCACGAGCCGCAATACCAGTCCGCGCCCTCGACACACCAGTTGCAGCCGATGATCTCGCGGTTACGGCAAGATTGATGGGATGCAAGCCTAGTCATCTCGATGCGCGAGGAGTCGAACGCCAGCTCAGTGCTGCAATTCGCGCACGCGATGTGCTCGAACGAGACAGGATGGCGGCATGACGGGCACTGAAAGATCTTCACGTGGACTGGCCCCAGACAGACGGCACACCGGAAGGCCGGCCTGTCAATTCGAGGAACTCTTGCACTTCGAGGAACTCTTGCGACCGTCGCTGTTGCCGGCGAGCAACGCACGCTGCGTCCGCAGCGCGTGCTGTCTTAACAAGCCGGCTCGCGTCGCGCTCAACTGGCTCGATTGAGGCTGCGGCTTTTTCTCAAGGACATTTTCGGAAACAGGCCGACCGGCCCACGTCCGCTCGGGCTGAACCGCCATGGGGCCGACGTTTCGTCCGCTTGTCATGCTGTAACAACACCAGATCGTACGCCGAGTTCCCTTCCTCGACCGGCAGGTGATCGAGGTTGGCTTGTGCAGATACGACAATGCCGCCGTCGGCGTGACGGCGGCATTGTCAATTCACCTGCTTGCGAACGGCTTAATTCCGGGGAGCCGTTGCCGCCGCCGAGCGCGCCGACCTGGGCGCGCCGGGTTCGGCAACCGGAGCCGGTGCGCGCGAGCGCATGATTGCGGCGTCGATCTCGGCAATCACGCGGCGCTGGATCGCTTCGTTCTTGTCGATCGAGATGTGGCCGACGCCGGAGCCGCGGACGTCGACATTGTCGAGCTTGCCGCGAAAACCGTCCGCGCGCTTCACCGGCTCGCCGGGGCCGTCGCCGATATAGATGTTGATGTAGCGCTCCGCGCCGGTCGACAGCTTGGTCTTGAACACGGAGTCGAGCCCGATCGCGAGTTTCACGGGCACGCCGAGACGGTTGAGCTTGGCGATCATGTCTGGCAGCGCAGTCGCGCCGGAGGAGTGCCCGACCAGTACGATGGTCTTGAGCCGGCCGGCCTTGTAGGCGGTCGCGGCCTCATCCGCGAGCGAGGACCAGGACACGAAATTCGCCACGGTCACCGGGATGCCCTGCGCCTGGAGCCGGGCGCCGATCGTGTCGAGCCCGAGCGAGAAGATGTTGAGCACGCCGCGGAGCAGGTAGACATGCGTGGTCGCGACGGCAGCCTGGCTTGGCGCCGCCTTGGCGGTGGTCGGGCTGATGGCAACAGCTGACAGCAGGAGCAGGCCCATCGCCCAGGCACGGAGGGCGGACAACTGGCTGACGCCAGCGGTGTGACGGCCGTTCGGTCTCATCGATCTTTTCCCTGGGAATATGCTTCGGCCGGAATCGTAGCCATGGCCTGCTCGCAGACGCAACAAAGAGCCGCGTGAACGACGATCTTAGCATCAAGCCGTGACCATCGCGCAACACTTGCCCGAAACCTGCCACGGAAGGAGCTGTTTCGAGGCCATTTTTCTCCCGCTAATTGCAGCCGCGCAAGGGCCTTCCTATGTCAGGGCTCCGCTGACCCGCCCCTCCCGGTAGGTTCCAGCCTCCCCTCCCCAGCCTTAGCCCCTCAGACTTGCGGCCATCATGTCCTCCATCATTTCCGTCGCCAATTTGTCGAAGACCTATGGGTCCGGCTTCAAGGCGCTCAAGAACGTCAATCTCGACATCACGCGCGGCGAAATCTTCGCCTTGCTCGGCCCCAACGGCGCCGGCAAGACCACGCTGATCTCGATCATCTGCGGCATTGCCAATCCGAGCGAAGGCAAGGTCCTCGTCGGCGGCGAGAACATCCAGACCTCCTATCGCAAGGCGCGCTCGCTGATCGGGCTGGTGCCGCAGGAATTGCACACCGATGCCTTCGAGAGCGTGTGGGCGACCGTGAGCTTCTCCCGCGGGCTGTTCGGCAAGCCGAAGAACCCCGATCATATCGAGAAGGTGCTGAAAGACCTCTCGCTGTGGGACAAGAAGGACAGCAAGATCATCACGCTCTCCGGCGGCATGAAGCGCCGCGTGATGATCGCCAAAGCGCTGTCGCACGAGCCGCAGATCCTGTTCCTGGACGAGCCGACCGCCGGGGTCGACGTCGAACTGCGCAAGGGCATGTGGGAGGTGGTGCGCACGCTCCAGCAATCCGGCGTCACCATCATCCTGACCACGCATTACATCGAGGAAGCCGAGGAGATGGCCGACCGCATCGGCGTCATCAACAAGGGCGAGATCGTGCTGATCGAGGACAAGGCCACCTTGATGCAGAAGCTCGGCAAGAAGCGGCTGACGCTGCATCTGCAAGGCAAGCTCGATGCGCTGCCGGAGAGCCTCAGGCATTACGAGCTCGACCTCTGCGACGGCGGCGCGACGCTGGTCTACGACTACGACACCAAGGGCGAGCGCACCGGCATCACCAGCCTGCTCGGCGATCTCCGTACAGCCGGCATCCGCTTCAACGATCTCGACACGACGCAATCGTCGCTCGAGGACATCTTCGTCGATCTCGTGAGGGCGTCATGAACTACCGCGCTGTCCGCGCCATCTACCTGTTCGAAATGGCGCGCACCTGGCGCACGCTGCTGCAAAGCATCGTCTCGCCGGTGGTCTCGACCTCGCTGTATTTCGTGGTGTTCGGCGCCGCGATCGGCTCGCGCATCAGTCAGGTCGAGGGCGTCAGCTACGGCACCTTCATCGTGCCGGGCCTGATCATGCTCTCGGTGCTGACGCAGAGCATCGCCAACGCCTCGTTCGGCATCTACTTCCCGAAATTCACCGGCACGATCTACGAGATCCTGTCGGCGCCGATCTCCTATTTCGAGATCGTGCTCGGCTATGTCGGCGCGGCCGCGACCAAATCGATCATCCTCGGCCTGATCATCCTCGCCACGGCTGGCCTGTTCGTGCCGCTGCACATCCATCATCCGGTCTGGATGCTGGCCTTCCTTGTGCTGACGGCGGTGACGTTCAGCCTGTTCGGCTTCATCATCGGCATCTGGGCCGACGGATTCGAAAAGCTGCAGATGATCCCGATGCTGGTGGTGACGCCGTTGACCTTCCTCGGCGGCAGCTTCTATTCCATCGACATGCTGCCGCCCGCCTGGCGCACGGTGGCGCTGCTCAATCCGGTCGTCTATCTGATCTCCGGCTTCCGCTGGAGCTTCTACGAGATCGCGGACGTCAGCATGGCCGTCAGCATCGGCATGACAACGGCGTTCCTGGTGATCTGCCTGGTCGTGATCTGGTGGATTTTCCGCACGGGATATCGGTTGAAGAACTGATCCGGCCGTCATTCCGGGGGGCACGCGCGCGCCCCGGAATCGCAAGCTCTACCGATAGCAGTGGAAGCGGTTGTATCCGTCGTAATAGCCGCGACACCGACGGTGGCCGCGATGGGGAATGCCGAACACCCCCTCGATCGCGCCGACGGCACCGCCGACACCGGCGCCGACCGCGCCCCCAACCACGCCGCCGACGGGGCCGGCCATCCGGTTGCCTTCATAAGAACCTTCCTGGGCGCCCCGAACGATGCCTTGGGCATGGCCAGGCTGGGGGACGCAGGACAGCGCGGCCAGAACGGCGGCGCCAGCGAAGAGCACACGGAAAGGCAGACCAGCCGGCCGAGAAGCGGCGGCGACGCAGACTTTGTTCATCTTCATTCCCAAAGGTAAAACCGGCCGCGGAAGCGGCCGGTCGAGGCAGCGATCGTCAACGCCGATGCGGCCAAATGGTTGCGCCCCGGATGGTTGCACCATTGTGATGAATTGTCGGCGTTGTGAACGCATCTCCCGCTCGCGAAAATGTCAGCGCTGCCGCTCGCTTTGCGGCACAAAGCGGCCTTGCTTACGCCGGGCGTCCCGTTAACGATGGCAATAAGGTTTGCTTTGCAGGCCGCTGGAACGAAAGCGCGATTGCAGGCATAATGCACGCCGGGGGACGGAGAGCCGCGGCGCCTAGTATGAACAGGCCGGAGGCCACGAGTCAGATGCGTTCGTTTTTTATTGCTTTCACCTCCCTGATGCTTTTGAGCGCGGGCGCCGCGCAGGCCAAGGTCGACATCACCGTCGACAAGGACAATCAGCAGATGACCGTCGCCGTCGACGGCGTCGCGCGCTACCACTGGCCGGTGTCGACAGGCATCCCCTCGCGGGAGACGCCGAACGGCGCGTTCCGCGCCTTCCGCATGGAAGAGGATCACTATTCCAAGGAATTCGACGACGCGCCGATGCCGCACGCGATCTTCTTCACCAAGGTCGGGCACGCCATCCACGGCACCGACTCGGTCGGCCGGCTCGGCACGCCCGCCTCGCATGGCTGCGTGCGGCTGTCGCGCCAGAATGCCACCACGCTCTACGCGCTGGTGCAGCAGCAGGGCGTGCTCAACACCACGGTAACGCTGACCGGCTCGGCGCAGGTGGCGCTCGCCCGCAATCCGCGTGGCCGCAATCCCACGGCAGTGGCCCGCGCGCCGCAGCCCGCCGAAGAGCAGTACGCCACATCAGGCGATCCCGTGAACCTGACGCCTCAGGCCGCACCTGCCCGCCGCTACATGCCGCAAGACGACAACTACATCTATCCGGCCGACGGCAGCGACACCGGCGCGCGCTACCCCGCGCCGCGCGGCAGCCGCCCGCTCTATGACGCGCAGGTCTATCAGCCGCAGCCGCAGCAATACTACAATCAGGGCTACGGCCAGCAGGGCACCTACTATCAGCCGCAGCCCCGGCAGGTTTACCAACCGCGTGGCTATTACTACCAGAACTGACCTACTTGAACGCGGCGTTGCCGCGCCAGCGAATCAGGAAGCCGCTGCCGCGACGGGCGCTTGCCGCAATCGACCGCAGGAAATGGCGCCAGCCCGTGCACGGATTGGGCACCGGCCGACGCAAGGAAGCAACAGTCCACAACCTTCAACGCGGCGGCGTTCCGACCAAATTGACAACCAGGGGGTCGCCCCTATTGTCGTTCCCATTGTTTCTGGGACATGACATGACACGCGAGCAGATTTCGGATTTCTGCGTTACCGCCCTGGCAAATATCCTGCGAATTTCGAGCGACCGCGTCGATATCGGCACGAAATTCAGCCGCCTGGGCCTCGATTCGGCGATGCTGGTCTACCTGATGATGGAACTCGAGGAGAAGCTCGACCTCGAGCTGTCGACGGACGACTTCTACGACCATCCGACCGTTGAGGCGTTGTCGCGGTTTCTCGCCGACAAGCGCGCAATCCGCCCCGCCGCCTGAGGGCGGTTGAAGTCGGCGCAACCCATGGAAACCTTCCGCTCGCTCGTGGCATTGCTGGCCCGGCGTGCGGCGGAGCAGGCCGACGACCGCGCCTATGTCTTCGTCTCCGATCGCGGGACGGAGGACGCTGTCCTCAGCTTTCGACAGCTGCACGATGCCGCGGGCGCGCTCGCGTCGCGACTGACCGTGGCCGCGCGTCCCGGCGATCGCGCCATCCTGGTGTTTCCGCCCGGCATCGAATTCATGGTGGCGTTCTTCGGCTGTCTGATGGCCGGCATCATCGCCGTGCCGATGATGATGCCGCGGCGAAACGGCGCGCGCGATGCCAGCGCCCCGATCCTCGCCAATTGCACGCCGGCGGTGGCGCTGACCAATTCGGCCGTCGCGCTCCGCGGTGATTTGCGGGCACGCTTCGCGCATGAGCACATTCGCTGGATCGAGGTCGATCTCGCCGCGGCCGAAGGTGAGACAATCGAACTACCCGAGCCGGCGCCGGACGACATCGCCTTCCTGCAATACACCTCCGGCTCGACGTCCGCGCCCAAAGGCGTAATGGTGAGCCACGCCAATCTGCTCGCCAATCTCGAGATGATCCGGCTCGCGCTCGGCAACAGCCGGCAATCGACTTACGTCAATTGGGTGCCGCTCTATCACGACATGGGGCTGATCCTGAACGCGCTGCAAGCGCTCTATGTCGGCGCGACCTGCGTACTGATGGCGCCGAACGCGTTCATGCAGCGGCCGCTCGGCTGGCTGCGCGCGATCGCGCGTTATCGCGCGGAAGTGGCATGCAGCCCGAACTTCGGCTTCGATTTCTGCGTCAGCCGCTATCGCGCCGACCAGATGGAAGGCATCGAGCTGTCCTCGCTCAGGATCGCACTGAACGGCGCAGAACCGGTGCATGCGGAAACCATCGAGCGGTTCATCCAGACATTTGCGCCCCACGGCTTCGATCCGCGCGCAATGTATCCCGCCTACGGAATGGCGGAAGCGACGCTTCTGATTTCCGGCGGACGCCGTGGCGGCGGTCATGTCACACGCAGCGTGAGCCGCACGGCGCTGCAGGCGCATGCGGCGCAGGCGCCTTCCGACGCCGAAGATACACAGGTCGCCGTCGGCTGCGGGCGCCCGCTCACCGGCGAACGGATCGCCATCGTGGACGCGGACAACCGCACGCGGCTGCCCGCGGACCGCGTCGGTGAGATATGGGTGAGTGGGGCCAATATTGCCCGCGCCTATTGGCGCAACGACGAGGCGACGCGCGAGGGGCTCAATGCGCAGATTGCCGGCGAAGACGGAGCGTGGCTGCGCACCGGCGACCTCGGCTTCATCGACGTCACAGGCGAATTGTTCGTCACGGGACGGATCAAGGACCTCATCATCATCCGTGGCATCAACCATTATCCGCAGGACGTGGAGCGCACGGTGCAATCGCTCAATGGAGCTTTGCGCGAAAACTGCGGCGCGGCGTTCTCGGTGCCGGACGAGACCGGCGAAGAAATGCTCGTCATCGTCCAGGAAATCGAGCGCACCGCGCGCCACTCGATCGACACCGAAGCGATCAAGGGCCGAATTCGCGAGGCCGTCGCCGACAACCACGAACTCTCCGCGCGTCACATCGCGCTGATCCGGCCCGGCACGCTGCCGAAGACCACCAGCGGCAAGATCCAGCGCAAGCTGGCACGCAAGCTCTGGCTCGATGGCGGGTTCGAACAGCTCGGCTGAGACGATTCAGAAATCGATCTTCGCGCTCTCCCCATCGCGCAGGCTCGCATCGATCCCCTGCTCGATCTTGCGCGCGAGAATTGGGCGATAATGGATGAAGTCGGCAAAATTGGCGCGGTCGCGCGTGAGATCGTTGTCGACGCGATAGCTGATGAAATTGCTGCGCGGTCGGCCCGCGACCACTTTCTTCAGCGCGGCATCGCAGGCGCTGCGCTCCAAGGCGGCTTCCGTACCGGGCTTCGGCACGGTGGTCGCCAAGGTCGGCGGCACGATGATGACGACGGGCACATCGGCCGGCAATGCCCTGACGATATCTGCCAGCGCAGCGATCTCGGGAAATGTCGCCCGCATCTCGGCAGACGAGGCCGGCGCCGGATCCCTGGGCCAGCCGACTTCTTTGAATTGGCCCGGCGGCCAGATGTCCTCGTAGCTGACAAAGCCGTCGGGGTTCATCCTTGGTCGCCGGCCAAGGCCGATGCTGATGCGTTGAAAGGCGTGCTCGATGGCCTGCCAGGAGATCAGGCGTGCAGCGTAAGTGACGACGGTTCTGTCATAGAGCCAGTCGGGGAATGGGACGCCGCCCTCCTCCTTCGCCCGTGCATGCGTGCACCAGCCAGGGTCAGTCACGATCACCAGTGCGCCGACCTCCCGGTGATTCCGCAGGAAGAAGTCCAGCACCGCGAGTTCCTGGCGGGGGAACGCACCGGTCATGTAGAGCTGCACGAATCGCAGGCCGGTTGCGCGCGACAATTCCGCCGGCTCGATCATCTGCGCCGTCGAATTACCCAGGATCGCGGCATTGAAATCCGGATCCCGCGCGCGGCTCGCGGCCGTGATTTTGGTCAGACGATTATCGACGCCGTCGATGCCAAGCAGGCCGAGCTTGCCGCTGTCATAGGGATCGACCGCCACCATCAATGCGAGCACCAGCAGCGCAGCCCCGATCAGCGTGCCCAGACACGCCAGCAAGCTCCGGCCCCAGCCGGGATCGGTCTCAGAACTTGAAGTAGACGAACTCATGGAGATCCCGACCACCCATGTGAAGCAGCAATGCGAATAGCCCAAGACCGAGCAGACCCGCGAGCCACGGATTGGGACGGCGCGTGAGCACCGCCACGATGTCCTGGCTCGCCGGCAGCAGGAAGGCGAACAGCGGCGCTGCGATTAGCGGCCACAAATGCTTTCCGCGCTCGAGCGGGAGCGGCGAAGCCAGTCCGGCGAAGACATGCCAGGCCGCCTCCACCGATCCCGCACGAAAGATCACGCCGGTCGCGAGCACGAACAGCACGGTAAGCGCCCAGCCGAGCCATGACGGGAACTCCGGGCCATAGCGACGCCACAGCGTGCAGGCGACCAGCGCAAGCCCGTGCAGCACGCCCCACAGCACGAAGGTCCAGCTCGCGCCGTGCCAGAGGCCACACAGCGCCATCGTGATCATCATCGCGCCGAAAAACTGCACCGGCAGCCAGCGCCGCGGCAGCAGGCGCAGATTGACCAGCGGATAAAACACGTAATCGCGCAGGAACAGCATCAGGGTGATGTGCCAGCGCTGCCAGAAATCCTGGATGTTGGTCGAGCGCAGCGGCGCATCGAAATTGTACGGCAGCTGCACGCCGAACAGCAGGCCGAGGCCGATCGCGACGTCGGAATAGCCGGAGAAATCGAACAGGATCTGGAAGGAGAAGCAGAAGGCGAGCCAGGCGTCACCGCCCGCGAGCGGCCCGTTCGCGGCCTGCGCGTAGATGGGATCGAGCAGATGCGCGAGGCCGTCGGCGATCACGATTTTCTCGAACAGGCCGATCGCGATGAAGCAGGTGGCGATGCAGAACTGACGCTGCCAGCCCGGAACGTAGACCTGCCTGCCGAACTGATGCATCACCTCCGACCAGCGCGCCAGGGGGCCGGCGATCGCCTGCGGGAAGAAGGCGATGTAGAGCGCATAGCGGTCGAACGCATAGAGCGGCGCCCTGCCGCGCTTCAGGTCGACCAGATACATGATGTGATGGAAGGTGAAGAAGGAGATGCCGAGCGGCAGCCCGACGTCGAGCACCGGCAGCGTCGTACCGAGCACGAGACCCAGATTAGCGAGAACGAAGTTGGCGTATTTGAACAGGGCCAGCACCGCGAGATCGAGCCCGATCACCAGCGTCAGCAGCACCGGCCATTTCACGCGCCCATAGGCAACCGAGGCGAGCCAGTTGATCGCGATCGAGCCGATCAGGAGCAGGATGAAGGACGGACTACCCCAGGCATAGAAGGCGAGCGACAGCGCGACCTGCACGCCGATGCGCAAGCCCGGATAGGGGTCGGCCAAGCGATAGATCAGCAGCGCCGCGGGCAGGAAGACCAGGAGAAAGGGATAGTCGTTGAACAGCATCGGTTCACAGCCGCGCCATCGCCGGCGTGAGCCGGCGATGATGCTCAGCCCGTTTCGAGGTCGGGCGCAGCGTCACCCGGCTGCCGCAGCATGCGTCGCGCAATCTTCTCCTCGCTCGGCACCTTGACGTCCCAGGCCAGTCCCAGCGCTTCCAGCGCCCTGATGAAGACAAAGCCCGGATCGAACTCGAACCAGCGCAAGCCGAAGGCCGCGGAATAGGGAAAGGCGTGGTGGTTGTTGTGCCAGCCCTCGCCCCAGGCAAGCCAGGCCACCACGCCGAGATTGCGGCTGTTGTCGTCGCGGGTGACGAACGGCTGCGCGCCAAAGCTATGCATGACGGAGTTGATGGCGGACATGGTCTGCTCGACCACGAACATGCGCACCACGCCGCCCCAGAGCAAGCCGGTCAGCGCGCCCCACGGGCTCATCGTGGCGAGGCCGCCGATCGCGGCCGGCAGCACCAGGCCGAGACCGACCCAACTGTAATAGTAGCTGTTGACTGCAACCAGCCTGCGATCCGCCATCAGGTCCGGGACATAGTGCGCAACATTGGGATAATCGTGCTCGATCATCCAGGTCAAATGCGCGTGCAGGAAGCCGCGCAGGCGGCCGAATGGGCCCTTGCCGTGCAGCCGCGGCGAATGCAGATCGCCGTCGTGATCGGACAATTCGTGGTGCCGGCGGTGCATTGCCGCCCAGGACAGCATGGCACCGCGGCCGGCCATCGATCCCATCACGACCAGGATCGCACTCATCGCCGTGGAGGTCGCGAAGGCGCGGTGGGTGAAGAGCCGGTGATAGCCGACGGTAAGGCCGAGGCCGGTGACCAGCCAGAAGCCGACGAACAGGCCAAGCTCCATCGCGCCGATCGGGCGGTAGAACAGAAGGACCAGCGCCAGCAGCGTACCGACGAAGGGCAAAACGTCGAAGATCATGAAATGCCGGCGCTGCATCCGGCGAAAATGCCGGCTGCGGATAATTCGATGATCGCGTTGCTGCTGCACGGGCGGGATTCCAGGGCACCGACTATGAGTACATACCCCCGCGGCGGGCGCAACCCAAGCCACCGCCCAAGGTTTCAACAGCCAGGAAAGCCTATACAATAGGACGGACGCGCCAAACGCGTTGAAATATCGCCCCTTTCCCCTTGCCCCATGAGCCACCATGCCGTCACGTGCTGCGACGATCTTGACCGTACTGTCACTTCTCATTGCGGGACCGGCCATGGGATTCGATTCGGCATTTGATTCGGCTTTCGACCTCGAGGCCCATCGCGGCGGGCGGGCACTGCTGCCGGAAAACACGCTTCCGGCCTTCGCCAACGCGCTGTCGATCGGCGTGGACACGCTGGAGCTCGATGTCGGCATCACCGCCGACGGCGAAGTCGTCGTCTCGCATGAGCGCGGGCTCAATCCTGATATCACGCGGGATGCGAGCGGCGCCTACGTCACGCCTCCCGGCACGCCCTTCGTGAAACTGCGGCTCGCCGACGTCAGGACCTATGACGTCGGCCAGATCCGGCCAGACAGCCCTTACGCGAAGCAATTCCCCGACCAGCGCGCCATGCCCGGGACCCGTATTCCGACCTTGAGCGAGCTGTTCGCGCTGGTGCGCAAATCCGGCAATACGCGCGTGCGCTTCAACATCGAGACCAAGATCGATCCGAACCATCCGGACGAGACGCTCGATCCGCAATCTTTCGTCACCAAACTGCTCGGCGTGATCGAAGCCGAGAAATTCTCCGACCGCGTCATGATCCAGTCGTTCGACTGGCGGACCCTGCTGCTCGTCCAGCAGCGGGCACCAAAGATGCCGACGGTGTACCTGACGCTCCAGCGCGGCTCGGGCCAGACGGTGGCGCTGGACAAGGCGACCAATTGGACGGCGGGCTTCAGCCCGGCCGATCACGGCGGGTCGCTGCCGCGGACCATCAAGGCGGCGGGCGGCGCGGTCTGGTCACCCTATTTCGGCGATGTGACCGCGGCACTGATCGCCGAGGCCCATGCGCTCGGGCTGCGTGTCGTGGTCTGGACGGTCAACAAACCCGAAGACATGGCGCGCATGATCGAGATCGGCGTCGACGGGATCATCTCCGACAGGCCCGATTTGTTGCGGCAGGTCGCTGGCGAGAAGGCAATCGCGTTGCCCGCGGGGACGCCGGTGGAGCCGTAGAAGCGGGCCCTACTCCCCGTCCCGCAAGCGCCGGTACAGCGCGCCCAAAATGTTGGAGTAATCGTCGGTCCAGACCCGCACCCGGTCGTCGGCTTCGGTCTGCTCCCATGTTTTCGACGATGCGAGCCTGCCGACGTCGGCATCCTCGCGGGCGGAGATGACGACGTCGGTCGAGAAGATGTAGTCACCATCGCGCCCGGAATCCTCGTTGTAGACCCAGCTCTTGAGATCGTTGGCATCGGCGATACCGACCACGACCGTCTCGAGATCGAGGTGGCGGTTGGAGACGTGCATCACCACGGCGCCGTGCGGAGCGAGCTTGTCCTTGTAGATCTTCATCGCCTCTTCGGTCGCAAGATGGATCGGGATCGCATCCGACGAATAGGCATCGACGATGATGAGATCATAGGCACCGTCCGGCTCCTTCGCGAAGGTGAGGCGGGCATCGCCGATCACCGGCTTCAGGCCCGGCATGCAGCTCGAGATGTAGCGGAAATTCTTCGGATCGCTTGCCGCGTCGACCATGGACTGATCGATCTCGAAGAATGTCCAGCTCTCGCCGGGCTCGGCGGCGCAGGCGAGCGTGCCCGATCCGACGCCGATCGCCGCGACCTTCAGCGGCGCGCCCTTGCGCTCGCGCATCGCGGTCACGGCCTGACCGATGCCGCCGTCCTTGTGATAGTAGGTGATCGGCTCCGGCCGGCCGGTGACCGGCGTGCCGTCATTGTTGAGGAAGCGCTCGGCGCCGTGAATCGTGGTGCCGTGCATCAGCACGTGGAAATAGCCGCCGGGCGTCACCACGATCTTGTGCACGCCGAAGAAGCTGCGCACCGTGGTGACGCGGCCTTCGTCCGCCGGATAAACCCGGATCAACGCCAGCGCGAGCGCGACGGTGGCGAATATCTTCCAGCGGCCGGCGTTGACCGCCAGCGCCAGCAGCGCGGCGAGCACGCCGACGCCGCCGGCCATCCAGACCCGGTGATCCTCGAACCAGGTCGATAGCCCGCCCGTCGTGGTGGACGGCACAACGAGCACGACGGCGAGCGCGGCAAGCGCCAGCCAGTACCATTTGACGATGCCCGCCAGCCGCTCGTTCGCGGGCGGCCGGCACAGCGCGGCAAGCGCAACCAGGATCGGATATTCGGCGATCCAGGAGAATGTGAACGGCGCAAGGAGCCCTGCGAACAGGCCGCCGACCATGCCGCCGAACGATAGCGCGACATAGAATCCGGTGAGATATTTGGCGGCCGGCCGGGTTCGCGCCAATTCGCCGTGGCAGGCCATCGCGATGACGAAGAAGCACAATTGATGACCGCCGAGCGTCAGCAGCAGGTTCTGTTCGCCGCCGAACGCCAGCAGGAAGACGACGCCCGCGATCGCGACCGGCTGGAGCATCAGCATCCATTTGTGCGGCAGTAACGGCCGCGACTGGAACACCACCACCCAGGTCAGGAGATACAGCGACAGCGGCAGCACCCACAGCAGCGGCGCTGCCGCAACATCGGTCGAGATGTGCGCGGTGACGGCGATGAGCAGGCCGGACGGCACTCCGGCGAGGAATATCCAGCGCAGCCGCGTCATGAGACCGGGCGCCGGCGCATTCAAATCCTCGGTTCGCGCATCGACCATGGCCAGTTTCGGCGAGCGCAACAGCAGCACGCCGCAGGCGGCGATCAGGACGATCAGAATGCCGTAACCGCCGGTCCAGAGCCGGTTCTGCGTGTGCAGCGTGAACATCGGCTCCAGCAGGAACGGATAGGACAGCAGGGCGAGGAAGCTGCCGATGTTGGAGGACGCATAGAGGAAATAGGGATCGTGTCCGGCAGGATGCCCGGTGCGGACGAACCAGGCCTGCAGCAACGGATTGTTGGCGGCAAGCGCGAAGAACGGCAGCCCGATCGAGATCACGAACAGACCGAGCAGCCAGATCGCGTAGCCCGAAGCGGGCGGATCGCCATAGGCCGAGGCGATGCCGAGCGGCAACGTGACGAACGCCGTGATCAGCAGCAGGAGATGCACCACCACCGGAACGATGCGGTTCCTCACCTGCATCAACAAATGCGCATAGGCGTAGCCCGCCAGCAGCAGCGACTGGAAGAACACCATCGCCACCGACCACACCGCCGGCGAGCCGCCGAGCCGCGGCAGGACCATTTTCGTGAACAGCGGCTGCACCGAGAACAGCAACAGCGCGCTGACGAAGATCGCGGCGGTGTAGACCGTCAGCAGCAGCCGGTTGCGTGACGAGGACGGCTGCTCCGTGGCGGCGGGTTGCACGATCGAATCCATGGAAGCTCCAGCCCCGGCGGGCGCCGGGCGCGCGCAATGGAGCACAAGGCGCCTGAACGGGCAATAAAGGGTCTCGTGATGTTGCAGCGGGGAATGCTTGATATACAGATGTCCCGAGCCCGGTCGTTCAGACCATCCCGGAATGGGCGTGGAACAGCTGACCCCTTCATGATCGAAACCGACGTCATCATCATCGGCGCTGGCCATAACGGCCTCACCTGCGCGGCCTATCTCGCGATGGCCGGCTTGCGCGTGCGCGTGGTCGAGCGCCGCAAGGTGGTCGGCGGGGCCGCGGTCACGGAGGAATTTCATCCCGGCTTCCGCAATTCGGTCGCGGCCTACACCGTGAGCCTGCTCAATCCGCTGGTGATCCGTGACTTGAAGCTGGCCGAACAGGGCCTGCGCATCGTCGAACGGCGCGCGCAGAATTTTCTGCCCGCCCCCGACGGCAGCTATCTTCTCACCGGCGAGGGGCGGACGCAGGCGTCCGTCGCCCGGCTGAGCCCGCATGACGCAAATGCACTCGACGGGTTTTCGCGCGAACTGGAAGATATCGCCGACGTGCTTCGGCAATTCGTGCTGCGCGCGCCGCCAAACCTGCTCGATGGTTTCGGCACGGCCTCGATCCGCGAAGCCGTGAACGCATTCCAGAGCGCCAACATCCTGCGCGGGCTGTCGCTGGAGCAGAGCCGCAGCCTGCTCGATCTCTTCACCCGCTCGGCCGGCGAGATGCTGGACGAACGTTTCGAGCATGATCTGGTCAAGGCGCTGTTCGGCTTCGATGCCATCGTCGGCAATTATGCCAGCCCCTACGCCGCGGGCTCGGCCTATGTGATGCTGCATCACGCCTTCGGCGAGGTGAACGGCAAGAAGGGCGTCTGGGGTCACGCCATCGGCGGCATGGGTGCGATCACGCAGGCCATGGCGCGCGCCGCACGCGACCGCGGCGTTGTGATCGACACCGATGCAGGCGTGCGCGAGGTCATCGTCGAGCGCGATCGCGCGGTCGGCGTGGCGCTGGAGAACGGTACGACCATCCGCGCGAAATATGTCGCAGCCAACGTCAATCCGAAACTGCTCTACACGCGGCTGGTCGCCGCCGATGCGCTTCCCCAAGACTTCCTCGCCCGCATCCGGCACTGGAAGAACGGCTCCGGCACCTTCCGCATGAACGTGGCGCTGGACCGCCTGCCCTCCTTCACGGCGCTGCCGGGCGACGGCGATCATCTCACCTCCGGCATTATCCTGGCCCCTGATCTCGGCTACATGGACCGCGCCTTTTTCGATGCCCGCGCGCACGGCTGGAGCCGGGAGCCGGTCGTGGAAATGCTGATCCCCTCGACGCTCGACGACACGCTCGCGCCCGCAGGACACCACGTCGCAAGCCTGTTCTGCCAGCACGTCGCGCCGGAGCTTCCCGATGGGAAGTCGTGGGACGACCATCGCGACGAGGTTGCCGACCTCATGATCGCGACGGTGGACAAATACGCGCCGGGTTTTGCGACAAGCGTGCTCGGCCGCCAGATCCTGTCACCGCTCGACCTCGAACGGCAGTTCGGCCTGCTCGGCGGCGACATCTTCCACGGCGCGCTGACGCTGAACCAGCTGTTTTCGGCGCGGCCGATGCTGGGCCACGCCGATTATCGCGGGCCCGTGAAGGGCCTCTATCATTGCGGCTCCGGCGCCCACCCCGGCGGCGGCGTCACCGGCGCGCCTGGCCACAACGCCGCCCAGGCAATCCTGAGGGATCACCGGTCGTTGTTCGGAAGCCGTGGATAAGCCTGTGGATGGGCTGTGGACAGACTGTTGGCAAAGCTGTGAAAGGGCGGTGGGTTATGCCCCTTCAAAGCCTGCTACAAATCGGTGGAAAATCCGGGAATGAGCGGCGGGATAATCCGTGGACAAAGTCCGGACAAACCAGCGGGTAGCCTGTGGGCATTCTGTGAAAACCTCTCCCCAAAACGACTTCGCCCGCCAGGGGGCAATTCCCCCGGCGGGCGCGGCTCGAAAGCAGTCGTATGGAGAATTGCCCCGCCGGGAATGGGAGGCGGAAATTACTTTAAGGAGCTGCTAATCGAAGTGAACTTGTCGTTCATGGTGGTGCCCAGTCCGTTCACGACGGTGATGATCGCCAGCGCGATGCCGGCTGCGATCAGGCCGTACTCGATTGCGGTTGCACCTGAATCGTCGGTCCAGAATTTCAAAATCATGCGCTTCAAGTCTCGCCTCCTTTTCCATTTCAAGCTGTGTGGGTTGCCCAACACCCGCAATTCTACGTGGCACAACCTGCGGTCGGGTTAACCTCATAAATGCAAGTTATTAGAAAAATCGGGAACAAAAGTTCCAAAAATTGAACCGGACGGAACCCTGAGATGCAGCCTGCCCCCACCCATCGCGCCAATTTTTCGATCGGCAGCGAGATCGCCGCAAGGCGCATTGTCGACGTCCTCACCGAAATGTTCTTCGAGGATGATGCGGCGGTCGCCGCCTTCGAGCAGCCGAACGGACAGTGGGACGTCGCGCTGCATTTCGCCCACGCGCCGGACCGGGCGTGGCTGCGCGAACTCGTTGCAACATCAGCAGGAAATGAGATCGCGGACACGCTGGCCTTCGACACCGTCGAAGCCAGGGACTGGGTCAAGTCGAGCCTGGAAGATCTCGTCCCGGTGCCGGCCGGGCGCTTCGTCGTCCACGGCAGCCATGACCGCGACCGCGTGGCCCCGAACAAGCTCGCCATCGAGATCGAGGCGGCTCTCGCCTTCGGCACTGGCCATCACGGCACCACACGCGGCTGTTTACTCCTGCTTGACCATGTCCTGAAACGCACCCGGCCGGACCGCGTGCTCGACCTCGGTACCGGGACCGGCGTGCTCGGGATAGCGGCGGCGAAAGCGCTGCATCGCGCGGTGCTGGCCTCCGACATCGACCCGGCCTCGGTCAAGGTGGCAGCCGAGAACGCCGTGTTGAACGAGGTCGGTCACCATGTGCGAGTGATCCGCGCCATCGGCTTCGCGGCGGCTGATTTCGGCAGACGCGGCCCGTTCGACCTAGTGCTGGCCAACATCCTTGCCAATCCGTTACGGCAATTGGCGGGCCCGATGACGCGCCACCTCGCCCCTGGCGGGCGCGTCATCCTCTCCGGCCTGTTGACGCCCCAGGTCCCCGCCGTGATCGCCGCCTACCGCGCGCGCGGCCTCGTGCCTCTGAAGCACATGCGAATCCAGGGATGGAGCAGCCTGTTGCTGCGGAAGATGGGGTGAGTACGGCTGCTGCCGTAGATGCCGCTACTTTGCCGTCTCTTCGTCCCGGCGCATCGCGCGCTCGGCCTGCGAGGCGCGCCTCGCGCGGCGTTCGGCGAAACGGTCGATCATCTGGCTGATCAGGCCGCGCGGTTTCTTCGGTGTTGCCGCAGCCGGGGCGCGGCGCACCGGCGGCGTAATCTTTTCAAACGTGAACGCTGGCATCGAGTGTCCCCTCGTCGTTGAGATGAACAACTTGCTCGAATTTCCCTGTCATCTGGACGAAGCGCAACTGCCGCATCCTGTACTCCACTCAATTCGAATGGAACTTGTTCAAGCACAGTCCATGCCAGATGCGACCTCAAATGCGTCTACATTGCGGACTGATCCGCATGATCCTAAAGTGATCCACCATGTTCGAAGCGCATTTCCAGACATTCGAGGAGCCCGAGGCCGGCGTCGCATTGACAGCCCGGCTGGCCGCGCTCCGTGAAGAACTCGCCCGCCGCAAGCTGACCGGTTTCGTGATTCCACGCGCCGATCAGCAGCAGAATGAGTACGTGCCGCCGTCCGAAGAACGTCTCGCCTGGCTGACCGGTTTTACGGGCTCGGCGGGACTGGCGGTGGTGCTGACGCACGAGGCCGCGGTCTTCGTCGACGGCCGCTACACGATCCAAGCGGCCAAGCAGGTCGATTCAAGGGCCTGGGCCGTGGAATCTCTGATCGATCCCCCGCCGGAAAGCTGGATGTCGGCACACCTGAAGGCCGGCGACCGCCTAGGATTTGATCCGTGGCTGCACACTTTTGCAGCAGCCGAGCGTTTGGCCGCCGCCTGCACCAAGGCCGGTGCCGAACTGGTCGCCGTCGACAGCAATCCGGTCGATGCGATCTGGCAAGACCGGCCACAGCCGCCGATTGCGCCGGTCACGGTGCACGGAATGCAACATGCCGGCGTGACTGAAGCCGAGAAGCTGACGCAGATCAGGAGCGAGATCGGCAAGCTCGGCGTCGATGCGTTGGTGCTGTCCGACAGCCATGCCGTGGCCTGGACCTTCAACATCCGCGGCGCCGACGTCGCGCATACGCCGCTGCCGCTGTCCTATGCGCTGGTGCCGAAGGACGGCCGTCCCACCATCTTCATCGATCACCGCAAGCTCTCAAATCTGACCCGCGACCATCTCGAGCAGTCCGCCGACGTGCGCGAGCCCGATGCGATGGCGCCGACGCTGATGGCGCTCGCCAAGAGCGGCGGATCGATCGCGCTCGACAATGCGACCGCGGCCGACGCCCTCAGCCGGCTGATCACGGGCGCCGGCGGCAAGCCGGTGCGCGGCAGCGATCCGATCGCGCTGCTCAAGGCGGTCAAGAACACGACCGAGATCAAGGGCACGCAATCGGCGCACCGGCGCGACGCCGTGGCGCTGGCACGCTTCCTCGCCTTTATCGACCGCGAGGCGGCAAGCGGCAAGCTCACCGAGATCGACGCGGTCGAGGCGCTGGAGACATTCCGCCGCGACACCGGCGCGCTCAAAGATGTGTCGTTCCCGACCATATCGGGCACCGGCCCGAATGGCGCGATCGTGCACTACCGCGTCACCCGCAAGAGCAACCGGCGGATCGTCCCCGGCGATCTGCTGCTGATCGATTCAGGTGCACAATACGAAGACGGCACCACCGACGTCACCCGCACCATGGCCGTGGGCGAGCCGACCGACGAGATGCGCGACCGCTTCACGCGTGTGCTGCGCGGCCACATCGCGATTGCGCGGGCGATCTTTCCCGACGGCGCCACCGGCGCGCAGCTCGACACACTCGCACGGCAATATCTCTGGGCCGCCGGCGTCGATTTCGAGCATGGCACCGGCCACGGCGTCGGCAGCTATCTGAGCGTGCATGAGGGGCCGGCGCGAATCTCGAAGCTCGGCACTACGCCGCTGAAGCGCGGCATGATCCTGTCCAACGAGCCCGGCTACTACAAGACAGACGGTTTCGGCATCCGCATCGAGAACCTCGAACTGGTGGTCGAAGCCGATATCAAGGGCGCGGAAAAATCGATGAACGCGTTCGAGACGCTGACCCTGGCGCCGATCGACCGCCGGCTGATCGATGTCGGCATGCTCAGCAAGGACGAGCTCGACTGGCTCAACGCCTACCACGCGCGCGTCAGGGCCGAGGTGCGGCCGGCGCTGGACGAGACGACCAAGGCCTGGCTGGACCAGGCCACGGCGGAGTTGAAGGCGTAAGCGCGTCGTCGCAAAGCCGCATGGCTCCACGCGCTTTGCGCAAGGCTGCTTCTCCACCACAGCTGTCATGCCCCGCGACCCGGCTACGCCGGGGTGAGGTCTAGGGGCGCCGAAGCTTTAGCGAAGGCGGCAGGCGGGGAATCCAGCATTCCAGAGACAGGAAACGCATGCGAAGAAGCCGCGGCGTACTGGATCGCCCGGTCAAGCCGGCGATGACACCGACTTTTTGACGCGAGCAACGCGCCCAAGCGGCGCTATGGCGCCCTCATCATAACCGTCCCGGAATCCGTATAGCCGCATTCCGAAACGCCGATATGCGTCTTGCGCGAGCGCGCTACAGTCCGATTCGAATTTCTACGAGACGGACACGCATGCACGGCATGATCAGCAAGCCGCCGGACACGGCGAAGAACCTCGCGACCTCGCGCGTGGTGTTGCTGCTGCTCGTCGTCATGACCGGCATCGCGCCGATCTCGCTTTACATGCTGGTTCCGGCGCTGCCGGTGCTGGCGACGACCTTTGGCAGCGACATCTCGGTCGCGCAGATGACGGTGTCGCTGTACATGGTCGGCATCGCGCTGTCGCAACTCATCATGGGCCCGCTGTCGGACCGTTTCGGGCGGCGACCGGTGCTGCTCGGAGGACTGGCGCTGATGGTGGTCGCCAGCGCCGCCTCCATCTTCGCGGAAACCCTGCCGCAGCTGGTCGCCGCGCGCTTTTTCCAGGCGTTGGGCGGCGCCGCGGGCATGGTGGTGAGCCGCGCCATCATCCGCGACATCTACGAGCGCGACCGCGTCGCCTCGATGATCAGCCTCGTGGTCGCGGCGCTGATGATCGGGCAGATGGTCTCTCCGCTCACCGGCGGCCTGATCGAAACCGCGTTCGGCTGGCGCGCGATCTTCTACGCCATCACCGTCGCCGCGATCATTGTCGCCGTCGGAATCGCATTCGCGCTGCCCGAGACCCGCCGAGACCGCGTCGCCGGCAGCGGCTTTCGCGGCGATGTCGGCATCCTGATCCGCAACCGCGCCTTCGTCGGCTACGTGATGTGCCAGGTGCTGGCCTCGCAGATCATCTTCACCTTCGCGGGCGGCGGCCCCTATATCGTGGTAACGCAGATGGGCAGGACCAGCGCCGAATACGGCGCGTGGTTCGCGACGACGGGCTTTGCGTATCTCGTCGGCAATCTGCTCTGCGTGCGCTTCGCGCCCAGGCACTCGCTGGAGAAGTTGATCTGGTTCGGCCTCGCGCTTCAGCTTTGCGGCAGCCTGTTGAACCTGCTCTGGAGCTTCACCGGCTGGAACGAGGCGCCCGCCTGGCTGTTCGGCACGCAGATGATCGTGATGGTCGGCAATGCCTTCGTGATGGCGAACTCGGCCGCCGGCGCGATCAGCATCCGTCCCGAGGCCGCCGGCACCGCATCAGGTGCGATGGGCTTTCTCCAGCAAGGCATCGGCGCGCTGATGTCGCAATTCGGCGCCTATCTCGGCGGCCATTCCGCGACCACGCTGCCGCTCACCGCCGCGGTACTGGCGATCTCCCTGCTCTGCGCCTGCACGATGATCTTCGTCGTCCCCCGCCGCGAGGTCATGGTGAGCGAGACGCTGATCGAGCAGGCGGAAGAGGAAGAGAGCGGGATGATGTGATCGGGCGCGGTGAGGCCTTCTTCCTTCTCCCCTTGTGGGAGAAGGTGGCGCGCGTAGCGCGCCGGATGAGGGGTCTCTCTCCGCACGGGTCCCCTCTCAAAGCTTGAATTCGAGGATAGAACCCCTCATCCGGCGCTGCGCGCCACCTTCTCCCACAAGGGGAGAAGGGAAGAGTCACTCCCCGATCAGCGCCAGCCACTCGTCCTCGGTCAGCACCTTGACGCCATGCTTGTTGGCCTCCGCGAGCTTCGAACCTGCGCCGGGGCCTGCGACGACGAGATCGGTTTTCTTGGACACCGATCCGGACACTTTTGCGCCTAGCCGCTCAGCGGTGGCCTTGGCCTCGTCGCGCGTCATCTTCTCCAGCGAGCCCGTGAACACCACGGTCTTGCCGGCGACGGCGGAGTTACTCTTCGGCTTCTCCGCGTCGATGATCTCGACCTCCCTGGTAAGCCGCTCGACGATGCCGCGATTGTGGCTCTCGCCGAAATAATCGGCGATGCTCTTGATCACGGTCTCGCCGATCTGGTCGAGCGCGTCCATCTCGGCCATCGCCTCCTCGTCGCCCTTGGCGACCTTGAGGCTGGCATCGTGGAAGGCGTCCCAGGAGCCGTAGCCGCGGGCCAGCGCCAGCGCCGTGGTCTCGCCGATATGGCGCATGCCGAGCGCGAAGATAAAGCGCTCCAGTGCAATCTTCCGACGGCTCTCGATCGCGCTGAACAGATTGCGCACCGAGGTTGCCCCGTAACCCTCGATGTCCTCGAGCTTGAGTTTCGAATTGCGCTTTTCCAGCGTGAAGATGTCCGCTGGCTCCTTCACAAAGCCCTCGTCGAAGAAATACTGGAGCTGCTTCTCGCCAAGACCGTCGATGTCGAAGGCGCGCCGCGACACGAACAGCTTCAGATGCTCGATCTTCTGGTAGGGGCAGGCGAACTCGCCGGTGCAGCGAGCGCGTGAGCCCTCTTCGCCCGCCGCCGTCTCCTCGCGCGTGACGTCGGTGTGCAACGGGCACGGGCACTTCTTCGGAAACTGGAATTCCCTGGCAGCCTTCGGCCGCTTGTCGAGGACGACGTCGACCACCTGCGGGATGACGTCGCCGGCGCGCTGGATCACGACGGTGTCGCCGATCCTGATGTCGCGGCCCTCGCGCAGCACTTCGCCCTTATTGCCGATACCCTTGATGTAGTCCTCGTTGTGCAGCGTGACGTTCTGCACGATCACGCCGCCGACGCCGACCGGTTCGAGCTTGCCGACCGGCGTGAACGAGCCGGTGCGGCCGACCTGGATCTCGATGTCGCGCAACACCGTCGTGGCGCGTTCGGCCGGGAATTTGTGGGCAATGCCCCAGCGCGGCGTGCGCGAGACGAAGCCGAGCCGCTCCTGCCAGTCGATGCGATCGACCTTGTAGACGACGCCGTCGATGTCGTAGTCGAGCTTTGCGCGCTGCTCCTCGATCGCATGATGAAACGCCAGCAGCTCCTCGACGGAGTGACAGAGCCTGGTCAGCGGGTTGGTCTTGAATCCGCAGCGCTCGAACCAGCCGATCATGCCGCTCTGCGTGGCCTCCGGCATCGCGCTCATCTCGCCCCAGGCATAGGCGAAGAAGCCGAGGGGGCGCGAGGCGGTGATGGTCGGATCCTTCTGCCGGAGCGAGCCCGCGGCCGAATTGCGCGGATTGGCGAAGATGGTGCTGCCTTCCGCCTTCTGCCGCTCGT
This sequence comes from Bradyrhizobium sp. 187, assembly GCF_023101005.1. Lineage (NCBI taxonomy): Bacteria > Pseudomonadati > Pseudomonadota > Alphaproteobacteria > Hyphomicrobiales > Nitrobacteraceae > Bradyrhizobium > Bradyrhizobium sp. 187. The sequence goes on from NZ_CP064693.1 coordinate 6,003,952, forward strand.
TGAGCGCGAGGAAGGCCTTCTTGGTCATGTAGACCTCGCCGCGCACCTCGCAGATATCGGGGACGTTGCGGCCCTTCAGCCTCTTCGGCACGTCCTCGAGCGTGCGGATGTTGGCGGTGACGTCCTCGCCGACCGCGCCGTCGCCGCGAGTCGCCGCGGTGACGAGTTCACCGCCCTCGTAGCGCAGCGACATCGAGAGGCCGTCGATCTTCGGCTCGGCCGAGAAATCGATCTTGTCGTCGTCGAGCTTCAGGAAGCGCACGATGCGGCCGACGAAGTCGCGCAGATCCTCTTCCGCAAAGGCGTTGTCGAGCGACAGCATGGGGACGGCATGCCGCACCTTCTTGAAGCGGCCTGATGGTGCAGCACCGACTTTCTGCGACGGAGAGTCCGCGCTGACGAATTCCGGAAAGCGCTTCTCGATCGCGTTGAAGCGCTGGCGTAGCGCGTCATACTCGGCGTCGGTGACGGTGGGCGCGTCGTCCTGGTAGTAGCGTTCGTTATGCCCCTCGATCTCGAGCGCGAGCCGCATGTGCTCGACCTTGGCCTGCGCCTTGGTGAGGTCGGCGACGTCGCGAAGCGGTGTTGGTTTCGATTTTGCTGCTCTGGCCATGGTGCTTGGATACGATGGAGCGGGCGGGAGGGTAAAGGCGTGTTGAGGTCTTGCGCCCCGGACGCAGCGCAGCGCTTCTTTGGCGGTGCGCTGCAGAGCCGGGGCCCATCGGGGCGACATTCTGGGTCCCGGCTCGCGGTTGCGCGCGTCCGGGACACGAAATCAAGCCGTCGCCGCCTTGAGCAGACGGTCCGCGGCAGCCCTCGCCTCGGCGGTGATCTCGGCACCGGCGAGCATCCGCGCGATCTCCTCGCGGCGGTGGTCGGCGGCAAGCGCATTGACGCGGGTCGCAACGCGCTTGCCCTTGTCCAGCGCGTCCTTTGAGATCAGCAAATGCTGGTCGGCACGGGCGGCGACCTGCGGGGCGTGGGTGACGGCCATCACCTGGACCTTGCCGGCGAGCCGCGCCAGCCGCCCGCCGATCGCGTCCGCGACCGCGCCGCCGACGCCGGTGTCGATCTCGTCGAAGACCAGGGTCGGCGCCGAACCGCGGTCGGACAGCACGACCTTCAGCGCCAGCAGGAAACGCGACAGCTCGCCGCCGGAGGCGACCTTCATCAGCGGCCCCGGCTTGGTGCCCGGGTTGGTCTGCACCCAGAACTCGACGCGGTCGAACCCTTGCGGGCCCGGAGCTGCCTCGTCGGTCTCGACCTGGGTCATGAACTTTGCGCGCTCGAGCTTGAGCGGCGCGAGCTCGGCATTGACGGCCTTGTTGAGCTTCTCCGCCGATTTCTGCCGCGCCATCGACAGCTTCTTCGCAGCCGCCGCATAGCGCGCATCGGCCTCGATCGCGGCCTGCTCCAGCTTCTTCAGCCGTGAGGCGCCGGCATCGATCAGAACGACATCGGCGGCGTATTTTGCGGCGAGCGCGGCGAGCCCGTCGACCGGCGTCGAATATTTGCGCGAGGCGGCGCGCAACGCGAACAGGCGCTCCTCGATGCGTTCGAGCTCCGAGGGATCAAAATCGGTTGCCGCAAGCGCCGCCTGGAGATGCTGGTCGGCTTCCTCCAGCGCGTTGATGGCGATGTCGATCGCCCTCACCGCGGGTTCGACCAGCGCCGGCGAGTTGACGCCGCGACGCTCCAGCCGCCGCACGGCCGCCGACAGCGAGGCGACCGGCGAATGGTGGCCGCCGACCGCCTCCTGCGCCTCGCGCAGGTCGGAGGCGATCTTCTCGCCCTGCATCATCGTGGTCCGACGGGAGGCCAGCGAAGTCTCCTCGCCGTCCTTGGGCGCGAGCTGCTTCAATTCGTCGGAGGCGTGGCGGAGGTAATCGGCTTCGCGCGCAGCGCGCTCCATGCCGGCGCGATGCTCCTCCAGCGCAGTGTTGGCGGTGCGGCGCGCGTCCCAGAGCGTCTCGACCGCCGAGACGTCCTTTTCGAGACCTGCGAAGGCATCGAGCAGGCGGCGGTGGGTGGCGGCATCGACCAGCGCGCGCTCATCGTGCTGACCGTGGATCTCGACCAGGGCGGCACCGACAGCCTTCAGCGTCTGCACGCTGATCGCCTGGTCGTTGATGAAGGCGCGGGTGCGGCCGTCGGCGAGCTGGACCCGGCGGAGAATCATCTCGCCGGTATCGTCCAGCCCGTTCTCCGCGAGGATTTTGGCCGCGGGATGGTTTTTTGGGATATCGAATACGGCAGTGACCTGCCCCTGCTCCGCCCCATGCCGCACGAGGCCGGCATCGCCGCGGCCGCCGAGCGCCAACGCAAAGGCATCGAGCAGGATGGATTTGCCCGCACCGGTCTCGCCGGTCAAAACCGCGAGGCCTGGTGCGAATTCGATATCGAGCCGTTCGATCAGGACGATGTCACGGATCGACAGACGCGCCAGCATGGAATTCTATTTCCTAGCCGAGACCCATTTTCTTGAAGGTCTTGCTAATCCAGGACCCCTGATTCTCGCTCGGTTCGAGACCGCCTGATTTTACAAGATTATAGGCGTCCTTGTACCAGCGACTGTCAGGAAAATTGTGCCCGAGCACGGCGGCGGCCGTCTGGGCCTCGCCAACGATGCCGATCGCCATATAGGCCTCGGTCAGGCGGTACAGCGCCTCCTCGACATGGCGGGTGGTCTGGTACTGCGTCACCACGGCCTTGTAGCGGTTGATCGCCGCCGTGTAGTCGCGCTTCTGCGCGTAATAGCGGCCGACGTTCATTTCCTTGCCGGCGAGCTGGTCGCGCGCACCTTCGATCTTGGCCTTGGCCGAGGTCGCATATTCGGAGGTCGGATATTTGCGCACCACCTCTTCCAGCGAGGCGATCGCCTTCTCGGTGCGGGTCTGGTCGCGGCTGATGTCCGGAATCTGGTCGTAATGCGAGGCGGCGATCAGATATTGCGCGTAGGCCGCATCCGGGCTGCCGGGATGCAGCGTGACGTAGCGGGTGGCCGCGCCGATACAATTGTCATAATCCCCGCCCTGGTAGGACGCGTAGGCCGACATCAGCAATGATTTGCGGGCCCAGTCGGAATAAGGATGCTGGCGGTCGACCTCTTCGAACTTCTTGTTCGCCGCCTTCATGTCCTTCTTCTCGTTCATGAGGTACAGGCCCTCATTGTAGATCTTGTCGGCGGGCTCCTCGACGAAGGTGTCGTCCTTGGCGGTGAACTTGTCCCAAAGCGCGCCGGTGCCGCAGCCGGCCAGCGGCAGCGCGAGCACGAAGAGGGCGACAACCTGAAGCAGCCCACGGGCTCGAGACGAGACTTCTCGAGACGGGACTTGAAGATATCCGCGCGTCATACGCTGTGCCGACATGAGTATTGCCCTGACGCCCTGTGGTGCGGTGTCCGCCAGCCCATGAACCCCGTCCTGGGCGCGAAATATAGCCGTGGTGCCTGCCGTGCGACCACGCCGGTGTAACCGAAAAACGATCTTCAACCAACCGGATAGGCAGGCATTCCGCCCGGATTAAGGCGAACGCGCCGCAATCCTAGCCGATCATCGTTACCAGGAGTTTCCCGGGGAAAGCCGCCGCCAAACGCCCGCGGCGACGGGTCTCTTCAGGACGCGTCTCTCGTCTAGGAAACGTCCGCTGCAGGAAACGTCTCTCTTCAGGAAACGTCCGGCCCGTAGACCGCGGCGATCCGGCCACCGACGATGCCGCGACCGGTTTCGGCCACCGGACGCGTGGTGCGGCGGGCTGCCTCGCCCTCGACCACCCGCCAAGCGGTGCGGTCGGCGAGCAGCGCGGTCAGAACGGCGTGGTTGAGCTTGTGGCCGCCACGTACCGAGCGGTAGGCGCCGAGCAGCGGCAGACCCGCCAGCGCGAGGTCGCCGATCACGTCCAGCACCTTGTGGCGGGCGCATTCGTCGGCGTAGCGCAGGCCCTCGGTGTTGAGCAGCCGCTCCTCGTCGAACACGACGGTGTTGTCGAATGAGGCACCGAGCGCATAGCCGGCGCTCCAGAGCCGCGCGACGTCGCACATCAGACCGAAAGTCCGGGCCCGGCCGACTTCGCGGCGGAAACGCTCCGGGTTGAGGTCGAAGGCATAGCTCTGCTGGCCGATGACAGGATTGGTGAAGTCGATCTCGACCTCGGCGCGGAACCCGTCGGCATAGGGCCTGATCTCACCGAAGGAGTCGCCGATCTTGACCGAGATCGGCTTCAAAACCTGGATGAAGCGGCGCTGCGCCGGCTGGGTCACGATGCCGGCCTGGTCGATCGCCGCAACGAAGGCTGCCGCGCTGCCGTCCATGATCGGCACTTCCGGCCCATCGATCTCAATGATGGCGTTGTCGACGCCCATTCCCCGCAGCGCAGCAAGGACATGCTCGGCGGTGGAAACCAGCGGACCGTTGCGATCACCGAGGACGGTGGCGAAATCTGTCGCGATCACCTGCTCGGCGGTGGCCTGAACTTCGCGGTCGCTTCCCTCGAGCCCGGTGCGGATAAAAACAAAGCCCGCGTCGACAGGCGCGGGTCCAAGCGTGAGCGTGACGGGAAGACCGGAATGAACGCCGACGCCTGCCACACTGGCTTGCGCGCGAAGCGTTGTTTGCCGGCTAAATTTCATCAGGAACCGCCCCACTACGACCATCGCGACTTATACTGAACCCGACTGCGGCCTAGACCGCTGTTCCGAATCCGTATCCCCAAGTCACGGCAAACCATAGTCACTGCCCTAAACAGCGCCAACTCACGCTTTTTTACCGATTGTTACCCCAAACCCGCCGTATTCGCGCCAAGGCTTAACCAAATTGGACCGGAGTTCGGGACCGTTTTCGGTAGTTTTACTGAACCATCGAATACGTAATTAATGATTTAAAATCAGTTGTTTGGCCACGCAATCCGGATATGCACGGGGCAAAAGAAAAGGCCCCGGCAAGCTTCCCGCCGGGACCTTTTTTCGTCCGCCTTATTGTAACAATCCTCAGGTCGCCTGCCGCCGCAGGAAGGCCGGGATATCAAGATGGTCATCTCCCTGTGGCGCCGGGGCAACAGGCGCGGGACGGCCGTGCATGTCCAGGCCCTGCGGCGCGGGACGACGTGCATACTCGGACACCGGCTCGGTAGAAGCGATTTGCTGCGCCACGGTCTTCTGGGGGCGGCGATCGGGCAGTGGCGGCATCGCGGGACCGGCGGTGCGGGCCGCGATCGGCGCCTCGGTCTCCTCGTCACGACGGCCGAGGCCGACATTGGCGAGGCGCTGCAGCAGCGACAGCCGGGTCTTCTGCGGGGTCTCCTCCTCGACCTCGCCGCGGGCCTGGCGAAGCTCGGCCTGGGCGGGCATCGGAAGTTCCTCGATCCGCGGCATCCGCGGTGTGCGGACCGGTGCACGCTCGGCCTGCGGAGGGATGAAGGTTTCCGGCGTCATCGGCTCTTGCATGGCCATCGGCGCCTGCTCGGGCTCGGGGAACAGCGTGGGCTTCTGCGCGATCGGGCGCACGGTAACGTCGCCATAGGTCTGCATCGGCGCGGGAGCCTGCGGAACGTCCGCAACGGCGGCGGCGATGGCGGCAAGCGCAGCGCGCTCGACGTTCGGACGCGGAGCCGTGGGAGCGGCGGCAAATTGGCCCGTTCCTGTGGCCGGGGTCTGTCCTTCGAACTTCTGGGCGCGCTCGGCCATGCGCTGATTGTCAGCGCGCAGCCGCGCGGTCAGATCGGCAAGACGGCTCTCGGCAGCCGCGGCGGGAGCGGCGGGAGCCTGCTGCGCCTGCGGAGCAGGATTCGCCACGGGAGCGCTGGTGGCCTGGCTGTTGCGCGCGATCGCGGCCTGTTCGATGCCGGTGGCGACGACCGAGACGCGGATCAGGCCATCGAGGGCCTCGTCGAAGGTGGCGCCGACGATGATGTTGGCGTCCTGGTCGACTTCCTCGCGGATGCGGGTCGCAGCTTCGTCGACCTCGAACAGGGTGAGATCCTTGCCGCCGGTGATGGAGATCAGGAGGCCCTTGGCGCCCTTCATCGAGCTATCGTCGATCAGCGGGTTGGCGATCGCGGCTTCGGCGGCGGTCAGCGCGCGCTTGTCGCCGGAGGCTTCGCCCGTGCCCATCATCGCCTTGCCCATCTCGCGCATGACGGCGCGGACGTCGGCGAAGTCGAGATTGATCAGGCCTTCCTTGACCATCAGGTCGGTGATGCAGGCAACGCCCGAATAGAGCACCTGGTCGGCCATCGCGAAGGCGTCGGCAAAGGTGGTCTTCTCGTTCGCGACCCGGAACAGGTTCTGGTTCGGGATGATCAGCAGCGTATCGACGACCTTGTGCAGCTCGTTGATGCCCGCTTCCGCAGTGCGCATGCGGCGGCCGCCCTCGAAGTGGAAGGGCTTGGTCACGACGCCGACGGTGAGGATGCCCATCTCGCGCGCGATCTTGGCGATCACGGGAGCTGCGCCGGTGCCGGTGCCGCCGCCCATGCCGGCGGTGACGAACACCATGTTGGCGCCCGAGAGATGGTCACGCAGCTCGTCCATGACCTCTTCGGCCGCGGCCGCGCCGACCACCGGTTGCGAACCTGCGCCCAACCCTTGCGTGGCCGCCGTGCCCATTTGCACGATGCGCTGCGCCTTCGACATCGTCAGCGCCTGCGCGTCGGTGTTGGCGACCACGAAGTCGACGCCCTGGAGGCCCGCCGTGATCATGTTGTTGACGGCGTTACCACCGGCGCCGCCGACGCCGAACACGGTGATGCGGGGCTTCAGTTCGTGAATATCAGGAACATTGATGCTGATGGTCATGTTTGCCTCTCGATCACGCGCGCGTGGGTTCGCCCCGGCCGGCGGCCGCGGGAGTTGGTGAAAATCGAATATTGCGGGAAGGAGTCATCAGAAGCCCTCGCGTAGCCATCGTCCGACCTTTCCGAAATACCCGCCGGTCCCCGTCCTGACCTGCTGCCGCGTATGCCGCGGTTCGACATGTTCGTGGTGAACATATTGCGGGTAGACGAGCAGTCCGGCCGGCACCGCGAAGGCGGCGTTCTTCGCCTCGTTGGGCAGCCGGCCGAAACCGAGCGGACGTCCGACCCGCACGGGCCGGCCGAGAATCTGCGTTCCGAGCTCAACGAGACCCGTGAGCTGCGAGGCCCCGCCCGAGAGCACGACGCGGCCGTTCGGCTCCGAGGCGAAGGGCGAATCCTTCAGCTTGTCCCGAACCATTTCGAAGACTTCCTCGGCACGATGCTTGACGATGTTGGCGATGGTAGCGCGGGAGACGATCTGCGGCAGATCCTGCTCGTCACCGGCTGTCGGTACAGACATCAGCTCACGCGAGTCCGATCCGCCGGTGATGACGGTCCCGTATAACGTCTTGATTCGCTCGGCATCGGCAATGGTCGCGGAGAGTCCGCGCGCCAGATCCATCGTGATGTGTTGCCCGCCGACCGCAAAACCCGCGGCATGCACGAAGTGGCCGCCGGAAAAGACCGCGATCGTGGTGGTGCCCGCGCCCATTTCGACCACGGCGGCGCCGAGATCGGCCTCGTCGTCGGTCAGCACCGACAGGCCTGCCACATAGGGGCTTGCCGCCATGGCTTCGACGTTGATGTGGCAGCGTTCGACCGCCAGCATCAAGTTCCGCGCCACCGTGGCGTCGCAGGTGACGACATTCATGTCGATGCCGAACTGATGCGCGACCATGCCGCGGGGGTCGCGGATGCCCTTGACGCCATCGAGCGTGTAGCCGACCGGCAGAGCATGCAGCACGGTGCGGCCCTCGCCGGTGGCGTGGCGCATGCCCGTGGAGGTGACGCGGCTGACATCGGCCGGTGTCACGGCGCCGCCGCGGATGTCGGCCGCAGCTTCGACCAGCTGACCGGAGAGCCGGCCGCCGGAGACCGACAGCAGCACGGACTCGACCCGCACCTTGGCCATTTTCTCTGCAAGCCCGACGGCCTGTCGCACCGCCTGCTCGCATTCGCCGAGATCGATCACGGCGCCGGCCTTCATGCCGCGCGACTGAATCTGGCTGTAGCCGATCAGCTCCACCGCATGGGTCCGGTCGCGTAGGGCTTCGCTCGGCGCCGACGGCTTCAGCCGCGCGATCATGCAGGCGATCTTGCTGGTGCCGATGTCGAGGCAGGCGACGAGGCCGCCGCGCTTGTGCGGCATCGGGCGTGTCTTCGGTGTCTGGGTGCGATCAAGACCGGTCATGCAGCGTCCCCGGCCTTTTTCTTCTTCTTGTCCTTGAACAAATCGTCGCGCGCCTTGGCGGCGTCCTCGGACAGCTGCACGACGAGCCGATCGGGCAGGCGCAGGTCGACGGCGACGATGTCGCGGGAGAACAGCCTGTCCTCCTTGTCGAGCCTGGACAGCATCGCAAGCGCGTTGCCGACGTCCTGTTCGGGCAGGCGGATGTCGAGGCCGTCCTTGAGCCTCAGGTTCCAGCGCCGCTCACCGACGAAGATCGCGGCCTTGGTAATGGAATTGACCTGCGGATAGCGCGCCAGCAAAGCGAGGAAATCGCGGGCCTGCGTCTCGGCGCCCTTGCCGACCACGAGCGGCAGCGACAGGAAGCGGCGCGAGACGTAGGGTTCGAGCACGGCGCCGTCATCGGCGATGACGGAGAGCCGGCCGGCCTCCTGCCACAGCGCGAACGCCTTGCGCTCGGTGAGCTCGATCATGAGCTGGCCCGGATAGAGCTTCAGCACGGTCGCATCCGCGATCCAGGGATTGGCCTTGAGCTTGTCGCGCACGGCGTCGGCGTCGAGGAACAGAAGCGAGGATCGGCCGCTGACGCCGCCGATCGCGAGGATTTCGTCCTGGCTGAGCTGCTTGCGGCCGTTGATCACGACGGAGGTGATGCGGAAGCCGGCGGAATTGGCCAGCGCGTTGCGGGTGTCGTTGACCGCCGTGATGAAATCCTGGAGATGGCCGCCCTTGACGATACCGAAGCCGCAGCTTCCGATCAGGAGCAGCACCGTCATGCTGATCCCGACCCGGCGCGGCAGATAGCGCTCGACCAGCGCGACCAACCGCGGCGGCGGCTCGCGCTCGACGATGGCTTTGGCCCTGGTCTTTTCCTTGGCGGCAGCACGGGCGCCGAGAACTCTTTCCTGACGCTTGTCCTGCACCCACTCGCGCAGAAGCACGACCGCTCCGATAGCGGCCGCCTTCAGGTCAGCTTGGGGCCTCAGCGATCTGAAAAGCGACCGAGTGAGGCTTCCTGCTCCATCCATTGCACGAGCTCGTCAACAGTTTGCCCGCGACATCGCGCGGGTCCTGGCGAACATGACGTCTCGGACTTGCCGGGCCGGGTGCTGGTCTTCAGCAGAAGAAAACCTCTCCCCTTCAGAGCGTTCGCTGGGGGTGACAACACCCGCAACGGTCCACGCGCCGGCAGCCAAAGCGTCATATGCGCCGCCAGCGTTAACCTTCGGACGTCCTGGTAAACAAAAGGTAAAGTTCGTTAACGACGTGAGCTTTTTGCCCAGGCCTGTGAGGCATTTATGCCGCAATATCCGGCATTTTACCGGTTTTGGGTTCCAAAACCGGCCGTTTCGCCAGTTCGGCCGTTAACCAGTCCTAATTATTTTCGCACACCGGCCACAGCGAGCTCGATCAGGCCGCGCAGGAAGTCGACGAACTCGATGCTCTCGGCCTTCAGCGCCTTGGGGTAGAGCGAGGACTTGGTCAGGCCGGGCAGCGTGTTGGTTTCGAGATAGACCAGCCCCTTGTCCGAGACGATGAAGTCCGAACGGGAATAGCCGGTACACGACATCGCCCGGTGCGCCAGCATCGCCTGGTGCTTCAGCGCGGCGGTGATTTCGGGTGCGAAACGGCCGGGACAGATCTCTTGGGTCGACTTCAAAAGATATTTCGCCGCGTAGTCGAAACTGCCCTCGCCCGGAATGATCTCGATCGGCGGCAGCGAGATGATCGAGCCGTCCGGCCGCTCCAGCACGCCGCAGGTCGCCTCGACGCCGGAGATGTAGGGCTCGATCACGTACTCTTCGTGCTTGGCCGCATTGCGAACGGCGACGAGATCCTGCTTGGCGTTGACGAAGATCAGGCCGTAGCTCGAGCCATCCCTGGCGGGCTTTGCGATCAGCCGGCCGTATTCGGCGAAGGCCTCGTCGATCTGGTCCAGCGCAATGTTGGCCGGCGGCGTCACGCCGCCGAGCGCGGCGAAATGCTTGGCCGCGATCTTGTCGAACGCGAGATGCGAGGAGGCCGAGCCCGATCCGGTGAACGGCACGCCGCGCGCTTCGCACATCACCTGCAATTCGCCGTTCTCGGCACGCCCGCCATGCAGGCCGAGCACCAGCACGCGGTCCTCCGCCCTGGCCTGGTCGAGCGCCTGCTCCAACGGAATGCCCGACGTGCCCGGCTTGAACTCGTCCTCGAACGGGCGGGCATGTTCGAGCAGCTGTTTGGACTGCACGACATGCACCTTGTCCTCGACGTCCCACCACCAGAGATCGGCCTCGGGCAGCGCCTGATGCAGCGCCTGGGCTGAGGCGACGGAAACCAGACGTTCGCGGTTGGAGCCGCCGAAGAGGATGGTGATGCGCATGTTCTCTCGTCGCTTGTCCAAATTAGCCGGGAATTCCGATCCGCTTGATTTCCCAGTGTAGCTCAATTCCGGAATTTGCCTTCACCCGTTCACGTACGGTCTCGCCCAGCGTCTCGATATCGTGCGCGGTGGCATTGCCCGTGTTGATCAGGAAATTGCAGTGCATCTCGGAGACTTCTGCACCGCCGACGCGCAAACCGCGGCAGCCGGCGGCATCGACCAGCTTCCAGGCGGAATGGCCGGGCGGATTCTTGAAGGTCGAGCCGCCGGTCTTTTCGCGGATCGGCTGCGCGGTCTCGCGATGGGTTTGCACTTCCGCCATGCGCGCGCGGATCGCCTCGGCATCCCTGAGCTCGCCGCAGAACCGCGCGGAGGTGAAGATGATGGAGGCATCGACGCCGCTGTTGCGGTAGACAAACTTCATGTCGGCATTGGAGAAGATGTGCTTCGTGCCGTCGCGCCCGACGCCACGCGCCTCGATCAACACGTCCTTGGTCTCGCCGCCATTGGCGCCCGCATTCATGCGCAGCGCGCCGCCGATCGTGCCGGGAATGCCGAAGTAAAATTCGAGCCCGCCGATATTGGCCGACGCGGCGACTTCCGCCACGCGCTTGTCGAGCGCGGCTGCGCCCGCGGTGACGACATCGCCGCTCGCGCTCGCCTCGCCAAAGGCGCGCGGCGCAAGCCGGATCACCACGCCCGCCATGCCGCCGTCGCGCACGATCAGGTTGGAGCCGACGCCGACGACATAGACGGGAATGTCGCTTGCGAGATGCGCGAGGAAATAAGAGAGATCGTCCTCATCCGTCGGCGTGAACAGCACCTGCGCGGGACCTCCGACGCGAAACCAGGTGAGCTCGGCGAGCGACTGGTTCGCCAGCAGCCGGCCGCGAAGATCGGGCATCACGGCTTTGAGGTCGGGTGTGATGTCGGGGAAGCTCACTGCGCTACCCCAGCGCCTTCAATTCGCCGGGCAAGGCATACGCCCATTGCGTGATGTTGCCGGCGCCCAGACACACGACGAGATCGCCGGACTTCGCCACGCCCTTGACGATGCCAGCGAGATCGGACGCCGCGGGCAGCGGGATCACCTCGCGGTGGCCGTGGGCGCGCAGGCCCGCGGCGAAATGGTCGCGATCGATGCCTTCGATCGGCGTCTCGCCCGCAGCATAGACCTCGGCGACGATCACCGCATCCGCATCGTTGAAGCAGGTGCAGAATTCCTCGAACAGCGACTGCAGGCGGGTGTAGCGATGCGGCTGCACCACCGCGACGATCTTACCGTTGGTGGATTCCCGCGCCGCCTTCAGCACCGCCGCGATCTCGACCGGATGATGGCCGTAGTCGTCGATGACGGTGACGCCGTTCCACTCGCCGGTCTTGGTGAAGCGGCGCTTGACGCCGCCGAAGCCGGCGATCGCCTTGCGGATCGCCTCGTCCGACACGCCGAGCTCGCGCGCGACCGCAATCGCGGCGGTCGCGTTGGAGGCATTGTGGCGCCCCGGCATCGGCAGCATGAGATCGGAGATCTCGTGCACGGCGCCCGTCTTGCGATCGCGGAAGGCAACCTTGAACTTCGATCCGCCGCCCGCCGGGGTCAGGTCGACGAAGCGCACATCGGCCTGCGGATTCTCACCATAGGTGATGATGCGTCGATCCTCGATCTTGCCGACAAGGGTTTGCACCACGGGATGATCGATGCACATCACGGCGAAGCCATAGAACGGCAGGTTCTCGACGAAATGGCGGAAGGCGTCCTGCACCGCCTCGAAGGTCTTGAAGTGATCGAGATGCTCGGGATCGACATTGGTGACGATCGCGACCTCGGTCGGCAGCTTCAGGAACGTGCCGTCGCTCTCGTCCGCTTCGACCACCATCCAGTCACCCGCACCGAGACGCGCATTGGAGCCGTAGGCATTGATGATGCCGCCGTTGATCACGGTGGGATCGAGGCCGCCGGCGTCGAGCAGCGTCGCGACCATCGTGGTCGTGGTGGTCTTGCCGTGGGTGCCGGCGATGGCGACGCAGCTCTTCAGCCGCATGAGCTCGGCCAGCATCTCGGCGCGGCGCACCACGGGGATGCGCCGTTCGCGCGCCGCCGTCAGTTCCGGATTGTCGCGCTTGATCGCGGTAGAAACCACGACGACCTCGGCCCCGTCGACGTTCTCCGCCTTGTGGCCGACCGAGACCCTCGCACCGTTCTTGCGCAGGCGGTCGAGATTGTAATTGTCGGAGGCGTCCGAACCCTGCACGGAATAGCCGAGATTGAGCAGCACCTCGGCGATTCCGCTCATGCCTATCCCGCCGATCCCGACGAAGTGGATAGGTCCGATCTCGCGCGGCAGTCTCATGGTGTATCCCGCAGTTCCCTTCGTCATGCCCGGGCTCGTCCCGGGCATCCACGAATCCTTACCACTTCTTGCAAGACGTGGATGGCCGGGACAAGCCCGGCCATGACGGCAAAAGTAGGAATTCCGGCCGATTTCGCGTCAGATTCCCGCGATTTTGGCCACCAGATCGGCCAGCCGCTCCGCTGCGTCGAGCCGGCCGGCGCCGCGGGCGGCCTGCGCCATGGCGGCAAGACGCGCGGGCTCGGCGGCGAAGGCGGAGATCTCGGCGGCGAGGCGATCGGAGGAAAACTCGGTCTGCGGAATGCGGATCGCACCGTCGACCTTGGCCAGCACGCCGGCATTGGCGAACTGGTCCTGGTCGATCGCGCCCGGCAGCGGCACCAGGATCGAGGGCCGCCCGATCGCGGCAAGTTCCGCCACGGTGCCGGCGCCTGAGCGCGACACCACCAGATGGTTGGAGGCCAGCCGTGCCGGAAGATCGGTGAAAAACGGCGCGAGCTCGGCCTTGATCTTCAGTCTGTCGTAGACCGCACGCACGCGCGCCATATCCTCGTCGCGCACCTGCTGGGTGAGGACGAGCCGGCTCCACAGCGCAGGCTCGAGGCGCTCGATCGCGCCCGGCACGATGTCGGCCATGATGCGCGCGCCCTGGCTGCCGCCGACGACGAGCAGGCGCAGCGGACCGTTCACTTCAGGCGCAGCATATGGCACGCCAGCTGCGGCGAGGATCGCCGGACGCATCGGCGTGCCGACCGTCGTGGTCTTGCCTGATAGCGCCGGATCGCGATCGAGCACGCCGGGCAACGACGTCGCGATGGCTTGGACGCGGCTCGACAGGAACCGGTTGGCGCGGCCGAGCACCGCATTGGCGTCATGGATGATGCCGGGCACGCCGGCGAATTTTGCGGCGACCAGCGGCGGCAGCGTCGGATAGCCGCCGAAGCCGACGACGGCGACCGGCTTCAGTCGCTTGATCAGGCTGTAGGCGGACAGCGTGCCGGCCGCGAGCGTCAGGCCGGCATAGGCGAGCTGCAGCGGATTGCGTCCGCGCGCAGTCTCGCTCGAGACGACGTCGATCATGTCCTTGGTGAACAGTCCGCTGTAGCGCAGCGCGCGCTCGTCCGTGACGAGGCGGACGCGGAAGCCGCGCCGGATCAGCTCGACGCCGAGCGCCTCGGCCGGAAACAGATGGCCGCCGGTGCCGCCCGCGGCGAGAAGAATCAGGGGGGAGGTGTCCATGGTGGCGAGTTTTACAAGGACTCTTTCGTCATTGCGAGCGCAGCGAAGCAATCCAGACTGCCACCGCGGAGAGATTCTGGATTGCTTCGCTTCGCTCGCAATGACGAAAAACTATGCGTAGCTGCGCATCGCCTCGGCGTGGCCGCTCGCCTCGACTTCGGTGCGCGGGCGCAGCCGCGTCAGCGCGAGCATCATGCCGACACCATAGGCCAGCGACACGATCGAGGAGCCACCATAGGAGATGAAGGGCAGCGTCATGCCCTTGGCGGGGATGAGCTGGAGATTGACCGACATGTTGATGGCGGCCTGCACGCCGAACAGGATCGCCAAGCCCGAGGCCGCGAAGCGCGAGAACATGTCCTCGTTGGCATAGGCGCGCGACAGCGTCCGGATGACGACGAAAGCAAACAGTGCCAGCATCGCGAGGCACAGGATGATGCCGAACTCTTCGGCGGCAACCGCGAACACGAAATCGGTGTGGCTGTCGGGCAGGCTGCGCTTGGCGATGCCCTCGCCCGGTCCGAGGCCGAACCAGCCGCCATTGTAGAAGGCCTCCATGGCGGTATCGACCTGGAAGGTGTCGCCCGAGGCCGGATTCATGAAGCGCTTGATGCGGCCGGCGACGTGGGGAACAAAAAGATAGGCGCTGAACAGTCCGGCGGCGCCGAGGCCGGCGAGCCCGAACACCCAGATCATCCGCATGCCCGCGATGAAGAACAGCGAGCCCCACACCATCAGGATCAGCATGGTCTGGCCGAAGTCGGGCTCCATCACCAGCAGCGAGACCAGCATCAAGAGCAGCACCAGCGCCATCGAGGTCGCCGGCATTTCTGGCCGCCTAGTGGATTCCGCGAACAGCCAGGCGGCCATGACGACGAACGACGGTTTTGCGATCTCGGAGGCCTGGATATTGAGGCCGAGTAGCGTGATCCAGCGCCGCGAGCCCTTTACTTCGGGGCCGATCGCGAGCGTCAGCACGATCAGGACGATGCTGACCGCAAAGATGATCAGCGCCGAGCGACGGATCGCCCGCGGCGACAGGAAGGACACCCCGAGCAGCACGATGCAGGACGGCACCAGGAATAGCACGTGCCGGCTGAAGAAGTGGAAGGGATCGAGCCCGATGCGGGTCGCAACCGGCGGGCTCGCCGCCAGCGACAGGATCACGCCGGTCAGCATCAGCGCCAGGATGGCACCCATCAGCGGCTTGTCGACGGTCCACCACCACTCGGAAAAGGGGGTGCGTTCTTCACGGGAGAGCATGGCGGCCGCTTTCGGACAGAGGTCGGTCCATTGGTCGCCGAGGTTGGTTACCGGGGGGTTAAGGAAACGGGGATGATTGGAGATGAAGGCGAGCGCTTACCTCAAATGCCCGTCATGCCCCGCGAAAGCGGGGCATCCAGTATTCCAGAGACGTCGAGGGTTCATAACCACAGCCGCGGCGTACTGGATCACCCGGTCAAGCCGGGCGACGACAGCGGAGCAACAACCAGCAGCGTCCCTACACCACCGGCTTCATGCCCGGCAGCGCCTGCACCAGCTCGCGGAACCTGGTGCCGCGAATTTCGAAGTTGCGATACTGGTCGAAGGAGGCGCAGGCGGGCGACAGCAGGACGACCGCGTCAGCGATGCCTGACGCCTCCGCATCGCATGCGGCTTGCTCGACGGCGACGTCGAGGGTCTGGCTGATCTCGTGCGGCACCTTCGTGCCGAGCGTGCCCGAAAATTCCTGCGCGGCCTCGCCGATCAGATAGGCTTTTCGGATGCGCGGGAAGTAGCCGGTGAGGCCGGTGATTCCGCCGGCCTTCGGCTTGCCGCCCGCGATCCAGAAGATGTCCGAAAAGGACGACAGCGCATGCGCGGTGGCGTCGGCATTGGTGCCCTTGGAATCGTTGACGAACAGCACGTTGCCGCGGCGGCCGACCTGCTCCATGCGATGCGCAAGGCCGGGGAAGCTGCGCAGGCCGTTCTGCAAGACGTCGAGGCCGATGCCCATCGCGAGCGCGGCGGCTGCCGCGCACGCCGCGTTCTGCGCATTGTGCAAGCCGCGCAGAGAACCGATGCCGCCGAGCGCCGCGATTTCACTGCGCGCGCCGCCCGAATTGCGCACGATATGGCCGTGCTCGACATGGATGCCGCTGGCCAGCGGATTCTTGACGGAGATCCGCACCACGTTCTTGCCGGCGCGATCGAGCCGGTCGGCGATATCGCGGCAAAAGCCGTCGTCGACGCCGACGATCGCGGTGCCGCCGGCCTGCACACCGGCAACGAGTCGCTCCTTCACCGCGGCGTAATGCGCGATGGTGCCGTGGCGATCGATGTGGTCTTCGCTGACATTGAGCAGAATGCCGACGGAGGGATCGAGTGAAGGCGTGAGGTCGATCTGATAGGACGACATCTCGATGACGTGGACGCGGCCCATGCCCGGCGGCTCCAGCGACAGGATTGCGGTGCCGATATTTCCGCCCATCTGGGTGTCATAGCCGGCGACCTTGGTGAGATGCGCGATCAAAGCCGTCGTCGTCGATTTGCCATTGGTGCCGGTGATGGCGACGAACGGCGCATCCGGCGCGTGCCGGCGCCTTTCGCGGCAGAACAGCTCGATGTCGCCGATCACCTCGATAGCGGCCTCGCGCGCCTTCAGCACGCTCCAATGCGGGACTGGGTGGGTCATCGGCACACCGGGCGCGAGCACCAGCGCGGCGAAATTCGCCCATGAGACGTTGCGCAAATCAGCCGTGATGAAGCCCGCTTGCGCGGCCTTGGCGACATTCTCGGCGCTGTCGTCGGCGGCGATCACCTCGGCGCCGCCCGCTTTCAACGCGTGACAGGAGGCGAGTCCCGAGCCGCCGAGGCCGAACACCGCGACCGTCTTGCCGGCAAAGGACGTGACGGGGATCATCGATCGTTCACCGCAGCTTCAGCGTGGATAGGCCAGCGAGCGCCAGCATCACCGAGATGATCCAGAACCGGATCACGATCTGGGGCTCGGTCCAGCCGAGTTGCTCGAAATGGTGATGGATCGGCGCCATCCGGAAGATGCGTTTTCCCGTCATCTTGAACGACACCACCTGCACGATGACGGAGACTGCCTCCAGCACGAACAGGCCGCCGATCACCGCGAGCACGATCTCGTGCTTCACCGCCACTGCGATCGCGCCCAGCATGCCGCCGAGCGCGAGCGAGCCGGTGTCGCCCATGAAGATCGAGGCCGGCGGCGCGTTGAACCAGAGGAAGCCCAGGCCCGCACCCAGCAGCGCGCCGCAGAGCACGGCGAGCTCGCCGGTGCCGGCGACATATTTGATCTGGAGATAATCGGCGAACACCGCGTTGCCGGCGAGATAGGCGATCATGGCAAAGCTCGCAGTCGCGATCATCACGGGCACGATGGCAAGGCCGTCGAGACCGTCGGTCAGGTTCACCGCGTTGCCGGCGCCAACGATGACGAAGGCGCCGAACACGACGAAGAACCAGCCGAAATGCAGCACGGTGTCCTTCAGGAAAGGAATCGTCAGCGCGGTCGACGCGGGATCGCGGTTCAGCCGCACCAGCGCGTAGCAGGCCACCAGCGCGATCGCCGCCTCGATCAGCAGGCGAAGCTTGCTGCCGAACCCGGTCGTGGTCTGCTTCGTCACCTTGAGATAATCGTCATAGAAGCCGACGAAGCCGAAGCCAAGCGTCACCGCCAGCACGATCCAGACGTAAGGGTTGAGCGGATTGGCCCACAGCACCGTGCCGACCGTGAGACCGGACAGGATCATCAGCCCGCCCATGGTGGGCGTGCCTTTCTTGGCGAGATGCGATTGCGGACCATCGGCCCGGATCGGCTGGCCCTTGCCTTGCCGGATGCGCAGATGGTCGATGATCCAGGGTCCGAACAGGAATACGAACAGCGCGCCGGTGACGACGGCGCCGCCGGTGCGGAAGGTGATGTAGCGGAAGACGTTCAGGAAGGTGCGAACGGCACCGAAGCCCGGAAATGTGTTGGAGAGCTCGATCAGCCAGTAAAACATTCAGACGGTCCTATGGCGCCTTTGCACGCGCCTTGATCTTGGCCTTGTCAACCTGCCTCACGCGCATTCGCTGGTCTTCATCATCGGGTCGGGCGACCTCTAAAGAAAACGAACGGCTTCGCGCCGGAAAGGGGATTCGGGAACAGCGCCTTCCAAGCAGTTTACGCCCTTGCCTGCAAGGCGGCCACTAGGCCCGGCACAAACTTGTTGACCCAGAACATCTTCTTGCTGCCCTTGACAACCACGACATCGCCTGCCCTCAGCAGATTTGCGACCTCGCCCGGCTTCAGCGTGACGGGGTCGTCGTGCCAACCGAGACCCTTGCCGGCTGGAAGCACCTCGAACAGGTGACGCATCAGGGGTCCGACGCAATAGACGCCGTCGATGCCGTCGAGATGCCTGGCGAGGTCGATGTGATAGGTTGGTGCGCCGTCGCCCAGCTCCAGCATGTCGCCGAGCACGGCAATGCGGCGGCCACCGGTCGTGTTGCGCGCCTGCAAGCTTTGCAGCGCGGCAGCCACGCTGGCCGGATTACCGTTGAAGCTGTCGTCGATCACGGTGACGCCACCGGCCGCCTGCTCGACGCCACGGCCGCTCATGATACCGACCCGGTCGAGCTTGATCGCAAGCGTCGCCGCATCGAGGTTGGCCGCACGGATCGATGCGAGCGCGGCCAGCGCATTCTGAACGCGATGCGGCGCGCCCGGCGTCAGGCTGAACGCGATCTCCTTCTTGCCGAGCGCGGCCACGACCTGCCAGCTGTCGCCGTGCGGCGCGTGCGCGACTTCATGCACCTCGGCTTTCTCGCCGAAGCGTATGACCTTGCCCTTCCAGTCCGGCGCCTTGATCCCGGCGGGCAGCACCAGCACGCCTTCCGCGGGCAGGCCGAGTGCAATCGACACCTTCTCGCGACGGATGGCTTCGAGCGAGCCGAGCTTCTCCAGATGCACCGGCTGGACGTTGACGACGAGCGCGACCGTCGGCCGCGTCAGTTCGCTGAGCCGCGCGATTTCGCCCGCCTGGTTCATGCCCATCTCGACGACCCAGAGATTGGCATCGGGGCGCGCATTGCACAGCGTCAGCGGCACGCCCCAGAAATTATTGAAACTCGACGGGCTGGCATAGGCATTCGGATAGGCCGCGAGGAATTCCTTGGTGCTGGTTTTGCCCGCGCTGCCGGTGAGCCCGATCACCGGCCCGTTGAAGCGCGCGCGTGCCGCGCGCGCAAGGCCCCAGAGGCCGTCGATCAGCGTGTCCTTCACGACGATCTGGGGAATGCGGATGCCCGCGATCTCGTGCGGCACGATCATCGCGACCGCGCCCGAGGCTTCCGCCTTGTCCGCGAACTCCCAGCCGTCACGCGCGCTGGCGAAGGCCGAGATGAAGCCGCCGCTCGGGGTGCCGCTCAGCGCGACGAAGAGGCTGCCCGGCTTCACCAGCCGGCTGTCCTGGGTGACGAAGTCGATCGGCGTGTCCGGGAACGATCCGGCGGCGCCCAGCGCGCGCGCCACTTCGGCCACCGTCCATATGGGCGCGCTCATGCAATCCTCGACGCTAATGCGGCGGCGACCGCCTCGTGATCACTGAAGGGCAAAACCTCTCCGCCGACGATCTGCCCGGTCTCGTGGCCCTTGCCGGCGATGAGCAGCGCATCGCCATCTTCCAATTCGGCGATCGCGGTGCGGATCGCCGCGGCCCGGTCGCCGATTTCGCGGGCGCCCTTGGCGGCGGCGAGAATTTCGGCGCGGATCGATTCCGGCTTCTCGCTGCGCGGATTGTCGTCGGTGATGATGACACCGTCGGCGTTGCCGGCGGCGATCTCGCCCATGATCGGACGCTTGCCGGCATCGCGGTCGCCGCCGGCGCCGAACACGACGACCAGCCTGCGCCTGGCGTAGGGACGCAGCGCCTGCAGCGCCTTGGCCAGCGCATCGGGCTTGTGCGCATAGTCGACGAAGATCGGCGCACCGTTGCGCTCTCCGACGCGCTCTAACCGGCCCTTGGCGCCTTCGAGATGTTCGAGGCTCGCGAACACGTCCGCGGCGTCGCCGCCGGTGCCGATGGCGAGGCCAGCCGACACCAGCGCATTCTCGATCTGGAACTCGCCGACCAGCGGCAGCCGGATCGTATACCGCTTGCCGCGATGTTCGAGCGCGAGCACTTGCGAAAATCCTTCGACCTCCGCACCGGCGAGACGAATGCCCTCGCCCGCCCCGTCGCCGTTGCGACCGACTGCCATCACGCGCAAGCCGCGCGAATTCGCAGCACTGATCGCCTCCGCCGAGCAATCATGATCGGCGGAGATCACGGCCGCGCCCCCCGGCGGGACAAGTTCGCGGAACAGCCTGAGCTTGGCCGCGAGATAATGCGCGACGGTCGGATGGTAATCCATGTGGTCGCGCGAGAGATTGGTGAAGCCGCCGGCGGACACGCGCACGCCGTCGAGGCGATATTGGTCGAGCCCGTGAGAAGAGGCCTCGAAGGCGAGATGCGTGACGCCCTCGCGCGCGATCTCGTCCAACTGCCGGTGCAGCGCGATCGGATCGGGCGTCGTCAGCGAGCCGTAGACGGTACGTTTCGGCGAGACCAGGCCGATGGTTCCGATACTGGCGGAGGCGTGCCCGAGCCGTTCCCAGATCTGCCGGGTGAATGCGGCGACCGAGGTCTTGCCGCTGGTGCCGGTCACCGCCGCAATTGTCGCAGGCTGCGCGGGAAAAAATCTTGCCGCGGCCAGCGCCAGCGCGCGGCGCGGATTGGCAACTGTGATGAACGGCACCTTGCAGCCGTCAG
Organism: Bradyrhizobium sp. 187; assembly: GCF_023101005.1. NCBI lineage: Bacteria > Pseudomonadati > Pseudomonadota > Alphaproteobacteria > Hyphomicrobiales > Nitrobacteraceae > Bradyrhizobium > Bradyrhizobium sp. 187. The sequence goes on from NZ_CP064693.1 coordinate 6,024,907, forward strand.
GCGCATGGTCGCCGACGACCGCCACCGCGCCTGCGGCAATCGCGGCATCGATAAAGCGCGCACCGTCGGTCTTGCTGCCCGCAAGTGCGAAGAAGAGATCGTCTGGCTTGACCGCGCGGCTGTCGAGCGCAACGCCGGTCACGTCGAGCGCCGCGACCGCGGGCTCGATTGCGGCGTCATTGCCCTGAACGTCCTGATCGAGGAGGTCGCGCAGCTTCATGGTCTTCCAGTCGACATGCCGGACCGGATCGCCGAATCTGCAGGGAAATCCCGACTCAGCAGCGGCAACGGCCCACCCGGTTGATTACTGGGTTGTCCTGGATGCTGCAAGAATAAGGCGCTCGGACGGCGGCAGGTCGAACCGCGGCTCGACACCCAGAAGCGGCGCGATCCGCTCGATCACCTTGCCGCCCGTGGGCACCGCGTTCCAGCCCGAGGTGATGAAACCCTTCGTTTCGGGAATGGCCTGGGGCTCGTCCAGCATGATCAGGATCTGATATTTCGGATCGTCGCAGGGCATGATCGCGGTGAAGGAGTTGAGCACCCGTTTCTTGGCATAGCGGCCGTTGATGACCTTCTCGGACGTGCCGGTCTTGCCGCCAACGTAGTAACCCTTGACGTCGGCGGTCTTGGCGGTGCCGATTTCTGCATTGAGCCGCATCAGGAACCGCATCTTGTCGCTGGTCTCCGTCCTGATGACGCGCTTGGCCATCGCCGCCGCTTCGGCCTCGCTGCGCTTCATGAAGGTCGGCGGAATCAAATAGCCGCCGTTCACCAGCGCGTTGATGCCCATCACCGCCTGCAGCGGCGCCACCGACATGCCTTGGCCGAACGCGATGGTCACGGTGTTCAGCTCGCCCCAGCGGCGCGGTATCAGCGGAGCCGCGCTTTCCGGCAGTTCGGTGCGCAGCCGCGTCAACTGGCCCATCTTGCCGAGGAATGCCTTGTGCGCCTCGACGCCCTGCCCGAGCGCGATCCGCGCGGCGCCGATGTTGGACGAGAACGTGAACACTTCCTTGGTGTTGATGAAACGTCCGAGCGCGTGGCTGTCATGGATGGTGAACTTGCCGTAGTGCAGGTTTCCCCGTGCATCCCACATCGAGTTCAAATTGATTTTGCCGGAATCGAGCGCCATCGCCAGCGTGAACGCCTTGAAGGTCGAGCCCATCTCGTAGACGCCGGTGGTCAGGCGATTGATGCGGTCGGGATCGTGCGCTTCCTTCGGATTGTTGGGATCGAAATCCGGCAGCGAGACCATCGCCACGATCTCGCCGGTCTTGACGTTGGAGACGATGCCGGAGGCGGCCTTGGTGTGGTATTTCTCCTTGGCCTTCAGCAGCTCGTCACGCAGTGCGTGCTCGACCCGCAGATCCACCGATAGCTCGATCGGCTTTTGCAGCCGGTCGGTGGCAAAGCCCGCGCGGTGGAGATCGGCGAGCCCCTGATTGTCGAGCCACTTCTCCATGCCGGCGATGCCCTGGTTGTCGATGTTGACGAGACCAATGAGGTGGGCGACCTCGTTGCCGGTCGGATAGACGCGCTTGTTCTCGCGCAGGAAACCGATGCCGGGAATGCCGAGCTTGTGGATGTCCTGCTGCTGCTTCGCCGTAATCTCGCGCTTGAGCCAGACGAAGCCCTTGCGCGTCTTCAGGCGCTCGCGCACCTCGGCCTCGTCGAGGTCGGGCACCGTGGCGGTCAGAAGTTCGATTGCCTCGTCCTTGTCGATGATGCGACGCGGCTCGCCGAACAGGCTCGACGCCTTGACGTCGGTCGCGAGGATCGCGCCGTTGCGATCGACGATGTCGGGCCGCGCGGTCGCGACCACCTCCTGCGCCGCGGCGCGGCGCGCGCCGTGGGCGTCGGCGCCGATCGCGAACATCACTAGCCGGCCGCCGATCAGGGCGTAGACCGCGCCAAAGGCGAGCATCGCCAGGCCGACGCGCGCCCGCGCCTTGGCCGCGCGATCGACGTTGCGCCCGTACAGCAGGCTGCGGATCAGGCGCTGGCGCCAAGGCTCAGTCGGCTTTTCTGCCGGTTTGGCCGGGGTCACAGCATTCATGGCTTGTCCTCGGGCTGAGGTACGGCGCCCGTCACATTATCGGGATCGCTGGCGGCTTCGATGGTGTTGAGCATGGCGCCGATCGGATCCGGCTCGCCCGGCCTGAACATCCGCGGCGGGCGCTCGGGCAGATTCTTCAGTGAGTCATATTGCGTGCCGTTGACCGGCTTGAGCTGCAGATGCCGATCGGACAGGCCCTGCAGGCGCAGGGGCGCATCGAGCTTGGCCCATTCGGAGCGCAGCGCCGCGATCGCATCGCGCTGCTCGCGGATCTCCGCATGCAGCCGCAGCACCTTTTCGGTGCGCGCCGTGGAGTCCATCTTGATCCTATAGACATAGGCTGCCGCGAAGATCAGCGCGCCGATGACGAGGAGGTGGATGAAGCGCATGCGCTAGCCACCTCTCATGAGGTCGGAGAGTTTTGGCCAGGACGATTGCTCGCGCTCGTCATGCGCCGGCGCCGAGGTGCGCTCGCCGGCGCGCAGTTTTGCCGATCGCGCACGCGGGTTATGCGCGACTTCGTTTTCGCCCGCGATCACCGGCCGCCGCGTCAGCAGCTGAAAACTCGGCACCGCCTGAGACACTTCCGGCAAATGGCGTGAGCCGCCACCCGTCTTGCTGCGCAGGCTAAGGAAATTCTTGACGATGCGGTCTTCCAGCGAATGGAACGAGACGACAACGAGGCGACCACCGGGCTTGAGCACGCGCTCGGCAGCGATGAGCGCGCTCTGGAGTTCCTCGAGCTCTTCGTTGACGAAGATGCGCAGGGCCTGGAACGTCCGCGTCGCCGGGTGAATATCGCCGGGCTTGGACCGAACCACCCTGCCGACGAGCTCGGCGAGCGCGCGCGTGGTCGTGAACGGCGTCTCCTGACGGTCCGCGACGATAGCGCGGGCGATCCGGCGCGACTGCCGCTCTTCGCCGAGAAGATAAATGATGTCGGCGAGATCGCCTTCCGAGGCGCGCGCCACGACATCGGCCGCAGTCGGGCCTGCCTGCCCCATCCGCATGTCGAGCGGACCATCGAGGCGGAACGAGAAGCCGCGGCCGGGCTGGTCGAGCTGCATCGAGGATACCCCGACGTCCATCACGACGCCGTCGACGCTATCGATGCCTTGAGCCGCGCAGACCTCGGCGAGGTTGGAGAAACGATCTTCAACGAGGGTCAGCCTGCCCGCCGAGCGTGCGACGAGCTCGGCGCCGCCCTCGATCGCAGTACGGTCGCGATCAATGGCAATCACCTGGGTTCCCGGCAGGTCGAGGATCGCGCGGCTGTAGCCGCCGGCACCAAAGGTCGCGTCGATATAAAGGCCGCCTTCGCGCGGGGCGAGGTGGTCGATGGCCTCGCGGCCAAGAACGGGGATGTGCGGAGCCGAGCTCATGCGCCAGGCCTGCCGATCGCCCCGCCGGACTCCCAAGTGAGATCGGGGACGAACAAGCTCATAACGCCTCGAATGATTCCGCGTCGCGGCGGTTCCACGACCCAACCCCCGTCCGATATGGTTACCGTGCCCGGTGGTCCCGGGCCACCAACCCAGTATTCCCCTTGGAATTTGTCGGGCAGCCATGGGATTTCGAGCCAAAATACGCTTTGGCCGCCTCCGGACGCGGGTCGGCTCTTCATCTCTCAGTAACGGCCCTTAGCGTTAAGAAAGCGTTGATCGGCTCGCGACAAGTCGAAAAGCTGACGCGGCTGGTGATGCTTCATCCACACACATGCGCCAAAATGCATCCGTTAACCTCGTCGCGCGGTTGCGCACGGTGGAGGGTAAAGGAATAGTAAAGAGAAGGGCTTGGCCCACTCTCTGTCTGTCTCGAGCTATTTATGTCGTCCGGTTCGTCCACGCCGTCTGGATCTGATTCGAAGCGTCAACGCGTTCTGCCGGTTCCCAAAGCCGCCGCGAACATGCGGACGTTCGAGCCGGATTCCTCGATCGTCTCCGACATCATCCCCTCACCGAACCATGGCGACCGCAACAAGGGCCGCCAACCCGATATGATTGTGCTGCACTACACCGGCATGCCCGACGTCGAAGGTGCGCTGGCGCGGCTCTGCTCCGCGGGCACCGAGGTGTCGGCACATTATGTCGTGCTGGAAGACGGCCGCATCGTGCAATGCGTGCCGGAGGCCAGGCGCGCCTGGCATGCCGGCGTCTCGTCCTGGTCCGGCGAGGACGACATCAATTCCTGCTCGATCGGGATCGAGATCGTCAATCGCGGCCACGATTGGGGCTATCCGGAGTTTCCGCTGCGCCAGATCGCCGCCGTGATCGCGCTGTGCCGCGGCATCATGCTCCGCCGCAAGGTGCCCGCGCACCGGGTGCTCGGCCATTCCGACGTGGCGCCGGCGCGCAAGAAAGATCCCGGCGAAAAATTTCCGTGGCATTCGCTGGCCAATTCCGGCGTCGGACACTGGGTCACGCCCGCGCCGGTGGTGCGCGGCGAAAGCCTGATGCTCGGCACCATCAGCGATGAGGTGCTGAGCCTGCAGCAAGCGCTCGCCAGATACGGCTACGGCGTTCCCCTCACCGGCAAATACGACGCCGCGACCATGGAAGTCGTCACCGCGTTCCAGCGCCATTTCCGCCCGGCGCGACTGGATGGGGTCGCGGATCACTCGACGCTGTCGACCTTGCAGGCGCTGTTGGGGAGTCTCCCTCAGGAGACAGCGACTATCGCGTCGAAGTGACGGCGACTGCCACACCCCGTCATTGCGAGCGAAGCGAACCAATCCAGACTGCCTCCGCGGAAGCAATCTAGATTGCTTCGTCGCAAGTGCTCCTCGCAATGACGGAGCATGTGGCGGCTACTCCATCTCCCTCACCCTTCGCGCATAAAGCCTTCGCAGCGGTTCCAACTTTGTCGCCTCCGTCGCCGCGCGATAGGCCTCGCGTGCCTCCTCCTTCCGGCCGAGCCGTCGCAATAGATCCGCCCGCACGGCCGGCAACAGCTCGTAGCCACGAAGCCCGCCGCGCGCAGTAGTCGCATCCACGAGATCGAGCGCACGTGCCGGCCCATCGACCATCGACACCGCCGCCGCGTGGTTGAGCTCGATCACCGGCGACGGGTTGATGCGCAATAGCACTTCGTAGAGCCCGGCGATCTGCGGCCAGTCTGTCTGCTCATAGCTCGGCGCGCGCGCATGCAGCGCAGCGATCGCGGCTTGGACTGCATAGGGCTGCGGCCGGCCGGGCACGCGCAGTGCGTCGTCCACCAGATGGAGACCCTCCTCGATCTGTGCATGGTCCCACTGCGAACGATCCTGCTCTTCCAGCAGCACGATGTCGCCGGCGGCGGTCTGGCGCCCTGCGCGGCGCGCATCGTGCAGCAGCATCAGCGCCAGCAGGCCCTTGATCCCGGCTCGATCGGGTAGCAGCCGGTCGAGCAAGCGGCCAAGCCGGATCGCCTCGGCGGCAAGATCGGGTCGCATCAAATCCGCACCGGACGTCGCCACGTAGCCTTCGGTGAAGACGAGATAGATCACGGCAAGCACACCGTCGAGCCGCGGCACCAGCGTGTCGCGCTCGGGGACCTCATAGGGAATGCCGGCGAGCCTGATCTTCTGCTTGGCGCGGACGAGACGCTGCGCCATCGCCTCCTCGCTGACGAGGAAGGCGCGCGCGACCTGCGCCGTGGAGAGCCCGCAGACGGTGCGCAGTGTCAGCGCGACCTGGACTTCGGGCGCGAACGCAGGATGGCAGCAGGTGAAGATCAGCCGCAGCATGTCGTCGTCGAGCATTGCCGGCGGCTCGGCGGGCGCCTGCGCGTTCAGCTCGAGCTCGTGCACGAGCGCCTGCTCCTTGCCGCGGAAAACGGCCTGGCGCCTGATACGGTCGATCGCCTTGTGCCTGGCGACATTGACCAGCCAAGCACGCGGATTGTCGGGGACCTCGCACGCCGGCCAGCGCGCCAGTGCCACCGCAAAGGCGTCCTGGAGCGCGTCCTCGGCGAGATCGAAATCGCCGACGAGGCGGATCAGCGTGGCCAGCGCCCGCCCCGCCTCGTCGCGGAAGATCTTGTCGATCTCGGACAGCGTCATGCGCCGATGCGCGACGGCGCCGTCACTTGTCGTAGACCCAGATCGGCCGCACCTCGATCGAGCCGATACGCGCCGACGGAATCCGCGACGCGATCTCGATCGCAGCATCGAGATCCTTGGCCTCCACCAGGTAATAGCCGCCGAGCTGCTCGCGTGTTTCGGCAAACGGGCCGTCGGTCGTCAGCGTCTTGCCGTCGCGCACGCGGACGGTCGTTGCGGTCGTGGTCGGCTGCAAACGGTCGCCGGCCTTGAAATTGCCGCTCTGGATGATGCCTTGCGTGAAGGTCTGATATTCCGCCGTCATCTGCTGGCCGGCCGCCGGACGCATATTCGCGTACTCGGCTTCGTTCTGGTAGATCATCAGCAAATACTGCATCGCTTAACTCCTGTTGCACGGCTGGATCGCCGACATCCAGTCGAACGGGACACGCGCCCAACGACATCTTCAGGATAAATTATTTCGGGCGAACCGTGCATGGCGATATCGGCTTGCGGAACCGACACAAATGCTTCATGCGTAAGCCGTCAGTCGGCCGGACGGCCGCTCCGGCAAGTGCCGAAAGGCCGCCGGGGAGGAAAGTCCGGGCTCCCTTGACATACGGTGCCGGATAACGTCCGGCGGGGGCGACCCCAGGGAAAGTGCCACAGAGAACGAACCGCCCGCCGTCGCCCCTTCGGGGCTTTGGCGCGGCAAGCCCTCGGGCCTGCCGTGCCGTAGCAGCGCAAGCTGCGTAGGCAGGTAAGGGTGAAAAGGTGCGGTAAGAGCGCACCGCGGCTGCGGCAACGGAGCCGGCATGGTAAACCCCACCGGGAGCAAAACCGAATAGGGACGGCATAGCGGAGTGTTCGCGAAAGCGATAACGCCGCGGGGCGATGTCAGGCCCGCCGTCCGGGTAGGTTGCTCGAGGCCATGTGCAAACATGGTCCCAGAGGAATGGCCGTCACGTATCGTTCGCGCAAGCGGACGGTGCCCTACAGAACCCGGCTTAGAGGCCGGCTGATATCTTCAACGAGGGGTTCGATGCTGACTGCATCGGGCCCCTCACCATTTGGGGGCTTGCTATCCGACGATCTCTTGCAACACACCCATCAGCGCCTCCGGCGCTGTCACATTCGGCGCATGGCTCGCATCGAGTTCGAAAGTGCGCCAGCCATCCTCGGTCTTGGTGCGCTTCGCGAACTGCCCGAACACGTCGCCCGGCGGAATGCGCGTGCAATAGATGTAGCTGCGCGGCATCGCCGGCTCGCCATGTTCGAGCGTTAGCTTCGTCTCGAAGCATTTGATCGGCATGTTGATCCGGCGTGCGTTGAGCCAGTCGAGATCGGCCTGCGGCGTATCCGGCGGCGGCGGGTTCGGCGGGATGCGGTAGCCATCGCCTGAGCTTACAGCCTTGCGCATCGGCTCGCGCCCGCCCTCGTGGAGATCGAACAGCGATTGGCCGTCACGCGGCACGAAGGCGTCGAGGTAGATCAATTGCGTCACCCGCTCGCGCGCGCGATCGGCGACGCCGGTGGCGACCATGCCGCCATAGCTGTGACCGAGCAGCACGATGTCCTCGAGGTCCTCGAACCTGATGACGTTGAGAATGTCCTGGATGTGCGTGCCGAGATCGATCGCGGGACTGGCCAGATGCGCGCGCTCGCCCAGTCCGGTATAGGTCGGCGCAAACAGGCGATGGCCGGCCTGCGCCATCAGCGGATGCATCTTCTTCCAGGCCCACCCGCCGGACCACGCGCCGTGACAAAGCAGGAAGGTTTTTGCGCGTGCGGCCATCGGTGTTTCCATCGTTCTTGTTTGTTCGATGGAGTGTAGCGGCCGACCGCGCGATGTAAACGCTGCTGCCCTTTAAGCCGCGCGCGCGTTCACCTTCACAAGGACGGGTGCAGGCCGACCAGCTTCGCGCCGCAGCTTACCGGCCTCAAAGCCGTGCATGCCGATCTGCCATTGCAGCCCGACGATGGCGCCCTTGGTCGGCTGCAATAGCGCGAGGGAGGCCAACAACGTCACCGGCAGCCACACCGCCAGTTGCAGCCAGACGGCCGGCGCATAGGCGGTTTCGACCGCGAGGATTGCCGGCACCACGAGATGGCCGACGACGACCATCACGAGATAGGCCGGGAAATCGTCGGCGCGCTGGTGGAACAGCTCCTCGCCGCAATGGTCGCAGGTATCCGCCACCTTCAGGAAACGGCCGAACGCATGGCCTTCGCCGCAATTCGGGCACTTGCCGCGAAATCCGCGCCACATCGCCTTTGCCAGAGAGACTGAACCGGTTGCCATGACCCCACCTCTTCCTTTTCTACGATCCATACAATAATATCTTGTATCCATACATTCAAAGGATATAGGCCTTCATTGCATGGATTGGACCCCTACAATCTCGGAGCTGAGCGGGCCGCGCTATCAGCGCATCGTCGAGGCCATGGAGGCCGATATCGCCGCCGGCCGCCTGGTGCGCGGCCAGCAACTGCCGACGCAGCGGGCGCTGGCAAAGGCGCTCGGCATCGACCTCACCACGGTGACACGCGCCTACACCGAGGCGCGGCGCCGCGGCATCATGGAGGCCCGGGTCGGCCAGGGGTCGTTCGTGTCGGAGACCAGCGCGCGCCGCGTGGTCGATCTGCCGCATCCCGTCGCGATCGACCTCTCGATGAACGTGCCGCCGCAGCCACTCGAAGCGCAGCTCGACGAGCGCATCATCGCCGGGATGGAAGCCATCCGCGCGCAATCGGGCCTGACCGCGCATCTCAACTACCAGCCGCCCGGCGGCAGCGCACACGAGCGCGAGGTCGCGGCGCGATGGATGCGCGCCCGCGTGCCGCATGCCCATGCCGACAGGCTCGTGATCTTTCCCGGCGCACAGACGATCCTGTTCAACCTGCTCGCTCATATCGCCAGGCCCGGCGATGTGGTGCTGACGGAGGTCCTCACCTTCCCCGGCATCAGGGCCGCCGCCGCACGCCTCGGCGTCAAACTCGTCGGCGTCGCGATGGACGACGGCGGCATCCTGCCCGACGCGCTGGCAAAGGCTTGCCACATGCATAAGCCGAAAGCGGTCTATCTCATTCCCACGCTGCACAATCCAACCACCGCGACGCTTCTCCCTGAGCGCCGCAGCGCCATCGCCAAGATCATCAACGATGCCGATACGATTCTGATCGAGGACGATGCCTACGGGCTGCTCGATCGCTCGGCATCGCCGATTGCCAATCTCATTCCGGATCGGACATATCTCGCGGCCACGCTGTCAAAATGTATCGCGCCCGCACTACGGGTCGCCTATCTGGTGACGCCCGACGGCAGCTCGCAGCGGGAGATGCGCAACTATTTGCAGGCGACGGTGCAGATGCCGGCGCCGCTGATGGTCGCGCTGGTGACGCATTGGATCGAGACCGGCATCGCCGATCGCATCATCACCGCCATCAGGAACGAGGCGATCGGCCGCCAGCAGCTCGCGCAACGGGCGCTCAAGGGTTTTGAGTTTCAGGCCAAGCCCGCCGCTCACCATCTGTGGCTGCGGCTGCCGGAGGGCCGTGCCGACGTCGCGGCGCATCTGCTGCGGAATGGGCTCGCAGTCGTCGCCGGCGAGGCTTTCACCGTCGACGGGACCGCGCCACACGCGGCACGCGTCTCGCTTGGCGCGGCGCGCAACAGGGCGGAATTGACGGAAGCGCTTCGCATCCTTATCAGCGCGCTGCACAGGCCCGCCGACACCCGGCAGATCGTCTAGCAAATACCTATCGATGCTGCCGGCGATGGTGGGAGCGCACGACCGGCGCAACAGCCGATGGATAAGCTTGCGATGCGTAGGCATCGCTCGGCTGGCCGAGAGCCCCGCGCGCGGCGGGCGTGAGCTGGCCACCATTCAGAACGTCGCGGTCGGGATGGGCAGCCTGATAGGCCGCGGGCTCGGAAAACTGGGCCTGCGCCATTGTCGGCATCAAGGCCGCCGCCGACACTAGCGCGGCCGCGACGGCAATCTTCGTGCGGGTCATCGTCCTTCTCCATATCTCATTCGGGAGACTGGCCGATCGACCGCATGATGGCGTCGAGCGGGCCCCCAATTGAAGTACGAGCATCATGTAGGCCTGTCTTTCGCGAACGCCCGCCACTGGGGATCACGCTTGCGTGCGGTTTTGAAATTGACCTGCACGGCCGCAGCTGTGCTATGCGAGCGATGGCGATCAACAGTTCGGGATCGTCAAGATAACAGGGACAATCTGTTGGAAATACTCACCTACGCGCTGCTGCTGCTCGGCGCACTGGCCGGAGGCTTCGTCTCGGGCCTTGCCGGTTTCGGCACGGCGCTGATGGCGCTCGGCATCTGGCTCTACGTACTGCCGCCCTCGCTCGCGGTGCCGCTGGTGCTGATCTGCTCGGTGATCGCGCAGAGCTCGACGCTGCCGTCGATGTGGAAAAGTTTTGATCTCTCGCTGGTCTGGCCGTTCCTAATTGGAGGACTGATCGGCGTGCCGCTGGGCACCATGCTGGTCGCCTCCGCCGATCCAAAAGTGTTCAAGCTGAGCGTCGGCGTGCTGATCCTGGTGTTTTCGACCGCTCTCTATCTGAACAAGCGGCCGCTCGCCGTCACGTTCGGCGGCCGCATTGCCGACGGCGCGATCGGCTTTGCCGGCGGCATCTTGGGTGGCCTTGCCGGACTGTCGGGGCCGCTGCCGATACTGTGGGCCAACATCCGCGGCTGGAATAAGCACGAGCGGCGCGCCATCTTCCAGCTCTTCAATTTCACCGTGCTCGCCGCCGCTCTGGTGTTGCAGACCGCCTCGGGCCTCGTCGCGTTCAAGGTGGTCTGGCTCGCAGTGATCGCATTTCCGGGCACGCTGATCGGCGCATGGGCCGGCGCGCGCGTCTATCATGCGCTGAGCGACAAGCATTTCGGCGATGTCGTGCTCGGTCTGTTGTTCCTGTCGGGCCTCGGCCTGGTCTGGAACAGTTTGGGCACGCACTAACCCCGTATTGTCTTCGCGGCGAGCGCCATGCCGCCGGCAATGCCGACGCCAAGCACGTAGATCCAGCCCTCGGCGAAATTGAACAGATGCGAGTTGAGCAGCGAGGACAGCATGTTCTGCACCACCACCAGAAGGCCGACCCAGCAGGCCAGCCCCTCTCCGCGAAACAGCGAGAGGTGCGCGAACCAGAGCGCATAGAGGATCACGACGCCCGACGCGCCCCACTGCACGGCGACATTGAGCGTCTGGTTGTGGGGATCACCGACGATTTCCGCTCGAACCCCGCTCTCGCCGATAGCCGCGCGCGCGAACAGGCCGCGGATCGCCCCGGTGCCGTGACCGAGCAGCGGCGCGTCCGCGGTGAACGCCAGCGATTTGCGCCAAAACTCCAGTCGTGACCCCATGCCGCTGACATCATTGCCGGCGATGCTGACCTCATAGTCTCCGTTGAATTTGGCGACTGTTGCGCGCAGACGCGGCGCGGCGGTCCACAGCAGCACGGCCAAAAGCCCCATCGCGCTGACGGCGAAGAGTGCGGTGCGGCGGCGCAAATGCAAAAGCGCGAAGACCACGATCAGGATCGGCAGCGTCACCAGCGCCGTCCGTGAGACCACGACGAACATCATGTTGGCGAGGAATCCGATCGCGAGCGCCACGAACAGCGCTGCGATGCGGTAACGGCCTTGTCGCAGCAGCGACACGGTGGGATAGGCCAGCGCGATCGCACAGAGCGCGAACTCCTGGCTCTGGTCGATATAATTGCGCACCGCGATCCCGCTTTCGACCTTGTAAGGCCCGCGCGACAGATAGAGTTTCAGCGACAATGCGGGATCGACGGCGACGGCGAAGGAATAGAGCATCAGCGCCGTGCTGGATACCAGGAACGCGGAAAACACCCAGCCGCCAAAGGGCCAGCGCTCGAACTGGTAGATCAGAAGCGGAATCACCAGCAGCTTCGCCGCCGGGCCGATCGCATGGATTCGGTCCGGCCAGGGCGCATCCGACCAGAGCGTGCCGATGGCGGCGAGTAGGACCAGCGCAATCGGCAGCAGGCAGATTGCCCGAAGCAGCGAACGCGGAAATTCGCGAAGGTCGAGGAACGCGAACGCGATCAGCCAGGGAATGAGCGCGAAAATGAGCCCGGTCGTGGTCCACGGCAACAGCAACGCGATCAGCGCGACGGAGCGGGCTGGCGTGCGATAGCATGCCGCCCAGATCGCGGCGAGCCAGGAATTGGGCCGCTGCTCATTCAACACCTCGGTCATTTGGCCCCTGCAGCCGATCCCCACGGCGCGGCAAGTTTGCCGGAGCCGTGGGGCGGGGACAAGCGATCGCTACGCTGGCGCGCGTACAGGAGACGCCACGCGCTTGGGCGCAGCCGGCTCCGGGGACTTCTCATGCCGGAGCGTGGCAAGGCGCTTCCTGAATTCACGCCGTAGCAGCCACAAGCTCAGGGCCGCCTGCAGCGTGGTTGCCGCGATCGACAGGTACCAGACGTGCTCGATCCGGAAGCCCGGCCGCGTCGACAGCCAGATCGCCGGCAGCGAATAGGTGAGCACGCGCGTTGCCGAACTCCACAGCACCGGCTTGGTATTGCCGAGGCCCTGGAACATGCTCGAGCAGGTGAAGATCACGCCCTGCGCCACCATGTTGAGCGAGATGATCCGCAGGAACAGGAACGCGATCTCCATGGTTTCGCGGTCGTTCGAGAACCCCGAGAGCAGGAGCTGCGGCTTCAACTGCGCGAGGCACATGAAGCCTATCATCACGACACTGGTGATCAGCGCCGCCTTGACGAAGGTTTCGCGCACGCGCTCGCCTTTTCCGGCGCCCATGTTCTGGCCGGCGATCGGCCCAGCGGCGAGCGCAACTGCAAGCGCCGGCATCTGGATCAGGCCCAGGACCCGTTGTCCGATCCCGAAACCGGCCTGCGCCGCCGCACCGAAATCGCGCAGCACGAAATATACCACCGCCATGAGGATGAACATCATCGCGAACTCGCCGCCGGCAGGCAGGCCGACATTGAGGATGCGCCTCAGATGCTGCGCCTGCGGACGCCACTGCGCCGGATTGAAGGCGACATAGCGTTCGACCTTACGAAAATGCGCAAGCAGCATCACGACGCCGATCAACACCGCGATCGAGCTCGCCAGCCCCGCACCGGCAACGCCGAGCGCATGGCCCGTGCCCAAGCCCGCGATCAGAACCGGCGCCAGCGCGATGTTGATGGCCACCGCAAGCGCCTGCACCAGCATCGTGGGACGCACGATGCCGGTAGCGCGCAGCGCGGATCCCATCACCTGGCTCGCGAATTGCAACGCGAGCGCCGGCATGAACCACAGCAGATACGTGGTCCCCGCCTCGATCGTGGCTTCGTCCGCGGCGATCGCATGCATGTAGGCGCGCGACAGCGCCGCGCCTGCGACCAGGGTCAACAGTCCGAACAGCACCGACAGCACGATCGCCTGATTGAAGATCAAATTGGCATCCGGCCGATCCTTGCGTCCCACGGCATGCGCGATCAACGACACCGCGCCGACGCCGAGCACCTGCATCAGCGCGTTGATGAGAAAGCCGGCATTGCCGGCCGCCGCCACGCCCGCGACCGCGGCATCGCCCAAGCCGGAGACGAAGTACAGATCGACCAGCTGGCAAAGCATGATCGTGACCATACCGACCATGATCGGCGGTGCCATGCCCAGAATGTGCTTCGCGACGGAGCCGTTGGTCAGGTCTTTCATGTCACCCATCCTTGACCGATTCCTTGGCGACGCGGCCGACATTGGTCCGCCGGCCGCGCGCCACTCATTCCGCTGCTGCGATCTGTCCGAGCTCCACCACCTGGCGCTCGAACAGGCCGCGATAGATGCCGCCGGGCCTGGCCGCGAGCTTGGCATGCGTGCCTTGCTCGACGATCTCGCCGCGGTCGAACACCAGGATGCGATCGAGGCTCTTCACCGTCGAGAGCCGGTGCGCGATCACGATCGAGGTGCGGCCTCGCATCAACCGCTCCATCGCCTGCTGGATCAGCGCCTCGGATTCCGAATCGAGGCTCGAGGTCGCTTCGTCCAGGATCAGCACCGGCGCGTCCGCCAGGAAGGCGCGCGCCAGCGCCACGCGCTGTCGCTCGCCGCCGGAGAGCTTGACGCCGCGTTCGCCGACCAGCGTGCCGTAGCCCTTGGGCAGGCGCACGATGAAGTCGTGCGCATTGGCCAGCCGTGCCGCCTGCTCGATCGCCTCCAGGCTGGCGCCGGGCCGGCCATAGGCGATGTTCTCGGCGAGCGAGCGGTGAAACAGGATCGGGTCCTGCTGCACGATCGCGATCTGGCTGCGCAGCGAATGCTGGGTGGCCTTGGCGATGTCTTGCCCATCGATCAGAACGCGGCCGCCGGTGACGTCGTAGAGCCGCTGCACCAGCTTGACGAAGGTGGTCTTGCCGGAGCCGGAGCGGCCGACGAGACCGACGCGTTCGCCGGCGCGGATCGTGACCGACAATCCGTCATAGAGCGGCGCGTGATGGCCGCCATAATGGAACGTGACGTCGTCGAACACGAGCTCGCCGCGCTCGATCGCGATCGACCGCGCGTCCGGCGCATCCGCAATCCCGATTGGCTCGTCGTGGATCGCCACCAGCTCCTCCATGTCGTTGACCGAGCGCTGCAGGTTGTTGATGTGCATTCCGACGTCGCGCAAATAGGCATGGATGACGTAGTAGCTCGTCAACACATAGGTGACGTCGCCGGGCGAGGCTCGCCCCGACATCCACAGCAGCACGGCGCCGCCGATCACGGAGGCACGCAGGGCCAGCAGCACCGAGAGCTGCGCCAGGTTGGTGTAGTTGTAGCGCAGCCAGGTCCGCCGCACGCGCACGCGCCAGCGGTTGACGACACGGGCAAGCCGCGCATCCTCGCGCGCTTCCGCGCCGAACGATTTCACCACCGCGTTGCACGTCAGAGCATCCGCCAGCGTGCCGCCGACCTTGGTGTCCCAGGCATTGGAGATGCGCGCGGCCGGCGCGATGTAGCGCGTCGAGAACAGCACCGTCATCGTGACATAGGCCAGCGCGCCCAGCGCGATCACCGCGCCAAGCGAGGCCCAGTGCAGGCCGAGCAGGATCATCGACCCGATCAGCACCAGCAGCGACGGCGCCAGCGCCATCAAGATGGTGTCGTTCAACAGGTCGAGCGCCCACATGCCGCGGGTGACCTTGCGCACCGTGGATCCCGCAAAGGAGTTGGCGTGCCAGTCGGTCGAGAACCGTTGCACGCGCATGAAGGCTTCCTGCGCGACCTCGGACATGATCTTCAGCGAGAACGGCACGATGGCCTGGAGGCCGGTCAGCCGCAGCACCATGGAGGCTGCGCCCAGCGCCACGATACCGCCCAATGCCATCAGCGCAGCGTCACGCGCGGCGGGATCGGATGGGCCGCGCGTCAGAGCGTCGACCAGATGTCCGGAGAAGACCGGCATGAACAGGTCGGCGATGGTCGCACCCAACAAGCCGCCGGCGACGACGAGGGTACGCCCCGGCTGCTTCAGCCAGTGCCGGAACACGAAGGGCAGCACCACGCGTATCGCCGCGGGCCTTTTTGACAGAGCGGTCATGGCATCATCCGGCCGCTTATGTCGCGGGCCGGCTCCATTGATGGACACAGGCCGGCCGCGAGGGCCGAGACGGCGTCACTTAAAGTTGGTTTTGACTTGGGAAGCGGAGCGATCGGGACTAGGAGCCCAATCGAAGCTGGCGGAAGAGGCCTCTAGGAGGCCGAGCACATACCGAGCCAGAACATCATCGAGCGCGGGCGTGCGATCTGCGAATGCGACGAAATCATGCAAATCCTCCCGGTTCGATGGAATGAGGTGCGCTTTATAGATGTGTCAGTGGTGATTTGCAACGGGGCTCGCGCGAGATCACGCACGAGTGTTGCAAATTAGTGCGCGTCGCCGCTGGCGCCGAACGGCGAGGCCGGCCTTTTCAACAGTGTGACGAGCAGGGTGAGGCCGAGATAGAACAGCGTCAGGATGAAGAAGGCATCGCCGAAGCCCATCACCACGGCCTGGCGATGCACGAGCTGGCTGAGCTGCTTCATCGCCATTAGGGTGGAATCGCCAAGCCCCTGAAACTTCTGCATGAACATAGTCAGGGTTTCGGTCGCGGTCGCGTTGCCCCAGGTCACACGCTCCTGCAGGCGCGTAATGTGCAGGTCGGTGCGGTCATTGAGCACGGTGTTGATGACGGCGAGACCCACGGCGCCGCCGAGATTGCGCATCAGGTTGAAGAGGCCCGAGGCGTTCTTCACCCGGTCGGGCGCCAGCGTGCCGAGCGCGATGTTGTTGGTCGGCACCATCGCGAACATCATGCCGATGCCGCGCAGGATCTGCGGAATCAGCAACTCATAGAAATCGTAGTCGCGCGTGATCCAGGTCATCTGGTAGGAGCCGAGCGCGAACACGACGAGCCCGAACGCGATCATGTAGCGCATGTCGTACTTCGCCATGAGACGCCCGACCACCGGCGCGATCAGGAACATGGTGATGCCCGAGACGAACATGGTCTCGCCGATCATCAGTGCGCTGTAGCCACGCACTTCGGCGAGGTAGCGCGGATAGATGTAGGTCAGGCCGTAGAGGCCGATGCCGATGCAGAACTGAAGGACGCAGCCGATCGCGAAATTGCGGTTGGAAAAGGTGCGTAGATTGACGATCGGCTCGGCCGCCGTGAAGACGCGCCAGAAGAAGGCGATCGCCGAGATGCCGCAGATCCAGGCGCAGATCGCGACCGAGGGGTCCTGCATCCATTCATATTGCGGGCCTTCCTCCAGCACGTATTCCAGCGTGCCGAGGAAGCCGGCCATGAACAGCAGCCCCCACCAGTCGAAACGGTCGAGCAACTCGAAATGCGGCTCGTCGAAATCGACCAGCGCCAGCACGCCGATGGTGATGCCGATGCCAGGCACGATGTTGATGAAGAACAGCCAGTTCCAGGACATCAGGTCGGTGATGTAGCCGCCGACAGTTGGCCCGATGGTCGGAGCCAGCGTTGCGACGAGCCCGATGATGGGACCGACGATGTGGAATTTGGTGCGTGGGAAGACGGTGTAGGCCGAGGCGAACACCGTCGGGATCATGCCGGCGCCGAGAAAACCTTGCAGCGCGCGCCACAGGATCATCTCCTCGATGGTGGTGGCGAAGCCGCAGAGCAGGCTCGATGCGGTAAAGCCTGCCGCCGAGATTGCGAACAACAGCCGCGTGCCGAAGGCGCGCGACAAGAATCCCGACAGCGGGATCGCGATCACTTCGGCGATCAGATAGGCGGTCTGGACCCAGGAGACCTCGCTAGAGCTTGCCGACAGGCCGGCCTGGATTTCACTCAGGGACGCCGAGACGATCTGGATGTCCAGGATCGACATGAACATCCCGAACACCATGATGATGAAAGCGAACAGCCGCTTCGGCGCGATGCGCTCCGAGGCGGGGTCCGCCATCATGGCAGGTAAAGCGGTCGTGACGTTCGCCATGGTCTGACCTCGCGGCGCAGGCGCGCTACTGCGGATGGATCATGGTGGCGTCGTCGAGATCGACCTCGCTGTCGGCGTCGGCCGCGCCCTTGTTGGTGTCGACCGTCGCAGTGACCGACATGCCGGCGCGGAGCAGGTTTTGCTTCGCGACCGACTTCGGCACCCGGATGCGGACCGGCACGCGCTGCACGATCTTGGTGAAGTTGCCGGTGGCGTTGTCAGGCGGCAGCAGCGTGAACACCGAGCCCGCGCCCGCTGCGATGCTGTCGACGACACCGGAGAACTTGCGCATGCCGTAGGCATCGACCTTGATCGTCACAGGCTGGCCGGGGCGGATGCGCTTGAGCTGGGTCTCCTTGAAATTGGCGTCGATATAGACGTTATCGAGCGGCACGACGTTGCCGAGCCGCTGGCCAACCGCGACGAAATCGCCGGCACTGACGAGGCGGTTCGAGAACGTGCCGTCGACCGGCGCGCGCACCGCGGTGAAAGCGAGATCGCGCTCGGCCTTGGCCAGCGTGGTCTTGAGCTCGGCGAGCTGCGCCTGCGCTTCGGCCTGCTGCGCCTTGGCGACGTCGACATTGCTGAGCGCGACGTCGTAAGCGGCCTGCGCGGCCTTGACCGCGGCAGCGCCCTGGTCGCGTCCGGCTTCGGAGCTCTCGAAGGTGGCGCGCGAGGCAAAACCCTTGTTGCTCAGCGCCTGCTGGCGCTCATAATCGAGGTCGGCGCGCTTGAGGCCGGCTTCGGCGGAGACGAGCTGCGCCCTGGCCTGCGCGACCTGGCTGTCGAGCGCCGCGACCTGGCGGCCGATGCGATCGATGGTGGCCTGCTGGGTCGCGATCCTGGTCGCGGCGGCGTCGACCGCGATCTTGTAGTCGCCGTCGTCGATGCGGAAGACGATGTCGCCGGCGCGCACCGTCGTGTTGTCGCCGGCGAGGATCGCGGAGACGTGGCCGGCAACACGCGCGCCCAGCATGGTGTTGTTGGCGCGGACATAGGCGTCGTCGGTCGCAACGTAGAAGCGGCCGACCAGCGTGTAATAGCCGGCATAGCTCGCCGCCGCGAGCGCCAGCACGAGGCCTACTCCCATCATGACGAATTTGCGCTTGCCGGACTTCGGCGCGCCGGCGGCGGGCGCGTCTGGGGCTGCGGCCGGCTTGTCGGTCACGGGCTTCTCCGGCGCCTCGCTGGGACGGCGCTTGGTTTCCTCGGCCACATGAGAGCGCAACTGCTCGGCGAGAGCCACAGACGTCTCGGTGGCAGCGTCACCACCCGCGGGCGTCGGCGTCTCCACGGCGTCCGGGCGAAGGACGCGCGCAGCCTGGTCTCTCACTACGGCCATGGAGGCCTCCCCAAAAAAGCGCGATGAGGGACAACCCCGCCCTACGGCCGGTTCCCTCTCACCCATCCCAAATATCATTGACCGAACGGTTCGGTCAATATAGATAATACCCGAACGGACCCTACCGGCCCGAATCCTTTATTTCGGTTTCATCACCCTGGACCGATGCAAAAACTTTCCGAGACCCTGAACCAATGGTTGTACCCGGCCGCGAACATCTCCACGTCGTCCAGGAGGAGGACAGTTCCAAACGCCGCCAGATCCTGGACGGGGCCCGCAAGGTGTTCATGGATCTCGGGTTTGACGGTGCCAGCATGGGCGAGATCGCCCGCGCTGCGCAGGTCTCCAAGGGCACGCTTTACGTCTACTTCGCCGACAAATGCGCGCTGTTCGAAGCCATCCTCGAGCAGGAGGCGCTCCAGCACGGGCAGGTCGCGTTCAATTTCGATCCGGCACGCGATGTTGAAACCACGCTGAAGGATTTCGGCCGGGCCTACAACCGTCTGCTGTGCCGGCTCGGCGGCGGATCGGCGATCCGCACCGTGATGGCGATCGCCGAGCGCATGCCCGATCTCGGCCGCCGCTACTATGCGCGGGTGCTGGACAAGTCGATCAACCGCCTCTCCGACTATCTCAAAGCCCACGCCGCCGCCGGCGATCTCGATATCGACGATTGCGATCTGGCGGCGTCGCAGTTCATGGAACTGTGCAAGGCCTCGCTGTTCCTGCCCTTCGTCTTCCAGGCCGCGCCCGCACCGTCGGAAGAGCGCATGAGCGAAGTCGTCGACAGCGCGACGCGGATGTTCCTGGCAGCGTATCGGGCGAAGTAGCGGCAAGGCGGGCCTGCGTTGCAGGCCGCTCCGGCGGCATTATATTCGGGCTCATGTCCCGTGATCTCCGCCCGCCCATCGATATCCTCCATTACGAGATTGTCCAGGAACAGGCCTCCGCGCTCGGACGGATGGGCCGCACGCTCGAACAGGCGCTGGCGCGCCTGCGCGAGTTCGACGCCGCCCATGCCCTCCCCGAGGTGCCGGCCGCGATGCAGCCGGCCCGACGCAAGCTGGTGATGGAAGCCGGCCACGCGCTCTGGATGTTGGTGGTGCAGCGTGAGGCATCCGGCTTGCGCGACAGCCGCCACATCATGCGGACCTACAATGTCCCGGCCGAGGTGCAGTGCTGCATGGGGCTGGTGCCGGCAGCGTCGAAGCCGGCCTGAAATGATTTCTACGGGGCGCTAGACAAGGCCAGCCGTTACCACGGCAACGATTGCGATGGCTGCGAGCGCCTAGAAAGAGGCCATGGTCGAATGGCCGCTTGGGCACAGATTCTGATGATGGCAATACGTTTCGATCGCCGAGGTAGCAACAGCTACGCCAAACCTTCATCGGGAATATTGAGAACAGCGCCGCATGCTTTGCAATGCACGGCATCGCTCTCATGCCGCTGCAGTCCGCAAGTTGGGCAAGGAAATCTGACCTTGTTCGGACTCAACAATGCGCGCGCAAGATTGAAGAACAGGGTTACGCCGAAAATCATGATCACGACGGTTATCAAACGACCTATTGTGCCTGGCAGGGTGATATCGCCAAAGCCAGTCGTCGTCAGCGCGGTCACAGTGAAATACAGCGCGTCAGCATAATTCCGAATCTGATCGTTACGAAACTTCTGGGTCTCGTAGACTATCCCCGTCATGACAAATATGAAAACCGCAAGATTGGTGACGGCAAAGATGACCTCCTCGTTGCGACGGAAGAACGACGAATCCATGCGCAACCTGGCGAGCATCTGGTAGTCACGAAGCATTCCCAGCGTCCGCAAAATCCGCAGAAAGCCGCCAGCCTCGCCAGCCAGGGGCGCCAGGAATGAAACGATGGCGACCATGTCAGCCCATGTCGAGAGGCGGCCGAACTTTCGAAGCGGATGCCGGTCGGCGAGTAGCCGTGCTGAAAAATCGGCCAATATCATTGCGCCGAATAGCAGGTCGAAGGTTTCGATGATCTCACTGGGGTGCAGGAACGACGTCCCGATGATGAACAGTATGGTCACAACATCAAACGCGAGCAAAGCATAGCGGAAACCAACGGCGCTGGGCGTTGTACCCTCGTAGAGGCGACGGACGCGGCTTCTCAGGGAGGTGTGGTTCACAGCTGCCATGCTCGCAGTTTGCACAGATGATAGCAGCTGGGACAACCTCGCGCCCTGGGAGATCTAAGTCAGTGCGACGAGTTCGAGCTAGTCGACGCTTCCGTGACAGTCCGCAGCACAAGCGTCAGGTGGCTGTTACCGGGATGGATTGTCGTCGGCACAACCTCGATGCTATCGGCTCCAAGTTCGCCTGCTTTCTTCCACTGAAACGCAGCGCCGGATCTGCTGTAGACATTCACCCTTTTTGTTTCTCTTCCGCGCTTCTTCCATCCGAGCTTTTGGAGCGTTCTTCGAAGCGGTCAGCGCCCTTCGCTAAATCGTGTCCCGTCTTGCTCTCGTTTTTCGCTTCGTCCTTAGCAGCCGCCTCGCGCAGGCCTTCAGCGGCGCGTTCCCCAGCTTTTGACGATTTTCGTTCGTCATCCATGTGAAGCACCTTTCCTGATAAACAACACGCTTCTCCAGGACTAATCCGTGCCTGTCCCAGATTGGCCATAACAAACTTCAACCGGATCGCTTGGAGATTGTTCCAGTTCGGTTGAAGCTAGTGCGTTTGCTGGCCCAAAGCTGATGTCAGACGAGCCGCGCAGTCCCTGTGCGCTAAAGGACTATCGAAGATTACAAACAGCATGTGCGCTCCGGTCACAAGCGCCCATCATGCTCAAGGCGGACACTTCCGTTGCGTCGGTAAGCTGACCTTATTGGTTCACGCCTAGTCCGCCACCTGCTTCCTCAACGCAGCGAGATCGTTGACGACCATCTTGGTCGGGCCGGTCCAGATGATGCCGTCGTTCTGGAGGCGGCTGAGGATCAGGCTGATCGATTGGCGCGTCGCGCCGATCATGCGCGCGAGATTGGCCTGCGTGATGCGACCGAGCGAGATCGGGCCGCTCTCGTCCTGGGCTGCGTTCTCGCACAGCTTGACCAGCAGCAGCACCAACCGTTCCGCCGCCTTCTGCCCGGCCAGCGTCTGCGCCAGCATCGAATAGGTCTCGCCCTTGAAGCCGAGGCACTCGATCAGCGCGACTGCGAACGGCGGCGACTGCGCGATCAACCGGCGGACCGCATCCTGGTCGAGATGCAGTGCTTCGACGCGCCCGAGCGCGCGGGCCGACCAGCTGTGGCGGTGATCGCCGAGGATATAGGGCGCGCCGACGAAGTCGTCGGCCTCCCAGGTCGACAGCATCAGTTCGCGCCCCTGCGTGCCGGCATGGGTGCTTTCGACGATCCCGTTCAGGATGATGTGGATGCCGTTTGCGGGCTCGCCCTCCCGCAGCAGATATTCGCGGTTCTGGTAGGTCGCGAGCCTGCCGGTTCGCATCACGAGCTCCAGATCGGGCTTGTCCAACGCCTTCAGCACATAACGTCCGGTCCCGGGCCGTGGCAGGTCGGCGCGCGGCTCAACTGGATCGGCCACCTCATGCGCATCGCTGCGCCCCACGATCGGTCTCCCTTCGAGTGACGGCTCGAAGGCTAGGAGGTCTCCGCTCGGATTGCAACGCGGCGCAGATGTTCTGGCTCGGCCGAAGCCCCCATGAAAGCGCAAGCCAGATCGGTGAGCAGGCGCTCCCGGCCGGCCGGCGCCAGGAACGTGATGCCATAGGGCACGCCGGCTGCGGTGACGGCGTTCGGAACGGCGATGGCGGCCAGCCCAAGCGGGTTGGCGTAGTTGGTGTAATAGCCGTTGTTGAAGTTGGCCGTCAGCGGATCGCGCGCGACGTCGTCGATGCTCAGCACGGTGCCGACCGTCGGCACGACCAGCGCATCATGAACTTGCCAGAAATCGCGCAGCGACCGCTGGACCTCCTTGACCTTGTAGAGCGCACGATAGGCGTCGGCCGCCGTGAACTTGCGGCTGCCGATGACGAGGTCGCGCACGATCTTCACGCCCGCCTCCGGGTTGGCGTCGAGGAATGCGCCGACCGACACGTCCCGCTCGGCGAGGAAAGGTCCGAAAAACATCAAATCGTTGACCGAAATGAACGGCGCGAAATCGACCAATGCGACCGACAGATCGAGCTGCCGCAGCTTGCGGAGTCCATCGCCGAACAGCGCCTCCGTCTCCGCATTGCCGAAGAACCTGAGCTGATCCGGACGCGGCGTTGCGATGTTGAGCGGCCGCGCCGGAGATGCCTGCTCCGTCCATCCGGCGGAATCCACCGGTGAAAAACAGTCCTCGACATCGCGCCGCGCCAACACGAGATAGATCTCGTGGCCATCGCGGGGATCGCACGTGTAGAGCGAGATGGTATCGAAACTACGGCACGCGTAGACCATGCCGCGCTGACTGAAGGCGCCGGGCGCCGGCTTGAAGCCGGTCACGCCACAATAGGACGCCGGCACCCTGCCCGATCCGCCGGTATCGGTGCCGAACGCAAAGGACGAGGTGCCCGTCGCGACCGATACCGCTGCGCCCGAGCTGGAGCCGCCGGGGATGTAGTCGGGGTTGTGCGGGTTGCGGGCGATGCCATAGGGCGAGCGCACGCCGACGAGGCCGGTCGCGAACTGATCCATATTGGTTTTGCCGAGATAGATCGCGCCGGCGGCGATGGCGTCGGCGACAACCGGGCTCGTGTCTTTCGCGGTGTAGGCGAATTCCGGGCAGGCCGAGGTGGTTTGCTCGTCGGCCACATCGATACAATCCTTGACCGAGAACACAAGGCCGTAGAGCGGCAGCTCGCCGATCTCGCCAATGCGGGCATCGAGCGCGCGGGCCTTCGCCATGACGCCTTGCGGATTTGCCGGCGAGATCCAGACGCCGCTCTGGTCGGCGTCATCGAGGCGCGACAACACGTGCGCGGCGACATCGGACGGCTTGAGCTCGCCGCTGCGATAGGCGGCGCGGAGGTGGCGAGGTGCGAGATTCATGTCGGTCACGTGCTTGCAGGAATTGACAATGTGCCGGCGAGGCAAGCCCGCCGGCACCGACCCTAGCGGCCGATCACCTTCTCCAGATAGGCGGGCTGGATGAAGGCTTCGAAGTCGGCGCGCGGCAGCAGCTTCGGCAGGCGCTCCTGCTTCACCAGGAAATCGGCGGTCGAGATCAGCGTGTCGACGAACTTGCCCTTTTTCGCGGATGTGCCGAGATACTCCTCCGTGAGCTGCGTGCTGCAGGGGATCATCCCGGTGCCCTTCATCATTCGCTGCGCGTCCTCGAGAGGCAGCGAAAGCTCTTCCGCGATGATTTCGGCAGTCTTCTCCGGGTTCTTCAGCCAGAAATCGATGCCTTCGCATTCGGCCTTGATGAACTTGTCGACGTAGGATGGATACTTCTCCGCGAACGCGTTCATGACGACGCCGATGTCCCAGGTCGGGTAGCCGCGCTTGGCCATCTCGCCCGAGGTGACGAGGATCTTGCCGCCGTTCTTCACGGCCTTGCCGAGATTCGGCTCCCAGAACCAGGCCGCGTCGATGTCGCCGCGAAGCCAGGCCGCCGCGATGTCCGACGGCGCGAGGTCCAGAATCTTCATCGAGGCGGGATCGACACCCTCCTCCTTGAGCGCCTGGAGCAGGAGGTAGTGCGTCGTGGAGCCGAACGGCGCCGCCACCGTCTTGCCCTTGAGGTCCTTGAGCGAGGTGATGTTCTTGTCGGCGCGGACCACCATCGACTCGACGTAGTCGAGCATGTTGATCACCAGGATGCCCTTGATCGGCAGGGAGCGCGTCGCGCCGATCGCGGTCGGCGGGTTGCCGAGGCCGCCGAAGTCGACGTCGCTGCCGGCGATCGCGCGCAGCATGTCGCCGCCGCCGCCGATCTTGACGTATTTGATGTCGACGCCCGGCATCTCCTTGGCGAGCAGGCCAAGATGCTTGGTGACCAGTTGCGCATTCACCAGGTTCAGATAGCCGACGGTCACCTTCGCCGGCTTGTCCTCGGCGCGGACTGCGGCCGTGAGCGCCAACGTGGTTACCGCGAGCGTCGCAATCAGTCTCTTCATGGAGGTCTCCCCTACGATCAGAATTGGATTCAGGCCCACGGCATCAACAGTTTCGCGATGCCGCGCATCATGAGGTCGAGCACGACGCCGGTGAGGCCGAGCACGATCAGCCCCATGATCACGACGTCGGAGAGCAGGAATTTCGCGGCGTCCCAGATCATCCAGCCGATGCCGGCGGAGGCGGCGACGATTTCGGCGGCGACGAGAACGGTGTAGGTGAATCCGAGCGAGATACGCATGCCGGCCAGAATCAGCGGTCCCGCCGCCGGCAAATAGACGTGAAACAGCAAATGGCGCCGGGTCGCGCCGAGCGACTGGGCGGCGCGCACATAGACCGGGTCCACGCTGGTGACGGCCTGGATGGTCGAGATGACGATGCCCGGCAAACCGGCAAGAAACAGCAGCGACAGCTTCGAGCTCTCACCGATGCCGAGCCACATCACCAGCAGCGTATAAAGTCCGAGCGGCGGCAGTGGCCGGTAGAACTCGATCAACGGATTGAGCAGCGCGCGTGCGTTGCGCGACACGCCCATGAGGACGCCGAGCGGGATGCCGATCAGGCAGGCCAGCGTGAAAGCCGTGAGGATACGATAGAGGCTTGCGCCGAGATGCTGAAGCAGCGTCGCGCCCTGATATCCCTTCGTCATCGTCTTGACGAACGCGGCCCAGACCGCCTGCGGCTTCGGCAGGAACAGCTCGTTGGCCCAGCCCATCTCCGTGACGATGGCCCAGCCGGCCAGCAGCACGGCCACGGTCAGCGTCGAGAGCAGCACCGATCGCGAGACCTTCGGAAGCCGCAGCCGGAAGCTGCCGCGTCGGGTGCGATCCGGCGAGATTGGAATCGTCATATGGGTCGCCTCGACGCTCATGTCCGCACTCCCAGGATCTGCATGATGGTCAGCGCGTAGATCCGCGTCGCCATCACCGACTTGGTGATCGAGATGTTCTCGTTGTCGACGGCCCAGCCGTCTTCTCCGGGACCGAACGTCACCGCATTGATTCCGGCTTCGCGGAAGCGGATCGTGTCGTTGAAGGCATTCTTGCGGTTGACCCCGGGCTCGCGGCCCATCAGACGCCGGTAAACCGCGCGCAAGGAGCGGCAGGGCTCCTCCTCGACCGGCACCGGTTCGGTCGCGTTGACGAACAGCGAGCCCGGCACCTGGCGCACCTCGACCTTGACGTCGTTCACGCCCGCAAAAGTGTCCCGTCCGAGACGCTCGATGTCCGCAATCACGCTCGATAGCGTCATGCCCGGCACGATGCCGACCACGGCGAGCGTGATGGTGCAGGCATCCGGGGAGAACTGCATCTCGCCGGGCAGGCCGGACCGAATCCGCACCACGGCGCAGCAGGGCGGCGTATGCCCCATGAACTTGCTGGGGACATGGGTGAACGCCATGTCCTTCAACCTCGGCAACAGCTTTGCCGCTTCCATGATGGCGTTGACGCTGATGTCCGGTCGCCAGATGTGCGACTTGATGCCGTGAACGGTGAGCTCGATCAGGCAGTGGCCGGAATTGGCCACCGACAGGTTCATGCCCCAGTCCGTGTTGACGTCGCCCCAGGCGGTCGGCTCGGCGGTGATCTCGTAGTCGGCGGTCAGGCCAATCTTGTTGAGCATGTAGATGGAGCCTTCGGTGCCGTTCCGCTCCTCATCGACGGTGTAGCAGCACATCAAGGTGCCATCGAACTTCACGCCCGCTTCGGTCAGCGCCTGCACGGCGAGCAAGGATGCCGCCAGGTTTCCGCGCGTGTCGGACGTGCCGCGCGCATAGAGCAGATCGCCGTGGCGCGTCGCCTTGAACGGATCGAAATCCGTCATGTGCCATTTCTCGGGCTCGACGGCCGGATAGGTGTCGAGATGGTCGTTGAGAATGAGCGAGGGGGCGCCGTCCCGTCCCTTGAGCACGCCCAGCACGTTCGGCCGGTGCGGCTGCGCGCTGTGCTTGGTGACCTCCATGCCGAGCGCTTCGAGCTTGCCCGCGACCAGCATCGAGATCGCCTCTTCCTCGGCGGGCGGCAAATCGGGATCCAGCGGATTGCCGGAACGGGGCTGACCGGTGCGGATCAGCTCGGATGCCAGCTCAAGCCAGCGCTCCTCCGTGATGCGCGACAGCACGCGCTGTTCGAGATCCGAATAAGGAGGGCTGACAGGCATCTGCATGACGGGATCCGCTGGCTCACGGCGCCGGCAGCGCCGCTTCGTGGCGGCCTCCTCATTGCAGCGACCGTGCCAACTGCGGGAAAAGCCCGTCACGGCAGGATTGTATCGATGATTTCAATGGCTTAGGCGAGATTTGCGCGTGCGCAAATTTTTGCGCCCGAGATGCGCTCTGCCAAAGACGCGGCGTCGACTGAACAGGCAGGGCTCAGCGCGAGGCGGGCCGGCATGGGGTCGTAGCCCGCATGGAGCGAAGCGGAATGCGGGAACGCCTTGCCTGGATTGCGCCGCCCGTAATCCAGGCTACGGGCCACGCGCAATCCTCAATCGTCGGCGTACTCGTCCTCTTCGTGCTTTCGCGCCATGCTCTTGCGCGTACCCAGCGAGCCGGTCACGGGGGGATCGCGTGCATTCGCATAGGGATTGCGCCCGCCCGCGCGCCCGGCGACCTCTTCGCCGGAGACGGCGGCGGGCTGGCAGATCAGCCGGCGGCTGGCGCGGCGCATCAGATCGACGTGGATGTGATCGTAATGATAGACGTTCGAGCCCGGCGCCAGCACCGTGGTGAAATGCACGCACGCGCCCGACTGCACGTCGCGCAGGAAGCCCTGCTCTTCCGGCATGCCGCGCCAGCCATCCTTCACGGTGACGCGGCGGCCGTCGGCGAGCACGAAGGCGGCGATGTCGAGCGCATTGCCGAAGGCGTGCTCGGAAATATGGGCATGCGAATTGCCGTTCATGCCGCGGCAGGAATAGGCGGAGATCTGCTTGATCTCCGCGACGCGGGTGCCGAACCAGCGCATCGCCGAGGGCTGCACGGTGTCGGCGAGCCAGCGGTCGAGCTCGGATACGATCGGACAGGCCAGCGTCGCAACCGGCTTGATCGCAACAGGGCCGACGGCGGTGACGGGATCGCCCCGTGCCGGACCAAGACGCGGCGGCGGTTGCTGCGCGGGCGCCTGCGAATACGGCGCCGGCCGCGCTGGATAGCTCGGCGCATTCATGTAGCGCGACGCGCCCGCGGCATCGGTGCCCTCGGGCGGCAAATCGATCTCGTCCTCCTGCTGCGCCACGCCGGGCGCATTCAACGGCATCGGGCCAGGCGAAGCGCCATAGCCGGAAGGCTGCCGCACCGCGCTCTCGGGATAGTTCGAGCGTTGCGGATAGTTCTGGCTTTGCGGGTAATTCGATCGGGGCTGCGTCACCGGCCAGCGCGGCTGGTTGCCGATGCTCCCGGGTGGTCGCAAATCCTCATCGGCAAAGCCGTAACTGCTCGAGCCTTCGCCGAGGGCGGCGACCTTGAGCGGAAACTCCGCGCCGCACATGCCCGGCCCGGAAATCGGGTCGATGCGGACGAGATCCGGCCCTTCTTTCACCGCGCCTGATTTCAGGCATGCGGCTTCGGCCTCGGCCCGCCACGGTTCACGTTCGGCCTGGAAGACGCCGCGTCCGCAACCCGCAAACGAAACAAGGACGATGGAGCCGACGAGATACAAACGAACTCCGCGCGTCATGCACGCACGTTCGGTGAATTTACTTAAAGACTCTTCAACGTGTTGATTTCAGTGTTCTTTAACCATGTCGGCCGGCGCCAGCAGGAGCGCTGCCGGTGACGAGCGACAGCAAGGCTGACTTTTTCGAAAAGAGACTCTCTGTTAACCATGATCCTCTCGCGCAAGGCGGCGCGACAGCGGGAGCGACCTCATGACGTTCGCCGGGAGACTGAGCGTTATCACCGCGTACCTCGCCATGGCCTTTGTCGGTGCCATCGTGCTCGGCATGATCTAGCGGCTTCAGCCGGAGGTATCGAACGCTTCCCTTACGACCGCGCGCTCCACTGCCGCGACGTCGTGATCAGCTTCTCCGGCCGCTCTTCGGCTCGCGTCCAGTCGTTGCCGGAACACCAGAAATGGCCCAGTGCGCAGGCTTCGACGTGAAGCTTGCCGGAGCTCTTCAGCGTCATCCTCGCATAATAGGTACTGCCGCTGGAGCGGCTGTAGATGTTGCCGGTCCAGACGTCGTGCGTTTTCGGCTTCATGTTGACGAGCACGCTCTCGCCCCTGGTCGATGCTTCAGTCAGCGCGAAGCCGCACAGTGCAGGACCGCAGCGTTCGATGCGGACCGTGCCCTTGGCGCCTGCG
This sequence comes from Bradyrhizobium sp. 187, assembly GCF_023101005.1. NCBI lineage: Bacteria > Pseudomonadati > Pseudomonadota > Alphaproteobacteria > Hyphomicrobiales > Nitrobacteraceae > Bradyrhizobium > Bradyrhizobium sp. 187. Next base: position 6,054,218 of record NZ_CP064693.1, read on the forward strand.
CTCTCCCATTCGCCGAGCGGCAAATAGGAGAGTTCGTCGTCGCCGCGCTCAGGGCTCGTCACGGCCTGCTCGAGCTGCGGCCTTGGCGCGACGACGGGTGCCTCCATGCGCGGCGGATCGAGCGCGACGGTCTTCGGCGGATCCGTCTGCGGTAGCTCCACCCGTGGCGGATTGGAGCTTGGCGCCTGCGGCAGGACAATTGGCTGCGAGGTCGTTGAGGCAAGGACAGGAGCCGTCTGCGCCGTCGCAGGCGCGACCGCAATCGCTTGCGCTGGCCTGACCGGAGCCACGGGATAGAGCGGCTGCGGCGGCGGAAGCACCGGCGCAGGGGCTGGCGTCGTGTCGACGTCAGGCCGAAAGCTGCGATGGGAGGAAACCGAGACACAGGAAGCCGATCGGCAATTCCTGGGCGCCTCGACCTGAAATCGATGACCGGCAATCGAGAACGCGTAAGACCCGGCCTCGGCTGCGGGCGCAATCGCCAGCAGCGCGATCAATGTGCCAAGCGAAGTCACAAGCCGCGTCATCGGCGCCTCCCTCTGTGTGGCGACGACGTTACGCAAATGGAATCGCGACCGAATGTGCGCTGCGTCACCCAGCCGCGGCGAGCCGTTGTGACGTCTATCACAGAACGTCCGGCCAGCCCGGCGTAGGGTCGAACCACGCTTCATCCACCCGCGACTTCAGTCCCATCGGGACCACACATCTTCGGAGGTTGTCATGAACAAGCTCACCATCGCCGCCACCGCCCTCTTCCTCGCGTCCACCGCCGCCGCGCATGCCGGCAATGCGATCTCGTTCCAGATCGAAGGCCAGAACATCCGCATCGAGACGCCACGCAACTGCGCCTCGCTCAATTGCGTGACCATCATCGCGCCGGGCCTCTCGGACAAGCCGATCAAGCTGAACAACATCAACCTCAAGGGCCTTGGCTCCAAAGACGATGACGTCGACACCACGCCGGCTCCTGCCACGACCGCGCAGCCCGCGCCGGCTCCGGTGCAGCAGCATCCCGTGCAGCAGCCCCCGGTGCAGGCGACTGCGCCGGCAGCGCCCGCTATCGCAGCACCGAGCACGACGGTTGCCGCTGTTCCGTCCGTCGGTTACGACGCCACGACGCAGACCGCGCCCGTTGCGGCTCCCACTCCTGCGCCCGCGCCGGTCGCGGTTGCTCCGGCCCCGGTGCCCGCCGCGCCTGTCGCGGTTGCCAACACACCGATCGGCGTCTGGGCCACCGAAGAGAACAAGGGCAATGTCCGCGTCGAACAGTGCGGCGTCAATCTCTGCGGCTACGCCGCAAAGACCAACGAGCGCATCCTGATCAACATGAAGCCCGACGGCGCGAAGTGGAGCGGCCGTATCCACGATCCCGACTCCGGCCGCAATTACGACTCGACGATCGCGATGAAGGGCCCGAATGCAATGCGCGTGCAGGGCTGCGCCTTCGGCGGCATGTTCTGCGGCGGCCAGACCTGGAAGCGCGTGAGCTGACGCCGCAGGCGTCGTCTCCAACACATGCACATTCTTCGTCATGCCCGGGCTTGTCCCGCCTGCGCGGCCGAAGCCGCTTCGGCGAGGCGAAGGCCCGGGCATCCACGTTCTTAGTCCCGCGCTTCAAGGCGTGGATGGCCGGGGCAAGCCCGGCCATGACGGTGGAGAGGCTTGGCCGCAAGCTAGCATCGCGTACCGTTTGAACGTTCACCGCCTCCGTGCGATAGACATTCATCCGCCGTTCAGCTGTACGCGGCTGATATCGGTCGATCTCTCACCGGGATTCTTCGTGACTCTTACCGTGGCCTGGCGCCGCTTCATGTTCGCGCTTGTGCTGCTGGCGTCGCCGCCGGCCGGCGCGAGCGTTGCGTTCGGATTCGATGCGATCGAGCTTGCGCAGGCGCAGCCAGAAGCGCAGCCGTCGCCCGCCCCTTCGCCGACGCCATCGGCTTCACCCGCTCCCGCGACCGAGGCGCAGCCCGCTGCCGTCGAGCCGATCGGCAACGTTGCGACGGTGACGGGCATCGCGACCGTGATCCGCGACAAAAATTCCTATCCGCTGCGCGTGCGCGACGACATCTATCTCAACGACGTCGTGCAGACTTCGTCGAACTCATCGCTCGGCATCACCTTCGACGACGCGACCACGTTCAACCTCTCCGCCAGCACGAAGATCACCATCGACACTTACGTCTATGAGGACGGCGGCAAGCACAACGCAGGCATCTTCGACATCGGCAAGGGCACGGTCGCCTTCGTCGCGGCGGCGGTGGCAAAGACCGGCGACATGAAGATCACGACGCCGACGGCCACGCTCGGCATCCGCGGCACCACGGGCGTGGTCGAGGTGCCGGAAGGCGCGGCCGCGAACAAGACCAACAACGTCAACATCAAGCTCTATCCCGACGCCGATGGCCGGGTCGGACACATCGACGTCGACGACCGCACAAGTGGGACCCGGCTCGGCGCGCTGACGCAAGGCGCGAGCGGTTTTGCGATCCGGCCGGGCGCAGCCGCGGCCGGCGTCATGCGCTTTGCCGCGGTGCCGATCACGATTCCCGCACAGCAGATCGCGCGCGACCGCGGCTTCGTCAGCCAGGTGCATCTGGCGCAAACCACGGGCCGGCAGATCGTCACCGAGCAGCGCGACTTCCGCCGCGCCAATCCGACCGCGAGCCCGCGCATTCCGCGGCCGTTCCAGCCGCCGCAACAGCAACAATTGCGGCCGAACACGGCGCCAGGACAACAGCCGCAACAGCCGCAGCGGCAGGGCCAAGCGCCGGGCCAAGGTGGCGCCGTGCAGCCCGGTACGCCGCGCGTAGGTCAGGGTCAGCAGCAACAAGGCCAGAAACAAGGCGCGGGACGTCCGGCAGGCCCACCGCGCGCCGGTCAAGGCACGCAGCCTGACGGCACCCCGCAAACCCGGCCGCGACGCGGTGGACAGAGTCCGACGCAGCCCGGCGGAGTCGCGCCGCCGCAGCCGGGCGGAACGCAACAGCAGCCCGGTCCGCAGCCGCAACTGCCGCGCACCGGCATGCAACCCGGCCAGCCGCCCGCTGCTCAACAGCCGGGCCTGCAACGCCCGGGCGGATTCCAGCAGCGCCTCCCCGCCGCACAACGCCCCGCAGCGCCGCGACGGCCAGCGCCAGTTCCGAAGGAGAAGGAGCGGCGGTGACTTTCTTCCTTCTCCCCTTGTGGGAGAAGGTGGCGCGAAGCGCCGGATGAGGGGTTCTATCGGCGAAAACTCATCGACAGCTTCACGCGTGGAGAGAGACCCCTCACCCGCCTCGCCGCTTCGCGGCGAGCCACCCTCTCCCACAAGGGGCGAGGGTGCACCGTCAACGCGGGGCGAGGTGAAGAAAACTCACGCCTCTCCGCGTAGCCAGGCTTTCATCTTCTGCAACAGACCGTGCCGCAACTCGCCCACCGAGGCTGCTTCAGCCGGTGTCAGTGTCTGCAAAGCCGCATCGACATCGTCGATCGCCAGCGGTGGCGGCTCGGGCGCAGGCGAAGATGTAAGCCCCGCCGCCGCGAGCGCGATCGGGCCAACTTGGGTCAGGAACACGCGCTCGTCCTCGCGCGACAGGCGCGCGAGCGCGTCTTCCAGCGTCAGCCAGTCGACCGCCTTGATGTCGTTCATCAGCTTGCGGACGGGACCGCCCCCGGCCTCCATGCGCCAGAAATGCACGACCTTGGAGCGGCCACCTGACTGATAGACGAGCGTACCCAAAAATTCGTGGATGGCGACGTCGTGGCCGGTCTCTTCCCGCACTTCGCGATGCGCGGCTTGCTTCGGCGTTTCGCCGTCGTCGAGCTTGCCCTTGGGCAAAACCCATTCGTTGCGCTTGCGCTGGCGGACGACGGCAATCAGCGGCGGCGCACCTCGCCGCAGCACAATACCACCCGCCGCCATGACCGGCGCCCGCGCCATCACCCAATCCGTCGTCGTAGAACGTCCCCACGAACGATATAGGCGGTCGGCGCGGCGGATTGAAGGCTAGTTTTTTCTCAGCAACGCTTGACCCGCGCGAATGCGCGTGCCTTCGGCGATGCCGTCGCAGAAGCTGAAATCGCCGGGCGCGAGGATGATGATGGTCGAGCCATGCTCGAACCAGCCGAGCTCCTCGCCCTTGCTCACCTTGACGTCGCAGGGAAAATTGATCGCCCCCCTGGTCTGCGCATTCAGCACCATGTCGAGGAAATGCAGACGGATGCTTGCGACCAGGATCGCGGCGACCGGCACCAGCGTCACGGCTTCGCCCGTCGGCAAACGCGTGCGGATCACCGCGCGCTCGTTCTTGCAAAACAGACGCTCGACCCGCTTCAGCGCGATCGGGTTGACGTTCCAGACATCGCCATGGATCAGCGTGACGCGTTCGATATGCGCGTCAAAGGGCGCGTGGAAGCGGTGATACATGCTCGAGGTCAGCCGCAGCGTGACGAAGGAGCCGTTGCGGTGCTGGTTGACCAGCACGGAATCGCCGAGCAAATCGAGCAGCGAGTACGGCGCGCCCTTGACCTGGAACAGCTCGGTATCGGCGATCCGGCCATGGGCGCCGACGATGCCGTCGGACGGACTGGCGACAATGGAGGGGTCCGGATCAAAGCGCCGCAAGCCAGGCTTGAGCTCCCGGGTGAAGCAGTCGTGCAGGCTCCGGAAATGGGTCTTGCGCGCCTCCGTGAGATCGAGGTCGGAGAACAGCTTCCACAGCGCGATGGAGCCGTCCCGCACCAGCGGGTTCTCGATCTTGGAGAACCAGCCCATGAACCGGGTCAACGCGGCGCGCGGGATGCGGTTGGTCAACAGGAAGTTGAGGTCTTCCTGCTGGGTGAAAGAGGCGATGAGGGCTTTGACTGTCATGAATCTGTCAGCTCACAGTATTAGCGCTTGTTGTCATGGAAACGACACTCCCGATTCTTTCTTTGTCCGTGGCCGCCGCAGCGTCTGCTGCCGCCGCCTTCCCGAAGATCAAGGCGCGGATCGAATTGTCCCGCGCCAAGCACCGCTCGCTCGCCGGACACTCCAAGATGTCGCGCCGGGTGGCAAAGCTGCTTCCGTTCTACGAATTCGAAGGCGATGCCTACTTTGCCTGCGACGGCGCGCCGGCGAACATCGCAGGCCTGCGCAGGGACGGCTTCTTCCGCCTCGCAAGCCTCTACGCCGAGCGCTACCCCAAGGGCCGCGCGATGACGAAGGAAGCGGCGGAAAAGATCTCTGACCTGCACTTCACCGAGACCTACCGCGTGCCTTTCCAGTTCTCGCGTCTCGTTCGCGAGCATTTGGGCACCTCGACCTTCGTGGAGTCCTCGCGCGGCGTCACCGTCACGGATGTCGACGGCAACACCTCCTACGATCTCACGGGGTCCTACGGCGTCAACATCTTCGGCAACGACTTCTACAAGGAGTGCATCGAGGGCTCCGAGAAGCGGGCGCATGCGCTCGGGCCGGTGCTCGGCCCCTACCATCCCGTCATCCTCGAGAACGTGGCGCGGCTGTGCCAGATCTCGGGCCTCGACGAAGTCTCCTTCCACATGTCCGGCACCGAGGCCGTGATGCAGGCAGTGCGGCTCGCGCGCTACCACACCAGGCGCACGCATCTGGTCCGTTTCGCCGGCGCCTATCACGGCTGGTGGGGCGACGTGCAGCCCGGCGTCGGCAATCCGATTCCCGCGCACGAGACCTACACCCTCGCCGAGATGTCGGAGAAGACGCTGCACGTGCTGCGCACGCGCAAGGACATCGCCTGCGTGCTGGTCAATCCACTGCAGGGCCTGCATCCGAACGGCAACGCGCCCGGCGATTCCTCGCTGGTCGATTCCTCCCGGGGCGGTAATTTCGACCGCGCGGCCTACACCGAATGGCTCAAGCAGCTGCGCGAGGTCTGCACTGAGCGCGACATCGTGCTGATCTTCGACGAGGTCTTCGTCGGCTTCCGTCTCGCTGCCGGCGGCGCCCAGGAATACTTTGGCGTCAAGGCCGACATGGTGACCTACGGCAAGAGCCTCGCCGGCGGCCTGCCGGTCGGCGTGGTCTGCGGCAAACGCGAGCTGATGCGCCGCTTCCGCGACGACCGCCCCGCCGACGTCTGCTTCGCCCGCGGCACCTTCAACTCGCACCCCTACGTCATGACGGCGATGGACGAGTTTCTGAGCCGGCTCGCCAGCCCGAATTTCCGCGCCGTCTATGACGGACTGGACGAGACCTGGAACGGCCGCGCGCAAAAGCTCAACCAAATGATGAGCGATGCCGACCTGCCGGTGCGGTTCGCAAACTTCTCGTCGATCTGGACGGTGAAATACACCACGCCGTCCCGCTACAACTGGATGCTGCAATATTACCTGCGCGCTGAAGGCCTGTCCTTGAGCTGGGTCGGCACCGGCAGGCTGATCTTCAGCCTGAACTACACCGACGCCGATTTCACCGAGGTCGCCGAGCGTTTCGTCCGCGCGGCCGAGAAGATGAAGGCCGACGGCTTCTGGTGGCACGATGGCGTCCTCACCAACAAGACCATCAAGCGGCAGATCCTGAAAGAGATGCTGGCCAAGCGCTTCGGGCGCTGAGGCTGGTTCCTCCAACGGCGTCATGGCCGGGCACAGCCGTCCGAAGGACGGCGTCGCTTCCGCTCGCCTATGCCCGGCCAGCCACGCGTCTCCGCGCGAGACCTCCAAGACGTGGATGCCCGGGCCTTCGCCTCGCCGAAGCGGCTTCGGCCGCACAGGCGGGACGAGCCCGGGCATGACGCAACCATCAGACATCGGACGCCTTGGTGAGAACGGCGCGCTCAGGCGTGCTGCTCTTCGAGCGTGGGCTCGCCGATGAGGCCCAGCGTGTGCTCGGGCTTGAGATGCAGGCCGGGATCCATCAGCTCGCCACGCATCAGCGCCAGCGGCGCGTTGCGGTAGAGCATCAAATCGTGGAAGGGGTCGGTCAGGATCTTCGTCATCCAGACAAGACCGGTCTCGATGTCGCGGATGAAGAACAGGTGCACCGTGCGGAACATGAGACCGCCGCCGCCGACGACGAGCCAGATCTTGCCGACCTGCCGCATGAAGTCGGTCGCGCCCGCCCAAGGCGTGAACAGTCCGAACAGAGTCGGATCGACCAACAGCACCACCGGCGACAGCGCCCAGATCGACATCAGTACCACCTTGCGCCGAAGGTTGTAGCCGACCTTGATCTCTTCCTTGTGCTCGTGCGTCGCCTGGTTGATCTGGTCGTAGCCGTGCGGCTCGAAGAAGAAGTGGCCGGCCTGGCGCGAGGTCATCGAGACCAGCCAGCCGACCAGCGCGGAGATCATGGGATCGACGAACAGCCAGACATAGGCGAACAGGAAGCTCAGCGCGCTGACGAAGTGCAGGCTCTGATTGATGCGGCTGTGGTGATAGTAGCGATGGTCGTCCCAGCGCTGGATCCGCAGCTGCTCGAGATAGTTCTTGATCATGCTCTCCCCCAAAATGCTTTCGGGTTCAGGATTTACAGGGATTCGATGTAGGCCGTGTGACATCATCATTTTGTCATGTGACGATGCGCAGCGGCGCGATGACGCACGGGTTACGTGAGCTTGGATCAAGCCGCCTTGGCGACGTCGATCTTGCGGAATCGCACCAGCGAGAAATGACCGAGCGGCGGGATCAGGCGGCGCTCGGCGAGCTCGATGCCGTCGGCACCGGCCAGCCATTTGGCATAACGCGACCAGGCGAACTCGGCGGTGCGGAAACCGAGCGGACGTACCACCGGCTGCAGCTTCTGCTCGATGAAGCGGCGCATGCCGGTATCGGCGCTGACGCGGGTGAGGATGATCAGCTCGCCGCCCGGGCGCAGCACGCGGGCGAATTCGTCCAGCGCGACTTCCGGATTCGGCACGGCGGTGACGACGTATTGCGCCATCACGACGTCGAAGGAGTTGTCGGGGAATTCGAGCTTCTCGGCATCCATCACCGCGAGGCCCTCGACGTTCTCTAGGCCGCCCTCGGCGACGCGCTGGCGCGCCTTGTCGAGCATCGCCTCCGAGATGTCGGTGCCGAAGATGCGCAGATGCGGCGCGTAGAGCGGCAGCGAGATGCCGGTGCCGACGCCGACCTCGAGCACCCGGCCGCCGATCTTGTTGGTGGCCGCGATCGCGGCCTGCCGGCCTTTTGCGAACACGCCTCCGAACACGAGGTCGTAGACCGGCGCCCAGCGGTCATAGGCCTGCTCGACCGTGCCACGGGTGAGGTCGAGCTGCTGGGTGCCGTCAAGGTTCATGATCTTAGCCATCGATGAGGTTCTCGCTGTGGTCGAACGGGATCAGCCGCGCACCGGCCGCCGCGCCATGCGAGGCGAGGCGCGCAAGGCACGGCTGGGCTGAAGTGAAGTGAGGTTGCCGACGAATTGGCGCGCGCTGTTTTCCCAGGAGCGCTCCAGCGCGAAGTTGCGGCAGGTCTCGCGCGACATGGTCAGTGCGCGCAGGCACGCGGCGCGCAAATCGTGGTCGATCGCGCCGATCGGGTGATCTGCGATGACATCCTTCGGACCCGTCACCGGGAACGCCGCAACCGGCGTGCCGCAGGCGAGCGCTTCGAGCTGCACCACGCCGAACGTGTCGGTCAGGCTCGGAAACACGAACACGTCAGCGGCGGCGAGGTGCGCGGTGAGGTCAGCGCCCTTCTTCTCGCCGAGGAAGACCACGTCGGGATATTTCTTTTCAAGGCCGGCCTTCTGCGGACCGTCGCCGATGACGACCTTGGTGCCGGGCAGGTCGAGCGAGAGGAAAGCCTCGAGGTTCTTCTCCACCGCCACGCGGCCCATCGTCATGAAGATCGGCCCGGGCAGATCGAGCTTGGCTGGAGAGTCCGGATGAAACAGCTCGGTGTTGACGCCGCGGGTCCAGAAGCCGAGCCGCTTGAAACCGCGCTCGGACAGCTCCTGCCGCAGCGAGGGCGTCGCGACCATCGTCATCGCGGCGGCATCGTGGAAGTGGCGCAGCACGGCGTAGCCGACGCTCGCGGGGATGCCGGTTCGCACCGAGACGTATTCGGGAAAGCGCGTGGTGTAGGAGGTGGTGAAGGCGAGCCGGTTGCGACGGCAATAAGCCCGCGCCGCCCAGCCGATCGGCCCTTCGGTCGCGATGTGCAGCGCCTCCGGCGCCGCCCTCTCGATCCGCCGCCCAATCTCCCTGCCGCTCGGCAGCGCAATGCGCAGCCCTGGATAGGTCGGCAACGGCCATGACCGAAAGCCGTCCGGCGTCAGGAAGTCGATCTCGACATCCAATGCCTTGGCCGCGCCAGCCAGCGAGGTCAGCGTCCGCACCACACCGTTGACCTGCGGATGCCAGGCGTCAGTCGCGATTAATACCCGCATGGGGAAATCCCGAGATTTTTATGATTCTCGGCTTAGGACCATCAACCACGGATATTTCAGGCGTGTGACGTCATGGAAGTGTCGGCCCGCTGTTTTGTTCGTTAACGGGTCCGCGCAGCCACGAAACCGTCATGAAACAATCCTTTCCGCCACGAAACCGTTTTCGGTTTTCCGCGCAAACGTCCCGAAACTTCTTGCCGTTAGTGATCTAGGCAACAGAGCACCGCAACGGTGCCGGGTGACCAAGAAACACCGCGCAAACAGGGGCGACCGATGATCAATCTGGAGACGTTGAAGACTTATTCGCGCGCCGTTGCGTTTGGCGCAGTGGCTGTCACCGCGATCGCGTTTGCCGGCCCGGCCAAGGCCGCGCCTGTGCAGCTCTTCCCCTTCTTCCGGCCGCTGCCGCCGATCGCAGCGCCGCAGCCGTACCAGCCTTATCAAGCGACGCCCTATCGGGCCGCGCCGTCCGAGGAGCAGGACGCGGTCGAAACGCCGGCCCGCTTCCGCCGCCAGACCGTCTCCTATGCGACGCGTGAGGCGCCGGGCACCATCATCATCGATACGCCCAACACCTATCTCTATCTCGTGCTCGGCAATGGCCAGGCGATGCGCTACGGCATCGGCGTCGGCCGCGACGGTTTCACCTGGTCCGGCACCCAGTCGGTGACCAAGAAGGCGGAGTGGCCGGATTGGACCCCGCCGCCGGAGATGATCGCCCGCCAACCCTATCTGCCGCGCCACATGGCCGGCGGTCCCGGCAATCCGCTCGGCGCCCGCGCCATGTATCTCGGCGGCACCATCTACCGCATCCACGGCACCAACGCACCCGACACCATCGGCAAGCACGTCTCCTCCGGCTGCATCCGCCTGACCAATGACGATGTCGCGGACCTGTACTCCCGCGTCAACGTCGGCACCAAGGTGATCGTGCTGCCGATGACGGAGCGCCGCGCAGAACTCGGAGCCGCAACGCGGTAAGCGACAGGACATTGTGACGCAAACGGCCCCGGAACCCACCGGGGCCGTTTTCGTTGGCCCTCTGCATACCGATGCGCGCGCGTGCTGCGGCGCGATCCCCGATGGAGGCGCGAATGCAATCACGTCCGCAAACGCCGCAAGGCAAATGCCTGCGCGCGATCGCTGCCGCCGTGGCACTGCTGCTGACCGTGCCCACCTCGCGCGCACAGCAGCCGGGGAGCGACGATGCAGCCCAGCAAGCCTTCAACAATTCCTGCCGCACCTGCCACTCGGTGAAAGAGGGCGACAATCGTCTGGGCCCCAACCTCAACAAAATCGTCGGACGCAAGGCCGGCGCGCTGCCGAACTACAACGATTCTTCGTCGATGAAGGAAGCCGGCTTCGTCTGGGACCAGGACAAACTCACCCGCTTCATGCTCAAGCCGGACGAGGTCGTCTCCGGCAACAAGATGCAGCCCTATGGCGGCGTCTCGGCGGAGGAAGCGGGCAAGATCGTTGCCTATTTGCAGGCGGCTTCGCAGTAGGGCCACCGGCCCCGCCGATCTGCGATCAGCCTCAGCCACGCCGCCGAATGAAACGCGCTCATCAGCAGATACATCGGCACCATCCCGCCGAGCATCGCCCCATGTCCGGAGCCACACAGCATGTCCGCCGGGCCATCAAGCATGGCCGTCAGCACGGCCATGATCGCGAAGGTCGGCGTCGCCGCCAGCCCCAACCATCTGGCGAGGTGGCGCGCGGCCACCACACCGTTGCGGCTCGCGCCGGCCATTGCGCTGACGGGACTAGTCACGTCCTTCAGCCGCCTCCTCGCGAAAAGCCTTCTCGCCCGCGGTCGAGATCTCGACCCATTTCTTGTCGGGCGCCGCACCTTCGGTGTAGCTGTCGTGCCAGTTCCACCATTTGTAGGTCGGCGTCTGCGGATAGCCTTTCGGCGAATCCTCCCAGACCTCCTGCCGTCCCAGCGGCGTGATGTCGAGGTAATTCCAGGTGCCGCCCATCTGCTCGTCGCCCCGGCTCTTGACGAAATAGGTGCGGAAGATCCGGTCGCCGTCGCGGAAGAACACGTTGGTCCCGTGCCATTCGTCGACGCCGAAATCCGCATCGAAACTGTCGGTGACGGTGACCCATGGCATGGTCCAGCCCATCTGCTGCTTCAGTCGCGCGATATCGGCCTGCGGTGCGCGCGAGGCGAACACCAGCGTGGTGTCGCGGGCATTGAGGTGCGCGACATGCGCGACCTGGTCGGCCACCATGGAGCAGCCCCGGCAGGCATGATCCGGCCAGCCGAACACGCCCGGCTCGAAGAACGCACGGTAGACGATCAGCTGCCGCCGGCCCTGGAACAGATCGTGCAGACTGACCTTGCCGCCGGGCCCCTCGAACGCATAGGTTTTGGTCACTTCCATCCACGGCATGCGCCGGCGCTCGGCCGCCAGGGCATCGCGGGCACGGGTATGCGCCTTTTCCTTCACGAGCAGTTGCTGACGGGCGGCCTCCCAGTCCTGCGGCGATACCACCGGCGGTGTTTGCATGGCGGCTTGTCCGTTGTTTCCTGCGTTGTCAGCTGATGTCATCATGGCTCTCCAACTTTTCCCGGGCGGCCGTTCCGAATCTCGCTGTGTGAGATGCGGAACCGCTCGCCCCTCGCCGCACATTGTCGGCCGTCAACGATCTCTCGCACCGGACGGTTGCGTGGTGGGAGTAACAAGTGTGGCGGGATTTGAATGGAGTCGCTGATCACGGCCGCGGCGCGCGCGCTCCAAGCCGGCGATCCGCTCGGCGCGCTGAACCGCGTTGCGCTGCGCAACGATGCACCTTCGCTGGCGCTGCGCGGCATCGCGATGGCGCAACTCGGCGATCTCGCCAAGGCGAAGACGTTGCTGCGCAGCGCCGCACGCGCCTTCGGCCCGAAAGAGGCGGTCGCGCGCGCCAGATGCGTGGTGGCGGAGGCCGAGATCGCACTCGTCTCGCGCGACCTGAATTGGCCGGCCAACACGCTCGTGGTCGCGCGGGCGACGCTCGCAAGCCACGGTGACCTCGCCAACGCGGCCTATGCGGGTCACATCGAGGCGCGCAGACTTCTCCTTCTCGGGCGCCTCGACGAGGCCGAGCGCACGCTGGCCGAGATCAAGACCACACCGCTGCCCCCGGCTGCGCAGGTCGCCCGCGAGCTCGTGATTGCCGGCATCGCCATCCGGCGGCTCCGAACGAAAGACGCGCGCGCGGCGCTCGGGCGCGCGGCGAGCGCAGCACGACAGGCCGGCATTCCCGCGCTTGCGGCGGAGGTCGAAGGCACGAGCCGCGTGCTCGACACGCCCGCAGCGCGCTTGATCACGCGCGGGCACGAACGGCCGCTACTGCTCGAGGAGGTCGAGGACCTCGCGACATCGGAGGCGCTCGTGGTGGACACGTTCCATCACGCGGTTCGCAGGCGAGGCATCCTCGTGCCGCTCGGAACGCGGCCGGTGCTGTTCGCGCTCGCGCGCATCCTGGTGCAGGCCTGGCCGGCCGATGTCTCGCGGGAAGCGTTGATCACGGGAGCGTTTCAGGCAAGGCACGTCGACGAATCGCATCGCGCCCGGCTGCGCGTCGAAATCGGGCGGCTCCGCACCAAGCTCAAGCCTCTGGCCGACGTCAGCGCGACCAGGCAAGGTTTTGCGCTGACGCCGCGCAACACGCGGCAGGTTCTCGTCCTCGCACGGCCCGTCGAGGAGAAGCACGCCAATGTGCTCGCCTTCCTCTCTGATGGCGAGCCCTGGTCGAGTTCGGCGCTCGCGCTGGCGCTGGGAACGAGCGCGCGCACCGTGCAACGGGCCCTCGAAGAGCTGGCGCGATCGAACAAGGTGCAGTCCTTCGGACACGGACGGGCGCGGCGCTGGATGACGCCGCCCGTGCCGGGTTTCCCGACAGGCTTGTTACTCCCCGGACCGCTCATGAAGACGTAAAGTGGGATTCACACCGCAGGGACCGAGCAGATGAAACGTTCAGCCGCCGAGATCGTCAGGGAATACGGGCCCTATGCAGGCGTCGAAGCCGTGCACGGCGTCACCTATGACGGCAGCCTTATGTGGTTCGCATCCGGCGACAGATTGAACGCGGTCGACCCGGCCGATGGCAACATCACCCGCTCCATCGATGTCGCCGCGCATGCGGGAACGGCGTTCGACGGCCGCCACCTGTTCCAGATCGCCGAGGACCGCATCCAGAAGATCGACGCTGTGACCGGCAAGGTGCTCGCCACCATCCCGGCACCCGGCGGCGGTGGCGATTCCGGACTGGCCTGGGCCGAGGGCTCGCTCTGGGTCGGACAGTATCGGGAGCGCAAGATCCATCAGGTCGATCCCCAGACGGGAAAAATTCTCCGCACCATCGAAAGCAAGCGCTTCGTCACCGGCGTGACCTGGGTCGACGGCGAGCTCTGGCACGGCACTTGGGAAGGCGAGGACAGCGACATCAGGCGGATCGACCCCGAGACGGGCAAGGTGCTGGAGCAACTCGACCTGCCCGCCGGGACGATGGTGTCAGGATTGGAGTCCGATGGCGGCGACCGTTTCTTCTGCGGTGGCGGAGATCGCGGCAATGTGAGGGCGGTGCGCCGTCCGAAGCGCGGCTAGGTACGCGAGGACGAATGCGCGGCAACGGTGCGTTCGCGGCCGTTAATATGTTTGCCCCAATTCCACCCCATCGGTGGGCTCTAGCGCCCTCCTTGCCTGCCCTGTAGACTTCTGCCCCGGGGCGGCCTGGGGGATTGATGCGACTGACGCTGAACTTAAAAACTGTCCTGATCGCCGTCGCGGTGCTCGCGGCGTCGTTTTTCATCAGCCTGAAGGCGATGGACTGGCTGTCGCCGCGGGCGACGAATTCCGCACCGCCGGTCGCGCAATTGCCGCCGCTGCCGCCGGTCTCGAAGAGCTCGATCGTGGTGGCGCCGGTCGCCATCGCGCTGTCGGCGATCCGCGAGCAGGCCGAGAAGGCCGCTCCGCGCAATTTCGCCGGCAAGGCCGAGAACCCGATTTCGCAAATCCTGGAGAACGGCGACATCGGCTGGTCGGCGGTACGCGGACCGATGGCGACTGCCGGCGACAAGGACGTGCTGACGATCTCGACGCCGCTCACGGGCAAGCTGAACGTGACGGGCTCGCTGTCGTCGAAAGCCACCGGCGCGCTCGGCGAGGCGCTCGGCAGCGTGCTCGGCGGCAATGCCGCGAAACAGATCGGCGCGGTCAACATCAAGAATTTGAACGCCAGCGCCGAGATCAAGGGCAACGTCGTCGTTACCTCGCGGCCGAAGCTCGCCGCCAACTGGCATCTCGAGCCCAATCTCGGCGCCCAGGTCAATCTTGGCGATACCAACCTCAACATTTCGGGCGCCAAGGTCAACGTGCCTGCGCAGGTGAAGCCGCTGATCGACAAGACCGTCGGCGAACAGATCAACGCCGTCTCCGAACGCATGCGCAACGATCCGACCTTGCGGGACAACGCGAAGCTGCAATGGGCCAAGGCCTGCCGCTCGATCCCGCTGCAAGGCTCGGGGTCTTCCGCCGCGCTGCCGCCGCTTTGGCTCGAGATGAAGCCGACCCGCGCCATCGCGGCACAGCCGCGCGTCGACGCACAGAACGTGACGCTGCTGCTTGGCCTCGAGCTCGAGACGCGCGTGATCTCGACGCCGACCAAGCCCGACTGCCCGTTCCCCGACAAGATCTCGATCGTGCCGCCGACCGGCACCGGTGTGAACATTGGCGTGCCGATCGACGTGCCCTTCACCGAGATCAACAAGCTCATCGCGGCGCAGATGGTCGGCCACACCTATCCCGAGGACGGCTCCGGCCCGGTCGATGTCACCGTCAAGAGCGTCAACGTGATCCCGTCGGGCGAGCGCCTCCTGATCTCGCTGCTGGTGCGCGCCAAGGAGAAGAAGAGCTGGCTTGGTCTCGGCGCCGAAGCGACCGTGCACATCTGGGGCCGGCCGATGCTCGACCAGGCGCAGCAGACGCTGCGGCTCGCCGACATCCAGCTCGCCGTGGAATCCGAGGCGGCCTTCGGCCTGCTGGGTGCCGCGGCGCGCGCGGTGGTGCCGCAGATGCAGCAGGCGCTGGTGCAGAAAGCGACGGTCGATCTGAAGCCGATTGCCGCCAATGCACGCGAGAAGATCGCCGCCGCGATCGCCGACTATCAGAAGAACGAGGATGGCATCAAGGTCGAGGCGAAGATCGACAGCCTGAGCCTCGCCGACATCGCCTTCGACTCCAAGACGCTGCGCGTGATCGCGGAAGCCGGGGGCTCGCTGAATGTATCCGTGACGAAGCTGTCGGGGATGTAGCGCGCGCCTTTTCCCGACGGGTCCGTGCGCGCAGTCGCTTGCGCCGCTGGCAATCTGGTCGGACGATGCTAAGCTGTTCCTCGCACCCCGGGGACGGGGTGCTGACAGCACTGTGGCTGACAACGCGAGGACGACATGGAAGCCGGCATGGTTACGCCTGCGCCGGCGCTGGTGCGCTTTTCCGGCATTCAGAAGACCTATGATGGCGAGCACCTCGTGGTGAAAAACCTCGATCTCGACATCAGGAAGGGCGAGTTCGTCACCCTGCTTGGTCCGTCGGGCTCGGGCAAGACGACCACCCTGATGATGCTGGCGGGTTTCGAGGTTCCGACCCATGGCGAGATCTTCCTCGCGGACCGACCGATCAAGAACGTGCCGGCACACAAGCGCGACATCGGCATGGTGTTCCAGAACTATGCCCTGTTTCCGCACCTGACGATTGCGGAGAATATCGCCTTCCCGCTCTCCGTTCGCAACACGAACAAGGCCGAAGCGCAGGATCGTGTCAAAGCGGCATTGCGCATGATCAAGATGGAAACTCTGGCGCAGCGGCGGCCCGGGCAGCTGTCCGGCGGTCAACAGCAGCGCGTGGCACTGGCCCGCGCCCTGGTTTTCAATCCGCAACTCGTGCTGATGGACGAGCCGCTTGGCGCCCTGGACAAGCGCCTGCGGGAGCAGATGCAACTGGAGATCAAGCAACTGCACGAGACGATGGGCATCACCGTCGTCTACGTCACCCACGATCAAAGTGAAGCGCTCACCATGTCGGATCGCATCGCCGTATTCAACGACGGCATCGTGCAGCAGATCGACAGGCCCGCCGCGCTGTATGAGCATCCGGTGAACAGCTTCGTCGCCCATTTCATCGGCGAGAACAATGTGCTGGCCGGCACCGTCGAGACGGTCGAGAAACAATATTGCCGCGTTGTGCTGGCGGGCGGCGGCGCCGTGACCGCACGAGCGGTCAACGTATCAGGCGCGGGCGCATCGACCTCGCTGTCGGTGCGGCCGGAGCGGATCGCCATCATCCCGGATGGCACCTCCGGCGACGAACCGAACCGACTGCCGGCCAAGGTGCAGAACACCATCTACCTCGGCGACCACGCGCTGGCCGTGCTCGACGTCGCCGACAACAGGGAATTCATGGTCAAGCTTCAGCCGGGGACGCATGACAGCCTGAGAGCTGGCAGCCTCACAGCTGACAGCCTGAGACCTGGCGATGACGTGTTCATCACCTTCCGCCCGGAGGATTGCCTGGCCCTCGATCCCGTCTGATCCGACCATGCAGCATCGCTCCACCGTGGGCGGACCTGCACCGACCAAGCTCAACGTCACGTGAAGAAGGAACAAAGACATGCTGAAGCGCAAGATTATTCTGGGTTTGGCCGCGGCATTCACCGCCAGCGCGACGCTGGCCACGGTCGCGCAGGCGCGTGACCTCACCGTTGTGTCGTGGGGCGGCGCCTATCAGGATGCCCAGAAGAAGGTCTATTTCGAGCCCTTCAAGAAAGCGATCGGTGTTCCCTTGAATGACGAGTCCTGGGACGGCGGCGTCGGCGTGTTGCGCGCCAAGGTGCAGGGTGGTGCCGCCACCTGGGACGTCGTCCAGGTCGAGAGCGACGAGCTGGCGGTTGGCTGCGAGGAAGGCCTGTTCGAAAAGCTCGACTATTCGAAGATCGGCGGCGAGGCCGCCTATATCCCACCGTCGGTCAATCCTTGCGGCGTCGGCGCCATCCTCTACGATTTCGTTCTCGGCTACGACAAGGACAAGCTCAAGGAGGCCCCGAAGGGCTGGGCCGACTTCTTCGACACCAAGAGGATCCCGGGCAAGCGTGCCCTGCGTCAGGGGCCGAAGACCACGCTGGAGATCGCCCTCATGGCCGACGGCGTCGCGCCGAAGGACGTCTACAAGGTGCTGGCGACCGACGAGGGCGTCGAGCGCGCGTTCAAGAAGCTGGACACCATCAAGGGCGACATCGTCTGGTGGAAGGCCGGCGCTCAGCCGCCGCAATTGCTCGCCTCCGGCGAGGTGGCAATGACCTCGGTCTACAATGGCCGCATCGACACCGCGAACAAGAACGAGAAGAAGAATTTTGGCATGGTCTGGGACGGAGCGCTCTTCACCCTCGACACTTGGGTGATCCTGAAAGGCAGCCCGAACAAGGACGCGGCCTACAAGTTCCTGGACTTCGTCGGCAAGGCTGAGAACCAGTCGAAACTGTCGGAGAACATTGCTTATGGCACCTCGAACAAGGACGCAGCCGCCCTGCTCGCGCCTGCTGTTCTGAAGGACCTGCCGACAGCGCCTGACAACATCAAGAATGCGGTCGAGATCAATGTTGCCTTCTGGCTCGAGAACATCGACCGCCTGACCGAGCGCTTCAACAAATGGGCCGCGAAATAGCGTCCCACAAAGCTCGACCCAAGGTTAAACCAATGACGGATGCGCTCTTGACCGGCGCCCATGGCCCGACCGAGGTGCCGCTCAAGCGCCGATTGCGGCGGGCGGAGCGAGCACGCCAGGTCAAAGCATTGGCGCTGGTTCTGCCGCTTCTCGTCTTCCTGCTCTTCACCTTCGCTGGGCCCATCGCCGGCATGCTGTGGCGTGCCGTCGATGACCGCGAGGTGCGTCTGGTTCTGCCTCAGACCATCTCGGCTCTCGCCAGTTGGGACGGCAGGGATCTGCCGGACGAAAAGGCCTACGCGGCGCTGGCGGGCGACATCATGGCGGCGCGCGATTCCGGCACCATTGCGATCGCGGCCAAGCGGCTCAACTACGCACTGAACGGCTTCCGCACGATCCTGACCAGCACCGCACGCAATCTGAAGACTGCGCCCGAGCCCGGCACGGCCAGGGAGACGCTGGGCAAGATCAATCCGGCCTGGCGCGAACGCGCCACCTGGACCACGATCAAGGACGCCAGTGGTCCCATGACCGGCTTCTATCTTTTGTCGGCGCTCGATCTGACGCGGAACGTCGACGGCGCGATTGTCGCAGCCCCGCCGGATCAGGCCATCTACCGCGACATTTTCGTCCGCACCTTCCTCATCAGCCTCAGTGTCACGGTGCTGTGCCTGATCCTTGGCTTTCCGGTCGCCTACTTGCTGGCCGCGCTGCCGCCCGGCCGGTCGAATTTGCTGATGATCTTCGTCCTGCTGCCGTTCTGGACGTCGCTGCTGGTCCGCACCTGCGCCTGGATCGTTCTGTTGCAGAGCAAAGGCGTCGTGAACGACAGCCTGCTCTGGCTTGGCATCATCGACGAGCCGTTGCGCCTGATCTACAACCGCTTTGGTGTCTGCGTGGCCATGACCCACGTTCTCCTGCCGTTCATGATCCTGCCGCTGTACAGCAGCATGAAGGCGATCTCGCCTGCTTACATGCGTGCCGCCGCCTCGCTCGGTGCACCACCCCTCACCGCCTTCCTGCGGATCTACCTGCCTCAGACGCTGCCGGGCATCGGCGCGGGAAGCCTGCTCGTCTTCATCCTGGCGCTCGGCTATTACATCACGCCGGCACTCGTCGGGGGCGCCGCCGATCAAATGATCAGCTACTTCATCGCGCTCTACACGACCGAGACGGCCAATTGGGGCCTTGCTTCGGCACTGGGTGCGGTGCTGCTGCTCGCCACTATTCTGCTCGCGCTCGTCTACGGAAAGCTGGTGCAGGGACAGCAGGTCACGGGAGGGATGAAGAATTGAGCGACAATTCCTCCATCCGCACGCCGAGCCAGCGCATTGCGTGGACCGCGACCATCGTGATCTCCACGCTGGTGTTCATCTTCCTGATTGCGCCGATCCTTGCGATCATGCCGCTGTCGTTCAGCTCGGGCTCGTACCTCACCTATCCGCTGCCGGGCCTCTCGCTGCGCTGGTACGACGACTTCATCAATTCGCCGCGCTGGATGAATTCGCTGAAGAACAGCATGATCATCGGTGTCGCCTCGACCCTGCTGTCGATGGTGCTCGGCACGCTGGCGGCGTTAGGGCTGGTGCAGTGGAAGAGCCGGTTCAAGCCGCTCGTGCTGGCCTTCGTGCTGTCGCCGGTCGTCGTGCCCGGGGTCATCACCGCGGTCGGTCTCTATTTCTTCTTCGCGCCGATCGGATTGACCGGCAGCTATCTCGGCTTGATCCTGGCCCACACCGCGCTGGCGACGCCCTTCGTCGTCATCACGGTCGGCGCGACGCTGCAGAGCTTCGACACCAATCTGGCCCGCGCTGCCGCCTCGCTCGGTGCCTCGCCGCTTGACGCCTTCCGCCGCGTGATCCTGCCGCTGATCCTGCCCGGCGTGGCATCGGGGGCCCTGTTCGCCTTCGCGACCAGCTTCGATGAGGTGGTGATCGTGCTGTTCATGGCAGGTCCCGAGCAGCGCACCCTGCCGCGCGAGATGTTCAGCGGCATCCGCGAGAACATCAGCCCGACCATCACGGCGGCAGCGGTGATCCTGACGACGGTCTCGGTCATCCTGCTCGCCACCCTGGAAGGCCTGCGCCGGCGCAACGAACGGCTCAAGGGCAGCAGCGCGTGAGCTTCTTCCTTCTCCCGGGGAGAGGGTGAAAACACTGCCGCGCCCTGCTTATTTCTCAACCCTCCTCGCGCATTCTCGGGCTTTGCTCCGGGGACCGATTGTCGTTAGAACGGTCCCCGCAACAAAACCCAAACAACAACGCTGAGGGAGAAACAAAATGCAAAAGCTCATCGCCGCGATCGCGGCCGGTCTCGCGCTCGCCGCCACGTCAGGCGCCGCCCAGGCGCAGATTTCCGACGACGTCGTCAAGATCGGCGTGCTCACGGACATGTCGAGCCTCTATGCGGACGCGACCGGCAAGGGCTCGCTCGCCGCCGTGGAGATGGCGGTCGCCGATTACGGCGCCAAAGTCGCGGGCAAGCCCGTGCAGGTGGTCTCCGCCGATCACCAGAACAAGCCCGACGTCGGCGTCAACATCGCCCGCAACTGGTACGACAACGACAAGGTCGACGCGATCTTCGACGTGCCGACCTCGTCGGTGGCGCTGCCGATCTCGGCGTTGACGCGCGAGAAGAACAAGATCCACATCAATTCCGGCGGCGGCTCATCCGATATCACGGGCGTCGCCTGCTCGCCCAACACGGTGCACTGGACCTACGACACCTATGCGCTGTCGAACGTCGCCGGCAAGGCGATGGTCAAGCGCGGCGAGGACACCTGGTTCTTCGTCACCGCCGACTACGCCTTCGGCATGGCGCTGCAGCGCGACGCCGCCAACGTCGTCAAGGAGAGCGGCGGCAAGGTGCTCGGCGAGGTCCGCCATCCGCTCAACTCGTCGGACTTCTCCTCCTTCCTGCTCCAGGCCCAGGCCTCCAAGGCCAAGGTGGTCGCACTGGCCAATGCCGGCGGCGACACCACCAATGCGCTGAAACAGGCGGCCGAGTTCGGCCTGACGGAGGGCGGCCAGAAGATGATCGCCTTGCTCATGGAGATCACCGACGTTCATTCGCTCGGCATCAAGTCGACGCAAGGCCTGATCATCACCGACGCGTTCTACTGGGACACCAACGAGGAGACGCGCGCCTTCTCCAAGCGCTTCAACGAGAAGGTCGGTCACATGCCGACCATGATCCAGGCGGGGCTCTATTCCGCGACCATGCATTACCTGAAGGCGATCGACGCCATCAAGACCGACGAGGCACCGAAGGTGATGGAGCAGATGCGCAAGACACCGGTCAACGACTTCTTCGCCAAGAACGGCAAGATCCGCATCGACGGCCGCATGGTCCACGACATGTATCTGTTCGAGGTCAAGAAGCCCGAGGACTCCAAGGGCGAGTGGGACCTCTACAAGCTGATCGCCACCGTGCCCGGCGACGAGGCCTTCCGTCCGCTCGACAAGGGCGGCTGCCCGCTGGTGACGCACTGAAGTTCTTCTCCCTCTTCCCGCTTGCGGGGAGAGGTTGGGAAGAGCACGACAGCGCGCCCGGCAAAAACCGGGCGCGCTTCGTTTAGCCGTTCAGAGCCGCGTTACTCCGAGTATTTGAACTCGGGCATGTTCTTCAACTCGTCCTTGCTCGCATTGAACACGGCGTGGTCCGGATACCATTTCGACGCGGACGTGGCCGTCGTCGTCGTCGCGGGCTTGTTGTCGGTGCCGGTCGCAGCACCCGTCGTGGTAGTCGCCGCGGGCCGGTTGGCTGCGCTGTTCGGGTTGTTCCCGGCAGCGCCGGTGTAGGCAACCGCCTCGTTGACGAATTTCAGCTTCTCAAAGGGCACCGCAACCAGATGCTCGCCCAGGCCGAGGAAGCCGCCGACGCCGATCACGGCGATCTTGATGTTACCGCTCTTGTCCATCAGCAGATCGTTGATCGAGCCGATGTTCTCATTGGCGTCGTTATAGACCTTGATGCCGTCCATCTTGGACGTACGCCACTGTCCCGACGCGGTCGTGGTGGTCGTCGTCGCCGCGGCAGCCGGCGCCTTGTCGGTGGTGGCGGTCGGATTTTGCGCGAACGCAACGGTTGCGAGCAGTGCGGTACCGGCAAGACCGGCCGCGATCGATTTCATCAACATATTGTCCTCTCCTTCAGCAGAAAACTTGTGCGGAGAAAACAGCTCGGATCAGTCCCAGTTCCGCGCGTGCTGCAATTTCGTCGCGTGCTGCGCGAGCATCTGGGCTGCGTTCAATTGTTCCTAAGTCACTCAGGAACATTTCGCAGCGCACGATTTCATCGATAAATTCATGCGGCGCGCGCGATCGCGATCGCCCACGGCGGCGAACTGTCGCTGCACGACCCGGAGCCGCATGGGCCGATCGTGCGGATGCAATTGCCGGTACGGCAGCAGCCGCAGCTTGCGGCTTAAGCCATGATCCGGACCCGAAGGGCCGCGCCAGCGCAAAGTGTGCAGCGGTTTTCCGAAAAGATCATGCCCGAAGACTAAACCTCAGGCCGCAAGCGGCGGGTGCGCGACGGCTCCCTCATCAAAAATCGCAACCGCCTCGAAGCGATAATTGCAAGCACGGCATGTCCAAAGATAGGAGATGCGTCCGTCGCCCGCCTCGATCCAATCAGGTTGGGGGATCGGCGCGCCGCATTGCGCACAGGGATTTTGCCTGGGAATGTCGCCGATGTGTGCCTTCACCACGTTTGCTTTTGTCATGGCACCTCTCCCGATTTGCGCCGCTCTCTTACTCGCTTTCGGGCCCACACGCGAATAGACAGGCCCGCTGTCGCGAATGACGGCTTCGTCTGCATGACAAGCCCTACGCCGGCCTTGCGTCCGAATGACGGCTCTGCGCTGCAAAAACGTAATCGGAGGCGTTTCGCCACATCATCGCCGCGTTCGCGGGGCCTAACGCGAGCGGGCGCAGGTGAGCGGTGCCGAGGAACATTTGATGAAAATTTTACATGTTGCCGCGCTGCTCGCGGCCGGACTGACGTTGCCGCAGGCCGCATTCGCGGGCCAGACGGAGTACGCCGAGATGGTCGCGGTCCATGCGCGCGCCAACGGTGTGCCGGAGGCGCTGGTGCATCGCGTCATCATGCGCGAGAGCCGCTACCAGCCCGGCCTGATCGGCCATGGCGGCACCATCGGGCTGATCCAGATCAAGCTCGCGACCGCGCGCGGGGTCGGCTACACCGGCGACGCCGCCGGCCTGCGCGATCCCAATACCAACCTCACCTATGCCGTGAAATATCTCGCCGGCGCCTATCACGCCGCCAATGGCGATCACGCCCGCGCCGTGCGTTATTTCGCCGGCGGCTATTACTACGCCGCAAAGCGGCAGCGGCAGGAGGCCGTGCAGGTCGCCAATACGAGCGAGGCCAATATGGGCGCCCCTTGGCTCGAGCCGAACGGCAATCCGCAGCCGATATTCGGCGCCGCGCCGCACCGCAAGCTCGCCCAGCGCGTCCGCAACGCCCGGGCGCAGGCGCCCAGGTAAGCGCGGTTCCCGCCCAAGCGCGTTGACCACCCTGCCCTGCTGGCATACATTAGAGCCGTTCCGAGGGGTGCTCCGAGGAGGAGCTGAGATACCGCTAAATGGGCAAATCCGCCCAGGACCGCGGTGACCCTTTGAACCTGATCCGGGTCATGCCGGCGAAGGGACAGGGATGTTGCAGACGACCAAGCGACCGGATTCCCCGGTATCCATCATCGGCGCAGGCATCGCAGGCGCCTGGCAGGCCTTGCTGTTCGCGCAGGCCGGCCACGCCGTCACCTTGCACGAGCGCGGTGAGGCCGACATGACCGATGCCACCAGCCATTGGGCCGGCGGCATGCTCGCGCCCTATTGCGAGGCGGAAGTTTCCGAACCGATCATCTCCAGGCTCGGCCTGCGCTCGCTCGACATCTGGCGGCGCGAATTGCCCGACACGCCTTTCAACGGTTCGCTGGTCGTTGCCCACCCGCGCGAGCGCAACGATTTCGAACGTTTCGCCCGGATGACCGAAGGCCATCGCCGGCTCGATGCCGCCGGCCTTGCCGAGCTCGAGCCGTCGCTCGAAGGCCGCTTCCGCGACGCGTTGTTCTTCCCGACCGAGGGTCATGTCGAGCCGCGCCGCGTGCTGCCGAAACTGCACGAGCGCATCCGCGCCGCCGGCGGCACCATCAAATTCGAAAGCGATGTCGCCCCGGCCGAACTCGCAAAACTTGATCCTAAAGGCATCGTGATCGACTGCCGCGGCCTTGCTGCGCGCGACGAGCAGCCTGGCTTGCGCGGCGTCAAGGGCGAGATGATCCTGATCGAGACCAGCGAGGTGCAGCTTGCGCGGCCGGTGCGGCTGATCCATCCGCGCTGGCCGCTCTATGTGATCCCGCGCGAGGACAATCTGTTCATGCTCGGCGCGACCTCGATCGAGGCCGAGGACACCGGCGTCAGCGTCCGCTCGGCGCTGGAGCTGTTGGGCGCGGCCTATGCCGTGCATCCCGCCTTCGGCGAGGCCCGCATCGTCGAATTCGGCTCCGGCCTGCGCCCCGCTTTTCCCGACAATCTGCCGCGCATCGGCATTCGCGGCAACACGATCAGCGTGAACGGCCTCTACCGCCACGGCTTCCTGCTCGCGCCGGCGCTTGCCGAGCTGACGCTGAGCTTTGTCGAGCGCGGCCAGATCGACAATGAGGTGATGCAATGCGCGTGATCGTGAACGGTGAGCATCGCGAGGTAAACTCGGCCAGCGTCGATGCGCTGCTCGCCGAGCTTGACTACGAGGGCACCCATTTCGCGATCGCACTCAACTATGACGTCGTGCCGAAGAGCCGCTGGGCCGAGACGGCGCTGAAGGCCGGCGACGAGATCGAGATCATCACGCCGCGGCAGGGAGGGTGACGGGGATGCGCTCGCCGTACACTCCGCTGTCATCGCCCGGCTCGACCGGGCGATCCAGTACGCCGCGGCGTCTCGGTTCTAACCGCACCGCCTCTGGAATACTGGATCCCCGCCCCCCGTGCGCAATTTGCGCACTAGGCGGGGATGACAGTGTCATTTGGAGAGACACCCCATGGTGACCTTCTACGGCAAAACCTTCCCCTCCCGCCTCCTGATCGGCAGCGCGCTCTATCCCTCGCCTGCGATCATGCAGTCGGCGATCCGCGCCTCGGGCTCGAACATCGTCACGGTGTCGCTGCGGCGCGAATCCGCTGGTGGCAAGACCGGCGATGCGTTCTGGAATCTGATCCGCGAGCTCGACGTCACCGTGCTGCCGAACACCGCCGGCTGCCGCAGCGTGCGCGAGGCGGTGACGACGGCCAAGCTCGCGCGCGAACTATTCGGCACGAGCTGGATCAAGCTCGAAGTCATCGCCGACAACGACACGCTGCAGCCCGACGTGGTCGGCCTGGTCGAAGCCGCGACCATCCTGATCAAGGACGGTTTTGAGGTGTTCCCCTATTGCACCGAGGATCTCTCGATCGCGAACCGCCTGGTCGATGCCGGCTGCAAGGTGGTGATGCCGTGGGCGGCGCCGATCGGCAGCGCGAAAGGCATTACCAACCGTGACGCGCTCAAGCTGATGCGCGAGCGGCTGCCTGATATCACCCTGGTGGTCGACGCCGGCATCGGTGCGCCCTCGCATGCGGCGCAGGCGCTCGAGCTCGGCTACGACGCCGTGCTGCTCAACACCGCCATCGCAAAAGCCGCCGATCCCGTCGCCATGGCCAACGCCTTCCGCCTCGGGATCGAGGCCGGACGCACCGCTTTTGAGGCCGGGCTGATGAACGCCCGCGATTTCGCTTCCCCCTCCACCCCTGTCGTTGGGACACCGTTCTGGCATGCCGTATCCTGATCGCTTTTATCCCGTCGTCGACAGCCTCGCCTGGGTCGAGCGCCTGACCAAGCTCGGCGTCGGCACCATCCAGCTGCGCGCAAAGGACCTCGACGACTCCCAGTCGCTGCAGATGGTCACCGATGCGCTGGCGATCACCGCGGGCACGCAAGCCAAGCTCGTCGTCAACGACTATTGGCGCGCCGCGATCGTCGCCGGTGCAAAGTATCTGCATCTCGGCCAGGAGGATCTTGCCGACGCAGACCTCGCTGCCATCCGCGAGGCCGGCCTGTCGCTCGGCGTCTCCACCCACGACGATGCCGAGCTGGACACCGCGCTCGCCGCCGAGCCCGACTATGTCGCGCTGGGCCCGATCTTCTTCACCACGCTCAAATCGATGCGCTTCGAACCCCAAGGCATTCCAAAGATCACGGAATGGAAGAAGCGCATCGGCAATATCCCGCTGGTCGCGATCGGCGGCATCAAGTTCGAGCACGCCGCGGAGATCTTTGCCGCGGGCGCGGATTCCATCGCCGTCGTTTCCGACGTCACGCAAAATGCCGACCCGGATGCGCGGGTGCGGCAATGGCTCGGCCTGTCCGCGGAGGCGGCGTGATGCGCCTCACTCTCTCACCCCGCACGCCACTGTCATCGCCCGGCTTGACCGGGCGATCCAGTACGCCGCGGCTTCTCGGCTTCAGCCGCACCGTCTCGGAGTACTGGATCCCCGCTCCCGTGCGCAATTGCGCACTAGGCGGGGATGACAGCGGTATTTGCCTCTCGCACAGCGACATCAACGAATTAAACCGGAGGATCCCATGAACATCCGCTCCAACCCCGACAAGACCGTCCCCGCCGTCACCACCGGCCCGCTGCCCTCGTCGCGAAAAATCTTCGCCTCGCCCGACGCCGCGCCTGACCTGCGCGTGCCGCTGCGCGAGATCATCCTCTCTGAAGGCGCCGGCGAGCCGAACCTGCCCGTCTATGACACCTCCGGTCCCTACACCGACCCGAGCGTGACCATCGATGTCAACGCCGGCCTCGCGCGCGGCCGCAAGGCCTGGGTGCTGGAGCGCGGCGGCGTCGAGGAATATCAGGGCCGGCAGATCAAGCCGGAGGACAATGGCAGCGTCTCCACCGACAAGGCCGCGCGTGCCTTCTCGGCCTATCACCAGCCGCTGCGCGGCCTCGACGGCCACAAAATCACCCAGCTCGAATTCGCCCGCGCCGGCATCATCACCAAGGAGATGATCTACGTCGCCGCGCGTGAAAATCTCGGCCGCAAGGAGCAGCTCGAGCGCGCCGAGGCAGCGCTTGCCGACGGCGAAAGCTTTGGCGCCCAAGTCCCCGCCTTCATCACCCCGGAGTTCGTGCGCAGCGAGATCGCACGGGGACGCGCCATCATTCCCTGCAACATCAACCATGCCGAGCTCGAGCCGATGATCATCGGCCGCAACTTCCTGACCAAGATCAACGCCAATATCGGCAACTCGGCGGTGACGTCATCCGTCGAGGAAGAGGTCGAGAAGATGGTGTGGGCGATCCGCTGGGGCGCCGACACCGTGATGGACCTCTCGACGGGCCGCAACATCCACACCACCCGCGAATGGATTCTGCGCAACGCGCCGGTGCCGATCGGCACCGTTCCGATCTATCAGGCGCTGGAGAAGTGCGACGGTGATCCGGTCAAGCTGACCTGGGAACTCTACAAGGACACGCTGATCGAGCAGTGCGAGCAGGGCGTCGACTATTTCACCATCCACGCCGGCGTGCGCCTGCAATACATCCACCTCACCGCCAACCGCGTCACCGGGATCGTCAGCCGCGGCGGATCGATCATGGCGAAGTGGTGCCTGGCGCATCACAAGGAAAGCTTCCTCTACACCCATTTCGACGAGATCTGCGACCTCATGCGCAAGTATGACGTCTCGTTCTCGCTCGGCGACGGCCTGCGTCCGGGCTCGATTGCGGACGCCAACGACCGCGCGCAATTCGCCGAATTGGAGACGCTCGGAGAACTCACCAAGATCGCGTGGGACAAGGGCTGCCAGGTCATGATCGAAGGCCCCGGCCACGTGCCGATGCACAAGATCAAGATCAACATGGACAAGCAGCTCAAGGAGTGCGGCGAAGCGCCGTTCTACACCCTCGGGCCCCTGACCACCGACATCGCGCCGGGCTACGACCACATCACCTCGGGCATCGGTGCCGCCATGATCGGCTGGTTCGGCTGCGCCATGCTCTGCTACGTCACCCCGAAGGAGCATCTCGGCCTGCCCGATCGCAACGACGTTAAGGTCGGCGTCATCACCTACAAGATCGCCGCCCACGCGAGCGACCTCGCCAAGGGCCACCCGGCAGCCCAGCTGCGCGACGACGCCCTGTCCCGCGCCCGTTTCGACTTCCGCTGGAGCGACCAGTTCAACCTCGGCCTCGACCCCGACACCGCGAAGAACTTCCACGACGAGACCCTGCCCAAGGAAGCCCACAAGGTCGCGCATTTCTGTTCGATGTGCGGCCCGAAGTTCTGCTCGATGAAGATCACCCAGGACGTGCGGGATTATGCGGCGACGCTGAACGACCCGAACGGCGTGGGCATGTCGATGAGCGGGACTGCCGAGGACGGCATGGCTAAGATGAGCGCGAAGTTCAAGGAGATGGGCGAGAACTTGTATCTGGATGCGGAGAAGGTGAAGGAGAGCAATCGGGTGTTGTGAGCGGGCCCGTGCGAACTTTGGGGGCGACGATCGTCGCCCCCAAAGTTGGAAACGCAATGCGAACGGCCCATGCGGTCTGAAATACTACCAAGACTACCACCGTACGGACCTCCGGCCATCTCTTTGACCGGACACGGTGAGCGCGAATTTCGGGAAGGTTTGGTTGTCCGCTTCTATCCCAAGGGTTCCGATCCATGGATCGGCAATTTCGTGGGAGGCATCTTCGATTGCACCACTGTGCTCGATCATCCCAACGGAAGGGACGTGATCGTTGTCGCGTGTGGCGACACCTGCATTATCGATCCGGAAGACCGTGCAGTTAGAGATCACATTGCAAGTGACACCGGACAAGTGATTGCGGTACCGGCTCTTGGACTGGTGGTTTTCCAAGGGTTGGTCGATTTTAGCGCGGTTCGGTCAGATGACCTGTGATGGATTAGTCCGCGGATTTCGTGGGATAGCTTCCGCAGTATCAATGTCCACGAAACCAAACTTACCGGCGAAGCATGGTCTGCAATTGGAGACTCTTGGGTATCATTCAGCCTCGATCTTTTGACAGACCACTGCACCGACGGAGTTTATGAGTTAGATGCGGCTCGGGCGGTGCGTGTGACGCGCAAATCGGACTAGCGCGGGCAAGCGTAGCCCGGATGAGCGCAGCGACATCCGGGTCTTTGCCGCCCCGCATATCACTCCGTTCATGCGGGCTACAGCCGCGGATAATTGACGTGCCCGATACATCCCCTCACCGCCTCCCCGACCAGCTCCGTCCCAACCTCCGCCTCGTCTTCGTCGGCACTGCCGCCAGCACGCGCTCGGCCCAACTCGGGCATTACTACGCCCATCCCGGCAACCGCTTCTGGCGCGCGATTCATGAGGCCGGGATCACGCCGCGGCGCTATCAGCCAGGCGAGTTTGCGGCGCTGCTGGAGCTCGGGATCGGCTTCACCGATCTCTCCAAGTCGGGCGCCGGGATGGATCACCAGATCGCGGCTGAGACAATCGACGTGCCGGGGTTCAGGGCCAAGATCGAGAAGTATCGACCGCGGACAATTGCGTTCACGAGCAAGAAGGCCGCGAGCTTGTTTTACGGCACGCCGTCGAGCGTGATTGCGCTGGGGCGGCAGCCACGCGGTGAGAGTTTGCCGGAGATTTTCGTCCTGCCCTCGCCGTCGGGTGCTGCGTCAGGGCATTGGACGCTGGAGCCGTGGCGCGAGCTTGCGGCGTGGATCGCGGCGTAGCGTGAATTTGCGATAGCGCTCGCCCCCTCAGGCGTCGTCCCGGCGAAGGCCGGGACCCATAACCCCAGGGAGTGGTTTGGCGGGGACTCGAGGTCCGGTACAGTGACCATTCGTAATCGATGGATTCCGCGGTATGGGTCCCGGCCTTCGCCGGGACGACGCTGCCTAATAGGCAACGTATCCCGCGACAAGTTCACCCCGCATACGCCCTATCCAGATCCACAATCACAATCTTTCTCATCTGCATCATCGCCTGCATGACGCGGTTCGCCTTGCTGCGGTCGGGGTCGCCGAGGTAGCGGCCGAGCGCTGATGGGATCACCTGCCAGGACAGGCCGAACTTGTCCTTGAGCCAGCCGCAGCGGGACTCCTCGCCGCCGTCGGCGGTGAGCCTGTCCCAGAAATAATCGACTTCCGCCTGCGTCTCCACGCTGATGAAGAACGACACCGCTTCGTTGAACTTGTATTGCGGGCCCCCGTTGAGCGCGTTGAAGCGCTGGCCTTCGAGCTCGAACACCGCCATGAAGTCGCTGACGGTCTCGACCTTGGCGTTGGGGAACACCGATTTGTAGAAGGCGACGGCCTCCGGCACGTTGTTGTCGAACCAGAGAAACGGCGTGATGGATGTCATTAACGTGTATCCTTTCGCCTCGGCTGGACGCGCCGCAGGGTGCCAGTGTTCCAAGGACGAGGCAGGGGCAACGATCCGACAGTGGCCGCGGGATTTTCTTGTAGCCCGGATGAGCGACAGCGACATCCGGGGCCCGCAGCTGCCCCGCATATCGCTATCGCTCATGGGGCTACGGGGTCCACGAAAACCCATTAACCTGTCGGAATCCACTCATTCCATTCGTCCTCCGAACGCAAAACGCGATCAACCCCGGAGCCCCTCCCGATGCCCCCCACCATCACCGCCTTCGCAAACTCGCCCGACCGCGGCCGCGGACAGGCCCGCGACATGCGGGTGCGCTGGGCGCTTGAAGAGGTGGGGCAGCCTTACGACGTCCGTCTGGTTTCATTCGAGGACATGAAGGCGCCCGCGCATCTCGCCCTGCATCCATTCGGGCAGATTCCGACCTACGAGCACGGCGATCTCGCCCTGTTCGAGTCCGGCGCGATCGTGCTCCATGTCGCCGAGCGTCACGCCGGGCTGCTGCCGACGGAGCCGCACGCCCGCGCCCGCGCGATCGCGTGGGTGTTTGCCGCGCTGAGCACGCTGGAGCCGCCGATCGTCGAGCTCGGGATGGCCATGCTGTTCGAGCGCGACAAGAGCTGGTACGCGCCGCGGCTGCCGATGCTGCAGGATCGCGTCCGTGTCAGGCTCGGTGAATTGTCCCGCCAACTCGGCGATGCCAACTGGCTCGACGGTGCGTTCAGCGCCGGCGATCTCATGATGGTGACGGTGCTGCGCCGGTTGAACACATGAGGCCTGCTGGATGAATATCCCGATATTGCCGCCTATGTGGCTCGCGGCGAAGCGCGGCCCGCGTTCAGGCGGGCGTTCGATGCGCAATTGGCGGTGTTCACCGGGGCACGCTTGGCGCCCTAAAGATCGAAATTGGTCGGCAGCATCACCACGTCGCGAATGGTCATGCCGCGCGGCCGTGTCAGCATGAACATCACGACCTCAGCCACGTCGCTCGCCTCCAGCAGGCTTCCCGCGTCCCTGGCTTCCTTCAGCTTCTCGGGTGGCCAATCCGCCAGCAGTGCGCTGACGACGGGCCCGGGCGAGATCGAGCCGACGCGGATGCCATGCTTGAAGACCTGGCGCCGCACCGTCTGGACGAAGCAGTTCACCGCCCATTTGGACGACGCATAGACCGGCTCCCATGGCGTCGGAAAATGCGCCGCCAGCGAGCTCGTGACGATGATGTCGCCGGTCCCACGCGCGATCATGTGCGGCAGCACGTCATGCACGTTCTTCATCACGACGTTGACATTCAGGTTCAGCATCCGGTCGATCGCCATGGTGTCGGCATCGACCAGATCGCCACCGACATACTTGCCGGCATTCGCATGCAGGATATCGAGCTGGCCGGCCTGCTCCAGAACGCGCGGCAGCAGCGTTGCACAGTCTTTTGGGTCCAGCAGATCGATGAGCAGCGGGATCACCGCGTCGCCGTGCTTGTCGCGGAGCGCCTTCAGCGCGGCCTCAGCGCGGTCGACCATCACCACGCGCGCGCCGGCGGCCAGCATCGCCTCGGTGCTGGCCAATCCGATGCCCGACGCAGCCCCGGTCACGGCCGCCACCTTGCCGTCCAACTCTCTCGCCATGGGATCCCCATCTTGCCGAGGTCACTGGGATCGTGAGTATAGCGACCCCGGCCGGAATTGTCGGGAAGAGATGGTGGGCGCGGCGCTTGCGCCCCATTTCCCCCTACGACATCGGCCTTACCGCAGCGTGATCGCAAGCCCGCTCAGATCCGCATTCGCCATCAGGCCGACCTGCGTGCCGGACAGCTCGAGCACGGCGCCCTTCTGGTTGGTCAGCACGATCGCACGCGCGCCGCGGCCCACTGCGATGCCCGCACCGGCGGCGCCATAGACGCCGGCGATGTCGGAGGGCCGGTTGATGTTGGAGACGCGGCCGCGCAGCACGGTCTTGGAGCCGCCGAAGACGAGGCCGTAGTCGAGCCCGCCGGTCGAGAGCGAATAGGCGCGGCCGCGGAAGTTCAGCACGCCCGAGCCGCCGGAGCCGCCGATGATCCAGCCCGCCTTGTAGATCGTCAGCACCACGGTGCCGCCGTCGGCCAGAGCCGAGGTCGAGAGGCCGGCAAGCGCGGCAATGCCGACCAGCGCGGCGCGGAGGGTGGATGCGAACTTCATGGGAGTCTCCGGGGGCTATTCTTCAAGGAGGGAAACGAATCGAACGAGCGGAATCTATCCGATGGATCGGGGCGGCAACATGATGGGATGGGCGTGAGTCGCGGTCTGTAGCAACACACTCAACTGTCATCGCCCGGTTCAACCGGGCGATCCAGTATTCCAGAGAGAGCGATAGTGAACCGAAAAGCCGCGGCGTACTGGATGCCCCGGTCGAGCCGGGGCATGACGGCGCAGTTTGGCGCGACAAGACGCTCACCCGCCATCATGCCATTCTGCCCCTGTTTTGCCCGACGGGGCAACGATTATTTTGTTTTCCCGAAGTGAAAAAGAAAGCTCAATGATTCCTGCTGGATGCCTACTGTGCATGGGGTTGTTTTCGCGTTTTTTGTTGGAGGCGCCCCGGCCTGCCGCTACGCTTGCGCTTCCAGCCCTCCATCCGAGGTGATCCCATGCCGATCCAGCATTTCGCGCCCCCGCCGCACGTCAAGGCGCCGCCGCTGTCCTTTGCCACGCGCGCAGGCGATCTCCTGTTCGTCTCCGGCATTCCCGGCTTCGACGCGAACGGCGCGCTGCCCGACGGCTTCGAGGCGCAGTTCGCCAATGTCGCCATCAACATCAAGCGCGTGCTGGCGGAGGCCGGCGCCGAGATCCGCGATCTCGTCAAGGTCAACGTGCTGCTGACCCGCGCCTCCGACGTGGCCGCCATGAACGCGCTCTATGCCGGCGCCTTCGGCCCGCCGCCTTACCCTGCCCGCACCACCTGCGTGGTCCACGCACTGCCCGATCCGAAGATGCTGATCGAGATCGAGGCGGTGGCGTCGCTGGCCAAGAGTTAGACGTGTGATCGTCAGGCGATAGTCAAGGGATAAGGGTCGTCCGAACAGCCGACCAACGGCTGACATATCCGTGAACGGTCGCCGCCCCGCTTGCCAGCCACGCAGATTTGCCGCACCAGTTTCCTCTCACGTTCCCATCAGGAGATATTTCATGCGTCGCGTTCTCGCCCTTTGTGCCGTTGCCGGCATCGCCACCTCCGTGTTCGCCGTGCCGGCCTCTGCGGCAGTCGGCTATTACGTGATCCGCTGGGACAACACCGGCATTTGCCAGGTCTGGAACGAGGACCTCAAGTACAAGCCGTTCCAGTGGGGCGTGTCGACCTACAAGGTCGTCAGCAAGCCGCTCCCGACCTTCACGGCCGCCTCGGAGCTCCAGATCAAGCTTCGCGCGGAGCGCCGCTGCACGCTTTAGGCGTGAGGCGACAGACCGGATTTCAAAGGGCGGATCGCGCAAGCGGTCCGCCCTTTTCTTTTGGACGCGCCGCTGGTTTTTCGGCCGAAATCGCGCGTCTTTCCGCGCACCCGCTTTGAACCTGGCCTGCTGGCGGACCCACTCACATCTTGTCCGGGGCGCACCAGCGTCCGACTCCAAGTCTGACGTCCGTAGCCCGGATGAGCGAAGCGATATCCGGGAATTCCGGGTCAGCCTCCCTCGGCTCGCTCACCGAAAGCAATCCCGCTTCCGCCGGCATCGCCCGCCCAGTCTTCCGAGAGCAATCCCGCCCGCACATATCGGTGAAAGGACGAATGTGGCCAATCACAAACGCGCTGGACGTAGCGATGCTTGACGGGGTTGAAGTGAATGTAATCCACATGGCGGGCGAAATCATCTTCGTCGCGAACCGTGTGCTCCCAGTAGCGTCGTTGCCACAGAGCCAATTCTCCATTGGAGTGGCGGGCTACGTCGATACCCGCATGCAGTAGTGCGCTGCTGAAATGCCCCTTGATCCTTCGCCAACGTCCCGCGAAATCGGCGTCATGCGGCGGGAGGCTCATGACGACATGCAAATGGTCCGGAAGGATCACGATCGCATCGACCTCGAACGGGCGCTCCCTGCGAGCGGCCCGGAAGGCATCACGCAGGGCGCCAACGTTTTCAATCAAAATGGTCGATCTGCGGTCGAAGAGCGCTACAGTGAAAAAGTAGGTGCCGCCGGGAAGAAAATTTCTGCGATACAAAACCATGGGCTAGACCCGTCCCGGATCTCGCTTCGCTCATCCGGGCTACAGGATAGCACATGAGCCCTCACGCGTCCTTGTACGCGCCGGGATGGATCAGGAGGTCGCGCGCGGCGGCGAGGTCGATGAACGCTTCCGCGCTGCCGCCCTGGTCGGGGTGCATGCCCTTGGCGGCGCGGCGATACGCCTGATTGATGTCCTCGCAGGTGAGCTGCACCGCGAGCGGCAGGCCGAGCACCTTGCGGGCACGATCCTCGCTGGACAATTTTTTCGGCGCAGCATTGCGGCGCCCGAAGCGCGGCGCGGTCAGGTCGTGAACGACATCGAGCACCACGCCGAGACGGCGCCGTGCCGCCAGCGTGACGCTGTGATCGTCATTGTCCACGGCCTGGCGCAGCACAGGAAGCGCCTGCTCAGCGGCCTGACGCAGCATGGTATCGGTGCTCATCCGCGCGATCTCGGCCACCAGCCGTCCGGCCTCGGCCCAATCGGCGCCGTCCACCGACCGCAGGCGTTCGAGTGCGAGTTTCCAGGATTCGAGCCGTTCCATCATGCGCGCAACGTTTAGCAATCAAGATCAGTATGCCAAGGGCGCCGTTTCCGACCCCTTAATTTCGAGTTAGCCTTTCATGAAACTTCGAAAAGAAATCGGGAGGAAATTGTCATGGCATTGCTCGCAAACCATATCGCCGTCATCACGGGCGCCGGTTCGGGCATCGGCCGGGCCATCGCGGCCGGCTACGCCCGCGAGGGCGCGCAGGTGGTGCTGCTCGACGTCAACGCCGACACGGTCGCGGAAGCCGCCGAGGGGATCCGCAAGTCCGGCGGCAAGGCCGAGAGCTTTGCACTCGACGTCACCAGACGCGACGACTGCTTCGCGCTCGCCAGGCAAGTCGCCGACAAGGTCGGGCAGGTCTCGATCCTCGTCAACAATGCCGGCATCACCCGCCGCAACGCCTTCACCGCGGAGCCGGAAACGGTGGCAAAGGACTGGAACGACATCATCTCGCTCAACCTCAACGGCGTCTTCAACATGACGCAGGCGTTCCTCGCGCCCTTGCGAGCAGCCAAGGGCCGCATCGTCAATATCGGATCGATCCAGTCCTTCGTGCATCTGCGCACGCCGAGCTCGGCGGCCTACACCACCTCGAAACACGGCGTGCTCGGCTTCACCAAGGCGCTCGCGGTCGAGCTCGGCAAGGAGGGCGTGCGCGTCAATGCAATCGGGCCGGGCTTCATCGAGACTAACATCAACGCCAATGTGCGTGCGACCAATCCGGCGCTGGTGCAGGCTTTCGTCGATCACACCCCGCTGGCGCGCACCGGCAAGCCCGAGGACATCGTGGGTCCCGCGATCTTCCTTGCGTCGGACATGTCGGCCTACGTCACGGGAACGATCGTGATGGTGGATGGCGGATACCGGACGGTGTGAGCGGGAGGGATGCCTGCTTTGCGGGGTATGCTCGCAGGAATATGCAATCCGTGCCAATCGCGGCGGCGCGGCGGCATTCCCAAGGTCAATTCGTGCGATCGCCCGCTGTTAACCTTTCGTTAACCAAACCCGCCCACCGTAGATCTACGGCTTGGGGGTCGTTTGTTCTCGATCCGCTTCCAAAGACGGAAGCGGGCGTTGATCGGGGAGTGTGTCGATGACCACTGTTCATGTCGCTGCGTCCGAACCGGGCGCGTATGTCCTTTCACCGAACCAGATCGTTCCGCTGCTGATCGGCGCGACCGTCGACGAGGTCGAGCGTGAGCTCGTGCTGCAGACGCTCGCCCGCTGCGACGGCAATCGCACGCGCGCCTCACGCGTGCTCGGCCTCTCGGTGCGCACGTTGCGCAACAAGATCAGGCTCTACGCCGCCTCCGGCATCGAGGTGCCGGCCTATCACGACTAGCGCGCGACGTGCCGCCGATTGATGTTGATCCAGCCGGCGCGCTGTCCGAGTGGAATTGCTGCTGTCGTCAAAACGCCGCTAATTACTTGCTTCCGGTCAAGGGAGCAGCGGCGTGGCAGACGAACAAAAACGGCAGGGACCTCAGGGACCGCGCGGACGGCAGGGCGAACCGGGGCGGCCGGGACCGCAGGGTCATCCAGGCAAGCGCGGGCCCGATGGCGCGCGTGGCAAGCCAGGTCCGCAGGGCAAGCCGGGCCCGATCGGAAAGCCTGGACCGCTGGGCAAGCGCGGTCCGCAAGGCAAGCAGGGCGAAGCCGGCCCGCGCGGGGCGGCCGGTGCACAGGGACCTGTCGGACCGCAGGGGCCGGCGGGGCCGCAGGGCCCGCGCGGCGAGGCCGGTCCGCCCGGCCAGTTGCCGTCGATCGAACAGGTGCTGCCGTGGCTCGATCAGCTGTTCGACGCCTGGGACGAACGCCGCCGCCAGCGCGAGCATGAGGCTGCCGAGCGCGAGGCGCTGGAAGCCGCGGTGCAGGAGACTGACGACGCGCCCCTCGATGACGAAGACGAGGACAGCGAAGGCGATCACAGGAAGAAGAAGAAAAAGAAGAAGCACGGCCACAAGGACTGACGGACGAATCTATTTCGTCCCATTCTCGCGTCGCGGCAGCATGCCCATGCGCTCGAACTGCCAGCGCATGGCGCGGTACCAGAGATAGCCGACCGCTGCGCCGCACAAGGCCAGGATCACGACGTTCGCGCTCGAGAACGAGCCGCTCCACCACGTCATCCACGCGGTCCACAGCAACGTGAAAACGATGGCACCTGCTTTCAGCGGAAGAAGGGGGCGGCTCATGGTCGTGCTCCGGGGTGTCAAAAGCCCGGCGAACATCATCGCGCGCTGAGACCGTTGTCACCGTGAGGCAGGTCACGGAACGGACCTTCGAGCCGCCTAACCGAACCGCAGCCGCGAACGTTCCTTGGCCTTTTCCGCTTCGACCTCACGATCACGCGCCGGCGCATGGGTGTGCAGCGACGTCAGGAGTTTTCGCGCAGCCTCCGAGACCTCCGCCACCGCACGATCGAAGGCCGCCTCGTTGGCCTGCGACGGCTTGTTGAAGCCGGACAGTTTTCGAACGAACTGGAGCGCGCTGGCGTGGATCTCATCCTCGGTCGCCTCCGGCTCGAAGTTGAACAGCGTCTTGATGTTGCGGCACATGCAGTCTCTCCTGACCTTTCCCCCAAAGGACGACCGGCGAAAACGAAATCCTACATCCTTCCGCACAGTTCTGCTAAGTTCCGCCGCAACGCGGCCGCCGACCAGAGCCGCACGGGGGAAATAGACATGAAAGCTTCCTGCGCGGCGCTGTCAGCCATCCTGTTGTCCGTCTCGTTGGCGGCCATCTCGACGTCCGCATGGGCGGCCGATTATCCGGCGCCGAAGCAGGGCGACTGGATCGCCAAGGATTTCAAGTTCCACACCGGCGAGACCATGCCGGAGCTGAAGCTGCACTACACCATCGTGGGGGAGCCGAGCGGCCAGCCGGTCCTTGTGCTGCACGGCACCGGCGGCTCGGGCGCGAGCATGCTGTCGCCGGCCTTCGGCGGCGAGCTGTTCGGCGCGGGGCAGCCACTGGATGCCTCCAAATATTACATCATCATCCCCGACAACATCGGCCATGGCAAATCGTCAAAACCGTCCGACGGGATGAAGACGAGCTTCCCGAAATACGATTACGACGACATGGTCGAAGCTCAGTATCGCCTGGTGACGGAAGGGCTCGGGGTCAAGCATCTGCGGCTCGTCATCGGCAATTCGATGGGCGGCATGCACACCTGGTTGTGGGGCGAGAAATATCCGAAGGCGATGGACGCGCTGATCCCGATGGCCTCGCAGCCGACCGAGATGGCATCCCGAAACTGGATGCTGCGGCGGATCATGCTCGACACCATCCGCAGCGACCCCGACTACAACGGCGGGAATTACACCAGCCAGCCGCGCATGATGAAATACGCCATCACCGCCTACGGCATCGCGAGCATCGGTGGAACGCTGGCCTATCAATCGCAGGCGCCGACGGCGGCGAAGGCCGACAAGATCGTCGACGAGCGGCTGGCCATGCCGATCACGGCAGATGCCAACGACTTCGTCTACCAGTGGGAGTCTTCGCATAACTACAATGCCGGCGAGAAGCTGGAGGCCATCGAAGCGCCGCTGCTGCTGATCAATTCAGCCGACGACGAACGCAACCCGCCTGAGACCGGCATCACGGACGCTGCGATGACGCGGGTCAAGAACAGCAAACTGTATCTCATTCCGGCAAGCACCGAGACGCGCGGCCACGGCACCACCGGGAACGCCAAATTCTACAGCGAGCAGGTCCAGCAATTTCTGCAAGCCGCGCCGCAGCAAACGATCGAATCTGCGCGCCGCTGATTTTGCATCGCATCAACGGCCGTCTAGCCCGCATATTATTTGAGCATGCATTACACTGACGGCTCGGGCTTAATTGCGTCGATGTCCGAATCGACGCGCGGGATAATCGCGCGCCAACGGCACGACACGCGATGAGGAGGATCGCATGCACAGGCTCGCACTGTGCGTTTGGCTGGCCACGCTGACGAGCGCCGCGTTCGCGTTCGACAACGGGCAATACGATCACGTCCCGCCCGACATCCGCGCCTGGTTCAAGAGCGTGATCGCACCGAACGGCGTGCCCTGCTGTGACGTCTCCGACGGCCATCGCACGGAGTACGACGTGCGCAGCGGCGCCTATTGGGTGCCGATCGAGGGACAATGGATGGAGGTGCCCGAGCGCGCCATCATCCGCGACCGCGGCAATCCGGTCGGTCAGGCCGTTGTGTGGTACGTCCGTCACCGCGGCGCCATCATCATCAGTTGCTTCGTGCCGGCGGATGCGGTGTAGCGCGATAGCGCCTCGACGCGGCGCGTGCTAGCTCGGCCGATAGCTCCTGTGAACGACAGAACGCGAGCTCGCGCTCTATCCGCCTTGCGTGTGGGCGGCAAGCATCAAGCAGGTCCTGGAGGGCATCGACCTTCCACCCATCCCCAACAGCTGGCTCTATCACGGGCCGCGGCTGGCGCTGCAGCCAGTCCTGATCTGGTGGGCTCTGAACTGCGCTGGCGTGATCGACTGGACGCGGCGGCGTGACAAAGGGGGATAGCGATCGGGCCGAGAGATGATATTCTCGGGGCATTCCACCAGGGAGACCTTCGTGACTGATCTTTGCGCCGAAGACCTCGCCACCATCTATGCCCAGCCGAGCCCGCGCGTGATCGCGAAAGCGCGCCCCGCAATCGACACGCATGCGAAGAAATTCATCGAGATGTCGCCGTTCTGCGTGCTCGCGACATCGGGAGCGGACGGCAGCGTCGATGCCTCACCACGCGGCGGCGGCGTTGGCTTCGTCCACGTCGCCGGCCCCAACCAGCTGCTGATGCCTGATCGCTCCGGCAACAACCGGATCGACAGTTTTCGAAATGTCGTCGAGGGCTCGGGCTTCGTGCATCTGTTGTTCTTCGTCCCCGGCATCGACGAGACGCTGCGCGTCGGCGGCCGCGGCTCGCTGTCCGCCGATCCGGACCTGCTCGCCTCGATGGTGGAGTTTGGCAAGTCGCCGCGCGCGGTGCTGAACGTCGCCGTCAGCGAAGTCTATTTCCACTGCGGCAAGGCACTGATGCGCTCGAAGCTTTGGTCGTCCGAGAAGGTGCCGCGCTCGGTGATGCCGAGCATCGTCGAGGTGGTCCACGAGCAGACCGGCCTTGGTGAGCCGCAGAGTCAGGAGATCGTGGAAGAGCTCTACAAGACGCAGTTGTAGCTGGCGTCCAGGCTGTCGTCCCGGCCTGGTGCGCAATCGCGCATCAGGCCGATACGGAGTTGTGCCATCGCTAACGCGCCGAACTAATGCCCGTCCCCCTCGAGCCCGCCAACGTGCTTCTGGGTGTAGAGTTCGAGGCCGATGCGGCCGATCAGGTCGAGCTGGGTCTCGAGGAAGTCGATGTGGTGCTCCTCGTCGCTCATCAGCTTCTCGAACAGATCACGCGTCACGTAGTCCTTGACGCTGTGGCAGTAGGTCGCCGCTTCCTGATAGAGCGCCCGCGCGCTCATCTCGGCGGCGAGATCGCACTCGATGATCTCCTTGACGTTCTGGCCGATGCGCAAGGGATCGAGCACCTGCATGTTCGGGAAGCCGTCGAAGAACAGGATTCGCTCGGTGAGCTTATCAGCGTGCTCCATCTCCTCGATGGACTCCTTGCGCCAGACCTTGGACATGTCCCGCAGGCCCCAATTGTCGAGGAAGCGGTAGTGCAGCCAATACTGGTTGATCGCAGTCAGCTCGTGACGCAGTGCCTTGTTGAGATAGTCGATAACTTTTGCGTCGCCCTGCATGGTTCACTCCAGCTCTTGCAGTCCAAATCGGCCGTAAACCGAATTTAGAACGCTTCTAAATGAGTTTGAAGACTGGAGCAACCGGCTACGGGGACGCAGCCGGGGAAAAGCTCAGCCAGGGTTGCGGAGGATTTCAGCAGGCCGCGAGGGCGAACTCGGCCGGCTGGGCCGTCTCGTCGTTCGCCGCCACAGTGTGGTTGTGCGGGCAGCCGGAGCAGCAGGACGTGGCACAGGTGCCAAGCGCTTCGTCGATAATGGTCTTGATCGTCCGAGCGCAGCGGCCGCATTCGGCGCTACAGCCGAGACACCCATAGACCTGCTTGGCATGGCGCACAGCGTCGTCGGACTCGGCGACGGCGGCGCGGATGTCGTCATCGCTCAGCACGTTACAGGAACAAACGATCATGGAAGCGGCAGGCCCTTTGGTGATGCGCCATCATCGATATTTAAGGGGCCGGCCGGATGCAAAAGGAAAAAGCGGAATTTGAAGCTATTCCAAACTAGCCCGGAAACAGCCTAGAACGGCTCTAAAATAGGGCCTTGCACTGGATCAAGATTGCGGCGGACCTAGTCGCCCCCACCGCCTCCACCATCGCCGCCGCCCCCGCAATCTCCGCCACTACTGCCGCTATCGCTGCTGGAACAGCTGCCGCCGTCGGTCGCGCAGCCGGAACTATCGCTGGAAAACCAACTCCCAAACGAGAAGCCGTCGCTCGTGCCGGTGGCGGTGTCGCCGCCGCCATTGACGCTGGCCCCGGCGCGGGAGCCGCGCTGGCCGCGGTTCTGGAGATGGGTAATCCAGCCGTAGCCGATCGCGAAGACGATCCCGGCAGCGATCAATGCATTTATCATCGCGTTACCCATCATCGCCCTCCCCTGGCTGGGCTGCGGTCCTTACCGATTGGTCGCCCCGGCAAAGGTGCCGTTCATTGATCATTCAAACGAAGTATGGAACTTTACCCTCAAAGAGTTCCCGCGTGTTTGCTCGAAAGGTCAGCCAATGAAGAAGTCGCTCCTGGCAATTGCTGCCGTCGCCGCTGTGGCCCTTAGCGCCATTACACCAGCCCAGGCGCAACGCGGCGTCGCCGCGGGTGTGGCAGCCGGAATCATCGGCGGCGCCATTGTCGGTGGGGCGCTGGCCTCTCCGTATTATTACGGTCCAGGCCCTGGCCCGGGCTACGCATATGGTCCCGGATATGGCGCCGGCTACTATCCGCCGCGCTACTATGCGCCGGGCCCGGGCTACGTCGCGGACGACTATTACGGCAACGGCTGCGTCTGGCAGAAGCAGCGCTTCTGGGACGGTTATGCCTGGCGCGTCCGCCGCGCCAGAGTCTGTGGCTGAAGTCGCCCCAACTGGCTCATTCCAGATGCGCCGTTCATTTAGGGGCCTGAAAAAGACCGCTTTTTCTCGTCACAGCTCCGTGTGCGTTTACCGCGGATTGACCATTTGCGCGCTTCCTAGCTGCAAGGCCAATTCCATCAGAGTCTGCGTGAACCTTTGAACCCCGGGCGCTCCTAACAAGGAGCATCCATCTCTCAGGAGAGCCAAGAGTATGAAGAAGACTTTAGTTGCCGCCCTCACGGTTGCGACGATCGCCGGTTCGCTGGTGACCGCCACGCCGTCCGCCCAGGCCCATGACGGGGTCGGCGTCGGCATCGCAGCCGGCCTGATCGGCGGCGCGATCGTCGGCGGCGCCATCGCATCGAGCCGTCCCGCCTATGGTGGACCGGTTTATGTGGCCGAGCCCGGCCCGCCGCCCCCGCCCTGCTACTGGCAGCGCCAGCGCTACTGGGATGGCTACGGCTGGACCGTCCGCCCGGTTCGCGTTTGCTACTGATCTGATCGCATGGCGCTCATGAGCGCCGCGATCGAAGCCCGGCCGAGCACCTCGGCCGGGCTTTTTCTTTTGCCAACCCTGCGTTATCAGCCCTGCGCACCTATCGCGCCGCCTGGATCGAGCGCAGCACCTCTTCGCTCGGCCAGCAATCGACCTTGAGGCCTGCCGACTTCTGGTAGGCGCCGAGCGCAGCGCGCGTCTGCATGCCGGCCTTGCCGTCGACCTTGTCCTTGTAGAGCCCGACGCGCGTGAGCCCCCGCTGCATCGCCTCGACGTCCTTGGTCCGCAATTGCTTCGAGGCAGACCATGGGGTCGCGAACGGTTGCGGGCTCGTCATGCGGTCGGCGAGATGTCCGACGAACAGCACGTAGAGGTCGGAAAAATTGTATTCCTTGATCACGAAGTAGTTCTTCGTGGTCAGGAAGGACGGGCCGTAGATGCCTTCAGGCTGCAGCAGGGAGGCCGGCTGTGCCTGCTCGGCGGCAGTGAGCTTTTGTCCACGCACCGGTACAAAGCCTTCGCGCAGCCATTGGCCGATCGGCTTCGTCACCTCGGGCACGCCGGCGGTGCAATCGACTTTGGCCGGTGCCTGCACCTCGTAGGCCCAGCGTACACCGCTCTGCCAGCCCTTGTTGACGAGCTGCTGCGCGGCGGAGGCCAGCGCATCCGGCACCGAGTGCCAGATGTCGATGCGGCCGTCGCGGTCGAAATCGACGCCATGCTTGTAATATTCGGACGGCAGGAATTGCGTGAGCCCAGTCGCACCGGCCCAGGACGAGCGCATGTCCTTGCGTGTCACTACGCCGTCACCGAGAATTTTCAGCGAGAGGATGAACTCGTTGCGATAGCTGTCCTTGCGGCGGCCGACATAGGCCTGCGTCGCCAGCACGCGGACGAGATCGTAAGGCAGCGTATAGCGGCCATAGTCGGTCTCGCGGCCCCAGATCGCCAGCATCACGGTAGCAGGCACGCCGGAGTTTTTCTCGATCTCGGTCAGCGCCTGACGATATTTTTGCAGCAACCGCTGCCCCTCGCCCGCAAGCCGCGCGATCGAGGCTTCCCTGACATAGTCAGCCGGCACCTGCACGAACTCGGCCTGCGACGGCGCCCCCGTTGCAGGACGCCCCGGCAGGATCAGATCCGGCAGCTTGTAGTCCGGCTCGAGCCCGCGCGTCTCTCGCTCGAACGTCGCGCGCGACACGCCGGCGGCCTCCGCCTCCGGCCACAGCGAGGCGATGAACTGCGCGAAGGCGGCGTCGGCAGC
The DNA here is from genome assembly GCF_023101005.1 of Bradyrhizobium sp. 187. Classification (NCBI taxonomy): domain Bacteria; kingdom Pseudomonadati; phylum Pseudomonadota; class Alphaproteobacteria; order Hyphomicrobiales; family Nitrobacteraceae; genus Bradyrhizobium; species Bradyrhizobium sp. 187. Next base: position 6,098,295 of record NZ_CP064693.1, read on the forward strand.
GCCGGCGGGCGACAGGCCGCAGGTGATAGCGATCACCGCAGCTATCAGCACCCGCCGCATCATGCTGAGATCACCGCGTCAGCTTCTTGTACTTCACGCGGTGCGGGATGATGCTGTCCTGGCCGAGCCGGCGCATCTTGTCCTTCTCGTAGTCCTGGAAGTTGCCCTCGAACCATTCGACATGACTGTCGCCTTCGAAGGCCAGGATGTGGGTCGCGATGCGATCGAGGAACCAGCGATCATGGCTGATGATGACGGCGCAGCCGGCGAAATCCTCCAGCGCCTCTTCGAGCGCACGCAGCGTGTCAACGTCGAGGTCGTTGGTCGGCTCGTCGAGCAGCAGAACGTTGGCGCCGGATTTCAGCATTTTCGCAAGGTGCACGCGGTTGCGTTCACCGCCCGAGAGCGCGCCGACTTTCTTCTGCTGGTCGGCGCCCTTGAAATTGAACGACGAACAATAGCCGCGTGAATTGACTTCTCTCTTGCCGAGCAGGATCAGCTCGTTGCCGCCGGAGATCTCCTCCCACACGTTCTTGCTGCCGTCGAGCGCGTCGCGCGACTGGTCGACGTAACCGAGATGAACGCTCTCGCCGATCGTGATGGTGCCCTTGTCCGGCTCCTCCTGCTTGGTGATCATCCTGAACAGCGTGGTCTTGCCGGCGCCGTTGGCGCCGATCACGCCGACGATACCGCCGGGCGGCAGCTTGAAAGTGAGATCGTCGATCAGCATGCGATCGCCGAAACCTTTGCTGAGCCCTTCGAAGTCGACCACGTTCTGACCGAGTCGCTCGGCCACCGGAATCGTGATTTGCGCGGTCTGTGTCTGCTTTTCGCTCGCCTGTTTCAGCAGTTCGTCATAGCGCTGATAGCGCGCCTTGGACTTGGCCTGGCGGGCTTTCGGCGAGGACGCGATCCATTCCTGCTCGCGGGCCAGCGTCTTCTGATGCGCAGCGTCCTCGCGGCCCTCCTGCTCGAGCCGCTTCTGCTTCTGCTGCAGCCAGGACGAGTAATTGCCCTCATAGGGAATGCCCTTGCCGCGATCGAGCTCGAGAATCCAGCTCGTGACGTTGTCGAGGAAGTAGCGGTCATGGGTGACGATCAGGATCGCGCCGGGATAGTTGCGCAGATGGCCTTCCAGCCACGACACCGACTCCGCGTCGAGATGGTTGGTCGGTTCGTCCAGCAGCAGAAGCTCGGGTTGGTCGAGCAGCAGCTTGCAGAGCGCGACGCGGCGGCGCTCACCGCCGGAGAGTTTCGACACGTCGGCATCGTCGGGCGGACAGCGCAGCGCGTCCATGGCCTGGTCGACCTTGCTGTCGAGATCCCAGAGGCCCTGGGCCTCGATCTCGTCCTGCAGCTTGGTCATCTCGTCGGCGGTCTCCTCGGAGTAGTTCATCGCCAGCTCGTTGTAGCGATCGAGGATGGCCTTCTGCTTGGCGACGCCCAGCATGACGTTCTCGCGCACGCTCAATGCCGGATCGAGATGCGGCTCCTGCTCGAGATAGCCGACGCGGGCGCCCTGGGCGACCCAGGCCTCGCCGTTGTACTCCTTGTCGAGGCCGGCCATGATTTTGAGCAGCGTCGACTTGCCCGAGCCGTTGACACCGAGCACGCCGATCTTGGCGTCCGGGTAGAAGCTCAGATGGATGTTATCGAGCACCTTCCGAGTCGGGTAGCTCTTGGTCAGGCCCTGCATGAAATAGATGAACTGGCGCGCCATCGGTCCCGAAAACCTTCGATTTGAGGAAATTTGCTTGCCGCCGATGTAGCGACCCCGCCCCCAAAGGGCAATGTTTTCCCTCCGTTCACCACGGATGAATACGGAACGGACACCATCCCACCGCCGATCCGGACAATTGAAACCATCTTTTAATAAATCAGGCCAAAGCTCGGTTTCGCGCGGAAACAGCGCCACCCGCTCAGAATGAACGGGAGCACAGCGAGACAGCGTCATGGCCATGATCGAGACCAACTCCCTTCCCGTTCCGGCGGAAGCCGGCAGCGCCTCCGCATTTGCCTCGGAGATCAAGGGCTTCTGGAAGCGCTTCTTTGCCACCGCTTTCAACCCCTACCGGCCCGAACTGCATTACATGCGCGGCCCCGGCCCGGCCTGGCGCGCCAAGCACGGCATGAATGCGCCGTTCCGGCTCAAGCCCCGCGACCTCTGAGCCTTTATCACCTGTCGGATTTTTGAAGACGCGAACGGCTTGCGCACGGTCCTGATTGCGCGCAACCATGGCCTGGTTCCACCTCTCGCCATGGAAGAACGCTGATGACGCGGCTGCGCTGTGCAATTCTCGACGACTATTTCAACCTCGCCCTCGACGTCGCCGATTGGCAAAGCCTGTCCGACCGCATCGACGTCACCGTGTTCAGCCATCCCTTCGCCTCCGAGCAGGCCGCGGCGAGCGCGCTGGCCGATTTCGAGATCGTCTGCGCGATGCGCGAGCGCACCGCGTTCCCCAAGAGCCTGTTCGAAAGCCTGCCGAAGCTGAAGCTCCTGCTGACGTCAGGCATGCGCAACGCCTCGATCGACATGGAGGCCGCCAAGGCGCGGGGCGTCACGATCGGCGGCACGCAATATTCGCGCGATCCGACCGCGCCCCTCACCATGGGCCTGATCCTGGAACTGACCCGCGGCATCGGCCGCGAGAACGCGCGCATGCATGCGGGCGAGCCCTGGCAGGCCTTTGCCGGCGTCGAGATCGAGGGATTGACGCTCGGCGTCGTCGGGCTCGGCAAGCTCGGCAGCAAGATGGCTGATATCGCGAAGGCGTTCGGCATGAACGTGATCGCCTGGAGCCCGAACCTGACCCCGGAGAAGTGCAAGGACGCCGGCGTCGGCTACGCCACCAAGGAGGAGCTGTTCGCCAAGGCCGACATCGTCAGCATCCATGTGGTGCTGAGCGAGCGCTCGCGCGGGCTGGTCGGGGCTTCCGATCTCGCGCGGATGAAACCGACGGCCTTCCTCGTCAACACCGCGCGCGGGCCGATCGTGGACGAGCAGGCACTGCTCGAGGCGTTGCAGCAGAAGAGGATTGCAGGCGCCGGCATCGACGTATTCTCGGTCGAGCCGCTGCCGACGGACCATCCCTTCCGCAAGCTCGACAACCTCGTGCTGACGCCGCACCTCGGCTACGCCACCGAGGACGGCTTGCGCATCCATTACGGCCAGATGGTCGAGGCGATCGACGCCTTCACCAAGGGCAGTGAGCTGCCGCGCAAGCTGGCGTGATGCCTCAGGCCGCCGAGCGCTGGCTGGTGGGCTGCCGTGCCGCATCGGCAAAGCCGTCGCGCCAGGAGGCATGCGCCGGCAGCCAACCGAGCTCGCGCTTGGCCTTGCCGTTGGAGGCTCCACGCACCTCCGTCATCATCGCAACCATATGCTCGCCCGCAAGCAGGCGCCCGAGCCAGGCGGGGATGTGACGCGGCGGCTTGGCACGGAGGAGTTCGGCCAGCGCGGGCAACCAATCCTTCACCGGCGCCGGATGATCGTCGACGATATTGTAGATGCTGCCGGTGCGTCCGCGTTCAAGCGCGGCGAGCGTGGCAGAGGCTGCATCTTCGGTGTGAATGAACGACCACGTGCCGCCGCCGTCACCGATCACCGGCACACGCCGGTGGCGCAGCTGGTCGATCATCGCCGGCGAGAGCGTGCCGGTGCCGGGTCCATAGAAGAATCCATAGCGCAGCACGATTCCCTCCGGCTTCGTCGAAGCGGTGATGATTCGCTCCAGATAGCGGATTGCCTCGAGCGTGCGTCGTAGCTCTCGCGGTGGATTCGAGTCGAGTTCATCGGTCTCGATCTTCACCGTTCCGCCGGCGCGACTGAAGGTCCAGCCGCAGAAGCTTTGCGCGATGAAGCGCTTGGCGCCGGCCTCGCGCGCGGCGTTGAGCAGAATGTCGGTTCCGCGGGTGCGGAGCTCGTTGGTTCGCTTGAAAGCCCGATCGAAATGCCGGAGGTCCGTGGCGGCCGCGAGATCTGTCATCTGGTGGATGACGGCGTTGGGCTTTGCCGCAATCACCGCAGCGCGCATGCTGTCGGCATCGAGGCCGTCGGCAACGACCGGCTCCGCACCCAATCGCCGTACAAGGTCTGTTTTTGCCGCACTCCGTGTCGTGCCGATCACCGAATGACCCGCGGCGACCAGCGCCGGAACAAGATACTGACCGACCGCGCCGGTCGCGCCCGCAACAAAGATGCGCATCCTGTGCTCCTCAATTCGTTGCAATCCTCCCGGACGTAGTCGAGCTGCGGAGCCGTTCAAGTATGCGCAAGTGCGACCTGCACGCATGCGTCAAATGATGACGGCGCGTGACCGAAGGTCACGCGCCGTCATCAGATCAATTCTTGCGAGGCCGATTCAGCGCACGGTGACGGGTGCGGGCAACGGCGGCACCACTGTCGGCTGGGTGCCTCCGACCGGACCGGTCTGCGCGGCCATTGGCGCGGGGCCTGCAGCGACGGGCACGGGCGCGGCGGATGCGGTCGCAGTTCCCGGCGACGGACCACCCGGCATCACGACCACGCGGGTGCCGACCTTGACGCGATCGAACAGGTCGGAGACGTCCTCGTTCAGCATGCCGATGCAGCCGGAGGACACGAACTTGCCGATGGTCGAGGGCTGGTTGGTGCCGTGAATGCGGTAGACGGTCGAGCCGAGATACATCGCGCGGGCGCCGAGCGGATTGCCGGGACCGCCGGCCATGAAACGCGGCAGATAGGGCTGGCGCTCGATCATCTCGGTCGGCGGATGCCAATCCGGCCACTCGGCCTTGCGGGTGATCTTCTGCACGCCGGTCCAGGTGAAGCCGTCCCGGCCAACGCGGACGCCGTAGCGGATCGCACGGCCGTTGCCCAGCACGTAATAGAGGTAGGTGTTCGGGGTATCGACGATGAGTGTTCCGGCCGGCTCCTTGGTCGCCAGCGAGACCTCCTGACGGCGCAGGTTCTGCGGCAGCTGCGCCGGAGCAGCGTCAGGCTGCTCCTCGGGCGGCAGCGAGGCGATCGCCATCGGCCGACCGTCGGCACCAACGGGTGGCTGCCCGGCTTGGACCGTTCCGGTCGCGGCGGGACCACCGACCGCCTCGGGCGGACGCAGGCCGTCACTGCCGGGCGCCTGAGTCGGACGATCGGCGTAGATCACCGCGGGCGGGCCGGCAGGGCGGCCGTAGCGCGGGTCGTCGGGCGACGTCACGGGACCCTGCGGCGGCGCGGCCGAGTAGACGGGGGCACCTGCGGGACGGCCATAACGCGGATCATCGGGCGACATCACCGGACCCTGCGGCGGCGCGGCGGAATACACCGGGGGAGCGCCGGGCGGACGGCCGTAACGCGGATCCGGACCGGGCGGCGGCAGCGCTGCCTGCGGCATCGCATCATCTTCATCGTCGAGCGCGTCGAAACTCGGCGCGCGGTCGCCGGGCCGATATTCGGCCGGCGGCGCGCCATAGCTCGGCGCCTGCTGGACCGGATAGCTCTGGGCCTGTGCGAGCGAGGTTCCCGCCGCAGCGACTGTTGCGGCAGCGCATATCGTCAGAAAATGTTTGATCATCATCGCTCTTGTATAGTCCCCGGGCCCCGTCCGGACCGTTAACGGCCAGATGACGGAAGATAGCGGCACATTCAAGACATTACAGGCGGATTTGTGCCTGATTTGCCGATTTGTGATCCGCAAGACTACCGTTGCCTCCTTGCATCACGGGGCGAAAATCAGCCCACGCCCGAGATCGCCGGAGTCGCCGGCTCCGTTTTTTACGGAACGGCGCGGAATCGTTGCGGTATGTTCGAATCAGCCTGATTCGCCTCCGCTTTGAGCTTCGATCCCCGCGTGGCGAACGCGGCAAGCAGTACCGTCACCGCGTTCAGATGGCTCATGGGCCCTGGCCACTTCACCGCCGGGGCGGAAATTCGCAATCCCTCGATGCTTCCCGGCTTTCGCTTCCTGTTTGCCGCGATCCTGCTGTCAGCCTCCATCCTGGTATTCGGCCTGGGCGCCGCCGCGCTGCTGCGGGCGAGCCACGAGCAGTATGTCAGCAACCCCTCCTGGCGGAACGGCCCGCAGGAGCAGGTGTTTGCACAAGCTCCCGAGCCGGCCCAGCCGGTGCTCGCGGTCCTCCGCGCCGAGCCGGAAGCGGCCACCGATCCGACGCCGTCGCTGCGCGATCAAGTCCCGACCATCGCACTGCCGATGAGCGAGCCCGAACAAGTGGTCGCGCTGACGACTGAGACCGACGGTCAGCCGCAGGTCGTTGCCCCTCCGGCTGACGTCCCGGCCGAACCGGCCAATGCGAAGACCAAGGCCGAGACGACGACGGACGCCGCGGTGCAGGCCTCAAGCAACACGCTTACTCCGGCCGACGCCAGCGCATCCATCGCCGAGGCCAAGCCCGTTTCGATCGCTCTCGCGAGCAAACCAACACCTGCCGCCCCCAGCGGAGCCTCGGCTTCGTCCAGGTTCGACATGGCGAGCGCGAAGTTCGCCGCATTGAACGACCCGGCGACCACGGCCTGGGAGGGTCCGCCGGCGAAGGCCAAGGCCGGCTCTAAGGCCGACAGCAGGTCGCCGGAGAGCAAGGCGACCAAGCCGCGGGCGCATCGCGTCAAGAAGCGCCGCCGCATTGTCTGGCGCGCGCCGCCGCCGGTTCAGCAACTCGATCCGTTCGGACAACCGCAACCCACGCTCGCCGCAACGACGACCGCGCGCGCACGTCAGTAGGGTTACGCCGGCCCGGTTGCGATCGGCGGTCCCTTTTCCTGGCCCCATTCCGACCATGAGCCATCGTAGAGCGCGGTGTCGGTGATGCCGAGGCGATAGAGCGCCAATGTCAGCACGCCGGCGGAGACCCCGGAGCCGCAGCTCGTCACGATCGGCGCATCGAGCCTGACGCCGGCGTTGGTAAAGGCAGCGCGGAGATCATCAAGCGGCTTCATCGTGCCGGTCGCGGCGTCGAACAGGAGATTGTAGGGCACGTTGCGCGCGCCCGGGATATGGCCGGAGCGGATGCCTGCGCGCGGCTCCGGCGCCCGGCCCTCGAACCGGTCGGCGGCGCGCGCGTCGATCACCTGCTCGGCACGGCTTTCGACGTTGGCGATCAATTGCTGCATGCTGCGCACGCGTTTTGAATCGTAGCTGGCCGTGAACGTCGCAGGCTTCGGCTTCGCCTCGCCACTCTCGACCGGACGCCCCTCGGCGCGCCACTTCTTCAGGCCGCCATTGAGGATGCGCACATTGCCGTGCCCGAAAGCCAGGAACATCCACCACGCGCGGGGAGCAGCGACCCAGCCGCCGGCATCATAGATCACGACGGTGTCGGCATTGGAGATGCCGAGATGACCGACGTCGCGGCCGAACTGCTCGGCACTCGGATACATGTGCGGCAGCGGGTTGGAATGGTCCGAGATCGCATCGACGTCGAAGAACACCGCGCCCGGCAGATGCGCGGCGAGATAATCGTCCTTCGGCAATGGCAGCACACCCGGCAGCTTGAAGCTGGCGTCGAGCACCTTGACGTTGGCGTCATTGATGTGGGCGGCGAGCCATTCGGTAGAGATGAGGGGATCGGTGGGCATGCGAGATCTTTCTATTATTCCGCGCGAGCGCAACGTGAGCGAGGTTGAAGCAGTGCGCATCCAACTCCGCTGTCATCGCCCGGCCAGTGCGCAATTGCGCACTAGGACCGGGCGATCCAGTATTCCAGAGGCGATTGTAATTGAGCCGAGAGGCCGCGGCGTACTGGATTCCCCGCTTTCGCGGGGAATGACGCCGGAGATTGGAGCGGCAGCGCAGCACCCTCACCCCTTCTTCTTCGGCTCCCACTGTTGGGTCGGCCCGCCGGCGTCGCGCCAGGCGGCGTAGCCGCCCGCGATGTGGGCGACGGGCTTGAGGCCCATGTCCTGCGCAGTCTTGGCGGCGAGCGCAGAGCGCAAGCCGCCGGCGCAATGGAAGACGAACTTCTTGTCCTCCTGGAACACCGGCTTGGCATAAGGGCTCTGCGGATCGATCCAGAATTCGAGCATGCCGCGGGTGCAGGCGAACGCGCCGGGGATGCGGCCGTCGCGCTCGATCTCGCGGGGATCGCGGATGTCGACGATGACGACGTCGCCGTTCTTGGAGATCTCGATGGCGTCTTTGGCGGTGAGCGTCTCGATCTCGGCATTGGCCTCGTCGATCAGCGCCTTGATGCCACGGGTGATGGTCTGGGGCACGTGGTTCTCCCTCTTGTAGTCATTCCCGGCGCGGAGCGCGAGCTAGTGCGTTAATTCCTTCATCGCACCTTCAAGTCCCTCGATCGTGATCGGATACATGCGGTTGGCGAAAATGCGTTTGATGATGGTGGTGGATTCCGAATAGTCCCAGTGCTTCTGTTGCACGGGGTTCAGCCACACCGAATGCGGATAGGTACGGATGATGCGGTCGAGCCAGACCGAGCCGGGCTCCTCGTTGACGTGCTCGACCGAGCCGCCGGGCACCATGATCTCGTAGGGCGACATCGAGGCGTCGCCGACGAACACGATCTTGTAATCGTGCGGGTATTTGTGCAGCACGTCCCAGGTCGGGGTGCGGTCGGTAAAGCGCCGCTTGTTCTGCTTCCACACGCCTTCATAGAGGCAATTGTGGAAGTAGAAATACTCCATGTGCTTGAACTCGCTCTTCGCCGCCGAGAACAACTCCTCGACCTGCTCGATATGCGCGTCCATCGAGCCGCCGATGTCGAAGAACACTAGCAGCTTCACCGCGTTGCGGCGCTCGGGCCGCATGTGCACGTCGAGATAGCCGTGATTGGCGGTCTCGCGGATGGTGGTGTCGAGATCGAGTTCATCCGGCGCGCCGGTGCGCGCGAATTTGCGCAGGCGGCGCAATGCCACCTTGATGTTGCGGATGCCGAGCTCGACATTGCCGTCCAGATCCTTGAACTCGCGCTTGTCCCACACCTTGACGGCGCGGTTGTTGCGGTTCTTGTCCTGGCCGATGCGAATGCCTTCGGGATTGTAACCATGAGCGCCGAACGGCGAGGTGCCGGCGGTGCCGATCCACTTCGAGCCGCCCTGATGACGGCCCTTCTGCTCCTCGAGACGCTTCTTCAGGGTCTCCATGAGCTTGTCCCAGCCCATGGCCTCGATCTGCTTCTTCTCTTCGTCGGTCAGGTATTTCTCGGCGAGCTTCTTCAGCCACTCCTCGGGGATCTCGGCCCCCTCCATGGCGTCGAGCAGGCTTTCCAGCCCCTTGAAGACGGTGCCGAAGACGCGGTCGAACTTGTCGAGGTTGCGCTCGTCCTTCACCAGGGAGGTGCGCGAGAGATAGTAGAAATTCTCGACCGAGTAGTCCGCGAGGTCGGCGTCGAGCGCCTCCATCAGCGTGAGGTATTCGCGCAGCGTCACGGGGACCTGCGCATCGCGCAGAGAAGTGAAGAATTGCAGGAACATGGGTGACAGATTGCCCTTTGGATTGTCGGCGTCAAGGGGCGCCTCGGAGACCCCACCCGACGAGCTCTGGGCAGGATTGTCCGCCAGGCGGGATTGGCGGAGCGATTGTGCTCGTCATCCTTTCGCTGATAAAACGGGTCTGAAAGCCTGACCGAACCAGGAACGGCCGCCACGCGCGGCCGTTCCGTTTGTTGGACCAGGGCCATGAAACTGGCAATTCCTGGGACGACGACCAACAAGGACGCGCGATGAAATTTACCGGCACCAAGGACTATGTTGCGACCGACGATCTCAAGGTCGCGGTCAATGCCTCGATCGTGCTGGAGCGCCCGCTGCTCATCAAGGGCGAGCCCGGCACCGGCAAGACGGTGCTGGCGGAGGAAGTGGCGAAGGCGCTGAACGCCCCGCTTCTGACCTGGCACATCAAGTCCACCACCAAGGCACAGCAAGGCCTCTATGAATACGACGCGGTATCGCGCCTTCGCGACAGCCAGCTTGGCGATGCCCGCGTGTCCGACATCAAGAACTACATCAAGCGCGGCAAGCTGTGGGATGCCTTCACCGCCGAGCAGCGCCCGGTGCTGCTGATCGACGAGATCGACAAGGCCGACATCGAATTCCCAAATGATCTCCTGCTTGAGCTCGACCGCATGGAATTCCACGTCTACGAGACCGGCGAGACGATCAAGGCCAAGCAGCGCCCGATCATGATGATCACCTCCAACAACGAGAAGGAGCTGCCGGACGCGTTCCTGCGCCGCTGCTTCTTCCACTACATCAAGTTCCCCGATGCCGACACCATGACCCGGATCGTCGACGTCCACTTCCCCGGCATCAAGAAGCGGCTGGTCGAGGAAGCCCTGCGCATCTTCTTCGAGGTCCGCGAAGTGCCCGGGTTGAAGAAGAAGCCCTCCACCTCAGAGCTTCTGGACTGGCTCAAACTGCTGCTCAACGAAGACATGAGCGTCGAGCAGTTGCGCGAGCGCGACCCGCGCAAGCTGATCCCACCACTGCACGGTGCGCTGCTCAAGAACGAGCAGGACGTGCATCTGTTCGAGCGATTGGCGTTCCTGAGCCGGAGGGAAGTGTAGGTTCGAGCGCACTCCGCTGCCGCCCCACCTTCCGGTGTCATTCCCCGCGAAGGCGGGGAATCCAGTACGCCGCGGCTTCTCGAATCAATCATAACCGCCTCTGGAATACTGGATCGCCAGGTCAAACCGGGCGATGACACCGAGAGTGTGGCGCACTCTCTCCACCTCGTCATTGCGAGCGCAGCGAAGCAATCCAGGCTGCCTCCGCGGAAAGATCCTGGATTGCATCGCTGCGCTCGCGATGACGGAGCAAGGGTGAGCATCGCCCTCTCCAACTCGCGCTTCAAATCGCGAGGGGCGACCAAGGTCGCGTGAGATGGGCCTCCGGCTCTGCAGCGCACAGCTGCACCGGACGATGCTTCGCATCGCCGGGGAAGCGCAGCGCTGCGTCCGGAGCACGAGACCTTGCTACGCCACCGCCGCATCCGGCACGCGCGCGGCTTCCATCGGCTTCTTGCCGCGGATCAAGTCCGAGGCGCGGTCGGCGATCATCATGGTTGAGGCATTGAGGTTCGCCGAGATCATGCGCGGCATCACGGAGGCATCGATGACGCGGAGACCTTGCAACCCGTGAACGCGGAGCTGATCGTCGACCACCGCCCAGGTGGAATCCGCCGGGCCCATGCGGCAGGTGCAGCCGGGGTGGAAGGTGGTGGTGCCGCGCTCGGTGGCGGCCGCCAAAAACTCGTCGTCGGTATTGACGTTGGGTCCGGGGAAATCCTCGTAGGCGTAATAGGGCGACAGCGGCGCGCTCTTCAAAAGCCTGCGCGCGAGCTTCATGCCGCCGACGATGACCCGGCGGTCGAGCTCGGCGTCAAGATAGTTGGTCTGGATGATCGGCGGCGCAAACGGATCTGCCGAGCGGATGCGGACATAGCCGCGGCTCTCGGGGCGCTGCTGCCAGGACGCCACCGTCATGCCGGGCTCGTCCTCGAGCTGGCCCTGCACGCCTTCCTTGTAGCTCGCCGGTGTGAAGGTGAGCTGGAGGTCGGAGCTCTCCGCACTCTCGCCGGAGTGCCAGAAGCAGTAGACCATGGTCGGCGACAGCGACAGCAGGCCATTGCGCGCGGTCGCCCATTTCATCGCCTCGACCCAGAGACGCCAGCCGCGGCGGAGCTCGTTGATGGTCCTGATGTCCTTGACGCGCGCGACCGTGCGCGGGGCGTAGTGATCTTGCAGGCCTTCGCCGACCGGAAGCGCGTGACGCACGGCGATGCCGTGGGCCTGCAACAGATCCGGTGAGCCGATGCCGGACAACTGGAGCAGCTGCGGCGAATTATAGGTGCCGCCGGAGAGGATCACTTCCTTGTTGGCGCGGACCTCGACCGGCGTGCCGCCATGACCGCCCTTCATGTAGCGCACGCCGACGGCGCGCTTGCCCTCGAAGATGATCTCGGTCGCATGCGCGTGGGTGCGGACATGCACGTTCGGCCGCTTCATCGCGGGCTTGAGGAAAGCGGTGGCGCCGGAGACGCGCAAGCCCTTGTCGATGGTGCGCTGGCAATAGGAGACGCCTTCCTGGGTCTTGCCGTTGTAGTCGGGGTTGCGCGGAATGCCGAGGCTCACCGCGCCTTCCATGAAGGCTTCGCAAAGCGGATCGCGCCAGTTCATGGTGGTGACGGTGAGATTGCCTTCGCGGCCGCGATAAATGTCCTCGCCCTCGCCGACCCGCTTCTCCAGCCGCCGGAAGTAGGGCAGCACGTCGGCATAGCCCCAGCCGCGATTGCCCATCTGCGCCCAGGTGTCGAAATCCATGCGCTGGCCGCGGTTGTAGATGTGGCCGTTGATCGAGGACGAACCGCCGAGCGTCTTGCCGCGCGGCGCGTAGATGCTGCGGCCGCCGGTCCAGGGTCCGACCTCCTGCTGGTAGGCCCAGTTGATGCTCTTCATGTGGAAGGTCTTGATGAAGCCGGCCGGCAGATGGATGTAGGGATGCCAGTCGCTCGGGCCGGCCTCGAGCACGCAAACGCTGGTCGCAGGGTTTTCGCTCAGCCGGCTGGTGAGCACGCAACCGGCGGAGCCCGCGCCGACGATCACATAATCAAATCTGTCCATGGTGCCTCGGCCGCCTCTAGCGCGGCTTGTCGTTGAGTTGATAATTCAAATGCGTTCGCACCGTAGGCCATTCGGCCGCGGTGATGCTGTAGACCACGGTGTCGCGTAGCGTGCCGTTCGGCGCGACCTGGTGGCTGCGCAGGATGCCGTCCTGCTTGGCGCCTAGGCGCTCGATGGCGCGGCGGCTCTGGTGATTGAAGAAGTGGGTGCGGAATTCCACCGCGATGCAGTCCAGGGTTTCGAAGGCGTGGGTGAGCAGCAGCAATTTGCACTGCGTGTTGAGCGGGCCGCGTTGCGCGCTCTTACCATACCAGGTCGAGCCGATCTCGACGCGGCGGTTGGCCGCATCGATGTTCATGTAGGTCGTCATGCCCACGATCTTGCCGCTGCCATCGAATACGGTGAAGGGGAGCATCGAGCCGGCGGCCTGAAGACCGAGCCGGCGGTCGATTTCCTTGCCCATGTTGTCCGGCGTCGGGATTGCGGTGTACCAGATGGTGGAGAGCTCACCATCCTTCACGGCCTCGCTCAGCCCCTCGCGGTGCTGATGCGACAGCGGCTCCAGAGCGGCATGCTGTCCGCGCAGGGTGATGGGATCAGGCCAGGGCATTTGAAACTCTCTCCTTTGTCATTGCGAGGAGCGAAGCGACGAAGCAATCCAGACTGTCACCGCGGACGCATTCCTGGATTGCTTCGCTTCGGTTGCAATGATGGTCACTAGCACCGTTTACTTGTTAAGGAAATTCAACGGCAAACCGCTGCGCGGCCAGTCCATGGCGATCAGCTCGCCCTTGCCGGAGAGGGTGATGTAGGCGGTCTTCAGCTCGGGGCCGCCGAAGGCGATGTTGGTGGTGACGCGGTCGCCGGTCGGGATCTGCTCGACCAGCGTGCCATCGGGCGCGATCACCGAGATGCAGCCGGAGACGAGGGTGGCGACGCAGACATTGCCGTTGGCTTCGACCGCCAGCGAATCGAACATCTGGTAGCCGCCGAGGCCGCAGATCGGTTTGCCCCGCTCGCCGCGATAGATCGCGTCGCGCGGCTTGAGCGTGCCGGGCGCGGAGAGCTCGTAGGCCCAGAGCCGGCCCGTCGGCGTCTCCGCGATGTAGACGGTGGTCTCGTCCGGCGAGAGGCCGATGCCGTTCGCCGGCAACACGCCGTGGACGACCTCGACGATCTCCTTCATGCCGGGCTTGAGATAGTACATGCCGCCGACGTCCATCTCGCGCGCGCGGCGCTTGCCGAGATCGGAGAACCAGAGGCCGCCCTGCTTGTCGAACACCAGATCGTTCGGCCCGCGCAGATCGTGCTCGCCGCATCTGGTCACGACGGTTTCGATCTGGCCGGATTGCAGATCGACGCGCTGGATCGAGCCGCCGAGATAGCCGTCGGGCTGCGGACCCGGCATGATCATGTTGCGGGTCGGGATCCAGGAGAAGCCGCCATTGTTGCAGATGTAGATCTTGCCGTCGGGGCCGAGGGCTGCGCCGTTCGGGCCGCCCGGAATCTTCGCGACGACCTCCTTGCGCCCGTCGGGATGGATTCGGGTCAGGCGCTGGCCGCGGATTTCCACCAGCACGACCGAGCCGTCCGGCATCACGACCGGCCCTTCGGGAAATTCGAGGTCGGTGGCGAGAACGCGGACGTTGGACATGTGGGGACCCTCCCGGCTGCTTGTTATGACTTGCGCGGGATGTCCGGCACGGGCCCCACACGCAAGATTGCCTGCGGTTATGACAAAGTCACCGGGGCTTGCCAAGCAAGCCGGATGGTATGCCAGCGTTGCGCGCTAATCTCGCACGGGTATCCAAATCTCCAGGCCGCCATTGCCGGTGGCGGGATCGAATTTCTCGTCGTAGCGCTCGAAGTTCGGCGCATCGGCAGCCTTCAGGCCGGAGGCCGGCAGCCACTGATTCCAGATCGCGTTGACGGTGCGCCTGATCGAGGCGACGTGGTCGGTGTGGGTGAACACCGCATAGCGCTGCTCGGGGATGCGGATACGGCCGAAGGGGCGCGGCAGTTCGGAGAAATCGGCGACCTCGACGCCGGCAATGTAGTCGAAATTGCCGGCATCGTCGCCGTTGCAGCAGACGCCATAGGCGACCGCTCCAACGCGCGTGGGAATGGCGGCGACCTCCTGGTGGAAGCGCTGCCACAGTCCAGGAATGGCCGCGCCGTTGTCGCAGGAGATGCGCTCGATGATGCCTGCGACGAGGAAGGCCTTTGTGGTTTCGAAGCGCGGCCTGGCGAGTTTGTCCGAGATGGTTGAATCCATGAGGATCGGCTCCTGGAGCTTGAGATGGCCGGTGCATTGCGCGGCGCGCACCGCTTCGGGCGTGGTGCCGAACTGGTCGCGGAACGCACGGGTGAATGCTTCGTGCGAGCCGTAATCGGCCTCCAGCGCCAGCGACAGGATGTCCGGCGCGCCATTCGCAAGACTGCGCGCCGCTTCGCTCAGCCGCCGCGCGCGCACGTACCGCATCACCGGCAGGCCGGTGGCTACGGCAAACGCGCGCACGATGTGGAACCGCGACACGCCCGATATCGCAGCGATCTCGTCGAGCGTCATCGGCTCGGCCAGATGGCTCTCGACATACCAGAGCGCGCGCTGGGCTGGGTTCATGGCGTTTCTCGTTCGAAGCGCGACCATGATGCACGGAAGTCCGCGGGTTTCGCTTGATCGGCGTTGCGGTCCCGCAGGAGGATAACGCCGGAACAGCCACTGGCAACGTCCGGGCGTTCATGGCTACACTCGGGACGTCCTTGAAACCGCTCACAAGAAAGCAGGAGGAACCGCGTCATGAAAATCACCGATGTGCGGGCGCACCATATCCGCATCCCCTATGACGCTGGTGTCGCGAGCTTCCGTCAGGGCGCCTCCGCCATCACCGCCCTCGACATGGTGATCCTCGAGGTCACCACCGACGCCGGGCTCACCGGCTGGGGCGATGCCTTCGCCTATGTCTGCCCCCGCACCACGCGCAGTGCCGTCGAGGAAATGATCGCACCACAAGCCCATGGGCTGGAGGTTCCCGATGCCGCCGGCATCCCCGCGGTGATGGACCAGATCCAGCGCAATCTGCATCTGTTCGGCCGTTACGGCATCACCATGTTCGCGATCTCCGGGCTCGACATCGCGCTGTGGGACCTCGCCGCCAAGATCGAGGGCGTCCCGCTGAACCGCCTGCTCGGCGACACCAGGCGCTCGGCCATTCCGGCCTATGCGAGCCTGTTGCGGATCGGTTCGCCCGACAACATCGCCGCCGAATGCAAGAAGGCGCTCGCACTCGGCTATGGCGCCATCAAGCTGCACGAGACCACGGCGCCGGCGGTGTTTGCCGCGCGCGCGGCGATCGGGCCCGGCATTCCGCTGATGGTGGACATGAACTGCCCGCTGTCAGGCGAGCAGGCGGTCGCGTTCGCCAGGACATGCGGGGACGCGCAGCCGATGTTCCTGGAAGAGCCGGTCTGGCCGCCGGAGGATTTTGCGGCGCTCGCCGAGGTCCGCAGCAAGGGCGGGCTCGGCGTCGCCGCCGGCGAGAACGCCTGCACGGAATATCAATTCCGCCAGATGATGGAGGCGGGCGCGGTCAGCCACGCCCAGCCGTCGGTGATCAAGGTCGGCGGCATCACGGAATTTCTGAAGGTTGCGGCGCTCGCGGATCGGCAAGGCGTCAAGATCGTTCCGCACTCCCCGTATTTCGGCCCCGGCCTGCTGGCGACCTTGCATCTCCTGGCGGGGCGCAACGACGGGTTGGTCGAGATGTTTTACCTGAAGCGCGAGGCCTGCCTCTGGGGCGGCCGCGCCGATGTCGATGCCACCGGCCATGTCGCGGTGCCGACCGGACCTGGGCTCGGCTATGAGCCCGACCGCAGCGTCATGGAGCGATATCGCGTCGCCTGAGCGCGGCGCCTATTTCGCCGCATCCTTCGGCGGCGGCGCATCCTGTTTCTTCTTCACATCCTCCGCGGTCTTCGCCTGCGCGGCCTGGAGATCGCCGAGCATCTTCTGCAAGCCGGCCACGGTCGTCTTCAACGCATCGATCTGGCGAGCCGCGGCGTCCAGCTTCTGCTGGTGATCGAGGTTGAGCTTGGTGATCGTCTTCTGGAGGAAGTCGACGTTGCTCTGGAGGCAGCTGGTGCGGCGCTCCATGGTCTTCTCGACGGTGCAGATCTCGATACCGGGCACGTCCTGCGCGCGGACCGGCACAATCGCCAGCGTAGCGAGCAGCAACATCGCGAAACAAACGACGGCGCTTCGAAGCAGCATACAGGTTCCTCGTCAAATCAATCACGGCAATGTGCGCTTTTTGCACGCAGCCTGTCGAGGCTACCACACTCGCACCGCATTCTCGCGTTGAGCTTGCGGCTGTTCCCTCGCACGGGGAGCGATGATCTGCACGCGGAGGAAATGGGCACTCTTTCCGCGGCTTTGTTTAAGGGAGTTTTTTGATGGCAACGCGCGACAGACGACTGGCGGAATTCGACGGCGCCGGAGAACCGCCGCCCGGCCTTGCAGTCGAAGTGCTGTGCGAGGACCACAGCGGAACGTATCAGCTGCCGTTCGCCTGCCGCTATATCGAGGGACGCTGGCAGAACCACGCGGCCGGCGTCGCAGTTGAAGCAACCGTCATCGGCTGGCGCGTCCCGCGCATGAAGCATTCGGGCGTGGCCTGAGCACTGATTTCTGTCTCAAAATGCAACGGGGCCGCGTCCCGGCTTTAACCTTCGGAACGCGGCCCGAACGAATCACGTCCGAATCAGCCGTAGCGCCCCGTACGCGCCTGTTCACGGCTAGATGTCGCAACCGGCCAGCGCGCGCATACAATATCTGCACAGCGCGTGAGCGGGCTCAGCCCACCACGGGCGTCAAACGTTAACGCCTTCAATGACACGACCGCGGGGTGCGGCGGTTGGATGCTCGCTCCCAAAACAGGCAGATGGCACCCGGCCTGCCTAATATTCGACCTCGAGCTCCTCGATCTCGGCCGGCTCATCCCGTGCCGCCGCGATCCATTCCTTCATCTCCGGCATGGCCATGATGGTATCGGCATAGGCCTGCAGCTGTGGCTCGAGCTTGACGTTATAGGTCACGAAGCGCGTCACCACCGGGGCGTACATCGCGTCAGCCATGGTGCGGGTCTCGCCGAACAGGAAGGGCCCGCCCGATTTGTCCAGGCAGTCGCGCCAGATCGCCCAGACGCGATCGATGTCGGCCTGCGCGCGCGACCAGATCTTGAAGCCGGGGAAGTGCCCCTTCAGATTGACCGGCAGCGAGGCGCGCAAGGTGGTGAAGCCGGAATGGATTTCGCCGCAGATCGAGCGGCAATGCGCGCGCTGAACGCGATCCGCGGGCAGCAGCCCGGCATCCGGCATCGCCTCGTTGAGATATTCGGCGATCGCCAGCGTATCCCAGACGATCGCGCCGTCGTGCCGCAGGCACGGCACCAGGATCGACGACGACAACAGCAGGATTTCGGCACGCGCCGACGCGTCGTCCGGCGCGGTGACGATCTCCTCGAAATCGAGCCCGGAAAATTTCGTCAGCAGCCAGCCACGCAGCGACCAGGACGAATAGTTCTTGCTGCTGATGGTCAGTGTCGCCTTCGCCATATGGCCTTCCCTCACGCCTAAGACTTGCACCCCGCCTGGACTGCGGGAGTGCGCACCGCCTGTGCTTCCCGCCAAAAGAGCAGCAAGCGACGTGCCAATCTTGAGGACGGCCCATCTCCGGTTTGGCTCCGATATTGCATAGCAGCACGGGGACAGGTGGGCTTTTCAGTATGATGTCGATGTATTATCAGGCCTTTCAGAACCATATGGACCTGACGGCGCCGTGGCGGTCGGGGGCTTCGTCCGCACTCAAATTCCTCAATCTGGTGCCGCAGGGCTTATCGGATCAGGTCGTCGGCCGGCTGTCGGCCGCGCTGGAGTTGATCTCCCGCTCCACCCTCACCTATCACCGCCCCGCCTACGGCATCGACAGCGTCATGGTCGGCAATCGCGAGGTCGCCGTAACCGAGGAGATCGCTTACGCGACCCCGTTCGGCTCGCTGCTGCGTTTCAAGAAGGAAGGCGTGGGCGAGCAGCCGCGCATGCTCCTGGTGGCGCCGATGTCCGGCCATTTTTCGACGCTGCTGCGCGGCACCGTGAAGACGCTGCTGCAGGATCACGACGTCTACATCACCGACTGGCACAATCCACGCGACATTCCCCGCAGCGAGGGCCGTTTCGGGCTCGACGACTACACCGAGCATCTCATCGACTTCCTCGGCCAATTAGGCCCCCGCCCGCATATGGTCGCGATCTGCCAGCCCTCGGTCTCCGCGCTCGCGGCCGCCGCGATCATGTGCGAGGGCAACCATCCTTCGCGGCCGGCGACGCTGACGCTGATGGCCGGCCCGATCGACACGCGCATCCAGCCGACGAGGGTCAACGAATTCGCCAAGAGCAGGCCAATCGACTGGTTCGAGCAGAACCTGATCAACTACGTGCCGATGCAGTGCCGCGGTGCCCTGCGGAAAGTCTATCCCGGCTTCGTGCAGCTCACCGCCTTCGTCTCGATGAATCTCGAGCGCCATATCAAGCAGCACATCGATCTCGCCGATCACATCGCCAAGGGCGAGAAGGAGAAGGCGGCCAGCATCAAGACCTTCTACGACGAATATTTCGCCGTGATGGACCTGCCCGCGGAATTCTACATCGAGACCGTGCGAGACGTGTTCCAGGAGCATCTTCTGCCCCAGGGCAAGCTGATGCATCGGGGACGTCCGGTGAACACCAAGGCCGTCAGCCGCATGGGGCTGATGACGGTCGAGGGCGAGAAGGACGACATCTGCTCGATCGGCCAGACGCTGGCCGCGCAAGACCTCTGCACCGGCGTACGCGCCTACCGCCGCGTCCACCACATGCAGGCCGGCGTCGGCCATTACGGCGTGTTCTCGGGCAAACGCTGGAACAACGAGATCTACCCGCTCTTGCGGGATTTCGTGCACGTGAATTCGTAACCCGTCAGCCCCTGGCCCGTACGTCACGTGCGAACCTCAACGCGCAATTGCAGTGAGGCGACCGGAGATGGGTCAGGATCGAGACGTCTCTCCTGACCAAACGGCTAGCTAAACAAACCGCACGTGCCTAATGCACTTGCTTGAGCAGCTCTCTGGCTTCAACGACTTCGGGAAGATTGCGCTCCGCATCGAATTCAGCGAGCACGGGAGCGAGCACCTCGGATACCGCGCCCGCTCCGCCATTTGTCTTATGCAGGCGTGCAAGTCCAATGGCGCTGCGCAGCTCGAAAGTCTTCACCCGTTGGTGCCGTGCGATTTCAAGCGCTCGGCTTAGCGCAGTTTCGGCCCTGGCTAGGTCCGAAGGATCATGACGCAACAAAAGCTCCCCGTAGACGCGATGCAGCTCGGCATCAAGCCAATGCTGACCGGATTGCCCCGCCCATGCGATCAATCCGCTCAAGATTTCCAGCCCGTTTTCGAGTTGGCCCGACTCTGCATCCGCCATGGCGACATGCATCCCCCAAAACGGCTCACAGAGGTAGCAGTCATTCTCGTGCAGCAAGGTCCAGCCGCGACGCATTTCCGTTAGCCCGGCCATTCCGTCGCCAGCGCGCCACTTGGCCAGGCCATTCAGGTAAGTGCCGGCGGCCACATACAGCGGCATCGTGTGGTCGCGAGCGAGACCAAGCGCCAGGATCGTCTCTGTTTGCTGCAACATGCCCCCGCATAGTCCGTCGAACACAGCTCGATGAACAAGCGCATTGGCCTGAGAAAGCGCCCGTTTTTCTCCGGAAGCACTTATCGCTTCCGCGGCGAGGCGGCGTGCGCGGGCGATCCTGCCAAGGGGCCAAAGCACCAGGGCAAGGAACCTCATGATCACGAATGGGAGATCCAGCGCCGAGCCCCTGAACGTCGCGGGATCCGGCTCGTCACCATAGATCTCTAGTGCCTTCTCAAGATGTACTCTCGCGTTCAAGTAGTCGCCCCCGAACCAGCAGGTAACCCCGCCCGTCCAATGTGCAACGACGGCGGCCACCGGTGAGGCCGGTCGCCGGTCAGCGGCGTTCACGATGGCATCCACCAGCGCCTGCATCGGCGCGAGTTCGCCGTGTGTCAGGCAGGCATTGAAGAGACCCGAATGGACCGGCGCAAGTTCAACCGGATCATTGATGTCGGCTGCGAACTGTCGGGCGCGCGTCCATGCGGCGACCGTTTCGGGAGCGCTGTGCCCGAGGCTGCCCCGTAATGCACGGCCATATGCGATTTGAAGATGTAGCCTACCCATCATCCGGTCGTGCTCATCGGGCAGGTCATCGGCGATGGCAATCGCCTTGCCGAGATGTGCAATCGCCTCGGAATAAGCGGAGCGTTTCAGCGCCTGCAGGCCCGCCTTGCGCCACCATTCGAGGGCGACCTCGCTCAGCCCCGCCTCAGTGAAGTGGTGTGCCAGAACTTCCGGCTCAGTCTCGGCGACGACTGGAAACTTCTCGCGCAGGACATCGCCGATGCGCTTGTGAAGCACCTGCCGTTTGCTCTTGAGCAGGCTCTCGTAGGCCGCTTCCTGAACGAGGGCGTGCTTGAAACTATAGTTTGCTTCGGGCGGAGCCCCGCGACGCACCAGCAGTTCGGCCTCTTCGAGTTGCGCTAGCGCAGCGCTCAGCGTCAGATCATCGCGTCCCGCCACATATCTCAGCAGCGCGTATGAAAAGTCGCGACCGATGGC
The DNA here is from genome assembly GCF_023101005.1 of Bradyrhizobium sp. 187. Classification (NCBI taxonomy): domain Bacteria; kingdom Pseudomonadati; phylum Pseudomonadota; class Alphaproteobacteria; order Hyphomicrobiales; family Nitrobacteraceae; genus Bradyrhizobium; species Bradyrhizobium sp. 187. The sequence goes on from NZ_CP064693.1 coordinate 6,119,598, forward strand.
GGCGCCTATCTGCGCTAACTCCTTGACGGGGGCCAGCCGGTCAAGCCGCGCCATCAGCGAATCCTGCAGCGTCGCGGGAATAGCGAGCGGCGGGAGCGGATTATCGAGACGATAGCGCCCGGCATCTTCGACGAGTAGCCCGGACTCCAGCACCATCTTGGTCAATTCCTCGACGAATAGTGGGATGCCATCCGTCCTATCGATGATCTGCTTCATCATCTCGCGTGGCAGCTGGCGACCAACGGCCACCTGTTCGACCAGCGCGCGCGAGTCCCGCCGATCGAGTCGGTCGAGCCGCAACAGACTGACGTTGGCAAGGCCCGACCAGGAGGGCTCGAACTCTGGCCGGGATGTCATGAGCACGAGTATCGGCAGTCCTCTGATACGATCGACCGCGAGATCGAACAGTTCAAGTGTCGTGGCATCGGCCCAATGCATATCCTCGCAGATAATCAGCAGGGGTTGCTCTCGCGCCAACCCCTCAAGCTGATCCAGAAGGGCGGCAAATGTCTGTCGCCGCTGCTGCGCCGGGCTCAAAGCCAGCGGCGGACAATGGTCGCCGGTGGGAATCGAAAGGAGAGCCGCAATGAGCGGTGTCGCTTGGGCGACCTGCTGTGTTCCAAGCGACAGCATTGCCTCGAGCTTGTCGAGCTTTTGCCCAGGCGTGTCGTGCGACCGGATGCCGGCGGCGCGCTCGAGCTGCGCGACAAAGGGATGGAGCACACTGTTGGTATGGTAGGGCGAACACTGATATCGCACCCGGCGGTGCGCCCCCAACGAGGGGCTTTCGGACAGGGTTGCGACAATGCGCGACTTGCCGATGCCCGCTTCGCCAGAAATCAATACCATCTGGCCCTGCCCCTGCCATGCCAGCCGCTGGCGCGAGAGAGTGAACTCGATCTCGTCCCTGCGGCCGACAAAACCGATCGAGCGTACCGCGCGGACCGCCTCGAAGCGACTCTCGGATGCGATCGCCCCCTCCACCGCCCAGACTGCGATTGGTTCGGCTATCCCCTTGACCTCACGGCGGCCGAGATTGCGAAACGTGAAGAGATCACCAAGCAGCCGGCGCGTCGACGAAGCAACGACGACCGCGCCCGGTTCCGCCAGGCTCTGGAGCCGAGCGGCGAGGTTTGGTGTGTCGCCGACGGTTGCCTGCTCCTCTGATGCATCTCCACTGATGAGGTCACCGACCACCACAAGCCCTGTCGCAATTGCGATGCGCAGTTCAACCCGTTCGTCGGCGCCCGTTTTGAGCTGCCCAATTGCGGAGATAGTGTCGAGGGCAGCTCGTACTGCGCGCTCCGCATCATCCTCATGCGCGCGAGGATAGCCGAAATAGACGAGTATTCCGTCGCCAACGAACCTGGCTATCCTGCCGTCATAAGCGGCAATGACGCTCGCGCAGGCGGCGCGGTAGGCCCGGATCACTTCCCACATATCCTCGGGATCGAGACGCGCCGAGAGCGCGGTCGAGCCGACCAGATCGCAAAACATAACAGTGAGGTGGCGCCGCTCGGCGTCCTGAGGAGGGGTCGGCGATGCGATCAACGCGGCTGGATCGAGGTCGGCAATAGCACGCAGCATTTTGCGGCGATGGCCTAGCAGGACTCCGAGCTTTTCAAAGTCCTCGTCCATCAGTTCGGGGAGGACGCCCACGTCGATTCCATTCTGGGCAAAACGCTCTGCGTATTGCCCAAGCCCCAGTTTCTCGAGCCACTCCGCAATCTGCATTGGCTCCACCGATCGTGTGGTTGGCGGTTAGCAGGATTTTGGACCACGGCGCGGGGACGATATCCCAACACCGCCATGATGGCACGTCTTGTTTGTTGTGCGATAATTTAGGTTACTCAGTACCGACACGGCTTCCAAGCCGGGTCGCCGCCCGATGCGAACGACTGCGCTACCAAAAATCGTCTTCCCGCAGCGTTGGACGACAGAGGTTGCGATGAGTGGTCACTACTCACTCCGGACCTGAAATCGAATCCAACACTGCGGCTTGTGCACTCGTCATGACGCCAAGCAGACGTTCTTGCGTGAGCACAATTCCTTCATTGCTTGTCCATGCGCGCTTCGTAGTTGCGAGCCATCATGCCCGCCGCAACTTGGAGCGAGGAACCAACCACCCAACAGCCGGCAACAAAGGTTATCAGGCCATTGGCTGGGTTTTGATCAAGGACAAGGATGCTGACGGACAGAGTTGCGGCAATCGCGGCGCCGAACGTTCCAGCCGCACTCATGATCTCAGCCGGCTCGGAACCATTCCACTCTTCCAAGTTGCTCGAGATCGACTTCCGCGCGACACTGCGAGACAAATCAATTCCGACATAATAGCTGAGAGCTCCGTAGAGCATCGTTATCAGCACGATCCAGCCGCTTTCAAACAGTCCGCCTTTCTCACGCAACAGGGTCGCACCCACATAGAGGCCACAGGAGGCCCCAACGGCTGCGAGCCCAATTCTTTCAAGAAGATGGGCCGACCTGATCAGACCGGAACGAGCGATCCGAAGATTGCCGGAGCCCCTCGTTAGGGAAAATGCGCTGGAAACTGCATCACTAATTTTCATTGGGGGTCTCCTTCTTAGGTAAGTAGCGGCCTACCGGCCGACCCCGAATAGAGGCAGCCTCGTGGACGCGTTTTGCGATTGCCTTGATTCCAATTTCTGAAAAATCTGTGCTGAGTGATGGGGCTGGCTTGCTCGTGAGCAAGACGAGAGCCAATCCAAAGCTGCGAGCACGCGGCTACGCAGGCATTGCATCTCACCCGTGTCGGTCAGTTAGGTCCGGGTGCGGCAATTTCTTGCGGGAGTGATAGCTCGAAAGAGAGTGATGAAATATGAGACGGTTCACATAACGCGGTTCCCCGTCGCTCTATCCGATCACAATTTCCGGAGGACAAGTCTGCATCGTCGCGAGACCCGGGAGCACGGGAGCTGAATCAGTAAACAAGTTGTCCCGCGTCTCGCCGACATCAGATCTATCCCCTCATACCGTGTTTCGTGCACGTGAATTCCTGAAGCGCGAGCAAGCAATCAGCAGGATCGGACAAGGCAGCGCGGCTTTAGGAAAGACGCCGGCGCTCCGCCAGCCCTAACACACGGACATGCCGCTTTTGCCGGAGGCCAAGCCATGTCCGAACTTCCCACCCCCGCTGCAACACCCGCCGCGGTCGTCGATGCATTGAAGGCGGTCGCAGGCAATCCGCCGAAGGTGCGCGCGAGCTTCGCCAAGGGTCGATGTGTGCGCGGGACCTATGCCCCGTCCGACCGCGCGGCAGAGATTACGCGATCGCTGAGCTTCACAAAACCGTCGCGCGTGCTGGCGCGCTTCTCCGTCGGCGGCGGCAATCCTGGGATGACCGACACCAACAACCTCGTGCTGCGCGGCTTCAGCTTCAGGCTGGGCGACGACGCCCATCGCTCGGACATCCTGACGGAAACCGCTCCGGTGCATTTTGCACGGACGCTCGACCAGATGCTCGCCTTCCTCGAGGCGCGCATTCCGGGTGCGGACGGCAAGCCCGACATCGAGAAGGTCCGGGCCTTTTCGGCGGCCAATCCTGAAACACTGAACCAGGCGAATTACGTCGCGGCACGCCGGCTGCCCGGCAGCTTTGCCGGCACGACCTATTGGGGCGTGCACTCCTTTCCCGCGACGAACGCGAAGGATGAGACCCGCTTCATCAAGTTCAAGGTCTCGCCGGTCGGCGGCGACGTCACCTTGAGCGAGGACGAAGCGAGGGCGAAGTCGGCCGATTTCCTGCATGACGATCTCGCGCGGAGGATCGTAGCCGGCGATGTCCGATTCAACGTGATGGCCTTGCTCGACCGTCCCGGCGATCCCACCATGGACGTGACCCTGCGATGGCCGGACGAGGACAACCGTGAGCAGGTGCGGCTGGGGACGATCGTCATCACCAGCCTCGAAGCCAACGCGGCCTGCGACGGCTCCATCTTCAATCCAGCCAATCTTGCCGACGGCATCGGCCATCCGCCGGACGAGATCTTTGCGGCGCGCCGCACGGCCTACACGATCTCGCTGGCAAAGCGCCGGTAAAATTCAAGTCTTGTCCCGTCCGCCATCCGTTTCGCGGCGCCACGCGCCCGGACTGACGCCGACGATGGACGAGAACACCCGCGTGAAATGGCTCTGATTGGCAAATCCGGCCGAGATGGCAATCTCGGACAACGGCAGGTCGCGGACTGTCATCAGTTGCTTGGCCGCCTTGACGCGCTGCTGGAGCAGCCATTGATGCGGCGGCAGGCCGGTGGAGATCCGGAACGCGCGTGAGAAGTGGCTGACTGACAGCCCAAGCTCGGTCGCGATCAGCTGTAGCGCGATCTTGCCCGAGAGATCGGAATCGAGCCGGTCACATGCACGCTTCACCTGCCATGGCGCAAGACCGCCGCGGCTCGGTTCTGCGGCTGGCTTCAGCCCACCATAGGTCTGGGCGACATGGGCGGTGAGCGCGAGCATCATGTGATCGACGAAAAGCTGGTTGGTCTCGTCGGGCCGACACAGTCCTTGCCGCAACGAGGCACCGACATGTCGAACGACCTCGTCGTCATGACCGACACCGGGCTCGTAGCTGAGCTCGCCTACGCGCGGCCCGCCCGGTTGCCTGGCAACGCTGTTGAGCGCAGAGCGCGGCAAATAGAAGAAGAGCGAGTGAAACGGCTTGTCGATCACATAGCGCGGGTCACGCTTGAGGTCGTACAGATAGGTCGCACCTGCGCGAACATCCGCCTTGGTGACACAGCGGCCCTCCTCCCAGCATTCGCAATCCGGATAGTCGCGGAGTTTCAGGCTGAGGAGATAGGCATCTTCCGCAGCCAGCGAGCCGGAAATATCCGGTGTCGGATCGTCGTTGCGGACTTCGGTGACCGCGAGCTCGGCGCTGTGCAGCGAACGCGTGATCAGGACCGGTGCTTGCTTGGAGCGAAGGCCCTGCCCGAGCCTCTGCCCGTAGACGCCTGCGTGTGTCATTCTAGTAAATCCATCCGTAAAGGCACGTCTTCGCCGGCCTTCCCGAGATCCGCACATTATCGGAGATCGCCGGCCGACGGTCCAGCTGCAGCGCATAACACGAAGCTGGCGCGGCCGGCCGTCGCACCGGGCCGTGCCGCGATGATTTCATTGTGATTTCAGCGTGATGTCACCGGCCTGGCGTCGCGAAGGACACCACCGTTGACCTGCCCGGCAGATCGCGGGGCGACTTCATCGTGCATTTTGGAAATGATTTGTGGCCTGCGCACGTCAGTTGGACCATTCCTCGCCCCAGAGCTGGACGACATGGCCCGGCGACACCTCACGATATTGACGCACGGGCGGCTGGTAATCGGGCGCACGCACCGGGCTTCTGATCTCGTCATTCGTGGCCTCGCGCCTGGTGCCGCGGCGCGCTGGATCGGGCACCGGCACGGCCCCCATCAGCTTCTTCGTATAGGGATGCTGCGGATTTCCGAACAGGGCCGCGCGTGGACCGGTTTCGACGATCTCGCCGAGATACATCACCGCGACGCGATGGCTCATGCGCTCGACCACCGCGATATCGTGGGAAATGAAGAGATAGGCAAGTCCCATGCTGGCCTGAAGGTCCAGCATCAGATTGACGACCTGCGCCTTGACCGAAACGTCGAGCGCCGAGACCGCTTCGTCCGCGACGATCAGCTTCGGTCCGAGCGCGAGCGCGCGGGCAATGCAGATGCGCTGGCGCTGGCCACCGGAGAATTCGTGCGGAAAGCGCGCGGCCATGTCGGCGGTGAGACCAACGCGGACAAGCAGGTCGGCGACCTTCTCCCGTGCCTGCGACGCCGTGACGAGCCCGTTGGCGAGCAATGGGGCCGCAATCGCCGTTCCCACCGACATGCGCGGGTTGAGGCTCGCGAACGGATCCTGGAACACGATCTGCATCTGCTTGCGAAAGTCACGCAAGGTGCGGGCATTCATCGCCAGCACATCCTGCCCGTCCACCAGAACGGTGCCGCTGTCCGGCTCCGTCAGCTTGAGAATGGAGCGGCCCGTCGTCGACTTGCCGCAGCCGGATTCGCCGACCAGCGCCAGCGTCTCCCCGGCGCGCAAGGTGAAGGAGATGTTCTCGACCGCATGGACGCGGCCCGAGACCTTGCCGAACAGGCCCGAGCGGATTGGAAAGCGCGTCGTGAGGTTGGAGACCTCGAGCAGCGGTCGCTCGGCAATCGAGACCGTATCGGGCGTCTCCGCCGGCTCGTCAGAGGTCCCCGTCACCTTGTCGACGGTCGGAAAACGCATCGGCCGCGTCCGCCCGTCCATCGAGCCGAGGCGTGGCACGGCCGCGAGCAGCGAGCGGGTATAAGGATGCGAGGGTGAAGCAAAGATGCGCGCGGTCGCATCGGTTTCCACTGCCTGGCCGCCATACATCACCACGGTGCGGTCCGCGATCTCGGCCACCACCCCCATGTCGTGGGTGATGAAGAGGATCGACATCTCCTCTTCCTGCTGAAGCTCCTTCAGAAGCTCTAGGATCTGGGCCTGGATCGTGACGTCGAGCGCGGTGGTCGGCTCGTCTGCGATCAGCAGCCTCGGCTTGCAGGCCAGCGCCATCGCGATCATTACGCGCTGGCGCATGCCGCCGGAGAAGCGATGCGGATGCTCGTGGAAGCGCGATTTCGCCGCAGGTATCCGCACGCGGTCGAGCAGGCATATGGTCTCGACCTCCGCCGCCGCGCGCGACAGGCCGCGGTGCTGGATCAGTGCTTCCGCAATCTGGAAGCCGATGGTCAGCACCGGATTGAGGCTCGTCATCGGCTCCTGGAAGATCATGGCGATTTCGTTGCCACGAACATCCTTCATGCTCGCTTCGGGCAGCGTCAGCAGGTCGCGACCGGCAAGCCGGACGCTGCCTTCGACCCGGCCGTTCTCCTTCGGAATGAGCCGCATGATCGAGAGCGCAGTGACGCTCTTGCCCGAACCGGACTCGCCGACGATCGCCACGGTTTCCCGCGAGGCAATATCAAACGACACGTCGCAGACGACGGGAATCCATTGCCGCTCACGCAGGAAGGACGTCGTCAGGCCGGAAACCGACAGCACCGGCGACTGCGCGTTGGCAGCGATTTGATCAGCTCCGCTTGCGCCCATGCTCATGCCAGTGTCCTAATAGCCACGACTACGATCGACACGCCCCGGCAATTCTTCACCGCGGCGGTGGCGCGCAATCACATCCAGCACGAAATCGACCGCCGTATCCGGCGTCGTCATGCTGGCATTGTGCGGCGTGACCAGGATGCGCGGGTGGCTCCAGAAAGGGTGACCCGCAGGCAGCGGCTCCGGCTCGGCGACATCGAGGACAGCACCCGACAACGCGCCGCTGTCGAGCGCCGCGAGAAGGTCGGCTTCGACCAGATGCGGGCCACGCCCGACATTGACGAGCGACGCGCCGCGCGGCAGGCGCGCGAACAAGTCCGCATTCAGGATGCCGCGGGTCTCGTCGGTCAAAGGCAGCAGGCAGACGAGAATGTCGGTCTGAGCAAGGAAATCCGGCAACGTCTCCATGCCCGCGTAACTCGTGACGCCCTCGATCTCGCGCGGCGAGCGATTCCAGCCGAGAAGCGGAAAGCCGAACGCCGTGAGGCGTTCGAGCACGGCCTGGCCGAGTTGGCCGAGACCGATCACGCCGACGCGACGACGTTTGGCCGGCGTGATCCGGATCTCGCGCCAGACCTGCGCCTTCTGCTGAGCAATGAAGTGCAGGAGATCGCGATGCAGCGCGAGCACAGCCATGGTGACGTATTCGACCATGGTCTCGGCGATACCGGGCTCAAGCATGCGCACCAGCGGAATGTGCGGCGGAACTATTGACGGGTCGAACTGGTCCACACCCGCACCGACCGAGAAAACGAGTTCGAGATTAGGGAAAGTCGTCGCGATGTCGTCCGGCGGCACCCACGCCACGAGATAGCGGATGTCGGCGGGATCGCCGATGTCGGGCCAGAGCCGGAATGGCACATCGGGCGCGCGCTCGGCGAAGAAGCCCGCCCATTCAGCGCCCCGAACCATGTTGGCCTTGTAGAGAACCGTCATGCCGCCAAAACTCTCAGAACGGGCTGACCGGCGCGAGCCGGCGGCCGTCGATCAGGCGCTTGTGGCTGTAGGCCGCGGGATCGACCAGCGGCGTCGCGCCCGTCACGATGTCCGCCGCGAGCTTGCCGGCCGCAGGACCGATGCCAAAGCCGTGGCCGGAGAAGCCGGTGGCAAGGAAGAAGCCGGGCATGGCATCGACCGGCGAGATGACCGGAATGGTATCCGGCGTGCAGTCGATCGTCCCGCCCCAGGCTTCCGCGATCTCGATGTCCTTCAATTCAGGGTTCGACTTGATCAGCGAAGCCAGCGCGGCATTGACCAGCGACATGTCAGGCGCGGGATCGCGCACCCGCTCGGTCTCGAATGGCGACGGCTTGTCCAAGCTCCAGTTCGTGCCGCGCATGAGCTGGTCGAAGAAGGATTTGCCGAACGACAGTTTCAACCCGTTCTTGCGATGCAGATAGGTCGGCCAGAAAGTTCGCGCGTACCGGAACAGATCAGGCGACAGTTCGACCGTGCCGCGGTTGCGTAGCGCCAGGGTAAAGCCGCCGTCGAGGCGGCGGCGGATGCAATAGAAATCGGTGCCGAGCGCACCGGAGGTGATCTCCGGCCCCGGCGTGGTCCGGCACGCGGTCGCATTGACGAGGCCGATCGGCAGCTCGATGCCGTGGCGACGGCAGAATAGCGACGACCAGGCGCCGCCGGACAGCAGCACCGATTGCGTGCGAACGGTGCCCTTCTCGGTGACGACGGCGCTCACCCGTCCACCTTGCGTCTCCAACCCACGCGCGGCGCAGCCCTGATGAATAGTGACGCCGTGCTTTCGCGCGGCGGTCGCAAGCGCCGGCACGGCCATTGAGGGCTCGGCGCGCCCGTCGCCCGGCGTGTGCAATCCGCCGACCCATTTTTCGGCATTGCCGGGCAGGCGCTCGGCGACCTCCGCCGGCGTCAGGACCGTGGAGTGGACCTGCATCTCGCGCGCCGTTACGGCCCATCGCTCCCAGCTGGCGAGTTCGTCCTTGCTCTTGGTCAGGAACAGCACGCCGGTGCGGCGGAAGCCGGCATCGACGCCGGCATCGTTCTGCATGTCTTCCCACAGTCGCAGTGCCTCGCGGGCCAGCGGGATCTCCTCACGCGCGCGGCCCTGCTGGCGGCACCAGCCCCAATTGCGGCTCGACTGCTCGCCGCCGACATGGCCCTTCTCGACCAGGGCGACGGAGAGGCCCTTCTTCGCGAGATGATAGGCCGCGGAGACGCCAATGACGCCGCCGCCGATGACGACGACATCCACCTGCGCCGGCAGGTGCTCGTCGCTGTTTATACGGGTGAGCGGCGGGGACATAGGACACTCCAGATATTCAGTTCGATCGGAGCAAGCTTGCTCATCGCTAGTTTGCAGATCATGGGATGTTCATTCGCGGATCGAGCGCATCGCGCAGGCCGTCGCCGAGGAAGTTGAAGCTCGTCACGGCAAGCGTGATGGCGAGGCCCGGCGCGATCGCAAGCCAGGGCGCACTGGTGAGATAGATCTGCGCGTTGTTGAGCATGTTACCGAGGCTCGCGGCCGGCGGCTGAATGCCGTAACCGAGATAGCTGAGATAGGATTCCAGCAGAATTGCCTTGGCGACGTTCAGCGTCGCCGCCACCACGATCGGCGCAATCGCATTGGGCACGAGCTCGCGGAACATGATCCGCAGGTTCGACGAGCCGAACGCGAGTGCAGCAACCGCAAACTCGCGTTCCCGCAGCGAACGCACCTGGGCCTCGACGACGCGGGCCACCCACATCCAGGCGGTTGCCGCGATCAGCACGGTGGTGGTGACGAAGCCGGGCTCGATGAGCGCCGCGAGCGCAAGCAGCAGGAAGATGGTCGGAAAGCAGAGCATGGCATCGACGAGCCGCATCAGCACCGCGCCGACCACGCCGCCATAGAAGCCGGCGAAGGCCCCGACGACGATGCCCACCGCCATCGCCATCACCATCGCGACGAAGCCGATCGACAGCGAGACGCGCGCGCCCATCATCAGCCGCGCCAGCACGTCGCGGCCGAGTTCGTCGGTGCCGAGGATGTGCGCGCCCGACAGCGGCGGTGCGAACCGCTTCATGATATCGATGTAGGTGTCGTCGAACGGCAGGAGGTACGGGCCGAATGCCGAACCGAGAACAAGGGCGAGAATGATCACCGCGCCTGCAAGCGCAAGCCGGTGCCGACGAAATCGCCGCCACGCGGCCTGGCCGGGTGCGGGTTGAGCGCTGGACAAGTCTACGGTCGTCATCCCTAGCCCACCCGGATGCGCGGATCGACGACGGCATAGAGGATGTCGGCCAGCAGCGACCCGATCAGCACCATGATCGCCGAGAACATCAGAATGCCCATCACCACGGGATAGTCGCGATATCCGATGGAATCGAGGAACAGCCGGCCCATGCCCGGCCAGGTGAACACGGTCTCGGCGACCAGCGCACCACCGAGCAGCGTCGGAAACTGAAGGCCGCCCACCGTGATCATCGGCAGCAGCGCGTTACGCAAGGCGTGAACCGTAAGGATTCGCCATTCCGGCATGCCCTTGGCGCGCGCGGTGCGAATGTAGTCCTGGTTGATGACTTCGAGCATCGAGGAGCGCATGAAGCGGCCCCACATCGCGGTCTCCACCAGCGCCAGCACCAGCGCCGGCGCAATGAGATGATGGAGCAGATCGAGCAGGGAGCCATCGCCGACGGTCTGCCGGTTGCCGGCCGGCAGCCAGCCGAGCTTCACCGAGAACACATAGATGGTGACGAGGCCGAACCAGAAGGTCGGGATCGACAATGCGATCATGGCGCCGACGGTTGCGAGCGAATCGAACAGCGAATAGCGGCGCAGCGCACCGAGTACGCCAATCCAGCAGCCGAGCAGCACCGCGATGATGGTCGCAGTCGCCATCAGTTCCAGCGTGGCGCCGAGATGCGACGAGATCACCGCCAGCACCGCCTCGCCGTCACGATACGAGCGGCCCCAATCGCCCCTCAGCATCCGGCCGAACCAATCGAGATACTGGATCGGCAGCGAACGATCGAGGCCGAGTTGCCGCGTGACGCGGTCGAGATCCTCCTGCGTCATCTGCGCGGACGCCGCGAATTGCGAGAGCGGACCGCCGGGCGCCAGATGCAGGATGGCGAAGCCGATCGCGGACACGATCACCAGCAGCATGATCGCCTGCGCCAGGCGATTGGCGACGTAACGGGCCATCTCAGGCGATCTCGCGCGCCTGAACCATCAGGCCCAATACCATTCGCGAATGTTCCAGCAGTTGATCGACATGTTGATGTTGGGACGGAAGCCTTGCAGCCCTTCCTTCACACCTTCGGCGATGAAGCCCTGGAACAGCGGCAGGATCGCGAGGTCGTCGCGGATGAGCTTTTGCAGAGCGCCATAGGTCGTCTTGCGCTGCGCCAGATCGAACTGCTTGGCACCTTCGGCGAGAAGCCGATCCGCCTCCGGGTTGCGATACTGATAGGTGTTGTAGCCGCGGCCACCTTTGGCAGGAATGGCGCCGGAGCCGAAGCGGGGCGTCACGTCGGGGTCGCTGCCGAGCATGAAATTCACTCCCACGATCACCGAATTGAATTTCGATTGCTGCCAGAAGTCGCCCCAGATCACGGCGGCCGGCATGTTGTTGACGCGCATCGCGGCACCGATCGCGCGCCAGTCCTGGATCAGCAGCTGCTGGGTCTGCTCACGCACCGCATTGCCCGACGTCGTTGAATTGGTGAATTCGAGCTTGACGCCGCCTTTCTCGCGCACGCCGCCGGCGCCGCGGACCCAACCGGCCGCATCGAGCAGCGTGTTGGCCTTGGCCGGATCGTATTTGTGCTGCGGCAGTCCCTGCTGGAACGACCAGGCCTGTTGCGGCACGAAGCTTTCGGTCTGCGTCGGCAAGCCGTAGTTCAGCGCGTCGATGATCGCCTGCTTGTTGATCGCGAGATACAGCGCCTCGCGCACCGTGCGGTCCGCCAACGCGCCGAACTCCAGATTGGGCGCGATGTGCTCCACCGACGACGTGGATGAGACGAAGATCTTGCGGCCCTTCAGCGTCTTCGCTTCCTGCACGAAGTTCGGCAGAATGCCTTGCAGGCCGGTGTAATCGACCTGGCCGGTGCGGAACTGGGTGTAGAGCACGGTCAGGTCTGGAATGTATTTGAACACCACGCGCTCAACGTAGGGTCCCTTGGCGTGATAGGCGGTATGGGCATTCAACTGAATGTGGTCGCCCGGCACGCGCTCGCCCCAGCGGAACGGTCCGGTGCCGACAGGCGCATTGTGGAACGGCGAGGCGTTCGGATCGGTCACCTTCTCCAGGATGTGCTTGGGCACGATGAAGGTCAGCGATCCCAGGATCGACATATAGGGCGAATAGGGAGCTTCCATGCGCCAGTGAATCTCGTCGGGCGCGACGATCTTGATGTCCTTGACGAGACTATGGCCGACGCGGCTGCGCGCGCGAAAATCGGGGTTGTTGATCAGCTCAAGCGAGAACTTCACGTCCTCGGCCGTGAACGGCGTGCCGTCGTGCCATTTCACGTCGCTGCGGAGCTTGATCTTCCAGGTCAGGCCGTCGGCCGAGAGGCCGCCATTCTCGACCGTCGGGACTTCGCGGGCGAGGTCGGGAACGAACTTGCCGTCGGGATCGATGAACCAGAGCGGCGAGAACACCTGCCACCAGATGCCCTGATCGACTTCGATGCCCGGCATCAGGGGATGAAAGACCGTCGGCTCCTGCGACAGCGCCGCGATCACCTGTCCGCGCGGCTTGTCCGGCGGATTGGTCGGGCGTTCTGTCTGCGCAAATGCGTTGCCCGATAGCGTCCATCCCGCCGCGGCGCCGGCCCCGAGCTGAAAGATCTGACGGCGATTCGGATTGCCGAGATGCAGTGCCCCAACGCCGAACTTCCCGGTGTCGTCCGCCATGACCACTCTCCGTTGTCGCACGCGGCACCGTCTCCCGGGCCCCGAGACCCCGGCAAAGGGACAGGAATGGGCTTTAGTGCTTCTAAATTTTCTATCAAAAGTTCATCACGACTAAATACAGCTGTCAATCATATTGCTAGGATGCGCGACCTTTTCACTCCGACTGAAGCTCCGGAACGTCATTGTCCGGGCTGAGATGATGCATGGGAGAGCGACATGGATGGTCGCGGCGAGATCAACGATCCGAAGGATGCCCCGCCGACCGAAGCCGACGATGCCGTCGACCAGCGCCTCGGCGAGACCGTGCGGCTGCTGCGGCAGCGCGCGGGCCTGTCGATCCAGGACGTCGCCAAGAAGACCGGCCTCTCCAACGGCATGATCAGCCAGCTCGAACGCGCGCGCGCCATGCCGTCGATACGCACGCTGCGCCTGCTCAGCATCGCGCTCGACGTTCCCATCTCCTATTTCTTCGAGACCACCGATCCCGCCGACGTGCAGCGCTATATCGTGCGCAAGAACGGCCGGCGCCTGCTGCGGCTCACCGCCAGCGGCGTCGTCAAGGAAGCGCTGACGCCGGCAGACAAAGGCCAGCTCGAATTCTACGAGCTCACGCTCAATCCCGGCGCCTCGTCCGGCACCGACTTCCTGCAGCACACCGGCGAGAAGGCGGGCTACATCCTTTCAGGCAGCCTGCGGCTGTGGCTCGACAACCAGGCCCATCTGCTCGACGCCGGCGACAGCTTTCGCTTTCCGAGCATCGTGCCGCACATGTTCGACAACCCGACCCAGCAGACGGCCCGCGTGATCTGGGTGACGACGCTGCGCCAGACCGATTCGCCGGCAGGTTGAAAGCGCCGCCAGCCCGGCACCACCGCAAATTGCCCCTCGACGCTGCCGCGCGGAATCTGTAGCTCACATCTGTAGCTCACGTGGAGCCGGTCATTGACAGGGCGGACACGAGGGTCTGCCACTGACGCGTTGGTGTGAGACCATGAAACTCAGGCGGCTTCTGACACTCGCGATGGCCGCGCAGGTCATCGTGACCGCGGCGGCTCTCCTCGTCTCCTATGCCGCGACCGGAACCGGGTTCGGCATTGCCCAGATCGTCGCCATGCTCGCAAGCGGCGCCATTGCGGTCCTGCTCGCTCGTCTGTGCACGCGCGCGATCGAAACGGCGCAGGAAAAACGGGCCGCCGCGCTACTGACCGAGCAGGCGCGGGCCAGCGCACAGATGACGCAAGCGGTCATCAAGACCGCGCTCGATGCCTTCGTTCAGACCGACCAGAACGGCATCGTGCTGGAATGGAGCCTTCAGGCCGAGGCCCTGACGGGATGGACGCACAAGGAGGCGCTCGGCACGGACGTCGTCAATCTCCTCATCGCCGAGCCGCTGCGCGACGGCTTCAGGCAACGCATGATGCGGCTGCTGCCGGAATTGTCGGATACGCCAATCGGCATCCGGTTCGAAGCGACCCTGCTGCACCGGGACGGCGACGAGATCCTGATCGAGGCCTCCAGCACGGCGCTCCACATCGGGGGGCGCACCCTCATCAACAATTTCGTCAAGGATGTCACCCAGAAGCGCGCCGCCGAGGAGCAGCTGATCCAGGCCCAGAAGATGGAGGCGATCGGTCAGCTCACCGGCGGCATTGCGCACGAATTCAACAACATGCTCACCGTGATCACGGGCACGATCGAGATCCTCGCCGACGCCGTGAAGGATAATCCGCCGCTCGCGACCATCACCAAGCTGATCAGCGACGCCGCCGATCGCGGCGCCGCGCTGACGTCGAGCCTGTTGTCCTTTGCCCGCAAGCAGGCGCTCAAGCCGGCCGAGAGCGACATCAACGAGCTGCTCGAAGAGCTCGCAAAGCTGCTGCTGGCAACCTTCGACAAGAAGATCGAGATCGTGACCCGGCTCGACGGCAACATTTGGCTCGCCCTCGTCGATCGCGGCCAATTGAGCTCGGCGCTTCTCAACCTCGCGATCAACGCCCGCGACGCGATGCTGGACGGCGGCAGACTGACGTTGACGACGCGCAACGTCGTGTTCGGCGTCCGCGAGGCCGTGGCGGTCGGGGCCGGCTATGCCGGCGACTATGTCGAGATCGAGATAGGCGATACCGGCACTGGCATTCCGCCGGCCATTCTGGAGCGGATCTTCGATCCCTTCTTCTCGACCAAGGACATCGGGAAGGGCACCGGGCTCGGGCTCAGCATGGTGTTCGGATTCATCAAGCAGTCCGGTGGCGGAATCAAGGTCGCTTCCGAAGAAGGACGCGGCACGACTTTCACGATCTATCTGCCGAAGGCGGAGGCGAGCACGCTTCGCCCCACCGGCTATGACGAGCGCAAGGTCGTGGGCGGGACGGAAACCATTCTTTGTGTCGAGGACGACCGCGACGTCCGCCAGTACGTCACGGTTCAGCTCGAAAGCCTCGGCTACAAGGTCATCCCGGCCGCCAATGCAGCCGAGGCACTGGCCATCGCGGCCGAAGGCACGCCCTTCGACCTGCTTTTCACCGACATCGTGATGGCCGGCAGCTTGAACGGACGAGAGCTCGCCGACGAGATGGTGGCATCGCGCCCCTCGCTGCGGGTGCTCTTCACGTCGGGCTATGCCTACGACGCCCCGCATGCGCAGGGGCGCGCCACCAAGGGCGCACCGCTTCTGACAAAGCCCTACCGCAAGGCCGAGCTCGCGCGCATGCTGCGCCGCTCTCTCGACACCGCTGTCGACGACGCGGGCGATCCGATCCCGACGCCCTATTCCGTGCAGGCCGATCTCGAAGGCTTTCTGCGCAGGCAGGCGGCTGAACGCGATGGCGCGACAAGGTCGCGGAAGACCTAGGCCATCCGCTGCGAATTCCAACGCGGGTGGCATGGTTGAATGGTCAATCAACGACAAGCTAAAAGACTGCGACGATCAGTATTGCTGGGGCGATGTTACTCAGGCGACGACGTTCAAATGATGCCGCGTCTTCGCGCCGCGCGCTCCCCAACCGACATCGGGAAGCCGCCGGCGCATCAGCTCATCTTCCGCCGCAGCGTCGCTGACGGCGTCTCGCCGAATTTTTCGCGATAGGCGCCGGCCATGCGGCCGAGATGGGTGAAGCCGAGATCGAAGGCGATCTCGGTGATCGAAGTGTCCAGCTCGGCTTGCGTGAGCCGGGTGTGGAGATTGGCGAGGCGCATGTCGAGCAGCATCTGCGAGATCGACACGCCGAAATGACGGCGGAAACCGAGCTGTAGCGCGCGGATGCCGATCCCGGACTCACAGGCGAGGTGCGCAACGTCGAGCGGCTCGCAGGCATTCGCCGCGAGGCAGTCCCGCGCAGTGTGCAGCGCGCGCGGCAGACGCTCGCCCTGGCCCGAGAACGTTCTGATCGCGTCGGACAGGCCGTGCCGCTGGCCGTCGAGGAGGTAATGAAGCAGCGCCTCGCGCCAGCCCGCGGTCGCGACCGGTGAAAGCCTGCCGGACGGTCCGAGACCTTCGGCGAGCATCATCAGCTCGACGAGCTTCGCCGCGAGGCCGCGCGCGGCCGGCACGTTCAGGTCGAGCGTAGGGTCGAACTCGACCGCGCCGGTCGCCCTGCCCGACAATGCCGCTGCGCGCTGCTCGACCATGCGGCGGTCGAGCAGCAGGATCGCTTGCGCCGACTCGGTCCAGATCATCCGGGTCGGGATGGTCGGCGACAACAGCGACGCCGTCCGTTCCGGCGCTGTGTCGAGTTCGCGGGTACCTGCGCGGATACGGGCCGTGCCGGCGAGCGGGATCTGCACCAGGAAGAAGCGGTCGAGGCAGCCGGGATCGATGGTGACGGATCCGCCATAGGCGACATAGTTGATGGAAAAGCCGTCGAAGGCGGCACAATTGTGCCTGGCCGAGAAGCCCGACCTCCGCATCGGCGTCAGATCATGCGGGCAGAAGATGCGCCCGACCTGCTCGGCCGCTCGTCGGCGTCGTCGGTGGTGACGCGGGCGAAAGCCGCGAGCCTTTCGGCCGCGGATCGAGGCGTGCTCATTTCCAGCTCGGCTGCGGACATCGCCGACCACGCTTGGCATCACGGAATATTTTAAACCTATAATAGTTCCCCGTCCCCGGAAAGAGCCCTGTCGCAAAAACGTCGTGCCGCACGGCACAGGACGTGTCCGGATTCGTTTAGCGGATAGACAGCAGCCCGCGCCTGACCGAAGCTCCACCCTCGTCGGGATCCACGATGGAGGCGAGCCATGACTGCACTCGAGAAGGGCATTACCGCGAACGGCACGGGCTATGGCGGCAAGACCTGGAATATTCTGGGCCAGGTCTATTTTCCCAAGGCCGTCACCGATTCCACCTTTGCCTTCGAGACCAACAGCGAGCCGGGCCAGTTCGTGCCAGTGCACATCCATCCGACCCAGGACGAATTCATCCTGGTGCAGGAGGGCACGCTCGACCTCAAGCTCGACGGCAAATGGGTCAAGGCCAACGCCGGCGATCTCGTGCGCCTGCCGCGCGGCATCCCGCACGGCTATTTCAACAAGTCCGACAAGCCGGCCCGCGCGCTGTTCTGGGTCTCGCCGATGCAGAAGCTGGAGGCGCTGTTCAACCAGCTCCACAATCTGGCCGACCCCGCCGAGGTCGTGCGCATCTCGGCCCTGCACGAGGTCGACTTCCTGCCGCCTGAAGCCAACGACTAGGCGGCCGCCCCACTCCCATTTCTGTTTCGTCGCAGGTCCAGCGGCCGCGCAGCGCGGCCGAACGCGGCCTGCTGTGCCCAGAACATTCGAGCTCGCGAGCAATCCCATGGTCAACCCAAAGCATGTCTGCGTGATCGGCGCCGGCGTCTCCGGCCTTGCCGCCGCAAAGGCGTTCTCGACCCGCGGTCACCGGGTCACCATCATTGAACGCAGCGCCGATCTCGGCGGCGTCTGGGAGCCGGCGCGCTCCTATCCGGAGGTGCAGACCCAGAGCCCGAAGGAGCTCTACCGCTACACCGACCGCGCCATGCCCGAAGCCTATCCGGAATGGCCGACCGGATCGCAAGTCCACGCCTACCTCGCCAACTACGCACGAATTTTTGGCCTCGACCGTATGCTGCGTTTCAACACCAGCGTGTCGGGCATGGCGCGACGCGCCGACGGCAGACCAGGCTGGACGCTCGCGCTCTCGGACAAGAGCGGCGCCAGCACAGCTGAGGATTTCGACTTCGTCGCGGTCTGCACCGGACAGTTCTACGAGCCGCGGGAGCTGCACTGCCCAGGCGAAGACGGCTTTCTAGCACAGGGCGGGCAGATCCTGCATTCATCGAAATACAACGATCCTCAAGTGGTGAAAGGACGGCGCGTCGTCGTGCTCGGCGGATCGAAATCGGCAACCGACATCGCGGTGAACGCCGTGAAAGCGGGCGCGCGTGAGGTGACGATCGTGATGCGCGAGCCGGTCTGGCGCATTCCTTATTTCATCGGCGGTCTCGTGAACTTCAAGCGCATCCTCTACATCCGTGCGCAGGAGGAGATGTTTCCGGGCTGGGGCATCGGCGCGATGTCGCGCCTTGCGCATCGCATCGCAGCACCGTTCGTCTGGGCAAACTGGCGCGGGCTGGAAAGCCTGTTGAAGGCGCAGCTCAAGCTGAAGCAATGCAACATGGTGCCGAAGGAGCGGATCGAGGACGGAGTCAACTGCTCGGTGCCGATCGCAACACCCGGCTTCCATCCGATGGTAGCCGACGGCCGCATCAAGGCCGTGTTCGGCAGCTTCGATCATTACGACGGTGACACCATCGTGATGAGCGGCGGCGAGCGCGTGGCGGCCGATGTCGCGGTGCTCGCGATCGGCTACAAGCTCGGCGTGCCATTCCTGCCCGCCGCGTACCAGGCAAAACTGGTCGATGCGGATGGGCAGTACCGGCTCTATCGCCTGATCGCCAATCCCGACCTGCCGGAGCTCGGTTTCGTCGGTTTCAACTCCTCGTTCTGCACCGTGCTCTGCGCCGACCTCGCCGCCAACTGGCTGGTCCGTTACGCCGACGGACAGCTCGCACGCCAGCCGACCGCGCAACAGATGCGCGACAACATCGAGATGATGCTGCACTTCAAGCGGGTCGAACGGCCGGCTGCGGGCGTCTATGGCGGCCTCTGCGTCGCGCCCTATCACTACCGTCACTTCGACGAGCTGATGGCCGACATCGGCGCCAAGGAGCAGAAGCGCGGCGGGCTCGCGGGCCACTTCCGGCCGCCGGACGCGGACGCCTATGCGCGGTTTCTCGCCTCCGTGCCGGATTACCAAGCGGCGTGAGGCCGCGAATTCGGGCCGAGTGGGATTTGCCGCTCGCCAGCCCTCGCCTCCGATGCTTACGATCCCCTTGGCCATCGAATCGACAGGCCCAGGGAACCGGCCATGAGAGCACGACATCGCGCCGCCGCAGTCATAACGGCGCTTGGGCTGATCCTTGCGACCTTCGTCCCGAGCCTGGCGCAAACGCTCACGGCCAGGCAATCGGAGGCGGTTGCGACCTACGAGCGTGCGCTCGGCGATTTCAAAGCGATTCTCTCCGAGCGGCGCCGCCAGATCGACGCCAAACAGCCGCTGCCGAACCTGCCGGGCCAGGCGCTCTATCTGGCACGCGTCGCCGTGATCAGTGCTTACAAGGATCTCACCGACGTCATGCCGTCGCGGACCGGCAGGCCCAACAAGTTCGAGATCCCGCCGGCCTATTTCGATGCCGACATCGAACCGCTGGTGGACGAATACTCAAAGCTGTTCGAGATCATGGAAGCGCCGCCGGCCGGCGCGCAGAACTCGGCGACACCGTTCAAGGACGTGGTGGATCTCGCGGTCGCGATCGCACGCGCCAAGGGGTTGGCGCCTGACCACGCCGAAGCCGCGGGCCGGATCAGTCTGGGGCTGTTCTTCGCCGAGACCAACGGCAAGCAGAACGTCCGCAACGGGCGCTCGAACACCTATATGGGCAGCTTCCAGACCGGCCCGTCCGAGGACCGCAACGGCCATAGGAAATGGGACGCCATCAAGGGCGAGATCGCGGCCGCCGATCCCGGGTTGAGCGCGCGCGACGACAAGGAGGAGGCGCGGGCCCGCGGCACCGATCATCGCTTCAATCACTGGACCAACGTGCGCGACGGCCTGATGAACGCGCATGCGGATATTTTCCGGGAGATCCCAGGAATCGTGAAGACGCTGCCCGACCCGATCGACCAAATGAAGCTGTTCGAGCTGATCCAGATCGTTCCCACGCCGACGCGGGCGGCGCTCAGGTCCGGCGATCTCCTGAACTACAGGGTGTCCAGTCCGACGATCATGAAGCACCTGCGCAACAACAGCATCTTCGCATTCGGACAGGCCGACCGGGCGCGCACCTCGGCAAGCTTCCGGGAAATCCTTGGCGCGATGTGGCTGTTCAAGCGGAAGTTCGAGAAGGCGATGGCGAAATACGCGGAGATCAAGCCACGCTGAGGGGCCTCGCCGCGTGGCACGCGACTGAGAGGCTAGCTCCCGCCTTGTAGCCGTCCGTCGGCGTCTTCAAAGGCAAACGCTCGCCACCTGGTCATTGCGTCCTGCGCCCGGTGCATTTAGCTTCTCCGGACAAGAACAAATCTCGGGGGGACATATGACAGCCGCTCTTCGCAAGCGCACGCGCCGTGCCGCATGTGCTTTGATCTCAACATCCCTGGCGGGCCTCGCCAATTTCGCCGCGCACGCCGAGATCGTCGTCACGGCCAATGACGGCAAGATGGTGCTCGAGAACGGCAGCGCCCTGGTGCGCAAGCAACCACTGCCGGACACGGTGAGCGTCATCGACTTCACCGACGGTGCCTTGAAACTTCTAGGCGAGGTGCCCGCCCCGGCCAGCGTCGTCGGACCGCCGCCGAGCGTGGCAATTGCGCCGGATGGCGCGTTCGCCCTCGTTACCGGCGCGATGAAGCTCGATCCCGCGGATCCGACCAAGACGGTGCCCGACGACAAGCTTTCGGTCATCGACCTGAAATCCACGCCGCCCAAAGTACTGGCGACCTTGCAAGCCGGCGCGGGCGCTGCCGGCGTTTCGATCAACCGCGCGGGCACGCTGGCGCTGGTTGCGAACCGCAGCGAAGGAACGGTCTCGGTCTTCACCATCAGCGGGGGCACGCTTGCGCCCGTCGGCAAGATCCAGCTCGGCGACGCCAAATCAGGCCCCAGCCACGCGGTCTTTTCCCATGACGGCGCGACCGCGCTGGTCACGCGCGACGGAGACAGCGAGATCTCGCTTCTGACTGTGGACGGGAGCAAGGTCGAGTACGCCAAGCGCGATCTCTCCGCGGGCATCCGCCCCTACGACATCGATGTCACCGGCAGCGCCGCCGCCATCGTCGGCAATGTCGGCGCCAGCAGCGGCGACAACGACTCGATCAGCCTGATCGACATGACGGCGAAACCGATCCGCGTCGTCACGACAGTCACCGTCGGGCAGACGCCGGAAGCCGTGAAGATGTCCCCGGACGGCAACTACGTGGCCGTGACCGTCATGAACGGTTCGAACAAGCCGTCGGCGTCGCCGTTCTTCAACGATTTCGGCCTGCTCAAGGTCTACAAGATTTCGGGCACTGACCTTACGCCGGTGACGGAAGCGAAGATCGGCCATTGGTGCCAGGGCATGGTGTGGTCCAAGGAGTCCAAATATGTCGTGGCCCAGTGCATGGTCGAAAACGAGCTGATCGCCTTCTCGTTCGATGGCAAGGCGCTGAACAAGACATCCACGCTCAAGATGCAAGTGAGCCCCGCGGGCATCCGCACCGCGGAGCCGTAGGGCCGGAGCGCGGCGCAGTCATCCTGCGCCGCCGTCCTATTCGGTGCGGATCGGCGCGTCCTTCAGGCCATTGCTGTCGTAGGCCTTGCGCAAGGTGCCATTCGTCACCGCCTCGTTCATGAATTTGGTGACGAAGGTCAGCGCTTGGGGGTGGCCGAGCGGTACAGCGACCGCCGTGACGGTCTTCTTGAAGGTCTCGTCGAGCACGCGCGTGCCCGGGATCTTCTGCGCCATCTTGTTGAGCTGGTCGCGCGACAGCGCAAACGCATCGATCTGGCCGCTGCTGAGGAGGCCGAAGATCTCGTCATAGGTCTGATAGCCCGTGACCTTCGCATTCTTCAGATGCGCGGCCGCGCCGCGCATCGTGGTCGTGGCGTTCACGGCCGCGACCTTGATGCCCACCTGATCGAGCGTGGCGAAATTGGTGACGTTCGAGCCTGATTTGACGATGTAGGTGGCGTCCGCGACCTCGTAGATCGGGCCGAACATCATCCTGCTCTCGCGCTCAGGATCTTTGGGCAACCAGGTGACGTCCCAGTTGCCGTTCGATGCCGCGTCAGTGATCTGCCCTGAATTCTGGTACACGACATATTCAACGGGCACGCCGAGTTGCCCGGCCATCTCCCTGCCGAGATCGACCGGCACGCCGGCATAGCCGTCTCCGGTCTTGGTGGACCAGAACGCGCCGCCAGCCAGGCTGATCGCAATCGCGACCCGCAGCTTGCCGGTCGGTGCGATCTCGTCCTTAAGTCCATCGCCTAGCGCGGGCATGACGACCGCCGCTGCGAGAATGAGGCCGGCAAGGACCGACTTAAGGACCGACGTGGGCATGTCATGATCTCCCGACCTTTTCTTCTTGTATTCTTCTCTTGTTCGTCCCGACCGCTTCGCGCGCCGTCGCTCGGCCTGTGACATAATTCTGGTCGATCGGGTGCGCGATGAAAAGCGGTTTGTGATGGCAAAACTGCCAAAGGCCACAGCGCGGTCCGCAGCGCAAGGCCGACGACTGCCATGGCTATGGTGTTCCACGTCCGGGCATTTGTTGGTAGCCTCCCGCCTCGACAGACAGCAACCGGGGGCCACCGAATGACCTGCGCGAATCCCGCATCTCCCGCACGGCGCAACGAAGCGTGGAGACATGTCGGGCAGGCACTGGCCGCCGCGATGGCCGTGGCCGCGCTCGCCGGCTGCGAGGACAAGAACAGTTTCGTCGCTCCGCCGCCGCCCAAGGTGGACGTCGCCGCGCCTGTGCAGCGCCCGGTGGCCCGTTATGTCGAGGCCACCGGCAACACCGCGCCGATCAAGAATGTCGATCTCGTCGCGCGCGTGCAGGGATTCCTGCAATCGATCGACTACCAGGACGGCGCCTTCGTCAAGCAGGGCACCCAGCTGTTCACGATCGAGCCCGAGACCTACAAGCTCAAGCTCGACCAGGCGCGGGCGGCCGAGGCCGGCGCGCAGGCCTCAGTCCGGCAGGCGGAAGCCGACTACAAACGGCAGGCTGAGCTGGTGCAGCGCCAGGCCGTCTCGCAGGCCACGCTCGACACCTCGACATCGACGCGCGATAACGCGCAGGCCAATCTCCAGCAGGCCGAGGCCAACACCAAGCTCGCCCAGGTCAACTACGGCTACACCAACGTGACCGCGCCTTTCGACGGCATCGTCAGCGCTCACATGGTCTCGGTCGGCGAACTCGTCGGCGTCTCCTCTCCAACTCAACTCGCGTCCATCGTCGCGATGGACCCGATCTATGTGAATTTCACCGTCAACGAGCAGGACGTGCTGCGCATCCGTGCCGAGGCCGCCCGCCGCGGGCTCACCGCCGCAGACATGAAGCAATTTCCGATTCAAGTCGGTTTGCAGACCGAGGCCGGTTATCCGCATGAGGGCAAGCTTGACTATGTCGCCCCGACCCTCACCCAGTCGACGGGCACGCTCGCAGTGCGGGGCCTTGTCCCCAACGACAAGCGGGTGCTGCTGCCTGGCTATTTCGTCCGCGTTCGCGTGCCCTTCACTCAGGAGAAGGACGCCCTGCTCGTGCCCGACACCGCGCTCGGCAGCGATCAGGGCGGCCGCTATCTCCTCGTCGTCAATGGCGACAACGTTGTCGAGCAGCGCAAGGTGCAGATCGGTCCCGTGGACAACGGCTTGCGCGTGATCGAAAGCGGCTTGAAGCCGGAGGACCGCGTGGTGACCGCGGGACTGCTGCGGGTGATTCCGGGCCAGAAGATCGACCCGCAGGTGACGAAGATCGAGCAGCCGCAGGCGTCTGCCAAGTAAGATCTGCAAGTAGGAGCGCCGGCCATGATCTCAAAATTCTTCATCGAGCGGCCGGTCCTCTCGAACGTCATCGCGCTGCTGATGATCCTGATCGGCGGCGTCGCGCTGTTCAACCTCGCGATCGCGCAATATCCCGACGTGGTGCCGCCGACGGTGCAGGTCACCACACGCTATCCCGGCGCCAGCGCCAAGACCGTGATCGACACAGTTGCCTTGCCGATCGAACAACAGGTCAACGGCGTCGAGGACATGCTCTACATGCAGTCCTACAGCGGCTCCGACGGCACCTATACGCTGACCGTGACCTTCAAGATCGGCACCGACCTGAACTTCGCGCAAGTGCTGGTGCAGAACCGCGTCTCCAGCGCGCTGTCGCAATTGCCCCAGTCGGTGCAGAACCAGGGCGTCACCGTACAGAAGCGGTCGACGTCGATCCTGCTGTTCGTGACGCTGACCTCGCCCGACAAGACGTTCGACAGCCTTTATTTGAGCAACTACGCCACCATCAACCTCCGCGACGAACTCTCGCGCCTGCCCGGCGTCGGCAACGTCATCGTGTTCGGCGCCGGTCAGTATTCGATGCGGGTGTGGCTCGATCCGAACAAGCTGCAGGTCCGGGGCCTGGTGCCGCAGGACGTGATCCAAGCGATCCAGCAGCAGAGCCAGCAGGTCTCCGCCGGCCAGGTCGGCGCACCGCCGACGCCGCCGGGTCAGGCGTTCCAGTACACCCTCAACGTCAACGGCAGGCTCGACGATACCACCGAGTTCGAGAACATCATTGTCAAATCAGGCACCAGCGGCGACGTCACGCGGGTGCGCGACGTCGGCTGGGTCGAATTGGGCGCGCAGACCTACAGCCAGATCTTCTCGCTCAACAAGCAGCCTGCCACCGGCATCGGCGTGTTCCAGTCACCCGGCGCCAACGCACTCCAGGTCGAGCAGGCCGTCGAGAAGAAGATGGCGCAGCTCGCAAAGGCCTTCCCGCAGGGCATGAAGTATGACACGCCGTTCGACACCACCAAATTCGTGCAGGCCTCGGTGCACGAGGTCTACATGACGCTGATCGAGGCCGGCCTGCTGGTGCTGGTCGTGATCCTGGTGTTCCTGCAGGACTGGCGCGCGATGCTGGTGCCGGCGACCACTGTGCCGGTGACCATCATCGGCGCCTTCGCCGCCATGGCCGCGCTCGGCTTCACCATCAACATGTCGACGCTGTTCGCGATCGTGCTAGCGATCGGCATCGTCGTCGACGATGCCATCGTCGTGGTGGAAGGCGCGGCCCACAACATCGAGCAGGGCATGAACGGCCATGACGCCGCGATCAAGGCGATGGACCAGCTGTTCGCGCCGATCGTCGGCATCACGCTGGTGTTGATCTCGGTGTTTTTGCCAGCGTCGTTCCTCGCCGGGCTCACCGGCCGCATCTATTCGCAATTTGCGCTGGTGATCGCGGCGACCGCGCTTCTGTCCGCCATCAACGCGGCGACGCTGAAGCCGACGCAATGCGCTCTCTGGCTGCGGCCGACGGTGCCGCCGGAGCAGCGCAACTTCTTCTATCGCGGCTTCAACGCGGTCTACAACCGCGTCGAGCGCGGCTACATCCGACTGATCGGCGTGCTGTGCAGGAACAGCACGATCTCTGTCGCGCTCGCGCTGGTGCTGATCGGGATCGGCGGCTACGGCCTGTCCCGGGTGCCGACCGGCTTCCTGCCGATCGAGGACCAGGGCTATCTGATCGCTGCCGTGCAACTGCCTGACGGTGCCGCGCTGGAACGGACCCAGAAGGTGCTCGACAGAGCGAGCGAGCTGATCAAGGACACGCCCGGAGTCCAGCAAGTCATCACCATCGCCGGCATCTCCGCGCTGGACAACAGCGCCAGCCTTGCCAATGCCGGCGTCGCCTACATCATCCTGAAGGACTGGGACGCGCGCAAAGGCCCGGGCGAGGATTTGCGTTCGCTGGTGTACGGGCTGAACGACAAGCTCGCGGCCATCATGGAAGCGCGCACGCTTGTGCTGCCGCCGCCGCCGATCCAGGGCATCGGCAACGCCGCCGGCTTCTCGATGCAGGTCGAACTGCGTGACGGCAACAGCGATTTTGCCAAGCTCCAGGCCATCACGGGCGCGATGGTCTCCAACGGCCAGAGCCAGAGCGCCCTGCAGCGCGTCCAGTCCTCGTTCCGCTCCTCGGTTCCGCAATTTAACGTCGAGATCGACCGCATCAAGACCCAGACGCTGCACGTGACGACGGACCAGGTGTTCGCGGCGCTGTCGACCTATCTCGGCTCGTCTTATGTCAACCAGTTCAACAAGTTCGGCCGCGTGTTCCAGGTCTACACGCAAGCCGATCCCGCCTTCCGCGTCACCGAGCGCGACATCGCCAACATGATGGTGCGCAACTCGAACGGCGACATGATCCCGATCGGCACGGTTGCCACGATCACGCCGGCCACCGGCCCGTCGCTGATCAGCCTCTACAATCTCTATCCATCGTCGACCGTGATCGGCCTGCCGGCGCAGGGCTACTCCTCTGGCCAGTCGCTGAAGCTGATGGAGGAGATCGCGGACAAGACGCTGCCGCCGGGCACCGGCTTCGAATGGACCGCGATGTCCTATCAGGAGAAGGCCGTCTCCAACCAGATCTACTGGGTGTTCGGGCTCGCCATGCTGCTGGTCTATCTCGTGCTCGCCGGCCAGTACGAGAGCTGGTACGCGCCGATCTCGGTAATCCTGGCGGTGCCGCTGTCGTTGCTCGGCCCCATGCTGATCCTCAACGCACTGAAGATCGACAACAACCTCTATTGCCAGATCGGCCTGATCCTGCTGATCGCGCTGTCGGCCAAGAACGCCATCCTGATCGTCGAGGTCGGGCTCGAGCTGCACGGCCGCGATGGCAAGCCGGTGCTGGAATCCGCGGTCGAAGCTGCGCGCGCCCGCTTCCGCCCGATCCTGATGACGTCGTTCGCCTTCATCCTCGGCGTGGTGCCGCTGGTGATCGCGACCGGCGCCGGTGCCAGCGCGCGCAAGTCGATCGGCATCACGGTGTTCTCGGGCATGCTGGCCTCGACCTGCCTCGCGGTGCTGTTCGTGCCGGCGTTCTTCGTGGTGGTGCAGCGCTTCGAGAACTGGCGTGCGTCGAAGAAAACGCCGAAGGCGGTGGCAGTGGCCGAAGTGAAATCCTAGGCTTTCTCCGTGGACGTCGGCCGCGCCTCCCCGCTCGAGACCAGGAGCACCGACACCTTCGCTTGCCTGAGCACGGCGTCGGCGACGCCGCCGAAGGAGAGATGATCGGCCTGGATGCGATCGACCCCCATCACCACGAGATCGACGGCGGTGGTCTCGATCTCGCGCAGGATCGCCGCTTCAGGCGCCCGGTTCGCGCGCAAGGTCGTGGTGATGTCGACCTCGTAACGGGCGGCGAGATCGCTGGCGTCCTTCAGGATGCCGGCCTCCTGGTTCAGACCACGCGAGGCGCCGCGCTGCGCGCCCTTGTCGCGCGTCGTCGCGACATAGATCACCCGGAGCGAGCCTGATCCCGCCTGCGCCAGCGCGACCGCGACCTCGGCGCCGCGCTTGGAGACGCCGCTGCCGGAGACCGGAACGAGGATGTTGAGCGCCTCGGGCGTCGGCTGCTTCAGGTGCTTGCCCTTGGCCGCCACGACCGCGAGCGGTCCCTCGAACTTCGCTGCGATGTCCTCGATCCTCCGATCGAAGCGATCCTTGGCGGCAGCAACCTTGTCGACGCCGATGACCAGAAGATCGAAGCCCTTGCGCGCTTCGTCGGCGATGGACTCGCCGAGCTCCGCACGCCTTGCCCGGGTGACGACGTCGACGCTGCCGACATCGCCATCGCCATGGGCCGATACGATCTCGGCGGCCTTCTTCACCACGGTTTCCGCGCTTTCCTCTTCATCGCGGCCCTTCTCCTGATCCTTGGCGCGCTTGCCGATGTGCAGCACGGTGATTGGCAAGCCGCGCATGCCGGCGATCAGGCCGGCGATGTGGGCAGCGAAGGTGGCGTTCACGCTCTCGTCCACGGCGAGCAAGGGGCGTTCGAGATTGGCGACGAAGCCGCGCTTCTCGAATTCTTCCCGCTCCAGGCGCTCTTGCTCGTCCTTGTTCATCGGCAGCTTTGCCAGCGCGGCGCGCAGCATCGGCGGCATCGCCATCGTGGTCACGATCGCCATGGTCACAATCATCGTGAACAGGTTCTGGCTGAGCACGCCGATCGAAAGACCGATGGTGGCGATGATCACCTCGGTCGAGCCGCGCGCGTTCATCCCGCTTGCGAGGGCCAGCGACTCCCTTGTGTTCAGCCCGCCCACGGTTCCGCCGACGAAGGCGCCGCCGAACTTGCCGACGCTGGCGATCACGACCAGCAGGCCGGTGAGCATCAGCAGATGGGGATCGCGCAGCACCGTGAGGTCGGCGCTCAGGCCGGCCAAACCGAAGAACACCGGCATGAAGAAGCTCGAGATCAGCCCGCGCAGCCGCTCGTCGATCTGCCGCGTCAGGATCGGGGACTCCCCGACCAGAATGCCGGCGACGAAGGCACCGAGCACGGTGTGGACGCCGATCAGATGCGTGACCAGCGCCATCGCGCACATCAGCAGCAGGATCACCGTGATGACCGGGGCGGTGCTGACGAGATTGTCGTTGGCCCATCGAATGAGCTGGAACACGATGCGGCGGCCGATGGTGAAGCTAATCGCGAGGAAGGCCAGCGTGCCCAGCACAGCTTTCGCCACCGAGGCGATATCCAGCGCGCCGTGCGAAGCGAGGCTGAAGATGACGGCGATGATGATCCAGCCGATGGTGTCGTCGATGACGGCGGTGGCGACGATGATCTGGCCGACATTGCGGCGCATGAAGTTCATCTCGCGCACAACCACCGCGACGATCTTCACCGAGGAGATTGACAGCGCCGTGCCCATGAACAGCGACGCAACCAGGCGGGCTTGCGGATTCGGCAACAGCGCATCTGGCAGGAATTCGCCGAGCGCAAAACCGCAGGCAAAGGGCACGAGGATGCCGGCAATCGAGATCGCGATCGCGGCCTTGCCGACCTTCCTGACCAGCTTGAGGTCGGTCTCCATGCCGGTCAGCAGCAACAGCAGCAGGATGCCGAACTGCGCGATGCCGTCGATCATCGCTTTCTGCTCGGGCGTTTTGGGGAAGATTGCCTGCTGTGCGTCAGGCCAGACCCAACCGAACAGCGAGGGACCGAGCAGGATGCCGGCGAGCAATTCGCCGATCACCGAGGGCTGGCCGAGGCGCTGCATGATCTCGCCGAGACCGCGGCCGACCGCGATCAACAGCACGATCTGGGCCACCAGCAGGAATTCCGAGGGACCGGCCGATTTGCCGCCCTCGGCGCTGGCCGCAACGGTGGTGAGGACAAGCGCCGCGGGGACAAGGCCGACCGGTCGGAGCAGGCTCCACTGCATGCAGGAATTTTACCCCTTCATCTGCCCCGGCGAGGTGCCGGGATGACGGGGATAGAACCCGCGGCAGGCAACGGGAGTTCCTTGACTTCGCGGCGGGTAAGGGGCCTCAACAAAAAAAACGCGAAAACAACCCCATGCACAGTAGAGATGAGGTTGAAAAGACTGGAGAAAATTTCGTCTTTGCCGAAATCTAATTTCGCTTTGCCGAAAATGCTTGCCCCGTCGGGCAAAACACTGGCATGATGGCATCATCGGCAGACTACGCGAGCCGCCGCCACTCCCACGTCATTGCGGGCGCGGCGACTTGACAGCCGAACCTTTAGCGAAGGCGGAAGCAATCCAGAATCCGTCCGCCGAAAGATTCTGGATTGCTTCGTCGCTACGCTCCTCGCAATGACGGGATTGAAACGGGCGCGCGCCTCACGCCGATCCCTCACACCGCCTGCGGTGTCCTGATCTCGCGCGGGAGAATGATCGCGGCTGCGATCGCGAGCAGGCAGAGTGCGGCGAAGGCATGCAGCATGGTGACGAAGCCGCCCTGCTCGTAGAGCCAGGCGACCAGGCCGACCGAGGCGCCGGCCGCGGTGAAGCCGATGAAATAGCGCACGGCATAGGCGCGCGAGCGCCATTCCTCGCTGGTGTATTTGCCGACCATGGCGTCGTTGACCGTGACCTGTCCGAACGCGCCCATGACGATGCCGATCGAGACCAGGATCAGCGGCAGATTGGACAGGCTCGCGGCGAGATACAGGAACGGCGCCAGCATGAAGGACAGCGGCAGCGCCACTGTCTTCAGCGAATAGCGGTCGAGCAGCCGGCCGATCGTATACTGCGTCATCGCGCCGAACACGTAGACGCAGGCCGCGATGACGCCGAGCAGCGCCGGGCTTTTGGTGAGATCGGCAAGCCGCTCCGCGAACAGCTTTGGCAGCGCCACGGTGACGGCGTTGAACGTCGTGGAGATCGCGATCACCACGATCAGCAGCGACAGGATCACGCGCCACATGTCCTGCTTGGCGACCCGCGCCTGCGCTGCCGCCTGCTTCGAGCCCTTGCGGTCCTCGTGAACGACCATCGTCGCGAACGCGATGCCGATCAGGATGGTGACGATGCCGGGGACGATGAAGGCGAAGCGCCAGCCGAGATACTGGCCGATCACGCCGGTGACCAGCGCCGACGAAGCGACGCCGAGATTGCCCCAGACGCCGTTGATGCCCATCTCGCGGCCGAGCCTGTCAGCGTAGGAGACGATCATGGCAGTGCCGACGGGATGATAGATCGAGGCAAAAATGCCGATCGCGAACAGCGCCGCGCCGAGTTGGGCCGGGGTCTGCACGAAGCCAACCGAGATCATGGAGGCGCCGATGCCGACGAAGAAGATCAGCATCATGTGGCGACGGCTCCAGCGGTCGCCGAGCCAGCCGGTGAGCAGCGAGCCCGCGCCGAAGGCGACGAAGCCCGGCGTCGCGTAAGGCAGGAGTTCCGAATAGGCCATGCCGAGCGCCGGTCCCATGATGATCACCGCGGCGGCGAAAATCAGCATCGCGTAATGGTCGATGAAATGGCCCGCGTTGACGAAACTGATCACCCGGCTGGGGCTGTTCATGGGAATCCTCTCCTGCTCCGAAATGAGTTATATGTCTTGGGCATGACGGGATGCTGCCAATGACTGTCGTCGAGACGCCAATCCTCCGGGCGGTCCGGAGCAATCATCGCTCGCCCGCGGGCGTGCATCTGGTCGCACGCGACTATCCCAAGGGCATGCGGATCGATCCGCATATGCACCGCGAGGCACAGCTGATCTATGCCGCCAGGGGCACCATGCAGGTGACGACGCCCGGAGGGCGCTGGCTGGTGCCGCCGGACCGCGCGGTCTGGGTCCCCGCCGGGCTCCAGCACGCCATCGATCTGCTCGCCGACATCGAGATGCGGACGCTGTATTTCGACTTGGCCTGGCTGAAGCGCGCGCAGCGCCATGAGGGACTGACCAAGGAATTCGTGGTGCGGGTGTCGCCGCTGCTGAACCAGGCGATCCTCGCGCTGTTCGACGCGCAAAATACCGAGGAGCGGACCGATCTGCTGGTTCGGCTAGTGATGCTGGAACTGGTCCGGGCCGAGGATTCCGCGACCTTCGTGCCGCTGCCACACGAGCCGCGCTGCCGGCGCGCGGCCATGATCGTGCTCGACGATCCCACCGGCCTGCACGACATCGACGCGCTGGCGCGCGAGGTCGGAACCTCCGCGCGCACACTGTCGCGGCTGTTTTCGACAGAGACGCAGCTGAGCTTCAAGAGCTGGTGCCAGCGTGCGAGGATTGCGGCGGCGATCCAGCGGCTGTCCACCGATGCCAATGTGTCCGTGAAGCAGCTCGCGACCCAGCTCGGCTATGCCAGCGTACCGGCGTTTTCGGCCGCGTTCCGTCAGGTGACGGGACGGACGCCGACGGAGTTTGCCACACACTCGGTGTCATCGCCCGGCTTGACCGGGCGATCCAGTACTCCGAGACGGCGCGGCTAGAAGCGAAAAGCTGCGGCGTACTGGATGCCCCGGTCAAGCCGGGGCATGACAACTCACTTGGGGCGCATAGCCCCGCTAAACTTGCCAAAATCCCCCGCTTGATTGTGATCGGATTCCGCCCAAATCCCGTGTAAGATTCCCGCACCGCACAAACCCGACACGAAAGCCCCGATGGCCAACGCCTTCTTCTCCGACTTACTTACTACCATCTCCGAGCGCGGCCGCACGCTGCTTCGCCGCGGGGATTCTGCCGACACCAAGCCGGACGCCGATGGGCTGATCGAGCTCTGTGGCGCGCTGCTGTCGGGCCGGGGTGAAGCTTCCGGCACCGCCATGGCGCGTGAGGTGCTCGACATCTACCAGGACCTGGATGCGGCGGGACGTCGCGCCTTTTTCGAAGCCCTGGTGCGCGATTTCGGCCCGGATCGGGAACGCCTGTCCAAGGCGATCGAGACATGGCGCGCCAAGCCGGCCGACGAGGATGCCAGCGCCCTGCACTTCGCCTCCGAGCCGCGCCGGCAGGAGCTGATCCGCCGCCTCAACCGCGCACCCGGCGGCACCGGCGATCTCGTCAAGATGCGCGCCGACCTGCTCGACATGATGAACAGGCACGCCGATCTCGCCGCACTCGATCGCGACGTTTCGCATCTTCTCTCGTCATGGTTCAACAGGGGGTTTCTCGTGCTGCGCAGGATCGACTGGTCGACCCCGGCCAACATCCTCGAAAAGATCATCCGTTATGAGGCCGTGCACGAGATCAGCGACTGGGACGATCTGCGCCGCCGCATCGATCCGGTCGACCGCCGCTGCTACGCCTTCTTCCATCCCGCGATGGTGGACGAGCCCCTGATCTTCGTCGAGGTCGCGTTGACCGAGACGATCCCCGGCGCGATCGCGCCGCTGCTCGCGGTCGATCGCCCATCCGTCCCGATCGAGCGCGCCCGTACCGCCGTGTTCTACTCGATCTCCAACACCCAGCGCGGTCTGGGCGGCATCTCCTTCGGCAGCTTCCTGATCAAGCAGGTGGTGGAGGAGCTGCGCCGCGAATTGCCCAAGCTCGACAATTTCGTGACGCTGTCGCCGGTGCCGGGCTTCATGCCATGGGTGAAGCAGGACAAGGATTTGCCGCTGTCGGACGAGGACCGCGAGATCCTGAAGCGCCTCGACGATCCCAAATGGTTCGAGAACCCCGAGACAACGACACTGCTACGTGGCGTGATCGAACCGCTCGCGGCGCACTATTTCCTGAAGGCGCGCACACCCAAAGGCAAGCTGATCGACTCCGTCGCGCGCTTCCATCTCGGCAACGGCGCCCGCCTCGAGCGCATCAATTGGTTAGGCGATCTCTCGCCGAAGGGCGTGCGCGAGTCCGCCGGCGTGATGGTCAACTACCTCTACCGCCTCGACGACATCGAGAAGAACCACGAAGCCTACGCCAATGACGGCGAAGTCGTGGCCTCGAGCGCGGTGAAGAAGCTCTTGAAGGGCGAAGGGCGGCGGCTGTTGGATATGCGACTGTCGTAAGGGACGACCTCGGCTGATTGCGTTGGTTCGTCCACAATCTCGGTGTCATCGCCCGGCTTGACCGGGCGATCCAGTATTCCAGAGGCCTCCGTTGAAGCGCTCGCTCTCGCCACATTCGCGACGGCGTACTGGATGCCCCGGTCAAGCCGGGGCATGACAGCGGAAAGCATGGCGTGGCCGTCGCGCCCCCTACTCCGCCAGCGCCTTCATCTCCTTGTAGAGATCCGACTTGCCTTCGAAGCCGATGCCTGACAGCTCCGGCATGGTGATGTGGCCGTTCTCGACGCGGACGCCGTCGGGGAAGCCACCATAGGGCTGGAACAGGTCGGGGTAGCTCTCGTTGCCGCCAAGGCCTAAGCCGGCTGCGATGTTGAGCGACATCTGGTGGCCGCCGTGGGGGATGCAGCGGCTCAGCGACCAGCCATGAGTTTTCAGCACCTCCATCGTGCGCTGGTATTCGCACAGGCCGTAGGACAGCGCGCAATCGAATTGCAGCCAGTCGCGGTCGGGGCGCATGCCGCCGTAGCGAATCAAATTGCGGGCATCCTGGTGGCTGAACAGGTTTTCGCCTGTTGCCATCGGGCCCGGATAGAATTCGGCGAGGGCTGCCTGCAGCGCGTAGTCGAGGGGGTCGCCAACTTCCTCGTACCAGAACAAGGGATAATCCCGCAGCATCTTGGCATAGGCGATGCCGGTCTCGAGATCGAAGCGGCCGTTGGCGTCGACGCCGAGCTGCGCGTCCTTGCCGATTTCCTTCAGCACCGCTTCGATGCGGGTGCGGTCGTCCTCGATATCAGCGCCGCCGATCTTCATCTTCACGACGTTGTAGCCGCGATCGAGATAGCCTCGCATCTCGCCGCGCAGCATCGAGAGGTCCTTGCCGGGATAGTAGTAGCCGCCGGCAGCGTAGACGAACACGCGCGGATTGGCTTTGACGCCGTGACGCTCAGCCAGCAGGCGAAACAGCGGCTGGCCCGCAATCTTCGCGACCGCATCCCACACCGCCATGTCGATGGTGCCGACCGCGACCGAGCGCTCGCCGTGACCGCCCGGCTTCTCGTTGGTCATCATCGCGGCCCAGACCTTGTCGGGGTCGAGATTGTCGCCGGCCGCGTTCAGCAGCGATTTCGGATCGGCCTCCAGGATGCGCGAGGCAAAACGCTCGCGGATCAGGCCGCCCTGCCCGTAGCGGCCGTTGGAGTTGAAGCCGTAGCCGACGACGCGCTTGCCGTCGCGAACGACGTCGGTGACGACGGCCACCAGGCTCGTCGTCATCTTGGTGAAATCGATATAGGCGTTGCGGATCGGCGAAGAGATCGGCTTCGTGATCTCGCGGACGTCGACGATGCGGACGGACATGGGGTTTGGCTTTCTGCGGGCTCCCTCCTCTCGTCATGGCCGGGCTTGTCCCGGCCATCCACGTCTTAGCCGCTCGAAGAACGTGGATGCCCGGGACAAGCCCGGGCATGACGGCGTGCCCCAAGCACGCTTCGCATTCCAAAACTACTTCTTATCCCTGAAATACGGCTCGACCGGGCCGTGCACCTTGATGGTCAGCGGGTTGCCGTGGCGGTCCTTGGCGTTGCCTGCGGTGACGCGGACCCAGCCTTCGCTGATGCAGTATTCCTCGACATTGGTCTTCTCGACACCCTTGAAGCGGATGCCGACGTCGCGCGCCAGAATGTCCGCATTGTAAAAGGGGCTGTTCGGATCGACCGAGAGGCGGTCCGGAAATTCGTCGCTCATGATTGTCTCGCTCATAACAGGGTCTCGATTTGCTGCCGCAATCCTTCGGGCCGCGCGGTCGGCGCATAGCGCGAAACCACCTTGCCGGCGCGGTCCACCAGGAATTTCGTGAAATTCCATTTGATGGAGGCGCCCAGCAGGCCGGATTGCTGGCGTTTCAGGTACTCATACAACGGATGGGCATTGCTGCCGTTGACGTCGATCTTCTCGAACAGGGGAAAGGTGACGTCGTAATTGGTCGAGCAGAACGCCTGGATCTCGCTCGCCTGCCCTGGCTCCTGCGCACCGAACTGGTTGCAGGGAAAGCCGAGCACCGAGAAGCCGCGCGGGGACAGGTCGCGATGCAGATCCTCCAGCCCGCGATATTGCGGCGTGAAGCCGCATTTGCTCGCGGTGTTGACGATCAGCAGCACCTGCCCCTCGAAGCTGCGCATCGGCACTTCTTCGCCGAGAAGCGAGTTGGCCTTGAAGTCGTAGATCGCGGACATCGCTAACCTACGGGATCGATCGGCGACGGCGGCACGCCGCCCGCCTCGATCGCCTCGCCTGCGAGCAGGCAGAGATCCTCGCGATAGCGGCCCGACACGATGTGCACGCCGACCGGCGCCTTGCCGACGAGGCCCGTGGAGACCACGAGGCCCGGCAGGCCCATGAAGGGAATGGCGATCTGCGGCAACTGCGCTTCCCAGACGCGTTTGAAGGAAGAGTCGTCCTTGCGGTCGAGATGATCGGGGAACGGCAGTTCGCCGGAGACCGGCGTCAGCAGCACGGCATAGGTCTCGAAGAACAGCATCCAGTCGCGGGTCAGCCTGGCGCGGCGGGTCAATGCCTTGGCGTAATTGGCCTGGTCCATCGGCGTGACCCTGGCACGGTTGCCACGCAGGCACGCCAGCGCGCCGGGATCGCCTTCACGCTCGGCCATCTCGAGCTGCGCCTCATAGCCGTCGCCGAGCCAGAGCTTGATCTGCCACTCGACCGCTTCGCGCATCGGCGGGGTGTTCTCGATTGTCTCGACGGTCCAGCCGGCCCGTTCGAGCCGCTTGCCGGCGTCGATGACGGCGGCCTTCACCTCGGGCGCGGTGGCCAGGCCGTCCGGGTCGAGACAGAGCGCGGCGCGCTTCGGCCGCGCGGGGCCTTCCAGCGGCACCGGCACAAACCAGGGATCGCGGATGTCGCGGGCCGACATGGCCGCGAGCGAAATCCTGATGTCGTTGACGGTGCGCGCCAGCGGCCCCGACACCGCCATGATCTGCGGCCCGATCGGGCGCTCCGGCAGGGCCGGATTGAAGGCCGGGATGCGGCCCAAGGTCGGGCGCAAGCCATGCACGCCGCAGGCATAGGCGGGATAGCGGATCGAGCCGGCAATGTCGGTGCCATGGGCGATATGGCCGATGCCGGCCGCGACCGCCGAGCCCGCGCCGCCGGACGAGCCGCCCGGCGTCAGCGAGGCGTCGCGGGGGTTCTTGGTGTCGCCGTGGACCAGGTTGGTGGTGAACCAGCGATAGGAGAAGGCCGGGCAATTGGTGCGCCCAAGCAGAACGGCGCCGGCTTTGCGGAAATTGGCGACCACCGGATTGTCCTCGCGCGCGATCAGGTCGCGCTGGAGCTTGAGGCCGTTGGTGGTGGCAAAGCCCTCCTGGTCGACATTGGCCTTGATGGTCACGGGCACTCCGGCCAGCATGCCGGGGTCCTCGCCCCTGGCGATGGCGGCATCGACGGCGTCGGCCTGCTTGAGCACGTCCTCGGGCCGGTGGTCGATCACGGCGTTGAGGCTCGGATTGACGGCGTCGAGCCGGGCGAGGCCGGCCTGCGCGGCCTCCCTGGCGGAGACCTTTTTGGTTTTGACGAGATTGGCGAGGTCGGCCGCCGACAGGCGCCAGAGATCTTGCATGACTTGCTCCGTGTAACCGGCGTCTTTTAGCCCCGGGAACGCGGCAAAGCCATGCGGATTTCGCAGGGATTCCTCCGCCATTGCGACGGTGGCGAGAGCAAGCCTTAATGCCGGGTGGCGGACTGGTCCGGAATGTCCAGGAGTGCCTCGGTGAAGGGGAATTCGAGCACGATCTCGCCTTCGCGGTCGGTGACCTCGATGACGGCCTCAAGCAGGGCCGGCTGGGTGCCTTCCGATCTCAGCACCTCCAGAATCATCTGGCGGGCAACCTCCCAGGCGCGATCGGGATTGCGCAAATCCTCTCCCTCAGGATCCACGATCAGTTCGTCGCCGATACGGGTGTTGAAGAAATATCTGGGCATCACGAAGTTCCAGTTGGGTCGCCTGTACCGGATTGAAAGCTGCACTGCACTCACAACCGCTTTATCAGGACAGGGTTCGCGACCGAATGCGCCGGGCGCAAGGCAGCATCACCAGCAAGTATCGTTCCGGCAGCATTTTTCGCGCCGCAACATGGCTTTCTCGGGAAAATTTCACTGGCGAACTTTTCCACCCGCACTAACTTAAGGGTTGGGCGGATACGTCCGAATTCTCGAAAATGGAGAGCCGAAAATGGCCTGGAAAGCCCCGAAGATCGTCGAAGTGCCCTGTGGCATGGAAATCAACATGTATGTGAGCGCCACCCGCAAGTAAGCGGTTGGTGAGTTCGCGTTCTGCGCAGGTGGATCTTTCGGTCACGATGCATGTCCGGAAGACAGGATTTGTGTTTGCGTGAGGTCCACCTCGCGACATTGCCTCCAGGAGACGGATCATGCTTCGCGTCGTCGTCCTGGGCGCCGCAGCCGGCGGCGGAGTGCCGCAATGGAATTGCGGCTGCGAGGGCTGCCGGACGGCCCGTGATAACGGCCAAGAGCTGCAACGGACCCAAGCCTCGGTCGCCTTCAGCGGCGACGGCGAGCACTGGTTCTTGATCAACGCCTCCCCCGACCTCCGCCAGCAATTGAATGCGACGCCACAGCTGCATCCGAAGGCAGGCGCGCTGCGCCATACGCCGATCGCAGGCGTGATCCTGACCAACAGCGAGGTGGACGCAGTGGCCGG
Source organism: Bradyrhizobium sp. 187 (assembly GCF_023101005.1). Taxonomy (NCBI): domain Bacteria; kingdom Pseudomonadati; phylum Pseudomonadota; class Alphaproteobacteria; order Hyphomicrobiales; family Nitrobacteraceae; genus Bradyrhizobium; species Bradyrhizobium sp. 187. The sequence goes on from NZ_CP064693.1 coordinate 6,157,899, forward strand.
CCTGCTGTCGATGCGCGAGGGTTCGCCCTTCACGGTCTATGCGCACGAGAAGGTGCTGGCGATCCTGAAGGCGAACAGCATCTTCAATGTGCTGAACGAGAAAAACGTGCAGCGCCTGCCGGTCGACATCAATGAGCCGTTCGAGCCGCGGCTGCCGGACGGGGCGCGCTCAGGACTTGAGGTGCTGCCCTTCGCGGTCTCGGGCAAATCGGCCTGGTACCTGGAAGGCAAGACGCATCCGGGCGGCGACAGCGGCGAAGGCGATACGCTGGGGCTGAAGATCACCGACAAAGCAACCGGCAAATGCTTCTACTTCATCGCCGCCTGCGCCGAGGTCACCGACGCGCTCAAGGCCGAGATCGACGGCGCTGCGCTGGTGTTCTTCGACGGCACGGTGTGGCAGGACGACGAGATGATCAAGGCCGGGCTTAGCCACAAGACCGGCAAAAGCATGGGCCACGTCGCGATGTCCGGCGACCACGGCGCCATCGCGCGGCTCGCCGACCTCACACTCGACAGGAAGATATTTCTGCATATCAATAATTCGAATCCGGCGCTGCTGCCCGCTTCCCCGGAGCGCAAGGCCGCTGAAGCGGCGGGCTGGCAGATACCCGCGGACGGAACGGAGATCGTGCTGTGAATGCCGCGTCACTGACTGGAATGACCGCGCTCTCGATCGGCAAGGACATCAGGCTCACTTGCGCCGAGGAGCTGGAGGCGACGCTGCGTCACATCGGTGCGACGCGCTATCACAGCCTGCATCCGTTCCATAGACTGCTGCATGGCGGCAAGCTCAACAAGGGCCAGGTGCAGGCCTGGGCGCTGAACCGCTACTATTACCAGAGCACCATCCCGATCAAGGACGCGGTGGTGATCTCGCGCTTCCGCGACCGCGCCACGCGGCTGGAATGGCGCCACCGCATCGAGGATCATGACGGCGACATCGGCTCCGAAGGCGGTATCGAGCGCTGGCTGAAGCTGACCGAAGGCCTCGGGTTGGACACAGCTTACGTGGAATCGACCGAAGGCATCCTGCCGGCGACGCGCTTTGCGGTGGAAGCCTATGTGCATTATTGCCGCGAGAAGTCGCCGCTGGAGGCGATCGCGTCCTCGCTCACCGAATTGTTCGCGCCGAACCTGCACGAAGAGCGCATCTCCGGGATGCTGGAGCACTACGACTTCGTCAATCCTGATATCATGAGCTACTTCAAGCGCCGGCTGGCGCAGGCGCCGCGCGACGCCGGGTTTGCGCTCGACTATGTCAAGGCGCATGCCGTCACGCCCGAGCAACGCGCGTCCGTCTGCAATGCGCTGATCTTCAAGACCAACGTGCTATGGGTGCAGCTCGACGCGTTGCAACACGCCTATGTCGAGGGCCATATTCCGCCGGGCGCGTTCGTGCCCCAAGAACACCAAAAGGCGAGCTGAGGAACGAGCGATGGCCGGGCCGCGTCACATCAGCGTCAGCGAGACGAGCAGGCCGGTTCTGCCGCGGCACGCCAAGCTGAAATATGACGAGACGCGAAAAGTCTGGGTGATCCTGGCGCCCGAACGCGTGCTGGCGCCGGACGAGATCGCGGTCGAGGTCTTGCAGCTCTGCGACGGCGAGCGCAATGTCGGCGAAATGTCCGACCAACTCGCGGCAAAATACGCCGCGCCGCGCGAGGCGATCCTGGCCGACGTCATCGTCATGCTGCAGGATCTCGCCGACAAGGGCTTTCTCACGGAGGCCCGGGAGAAGACGTCATGAGCGATGTGCTCGGCAATCCCACCATCCCGCCCGACGCCAGCGACAGCCTCGCGGTGCTGGAGAAGAGCCGCTCGACGGCAGAGACGTTCGGCATTCCGCTCGCCGTGCTGCTCGAGATCACCCATCGCTGCCCGCTGCAATGTCCCTATTGCTCCAACCCGGTCGAGCTCGACCGCTCGGGCAAGGAGCTGACGACCGAGGAATGGAAGAAGGTATTGAGCGAACTCGCCGAGATCGGCGTGCTGCAGGTGCATTTCTCCGGCGGCGAGCCGACGGCGCGCAAGGACCTCGTCGAGCTGGTCAAGCATGCGAGCGACGTCGGGCTCTACACCAACCTCATCACTTCGGCGGTGCTGCTGACGCGTGAGCGGTTGAGCGAACTTGCCGATGCCGGGCTCTGCCACGTCCAGATCAGTTTTCAGGGCGTTGAAGAAGCCCTCGCCGACCGCGTCGGCGGCTACAAAAACGGGCACCGCAAGAAGCTCGAAGTCGCAAAATGGACGCGCGAGCTCGATTTGCCGCTCACCGTGAATGCGGTGATGCATCGGCAAAACCTGCACCAGCTGTCTGATATCATCCAGATGTCGGTGGACCTCGACGCCGACCGGCTCGAGGTCGCCAATGTCCAATATTACGGCTGGGCGCTAAAGAACCGCGCCGCGCTGATGCCGACGGTGGCGCAGCTCGACGAGTGCACCCGCATCGTCGAGGAGGCGCGCGAGCGGCTGAAGGGCCGGCTCACGATCGACTATGTCGTGCCCGATTATTACGCGCTGCGGCCGAAGAAGTGCATGGGCGGCTGGGGTCGGCAGTTCTTCAACATTTCGCCGGCCGGCAAGGTGCTGCCCTGCCACGCCGCCGAGAGCATCACCGGGCTCGACTTCGAATCCGTGCGCTCCAACCATTCGATCGCCTGGATCTGGCAGAACTCGGACGCCTTCAACCGCTACCGCGGCACCGGCTGGATGAAGGAGCCGTGCAAGAGTTGCGAATTCCGGGAGATCGATTTCGGCGGCTGCCGCTGCCAGGCCTTTGCGCTGACCGGCGACGCCGCCAACACCGATCCCGCCTGCGCGCTGTCGCCGCTGCACGAGACCATCTTCAAGCAGGCCGAGCGCGAGGCTGAGGGCGAAACCAACCGCTTCCTCTATCGCAATTTCGCCGGCGGCACCCTGGAATCCGAGAATGGTGCCTGACGCCGACGCGGCCAGCTCAGTCAAGCGCGCCGATCCCTTTGCACCGCTGACCTCCGAAATGCTCGACGTCGGCGGCGGCCACGAGCTCTATGTCGAGAGCGTCGGCCGCACCGACGGAATCCCGGCGGTCTATCTGCATGGCGGCCCCGGCAGCGGCTGCCAGCCCGACCACCGCCGGCTGTTTGATCCCGACCGTTTTCATGCCGTGCTGTTCGACCAGCGCGGCTGCGGTCGCAGCCGGCCGAAGGGATCGCGCGCACACAACACCACGCAGCATCTGATCGCGGACATGGAAAAGATCCGCGAGAAATTCGGCGTCGCGCGCTGGATGGTGGTCGGCGGCTCCTGGGGCGCGACGCTGGCGCTGGCTTATGCGCAGGCGCATCCCGAGCGCGTCTCCGGAATTGCGCTGCGCGCGACCTTTCTCGGCACGCGTGCTGAAGTCGAGATCGCCTTCACCTCGCGCCTGTCGCAATTCTACCCCGCGCTCTACGACGATTTTCTGAGCGTGCTGCCGGTAGAGGAGCGCGCGCAACCGGTGGAAGCCTACTATCGCCGCATCCTCGATCCCGATCCGGCGGTGCATGGCCCGGCCTCGCGCGCCTGGCACGATACCGAACGCGCCTTGTCGGAGCACAAGGCGGCAAAGACACGGCTGGATCTGGCGTCGCTGAACGTGTGGCGCACATTGCCGGCGACGCCGTTCATGGAGGCGCATTATTTCGTCCAAGACAGCTTCATGACGGAGAACGAGTTGTTGCGGAACGCCGGCAAGCTCAACGGCATTCCCGGCATCATCGTCCAGGGCCGCTACGATCTGTTGTGCCCTCCCGAGACATCGCAGGCGCTCGCGAAAGTGTGGCCGGGTTCCGAGATTCGCATCGTGGAAGAAGCCGGCCATTCGCTCTATGATACCGGCGTGCGGGACGCGGTCATGAAGTCGATCGCAGATATCGCTTCGAAGATTTCGCGATAGCGGGACAAGAAAATGCCACTCGCCGGGAAGGGCATGTTGCTCACGTCGATGAATATCGACGTTCCAAATGAACCCGATTTCAACCGCTGGTACGATCGCGAGCATCTGGAAGAGCGCGTTGCGATCGAGGGCTTTCTCGAAGCGCGGCGCTATGTCGCGCACGCCGCCAATCCCAAATATCTCTCGCTGTATTCAACCGCGACGCTCGACGTGCTCGACAGTCCCGCCTACCGGGCGAGGCTCGCCAGTCAGACCGAATGGTCGCGGCGGAGCATGGCGCATTTCAAGGACATGCTCCGCGTGGTCGCCCGCATCACGATCAGCAACGGTACCGGACGCGGCGCGGCGCTCGGCCTCGTGCGGCTGCGGCCGACGGCGGACAATGCAGTCGCGTGGCGTGACGCACTGCAAGAACGGCTGGCGCCGGAAAAACACGACGGCATCATCTCCATGCATCTGCTCGAAAGCGAGCCGGAACTATCAGGCGCGACCGCGGATATTCCGGCGGTGCGCAACGAAGGCGCGCGCGACTGGTTCGTGCTGATCGACGGCACGCATGTCGGCGCGGTCTCGTCCGTGATCGCCGAGCGCTTCACCGGCCCTGCCGCCTCGCCATTCCCGCTTCCCGTGTCGGTCGGCTCCTACTGCCTGATGTGGGACCTCGCGAAGAGCGACATCGCGCGCAACTAAGCCATTGGACGCATCGCAACATGCTGCACCGCCACATACTGCGCACGGCCGTTAATCTGTGCGCGCGTAGCTCCCATGAAAGAGGGGAAGCGCGAAATTTGCCGTTGTACTTCGGAGCGGTTCTAATAAGCTAACCCAATGACGTCATTCAGAAACCAGATCGCCGCGCGTTAGCGTTCGCAAGCTCAAGAAAAGGCCGCGGGGTCTTTGAGCCTGCGCGGACAGGGTAGGAATGAAACCGACCGATATTGCGGCCCCCGACTACTTTCACAAAGTGGTCGATTGCCAATGGGCCTGTCCTGCGCACACTCCCGTTCCCGAATACATCCGACTGATCGCCCAAGGCCGCTACAGCGACGCCTATATGATCAATTGGAAATCGAACGTGTTTCCAGGAATTCTGGGACGGACCTGCGATCGTCCATGCGAGCCGGCGTGCCGCCGCGGACGCGTCGAGGAGACGCCGGTCGCGATCTGCCGCCTGAAGCGCGTCGCCGCCGACTTCAAGGACGACATCACGCAGCGCTTGCCGCGCCCCTCGGCCAAGAACGGCAAGCGCGTTGCATTCGTGGGCGGTGGTCCCGCTTCGCTGACGGTCGCCCGCGATCTCGCGCCGCTCGGCTATCACTGCACCGTGTTCGACGCCGATGCCCAAGCCGGCGGCATGATGCGCTCGCAGATCCCGAAATTCCGCCTGCCGGATTCGGTCATCGACGAGGAGACCGGCTACATCCTGGGTCTCGGCGTCGACTTCAAGGGCGGCCATCGCATCGAGAGCATGAAGGCGCTGCTCGCGGAGAAGTACGACGCAATCTTCGTCGGCTCCGGCGCACCGCGCGGCCGCGAACTCGACATCCCCGGACGCAAGGAAGCAGCCGCCAACGTCCATATCGGCATCGACTGGCTGTCCTCGGTCTCGTTCGGTCATACCGACAAGATCGGCAAGCGCGTCATCGTGCTCGGCGGCGGCAACACCGCGATGGATTGCTGCCGCACTGCGCGTCGCCTCGGCGGCGAAGAGGTGAAGGTCGTCGTGCGCTCCGGCTTCGAGGAAATGAAGGCCTCGCCCTGGGAGAAGGAAGACGCGCTCCACGAAGACATTCCGATCCTCAATTTCCTCGTTCCCACAGCGTTCGTCCACGAAAACGGCAAGCTCACCGGCATCACCTTCCAGAAGGTGAAGGCCGAATACGACGCCAAGGGCCGCCGCAACCTCGTCCCCTCGGGCGAGCCGGACCAGACCATCGAATGCGACGACGTGCTGGTCGCGGTCGGCCAGGAGAACGCCTTCCCCTGGATCGAGCAGGACTGCGGCATCGAGTTCGATAAATGGCACATGCCCAAGGTCGATCCGCAAACCTTCGTCTCGACCAACCCGAAGGTGTTCTTCGGCGGCGACGCCGCGTTCGGGCCGAAAAACATCATCTGGGCGGTGGCGCAGGGCCATGACGCCGCGCTGTCGATCCACAAAATGCTCTCGGGCGAGGACATCACCGAGCGGCCATTGCCCGACGTGTACATCTCCTCGCAGAAGATGGGCATCCACGAATGGAGCTATGACAACGACATCTCCAACGACAAGCGCTACAAGGTGCCGCATCGCGACAAGGTGATCGCGCTGAAGGACATCCGCACCGAGGTCGAGCTCGGCTATGACGTCAAGCTGGCGCTGGGCGAAGCTCATCGCTGCCTGAACTGCGACGTCCAGACCGTGTTCTCGACCTCGCTCTGCATCGAGTGCGATGCCTGCGTCGACATCTGTCCGATGGATTGCATCACCTTCACGGACAACGGCGAGGAAGGCGATCTCCGTCAGCGCCTGAAAGCACCCTCGCTGCATCCGGACCAGGATCTCTATGTGTCCAGCGACCTCAAGACCGGGCGCGTGATGGTGAAGGACGAGGATGTCTGCCTGCATTGCGGGCTGTGCGCCGAGCGCTGCCCCACCGGCGCCTGGGACATGCAGAAATATTTGATCGAGATGACTCACGCAGGTTCAGCATGTCCGACAAAAAGCCGATCAGCAGCGTAAACGACTTCGTCGTCCGCTTCGCCAACGTCAACGGATCCGGCTCGGCCAGCGCCAACGAGATGTTTGCGCGCGCGATCCTGCGCCACGGCGTTCCGGTGAGCCCCCGTAACATCTTCCCCTCCAACATCCAGGGCCTGCCGACCTGGTACGAGGTGCGGGTGACCGAAGACGGCCATCTCGGCGCCCGCGGCGGCGTCGACATGATGGTCGCCATGAACCCGCAGACCTGGGACAAGGACGTCGCCGGCATCGAGCCCGGCGGCTACCTGTTCTATGATTCCACCAAGCCGATGCCGTCGACCAAATTCCGCGACGACATCACCGTGATCGGCGTCCCCCTGACCGCGATCACCAACTCGACCTATACCGATCCGCGCCAGCGCCAGCTGTTCAAGAACATCATCTATCTCGGGGCGCTCTCGGCGCTGCTCGACATGGATCCGAAGCTGATCGAGCAGCTGATCGGCGAGCAGTACAAGGGCAAGGAGAAGCTGCTCTCGTCCAACGTCCACGCGCTGCATCTCGGCCGCGACTGGGCGCTGCAAAACCTGAAATGCCCGACCGGGCTGCGGGTGAAGAAGTCCGACAAGGTCGGCGACCGCATCTTCATCGAAGGCAACAGCGCCGCCGCGCTCGGCGCCGTCTATGGCGGCGCCACGGTGTGCGCCTGGTATCCGATCACGCCGTCCTCGTCGGTGGCAGAAGCTTTCACCGCCCACTGCAAGAAGTACCGGCACGACCCGGAGACCGGAAAGGCGAAATACGCCATCGTGCAGGGCGAGGACGAGCTCGCCTCGATCGGCATCGTGATCGGCGCCTCCTGGAACGGCGCGCGCGCCTTCACCGCGACCTCCGGCCCCGGCATCTCGCTGATGACCGAGTTCATCGGGCTGTCGTATTTCGCCGAAATCCCGGCCGTGATCATGAACATCCAGCGCGCCGGTCCCTCGACCGGCATGCCGACCCGCACCCAGCAATGCGACATCATCGCCTGCGCCTATGCTTCGCATGGCGACACCAAGCATGTGCTGCTGTTCCCCGAAGATCCCGCCGAAGCGTTCGAGTTCGCGGCCGCGGCTTTCGATCTCGCCGAGCGGCTTCAGACCACCATCTTCCTGATGCTCGACCTCGACATCGGCATGAACCACCGGCTCTGCCGTCCGCTGAAATGGGACGACGCCAAGCAATATGACCGCGGCAAGGTGATGACCGCGGAGATGCTGGACGAAGGCCGCGATTTCGGGCGCTATCTCGACGTCGACGGCGACGGCATCCCCTACCGAACCTATCCCGGCACGCATCCGACCAAGGGCTCCTATTTTACCCGCGGCACGTCGCGCGACCGCTATGCGCGTTACTCCGAAGAGGGCTCGGTCTACGCCGACAACATGCAGCGCCTGATGCGCAAGTTCGAGACCGCGCAGGATCTGGTGCCGCGGCCGCTCCAGGCCAATGCGGAACGGCCAACCAAATACGGCGTGATCGATTTCGGCTCGACCACGCCGGCGATGGACGAGGCGATCGGATTGCTGGAAGCGCGCGGGCATCAGCTCGACCGCCTGCGCATCCGCGCCTTCCCGTTCCACTCCAGCGTGGCGAGCTTCCTCGCCGAGCACGATTTCGTCTATGTGGTCGAGCAGAATCGCGACAGCCAGCTGCGCCAGCTCATCGTCAACGAAAACGGCATCGACCCGGTGCGGCTGGTGCCGATCGTGCATTACGACGGCTCGCCGATCACCGCCCGCTTCATCGCAAAAGCCATTGGCGACCACCAGGATCACATCAAGGTGACCCCGCTCCGCAAGACCGTGTCATGACCTACATTGCAAAGCCGAAATTCCACCATCCCGGGCTGAAGAAGAACGAGCTCGGCTACACCCATCGCGATTACGAGGGCAAGATCTCGACGCTGTGCGCCGGCTGTGGCCATGACTCTATCACGGCCTCCATCATCGAGGCCTGCTATGAGCTTTCGATCGAGCCGCACCGGGTCGCCAAGATTTCGGGTATCGGCTGCTCGTCGAAGACGCCGGACTATTTTCTCGGCAATTCGCACGGCTTCAACTCCGTGCACGGCCGCATGCCCAGCGTCCTGACCGGCGCCAATCTCGCCAATCGCGACCTGATCTATCTCGGCGTCTCCGGCGACGGCGATTCCGCCTCGATCGGCTTCGGCCAGTTCGCGCATTCGATCCGGCGCGGCGTCAACATGACCTATATCGTCGAGAACAACGGCGTCTACGGTTTGACCAAGGGCCAGTTCTCGGCGACCGCCGACCGCGGCTCGAAGTCCAAGAAGGGCGTCACCAACACCGACAACGCCATCGACCTCGTCGCGATCGCGCTGCAGTTGGGAGCGACTTTCGTCGCGCGCTCGTTCTCCGGCGACAAGACCCAGCTCGTGCCGCTGATCGCGGCCGCGATCCGCCACAAGGGCGCGTCGTTCATCGACGTCATCAGCCCCTGCATCGCCTTCAACAACCATGCCGGCTCGACCAAGAGCTTCGACTATGTCCGCGAGCACAATGACGCGGTGAACCGGCTCGATGTGCTGGTCGGCCGCGATCCGATTGCGGTGGATTACGCACCGGGCACCGTGCAAATGGTCGAGCAGCATGACGGCAGCAGGATCGCGCTGCGCAAGATCGACGCCGACTACGATCCGCACGACCGGCTCGGCGCCCAGACCTTCCTGCAAAAGCACGCCGCCAAGGGACAGATCGTCACCGGCCTGCTCTATGTCGATCCCGACGCGGAAGACCTGCACGAGCATCTCAACACGGTCGAAACGCCGCTCAACACGCTGGAAGCCGACACGCTCTGCCCGGGCTCGGCGGCGCTGGACAAGTTCAACGCCAGCCTGCGGTGATTGCCTATCGCGCCGCGGCCGGCTGCCGGACGCGTATGGTGATCTTCTCCGACACGATGGGCGGCTCGAACGGATAGTGCTTGGCATCGCCCAGCACGAGTTGAAGCGTGTGCGTCCCGGGCGGAAGCTCGAGCAGCGTTTCGGTCTGCCCTGCCCCGAAATGCAGATGCGACTTGTCCTGCAGGATCGGCTCCTTGGGATCGATGGGGTCGTTGACGTCGATCAGCAGATGATGGTGACCGGCGTTCTGGTACTCGTCGCCGGCATGGGTCACTCCCATGTTGCGCAAGCCGAACCGGACCCAGAATCCGCCGCGCACCTTCTGCCCGTCACGCGGGGTGATGAAATAGAGCTTTGCGTCCTTGGGCGCTGCCTTGCCCTGCGAAAAGGCTGCCCCCGGAAGCAATGCGAGCGCCGCCGCCAGCGCGACGCAACGAAGGATCTGCATCAAACCAACTCCACCACTTAAGGACTGAGCGCCACGCGGAATCCGTGCGTGGGGTAACGAACATTGGTGTCGTAGCCATCGCGGTTGGACGGCCGCACATATCTCGAATCGTTCTTCCAGGAGCCCGAGCGCAGGACATGAGCGCTGCAGTCCCCGCTGCTCCATGCCGAGCCGTCGGTGGGCGCGCCCTGATAGGTCTTGTGCCAGCAGTCCTCGACCCACTGATCGACACCGCCGCCCATGTCGTGGAGCCCGAACGGGTTCGGCTTGAAGCTGCCGACTTTCGCTGGCTGCTCGGCCGCGAGATCACCGCAATCCTTGCAACCGGCCATGCCCGGCTGCAGCTTGTCGCCCCACCAATATCTGGTCTGCGTTCCGCCCCGCGCGGCATATTCCCATTCGGCTTCGCTCGGAAGCCGATACGTCTTCTTCGTCGCCTTGGCGAGATAGGCCGCATATTGCTGCGCGTCGGTCCAGCTCACATTGCTGACCGGCGCATCGTCGTTGCCGATGGCGGTGAAGCTGCACGCCTTTGCAGCGGCGCACTCGTTCCATTCCTGCACGGTCACGGGATATTTGCTGATCGAGAACGGCTTCACCGTCACCTGATGGACGGGACGCTCGGTCGGGTCGTCGTTGCTTCCCATCGCAAAGCTGCCGCCGCGAATGGCGACCATCTCGGGTTCGCGGACGGGAATCGGCGATTGACTTACCGATTGACTCGTCGATTGACTTGGCGCCGGAGCGGGCGATGGAGATGATGAAGCCGACGAGGGAGAAGGCTGCGGCGTCTGCGGCGCCGCTTCGCGCGGCGGAGGCTGCGGGCTCGGCGATGCGACAGGAGAGGCGGGAGTGACGGCGGCCTGCTCGCCCACCCTGCCCGGCGCCTGAGCCAGAAGATACCACAGCACGCCGGCGGCCATCACCGACAGCGTGATACCCAGGAGAAAGATCAGGGCATTCTCGCGCCGCCCCCGCGTCCTGCCGACCGCGTCTGCATCCGGCAGCACTTTATAAACGCGCACGGGATCGGTGATGTTCTTGACCTTGCGGTCCCCGAGCGACTCGTAACCGCACACGACCTTGTGCTTGATCTGCTCGTAGATCGCGCCGGAGATAAAGACCTGGCCTGGCTCGGCGATGCCCTCGATACGCGTGGCGATATTGACGCCGTCGCCGTAGACGTCGTCAGGCTCCACGATGACGTCACCGAGATTGACGCCAATCCGGTACTCGATCCGGGTGTTCTTCGGAAGCGAGGCGTTGCGGCCGATGAGATTCTGCTGGATGACGATGCTGCATCGGACGGCCTCGACCGGACTGTCGAAAATCGCGATGAAGCCATCGCCCGTCGTCTTCACCAGACTTCCGTTGTGCTCGACGATGCTGGGCTGGATGAGATCCCGCTCGATCCGCTTGACGCGGACGTGCGTGCCCTCTTCGTCGGCCTGCATCAGGCGGCTGTAGGAAGCGATGTCACCGACAATGATGGCCGCGAGGCGACGAGGCATAGGGCCGTGCGAAGGCGGCTCGTCATTCCCGGATCTGAAGTTGCGAATTTCGCCCATTGCGGGGACTCCACAAACTTGCAAAGGCAGACCCCAGCCTACGACTGCCAAAGGCGATCGTCTGTGAAGGCTATCACATCGATGGAATCGGGCAATGTCCGTGGAATCGCAGGCGCCGAGTTCCGAAAGGCGAAGGCGTCACGTCGAATGAACCTTCAGGACCCCACCGACGACTAATGCCCGGCGTGGAACTAATCACCTCGCTCCGCCCTGCGATGATGCTGTCAGCTGTGCGGACGTTGAACGCGTCGCACCGGGGCTGCGTCTACAGCGTACAGCTCAGCTGCTGCACGCGAGGCCATCATGAAGTCTTTTCTCGTTGCGGCCGTCTTCCTTGCCGCGCTCGGCGGCGCCGCTCACGCCGAGGAGGCCGACGATATCCGTGAGGCCATCAAGGCCGAAGCCGAAACCTTCAACGCGCGCACGTATGCCGGCGAACCCGGCAACAAGGCCTATGCCTGCTTCGTGCGCCGCTACGATGCCGAGCATCTGGCGCACCATCCGAAGCAGAAGGTCGCCTCGATGAAGCTGCTGATCTCGGCGGAGATGGACACCGAAGACAAGCAGTTCCACAACTCCTTCCGCCTCGGCTTCAGATATCGTCACCGCTCCGGCGATTTCGATTCCAGCGGCTCCTGTCATCACGCTGTGTTCACCAAGGACGGCACCGAAATCCGCCTCGGTTGCGGCGTCGACTGCGAGGGCGGCGGCATCGGCGTCGCGCTCTCGAAGGACGACAAATCGGCGATCGTGCGGCTGGCGCGGGTCAGGGTCTGGCAGAACAACAAGCCGGACGACGATGCCGAACTGTCACTGGTCGCCGGGGCCGACGACGGGATTTTCCGCCTAGATCGAACGGACAATAAGGAATGCGCCTCGCTCGTGACCGACCGCAAGGAACTCGCCGCGCTCCGCCACAAATGATATGTGTCCGGCACAATCGAGGGGAGATCGTCATGAACCGCCGGAACATCTTGTGGAGCGCCGTCTCAGGCCTGGGCGCGGCACTTGGCGCCTCCAGCGCGAAGGCCTCGACCGAGGCCGGCACGGGCAACAAGCTGAAGGTGGTCTATCACCTGAGCGATGCCGAGAAGGTCAACTTCGTCCTCGGCAACATCCAGAACCACATCGATGGCGTCGGCGGCCCCGACCATGTGACGATCGCGCTGGTGATCCACGGCCCGGCACTGAAGGCGTTTCACTCGGCGCAGGCCAACCCTGACATTAGCAAGCGCGTCGGCGATTTTTCCAAGGATGGCGTCGAGCTTGCCGCCTGCGGCAACACGATGAAGGCGCAGAACGTCACGCTCACGGATCTCCTGCCGGGCTTCGTCAGCGCGGAGAAGGGTGGCGTCGTCCGTTTGGCCGAGCTCCAGTCGCAGGGTTATCTCTATCTGCGGCCGTAGGAGCGCGCGCTCGACATCCCCCTTGACGTACCCATAACCCCAGGGTTATGAATATATCCATAACTTGCAGGTTATGGATTTTATGCCCGCCACCGCTCACGACCTTCTGTTCAGGACGCTCGCCGACCCCACTCGTCGGGCGATCTTCGAGCGATTGTGCCGCGGGGGCGAACAGACGGTCGGAGCCCTGACAGCACTGTCGGGCGTTTCCCAGCCCGCAGTCTCAAAACATCTCGGCGCGCTGAAGCAGGCTGGCCTGGTGCGCGACCGGCATCAAGGGCGGCAGACGCATTACAGCGCCCAGCCCGGCGCGCTCAATCCGCTGATCGACTGGACCAGCCAGATGACCGGATTCTGGCAGAACCGGCTCGATGCGCTCGACGATCTCCTGAAGAGGATGGACCAATGAACGAATCCCCCACCGAAACCCGATCTGTCGTCGTCGAGCGCGAATTTGCCTTTCCGGCAGAGCGGATCTGGCGCGCGCTGACGCAGCCACATCTGATCGAGGAATGGCTGATGAAGAACGACTTCAAGCCGAACGTGGGCCACCGCTTCAACCTTCGCGGCGAGTGGGGCGGCGTGCTGGACTGCGAGGTCCTCACCATCGAGCCGCAGAAGACACTCGCCTACACCTGGAATTTCTCGCATGACGACGCGGCGTTCGATCTCAAGAGCGTCGTGACCTTCACGCTGACGCCGGCGGGCGCAGGCACGCATCTGCGCGTCGAGCAAGCGGGCTTCAGCCCGACGCAGAAGCAGGCTTTTGGCGGCGCGCATGCCGGCTGGAAGCAGTTTCTCGCCAAGCTGGACGAGCTGCTGGCAAGGGCAGACTAGCTTGGCCGCCGGCCTTCATTCAATCATCTCAAGAGGAGGTTTCATTGACCGGAAACATGTGGGTTCGACAGATCCATCGTTGGCTGTCGATCGCTTTCACGCTTGCCGTCATCGCCAACATCGTCGCCCTGACGCTGCAAGTCCAGGCGACGTGGATCGGCTTGCTCGCCTTCGTCCCATTGATCCCATTGCTTGCGACCGGACTCTACATGTTCGCGCTGCCATATCTCGGCCGCAGCCGCGGCGCCCGACAAGAGGCGTGAACATGAAGAAGGCCATCACCGTGAAAAACAGCAGCGCGACGAAGGCGGATGGCGCTTCGCCATCCAGGATGATCGACGGCAGGATCAAGGAGCTCGGCGACTGGCGCGGCGACATGCTCGGACGAATCCGCGGCCTGATCAAGGAGGCCGATCCTGACGTCGTCGAGGAATGGAAATGGCGCGGCGTTCCGGTGTGGGAGCACGACGGCATCATCTGCACCGGCGAGACCTACAAGGCCGTGGTGAAGATGACCTTTGCCAAGGGCGCAGCGCTGGACGATCCAGCCGGCCTGTTCAACTCGAGCCTCGACGGCAACGTGCGGCGCGCGATCGATATTCGCGAAGGCGAGAAGATCAACGAGAAGGCGTTGAAGGCGCTGATCCGCGCAGCCGTGGCGCTGAATGCGTCCAAGAAGAAGCCGGCGAAACGTTCCGGATAGAACAGCCGTTGTGGAGCCACGAACGCTTTCCTTCTCCCCTTGTGGGAGAAGGTGGCGCGAAGCGCCGGATGAGGGGTCTCTATCGACACGGGAAACGTTGAGAGATACCCCTCACCGCAGTGAGCTTGTGTCTCCGAGCGTCGCCGCCCTCTCCCACAAGGGGCGAGGGCGCATCAACGCGCATCTCGCCGTATTGCTCCGCATAGTCAGCAGCGTCAGGCCACCGCCGAGATCGGGCGCGGGCTCACGACATATTCGCGCAGCACCTTGTCACCGGCGTCGACCTCGATCAGTGCGACGTCGTAGGTCCAGAGATCGGCTAGATGCTGGAGCACGCGCTTGGCGTCGGTCTCGTTGAGCTGCGCGCCCTTGATGACATGGTGATGCAGGATCAGCCGCCGGTCGCCGGAGAGATCGACGTCGACCACCTCGATATTCGCGTCGATGTAGCCGACATCGTGCTGCCGTGCCAGCTCGCGCCGGACACGGCGGAAGCCCCGCTCGTCGTGAATGGCGTCGACCCGGATGCCGGCGCGTTCCTCGGGGTCATCATGCAGGTGGAACATGCGGAGGTGCCGCATCAGCTTCGGACTCAGGAACTGGGCGATGAAACTCTCGTCGCGGTAGTTGGCCCAGACGTCGCGCAGCACGCCCATCACGTCGTTCTTGCCGGCGATGTCCGGGAACCATTCGCGGTCCTCGTCTTCCGGCCTGGTGACGATGCGCTCGATGTCCTGCATCATGGCGAAGCCGAGCGCATAGGGATTAAAGCCGGAAAAGCGCTGGTCATCGAATTCGGGCTGGAACACGACATTGGTGTGCGACTGCAGGAATTCGAGGAAATTGCCGTCGCTGATGCGGCCCTGCTGATGCAGCTTGGTCATGATGCGATAGTGGACGTAGGTCGCCGTCCCCTCGTTCATCACCTTGGTCTGGCTCTGCGGATAGAAATATTGCGCGATGTGGCGGACGATGCGCAACAGCTCGCGCTGCCAGGGCGCCAGCCGCGGCGCGCTCTTCTCGAGGAAATACAGCAGGTTCTCCTGCGGCAGGCCGAGCAGCTTGCGGCGGCGTTCGATGCTGAGCGCGGACCGGGTCTTGCTCTTTCCCGCCGGCACGGTGCGCCAGAGGTCGTTGAAGACCTCCTCCTCGTGCTGGCGGCGGCGCCCTGCCCGCTTCTCTTCGGCGCGGAGGTCGAGCTTCTTCTTGCCGGGATAGCGGTCGATCCCATGCGACATCAACGCATGCGCGGCATCGAGGGTGCGCTCGACCTCCACCCGGCCGTAGCGATCCTCGCATTGCATGACGTAGTTCTTGGCGAAATCCAGATAGTCCAGGATGCCGTCGGCGTCGGTCCACTGCTTGAACAGATAGTTGTTCTTGAAGAAGTGATTGTGGCCGAAGGCGGCGTGCGCGATCACCAGGGTCTGCATCGTCGCCGTGTTCTCTTCCATCAGGTAGGAGATGCAGGGCGAGGAGTTGATCACGATCTCATAGGCGAGGCCCATGAGGCCCTTGCGGTATGAGGCCTCGTGATACGCAAAGTGCTTTCCGAACGACCAGTGCTTGTAGAACAGCGGCATGCCGACCGACGAATAGGCGTCCAGCATCTGCTCGGCGGTGATGACTTCGATCTGGTTCGGATAGACGTCGAGCCCGAGATCTTTCGTCGCCACCTCCTCGCAGGCATCCGTGATGCGCTGCAAGGTGTGAAAATCCCAATCGGCGCCTTCGAACAAGCGTTCCGTCATGGAGCGGCTTTCTCCTGGGCAGTGTCGCGGCGCTGAAACAGATCGTGGAACACCGGAAAAATTTCGCTGCGCTCGCTGACCTTGCGCATCGAGAGCGGTGCGCCGCTGTTGCGCAAGCGCTCGTAGAGGGTCCAGAGCGAGGAGTCGGACAGATCGAAGGCGCTGCCGCCGGACTCGCCGACCTCGAGATAGGCGAAGAACTGGCAGACCGGCAGGATTTTGTCGGTCAGCAGCATGCCCGCGAGCTCGCCGTCGGAATAGGAATTGTCGCCGTCGGAAGCTTGCGCAGCGTAGATATTCCAGTCCGACGGGCTGAAGCGTTCGCGCACGATCTCGTGCATGGCCTGCAGCGCGCTGGAGACCAGCGTGCCGCCGGAAGCCGGGCCATAGAAGAAGGTCTGCTCATCCACCTCCTCGGCGCGATCGGTGTGGCGGATGAAGACGATGTCGACATGCTTGTAGCGGCGCTTCAGAAATACGTAGAGCAGCATGTAGAAGCGCTTGGCGAGATCCTTCATGTGCTCGGACATCGAGCCCGACACGTCCATCAGGCAGAACATCACAGCCTGGGCAACGGGCTTTGGAACCGTCTCGAAGCGGCGGTAGCGGATGTCGAGCGGATCGATGAAGGGAATGCGCTTGGATTTCGCCTTCAGTTTTTCGAGCTGGGCTAGCAGCAGCAGACGCTCGTCCTCATCTGCGCAGGCAGCGATGGCGGATTCAAGCTCTTCGATCTCCTCCTTGCTGGGACGCTTGAGCGCGATACGGCGCGCCATTGCGCGCCGAACCGTCCGGCTCACCGAGATGTTGGATGGCGAGCCCGACGTGGTGTAGCCGGCGCGCTGGATGCCCTCGCTCTCGGTCTGCGCGATCTTGCGCTTGGCGAGATCAGGAAGTTCGAGGTCATCGAGGAAGAGATCGACGAATTCGTCGCGGCTGAGCACGAAGCGGAAGGCGTCCTCGCTGTCGCCTTCGCCCGGACCGGAATCCTTGGCACTGCCCTGGCCGGAGCGCTGGAGATAGTCGCCCTCGATGAACTTCTTGTTTCCGGGCAACACCATGTCGCGCGTTCCGCCGTCGCGGCGGAAACGCGGCTCGTGCATGCCGTCGAGCGGAATGGTGACCTCGCCACCCTCCAGGACGTCCTTGATGTCGCGTTCCTGCGAGGTCTTCTTGACGGCGCCCTGCACCAGGGATTTGGCCCGACGCAAGAACCGCTGCCGGTTCTCGAGACTCTTGCCGCCTGGATTCAGGCGCCTGTCAATAATGTGAATCGGCACTTTTCCATCCGCCTCAACCGGCCTGCTTCACGCGCATGTACCATTCGACGAGCCGGCGAACCTGACGCTCGGTGTAGCCGCGCTCCACCATGCGTGCGACGAACTCGCCGTGCTTCTTCTCCGTCTCGCCGTCCTTCTTCGACCCGAAGGAGATGACCGGAAGCAGGTCCTCAACCTGGGAGAATATCCGCTTTTCGATCACATCGCGAATCTTCTCGTAGGAGATCCAGGTCGGATTCTTGCCGCCGTTCTGGGCGCGCGACCGTAACGAGAATTTGACCACCTCGTTGCGGAAATCCTTCGGGTTGGCGATGCCCGCCGGCTTCTCGATTTTGGTCAGCTCCTGGTTCAAAAGCTCACGATCCAGCAGCTGGCCGGTGTCGGCGTCCTTGAAATCCTGGTCCTCGATCCAGGCATCGGCGTAGTCGACGTAGCGGTCGAACAGGTTCTGGCCGTAATCCGAGTAGGATTCGAGATAAGCCTTCTGGATCTCGTTGCCGATGAACTCGGCATAACGCGGCGCAAGGTCGGCCTTGATGAATTCGAGGTAGCGCTTCTCGACTTCCTCGGGCAGTTGCTCGCGCTTGATCGATTGCTCCAGCGCGTACATCAGATGCACCGCGTCGGCGGCGACTTCCTGCGGATCGTGGTTGAAGGTCGCAGCCAGGATCTTGAAGGCAAAGCGGGTGGAAACACCGTCCATGCCCTCGTCGACGCCGGCGGCATCGCGATATTCCTGGACGCTGCGCGCCTTCGGATCGGTCTCCTTCAGGCTCTCACCGTCGTAAACCCTCATCTTGGCGTAGATCGTGGAATTTTCGTGCTTGCGCAGGCGCGACATCACCGAGAACCGCGCCAGCGTTTCCAGCGTCGCGGGCGCGCAAGGCGCGGCCGCGAGCTCGGAGCCCTGGATCAGCTTCTCGTAGATCTTCTGCTCCTCCGTGATCCGCAGGCAGTACGGCACCTTGATCACGCAGATGCGGTCGATGAAGGCCTCGTTGTTCTTGTTGGCCTTGAAGCTCGACCACTCGGCTTCATTGGAGTGCGCAAGGATGACGCCGGTGAAGGGGATCGCGCCGATGTTCTCGGTGCCGATATAGTTGCCTTCCTGCGTCGCGGTGAGCAGCGGGTGCAGCATCTTGATCGGCGCCTTGAACATCTCGACGAATTCGAGCACGCCCTGGTTGGCGCGGTTGAGGCCGCCGGAATAGCTGTAGGCGTCGGGATCGTTCTGCGCGTAGGTTTCGAGCTTGCGGATGTCGACCTTGCCGACCAGCGAGGAGATGTCCTGGTTGTTCTCGTCACCCGGCTCGGTCTTGGCGATCCCGATCTGGCGCAGCCGCGACGGCTGGATCTTTGCAACCCGAAACTGGGAAATGTCGCCGCCGAAGGCTTCCAGCCGCTTGTAGCACCACGGGCTCATCAGGCCGGTGAGACGGCGGCGCGGAATGCCGTATTTCTCTTCCAGCATCGGGCCGAGCTGATCCGGATCGAACAGGCTGAGCGGGCTTTCGAACACGGGCGAGAGCTCGTCGCCGGCCTTGAGCACGTAGATCGGATGCACCTCCATCAGCGACTTGAGCCGCTCAGCGAGCGAGGATTTGCCGCCGCCGACCGGACCGAGCAGATACAGGATCTGCTTGCGCTCTTCGAGGCCCTGCGCCGCGTGACGGAAGAAACCGACGATGCGCTCGATGGTTTCTTCCATGCCGTAGAAACCGGCGAAGGCCGGATAGGTACGGATCGTGCGGTTCAAAAAAATACGGCCAAGGCGTGGGTCCTTGGCCGTGTCAATCGTCTGGGGCTCACCGATCGCTGCTAGCAGTCGTTCGGCCGCGTTTGCGTATTTCATGGGATCGCTTCGACACGATTCCAGATATTCCGCCATCGACATGTCGTGTTGGCTTCTCGCCTCGAACGACTTAGCGAAAGCGTTGAATAGAGAATCGTTGTACATGATCCCTCTCCGCGTGAGTTCCGCTACACAATTGAACGAAAGCAGCGACCGGACCGTTCCTTAGCGCCACTCTCGAATCAGCGTGAGCACATGACGATCATTCGACACCCGGGCGCCTTCTCGGCGCAACGCACAACGTAGGCACAGGGTGAGTTACGAACAGGCACCTGCCTGATATTTGAGCGAATCTTTGTCTATATTGGCTCATTTCCAGAAAATGTCACTCGCTCGCAACATCCGGGCATTACCGGGGATGCGTTCATCCGGCGCCGCATCATAGCCGTCTGCGAACGGCGATCTTATGACCCTTGTGCGGCGAAGCCTTGCATGGCGCGTTCATCTTCCTGCTGCAATGCGGTGCGTGGACCGCCGGCGGCGTGACAGTCGCGGCAAACGCGCAGCAGTGTATCAAAATCGGTCGCCAGGCCCTCCGACCGGATGACGATGCGATCGTCCGTCGCACCGCGGGCCAAGCCGCGGATGCTGCAGAGCTGCCTCTGCAAGGCCGGCGTCGGCGTCAGCACGATCACCTTGCGCCCGCGGCGTTCTTCAGCCGAAATCTCCGCGATCGAGTCCCACAGCAGAAATTCATTGCCGATGCGAAGGTCGCGAATGCCATAGGGGGTGACGATCACCACCGATGCCCGCTCGGCGGGGAGCATCCAGATCAGCCGGCCGGTCATCGCGGCGAACGCCACCACGCCGGCATAGCCGACCGTCGTGTCGTAATCGCCAAAAGCATTCCACCAGCCCAAGGCGAGCGTTGCGCTGAGCAGCGTCATGGCGAAACCCGCAACGATCAGCAACCGCAGTTGGGTCGTACATGGACCGATTTCGAGATCGTGGGACGCATCGACGCATCCGGTCGACGTGACCGACTGGGGGCTGTCTGTGACAGCGAGCGCCAGACGGTCATGATGTGCTTGCATGCTTTCCCCCAGCATGGCCATTCGCGACCGAGCCACGATGCATCAGGCGGACCGGAATCCGCTGATGAGTACTCCGCGCAGCCACTGGCGGCGAGGCGAGGCAGCTGGCGTTACACAACAAGGGCCTAGCCGATTCCTCACGGCCAACGACCTTTTACGCAACTCGGCTCCCTCTACGCGGATCGCCATGATCGCGACGGAGTTACACTGGAGGATATGACGCCCATACCCTTGATTGGTTCCCTCAAGGAAGCATGTAAGCTAGAGGATAGCGCGTCAGGACCGGCGCGGAAACCCCTCGCCCGCAGGCTTGGAGATAAATTAGCATCATGAATCCCGTCAAAGAACTGGAAAAGCACGGACAAGCCGTCTGGCTGGACTTCCTGGCCCGCGGCTTCATCGCCAAGGGCGACCTGAAGCGGCTGATCGACACCGACGGCGTCAAAGGCGTCACCTCCAACCCCTCGATCTTCGAGAAAGCGATCGGCAGCTCGGACGAGTACGACGCGCCGATCGGCAAGGCATTGAAGCGCGGCGATCGGTCGGTCGCCGATCTGTTCGAGGCCGTCGCGGTCGAGGACATCCAGAACGCCGCCGACGTGCTGCGCCCGGTCTACGACCGCCTCAAGGGCGGCGACGGCTATGTCAGCCTGGAAGTCTCGCCCTATCTGGCGATGGACACGGGTGAAACGGTCACAGAGGCGCGGCGGCTCTGGAAGGACGTCAACCGCAAGAACCTGATGGTGAAGGTGCCGGCAACGCCGGAGGGCCTGCCGGCGATCGAGACCCTCATCGGCGACGGCATCAGCATCAACATCACGCTGCTGTTCTCCAGGGACGTCTATCTGCAGGTTGCCGAGGCCTATCTCGCCGGTCTGGAGACATACGTCGCAGGTGGCGGCGATCCCTCGCACGTGGCGAGCGTGGCGAGCTTTTTCGTCAGCCGCATCGACTCGGTGGTCGACAAGCAGCTCGACGAGAAGATTGCCCGCGCCAACGACCCGAGCGAGAAGGAACGGCTCGCCGCGCTGAAGGGCAAGGTCGCGATCGCCAATGCGAAGGTCGCCTACCAGGATTACAAGCGCCTGTTCTCAGGTCCGCGCTGGGACAAGCTCGCGGCCAAGGGCGCCAAGCCGCAGCGCATGCTGTGGGCCTCGACCGGCACCAAGAACAAGGACTACAGCGACGTCCTCTATGTCGAGGAATTGATCGGTCCCGACACCATCAACACCGTGCCGCCGGCGACATTGGATGCGTTCCGCGACCACGGCACGCCGCGGGACAGCCTGGAAGAGAATGTCGACGACGCCAGGCGCGTGCTGGAAGAACTGGAGCGCTCCGGCGTCTCGCTCGATGCTATCACCGAGGAACTCGTCAAGGACGGCGTCAAGCAGTTCGCCGACGCCGCCGACAAGCTCTATGGCGCTGTCGCCCACAAGCGCGCCACCGTGCTCGGGCCTGCGATCGACCGCCAGCTTCTCTCGCTCGGCGACGGCCTCGGCAAGGCCGTGGCCAAGAGCACCGAGGAATGGCGCGCGTCGGCAAAGATCCGCAGGCTGTGGCAACGGGACAAATCGGTCTGGACCGGCACCGACGAGGACAAATGGCTCGGCTGGCTCGACAGCGCCGCCAAGGCCGACGTCGCCGATTATGAGGATTATGCCAGCCGCGTGAAAGGCCAGAAATTCTCCGACGCCGTCGTGCTCGGCATGGGCGGGTCAAGCCTCGGGCCGGAGGTGCTGGCCGAGACCTTCGGCAAGAAGCCCGGGTTCCCGAAGCTGCACGTGCTGGATTCCACCGATCCGGCGCAGGTGCGGGCAATGGAGGCCAGGATCGACATCGCCAACACCGTGTTCATCGTCTCCAGCAAGTCCGGCGGCACCACCGAACCGAATGCGATGAAGGATTATTTCCACCAGCGCGTCGCGCAGGCGGTCGGACCGAAGGTCAAGACCGGCCATCGCTTCATTGCGGTCACTGATCCCGGATCGTCGCTGGAGACGGCGGCGAAGACGCTAAGCTATGCGCGCATCTTCCACGGCGAGCCCTCCATCGGCGGACGCTACTCGGTGCTCTCGCCATTCGGCCTGGTGCCGGCGGCAACCGCGGGCGTCGATATCAAGACCTTCATCAAGCACGCGCTTGCGATGGCCCGCTCCTGCGGACCGGACGTGCCGCCGGCCGAGAACCCCGGCGTGCAGCTCGGCCTTGCCATGGGCCATGCAGCGCTCGAAGGCCGCGACAAGGTGACGATCCTGTCGTCGAAGAAGATTGCCGATTTCGGCGCCTGGGCCGAGCAGCTCATCGCGGAATCGACCGGCAAGGACGGCAAGGGCCTGATCCCGATCGACGGCGAGCCGCTGGGCGAGCCGGCGGTCTACGGCAATGACCGGCTCTTCATCGACATCCGTATCGAGGGCGAAGCGGACGCCGCCCATGACTCGCAGCTTGCTGCGATCGAAGCGGCCGGCCATCCCGTCGTGCGCATCGTGATGAAGTCGATCGACCATCTCGGCCAGGAGTTTTTCCGCTTCGAGATGGCAACGGCGGTCGCGGGCAGCATCCTCGGCATCAACCCGTTCGACCAGCCGGACGTGGAAGCGGCCAAGATCAAGACCCGAGAGCTCACCGCCTCGTTCGAAAAGACCGGCGCGCTGCCGGCCGAGCAGCCGGTGGTCAGCACCACCGAGGCCGATCTCTACACCGACGAGACCAATGCCGCAGCCCTGCGCGCTGCCGGCGCCAACGGCGACCTCACCTCCTGGCTGAAGGCGCATCTGTCGCGCTCCAATCATGGCGACTATGTCGCCCTGCTCGGCTACATCGCCCGCGACAAGGCGACGATCGACGCGCTCCAGGCCATGCGGCTCGAGGTGCGCGAGAAACGACACGTTGCGACCTGCGCCGAGTTCGGCCCCCGCTTCCTGCACTCGACGGGGCAAGCCTACAAAGGCGGGCCGGACAGCGGTGTGTTCCTCCAGATCACCGCCGACGATGCCAGGGACCTGCCGGTGCCGGGCCAGAAGGCCAGCTTCGGCGTCATCAAGGCCGCGCAGGCGCGCGGCGACTTCGACGTGCTTACCGAGCGCGGCCGGCGCGCGCTGCGGGTCCACTTGAAGGGCGGGCTCAAGAAGGGCCTCGCGGCGCTCAATGCGGCGCTCAACGAGGCACTGAACTAAGGGAATTCTTCAAATGCAACTCGGCATGATCGGCCTCGGCCGGATGGGCGGCAATATCGTTCGCCGACTGATGCGCCAGGGACATTCGACCGTGGTCTACGACAAGGACGCCAAGGCCGTCGCCGGCCTTGCGGCAGACGGCGCGGTCGGCTCGGCGACGCTCGAAGAGTTCATTGCGAAACTGGAGCGGCCGCGCACGGCCTGGGTGATGCTGCCGGCCGGCCACATCACCGAGACCACGATCGACACGATCGCGGGCGCGATGCAGGAAGGCGACGTCATCATCGACGGCGGCAACACGTTCTGGCAGGACGACGTCCGCCGCGGCAAGGCGCTGAAGGAGCGCGGCATCCACTATGTCGACGTCGGCACCTCCGGCGGCGTCTGGGGCCTCGACCGCGGCTATTGCATGATGATCGGCGGCGAGAAACAGGTGGTCGATCGGCTCGATCCGATCTTCGCCGCGCTCGCGCCCGGCGCCGGCGACATTCCGCGCACGGAGGGACGTGAGGGGCGCGATCCCCGCATCGAGCAGGGCTACATCCATGCCGGCCCCGTCGGCGCCGGTCATTTCGTCAAGATGATCCACAACGGTATCGAATACGGCCTGATGCAGGCCTACGCCGAAGGTTTTGACATCCTCAAGAACGCCAACATCGAGGCCTTGCCGGCGGATCATCGTTACGATTTCGATCTCGCCGATATCGCCGAGGTGTGGCGGCGTGGCAGCGTGATCCCGTCGTGGCTGCTCGACCTTACCTCGACCGCGCTCGCGGATAGCCCTGCACTGGCGGAGTATTCGGGTTTCGTGGAGGATTCCGGCGAAGGACGCTGGACCGTGAACGCGGCGATCGACGAGGCCGTGCCGGCCGAAGTCCTGACCGCGGCGCTGTTCGCACGTTTCCGTTCCCGCAAGGAACACACTTTCGCCGAGAAAATTCTCTCAGCGATGCGAGCCGGCTTCGGCGGCCACAAGGAGCCGAAGCAGCCGGCCGCTTCGAAGCCGAAATAGCAATTAGCAGAGCGAAGGCCAGTAGTTCGTGACAAAAGACCCGCAAGCCAAGCGCAAGCCGGAAAATTGCGCCTTCGTCATCTTTGGTGTCACCGGCGACCTCACCCATCGGCTGGTGATGCCATCGCTCTACAATCTGGCGGCCGAGCATCTGTTACCCGAAAAGTTCTGCGTGGTCGGCGTCGCCCGCCGGGGCCAGTCGGACAACGAGCTGCGCGACAGCCTGTTGAAGGGCTTGCGCCAGTTCGCGACCCGGCCGGTGGACGACGACATTGCCAAGAAGCTGCTGGAATGCGTGACCTTCGTCGAAGCCGACGCAAAGGATCCGCCATCCTTTGATCGCCTGCGTGAGCATCTGGATTCCCTGGAATGCGCGCAGGATACCGGCGGCAACCGGCTGTTCTATCTCGCGACCCCGCCGGCTGCGTTCGCGCCGACCGCGCGCGAGCTCGGCCGCACCGGCATGATGAAGGAGAACGGGGCGTGGCGGCGCCTGGTGATCGAAAAGCCGTTCGGCACCGACCTCGCCTCGGCGCGCGCGCTGAATGGCGAGCTGCTGAAGATCATGGACGAGCACCAGATCTACCGGATCGATCACTATCTCGGCAAGGAGACGGTGCAGAACATCCTGGTGCTGCGCTTTGCCAACGGCATGTTCGAGCCGATCTGGAATCGCAACCATATCGATCACATCCAGATCACGGTGGAGGAAAAGCTCGGCGTCGGCCATCGCGGCGGCTTCTACGACGCCACCGGCGCGCTAC
The DNA here is from genome assembly GCF_023101005.1 of Bradyrhizobium sp. 187. Lineage (NCBI taxonomy): Bacteria > Pseudomonadati > Pseudomonadota > Alphaproteobacteria > Hyphomicrobiales > Nitrobacteraceae > Bradyrhizobium > Bradyrhizobium sp. 187. The sequence continues at coordinate 6,183,246 of NZ_CP064693.1, forward strand.
GCGACATGGTGCCGAACCACCTGTTCCAGCTGATGTCGCTGGTCGCGATGGAGCCGCCGGCGCGTTTCGACGCCCATTCCGTGCGCTCCGAGAAGGCCGAGATTCTGACCTCGATTCAGCGCCCGAGCGAAGAGGAAGCGCTGAAGAGCTCGGTGCGCGCCCAATATCTCGCAGGGCGCATCGGCGACGATGAGATCCCGGACTATCGCAAGACCGAGGACGTCAAACCCGGCAGCACTACCGAGACCTATGTCGCGCTGAAGCTGATGATCGACAATTGGCGCTGGGCCGGCGTGCCGTTCTATTTGCGCACCGGCAAGGCGCTCGGCCACAAGCGCACCGAAGTCGCGATCAAGTTCAAGCAGGCGCCGCTGTCGATGTTCTCAGGCACGGCTGTCGATCGTCTCTCTCAGAACTTCCTCACGATCGGCATCGCACCGACCGAGACCATCGAGCTCCAGTTCAACGCCAAGATCCCGGGGCCGAGCGTCACCATCGACGGCGTCGAGATGAAGTTCCGCTATGGCGACTATTTCCGGGCCGATCCCTCGACCGGCTACGAGACGCTGATCTACGACTGTATGATCGGCGACAACATCCTGTTCCAGCGTGCCGACGGCATCGAAGCCGGATGGGAGGCGGTGCAGCCGTTCCTTGACGCCTGGAAGAACGCGGGCAGCAACGGCATCGAGACCTATCAAGCCGGCAGCGACGGCCCCGCCTGCGCCGATGAATTGCTCCGCCGCGACGGCCGAAGCTGGCGTAAATTTTCGTGACGGCGACGGCCGGACAGCCGAAGCTGATCGTCGAGGCCGACGCCGAGGCTCTCGCGCGGACCGCGGCCGGACGGGTGATGGCGCGAATCGCGGCCAATCCCGGGCGCATTGCGATCTGCCTGACCGGCGGCTCCAGCCCAAAGAGGCTCTACCAGCTGCTGGGCAGCGAGGCTTGGCGCGAAAAAATCCCGTGGGAGCGCGTGCACTGGTTCATCGGTGACGAGCGCTTCGTGCCCGAAAGCGATCCCCTCAACAACATGGCGGTCGCGCGCGCGACCTTTCTCGATCGCAACGCGCCCTCCGGCCATGTTCACCCGATCCCGACGACGGCTGACGACCCTGATCAGAGCGCCGAGGCCTATGCGCGCGAGTTGCAGGCTTTCTACGGCGCGGAAAGCCTGGATCCGGCACGGCCGCTGTTCGACATGGTCTTGATGGGCGCGGGGCCGGACGGCCACACGGCTTCGCTCTTCCCGGGCTACCCCGCGATCGAGGAGATGGGAGGCTGGGTGGTCGGCGTCCCCAAGGCCAATGTTGCCCCCTTCGTGCCGCGGGTCTCGCTCACCCTGCCCGCGCTGGCGTCCTGCCGCGAAATGCTGTTCGAGATAGCGGGGCACGACAAGCAGCCGATCTTGACGCGCCTGCTCAATGGCGAGACTCTGCCGGTTGTACGCGCGCGCTCGAATGGCGAGACCGTCTGGCTGGTCGACCAGGCCGCGCTTCCGGAGGGAATTCGTGGCGGGCGTTGAAGCACCTTGTGCATTGATCGTGATGGGCGTGTCGGGCTCGGGCAAGAGCACGGTTGCAAAAGCGCTCGGCGAGCGCCTCGGCTGGCGTTTCGAGGACGGCGACAGCTTTCATCCCGCCAGCAATGTCGAGAAGATGCGGGCCGGCCATCCCCTCACCGACGAGGACCGCTGGCCCTGGCTCAACGCCATTGCCGACGAGATCGCGAGGGTCTGTGACAAGGGCGAGCACGTCATCATCGCCTGCTCGGCGCTGAAGCATACTTATCGGGACGTGCTCCTGCGCGGACGCGACGACGTCCGCTTCATCTTCCTGAGGGGGACGAAGGAGCTGATCGCCGCTCGCCTCGCGCAACGTAAGGGGCACTTCATGCCGCCCGGCCTGCTGACGAGCCAGTTCAACACGCTGGAGCCGCCGGAGGCTGGCGAGCACGTGATCACAGTCTCGATCGACGAATCCGTGGAAGCGATCGTAGATGGCGCGGTGCGGCAGTTGAAACTGGGCGGCGCGAAACGCTGAGGCCAAACACCCAAGAAACACCCAAGGGACCGTCATGACAAAAATCTCGCTCGTCGTCTCCGACGTCGACGGTACGCTGCTGACCAAGGACAAGACGCTGACCGACCGCGCGAGGTCCGCGGTTCAGCGTCTGCACCAGGCCCGTATCGGCTTCACGATTACGTCGAGCCGCCCCGCGATCGGCATGCGTTTCCTGATCGAACCGCTGGCGCTCTGGCTGCCGGTCGGCCCGTTCAACGGCTCCTCGATCGTCGACCCCGAGATGACTCCGCTCGAACAGCATCTCATCCCCGCCGCGGCGGCCGAGCGAAGCTTGCAAATTCTGCGGGACTTCGGCGCCGACATCTGGCTGTTCACCACCGACAAATGGCTGATCGACAAGCCTGATGGCCAATACGTGGCACATGAGCAGCACACCATCCGCTCCGACCCGACCATCGTGACGGATTTCTCGCCGTATCTCGCGAGCGCCTGCAAGATCGTCGGGGCCAGCGCCGATGCAGCCGGCCTCGAAGCTTGCGAGAAGGCGATGCAGAAGGCGCTCGGCAGCGAGGCAATGGCGGTGCGCTCGCAGACCTATTACCTCGACATCACCCCGCCCGGCTTCGACAAGGGCACATTCGTGCAAGCCATGGCCAAGCGCCTCGGCATTTCAACGGACGCGGTCGCCACCATCGGCGACATGCAGAACGACCTCGCGATGTTTCGCGTCAGCGGCGTTTCGATCGCAATGGGCAATGCGGCCGACAACGTCAAGGACCAGGCGACCCACGTCACCGCGACCAACGAGCAGGACGGTTTTGCGGAAGCGATGGAGATGATTTTGAAGCGGAACGAGGTCACCTAGGTCACTGCTTCGACCGCTGCATCGCGGGCTTCTTGCTGCCCTGCCTTGCGGCCGACAGGTTATGCGCGGTGTTGACCAGCGCGATATGAGTCAGCGCCTGCGGGAAATTGCCGGTCTGACGCCTGGCGCCTGAATCATATTCCTCGGCCAGCAGTCCCACATCATTCGCGACACCGACCACGCGATCGAACAACGCTTGCGCCTTGTCGAGATCGCCCGCCAGTACATGGGCATCTGCCAGCCACAGGCTGCAGGCGAGGAAGGCGCCCTCGATCGGCTGCTTCTCCTCGGACACTTCGCGCGGATCGTGCCGCAGCACAAAGCCGTCAGGCATCATGTGCTTTTCCATCGCCGCGATGGTGCCGCGAATGCGCGGATCCGACGCTTCCAGGAAGCCAACGGACGGCAGCAGCAGCACGCTGGCATCGAGCAGCTTCGAGCCGTAGGACTCCACGAAGGCATTCTCCTCCGCGTCGAAGCCCCGGTTGCAGACGTCGCGATGAATGGCGTCGCGCAAGGTGCGCCAGTGCAGCAGCGGCGCCTTGAAGCCGAAGGTCTCGGCGCTCTTGATGCCGCGGTCGAAGGCGACCCAGGTCATCACCTTGGAGAAGACATAGTGCTTCGGCTGTCCGCGCCGCTCCCAGATGCCGTGATCGGGCTGGTCCCAGACTTCGGCGAGATGCTTGAGCACGGCGCATTCCAGCGCCCAGCTCTCGTCGTCGAGCTTGAGCTTGGCCATCCGCGATTGGTGGAAGGCGTCGATCAGTTCGCCGTAGACGTCGAGCTGGAGCTGCGCATGCGCGGCATTGCCGACGCGCACCGGCTGTGCGCCCTCGTAGCCATCGAGCCAACCGGCCTCCCATTCCAGCAGCCGCCGCTGGCCCCAGATGCCGTACATGATCTGCATGTTCGCCGGTGAGCCTGCCGCCGCACGCAACAGCCAATTGTGCCAGGCCGAGGCTTCCTCGGTGTAACCCGAGTTCATCAGCGCCAGCAGCGTGAAGGTGGCATCGCGCAGCCAGCAGAAGCGGTAGTCCCAATTCCTGGCGCCGCCGAGCTTCTCCGGCAACGAGGTGGTCGGCGCCGCGACGATGCCGCCGGTCGGAGCGAAGGTCAGCGCCTTGAGTGTGATCAGCGAGCGCACGATCAGGTCGCGATAGTCGCCATCGCGATTGCAGTGGCTGCACCAGTCCTGCCAGAATTTCTCGGTCTCCTTGAGTGCGACCTCCGGATCGATTGGCGCGGGCGGCTCGAGATGCGAGGGGCCGTAGGTCAGCACGAACGGCACGGTCTCGCCGGCCTTCACCTCGAAATCGGAAACCGTGGTCAGATCCTCGCCTCGGGTCTTGGCCGGTGTCCGCAGCACGGTCATGTCCTGCCCGGCGACCGCCAGCAGGGAATGGTCGATCCGCCGCACCCACGGGATGTCGACGCCGAAGCCGAAGCGGATGACGAGCTCCATCCGCATCTTCACCGTGCCGCTGACACCGCGGACCAGCCGCACGATGTCGGAGGCCTTGCCGCGCGGCGGCATGAAGTCGATCAGCGCAACGGTGCCGCCGTCAGTCTCAAAGCGCGTTTCGAGGATGAGGGTGTCGCCGAGATAGCGGCGCGACGTCGCGGTGACGTCCTCGCTCGGCGCGATCAGCCAGCGGCCGTTCTTGTGCGTGCCGAGGAGCGCGGCAAAGCAGGCATCGGAATCGAAGGCCGGCCAGCACAGCCAGTCGATCGAGCCGTTGCGGCCGACCAGCGCCGCGGTCTCGCAGTCGCCGATCAGCGCATAATCTTCAATCCTCTGAGACAATGTCGTGCGAGCCTCGAAAACGACGTCCGGAGACCCCGGCGATCAACGCCCGCCGGGTAACGAGCGTTCCCGTGTCGCGGCCTTCAAGGCTGCGACATCGACCTTCGAAACGATCTTGTCGAGCGTCACAGGCAGGCGCTGGCGCCAGTTCGGATGCTCGTCAATCGTACCGGGAATGTTGGGCTGGTCGATCACGCCGAGCAGATCCTCCAGCGACACCGCAAGCAGCCGCGACGGCGTGCGCGACAGGAAGGCGAGCACCGAATAGACATCATTGGCACGGATGCCGTTGGCACGCAGGATCTCGTCGAGCAGGCCGAGCGCATCCCAGCGGGCCTGATCGTTCTCGCCGGGATCGAGCCCGAGCGAGCGCTTCATCTTGAGATCGCTGAAAGAGCGCCAGCCGGCATAGGTCGACAGATCATGCGTGTTCAACGTCACCAGCGCGTTGGGCCGGTAGTGATCGACGGGCCGGAAGTGACCGGCATCGTCGCGCTCGAACATCATGACGAGGTAGGACCAGATGCCGAAATCCTGCATGGTCTCGCGAAAACCTTCCGGCACCGTGCCGAGGTCCTCGCCGATGACGATGCACTTATGGGCCGCGCTCTCCCGCGCCACGGTCGCCAGCAGCGCCTCGAACGGCATCTGCACATAGGCGCCGTTGTCGGGCTTGAAGCCGCGCGGCACCAGATAAAGCCGCTTCAAGCCGAGCACGTGATCGAGACGGATGGCTCCGGAATGGCGCATCGAAGCCGCGAGCATATCGGCGAATGGCACGAAGGATTGCGCCTCCAGGCCGCCGGCATTGAAGCCGGCCAAGCCCCAATCCTGGCCAATGGTATTGAGCACGTCCGGCGGCGCGCCGACGGCGAGATGACGAGAAATCGCCTCCTGCTCGTTCCAAGCATCGAAGCCGTTCGACTGCACGCCGACGGCAACGTCAAGATAGAGCCCGACCCGCATGCCGAGCTGGCCGGCCAGCTCCTTGGCCGCATGCAACTGGCTATCGGCGGTCCATTGCACGAATTCGACGAACTCGACCTCGTGCTTGTCCGGGCCGTTGCGCAGCTCGGCGCATTTCGTCTCATCCGGCTTTTGCCATTCCTGCGGCCATTCCCACCACGGCGCCGCAAAGCGATGGCGTAGCACCTCGAAGCAGGCAAAACGGGACAACAGCGGCGCGCGAGCCGCCCGGAAGGCGTCGAACTGGTTGCGGCGGACGCCGCTCGCGGTTTTCACGAAGCTGTCGAAGGCGGCACGCAAGGCCAACCATTTCAAGGCCGCCATGTCCGGATAGGGCACACGATCACCGTCGCGGAGCCGCGCGGCGGTCGCGGCCGCATCGGGGACGAGGTCGGGGGAAAATTCCGGGATCGCCTCGACGTCGATATAGAGCGGATTGAGAAACAGCCGGCTGTTCGGCGAATAGGGGCTGCAATCGGCCGGATGGTCATCGAACAACACATGCAGGGGATTGAGCCCGACGCCGTCGGCGCCCAACTGCTTCGCGAGCCGGACCAGACCGGCGACGTCGGTGAAATCGCCGATGCCCCAATTGCGGTCCGAGCGGACGCTGTAGAGCTGCACGGCAAGCAGCCAGCCCCGGTCGAAATCGCCGCCGAAGGCCCGCTCCGGCGCCACGATCATCGGCACCTCTTCCGTCACGCCTCCGGCATCCGTCAGCGTCAGCCGGTGATAGCCGAGCGGCAGGCCGGCCGGCCAGGCAATCACGGGCTCGCGCGTCTCACCTTGCGCGATCAAATTGCCGTTGCCGGTCATCTTCCATTTGAGCGGCGGCGCACCGATCGTCACCAATTCGGTGCGCGGATGGCCCAAGGCGCGTACCACCACAGGCCCGCCGACGAAGCGGTAAACCCGCTTTTCCGGCAAGGCGTCGAGGATGGATTTGAGGGCCACGGGATCGGTGACCCGCAGCTTTCCGAGGGCATCGACGAATTCGGATTGAACGCCCTTGATCCGGGCTTGAGCTAAAAGATCCATTCGGCACGCAGCTTGCAGGCCATTTTGTGGCCGGGGGCATCGATTTTAACGAGGTCGCGGAAGAGGTTAGTCAGGGTTAACTCGCGAGCCGCGCCTGCCGTTCCCCAGGGAACCAATGACACACAAGCGGCTTTCTATAGTGGTATCAAGCGTAGGTTCCCGGCAAGGGAAACGGGCTCCTGCTTTCTTGTCAATGGCATCACCGTGAACAAGACAATTCAAACTGTCGAGAGTGCCGCAGCCGGCAGCACTTTCCTCATCGAGGACGTCTATCCCCTGATCGACGGCGGGCGCTTCCCCGTGAAGCGGATCGCGCGCGAACCGGTCGAGGTCTGGGCCGACATCTACCGGGACGGCGACGCCGTGATCGGCGCAGCGCTGATCTGGCGACAGGAGCAGGACCGCGAATGGCAGAGCGAGCCGATGATCCCTCACGGCAATGACCGCTGGTCCGGCGCGTTCACACCCGTCGAGCCCGGCAAATATGTCTATGCGATCGAAGCCTGGACCGACGAATTCGCCACCTGGTCGCACGCGGTCGCGCGCAAGCAGCGCTCCGGTGCCGACGTCACGCTCGATGCGATCGAGGGCGCCGGCCTTTTGACCAAGGCGCATGGCGCGCAGCAGGACGCCGCCGCCGTCATCGTCAGGCGATGCGAGGACTATCTTCAGACCGGCGACGTTGCCCCGCTGCTGGCAACCGAGCTCGGCGCAGCCATGGCCGAGAGCCAGTTGCGGCCTGATCTCACGCGCTCGGCGCTATTCCCACTGTTCGTCGACCGCGACAAGGCACGCTTCGGCGCCTGGTATCAGATGATGCCGCGCAGCCAGAGCGTGGTGCCAGGACAGCATGGCACGCTCCGCGACTGCATCGCGCGCGTGCCCGACATCGCCGCGATGGGCTTTGACGTGCTGTACTTCACGCCGATCCATCCTATTGGCCGCACCCGGCGCAAGGGCCGCAACAACATGCCGGTGGCGGGCGACGGCGATCCCGGCTCGCCTTATGCGATCGGCGCCATCGAGGGCGGGCACGACGCGCTGCACCCCGAACTCGGCACGATCGAGGATTTTCGCGCGCTGGTCGCGACCTGCCTGGAATACGGCCTCGAACTCGCGCTCGACTTCGCCGTGCAATGCTCGCCGGACCACCCGTGGCTGACGCAGCATCCGGAATGGTTCAAATGGCGCCCGGATCGGTCGGTGCGGACGGCTGACGGGCCCTATTCCGATATCGTCATCCCCGATTTCGCGTCCGTCGACCGGGCTGGACTGTGGAACGCGTTTCGCGACGCCATGCTGTTCTGGATCGACCACGGCGTCACCATCTTCGCGATCGACAATCACGACACCGCGCCGCTCGCCTTCTGGGAGTGGCTGATCCGTGACATCCGCCGCCGGCATCCCGAGGTGATCCTGTTTTCCAAGACGTTCGCGCGCCCGAAGCTGATGAAGGGCCTCGCCAAGCTCGGCTTTGCGCAATCGTTCAGCTATTTCCCCTGGCGCACGGCGAAGTGGGAGCTGGAGCAATATCTCGGCGAGCTGACGCGCTATCCCGAACGTGACTTCTATCGGCCGAACCTGTTCGTGAATACGCCCGATCTTTTGCCCTATCATCTCCAGGGCGGCGAGACATGGGCGTTCAAATCGCGCGTCGCGCTGGCGGCGACGCTGTCCGGCAATTACGGCGTCTACAGCGGGTTCGAGCTGCTGGAGCACGACGCGATCCCCGGCCGCGAGGAATATCTCAACTCCGAGAAATACCAGATCAAGCAGCGCGACTGGAACAAGCCCGGCAACATCAAGGCCTACATCACGGAGCTCAATCGCATCCGCAGCGAGAATGCTGCGCTTCAGCGGACGGCGAACCTGCGCTTCCTCGGCATCGAAGAGGGCGAGACGATCGCCTTCGTCAAGGAAGCGACCGACCCGGCCAACATCGTCGTGGCCGTGGTTGCGCTCTCGTGCCACGTGCGCGAATTCTGGTTGCCGCTCGGCGACGTCACGGTTGACGCCGGCGGGCAGCGACACCATGTGTCGGCACTCGAAAACCTCCTCACCGGCGAACAGGCCCGCATCGAATGGGGCGGGATCAAATTGCGTATCGATCCCGAGCGCGATCCGGCGCTGCTGTTCCGCTGCCTGGCGTAAGGGCGCACGCCATGAACGTATTGTCTTCCGTCGACACCAAGAAAGCCGAGGCTGCCGAGATCGTGGACGAGCTCTGGTACAAGGACGCCATTATCTATCAGCTTCACGTCAAGGCGTTTGCCGATAGCAACAATGACGGCATCGGCGACTTCGCCGGGCTGACCGAGAAGCTGCCCTATCTCCAGGAGCTCGGCGTCACCGCGCTCTGGCTGCTGCCGTTCTATCCCTCGCCCGGCCGCGACGACGGCTACGACATCGCCGACTACGGTTCCGTCAATCCCGATTTCGGGACGATGAAGGATTTCAAGCGCTTCATCCAGGAGGCGCAGAAGCGAGGCTTGCGCGTCATCACCGAGCTCGTCGTCAACCACACCTCGGACCAGCACAATTGGTTCAAGCGTGCTCGCCGCAGCCCGGCAGGCTCGAGCGCCCGCAACTGGTATGTCTGGAGCGACACCGACCAGAAATACCAGGGCACCCGCATCATCTTCACCGACACGGAGAAGTCGAACTGGACCTGGGATCACGAGGCCGGGGCGTTTTATTGGCACCGCTTCTTCTCGCACCAGCCGGACCTCAATTTCGACAATCCGCGCGTCGTCAGCGCGCTGATCCAGGTGATGAAGCGCTGGCTGGATGCCGGCGTCGACGGCTTCCGTCTGGACGCCATTCCCTATCTCTGCGAGCGCGAAGGCACCTCGAACGAGAACCTCCCCGAGACGCATGCCATCATCAAGCGGCTCCGCCACGAGCTGGATTCCTACTCCAAGGGCAAGCTGCTGCTGGCCGAGGCCAATCAATGGCCGGAGGACGTGCAGGAATATTTCGGCCGCGGCGACGAGTGCCACATGGCCTACCACTTCCCGCTGATGCCGCGCATCTACATGGCGATCGCCCAGGAGGACCGTTTCCCGATCACCGACATCCTGCGCCAGACGCCGGATATTCCGGCGAGCTGCCAATGGGCGCTGTTCCTGCGCAACCATGACGAGCTGACGCTGGAGATGGTGACCGACGTCGAGCGCGACTATCTGTGGACCACCTACGCCAACGATCCGCGCGCCCGCATCAATGTCGGCATCCGCCGGCGCCTCGCGCCGCTGATGGACAACGACCGGCGCAAGATCGAGCTGATGAACTCGCTGCTGCTGTCCTTCCCCGGCACGCCGATCATCTACTACGGCGACGAGATCGGGATGGGCGACAACATCTATCTCGGCGACCGCAACGGCGTGCGCACGCCGATGCAGTGGAGCCCGGACCGCAACGGCGGCTTCTCGCGCTGCGACCCGGCCCGCCTCTACGCGCCGCTGATCATGGATCCGGTCTACGGCTATGAATCGGTGAACGTGGAGGCGCAGTCGCGCAGCCTGTCCTCGCTGCTCAGCGCGACCAAGCGTCTGATCTCGGTGCGCAAATCGACGCTCGCCTTCGGCCGCGGCACCATGACCTTCATCCGCCCGGCCAACCGCGCCGTGCTGGCCTATGTCCGGCAGTACCGCGACGAGGTGATCCTCTGCGTCGCCAATCTGTCGCGCGCGGCCCAGGCGACCGAGCTCGATCTGTCGCCCTGGAAGGACCGCATCCCGCAGGAGATGCTCGGCCGCACGCGTTTTCCGGCGATCGGCGAACTGCCCTACATGGTCACGCTGGGGCCCTATGGCTTCTACTGGTTCCAGCTCACCGAGCGCGACAAGTCCGAGCCGGTGACGCCGCGCGCAGTGCCCGAATTCGAGACGCTGGTGGTGCCGGTGAACTCGACCTGGGTGTCGCTGGCGCGCGAGCGCGGCGTGTTCGAGCACGAGGTGCTGCCGGGATTCCTGTCGCGCACGCGCTGGTATCCGGAGCACAATCCCAAGCACATCAAGCCGACGCTGACCTCGGCAGTACCGTTCTGCGACATCGGCGACAACAGGCCCTGGATCGCATTCTTCGAGGCCGCGCAGGGCGACGTCACCACGCGCTACGTGCTGCCGATGCAGATCGAATGGGTGCGCTTCGACCGCGAACGTTTCAATCCCAGGGCGCTCGCCGCCGTGCGTCAGGGGGCCCGCGAAGGCACGCTGCTGGACGTGGCAACCGAGCAGATCTTCATCGGCCTGTTCCTGCGCAATCTGTCGCAGAATCTGGTGGTGGAAGAAAACAATCTGCGGCTGGAGTTCAAGGCGACCAGCCGGTTTGCCGAGTACACCATCAAGGAGCCCGAACGCATCCGCACGATCGAGCAGTCGAACAGCACCGCGCTGGTCGACAACCAGTATGTCGCCAAGATCTATCGCCAGCTCGAAGCCGGCATCAATCCCGAGATCGAGATCGGCTCCTACCTCACCGAGATCGCCCGCTTTGCCAATACGCCGGCACTGCTCGGCAGCGTCGAGCTGGTCGAAGACGACCGTCGCAGCGCAGTCGGCGTGCTGCACGCCTATGTCGAGAATCAGGGCGACGGCTGGGGCGTCACCGCGGGCTATCTCGACCGCTATATCGACGAGCAACGGGTGCTGCCACCGGGCGAGATGCCCCGCGAGACCCAGGAGCAAGCGCCCTATCTGCACTTCATTGCGCAGATCGGCCGACGGCTCGCCGAGCTGCATGTGGCTCTGGCCGCTGCAAAGCCCGGAGATCTCGCGCCGGAGCCCATTGGCTCCGCACACGTCAAGCGCTGGTCATCCGAGCTCGAGACACGGGCCGAGCGGGTTTTCGAGCGGCTGGCCGCCAGCACCGACCGCCTGCGGGAGGTGGACCGACCGCTGATCAATCAGCTCGCCGCGGAGCGCGCGACCCTGTCCGGCCGGCTCAACGCGCTCTTACCTTCCGAGCTCGGCGGGTTGAACATCCGTCATCATGGCGATTTCCGCCTCGGGCAAACTCTGATCGTGAAGGACGATATCTTCATCATCGACTTCGACGGAGATCCGCGTTTGCCGCTGGCCGACAAGCGGCGCAAGCTGCCTGCGGCGCGTGACGTTGCCGGCCTGATCCGCTCGATTGATCTTTCGGTTAACGCGGCGCTTCACCGCGCGCTCACGGGCGCCTCCGACGAACAGGGCCGTCTCACGGCTGCGCTCGACGAATGGCGCGAGCGCACCACCGCGACGTTCCTCACCGCCTACCGCGAAGCCATGACCGATCGGCGGCTGTGGCCGGAAGATCCGCAATCTGCGGCTGGCCTGTTAAGGTTTTTCCTGCTTGATCAAGCGTTCGAGGAAGTAGAGTACGAGCTGTCCCACCGGCCTGAGGGGCTCCATGCGCCGCTGTCCGGACTGCTTCGCATTCTGTCCAGTATCGAGAGCGAAGCCCATGCCTAAACTCCCTGCCGAGGCCTATGCGATCATCGAGGGTCGTCACTCCGATCCGTTCCACTATCTCGGGCTGCATCCCGAGGGCGACAAGAGCGTGGTGCGCGCGTTTCTTCCCGATGCTTCCAACGTCGAGGCGGTGGGCGAGCACGGCGAGGTGGCGAAGCTCGATCGCGTCCATGATGCCGGCCTGTTCATCGGAGCTCTGCCGAACGGCGCGAAGCACTACCAGCTCCGCGCGAAGTTCGGCGACAACGTCATCGAATTCGAGGACACCTATCGCTTTCCGCCGATCCTGACCGATTTCGACCTCTATCTGCTTGGCGAAGGCACCCACCAGCGCCTTTACGACAAGCTCGGCGCGCATCCGATGCGGCTCGAAGGCATCGATGGCATCGGCTTCGTGGTGCTGGCGCCCAACGCCCGGCGCGTCTCCGTGGTCGGCGATTTCAATTTTTGGGACGGACGGCGCCATCCGATGCGGGTGCGCGGCGCGGGTTATTGGGAATTGTTCATCCCGCACGCCAAGGCCGGCGACCACTACAAGTTCGAAATTATCGGACCGCATGGCCATCTGCTTCCGCTGAAGTCCGATCCGATGGCTTTTGCAAGCGAGGTGCGCCCGAAGACCGCTTCTATCGTGTTCGACGAAGCACATCTGCCCCGGCCGCGACCGGCGCCCGACGGCATCAACGCGTTGTCCGCGCCGATGTCGATCTACGAGGTCCATCTCGGCTCATGGCGGCGCAAGAACGGCAATGAATGGCTGACCTATTGCGAGCTGGCCGAGCAGCTGCCGGCCTACGCCCGCGACATGGGCTTCACCCATCTCGAATTCCTCCCCGTCAGCGAGCATCCTTTCGACGGCTCGTGGGGCTATCAGCCGACGGGGCTGTATGCGCCGACCAGCCGCTTCGGCACGCCGGAGGATTTTGCCGCGCTGGTCGATGCCTGCCACCGCGAGGGCGTCGGCGTGCTGCTCGACTGGGTGCCCGGCCACTTCCCGGACGATCCGCACGGGCTCGGCAGCTTCGACGGCACAGCGCTGTACGAGCACGCCAATCCGCTCCAGGGCCGGCATCTCGATTGGGGCACGCTGATCTACAATTACGGCCGCACCGAAGTGACGAACTTCCTGGTCTCGAACGCGCTGTTCTGGCTCGAGCGCTACGCGATCGACGGACTGCGCGTCGATGCCGTCGCGTCCATGCTCTACCTCGACTACAGCCGTCCGCCCGGCGCGTGGATTCCGAACCAGCATGGCGGCCGGGAGAACATCGAGGCGATCGCGTTCCTGCGCCGCTTCAACACCGAGCTGTTCGCGCGTTTCCCGCAGGCGACCACGGCCGCCGAAGAGTCCACCGCCTGGCCGCAGGTCTCGCGCCCGGTCGAATTCGGAGGGCTCGGCTTCGGCTACAAGTGGAATATGGGCTGGATGCACGACACGCTGAACTACATCAGCAAGGACCCGATCCACCGCAAGCATCATCACGGCGACATCCTGTTCGGCCTGCACTACGCCTTCTCGGAGAACTTCGTCCTGCCGCTGTCGCACGACGAAGTCGTGCACGGCAAGCGCTCTATCCTCGGGCGCATGCCCGGCGACGAATGGCAGCGCTTCGCGAATTTGCGCGCCTATTACAGCTTCATGTTCGGCCATCCCGGCAAGAAGCTGCTGTTCATGGGCGCCGAGATCGCGCAAAGCCGAGAATGGAATCACGACCAATCGCTCGACTGGCACTTGCTCGAGTACAAGCCCCATTCAGGCATCCAGGCGTTGATCCGCGATCTCAACCGGCTCTATCGCGCGGTGCCCGCCCTGCACCAGATGGACTGCGAGCAGGCCGGCTTCGAATGGCTGATCACCGACGACGCCAACCGCAACGTGTTCGCCTGGCTGCGCAAGGGATTTGACGAGCACGCCCGGTGCATGGTGATCGTCAACTTCTCACCCAATGTCTATCGCAATTACCGCGTTCGCGCGCCGTTCGGTGGCAAGTGGAAGGAAGTGTTCAACTCGGACTCCGCCCATTACGGCGGCAGCAATGTCGGCAACATCGGCGAAGTCCACGCCGTCAATGGCGAGCTCCGCCTCACCATTCCGCCGCTCGCCGCGATCTTCCTCGTTCCGGAAAGCTGAACGATGCGCCTGACTGCTGGATCGCCCGCACGCCTCGGCGCAAGCTGGGACGGACGCGGCACCAATTTCGCGCTGTTCTCCGCCAACGCGCAGAAGGTCGAGCTGTGCCTGTTCGACATGCAGGGCCGCCGCGAACTCGAGCGCGTCGAGCTGCCGGAGCGCACCGAGGATGTCTGGCACGGCTATCTCAACGACGTCTCGCCCGGCCAGCTCTACGGCTACCGCGTGCATGGCCCCTACGAGCCGGAGCACGGCCACCGCTTCAATGCCAACAAGCTCGTGCTAGACCCCTATGCCAAGCGGCTTTCCGGGCGGCTGGTCTGGAGTGACGCGCATTTCGCCTATCGCACCGGAAGCCCGCGCGAAGACCTGTCGTTCGACCGGCGCGACAACGCGCGCGGCATGCCGAAGGCCGTCGTCGTCGACGAGACCTTCAACTGGGGCCGCCGCGAGATCCGGCCCAACATTCCCTGGGAAGATACCATCATCTACGAGGCCCACGTCAAGGGACTGACACAGAAGCGCGACGACGTGCCGCCGAATTTGCGCGGCACCTATGGCGGCCTGTCCTCGCCCGCGATGATCGAGCACCTGAAGAAGCTCGGCGTCACCACGGTAGAGCTTCTGCCGGTGCACAGCTTCGTCGACGACCGCATCTTGGTGGAGAAGAAGCTCGTCAACTACTGGGGCTATAACACCCTGTCCTTCTTCGCGCCCGAGCAGCGCTACGCCCAGGACAACGCTCTCGATTCCTTCCGCACCACGATCGCACGTCTGCACGATGCCGGCATCGAGGTGATGCTCGACGTCGTCTACAATCACACCGCCGAGGGCAATCATCTCGGTCCGACGCTGTGCTATCGCGGCATCGACAACGCCTCCTATTACTGGCTGAACCGCGAAAACCCGCGCTACTACGACGATTTTACCGGCTGCGGCTCGTCGGTGAACCTCACCCACCCGCGCGTGCTGCAGATGGTGATGGATTCACTGCGCTACTGGGTCGAGGTCTGCCACGTCGACGGCTTCCGTTTCGACCTCGCCACCACGCTGGCCCGCGGACCGAACGGTTATGATCGAGGCAGCTCGTTCCTGACCGCGATCCGCCAGGACCCGGTGCTGGCGAGCGTCAAGCTCGTCGCCGAACCCTGGGATCTCGGCCTTGGCGGCTATCAGGTGGGCGCATTTCCCTCGCAATGGTCGGAGTGGAACGACCGTTACCGCAGCGCCATGCGCCGCTACTGGAGCGGCGAAGGCAGCCTGATTGGCGATATCTCCAGCCGCATGACGGCGTCCTCCGACCTGTTCAACCACGACGGACGGCGGCCGCGCGCCAGCATCAACCACATCACCGTGCATGACGGCTTCACCCTGGCCGATCTCTTCAGCTACAACGAGAAGCATAACGAGGCCAATGGCGAGGACAATCGCGACGGCTCCAACGACAACCACAGCAACAATTGCGGTGTCGAGGGTCCGACCGACGATCCCCAAATCGTCAGCTTGCGCCGGCAGCTTCGCAAGAACGTACTGGCCTGCCTCATGCTGGCGCAGGGCATTCCGCTGATCCTCGCAGGCGACGAGGTCGGGAATTCGCAATCAGGCAACAACAACGCCTATTGCCAGGACAACGAGGTGGGCTGGGTCGGCTGGGACAATCTCGGCAAGGACGGCGACGACATGGTCGGTTTTGTCGCCGAACTCGCCGATATCCGCCGCCGGTTCTCGCAGCTTCGCAGCCATCGCTGGCTCGACGGCCGCCCCAAGGACGGCATCTCCTATGGCGCGCTGTGGCTGACGCCGGCCGGCGACGAAATGACGGAAAGCGACTGGAAATTCCCGGAAGGGCGGTTCCTCTCCTATGTGATGGGGCCGATGGAACCGGGCAGCGCCGCGATCTTTATCGTACTCAACGCAGCCCCCGAAGAGATCGCATTCAAATTGCCAAAAATGACTGAATACAAGAGCTGGCAGCAGATCCTGAACACGACCGATGCCAAGCTGAATACGATCGACTTCCAGCCCGGGAGCGACAGCAAGGCGCCGCCGCGCTCCGTGATCGCTTTCGCGGGGGCGCTATGAGGCCATCCTTCGGGGCGAGGCCGACGAGGGACGGCGTATCGTTCCGGCTGTGGGCGCCTGCCGCGCGCCGTGTCGATCTCCTGCTCGACAGACGACACGCGATGCAGCGCCGGCAGGATGGCTGGTATGTCGCCGAGATTGCCAATCTGCCCGTCGGCAGCAACTACAAATTCAGGATCGATGACGAGATCGACGTGCCCGATCCGGCGTCTGCATTCCAACCCGACGACGTGTTCGGCCCGAGCGAGGTGATCGATCATGACGCCTTCGCCTGGCGCGCATCCGATTGGCGCGGCCGCCCGTGGGAAGAGACGGTGCTGATCGAGACGCATGTCGGCACCTTCACTGCGGAAGGCACCTATCGTGCCATGATCGACAAGCTCGATCATCTCGTCGCGACCGGCATCACCGCGATCGAACTGATGCCGCTGGCTGACTTCGCCGGTCGCCGCGGCTGGGGTTATGATGGCGTGCTGTGGTACGCGCCCGACAGCGCCTATGGTCATCCCGATGAATTGAAGACGCTGATCGACGAAGCCCATCTGCGCGGGCTGATGGTGTTCCTCGACGTCGTCTACAATCATTTCGGCCCCGAGGGAAATTACCTCGGCCGCTACGCGCCGGCCTTCTTCACCGACGCGCACACGCCATGGGGCAGTGCGATCGATTATCGCGTGCCGCAGGTTCGCGCTTTTGCCGTCGAGAACGCGCTGTCGTGGCTCAGCGACTATCGCTTCGACGGCCTGAGGCTCGATGCCGCCAATCACATCATGGCGATCCCCGGCGAGCAATCGATGCTGCAAGACCTTAGCGTCGCCGCGGGCGAGCTTGCCAAGGCGACGGAGCGCCATATCCATCTCGTGCTGGAGAACGGCGACAACCGCGCGAGCCTGCTCGACGCGGCGCAGGAGCCTCCGAACGGCAAATATCGCGGCCAGTGGAACGACGACTACCACCACGTCTGGCACGTGATGCTGACGGGCGAACTCGCCGGCTATTATGCGGACTATCAAACGCCGCGGCTCGATCTCGCACGCGCGCTCGCCTCCGGCTTCGTCTATCAGGGCGAGATCTCGGAATTCTGGGGCAAGAAGCCGCGGGGCGAGAACAGCGGCGAGCTGCCGCCGGCAACCTTCGTCAACTTCCTGCAGAACCACGACCAGATCGGCAACCGGCCGCTTGGCGACCGGCTCGAAAGCCTGGCATCGCCCGAGCAGATCGAAGCCGCACTCGCGGTGACCCTGCTCGCACCGATGGTGCCGATGCTGTTCCAGGGCGAGGAGTGGGGCTCCATCGCGCCCTTCCCGTTCTTCTGCGACTTCCAGGGCGGACTGGCTGATGCCGTCCGCAAGGGGCGCAGGCAGGAATACGCCTGGGCCTATGAAAAGTACGGCGACGAGGTGCCCGACCCGCTCGATCCGGCAACACTGCAATCGGCCGTGCTCGACTGGACCGACCACACGCCGGAGCAGGATGCGCGTCTCGCGCTGGTGCGGGAGCTGCTCGCACTCCGCCACAAGGAGATCGCGCCACGACTGAAAGGTGCGCGCTTCGGTGATGCCGCCGTGGCCGATAGCGGCCTGCTCACCGCACATTGGCACATGGGAGATGGCGCGACGTTGCGCCTCGTGGCCAATCTCTCCGACAAGGACATCGCGTGTTCCGACGGCGGTGTGGGGACCCTGATCTGGGGCGGCGCAACCGGCGACCGGCTTGCGCCCTGGTCGGTGGTCTGGCGCCTCGGAGGTTGAGATGCCTCCAGCCATTCCTCTCGCAACCTACCGGCTTCAGCTCACCGCGGATTTCGACTTCGACAAGGCCGCCGCGGTGGTGCCCTACCTGAAGGCGCTGGGAATCACGCATCTCTACACCTCGCCGGTGATGAAGGCCCGCAAGGGCTCGACGCACGGCTATGACACCGTCGACCACAGCCAGTTCAATCCGGAGCTCGGCGGCGAGGCCGGCTTCGCGCGGCTGAGCGAGGCGCTGACGCGACACGACCTCGGCCTCATCATCGACTTCGTACCGAACCATGTCGGCGTGCACTTCGCCGACAATCCCTGGTGGCTGGACGTGCTGGAATGGGGCCAGGCCTCGCCGCACGCCGTCTCCTTCGATATCGACTGGGATCAACTGGCCTTCCGCGCCCGCGGCGGCGTGCTGCTGCCGATCCTCGGAGCGTCCTATGGCGAAGCGCTCGAGAGCGGCGATATCGAGCTGCGCTACGATCCCAACGAAGGTAGTTTTTCCGCCTGGTATTTCGAACATCGATTGCCGATCGCGCCGGAGCGCTATGGCGAGGTGCTGCGGATGATCGTGAAGGACGCCGACGCCGCCGAGACCGAGACGGGCAAGCGCCTGCTGTCGCTCGCGGCGCGCTACACGGGACTGCGCCGCCCCAACCGCAAGGAAGCACCCGGCTTCAAGGCGGAGCTCAGGGAGATCGCAGGCAGCGCCGATATCATCGGGCGCGGCCTCGGCGCCTATCGCGCGGCCAAGGACCGTCCCGCGCAGACGCTGGCGCTGCATCATTTGCTGGAGCGCCAGCACTACAAGCTGGGGCACTGGCGGCTTGCCTCCAGCGACATCAACTATCGACGTTTCTTCGACGTCAACGGGCTCGCCGGCATGCGCGTCGAGGATCCCGGCACGTTCGCCGCCACGCACCGGCTGGTGAAGCAACTCATTGCCGACGGCAAACTGCAAGGCATCCGGCTCGATCATATCGACGGCCTGCGCGATCCCGCGCAATATTGCCAGCGGCTGCGCCGGCTGGTGCGCGACGCTCAGGGCACCACAAAGCCGTTCTATACGGTGATCGAGAAAATCCTGTGCGAGCACGAGCGCCTGCCGCATTTCGCCGGCGTCCAGGGCACCACCGGCTATGAGTGGATGAACGCCATCACTCACGTTCTGGTCGACGCCAAGGGGCTGGAGGCCATGGACGAGACCTGGCGACAGATCAGCAACCGGCCGCCGCGGCTCGCGCCTTACGTCAAGGATGCCAAACGGCGCGTGCTGGAGACGCTGCTGACCAGCGAATTCACGGTTCTGACGCGCCTGCTTGCGCGCATCGCCAACGGGCACTACTCGACCCGCGACTTTTCCGCCGACAGCCTGCGGCAGGCGCTCGAGCTCTATGTGCTGCATTTCCCGGTATACCGCACCTACCTCACGACAGGCGCGCCGACGGCGAACGATCGCAAGCTGATCGACGACACCATCGAGCAAGCGCGCCGGGAATGGTTCGCCGCGGACGAAGGCATTTTCGACTTCCTGCGCGACGCGCTCACCATGGACCTGCTCAAGCCTGGCCGTCCCCCGCACAGCGCCCCGCGGGTGCGCCGCTTTGCGCTGAAGGTGCAGCAATTCACCGGGCCGATGATGGCGAAGTCGCTGGAGGACACCGCCTTCTATCAATTCCACCGGCTGCTCGCCCTAAACGAGG
Organism: Bradyrhizobium sp. 187; assembly: GCF_023101005.1. Classification (NCBI taxonomy): domain Bacteria; kingdom Pseudomonadati; phylum Pseudomonadota; class Alphaproteobacteria; order Hyphomicrobiales; family Nitrobacteraceae; genus Bradyrhizobium; species Bradyrhizobium sp. 187. Next base: position 6,203,060 of record NZ_CP064693.1, read on the forward strand.
TCGGCGGCGATCCCGCGAGCAAGGGCCTCACCATTCCCGCTTTCCACGACACCATGCAGGCCCGCGCCAGGGAATGGCCGCAAGGGATGACGGCGACCGCCACGCACGACACCAAACGTGGCGAGGACGCCCGGGCGCGGATCGCGGCCTTAAGTGAAATTCCCGGCGAATGGACCAGCGCCGTGGCACGCTGGAAAGTCCTGAACGCACCGCACCTCGCGCTCGACGGCAATCTGCGCGCTCCGTCGGCCACGTTCGAATACATGCTCTACCAGACCCTGCTCGGCGCCTGGCCGCTCGTGGAGCCGGCCGATGCCGGTTTCGTCGCGCGTATCCAGGCCTATGCGCTCAAGGCCGCGCGCGAGGGCAAGGAGGAGACCAGCTGGCTCAACCCGCACGAGGCCTATGAGAACGGCGTCAAGAGCTTCATCGCGAAGATCCTCGATCCCGCGCAATCAGGCGAATTCCTGGAGGCGCTGAACACGCTGGCTCGCCGCGTCGCGCTGCTCGGCGCGCTGAACGCGCTGAGCCAGCTCACGCTCAAGGCGACACTGCCGGGCGTGCCCGACTTTTACCAGGGCACCGAATTCTGGGATCTGTCGCTGGTCGATCCCGACAACCGCCGCCCGGTGGATTTTTCCGCGCGACACGCGGCGCTGGGCACGCTGGACAACCCGGATTGGAATCACCTGATCAAGAGCTGGCCGGACGGTCAGCTCAAGCTGGCCTGGACGCGGCACCTGCTCAAGCTGCGCAACGAGCTGCCCGACGTCTTCGCGCGAGGTGACTACCAGCCGCTTCAGGTGCGGGGCGCACATGCCGACCATGTCGTAGCGTTTGCCCGCCGCCACGGCCGGGCTGCGGCGATCGTCGTGGTCGGGCGCCAGTTCGCACCTTTCACGCAAGCAGGCCGCGAATGGCCGGCGTTCGATGGGGCCGACGCCACTATTGACGTCACGGGCTATAATGTGCCGGGTTTCGCCGGCAACGATCTGCCGCTCGCGCAGGCGCTTCGCGGTTTTCCCGCTTCGGTCATCCCCGCGCGCCCAGCGGGCGCGGCGAAGCCGGTGCGACAGCGCACCCGCGCTTGAACGCTAGCTTTTCCCGTCCTTGCCCAACAGCAGCTGGCCGCGCTTGCGAATCGTGGCCTGCGCCATCTCCGCAAAGCGCTGCAATAGCCAGGGCAGCACCACCTGCACCTTGACATGGTCGTCGGCGACGTCGACCTGCCCCGTCGCGATCTGCCCGAGCGCGCGGATGCGGAAATTCATGCTGTCGCCGCTCCAGCTCTCCTCCTCGACCTGCATCACGGGAATGCTCGCCGCAGCGCGGCCTAGCCCAGTCTTGAGCCGGCGCACCGCCTCCTCGCGGCCCAAGCGGTGGGGAATGGAGACGACAAGCGGTGCTGACATGGCTCTGCCCGGTTAGTGATTGAACCTCACATAGTCATGCCCGGCGGTACCACAAAGGTTCCATGCAAGTTGCGCGTGCACCCGGTGTTTCATTGGCGGAACTTTAGAACCTGCGGCAAGTTGCCCTCGCACCACGGGACAGGTTGCAAACGACCCTTCTAACGAAGGGCTGGAGGAGATTTCCGCATGTCTATCGGTACGATCATTCTGATCATTTTGGTCATCGCGCTGCTCGGCGGCTTCAGCGGCATCGGCGGCGGCCCGTTCTACGGCACCGGCTATTACGGCGGCGGCGGTCTCGGGCTCGTCATCGTGATCCTGCTGATCCTGCTCCTGCTGGGACGGATCTAGCCACCAAACGAAGATCTAGTAGGGTGGGCAAAGGCGCAATGCGCCGTGCCCACCTTTTTGCTCGGCTGAGAGAAGATGGTGGGCACGCTTCACTTTACCCACCCTACTTCGTTTTCCCGGCGAGCTTCTTGATCGCCGCCTTGATCGACGCGGCTGCATCGTCATAACCATCCCACGCCTTCGATCGCGCCAGCAAGCCGGGCACCGTCCGCACCGTGTACCGCTTCGGATCGAGGTCGCTCTTCACCTGCGCCCACGTGACCGGCATCGACACAGTCGCACCATCTCGCGCACGCGGCGACAGCGGCGCCACCGCCGTCGACATCCGATCGTTGCGCAGATAGTCCAGGAAGATCTTTCCGTTGCGCAGCTTCTTCGACATGTTGAGCAGATAGCGCTCGGGAGCGTCGTCCGCCATCCACTGGCAGACGCCTTGCGCGAAGGCCTTGGCCTCCTTCCAGCTCACCTGGTCGCGCGCGCCGTGACGCAGCGGGACCACGACGTGCAGACCTTTGCCGCCGGTGGTCTTGCAGAAGCTTTCCATGCCGATGTCGGTCAGCCGCTGCCGCATCTCCTTGGCGGCCTCAACGACCTCGGCGAAGACGACGTCGGGCGCGGGATCGAGATCGAACACCAGCCGGCCCGGGATATCGTAGGCGTAGGGCGCGCAATTCCAGGGATGCAGCTCGACGCCGCCGATCTGCGCCACGGCCGCGAGCCCTTCGATGCGGTCGATCTGCAAATAGGGCTTGCGGTCGCCGGAGACCCGCGCGAGCTCCAGAAGGTTCGAGGTGCCCTGCATGGCGTGGCGCTGGAAGAAGCATTCGCCCTTGATGCCGTCAGGGGCGCGGATCAGCGAGCACGGCCGGCCCTTGAGATGCACGATCATCCATTCGCCGACGGCTTCGAGGTAGCGCGCGAGATCCAGCTTGGTAACGGGATCGCCATTGCCGTCGTCCGGCCACAGCGCCTTGTCCGGCTTCGAGAGCACGACACCCATCACTTCGGCAGTGCCGGCTTGCGCTGTTCGTGCACCGGTCTTCGCTTGCGCGCGCGGCTTCGCGCGCTGCTTCGTCGAGGGCTCGGCAAGCTCGGTATCGACCGGTGTCTCGGCCTCGACCTCCTCCGCCGGCTTGTCCTGCCGCAGACCCTTGAAGGCGGCCTGGCGGATATTGCCGTCGGCAGTGAAGCCGGCGAACTCGATCTCCGCCACGAGCTCCGGCTTCAGCCAGTGCACCTCGCGCGTCTTTTTCGGTGCGTTCTTGCCGCCGAAGGGGCTTTGCTTCGCCTCCATAGCCTTCAAGGACGGCATGATGCGCTTGACCTTGTCCGCGCCGAAGCCGGTGCCGACCATGCCGACGAAGGCGAGATGATCACCGCGGTGCACGCCGGCCATCAGCGAACGGAATTTGCCATTGGTGGTCTTGTAACCGCCGATCACGACCTCATGGCCGGCGCGGCATTTTGCTTTGGTCCAGCTTTCTGTCCGCCCCGAACGATAGGGCGCGTCCAGCTTCTTCGACACCACGCCCTCGAGCTCGAGCTTGCAGGCGGATTGCAGCACGGCGTCGCCGCCGCTTTCGAAATGCTCGACATAGCGAATCTGGCTCGATTTGCGCTTACGCGCTTCCAGCAGCTCCTTCAACCGCGCCTTGCGCTCGCCGAGCGGCAGCCGGCGATAATCGAGGCCTTCCGCAAACAGCAGGTCGAACGCAAAGAAGATGAGCTCCTCGGTCTTGCCGTCCGACAGCGCCGCCTGGAGCGACGAAAAATTGGGTGCTCCATTGTGGTCGAGCGCGACGATCTCGCCGTCGACCATCATATCCGGCAGCGCGCCCGCCTCCTTCGCGATAGTTGCGAATTTTTCGGTCCAGTCGAGGCCTTTGCGCGTCTTCAACGTCGCCTTGCCGCCCTCGACCCGCAGCTGCACGCGGTAGCCGTCGAACTTGATCTCGTGGCACCAGCCGTCGCCGCCCGGCGGGCGCTCGACCGACGTACAGAGCTGCGGCGCCACGAAATCCGGCATCTCCGCCGCCTTGTTCGCGGTCGTCGCGGTCGTCGCTTTCTTCTTGACTGTTTTGCCGGTTTTCAACGCCGCGCGGGGCGCCGGCTTGACCGTGCGCTCTTTCGCCTCGTCCGCCCGGTTGGACTGCCAGACCGCGTCGGCCTTGGCCTTGGTGCCCTTCGCCAGCATGAACGGTTTTGGCGCACGGCCCTTGCCTTCGGCGATCTGATCCATCGCGCGGCCGGAGGCGACCGATTTGTCCTCCTCGAGAATGTCGTTGTCTGCGCCCTCGCGAACATATTCGTCGCGATGCTTGATCAGGAGCCAATTGGTCCGTTTGCCGCCGGTGCGGTCGTTGCGCATGCGCACCAGGACCCAGCTGCCGTGCAGCTTCTCGCCGTGCAGCGTGAACTTCAGATCGCCCTTCTTGAAACCGCGTTCGGGATCATCGGATTCCCAGGTGCCGCGATCCCACAGCATGACCGTGCCGCCGCCGTACTGGCCTTCCGGAATCGTGCCTTCGAAGTCGCCATAGTCGAGCGGATGGTCCTCGACCTCGACGGCCAGCCGCTTGTCGTGCGGATCGAGCGAGGGCCCTTTTGTCACCGCCCAGGACTTGAAGACGCCATCGAACTCGAGCCGCAGATCGTAGTGCAGCCGCGAAGCGTCATGCTTCTGAATCACGAAGCGGCGCTGCTTCGACGGCGCCACCGCGGTCTTGCCCGATGGCTCGGGCGTCTTCTCGAAATCACGTTTCTGTCGATACTTGGAGAGCTTTTGCAGCACGACTGGTCCCGGATTCTCTTGGCGTGAAGCCTATCACGGCCCGCATCCCACCCGGAACCAAAACCCCGCGGGACGGTTGGGGTTCCAAAATGACTCGCAGACGCTGGAGAACGGAATGGCACCGCGCGCCTATTGGAAGGGAACGTTGAAGCTCTCGCTGGTCAGTTGCCCCGTTGTGCTTTATCCGGCGACCACCGCGGCCGAGAAGACGCGGTTTCACATGATCAACCGGGAGACCGGCAACCGGTTGAAGCAGCAGATGATCGACGCCGAGACCGGCGACGTCGTCGAGAGCGACCAGAAGGGGCGCGGCTACGAGCTGCGCAAGGGCAAATATGTCGAGATCGAGCCGGAGGAGCTCGAAGCGGTCCAGATCGAGAGCAACCACACCATCGACATCGAGAGCTTTGTGCCGAGCGACGAGATCGACCAGCGCTATCTCAACCACCCCTACTACATCGCGCCCGACGGCAAGGCCGCGGTCGATGCTTTTGCCGTGATCCGCGACGCCATGAAGGACCAGGATCGCGTCGCGCTCGCCAAGATCGTGCTCACCAATCGCGAGCACATCATCGCGATCGAGCCGCTCGGCAAGGGCCTGCTCGGCACCACGCTGCGCTTCCCCTACGAATTGCGCGACGAGGACCAGTTCTTCGACGACATCAAGAGCCCGAAGATCACCAAGGACATGGTTGAGCTCGCCGGCCATATCCTCCAGACCAAGACCTCCCATTTCGATCCCAGCAAGTTCAAGGACGACTACGAGACCGCGCTGAAGGCCCTGGTGAAGCGCAAGGCCAGCGGCAAGACAATCGAACTGCCGGAGCCCGAGGAGAAGCCGAGCAATGTGGTCAGCCTGATGGATGCGCTGAAGCAGAGCTTGAAGGGACGCGGCGGGAAGAAGACGGCGGCGAAGTCCCATGCGCGCCGGGCGTCGGGGCGAACGGGCGCCGCGAAGAAGACGCATCGGTCGACAGCGCGGCAGAGGAAGGCGGGTTAGCTCTCCACCGCGCACCTCACTCTCTTCCCTCATGGTGAGGAGGCGCGAAGCGCCGTCTCGAACCATGCAGGCCTCGCTGCAACAGTCGGGACCTTCATCCTTCGAGACGCGCGTTCCGCGCTCCTCAGGATGAGGGATGCAGCGTCAATCCCCCGCCTTCAGCCGATAGCCGATCCCCGTCTCCGTCAGCACATGTTGCGGCCGTTCCGGATCCGCTTCGATCTTTTGCCGGAGCTGGCGGACATAGACGCGGAGATATTGCGCGTCGGTCAGCTCGTCCCATAACTCCCTCAGCAGGAAGCGGTGGGTGAGCACCTTGCCGGCGTGCTGCACCAGCACACGCAGGAGGTCATATTCCTTCGGCGACAGTTTGACGTCGCGCTCGCCGACCCTGACGACCCGGCGCACCAGATCGACCGAGAGATCGCCGGCACGAAACACCGGCCGTTCGCCCTGGATCTGAAGCTGGTGCCGCAGCGCGGCGCGCAGGCGCGCCAGCAGCTCGTCCATGCCGAACGGCTTTGTCAGATAATCGTCGGCCCCGAGATCGAGCGCCTCCACCTTGCCGGCTTCGTCGCCACGGCTCGACAGTACCACGATCGGCACAGCTTCATTGCGGGCGCGGATGGTGCGCAGCAGCTCGTGGCCCTGAATGTCAGGCAGGCCGAGATCGAGGATGATCAGCGCGGGACCCTCGCTGAGCTTCTCCAGCGCGGTCTTGCCGTTCGACGCCTCCAGGATCTCATAGCCTTGCGTCGAGAGCCCCATCCGCAGCAATTTGCGGATCGGCGGCTCGTCGTCGATGACCAGCACCTTGATCGGGGCTGCGCTCATGCGGCGGTATCCAATGCGTGGGTCCGGGCCGGAATGGGCAGACGGATGGTCAGAACCGCGCCGCTCCGGTCGCTGCGATTCGCGGCCGAGATCGTGCCACGCATCGCCTCGACGAAGCCGCGGGAGATGGCGAGCCCGAGCCCGGTACCGGGACGGACATGATCGCCCTTCCGCGCGCGATAAAACTTGTCGAACACGCTCTCGAGCTCCTCGGACGGAATACCCTCGCCCTCATCGGTAATCTGGAGCACCACATGATCGCCGTCGCGCCGGCTGCGAATCGAGACCGTCGCGTGGGGCGGCGAATATTTGGCGGCGTTGTCGAGCAGGTTGAACAGCACCTGCTCGAACAGCACCGCATCGAGCTGGAGCATGGGAAGGTCTGCGGCCGACTCCAGCTCCACCTTGTGGGCGGTGAGGATCTTGGCTGCCCGCCGGAGCGCGCTGCCGACGATCTCTCCGAGATCGTGCAACGCAGCGTTGGGCACGATGGCGCCGGATTCGAGCTTGGTCATGTCAAGCAGATTGGCAATGAAGCGGTTGAGCCGTTCGGATTCGTCGATCACGGTGGCGAGCAGGTCGCGCTTCTCGGTGTCGGAGAGCGCGCTGGCGAGATCGCGCATGGTCGAGGCCGCACCCAGCACGGATGCGAGCGGCGTCTTCAGGTCGTGCGAAATCGACGTCAACAATGCGGAACGCAGCCGCTCGGATTCGACGGAGCGCTTGACGCGATCGACGTCCTCGACCAGCAGCACGCGCTCGATTGCCAGCGCACCCTGGTCGACCAGCGCATCGAGCAGCCGGCGCTGGTCCGGCGTCAGCAAGGGACCGGTGCGGTCGTTGTCGATCCCGATGACCCCGATCGGGCCGCGCCCGGTGCGCATCGGCAGGAATAGCCGTTTTGCACCAGGCAGCGTGTCCGAGCCGCGGCCTGCAGGCCGGTCATTGCTCCAGGCCCAGTTGGCGGCCGCAAGGTCGGCCTGATCGAGATCGTCCTCGGGCGGATAGCCCGACTTCACCGTGAGCAGCCCTTCGTCCGGCAACAGCAGCACCACGCGGACTTTCAGCATCAGCGCGATCTGGTAGGCGGTCGCCCACAGCACGTCGTCGAGCGTGCCGGTGCCGGCGAGCTTGCGGCTGAAAGCATAGAGCTGCTCGGTGGTCCGGATGCGGCCGATCGCAGCATCAGCCTGGGTGCGGACCCGCCCCGCCACATTCGACACCACAAACGCAATCAGCATGAAGAAAAAGAACGCCGCGACATTGGTCGGATCGGTAATGGTGAAGGTATAGACCGGCGGCAGGAAGAAGAAATTGTAGGCGAGGGACGCCGCGACACTCGCAAGCAACGACGGCCACAATCCGTAGCGCACGGCAACCGTCACCACGGCGGTCAGAAACATCAGGTCGACGTTTTCAATGCCGAAATACGGCTTGATCGCCACGGCGGCAGCGAGGCCAAGCGCGGTGATCCCGACCGCCTTCAGATAGGGCCGCCCATCGAACGGGTCCGATCGCGTTGCGGTCTGTACCGCCGTCTTCGGCGGCGGCTCGTTCGTGAATTCGTCGCCAGGGATGACATGCACGCTGATGTTACCGGCGCGGCGCACCAGATCGTGCACGACGGAGCCGCGCGTCATCTCGAACCAGAGCGAGCGCGTGGACTTTCCGATCACGATCTGGGTGACGTTGTTGCCCTGCGCGAAGTTGACCACGTCGTCGGCGAGGCGGCGGCCGACGCCCGGAATCGTCAGTGCCTCGCCGCCGAGCGATTCCGCGAGCCGCAGCGTATCGGCGAGCCGGTCGCGCTCCTCATCGGACATTTGCAGGGACCGCCGCGTCTCGATCGACACCGCGATAAACGGCGCGTGCAGCCGGTCGGCCAGCCGCTTGGTGTAACGCACGAGGCTGGCCGCGCGCGGATCTTCGCTGATGCAGACGAGGATGCGCTCGCCTGCGGCCCAGGGACCGGCGATCGCGTTCGCCTGCATGTGGCTGAGTAGCTGCTCGTCGACCCGTTCGGCCGTGCGCCGCAGCGCGAGTTCACGCAGCGCGGTCAGGTTGCCCGGCGAGAAATAATGCTCCAGCGCCCGCTCGGCCTGCCTGGGGACATAGACCTTGCCTTCCTTCAGGCGCTGGATCAGGTCGTCGGGCGTGAGGTCGATCAGCTCGATGGCGTCTGCGCGGTCGAACACCGAATCCGGCACGGTCTCGCGCACCCGCACATGGGTGATCTGCGCGACAACGTCGTTCAGGCTCTCGATGTGCTGGATATTGACGGCGGTGTAGACGTCGATGCCGTGGGACAGCAGCTCCTCGACATCGAGATGGCGTTTTGGATGGCGGCAAAGGGGAGCATTGGTGTGGGCGAGCTCGTCGACCAGCGCGATTTTCGGCCGGCGCGCGATCACGGCGTCGAGATCCATTTCTTCGACAATCTGGCCGCGGTAGTCGAGCTTCTTGCGCGGGATCACTTCCAGCCCACGCACCAGCGCCTCTGTCTCGGCCCGGCCATGGGTCTCGACGAAGCCGACCACGAGGTCGATGCCGGCCTTGCGCTTGGCGTGGGCGCTTTGCAGCATCTCGTAGGTCTTGCCGACGCCGGGAGCGGCGCCGACGAAGATTTTCAGCTTGCCGCTCACGCCCTCCTCCCGGCGCGCGGCCTCCAGCAGCGCCTCGGGCGAAGGACGTTGTTCGGGATCGCGGCGCTCTCGGACCATCAGATCAATATAATCATCCGCGCGGACATAGCCTAGACTACTTCGTGGCACGATCGAGCGCGAGATTCAGAGTCAGCACGTTGACCCGGGGCTCGCCGATCAGGCCGAGCAGGCGGCCCTGGGTGTTGGAAGCCACCAGTTGCTTGACCTGATCCTCCGGCACGTTTCGCTCCTTCGCGACGCGCGGCACCTGGAATTGCGCCGCTTCCGGCGAGATATCCGGATCGAGGCCACTGGCTGAGGTCGTCACGAGGTCGACCGGCACGGCGGCATTCGGATTCTCGCCCCTGAGCTTGTCCACGTCTTCCTGCAGCCGGTCGGCCAGCGCCTTGCTGGTCGGGCCGAGATTTGAGCCACCCGAATTCGCGGCGTTGTAGGGCGCCGGTACCGTCTTGGTCGAATCGTTCGGATTCGGCGCCACCGTCGCCGAGGGACGGCCGTGGAAATATTTGTCGTCCTTGAACTCCTGCCCGATCAGGGCGGAGCCGACCACCTTGCCGTCGCGCTCGATCAGGCTGCCCTGCGCCTGCGCGGGGAAGATCGCGCCGGCAATAGCGGTCATCGCGAGCGGATAGGCTAAGCCAGTGATGGCGGTGAGCACCAGCAGCAGGACGATGGCGGGGCGGATTTCTCTGAGCATGTGTTTCTCCTATTTCTTTCGTCATTGCGAGGGGCGAAGCGACGAAGCAATCCAGTCTCTCAGCCGCGGCAAGAATTCTGGATTGCTTCGCTTCGCTCGCAATGACGGGGTTAGGCCAAATGCAAAGCGGTCACCACGAGGTCGATCGCCTTGATGCCGATGAAGGGAATGACGATTCCGCCGAGGCCGTAGATCAGCAGGTTGCGCCGGAGCAGTGCGCCGGCCCCGACCGCGCGATAGGCGACGCCCTTCAGCGCCAGCGGGATCAGCGCGATGATAACAAGCGCGTTGAAGATGATCGCCGACAGGATGGCGCTCTGCGGGCTCGACAGATTCATGATGTTGAGCACATTGAGCTGGGGGTAGAACGCCAGGAACATCGCCGGGATTATCGCGAAATATTTCGCGACGTCGTTGGCGATCGAGAATGTAGTCAGCGCGCCGCGCGTCATCAGGAGCTGCTTGCCGATCTCGACCACCTCGATCAGCTTGGTCGGATTGGAGTCGAGGTCGACCATGTTGCCGGCCTCGCGAGCCGCCTGGGTGCCCGTGTTCATGGCGACACCGACATCTGCCTGCGCGAGCGCCGGCGCATCGTTGGTGCCGTCGCCGCACATCGCCACCAACTTACCCTTGGCCTGCTCGTCGCGGATCAGCTTGAGCTTGTCCTCGGGAGTTGCCTGCGCCAGGAAGTCGTCGACGCCGGCCTCCGCTGCAATCGCGGCGGCCGTCATGGGATTGTCGCCGGTAATCATGACGGTGCGGATGCCCATGCGTCGCAGCTCGGCAAAGCGCTCGCGGATGCCGCCCTTGACGATGTCCTTGAGCTGGATGACGCCGAGCAGCTTGCCGTCCTTGGCGACCGCCAGCGGCGTGCCGCCGGCCTTCGATATCTCGTCGGCAATGGTCTGGATCTCGCGGCCGATGTCCGAGAGCCCGGCGGGCTGGATGGAACGAGCCGTGTTGCCGGAGGCGACCACCAGCGGCGCACCGCCACCGACATAGTTGAGGATCGCATCGACCGCGCCCTTGCGCACCGACGAGCCGCCGGCATCGACGCCGCTCATGCGGGTCAGCGCCGTGAACGGGATGAAGGTGGCTCCCAACTCGGCCATGTCGCGGCCACGGATACTGTATTTTTCCTTGGCCAGCACCACGATCGAACGGCCCTCCGGGGTCTCGTCGGCGAGCGAGGCGAGCTGGGCCGCGTCCGCGAGCTCCTGCTCGGTGACCCCGCGCACCGGGCGAAAGGAGGTCGCCTGGCGGTTGCCGAGCGTGATCGTTCCGGTCTTGTCGAGCAGTAGCGTGTCGACGTCTCCGGCGGCCTCGACCGCACGGCCGGACATCGCCAGCACGTTGAAGCGGACCAGACGGTCCATGCCGGCGATGCCGATCGCCGACAGCAGTGCGCCGATCGTGGTCGGGATCAGCGTCACGAACAGCGCAACCAGCACAACCACCGAGATCGAGCCGCCGGCATAGGCCGCGTAGCTCGGGATGGTGACGGTGGCGAACACGAAGATGATGGTGAGGCCCGCCAGCAGGATGTTGAGCGCGATCTCGTTCGGAGTCTTCGCCCGCTCGGCGCCCTCGACCAGCTTGATCATACGGTCGATGAAGGTCGAGCCCTGCGCTGCCGTGATCCGCACGCGAAACCAGTCGGACAGCACCTGGGTGCCGCCGGTCACCGCCGAACGGTCGCCACCGGATTCGCGGATCACGGGTGCGGACTCGCCGGTGATGGCGGCCTCGTTGACGGACGCGACGCCCTCGATCACCTCGCCATCGGAGGGAATGGTATCGCCGGCCTCGACCAGCACGATGTCGCCGACCTTGAGGCGGGTGCCGGGCACCAACTTGAAGGTGCGGTCAGAGCCGGTCAGTAGCTTGGCCTGGCTCTCGGTGCGGGTCTTGCGCAGCGATTCCGCCTGCGCCTTGCCGCGGCCTTCTGCTACCGCTTCGGCGAAGTTGGCAAACAGCACCGTAAACCAGAGCCAGACGATGATCTGGAAGGTGAAGCCGAGATTCTCACCGGCGGTGAGGAGATCGCGCAGGAAGATCACAGTGGTGAGCGCGGCCACGATCTCGACCACAAACATCACCGGATTCTTGATCATCAAGCGCGGATCGAGCTTGATGAAGGACGCGCGGATCGCAGGCACGACGATCTTGGGATCGAGCATCGCCGAGACGGACGCGCGTTTTTGCAGTTTCGTGGTATCCATGGAGGTCACTCCAAACAATCAGAAGGCGGTCGATCAGAACACTAGTCGTTCAGAACACCTGGCCGGCGTTCATCGCGAGATGCTCGACGATGGGGCCGAGGGCGAGGGCCGGGAAGAAGGTGAGGCCGCCGATGATCAGGATCACGCCGACGACGAGGCCGACGAACGGCCCGCCCGTGGTCGGGAGGGTGCCCGCGGACGGCGGGATCGATTTCTTGGCGGCCAGCGAACCCGCGATCGCCATCGCCGGGATGATCATGAAGAAGCGGCCGACGAACATCGCGCTTGCGAGCGTGAGATTGTAGAAGAAGGTGTTGCCGGTGAGGCCCGCGAAGGCCGAGCCGTTGTTGCCGGTCGCCGAGGTGAAGGCATAGAGCACCTCGGTGAAGCCATGCGGCCCGGCATTCGCCATCGAGGCGACCGCCGCCGGATAGACCACGCCGACCGCGGTCCATCCCAGATACATCAGCGGCAGCACCAGGATCGCGAGCATCGCCATCTTCACTTCGCGCGCCTCGATCTTCTTGCCGACATACTCCGGCGTGCGGCCGACCATCAGGCCTGCCACGAAGATCGCGAGCACGACGAACAGCAGCATGCCATAAAGGCCGGCGCCGACCCCGCCGACGATGATTTCGCCGAGCTGCATATTGATCAGGGGAATCATGCCGCCGAGCGCCGTGAAGCTGTCATGCATGGCGTTGACCGCGCCACAGGAGGCGGCCGTCGTGATCACCGCGAACAGGGAGGACGCGACGATGCCGAAGCGAACCTCCTTGCCTTCGATGTTGCCGCCGGTCAGGCCGAGCGCGTGCAGGGTCGAAGTACCGTTGGCTTCCGCCCAATAGGTGATGGCGACACCGGCGACGAACAGCACACCCATCACGGACAGGATCGCCCAGCCCTGGCGCTGGTTGCCGACCATGCGGCCGAACACGTTGGTCAGCGCCGCACCCAGAACGAAGATCGACAGCATCTGCACGAAGTTCGACAGCGCGGTTGGATTTTCGAACGGATGCGCCGCATTGGCGTTGAAGAAGCCGCCGCCATTGGTGCCGAGCATCTTGATCGCGACCTGGGAGGCGACCGGGCCGACCGCGATGGTTTGCTTGGCACCCTCGAGCGTGGTGGCCTCGACATAGTCACCGAGCGTCTGCGGGATGCCCTGCCAGACCAGGAACAGCGTATAGACAATACCGATTGGCAACAGCACATAGAGGCTGCAGCGGGTGACGTCGACCCAAAAATTTCCGACGGTGCGCGCCGACGCGCGCGAGAAGCCGCGGATCAGGGCGACCGCCAGCGCGATGCCGGTTGCCGCCGACAAGAAGTTCTGGTGCGTCAAGCCGAGCATCTGCACGAGATCGGACAGCGTGCTCTCTCCACCGTAATTCTGCCAGTTGGTGTTGGTGATGAAGGAGATCGCGGTGTTGAAGGAGAGATCCGCGGCGACAGCGCTTTGGCCGGCCGGATTGAACGGCAGGACGGCCTGCAACCGCATCACGCCGTAGATGATGAGGAAGCCGCCGACATGGAAGAACAGCATGGCGACCGTATAGGTCAGCCAATGCTGCTCGCGCTTCTCGTCGACGCCGGCGAACCAGTAGATGCCGGCCTCGATCGGACGCAGCACCGGAGACAGGAAGGTCCGCTCGCCGTTGAACACGCGCGTCATGTACCAGCCGAGCGGTTTTGTGAGCGCGACGGTAATGACGCAAAAGAGAATGATCTGGAGCCAACCGATCATAGTCATGATATCAACCCTTCAGGCTTCGTGAGCACGGTCAGAACCGCTCGGGCCGCAGCAGCGCGTAAGTGAGGTAGAACAGGAGGCCGAGCGAAACGGCGCCGGCGAGCGAATAATCGAAGATCATGGCCGCTCCTTCAAAGCCGTTCGCAGGCGTAGGTGTAGCCAATCGCAAGGGCGAAGAAGCCGAAGCCCAGCGCCAGCATCAGAATGTCCATCATGGAGATACTCCTCGTTGCGCCATTGATTTGGACGCAACCGTTTCTCGGGAGACCCGGTCGGCGCGTGAAAGGAAATGCCAGTGCATTTCCACCGCGCCCACCGGGACCTTTGACCGTGCTGAAGTGCCACCCCAGGCATAGGTTTTCGAGACGAGGGCCGTGGCGAAGTTATAGGAATCTCATAAAAGGCCGAGGCTGGCCTGGTCGGACAACGCTCGCGAGGCACATCACATCGTCGTCCCGGCGAAGGCGGAGAATGGCGCGCGACCGCCCCCATCCCGCACTTATGAAATCCCTATATCTCCCGCCCCGCCCCCATCTCGTTTTCAAATGCCGTTTTGGCCATCTTGGAGAGGCCGGCCGACTGACCGACGCCACCTCCAGGAGGCCTGACATGACCACCGCCGCTCTCCGACACTACGATCCACCGTCACTTGGCAACCGCTTGCGCAATGCGCAGGTGATGACGCGAACCGTTGATGCTCGAGATCATCGACAAGGCGTGTCGGCACTTCCCTTCGCTCGGACAGATCGAGCCCACCGCGCGCGTCACGCGCCTGATCGAAGCAGAGGCCTGGGCCGATGCCGCGCACTGATGGAGCTGGAGCTGCCGCTCTGGCAAGTCCGCCGCATCGCCTATGACGAGGGTGAATGGCATTGCGCTCTCTCGCGCGAGCGCGAATTGCCGGACTGGCTCGACGCCGCGGTCGAGGCGCGCTACTCCGATCTCGCGCTCGCACTGCTGTCGGCTTTCATCGAGGGTCGGGCATTGGCCCTGGAAGTTTCGCGTCCGAGCGTTCCCACTGTTCGTCCCGCGCCTGACCCGCTCTACGAGCCGGTCGGCAGCGAAAATTTCGGCTAGTGGGCGCGGTCCTGACACTCGTCATCACACTCGTGGCGCGCGGACTCGGAGCATAAACCGTCACGCCCATCGACCGCGAATTGACCATGGCTGCCTACGGGGCGAGCAACCGGCTCCGCAGCGCGGTCGCGACGCCCGGCTGAAGGCACGTCTCCCGCACCAAAAACACTCGGCCGATCTGGCGCAGTTTCACGGAACCGTGTAGATCGGTTTCATGAGCATCAGCAACGTCAACGTGGTCGCCCATCCCCTGGTCCAGCACAAGCTCTCCCTGATGCGGGAGAAGGACCGCTCGACCAAGAGCTTTCGCGAAATCCTGAACGAGATCGGGATGCTGCTCGGCTACGAGGTGACGCGCGACCTGCCGCTGGAGCTGGTCGAGATCGAGACGCCGATTGCGCCGATGCGGGCGCCCAAGATCGCCGGCAAGAAGCTCACGCTGGCGCCGATCCTGCGCGCCGGCGTCGGCTTCCTCGACGGCATGCTGGCGTTGATGCCCTCGGCGCGCATCGCTCATATCGGGCTCTACCGCGATCCTGATACGTTGCAGGCCGTGGAGTATTATTTCAAGGCGCCGCAGGACCTGTCGGACCGCACCGTGATCCTGATGGATCCGATGCTGGCGACCGGCAACTCGGCCTGCGCCGGCGCCTCGCTGCTGAAGGCGCGCGGCGCCCGCGACATCCGCTTCGTCTGCCTTCTGGCCGCGCCTGAAGGTATCGCGCAGTTCCAGAGCGAGCATCCGGACGTGCCGGTCTGGACCGCCGCGATCGACGAGCGGCTCAACGACCACGGCTACATCGTGCCGGGGTTGGGCGACGCCGGCGACCGGATGTTCGGCACCAAGTAGACAGGTTCGCGCGATCGGGTTAGTCCGGTTGCAAATGAGCGCCAATGAATTCTCGCTGCAATCGCTGATCCGGGCCGAGGCGGCCGCTGATCCCGCCTTCGTGTTCGACGGCACGCTGGTTTCGCGCGCCGAATTCTCGGAACAGATCGAGCAGACCGCCGCCTGGCTTGCCGCGCGCGGTATCGGCAAGGGCGACGTCGTCGCGGTCTGGCTGGTTAACCGGATCGAATGGATCGCACTGCTGTTCGCCGCCGCCCGGCTCGGGGCCATCGTTGCCGCCGTCAATACGCGCTACCGCAGCGCGGAGGTCGCGCATCTCCTGAAGCTGTCCGGCGCCAGGCTGATGGTGATCGAAGCCGCGTTCCGCTCGATCGACTTTGCCGCTATTCTCGCCGACGTCGCCAAGGACGAGGTGCCTGCGCTGCGAGAGCTTGCAGTTGTGGGCGCGGATGAGATTCCCGCCCAATGGCCATGCGTGCGCTTCGATGCCTTCGACAAGCCCCATCCGCCGGCTCCGCCTGCGGAGGAGGACGTCGATCTGCCTTTGCTGCTCTACACGACATCGGGCACCACCAAGGGACCGAGGCTTGTCGCGCATTCGCAGCGAACGCTGGCCACGCACGCCGCTGCCGTTGCCAAGGCGCTCAAACTCTCGCCGCAGCGCCATGCGCTGCTGGCAATGCTGCCGTTCTGCGGCACTTTTGGAATGACGAGCCTGCTCGGCTTCGTCGCAGCGGGCGCGACCGTCCATGCGCTCGATATTTTCGAGGCGGCGCCGGCGCTGAAGATTCTCCGCCAGCGCGCGATCACGCACGCCTTTGGCTCGGACGAGATGTTCCGCCGCATCCTCGCCCTCACCGACGCGCCGCATCCGTTTCCGCATCTCGAAGTCTGCGGCTTTGCCGCGTTCCAGCCCGGCTGGCGCGAACTCGCCGCGGAGGCCCAGGCGCGCGGCATGTCCCTGTTCGGCCTCTACGGTTCGAGCGAGGTTCAGGCGCTGTTCTCGATCGCACGCTCAAGTGATGGCTTCGCCGATCGCATCGAGGGCGGCGGCTGGCCGATGTCGCCGGAGGCCAAGGTCCGCGTGCGCGACACCGAGACCGGCGAACTCGCCCCTCGCGGCGTCTCCGGCGAGATCGAGATCCGTGCGCCATCACTCTTTCTCGGCTACTACAACAATCCCGACGCGACGCGCGACGCCTTCACCGCGGACGGCTTCTTCCGCACCGGCGATATCGGCCGGCTGCGCGGCGACGGCTCCTTCGTCTACGAAACCCGCGCGGGCGACGCCATGCGGCTCGGCGGCTTCCTTGTCGCGCCCGGCGAGATCGAGGACGAACTCAAATCGTGCGCTGGCGTGGCCGACGCCCAGGTCGTCGCGGTCGATCTGAAGGGAAACGCACGCTGCGTTGCCTTCGTGATCCCTGCTCGGGAAACCCACCACGAGCCGCCGCGGCAGGACGCGTTGACCGCGCGCCTGCGCGAGCGGCTCGCCGGCTACAAGGTCCCGGCGCGGATCTATGTCGTGGAGGCCTTCCCCGTCACCGACAGCGCCAACGGCGTCAAGATCCAGCGCGCCCGACTTCGGGCCATGGCGATGGAGCGGATCGCGGCCGAATAGCTCTGCCGTAGCGCGTCGCGGTGATCGGGCGCGAATATCGCGGCGCCCGGCAATGGTACGTGTTCGAGTTTAGTATGACTTGGCCAGTCCAAGCACCTTTTCCGCGATGAAGCTCAGCGCAAGCTGCGGGCTGACCGGCGCGATGCGCGGAATCAGAACTTCACGCAAGTAACGCTCGACGTGAAACTCCTTGGCATAGCCAAAACCGCCATGGGTCATCACCGCCTGCTCGCAGGCGTGATATCCGGCCTCACCCGCAATGTATTTCGCGGCATTGGCGGCGCCACCGCAAGGCATGCCCTTGTCGTATTGCCAGGCCGCCGACATCACCATCAACCAGGCCGCCTCGAGCTCGACCCAGTTTACAGCCAGCGGATGCTGAATGCCCTGGTTCTTGCCGATCGGCCGGTTGAACACCACGCGGGTCTTGGCGTATTCGGTCGCGCGCGACAGCGCGAGCTTGCCGAGGCCGACGGCTTCCGCGGCGATGAGAATGCGCTCGGGGTTCATGCCTTCGAGAATGTACTGGAAGCCTTTGCCCTCTTCGCCGATGCGATCCTCCATCGGGATTTCAAAGTCCTCGAAGAACAGCTCGTTGGAATCGACGACCTTGCGGCCCATCTTCTCGATCTCGTGGACCTTGATCCTGTTGCGGTCGAAGTCCGTATAGAACAGGCTCAGCCCATGCGTCGGCGAGCGCACGTCCTCCAGCGGCGTGGTGCGCGCCAGCAGCAGGATCTTGTGCGCGACCTGCGCGGTGGAGATCCACACCTTCTGGCCGTTGACGATATAGCGGTCGTTCTTGGCCACCGCTCGGGTCTTGAGCTGTGTGGTGTTGAGGCCGGTGTTGGGCTCGGTCACGGCAAAGCACGCCTTCTCGCGGCCCTCGACCATCGGCGGCAGCATGCGCTTGCGCTGTTCCTCGGTGCCGAACACGACCACGGGATTGAGACCGAACACGTTGATGTGCACCGCGGAGGCGCCGGACATGCCGGCGCCGGATTCCGCGATGGCGCGCATCATGATCGCGGCTTCGGTGATGCCGAGGCCGGAGCCGCCATATTCCTCCGGCACGCAGATGCCGAGCCAGCCGGCGTCCGCCATGGCCTTGTGAAAGTCGTGCGGGAAGCCGCCGTCGTGGTCCTTCTTCAGCCAATAGGCGTCGGGAAAGTCTTCGCAAACCTTTGCGACGGCGTCGCGAATGGCTTCCTGCTGAGCGGTGAGCGCGAAATCCATATTCTTGATCTCCTTCTTGGGAGAAGCGAACGCGCAATCTCCCCCTCGTCGCGTTCCCCACGCGAAGGCCGTGGCGGATTGGTGCGCCCGAACGTGCCTTCGCTTGCGTTCTTTAACTTGAAAAGCAGGGTACAGATACGTGAATTTCCCTATCAACTGTGTGTAGCATGCATAGGGTCATGCGGCGCGAGGATGCGAGCGCGCCGTTATTTCGCAGGGAGGAAACCGCGATGGCCGGACTTTATTTCGAGGAGTTTTCGGTGGGCCAGGAGTTCAGGCATCCCCTGACGCGGACCGTCACGGAGATGGACAACACCCTGTTCAGCCTGCTGACGCTCAATCCGCAGCCGCTGCACATCGACGCACATTTTTCGGCCCAGACCGAGTTCGGCCAGCGCATTTTCAACAGCCTTTACACCCTCGGCATCATGATCGGCATGACGGTCTATGATACGACCATGGGGACCACCGTTGCCAATCTCGGCATGACGGACGTCACTTTTCCGAAACCGGTCTTCCATGGCGATACGCTGCGGGCGACGACAAAGGTGCTTTCGTTGCGGGAATCCAAATCGCGCCCCAAGGCGGGCATCGTCGAGTTCGAGCACCACGCTCTCAACCAGAACGACGAGATCGTCGGCAAATGCCGCCGCATGGCGATGATGCACAAGAGGCCGGTCTGATGCGTTCGATGCTGTTCGTGCCGGGCGACTCCCCGCGCAAATTCGAGAAGGCCAGCGAAGGCAACGCCGACGCGCTGATCATCGATCTCGAAGATTCCGTCGTCACCGACAAGAAGCCGGAGGCGCGCGGGTTGACACTGACGATGCTGAAGGGCCGCAACAAGCCCCACCAGCTCTATGTCCGCGTCAACGCGCTCGACACCGGCATGACGCTCGCCGACCTTGCCGCGGTGATTCCGGGCCAGCCCGACGGCATCGTGCTGCCGAAATCGCAGGGCGGCGACGACGTGCGACAGGTCGCGACCTGGCTGGAAGCTTTGGAAGCTGCGGCTGGTATCGCCATTGGCTCAACACGCATCGTCTGCGTCGCGACCGAAACCGCAGCTTCGATCTTCGGGCTCGGCAGCTACAAGGGCTGCTCTCCTCGCCTCGCGGGCCTGATGTGGGGCGCGGAAGATCTCTCGGCCTCGCTCGGCGCGACTGAGAAAGCGGCGGGCGGCGTGTTCCACAGCCCTTATCGTCTGGCCCGCGATCTCTGCCTGATGGCGGCCGCCGCGGCCGAGGTCGCGCCGATCGACACCGTCTTTACCGACATCGACAATCTCACCGGACTCGAACAGGAAACGCGCGCGGCGCGGCGTGACGGTTTTTCGGCGAAAGCGCTGATCCATCCCAAGCACGTCGACGTGGTCAACGCGGCGTTCGAGCCGACCGAGGCCGAGCGCAATTGGGCCGAGAAGGTGATCGCGGCGTTCGCGAGCAATCCGAACTCCGGCACGCTGCGCCTCGACGGCCAGATGATCGACAAGCCGCATCTTCGCGCCGCAAAGAAGATCCTCGGCCAGAGTTAGATCAGGACGCCGCGCTGCGACAGATGGGATCGAAGCCACTCTCAGCGTCGTCGTGGCCGGGCTTGTCCCGGCCATCCACGGGCTTCCACGCAACCGGCACCCAAAACGTGGATGCCCGGGACAAGCCCGGGCATGACGAAG
This sequence comes from Bradyrhizobium sp. 187, assembly GCF_023101005.1. Taxonomy (NCBI): domain Bacteria; kingdom Pseudomonadati; phylum Pseudomonadota; class Alphaproteobacteria; order Hyphomicrobiales; family Nitrobacteraceae; genus Bradyrhizobium; species Bradyrhizobium sp. 187. The sequence continues at coordinate 6,223,245 of NZ_CP064693.1, forward strand.
CGAAAACGTCCGGCCCCTCACTTTCCGCAGGCGGGGAGAGGGGAGCGTTAGACGATCTTGATCGACATATCCGGCAAGCCGTCGAGCTTGCACAACAGCACGTCGCCCTTCACGACCGGGCCGACATTCTCCGGCGTGCCGGAATAGATGATGTCGCCGGCCTTCAGCTCGAACGCTTCCGACAGTTTTGCGATTTGCTCGGCCACGCTCCAGATCATCTTGCTGAGATCCGAGCTCTGCTTCACCGTCCCGTTGATCGCCAGCGAGATGGCGCCCTTGTCGAAATGCCCGGTCTTGCTGGCCGGGTGGATCGGACCGATCACCGCGGCGTGGTCAAAGCTCTTGCCGATCTCCCACGGCTTCTTCTCCGCGGCCATGCCGTTCTGGAGATCGCGCCGGGTCATGTCGAGGCCGAGCGCATAACCATAGACATGGTCGAGCGCCTTCTCGGCCGGGATGTTGCTGCCGCCGGATTTCAACGCGGCGACCAGCTCGACCTCGTGGTGATAGTTCTTGGTCAGCGACGGATAAGGATGATCGGCGACCTCGCCCACAGCGACGTTCTGGATCGCGTCGGTCGGCTTCTGGAAGAAGAACGGCGGCTCGCGGTTCGGGTCCGAGCCGCGCTCGATCGCGTGCGCCGCATAGTTGCGCCCGATGCAGTAGATGCGGCGGACCTGGAACACCTGGGTTTCGCCGACGATCGGGATGGTGACCATCGGCACCGGAAAGATCGGCTTCGGCCCTGCCTGCGCCGCGGCCGGCGCAACTTCCGCGATTGAGGCAGCACTTGCCGCCGCGGCAATTGCGAGCAGCTCCCGTCGCGTTGCTGATGTCTCTTTCATGGCTTGTGCTCCCTTTTTATGTTCGTTGGGCGCATCATGCGCGCCGAGCCGCCTGATAATCAATATTCAGTATGCCAGCAATGCTGGACCGGCAGGTCGTCTAATTGAGAACAGGCCGGCTGCAGCCGAGCCTTCCGAAACCCGCTCCCTTTCGCCCTAGCATGGAACTTGCATAAATTCTGGGCGACATGGACGCCGCATGAACCTCATCAGCCTCGATATCCGCATGCTCCGGTCGCTGATCTCCGTGGTCGAGACCGGCAGCATCACCGAGACCGCGCGGCGGCTGGGCCGCACTCAGCCGGCGATCACTCTGCAATTGCAGCGGCTGGAGGAGCTCACCGGCAAGCAATTGTTCGAGCATGTCGGGCGCCGGCTCACGCTGAGCGAGGACGGCACCACGGTTCTCACCTACGCCAAATCCATCCTGAGGTTGCATGACGAATTGATTTCGCAGCTGGCGTCACAGGAGATCGAGGGTCAGGTCGTGCTCGGCACGCCCGACCTCTATGCCGCCTTCATGCTGCCGCAGATCCTCAGCGTGTTCCGAAAATCATTCCCGCGCGTCCAGGTCGAGCTCAATTGCGCGCTCTCGACGCCGCTGGTGGGCCTCGTCAAGCGCGGCGATGTCGACATCGCGCTCGTCACCCGCATGAACGATTTTACGGGCGGCCAGGTGGTACGGCGCGAGCAACTGGTCTGGATGACCGGCGAGCAGTCCTCCGCGCACCAGGAACGGCCTATCCCGCTGGCGTTGCTGCCGCCCGGCAACATCTATCGCGACTACGCAATCGACACGCTGGAACGTGCGAATTTGCGCTGGCGCATCGCCTGCGTTAGCGAAAGCGTCGGCGGCCTCCAGGCGGCGGCCTTCGCCGGCATGGCCGTGACCGTACTCGGCCGCAGCGCCCTGGTGCCGGCGATGCGCGAGATCGGCCCGAACGAGGGCCTGCCGCCGCTGCCGAAGATCGAGCTGCTGCTTTACAAGTCGAGCGGCGCGACCTCGAAGGCGGCGACCGCCTTGCACGACTATCTCGCGCACTATCTGCGCCTCGACGAGGAGCTCAGCGGCCGCGGCGAGCCGATCGAGCTGGGATAAAGCCATCCGGACGTTCGCGCAGCGATCGTCCCAAACTGCGTCCCGGGTCCACGATCGCAGACAAAGAGCGACCGGCTTGCTGCGGTGATATCCTCTTTGATTGGCCTAGCGAACGAGGCGGTTGCTTCCTGCATTGGCATTGCGCGGCTCGGTTGCTGGAGCCACTCGGACGAGGACCGTGAGCGGTGTGCCGTTGCGCAGCAGAGCGAGCTTCACCTCGTCGCCGACCCGCGCAAGACCAATGGTATTGCGCAGCTGCGCGGCGGTGCGGATCGGGCGGCCCTCCGCCGTGGTGACAATGTCGCCCTTGTGCAGGCCAGCCTTCTCGGCCGGCGAATCCGCGGCAACTTCGGCGATGAGCGCGCCTTCGGTGCGTCCCTTGTTGACGGACGGGTGGAGGTCCTTCAGCGAAATGCCGATGCGACCGCGCTCGACCCTGCCGGTGGCGATGATCTGCTCCATCACCTTGCGCGCCATGTTGACGGGAATGGCAAAGCCAATACCGACATTGCCGCCAGCGGGCGAGATGATGGCCGAATTTATGCCGACCAGTTCGCCCTGCAGGCTGACCAGCGCGCCGCCGGAATTGCCGGGATTGATAGCGGCGTCGGTCTGAATGAAGTCTTCATAACCCTGCTTGCCGAGGCCGGTTCGGCCTAGGGCGCTGACGAGGCCCGACGTCACCGTCTGGCCGAGGCCGAAGGGATTGCCGATCGCGAGCACGAAGTCCCCGACTGCCAATGCATCGCTGTCACCGAGGGGAAGCGCCTTCAGCCCGGTCGGATTCTGGATCTGGAGCACGGCGACGTCCGTCGGCGAGTCGCGGCCGACGACCTTTGCGGAAAACTGCCGGCCGTCCTTGGTCGTGATCTGGACGACGGAGGTGCCTTCGACCACGTGGTTGTTGGTCAGCACGTAGCCGCTCCGGGCATCGACGATCACGCCGGAGCCGGTCGCGCTGACTTCCTTCTCGATCTGCCTCGGAACGTCGAAGAATTCGCGGAACAGCGGGTCACGATAGAGCGGATTGTCCTCGCGTACCCGGCCGTGCACCGAGATGTTGACCACCGCCGGCGTCACCTGCCGAACCAGAGGCGCCAAAGTCAGCACCGAGCCGCCCGGCTTCAGATCGGGGATCTGGCCTGCTGCGGGATGTGACGCCGTCAGTATCAGCACCAGCAACGCAAGCGAGAACGAACGCATAGCAATCGTCTTCATGACCTGTCGCATCGTCTGAGATTGAAATCAGAGAGCCGCTTCACGTTTGTCTGGCGGCACGTCGAGCCAGCCTTGCAAGGCTAAAAATGGAATGGCCCAGGCCGCGGAGACCTGGCCGACCAGCACCAGAGCAAGAACGGCCTGCGTGAGCATCACGCGCCTCGCCGTTCTGCGGCGGCCCAAGGCCGCCGCAGGCGCATCGGGACGCCGCCGCCGCGCGGCGGGTCGTCGTCATTGTCGCCGTCGAGCCGGCGCAGGGCCGCGAGAATATCGGCGAGCCGAATCGTACGGTTCATGCCGGGAATTTCACGCAAAGCGGGACAGGATTCGACGGCGTACATGTCGGACGCCCATGACGACAGAATGATCCGCTTCTCCGGCGTGGAGAGCTCCTTTGCATTCAGGACATCCGCGGGCGAACCGTAGTGAACCGCGGGATGAAACAGCGGGTTGAGATTTACGGAATTCGTATTCACGTTTGTCATCGGTTGGGCCTCCCCTGACGCTCCTTTCGAAGGGATGGATGTGCTGATGATCGAATGGCCGTTCTCTCATGCATGTGGGAGCGCGGCGCGCATATCTGAGCGCCGCGTTCCACCATTCCCCTCGATCGAGCGCTTAGGCTGCTTTCTTCTGCTCGATCTGAGTTGCAGGAGAGGCCGCGCCCGCGATCTGGATCCGGCGCGGCTTCATCGCTTCCGGAACCTCACGGACGAGGTCGATGATCAAGAGGCCGTCCTGGAAGGACGCCTGCTTCACCTGGACATAATCGGCCAGGTTGAACACGCGCCGGAACGGCCGTGCGGCGATACCCTGGTACAGATATTCGCCCGTCGCACCTTCGGGCCTCTTGCCCTCGACGGTCAGCGCATTCTGTTCGGCCGTCACCGTGATATCGTTGACGCCAAAGCCCGCCACAGCGAGGCTGATCCGGTAGTGATCTTCGCCGGAGCGTTCGATGTTATAGGGGGGATAGTTGTCTTCGCTCGCCTGGCGCAGCGCGCTGTCGACGAGACCGGCCAGATGATCGAAGCCGACGGTGGAGCGCCACAGGGGCGCGAAGTCAAACGTGGTCCTCATAACCAAGTCCTCCAAAGAGCAAGATGGATACGAAGGAGCGCAGGACAGGGTTTTAGACGGGTCCAAAGACACCGGCCCGGCGCCCGCTCCGGGCCCCTCGCGGGCACCCGGCACACCGCTCTCGCGGCGAAAATGACTTAGAAGAACGCAAGTCGACTTCAAGAGGGCCCCTCGAAAAATTTTTTGGGGCGCAGAGGCCAACCGGCAGGACGCGGCCGGCCGGTTCCAGGCCGGGTTCGGCTCACGCCTTCACGCGGGCACGGTCCGGTTCGCGCAACGTCAGCTGTGGCCAGAACGCCGCCCATGGCTGGGCCGCTTCGAACGCAGCGGCGATGCGGAAGATCATGGGCTCGTCGAGCCAGGGAGCGACGATCTGCAACCCGATCGGCAGCCCATCGCGATCGAAGCCGCAGGGCAGCGTCGCGGCCGGAAGGCCGGCGAGATTGATCGGCCAGGTGAAGGGCGACCAGCCGAGATGCGGATCGACCTTGCCGCCGTCGATCGTGTCGACGCCGAGGCGGCCGGCCTCGAACGCGGTCACCGCGACGGTCGGCGTCACCAGCGCATCGACTCGCTCGAACAGCTTCAGGAAGCTGCTGCGAGCCTGGGCGCGGCGATACCCTGCTTCGATATAGTCCGTGCCGCTGTAGCGCCTGCCGGCACTGATGACGTCAAGATAATCTGCTTCGGAGCTGGCGAGATCGGCCGTGGTCTTGCTCGAGACCGCGCCCGCCTGTTCGGTAAAGGCGATCGGCTTCAGCGTGTGCTCCAGGATCCCGGGATCGAGGCCCGGACCATCCATGGTGACCTGCGCGCCGCAGGCATCGAGAATGGCCAGCCCCTTGCCGAACGCCGCGCGCACATCGGGGCTGACCGCGGCGTAGCCGAGATCGACGCTGGCGCCGATGCGAATGCCGTTCAACGGCGCGGCCTTCGTATCGAACCGACGCGCCGCCACCGGCAGGCTTGCGGGATCGCGCAGATCGTAAGCAGCGATGATCTCCAGCGTCAACGCGGCATCCGCGACCGTGCGCGTAATCGGCCCGGTATGCGCGAGCGAGCCCCAGGACGGTGGCGAGAAGCCGGGCGAACGGGGCACCAGGCCAAAGGTCGGCTTCAGGCCAAACACACCGCAGAAGGACGAGGGCACGCGGATCGAGCCGACCCCATCGGTTCCGATCGCGATCGGACCGCAGCCGGCGGCAACGCCCGCCGCCGCGCCGCCGCTCGATCCGCCACTGGTGCGACCCGGGTTCCAGGGATTGCGCGTGGTGCCGGTGACCGGGCTGTCCGCCGTCAACTTGTAACCGGACTCGCAGGTCGTGGTCTTGCAGGTGACGATCGCACCCGCTTCCTTCAGCGCTGAGACAACCGCCGCGTCGACATCGGGCACGAACGCCTTGTTCATCGGTGAGCCGCCATAGGCCGGCACGCCCGCGACAAAGACCAGGTCCTTGATCGTGACGGGGACACCGGCGAGCGCTCCCTTGGTCTCGCCGGCGCGCATCTCCCTGGTGAGACGGTCGGCCTCCGCCCTCGCCTGCCCGTACATCGGCGTCACCACCGCGTTGCAGGCCTCGTTCGTCGCCTCCAGTGCGGCAATGGTGTCGTCGACGACATCGCGCGGAGTGAACGCCTTGCGCCGGTAGCCGGCCAGGATCTCGGTTGCGGAAAGCGAGCCAAGGCCAGTCGGCACCGGCGGGAAGGCCGTTCGGCCGGAACCATCAGTCATCATCAACCCTAAAAGAGCTAGCTGAGCGCCGCGTCGACGGCGCGCTTGGCCATGACCGTGACGAGATGTGCACGGTAGTCGGCTTCGGCGTGGATATCGGAGGTGAGACCGTCGGTGTCGATCCTGATCGCCGCGATCGCGGACGGATCGAAATTTCGCGACAGTGCTTCTTCCATCGGGGGAACGCGGAATACGCCGGAGCCCGCGCCGGTCACGGCCACGCGAACACCATCGGCGAATTTCGCGACGAACACGCCGACCAGCGCATAGCGCGACGCCGGCGCCTTGAACTTGGCGTAGCCCGCCCTGAGCGGCACAGGAAAGCGGATCGCCGTGATGATCTCGCCAGGTTCAAGCGCGGTCTCGAACAGACCACGGAAGAACCCGTCGGCCGCGATCTCGCGCGTGCTGGTGACGACGGTCGCGCCCAATCCGAGCACACCTGCCGGATAATCGGCCGACGGATCGTTGTTCGCGACGGAGCCACCGATAGTGCCGCGAATGCGTACGGCGGGATCGCCGATCATCGAGGCCAGCGCGGCGAGACCCGGGATCTTCGTCTGCACCAGCTTCGAGGCTGCTACCATGGCATGTGGCGTCATTGCACCGATGGTGATGGTGCCGCCGTCGTTGGTGATGCCCTTCAGATCTCCGAGCCTCGACAGGTCGACTAGGGCTGGCGGACTGGCGAGCCGCTGCTTCAGCGTCGGGATCAGCGTCATGCCGCCGGCGAGGAGCTTGCTGTCTTCGATCGAGGTCAGCAGTTTGGCAGCTTCGGGAATCCGGTCCGGCTGGTGATAGGCAAACGGCTTCATTGTCATCCTCCCTATTCCGCAGCGACCGGCAGCGACGCGTTCTGCAGCAGGCGCCAGATCCGGTTCGGCGTTGCCGGCATGTCGACATGGGTGACGCCGAGATGCGACAGCGCATCGACCACCGCGTTGATGACGGCGGCCGGCGAACCGATGGTGCCGACCTCGCCGCAGCCCTTCACGCCCATCGGCGTGTGCGTACACAGCGTCGAATGGGTCGCGATGTTCATCATCGGCATGTGGTCGGCGCGCGGCATGCAATAGTCCATCAGCGAGCCCGATAGCAGCTGGCCCGAGCCCTCGTCATAGACCGCGTTCTCGTACAGCGCCTGACCGACGCCCTGCACGATGCCGCCGTGCAACTGGCCCTCCACGATCATCGGGTTGATGACAGTGCCGACGTCGTCCACCGCGGTGTAATTGACCAGCGTCACCGTGCCGGTCTCCGGGTCGATCTCGACCTCGGCAATGTGGCAGCCGCCGGGATAGGTGAAGTTGACGGGATCATAATAAGCCTGCTCTTCGAGCCCCGGCTCCAGCACTTCGAGCGGATAGTCGTGCGGCACGTAGGCGGCGCCCGCGATCTCCTCGAACGTCCTCATGCGGTCGGTGCCTGCGACCAAGAATTTTCCAGCCTCGAACTGGATATCCACTTCGGCCGCTTCAAGCAGATGCGCCGCGATCTTCTTGCCTTTCGCGACCACCTTGTCCGTCGCCTTCGACAGCGCCGCGCCGCCGACCACCAGCGAACGCGAGCCATAGGTGCCCATGCCGAACTGCACGCGATCGGTATCGCCGAACACGATGTCGACATTGTCAAACGCGACGCCGAGCTTTTCCGAGACGATCTGGGCGAACGTCGTCTCGTGGCCCTGGCCGTGATTGTGGGTGCCGATCATGACCGTGACCTGGCCGGTCGGATGCACCCGCACCGTGGCGCTCTCATAGAGCCCGCCCCGCGCGCCCAATCGTCCCGCGAAGCGCGACGGCGCGAGGCCGCAGGCCTCGACATAGGTCGAGTAGCCGAGCCCGCGGAACTTGCCCCTGCGCGCCGACTCCGCCTTGCGGATACCGAAGTTCTTGACGTCGGCCGCGACAAGAGCGCCGTCGAGACACCCCATCGGATCGCCGGAATCGTACTCCACCAGCACCGGCGTCTGGTAGGGATAGGCCTCCTTCGGGATCATATTGCGTCGGCGGATCTCGACCCGATCGATACCCATCTCGCTGGCCGCGACATCGACGATGCGCTCCAGCACGAAGGTCGCCTCGGGACGGCCGGCGCCGCGATAGGCGTCGACCGGGACGGTGTTGGTGAACACCACCTTCACGTTGCAATAGATTGCCGGCGTGGTGTAGACGCCGCCGAGCAGCGGTCCGTAGAGATTGGTCGGAATGTTCGGCCCGAAGGTCGAGAGATAGCCGCCCATATTGGCGAGCGTGTTGACACGGAAGGCCAGAAACTTTCCGGTCTCGTCCAGTGCGAGTTCGGCCTCGGTGACGTGATCGCGGCCGTGGCGGTCGGAGACGTAGCCTTCGGAGCGGCTCGCAACCCATTTGATCGGCCGCATCACGCGCTTGGCGGCCCAGGTGATCACGGCCTCCTCGCCGTAGTGGAACTGCTTGACGCCAAAGCCGCCACCGACATCCGGCGCCACCACGCGCAGCTTGTGCTGCGGAATGTTCAGCACCAGCGCGCCCATCAGGAAGCGCACGACATGCGGGAACTGGCTGGTGGTCCACAGCGTGAAGCGATCCGTGCCGGGCTCATATTCGGCGATCGCCGCCCGCGGCTCCATCGGGTTGCCGATCAGCCGGTTGTTGACGAGACTGAGCCTTGCGACATGCGCCGCTTTCCGGAACGCGGTCTCGACCGCCGCCTTGTCGCCGAGCTCCCAATCGCAACAGATGTTGTTCGGAACGTCGTCGAACAGTTGCGGCGCGCCGTGCCGCACGGCTTCAAGCACGCCGACCACCGAGGGCAGCACCTCGTACTCGACCGTCAGCAGCTCGGCTGCAGCGCTGGCCTGCGCCGGCGTCTCCGCGACGACGAAGGCCACCATGTCGCCGACGAAGCGCACCTTGCCCTGCGCCAGCATCGGGAACGGCGGCTCCTTCATCGGCACGCCCTTGGCATCCGTGATACCCCAGCCGCAGGGCAGCGAGCCCAACTTGTCCGCCGTGGCATCCTCGCCGGTCAGCACCGCGATGACGCCGGGCGATGCGAGCGCCGCACTCCTGTCGATGCCGCGCAGGATCGCGTGTGCGTGCGGCGAGCGCACGAACACACCCGCCGTCATGCCCGGACGCTTGATGTCGGAGACGTAATTGCCGCGTCCGGTGAGGAAGCGCTGGTCCTCTTTCCGTTTGGGTGAAGCGCCGATCCCGATCACGTTGCCCATGGTCACTCTCCCCTGGCGGCGTTCATGGCGGCAGCGCCAGCCATGACCGAGACGACGATGTTCTGATAGCCGGTGCACCGGCAGATGTTGCCTTCAAGGCCGTGGCGTACGTCGGCTTCCGTCAGGTCCGGCTTTTCGGTCGCGAGCGCCACCGCCGTCATCAGCATGCCGGGCGTGCAAAAGCCGCATTGCAGGCCGTGATGCTCGCGAAATGCCTCCTGCATCGGATGCATTTGGTTCGAACCGGGGGCACCATGAAGCCCCTCGATGGTGAGCAGCGTTGCACCGTCGAGCGCGGGCGCAAGCAGCGTACAGCTCTTCACCGGCAGGCCGTCGAGATGCACCACGCAGGCGCCGCACTGGCTGGTGTCGCAACCGATATGGGTGCCGGTGAGGTTGAGCCGCTCGCGCAGCAGCTCGGCGACGAGCGTCGCCGGCTCGACATCGACAGTGGTTGGCCGTCCGTTGAGTGTGAAGGATATTTGCACGATCATACTCCTGTGCGCGACGGGTCTTTAGGCGAGTGGAAGCGCGCTGCCGGTGGCCCATGTGGCCAACACGACATCGCCGACGGTGAAGGGATCCGCGAAGAAAGTCTTTTCCGGCACGTAGGCCACGAACGCGTCGTCCGGCACGGTGTCGAGCATGACCTTGACGAAATAGCCCTGGTATTCGATCGCGAGCACGCGACTCGGCAGCGAGGTGGAGCAGCCCGGCGGCAGCTCCCTGCCCGGCCGGACCAGCGCGACATCGTCGCGGCGCACGGCGATATCGATCTTGTCACCGACGCTGACCGTGGGCCGCGCCTGAAGCGGGACCTCGATGCCATCAGGCGCGGCCTGCGCAAGCGTAAAGGTCGAACCGTTGACCTTCTCGACCCGCCCCGACAACACGTTTTGCCCGCCCATGAACTCGGCGACGTAACGATCGTGCGGATGGGCATAGACGTCGCGCGCCGCGCCCGCCTGCTTGATCCTGCCCTGCTCCATCACCACCACGAGATCGGCGAGCGCGATCGCCTCGAGCTGGGTATGGGTGACGTGAATGAAGGTGATACCGAGCTCCTGCTGCATCCGCCTGAGCTCCTGGCGCATCTGCACGCGGAGCTGCTCGTCGAGGGCGGACAGCGGCTCATCGAGCAAAAGCACCCTCGGCTCGGTGATCGCCGCGCGCGCCAGCGCCACGCGCTGCTGCTGGCCGCCGGAGAGCTGCGCCGGCAGGCGATCGGCGAACTGCGTCAGCCGCACCTTCTCGATCATGGCATCGGCTGCGCGGAGGCGATCGGCCTTGGACTGGCCGCGGACGCGCAATGCGAAGGCGATATTCTCGCGCACGGTCAGATGCGGGAACAGCGCGTAGGACTGAAACATCATCGCGGTGCGTCGCTGCACCGGCGCGAGCCCGACGACGTTCTGGCCGCCGATCACGATCTCGCCGGCGGTCGGGTCCTCGTGGCCGGCGATCATACGCAGAATCGTGGTCTTGCCGCAGCCGGACGGACCGATGAAGCAGCAATAGGCGCCATCGGCGATCTTGAGGTTGACGCCGTCGACCACGTTGCTGACGCCGTCAAAGCTCTTGCAGACGCCCGCCAGTTCGATATCGCCGCGATCGCTCTTCATTTCCCGGCTCAACCCTTTGTGCTGCTGCCGCGCTTCTTCTGGATCAGCACGATGCTGCCCAGGCTCGCGCCGATCACGATGAAGGAGACGATCGTCGTCACCGTGCCGAGCGCATAGAGCGAGGGCGAGGTGACGTTCAGTGTCATGCTCCAGATCTCCAGCGGCAGCGTATTGAGCGAGCCCGCGGTCTGGAGGCTGCGGGCAAACTCGTCGTAGGAGAGCGTGAAGCCGAACAGCGCGACCGCGACCAGGCCGGGCGCCAGCACCGGGATCATCACCAGCCGGATCGATTGCCAGCGGCTGGCACCGAGGTCGTAGGCCGCCTCCTCCCAGACGTGGTTGAAGCGCGACATCACCGCGAACATCACGAGCACGCCGAACGGCAGCGTCCAGGACAGTTGGGCGCCGAGCACCGAGGTGTACCAGCTCGCATTAAGTCCGAGGGCCTGGAACAACAGACCGGTACCGAGGCCGAGCACGAGACCCGGTGCGACCAGGCTGCCGATCATCATGTAGAACACGACGGTGTCGCCGCGAAAGCGCTTGCGAAAACCGAGCCCGGCCAGGAACGAGACCACCACCGTGATGGCAGTGATAATGACGGCGAGCTTGATCGAACGATCGAACGAGCCCTTGACGTCGCCGGTTCGTACCTGAGTGAAGAGATCGACGAACCAGTGCAGCGAGGTGCCCTTCATCGGGAATACGAGGCCGCCGCGGATGTCCTGGAACGAGAGGACGTAGATGCAGAACATCGGGCCGTACAGCGCGATCACATAGAACGCGAACAGTGTCGCCAGAACATAGAACGTCCACGGCCGACCGCCCTTGCTCGGCGCAATCGCCTTTGTCACCGGCGCGATCGCCTTTGACACATCAGTCTTGGACATGTCGGCGAGAACCGCGCTCATCGCGTGATCTCCTGCCTGATGTCGACGGTGCGCAGGATCAGCGAGACGATGGCGACCAGCACCAGCGTCAGCAACACCGCGCTTGCCGCCGCCGTCGGATACTGCAGCACGCCGACGTCCTCGTAGAACGCGCTGACCACCGAAGCCGAGCCGCCGCCGGACATCACTTTGACCACGAAGAAATCACCCATCACGATCGACACGACGAAGATGGTGCCGAGCGCGATGCCGCTCTTGGACATCGGCACCACGATCAGGCGCATGATGTCGAACCGGCTGGCGCCTGCATCGATCGCGGCCTCGATCAGCTTCTTGTCGATCCGCGCCATGGAATTGAAGATCGGCACGATCATGAAAATGGTGAGCTGGTGGACATAGGCGATGACCACCGCCAGGTCCGAGAACAGCAGCACTTCCAGCGGCTGGCGGATCACGCCAAGGCCCAGCAGCGCCTGGTTGATCAAGCCTTCCTTGCCGAGCAGCGGAATCCAGGAAATCATCCGGATGATGTTCGAGGTCCAGAACGGTACCGTGCAGAGCAGGAACAGGCCAATCGCCAGCAGTTGGTTGCGGACGTGGAAAACCAGGAAGTAGGCGACGAAGAAGCCGATGATCAGCGTGAAGATCCAGCTCAGCACGGTGAACTTGATGGTCGCGAGATAAAGCTTCAGCGTCAGCGTCGAATGCAACACCTCGACATAGCTTGCGAGCGTGAAGCCCGGCGTCAGCCCGCCGAAGCCGTCGGTGGCGAAGAAGCTCGCGGCCAGCACGACCAGGATCGGCGCCACGAAGAACGGCACGAGCACCAGCACGAGCGGCGAGACATAGAGCCAGCCGGCGAGATTTGCGCGTGGTGGGGCTTGAGCTGGACTAAGACTTGGCTGCATGTCGGCAAACGCCTCGAAGTCGGTCATTTGGCACCGGCGCATCGCCGCGCCGGCGCTTCGTTCACGTCAGGGAAAGCAGGTTTCAGGCCACCTTGAAGTCGTTCCAGCGCTTGTTCATGTAGGCGGCTTCGTCCATCAGCGTGTTCCAGCACGAGATGTTCTTGACGCGGTCGAGGAACGAGCCGCCGTCACGCTTGGTGCCGGTCTTCTCCATCGGCACGCCATAGGGATCGTTGACCACCTCCGGCGCGGGCTGGCCCTCGTACCAGAACGCCCATTCGGCCGGCGTGAGGAATTTCTTCGCAGTCGAAGGCACCGGGCTGTAATAGCCGTAGCGCGCGACGAAGCCGCCCTGCCAGCCCGACAGATACCAGTTGAGATATTCGTAGGCCGCATCCAGCTTCTTGCCGGAGAGATGCTTCATCAGCCCCATGCCGTTGCACCAACCGCGATAACCTTCCTTGCCGTTCTTGATGTTGACCGGCGCGTAGACGCAGGGGATTTCTTTCACGCGCACCGCGGCAACCGCCGGCGACCACATCGACTGGATCACCACTTCGCCCGCCGCCATCAGCTGCACCGACTGGTCGAAGGTGGTCCAGGTCGCGCGGAATTGGCCCTGCTTCTTGAGCTCGATCAGCTTGTTGCAGGTGAAGTCGATCTCCTCCTTGGTCATGTTGCCCTTGTTGTTGTACTTGATCAGCCCGGCACTTTCGAAGCAGAGCGCGGCGTCCATGATGCCGATCGCAGGCACGTCGAGAATCGCGGCCTTGCCCTTGAATTTCGGATCGATCAGATCCTTCCATTCCGTGACTTCGTGGCCGACGAGGTCGGGCCGATAACCGATGGAGTCGGCGTTGTAGACCTGCGGCAGGAAGGTCGCCCATTCGGTCACACCGTCGTTCAGATCGGTCGAATCGGGCTTGGCGATATACATGGCCTCGTAGGGCGAGATGCCCTGGCGCGGAATCTTGTGGCCGTCGATCTCGCCCTTGGTGAAGATCGGCAGAATGTTGTCGAACTCTTTGACCTTCTTGACCTCGATGCCCTGGATCACGCCGCGCTTGGCAGCGAGCTTGGCCTGCCAGCCCTCGAGATCGGCGATATCGACCGTGTTAGGCTGGCTTATGAAGCGGTTGATGGCAGCGGAGGTGTCGAGGTTCTGCATCGTCACCTTGAACCCGAGATCCTTGGCGGCCTGGTCGCCGATCGCCTTCACCACCGAATATGACACGCCGACATGGCGCAGCTCGATGTCCTTGATCTCCTGCGCCCAGATGGTCGGGAATCCGCGGATCGCGTCCGATCCTGCGGCCGCGCCGGCCACCGCCGCAGCGCCCTTCAACAGCGTGCGCCGGCTCAGCTTTTTCGCAGACTTGTCGCTCGTCCCCGCCGGATTGGCAGTGGATGTCCCCTTGTCCCTGTCAAGCATGGCAACCCTCGTTGGCTACAATGAACGCTGCGCACCGGTCGCCATTGACCGGCTGCGGATGTGATCAATTGCGAGGGAGGCTATGGGCGGGATGTTGTGAAGTAAAATTGGAAGTAAAAATTCGCCGCATAAACGCGGCTAATGGTTCACCCCGCTGCATCGGCTTTTGGCAGCGCGCATAAGAAGGCGTCAGGACGTGCATACAAAAAGATAGCTTCGAACGTGCGGGCCCGTTCGCGCGGCAGACGTGATGACGGCGGTCCTCAGGACCTGAGCTGGTCCCGCGCCGTCTCCGGCGCTATCAGCGTTGCGATGATGGTAATGACCGACAGCGCGACGATGTAGACCGAGACAGCCCAATAAGAACCGGCCCATGCCAGCAGTGCCGTCGCAATCAGCGGCGAGAAGCCGCCGCTCAGCGCGGCGGCAACGTTGGCTCCCAGCGATGCACCGCTGTAGCGCACCTGGGTACGGAACAGCTCCGGCATGAAGGCCGCCTTCGGCCCGAACAGCAGCGCATGCGTCAGTGTCATCGTGACGACGAGCGCGAGCGTGATCAGCGCCGGCTCCCTGGTGTCGAGGAACCAGAACAACGGAAACGCCAGCGCCACCGAAAACACGCCACCGGCGAGATACAGTGCTTTGCGGCCGAAGATGTCGGACAGCCAGCCTGCGAGGGGCAGCGTCGCGAGCTCGACGAGCGCGGCATAGACCACCGCATTCAGGATCACCTGCCGCGGCAGGCCGAGCTGCGTCGTGGCGTAGACCACGGTGAAAACAGTGAGGAGATAAGCGAGCCCGACTTCGGACACCGTGATGCCGATCGCGAGCAGGAAGCTGCGCCAGTCGCGGCGCAGGACTTCCCATACCGGCTGCGCCAGAACCTCCTTGCGCTCGAGCACCTCCTTGAAGTGCGGCGTCTCCGCAAGTTTCAGCCGCACGATGAAGCCGACGCCGACGAGCAGGATGCTGATCAGAAACGGCACGCGCCAGCCCCAGCTCAGGAAGTCCGCTTCGGGCAGCTGCGTCATCAGACCGAAAATGCCGGTGGACGCGCCGACGCCGACAGGAAAGCCGATCTGCACCAAGCTGCCGTAGAAGCCGCGGCGGTTGCCGGCGTGCTCGGCCACCATCACTACCGCGCCGCTCCACTCGCCGCCGAGCCCGATGCCCTGGACGAAGCGCAAGATGACGAGAAAGATCGGCGCCCAGACGCCGATCTGGCTGTAGGTCGGCAGGCAACCGATCAGGAACGTGCCCAGTCCCATCGCCATCATGGTCGCCACCAGCATCTTCTTGCGGCCGAGCCGGTCGCCGTAATGCCCGATGATCGCGCCGCCGATCGGCCGCGCGACGAAGCCGACCGCATAGGTCGAGAACGCCGCCAGGGTACCGACGAAGGGATCGAAGCTCGGGAAGAACAGCTTGTTCAGCACCAGTGCCGCCGCCGTGCCGTAGATCAGGAAGTCGTACCACTCGATCGCGGTGCCGAGCGCGGCTGCCCACACCACATGCGCCGTCGTCGTTTTTTCCGCCGCAGTGGAGACCCCCGATGCTGCCGTCATTGCCGCGCCCCACAATTTCCGCGTGGCATCATGGCTAATCGGGATGGTGGTTGCAACTTGTGGGAGTTGTTAGTTCTCCCCAGATCACGATGCGAGATTTTCGCAGCGAGGAGTTTGGCGAAAACCCGTGCTCCGGTACTGCGGCCGCGCGGCATCGAGAGATCACGCGGTATGGGTCCCGGCCTTCGCCGGGACGACGCGGAGGCATTATTCGTCATTGACAAACTTATTCGCTATTATCTAACTTAGTGCCACAATAACCAGCCGCGCCAAGCGGTCCATAAACGAGAGGGAACGACGATGAGAGGGTTTTTGGCCTGCGCCATGCTCGCGGCCATGACTTCGGCTGCCATGACCACCGTTGCGAACGCGCAAATCTCCGACGACGCGGTGCGGATCGGCGTGCTGACGGATCTATCGAGCTGGGGCCGCGACAACAGCGGGCCGGGCTCCGTGGAGGCCGCGAAAATGGCGGTGGAGGAATTCGGGCCCACCGTGCTCGGCAAGCCGATCGAGATCATCAGCGCCGATCACCAGATGAAGACCGACGTCGGCGTGCAGATCGTGCGCGGCTGGTTCGACAACGGCAAGGTCGATGCCGTCGTCGACATCCCCAATTCCGGCATCGCGATCGCCGTCCACAACATGGTGCGCGAGCGCAACAAGATCGCGCTGCTCTCCGGCCCCGGAGCGAGTTCGCTGACCGACGAGCTTTGCAGCCCCAACACCGTGCACTTCACCTACGATACCTACGCGCTGTCTAAGGTGACAGCTTCCGCCGTGATCAAGGAAGGCGGAAAATCCTGGTATTTCATCACCGCCGACTACGCCTTCGGTCAGCAGCTCGAGAAGGACGCCACGCGCTTCATCAACGAGATGGGCGGCAAGGTCTTGGGCGGCGTGAAGCACCCCACCAACACGGCCGATTTCTCCTCCTTTGCACTCCAGGCGCAAAGCTCGAAATCGGACGTCGTCGCCTTCGCCAATGCGGGCCAGGACACCGACAATGCGATCAAGCAGTCGGGCGAGTTCGGCCTGGTCCAGGGCGGCCAGAAGCTGGTCGGCCTCTTGATGTTCGACACTGACGTGCATGCGATCGGCCTCAAATCCGCGCAGGGCACCTACATGACCACGGCGTCGTACTGGAATATGGACGAGGCGACCCGCGCATGGTCGCGGAAATTCTACGAGCGCAACAAGGTGATGCCGACCATGATCCAGACCGGCGTCTACGGTTCGGTGCTGCATTATCTCAAGGCCATCAAGGCCGCCGGCACCGATGACCCCGCCAAGGCGATGGCCAAGATGCGCGAGCTGCCAATCGAGGATACATTCGTTCATGGCGGCAAGTTGCGCGAGGACGGCCGCGTCATTCGCGACATGTATCTCGCCAAGGTGAAAACACCCGAGCAGTCCAAAGAACCCTGGGATTACCTTGAGATCATCAAGACGGTGAAGGGCGAGGATGCCTTCCGCCCGGTCTCCGAGTCCAAATGTCCGCTGCTCAAGAAGTGAGGCCCGCATGACCGGCAACGAGCGCGACGCAGGCGAAACATACGAGTGCGATGTGCTCGTGGCCGGATCGGGCTGCTCCGGGATGTCGGCCGCGATCACCGCCCGCTATCGCGGTCTCGACGTCCTGATCGTCGAGAAGGAGCCACGCTTCGGCGGCACCACCGCGCGCTCCGGCGGCTGGTTGTGGATTCCCGGCACCTCGCTGGCAAAGGCCTACGGCATCGAGGAGACGCCCGAGCAGGCGCGGACCTACCTGCGGCACGAAGCCGGCAACAACTTTGACGCCGCGCGCGTCGATGCATTCCTGAGCGCCGGCCCCGAGGCGGTGGATTTCTTCACCAGCAAGACGGCGCTCCGTTTCGACATGCCGCTGGTGTTCCCGGACTACCACGCCGAGGCGCCCGGCGGCACCCAGGGCGGTCGTTCGATGGTGGCGCGCCCGTTCGACGGCCGCGAACTCGGCGACCAGATCAAGACCCTCGGCATGCCCCTGCCCGAGCTGACCGTATTCGGCATGATGCTCGGATCCGGCAAAGACATCGTCCATTTCATGCGCGCGACGAAGTCCCTAAGCTCGGCGGTCTATGTCGCAAAGCGCCTGTCGCGGCATCTGATGGACGTACTGCGCTATGGCCGCGGCATGACGCTGACCAACGGCAATGCGCTCGCCGGGCGCCTGGCAAAATCGGCCCAGGACCTGAAGATACCGATGTGGCTGTCCTCGCCGGTGCGCGAGCTCACTGTCGAGAACGGCACTGTCACGGGCGCCATTGTCGCCCGCGACGGACGCGACGTCCGCATTCGTGCGAGACAAGGCGTCGTGCTCGCCTGCGGCGGTTTCCCGCATGATGTCGAACGGCGCAAGAAGATGTTCCCGCACGCGCCGACCGGGAACGAGCATTTTTCGCCGGGACCGACCGGCAACACCGGCGATGGGCTGCGGCTCGCAGAACGCGCCGGCGGACATGTCGAGGACAGGCTGCCGAACGCGGCAGCCTGGGTCCCGGTCTCGGTCACCAAGCGCAAGGACGGCTCACACGGCGTGATGCCGCATTTCATCGACCGCGCCAAACCCGGCGTGATCGCGGTGATGCGTGACGGCAAGCGCTTTGCCAACGAGGGCAATTCCTATCACGACTTCGTCCAGGCCATGGTCAAGGCGGCGAAACCCGGCGAGGAGATCGCGGCGTACCTGGTCTGCGATCACCAGACCCTGCGCAAATACGGCCTCGGCTGCGTGCCGCCGTTCCCGATGCCGCTGGGTCATCACCTCAAGACGGGATATCTCATGCGCGGCGAGACACTGGAGGCGCTCGCGGCAAAGGCGGGCATCGACACCATGGCGTTCGTCGAGACCGTCAAGCAGTTCAATGCGACCGCACCACACGGGCACGATGCCGCCTTCGGCAAGGGCTCGAAGGCCTATAACCGCTACCAGGGCGATGCGCTGCACGGCCCGAACCCCTGCGTCGCGCCGATCGAGAACGGCCCGTTCTACGCCATCAAGATGGTGGTCGGCGATCTCGGCACCTATGCCGGCATCGTCACCGACGAGAACGCGCGGGCGCTCGATGCGGAGGGACGGGTGATTCCCGGGCTCTATGCCGCCGGCAACGACATGGCGAGCATCATGGGCGGCAATTATCCGGGCGCCGGCATCACGCTTGGGCCGGCGCTGACCTTCGGCTACATTGCCGGCCGTCACCTCGCCGACAGCGCCGCCAAGCGCAACGCGGCGTAAGCCACGCCAGGAAGCGCATGAAGAGAGAAAGCCGCGGCATCCAGTCGATCGAGGTCGGCGGCGAATTGCTCCGCGCCCTCGCCCGCAGCGGCGAGCCGATGATGCTGCGCGATCTTGCACGCGAGGCCGGCATGACGCCGGCCAAGGCGCATCCCTATCTCGCCAGCTTCTCCCGCATCGGCCTGATCGAGCAGGACGAGACCACCGGCCGTTACGAGATCGGCGCACTGGCGCTGGAGCTCGGCCTGATCAGCCTGCGCCGACTGTCCGGCGTACGCATCGCAGGACCGAAGATCGCGGCGCTCGCAAGCCAGATCGGGCATGCGGTCTCGCTCGCGGTCTGGGGCACGCACGGCCCCACCGTGGTGCAGCTCGAAGAACCCGGCCAGCCCGTTCACATCGTGATGCGCGCCGGTTCGGTGATGGCGCTGCTGGAGACGGCCACGGGCCGGGCCTTTGCGGCCTTCCTGCCGGAAAAGACGATCAACGCCGCACTCGAAAGCGGCCTCGATCGTTACGGCGTCGGCTATAATCCGAAGCGCGCTGTGAAAGGCGCGAAGGTCACTGAGATGCTCACAGAGGTCCGCAAGCACGGCCTCGCCCGCGCGCTCGGCGACCCCCTGCCCGGCGTCAACGCATTCTCTGCGCCGGTGTTCGACCATTCCGGCCATGTCGCGCTGGTAATCACCGCGATGGGGCCGGAAGGCACTTTTGACGCGCGCTGGGACAGCCCGATCGCCCATGCGCTACGCGATTGCGCGGGCGGCATTTCGAAACGACTGGGTCACGGGATGACGGCTGCGGCGGAGTGATCTACTTCACCGGCACCGTGTAATTCAGAATCAACCGCCCACCATCTGGATAGATCGTCTGCCCCGTGATGTAGGACGCGTCGTCACTCGCAAGAAACGCGACGACGGAGGCAACTTCGCTCGGCTCGCCGCCACGGCCGGCCGGCGTGCGTGACATCACGGTCTTGCGGGCATCTTCCGAGGTGTAGATGGACGATGCCACCATGTCGGTCAGAATCGTGCCCGGCCCGACCGCGACGACACGAATATTGTGCGGAGCGAGTGCGACGGCAGCGACCGAGGTGAGCTGCTTCATGCCGCCCTTGGACATGGCGTAGGTCGCAAGCGCCGGGATTGCCAGCAGTGCATTGACCGAGGACATGTTGATGATGACCCCGGCGCCGCCTTGCGCGATCATCTGCTTCGCCGCCGCCTGCACGCCGAAGAACGCGCCCTTCAGGTTGATGCCGATGATCTCATCGAATTCTTCTTCGGAGATCTCCAGGAGGTCCCGGTTGCGAGCGACGCCGGCATTGTTGACCATGATGTCGAGCCGGCCGAACTCTTTTGCGGCAGTTGCGACCAGCTGGTCGACATCGGCACGCTTTGCGACATTGCCGACGACAGTGCGCAAGGCATCCGGTCGCGCGAGTTCGGCGGCCGTCGCGGCCAAGCCCTCGGCATCGACATCCGAGATGACGACCTTGACGCCGTCGTCCAGGAATCGCTTTGCGCAAGCCTTGCCGATACCGCGCGCCGCGCCGGTGATGGCGGCGACCTTGCCGGATAGTTTCATGGTCTCACTCCAGAGTAGCTGCTTCGACAGCAGACTTTCGCCGGGCGAGAAACCCGGCTCAGACCTACGCGAAGCTAAGATGAGCACGGAACCGATTCTTGATAAAGACGGCATCGCGCGAGGGTAGCGAGCGCGGCGGATTTTCGGCCAGAACCTTGATGACAACAAGGCGCGGGCCATCGGCCGGCTCGTCGAGCTGCGTCGCCAGACGTTCCACCTCCTCGAGCGTCCGCACGGTCCCGGTCGCGGCAAAGCCGCAGGCCACAGCGATCGCAGTGAGATCGACGCCGCGCCCGGTGTGGCTGGCCTGCATACCGGTCTCGCCAAAATGCTGGTTGTCGATCACGACGATGTCGAGATTGCGCGGGCGCGCGACGCCGATGGTGGCGATGCCGCCGAGGCCCATCAATTGCTCGCCATCCCCGGTCAAAGCGAGGACGCGCTTTCCCGGCTGGGCTTGCGCGAGGCCAAGCCCGATCAGCGCGGCGCCGCCCATGGCGCCCCAGAGATAGAAATTGCCGTCATGGTCGCCGACCGAATGAAGATCATAGGTCGGCGAGCCGAGGCCGGACACGACCAGCGTGTCCTTGCGATTCTTCAGGAGCGCGGCGACGGAGGCGCGGCGGTCGAGCTGAGCTTGCATTGGCATCACCACTTCTTCTTGCCGATCAGGCGTTGCCCGATCAGCACCGCGATCTGCTGATCGGAATCGTAGGCGAGCGCTGCGGCCGATTCCACGGTCTCGACCAGATCCTCCGCCGTCTCCGCGCGCATCACCTTCAAACCAATCGCTTCCAGCGAGGGCTGCGTCGCACGGCTCATCGGCACCTGCCAGGGATTGAACTCGGCCCATTCGCCGCGCATCGTCACCAGCATCAGCAGTGGAAATCGTCCGATCGCCGACAGCGACAGCATGTTGATGCAATTGCCGACCCCGCTCGACTGCATCAAGAGCACGCTACGCTGGCCGCCGAGCCAGGCGCCTGCGGCGATGGCGACGCCCTCCTCTTCCGTCGTCAGCACGTTGGTGGTGACGTCGCGGTCGGCGGAGAACAGGCGGATGAGCTGGCTGTGACCGGCATCGGGAACGTAGGACATCTGCCGCACGTCGGCGGCTTTCAGGATGCGGTAGAGCTCGGACGGCCAATCGTCTGCGCGCGTGTCGGGATTGGATTGAAGGCTGTGCACCGCTGGTCTCCGTGGATTTCGAGAGGCACTCTAGCGATGTTCAGGCGCCAAAGCTCTGACCGTCTGGCGCGATCAGGTATCGAGGGATTGTATAGCTGCCTCTTCCGCTGCCGGTGGGACAGCGCACGGTGCGCATGGCTGCGCCCTCTCCCCTTGCGGGAGAGGACATCACCGCTGACAGATACAAACTCATTTGGGTGAGGGGTATCTCTCCGCGAACTCATCCGCATCCATATGGGCGGAGAGATATCCACATCCGGCGCTTCGCGCCACCTTCTCCCGCACGGGGAGAAGGAAGAGGAGTCATAGACAACTTCTCGACCTCTAGCCAAACTGGCGCGGCCGCAGCCCGGCATGAAACCAGGTGATCATGGAATAGATATCGTAGACGGGCAATCCGACCTCGGCCTGAAGCGCCGCTGCATAAGGCGGCATGTTGGTGCATTCCAGCACGATCGCGCCGACATCCGGGTTCCTGGCGATCAGCTCCTTGCCGGCCTCGACCACGTCACGTTCGGCCTGCGCGATGTCCATGTCGTCCTTCTCGGCTTTGATCAGGACGCGGAAGAATTCCTTGCCATGCTCGGTGCCGACCAGCGGCGTATCGAGCGGCACGCCGGCGCCTGCGAGATGAGCCGGCGTCAAGGACGCACCGGAGACCGTGACGAGGCCGACGCGCTTGCCCGGCGGCAAGGTCGCCTGCACCCACGGCACCTGCATCAGTGACGAGGTCGCGACGGGAACGCCGACCGCAGCTGCGATCTCTTTCTGGAACAGCGAGAGGAAGCCGCAGTTGGTGGTGATGGCTTCGGCCCCGAGCCGCACCAGATCCTTCGCCGCATCGATGAAATCAGGCAGCAGACCGGCGGCGCCCTTCAGCACCACCTTCTCCGGCGAGGCACCGCTCACCACGCGATAGAGCACAGGGAAAGGCCAGGTGGTGCCGTTGCCCATGTCGCCGGGAATGCGGGGGAAGCGCGCCTCCAGCATCAGGATGCCGAGCGGCGCTCCATAGATGGCCTTGCCGCCGCGGGCGATTCGGGGGGACGAATTGGCTGGAGCGGTCATGATGCGATCTCAGAGAAAACGATCGGGCGAAAACGGTGCAAGCGGAATTTCCGGCGGCTTGCCGCTTAGAAGCTGGGCGACGAGACGACCAGTGCGAGCCGAGCCGACCAGGCCGATATGGCCGTGGCCGAAGGCATAGACAACGTCGCGCGAGGCCCGCGCGTAACCGATGCAGGGCCGGCCGTCCGGCATGCTCGGCCGATGGCCGAACCAGGTCTTGATGCGCGAAGCCGGAATGTCCGTCGGCAGTTTCGGGAACATGCTGAAGAGGTTGTCGCGCAAAATCTCGGCGCGCTTCCAGTTCGGTGCGGCCTCGAGGCCGGCGATCTCGACCGTGCCGGCGGCGCGCAAACCCTTGTCGGTCCAGTTCACCACCATCTTCGCATCCGAGGCCATCATCGAGCTGCGCGGCCCCGATTCCGGATTCTCGATCATGACGTGATAGCCGCGCTCGGTCTCAAGCGGCAGCGGATCGCCGATGGACGCCGTGAGCCGCTTCGAATGCGCACCGGCGGCAATCACCGCGGCATCGCACGCAATCTCGCCGGTCTCGGTCAGGACAGCCACGAGCTTGTTGCCGGATAGCTTCAGCCCAATTGCCTTGGCCCGCACGAGCTTGGCGCCGCTTGCCAGGGCATGTTGCGCGAGCGCCGCGACATAGGCACCGGGATCGCGGCAGCGCCCGGCCTCCTCCACCACCACGCCAAAAGTGTAGCGCGGATGCAAATCGGGCTCGCGTTGACGCATCTCGTCGGACGAAAGCTCAAGCCATTCGACGCCGACGCGCTTGCGCACGCGCCAACCGAGATCGTTGTCGAAATTGCCGCGTGACGGGAAGACATGCATCACGCCGTTACGCTCGATCAATTCAGGGACGCCCGCCTCCTCCGCGAGCTTCCTGTGCAACTGCGGCGCGTCCTTCAGGAGGCCGCGCAGCGCGAAGGCCGTCGTCTCGACCCGCGCCTCGGTCCAGCCCGAGAGCAGATATTTGACCAGCCAGGGCAGCGCCTTCGGCAGATAAGACCAGCGGATCGCGAGCGGCCCGAGCGGGTCCACCAGATAACCCGGCACCTTCTTCCAGACACCGGGCTCGGCCGGCGGGATTACCGAATGCGAAGAGAGCCAGCCGGCATTGCCGTAGCTCGCCGCCTGTTCGCCACCGGGCTCGCCGGCGTCGATCAGCGTGACGCGATATCCCTCGCGCAGCGCCTCGATGGCGCTGATCACGCCGACCGCGCCGGCACCGATGATGGCGACGTGGCGGCCCTCCGACATCGCTTAAGCCTTCACCGCAGGGGCGAAGTCCTTGCCGACCGACATCGCGCGCGGATCGATGATGCAGTGGAGGATCGACGGCTTGCCCGAGGCGAGCGCACGCTCGAACGCCGGCGCGAACTCTTCGGTGCGCTCGACGCGCTCGCCATGGCCGCCGAACGCTTTTGCGTACATCGCAAAATCCGGGTTCTTGAGCTGGGTGCCGACCACGCGTCCCGGATAGTCGCGCTCCTGGTGCATGCGGATGGTGCCGTATTGCGCATTGTCGACGATGATGACGACGAGCGGCGCATCGTATTGCACGGCAGTCGCGAATTCCTGCCCGTTCATCAGGAAGCAGCCGTCGCCGGCGAACGCGATAACGGTGCGATCCGGATATTGCCGTTTCGCGAGCACCGCCGCCGGCACGCCATATCCCATCGAGCCCGAGGTCGGCGCGAGCTGGGAGGCAAAGCTGTGGAAGCGATGATGGCGATGGATCCAGCCGGCGTAGTTGCCGGCCCCGTTGCAGACGATCGCGTCCTTGGGCAGGCGATCGCGCAGCCAGGTCATGACCTGGCCGTACTGGAACGTGCCCGGCAGCTCGCGCGCCTTTTCGGTCCAGGCGAGATGGTCGGCATGCGCCTTGGCGGCCTCGCCCTTCCAGGCAACGGCGCCTGCCGGCTTCAGCGTCTCGACCGCGGCCGCGAAGGCGGCGGGCGTGGCCTGGATCGCGAGCTCAGGCTGATAGATGCGGCCGAGCTCTTCCGAGCCGGGATGAACGTGGATCAGTTTCTGCCGCGGGGTCGGAATGTCGAGCAGCGTGTAGGATGAGGACGGCATTTCCGACATGCGGCCGCCGATCAGCAAAATGACGTCGGCGTGGTCGATGCGCGCCTTCAGGCCCGGGCTCGGCCCGATGCCGAGATCGCCGGCATAATGCGAGTGATCGGCGTCGATCAGCGAGGCCCGGCGGAACGAGGTCGCGACCGGCAGGTCGAACCGCTCGGTAAAACGCGCGATGCTCCGGGTCGCTTCATCCGTCCAGCGCGAGCCGCCAAGAATGACGAGCGGCGCCTTGGCGCTCGCAAGCATGGCGCCGACGCGATCGATATCGGCAGGCGCCGGCCAGCTCACCGCCGGCTCGATGCGCATGGCGTCCGCAACGGCTGCGGTCTCGGTCAGCATGTTCTCGGGCAGCGAGATCACCACGGGACCGGGACGGCCCTGCATGGCGACGCGGAAAGCGCGCGCGACCAACTCCGGAATCCGGTCGGGACGATCGATCTCGACCGCCCATTTCGCCATGGTGCCGAACACCGCCTTGTAGTCGAGTTCCTGAAACGCCTCGCGCTCGCGCATGCCGGTGTCGACCTGACCGACGAACAGGATCATCGGCGTGGAATCCTGCATCGCGATGTGGACGCCGTGGCTCGCATTGGTGGCGCCGGGGCCGCGGGTGACGAAGCAGATGCCGGGACGCCCGGTGAGCTTGCCATAGGCTTCTGCCATCATCGCCGCACCGCCTTCGGCGCGGCAGATCATGACGTCGATCGGGCTGTCGTGCAGCGCGTCCAGCGCCGCCAGATAGCTCTCGCCCGGCACGCAGGTGACGCGCTCGACGCCCTGGGCGACGAGCTGATCGATCAGGATCTGGCCCCCGGTGCGGGCGTTGCGAATGGTCATGACGGCTCCCTCAAGGCTTTGGCGATGCGTTTCGCAGCTTCGCGAAATTTTGCTCGGAGCTGGCGTAGGACAGGCCGACAGGGCGCGCAAGATCGAAAGGCTCCTCGCACCCTGCGCAGGCGTCATGCCCGCCCCTGCTGGTTGCACTGCAGCCCATGTCGCAGCCGCTTGCCGGACGAGAGGTGGCGAGCTTCGACGCCTTCGTTGACGACCTGGCCGAACCAGATCGGTGCCCTATTCGACCGCGACCTCAGCGAGGCCGACGTGCCGGCAAACAGCAGGGCACAGATCGTGGAGATGATTTTGGCGTGGCTGGCGGCGAAAGCGTGAGACGGCGAGGTTCGTGCCAAGCGTTCGGTGTCGTCCTGGCGAAGGCCAGGACCCATAACCACCAAACGCAGTTTGGCGAAGATTCGGGATTGCCAGCTCGCGCAGCAAGATCTTCTTGGGGGTAATGGGTCCTGGCTTTCGCCAGGACGATGAACAAAAATCACCCGCCCTTTTTCTGCCGCGCGCTCGCCAGCAGTACCAGCACGAAGGAGGCCGCCGTCATCAGCGTCGAGATGGCGGCGATGGTCGGGTCGATCTCGTCGCGGAGGGCGGTGAACATGCGCTTGGTCAGCGGCTGATACTGGCCGCCGGAGATGAAAAGCGCGACGATGGTCTCGTCCATCGCCGAGATGAAGGCGAAGATGCCGCCTGCGACCACGCTGGACTTGATCTGCGGCAAGGTCACCGCGAAGAAGCTACGCAGGCGATTCATGCCGAGGCTGCGTGCGACCATCTCCTGCGCCGGATCGAAACTCTGCAAGCCCGCCAGCACCGAAATGATCACGTAAGGCAGCCCCAGCATCACATTGGCGAGCACCAGGCCCGGCAGCGTCGCGACCAAGCCGATTTTGGCATAGAGGAAGAAGATCCCCACCGCAGTGATGATGATCGGCACCACCAGCGGCAACAGCAGCATCATGTGGATCAGCCGCATGATCCGCAGCTTCGACTGGCTGATGGCATAGGCGGCGGAGACGCCGAGCGGCGTTGCGATAAGCACGGTAAGGAGCGCGACCGTCAGCGTTACCCGCGTCGCCTGCATCCAGGCCGCGTTGGAGAAATACTGCTGATACCAGCGCAGCGAGAACGACGGTGGCGGAAAGGTCAGAAAACGCGCGCTGGAGAAGGAGATCGGCGCGATGATCAGCACCGGCAGGATCAGGTAGATCAGCACCAGCGCGCTGATCACATAGAGGGCGATCCGGGCGGGTGACAATCGCGTCATTTCTGCCCCAATATGCGATCGAGCGAGATGAAGCGGCTGACGACGAAGAAGATCGCGAGCACGCTTAAGAGCAGCACGACGGCGACTGCGCTCGCCGCGCCGAACTGGTTGTATAGCTCGACATTGCGGCTCACCAGCATCGACACCATCACCGTGCGGCCGCCGCCGAGCAGTTCCGGCGTGATGTAAAAACCGAGGCAGAGCACGAACACCATGGTGCAGCCTGCCAGCACGCCCGGCAGAGACAGCGGCAGGAAGACGCGGACGAAGGTGAGCGACGGGCTCGCTCCCAGGCTGGCGCCGGCCTGCATGAGGTCGGACGGGATCTTCTGCATGGTGGCGTAGAGCGGCAGCACCATGAACGGCAAGAGGATGTGTACCGTCGCAACCACCGTGCCGAAGGTGTTGTGCACCAGCGCGAGCGGTTCGCTCGTCACCTCGAGATAACGCAAAAGCTGGTTGATCACACCGGTGCGCTGGAGCAGCGCCAGCCAGGCATAAGCGCGCACCAGCACACTGGTCCAGAACGGCAGCACGACCAGCGACAGGATGAGAATGCTCCATCCTTTCGGCACCGAGTTGGCGAGGTAGGCCACGGGATAGCCAAGCAGCAGCGCGATTCCCGTGACCACGAGGCTGATCTCGAAGGTCAGCGCAAAGCTGCGCCAGTAGATGTCTTCGGTGAAGACGCGGCGATAATTCTCCAGCGTGAAGCCGTCATGGTAGATCGACTGCCAGGCGAGCCAGCCGACCGGCAGCACGATCAGAGCCAAGATCACCAGCAGCGCCGGCGACACCAATGCCAGCATCAGGCCGTGTTCGCGACGCTGATGCTTTTGGGAGGGATCCGGCACGGATGTCATCGACGCGGCCTCGCTTCGCCTACTTCTGCATGAACGACGCCCAACGCTTCTCGGTGGCTTCGCCCGCCGGCGAGGACCACCAGGCGTAGGACATCAGGGCCTGCTTGGCCGCATTGGCCGGCTCGCTTGGCAATTGCGCGGCGCGCTCCGGCTTGATCACGCCGGTATCGAACGCCTTGGGATTGCCCGGGCCGTAATCGATATTGAGCGGCAGATTGGCCTGGTGCACGGGATCGACGGCCTCGTTGAGGAATTTGACTGCCGTCTCGAGATTCGGCGCGCCCTTGAGAATGCAGAGCGAGGTGCTCTGCAAAACGCCCTGGTTGTAGGTGAAGGCGACCTTGGCGCCTTCCTTCGCGACTGCGCTGACGCGGCCGTTCCAGGCCATCTCCATGTCGACCTCGCCGTCATTGAGAAGCTGTGCCGACTGCGCACCGGAGGTCCACCACACCGTGATGTGCGGCTTGATCTCTTCCAGCTTCTTGAAGGCGCGCTCGACGTCGAGCGGATAGAGCTTGTCGGGCGCGACGCCGTCGGCCATCAGGGCCGCCTCGAGCGTCGCGAACGGGTGGTTACGCAGTGCGCGGCGCCCGGGAAATTTCTTGACGTCCCAGAAATCGGCCCAGCTGTTCGGCGCGTCCTTCGGAAACGTCTTCTGGCTGTAAGCCAGTACGCTGGAATAGAACTCGTAGGAAACCGAATAGGGGCTGCGATAGGACTCCGGCATCGCCGCGCCATTCGGGATCTTCGAGAAGTCGAGCTTCTCGATCAGCCCCTGCTCGCCGCCACGCAGGCAGTTGCCGGTCGGAGTATCGACGACATCCCAGATCGGCTTGCCGCTGCCGACTTGCGTTTTGATTGCGGGCCAGGCATCGGGAATGGAGTCCTGGTTGACGGTGATGCCGAGCTTCTTGGCGGTGGGATCGAGAATCGCCACCGTCTGCGCCTGCTGGTAGGCGCCGCCTTGCGAGACGAAGGTGATCTGTTCGGCAGCGGCGGCGATGCCGGTTGTTGCGAACATTCCGAGCGATCCGCCCAACAAAGCGTAGCCAAATCGAAAATCTCGTTTCGTCGTCATCCTCGCCTCCTCTGTCACTAATTAAATGTCACTGTCCGATCGCATCGAGAAACTGGTACCAGCCGGCGACCATGCGCACGGCGGGCTCGCGCAACGGATAGAACGGGATGGCTTTCAATCGCCTCGCGTCGAGCAGCCCGACCTCTGGCGTCTCGCCGCGCACGAAAGCGGCGAGATAGCGGCCCATCAGGCTCGACATCGCCACGCCCGCGCCGTTGTAGCCCATCGAGAACAGCGTGCGGTCGTCGAGCCGGCCGATATGCGGCACGGAGTCCAACGTCATCCCGACCAGGCCCGACCATTTGTAGGCGAGCGGGACGTCGGCAAGGTCGGGAAAGATTCCGACCATCGCCTTGCGCAACGCGTCGAAAGCGGTTTCCGAATCCTGCTTGCCGAACGCGCCGCGGCCGCCAAAAATCACACGATTGTCGACCATGCGGAACCAGCGCATCATGCGCTTGGTCTCGGTGTAGGTGCGCCCGGTCGGCATCAGGCTTCCCGCGAGGTTGCGCGGCAGCCTGTCGGTCGCGATGATGGCGCTTCGGAACGGGATCAGCGTGCGCTGCATGTTCGTCGTCGCGCCGGTGAGGTCGGAATAGCTGTTGGTGGCGATGATCGCCTGCTTTGCCCGCACTGCGCCTTGCGGCGTTTCAGCGACGATGCCGCTGTTGTCGCGGCGGAGCCTTACGACCGGCGACTCCTGGAAAATCGGGATGCCGCGGCGCGCCACGCCATCGGCAAGGCCGCGCAGATAATTCAGCGGATGGATGCCGCCGGAGCCGGGATTGAGCACGCCGCCGACGAAGATGTCGGAGCCAGTCTCGTCGCGCACTTGCCCCTTGTCGAGGATGCGGACCTCCGCATCCCCCATCTCGCGCTTCATCCAGTTGGCCTCGTCGATCGCGGCCTTCAGGGTCGTCTCGTTGTGAGCGGCCTTGACCTGGCCGGTGCGCGTCAACGCGGCACTGGTGATGCCAAATTCGGAGACCAGCTCCTCGACGATATCAGTGGATTCATGCGCGATCCCGTACATGCGCTGCGCCATGGCGCGGCCGTGCACGGCGTCGATCTCGCGGAACGAGAGGCGGAACTTTGCGGTGATCACGCCGCCATTGCGTCCACTCGCGCCCCAGCCCGGGCGGTTGGCCTCAAGTACGATCGGCGACAAACCGCTTTTGGCGATGTGGTGCGCAGCAGACAGGCCCGTGTAGCCCGCACCGATGATCACCACATCCGCCTGGTGCTCGCCTGACACGACCGGAAACTCGC
This sequence comes from Bradyrhizobium sp. 187, assembly GCF_023101005.1. Classification (NCBI taxonomy): domain Bacteria; kingdom Pseudomonadati; phylum Pseudomonadota; class Alphaproteobacteria; order Hyphomicrobiales; family Nitrobacteraceae; genus Bradyrhizobium; species Bradyrhizobium sp. 187. The sequence continues at coordinate 6,253,375 of NZ_CP064693.1, forward strand.
GCGCCGGCTCGGCCGTGGCGGCCCACAGCGAGTTGGCCGACGGCAGCGCGTTCCAGTCCCGTGTCATGCCACCGCTCATGCCTTACGCCGCCGGCCCGATGGCCGCATCGGCAAGCGCCTTCAACGTCGGAAAATGGAAGTCCGGCTTGGTCAGCGTCTCCACGGCCGGTGTGCCTCCGAAACCGGCCATGCCCTGGCGGCGCTCGATCCAGCACACCTTGTAGCCGAGTTTCCGCGCAATCCCGATGTCGTGATACTGGCTCTGCGCGACGTGAAGGATATCGGACTGCTTGTAGCCGAAAGCGGACTGGCGGCCCTTGTTGTAGGCGAAAAACTCCGGATCGGGTTTCGCAACGCCAGTCTCGTCGGCGCAAACGGTATCGTCGAAGGGATTGCCGAGCGCGTGCGCGTAACAGGACAGCGCGACGCGGTCGGCATTGGTCATCGCGACCAGGCGGAATTTGGTTCTCAGGCGCTTCAGAGCCTCGACCGAGTCTGGGAACGGTCCCCAGCGCAGCACCGCGAGCTGGAACACGTCGCAGGAGGCGTCATCGGCCTGCAGCCCGAGTTCCTTGGCAAGATAGCGATAGACATGGAACATCACCTCGCTCGAACGCTCGTGGTGCTTGTCGCGACCGCGCTTGTAGGATTCGAAGATCTTGTCGTCGCTGAGCTCGGCCGGCGACTTGCCCGAGATCCGGCGCACCGCGGAGAGCACGCCGGTCTCGAAATCGATCAAGGTGCCGACGACGTCGAAGGTGAGAACCTTGAAATTGCTGAACGAGGCTGCTGACGACATTTTTGGCTTCTTCTCTCGGTTGGACAAGGCTTGGGTTCAGTCCCTCACCCTGGGCACGACGATGGTGTCCTCGGGGTGAAGGGTCACGGTAAGGCTGCCGCCCAGCGGCGGGATGCGGCTGTAGGCCTGGTGATAGCTCGCCTGGCGCAGGCTGAGCACGATGCCATCGGCGAGCGCCAGGAAGATGCGCAGGCTCTCGCCCTGATAGACGATGTCGGTGACCGTGCCGGTGAGCCGATTGCAGGCGGTGTCCGGCGCACCATCGTCGATCAGCAGTTTTTCGCTGTGCACGGCGAGCATCAGCGCGTCCCCGTCGGGAATGGCGCGGGCGCTGCGCAGAAGCACATTGCCGAGCGCAACGCCGGAGGCATCGACGCGTCGCACGGGAAGCATCGTGGCCTCGCCAATGAAACTCGCGACGAAGGAATCCGCGGGATGATCGTGCAGGCGCTCGGGCGCGTCGATCTGGATCAGCCTGCCGTCCTTCATCACGGCGACGCGGTCGCTCATGGTCAGCGCTTCGCGCTGATCGTGGGTGACGTAGATGATGGTGGCGCCGATGCGCTTGTGCAGCGCGCGCAGCTCGATCTGCATGGATTCGCGCAGTTGCTTGTCGAGCGCGGACAGCGGTTCGTCCATCAGGATCAGCCGCGGCTCGAAGATCATGGCGCGTGCGAGCGCCACGCGCTGGCGCTGGCCGCCGGAGAGTTGCGCGATACCGCGCTCTTCGTAGCCGGCAAGACCGACCATCGAAAGCGCCGCGCGCACCTTATCCGGCCAGGCCGCCTTCGGCAGCCGTCGCGCGCGCAAGGGAAAGGCAACATTCTCGCCGACGCTCATATGCGGGAACAGCGCGTAGTTCTGGAACACGACGCCGATGTCGCGCTTGTGCGGCGGCATCCAGGTGACGTCGCGGCCGCCGAACAAGATCGTTCCGCTCGATGGCAGGATGAAGCCGCCGAGGATGCCGAGCAACGTCGTCTTGCCGGAGCCGGAGGGGCCGAGCAGGGAGACGAACTCGCCGGCGGCGACATTGAGGGACACGTCGTCGAGGGCGCGAACGGCACCATAGGCCTTGCTCGCGGATCTGATCTCGACGCTTTCCGCTCGTTTGTCCAACGATCGACCTCGCCATGTCCTGAGCCGGCGTGCTTCACTGCGCGCCATAAGCCTGCTTTATAGACAGGAATTTGAGCACTCCTGGTCGAAGCGTGCACCGCACCAACATCTTCGCTCGCAGGCCCTGTCTTTTGGCTATGACGCCAATGACACCAGACTTGGCAAAACTCGGCAATTGCCAAATTCTCACCTGGGTCATAACATGGTGTTATGCCAGAGCTGCGCCGGATGCTGCCCTCAAGTAACGCCCTGTTCGTCTTCGACGCAGCGGCGCGCAATGGCAGCTTCACGGCGGCGGCCGCCGAACTGAACGTCACCCAGCCTGCGGTGAGCCGGATGCTGGGTCAGTTCGAGGACCATCTCGGCGTTCGCCTATTCGACCGCAAGGCGGGACGCGCGGTGCTCACTGAGGAAGGCGAACTCTTGTATCGCCGCGTGCTCGAAGGCTTTCGCAGCATCGAAAGCGGGCTGGTCGAGATCGAGCGGCGCCGGAAGGGCACCGAGACGGTGACACTGTCGGTCTCCTCCGCCTTCACCACGCATTGGCTGATGCCGCGCATCGACAAGCTGCAGAAGCAATTTCCTCAAGTCGATTTGCGCTTTCAGCTGATCTCCGGCGCGCTGCGCGGACCGGTGGAGAATGTCGACCTCGGCATGCGCTTCCGCGATCGCGAGGAGCCGTCATCCGGCGGCACGCTGGTGATGAAGGAGGTCATGCTGCCGATGTGCAGCCCTGCCTATCTCGGCGAAACCGATCCCGCCGAAGGCAACACCATCATTCGGCTCGCCGAGACGCCGGGCGACTGGGCCGCGGATTACGCATCGCTTCTCACCGGGCGCCGCGGTGTGGCAAAGGCGCTGAGCTTCACGGACTATGCCGTCGTGATGCAGGCCGCCCTGCTCGGCCAGGGCATCGCGCTCGGTTGGCTGACGGTCGCCTCGCACTGGCTGTTGACCGGCGCGCTGGTGCCGGCCTCCGACACGCTCACCACCACACGCCGCATCTGCGAATTCCTGCCACCGCGCAACCGGCCGATGCGTCCGATCGCCGCCGAGATCCGCGACTGGATCACCGCGCAGATGAAAAGCGAGATCGCCGCGATCGACCGGCTCTATCCGAAGCTCGGCGCGATGGCGGCTTGCTACTAGAGCGTTTTCGGGCGAAGTGGACCGGTTCACGTGAAGAAAACGCATCAAAACCGGAGTCTAGGCGGGTGTCAGCGCGGCACAGTAACGATCGGGCAGGTGATCGCCGATCCCTGCCGGCAGCAGCACCGTGAGCCTGCCGACGACATCCGTCCGCGTGTTCTCGGATACGCCGCTGAGGAGATTGCGGACCTGCTCACCAATTCCAGCATTCGCCATTGGCTCATCCGAACCAACATTCGTCATGAGCTGGCTGGCGCTGAATTTGGCGCCGCGTGCACAGGCGAGATAACGGCCGACGTGATGAAAGCCAAGCCCGGGCGGAGGCACGGTCGGGACGATGTCGGTGCCGTGCACGAGACGATAGGTCGTCCTGCCGAGCGTACCGCTGTAGAGGGCGACGAAATCGTCGCGGCCCACGCGCGGACAACCGTAAAGATAGATCTGCGCATCCGCGAGCTGGAGCTGCTCCCGCGCCAAGTCCGCCGTTGCCACCGCGATCGCGGCGCCGAGGCTGTGCCCAGTGATGAAGATCGGTGATTTGCGCGCCAGCGCTGCCGCCAGTGCGCTCTTCACGTCGTCCCACACGGCCGCCGCCGCATCGACGAACCCCTGGTGCACGGGCGCCTTCGGTCGGCCAAGCGTGAAATCGCTGACCCAGTTCAGGAGATGAAGCGGGTCGGTGCCGGCGAATGCGACAATGGTTGCGTCGCCCTTGCTCGCGATGATACCGCGCGTGTCGGTCAGCGGCAGCGTCGAATGCGCCGGCTGGCTCAGCAACTTGACGCCGGACAGATCCCAGAAAGGAGAGACCCTGTTGATCGTGTCCGGCACATGGGTCTCGTAGGCGAGTTGCGACATCCACATCATCGCGCGAGCGATGTCGAGATCAAAGCCGGTTGATGTCTCGTTGAATTTTGCAAATGCCCGTCGGTCATATTGATCGGGAGGAAGTTCGACCAGAATGCTCACATCAAGCTCCTAAATGGCTTATTGCTGCAATGCGTCGATCGAAATCGGAATGACGCTACCTTCGCATATGGCTGGAATTTTGACAATCTGTGCGCGTGCCCGTGACGTATTCTGCCTTTGCGCCTAAGGGGACAAGGTTGAGACGAGGCACCTCTCCCCCCGCGTCATTGCGAGCGTCGCGAACCAATCCAGAGTCCTTCCGCGGAGGAATTCTGGTTTGGTTCGCTACGCTCGCAATGACGGTATGGATAAAGTTTTGGCCTCTATCGATGCTCGATCGCGCGGATCGCGCCGCGGAGCTCGGCCAGGCCGCGGAGGCGGCCAATCGCGGTGTAGCCCGGATTGGTGCGCTTGGTGGCCGCGAGATCGTCGAGCATGCGATGGCCGTGGTCGGGCCGGAACACAATTTTCTGGCCGGGCGAACGCCGCGCGTTCTCCTTCAGCAGCGCCTTCAGCACCGAGACCATGTCGACGTCACCGTCGAGATGATCGGACTCGTAGAAGGACAGGCCATCCGCCTCGCGCTTGGTCGCGCGCAGATGCGCAAAGGCAATGCGCGAGCCGAAGCGTTCGGCCATCGCGGGAAGATTGTTCTCGGCGCGCACGCCAAGCGACCCCGTGCACAGGCAGATACCATTCGCCTTTGACGGCACCGCATCGAACAACGCCTGATAGTCATCGGCGCTGGACGCGACGCGCGGCAGACCGAACAGCGGGCGCGGCGGGTCGTCCGGATGCAGCGTCAATGAGACCCCGAGCTGCTCGGCGACGGGGGTGACGCGGCCCAAAAACTCGGCGAGATGCTGCCGCAGGATTTTTGGCGTGACGTCGCGATATGTTTCGAGCCGATCGCGGAATTGCGGGATGGTCATCGGCTCGGTGGTCGAGCCCGGCAGCGCGCTGGCGATGACCATGACGAGATAGTCGATATCTGCCTGGCTCATCTGCTCGAACAGTTTTTTCGCGCGGGCCTGCTGCTCGGGCGAGTATTCCTGGACGGCGGCGGGACGCTTCAGGATGTGCAGCTCGAAGGCCGCGAAACGGTCTTGATCGAAGCGCATGGCGCGGGCGCCGTTCGGCAGCTCCCATTCGAGATCGGTGCGGCACCAATCCACGACGGGCATGAAGTTGTAGCAGATGATCTTGATGCCGGCCGCGGCAGCCGCCTCCAGGCTGGCGATCCATGTCTCGATCGAGCGCGTCGCTTTAGCCCCGAGACGCTTGACGTCGTCGGGGATCGGAATCGATTCCACCACCGACCAGGTCAGCCGCGAGCGCCCGGGTTGGCCGCTCTCGATGAAGTTTTTGCGCTCCTCGACCGCCTTGCGTGTCCAGGCTTCGCCGATCGGCACCTGATGCAGCGCCGAGACGATGTCGCTCGCGCCGGCCTGCCTGACATCATCCAGCGAGACCGGATCGTCCGGCCCATACCAGCGCCATCCCTCGAGCATCATAGGAATTCTCCCGGATCAGTTCGCGGTCAGCACGACCTTCACGCTCTGCGAGCGGTCGAGCGCCAGCCGCAGCGCGTCCGGCGCGGTGGACAGCGGCCGCTCGGCGGTGACCAGCGACAGCACGTCGACGCTGCCGTCCGCGATCAGCTCCACCGCCGTCATGAACTCGAGCCCGAAGCGGAACGAGCCGCGCAGGTCGATCTCCTTGGCCATCACCGCATTGGCCGGCACCGGAATCTGGCCACCCGGCAAATTGCCGATCTGCACCACAACGCCGCCGCGCCTGACGATACCGATCGCACTGGCAAGGCCTGCAGCCGTGCCCGAGACTTCGAAAGCGACATCGTAGGGGCGCGAGGCGGCCTGCGCCTTCAGGCCTTCCTCGCCGGCTGCGACATTCTCGACGTGAGAGGCGCCGAGCCGGGTCGCAAAGGCCAGCGGCGCCGGCGCGATGTCGGCCACCGTGATGTCGGTCATGCCGGCGCGGCGCGCGGCGAGCATGGTCAGAAGCCCGATTGGACCGGCGCCGAAGATGATGCCGCGCTTGCCATCGATGTTGCCGGCACGCGCGACGGCGTGCAGGCAGACCGCGAGCGGTTCGGCGAGCGCCGCGGCCTGATAGGACACATGATCGGGAATCTTCACGCACTGTGCCGGGATCGCGTCGAAATAGTTGGCAAAGCCGCCCTGCATGTGCGGTGTCTTCGAGGCCGAGCCCATGAAGTAGATATTCTCGCAGAGGTTTTGCCGGCCTTCGCGGCAAGCGACGCAATGGCCGCACCAGCGCGACGGGTTGACGGCGACACGGTCGCCGAGCTTCAGGTTCGCCGCGGAGCCCGCGATCTCCACGACCTCGCCGGAGATCTCGTGACCGAGCACCAGCGGCGATTTCACGACGAAATCGCCGGTGCGGGCATGGCGGAAATAATGCATGTCCGAGCCGCAAATGCCGCCGGCGCCGAAACGGAGGCGCACCATGCCTTCAGCGAGCTTGTCGAGCGGATGCTCGACCATGCGCAGATCTTCGGGGCCAAACAGGGTTGCGGCGAGAGCAGTTGAAGTCATTTGGAAAGTCCCATGTATTTCGGCAGCCAGAGGGTCAGTTCGGGGATGTAGGTGATTGCGATCAGCGCAACCATCAGCGGCACCAGCCACGGCAGGATCGCCACCGTCGTGCGCTCGACCGAGAGCTTTGCGACGCGCGCGAGCACGAACAACACCATGCCGAGCGGCGGATGCAGCAGACCGATCATCAGGTTCAGCGTCATGATCAGACCGAAATGGATCGGGTCGATGCCGAGCTTGAGCACGATCGGCAACAGGATCGGCACCAGAATGGTGATCGCCGCCGTGGTGTCGATGAAGCAGCCGACGAACAGGATCAGGACGTTGGCGAGCGCCAGGAACACCCATTTGTTGTGGGTGATGCTGAGCATCCAGTCCGACAGCATCTGGGCTGCCTGCGACACCGTCAGCAGCCAGGCGAAGATCGAGGCTGCCGTGACGATGAACAGCACCGAAGCCGTGGTCTCGATGGTGTCGAAAGTCGCTTTCGCGACCGTTTTCATCGTCATGGTGCGGTAGCGTACCAGGCCGAGGAACAGCGACCAGATCACGGCGGCGACCGCGGCTTCCGTTGGGGTGAACCAGCCGAGCGTCATGCCGCCGATCAGGATCACCGGCGCCATCAGCGCCATCACCGCGGAGAAGTCGAAGTACCAGTCGATCGCGAGCAGCGCGAACAGGCCGAGACCAACTGCCCAATTGGTGGAGAGACCGGCGACCGTCAGAAGCCAGACAGCCATCGGGAAGCTCAATACGACGAGGATCTCGAGCCCCGCCGATCCCAATTGCGGCCAGGAGAACGGCGTATCGCTGCCCCATTTGTTCTTGTGCGCGAAGTAGGTGACGGTGGCCATCATCAGGAGCGTCAGCACGACGCCTGGAATGACGCCCCCCAGAAACAGCGCGCCGATCGAGACGTTGGCCATCATGCCGTAGATCACGAAAGGCAGCGACGGCGGGATGATCGGCCCGCGCGTGGCGGAGGCCGCGGTGACGCCCACGGAGAATTCCGTGGAGTAGCCGTGGTCCTTCATCGCCTTGATCTCGATGGTACCGAGACCGGCGGCATCCGCGATCGCGGTGCCAGACATGCCGGAGAAGATCACCGAGCCAATGATATTGACGTGGCCGAGGCCGCCGCGCATCCAGCCGACCAGCGCGACGGCGAATTTATAGATGCGCCCGGTGACGCCGGCGATGTTCATCAGATTGCCGGCCAGGATGAAGAACGGCACGGCGAGCAGCGGAAAGCTCTCGATACCGGCGATCATGCGCTGCGCCAGCGTGACGTCGGGCGTCACGCCGCTGACCAGGATGTAGAGCAGCGACGACGCCGCCATGGCGATGGCCACGGGAACGCCGAGCAGCATGAGGATGAGGAAGCCTCCAAGCAACAGCAACATGGAATTACCCTTCAAAGCCGTCGTAGGCGCCGGGACGTTCGAGGATCGAGTAGCCCTGCCGCAAATGTTGTATGGCCACTTGCACCGAGCGGACGAACATCAGCACGAAGCCCGCCAGCACGGCGTAATAGACGTAGTCCTTGGGAAGATTGATGGTGGTCATGGATTCGTCGCCGATGATCTGGATGTAGACCCAGACCAGCTTGATGGCGTAACCGAAGAAGACGATCCGGATCAGATCGATCACTGTCGACAATGCGCGCGCCACAAGGTGCGGAAGATAGCGATAGAGCAGGTCGACCTGGATGTGCCGCGACAGCCGCACGCACATCGAGGAGCCGATGAAGACCACGCCGATCAGGCAGTAGGTCGCGATCTCCTCGGTCCAGGCGTAGCTGTCGTTGAGGACGTAACGGGTGAAGAACTGGAGGAAGACGGCGAGCGCCATCACCCAGAAGATCGCCAGCGCGACCCAGTCCTCAAAAGCGTAGATGCCGAGATCGACCTTGGGCGTCGCCTCTTCCTCGAAGGTGTGGGCGATCTCGTCCGCGGTGATCTGCCGGTGCGTTTCGGCGGTGGACATGGGTGTGCTCCTCAAACTGATCACGTCGTTCCGGGGTGGTGCGTCAGCACCAGACCCGGAACCTCGAGATTTTCAGGTGCGCAATTGCACACCTGAGGTTCGGTCCTGCGGACCGCTCCGGGATGGCGACTACGTCATTACTTCACCGCCTGAATGCGTTCCCAGTCGGCCTTGCGGTAGCCGAAGGTCTCGAACGCGACGTTCTTCAGCACGGTGTCGCGGAACTCGCTCTTGTCGACCTCGGTGACGGTCAGGCCCTTCTCCTTGAAGAAGGCGACCAGCTTGGCCTCGTTCTGCTTGATCTCCGCGGTCGCCTTGGCGGCGGCCTCCTGCGCGACGTCGGTGAAGGTCTTCTTGTCCTCGTCGCTGAGCTTCTTCCAAAGCGCACCGGCCACCACCGTGTTGAGATGGTCGACGATGTGGCCGGTCAGCACGATGTGCTTCTGCACCTCGTAGAACTTCTTGGCCTCGATCGTGGTGAGCGGATTCTCCTGGGCTTCGACGGTACCGTTCTGGAGCGCCAGATAGACTTCGGCGAACGCGATCGGCGCGGTGTTGGCGCCGCAGGCGCGCGGCATGGCGAGATAGGCTGGCACATCGGGCACGCGCATCTTCAGACCCTTGAGGTCGGCACAGGTCTTGATCGGCTTGTTCGACGAGGTCTGGCGCACGCCGTAATAGGTCACCGCGACGATGTGGTGGCCGCTCTTGTCCTCATAACCCTTGGTGAGCTCCTTGAAGATGTCGCTCTTGGTGTAGGCGAGCAGATGATCGGCATCGCGGAAGGTGTAGGGATAATAGGTCACGCCGATCGGCGGAAAGCTCTTGGCCGCGAAGCTCGAGCCGGAGATGATGATGTCGACCGAACCGAGCGAAAGGCCCTGGTTGATGTCGGCCTCCTTGCCGAGCTGCGACGCTGGATAGACGTCGATCGCATAGCGCCCGTTGGTGCGCTTGCCGATCTCCTGCGCGGCCCAGACCGAAGCAGTGTGGAAGGGCTCCGAGGTCTCGTAGACATGGGCCCATTTGAGCTTGGTCTGCGCCATGCCGGCGCCAGCCGTAGCAATCATCGCCGCGGCCGAGACCGCCAGCACCATTGTCATCTTTTTCAACACTGACTTTTCCTCCATTTTTCAAGTCTGCTTCTTTTAAATCCGCTTCTTGTCCGCCCGCCCCCAAACGCGGGTGCGGGCCGCACGATCTCATCGCGGTCGCGCGCTGCTGCTCGCAGCTCGCTTCTTCTTCGGCGCACGTTCCGGTTTTGTCGGTTTTGCCGTCGATCGCGCCGCGCGCCCGGAGGACGGTCCTGCCGCGCTCTCGGCTCCGAAGTTCTGCGCAAAGCGCTCCTGGGATCTCGCGAGATGATCGCGCATGGCTTCGCGCGCGGCCCCGGAATCATGCGCCGCGATCGCGTCGCGCACCGCGCGATGCTCGTCGAGTGCAGTGCGCCACGTGCCCGGGCTCTCGAAATAATGCGCAAGCTGCGCGAAATAGGGATTGAGGCGCTGGTCGAACAACTCGCCGACCACGCGCACCAGAACGGCATTGCCGAGGCTTCCGGCGATCGCGACGTGGAAGGCGCGGTCGTGGACCATCGAGGCTTCGCCGGGGTGTTCTACATTCTCCATCGCGACAAGGGACGCATCGATGCGGGCAAGGTCGTCCTTCGTCGCCACGCGCGCGGCTTCTTCGGCGATGGCGCTTTCCAGGAACTCGCGGGCACGCAACAGCTCGAACGGGCCCTCGATGACGGAAGCAGGCGCGGTCGCCGCAACCGCCGCAGGCTCGATCACATAGATGCCGGAACCGACGCGGATACGAAGGCGGCCCTCGACTTCGAGCGCGATCAGGGCTTCGCGCACCGTCGGCCTGGATATCTTGAGCTGCTCGGCGAGTTCGCGCTCGGTCGGCAAGCGGCTGCCGACCGCGTACTCACCGCTGTCGATCAGGCTTCGCAATTGATCGGCGACTTGGCGATAAAGCCGTCTCGCCTCCACAGCTTCCAGCGGCACGCTGGTCCTCCCGAAAGGGTCATGCCGGCAGCTCTCGCTGCCCGCGGCCCGCCAATTTTGGAAAATTGGTCTTACCAATTGACCGCAAGCATTGACCGAGGACGGGCGCCATGTCAAGCAGCGGCCAAACAAGGGGAGAGACGACATGCGCCTCGGCCGCGCCAATCTCGACCGGCTGCCACCCGGCATCCGCCGCCCGGCCTACAACCGTTCGCGCGTCACCTCTGGCATCGTGCATCTCGGCCTTGGCGCGTTTCATCGCGCCCACCAGGCCGTCGTCATCGACGATTGTCTTGGCGCCGGCGCGACGTCGTGGGGCATCGTCGGCGCGAGCTTGCGCAGCCCTGATACACGCGATGCCCTCGCCCCGCAGGATCATCTCTATACGGTTGCCATCCGTGCAGCCGAAGGCACCGAACACCGCATCATCGGTGCGCTGCTCGACAGCGTGGTCGCGCGCGAAAGCCCGGCACGATTGGTCGAGCGAATGGCCGATCCCGCCATTCGCATCGTCTCCCTCACCGTCACCGAGAAGGGCTATTGCCACACGCCGCAGACCGGCGATCTCGACGAACGGCATCCTGATGTCGTGCACGACCTCAACAATTTCGACGCGCCGCGCTCGGCTCCCGGCTTCATCATCGCCGCGCTGGCGCGCCGGCGGGCGCTGGGCGCCCTGCCCTTTACCGTGCTGAGCTGCGACAACCTCGCCGCCAACGGCCACACCGTACAGCGGATCGTGACGCAATTCGCCGCGCTGCGCTCGAAGGATCTCGGCAAGTGGATCGCGGATACGGTGGCCTTCCCCTCGACCATGGTCGACCGGATCGTGCCGGAGACGACGGATAGTGACCGCGATGCGGTTTCATCGGCGCTCGGTTTACGCGATGCATGGCCCGTCATGACCGAGCCCTTCACGCAATGGGTGGTCGAGGATCGCTTTACGGCCGGCCGGCCCGATCTTGCCGCCGCGGGCGTCGAACTGGTGAACGACGTCAAGCCGTTCGAGCTGATGAAGCTGCGGCTGCTCAACGCCAGCCATTCGGCGCTGGCCTATCTCGGCTATCTCGCAGGCTACGAGACCATCGCCGACACCATGCTGGATCCGCATTTCGCGCGCCTCGCCGCGCAGGTGATGGAAGAGGCCGCGGTGACATTGACGATGCCATCAGGCGCAGATCTGGCCGCCTATCGCGCCTCACTGCTCAAGCGCTTCGCCAATCCGGCACTGCATCACCGCACCTGGCAGATCGCGATGGACGGCTCGCAAAAGCTGCCGCAGCGCCTGCTCGGCGCGATCCAGGATCGTCTCGCCAGGAACCTGCCGATCGCGACGCATGCGCTCGCGGTGGCCGGCTGGATGCGCTACGTCAGCGGCCTTGACGAGAAGGGCCGCACCATCGACGTGCGCGATCCGCTCGCAGCCGAGTTCGCCGGCTTGGCGCGCGAGGCAGGTCCCGTCGCCGAACGATTGGCACCCGCGCTGCTCGGCGTCGGAAAAGTGTTCGGGCCCTTGGGCGCCGAGCCGCGCCTGCGCGAAGCCGTGACCGCTGCGCTCGGCCGGCTCTACAAGGATGGCGCGCGGCGTGCGGTGGAGATTCTGGTCTCGGCGTGACCACAAAACGGGCAGCGATGCTGCATTGCGGTCCAGATCGACGGAAAGTCGACGGAAGTCTTGCTTGATTTTTGCCTGTCATTGCCCCACCCGAGAGGCATGGCAAAGGACAGCAAGGTGATCGCCGCGAACGCAGCGTTCTACGCCGCCTTTTCGACCGGCGATTTCGACGAAATGGAGCGGATGTGGGCGGACGATGACGCCATTTCCTGCATTCATCCCGGCTGGCCGGCCATCATCGGCCGGGCCACGGTGATCGGAAGCTGGCGCGACATCCTGCAGAGTCCGGAGCGGCCGCAGATCGTCTGCGCGGAACCGCAGGCCATCGTCGATGGCGACAGCGCGCGCGTGCTCTGCATCGAGATCGTCGACGGCACGGCATTGGCTGCGGCCAACCATTTTCGGCGCGTCGGCGACGACTGGCGCCTGGTGCACCACCAGTCCAGCCCGATCGCGCAGATTGTCGAGCAAGCTGAGGACGATAGAGCGAGCCACCGCGTCCATTGAGGGCGCCCGGCCCGCAGGCACATTCTACTGTGCATAGGGTTGTTTTTCAGTTTTTTTGTTTTGCCGCCTCACCCGAGCCCCGACAGATCATCCAGCACGACCCGCGCCTGGCTAAAATCGTCGTCCCGGAAGAACATGCTTCTGGTGATGAGCACGGGAATGTTCGCCCGCGAAGCTGCGGTCAGGCCGTTAGCGGAATCCTCGATCGCGACGCAGTCGGACGCGTTGAGCTTCAGCCGCGCCAGGGTCTCGACATAGACATCCGGCGCAGGCTTTTTGTGCTGCACGTCATCCCCGGCGACGATCGCATCAAAATCCGCGGCCCAGCCCTTTCCCAGGGCGCGCGACAGCAGCGCGTCGATGTTGGCGTGCGACGTGGTCGTCGCGATCGCGAGCCGCTGGCGGCGCGCCTTGGCAGCGACGAGGAGATCCGTCACCCCGGGCCGTAAGGGGCAGCAGCCGGTTTGGACCAGTTCGGCATAATGCGCGGTCTTGATGCGGTGGAGTTCCGCGATGTCCACATCCGATAATGGCGCGGCGATCCTCAGCCTTTCATGGTGGGCGCGAATGCGTTCCTTGCCGCCCGTGACCCGCAGCAGGTCCTTGTAGACGGCCCGATCCCATTGCCAATCGAGACCGTGGCGGGCGAAGGCATGGTTGAAGGCTTGCCGATGCAGCTCTTCGGTCTCAGCCAAGGTGCCGTCGACGTCGAAGATCAGCGCGGCGGCGCGGCGGACTAGCTCAGCCGCGTCAGATAGCATGATGGCTGGCGCTTCTGCCTGCATGATCGATGCGTCCCTCCGGTGAGCGACCATCGCCTGCACAGGCGGGCGAGACAAATTGCAATATCTTTTGCCGGACCCAAAAATCTCTTATGAGCGGAGGCGCGCTGCGGCGCGAACGGGAACTCCGACCTGCAAGGAAGATGTATGCGGCTCTTTATCCTTGGCCTCGGCTACAGTGCGCGGCACTTCGTCCGCCTGTTCGGTGGCCGCTTCTCGCATATCGCCGGCACGGTGCGCGATCCCGCGCAGCGGGGCGCTCTCGCCGGCGTCGAGGTGCATGCTTTCTCCGGCAGCAGTCCGGCACGCGAGACGATCGAACGCATGAGGGACGCGGATGTCCTTCTCGTTTCGATCCCGCCCGGCAGTGCCGGCGATCCCGCAATCGCGGCCTTCTCCGGCCTGCTGGCGGCGGGCGGCGACCGCAAGATCGTCTATTTGTCCACGATCGGCGTATATGGCGATCACGCCGGCGGCTGGGTCGACGAGAGCACGCCGCCGAAGGCGGACCTCGACCGGACGCGCATGCGGGTCGCGGCGGAACAGGCATGGACCGACACGACCGGTGGCGACGCCGCGATCCTGCGGCTTGCGGGTATCTATGGCCCCGGCCGTAACGCGCTGGTGACGCTGCGCGCTGGAACGGCGCGGCGCATCATCAAGCCGGGACAGGTGTTCAACCGCATCCACGTCGACGACATCGCGAGCGCGATCATGGCTGCGATTCATCACCCGAGCGGCGGCACGTGGAACGTCTGCGACGACGAGCCGGCGCCGCCGCAGGAGGTGATCGCTTACGCGGCGAAGCTGATGAATGTTGCACCGCCGCCGGAAGAGCCGTTCGAGACCGCCGAGATGTCGGCGATGGCCCGCAGCTTCTATGCGAGCAGCGCCCGCGTCTCCAACGCGAAAATGAAGTGCGAGCTCGGCGTCACGCTTGCTTATCCGACCTACCGCCACGCCCTGGATGCGTTGTGGCAAGCGGGGGAAGGAGGATCAGGATCAAGCGTCAGCTCAACACGCCATACTTCTTGAACCAGGCCTGGGCCTGCTTCCAGGCATCTTCTGCTGCGTCCTTGCGATAGCTGCCGCGGTAGTCGGCATGGAAGCCATGCGGCGCTTCCGGATAGATCTTGAAACTCGGCCGTCTTCTTGTTCTGCTCCAAGGCTGTCTTGAGCTGCTCGACCTGGGCGACGGGAATGCCGGTATCGGCGCCGCCATAGAGGCCGAGCACCGGTGCCTTCATCTCGGGCGCGAGCTGCATCGGGCTCTTCGGCCACGGCCGATTGGCTGGATCGACCGGCGGACCGTAGAAGGCGACGCCGGCCTTGAGGCTGCCCCTGTGAGCGGCATATTCCCAGACGGTGCGTCCGCCGCGGCAGAAGCCGATGATGCCGAGCTTACCGGTGTCGCCGCCTTGCGATCCCGCCCACGCCACCGTCGCGGAATACTGGATCGCCCGGTCAAGCCGGGCGATGACAGGGAGTGTGTAGCCGTAGACACGCCTTCGCGTCCTCGCGGCGTTTCGCCCGAGCTTTGCCTGGTCATTCCACCCTCAAAGCCAAGAGGGCGCAGGGAAGACCGGGTGCCGGCTGGCACCCGCGGTCCGCTGCGCGAAAAGCACACGCAGAGAGAACCGCACAGCAGCATACAGGTGTAGCCAATCACTCGGCCTTCCCTGCGCGATGGTTGGACGGCTTATGCCGTGCTCTCCCGGGAGCCGAGTTCGTTCTGGCCTCCCTCGTCCCAACGAAAGTCACCGGCACCGCGCCGGTTGACGCGGATGCCGCATTCGCCAGGGCTTGACCGTAGCAACGACGGCCAGGACCACACGGTTTTGCCGTACGCACGGCTCGCCATTTCGCCGCAGTTTTTCCAGCCCTGTCGACGGAGCCGGAAACTTACAGACGAGACGAAGCCTAGCAGCGCCGCTCGTCGGAACGCAGCCTTCTCACGGAGAGCAATCCGCCCTGCCCTTGGCCTCTCGCACCCGAACGCTGCCGCGTCCACCGCAAGCCCGGCTCGCGAACATGACGACCACAAGATCGCCCCTCAAGGATGAGCCGGGATGGACGACACATACGCCATTTCCGAATTTCGGTAAAGCGGAATATTTTTGTGAGAGCGGATTGACACGGGGGCGACACAGGCGCGGTCCCGTAGCCCGGATGAAGCGAAGCGTGATCCGGGAAGGTGCCAGACGCAGCGCGAGCAGCCCCCGGATCACGCTTGCGCTCCATCCGGGCACCGGGGCTTCGCCGCCCTATCATCTGCCTTGCGCAAAAAAACACCCGGCGGTTTCCCGCCGGGTGTTCGTTCATGTGTTTCGATAGATTTTACCAGTTGCGCTGAGCGCGGAGGATCATGGCGACCGAGTCCTGATCCTTCAGCTCGTAGGCCGCGGTCGGCTTGGCGGTCGCGACGCTCGGGGAGGCGCCAACCGTACCAGAATATTTCTGGTCGAGATGGGTCCAGGACACGTCCGCCGAGAAGGTCAGGTTCTTGACCGGGGTCCACCGGGTGACGACACCTAGCTGGCCGATCGCGAAGTCCGGGTTGCAACCCGTCACACCTGCCAGGGCTCCGAACACACCGGCGCCGCCGCCGGCGCCGCAGATGGTGGTCTTGGCCAGCGTGCCGAACTGGGCCTGAGCGTAAGCACCGTACAGCGAGGAGTTCCAGTTGGGATCCCAGTTGTGGGTGTAAGCGCCACGGAAGCCCCAGGTCTTGACGGTTTCCTGCGAGCTACCGGTCACGTACACCGTGTCAGGAGCATTGGCGAAGCCAACGCTCTGGTAGGCAACACCCGAGCTACCGAACAGCGAGTAGCTGCTGCCCGACAGGTTCTGGAAGTTGTAGCGGGTCGCGCCGTCGGTGTAGACGCCCTGGATGTTGATCGTGTCACCCGCGCCGGTCGGGATGTTCTTGATCGACAAAGCGAGCTGAACAGCCCAACCCCATTTGTCGTCGGGATGGCCGGTGGCTTCGGTCGCGCCGTAATAGGCGACATGGTTGTCATGCGCAGCCACTGACGCCTGGAAGAGACCCCAGGCCTGATCGACACGCAGCTGACCGACGAGGTTCGGCGAACGCGAGCCGCCGAGGGCGTTGGTGCCGTACGAACCGCCGATGATGCCACCTGCGGTCGCGCCGGTCATGTTGAGGTTGCCGGCCTGATAGTAGGCCGTCGCATCTTCAGCGGAGAACGATGCCGTGACGCCCTGGCCGAAGTCGGCGGTGTATGTGAACTGGGTGACGCCGGTAACGGTGCCGCTGCCGCCGACGAGGTTGTCGGTGATGTTGCCGGGATAGTTGGTCCAGGGCGCGTCGAACTGCGACACGGCCTTACCCATCGTGAAGCCGGCGAACTGGATGAAGGCGTAGTATACGCCGAGCGCACCGGCCGAGGTATTGCCGTCGGTGCCGTTGACGTTGCCGCTACCCGAACCGACGAGGCCTGTGCCCGCAGCGTTGAGACCGAGCGTACCGCTGTACTGGGTGCCACCCGTTGCCGAACCGGTGCCCGAATAGTTGCCGGTCGTCCAGGTAAAGACGCCGTCGAAGAACGTGCGGACCACGCCGTATTCGGTCGCGGTGCGGGTGTCGATGTTGAGGTCTTCACGAGCGCGGAAGGTGTAGTAGTTCATCAGGCGGTTGCGTGCACCGGCAACACCGCTCTGGTTCGGGTTGAAGTCCGAATTGGTGTTGAGGTTCGCATCGGCCCGCAGGTAACCACCCAGCTTAATGCAGGTGTCGGTGCCGGGGATGTAGTAGAAACCGGCGCCGTACAGCGAGCAGATCTTCACGTATTCGACCGCCTTGGCCTTCACGGGAAGATCGGCAGCGAACGCCCCGGAGGCGGCCATCAGGCCGGCAGCCGAGCCGAGAAAGAGTGTCTTCGTCAACTTCATCAGTAAACCTCCAGGTCGGTTCAGGGGGCTCGGGTCCTCGGTGGACGCCGCTTTACCTCTCAATTTCCGTTCAATTCAGGCCCGCACCGAAGGTTCGGACTGAAACGACAGCGAGGTGCCCCCTCCGTCGCGGCTTCACATATAGTTTATAAAAACAATGGTCTCAATTTATTGCTTTGATGAATCGACACTTCAGGTCGCGATGTGGCTTGAGGGCAACAGCGGCGATATTACCCCGGAAGATCACTATAGAAAAACCAGAAAAGCCCTCGGGGGGCATCCCGAGGGCTTCTTGGAGGTCTCGCATCGCTGTCCGTCGCGTGGGTCAAGAGCAGCGAAATAGAGTGCGATAGTAGATAATAAAATTAATTGTTCTTTGTAAGTAATAATTGAGCCTACGATTTCTTCCGCGCGGTATCTCCCCTTTGGTCGACGCGCGATTTTCGAGACGCTTCCAAGATATCCCATTAAGGATAGGCAAGGGATAAACGGGGAGGGAGCCACATGATCGAGAAGAAACTCGACAGGGCGATTACGGACTTCATCTGGAACGTCGTCGAAATTCATTCCCAGCTGGAGGACATCCACACCAGCTGGGCCGGACTGCTGGGCATTACCGAGCCGCAGTGGCTGATCCTGATGGCCATCACCGAACTGGACCAGGGGCGAGGTGTCGCGGGAATCGACATCGCGAACAAGCTGCGCGTCCACCCCGCCTTCGTCACCAACCAGACCAAGAGTCTCGAAAAGGGCGGCTTCCTGTCGCGACGGCCGGCCGCAGACGACGCACGCTACGTCCTGATGTCGCTGACGGCGAAAGCAACGACGGAGATCGAAAAACTGTCGAAGAGAAAGCTCGCCTTGAACTCGACCATGTTCAACGAGCTCGACGAGACGACCTTGGCCGATCTGAATGCCGCGCTCGCAACGATTGCCAAGAATGCCCGGCTGGCCGCACGGTTGCTGGCCATCGACGCTTCCTGACTCCCTGACGTCAGGCGCGGAACGCGCGCCTCGATTCATCCCCAATCTCTCCTCGCCTTCCCAATCTTTTCTCGCCTTCCCCCAATCTCTTGGCGCCTTAGAGGTAGGTCACGGAATCCAGCTGGCGGGCAATTCCAAGTTTGCTGTCGAGCCATTCGAAAATGAAATCGTCCACCGCGATGAAATTCTCGACCTCGCCCAGAGGGTACGGAATGCAGTTCGGCACGACGGTCGCGCAATCGGCTCCGGCCTGCCGATAGCCGGCTTGCAGTTCGAGAGCATCCTCCTCCCAAACCATTGAGCGGCTGCCGACGACCATCAGAAGCGGGCAAGGTATCCGACACAACGGCAGCAACGAACCCGTCGAGGGCCCGTCACGGACCGCCTGCTCGACGCCGATCATCCAGCGCAGCGATGCCCGGCGCATGACCGGCGTCGCAATGCCGCCGTCGCACACGGCGGCAGCCATTCTGCGATCCACGAGGGCAAGACGGGATGCGTGACTGGCGGCCGCCCCCTCGCCGTAGACCGCGATCTGCTGCGAATCGACGTCCGGACGAGCTTCCAGGTAATCCAGCCAGCATTGAAGAATATGCGCCGGCTTGAAGGGGCTACGACCGGATGAATCGCCGGCATCAACGAGCAGGAGTGACACGTTCCGTCGCCCTGAAGCCGGCAACAGCCTGCTCATCATCGAGCCGAGGGTGATGTCCTCGTCGCTGACGCAGATAACCGCGGGTGCGAAAGACCGATCGGGGAACGCCGGCAGAAAGTAGCCCGCAAGCGAGCCTTGATCAAAGCAGTCGATCTCCACACGCTCGATCGCCGAACCGGCGTCCTCCTCGAAGCCCCGGAGGCAGAGTCTGACCTTGTCTACGAGGTCGGTACCCCCGGGATCTCCGGGCCAAGACAGGTTCCTCGCGACTTCAAGGGCCGTCAGCGAGCACAGCCACGCTTCCCGCACGATCTGAGCTGAACTGGTTACGCGCGCCGATTCGGCGAATATCCGGTACTCGCCTGAGATCCTCAACCACTCCGAAATCCACCGATGCCTGTGCGCCTCGCGCACGAGTTCCCCGACGGACAAGCTTTCAAAAAAATGGGACGCACGTTTTCGCAAGCACGCCAGGCTTCGACCGGCGCCGTCGCACGTGCCGTGAGGCCAATGATCATCTTCCATGTCCGTCCCCGAACGGCGCGTCGGCGGTTGCTTGGACTCGGCGCAGCGCTGTCAGCGCAACGCCCTGCATGTCTGCTCGATGCGATGGCACGCGTGCGTGATCGCGCTTGCGTCTGCCGTCCCGATGATCGTTCCGTTTTCCCTTCGCGGGCGGGGGCACTGGACCGGACGGACTACAGTCCGAACGAACCGGTCGCAAAACAAGTCGCACGCCGACTCCAACTCAATCGTCACGTCTCAGCTCCGTTGCTGATACACAGTTTAGGCCCGCACCACTCTGCCATTTTTTGCTGTCCCGCGTTTGCAGTTTTTTGTTGCGGTGGACGACTAAAATTGGAGCTCATTTAACGAGGGAGAAGGCATCGCCTGTGTCGGCTTCCATCATGATTCCTCATGACGCTGATCCGGCGCGCCACCAATCACGCCAGCGATAAAAATGCGGCGGGTTACCGCCTGATCGATGCCGACGGCCTTCGCCAAAGGACTTTCCGCTAGTCAATGTCGCAGCAAAACCGGCGCGACAAAATCCTCGAAGTCGCTCATCCGCACCCGGCGCGCGAGACGTGACGAGGTATGATCGCGTTCTGGGAGAGCTTGGGCGATCGAGATGTGCAACATTTCTTACTTCGGTAAGCCAGTTATTTGAGCAACTCAACGACCCTGCACAACCGCCGCCGGTTTGGCGTCGTCTTGCTTTCGGCGTCAAGCAACACGGCGGGCCGCCCGCTGATCCGCGCCTTGTATCCATTATCCCAGTTGCCATCCTCACGCACTTTGCCTTACATGCCCGCCAAACTCGCCCGCGGATGACGGCCGGGCTCAAAAATCACAATTGTCAAAGGGACGAGACATGGCGCGTAACATCCTGATTCTTGGGGCTTCCTACGGCTCCCTGCTGGGCACGAAGCTGCTGATGGCGGGGCACAACGTGACCCTGGTCTGCCGCACCAAGACCGCGGAGCTGATCAACCGCGAGGGGACCGAGGTGCGCATCAAGTTGCGTGACGAGGCTGTTCACCGCGCCATCTTCTCGCGCGACCTGCCCGGCAAGCTCGACGCCGTGACGCCGGCCAATGTGGACTTATCGCGTTACGACATGGTCGGCCTTGCGATGCAGGAGCCGCAATACACCAACCACACGGTGCGCGTTCTCATGGTCAGGATCGCCGCGGCGAAGCTGCCGTGCCTGTCCATCATGAACATGCCGCCGCTGCCCTATCTGAAGCGGATCCCCTCGCTCGCGGACATGGATCTTGAGGAGGCCTACACCAATGCGCAGGTGTGGGAGCGCTTCGAGCCCGGGCTGGTGACGCTGTGCTCGCCCGACCCGCAGGCGTTCCGTCCGCCGGAAGAGGCTGCGAACGTGCTGCACGTCGGCCTGCCCACGAATTTCAAGGCCTCCGTGTTCGGCGACGAGAAGCACAACAAGGTGCTGCGCGAGCTCGAAGCCGACATCGACGCGGTGACCCTCGACGGCCACGACGTGCCGGTGAAGCTGAAGGTGTTCGATTCCCTGTTCGTGCCGCTGGCGAAATGGTCGATGCTGCTGACCGGCAACTACCGCTGCATCACGCCGCACGAGCCGCAGTCGATCCGCGACGCCGTGCACGGCGATCTCGCGCGTTCGCAGACGATCTATGAGCATGTCGACGCCATCGCCCGGCGTCTCGGCGCCGATCCGCAGGACCAGGTGCCGTTCGCGAAATACGCCAAGGCTGCCGAGAGCCTGCTGAAGCCGTCATCGGCCGCGCGCGCGGTGGCCGGCGGCGCACCCTTCATCGAGCGCGTCGACCTGCTGGTCAAGCTGATCTCGCATCAGCTCGGCGCGCCCAATGCAGAGATCGACCGCACGGTCGAGACCGTGGACCTGAAGCTCAACGAGAAGATCGTGCAGGGCGGATCGGGCGCGCTGTAACGGGCCGCGATCCCCTTTGCCCCGCACCCATCATTGGCTGGGCGCATGCCAAGCGCACGGTGCAATGGCGGTTTCGCACATCAAGGGGGGAACTCGCGCAAGTGATACCCCAGGACGCCGGTCCGCAAGCGCCCTATCGGCCCGCACTTCTACGGCAATCGAATCGCGCCTGAAATCCGCCGTGGGCAACAACGCATGATTTACGCCATGGTGCTCGACGCGCCACGGCCGGATTGATAAGCCCCTGTCCGCGAATGATGGGACTTGAGTCGGGCATGACGGTTGCGATCGAGATGGGGCAGACCACGGCGGGCGCCGCGGCGGCCATGGACCTCGAGGAACTGCTGGCGACCCGCCTCCTGGTGCAAGGCAATTCGGGTTCCGGAAAATCACATCTGCTGCGGCGGCTGCTGGAGCAGAGCGCACCCTGGGTGCAGCAGGCGATCATCGATCCCGAAGGCGATTTCGTCTCCCTGGCGGAGCATTTCGGCCATCTCGTGATCGAGGCCGAGGATCACACCGAACGCGGCCTTCAGGTTGCCGGCGAGCGCGCGCGGCTGCATCGCGTCTCCACCGTGCTCAACCTCGAAGGGCTCGACGCCGAGAACCAGATGCGCCGCGCCGCGGCCTTCCTCGGCGGGCTGTTCGACGTGGACCGCGACCATTGGTACCCGATGCTGGTGGTCGTCGACGAGGCGCAGCTGTTTGCGCCTGCGGTCGCGGGCGAAGTCTCTGACGAAGCGCGAAAGCTTTCGCTCGGCGCCATGACCAATCTGATGTGCCGTGGCCGCAAGCGCGGGCTTGCCGGGATCATCGCGACCCAGCGGCTGGCGAAGCTCGCCAAGAACGTCGCGGCGGAAGCGTCCAACTTCCTGATGGGCCGCACCTTCCTCGACATCGACATGGCGCGCGCCGCCGACCTGCTCGGCATGGAGCGGCGGCAGGCCGAATCGTTTCGCGATCTCGAACGCGGACAATTCATGGCGCTCGGCCCCGCGCTGTCACGCCGGCCGCTGCGTTTGAACATCGGCGCGACCGAAACCCAGCCGCGCAATTCCACGCCGCGGCTGATGCCGATGCCCGAAGCCGCACTCGAAAATATGCGCGCCGTGATCCTGGCCGCGCCGCCGCCCGATGCCAGCCGGCCGCAGCGCCGGCCCGCGCCCGATCTGCTCGAGCAGCTCCGCGCCGCGAAGGCTGCCGCACCGGAGCTCGGCCCCGAAATAATCGAGGTCCCGATTAGTGCCGAAGAGCTCGCTGAACGGCGCGAACGCGTGGATCGGACCCTTCGTGCCGTGCTCGCCGCGCCCGATGCCGGTTTCCGCGCGGTGGGCGTGCTGTACCAGGAGTTCGTGGTCCGCTGCCGCATCGAGGGCCTCGGCTCGGCGGTGCCCGACCTCACCGAATTCCGCCGCATGCTGACACGCGCACGCGCCGGGCTCGGCGCCGAGCATGCCGAGGACGACGCCTGGCAGGACGTGTCGCTGCGCGCCTCGATCCTGCCCGACGACATGCAGGGCGTGTTCATGATGATCGCGCGCGCGGCGAAAGAAGGCTGGCCCTGCCCCGGCGACGCCGCGATCGCCCGCGCCTACGGCTCGCATTCGCTGCGCCGGGCTCAGCGCCTGCTCGGCTACATGGAAGAGCAGGGCCTGATCGTCTGCCAGCTCGACGGCGCCGGCCGCCGGTTCGTGACGCTGGTGGAATTGGCCTGGGCCACCGCGCCGGGCGATCCCAATGCCGACGACCTGCCGGCGGAGAGCGCAGCTTCGGCTTGAGCCCACGATTGACTCACGCTGTCTCGGTAGCATCGGCGCCCACCAGCACATCAGGCGTGCGCCGCCGCTCGAGCGCGAATAGCCTGCGATAGAGCACGACCGAAACCAGCCATGCAATCGCGAACAGCGCGATCACGGCGAAGCCGACGTTCGCGAGCGAATCGTTGAGGCCGTCGACCAGCGTCCACACACCGCCAGACAGGCCGAGCCGATCCCCGATCAGGCCAAGCGCCTCAATGCCGCCGATCAACAGCGCCACCGCGACCGAGGCACCCGTGATCGTGAGGTTGTACCAGAGCTTCCGTAAGGGATCGACGAAGGCCCAACGATAAGCGCTGACCATCAGCGCGGAATCGGCGGTATCGACCAGCGCCATGCCTGATGCGAACAGCGCGGGAAAGACCATGACGTCGGCCAGCGATGCACCAAGCGCGTATTCGCTGGCGGAGATGCTGAGCAGGCCGATCTCGGTGGCGGTGTCGAAGCCGAGGCCGAACAGGAAGCCGAGCGGGTACATATGCGCCGGCTTGGTCACCAGGCGGAACATCGGGCCGAGCAGCCGCGCCAGCAATCCGCGGCTGGCGAGCAGCGCATCAAGCTGCGCGGCGTCGTGGATGCCTTGCGCGCGCGCGATCCGGAACGTCCGCCACAGGCCGGCGAAGATGACCAGGTTGATGGCCGCGATCACCAGCAGGAACAGCGCCGACACCGACGTGCCGATGAAGCCGCCGACGTCCTTGAGCAGGCTGTCGCCGCCAAGGCTCACCAAGCCCAGCGCGAGCAGCATGGTCGCGACCACAACCACGGTGGAATGACCAAGCGCGAAATAGAGACCAACGCTGCGCGGCGCATCGCCGGCCTGCATCAGCTTGCGCACGACGTTGTCGATGGCCGCGATGTGGTCGGCATCGACGGCGTGGCGCAGGCCGAACACCCAGGCAAGCAGCGCGGTCGCCATCACCGTCGGCCGGTCACCGAACGCCGCGAACGCCCAAGCCCACGCCGCGATGTTGGCCGCGATCAACCCGCCGAACAGCAGCATCATTCCGGGGTCGACCGCCCGCAAAGATAATTTCGTCACGCCAATCATTCCGTCCGCTGCACGACCCATCGCACGAGCGGTATGATCTTTTCATAAGGTGGTCATACTGACCAGTGCAATCCCGGAGGGGCGGCACGGTTCTGCAGCAGTGCTTGCGGCGTCCTTCGGGACGCCCGCTGCGCGGGCTCCTTTAGGATGAGGTCTTGCTTCGCCGCGAGATCGCCACACCCTCACGGTGAGGCGCCCGCCAAGGCGGGCGTCTCGAACCATGCAGGCCGAGATGGCGCTACGCCGCCTCGGAGCCGCCGAGATAGGCATCGCGGATGCGGGGATCGTCCTTCAGCGCGCGGGCGGAGCCGGAGAGAACGATCTTGCCGGTCTGGAGCACATAGGCCTCGTGCGCGATCTCGAGCGCGAGGCTGGCGTTCTGCTCGACCATGAAGACCGAGACGCCCTCCTGGTTGATGGTGCGGATCAGCTCCAGCACGCGGTCGACGTAAAGCGGCGACAGGCCCATGGTCGGCTCGTCCATCACGATCATCCGGGGACGGCTCATCAGCGCCCGCGCCATCGCGACCATCTGCTGCTCGCCGCCCGAGAGCGAGCCGGCGCGCTGCGACAGCCGTTGGCCGAGCTTCGGGAACAGCGTGAGCATCTTGTCGAGATCCTGCGCGATCGCCTCGCGGTCGTCGCGCACGAAGGCGCCCATCAGGATGTTCTCGCGGACGCTCATGTCGGCGAACAGCCGCCGTGCTTCCGGCACCGAGGCGATGCCGCGGCGGACGATCTGCGGCGTGGTAAGTCCCAGTAGCGAAGTGCCGTCGAACGTCACGTCGCCCGAGCGCGGCTTCACGAGGCCTAGAATGATCTTCATCGTGGTCGATTTGCCGCTGGCATTGCCGCCGAGCAGGCAGACGATGTGGCCGCGCGGAACTGATATCGACAGGTCGAAATGCACCTGGGCCTGACCATAGAAGGTATTGACGTCGGTGATCGCGAGCAGCGCATCGGGAGGCGGGTTCGTCATGCCGCGCTCTCCTGCTTCGTCGTCAGGCCGTGGCCGAGATAGGCCTCGATCACCTTGGGATCACCGCGCACCGCTTCGCCCGGGCCTTCCGCGATTTTCTTGCCCTCGTCCATGACGATGACGCGATCGGAGAGGCGCATCACCATTTCGAGCTTGTGCTCGATCAGCAAGATCGTCAGCCCTTCGGCTTTCAGCTCGGCGACGAGCCCCTGCATCTCCGTGGTCTCGGTCGGATTCATGCCGGCGGTCGGCTCGTCCAGCAGCAGCAGGCGCGGCTTCAAGGCGAGCGCGCGCGCGATCTCGACGCGGCGGCGGTTGGCGTAAGAGAGGCTGTAGGCCGGCTGATCGATACGCGGCAGCAACCGCTCGCCGAAGCGCGCGAGAATGACCTTCACCTCCTCGCGCAGCCGCTCTTCCTCCGCCTTGACGCTGGCGGGGCGCAGCAGCGCCAGACCCAATTCCAGCAGCGGGCCGATCACCGGCACTGCCGGTTTCACCGCGCGCAAGCGCGTATGCGCACCGATCAGGACGTTGTCCATCACGCTGAGATTGCCGAAGACGCGGCCGAGCTGGAACGTCCGCGCGATGCCTCCGGCCGCCAGGCGTTCCGGCGAGAAACCTGTGATGTCCTGACCTTCGAAGCGAACCGTCCCGGCGTCCGGAAGGTCAAGCCCGGTCACAAGATTGAACAGCGTTGTCTTGCCCGCCCCGTTCGGGCCGATGATGCTGATCAGCTCGCCTTTGGCGAGATCGAGATCGATGGCGTCGACGGCGGTGAGGCCGCCGAAGCGCCGCGTGAGCCCGCGCAGGGACAGCATCGCCGTGTGTGCGTCCATCATCACACCGTCCCCAAAAGGCCCTGCGGCCTGAACCGCACCAGCAGCAGCAGCACGATGCCGTAGATCAGGATGCGATACTCCGCCGCGATGCGGAACACTTCCGGCAGGCCGACCAGCGCGACCGCCCCGAGAATCGCCCCGACGACATTGCCGAGACCGCCGAGGATGACGACGGTCAGCGCCAGGATGGATTGCTGCGTGTTGAAGGTCTCGTGGTTGATATAGGAATAGAGATGCGCGGCGATGCCGCCGCTGACCCCCGCGGCAAAGCCGCCGAAGATGAAGGCCAGCGATTTGTAGCGATTCAGGCTGAGGCCATAGGCCCGCGCGGCGATGTCGTCGTCGCGGATGGCGCGAAAGCTGCGGCCGAGATGCGAGCCGAGCAGGCGTCCCTGCAGCAGCGCCAGCACGACCATCACGATGAAGCTGAACCAGTAGATCGAAATCGGGCTGACCAGCTCATAGCCAAACAGCGACAGCGGCGGGATGCCGGAGATGCCGATCGGCCCGCGCGTGACGCTCTCCCAATTCAGGATCACCAGCGAGACGATCTCGCCGATCGC
This sequence comes from Bradyrhizobium sp. 187, assembly GCF_023101005.1. Taxonomy (NCBI): domain Bacteria; kingdom Pseudomonadati; phylum Pseudomonadota; class Alphaproteobacteria; order Hyphomicrobiales; family Nitrobacteraceae; genus Bradyrhizobium; species Bradyrhizobium sp. 187. The sequence continues at coordinate 6,280,072 of NZ_CP064693.1, forward strand.
GAGCGTCGCGATTGACACATAATGTCCGCGCAGCCGGAACGACGGCGAGATCAGCGCCGTGCCCAGCGCAGCACTCATCAGGCCGCCGCCGATGATGGCAAGGCCGACCGGGACAGCGAACGTGAGCGACAGCAGCGCGGAGGTGTAGGCGCCGATCGCGAGCAGCGCGGCGTGTCCCAGCGAGACCTGACCAATCGTGCCTGCAACCAGGGTGAGGCTCAGCGCGAGCATGCCGAGCAGCCAGGCGTTGATCAGGGTCTGGAGCACGTAGAACGACAGGGGCAACAGCGGCAGGATCGCGAAGACGGCGGCAGCGATCAGCAGAGCCCAGCGCGGAATCCGCACCGGGCGGCTCGGCGCGATGAAAGTGCCGGTGAGCGGCTCGGGCGGCGCCTGCCGTGCGCTGGCGAACAGACCGTTCGGGCGCAGCACGAGCACCACGACCAGCAGCAGGAACGCGAACAGATTGCGGTAGCTGGTGCCGAACACGGCGACGCCGTAGCTCTCCACCAATCCCAGCAGCAGGCTGCCGATCACCGCGCCCGGCACATTGCCGGCACCACCGACGACTTCGGCGACGACGCCCTTGAGCGTCGCCTGCAGGCTCATGGCGGTGTCGATCTGGTTATAGTACATGCCGACCAGCAGGCCGGAGACGCCCCCGAGCGCAGCCGCAATGCCGAACACGGCCTGATTGACGCGGTTGACGTCGACGCCCATCTGCATCGCGGCGTCGCGGTCCTGCGCGGTGGCACGCACGGCCCAGCCGAGCTTGCTGTAGCGCAGGAACACGAACAGCAGCAACGCGCTGGTGAGGCCGACACCGGCGATGAGCAGATCGAGCGGGCCGATCGTGCCGCCGCCGATCTGGAAGCGGACATCCGGCAACTGGCTCGGCAATGCGCGCGGATTGGGCGAAAAAGTCAGCATCACGAGCTGATCGAGCACGAAGCTGATGCCGATGGTCGCCAGCAGCGGTGCGATGCGCACCGAGTTCTGCAGCGGACGCAGCCCGAACCGCTCGATGATCAAGCCCACCAGCGCCGCCGCCACCGCGACCACGATGATGGTGAGCGGCAGCGGCGTATGCAGCTGCACCACCGCGACCCAGCCGATATAGGCGCCGACGAGGTAGATCGACCCTTGCGCAAAGTTGATCAGCCGGCTGACGCCGAAGATCAGCGCGAGCCCGACCGCAACGAGGGCGTAGACGTTACCGACGATCAGCCCGTTGATCGTGTAGTCGAGCCAGGAAGACACGCAGAAATCCCCTCAGGTCGGCTTGCCGTCCCAGAGCGCGAACTGGCCCTTGCGCACGACGAGCTCGGCGTTCATGGCGCCCTTGACGCGCCGGCTCTCGACGTCGAACGTCGCTTTGCCGAAGATCACGCTCGAGACGTCCTTCACTTTCGTGAAGGCGTCGCGGATCGCGCGCCGGTCGGCGCCGCCGATCTTCACCACAGCGGCCGCCATGTTCATCGCGTCGTAGGCGTAGGCGTTGAACGCGTCGGGCTCCACCCCGTTGTATTTCTTCTTGAAGCCGGCGATGAACGTCTGCACCTCGGGGCGCGGGTCTTCCGGGAAGTAGCGCGTGCCGACATGGACGTCCTCGACGGCCTCGCCGCCGAGCTCCAGGAATTTCGGCGAGTAGACCGAGCTCGCGGCGCAGATCACCTGCTTCAGCCCGACCTGGCGCGCCTGGCGCGCGATCAGCGCACCGTCGGAATAATAGGAGATCAGGATCAGCCCGTCGGGATTGGCGTCGCGGACCCGCACCAGCGTGGAGCGGAAGTCGCGCTCCTCCGCGATGTAGCCTTCGGTCACCGCGATTTCGGCGCCGTGCTCCTTCGCGGCCTTAACGAAATAGTCGCGGCTGGTACGGCCCCAATCGGTGTTGAGGTGCAGCACGGCGAGCTTCTTCAGGCCGAGGCGCTTGACGGCATAGGCCGCCAGCAGCGGCTGCTCGTCAGCCTGGCTGACCGAGGTGCTCCACATGAAGTCGCCGCCCTTGGTGAAATCGGGATGCGAATTTGTGAATCCGAACTGCACCAGCCCGCCGCGCTGATAGATCGGCGAGGCCGCCATCGAGGCGGGGCTGGAGAAGTCGCCGAGCTCCATGACAATCCTGGGATCGGAGACGAATTTCTGGGCGATCGCCACCGACTGGCGCGGGTCGCTCTGGCTGTCCTCGAAACTATAGGCGAGCTTGCGACCGTTGATGCCGCCCGCTGCCTGGATCTCGTCGAGCGCGAGATCAAAGCCCTGCTTCCACTGCGTGCCATATTGTGCGTTCGGCCCGGTCAACGGACCGCTGACGCCCAGCAAAATCGGTTCGGACGATTGCGCAAGCGCGGCGCGCGAGAAGGCTGCCCCCGCCATCATGGCGGCAAGCGAGCCCTTGACCAGGGTACGACGATCGATGTTGCTCATGGACGGCTCCATCCTGTCAAGCGTTGAAACAACTAGCAATTTCCATGCCGGTGAGATCAGCTATTTCGAGGGCTCGCCGAGCGACAGCATCAGCCGGTTCGCCCAGTTGAAGAACGACGCGCCGTTGATGACATCGACGATCTCGGCATCGTCGAGACCGGCGCGGCGCAGCTCATCGATATTGTCGGGGCCGAACGCGATCGGCGTCGCAGCCAGCGCCACCGAGGCCTTGACGACCGCATTCCAGCGCTCCCCGAGATCGGCGCCGACGCCCTCGTCGAGCAGGCGCTGCACATCGTCGCGGCGCTTGGAATAGGTGCTGGCGAACCGCGCATGCACGGAGGCGCAGTAGATGCAGCCGTTGTAGCGCGAGGTCGCAGCCGCCGCGAGCTCGCGTTCGGCGCGCGGCAGGCCGTCGGCGACGTTGTAGAAGATGTCCTTGTCGGTCTTGGTGCGGGCCTCCAGCACCTCGGGATCGCGCACCAGCAGGCGGAAATACTCGGACTTGGAACGGGAGCGATCGACGAGGCCCGCGAAATGCCGCTCGGTCAGCTCGGCTTCGAGCAGCGGGTCGATCCAGGACACCCAGCCCAGTTCGTCCTGGGTGAAGACGACGGGCGGATTGGCATTGTTTGCAGCGCTCATGATGCAGCCTCCTTACGCGCCGGCCGCGGCGTTCGTGGTGCGCCCGAGCGAGGCACCGAGCACGCGCAGTCCGGTGACGACGCGCACCTGGAACGACAGGAACGCAACGAGCTGAGAGAACGTGACGATTCCGGTGTTCGACCAACCGGCGGCGAGCAGAGCCTTCATGTCGGCGGCGGCCGCATCGCGCGGGCGGAACACCAGCAGATGCGCATGTTCGAACGCCGCAGCGAGCCGGTCCCCGAGATCGGGCTTGCGCTCCGCGCTGACGCGGTAGATCAAGCCGGCCTTGTTTTCGACAGACAGGGGGCCGGTTGGAAAGGCACCGTAGGGGCCCGAGGTCTCGCCCCGCGCGATTTCGACATCGACAGCTTCGACCAGGCGCGCGCCATCGGCGGTCGCAGCTAACTTCGCCCGATAGAAGCCGGCCATCGTGGGCTCGCGGTGAAGCCCGATCACGAAGAGCGCGACCGCGGCGCGCTCCACCAGCGAGACATCGCCGGCGTCGATCGGCTCGAACAGCGAGAGATAGCTCTTCTGCGCATTGTCGCGCGCCTGGATGCGCTTGGCCCGAATGCCGTCCAGAGCCGAACCCGGTTCGATCCCGGCGAGCGTGTCGATGATATCTTTCGTAGCCATCATTCAGCCTCTTGCAACCTCATTCCGACTAACCCGCCAGCGCCACGTCGGGCGCCGTCCGCGCCCAACCCAGCGCCGGCGCGACCTTCTCCGCCACCAGCTCGATCGAGCGCAGGATATGGGGATGCGGGGCATCGACCGAATGCGCCTGGAAGACGAGATCGGTCACCCGCTCCAGCGTGGCGTCGGCGCGGAGCGAAGCGATGACGTCGTCGGCCGCGCCGACATGGGTGTCGAACGCCGCGATCATCTCCTCGAGCGTTTCGCCTGGCTTGGCGTGGCCGCCCTTGAGGAATTGCGGGAGCGCGCGCCGCAGGCCGATATCGGCAAGACGCATCGCCTCAGTCCGGTCGTCGGCAACGAAGACGGTGCGCGAGGCCATGATGCGGGGCTCCCGTCCCGGCGGCAGCGCCTCGAGATAGGCATCGATCACCGGATTCTGAATCTCGGCGAGCATTGCCTTCGGCGCCTCCTTGGTTCGAGGCTGGGTGCGCGACAGCAACAGGCCATCGCCTGCCTTGCCGGCACGCGCGCCGCCCGCGACAGAGAACGTCGCCTGCCAGATCCTGTCGTCCAATTGCGGCCGCTGCGGATAGAGCGTGTCACCACCTTCGAGCGGCTTGCCGACCAACGCGGTGCGGACGACGTCCAGATTGCGCGCAAAGATCTCGTTGCGCTGGGCGCTGTCGAGGCCGAAGGCGGCAAAGGCCGAGGGATTGCCGCCGGTGCCGACACCCAGCTCGAAGCGACCGTTGCAGAGCAGATCGAGCACCGCGGCATCCTCCGCCACCCGCACCGCGTTCTCCAGCGGCAAGGTGACGATGCCGGTGCCGAGCCTGATGCGCGAGGTCTGGGCTGCGACATAACCGAGGAAGGTGAAGGGGGACGGCAGGCCGCCCTCGCGCTCGTGGAAATGGTGCTGCGCGATCCACGCGGAATCGAGGCCCGCCGTCTCGGCGCGCACGATCTGCTCGGCCGCGAAGCGATATCGGTCGGCCGGCGGGGCCTCGTCGAGAAGCCGTGTGAAAAACCCCAGGCGTTTCAGGTTTGCTAAGCGTTTCATACGACCCCTGTCGGACGAGGATAGGTCCCGATGATGTCGGTTGCCGCAGCTCCAGACAAGCGGGCATTGCGCAGGGCTAGTACGCAAGCCCGCCCGCCGGGATCGCCCTGAGCTGAACTTTGGCTGGGCAGACTGCCTACCAGCTCGGCAGAACCGCGCCCTTGAACTTGGTCAGGATGAACTCGTTGACCTCCGCCGTGTGATAGCTGTCCACCAGGATCTTGACCCAGGGCTTGTCCTTGTCGACCGTGCGAACGGCGATGAGATTGACGTAGGGACCCTTCGGGTCCTCGCGCAGGATCGGATCCTTGACGGGATCGAGGCCAGCCTGGGTTGCATAATTGGTGTTGATCGCGGCGGCGTCGACGTCGTCGAGCGCGCGCGGCGCCTGCGCCGCGTCGACCTCGATGAACTTCAGCTTCTTGGGATTCTCGGTGATATCGAGCACCGTCGGCTTGAAACCCGTGCCGTCCTTCAGCTTGATCGCGCCCTTGTCGCGCAGCAGCAGCAACACGCGGCCGCCATTGGTCGGATCGTTCGGGATCGAGACCTTGCCGCCCTCGGGGATATCGGCGAAGGCCTTGTGCTTCTTGGAATAGACGCCGATCGGGAAATTCACGGTCAGGCCGACGGCTTCGATCTTGTAGCCACGGTCCGCCTTCTGATTGTCCAAATATGGTTGGTTCTGGAACGAATTGGCCTGGATCTCGCCGGCATCGAGCGCGGCGTTCGGCACGACGTAGTCGGAGAATTCGATGAGCTGGATGTCGAGACCCTGCTTGGCGGCGATCGGCTTCACCGCCTCGAAGATCTGGGCGTGCGGCCCCGGCGTCACGCCGATCTTGATGGTCTCGCCTGAAGCGGCGGCCGACCAGGCGGCGAGCACGGTCGCAAGGATCAGGGTGGAACAGAACGACATCTTGGTCTCCATGACTCGGCAATGATTGGAACCGTATTCGCTTCTCCGCGGCGCGAAATCAATGAAATGTAAATCCATATTGACCGATTGACGCGGACCACGCTTCTCCGTTCGACCGCATGTGGGGAACGAATGCATCTGCGCAAGCGTGAGACGCGTCACGACAAAACCCACGGATCGTTGCCCGTAGCCCGATGGAGCGATGCGCAATCCGGGGCGCCGCCAGCGCGGCTGGACTTATCCTGGTTGCGCTCGGCTCCATCCGGGCGTCAGACCTCTCCCCACACATTCGTCATTTCGCCGCAGGGTTTTCTGACCTTGGTGGCATTGCCGCCTCGCCCATGATCAAACATGATGGGCCTTGGCCGGTGACGACTTGTCCTTGAAGTGGGGGATCATCCGATGAACGAGAACGAAATCCGCAAGTCCATCACTGAGGTGCAGCAGGGCACCTTGTCGCGACGCTCGTTCATGCAGACGATGGCTGCGATCGGGATCGCGGCGCCTGTCGCGAGCCAGATCCTGGTCTGGAACGACGTGGCGATGGCGGACGCCACCCTGCCCTACAAGCCGACCAAGGCCGGCGGCGGCGGCCCACTCAAGATCCTGCTCTGGCAGGCCCCTACACTGCTCAATCCGCATTTCGCGCTCGGGACCAAGGACCAGATCGCCTCGCGCGTCTTCTTCGAGCCGCTCGCCGGCTGGGACAAGGACGGCAACCTCGTCCCCTGCCTCGCGGCCGAGGCTCCGTCCAAGCAGAACGGCGGCCTTTCGCCGGACGGCCTGAGCGTGACCTGGAAACTGAAGCAGGGCGTGAGATGGCATGACGGCAAGCCCTTCACCGCCGACGACGTCGTGTTCACCTGGCAATACGCCTCGGATCTCGCCACGGCGGCGTACACTACGGGGTCTTACAAAGACATCACGGTCGAGAAGATCGACGACCACACCGTCAAGGTGCTGTTCAAGGCGCCGACGCCGTTCTGGGCCGATCCCTTCGTCGGCTCGGTCGGTCCGATCCTGCCGAAACATCATTTCGGCGACTATGTCGGCGCGAAGTCGCGCGAAGCGCCCGGCAATCTGAAGCCGGTCGGCACTGGTCCCTACAAATTCGTCGAGTTCAAGCCGGGTGACCTGATCCGGGCCGAACGCAATCCCGACTATCACGTCAAGAACCAGCCGCATTTCGACACGCTCGAGATCAAGGGCGGTGGCGATGCGGTGTCCGCGGCGCGCGCCGTGCTGCAGACCGGCGAATACGACTATGCCTGGAACATGCAGGTGGAGGAGGAGGTCCTCAAACGCATGGAGGCCAGCGGCAAGGGCAAGCTCGACGTCACGCCATCAGGCAACGTCGAATTCATCATCCTCAACACGACGGACCCCTGGACCGAGGTGGACGGCGAGCGCTCAAGCCCCAAGACCAAGCACCCGACGCTGTCCGATCCCGCCGTTCGCCGCGCGATCAATCTGCTGATCGACCGCGAGTCGATTCAGAAATTCATTTACGGGCGCGGCGGCGTCGCCACCGCGAGCTTCGTCAACGCGCCCAAACAGTTCAAGTCGCCGAAGCTGAAATACGAGTTCGACGTCGACAAGGCGAACAAGATCCTCGACGAGGCCAGCTGGGCCAAGGCCGCGGACGGCATCCGCGAGAAAGACGGCAAGAAGCTCAAATTCGTCTTCCAGACCTCGACCAATGCGCCGCGTCAGAAGACGCAGGCCATCATCAAGCAGGCCTGCCAGAAGGCCGGGATCGAGATCGAAATCAAGGCGGTCACGGCATCGGTGTTCTTCTCGTCCGACGTCGGCAACCCCGACACCTACTCCAAGTTCTATGCCGACATGGAGATGTACAACACCACGCAGCCGCAGCCCGACCCGGAGCGCTTCCTGAACCAGTGCGTCTCCTGGGAGATCTCCAACAAGGAAAACAAATGGCTCGGCCGCAACGTCTCGCGCTGGTCCGATCCCGAGGCCGACAAGGCCTACAAGGCTGCGCAGAACGAGCTTGATCCGGTCAAGCGGGCCGCGCTGCTGATTAAGGTCGACGAAACCTTTTGCGAGGCCAACGTGTTCCTGCCGCTTCTATCCCGCAACATCGTCAACGCAGGGGTCAACAACCTCATGGTCGACATGTCGGGATGGGACGTCACGACCTGGAATCTGGCGAGTTGGTATCGCAGCTGACGCCGGAGAGGCTGAACGCGCAAACTCCGCCTCGGCAGACCACCAGCTCAATCCCTGCCGGCGAATTGACGGTCGAGGTTTGACGCCGCGTCGGCGCTTCTGAGCCGTTTCATCAGCTCATCCCGCTCCTTGCCGTCGGGCAACGCCTCGGCCTTTTCACGGATGGTCCTGGTGAACTCCGCAAGCCGTTCTTGCAGAGTGGTGGTTTGCTGAACGCGACGCCGCCTGAGCACGATCGGGTCTCCATCTCATGGCACCATGCGGTGCCTTTCCGGATTGCCGATGATAAGTGCGAGCGCAGCCATGTCTGTATCAAATGATATAGTTCACGCCATTGGTGCCGACACCCTTTGTTCACATGTGAACAGTGGGAGCCACCTTCACCTGCCGCTCCGGAACGAAAATGGCGGCTGTTACATTGACGCGGCGAGACAGCACGGACGCGCCATGGGCAAGATATTGATCAGCACCGCCGTCGTAAGCCTGGCGCTCATCATTGCCTTCGCGGTCTATGTCATCACTCTCTGAATTGCCAAGTAGAAGCGAATGATGGTGCGGCTCGGACATCAACCGCGCGCGCAGCAATCGACCAACAGGTCCCAGATCCGCTGCGCCTCGCGCGATGCGCTGCTTTCCGGCCCCTTCTCCGGGTTGGACTGCGAATAGTCCGCCACCGGACGTTCCTCGCGAGGCACGATCCATCGCTGGGAGATCGGGTCGTACCATTTTCCGATCATCATTTCAGTCACGCCGATCGACTCACCGATTTGATCCTGGGCGAGCTACGGCTCACGGGCTTCGTCAATCCCATTCACCGCGCCTCGCCCATTTTACAAATCGGCTTCTGACACAATCGTTCCTGCCGCGGCTCAGCCAGGCCGTGCCGGATGAAGCGTACGGGGATGCCGCTCGTGCAGCAGCCGCGCGAGCTCTTCCCGCTCCGCAGGACGCCCCTTCATGGCGGTCTCGAACAGCGCTTCCTGGATGTCGCGGGGCATGTCACCCCACACGTCCATCGCCGCTCGTCCGAGCAGGCCCGCAAGATGATCCGCACCATCGCTCATTCGGCTCTCCTGATCTGATCACGGGAATGGAACAGCTAGGGCTGTGCAGCGTTCCAGTTCCATCATTGTCAAAGGAGACGTCGTTTATGGGATTCTTCACCAAGGACATCAAATCGATGGAAGACCTGCTGCTGCACGGCCTGCAGGATATCTATTACGCGGAACAGCAGATCCTCAAGGCTCTGCCGAAGATGATCGAGAAGGCGACAAACAGGGACCTTGCCGCCGGCTTGAAAGCCCATCTGGAGGAGACCAACAAGCAGGTCGACAGGCTCGGCAAGGCATTCGCGAAGCTCGGCAAGGAGCCCAGCGGGACACACTGTCCCGCCATCGACGGCCTCATCAAGGAGGCCGATGAGACCGCGGGCGAAATCGAGGACAAGGCCGTGCTCGATGCCGCGATCGTGGCCAACGCACAGGCCGTCGAGCATTATGAGATGTGCCGCTACGGCACGCTGATCGCATGGGCGGAGGAACTCGGGCACGACGACATCGTGCGCTTCCTCACGACGAACCTGAATGAAGAGAAGGCCGCCAACACCAAGCTGAACACCGTGGCGCTTCGCAAGGGCGTCAATGCCAAGGCGTCCAGCGCGGCTTGATCGAGACGTACTGAACGTGGCGGTCCTGCTCGCGGGTCGCCACGTTCCCGTTGCACGATCGCTTAGATAAACGGCTTGCCGCCGGTGACCGCCAGGGTCGCTCCCGACGTGTAGCTCGAGAGCGGATCGGCGAGCATGACATACGCGGTCGCGAGTTCGGCCGGTTGGCCGGCCCGTTGCATCGGCACTTGCTTGCCGAAGTTCTTGACTTTGTCCTCCGGCATCGTCGACGGAATCAGCGGCGTCCAGATCGGACCCGGAGCGACCGCATTGACCCGAATGCCCTTTGCCGCCAGCATCTGCGCAAGGCCGCCGGTAAAGTTCTGAATGGCGCCCTTGGTCGTGGCATAGGCCAGCAGGGTTGGATTCGGCATGTCGGAGTTCACCGACGCGGTGTTGATGATCGCCGCTCCCGGGCGCATGTGGGGGACCGCAGCCTTGGTGAGATAGAACATGGCGTGAATGTTGGTCTCGAACGTCCGCTGCCATTCCTCGTCGCTGATCTCAGCGATCTCCTTGAACGTGTCCTGATGCGCCGCGTTGTTGACGAGGATGTCTATTGCGCCGAACGCCTCGACGGTGCGCTGGATGATCGCGCGACAATGATCGGGATTGCGGATGTCGCCGGGGATCAGGACGACCTTGCGTCCCTCGCGCTCCACCAGCGTCTTGACTTCAGCGGCATCCTCGTCCTCGTTCAAATAGGCGATGACGATGTCGGCACCTTCCCGGGCATAGGCGATCGCGACCGCGCGGCCGATGCCACTGTCGCCACCGGTGATGATTGCCTTCTTTCCGGACAGTCGCCCGGAGCCCTTGTAACTCTCTTCGCCGTGATCCGGTCGTGGATTCATCGCGCGGGTCGAACCGGGCATCGATTGCTGCTGGGACGGATAAGGCGGCTTTGGATATTCGGTCATGGAGGGGCTCCAGGGATTTACTCCGCTAACGGAAAGCTTTCGGAAGCGTTCCTCGCGGTTCCATCACGCCTCGTGGCCAAGCCGCACGATGATGTCGCTCGGCAACAGCGCTGGCGCGTCGGCGGCGCCCAATCGCCATAGGCTCTCGCCCGCGACCAGCGCCGGCATGGGCAGTTCGTGGTCGGCGAAATTGGCAACAATCTGCAAGATGTCTCCCTTCTGCGTCCGCCAACCGGCATCCAGGCCGCCCTTACGCTGGTTCTCCCCCAGCAACCTGCAATGAGCCGAAACGAAACCCCGTTTGATCAGCGGAACGATCTTCTCGCGCCGTATCTTCAGCAATCGGGCTGTGAGGCCGCGAAACCTGGCGCTGGCGGGAGAGCGGTCGATGCCGGCCCAGTCGAGCTTCGATGCCCCGAAGGTTTTTTCATCGCACGGATCCGGAATCCTGGCGCGCATGCCGGGCGTCGAGAACGCCTTGAAGTGCGCGAACTCCTTGCGCCGCCCTTCCCGCGTCAGCTCGGCAGCTTCGCCGGACCAGTCTGCGAAAAACAGGAATGGCGTCTCGGCCGCGGCTTCCTCACCCATGAACAACAGGGGAATATGCGGGTTCAAGAGAACCAGTGCCATGGCCTGGTCCAGCTTCTCCGGACCGACCAGCGCGGAAAGCCGCTCCCCGAGCGCGCGGTTGCCGATCTGGTCGTGGTTCTGGGCGAAGAAGATGGTGGCATCAGGCGGCAGATGCGCGCTCGGCTCGCCGCGCGGTTCGTCATGCAGCGGAAAGATTTCGCCCTGGTAGGCAAAGCCCTCGGTGAGCGCTCGCGCGAGATGTTCAAGCGGCCTGTCTGCGAACGCGCGATAATAGCCTTCGTCCTCGCCCGTCAACAGGACGTGGAGCGCGTTGTGAAAATCATCGCCCCATTGCGCGTCATAGAGCCGGGTTCGCCCCTGAGCACGGTCGAGCAGGCGGGCCTGATTGGCCTCGTTCTCCAGCATCAGATGCACGCGCCGGTCCGGCAGCTGACTGCGAACCGTCTCGGCAAGCTCGATCAGGAAATGGCGGTCGGAATCGTCCTTCAGGGCGTGAACGGCGTCGAGCCGCAAGCCGTCGAACCCGTAGTCGCGCAGCCACATCAACGCGTTCTCGATCAGGAACTCGCGCACGAACGCGCCGTCGTGTCCCTCGAGGTTGACGGCAGGGCCCCAGCCGGTGCTGTGGCGCGCGGTAAAGAAACTTTCCGCATAGAGGTGCAGATAGTTCAGCTGCGGTCCGAAATGGTTATAGACAACATCGAGATAGACCATGATGTCGAGGGCATGCGCCGCGCGTAACAGCCGCTTGAGGTCTTCCGGCCTGCCGTAGCGCGCATTCGGCGCATTCAGCAGCACGCCGTCATAGCCCCAATTGTGCCGGCCGGGGACATCATTGAGCGGCATCAGCTCGATTGCGGTAATGCCGAGATCGCGCAGATAGGGCAACTTCGTCTCGACGCCGGCATAGGTGCCCTCCTCACTGAAGGTGCCGACGTGCAACTCGTAGATCACGGCCTCCGCCCAAGGGCGGCCGGGATAGAGCACCGAGTCTCGGAACGCCGCAGTGTCCACCACCTCGCTCGGGGCCCCGACGTCGTCCGGCTGGAAGAACGAGGCGGGATCGGGAACGACCAGGTCTTCGTTGATCCTGAACTGATAGCGCGTGCCGACATGCGCGGCGGGACTCAACGCCTGGTACCAGCCATCGTGGTCGCGCATCATCCGGAGTGGCGGCCGGCCGGCTTCGAGCAATTCGACCGATTGCGCCGTCGGCGCCCACAGATTGAAGCAGACCCCGTGGTCGAGACATCGAGGGCCGTGGTGTCGCGCTGGCCCAGCCATTCCCAAACTGTGACTCAAACCTGGCCGCCTTTGCGTGCATGGCTGGAAGTTACGGCACGCTTCGCGAGGCTCGATTTTACGATCGCTTGAGCATGCTCAACGGGAGAAGCCGAGATGTGGGCATTCGTTCCTCAGCCGGCGCCACACCGATGCGCCATGTGCGTTGTGTGCACTTTTGGGCCGAGGTGCGGCGACGATGGGTTGGGGAAGATCACTGTTGCAAACAGGGAACGGAATCGCCGGGGCGACGGTTGCAACTCCACACGGGAGTTTTCGTCATGCGCCGCTCGAAGCCACAGCCGATCCGCAACAAGCTCGACCTCGCCGACCGTACTCAGGTGCGCCTCGTCAGAAAGCGTCTCGGACTATCCGACGCAGAGCTGACCAGCATCGTCGAGCGGATTGGCAACTCGATTGCGGCTATCAGCAAGGAGGCGGCGCTGCAAAGGGCAACCACGCTGCCGAAGCCGGACGATGTGCCTCCTGTCGCGGTGATTACTTCTGCGACCGTCGGCGAGCAGGCGACGCGGAAGTGACGGCAACCTCACCAAATTCTTCAGGGGCTATTCGGGGGCAGCGATGGATCAAACGGTACATTCAGACGACACCCTGACGCGGGCGGCCTCGAGCCTGCGCCGCTCCCGCATCAGCGAGGGCAAGCCGTTTCCGCTCGGCGCCACCTGGGACGGGCTCGGCGTCAATTTCGCGCTGTTTTCAGCCCATGCCACCAAGGTCGAACTCTGCCTGTTCGACGACAGCGGCGAAACCGAACTGGAGCGGATCGAACTCCCCGAATATACCGACGAAGTCTGGCACGGCTATTTGCCCTCGGCCCGCCCCGGCACCGTCTACGGCTACCGCGTCCATGGCCCCTACGAACCCGACGCTGGACACCGCTTCAATCCCAACAAGCTCGTGCTCGATCCCTACGCCAAGCAGCTGGTCGGCCGGTTGCGCTGGGGACCGGAGCTGTTCGGCTACCAGCTCGACCATGCCGACAAGGATCTCTCCTACGACGAACGCGACAGCGCGCCCTTGATGCAGAAATGCCGTGTCATCGACCCGGCCTTCACCTGGGGCGCCGCGCGCAAGCCGGAAGTGCCGTGGGAGCGGACGATCGTCTACGAGATGCACGTCAAGGGGTTTACCCAGTTGCATCCGCTGGTGCCCGACGCAGACCGCGGCACGTTCTCCGGTCTCGCGCACTCGGAAGTTCCGGCCTACCTGCGCTCGCTTGGCATTACCAGTGCAGAATTGTTGCCGATCCATGCCTTCGTTGACGACAGCTATCTGGTCGAGAAAGGCTTGCGCAATTACTGGGGCTACAACTCCCTTGCCTTCTTCGCGCCGGAGCCGCGTTACCTCAGGACGCCGTTCGCGAACGAATTCAAGGCCATGGTCAACCAGTTCCACGCCCATGGCGTCGAGGTCATCCTCGACGTCGTCTACAATCACACCGCTGAAGGAAACGAGCTCGGCCCAACCCTCTCGTTCAAGGGCATCGACAACGCCAGCTATTACCGCCTGCTGCCGGACCAGCAGCGCTACTACATCAACGACACCGGTACCGGGAACACGGTGAACCTGTCGCATCCACGCGTGCTGCAACTGGTCGCGGATTCCCTGCGCTACTGGGCGACCGAGATGCGGGTCGACGGTTTCCGCTTCGATCTCGCCACCATCCTGGCGCGCGAACCTTACGGGTTCGATGAAGGCGGCGGCTTCCTCGATGCCTGCCGGCAGGACCCCGTGCTTTCCAGCGTCAAGCTGATCGCCGAGCCCTGGGACATCGGTCCGGGCGGCTATCAGGTCGGTCAGTTTCCGCCGGGATGGGCGGAGTGGAACGACAAGTTCAGGGACACCGTGCGCGCCTTCTGGAAGGGCGACGAGGGATCGATCGCGGACTTCGCCAAGCGCGTGTCCGGATCCGGCGATCTCTTCAACAAGCGCGGCCGCCGGCCATGGGCCAGCGTCAACTTCGTCACAGCCCATGACGGCTTCAATCTCAATGACCTCGTCTCGTACAACGACAAGCACAACGAAGCCAATGGTGAGGATAATCGCGACGGCCACAGCAACAATCATTCCTGGAATTGCGGCGCCGAGGGACCGACGGACGATCCGGACATCACGGCGCTGCGCGAGCGCCAAAAGCGCAATCTGCTGGCGACCATGCTGTTGTCGCACGGCACGCCTATGCTGCTTGCAGGCGACGAATTCGGACACACCCAACACGGCAACAACAACGCGTACGCCCAGGACAACGAGATCACATGGCTCGACTGGCTCCGCATCACCGCAAATGGCCGCAGCCTGCGCGAATTCACGCGCAAGCTGATCGCCACGCGCAAGGCATTTCCGATTCTTTACCGCAGCCGCTTCCTGGTCGGCTCCCACAATGAAGAGCTGGACGTGAAGGACGTGACGTGGCTCGCGCCGTCCGGGGAGGAAATGACGACGGACCAGTGGCAGGACGGTAACGCCAAATGTTTCGGCCTGCTGCTGGACGGCCGCGCCCAGGAGACCGGGATCAAGCGCCGCGGCTCGGACGCAACCATGCTGCTGATCTACAACGCCCATTACGACGTCGTGAATTTCACCTTGCCCGCAGTCGCCGAGGGACGCAGCTGGATCGGGTTGATCGACACCAATCAACCGGAGGGGCAAATGCCCGCATTCGAGTTCGGGCACGTTTATGCGATGACGGGGCGATCCCTCGTGGTGTTCGGTCTCGCCACCGAAACCATCGCCACGCGCCGCCTGCGCCAGGGCCTCGGCGCGCTGCTGGACATCGTGGAGGCGCCGCTGCCGGGGTAGTTGGTCGTGACACGGTGAGCCGACGCTTTCGAGTTGATGACGACAGGGAACGCACGCAGGTTATCGGCGTTCGAGTAGATGGGGCATCAGTCGGAGAACACCGAGATGAAGTTCACAGGTGCCGTTATCCTCGCCGCTCTCGCGCTGCCTGGAGCAGCCTGGGCGCAGGCCAGCAAGCCTGACGTTTCGTCCGCGCCGAGCGCGCAGAATTCGGGTGCCGGCATTGCCGGGCAGCCCGGCAACAAGAACGGGCCGGCCGCAAAGCCTGGTGAGACCGTCGGATCGAGTTCGACGAGCTCCACTGGCAACACCGCCGTGCAGTCGCAGGACCCGTCGAATATTCAGGGCGCGCCAGGCAACAAGAATGGGCCGCCCGCCAAGCGTCCGGACCAACGCTAAACGAATACGCCCACAATCCTGCCGATCGACTCGAACGACCTGCGCCCGATATCATCGGCGCAGGTCGTTTCGCGAGGAACGAACGCTAAAGCCGCCCGTTCGGAAGACATCCTCTTTCCTGTCCTCCCAATACGAGAGTCCCCACCATGTATCACCACGTCAAGAAGCTGATGTTCACCGTTCGCGTCGACGAGCCGGATCCCCGCTTCGGCAACATGCTGCTGGAGCAGTTCGGCGGCGCGAATGGCGAGCTCGCCGCCGCGATGCAGTACTCGATCCAGGGGTTGAACTGCGAGGATCCCGATCGCAAGGACCTGCTGATGGACATCGGCACCGAAGAGCTCAGCCATCTGGAAGTGGTCGGCACGCTGGCGCGGATGCATCTCAAGCCGTCGAAGTTCGACCGCCAGGCGGCCGAAGCCGATCCCCTCATCGCCATCGCCGGCGGCGGCGGCGTCAATCTCTTCAACTCCCAGGGCAATGCCTGGACCGCCGACTATCTGAAGATCACCGGCGAGCTTGACGTCGATCTGCGCAGCAACATCGCCGCGGAGGCGCGGGCCAAGATCGTCTACGAGCGGCTGATCAATTTCTGCGACGACGCCGGCAGCAAGGACGCGCTGCAGTTCCTGATGACCCGCGAGATCACGCACATGAAGGCGTTCGCGCTCGCGCTCGAGAGCATGGGCAAACCAGCGTTCAGCATCGGCCGCATCGCGCCGACGCCCGGCCTCGTGGACCAGTTCTTCAACGATTCCACCGGCGCCGGCGACCATGGCGAGATCGACACGCGCGGCCCGTGGAACGAGGGCGGCGACTGGGTGTTCACGGAGTCGCCGGCGATCCAGGCGGGCGAACCGGGTCCGGCCTCGGCCATCGTCACCGAGAGCTCGCCGCCCGCGGACGAAGCGGGTCTCGGCGATCTGCTCATCAACGAGCTGCGCGATATCCTGCATGCCGAGAAGCAATTGACCAAGGCGCTTCCCAAGATGGCGGAGGCCGCCCGCTTCGATCAGTTGCGCGAGCTGTTCGAGCAGCACCTCGCCGAGACCGAAGCGCAGGTCGAGCGCATCAACGAATGCTTCGAAATGCTCGGTAAATCCGCCCGCGCCAAGCCCTGCAAGGGCATGATGGGCCTCGTCGAGGAAGGCCAGGAGATCATGGCCGAGGGCGAGGACAAGGAGGACGCGGCGGCCGACCTCGCCCTGATCGGCGCAGCGCAGCGCGTCGAGCATTACGAGATCGCGGGCTATACCACGGCGCGCAACCTCGCCCAGCAGCTTCGCCACAGTGCCATTGTCGCCCTGCTGTCGAAATCGCTCGCCGAGGAGGAGAACGCCGATCAGCTTCTCAACCAGGTGGCTCGCTCGCTGATGTCGGTGGCGAAAATGCCGGCGGCAGTCGAGCAGACCGAATGATCCCTAGCCGTCCAGCAGGTCGAGAAACTCCTCGACCCGGCTGAACGGATCCTGGTCGCGGCGGCCGGCGTGAACAACGCGGTCGCCGTCGCGCTGCAGCGCTCCCGTCTGCGACTTCGCCCTCGATTTCCGTAGTCGCCCCGGCAGGAACGTCGCGGCGACGGCCTCGGGCCCGACATCGAGCCTGACGATACCGCGCCGCTTGCAATCGATCCGCAGCCGGGCGGAGGCGAAGAAGTCGCGGGCCTCCGGCGGCAGCCTGCCGAAACGACGCGAGATCTCCTCCTCCAGATCTTCCAGATCGTCGTCGCTCCGGCACCTGGCAGCGCGCCCATAGATCTCGAGCCGGACCGCCTCGGATTGCACGTAGCCTTCAGGCAGCATGTCGGCGAGCGGCATATTGAGATCGGGCACCCACAGATCGGCCCCGGTATCGCTGCCTCGCTCGGACGCGCGCTTCAGCAGATGACTGTAGAGCACCGGTCCGAACACCTGGACATGCCCGGACTGCTGTTCCGAGAACAGATCGCCGGCGCCCCTGAGGTCGAGGTCGCGCTCGCTGATCGCAAAGCCGGCCCCGGGCTTGCTGAACTCCTCCAGTACCGCCAGGCGCTTCTCGGACTGCTCCGAGGTCGATTCCGTCAGCAGATGAGCAAAAGCGCGCGTGCCGCCGCGTCCCACCCGTCCCCTGAGCTGATGCAGCTGCGCAAGCCCGAACTTTTCGGGCCAGCACACCACGATGGTGTTCGCGCGCGGAATATCGAGACCGCTTTCCACGATATTGGTCGCCAGCAGTACGTCCGCCTCGCCATCGACGAAACTCATCATGCGATCGTCGATCTCGTCCACGGGCAGTCTGCCGTGAAGACAGACGATGCGCAGCTCCGGCGCCACCGATTGCACCCGCGCCAGCATCGGCTCCAGATCCTGGATGCGTGGGCAGATCAGGAAGCTCTGACCGTGCCGCCTGCGCTCGCGGAGCAGCGCTGCGGCAATGGCAGCATCGGACAGCGGCGCGATCCTGGTCACGATGGGAAGGCGATGAACCGGCGGCGAGGCGATCACGCTAAGATCCCTGAAGCCGGCAAGACCCGCCGCGAGCGTGCGCGGGATCGGCGTGGCGCTCATCCACAGCGAATGGGCACCCTTGGCGAGGCCTGAAAGCTTCGCCTTCTCGGCCGCTCCGAAGTGCTGCTCTTCGTCGATGATGACGAGGCCGAGGTCGGCGAACTTCACGTCCTTTGCCGCAAGCGCCTGCGTGCCGACCACGACTTTCAGCGTGCCGCGCCGCAGCCCTTCCTTGGTCTCTCGCGTCTCCGGGCCTGAACTGGCTCGTGACAGGCTTCCCACCTCGATGCCGAGAGGGCCGAACCGCTTGCGGAAGGTTTCGACATGCTGCCGCGCCAGCACGGTCGTCGGCGCCGCGATCGCCACCTGTTTGCCGGACAGCGCCACTGCGGCCGCCGCCCGCAGCGCGACCTCGGTCTTGCCGAAGCCGACGTCACCGCAGATCACCCTGTCCATGGGGTGGCCCGCCGCAAGATCGTCGAGGACGTCTTGAATCGCCTGGGCCTGGTCCACTGTCGTGAAATAGGGGAACCGGGCGACGAATTTTTCGTAAGCTGGCCCCGGCGGCACCAGTTTGGGTGCACGACGGCGGAGGCGCTGGCTGATGTGTTTGGCGAGCGCCTTGGCGGCGACCTGGATTTCCGCTTCCGCCTCGGTGCGCCGCGCCCACCAGCTGCTGCCGTCCGCCTTGTCCAGCGTCAGCTTCCCGGGCTCGCCGGCATAAGGCCAGATCACGGCAAGATCGGAGGGCGGTACGAGCACGGCATTGTCGCCCGCGAATTTGAGCCTGATCATCTCGCGTCGCGATCCCTTGCCCATATCCAGGGTCTGCAAGCCATCGAGCACGGCGAGCCCGCGTTGCAGATGGACGATAGCGGCGCCCTTTTCCGGCACGTCGGGATGATCGAAAGCCGGATTCCAGGCGCGCGCCATCGGCTGCGGATGATGGGCTCGGCTGCCGAGCACGTCGGACGCGGTCACGACGACGAGCGGCTTGCGGCCGGCGCCAATGAACCCCGCGTCGAAATCGGCCAGCAGCGCGCCTTCGCGGCTCCGTGCCTTCGTCACCTCGCTCCAATCGGCCAGGCGCTCCGCCTTGATGCCGCTCATGCGCTCCATCGCGCGAAGGTCGTCCTCGACGGCCGCGACGAACAGCAGCCGCGATCCGCCGCGCTGCATGTCGGCGACGAAGGCGCGAAGCGCCTTGCGAGGCGAGGCCAGCTTCGAGAACTCTGGCGTCGAGATGAAGGCCGCCTTGCGCGGCAGCACGCTGACGCGCTTCTTCAGCTGCTTCCAGTCCGCCTGCCCCAGATATTCGCGTTCCGCATCCCTGCGGCCGGCAGCGTCTTCGATCGTGCCCAGCCAGCTCTCGGCGTGAGCCGATACCCCGGCATCCGCGATCCATCGCGCGCGGCTGCAATAATCAGGCAGTGTCGCCCGCTGTCCGCGCGTAGCTCCCAGAGCGATCCGCTCGGACATGGGATCTATCATCAATTCCGGGGTCTCGTAGACGACCTCGTGCTCGATGGGATCAACCGCGACGATCTTGCGGATCGTGTCGCCGGAATGCTCGATCCGGAAGGGAGCGAGCGCGCCGGCGGGAAACACTTCAAACGTCTTGCCGTGGAACAGGACGCCGCCCGGATACTCCGCCTCTTCGTCGAGATCGTAGCCGAGAGCTTCCAGCCGCGTCTCCAGCTCGGTCTCGGAATATGGCGCGCCCACCTTCAGCGTGAGGCTGGACCGCGACCAGCTCGCCGGCAGCGGCAGCCGTTCCATGATGGCTTCCGCAGTCGACACCAGGAAGACGGGCTTCTTCGCCTTGGCGAGACGCCGCAGCACCGAACTGCGCCGGCCCGCGATCTCGCGGGATGGCTCGAGGCCGTCGAAGGGCAGCGTGTTCAGGCGCGGAAACACCAGCACGTCGACCGAGGGATCGAGGGCGTGGATCACGCCGCCCAGCCGCTCCGCCCTGCTCTCGTCGTCGCAGAGGAAGACGAGGCCGTCGCGGCCGGACTTCTCCCACTGCTCGAGCAGATGCAGCGCCAGCATGCCGAGCGGCGATGAGGAGGCGACCGCGGAACGCGAGGCGCTCTTGTCCGGGCGCTTGCTTGTCGAGCTGGTACTTTTCGAACTCTTGCTTTTCGAACTCGTGCTTTTCGCGCTCTTGCTTATCGAGCCTATGCTTTTCGAGCTCTTGCTTTTTGTCTTTATCGCGCCGGCGGTGGCCCGGGCTTTGCTGGTGGGCGCCAATGTGTATCCAACTTTGTTTCGCAAATAGAGGCGAGCGACGACGAGCCCTCCCGTCGAGCTCCGTCGATAACGCGCCTCGGGCTTGAGCGCCCACTGACGTCATTACAATTTTGCAATTGCGTTGAAAAGCAGAGACAGGGGGCAAAGGCAAGCGGCCTGAACGGGCAGAAGGCTAACGGGCAGGCGGCTATTGCAGGACCTTCGGCAGCACCACGACCACGTCCACGCTCTGCGCGAGGATGTGCGTGGCGACCACAGCGAGCTGGTGCGAGAACTCGTCCTCGATCTCGGCCGCGCAGTCTTCGTCGCTGGCAATGGCAAACAGCAGATTGCCGTCGATTTCGTCGAACCGGATGCCGGCGAAGAGGCGATCGAAAATCTCGGCGCCCGCGATGTACGCGATTCGCGCCTGGATGGCCTGGTCCTCGACGAGCGACAACTTCCTCATGGACGCAACATATGGCCGCACCATCCGAATGCAAGAGCAGGAGAGCGCTGGCGCGGCGTGCCTTGCGAACTATATTGGTGGCATCGTCCCGCCTGATCGCCGTTTGCCCTTGAGGAAATCCTTGATTCTGTTCCTGCTGCTGATCTTCCTGCCGATCGGCGTGTCGGCCGGCCGCTATTATTTGCGCGGCGACGGCCGCGGCAATTGGCAGACGGCGGATCGCTCCAGCGCCGGCCTGCTGCCGCCCGCATCGGCCAATCCGGATGCGCTGATCCGAGTGTTCGCGGCGCGCACCGTGCGCTGGCGCAGTATTTTTGCCGTCCACACCTGGATCGTCGTCAAGGAGAAGGGCGCCACAACCTATAGCCGATACGACTACACGGCCTGGGGCGACCCTGTTCGCAGCAACGGCTTTCCGCCCGACGGCCGCTGGTTCGGAGCCCTCCCGGAAACGGTGGTCGCCGTCGATGGCGCGCGGGCCGAAGCGCTGATTCCGAAGATCCGTGCCGTCATCGAGAATTACAAGTTCCGCGCCTATGGCGACTACAGCGCCTGGCCGGGACCGAATTCCAACACCTTCGTGCAGGCGGCGCTGGATGCTGTTCCCGAGCTGCGTGCCGTGCTGCCGCCGACCGCTATCGGCAAGGACTTTCCCTACAGCGGACGCTGGGCCGGCATCACGGCGTCCGGCACCGGGCTCTACGCCTCGCTGTCGGGCTATCTCGGCATGACCATCGGCTGGGTCGAAGGGGTCGAGATCAATTTCCTCGGCGCGGTGCTCGGCCTCGACATCCGCCGCCCCGCGCTGAAGCTTCCAGGCATAGGCCGCCTCGGTGTCGCGGCCGGCGCATAGGCCAATGACGGGGCAGTCCCATCAAAGTCGGTGCCCTCGCAAGCTTCCCGACATCGTCCTTCCAATGTGTGCTTCAGGTCACAGCAGAATCGAGCGTCTTGGCCTAGAATGAACTTGCATGGCCGCAAACAAGGTAACGGCGGTACGCATGAGGCTGGAGAGGCGACCAACAGCTACGAACTTTTGAAGCCGCCCGGGTGAAGAGCTCGGCGGCTTTTTCTCTGTCCAGGAACGCGCGGCCGAGCTTGTTCGCTGCCGATGTGGCTACCGGCAGCGCCAGCTACTATCGTTTGTCTGAGGAGTCCGAAAGCTTCCGCTGATCGCGCTCTTCTTCGATCTGCCGTTCCGCTTCGACCCAGAACTCCACATCGCGATCGGCCGGGCGACCGGCCTGCTCCCAGAGCTCGTACGCGCGCGCTCGTACCTTGCCGCGCCGCATCATGCGAAGGAGCTTTTGCTTCAGCTCCTCGGCGAAACTCCTGAATCGCTGGACGGTGGTTTCGTCTTTAACGAGCGCAGCCGCTCGCGTTGCGAGTTCGATCTGGTGCTCTATCTTTTGCTGCTCATCCACCGCAAACCCCGCCGTAGCCACCGGCCTGCGTCGCAGCCCGTGCTGCTCACAACCTCAATTCCTGCTGGAAGGCTTCTGTTCCGCCTTCAATGCCAGGTCGTGTCAGCTTCGACGATCACCACTCTTGTTTCGGGATCTTCCGTCGTGTTGCAGGTGCAGGGCATGCCCTCACCACAGCGGCAGCCGCCCAATTCCTCGCTCCAGGCGCGGAGCGGATGGTTTACGCAGACCCATCCCAGACCGTGGCAGAATGGGCAGCCCTTGTTGGTCACAGCGTATCCGGCGTCCGCATGGGGTTCGACTTGTCCTCGTTGCGCAACTCCTGCTCGGCCGCGTGCCAGAACTCGTCCTCGCGGCCTTCCGGCTTGCCCGCCTGTTCCCACAAGCGGTGCGCGCGTTCTCTGATGTCGTGATCGGTCGGCTCCGGCATTGCATCTCCTGCGAAGAGACACGGCCCCACCCTGGGGGGTATGGGGGCTTGGAGGCGGGGCCGTGCAGGCCAGCAAATCGGCGGCGACGCTGGCCCGCTGAGTCAAGCCTCGATGGTGCGCAAGAGTTCCTAGCCCGGAGCAGCGAACACGCGAGCTCGAACGAAGCCCGCTCTCGCCGCCTTTTACAGGCCCCGGGATGGAGCGGTGCACCCCTGACGCGGAGCGTTCCTCAGGTATCGGGATGCCACGTCAGCCAGCAATCCAGACGACTCTGACGTCGGGCAGCAGGCGGCGCAAGCTCGAGCAAGTCACCGCGGCGAGCGAGAACGTTGTCATCAGCCGAAATCCGCGATACGGGCCTCGAGCGCGAACATGCTTTGATAAACTTCCGGCTCGCTCGCCCCGGCCATGACGTCGGGGGCAATTTCCGCGGCTTTCCCCAAGGCGGCCTGCAGCGACGAGACGTCGAGCGCCTCGATCAGCAAAAGCCCGGCGAAAAAGCCCTCGTTCTTCCGCATGCCCTTCTCGGTCGTCCGCACCGACGTCCGCGCTTCGTCGGTCGCACCGATCTGCACCGCGGCAATCCCGTCGCACGCAACGAGCGCCTGAGCGAGACCCTGGGGATCCTTCGGCAGCGTTTCGATCCGGAGCGCCACGATCGATGCGCCCTCGCCCCGCCCTGCTCGCGCGATCATGACGCCCCCGCCCCGCATGAAATTGCCGAGCTTCGGCATGATGCGCCGGGACCACAGCGTCGGTGCGTTGAGGCGCGCCAGATAGGCCTCGCCGTCGAGGACCTCCGGCGTCTCCAGCTCATACAGAATGAAGAAGCGGTTGATGTCGTCCCTTGCCGCGCGGAAGACACGCGATGCCAGGAAGCCCTTCGTCGTCACGCGCTCGGTCGTGTGCTCACGCGTCAGCCAGTGCCGGTAGTCGGTCAGGTCGTGAGCCTCGACGTCGCTCCAGATGGCGAGAAATCCCGTGCCGCGCATCCCGCCCTCCATGCCTACGCCTTGCCGCCGGCCGCAAGCCCGTGCAGAGCCGGTGCGATGGTCGCAGGCAATTGCCCTAGCCGTTGGACCGCCGCGAGCATCGCGGCGAGATAACCATAGGAACCCAGGCCGCAAATGACTGCCGTGGAGGCGCTCGACGTGATCGAGTGGCGGTGCAGCTCGTCCCGCGCGTGGATGTTCGAGATGTGCACCTCGATCTTCACGCCCTCGAAAATCTTCAGTGCATCGATCAGCGCAATCGAGGTGAATGAGTAGGCCGCGGGATTCATGATGATGGCGTCCGCAGTGCCATGGGCCGACTGGATCAGGCTGACGAGTTCGCCTTCCATGTTCGATTGATGGAACGACATCGAAACGCCGAGCTGGTCGGCCAGCGCGCGGCAGCTCGCCTCGATCTCATTGAGCGTCGTCGAGCCGTAGATGTGGGGCTCGCGGATGCCGAGGAAATTGAGATTGGGTCCGTTGAGGATCATGATTTTAGTGGCCATTTTTGTCCCTCTTGTCCTGTGCGAAGCTAAGCGACTAGCCGCCGAACCATTTTGCCGGGATCGTCACCAATCCCGGGAATAGCACCATCGCGAACAGGACGATCAGTTGCGCGATCATGAAAGGCCAGACGCCCTTGACGATATCCTCCATGCTGATCCTGGAGACGCCGCAAACCACATTCAGCACGATACCGACCGGCGGCGTGATCAAGCCTATGGCATTGTTGATGATGAAGAGCACGCCGAAATAGACGGGATCGATGCCCGCCGCCTTGACGATCGGCATCAGGATCGGCGTCAGGATGAGGATGGTGGGCGTCATGTCGAGGGCCGTTCCCACGATCACCACAACGACCATGATCGCCAGCATCAGCAGCGTATTGTTGCCCATGAAGGGCTTCAGCAGGGTGACGATCTGTGCCGAAATCTCGGAGACGGTGATGAGCCAGGACGATACCAACGCCGCCGCGACCAGGAACATCACGATGCTCGTCGTCACGGCAGAGGAGACGAAGATCGCGTAGAGCTGCGACAGTTTCAGCTCGCGATAGACGCAGGTCGCCACGAACAGCGAGTAGACAGCGACGACCACCGCGGCTTCCGTCGGCGTGAAGATGCCGAAGCGCAGGCCGACCACGATGATGAGCGGCAGCATCAGCGCCCAAAAGCCGTCGACGACCGCTTTCACCATCTCCGAGAGCGACGCTCTTGGCGGGGGCGTCAGGTTCTCTTTCCGCACCACCCACGCCCAGGCCAGACAGAGCCCTGCGCCGAGCAGCAGCCCGGGGACGATGCCAGCCAGAAACAGTTTCGAGATCGAGACGCCCGCGGCGACGCCGAAGATGACGAAGCCGATGCTGGGCGGGATGACGGGAGCAATGATGCCGCCCGCCGCCACGAGGCCCGCCGCATAAGACTTCTTGTGCCCCGCCGCCACCATCATGGGCACCAGAAGGGCCGCGAGCGCCGCGGCATCGGCAGCCGCCGAGCCGGACAGCGACGCGAGGATGCAGGAGGCAAGGATCGTGACGTAGCCGAGCCCGCCACGGAAATGCCCGACGGCGACCAGCGCGACATTGACGATACGCTTGGCTAGCCCACCCTTGTTCATGACCTCGCCGGCGAGCATGAAGAAGGGAATGGCCATGAGCGGAAAGCTGTCCGCGCCGTTGATGACGTTCTGCGCCACGATCTGCGCGTCGAACATGTCGATCGTGCTCATCAGGGCCACGCCGCAGACGATCAGCGCAAAGGCGATCGGCATGCCCAGCGCCATGGCGCCCAGCAGCGAGAGGGTGAAGACGGCGACCGTCATGACGCGATCCCGGTGGATTGCTGGACGTAAGCGCCGCCTGACATGGTTCGATGAGACATCAGTGCTCTTCCGATTCCTTGACGGCCACCATGTCGGATTCGCTGGCCTGTCCCGTGAGCACGCGGACGAGGTCGTAGAGAAGGATCACTGCGGCGGACACGCCGAAGACCACGCCCACTGCGTAGAAGATAGCCATCGACAGGCCGGTGGCCGGCGCGCGGTCCTCGATGTTGATGATGGTCTGGCGCCAGCTTCCCGAAAGCAGCAGCCAGTCGGCAAACAGCATCAGGCAATAGTTGATGACGAAGCAGATGCGCTTGCCCGAGGCCGGCAGCATCCGGACGAGGGTGTCGACGCCGAGATGGGCGTGCTCGCGAAGCGCCACGATTGCGCCGAGGAAGGTCAACCAGACCAGCAGCCAGCGCGACAACTCCTCCGAAATCGTGATTCCGGAGTTGAAGCCGTAACGCAGGACAACGTTGCCGAACACCAGCACCACCATCACCGCAAGACATGCGGCGATGATGCCCTTCAGCAGGGTGCAATAGAGGTCGAGAATTCGCGCCATGCGTGCGGTCCGGGCAAAGTCGGGTTCAGAGCGGCCGACTGGCCGGCTCTGCCTCTTGCATGCTGACGAGGTCGACTATTTCACGTCCTTGCGGATGCGGTCGAGCTCGTCGTTGAACAGCTTGACCGCCTCCGGCTTGAGATTGGCGGCAATCTTGTCGACCACCGGCTGCGCCGTCTTGCGCATGCGATCGAGCTCTTCCGGCGCGACGGTGTTGTACTGCATGCCCTTCGCCTGCAATTCAGAGAGGGCCTTTTCGGTCTGAAGGCGGGTCTGCTCCTTTTGATAGCCTCGGCTTTCCTCATACGCCTCGCGCATCAGGCGCTGCTCGGTCGGCGAGAGCTTGTCCCAGAACGCCTTGCTCACCAGGATAATGTTCAGGGTGAAGGTGTGATTGGTGGCGGAAACGTATTTTTGCACTTCGTAGAACTTGTTGGAGAGAATGACCGTGAAGGGGTTCTCCTCGCCATCGACGGTGCGCGTCTCCAACGCCGAATAGAGTTCGCCGAAGGCCATCGGAACGGGATTGGCCTTGAAGGATCCGAAGGTCTCGAGATAGACCGGGTTCGGAATGACGCGGAGCTTGAGGCCGTTGAAATCCTCGACCTTGGTGATCGGCCGCGTGCTGTTGGTGACGTTGCGGAAGCCGAGGCCCCAATAGCCCAGACCGATCAGCCCCTTCGACGGCAACGTATCGAGCATCGACGTGCCGAACTTGCCGGTCCCGAGAGCATCCGCCTGCTCGATGGTCTTCACGATGAATGGAAAGTCGATGAGGCCGAACTCCGGCACGACGGTTGCGAGCGACGTCGTTGAGGCCGACAGCATTTCCTGCGTGCCGCCGCGTAGCGCGGATTGCTGCTGCAGCTCGTTGCCGAGTTGCGAGGCCGCGAACTCACGAATCTTCATCTTGCCCCCGCTCTTCGCCAGCAGGATCTCCGCAAATTTCTGCACTCCCGCGCTGACGGGGTGATCGGTGTTGTTCAGGTGTCCCCACCTGATCGTGCGCTCCTGAATGTCCTCAGCGGATGCACCGACCGTCAGCGCCACGCAGATCGCCGTCGCAGACAGCGCCCGTACCAACAAGCTCATTTTGACCTCCCTGTTCGATCGGGGCACGACGGCGGCTCGAGCCATTCTTTTCTGCACCCTCAGGTCAATCAAAAAACATAACTACATTTCTCGGTCAAATGATAAATCTCTGTTCATCTGAGATTTTCGAATACATCTGTTGTTATGGATTTGCTATATTGCTGGTAACATTGATGGTTCGGCCGCCCACCACGGGGCGTTGCGCGCATATTGCGGGATCGGAGAGCATGACGTCACTCGAGGGGCGCCCCTTGTCGGCGGGCGACAGCGGTTATCAGCGGATTCGATCTGACATCATTTTCGGCGTGCTGACGCCGTCCGGACGTCTCAAGCTCGACGCCATGAAGGAGGACTACGGCGTCAGCATCTCCACGCTGCGCGAGATCCTCAATCGTCTGACCTCCGAGGGATTCGTGGTCGCGGAGGGCCAGCGCGGCTTCGAGGTGGCGCCGATATCCATCCAGAACCTGCGTGAACTCGCCGGTCTGCGCATCCTGCTGGAGCAGCATGCAATGGCCGAGTCGTTTCGTGCCGGCGACGTCGAGTGGGAGGGCCGCGTGGTGTCCGCGCATCACAAGCTGGCGGCCACCGAACGCACCGTCCTCAAGGAGGGGGACGATCCCGAGCTGCGCAAACGCTACGACGGCGAATTCCACCAGGCTCTCATCTCGAGTTGCGGCTCGCGCGAGCTGATGCAGACCCACGCGATCGTGTTCGACAAATATTTCCGCTATGCGCTGCGCTACCGCGGCGCGGAGACGATCAACCAGCACAAGGCGCTGCTCGAATGCGCCCTCAAGCGCGACATCAAAGGCGCCAAAACCGTGCTTACCGACCACATCAACGGGTGCGTCGCGCACGCCCTCGCCTCCTGGAACGAGGATTGATCGTCCGCGGCCTGACGTCGTTCGGAGAGAGCGCTCGTTGCTGCAATCGGATTTCGGGATGACTCCTGACATGATTCCCGCGCATCGGGTCGAGACCGCGGTCGCCACAGGCGACATCCTCGGCGAGACGCCATTGTGGTGCGACAGCTCCCGCAAGCTGTGGTGGGTCGACATCGACCGGCGGCTGCATCAATCGTTCGATCCGGCGACAGGCGCGCATCAGGTTATTCCGCACGCATGCAACTTCCTCGGCAGTCAGGCCTTGACGGCGGATGGCTCCCACCTGCTCGCGCAGGATCTGAGGCTTTATCGCCGCGCGTTCGATGACGATCCTCCAGGTCAGCTCTGCGAGGTCGAAAGCGGCCTCGACAATCGCCTGAACGACGGGCGCGTCGACGCGCGGGGCCGGCTGTGGATCGGCACCATGGACAACCAGCTGCATCGGCCGAACGGAGCGCTGTATCGGGTGGACGCGGACGGCCGGACAACGCGCATGTTCGGCGATGTCATCGTGACGAACGGCATCGCGTTCTCGCCCGACAATCGCACGCTCTACTTCACGGACACGAGGCGTTACCGCACCTGGCAGTTCGACTTCGATCTCGATGACGGCGCGATTAGCAACAGACGGCTGTTCGCGGATTACAGCGCCTCCGGCGAGAGGCCCGACGGCGCGTGCATCGACGCTGCGGGCGGACTGTGGACCGCATTCTTCTCCGGCGGCCGGGTGGTGCGCTATCGGCCGGACGGCCGGATCGATACCGTCATTCCGGTGCCGGCGACCAATCCGACCTGCGTATGCTTCGGCGGAGCCGATCTGAAGACCCTGTTCGTGACGACGGCGAGAAAGTTTCTTGATCGCGAGCAACTGGGCCGCGAACCCCAGGCGGGTCATGTTCTGGCCATTGATGGCATTGCACAGGGACTTCCAGAGCATCGCTTCGGCAATTCATCCTGAGCGCCTGCCACCGAGACGTCGCGGCAGATGACGCGACCAGGCATTCAAACAGCGGACATGATTTCTCGTTCTCGCGGCGCGTTTCGCCCGAGCTTTGCTTCGTCACTCCGCCCTCATATCCAAGAGGGCGCAGGGAAGGCCGGGTGCCGGCTGGCACCCGCGGTCCGCTGCGCGAAAAGCACACGCAGGAAAACCGCACAGCAGCATACAGGTGTAGCCAATCACTCGGCCTTCCCTGCGCGATGGTTGGACGGCTTATGCCGTGCTCTCCCGGGAGCCGAGTTCTCTTTGGCCTCCCTCGCCTCGCGAATTTGGATGATGCTGTCTGCCCGGTTGGGCTCGCACACACCTCCGCGAAAGCTTGACCGTAGCAACGACGGCCAGGACCACACGGTTTTGCCGTACGCACGGCCCGCCATTTCGCCGCAGTTTTTCCAGCCCTGTCGACGAAGCCGAAAACTTACAGGCGAGACGAAGCCTAGCAGCGCCGCTCGTCCGCACGCGGTTGCGGGCTCACAGGGTCTACCCGCCCTGCCCGCACCATCTCGTACCGACGCTGCCGCGTCCATCGCAAGCCCGGCTCGCAATCAAGACGACAACGAGATCGGCCCTCAAGGATGAGCCGGGATGAGCGACACATACGCCGTTTCCCGAATTTCGGTAAAGTGGAATATTTTTGCGGAGAGGGATTGACGGGAGAAGGGTGTGTTGCCCGACGGGCTGGGTTGCCGCTTCCCTAGAGCAAGGGATTGGCCGTTTTCCACAGAGGTCTAATCACCGCGGAGTGCCAGGGAGTGCGTCACGATACATGTTCTTATTTTGTTCGTTGGGTTAAGACTGCCCGCCATCTATTCCGGGCGCTTGACCGGGATCTGGCATCAATTTGCGGTGGACACCTGCGGGCGGTGTCGGAACTGTGTCGCGCCGTTCGTCTTGAGTCCAAGTCCCCTTATGGAGTTTTGCGTACCATGGCCCCCCGCGCGAACTGGAAAGGCTTTTTGCGTCTCTCGTTGGTCACCTGTCCCGTGGCGCTCTACCCAGCTACGTCGGAGAGCGAGAAGATCTCCTTCAACCAGCTCAACCGTCAGACCGGTCATCGGATCAAGTACCTGAAAGTCGACGCCGACACCGGCGCCGAGGTGCCCAACGAGGACATCGTTAAGGGCTACCAGCTCGAGAAGGACCAGTTCATCGAGGTGACCAAGGAGGAGCTTGAGGAGATCGCGCTGGAATCCACGCGGACCATCGAGATCGACGAGTTCGTAGACAAGGCCGAGATCGATCCGCGCTACCTAATTCGCCCCTACTACATCCGTCCGGACGGAAAAGTCGGCCACGACGCCTTCGCGGTCATCCGCGAGACCATCCGCGAGATGAACAAGGTGGCGATCGGGCGCGTGGTGCTCACCAACCGAGAGCACATCATTGCGCTCGAGCCGATGGACAAGGGTCTGGTCGGCACCTTGCTGCGGTATCCCTACGAGGTTCGTAGCGAGCAGGAATACTTCGACGAGATCCAGGACGTCAAAGTGACGAAGGACATGCTCGATCTGGCCAGGCACATCGTGAACCAGAAGGCGGGATCATTCGAGCCGGAGAAGTTCGAGGACCATTATGAAAGCGCGCTGATCGAGCTCATCAACCAGAAGCGCACCGGCAAGCCGATCGTGCCGAAGGATCGGCCGAAAGGCGAGAACGTCGTCGATCTGATGGACGCGCTACGCAAGAGCGTCGGCGGGGCAGCAGCAAAGACCGAGGCTCCGAAAAAGCCTGCCAAGAAGACGAAGAAGGCTGCCGCGGCTCAGAAGGAGATGCTGATGCCGATCGCCGGTAAGAAGCTGGCTAAGGAAGCGGCGGCGAAGAAGCCGACAGCAGGGACGCGGCGGAAGTCGGCGTGAGATTGTGAAACATCCGGTGATGTCCGATGGCAGTTGCGGACTGACATGGAAGAGGCCGCGCATGTCAAGGCTGAGCTGCGGCTCGGCACAGCGGGATGGAATGTTCCGCGAGTCTGGAAGGAAAGAGTTGGCGGGGTAGGTAGCCAGCTTGAACGCTACGCGCGGGTGTTGAACGCCACCGAGATCAACTCATCATTTCATAAGCCGCACCGGCGTTCGACCTATGAGAAATGGGCGAACGCGACGCCAGATGATTTCCGCTTTTCGGTAAAGGTGCCGAAGTCTGTTACTCACTCGTCACAGCTTGCGCAGGGTGAACTCGATCGGTTCATCGAAGAGAGCGCCGGACTTGGTGCGAAGCTCGGGGTTTTGCTCGTTCAGTTTGCGCCTCGCAAAATGTTCGTTGAGTCCGATGCGGAGTTCCTGTTCCGCGCGCTGCAGGAAAAGACCTCAGCCGCTCTCGCGTGCGAGCCGCGTCACGTCAGCTGGTTTACGCCCGAGGTCGGCGCCTGGCTCGGGGAACGTCGGATTGCCCGTGTCGCCGCGGATCCGGCGCGGGTGCCCGATGCCGACCTGCCGGGCGGGTGGCCTAGTCTGCGCTATTTTCGATTGCATGGAGCGCCGCGCATTTACTACTCCGCGTACGACGGGGCGTTCCTGCGATCGCTGAAGCTGCGGCTCGGTGCTGCGTCGTCATCTAGTGAGACTTGGTGCATCTTCGACAACACCGCAGCCGGCGCAGCGATCGAGAACGCACTAGACTTGCTCGCTTGAAGGGCCTTTTGGTAATAGTCCGCTGATATCCCTTACGTCGTCCAAGTTTGCCGAAGGCGTTTGAGGCTCGCACGCCATTCGAGCGGCGCGACAGCGCAGGGGGACCTAATCGGGACGTGGCGGGCACTCCGGGCACGTATCGCCGATCGAATGCAAAACCTCGCGCACTTGCCCGACGGCCTGATCCGGAGATAAGCCCTCGGGTGGCTCCTGCCTGGCTATATCCAATGCGTGCTCGCGTGCATGCGGGTCGGCCCGGTCCTTCGCCCAGCCGTGCTCCTCGCATTCGTGGATGGCGCCCGCCTCCTGCAGCACGCTGAGCGCCCAGCCCCGCAGCGTTCGGATCGCCGGCCGTCTTTCCTTCGTCATCAGCATCGAGCTTGCTCCTGCCCGGACGAATCGTTGGCCCGTCTTCTCGTTCCGAGCGGTTAGCACGCAGCAGGGATTCGCAATCGGCAGAGCTGAGGTTTGTCCCCGTGTTCCGCGGCTCTGGCACGATCGCGTCGGCTGCAGCACGGCTCAGCCGTAGGGTTCTGCCCGCTAAGAAGCGGCCACGCTTCGACTCCGGGCGCTAAACCGCTAAATGTACCCCGCCGTCTTCCCCTCCGCAGCGCGTAGCTTCATGCTCGCCAGCTTGCGAATTGGTGGGACTAATGTGGTACCAAGAAAGTCTGAGGATCGCAGGTTAGCAGGAAGTGCCTGATTTTTTGGTAGCGGGAGAGGGAAACGCTACCAGACCCAAGCCAAAGCAAAATCCTTTGATTTTTCAGTACTTTGGCCGATTTGGGGTAGCGGATTTGACGGTGTTACATCTCACCTGGATGTCTCAGCCCGACCGCCTCCGGAAAGGCTGTCGTAGTGGCTCGTCCCTCCTACCTCGCCCGGCGCGGCGATGGTCGCTATTTCCTCCAGATTCGGTTGGGGAAACAGGCCGCTCAGCTCTTTGGGCTTCCCCTCCTCCGTGTCAGCCTTAGGACCGGTAACTTCAATGAGGCGAGGCGCCGGCTGGTGGACAATCTCGGATGGGTACAGGAGCTGATCGAAGCTCCCGACCTGGAAGCGTTGGGAGCCATCCTCGACGCCCGGCTGCACTCCTATGTCGAACGCGGGGCGTCGGCGGACGAGCGGCTCCTGGCCGAGCGCTGCGCCTTCGAGCACGAAGTCAGGCGCTATCTCAGCCGCGCGCAGGAGCGCGGCTATGCCTACCCACGGCGTTTCCCCCGTATGCCGGCCACCTGGGTCGACTTCGTCAACCAGAACAAGGCGGCCGAAAGCGGGATCGCTCGCCTGAACGTTCGGCGCGCCTATGAAAGCGGCCGGCAGGCGGCGGCCGAAGCGGTCAAGGAGGGCTGGACGGCGCCCGGCCCCCCGGCGACGGCGCAACCGTTCGATCCCATCGCCATGATCGATCGCCTCGTGCAGGACGCCGTCGCCCAAAGGCTTCAGCTGCTTCCAGCATCGAACGTCGGCTCGATCTCGCCCGCCCCCGAGCCTGCGGTGTCTACCCGCACCGAGGAGGCCGCCGGAACCAAGTCCTGCCGGATGTCCGACGTGCTCGCGGAGTTTCTCAAGCCGCTGGATCGCAAGCGCAAGCACACCGCCAAGGGCCGTGGTGAAGCAGCGCCGGTCATCCAATTCGCCGTCGATCTTCTAGCCGATCCCCGGATGGACGAGTTGACCGAAGCCAAGTGGAAGCAACTCGACGAGGCGCTGCCGGACATCCCCAACCGCGACAACATCCCGCGAAAATTCTCCGAGACGCTGTTCCAGCGCTACAAATACGCGGAAGCGACCAACTGGTCGAAGCTCGAGCGCGTGACCACCACGACCATCAAAAACAGGTACTGGGCGGGGCTCTATAAGTTCGTCGACTTCGCCATCGCGGAAAAGCATTACCGCGGACCGCGTCCCAAGTTCGTGTGCATCGACCCCGAAAACCTGGCCCCGCTGCCGCGCGACGCCTTCGACGATGACGAATTGCTGATGCTGTTGAAGTTGCCGCTCTTCACCGGCTGCAAGAACCGCGTGCACGTCTGGCAGCCGGGCGGATATTTCGTGCAATCGCACATCTACTGGGGCTTCTTGATCTGCATCTTGACCGGCATGAGGCCCGGCGAGGTCGGCCAGCTCAAATGCGCCGACATCCGCACCGATGGCGAGTTCTATTATTTCGACCTACGGCCGTTCGATGCCCGCAACGGACGCGTCGCAGTCAAGGATCTGCGCAATCTGAAGACGAACGCCGCCGGCCGTGTGATTCCGATCCATCCCCTTCTCATCGAGTTGGGACTGCTCGATCGGATGCAGGACTTGATGGACGGGCAGGAGGAGCGGCTCTTCCCGGAATGGGACGTCTATAAGCGGAAGGATGGCACGATCCGATGGTCGCAACCGCTCAGCAAGGCGTGGCAGTACGTGAAGACGAAGCTGAAACTCGATCGCGCCGACCTTACGCTGTATTCCACGCGGCATCTTATGGCGGACTGGCTGGACAATGAAGCGATCGCACAACGCACGCGCGACCGCATTCTCGGACACGCCAGTGACGTCCGCGGCCGCTATGGCCGCAAGGGCATCCTCGATCCGCGAATCGCGGCGAAGATCGAGGCGCTTGAACCGCCGGCAATCAAGCAAATGAGGGAAATCTTGCTCGCGGCAAAGAACCGCGCGGATGCAGGCGAGCTCACCGTGCTGAAGCCGTACTGAACTTCGAAATTCGCGGCATCGCTCTGCGATTCGAAACCCTGCCGCTCAGATTCGTAGTCTGGGCGCGGTCATTGAAATCATTGGGGTCTGTTACCGTAAGAACCACTTACCTCTGCAATTTCTCCGGCGATCCAGCTTGAGAGACAATACCCGCGCTACCATGGCGCCGGCCCGCTTTGACCCGCCTGATACTAGCTATCGAGAACGCCACTAATTGACCTACGGTTTAGGAAACCGTTTCCCAGGTAAGGAAATCAATGGGTTAGAGGTGCCGTGTTGCAGATCCGTTGCAAGGGGCTCGAGATGGCGTCGATCTCGCCCTGCTTGCGGCCCAAGTCTTGATGGCGCCGCGCAGTTTCTTCGGACTCAACGTGTTGCCACCGAAGGTCAAGGCATTGAGACAGCTAACGCCGACTCGCAAGAATCCGACTACAAATCTCGACGGCGCTCCCCGGGCCTTCGCAACTCCGCAACTGACGACCGTACGAAGATAACGTCCCGCAGGTTAGAAACTGGGAGCTGCGTCGAACTTCAACCAAGTAGACGCTGGCAATTGCGATGCACGAAATGTCAGAGACGGCTAGAGCCGACGCTCCGTCGTTGCCTGGGATTCCATCGCCCGAAAAGATGGACGCAGAGGCAAGGGTGCTAACCCGAGCCCGCTCGAACGCGCGCGTCGAAGAATTTACGTCCGTCGTGATTTTCTGCGGCTTGGGACCGCTGCTGTCCCTCGTCGCCTCCATGAGCCACGGCCTGGATCCGGCGGCCTTCTTCTGAAAGGGGCCGCCGCCAGGCAGACGAGCAAGCCCGCGCCCGTTCAGGGGCTTCGCGACGGCGCTCGCGACGTTCGCGTCGCCGCCTCGCCCGCTCGGCAGCGGTGGTACGGTGCATCCTCTTCGGCCGGCACCGTCTCCAACGCAATGCCTCATGCGGGAAAGCCCAATCCTAGCGTAGTTTCTCGGACTTGGGATTCAGCAATGCTAAACATGGGTAAGAGGTCAGAGCTCTGGCCAGTTTCCGAAGCGGACGGTCGATCAGCCTGGCAGCGGAACGCCCAATTTGGTCGAGTCCGACACTCACTCGCGCGGCGGCCTCAGCGGGCTCCTGCGCGGTGCGCAGGCGCTTGACAAACTCGGCGTAGCTTGGACGCCCACCGAAGCCAAACGAGCCTGCAATGAAGGCCGTTTGGAAGATCTTTGGGATGCCGACGATTCCCCTTGCCAGTCCGATGGTGAGTTCGCCGAGCACAAGCGCGTCGGGTCCAGCGGCTCCGCCTAATTGTTTCCGACCAATTGCCTTCCAGGTATTCGCGGGCGAAAAAAGTGCTGTATGATTGCGTCTCATTTGGCTAAGGGTGCTTGGAGCGATGTCCGACGAGAAGATCAGAGAGAATGGCCAAGAACCTCAACTGATCGACCAATTGCGGGAATGGCTCTTGGAGGTCAGACTCCCTGAAGATGGACGATTTCCTCCCGAACGAGAATTGGCAGGACAATTCGGGGTCAATCGAGCGGAGATTCGCAAAGGTCTCGCTATTCTCGAGGCCGAAGGTCTGATTTGGCGTCGTGTGGGAAAAGGGACGTTCCTCACACGAAACGTTTTGGCCGATAGCTCATTCCTGCACAGGATCGCCCCTCGCGTAAGCCCCCCCGAAGCGATGCGGGCCCGTCTCATTCTGGAGCCTGAACTTGCACGTTTAGCGGCGTTGCATGCGACCACCACCCAAATCGAAGCGATGAATGAATTGTGTGGCAAGATCAGGTTCAGCAAAACCTGGGACGAGTATGAAGAACTGGACTGGCTCTTTCACGCCCTGATCGCAGAAGCGACCAACAATACGCTGCTGACGGAACTTCAGCGGATGGTCAATGGTGTGCGGCGCATGGTCGTCTGGGGTCATCTCGATCGTACCGGCAGCGGGCCTGCGCAGAACTATCACTCCTTTGACGAGCACGATCAAATCGTGAAAGCAATCAGCCGCCGCGATCGCAAGGGTGCCGCCGAAGCGATGAAGAAACATCTGGACAAAACGGCGAGCCAGCTACTCGATTGAGGGGCGCCGTCGAAAGCACCATGGGTGCTATCGCCTTGTCCAATGGGCTGGCATTTCGAGATAGGAAGCATCCAACTGATCGATCGAGGGGCAGCCGAGGAAGGCGAGCGTCCGATCGATATCATTGCGAAGGATGGCGAGGGCACGTTGAACGCCAAGCTCTCCTCCCGCGCCCAACCCATAGAGCGATGCGCGACCAACAAGAACCGCCCGTGCTCCAAGACATATGGCCTTGACCACATCGGTACCTCGCCGGATACCGCCATCGAATACGACCTCGGCACGATTTCGAACGGCCTCAACCACTTCGGGAAGTGCCCTTAGGCTCGCCATCGAACCATCAAGCATTCTGCCACCGTGGTTCGAAACAACGATCGCGTCTGCGCCAGCTTCGACAGCGAGGCATGCGTCCTTGCCAGTTAAAACACCCTTGACGATAAGCGGGACATTCGTTCGTTGACGTAATCGGGCCACATCCGACCAGCTAAAACCCGGTGTCGGAGGTATCTTTCCCGAATACATGTCGCGAAACGAAATAATGCGCCCATCCGGTTTGACGAGATTCGGCAGTTCTAGCCGGTAGCCGCCTCGGATATGAGCCAACAGCCATGATGGCTTGAAAAGAAACTGCGGAAGATGAGGAAGGGCTTCCCAATACCTGCCGGCCGAAAGAGACGATAAGCCATGGCGAACGCTATCTTCGAACTCCGCACCTGTAGCGGTATCAACAGTCATGACTAGCGCCTGGAAATCACATCGGCCCGCCCTGTCCAATGCTGCTTCCATCACCTCACTGCCGCCGTGTGGATATATCTGGTACCAGAGCGGACTTGGTGTCGCCTTCCTCACGGCCTCCATTGCGTGCCCGCTTGTGTGCGGCACCACATAGATAGTTCCCATTGCGCCAGCAGCCCTCGCCAGAGCTGGCTCGCCCGCCGGATGGACCATCGTCGCGCCGCCGCATGGTGCTACAACGACGGGTAGCGCGAGATTCGACGAGAGCAACGTGGTCCCGAGGTTCCTCGATGAGGTGGAAACTGCAGCGCGAGGACGAAATTTCACCGCCTGGAAGGCAGCACGATTCTCTTCAAGAGTTTGGCCGCTCGAAGAGCCCGCCTTGATGAAATGATATATGACGGGAGGCAGCCGCCGGCGTGCGATCTCCTGCAAATCGCTCACCGCCACGGCTGAGCTAACGCGTCTGGTCATGACCTGGCATTCATCAACGCCCCTTCGGTATCGCAAAAACCGGCTAAGTCAGCCGGGACCTCATCCAATCCGCCACGAGCGGGCGCATGTCGGCCGTATGGTTATAAAGACAGTGAACTCCATCCGAAAACACGTGGATGGACTTGTCCCGCGAACGTGCTCTGGCAAGGATGCGTTGAGACTCCTCCACTGAAACCAACGGGTCGGAGCCCCCCTGGATAATGAGATAAGGACAGTCCAGAGTAACGGCGGAGTCATTGGGACGAACCGACGTCCAGATGGCATCGACTTCGCTATCGGCCAGATCGCCACAAAAGGCCTGCAGTTTGGCGAAGAAATTCTTGCGCTGCTTGAGGCCCAACGGATCTTCAGCCCCTCCATTGTTGCAACAAGCCGCTATTCGCTGGTCCGCCGATGCGACGAGCGTAACGAAAGACCCGCCCATGCTATTACCGAGGATGCCGATACGAGCTCCGCCGCAACGCTCCGAGAGAGCGTCGACCGCGCTCCGATAGCGTTCAATCCAATCGCGCCTCATGAAGTGGCGGTGTTCGAGCCGCGTTTCGCCTTGCCCGGGACCGTCGACAAGCAACGCTGTGATACCGCGCTCCGACAGCGCAACACCAAATGCATGGAGATCCATGGCCCAGCCCTCGATACCGCCGACGACAAGTACGCCGGCATCGGCGCGCACCGATTGACCGGCGCGGGCTGGATAAATCCAACCGACCATCGGCGGGTCGCCATCGATAAGGATCTTCTCATAACTTCCGTCGAGCTGGGCCGCCTCCAAATGAAGATCACTGGCGCGGCGCATCATGCTTCGTCTTGTGTCGCTATCCGCCAGCATGATTATTTGGCCCATGCGCAAAAGCGACGACGCACGGCGAAGAAAAGCGATCCGCGTTGCGTCCGAGACAGGCACCTTCGATTCCCTAAGGGCATCGGTCAACCTGTTCGCCAACTCCGTTGCAGCAGATGCCCAGGCCTCTCCACAGCGGACGCGTGCGCGGATCTCTGCGGCATCGGCATGGTCGCACCCGTACCCAGTCAGACGCTCGACGGAGAACTGCGCCAGCGCGTCCTGGCTTTCCTCAGTTAGATCGGCAACGGTTTCAGAGGTTAGGGACGTATACTGGTGAATAAACATCTTGCCTTCCGGATCCGAATTCGTCCCGGTCCTGCGTTACAAAGCCAAATTGTGCGACGGGCTTTCTTGAGCTTCCAAAGCTACGGAGCGGCAGCTTTGAAGTAGCTCATATCAACGACCTCGTTGTACTGAAGTTCAGGATCTCCAGCCTTTACGCCGGCGAGATTCCAGACCGTGCTGGCCGCATCGAGCAGATCCTTCCAATCCGCGGACCGAAGCTCGCCCGCCTGATCACCCGTCGGAACGAGGTGCTTTTCAAGCTTCCACTGCACCTCGAGGGAAGCAGGCGTCGTCGTACCGAATACATCCGTCAACTTTCTGAACTTGGAAACGATCTGCTGGTCCTCCAGTTCAAGGAGAGCCTTGTTGGCTTGCCGCAATGTCTTCAAGAACAGAATTACAGCCCCGCGCTTCTTGGGCAGATCGTCCTTGATGCCGAAGGCGGCTGTCAGGGAGTGCGCGTACGGGTAGATCGCGTGCATCTCTTCGGGGGTAATTTTCTGGGGATCGACAAGCATGTTTGCCTTGCCATTCTCAACCATCGTGTATCCGTCCATAGGCGTAACCGGCGCTGCGTCGAACTGGCTCGACGACACCCCTGATGTGAGTAGAGGCATCATCGCAACGGTCCCGACGCTGCAGGACAGCTTGTAGCTCCTCAAAATGCCTTGCAGGTAGGCGTAATGTGCCGAACCCGGCGGAAGACTTACGATCCTGCAATTGCTGCCCATCGCAGCAAGCTCGCTCATTGATTTGATTCCGCTCCTTGTAACGAAGCCCCACGCGGTCGCATCAATATAGCTGAAGTTCCAGAGATAACTGACCTGCCTTCCTTCCTTCGCAATACGGAGGCCGGCTAAAGCGTTGGTCACGAAGATATCGGCCTTTCCCGATACCAGCATCGCCGCCCCGGTCGTGAGCGCATTGTAAGTGACGTTAACGTGGAGATTGTTCTTTTCGAACATATTGTCTGCGAGAGCCAGCCACAGCGCCGGATAGGTCATGGCGCTGGAAGCCACGACCACATTGAGCTCAAGTGGTTTGCCTTGAGGGGCTTCCGCCCTGGCGAGCCTCGCTGCGTTTGGATCCGCCAGCCCCAGCAAGGCGGCGAGCGAAAAGATAAAAGACCTTCGCGCGATTGTTGACATTCTTTTCCCCTCCTCAAACTTTGAATCGAAGCACACTCGCGTCATCGCCAATGAATGACGCGATTGCGGATCGCGGTTGTCCCCCAGTAAAGACAGAGCCCGACGACGCTGAGAATGACGATGATTGCGAAGGTCAGACCGGCCTGAATATTCGCGGTAGCCGACAACAGCAAGGCGCCCATTCCCGGGATTCCTGCAAGAAGCTCAGTCGTCACGGCAACGATCAACCCGAAACTGATCGCATTTGGAATCGCTGCAAACGTCCAGGTCAAGACCATCGGTAGCCGTATCGAACGCATGATCTGGTAGTCACCTGCACCGAGCAATTTCGCATTCTCGAGAATCGCGGGTTGGATACTGCGACCTCCCTCCAGGGCATTGAAGAACGCCACAAAAAATACGACCGCGACGATACTGATTACCGATGCCGCCAAGGTCGGCCCCGCCAGAACGACAAAGATCGGAATAATCGCGACCCGCGGAATGGAATTGGCAATGACAAGGAATGGCCGCGTGACATCGCCGAGCTTCTCGCTGTTGCTCACCAGCAAGCCGGCCAGAGCACCCAAAATCAGCCCAATCGAGGTTCCGAGAACTGTTGCCACAACCGTCGTCCACAGGAACGGCCAGAGCGTGATGCGGTTGTCGTTTTCTCCCGTCATCAACCCGACGATGTCCCTGGCAACAGCCGTCGGCGAACTAATGAAAAACGAGTCGAAAACCTTTATGTTCTGCGACAGCAGCTTGATCGTGGGCAGATACTGCCAGCCAAGCAGGAACACCACAGAGAGTGCTATTTGAATTAGTAGGCATTGGACTGGCCAAGAGATGCCGGCCGATTTTCTTGTCGCAGCCGGAGCCGGCATCTCCGCCAATCCAATATCCTGCCGGCCCGATGCCGCAGATACAATTTCCTTGGACACAAGTGTCATATCAGCTGCTCCTTGAGAGCTTGCCATAGATGGCCGTATAGTCGGAGAAACTCCGGACTGTCGCGAAGATCGAGCATGTTTCGCTCGATTCCAAAGCGTACCGGAATTTCCTCGACAACATGGGCCGGCGGGCGGGACAGAACCAATATTCGGTCCGACAGTGAAATCGCCTCAGCCAGATCGTGCGTGACCAAAACCGCGCTGATCTTCAGGCGACGCAGGAGCATGTAAAGATCCCGGTGCACCGAGATGCGCGTTGGCTCATCCAGAGCCGAAAATGGCTCGTCGAGCAACAGCAGCTCCGGCTGAGGAGCGATCGCCGTCAGCATGGCGGCGCGGCGGCGCATGCCGCCTGAGAGCTGATAAGGAAAATAACCGGCAAACTTCTCCAGGTTCACCATCTTCAGCAAGTCCGCGATATGATCGCGATCCTCTTTGCGAACCCTGCCTCTGAAGCGATAAAACAAGCCCACGTTGTCGGCCACCGTCAGCCAAGGAAGCAATGTGTCTTCCTGGAAGACCATGCTGCAACTGTGACGATCGCGGCCAACAAAGTTACGCTCGATCTTTCCTCCGCTTGGCTGCCTCAAACTTGAAATCAGACGCAGCAGGGTCGACTTGCCACAGCCGCTTGGACCAACGATCGACACGATCTGGCCGGGGGCTATGTCGAACGACAGATCGCCGATCGCACGAAGCCCACCGGGGTAGGCGAACGAAAGGCCTTTGGCGCTGATGACAGGCCTGCTATCCGCCCCTGCAACAGGCAATCCGGAATTTTTCCGCAGCAGCGTTAGCTCTACCATTTGCCTGCTCCCTGCACCGTCGCGCATCATGTTTTTGAGATGAACGCCAAATTTCGCCGGCAATGTTCGCCTTGCCCGACGGGGAAGCTAAACGCGGCATCGTATCAAGTCAACAACCAATACTGGATCAGCTTCACAATTGGTTCACATTGGTTGGATTGCAATCTTTTGTCAGAAAAAAGGGGATTTGGCGGGATATTTTGGATATTTTTGCAGTTCACACCTTTATTGCGTCAATTTATTTCGCCCAATACAGTGCATTTGGTTGACATTGGGTGGAGCAGGAGCCAAGCTGTTATCCGAGAGATATCGCCACAAGAGCGGCATCATTTTCCCAAGTCAGTGCCTGAGCTCGCCATGGATCACTCCGACGGCATTGCCGACATCCTGATCGTAGGAGGAGGAACCGCGGGCTGTGTTCTGGCCAGCCGACTCAGCGAAGATGCGTCGAGGTCTGTTGTTCTGGTCGAAGCAGGGCCAGACATTTTTCCCAGCGACGATTTCGACGACGTGGCAGACGCGTTCCCCCGCGCCTACGCGAATGCAGACTACTTCTGGGAGGAGCTGAAGGCGGTATCAACCGCTGGCTCCGCTCCAAAATCCTACCATCAAGCCCGTCTCATGGGCGGCGGATCGTCTGTGATGGGGATGGTGTCGTTGCGGGGCCTCAAGGGCGACTTCGATCGGTGGTCCGCGCATGGAGCCCGGGGCTGGACCTACAACGACGTCCTCCCATTTTTTCAGAAGCTCGAGCAGGGACCCTATCCGCTACAGACCCTGCCCTACGATCAATGGCCCGGGTTCAATCGTGCGATCGCCGATGGCGCAGCTGCCCTCGGGTTGGCATTGAAAAATGACGCAAACATTGAACACGGAGACGGGGTATATCCGCTTCCCCTGGCCAACAATGGGGTTTCAAGGATCTCCGCCGCGAGCGCTTACCTGACGGCGACCATTCGTGCCCGACGGAATTTGCGTATCTTAGCCCGCACCGAAGCTCTCTCTATCCAGTTCCGAGGGCAGCGCGCGATCGGTGTGACTGTACGGGTAAATTCCGACATCCGATTGATTACCGCGCGGCAAATCATCGTCAGCGCCGGCTCCATTGGATCACCTGTCCTACTGCAACGATCCGGCATTGGCGACGGCGGATTGCTACAAAACTGCGGGATCGAAGTTCAGCAACATCTTCCGGACGTCGGCCGCCATCTAAAGAACCACCTGTTCTGTCATATGGGTGCACTTCTATCGGGCTCATACCGTCAATCATCGGACGTCCGACAATATTGCTTGTCCGGCATCCGCGCTTCATCCGGATTAGTCGGTGCGCCGGCGTCCGACATTTTCATTGGAGTGATAGCGCGTATCGGTTGGCGCAACATGGGAAACCGAGTGGGTTTGCTGTCGACCGCACTCTATGCGCCTTTCTCGTCCGGGACCGTTCAACTGAGCAAGCGCAATCCAGGCGGAGCACCCGACGTAAACTTCAACTTGCTCAGCGACGATCGAGATCGCGTCCGTCTCGTATCCGGAGCACGCATC
The DNA here is from genome assembly GCF_023101005.1 of Bradyrhizobium sp. 187. Taxonomy (NCBI): domain Bacteria; kingdom Pseudomonadati; phylum Pseudomonadota; class Alphaproteobacteria; order Hyphomicrobiales; family Nitrobacteraceae; genus Bradyrhizobium; species Bradyrhizobium sp. 187. The sequence goes on from NZ_CP064693.1 coordinate 6,323,216, forward strand.
GCAGAGTCCTTGATGTTGGACTCGGTCGCGAGAGGGGCCTCCTTTGATGCGTTCATACTACCAGCCAATCTGCCGATGCGATTGATGAATGCATCAGGACTGAAAGCCGCCGCGGCCACCGTTGCGGTGGCCGGCGCGGCCGCGCTTCGTCGCCCAACCACACCCCTTTTGCGCGCCATACTGGGGCAACGCCGAATGCTGGGTAGACATGACAACGAGCGTGACTTCTCCGACATTGTCCTTGCGTCTGCGCTTCCTCAATTTCATCCCACCGGCACGTGCGCGATCGGCAGAGTCGTCGACAGCGAAACCAGGGTATTCGGCGTGGAAGGCCTACGCGTCATCGACGCATCGATAATGCCCGAAATCCCGCGTGCAAACACCAATCTCCCGACGTTGATGATTGCTGAGAAATGCGCTTCCCACATCGCGCGAGCACGCGCCGCTCTGGACTGAACACACCTGACCTTTCCGAACAACCAGGACTCAACATGATGGACAAAGCTCCCGGCATAACGACTTCGCCGCAATATGCGGTTCCCAAAACGATGCGCGCCTGGGTGCTAGGGGATCCGGGGCAGTTGATCGCGATTGAAAAGCCGGTGCCGGTGCCCGGACGTGCTGAAGCACTGATCAGGATCGACGCCGTCGCGATTTGCGCCACGGACCTCGAAATCATCGAGCACGGCTCGCCCGCGAGCATCCTCGGCGGCTTGCCGTTCAACAAGAACTTTACACCGGGGCACGAGTATATGGGAACGGTCGTTGCGCTCGGGCCAAGCGTCGATGAATTCTCATTGGGCCAGCGCGTGACCGTTGAGATTCACGCGGGATGCGGTCAGTGCAAACGTTGCCGGCAGGGCATGTATACGTCATGCCTCAACTACGGAAGACCCGACAAAGGTCATCGCGCCAACGGCTTCACGACCGACGGCGGCTTCGCCGAATATGCGGTGAATCATATCAACACACTCCATCCCCTTCCCGACGGCATGGGCGACGCCGAAGCCACCCTTGCGGTCACCGCGGGGACGTCCATGTATGGTTTAACCGAGCTTGGCGGGCTTGTCGCTGGAGAGAGTGTCGCCGTGACGGGCCCCGGCGCCATCGGGCTGTTGGCTGTAGCAGTCGCCAAGGCGCTCGGCGCGTCGCCAGTAATCCTGACCGGGACACGCGAGAGCCGCCTTGCGATCGGCAGGGAGCTCGGCGCGGACATCACGATCGATGTCCGTCAGAATAGCGCAGTCGAAGCTGTTCGTAAGCTGACAAACGGAATTGGGGTCGACTACGTCGTTGAATGCGCAGGAACCGAAGACACCATTAACGAAGCGATCCGGATGACGAGCCGTGGCGGAAAAATATGCCTGGCAGCGTTTCCACACACGCTTGCCAATGCCGACATCGCTCATCTCGTGAAGAACAACATCTACGTCTTCGGAATTCGCGGCGAAGGGCGTAGCGCAACCCGCAGGGCATTGGCGCTGATGGCGGACAAGCGCTTCGACGCCACGAAAATTCACACCCACACTTTCCCGCTCGCGGAACTACCCACAGCGATTCGATATGCCCGCGAGCGCATCGATGGCGCGATCAAGGTTGTCGTCGTGCCAGCCGGCTCTCAATCAGAGAAGGTCGAAGCGGCTAGGACAACAAACAGCCCGAGGATGCACGTATGACCAAAACAGCACAAGTCGACACAAACAATCCCCGCAGAAACTGGCCGATTGAACTCCAGGAAGAATTCGACGCCACAAACCTCAGTGGAGTCGTCGGAACCGTACTCGTATCAGAGACGGACAAGCTTCGTGTTTGGCATCTCCGCCTGCCTCCCGGAAAGCGGTGCGGATTTCATCGACATCAAATCGACTATTTTTGGACTGCGCTGACATGCGGCCGCGCTCGGGGATACTATGACGACGGACGGATCGAAGACGTCGCTCACTTTGTCGGAGAAACAAAGCACTTTCGGTTTGGCCCTGGCGAGTCGTTCACCCACAGCGTCGAGAATATCGGCGACACGGACCTCCTGTTTGCAACTGTTGAGTTTCTTGAGAGTAGCAACCCGCCACTCCCGGTTCCCGACTCAGTGCGCCTGAAGCCCGCACTAAAACAGGGCAACTAGCCGTAAGATGGCATTAGAATTGAATTCTCAAGCAGAGCGAAAACAGAAAGCAATGCCCCTTACGTCATTCGCACATGGCACTTTTCCGATCGCGCCGACGCCATTTCATGCAGATGGAAGCGCGGACGTAACGTCTATCGACAGGATGACCGACTTCTACGGCAGCGTCGGAAGCAGTGGCATCACGGTTCTCGGAATTATGGGTGAAGCTCAGAAGCTCGACGATCATGAGGCCTTCGATATTGCCCAAAGGGTAATACGACGGGCGGGGAAACTCTCTGTTGTCGTTGGTGTTTCAGCACCAGGCTTCGCCTTGATGCGAAGCCTGGCCTTGAAGGCCATGGATGCGGGCGCAGCCGGCGTGATGATCGCGCCACCACCCGCACTGAGAACCGACGATCAGATCGCAAGCTATTTCGGGCAGGCTGTCGAAGCGATTGGCGACGACATTCCATGGGTTCTTCAGGATTATCCGCTGACACTATCGGTCGTCATGACGCCGTCTGTCATCCGGCGTATCGTGACGGAGAACCCATCATGCGTGATGCTTAAACATGAAGATTGGCCCGGTCTCGACAAGATATCCACATTGCGCAGGTTCCAGAAAGAGGGCTCGCTTCATTCATTATCGATTCTAACCGGCAATGGCGGCCTGTTTCTTGATTTTGAGATGGAGCGCGGAGCGGACGGCGCCATGACCGGCTACGCCTTTCCGGAGCTACTCGTCGACATCATTCGGCTATCGAAAGCAAGATCGCGCGACGCCGCCCATGATCTGTTCGACGCTCATTTGCCTCTTCTTCGCTACGAACAGCAGCAAGGTATAGGGCTGGCTGTGAGGAAGTATGTCCTGATGAAGCGGGGCATCATCGCATCGGACACGCAACGCACTCCGCGAGCCCTGCTTTCCGCGGAGTCACGGACCGAGATCGACTACCTGCTGAGTCGTCTGGCACGAACCGACAAGCGCGCCGAGTTCTCGCGCAAGGCATCTTGATATCGATCATAACGACAGAGAACGATCATGGATTTCGGGCTGAAAGAGAAGACGGCTTTGGTTCTCGGAGCGGGTGGTGGCCTGGGCTCTGCAATCGCCACGACTCTCGCGGCGGAGGGAGCGAAGGTTGCGGTCGCTGACGTTAACGCGGACGCGGCGAACAAAACCGTCGGTTCCATCGTTGCGGATGGCGGCAACGCCATTGCTCTTTCCTGGAATCTGGAAAATCTCGGTGCGATTGATTCGCAGATTTCCACGATTGAGCAGCGATTCGGTGCGGTCGATATTGTCGTGAACAACACCGGTGGACCTCCGCCGACGCCAGCTTCTGGACAACCCCCAGATATGTGGGCAAGTCATTTCCAGTCCATGGTCCTGTCGGTCATCGCTATAACCGACAGAATATTGCCGTCGATGAAGCGCCGACAATGGGGCCGCATCATTACCTCCGCCTCCTCCGGAGTTATCTCTCCGATACCGAACCTCGCGATATCGAACTCGCTCCGACTGACACTGGTTGGCTGGTCAAAGACGCTCGCTCGAGAGGTGGGCGCCGACGGCATTACCGTCAATGTCATCTGCCCTGGGCGAATTGCCACGTCGCGTATTACCGCGCTGGACAAACACAAGGCTGAATGGGAACGACGCGCCGCGAGCGAGGTCGTCGCCGAAAGTACCGCTTCAATTCCCTTGAAACGCTACGGCAACCCGAATGAATACGCCGACGTGGTGACATTTCTGGCAAGCGAACGGGCATCGTATGTCACCGGCTCGGTCATAAGAGTCGACGGTGGATTGATTCCAAGCATTTGAGAAGAGGCGGAGCATTCATTGAGCATCTGACATCAGCGCGGATGTCTCGGACGCGTCCGAAAATGGGATTCCGGCAGCCTCTGGCTCCCGAAACGCCGCCTCTGGGTGTCGATCGGCTTGCAAATATTGCAGGCCGAACGACAGTCGAGCTTCCTACCAAGCAATCAGGTCTCAACGAAGATGCAATGGCCCCCCGATATGGTCGTTTTCAAAGCAAGCTGCTCGAATACCGACTCCTGAACGTAATCAGCCGTTTCGACCGCTTCGGGGAGGCTATCGACAATGCTAATTCGCTCGAGCAGCTCTTTGCCGGAATCGATTAGTCCGTACTTCTCCATGGATTCGAGCGAGCTGGCCAACTCGGCCGGCAAAACCTCACGCTGGTTGGGTGATGCCTCGAAGACCCGGACCTCGCACCCTGCTTTGGCAAAAACGATCGCCCAGCCCGACCCACCTGGCCGGCACCGACGATACCTACCCTAAAACCACATCGCATGTTTATGATCTAACATTTTCCTCATTTTTTTAAATGTAACATCAAGAATAAGGCGTCAAGCTTTGTCCTCGGGCGGTCGAGTGCATGATGCCCTTGAACGCATCACATGGACGTCTTGGGAGGCGGCTGGATCGGCCTGCATGGACTGGCTCGTGCGTCGTGACGAGGTAGATCCGCATCGTATCGCCATAAGCGGACGCAGTTTCGGTTCGTTTGCAGCCACTATTTCGGCATCAAACGAGCCACTAAATTCTATCCTCCGACCATGGGAATAGGTACTCCTGCGCGTGCAAAAGGGAACCGGCCTGGTGCAGGCGTGCGTAGGCTCGATCTGACGCCGGTCGTGCGGGAATGATCCGCCGGACAGATCCAAGGGAAACATCATGTCACGCATCTTCATTTCGGGCTCTTCCTCCGGCCTTGGCCTGATGGTGGCGGAGTTCCTCTCGAGCCAGGGCCACGACGTTGTCCTCCATGCTCGGAACGCCGAGCGCGCCGAAGACGCCCGGAGAGCGCTCCCTGGAGCGGAAGCAATAGTAGTCGGAGACCTTGAGACAATCGCGGGCGCGAAGGTGGTCGCCGCGCAGGCCAATGCGCTCGGCCAGTTCGACGCGGTGATCCACAATGCGGCCGTCGGCTACCGCGAGCCGCATCGCACGACTGCTAACGGGCTCCCCCATGTTTTCGCGATCAACACGCTGTCGACCTACTTGCTGACCGCGCTGATCGATCGGCCAAAACGCCTCATCTATCTGAGCTCCGGCATGCATCATCATGCGGACGCCAATCTGGACGACCTCCTCTGGAAGAAGCGCCGTTGGAACGGCTCGACCGCCTATGCCGAGAGCAAGCTCCACGACGCGATGTTGGCTTTTGCGATCGCGCGCAGTTGGCCGAATAAGTTGTCCAATGCTCTCGAACCCGGCTGGGTCCCAACCAAAATGGGTGGCGCCGGCGCGCCCGACGATATCGAGCAGGCGCATCTAACCCAAGCCTGGCTGGCAGCCGGAGACGAGCCCGAGGCGCATGTGAGCGGCGCGTATTTCTATCACCTAAAGCGCAAGGCTGCGAACCCACAGGCTCACGATCCGGCCTTGCAGGATCGCCTCGTCGCGATCTGCGCTGAAATCTCGGGAGTCACTTTGCCAAGCTAAGTGCTTGCGGTGCCCTCCATAAAACTCGAAAGGATTGATGATGAGCAAGATTGCATTCCTGGGCCTCGGCGCAATGGGGTCGCGCATTGTCGCGCGCCTGATCTCGGCGGGCTACGACATCACGGTTTGGAATCGCTCGTCAGCCCCACTCGAGACCGTCACAAGGCTGGGAGCCAAATCCGCGCCCACGCCCCGCCGTCCAAGGAGCCTCTTTCGTGCTGTCAATGGTGACGGACGATGTCGCTTCGCAAGCCGTATGGACGACCGGCGAGACTGGCGCGCTCTTTGGCCTCGCGGAGGACGCGGTCGCCATCGAGATCAGCACGGTGTCGCCCCCTTGGATCAGGCAACTTGCCGAAACCGTGGCGGCCCGTGGCATACGCTTTCTTGAAGCGCCAGTCGTCGGCACCCTGCCACAGGCCGAATCTGGCACTCTCATCGTCTTCGCCGGAGGCGATCCGGCGGTACTGACGTCGGCCGCCCCGCTGCTCGAAGCCTATGCCGGCGCGATCCACCCAGTCGGCCCGATCGGAAACGGGACCGCCATGAAGCTGGTTGCGAACATGCTGCTGGCTGCTCAGATCGCGGGTCTGGCGGAGTTGCTCGGTTTCGCTGAGCGATCCGGGATCGCCCCGCAGACCGCGATGGACATAATCGCGTCGCTCCCCGCCGCAAGCCCCGCAGCGGCGGGCATGGGTCGGCTGATGGTCGCTGGCGATGACGCGCCCCGCTTCACCGCCGCCCTGATGGCCAAGGATCTTCGATATGCCGCTGAGAGCGCCTCCCATCTCGCGGCGGATATTCCCGTGTCGGCCGCGGCGCGTGGCCTCTTCGACAGGCTCATCGGCCTCGGCGACAGGAACATCACTGCGGCGGTGAAGTCGTACAGCGCGGGAGAATGAGATCATCGCCGCCCGCTGCTGTCACCTAAATTGGTGTGGCGGTTCAGAAGTCCGCCTTCTCACGGATGGTCATGGGCGACACGTTCGCGGCGACTGGCAACATGCGGACGCGGGCCCCTTCAAACAATTGACGCTGTCAAAAAAAAACCTCCCAAACAGGGAGGTTAGTTGTCCAATGTTGGGGAGGAGACAACACTGGGCTATTTCTCGTCCGCAGCAAGCGATGACTCACGGCAGCTGTAGAGCCATCTCCAGTAGGCTTTTGCGTTCAAGCCGAGGTGTGTAGCCGTCGCGATGCTCAGACATTCCTACTCTCCGACGCGTTTGTTCCGATCAACAACAACCGTACGGCCTGCGGAATCCAGAAGACGCAGGCCCGGTTTTCCGATCTGGGTGGTGCCCCATGAGTTCTCATCGCAAGGTCCTCTCCGCCGCCCGTGTGGATCGTGTCGGTGATCGCTCTACTAAACTCTACCTGTCACTTACTGCGCCTTTTATTTGCCGCGCCATTGTTACCGAGGTTATCGGGCTTAGCTTTGACCGGTTCTTCAGGAGCAGATCGTTGCATCGACATCGGGTCGTCGCGCGTGACGGCGGCGCCTCCGCCGATGGGGACCGCTCCTGCAAGAGCGACGCGCGCTCAACAAGCGCGCGAGACTATCTCCGCGCAACCAACTCAGTGGTCATGCGATCTGCATTCGAAAGTACAACACGCATTATGTTCGCCACGCAGTGGGCCGATAGCTTCCGCATGATGTTTCGGCGATGATCTTCGACGGTCCGATGGCTTATTCCAAGATGCACGCCAGAGACCTTTGCGGTTGCGCCGTTCACCAGATCTTTGAGTATTTCCAGCTCGCGAGCCGTCATGCGTTCGCGCCCGGGAAAATTGTGAATGTGCGAACTCTGGCGGGGATCGTGAGGATAAGAGCGACAAGACTTCGCATTTTCAATGCTGCGAAGTAGATCATTGTCTTCAAGAGGGCGAGTCAAGAAATCGGCGGCACCGTCTCTTATCGCGGCTGACGGCAGCGGCTATTTCGATCGTTTCTGATATCACGACCGTTGGCACGGACAGGCCATTCTCGCGCAGCCATTTCAAGATCATCAGATTTTCGCTCCTAACGTCAAGGACGTCCACGATGATGCAATTCGGCACCTCACTGCGCATTGCCCCCAGGAGCGCAACGTGATTGGCAAAGCCAATAACTCGTACCCACCCTTCGTCAGTGCGGATCTCAGTGCTTCTCTCGAAGCCGGTTTCTCGGCGATTGAAAATATTTTCTCCTTCTCCGTCATTGCTTCACACCCAAGAGCTTGGCATCAGATTCGCCTTCAGGAAGCACCCGGCTGTCGCCCATCATGGCCTTCAGCACGGCCTCTGTGTCGACAATTTCGGCCTCTAGCTGACGGAGCGGCTCCGATGGCGGGAGAAGTCGCAATACCTTGCGGCAGTTCTGAAGGTGGCCATGAAGCGTCCAGAGCAAGCTTATGCAAGACTCATTTGCGTTGCGGATGATCTTTAGCTTTCCCTTTATCCCCGCTTGCAAGGCATTCAGTGCCGGCGTGCCGGCCTCAATTCAACAACGGACGACATCTGGCGCCTCCTCGGCATTCCCATTCCGGCGTGGTGACCCGGCTCGCTTGGAGCCGGGCCATTACTAGGCCGTGCGAACCGAGGTCAGGAACTTGCTAACCTCGGTCTTGAGACGCTTGCTGTCGCCGGCGAGCATCTTGGCGGCCGACAGGACTTGGGAGGAGGCCGATCCGGTCTCGGCGGTTCCGCGCTCGACGTCGGTGATGTTGGACGACACCTGTTCGGTACCCTGCGCCGCCTGCTGGACGTTGCGGGAAATTTCCTGCGTCGCCGCGCCCTGCTCTTCCACCGCCGCCGCAATGGTCGAGGAGATTTCCGACAGCCGCTCGATCGTGCTGGAGATTTCCTTGATCGCGTTCACGGAGTCCTGGGTCGCAGCCTGGATGCCGTTGATCTGCTGGCCGATCTCGCCGGTCGCCTTCGCGGTCTGCTCGGCAAGCGCCTTCACTTCGGAGGCGACCACCGCAAAGCCGCGACCGGCTTCTCCCGCCCGCGCCGCCTCTATGGTGGCATTGAGCGCCAAGAGGTTAGTCTGGCCGGCGATGCTGTTGATCAGCTCGATGACATCGCCGATGCGGGTTGCGGCCTTCGATAGCGCGCTGACGCGATCGGTCGTGGAGCGCGCCTGGCCAACGGCGTCGCTCGCTATTCGCGCCGACTCCTGCACCTGGCGGCTGATCTCATTGACCGAGGACGACAGCTCCTCGGTCGCGGAGGCCACCGACTGCACATTGGCAGAGGCCTCTTCGGACGCGGCCGCCACCCGGGTGGATACTTCCTGCGAACGCTTGGCGGTGGTGGTCAACGTACCGGCGGAGGCTTCGAGCTGCGTCGAGGCCGAGGAGACGTTGTTGACGATGTCGCCGACCGCATTCTCGAAGTCGTCGGCAAGCCTGTGCATGTCGGCCTTGCGCTGCAGAGCCGTACGGAACTCGGCTTCCTGCTGCTCCGCCTTAAGGCGCTCGACTTCGAGCCCGTTTTTCTTGAATATCTCGACCGTGCGGGCCATCTCGCCGACTTCGTCCTTGCGGCCGATCCCGGGGACAACCACGTCGAACTTGCCGTTGGCCAGCGTCAGCATGCTGGAGGTGAGACCCGAAAGCGGGCCAATGATGCTGCGCCCAATGAAGAACGCGATCAGCACGCCAACCAGCGCGGCGAAACCGGTGACAATTTCCTGCATCGTCACGCTGCCGGAGATCCGGCCTTCAGTCTCGCGAGATTCCTTCGTAAAACGTTCGCCGATATCGGCCTTCGCGAAATCCATATCGCCAGTTGTCTTCATGACCGTGGGAACGATGAACTTGTAGTAGAGTTCGTCTCCAAGCAAGAGATTGGTCGATGTCTTCTCAAACGCATCGGAGTATCCGCCGATGCCAGCCTTGACGGTTCCCAACATCGCCGCAAGATTCGGCGGCAGGTCGGCCTTTTCAAGCTCAGCGATCTGGTGCCGGGCCTTCTCGACGCAGGCCTTGAAGGCCGAAATGCCTTTTTGGTCGCGCGTGGCCAGCATCCGCCAGTTCGCGACGCGGACTTGAAGGATCCTGGACTCCAACGTGTCCGCACCCTGAGCGAACGGCGTCTTTTCCGCGGCCTCCAACAATTTCTCGAGATCCGCCCTCATTTTCTCACCCTCTGCGAACAGAAGCTCACGGCCCGTCAGCATCTGCTTGATGGCATCGCCAAGAGCAGCCCGCTTCGTCTTCAGTTCCGCAACCGCGTTGCTGGCGGCCCGGTACATCGCGCGTCGCTCCTCTAACTTTGCTGTGTTGCCGGCCTCCTGGAGAAGATCCGCTGTCCTTGCTAACCGCTTCTCGGTCTCCGCAAAGGCAGTTTCATCCTGGTCGAAGATGTAACGCAGCACGGAGCGTCGGAATGCCTGCAGCTCGGACCCGATCTCGCCGGCGCGGAGCGCATTTCTGGATTGCATGGTCATCGTGTCGACCTGGGCTTGAATCGCCCATAGCTGCCACACTGCGAAACCCGCCAGCGCCACGGCGAACAAAACCAGCGCGCCAAAGCCGCCATATAGCCGGCCACGAATTCGAAGATTGAAAAACGACATAGATACCACCCCCTCTGCTCGGCCAGGCAGTTGCAAACCGCTGGCGTTAAAGACACCGAAACCCGGCTACATAGCCCGTTTCACTTCGCTCAGGCCCCAGCACAGCTTGCTTGTCCTCGATCGTCTCGACCCGCATGCGCGCAGAGCGCTGCTCGTAATCCTGGCTCGGATGGAATTTTTGGAGGGCATTGCAATCTCTTTTCTCGGCCGCTGGCGAATACGTGCATCGGGCTGCGGCATGCCATTTTACCACCATCTCGTAAGGCAAGATCTTCTGTCGGTGCCCGCGTCCGAATCGTTCTCGCTTTGCGAGTGGAAGCAATGTCGGAGAAAACATTTATGACTGCGTTAAGGAAAAAATAATCTAAATCGTCTCCTCAACGTAAAAAACTGCGCTTCCGCGCTGCATAAAAATCAAAACTAGCAAGACGATCGCAAATTTTTCTCATATCGATCGACAAACATCACTAGAACTGAGTCGACCCGGGAACCGATGATCAAAGATTAAGAGCCCTTATCGCGGTCGGACACCTGGCTTGCCGTTCGGCGAAAGCAAGAATTCGATCCCCGCATCCGAGAATGTATTCCGAAGGCTATTCATCAATTCGTCGGACATGGGCGGAGTGTCGTTATACTCCTCGAGCCGGCGGATGACGGCGGCAGAGACTCCGGTTCGCCCGGCCAAATCTTTGACCGACCAATTCAGCATGCCCCGCGCCGCGCGTATTTGTGCACCGGTGAGCTTCGATGCAGACGCCTGGTCGCTGATGAGCTTCTCGTTGTGCACGTCAATGAAATTGCCCAGCCACTCTCGAATTCCGCCGTCGGGATTGGCTACTGGCACCGCCATGCACCTGAACCAACGATACGTACCGTCGGTCTGCCGCAACCGCTGCTCAACGCGGTAAGGCCGCCCTGTCTCGGCCGATGCGGCCCAGTTTTTCAGAGCCGCGTCGCGCTCCTCTTCATGCAGCAGATCCACCCAGCCTCTGCCAAGGAATGCATGAGCACTAGGTACCCGCTCCTCGTTGAGTAACGCGACGATGCGGCCGTCGAAGCTGCCAATCCACGGCAATCCGCCCGCGACCTGCGTCAGCGCGGAGTAGCGTTCGGCGTCAAGCTTGAGCGGCCGCATCGCCTTGCGCTGTTCGGTGATGTCGAGTGTCACACCGAGAACACAGGCGGGCTCGCCGGCGGCGTCCAGTAACGTTTCGGCCTGATTGTAGACCCAGCGCTGTGCCCGGTTCGGCCGAATGATACGAAATTCTCCTTCAAGCAGCGATTGATCGAGCACACGCCCACCGAGATCGTGCCTCTGACGAAGATCATCGGGATGAATTCTCCGAATTAATTCCTCGTATGATGGAGTTACTTCATGCGGATCTAATCCCAGCAACTCATAAAGACCGCGCGACCATTGTGCCCGGCCAGCCGCATCGCAAAGCCATACACCAACTCCAAGCTTTTCCTCGATGAACCGAAGTATTTCTGACGGGCCGAGGAGCCCCTCGAGCTGAAGCATCATTGATCCCCAAATTGTGAAACGGCGCCCAGCATTGACCCTTCACTCGCTAGATCAATCAATCACTTTGGACGCCGATCGACGTTCGGCCCCCACGCCGAATAACAGACTTTGGCTCCCAAGGCCTCTACGTACTCCATCGGATCGTCGCGTCCAGGTCGCTCGCGAATAGATGGGCGTGGAGAGCACTTCCTGATGGTTCCTTCGGTTCGAGCGAGCCAACCGAGTCAAGACAGGTTCGCCTAGTCCGATCTTTTCGAGCGGCGAGCGAGTGGGACGCGAGGCATTCGCCGCGGTCTCTCACGTCATGTCGTCCCGATGATGACGACGAGCGATAGGTTCAAACTCGAGCAACGTCGCCGGGCCGTCCTACTGCGCCTTCTCGTGCTCGCTCATTCCTACCGACTTGTAGTCATAGGTCGGATAGAACTCCGTCCTGTACGGACCCCATGCAGTGTCCTCGAGCACCCTGTTCACTTCTCGGATACGACTCGCCGGGAATCGCAACGTGATGATCTGACCAATGCCCATGACGACGCTCCAACTGACCACCTCGACTCCCGGCGGCGGAAACGCCTTGTAGAACCCCTGCTTAGCGAGCTGAGCGTTCAACTCAGAGAGCGGCCGCGACTGGTCGTGTCGCAAGAATACGGTCAACAGGACGGCATTCTCCGGCGTGGCCGTCGCGCTACTGGTTTGCGGCGCCGAAGCCCCCTGCGCCTTTGCCGATGCGATCGGACCTCCGGCGATAGCAGCGACGACCGCGACGTGCATCACTATCCGCATCATTCGCTTCCCTTTCAAGATCTTAGCTGCATCATTGACCACGCCCCCAAGCTGCAGGTAGGCGCACCATCTTCCGTAAGTGAAACGCCGTTTTGTCACTTCGTCGTTGACTAAAAGGCACGTTCTAATCCCGGTGCACTGCCCTGACCGGTTTGAGCCGGTTTGAGTCGAGTCGGCAATCGCGGCGCGAATCAGCGGGAAGGCACCGACCGCGCTTAAGCGATCGACCTCCTTGCGGGACCGTCTGGGCTCTCGCGTACCGATATCGTCGATAGCGCCGCGACGGCTGGCGTTATCACCGGCATAAAGGAACAGGTCAGCCGTCCGAGATTCGCGAGCCCATCCGGGATTGGAGGCCGCATTCGCTTTCCACGAAGTCCGCCGAACACGCGCTCCGCGACTTCCGTATGGATCCGTCCCGCTCTCGTCGGGGCCAGCCAGCCGCTCGCCATTGACAAAGCCGGGAGACCATTCCTTGATGCTGCCGTCATGCTCGCGAGTCTTAGCCTCATTTTGCTCTGCCAATTGATCGGCGAAGCCGTCGTGCGCGGCGTAAGCTTGCCGTTGCCGGGCCCCGTGCTCGGCCTGCTGCTGCTCCTGATCCTGCTGCTCGCGCGCGACCGATTCACGCTTCTCGCCCGCGGCCCGCTGCGCAACGAAGGCGTGGAGACGGCGAGCAAGGGTCTTCTGGCTCATTTGTCGCTACTGTTCGTTCCCGCCGGCGTCGGTGTCGTGCAGAAGCTCGATCTCCTCGCATCCCACGGCATCGCCATCATCCTCGTGTTGGCGCTCTCGGTGGTCGTGACCCTGCTGGCTACCGTGCTGACGTTCCGTGTGGTCAGCCGCCTGATGAAGCAGCCAAACGCGCGATGAGGGACAATCCGTTCTCCGTTTGGGTCTATCTCTCGCAGTCGCCACTGCTATGGCTGACCGTGACTTTATTGGTCTATGCGACCGCAGATGCGTTATCGCTGGCGACGCGGCGGCATCCGCTCGCCAATCCCGTGCTGCATGCGATGTGGATCGTCGGGGCATTCCTGCTTGCGACCGGTACGCCCTACACAACCTATTTCGCAGGTGCCCAGTTCGTGCACTTCCTGCTGGGACCCGCGACAGTCGCGCTCGCCGTGCCGCTATATGAGAATCGCTCCCGCGTGGCCGCCTCGATCCTGCCGATGCTGGTTGCGCTGGTCGCGGGCTCGATCACTGCCGTGGTGTCAGTCGTGCTGCTGGCCGAACTCGCCGGCCTTCCGCGAGACGTGGTGCTGTCGCTGGCCCCGAAATCGGTCACGGCCGGCGTGGCCATGGGTATCAGCGAGTCGCTTCACGCCGATCCCTCGCTGACGGCCGTATCCGTCATTCTCACAGGCATCATGGGTGCGATCATCGTGACGCCGCTGATGAACCGCACGGGCATCACCGATTTTCGTGCCCGCGGCTTCGCTGCCGGCCTCGCAGCGCACGGCATCGGCACCGCCCGCGCGTTCCAGGTCGATGAGGTGGCCGGCGTCTTCTCCGGCATAGCCATGAGCCTAAACGCCTTGGTGACCTCGTTCCTGGTGCCGCTGGCGGCTACCCTATTGGTGGGCTGACATCGTGCTCAGCGACCCGTGAGGGCACATTCTTCCCAGCGCTGCCAAAGCTATGCGCTCTTTCAGGAGAAATCTGGCATTGACGGCTTCCGGGTGCTTTCTCCAAGAGCGGCCATCCACGACCTGGGTCCATCGGACCTGTGTCCCGCCCATCTGCTGGCGGGCGCCCGACACTGGCTAAAGCGACGTCAGATATCCGCTCCAAGCACGCCGCTGCGAGCGACGGCAGATGTGAGCACGCCTTAGTTGACTTCGAAATGAGGCGCCGCGATCTTTCCATGAGTTCCAGTCAACGGAGAAATCGATGTCGTTCGATGGACGTCTCCTCGCGGGAATCACCGTCCTGGCAGCCGTGGTTCAGGGCCGGAGTTTCGCCCGGGCAGGCGAGGCATTGGGAATAACCACCTCCGGCGTTAGCCGCTCGATCGCCCGTCTCGAGGAGCGCCTCGGTATCCGTTTGCTCGATAGAACTCCACGCTCGGTGGCCCTCACCGACGAGGGAAAGCGCTTCTATGAGCAGGTCGGGCCTCTTCTTTCGACGATCGCAGATGCCGCGAACTCCGTCGCCGGGTCGGCCGGCGCCGTCCGCGGCCGCCTTCGTGTCGATATGGATCCTTACTTCTCACGCCTCGTCTTGTCGGGGCAGATCGGTAGTTTTCTGTCGAAGCACCCCGAGATCGTTCTCGAGATGGTGACCCGCGAGCACCTGAGCGACCTGGTCACCGATGGTATCGACGTCGCCGTTCGCTTCGGCGAGCCGGCGTCGGACTCGATGATCGCGCGGAAGTTGCTGGAGACGCGGGTGCTGACGTTGGCTTCACCGCAATACATCAAGAAGCATGGAAGGCCGAAGGACCCAAACGAACTGAGTTCGCATGAATGCATCAAGTTTCTCGATCCCGTAACCGCCCGCCCCTACGAATGGGAGTTTCACGCCGGGCGCAAGATTCTGTCGGTTAAGACGAAGGGGCGTCTGCTACTCAGCGACGTCGGCACAATGATCAACGAATGCCTGGCCGGTGCGGGCGTCGCACAGATACTGAGCATCGGCGTACAGCCGCTGCTGAGCGCGGGTCGTCTAGTTGATCTGTTTCCCGATTGGCCCGGCGAGGTCTTTCCCTTGTACGCACTTCATCCCTCGCGGCACCATCCGCCCGCTAAAGTCCGCGCGTTCATCGATTTCGCGTTGAAAGCCGCAAGGGCGAAGAACCTCGAAGGCTCCGACTAGTCTAGCTAGTTCGTTGACCGTAGGTCAACGCTTGCCTGACAGTTACGCACTGGAGTCATCGTTCTTGTCGTGAGACTTTTCGTCGCCGATCGAACGGAGGTCATCATGTCCAAGCAGAAGACAGCTCTCATCCTTGGTGCATCGCGCGGTCTAGGTCTCGCACTCGCCGAGGAGTACTGCGGGCTAGGCTATAAGGTGGTCGCCACCCAGCGCGTACCATCAGAGGGTCTTCAGCAACTGTCGGAGCGGTTCCCTGCAAGCCTCGAGGTCGAGAGCGTCGATATCACCGACATCGTAGCGGTATCAAATCTCAAGAGCCGGCTGGAAGGGCGGACGATCGATACGCTGTTCGTCAACGCCGGCATCTGCATCGCCAAGGAAAGCACGCCGGTCGACGTCAAGGACGAGGACTTCATCGAATTGATGCTGACCAATGCCCTCGGTCCTATGCGCATCGTCGAGGCATTTCACGGTCAAGTGCCGCCGCGCGGCGTGGTCGCCGTGATGTCGTCCGAGATTGGGAGTATCGAGATCAACACCGGGAAATGGGAGATGTACAGCTCGAGCAAAGCCGCGTTGAACATGCTCATGAAATGCTTCTCCGCGCGACATCCCGAAGAGACGCGCGCCCTACTCCTTGTGGCTCCCGGGTGGGTGCGGACGGAGATGGGCGGCAACGAAGCGATCTTGTCGGTCGAGGAGAGCATTCCGCACGTAGTGAAGACGGTCGAGGCCCAAGCCGGCAAGGCCGGACTTCGATTTATCGATCGCCACGGCAAGACGATGCCCTGGTGAGCCTGGCACCGTTAGAGAGGGAAATTCGAAGATGGAAACGATCGAAACGCAAGGGGTCGCAATCCCGCGACTGGGATTCGGGACGTTCCGGATGCCTGGCGGCGGCTGTCAGCCCGTCGTCGAGAGTGCGCTGGCATTGGGCTTCAGACACATCGATTCGGCCGCCATGTACGAGAACGAGGAGGCCGTTGGTGCGGCCATCTCGGCAAGCGGCGTCAAGCGAGGCGACCTCTTCGTCACGACGAAGGTCTGGCACGACCATCTCAGGCGCGGCGCCGTCCGCAAGGCATTCGATGCCAGCATCTCGCAACTGAAACTGGATTACGTGGACCTCTACATGGTTCACTGGCCATCGGCAGATATGGATTTGCCGGCGATGCTCGAGGAGATGATGACGCTGAAGGCCGAAGGCAGGACGCGGGCCATCGGGGTGTGCAACTTCAACATGAAGATGATGCGACTGACCGTCGAGGAGGTCCGCGCTCCGATCGCGACTCTCCAGATTGAGTACCATCCGTTCCTCGGTCAGTCGAGGATGCTTGAGTACGTCCGCGGCAAGAACATTCCTTTGACCGCCTACGCTCCTCTTGCCCAAGGCCGCGCCGCGCATAACGAGACGCTGCAGACGATCGGGAAAAGGCATGGCGCCACGGCGGCGCAGATCGCGATCGCCTGGTTGCTAGACCAGAAAGGCGTGATCGCGATCCCCAAGGCGCAAAAGGAATCGAGTCAACGCTCCAATCTTCATGCCCTAAAGATCAAGCTCGACGACCAGGATAGGTCCGCGATAGCCGCGCTTCCGAAAGACCTTCGATACGTTAAGCCGCCTTTCGCGCCCGACTGGGACGCTTGAGACCTTCGGATTCATCACAGACATCGACGAACGGTCGGCGCCCGCCGTCGCGGGCAACGAACAGCACCGTGCGCAACGAATGGAGAGACGCATGTACACGATCATGGGAGTCACGGGAAAGGTGGGCGGTGCCGCTGCGCGCGACCTGCTCAATCATGGCTCTCGGTTGCGGGTCGTGGTCCGCGACCAGGTAAAGGGTGATGCTTGGGCCGAGCGCGGGTGCGAGGTCGCCGTCGCGGACTTGCACGACTCGAAGGCCCTCACTACTGCGTTCGAAGGGGCGGAAGGAGTGTTCGTCATGCTCCCGCCCATTTTCGATCCGGCGCCAGGCTTCCGCGAAGCCAAAGCGATGATCGCGACCCTCTACGAAGCGCTGCAGGCCGGACAGCCTGGCAAGATCGTGGCCTTGTCAACGATTGGGGCGGAAGCGGCCAATCCCAATCTCCTGAATCAACTGGGACTTCTCGAGCGTTGCCTGTCAGGCCTCTCGCGGCCCGTTACGTTCCTTCGCGCAGCCTGGTTCATGGAGAACGCTGCAGGAGACGTCGCGGCAGCGAAGGAGAAGAGCGTGATCGACAGCTATCTGCAGCCGGTCGAGCGTCCCGTGTCGATGGTCAGCGCGGTGGACGTCGGACGCGCGGTGTCGAGCCTACTTCGCGAGCAATGGACGGGCGTTCGCGTCGAGGAGCTTGAAGCACACCAACGGGTAAGTCCGAAGGCGATCGCGACAGCTTTCTCCAAGTCGCTCGGAAAATCGGTGAGCGTGGAGGCTGTCCCACGCGACCAATGGGAATCGATTTTCCGCGCTCAAGGCATGACCAACCCGGCTCCACGAATCCAGATGATCGACGGGTTCAACCAGGGATGGATCGACTTTCAGGATCAAGGCTCCGGCTCACGAAAGGGGGACGTGACGATCGACGAAGCTATCGCGGCCCTCGTCAAGGAGGGATGAGGAAAGGTACCTGCTGCCGCTCTCGCCAACTTCTAACCGTGTCTGACTTCGAGGATCAATCCATCGTGATCAACGAGCAGGCTGTTAGCGTAGTGACCCGCAACAGCGATTCTACATAACTCAATTCATATTATCTTCGGAGCTCGTGATGCTGGATACGGTTTCGGTTCATTTGCTTGCTCGCTCCTTGCTGGCCAACATCAGTTTTTAAGGTGGCTGACGGCGTGTTTGGGTGATGGCTTGCTCGGGCGTGCGGCCGCCAGCGACGAGGTCGCCGCGCGGCCGGAGTTCCAGCAACAGGCGCTTGTAGGCCATCATACGCAAGACCCAACGGGTTAATGCCATTCCCTTCTCGGATTTGGGCTAGTCGGCAGTCCACCCTCCGTCGTCGAGTAGCGACGATCCTGTCATCAATGCTGAGGCGTCCGACGAGAGAAACACCACTGCTCCCATCAAGTCCTCGACTGTACCTAGTCGACCGAGCTTGATGCGGGAAAGTACATCCGACCTGAAGGCATGGTCTTCGAAAAACGGCTTCGTCACAGGCGTTGCGATGAATGTTGGACACAGCGTATTGACGCGGATTCCAAATGGAGCGAATTCGACCGCTGCCGCCCGCGTAAATCCTTCGAGAGCCCATTTACTGGCACAGTAGATGGAGCGGGAAGCTCCACCGACATGGCCCATCTGCGATGACATATTG
This sequence comes from Bradyrhizobium sp. 187, assembly GCF_023101005.1. Taxonomy (NCBI): domain Bacteria; kingdom Pseudomonadati; phylum Pseudomonadota; class Alphaproteobacteria; order Hyphomicrobiales; family Nitrobacteraceae; genus Bradyrhizobium; species Bradyrhizobium sp. 187. Next base: position 6,341,796 of record NZ_CP064693.1, read on the forward strand.
ATGATCGAGCCGCGACGGCCAGCTTCAATCAGCTTTCGAGCAACCGCTTGCACTATGAAGAAAGCCGAACGCACGTTCAGATCCATAACCGCATCATAGTCTTCCGTCGTCACCGTCGTCAGGGCTTGGGCCTGTTTGTGCCGGCATTGTTGACCAATATTTCAAATGCCTCGGCTTCGCCGATCTGATGGCACGAGCTTTCGACGTCAAGCACGTCCAAGACCACCACGTCTACGGTGCAGCTTTGCGCTCGAAGCCGTTGGCAGAGGGTTTCGAGCTCCGTTCGCGACCGAGCAGCAATTGTGACGTGGGCACCTGCGGTCGCCAGCGCGACGGCAGCGGCCTCGCCGATTCCGCGCCCCGCACCCGTAACCAACGCGCGTCGGCACGACCCAATGCCAGGGCTGATTGGCATCTTTCGTTTCGTTAGGGCGAACTTCGCACCCCACCTATCCGAACAGATCGCCGCAACGTCCTTCTCGCGGAGCCAATGGCAGGTTTCAAAGCCAAAGCCCGGCGCGTAACCCCCCGCATAGCCGGACCAGTCACCCTTCGCCAAGCAACGTTCCTGGTGTCCCGTCCGGACGATAACAAAGTCACCCCGTCTCACCTCGACCTTTTGCGCCTGAGCGCACCGATTCAGGTCTTCAGTCGTAACGGCATAACCATCATCCAGGGAATTGACGCCCTTGAAGCGAGCCACGTCGAGCAGAACGCAGCGCCCCACCATGTGGTCGCGAACGTGCTCAATACCCAACTTCTTCGCGCCCTTCACGTCTACCAGAGAAGCATCGAAGCCGTTGTACATCTTGTCATCGGGAAAGACGTGGCACAGCGCATCCCACTGGGTCGACGCCTGACACGGCATGTTGGTCGCGTCATCGGCGTACCGGAGATAGGGAAACGGCTCGTCCTGGTTCCGAGCTTCGCGTCAGTCCCAGGTTGCAAGCATTGTGTGTATGGGATTCCAACGTCCCCCGAACAGCCCCGACTGGATCGGCTCCTTGAGTGAGAGCCCCAACGAGAAGACTTTCCCTTCCTGATCAGTCGGCCAGCATCGACGATGTCCTGCGGGGTGACGATATTGAGGGTACCGATTTGATCGTCAGCGCCCCACCTCACAATTGGAAATCTTGTCGGCGGCTTCCAAAATCCCTGCCCGATCCAGTTTCATGGCAATCTAAATGGTTATCGTTTGATAACTTGATTCATCGACCGGCATCTGTCAATCACTGCTGATAGCAAGCGATTCAATTGGATTCCTATCGTCTTCGGTTATCACTCGATCACTGTCATTCGGACCCATTGGGACGATCCTTTCACGCGCCATAGCCATCAGGCGACGGTCCCGCCATGTCGCATGGTCGTTCAACGAATCCATCGATACAATTGCGCGTCGCTGCCGCTCGACCTCCTTGACCAGATCGGCAGACCAACCGCTTGCATGATCGCGCGAGGACGCGATGCTTCGGTACAGCTCTCCCAATCGAGCTGCATAGTCAGCCACTCCGCCAGGGGCGTTCAGATCGATGGTTTCGAATGGTCCCATGAAGCTCCATCGTATCCCAAGCCCATGGGATACAGTGGCATCGAGATCCTCGACTGACGCAATTCCATCCTCCACGAGCTTGAAACATTCCCTGAGGAGAACGCCTTGAAGCCGGTTAAGTACGAACCCCTCGATCTCCCGTGAGAGCGAGACCGGCTTCTGACCGATATCGAGCATGATTTCGCGCGCGGACGAAAGCGTGGCGCCGGCAGTCCAGGGGGCCGGCACGAGCTCGACAACCGGAATTAGGTAGGGTGGATTGACCGGATGAGCGACCAGGCAACGATCGCGAAACGAAACGTGGCCCGTGTATGCGGAGGCAGGTATGCCTGACGATGAACTGCCGACCAGCGCGCCTTCGTCGAGCAGCAGTTCGAGATCGGAGAAGAGCTGCCTCTTCACGCCGGTTTGCTCGAGGACACTCTCCTGGACATATTCAGCACCTGAAAGCGCCTCCGCCAAAGAGGGCGCGCAGACAATCCTCCGCAGTATGGCTTCCGAGGATTCCGACAGGAGTGAATAGGATTCGAGATCGGACAAACGTTGCGCAATCCACACAGCAGCAGAGCCAACCTTGTCCTGCTCCGAGTCGAAGAGACGCACATTCCAGCCAGCCCGAGCGAATGCGATTGCCCAAGCCGAGCCGATCAAGCCGACGCCTATGACCGCTACATTACGGTGTCGAGTCATCGATCCCCCTAGGCCAACGCACCATTGACCCGAATTGATTGCCCGCTAACCCAGCTTCCTTGCGGACTGCAAAGGAAGGCGACGAGGGGCACGACGTCTGCCACCTCCCCTAATCTGTTGAACGGCGACAATCTCGCCATATCCTCGACCTTCTGGGGGCTCTTACCGTCGAAGAACAACTCTGTAGCGACCGGTCCGGGGGCGACGGTGTTTACCGTGATCCTGCGAGGAGCCAATTCTTTTGCCAGAACTTTCGTCATCGCTTCGACGGCCGCTTTGGATGCGTTGTAAGCAACGTAGCCAGGGAAGGACGTGTGCAATGCAGTGCTAGAAAAATTGACGATCCTGCCACCATTGCGCATCCTCGACGCGGCCTGCTTTATTCCACGGAACGTCCCGGATACGTTAATGGCGATCACTCGATCAAACGTCTCTTGGGTCATTTCGGAGATCGGCTCGACCACTAGGACTCCGGCGTTGTTGATCAGGACATCGACTCCCCCGAACTCCAATTCGGCCGCGTCGAACAGACGACGCGCTGTCTCGACGTCGCCGACGTCTCCCTGTATGGCGATCGAGCGGCTGCCGTTTTTCTCGATCTCCTCCACCACCTCATCGGCGTCTGAGCGGCTGCTCGCATAGTTCACGATGACCGCATATCCTCGCGCTGCCAGTTCGAACGCGACGCCCCTACCGATGCCCCTTGATCCTCCAGTCACCACGGCGACCTTGTTCAATCCGAAGCTGTCCACGGATCAATCCTCCGGCATTTTGCGAGCTCACGTGCAGTTCGCCCGACTTGGTTCTTCTAGAATGACTCCCGCATGGCGCGACTACGCCGCGGATGCTCCCGCGTTCGATTCATAGGACGCGCCATGGACGCGCCCAAAATGCCGATCTGTCACCCCGTGAATGACCAAATGGCACGGCTTCTTGCCCCTGCACCCAACGTGGTGCCAAACCCCGGGAACGATCTTCAGCCACGTCACACGACGCGGCGGGCAGGCGCTGAGTTGGCCGCGAGAATTGCCTGCGCATTGGCAATTTGTAGGCGAACTGCCGCGGTGCAACGGTTTGCCATAGCTTATTCGCGTGGGTATACAGGGAGCATGCCGAGCCATGCGAAGTCGCCGGTTCGGGGCGATCCGTATTTCAGGCAAGATGAGATGGCGACGAGACGCGACGCGCAGAAACAGTCAGCCCGAAAGAAGCCATCGAGCAAGACGATTGCGAAAGCACCGATACGCCGGGTAGTCGGCGCATCGGAGAACAAGCGCCCGGCTTTCGAAGAGCGGCGCCGGATCATTATCGGGAAGGCGGCTGAGTTCTTCGCTGAGTCCGGTTTCAGCGCCACGACACGCGAGCTCGCTGACCATCTCGGGACGACTCAGCCCTTGATGTACAAGTACTTCAAGGGGAAAGCTGAGCTGATCGAGGAGGTCTACAAGAGCGTTTTCTTGGACGTTTGGAACGATCGCTGGGACGAACTCCTGATCGACAGAGAGCGCCCTATCGTGGAGCGGCTCATCGAGTTCTATATCAGCTATACCGACGTCATTATGAATCGAGGCTGGATGAGAATGTATCTTTTCGCCGGGCTCAAAAGCATTGGGATTACGAGTTCATATGTCAGACTAGTGGAAGAGCGGGTGATCCGGCGAATCGCCATCGAGATTTGCGCCGCCCGGAAATTCCCCTTCAATGCTCGCAACGAAGCCCGCTATCTCGAAATTGCGTGGAGTTTGCAAGGAAGCATCTTCTATTATGGTGTGAGAAAGCACGCCTACGATCTGAATCCTCACGTCGACAAGAACAGTGTCATTCGCGATGCCGTCCGCATTTTCGTGCAGGCATGGCCGAGTGATGAGGCCTCGGATCATCCGACCATGCGAGCCTCCTGACGTCATTTGCTCCAATTGCGTCCCGGAATATGGTTCATCAAACTGTTGTTGAAGCCTCCATCAACTGCAAGTGTTGATCCCGTAATCCAGTCAGCGTCATCGCTGAGAAGAAACAAGATCGACTTCGCCACGTCGAGCGGTTGCCCAATCCTCCCCAAAGGTATGGTCGCCGTCCGCCCCCGTCTGACATCCGGATCCTTCAGGTAAGCGGTGAGCGGCGTCTCCACGGTGCCCGGAGCCACCGCGTTGACCCGGATTCGATGAGGCGCCCACTCGAGTGCCATAAGCTGCGTCAAATGGACGATCGCGGCTTTCACCGTGCTATATGCGCCCGCACCTCCATAGGGATTGAAAGCCGCTACGGACGACAGATTAACGATGGCCCCTCTGCGTTGCGATCCGGCCGCGGATCGAGCGAACGCTTGAGCCATCAGGAAGGTCCCAGTCAGCCCAACGTTTAGCGTCGTATTCCAGGCCTCAAGATCGAGCTCGAGTAAGGCCGCACCGTTGATCGAAATTGCCGAATTCACGAGGAGGTCAGGAGGGCCAAACGACCTCTCCGCCGCAGCGATCGCATTGGCACATGCATCGGGACTCCGAACATCGACTTCCACGAAGGTGGCGCGACCACGTCCGATACTTTCGGCAAGATCGGTCCCTAGCTCGCGATTCGTATCAGCCACCACGACTCTTGCCCCCTCTCTTGCGAGCTCCTCCGCGGCGCTACCACCCAAACCGCGAGCTCCGCCGGCAACGATCGCAACTTTCCCCTTGAATCTCTGCAAAGCCCCCTCCCACGATGGAGCTTGCGATATACAACGCGCGTAAACCGGAGAGGTACTGCGATTATGTCAGCTTAACGTTGATCATCGGTCATGTTGGTTCCACCCGCGGCAAGTGCAAGCCCTCGACTCTTATGGCTGCATGGGCGGCGTTGAGTACGAACTCAAGGAATATCCGGACCTTCGCGGGCGGGAGATTTCTCGATGGATGGTACGCGTACAGTGGGTAACGCTCGTCAGGCCAATCCGGGAAGAGTTCGACCAGGCGTCCCGATTCGATGAGGTCACGCACACCGAAATCCAGTATCTGAGCTATCCCTACGCCACTCACGCAAGCGCTGAGCATTGTACCGACCTCTGTCACCGTCAGCCTTCCAGGGGGCTGAACCGGGAGCACAGTCTTCCCCTTGTGAAACTCCCAGATAAATGGCCGTGACGTGCGCGAATCTATGAAATGAATAGCCTGGTGCTGTTTGAGCTCGATTGGATCGGACGGCCTTCCATGAATCGCAAGATATTCGGGAGATGCGACCGTTAATATGCGAATATCGATCAATCGGCGAGCGATCAACGCGGAATCGGCCGGCTCGCCGAAGCGTACCGCAACATCGAAACCTTCGGTGACCAGATCGCCAAGATAATCGCGCGCCACCAGCTCGAGCTCCAGTGCGGGATTCCCCGACAGAAACGTGTTCAAGTTGCGAGCGAGCACCAGCCGCGAGAAGAAAGGGTCGATGTTCACGCGGAGCCGCCCCCGCACGGATGTGGTGGATCCTTCGGCCAAGGAGACCGCCTCTTCGAGGCCCGACAACAACGGGCGTACCTGTTCATAGAACCGTCGACCGTCGTCGGTGAGGCGAACGGCACGAGCGGTCCGGTCGAACAATCTTATTCCTACTCGGGTCTCGAGCCGCCCAATCGAACGGCTCACGCCCGACTGGGTGAGTCCCAGCGACTTCGCCGCATGGACGAAGCTTCCGGCCTCGGCAACTGCAGCCATAACCCCGATACCACTGAGCAAGCGTCCATCAAATGACATCTCTGGTGCACTCCGGTCATTCCGCCAATGACACGTTCGCATTGGCGAAAGCAGGAAGATTGGATCATTGTCAATTACATAATAGTCTTCTCGGAGGGAAAATGTACGTCGTCGCCGGAGCCTCTGGTCAAGTGGGGTGCGCCACCGCGAGGGCGCTCATTCAAGCAGGACGCCCCATTCGAGCGATGGTCGTCTCGGAAGCAGAACGGAGCGAGTGGCTCGACGCCCGCCAAGAGGCTGTCGCCGTCGACTTTTACCGGAAGGACAGCATCGTCGCTCCGCTTACGGATGTCACCGCCGTGTTTCTGATGATCCCACCGAATTACGACGCCCAAGCTGATTACGCCGAGGCCAGACAGATCATCGATTCCTTTGCGCACGCGATTCGTATCTGCCGACCGCACCGCGTGATATGCCTGTCCTCGATTGGAGCTCATCGAACTCACGGATTGGGAATCATTCAGCAGTCACGCATTTTGGAAGACGAATTGGGTTCGATGGATCTGCCGATTTCGTTCGTCCGGCCCGCTTGGTTCATGGAAAATGCCGCTTGGCAACTTCCCTTGGCCGATCGAGATGGAGCATTCGAGAGCTTCTTGTGGCCTCTGGAACGCAGAATTCCGATGACTGCAACGGCGGATATTGGCAATACCATTGCCGATCTTATGATGAGCGACACTAGCAACGAGCGCCGGGTCGTGGAGATCGAAGGCCCCCAGGGCTACTCCCCCCTCGATGTCGCGAGAGAGATGAGCAACTTGTTGGGACGCGCCGTGGAGGCCAAACCCGTCCCTCGAGAGAATTGGCATCTCAAGTTGGCTCAAGAGGGAAGCGCGAATCCATCGGAACGAATGGCGATGCTCGACGGCTTCAACTCGGGCTGGATCGATTTCGAAGGACCTCCTTGTGAAAAGCGTACTGGTTCCACCCCGCTGACGGATGTCCTCGCCCATTTGATTCATCGCTATCGAACGAGCATTTGATCTCAGAAGACAGCCAGATGCTTGTCGATCAATTCGGGGCGTCGGCTCACATCCTCGGCTTTGCCCGAAAAGGCGACCGAGCCAGTACTGAACATCACTACATCCTCCGCAAGTCGAAGAGCGAGATCCGCATTCTGCTCGACTAGGACGATCGAAAGCCCGTCATCCTTCAGCATCTTGATGATGAGTTCAACCTCCTGAACGATCTGGGGCGCCAGCCCCTCGGATGGTTCGTCCATCAGAAGAAGAAGCGGGTTGGACACCAGAGCGCGACCGATGGCCAGCATCTGCTGCTCGCCTCCCGACAGGGATCCTGCGTATTGATCTCGACGCTCCCTGAGCCGGGGAAAGAGGTCAAATACCTTTTCCATCGACCAGGACGCCTTTGAGAGCTTCCTAGCCGAATGGACAGCGACGGCGAGGTTTTCGCGAACTGTCAGGCTCTTGAATACCCGTCTCCCTTGCGGAACGATAGCGATTCCAGCCCTTACGATGGACTCAGGAGAGAGTCCTGTGAGGCTGTCTCCTCTAAATCGGATCGTACCCGCTCGCGCCTTGACGAATCCCATGATGGTCGACAGACAGGTCGTTTTTCCTGCCCCGTTCCTGCCTAACAGGCCCAGAATTGTACCCTCTCTGACACTCAGCGCGATCTCATAGAGAGCCTGACTGTCTCCATAGTAGGAGCTAACGCCCGTTAGCTCGAGAATATTACTTGCCAAGATATATCTCCTTGGTTCGCGGATCTGCGACCACTTCGGCACGCGTTCCTTCCAAGGCTACAGAGCCGAAATGAAGGACAGTGATCCTTTCGGCGAATGCGAGAGCGACATCCATGTCGTGCTCGATCATCACAATCGTGACGTCGGAAGGTATAGTTTCCAGAAGCTCTCGAACAGATTTTCGCTCCGGTTGAGATAGTCCTGCCAAGGGTTCGTCCAGCAGGAGGAGCTTCGGATCCTGAGCCAGCGCCATCGCAAGCTCCAAGCGACGCCGCTCCCCATAGGCAGTCTCCCGGACGAGATCGTGTGCGCGACCTGCCAGCCCGACCTGGCGCAAGACGGCATGTGCCCTATCTCGCAGTTCACTGAAACCTCCCAGCGCGCGCCACGGATCCCATTTCGTCACCGACTGTCCAAGCAACGACAGAATGACGTTGTGAAGAAGCGTATCGTGCGGAAACAGTGTGAGGATCTGGTAGGTCCGCGCAAGTCCGAGCCTGACGCGCGCGTACGTCGGCAGACGGACTAACTCGTTGTCAAATAGCCTAATCGATCCGCTATCGGGCGTAAGATCTCCTGTGATCTGATTGAACAGTGTCGTCTTTCCCGCGCCATTCGGCCCGATAATCAGACGCCTTTCACCCTTCGCAACGAATAGGCTGACATCGCGCGTCGCCGGCAAACCGCCGAAATGCTTGTTAAGTCCCGATATCGCTAGGGCAGGTAAGTTCATCATTTGTCTGACGCCGATTCGAGCTTGCCGCGTTTTGGCCAGCGCGCCCATCTGCGCATGCTAGGTACTATGCCTTCGGGCATGAGTATGACGGCCGCAATGAAGATCACTCCCAAAACCGAATACCAGCGATCCAGGTACGAACTGAGGACGAGCTTCACGAACGTGATGATGATTGCGCCGATGATCGGACCGGCGAGCGTGTCCACACCACCGAGCAAGACCATCAGTAGAGTCTCGGCCGACTGCTGAAGCGATACCGCGTGCGGGCTTACGAACTGAGTATAGTAGACGTAGAGGACGCCCGCGGCGGATCCCCAGAAGCCTGCCATCAGGAATGCGATCCACCTAATGAGCTGGACGTTATGCCCCAACATCCTCATTCGCCGCGGCTGATCGCGGGACCCTCTGAGTACTGCTCCGAAGGGAGAGTTGGCCAGTCTCCACATTACGATCAACGCGACGATTAGGACAGCCAGGCAGAAATAATAGAAGGCTGAATTTCCGGCTATCGAATAGCCGAGGATCGACGGACGACTCGGAAGTTTCAGTCCGTTGTCCCCGTTTGTGATACTCACCCACCGATAGGCGATACCCCACACGATCTGCCCGAATGCGAGCGTGATCATCATGAAGCTCAGCCCGGAGACGCGGAGCGATAGCACTCCAAGAAAGCCCGCCATCGCGGTCCCGAGCACCAGAGCTCCAGCCGCAGCCGCAGCCGGATGCCAGCCAATGTTCGTCAACCAGACGCATGCGTAAGCGGACAGTCCCAGAAAAGCGGAGTGACCAAGCGAGATCATGCCGCCTAGCCCCACCAAGACATTTAGGCTTAACGCGAGGAGGGCAAAGATGATGATCTGGCTCGAGACGTTGATCGCGTAGTCTTCGCGAACGACTATCGGGAGCAGTATCGCCCCAATAGCGGCCAGCGTTGTTAGCAGTAACGACCTGTTCACGCGTGGGCTCCTCCTAAAAGTCCCTGGGGACGCACCACTAAGGCGAAGACCATTGGCAGAAACAGGATAACGTAGGCGAGGTCCGGGAACATCGCTGTTCCGAAAGTATAGACAAAACCCACTATGATGCTTCCGATGAGGGCTCCCGCCAATTGCCCGACCCCGCCGAGAACTACGACCACCAAGGCGAGCGGAAGCATGTCCAGATCAAGCCCCGGATAGGCGGACAAGATTGGCGCACCCACGACACCCCCCAGACCTGCACAGGCTGCCCCCAGCAGGAAAACGGCCGTGAACAGGTTTGAGATCCGGATGCCAACTCCTCGCGCCATCTCCATGTCGTCCACTCCCGCTCGAATCATCGCGCCAAGCCGCGTTCTCTCCAGCAGCAGATGCAGTAGAATTCCTACGAAGAGCGCGAACAGGAAGACGGCCAGGCGATATGAGGGAAATACTAACCCAGCAATTGAAATCGGCGCTCGGAGGAACGAGGGAGGTGGGATCGCGATCGGATCTCCACCCCAGACCACGAGACAGACATCTGCAATGATATAAGAGAACCCGAGCGTGACGAGCACTTGCCCTTTTTCGTTGCCTGCAAGTCCTCTCAGAACCAGCCGTTCGATCGTCGATCCCATCAAACCGACGCCAACCGCCGAAATCACGGCGGCCAGTATGAAGTTCACACCATGCAGAACCAGGGTAACTCCCAAATAGGAGCCAAGAAGAAACAACGCTCCGTGGGCGAGGTTCGGAATTCTCATGAGTCCGAAGATCAGTGAAAATCCCGCCGAAAGCAGGAAGAGAACGCCTCCCAACGCGAGGCTGTTGAGAGATTGGACGATCCAGAACTGCATCACTCGGACTCCGGCGTCATTCATCCCGTGCGAGTCCGCCCACGTGTGGCGGACCCGGATTCTGTGCGGAAAAGACTAGATGTTCGGAGAAGCCGGAAAGTCTCGCGAATACACCGGGTTCTTCAAGAACTCCGATTCCTTGTACGACCAGAACTGGCTTACATTCTCGTATGTTTCGACGACCGAGTTGACCAGCTTGCCCTTCACCCTGACTACGTTACGGATGTACACATTTCCGATTGCGTTGCCGAGATCGTCGAAAGTCAGCGGCCCTCGAATGGTATTCGCTACTGCGCTGGTACGCATCGTCTTCATCAGCCTGGCGCGGTCTTCGACTTCCCCATCGAGCTTGCGGACCGCATTGTCCAATGCCGCCGCCGCCAAATGCACCACGGCAGCGTAGTAGCCGGGCAGGAGGTCGTAATCCCTGCGGATATCGGCAACAAATCGCTTATTCTCCTCGTTCTCCAGCTCGGACGAATAGAAGCTACTCGTAATGGCGCCGACCGCCTCTTCCCCCATGTTGCGAAGGAAGGATTCGTCCACAGCGGTATAGCCGCCGAGAAACTTGAGACGCGCGTTCAGACCGTACTCCTGCGCCTGCCGAAGGAAGCGGAATCCATTCGGGCCAGCTAACGCCATGAACAGCGCATCAGCGTCGGGCTTGATGGAAGCGATATAAGTCGCGTAATCCGGAGATGCCGTCGGTACCCATTGCTTCTGGATGATCTTGCCGCCTAGTTCCTCGAACACACGGTGAAATCCACCGGTCTGTTCGTATCCGTAGGCGTTGTCTTCGCCAATCGTCGAGATACGTCGATGGCCCAAGCGTTTGAACGCGTAGTCAGCCAGCGGATGACTGCATTGAGCGCACGAACTGCCAGGCCGAAGCAGCCATGGGTTGGGATCTCGCTGGGTCAAGTCTTCCGAACCAGCGGAGCTAATCATGGGCACCCCCGCCTGCTTGATGTAGTCCGAGATGGCGAGCGCTTCGAAAGCGGAAATCGGCCCAATGATCGCGTGCACCTTACGGCTTTCCACGAGTTCCTGTGCTTTGGAGCGCGCAACCGCCGGGTTGTTCGTTGTATCGACCGCGAATAGTTCGACGGGACGATCGCCGATCTTGTTGCTTCGCTGCTTCAAAAACACCGAAAGTCCCTGTTCATAGTTGGCGCCGGCCGCTGCCATTTGCCCCGTTCTGATGGTCATGAATCCAAGCCTCAGGGTCGAGGCCTGAGCGCGCACATACGGAGCTGAAAGCGTCGGCACGGCCGCTCCGGCGGCCATCGACTTCAAAATTGAACGTCTGCTCATGAACATCTTGCGTCTCCTCTCTCTGGACTGTCTTTCCTCACCTTCGCCGGCCCTTGGTCAGGCTCTTTTGGGAATGACGGGAAGCAACAAATAATTCTCTGCACTCGGACCGAAATGCAGACTGGTCCGACCGCCAAACACCGACGCGGGCCTGTCACGCGGATCGTCGTGAACGAACGGACCGCAGCCGGTGAAATTGTTCTTCATGTTTGAAAGGCGCGCGACTGAGCCGCCGGGATGGACGTAATCCCTGCCTCTGACGGACAGGGCGATGCGCCACCCCTGCGGAACTACGATGCTGGTCGGCCAGATCTCCACGTCGAGACCATAGACGGTGCCTGGGACCAACTCCTGAACTTCGTCGTGCGTGTGATACGGCTGGTATGGAAGACTTCTCTCCGGATCAAGCTTTCGATGGGATGCGCGCAGCCACCCTTGAGCAACCGGCGTTCGAGGATCCAGTGCACCCGCGAAAGTCACTTCCCTGAAATCAGGGGCAAGCACACGAACGACCAAGAAGATATCCGCGTCCTTCGTCGACGAGGACACTTGAAGCCGGGCGGCGAGCGGCCCTGTTATCTCCATTTCTTCCAATAGCGGGGATGTGACAAAACTCAGGCCATCACCGAGCGCGTCAAATTCAATCGCCTTGGGCTCGTCGGCCGGCTTCAGCGACAGGGAATGGCTGCTGGGGTGAAGGTGAAATTTCGTCCATTGCGTGCTCGGCAATGGCCAATCACTCTCAAACCGGGTTTCAAACCTTTCGCCGGGATGTCTTACCTGCAGTTGAACCCGTGGTTGCTTGTCCCAGCCGTTTTGTTTGCCTTTGAGAAAATGGTCGTAAAAGCGACGTTGGAGATCCAGCCCGTAGTCCGCATAGAACAGAGTCCAATGCTCCAGACCGTGGACCTCCAGCCATTTCTCGTTCGAGGCCGCCCTCGTAAAGCCATCGAAATTGCCCCTGGGATGCAGCCCCTGACCGCCCCAGTTCGCGCAAGATAGGATAGGTACCTCAATCTTGGTCACGTCCGCGCTGCGCTCGCGGTGATACTCGTCATCTAGCGGATGATCGATGAGGTCTTGCGCCATGTTGACGCGAAGTGACCCCAGCTCTTCTTCCGTGAGTGTCTCCGGACCCGAAACCCAGTCTCCGTTGATCCTGCTCTTTCTTCCCCGCGTTCCCAGCCCGTGCTGGACCGTGCGCAACTGCATTTCGTACCAATTTTGCGCAAACGTGCAGTAGATGCCGCCGTGATAGATGTAGTCGCGATAATGGTCGGTCATCCCTTCCCAAGCGCAGATTGCAGCCAAGTATTTCGGCTTAAGCGCGGCCACCTGCCACTGATTGATGGCATAGTAGGAGATGCCGTTCAGTCCGACCTTGCCGTTTGACCAGATCTGCTGCCCCGCCCACTCGATGCATTCGGCGTAGTCCGCCGTTTCTTGCGCATTGCGCGGATCGAGAGGCCCAGGCGATCTCCCAGCCCCACGGCTGTCCACCCGCACGACGACGTAGTCGTGTGGAACCCACTTCTCGGGATCGACGACTTCCCAATTCTGGTAAAGTCCGCTGCTACCGATCATCACGTCGGGATGATTGGCTACCATCTTGCGCCACGCCGTCTCGTATCCATCTTCGAAATGCAGCCACTTGCCATACGCGCCGTAAGACAGCAGTACCGGATAGCGTCCAGCCGAGACGGGTCGATAGACGTCAGCCAAAAGAACGGTGCCGTCCCGCATAACGATCGGCACCTCCCAATCCACAATCATGCCGTGACGAGTCTCGCTCCGTACTGCGCCAGGCGTTGCGTTTGAGCAGTCGACGACTCGCGACATTGGGGCATTTCCTCTCCTGAATTGGCAGATACGCTCGCCAGCGTATTGCAGTTGTCGCTTGGTTATCACTTGATCACAAAAACGACAAGTCCGACTCCAGAACCGCTTTATTCGAGCCCCAACAGTCAACAGGATCGGCGTTATCTAGTCGGTATATTCTGATTACCGCGTTGGCGCCATTGCACTTTTCTGGCTTCGAGCATCCAGCAATTCGATCGTATGTGCTGCCATCCAATTCCACGCATGCCAAGAAGTCATCGACGAACTGACATCGGGTCATACGCGTTGAGATCCCCGATCGCCTTCGGCGCGACACGTTGGCAGCAAGCTTCACCGACCAGCGCGGCCGCCAGCCCATTCCGCAAGATCCCCGTGGAAGCGCGGCCTTCCCGGATGCCACGAGGTCATCAATGAACTGACATCGTGTTACTCATATTGACACCCAATCACCGGTTCTTCAGGAGCAGATCGTTGCATCGACATCGGGTCGCCGCGCGTGATGGCGGCCTTAGTCATGATGTCCCCGGGAGGTTGGTGCTGTTTCGGCTGCCGAAGCTGACGATGGTTCCGTAAGCGATGAAGATTCCCGGAAGGCGTTCAAGATGTGATCTGCACACTTCTCAGCGACCATCAGCGTCGGAAGATTGGTATTGGCGCGCGGTATTACTGGAATGATCGAGGCATCAACGACGTGCAATGCTTCGACGCCGATCACCTTGGACGACGAATCCACCACCGAACCGATTGCGCAAGTACCGATCGGGTGGAATTGCGGTGTCGCCGACGCGACGACGAGGTCTGCAAAGTCCTTCTCAATCGCTATCTCGGATAGAAGCCGGCCACGTCCAAGAAACAGCCTGAGCGCAAGCTCGCGGAACGGGTTCCAGCGTCCAAACGCGGCAATAATCCCGAGGCCCATCGCCTTCGCCGATAATCCTGGCCCGTTGAGCAACCGGATCGGAGGATTCGCCGGCACTACGAAAGGCAGGTCGATTGCCTCCTTGAGATCAGGATCGAGCAGAATACCGCGCGCAACTCCGGCAGCCTGGACCAGCCTCGATACATCGCGCGGATCGCTTAGCATCGCGAAATCCACGCGAGGCGGCCCAAATGGCGCCTCGGGATCCGGCTCCACCACGCCGCGTGAGAAAGGCGCGTTCAGGATGGCCGCAAGCATCGCAAGACGGTTTCCGGCCGCACCACCGGCGGTTCGCGACATGACGCCAAGAAACAGATCCGATGGCGGTGCCCCTGCCGCACGTGACGACAGCCTGATGCCGGTCATCGAATATCGCCGCAAGGCTGACGATTGCCGTGCACGAGGTTTAACGACAGCGCCGAGATGGGCAAAGATATGGTTCTGCAGATTCTGGCCGACGTGCGGATTATCGTGAACGACGGCCGAGCCCAGCGGCTGCAATTTGGCCGCAGGGCCAATGGCCGAGCGAAAGAGAAGCGCAGGAGTGTGCAAACTTCCGCAGGAGATGACCGTCAGCTTCGAGCGGATTAGTCGCGGAGCGCCGTTCGCTGCGGCAATTTCCACGCCAATCGCGCGCTTGCCTTCAAAAACAACCCGTAGCGCGCGAGTATCCGCCACAATTTCAAGGTTGTCGCGCTTTCGAACCTTATGCGAAAGATAGGCGGAAGCAGCCGAGACACGGGCACGCCCATCGGTTGAAAGCGGCACCGCGAAAATGCCGTCGCGGTCGTCGCCGTTGCCGTCCTCGAGATAGTTGAATCCACGGGCCTTGACTGCGCGCATGACCGCATGGTTGAGGCCCGGCCATTGTGTGATGGGCGTTCGCTGCAAAACCACCGGCCCTTCGCACCCATGCAGGTCGCCGCTGAAATCGGCGTCGCTCTCCACTCGTTTGAAATAGGGCAGGACATCCTTATAATCCCAGCCTTGTGCGCCGAAGCGGGCCCAAGAGTCGTAGTCTGCGCTCAGTCCTCGCAGCGACCACATGCCCATAACACTCGAACCACCGCCCATAACTCGCGCCTGGGTGTAATGGCTCCACGGCCGTCCCACAACCGAGCGCGCCTTCAGATCGGGCCAAAAATAAGCTGGATTGGCGTAGGCACGCGGAAACACGTCATCGATGTCTTTCGGCACCGCGCCCGGCACAATGTCGCGCCCGGCCTCGACTAGCATCACCCGCAGCATTGCATCGGCGCTGAGGCGATTTGCCAGGACGCAGCCGGCGGTGCCTCCGCCGACGATCAGAATATCGACGTCAGTCATTTGGGCAGACGGTCATGGCGCGACGCCGGAGACGCGGGCGTCGCCGACTTCACGGGCTAGGCCCGCGATCTGGCCTTTTAGGGTATGCCAAAGCTGTCCGTAAATCTGCAAAAACCGCGGGTCGTCTCGCAAGTTCATCATCTCTCGCGACTCCCCGAAAGGGATACGGATCTCTTCAACGACGTGCGATGGGGGCCGCGACAGGATCACTACTCTGTCGGAGAGACAGGTCGCTTCCGCAAGATCATGAGTCACCAGGATTGCCGTGATATTCAGCTTTCGCAGCAACATGTACAGATCGCTGTGAACGCCAATTCGGGTCGGCTCATCAAGCGCCGAGAAGGGCTCGTCCAGCAGCAGCAGATCCGGCGTCGGAGCGACCGCAGTTAAGATTGCGACGCGGCGCTTCATTCCACCTGACAATTGATAGGGGTAGTAGTCGGCAAATTTTGTCAGGCCGACCATTTCGAGCAGCTCGGCGACGTGACGGTCCTTGTCCGCGGCGCGACGGCGGGTGAAGCGATAATATAGCGCAACGTTATCCTTGACCTTCAGCCATGGCAGCAGCGTGTCTTCCTGGAACACCATGCTGCAGCCATGACGACTGCCCTGCCCGAAATTCCGTTCGACCGTTCCCGACGTTGGCTGCCTCAGTCCCGAGAAGAGCCGCAGAAGCGTCGACTTGCCACAACCGCTGGGACCAACGATCGATACGATTTCGCCGGGCCTCACCGCCAGGTCGAATCCGACCACGGTCGGCGCCATCGTTCCGTACGCGAATGACACGTCATTCGCCGAAACGACCATTTTCTCTGGGGTTGAATGCTCGACGGGCATGGGGACGCTAAGAGAACTGACCAACTTGGGCGAGAAAGTTGTCATTTGCGCTTCTCCCGAGATTATTTGTCGGACATTGGCGCCCGCCGATTTTGTCAGTGAACGCTACTTGCCTGAACCTGAAGCTCAAATAATTAGATCGACTGCCGTCAATTAGGTTTTGTGATGGAAGCAAATCGATTGCAAGGAATGGATGTCGCCGCCCATGGTCACGAATCTCATTTGGCTTCGGAATGAGCCCGACGTCGACCGTGAGCTCAAAAGCGGTGTCACGTACAAAAATCCAGGCGGCTCCGTTCGAAGGTCCATCACAGGCGGACAATCGGGCGCATCTACAGTATAGAACGTGATGTGATTCCATCGAACCAATCAAAAAGGGCGATGAGGGGTGAGCGACAATCTTCGCGATATGAAGCTTTTCGTAGCAGCTTATGAGGAACGCTCCTTCACAACCGCGGCGGAGCGTGAGCATGCTACTCAATCCGGCGTTTCGCAGCATATTCGAAAGCTGGAAGATTCGTTCAGGGTCAAGCTGTTCGTCCGTGACACGGGTGGCGTGGTTCCTACCCCGGCTGGCGACCAGTATTATCACCATTGCATTGAAGTATTGCGTGCCCACGCAACAGCTGAACGCGCCGTCCGCAGTTTTGGACATGGCATCGAAGGGGCAATCAACATCGGGCTAATGCCGACTATGACCCGTGGCGTACTAGCACCTACTCTAGCCCGCTTTATCAATGAACACCCGAACTGCGCGATAAGGGTCGTGGAGGGCTTTAGCGCCGCGCTTACACTCCAGGTTCAGAATTGCGTGCTCGATTTCGCGATTGTTCCCGCATTTCCCGGCGCTCTTGGACTTCGCAGCAGACTATTTATCCGGACACCGGAAGTACTCGTGTCGGCCAAGCACTCGGATCTCAAACATGGCCAGCCAATCGACCTGCGTGATATCAGCCCTATCAAACTCGTGCTGCCAAGCAAGGTCAATACGCGCAGAAACTTGATAGAAACCTATTTATCATCGAACAGTATTCAGATTGATAAGCTTCTTGAACTGGACGCCATGCTCGGATCGCTCGATTTCGTCGCTCGTACCGATTGGCATTGCATCCTTCCCGGAATCATGATGGCCGAAACCGGGAAACCGCGTTCGTTCACGGTGAACCCAATCGCCAACCCGCCGTTCGGGCTCGATTTGATCCTAATCGAGCCGTCACGACGCGTGCTATCCGCCCCAGCTACGGCGTTCCTGGAAATCCTGTCAGAGGAGGCGCACCAACTCAACCAACGCTGGCCTCGGGCGTGATCAAGAAAAATGCGGAAAAGCAGGCACAACACGATTGCAACCGACCGTTCGCTGCCTCAACGGCAATCAATAGACGCTGCGATTCGCGATCACTATCTATCCAGCCCAAGAAAGTCGTTGATGGCCTTGAAGAACCCCTCAGGGTTATCGACATTCGGTAGATGGGCGCTGCCAGCTACTTCCCTGTAGAGGGCCCCAGGAACACGCCGAGCCATGTCACGCATAACCGACGGTGGCGCTCCCAGATCATCGGATCCAACAACGAATAAGGTCCGGTGGACGATCCGATCAAGGCTGCCAAGGTAGGCAAGCCTTTTGAGCGCCTCAGCGCAACCGGCGTACCCCACGGTTGAGGTCTTCAAGATCATGGTGGCAATACGCGCCGCTTCGTCGGGATTTGCTTCTCGGAAGCGCTGGGAAAGCCATCTCTCCAGAGTTTCTGCCAGAATTGATTGCAGGCCGTGCGCCCGCACTTGCGCCACCCGTTCATCCCAGCTCTTGATAAAAGCTGAAGGCGCGTCCGCGCGGGCATCACAGCATACGAGAGCCGATACTCGCGTCGGATGCGTAAGCGCGAGCCCAAGTCCGGTCATCCCTCCCAGCGATAGCCCCATGAAGGCCGTCTTATCGATATCGAAGCCGTCAAGCAGGGCGATAACGTCGCCGACGAGGTCATCGAAACTGTAAGGCCCCTCAGGTGCGCTGCTATCGCCGTGCCCTCGTGTATCGTAACACAGCACACGGTATCGACGGAGAAGAGCCTTCATCTGGCTATCCCACATCGTGTAATCGGCCGCCAGGCTGTTTGAGAGCACCAGCCACGGCAGCCTTTCATCACCCTCAATGCGGATCGCTATACGCCGGCCGTCTGGCAATCTGAAGTAATTCAAGGAGCCTCCCACCCGTCGCCGATCTGGGTATTATCCAACGGCTGATTTAGTCCGACCGACACCGGTCGCGTCTCGCTCGGCTTGCACGATCTGCGGCTGCACTTTCTCGGCCAGCAAGACCATCGACTTGCGCGCTAGTTCGCGATCCAGCCAATCATGTCCGGCATACAGCATCGTGCCGAATGGCCCGACCGTCTCCCGGAATGCAAGCAGCTTGTCCGCAACCTCGTCTGGCGTACCGTAGATCACGAGAGCATCCATCATCATATCGATGTTGACCTCGTCATCCGACATATTGCGATCGGTCTTGAATAGTTCGAGGCGGCCTCCCTTACGCATCTTGCCGAGCATCTGCTCATAGTAGAAGCGATATGGACTGCGAGCGCTTGTCGCATATTCCTTCGCGGTCGCCCTGTCCTCAGCGACGAATACGCTCTTTGCCACACGCCAATGAGCGAAGTCAGCCGGCCGGCCTACTCGTTCGCAGCCTTCGACGTATTTCGGCCAATGACTTTTGACCCAAACGGGCATCAGGAAGTTCGCCGAAATGGGCTCCCATCCGCGAGCCGCCGCTTCGGTAATTCCTTTCGAGAACGGCGCGACAGCCGTCACTACAATCGGAGGATGAGGCCGCTGGAGCGGCTTGGGCAGAATGCCCTGTCCGATTTCCGTGAGGACGGTGCGGGCTGTCGTGATGTGCCAGTATTTGCCCTGGATGTCGTATGGCGGCTCCGACGACCAAATCCTCAGCACGTGGTTGATCGCCTCCAAAAACATTTCATTGCGGTTCGCGTCGAGATTGCCGAAGACTTCCGCATCGGAAATCAGGCCTCCGGGGCTGATGCCGAAAATGAACCGTCCATCGAGAAGGTGATCGAGCATTGCCACCTGTGCAGCGACAGCTGCCGGATGACTGTTGGGAAGATTGACAGTACCGGTTCCGAGCTTGATCCGCTTCGTTGCGTCGATCAGCGTCGCAATGAACAACGAACACGAGGTAATATTTTCAGCTTGGTCGGTGGCATGTTCGCCACAGAATCCTTCCGTGAAACCGAGTTCGTCCGCAAGTATGAAAGCCTCGCGATCCTCTTGAAGAGATCGCTTCCATTCCTTTTCTAGCGGGTGAACGGGCATCGTGAAAAAGCCCAACTGCATGGCAATTCTCCTGTGATAAGGTGAGCACTACCCGGACGAGGCAGATTGCAAAAATAATGATTTCTCACGCGTCATATCACCGCCGATAATGACGCTGGGCTACTGCGAAGAATTTGCGATCATGGAGACCGATCCCGGATGATAGGGTCTATCGTATGAGGTCGCCCCGTCGCCGGCGCCAGGCGAACATGTTCCCGTCAACCGCACTGAGGATGAATGCGCTGGCGTAGCCAATCAGACCGAGAAGCAGCACTCCGGCATAGAGGTCCGCCGAACGAAAGAAGCGCGCGGAAAGCAGTATCCAGTTTCCGAGCCCTTCGCGACCCGAAATCATCTCGCAGACGACGGAGAGGATTAGGGCGACCGTGAGGCTGAGGCGCATGCCGGACAGTATATCCGGCATGGCCGAGGGCAGCGCGATCTTGTAGATCGTCGCAAACTTGGACATGCGCAACGCACGTCCGACCTCATACAGCCTCGGATCAACGGCCGAAAAGCCGTGAACGGTCGCCAACAAAACCGGCCAAAGAGCGCCAAAGCCGACGACCGACAGTATCATGGCATCTGTCAAACCGAGCAAAGCAATCACGACCGGCACAATCGCCGACGCCGGCAGCGGGCGGAGAAACTCGAGGATCGGGGCCAGATATGATTTGAGGCGCGGCGAGATCCCGATCATGGCGCCAAGGAGGATACCGATAAGCGACGCAATGAACCAGCCCCACAACATTCGTTCGATCGTGGCCAGAACCTTGGGAGTAAGGTCGCCCGAACTCAAGCCGCGCGCGAGGGCCTGCCCGACACGATCCAAGCCGGGAAGAAAAACCGGCGAGATGAAATGCTGATCAGTGACCCACTGCCAGAGTAGACCTAGACACACGACGACAATGACACTGCCTGCCCGCCACAACCAAGCCCCGCAACTCTTCATCGCTCGGCCTCGATCACGGCCGCACGGCCCAACAGGTGGCGCTGGACAAGCGTCAGGCCGGCGCTAAGCATGAAGCCAACAATTCCGATCCAGACCAGATAGGCCAGCATGACCGCCGGACGTAACGATTGCTGGGCCACCATGATGGCATTGCCGAGGCCAAGAGGATTGGCAGCAATTTCCACGGTTACCGCGACGACAAGTGCGACGCCTGCCGCCAGCCGGATCGACACGACGATACGCGGGAGCACGGCGGGAATGACGATTTTCGTCACCTTCTGGATCAACGTCAGCCGCAGGACTCGCGATACTTCAATTAGACGCGGGTCAATCTCCGAAATGGCCGTACGGGTCAAGATGAGGATAGGCCATAGGCAGGCAAACGCCACAATGTACACTTCCATGCTGTAGCCGAAGCCAAACGCAATGATCGCGATTGGAATGAGTGCGATCGAAGGAATTGGACGAACGATCTCGATCGCCGGCGAAGTAACGCGATCGAGCGGGCGGACCAGTCCGAACACCAGCCCGAGCACCAATCCAAAACCTCCGCCAAGCCCAAGACCCGCGAACGTTGTCGTCAGCGTATCCAGCGTTGCGATCACGATCGTCCGGTCGGTGAACAGGTCACGAAATGCAGCGATGACCGCACTCGGTGGCGCTACGGCGTCGCTCCGCATGCCGGATAATTGCGCCGCGCCCTCAGCTGCTCCGAGCAGGACCGCAGGGACAAGCAATCCCCTGGCAAGGTTACTCATGCGCGCTCCGCACGCCGGATGAAATCAAACAATTCGCGCCGCAGCTGAAGGAAGGCGGGATTTTCCCGTGCCGTAAGCTGGTCTCGCGGCCGGGACAATGCCACCTCGCACGAAATGCCAATGCGGCCGGGGTTCGGCAAAAGTCCAATAACGCGATCACCAAGATAGATGGCTTCTTCCAGATCGTGCGTAACAAAGAAAACCGTTGCGCCGGTGCTGGCCACGATGCCAAGCAGTTCATCCTGGAGTGCCTGTCGGGTCATCGCGTCCAGCGCCCCGAACGGCTCATCCATCAGCAGGAGCTTCGGCTCTTGCGCAAGGCAGCGCGCGATCTGTAGCCGTTGCTGCATGCCGCCCGACATTTCTGACGGATAGGTATTCCCATGATTGCCCAAACCGACTTTCGCGAGCAAAACCGCGATGCGATTCGCGCGCTCGCTACGGGCAACATTCGCGGCTTCAAGCGCCAGTGAAATATTGCCTGACGCGGTACGCCAGGGCAAAAGCGCGCGACTATAATCTTGGAAGACGATCGCGATGTCGCGCTGGGGCGCGGTGAAGGGGCGCCCTGCGACAGAGATCGTACCTTTGGTGGGCGCCACCAAGCCTGCCATGATCCGCAGCGCGGAAGTCTTTCCGCAACCGGACGGACCGATCACACAAACGAATTCACCCTGCGCAATATCAAGGCTCAAATCTGAGATAATCGTGCGGGGACCATAGGCGAGCGTCACCCGATCGAACGAAACGAGGGATTCTCTCACACCCACCCGTGAGGCACCCGCCATATCGGACTGCGTGGCTAATGCAACGGACGTTACGCTCATTGCAGTACAATACCGGCACCGCTCGTTATGTTCTGCAGCCGCTTTTGCTGTTTCATAATATCCATCCACCAACCGAGTTGCTCAGTTGTTATTGCGGGATCGGACACCGAGAGCCTCACGCTCTTAAGAATATCCATCGACACCTTGGTAAACTCGGACATTGCCTGACGCGCGTTGTCCGGATCGCGATTGACGATTTCGGCCGCCTCGACAATCGACTTGCGGTATGCCGCGACCTCCTTGGGATTGGCGGCCGCCCATTGACGCGTCGCGCTATAGACAACAACGGTTTGTTTCTCGGGAAAATCAGACATGAAGTTCGCGACGACCGTCCCCGCCCCCTCGGGACCAGAGATGCGCGAAAGCGTCGGCTCCGAAGCAATCACTGCGTCAAGCGTACCCGTCTTAAGCAGATCATTCATCGTCGCGAAGGTCACCTCGACAAAAGAGACCTTACTCGGGTCGACGCCTTTCTGAATCAACCATTGGCGAAATAGAACATCAAGGAAGACACCAAGCCCAGGAGCTCCGACTTTCTTGCCAACAAAGTCACTCGCGACTTTGATCGGAAGTTCCCTCTTCGCGATCACACCGATGGTTCCAACCGTCTCCTTTGCGGTCGAGGACGCACCGGCTAACGCGACAAGATCCAGCCCTCCGTCATCGGCCTGTAACAGCATGGGCGGCGTAAGGCCGCCGATCTGAATAGAATTGGAAACCAGTGCAGCAGGTATGTTGGAGGCGAGGCCGATCAGCACCATCTCGGCGTCAAGACCGTTCTTCTTAAATATCCCCTCCTTGGCGGCGACGACCGCAGATGCGCAGTCCGTTGAGCCCGTGCAGCCAATCTTGATGCGCCCTTCCGCAGCCGCCGCCGCGCTCCACATACATATGACGCCAACAATTGCAGCTCTCAGCCACGAGCCCAAACAGCTTGTCATTCCCACCCTCCCCAACCGTTGTCCCTTTAAGAAACTTGAAAAAGGCTACAGTCAAAAGGACAGCGAGCAAAATTATGCTCCAAGATGATCTTCATTATTCCAGATAATGTCCAAGAACTGGCTCTGTTGCCAAACGGGACCAAGGCAGGTCCCTTAACGGGTGCCGCTCGACATCGCGGTCATAAACGTTGCGGCAGAGACTTGACCGCCCTCCAACAGCTCCCTGGCAAACCGATTACATATCGAAACGCCCTCTCGCAAGATAGCAATAACAACGACTAAAGCATGATCCGGAAAAGTGTGAAGCGGTTTTCCGAAAAGATCATGCTCAAACATCAACTAATTGCGCGATGACGATCCATCCCAATCTCATCGCGCTTTAGCCGCGCGCGTGAAGCGGCTCAGACAGCGGCAAATGGGTGCCGTATCCCCCTGCCACAAAAGTCAGTGGCTCGCCGTCACGATGATGCGCACGGACGACACGCCCGAGAAAGATAATATGGTCGCCGCCCTCGATCATCTTCTCGGTTCGGCACTCGAATATTGCCAGGCTTTCAGCGAAGAGCATCGGACAGCCGTCAACACCGCTGATGAAAGCCTGCTGCTCGAACTTGTCGAGGAACGGCGTAGAAAAATGGCGCGACATCTGTACCTGCGTTTTCGACAGGACGTTGACCGCAAAACAGTTTGCATTGATGAAGGCCTGAAGCGAGGGCGCTTGACGCCGCAGACTCCAAAGCACCAGCGGCGGGTCGAGCGAAACGGCCGAAAACGAATTCGCTGTGAGGCCCTCGAGCTTTCCGCCAGGTGCGCGAGTCGTGACGACCGTCACTCCGGTAGCGAACCGGCCAAGCGCGCTGCGGAAGTTGCGCACTTCGGCTTGAAAATCCGATGAGAGAAAGTCGAGTGTTTCCATGGAAAGCCCTTGTTACGAAAATCGAACTCTCTCCAGCTTGCAGCGCATCGACCTTCGATGACAATGATAAGAAGTTCTCTTTCCCATCAACTTGTCGAATGACCGTGACATAACGAAAAATGATCGCTTTTCGTTGATTTCATAATTTGCCGGGCGAAGTCCCCCTTCTATTTTGTTTGCAAATTTGGGGAGGATCTTAGATGTCCAACGTTCAAGCACGTGCTGACAGTGAGCCGGCGACAGAAGGCGAACATCGCATCGAGCTTCGCGACGGGATGCATATCGAGTGGAACGTCCCTATTACAATGGATGATGGTAACCTCCTGCGCGCAGACATCTTCCGGCCGGTCGGCGATGGCCCCTATCCGGCGCTCTTGACGTACGGCCCATATGCCAAGGGGCTGTCATTCCAAGACGGGTATCCGAGCGCTTGGGAGCGCATGGTCCGCGAGCATCCCGATGTCGCGGATGGCTCATCTAATCTCTATCAATCCTGGGAAGTCGCGGATCCAGAGAAATGGGTGCCGCATGGTTATGCCTGTATCCGCGTCGATTCGCGCGGCTGCGGCTGTTCCCCCGGCTTCATCGATCCGTTCAGTCCGCGTGAGCAGCGAGACTTCTACGAATGCATCGAATGGGCCGGTATGCAGAGCTGGTCAAACGGCAAGGTCGGCCTCAACGGCGTATCCTATTTCGGCTCGAACCAATGGCATGTCGCGCAGCACAGACCACCTCATCTCGCGGCGATGTGCATCTGGGAAGGCGCCAATGACGCGTACCGGGAGTTCAGCCACCACGGCGGCATTCTCTCGACCTTTTGGGCCAATTGGTACGACATGCAGGTCAAGACCGTTCAGTACGGCATCGGCGAGCGCGGCCGACGCAGTTCGGTCCACGGCGAACTCGTTTGCGGCCCCGAAATCCTGTCGGACGAGGAACTCGCGCGGAATCGGATCGATTTTGGCCGAGAGGTCAATGGTCGGTCGCTGAACGACTCATTTTACCATGACCGTACCGCCGATTGGAGCAAGATCGACGTTCCCTTCCTGTCTTCGGCAAACTGGGGCGGCCAAGGCCTCCACCCACGCGGAAACTTCGACGGCTTCGTCGAAGCACCTGCCAAGCAGAAATGGCTGGAGGTGCATGGTCTCGAGCACTGGACCCATTTCTATACCGATTACGGCCGCAAATTGCAGCTGCAGTTCTTCGACCACTTCCTCAAGGGAAAGGATAATGGCTGGGACAAGACGCCTGCTGTGATCCTGCAGGTGCGCAAAGCGGACGGCAGCTTCGTCGAGCGCCGCGAAGCCGAATGGCCGATCGCCCGGACGAAGTGGACGAAATTCTATCTCGACCTCGACCAGCTTGCGCTGGCCACCACGGCTCGGGCCGAAGCCAAGCCGGCCCAACGCTCCTTCCGGGCGATGGGAGACGGCCTGACCTTCCTCACCGAGCCGCTCCAACACGAAACCGAGCTCACGGGACCGATTGCAGCCAAGTTGTTCGTGTCGTCCTCGACGCGCGACGCCGACCTTTTTCTTGTCGTGCGCGTCTTCGCGCCGGACTTCAAGGAGATTGTCTATCAAGGCGCGATCGATCCACACACACCGGTCGCGCAAGGCTGGCTGCGCGCGTCGCATCGAAAGCAGGATGCGGCCCGCTCGAAGCCATACATGCCTTACCACACCCACGACGTGGTCCAGCCGCTCTCGGCGGGAGAGCAAGTAGAGTTGACCGTTGAGGTCTGGCCGACGTCGGTTGTCGTACCGGCCGGCTACCGCATAGCACTTTCGATAAGGGGCCGTGACTACGTCTATCCGGGCGGAGACGGCGGCAAACTGTCGAATTTCAAGAACGTCTTGACTGGCTGCGGTCCTTTCCTGCACGACGACCCGATCGACCGTCCGCCGGAAGTCTTCGACGGCACCACCACGCTACATGCATCCGTCGACAAACTGCCGCATCTTCTGTTGCCGATTGTCCCCTGAGCGGCGTCCGCCTCAATCCATACAGCTCGCCGAGCCAGGCCGCCGTCCGAGGCACGGCTGCGAGCACTGATACAGAAAGCAGCAGATGAACGACGACATCGCCAGATCACAAAAGTCGAGTGAAACAACTGCCGGAGCGGTCGGCATTATTGGCGTCGGCATCATGGGATTGGCCATGGCGCGCAATCTCCTCAAGGCTGGCATTGCCGTTCTTGGCTTCGATCCCTCGGAGACGCGCCGCGACGCTCTCACAGCCGCCGGCGGAAGCGCCGTCTCTTCCCTGAAAAACCTGATTGAGGGCAGCGAGATCGTCATCCTTAGCCTGCCGAGCGCCAATGCGCTTGCCGACACGGTGTTTGCCCTCGCGCAGATAGACATACGCGACCGAGTCCTGCTTGAGTGTTCGACGCTCTCGCTCGAAACCAAGCTCGCTGCGCATGCGGCGCTCGAAGGCCGCGGCCACATCTTTCTCGACTGCCCGATCAGTGGCACTGGCGCTCAGGCTGTATCCGCCGACCTGGTGATGCTGGCAAGCGGCGAGCGCTCCGGCTTCGATCGCTGTGCCCCGGTTTTCGCGGTTATCTCGAAGGAGCAGCACTTCTTGGGTGCGTTCGGCAACGGCACGAAAATGAAGCTGATCGCAAACCATCTCGTGACGATCCATAACGCATCGACTGCAGAGGCCATGGTTCTCGGACTGAAGGTCGGGCTCGAGCCGGCTGTTGTCTACAATGCGCTGCGCGAGAGCGCCGGTTCGTCCCGCATGTTTCAGGTGCGCGGGCCGCTCATGCGTGACAGTACGTTCGGCCAGGCGACCGTCACGGTAAAGACGCATGTGAAAGACCTTGGATTGATCTCGCAACTAGGTCTCGAGGCAGACTGTCCGTTGCCACTGTTTGCCGCTGCATCGCAATTCTACCTCGCAGCGCTCGCGCAGGGGCATGAATTGGAGGACACGGCATCGATCTACGAGGTGATGAAACGCGCGGCAGGGATATAGACCACCGGGCGCCTACCCATCACACCATTCCAAGCCAAACAACGGCGCAGGAAGTGCTATCGCCGCATTCGCATGTTCCGACGAGAATTAGGAAGTGAGCACCAGATGATCATTGGTATCGCCGGCCTGGGCCGGATGGGCAGCGCGATCGCCGCGCGACTGATCGAATGCGGCAACACGGTCGCGGTATGGAATCGCTCGCCAGGCAAAGCCGACGCTCTGGTCACAATGGGCGCCGGCGAGGCCAAGACTCCGGCCGACCTGACCGTCGGCGCCGAAGTCATCATAACCATGCTGACCGATCCTGCCGCGATCGACGCGGTGTATCGTGGAAAGGACGGCCTTCTCCGCGC
Organism: Bradyrhizobium sp. 187; assembly: GCF_023101005.1. Classification (NCBI taxonomy): domain Bacteria; kingdom Pseudomonadati; phylum Pseudomonadota; class Alphaproteobacteria; order Hyphomicrobiales; family Nitrobacteraceae; genus Bradyrhizobium; species Bradyrhizobium sp. 187. The sequence continues at coordinate 6,369,311 of NZ_CP064693.1, forward strand.
TGACATCAGGGATAAGCTGTTCATCGACATGAGTACCGTGACCCCGTCGACGGAAGAACGGCTCGCCCGCGACGTTAGGGAACACGGGGCGGCCATCGTGGAATGCCCCGTCGGCGGAACGATCGCACCAGCCCGTTCCGGCCAGTTGCTGGGGTTTGCCGGCGGAACGAAGGTCGATATCGAGCGTGCAATGCCGCTTCTTGAACAACTTTGCCGACGAGTCGATCACGTAGGCGATATTGGAGCCGGATCAAGCACAAAACTCGCGATCAACCTGATGTTGCTGGTCTTCTATCAAACCTTTGGTGAAGCCTACTCAATGATTAAGCATCTTGGGCACTCGCCGTCGCAGATCGTCGAAATGCTTGCAGACACGCCCGGCGGCGCGAACGTCTTGCGCATCAGGGGGCATATCATCGCGGCTGCCCTGGGAGGCGATCTGTCGGAGCCTGCAGCCTTCGAACTCGCGACCGCGCGAAAGGACATCGCTCTCATGATGGAAGATGCCGAGAGCCGAGGCCACCGACCTCCGCTTACAGCTCGAGCACTCGAACTCTTCGACGAAGCTATCAGTAAGGGTTGGGGCACCCGCGACGTGGCTTCATTTGCAGCCTATTGGCAATCCACAATCTAACGGAGCCAACATCATCGTCGGTCCGTGCCAGCCCACTGTGCACTACCGTGACAGTAGTTCTCGCGAACATATGCAGGGAATCCAACTAGCCAGAATGCATGGCATCAGCCTTGCCCGAGCCGGCCTGCGCGAGCCCGTTCCAGCGCCAGCGAATGCTGAAATATCTTGGTCGGCCAAGGCAGTCGGCAGATCGAAGGGACATCGGCGCACGACCTCCGCAGGCAAAAATGAGGTCGCAACCAATTTGAACCAATACCAAATCCATATTTAAGATTGATTGAGAATTGGTTCGAAGAAGAAAACGATACCAACCGACGGTCTGGGGAGAGAAAGAATGACGACGAGACGCGCCTTTATCAAAAGCTTCACTGCCGGCCTCGGTGGTGTGGTTTTCACCGGATGCTGCCTGAAACATTCGCTCGCCTACGCCGCAAATGGTTCACCAAAGCGCCGCGAGATCATCATTGGTGGAAAGCGAGCCAAGGTCGTAGACATGCACGCACATTGCGCTTTCCCCGATACGGCGGCCATGATGGGCCAGCAGATGGAAGCGCCGACGCTTGAAATGGCTGACGATCGTATCCGTGCGATGGATGCTCAAGGCATCGACATGCAGGTTTTGAGCATTAATCCAACTTGGTACTCGTTGGACGGCGACACCGCCATAAAGGTTTGCGACCTACAGAACGAAAAACTCGCCGGTCTCTGTGCCGCCAAACCAGATCGGTTCATGGCCTTTGGATCCCTTGCCCTTCAAGTCCCTGAAATAGCCGTCGAGCAGCTCGAAACGGCCGTCAAGCACCATGGGCTCAAGGGCGCGGCCATTGGCGATAATGTCGCCGGCGTCGACTTTTCGGACCAGCGTTTCAACTCGGTCTGGGCCAAGGCCGAGGAACTTGGCGTTCCACTATTTATCCATCCTCAAGGCGCGCCTGAGCTATCGAAGCGCCTCCAGGGCAACGGCAATCTCCCAAACGTGATCGGCAATCCGCTCGGCACCACAATCGCGCTCTCGCATCTTATCTTCGAGGGCACCTTGGACCGCTTCCCCCGCTTGAAGATACTCGCGGCCCATGGTGGCGGCTACCTTCCATCCTATGCTGACCGCTCTGATCATGCCTGCCTGCAGTCACCGGCAAAATGCGCCGCCGGTCCGGTTCTCAAGAAAAGGCCGACGGAGTATCTCCGTCAGATCTATTTCGACTCGCTGATCTTCAGCTCTGAGGCTCTGCGCCATCTGGCGTTTCAAGTTGGTAAGTCGCAGATTGTCCTGGGCACCGACTATCCCTTCGGTTGGACATCGACCGCTGTGGAACACATCATGACCGCGGAAGGATTCAATAATGCCGACCGCCTGATGATGTTGGGTGGGACAGCGCAGCAACTACTTGGCCTCAAGGCTGCGTAGAAGAGGCGATGTCATGGTAACCCGGGCTTGGAGTTCCGGGTTGCCCGCCATCGGGCGCGGCGAGTGGCGATCCCGGCATGACCCGAACATGCGAGCTACGGTTTGGGAAACGTTTTCCTTATAACAATGGTCAATAGCTTACGCTCGGCGTGTTGCACATGTGTTGCATTGACCGGGCCATGGCGAGGCCTCGTCCGCTTCGACGGGTAGGCCGCGCGCAAAATTACCTCGATGAACGCCTGCGAAATTTGGTCGCGCACTCGCCAGCAGTGCATTCATTCGCGATCGCCCCGGATCCCCCGGTGGCTCGAACCCCTTTGCCTTGAAGTCCGGAGTCGCGGCAGCCGCCGCTAAGCTCTCAGGGGCCCGCAGGAGCGCTCGCCCTTTCAGCGCGGCCGTTTGGTTCGGGGAAGCGGGCCTTTCGTGTTGGTAGAGTTCTGCCGCTTGGAAGGGCCAGACGACACGGCTGGGGCTGCGATCTCCTGCACGAAATCGAGAAGAGCCGGGACCTTTACTGGCGGCAGATGCCGGGAGGGATGATAGGCATAGAGCGGATACCGTTCGTCGGATCATTGCGGCAAAATCTGCACAAGCTCTCCCTTCGCGAACACGGATTTCAGGCCGGGTGCCGGCATTTGAAACACGCCCTGTCCGGCAATGCACGCCGCAACCGCAGCCGAGGGATCGTCCATCATCAACCGGCCGGCGGCGTTGATCTCGATGACTTTGCCACCGCGATGAAATTCCCACGGGAAAGGACGGCCGGTCTGCGGATCGCGAAACAGCAATAGCGCATGGTGTACGAGATCGTGAGGCGTCCTCGGCTCGCCGTGCATCTCGAGATAGGCCGGCTCGGCGCAGGTTATGATGGAGGTCTCGAGCAGCTTCCGCGCAATCAGCGACGAGGTGTCCGGCGGCCCGAACCGAATGGCCACGTCGACCCCCGTCATCATCTCTTCCCGGTAGTTGCCGGTCATGAGGTCGACCGACAGCCGCGGATATCGCGCCATGAATTGCTGCAGGTTTGGTGCGAGCACCTTCCGCGCGAACCAGGGGTCGACGCATACTCCGCCGCGCCGTCGACGAGATCGGCGCGCCGATTGCCGTCCATCAAGTCGAGTACCATCCCTTTCTGTCGCAGGCGCCTATGCTGGCCTATCTGAGCAGCAAGCCGATTCCACTGACCGCCTACGCGCCGCTCGCGCAAGGCCGGGCGGCAAACGACGCCACGCTCGCTGCCATCGGCCGCAAATATGGCGCGACCGCGGCGCAGATAGCGATCGCCTGGCTGTTGGACCAACAGGGCGTCATCGCGATCCCCACGGCCGCCCGGCCGGAAAGCCAGAAACCCAATTTCGGCGCGCTCGACATTACCCTCGACGACGAAGATCGCGCCGCGATCGCAGCGCTGCCGAAGGACCAGCGCTTCATCCGGCCGCCATTCGCACCGGTGTGGGATGCCGTCGGGTGAGTCTTCCGAACCTCCACGCTCAGTTGCTCTGCGCGGAGACCGCGGTCTTGGCATGCAAGTTGGCCATAAGCAGGCCCGCGGCGAACGTCCCGAAAGCGATGAGTCCCCACTGAAGCATCGTCGGACTTTCGCGGCTCATCAACAATGTGATGAGCGCCGCCACCGCGGGCGTCACGGCGGGCATAAAGGACGCCGTCACAAGTCCGAGGATCCTGGCCGCATAGAGGAAGCCGATCCACGAAAACACGCCCGCGATGAAGCCTTGGCAGACTATTTGCCCCAGAAGGAGCGTCCAAGGGATGGCGCTCAAGCGGTTAAGGCCGCCGAAGAAGACGTAGTAGGGGCCGAAAGTCGCCAGCGAAGCGGAAGAGACGATCGTCATGGCCGTGATCGGATCGACGTGCCACCTGCACGAAAGGGCAGCGAAAGCCGCAGCCGCAAGTCCGCCCCCGGCGAACAGCACGATGCCTACGCTTACTTCGGGCGAACCGTCGACAAGAGACGTAAACGCCAGCACGGCGAGGCGCGCGGTCAAAGCCAGCATCGCTGCCGTCCGCAACCAGCCGAGTCTTTCGGAAAGCACGAGCCGGGCGAGCACGATACTGCAGACGGTCAGCGCGGCGACTTCGATAAGGATTCCGCTTGAGAAAGGCGCCGTCCGGCCGCCGCCGATGACGCAAATGCCGAGTAGGGGGCCGCCGACCAGTGCGAGGGTCATGGCGACGGTGGCTTTCGTCTTAGCGATACGCCCAGATCGCTTGGTCGCGTAATAGAGAACGAGAAGGATCGGAGCGGCGACGGCGTACCTGACGAACAGCAGGTCGAACGGCTCGAAGCCGACGGAGAAGCCATGATGGGCTGCCGCTAATCCGACGCCCCAACCAAGCGCCGCCAATACTCCATAGAGAAGCCCGAAGGGAACGGCAGCCCGGCGCTGCGGCTCGTGATAGCAACTGGCTAGAACGGAAGCTAACGATGGCATTCCGAACCGCCTAAGTTTGCTCGAGCTGTGCGCCGTAGCCGGCGCGCAGCTCACCAGGGCAGGATTTCGCCGTGGCGATTGGTAAAGCGAAGCCCCGGGACCCCTGCATTGCGCTCGACCATGTCGACCACCAGCGGGATGCTATCCGAGATAACGAGAGTTGCTTCATCGCCGCCCATGTCCGTCCGCACCCAACCGGGAGCGACCAGCAGAAGAGCGCGCGGATCGTCCGGACGCCGCGCGGAGAAGGCCTTCATTAGCATGTTTAACGCAGCTTTGCTGGAACTGTAGAGTTCCCAAAAGCCGACGGAGTTACCGATACTGCCAATCTCGGACGACATCGCCGCGATCACGCCGTTCTCGGGGACCAAGTTCTCCAAGGCTCCGATCACACGCATGGGGCTGAGCGCGTTGGTCAGCATCATATCGAGGAAATCCTGATCGTTGACGGCGATCGGCGTCAATTCGTTCGCTTTGCAGATGCCGGCATTGACAAATAGTGTGTCCAGCCTTCGGCCGGCGAGCCGCTCCTTCAGCGCCTGTATCGAGGCTAGTTCGACGATATCAACCGTCTCGATTTCGAGTGACGCGGGATAGAGCTGGTGCAACTCATCGAGTCCCAAGGATTTGCCCCGCGAAGTGGCGATGACGTGCCAGCCTCGGGCGCAGTATTCATCAGCCAAGGCTAAACCGAGGCCGCGCGAAGCACCAATGATAGCGACGGTTTTCTTGGCGGCCATTTTAGGTCTCCGGTTCGTTGTTACTCCTCCGGCTCCGACGCCCAAAAGAGCTGCGCCGACCACCGACAAGATCAGGAGTCGGGCAAACGGAAGCCCGATCGCCGTTGGGACGACAGCCGACGCCTCGATGGATGCGAGGCCGAAAGCAATCTTGCCCATCGAGCCAAGCTTCTTCTGTCTAGGCCGCCAGGATCTTCTCCGGTGTGATCGGAAGGTCGCGGATACGGAGGCCGATCGCGTCGTAAACGGCATTGCCGACCGCGGCTGCCACGCCCGTCGCACCGAGTTCACCGATGCCCTTGGCGCCGAGCGGACCCGAGTTGGCGTCGAATTCATCGACGAATCCCACATCGATTTCAGGCGGGATGTCGGCGTTAACCGGGAGTGGGACGCCCGCCAGATCCTTCGCGAGCCAGCGACCGAGTGTGGGCTCGAAGTGGCTCGCCTCCATGGCCGCCATGCCCCAGCCCCACACAATTCCGCCGATCATCTGGGAGCGCGCTGTCCTCGGGTTGATAATCCGTCCGGCGCTGTAGACGCCGGTTGCCCGGCGCAAGCGCAGCAGACCGAGTTCCTGATCGACGCCGACCTCGACGAAGATCGCGCCGAAGGTGCGCGCCGGAAACGCCGGCGAACCCATATCGACGGGTGCGCCGCCCGGAAGATCGAAAGCGCCTTCGGACGTGAGCTCCGATACGCCGGCCTCACCGAGCACTTCCCGAATGGTGCGGGCTTCGTTGCCACGCATGATCCGGGCATCCCGCATGGTGACGTCCTCGGCTGGCCAGCCTGCGAGTTTCGCGAGCTTGGCGCGTACCCGATAGGCAGCCTGCTGGACGGCAGCGCCCGTACTAATGGTGGTTCCTGAGCCGTACGTCGGACCCGAATAGGGTAGATCGGTGTCGCCTGCGACCGCCAATATCTGCTTGGGATCGAGCCCGAGGACCTCTGCAGCTACCTGCGGGAAGATGGTCGCAGGGCCAGTGCCGATGTCGCAGAAGCTCGACTCGATCCGCGCCGTGCCGTCCGCTTTCAGGCCAATGCGTGCGGTCGAATGGAAGCGCGCCTGACCTTGGCTGCAATCGGCCATGCCGCAGCCAATTCGCCAATGGCCGTCCCGGGTGCCACCCTTAACTCGCGTACGCCAGCCGAAGCGACGGGCCCCTTCTTCATACGCCTCCCGCAGCTTTTTGGATGACCACGGCTTGCCGCTTTCCGGATCGGTCTCGGCGTAATTGATAAGACGCAAGTCGAGTGGATCCATGTCCAGCGCGCGCGCCAGTTCGTCCATGGCGGAACCGAGCGCCCAGGAACCTGGACCGTCCCAAGGAGAGCGCATGAAAGTTGGCAAGGTAACGTTGCCGCGGCGGATGCGATGGCTGGTGGTGATGTTGTCGCAGGCATAGAAAGAACGTCCGGGAACTGCGCCGAACTCGACATAATCCTCCGTGACACCGGTGATGTTGGTGGTCGCGTGGCCGACGCCGAGCAGCTTGCCGTCGGCGCCGGCGCCCAAACGCACGTCATGCACCATCTGGGGCTGCGGCCCCACCATCCCATACATTTGCTGCCGCGTAAGCACGAGCTTCACCGGCCGACCGACGACCTTCGCGGCCATCGCCGCCAGGATTTCGTGCGGCCAGACAAAAGCTTTGGCGCCGAAGCCGCCACCGGTATGCGGAGAGACAACGCGGACCGATGTCGTCGGCAGACCAAATACGGCCGCCATGACATTCTGCACCGCCGGCAGATGCTGCACGGCGTCGTAAACAGTGAGATGATCCCCTTTCCAAGCTGCGATGATGGCGGAAGGCTCCATCGGGTTGGCGTGTCGGGAGGGCTGCGTGTATGCCGCGCCAGTCTTGACCGGAGCTGCAGCTATGGCTGCCGGCGCGTCACCCTTGTTGAAGTCGAGCGTATTCGACATCGAATAGCTGCCCTTCTTCGGGTCGGCCGACACGACGGCAGCCGTCTCGGGCACGATGAACGCGGCGCGCTCATAGCTGATCCTCACGATCGTGGCTGCCGCTTCCGCTGCTTCGAGGCTCTCGCCTACGACGATCGCAACCGGCTGCCCCTCATGGACGATATTGTCGCTCTGCATCGGAATGAAGCGGGTGGCGAGCGGCGGCACCGTGATCTTGTCGAGATCGGCGTGAATCCGCGGCATGTCGCTGGCGACCAGAACACGGGTGACACCGGGAATGGCAAGCGCCGCCCGTGTTTCGATCGCGCGGACGCGCCCGGCAGGAACAGCAGATGCCACCAAAACGGCATAGAGCTGTCCGACCTGATTCTGATCGCCGGCATAGCGCGCAGCGCCCGTCACCTTCACCAAGCCGTCGGCACGCGCGATCGGTTGTCCCAAATTGCCCATCATGCCCTCGCTGCGAGTTCGATCGTGCGCAGCGCGGCATTGCGCGCCAGCTTGATCTTGTAGGCGTTGGAGGAGAGCGGCCGCGCGTCGGCGAAGCCCGCGTCGACGGCCGCCTCAATTGCCGGCGATCCAAGTTTCTGACCGACGAGACGTCGCTCCGTCTCTGCGAGGCGCCACGGTCGCATGGCCACCGAGCCGAGCGCGATACGCGCCCGCCGGATCACGTCGCCTTCGAGATCGAGGGCGACGGCCGCCGAGACGGTGGCGTATTCGTAGCTTTCCCGTTCTCGTATCTTGAGATAGGCGGATTTCGGCGCCGGTCGACCGATTTCGATTCCGACGATCAGCTCGCCGTGGCGCAGGACGCTGTGCGCCGTCGGATCCTCACCCGGTAGCACATTGAATTTGCGAGCCGCGAGTCGCCGCCCGCCGTTCTTATCCTCCGTGATAAAGTCGGCGTCCAATACGGCAAGCGCGACTGGTGGATCGGCCGGGTGGACGGCAACGCAATCCTTGGTCCAGCCGAAAATCGCGTGTTTCTCGTTGAAGCCGTGCACCGCGGCGCAGCCCGAACCGGGAATGCGCTTGTTGCAGGGGGTTGGCTCGTCGGCGCGGAAGTAAGGACAGCGCACGCGCTGCAACGGATTGCCGCCGACAGTCGCCAGATTGCGGATCTGCGCCGAGGCGGATTTGAGGATCGCCTCCGAAAGAACCGGATAGGAAGCACGGATGAGCGGGTGCTGGGCCGCGTCGTTCAGCTTCGTCAACGCGCCGATGCGGACGCCGCCATTCGGCAAGGCTTCGACACCCTCCATGCCGGGAATGCGAGTGATGTCGAGGATCCGCGCCGGCTCGGCGATGCCGATCCGCGCCCAGTTGAGAAGCTCCGTTCCTCCGGCCAACACCATCGTGTCCGGCAGAGCCGCAAGCGCAATCGCGTCAGCGCGCGAGGTCGCCTGCGCATAGCTGAAATCGCGCATCACGCTTTCTCCTTGGCAGCGGCTTCCACAGCGGCCGCGATCTGAGGATAGGCGGAGCAACGACAGATGTTGCCGCTCATCCATTCGCGAATTTCCGCGTTCGAGCCGGTGTGGCCCTCGGCGATGCAGCCCACCGCCGACATGATCTGTCCGCAGGTACAGAACCCGCACTGGAAGGCGTCGTGATCGATGAAGGCCTGCTGGACCGGATGGAGGTGCGGTCCGTCCGCCAGTCCTTCGATCGTCGTGACCTTGCGCCCGTCCGTTGCCACGGCCAGCACGAGACAGGCGTTCACCCGCCGGCCCTCCAGCAGCACGGTGCAGGCGCCGCATTCACCGCGGTTGCAGCCCTTCTTGGTTCCGGTGAGTTGCAGCCGCTCCCGTAGCATGTCGAGCAGCGTGACACGAGGCTGCAACTCAAGCTGATGATCGATGCCGTTGATTTCGACATGCACCATGGCAAGTGCCTCGAAGTGCTTCGAGGTGGATTCGGCCGCGCCGGCCGTATCCGCAGGAACAATGGCCGCCCCGGCTGCAGCTATGGCGCTGCTCCGCATCAGATCGCGGCGCGAGATCGTTGTTTGGTGCTTAGACATCGTGCTTTCCATTCGGCAATCCCCGCTTTTGGGCGATCAATGCATTATCCACCTGATGAAGCGAAGTGCGTTTAAGTCACGGGATTGGTGACACCCACTCAATGTTGAAGAGAACCGGCAAGGTTCTATTGCGCCTTTTCATGTTCGGCGATGCCCACGGATTTATAGTCATACGTCGGATAGAATTCGGTGCGGTACGGCCCCCACGCGGTATCCTCGAGCACTCGGTTGACTTCGCGGATACGGTTCGCTGGAAATCGCAAGGTGACGATCTGGCCGACACCCATGACGACGTTCCAACTGACCACCTCGACGCCGGGCGGCGGGAATTGCTTGTAAAATCCCTGCCTCGCGAGCTGAGCGTTCAATTCAGAGAGCGGCCGTGATTGATCGTGTCGAAGGAAGACAGTCAAAAGAACCGCATTTTCCGACGTGGCCGTCGCACTGCCGGCCTGTGGCGCCGAAACGCCCTGAGCCCCGGCCGTGCGGATCATGCAGCCGGCGATGGCAGCAACAATCGCAATGCATGCCAATGTCCGTCTCATTCCTTTCTCCTTTCGAACCGACTAATTCAAGATTGAGACACCCGGCAATGGGCTGCGGAAACTTGCCTGAGCGGGCAGACTGCTTCGGGTCTATTTCAAGTCGTTACTTGATTGCCTGAGGATTGATCGGAGAACCGGCACCACCAGGGAGGTGAAGCGGGGGAGCCGTGAAGAAAAATTCATAGACGCGGTCGGCGGCACAGTCCTCGGCGAGTTCCTTCAGATAGAATATCTCGCCCATCGAGATGCCTATCGACGGGATCACCACCCAGTGCCAGGGCTGGTTCGCCTCGCTGGTCTCATTGGGTCTGACTTCGCAGCCCCAGGTATCGCTGCAGATCGCCGCAATGTCCTTGTTCTTCAGCCAGAAGCAGGTTTCGAAGGCAAAGCCGGGGGCTGGCCCCCCGGCATAACCCGTCCAGTCGCCCGCACTAAGGCACCGTTCCTGATGGCCTGTGCGTAGGATTACGAAATCGCCTTTGCGGATTTTGACACCCTGTGCCTCGGCGCAGCCGTCGAGATCGGCGCAAGTGACAGCATAGCCGTCGTCCAGCGAAGGCACGCCCTTGAAGCGCGCGACGTCGAGCAGTACGCCTCGTCCGACCATCTTGTCGCGAACATGCTCGATGCCGAGCTTCTTTGCGCCCTTCACATCGACGAGCCGCGCGTCGTACCCATTGTACATCTTATCGTCGAGGAAAACGTGGCAGAGCGCATCCCATTGGGTCGACGCCTGGCAGGGCATGTTGATCGCATCGTCGGCATAGCGGAGATATGGAAGGGGCTCGTCCTGAGTCCCCGCCGCAGCGTCGGTCCCAGTCGCCAGCATGGTGTGGATCGGATTCCACCGCCCGCCGAACAGGCCAGACTGAATCGGCTCCTTTAGCGATAACCCTAGAGAAAAGACCTTACCCTTGCGAACCAAGCCCGCCGCGCCGACGATGTCGGCCGAAGTGACGTTGTTCAGCGTGCCGATCTGATCCTCATCACCCCACCGGCCCCAATTGGAGATTTTTTTCGCTGCATCGTAGATGTCCTGGCGCGTAAGTCCGGTCTTCATGGCTTGGTCCTCTTAATGTGAGTGATCATTCGGCGGTCCAGCCGCCGTCGATCAGCATCGAACTTCCGGTCATGAGCGCCGAGGCATCGCTGGCGAGATAGACGATAGCGCCAGTGAGATCCTCGACCCGCCCGATGCGTCCGAGTTTGATTTTATCGAGGACCGACTGTCGGAAGGCAGCGTCGCGGAAGAAGGGCTCGGTCAACGGCGTCTCGATGTAGGTGGGGCACAGCGTGTTCACCCGGATCCCGTGCGGGGCGAGATCGATGGCCATCGCCTTCGTGAATCCCTCCATCGCCCATTTGCTGGCGCAATAGAGCGAGCGGCGTGGACTGCCGACGTGGCCCATCTGGGATGACATGTTGATGATCGATCCGCCGCGACCCGCGTTGATCAGACCGCGGGCGACGCTCTGTGCCACGAAATAAGTGGCGCGAACGTTGAGGGCCATCACCGTGTCGAAGTCCGAAATCGACACGTCGGTGACGAAATTGGGCCGATTGGCGCCCGCATTGTTGACGAGGATATCGACCGGCGGCCGTCCGGCGAGCACCTTGGCGACGGCGTCCAGATCGGTGACGTCCAGTGTCACCGCTTCTGCCGCACCGCCTGCCCCATGGATCGCCGCGGCCGCCGCCTCGATCTCGTCAGTGGTACGGGCGCACAACAGGACGTGCGCGCCGGCAGCCGCCAAGGCGGCCGCCGCGGCCAGGCCAATCCCCCGTCCCGCCCCCGTGACGAGCGCGCGTCGCCCGTCGAGTCGGAACGACGGCGGAGCCGGGAGCACCACGTGTGGAACGGCACTCACAGCGCTGCCGCCTTCGAACCGTAGAGGGGTGAATTCTGAGCAGCAGGCACGGCGGCGTCGTCATCAAGGGAGAGCGCTGCGTCTTTCGTTTCCGGCGCAAAGAAGAAGCAAACGCACAAGACCAGACCGCATCCGGCTAGAAGCAGGAATGCTGGCAGTACGGCTGCCTCCGTTGCTTTGGCGGAGACAAGATTGTTGGAACCGGCAATCAGCGCGAGGCACAGCGGGCCAAGAATTTTGCCGAGCCCGTTGGCCCCTTGCGCGAACCCCGAGCCGCGAGCCGCAAGCCGCGTCGGGAAGATCTCGGCCATGTATGGGCTGAGAGTGCAATAGCCCCCGTCGTAAAAGATGGCACCTGCCGCAAGAGTCAGGACGAAGACGGGGATGCCCAGCACGAAGGTGTCATGGAAGAGTGCCGCGCAGCCCAGAAAGACAGCGATGCCGAAGCCGAGAATTCGGCCGGACCACACTCGCCCGATCCTTGCCGGCAGATAGGAGAACATGGCGCGGCCCAGAAGGCCTGCGATCGATATCCACACGAAGTATTTCGCCGCGGCTGCGACGTCGATCTTGAGGAGCATGGAGGTGATGGTTGGTCCCCACAGATAGACCCCATAACCGGCCGTGCTCATCGTCAGCCAAATCAAGAAAGTGAACCAGAAGCGGCCCGGCCGCAGATAGAGCTCTCCCAGCGATGCGGAAGGCTGCCGGACAATGACGTCCGCGTCCGCGGGAACGTCCGACACGTTGCGGCCCGCCAGGGTGGCAATCGATCGACGCGCGGCATCCGACCGGCCTCGAGCGAGCAGCCACCGCGGTGACTCTGGCATCAACAATGCGAAGGGTACGCACAGGAGCAATGGCAAAAGACCGAACGCCGCCACCCCGCGCCAACCCAAAACATGCATCAAGCTGGCGCTGGTCAGCGCGGCGAGCAACGTGCCGACGGAAGGCAGCATGATCGGCCAGCCGAGCAGCTTCATGCGCATCGGCGTCGGCGTGATCTCGACGATCATAACAAGCTGAAGCGCACCGATACCGCCCAGTCCGGCACCCACCACCAAACGCAGCACCGAGAAGATCGGCCAGCTACCATCGGGCACGAACGCGAGCCCACCCGCGCCCAGCGCGCAAGTCATCGTCGCCGCGATCAATACCGGCTTGCGGCCGATCTTGTCGCCCAATGCCCCGAACAACAGCGCGCCAAAGATCGAACCCAGGCCGCCACTCAACAGCATGATCGAGGATTCAAGATAGGTCAGATGCCAGCCAGGGCCGAGTGAGGCGACAAGGAAGCCAACGATGTAGAAATCGAAAAAGTCGAGAGCCCAGCCTGCACACAACGTCCCGAAGCTCGCCCAATATCGCGAAGACGGTCCGACCTCGTCATAAAATTTCAACATCGTAGGGGCGTTCATTGTACAACTCCCTTCAGGGGCATCGCTGTATTCGAGCCGAGGAGCAACAACATTTTTTCTATTGACCGTCATGCGGAGCCTGCCGCTCCGCGTGCTTCCTATTCGGGGGCGGCCGATCGCGGTTCCGCCGCCTTGCCGTAGGGCACGTTCCGTCCGCCGTAACGGCGCACACGAATGTTCGCCTGCTCGCCGTGCCCGACAAATCCTTCGAGAGCGCACAGTCGGCTGCAATATTCGCCGATCATCGCGGAGGCAGCGTCAGTGGTGACCCGTTGGTACGTACAGGTCTTGAGAAATTTTCCGACCCAGAGCCCGCCGGTGTAGTTTGCGGCCTTCATGGTCGGCAGCGTATGATTGGTCCCGATCACCTTGTCGCCGAACGCGACGTTGGTACGCGGCCCGAGGAACAGCGCGCCGTAGTTGGTCATGTTGTCGAGGAAGTGGTTGGGATCTTTCGTCATGACCTGGACGTGCTCGGAGGCGATGTCGTCCGCGATCTTCACCATCTCATCGTAGCTCTCGGCGACAATGACTTCGCCGTAGTCTTCCCAGGACTTGCGGGCGATTTCGGCGGTCGGCAGGATCTGAAGAATCCGTTCGATCTCAGCCATCGTGTCGCGCGCGAGCGCTGCCGAATTCGTCAGCAAGATTGCCGGCGAGTTGGGGCCATGTTCTGCTTGGCCGACCAGATCCGTGGCGCAAATCTCGCCGTCCACGCTCTCGTCGGCAATCACCAGGGTTTCGGTCGGCCCGGCGAAGAGGTCGATGCCGACACGACCAAAAAGTTGGCGCTTGGCTTCCGCCACGAATGCGTTCCCCGGCCCGACCAGCATGTTCACCGACGCGATGGTCTCCGTGCCGATCGCCATCGCCCCGACGGCCTGGATGCCTCCCAGACAGTAGATCTCGTCAGCGCCAGCTAGATGTTGCGCGGCGACGATGGCCGGTGCCGGCTTGCCGTGAAATGGGGGCGCACACGTAATGACCCGGGCGACACCAGCGACCTTGGCTGTGAGGACCGACATGTGCGCCGAAGCGAGGAGCGGATACTTGCCTCCGGGGACGTAGCAGCCGACGGCATTCACCGGGATGTTCTTGTGACCCAGCACGACGCCGGGCAACGTCTCCACCTCCACGTCCTTCATGCTGTCGCGCTGGATCTGCGCGAAGTTGCGGACCTGCTCCTGCGCGAAGCGGATATCGTCGAGATCGCGCTGGGACATCTCGGAAAGGCAGTCGTTAATCTCTTTTTTGGTCAGGCGGTAGTCCTTGCGGTCCCATTTGTCGAACTTGATCGAGAGCTCGCGCACGGCCGCATCGCCTTTGGTCGCGATGTCCGACAGTATGCCTTCGACCGTTGCACGTACCTTCGCGTCGTCTTCCGCGCGCAAGACCGCGTCGCGTCCACGCTTCAAATGTTGAGCCATGATCCGTCTCCTGCTTCGGAAATCACTTGACCGGGATGATCGGCAAGAGGAGGTAGTTTTCGCGACCTCCGCCGATATGGATACGCGTCTCTCCGTTGAAGCGATCCATCGTGCGATCCCGCGGATCGTCGTGCAGGAAGGGTCCGCAGCCGGTGAACTCGTTCTTCATGTTGGAGAGCCGGCCGCCGCTGCCGCCGGAGTAGACGTAGTCGCGACCGCGCACGCTCAAACCGACGCGGTAGCCCTTCGGGACCACGATGCAGGTCGGCCAAAGCTCGATATCCAGTTCGTAAGTCTTGCCGGGTTCGAGGGGCTGCACTTCGTCATGAGGATGGTACGGCCGATAGTGCAAGCTCTTGGCCGGATCGAGCTTCCGGTGAGAGGCGCGAAGCCATCCCTGTGCGATCGGTGTATGCGGATCGAGCGCGCCCCGGAACGCGATTTCTTTCATGTCCGGCGCGAAGAGGCGCACGACCAGGAACAGGTCGGCATCCGTTGTGCTCGAAGACACCTGAAGCCGCGCTGTGATCGGCCCCGTGATCTCCGTCTCCGTTTCCATCGGATCGGTCAGGAACGTGACGCCGTCGCCTAGCGCTCGGAAAACGATGTCGGCTGAGCTGGCCGGCTCACCTTGCGCGAGGCCATAGGCTTCACTTTGCAGGTGGAATTTTGTCCACTGCGTGCGCGGGATCGGCCACGCCTCCTCGAAACGCTGGGCGAACTTCTCGCCGGGGCTGCGAATCTGCAGCTGTACCTTGGGCTGCTTATCCCAACCGTTATCTTCGCCCTTCAGAAAATAGTCGAAGAACCGTCGTTGCAATTCGACGCCATAGTCCGTGTAGAAGTGGGTCCAGTGCTCGATACCGTGCACCTCGAGCCACTTCTGTTCTGAAGCAGCGTTGACGAAACCCTCGAAGTTACCGCGCGGATGAAGACCCTGGCCTCCCCAGTTACCCGCGGAAAGCAACGGCACCTTGACCTTCGACAGGTCGGCCGACCGCTCGCGGTGATAGTCGTCGTCGAGCGGATGTTCGAACAGCTCGCGCCACATGTCGATGCGATTGGCGCCGAGCTCCTCGTCCGTCAGCGTGGGCGGGCCCGAGACCAGCTCGCCATTAAGACGGCTCTTGTGGCCGCGCGTGCCGAGCCCATGCTGCACGACCTTCAACTGCATGTCGTACCAGTTCTGGGCGAAGGTGCAGTAGATGCCGCCGTGATAGATGTAATCACGGTAGTGGTCGGTCATCCCCTCCCACAGGCAGATGGCCGCCAGATGCTTCGGCTGAAGCCCGGCGACTTGCCATTGATTGATGGCATAATACGAGATGCCGTTCAGTCCGACCTTGCCGTTCGACCACGGCTGCACGCCGCCCCACT
Source organism: Bradyrhizobium sp. 187 (assembly GCF_023101005.1). Lineage (NCBI taxonomy): Bacteria > Pseudomonadati > Pseudomonadota > Alphaproteobacteria > Hyphomicrobiales > Nitrobacteraceae > Bradyrhizobium > Bradyrhizobium sp. 187. The sequence continues at coordinate 6,385,134 of NZ_CP064693.1, forward strand.
CGATGCAGGCGGCGTGGTCCTTGGTCTCGCGAGAGTCGCGAGGATTCATCACGCCCGGTGAACGGCCCGCGCCGCGGCTGTCGACGCGCACGACGACATAACCGTGCGGCACCCATTTTTCGGGGTCGACGACCTCCCATGCCTGATAGCGGTTGCTGCTGTTGGCGAGCACATCGGGAAATTCGTCGACCATCTTTCGCCAGGCGGTGACGTAGCCGTCCTCGAAGTGGAGCAGCTTGGCGTAGGGGCCGTAGCTCATGATCACCGGATAGCGTCCCTCGGCAATCGGCCGGTACACGTCGGCACGAAGGATCAAGCCGTCATCCATCGGGAGCGGCACATCCCAGTCGATGCGCATGCCATCACGAGTTTCGCTGCGGATCGGGCCGGCGAGTTCGGGCGTGGCGATGATCTGCTGATTCATAGGACTTTCCTCCACTGCGACGCGGCCTGGCCGGGGCGAGATCGGCCTCTTACGGGCGATTTCCGCGCCATCATGAACCCAAAATTTCTGCTGTCAATCTTTATTTGGATAGAAATATATAATTTGGAAATTACTGTCTACTTTGGGAATCGAAGCCGATGGCGTAAGGGTGAGCGATGCGCAAGTTGTTGGACAACCAGAAAACTCAGGCCGAGACATTGGCGAACGCCATTCGTCAGGAAATCGTCAGAGGTGTGCTCAAACCCGGCGATCGTCTCGGCATGGTCGCGCTTCAGGAGCGGTACGAGACCGGGATCAGTCCTTTGCGCGAGGCACTCTCGCGGCTGACTACACTGGGATTGGTCACGGCCGAGGGACAGCGGGGATTCCGCGTCGCCCAGGTTTCCGCGGCCGACCTCATGGATCTGATGAAGACGATGGTCTGGGTGGAGACCACGGCGCTGCGCGCGGCGATCGCGCAGGGCGACCGCGACTGGGAAGCTGAGATCGTCGCATCCGCCCATCGGCTCGGGATCAATGATCGCGGCCAAAGTGATGCGCGCTTTTTCGATGAGAAGTGGGAGGAGAATCATCGGCTGTTCCACCGATCGCTTGTCGCGGCTTGCAGGGCCCCACGCTTGTTGGACTACCGAGCCCATCTCTATGAGAACGTCGATCGCTATCGCCGGCTATCGGCCTTCTATGAGCTTGGGGCGCGGGACGTTGACGGTGAACACAGAGCGATTGTCGACGCGGTCTTGCGTCGCAACGCCAGCGAAGCGGCAAATCTCGCAGAAGCACACCTTCTCGAAACGACCCGCAATCTTCTGAGCAACGATCCCGAAACGGCGGACAGTGTCGACGAACAGATGGACAAACTCACCGCAGAGATTGCCGCTGGCCAAGGCGCTCTTTTTCGACCACTCCCGACAGCCGCAAAAGCGCCAAGAGCGAAGCGCGACGCACTCGTTACTCCGGAGACAGACTCCTGAGTAGCTTCGCGAACCCGGGGTGCAAAGGTGCGCGCCGCGGCATAGAGCTTCGCGTATTCTCGCTCAGCTAGTTGGCCCATTCGGTTCGGCACGGGATTCCCTCGCGCGGTTTGGCCCTTTCTTGTCAACGAACGGTAAGTCATCCAGCGAGGCCGGCAATCTTGATTCGAACAATCAAGTTGCGCTCGATAAGTCTTAAGGGGGGTCGATGACCCTGCCTCGCTCGCCAAAGGCTGACTTGTCGTCACGATCCCGTTACGGGCATGACTTCCGATCGATTTTGCCCGAGCCAGTCTTCTTTCCGGTCGCCGCGTAACGCCTTGCAGAACGCAGTCTCGTTCTTTGCGTCGCCACAACGTTGTGACGCAAGCCTGTCCGCCGCCATGCTGGAGACGGATCCGGCAAAGGAGATGCCCCGAGATCGCGATCGCGGCGTAGAGAGAACTCTTTCAACATCAAGATCACTGTTGGTACGAGAAAGACTGGTCGCTATTGCGGAGCGGAGCGGGCGACGACCGAGCTCGATACGCGCGTCCGCACCGACTTGACGGCGTCCGCATCGACCGGCGAAGTCGCATTGCCCCCAACTGTTTCGGATGTAGGTGACGACGGCCGCGACCTGACTGTCGTCGAGACGAGCCGGCGAGGTCGGAAACGCATCGGTGCCGGCGCCCCTGACACCGGTCAGGATGATGCGGATCAGCGTGGTCGGATCGTCCTGCGTCAGGATGGAGTTCTCTTCGTAGAAAGGGCTTGCCAATCTGAGAGACGCGTTGGCGGTCCTGCCAAAGAGTTGACTCCAGTCTGCTGCGCTACCAGTGCAAATTCCGGCGACGTTATGCATCAGATCTTCCAAGATCGATGGTTTGTTCAGCGCTCGCGATCTTAACGGCTGCGGATTTCCGGCTTCGGCTTTACGTTCGTCACGGGAACTCCAAGGGTATTCAAATCAATTGACACGCCGTATGCTCCTTTGATGGCGACTGGCAGCAAGGTACTGATCAGTGTGCGTGCAAACGCTAGGCTCTGGCTGTGTCGGCCCATGTGGTGGACTAGCGCGCCGCAGCAGCCCTCCCGCGCCGGCAACACGACCTCGATGCCGTGGCGGTTGAGCAGCCGGATCGTCGCCTCGTTGATGGATGGCTTCAGCACCGGCTGGGCACAGCCTGTCAGCAACGCCACCCGGCCCTTGCGCTCGTCCTGCGCCGGAAAGACTTGGACCCGACCGGCGGGTGGCCACGCGGCCACGGCGACCGCCGCTAATCGCAGCATGGCGTTGAGACGCGGGCCGATCTTCGGCAGTTGTGCCAGCAGAGGTCGCAACGGCCGACCGAGCCGCGCCAAACCGAGCGCCACGCGGAACCGGCCCGGATAAGGTAGCACGGCGGCGAGTGCAGCGCGCAGCAGCCGTTCGTGCCACGAGCGTTGGTAAGTCCGCTCGATATGGCCGCGGGCGTGGTCGATTAGATGCATGTAATTCACGCCGGACGGGCACGTAGTCATGCATGAGAGACACGAGAGGCAACGGTCGACATGCTTGACCACCTCGCTAGTCGCTGCTTTGCCCTGCTCCAGCATCTCTTTGATCAGGTAGATGCGGCCGCGCGGGCTATCGAGTTCGTCGCCCAGCAGGACGTAGGTAGGGCAGTCGCGGTGCAGAAGCCGCAATGGACGCATTTTCGCACGATTTGCTCCGACCGAGCCACACGCGGATCCTTTAGTCGGTCTGGGCTGAAGTTCGTCTGCTCATATATCTTCCCGCAGGCGGCCGCGATTAAGGACGCTTGCGGGGTCGAAGTTATGTTTCACGCGAGCGGACAGCATAGCCAGTGCGGTTTGCTGAGGATGAAATACAGGGGTCCTTGAACGAATCTCGTCGGGAGCACGTACTAGTGTTGCATGGCCGCCGAATCCGTCGACGGTTGCGCGGATTGCTGAGACGCAGGCGGCGGACGTAGACTTGGTCGCAAGCCAGATGAGCGCCCCGGCCCAGTCATAATACCAGCCGGTAACTGGCGCTTCCGCTTTTCGGATCGTTTCGACCACGCGCGAGCCCTCGGTCGGCGAAGTTGAAATTCGCCAGATATGCGAGTCGAGCGCTGCAAGCGGCACAACGTCGCGGACGGACGCCCATAACTGCTTTGAGTCTCCTTCAGCAAGGCATTCGCAATGACGCCCTTTAAAATGAGCAATGAGATTTTTCTTGCGCTGGGCTATCGATATGGCGGGGCCTTCGAGGCGGAGAGCCGTGACGCTTTGATTTGACTGCAAACCGCCCACGGGCGGGGCTGACTTTGGCGGGAGCACCCTCAACATCACCTATGGGGTTCAGTTCGCCGAGATCCTGTCGGACAACGGGGCGGAGTTCGCCTCCCGCAATACTCCCGAAGAGCATCCATTCGAGGCTATGCTGCTCGAGCTGGGCATCAAGCATCGGTATACCAAGCCCTACCGGCCGCAGACCAATGGCAAGGTTGAACGCTTCTGGCGGACCCTCGATGACGACGTCATTGAAGGCGCGACCTTCGACAACCTCGATCACTTCGCCAACGAACTCTTCGAGTACATCGTCTACTACAACAACTTCAGGCCTCATCAGGCCCTCGGCGGCAAGTCTCCAAAGGATTTTGCCGCCGCCAAAACCGAAAACCTTCGATCAGCGAATTAAAGAACTTGCACAATTACGTCAGCTTAGGACGATTCAGCAAACATCGCTGCGGATCGGATCTCAATATACGCGGAAGCGGAAATGGTAATGGGGAAGAAGACGATCAGGCACAAGCCCATCAAGTCCAGCTGCACGACAGACGGCCACGCGCTTAGCGGCGACGCAGTTGCAAGGTCGGAATATGACGCAAATGAACCTCACATACCGCGCGCGGCAGTGCAACAGGCGTCGCTGCGGCCGTCGCTAACGCCGTTTATGCCGATCACTCCGCTTCAGTTACCAGCCTATGGTGCTGGTCAATTCATCTAAGCCCCAAGTTATCGGCCGAGCGGGTCGACAGTCGACCCGCCCTCCGCTTACATCGCCTTGACGATGTTCTCGGTCATCTTCTTGGCGTCGCCGAGCAGCATCATGGTGTTGTCGCGGTAGAACAGGGGATTGTCGATGCCGGCGTAGCCCGAGGCCAGCGAACGCTTGATGAACATCACGGTGCCGGCCTTCCAGACCTGCAGCACCGGCATGCCGTAGATCGGCGAGGTCTTGTCGTCCTCGGCGGCCGGATTGGTGACGTCATTGGCGCCGATCACGAAGGCGACGTCGGCCTGCGCGAATTCGGAGTTGATGTCCTCGAGTTCGAACACCTCGTCATAGGGCACGTTGGCTTCGGCCAGCAGCACGTTCATGTGGCCGGGCATGCGGCCCGCGACGGGGTGAATGGCGTACTTCACCTCGACGCCTTCCTTCTTCAGCGTGTCGGCCATCTCGCGCAGCGCATGCTGGGCCTGCGCCACCGCCATGCCGTAGCCAGGCACGATGATCACCTTCTGCGCGTTCTTCATGATGAAGGCCGCGTCGTCGGCGGAGCCGAGCTTCACGGGGCGCACTTCGCCGCCTGCACCGGGTCCGGCCACGGCGCTTTCGCCGCCAAAGCCGCCGAGGATGACCGAGATGAAGGAACGGTTCATCGCATGGCACATGATGTAGGACAGGATCGCGCCGGAGGAGCCGACCAGCGCGCCGGTGATGATCAGCGCGGAGTTGCCGAGGGTGAAGCCGATGCCGGCGGCGGCCCAGCCGGAATACGAGTTCAGCATCGAGATCACGACCGGCATGTCGGCGCCGCCGATCGGGATGATCATGAGCACGCCGAGCGCCAGCGCGAGAACGACGATCAGCCAGAAGTCGAGCGCGCTGCCGCTCAGCACGAGGCCGACGATGAACACCACCAGCGCAACGCCGAGCAGGATGTTGATCAGATGCCGTGCGGGCAGGATGATCGGCGCGCCGCTCATGCGGCTCGACAATTTCGCGAAGGCGATCACCGAACCGGTGAAGGTCAGCGCGCCGATCGCGACGCCGAGCGACATTTCGACCAGGCTCTGCGGATGGATGTTACCGGGCGTGCCGATGTCGAAGGCTTCGGGCGCATAGAACGCGCCGGCCGCGACCAGCACCGCGGCCATGCCGACCAGCGAGTGGAACGCCGCGACCAGTTCCGGCATCGAGGTCATCGGTACCCGGCGCGCGATCACCGCACCAATGCCGCCGCCAATGGTGATGCCGAGGATGATCAGCACCCAGGCGAGGCCATCCGTCGGCGGATGGGCGGCGAGCGTGGTAGCGACGGCGATGGCCATACCGGCCATGCCGAGGAAATTGCCCTGCCGGCTGGATGCCGGGCTGGACAGCCCGCGCAGCGACAGGATGAACAAGACGCCTGCAACGAGATACAGGACTGCAGCGAGATCGGCGTTCATCGGGCTGCCCTTACTTCTTTTTCTTCTGGTACATCGCCAGCATGCGCTGGGTGACAAGGAAGCCGCCGAGAATATTCACGGACGCAAAAATCAGCGCGATAAAGCCGAAGCCGCGCGCCCAGGCAGCGCCGCTGCCGACCATATTGACGCCGGCCGCAAGCAGCGCGCCGACCACGATCACTGAAGAGATTGCGTTGGTCACCGACATCAGCGGCGTATGCAGCGCAGGGGTCACCGACCACACCACGAAGTAGCCCACGAAAACCGCGAGCACAAAGATCGAGAACCGGAACACGAACGGATCGACGGCCTGTGCGATGTGACCCATGGCAGCGCTCCTTAAGCAGTCTCAGACGGATTTTTGGGCTGGAAATTCGGATGGATGACGAGGCCGTCCTTGGTCAAAGCGGTGGCCTTGACCAGTTCGTCGTCCCAGTTCACCGCGAGCGCCTTGGTCGAGTTGTCGATCAGCGTCTCGATGAAGGAGAACAGGTTGCGCGCGTACAGGCTCGATGCCGAAGCCGCGACACGGCCGGCGACATTGGTGTAGCCGACGATCTTGATGCCGCCCACGTCAGCGACTTCGCCAGGCTTGGCGCCTTCGACATTGCCGCCGCGCTCGACCGCGAGATCGATCACTACCGAGCCCGGCTTCATCGAAGCGACCATCTCGGCGGTGATCAGACGGGGCGCGGGCCGCCCCGGGATCAGCGCCGTGGTGATGATGATGTCCTGCTTCTTGATGTGCTCGGCCGTGAGCGCTACCTGCTTGGCCTGATACTCTTTCGACATTTCTTTGGCGTAGCCGCCGGCGGTCTGCGCGTTCTTGAATTCCTCGTCTTCCACGGCAAGGAATTTCGCACCGAGACTTTCCACCTGCTCCTTGGTGGCCGGGCGCACGTCGGTCGCGGTGACCACGGCGCCGAGACGGCGCGCGGTGGCGATCGCCTGCAAGCCGGCGACACCGACACCCATCACGAACACCTTGGCGGCGGGAATGGTGCCGGCCGCGGTCATCATCATCGGGAAAGCGCGGCCGAAGGCCTCGGCGGCCTCGATCACCGCGCGGTAGCCGGCAAGGTTGGCCTGCGAGGACAGCACGTCCATCACCTGCGCGCGGGTAATGCGTGGCATCAATTCCATTGCAAACGCCGACACGCCGGCGTCCGCGATCGTCTTCAGCGCGGCTTCATTGCCGTAAGGATCCATGATGGCGATCACCAGCGCGCCGCGCTTGTATTTCGAAAGCTCGGACGCCTCCGGCCGCTTCACCTTGATGATGATGTCGGCATCTTTCAGCGCATCGGCACTGACAGTGGCACCAACCGTGCTGAATTCGGAATCCAGCAGGCCGGACTTGATGCCGGCGCCCGGCTCGATCGCAATATCGATGCCCAGCGCCTTGAACTTCTTCACAGTGTCCGGGGAAGCAGCCACCCGCGGTTCAGACGGATCGATTTCCTTGGCAACGGCAATCTTCATGTCCCGATCTTCGCTCCGACCGTACAGGATCTACGACGCGCAAATCCGAATGAGAGATATGGCATGGTGCAGTCTCTTCTGAGGAACTTGCCTGGTCGGACGTGGATCAATCAGCCGTCCAGCCGCCATCGACGATCAAAGACGACCCCGTCATCAGGGACGATGCGTCGCTCGACAGGAAGACGATCGCCCCCATGAGGTCTTCTACCGTACCAAGGCGTCCAAGCTTAATCCTTGAAAGGACGTCGGCTTTGAATTCCTTGTTCTCGAAGAATGATTTCGTCATCGGTGTTTCTATGAAGGTCGGGCACAGGGTGTTGACTCGGACCCCGTTCGGCGCAAATTCGATGGCACACGCCCTTGAAAAGCCTTCCATCGCCCATTTGCTCGCACAGTAAAGCGACCTGCGCGCGCTCCCGACATGACCCATCTGGGAAGACATGTTGATTATGGATCCTGACCTTCCGACTTCAATCAGCTTTCTGGCGACCGCCTGCACCATAAAGAACGCGGAGCGGACGTTCAGGCCCATGACCGCTTCATAGTCGTCGAGGGTGACGTCGACCATCGGCTTTGGCCTGTTCGTCCCGGCGTTATTGATGAGAATGTCAAACGGCTCGGCGGCGTCTATAGCGGCAGATACCGCCCCGAGATCCGTTACGTCCAAACATAGCGCGTCGGCCCGATACCCTTTTGCCGAAAGCAGCTCGACCCCCTGGCCGATTTCTTTTTCGGTCCTCGCGCACAGCGTAACGCTCGCCCCGGCTGCAGCTAAGGCCGTCGCCGCCGCCAACCCGATGCCGCGACCAGCACCTGTCACAAGCGCACGCCTGCCTTCGACGCGAAAAGATGGTGTCATGGGAAGATCGTGCATGAGAGGCTCCGTAGACCGTCCAGTCTGGCTTATGCGCTTCCGACGGGGGGTGCGGCGCATGGCGCCGCGAGCCCCGTCGACTTCCGGACATTATTCCGCTGCAGTGCCGTAGGGGATATTGCGGCCCCCATACCGTCGCACGCGGACGTTCGCCTGTTCAGCGTGACCGACGAAGCCCTCCAACATGCACAGCCGGGAACAATACTCACCAATCATTGCCGATGCGGCATCTGTGGTTACGCGCTGGTATGTAACGGTCTTGAGGAACTTGCCTACCCACAAGCCGCCCGTGTACCGCGCTGCCTTCATCGTCGGTAGCGTGTGATTGGTTCCGATGACCTTGTCGCCGAAAGCCACATTAGTTCTGGGACCGAGGAACAGTGCGCCGTAGTTGCTCATGTTCTTGAGAAAATAATCCGGGTCGCGCGTCATGACCTGGACGTGCTCCGAGGCGATGCGGTCTGCTTCTTTGACCATTTCCTCTTCGCTATCGCAGACGATGACCTCGCCGTAGTCCTCCCAAGCCTTTGAAGCGACGGACGCGGTTGGCAGGATGCCGAGCAGCCGCTCGATTTCGGCCATCGTCTCATGAGCAAGCTTCCGCGAAGTCGTAAGTAGGATAGCGGGAGAGTTACCCCCGTGTTCGGCCTGACCTAAGAGGTCCGTGGCGCAAATTTCGCCATCGACCGTATCGTCCGCAATCACGAGGGTTTCCGTCGGTCCTGCGAAGAGGTCAATACCGACGCGGCCGAACAATTGGCGCTTCGCTTCAGCGACGAAGGCATTTCCCGGGCCGACCAGCATGTCTACGGCTGCAATTGACTGCGTTCCGATCGCCATTGCACCCACAGCCTGAATTCCGCCGAGACAATAGATCTCGTCGGCCCCCGCAAGATGCTGTGCCGCCACGATCGCCGGCGCGGGCTTCCCCTGGAACGGCGGAGCGCAAGTGACGATGCGGTCGACACCCGCAACCTCCGCAGTGATGACAGACATGTGAGCGGATGCGAGCAGCGGATACTTGCCACCTGGCACGTAACATCCGACCGAATTGACGGGAATGTTCTTGTGACCCAGGACCACGCCAGGCAGCGTCTCCACCTCGATGTCGTGCATCGATTCACGCTGATGCTGAGCAAAGTTTCTAACCCGCTCTTGCGCGAAACGGATGTCTTCGATGTCCCGCTTGGAGAGCTCTCCGAGACAGCTCTTGATCTCCGCGTCGGTCAGGCGATAGTCGGGCCTGTCCCACCCGTCGAACTTAGCCGACAGTTCTCGTACGGCGGCGTCGCCGCGATTCTCGATATCCGACAGGATATCCTCTACCGTCGCTCGGACCTTGGCATGATCTTCGGCGCGAAGTACTGCATCGCGGCCGCGTTTCAGGAATTCAGGCATGATGATTCTCCCGCTTTATTTAATCGCTTGGGGATTGATGGGGGATCCAGCGCCACCCGGAAGATGAAGCGGGGGTGCACTGAAGAAGAATTCGTACACGCGGTCTTCCGCGCAATCCGCCGCCAGCTCCTTCAAGTAGAAAATCTCACCCATTGAAATGCCGATTGCGGGAATTACCACCCAATGCCAAGGCTGATTGGCCTCGTTGGTCTCGTTCGGACGCACCTCACAGCCCCAAGTGTCGGAGCAGATGGCAGCGATGTCCTTCTCCCGAAGCCAATAGCAGGTCTCGAACGCGAATCCGGGTGCCGCACCGCCTGCATATCCGCTCCAATCGCCCTTCGAAAGGCAGCGTTCCTGGTGACCTGTACGCACGATCACGAAGTCGCCCTTGCGCACTTCCACGTTCTGCGCGGCTGCGCAGGCGTTCAGGTCGCCTATCGTTACGGCGTAACCGTCATCGAGCGAATCCACTCCTTTGAAGCGGGCGATGTCGAGAAGGACACCCCGTCCAACCATCTTGTCCCGGACGTGCTCGATGCCGTTCTTCTTGGCTCCGCGAACGTCGACCAACGATGCGTCGAAGCCATTGTACATCTTGTCGTCTATGAACACGTGGCACAGCGCGTCCCATTGCGTCGACGCCTGACAGGGCATGTTGATCGCGTCGTCCGCGTAGCGGAGATAGGGGAACGGCTCGTCCTGATTGCCCGCCGCGGCGTCCGTGCCCGTCGCCAGCATGGTGTGAATCGGATTCCATCGTCCGCCGAACAATCCCGACTGGATCGGCTCCTTCAAGGACAGGCCTAGCGCGAAGACCTTCCCTTTACGGATAAGCCGCCCGGCGTCGATGATGTCCTGCGGCGAAACGTTGTTGAGCGTGCCGATCTGATCGTCCGCACCCCACCTCTGCCAATTCGAAAGCTTCTTAGAGGCTTCGTCGATGGCGGCCCTATCAACCTTCATGCGCATTCCCCTCCGGGTGGTAATTGATCAAACGATAACTTATATCTGCTCCTTCCGGACATCAATATCTTGTTTTCGATTCGACCAAAAAAAGACGCCCTCGGCTTGGGAGCGAACCCGCAACGCATCTGTGCGTCCCGTCGGAATGCAACTTTGTCATTGAGAATCCGCATGTTAGAAACTCAACCGCTGTCGCGAGAAGGAGATAGAATGGACATGGGCCGCATGATTCCGAACAAGTCCAGGTTCGGCACGAGCAAGGGCGCTCGCTCGAAGAAAGCCCCTGCGCGGACACCCGCAACGCGCACCGACAGTCGAAAACGCCTGCCGTTCCCCGAACGGAAGGAGCTGATCGTGGAGAAGGCGGCAGAATTCTTCGCAGAGTTCGGCTTCAACGCGACGACACGCGAACTGGCGGACAGCCTTAAGATTACCCAACCGCTTCTGTACAAGTACTTCAAGACGAAGGAAGACCTCATCGAGCACGTCTATAAGCGCGTCTTCCTTGACGTCTGGGACGCCTATTGGGACGACCTGCTCGTCGATCGCACCAGGCCGATCCAAGACAGATTGGTCGATTTCTATATCCGTTACACCGACGTCATCATGAACCGCGCCTGGATGCGGATCTACCTGTTCGCCGGTTTGAAGGACGTCGGTATCACAAGTTCATACATCAAACTCGTGGAAGAGCGGATCATCCGCCGGATCGCAATTGAAGTCTGCTTGTCCAAAGACATCAGATTGACCGCGCGGAACGAGCATAGGTTCCTGGAGGTCGCGTGGAATCTCCAAGGCAGCATCTTCTATTACGGCGTCCGGAAATACGCCTACGGGCTTCAACCGCGCGTCGAGAAGATCACGTTGATCCGCGATGCGGTGAACATATACATCAAGGGCTGGCCTGAGGCGGCAGCGGCTGAGCCACGCGATACATCGCTTCCATCCAGCAGTGGCGGGATCTAAAGCTCGTGATGCGCGACTGGCAGCCAAGTCCCCTGGCCAGCGTGTTGCCGGAGCGGCTCCAGACCGCAGCCGTATCCACGGCCCCCGATCACCCTCAAGAGTAACGAGACGGGCAGTACCAAAGCCGCCACCAACACGTTTCCCTTCCTTCCGTCCAAGAACATCCAGCTCAATGCGTCCGTCGGCGCCGGCACGACCACGCCCGCAGACAGAACTGCTCTCTTGAAATTTAACTTGGCGTTCGACAGCGTCGTTCGCCAACCGGTTTGCGGGACCGTCCCGAACAACTTGCTGCATCCTTTCTTGCCGGGAAGCGTGCGCGGCACAATGATTTTCGCAATGGGACGAACAGGATGAACGTCGCTTGATAGCGCGCTCGGGCGCGCAACACTTTTCGTCTTGTCTATAAGTTATCATCTGATAAACTCGCTACAGGCGTCCGCACGCGATCGATTTTTTCTTCAACCGGTACCGCATCGACGCGCTCGAGCTTTTCAATTCGTCGGTCCACGAATGCGGTCGCACGAACGAGTAACAGGCGAACGAAATGTTGAATGAGTTGGATGCGCAAGGCAGCCTCACGTCTAACCAGAAGAAGCTGATTTTTGCAGGCACTCTCGGCCTAGTTCTTGAGTTCCTCGATTACTTCCTCATCGGTTTCGTGCTCACCTTCATCGCGAAGCCATGGCAACTCACGTTCGGTACGTCCTCGATAATCCTGCTCTCTTCGGGCATCGGTGCGATGATTGGCGCCACCTTCTTCGGATGGCTTGCGGATACGATCGGACGACGACGGGTCTTCCTTTTCACCATCGGGCTCTTCACCATAAGTACGGGCGCGTTGATCTTCACCCCCGAGAGCGTCGCATACGGTTGGATCTACCTTGCTGCGTTCCGGCTACTTATCGGCTTCGGTGCCGGGGGGCTCTACTGCGTAGATCTTCCGCTGATCCAGGAATTCGTTCCGACGTCAAAGCGAGGACGCATCAGTGGGCTAGTCACTTCGGCTGTACCGGTCGGCTTCCTGCTGGGATCCATCATGGTCGCGTTTCTAGCGCCCTCAATCGGCTGGCGCGGCCTCATGGCGGTTTGCGTCGGCATCAGCATCACCGCATTCTTCTTTCGGACATGGGTGCCGGAGTCGCCCCGCTGGTTGCTCCGAAACGGGCGACCGGAAGACGCGAGAAGGTCCATTGCCTGGGCACTCGAGGTCGACGAGAACATCCTGCCCCTCACCGCGGATGTGGACGCCGGCCCTCAGCCCAAGTTTCGCGATCTATTCAAATATCCCCGTAGCGTCGCTCTGTCTTGGATATCGAACATCGGAATGCAGACGGGGTATTATGGCCTTACCCTTTGGGCACCGACATTGCTCGTGCAGGTCCTTGAAGTACCGCCTGCAAATGCGGCCTTCTACATGATATTCGTAACCTGCGCAGCGCTCGCTGGCCGAATAGTATTCTCCATCCTTTCGGAAAAGATCGGCCGGCGCGTCGCCGGAATTGTTTGCGCCGGAGGTGCCGTCGCAATGCTGCTCGTAGCTGCCGCGGGCGGGAGCGCGCTTTCGGCCTCTTTCACCGGTTTTCTGGCTGTACTCATGGCGGCGTTTTTCTTTGGCGAAGGAGGCTTTGCGATCGTCGGTCCTTATTCCGCAGAAGTCTGGCCGATATCATTGCGAGCGACCGGGATGGGGGCCGCCTACGGATTCGGCGGCATCGGAAAGATCATAGGACCGATGGGACTGGCCTTCATTGTCGGCTCATCCGCGGCAGCCGCGCCCTCCAGTTCGGGGATCTCTTTCCAGAACGCGTTCCTATACTTCGCGGGATGGTACGCGTTGGCATGCGTCGCCTTCGCAGTGTTCGGCATCGAGACGAAGAATCGGTCCATCGAGGACATCCAGCTCGAGCTGGATGGCCAGGCCGCAAAGATTTGAGAGCATGCAACCACTCAATGTGCCGCCGAGAGTCTCTCGCGGCGTCGCCCTCCGGCATCGTTCCAGAGCTTCATCCGTTCGACGCTCGTTGGAAGACGGACGGAATTCAGCGGTCTCCGTCGCGGCAATGCGTCAACGACACGAACAAGTGGAAGCGGCGACACAAGCAGTTCGCCACGCGCAAGGAAGCCGACGCCTGGCTGGTCAAAGCCCGCTCGGAGGTCGCGGCCGGCACCCACGTCGCCGCTTCCGCTTCCAAGACGGTCGCGGAGGCGGCGGACGAGTGGTTGAAGGAATGCGAGCGCAACGGGCTAGAGCGGACCACGCTCGATGTCTACGAGCAGCGCGTCAAAGACTACATCGTCCCGTTCATCGGCCACCTCAAGCTGGCGGCCATGACGACTGTGGACGCGAAGAATTTCTACGAGAGCCTCCTGGACCAGTGCCGCTCGCGCGACATGGTTCGGCGCGTCCGCATCAACGCCGGAGCCATCTTCCGCTACGCTCAGAGCAAAGGCTGGGTCGTCACCAATCCGATCGCGCTGACCCCGTACAAGCATTCGAAGCGGGACTACAAGCGGCCGCCCATGCCGAGCATTGCGGAAATGAAGACCATGATCGCCAGGACGACGGCCGCCTGGGACGGCTTTCTCGCCATGGTCTACGTGTTGATCTTCGCAGGACTGCGAGCTTCCGAGCTTCGGGCGCTTACGTGGGACGACATCGATTTCAAGACGCACATTCTAACCGTCAGACAGCGTGCCGACAAATGGGGGCGGATCGCAAAGCCGAAGTCCGCGGCCGGCACACGCGACATCCGTTTCATTCCCAAGCTCGCGCTCGAGCTCAAAAAATGGAGACTGCAGTGCCCCCATAGCAACCTGAATTTGGTCTTCCCCTCTTCGACCGGGACCGTCCAGAACCTCGCAAACATCATGAATCGCTTCGTGCGCCCCATGCAGATCGAGGCAGGCATCGTCATCAGGACCGTTACGACGATCAAGGACGGCAAGAAGGTGACGAAAGTCCGCGCCAAATTCGGCATGCACGCGTTTCGTCACTTCTGTGCATCGCTCTGGATCGATGCAGACTTCTCACCGAAAAAAATCCAAACGATGATGGGGCATGCGTCGATCGAGCTCACGTTCGACACGTACGGATACTTGTTCGATGCCCGGGAAGACGACGACAAGGCGATGAAGAAGATCCAGGCCAAGGTCCTCGGTTAAACACAGGTGAAGATATGACCCGACTCACGAAAGCCGAAAAACTCCAGCGCGCCACGCGATTGCGCGACTGCGCCGTCGACCTCGTGGCTCATGGCGGGAAGCTCGTAGCCGCAAAAAAGCAGGACCAGACGATCGAGATCATGGCCTACGAGGGGGAGCGCATCGCCATCCTAACAACACGCCACGCGTCGATTTGCGCTTTCGCGGTGCTCCCGATCACGTCAATCCGCGCAAGCCGCCGGCAGGCGCCAAGAAGCAGCTTCTGACCTCGATGGACCCAGAGATCATCCGCCGGATCAAGTCGGCGGCCGCACTTATGGACACGACCGCGTCGCTGGTGATGGAGGAGGCCGCCGCAGAGTGGCTCGAGCGGCATCAGGACGGGAAGAAATGACGTCTAACCGGCGCTCTGTCATTCGGCTTGCAAAATTTGGACGCCGGTTGACACAACGGACTTCAGTTCCGACAGAATCAGGGGCGAATTTTTGGGCCTACAGCAACTAGGCATGCAGCGGAGTTCCTCAATCCGCTCGACACCCTAGCCCTGATTTCTGATGTCCATGACGCACCGCCCCCCAACGGTCCGTAACCCCTACAACATTCGACGGCGACCGGTAGTGTTCCGAATTGCCAATAGCCCGAGAATCAGCCTCTGGGCCTCAGGCGGCACATTCAGGAGACGGCAACTTCCTCGCCCGCTCGGACCTGCCATTTCCAGTTCAGGCCGAGAAGTCACTGACATGCACATGATGGGCCGACGCCACGTAGGAAGCCGCCACAAGACCGAAAAGCGCGCCCTCGGCAGCGCCCAGAATGCGCACGGCGCACCAACCGCCGCCGACGGCCACCAGCAGACGAGCCGTGCCGCCTCAGAAGCTCCAGATGGGGCGCCCGCCGGCGATCGCCGAAACCGTCAAAATGAACGAGATGCCCAACGCACCGTAGAATGGGCCGACAATTGCCAGATACTTGGCGGCGGCCGCTCGGACGGCCGGATCGGCGCTAAACCAGACTGCTCAAGGCACCGGGAAGCATTGCCGCAGCGAGGCCGATCTCTTCGGCGCCCAGCGTACCGACGAAGGTCCCGACGCAGGCGATGCGCCGGGCCGGTCGTACTGCCCGGCGCTGATGTTGGAACCGACCATCGACAGCACGCCCGTTCCGAGGCTTAAGAGCAGCGGGGTCAGCACATAGTCGAGCCCGGGACGCGATGCCGTACCCCGCGCGCGTCCTGGCTGTGCAGCCGTGATGTCAACCTGGAGCCCATGAGGATAATGACGCAGTGGTCCTCTCTGGACCGAACTCCACGTCCCATGCCCTGCTCGATGCGTTGGACCTGCCGAAGCAATTGTCGCCGGGTGCCGTCGAGCGCTTCCTGATCGATGCGCTCTAGCAGGCCGTAGACTTCCGGAGCTGGTCGATCACCAGGATCTCACACGCCTTGCCCGGAAGATCGACGCGGTCGTATTTCGCGACGAAGACGGTCAGACCGACGTGACCGGCTCGGAGAAGATCAGCGCCAGCCTCCATGTTCTCCGCCGTCAACGTCTGATTGGCCACATCGCTCCAGAACCCCGCTCGGTTCTTCGACGGCACGATCACGGCCAAGTTCAGGGTGCGCGCGGCATAGGCCATCAGCGCCTTGATTTCGTCAGCGGTGATTTTCGGGTTGATTTCTTGCGGGGCGAGGATCATTCGGTCGCCGATGTCGCCGCCGTTTGCTGCGAAAGTCGCTCGCCGACAAAGGGAAGTTCGCGTGCGATGTGTAGGGCGGCGAAGTCACAGCACGTACAGGTACCTTTAGCGTGGGTATTCTAGCTCCCTTTGCGTTTTTTCAAGACAATCTGGGAAGCTACTAAAAGGGCCAAAGGATCGGTTACCTTCAACGTTCGCAGTTCGCCATCATTTAGGAAATTATCACGATCAAAGTTAAGGTATTTAATCATTGCGTTTGAGGCGGCTTTTGCATTTCGCTTGACGATGGCGGTTACAACCGCAGTTCGGTACACTTTGAAGTTGAGGCTGCGCTTCTGCCAGTATTTAACGCCACGCTTTCCTATCGCCTCCGACTGAACCATGAGCAGCAAATTAATCAAAAACGACTCCAGTGAGTGCAGCAATGGATTATGTGCCGCAACAGAGATCGCCTCTTGAAACGTAATAATTCGAGATATTACATCTTCGAGTGAATCAGCCTTCGAAATCTCATCCAGCTCGTTGAGCGCGGCCTCAATATTACTCAAGTCAGCTGAAGTCGCGAGCTCCGCTGCACGGCTGGCTGACTCTCGACCTAGAATTGCGCGAACATCAAAAACCTGGATGATATGCAGCCGCTGCAGCTGAAGCAGATTCTGAAGCGCAATCGCTGCCCCGTAGCCCATGTCTCGACTGACATACGTACCACTGCCATGATGTACTTCAATCAGCCCCATAGAATCAAGAACGCGCATCACTTCACGAATTGTAGGTTGGCTGACCGAGAAACGCTTAGCGAGTTCCTTTTCCGTCGGAAGCTGCGCGCCGGAGGATAGCGTTCCTGACACGATTTCCTCGCGAACAGCCGCGACGATCTTGTCAGTAATTTTGGGTTTGTGCGCCAGATGTGTCGATGATCGTCCAGCAGGCGAGCGTCCGGGCGTTGTTTTGTTTGACGTGGGGCTGCTATTCGACCGCATTCTATGCTCACAGTTCTAAGCTCGGCTTCAATGTTGAGAACTAAGCTTTACAGTCCTATCCTAAACGCCGCGAAGACATATGCCTAGTATCTCAAGTAGAGCCCACGGGGTCCCGCCTGTGGATGGCACGCCAGACACGTTCCGATGTCGCCGGCATCTCGATGTGCCGGACGCCAAATACAAACAGCGCACTGACGAGTGAATTCGAGACCGCCGGCAAGGCGCCTACGCAGCCCGCCTCGCCCGCCCCTTTTACGCCAATCGGATTAGTCTTGGTCGGGACCGGGTAGCTACCCACTTCGATATTGCAGACGTCACTGGCTCTCGGCATCGCATAATCCATAAATGAGCCGGTCAGAGGCTGACCTGAATCATCGCGGCGGATATCCTCCATAAGGATTTGTCCGATGCCTTGCACGACGCCGCCATGGATCTGGCCATGAAGCAGCATCGGGTTAAGCACGGTGCCGACATCATCGACCACGGTGTAGCGCTCGATTGCGACTTCGCCGGTATCGCGATCGATTTCAACTTCGCAAACGTGACAGCCGTTCGGAAAATTCTCGACGTTCGCATTGTAAACAGCGGTCGCGACGAAGCCACCTTCCATGCCCGGCGGCAGCCCGTTTGAATTGGCCGCAGCGCGTGCAACCTCTTGGATCGTCACCGTACGGTTAGTTTTCGAGGTAGAAAAGATTCCCTCGCCAAAGTTGACCTCAGCGGCTTCGACGCCAAGCAGATGAGCTGCGAGCTGTTTACCCTTGTCCAGAATCTTCTCCATCGCTCCGTGAAACGCCGATCCAGCCAGCGCTGCCGAGCGCGATCCGCTCGTCCCTTGCCCGAAAAATACCTTATCAGTGTCGCCTTGCACATACGTGACTTGGTCGGGATGGATGCCGAGCCGATCGCAGACCAGCTGCTTGAAGACAGTCTCGTGGCCCTGGCCTTGCGAAAGGCTCCCAGAAAATAGCGTCAGCGCGCCAGACCGGTCAAATCGTATCTCCGCACCTTCAAAGCCGAGCGTACCTGCGCGCTCGATAGAATAAGAGATGCCAAGGCCGCGTAGCTTACCGCAACTTTCCGACTGGGTCCGTCGCTTAGAAAACCCCGCAACGTCCGCGCGGCGCAGCGCCTCCTCAAGAACCTTTTCGAACTCGCCGCAGTCGTAGGTAAATGTAAGCCCCGTTTTGAACGGCATAGCTTCGGGCGGAATAAGGTTTCGCCGCCGCAACTCGACGGGATCAATGCCCGTCTGCGCAGCGGCTATCTCGACCATCCGTTCAATGACATAAGCCGCCTCCGGGCGGCCGTTGCCGCGATACGGCCGCACAGGGTTGGTGTTCGTGTATACAGCTGTGACATCGGCGTGAATTGCAGGCGTTCGATAGACCCCGGCAAGTGAACCAAGATTATTCACGAAGTTAGGCGAGCCAGACTGCAGATGCGCGCCCATATTAGCGATAGTTTTCACTCGCATTCCGAGAAAGACGCCGTTCTTGTCGAGGGCAAGCTCGGCTTCCGTCACGTTGTCGCGTCCTTCCGCGTCGCTGAGAAACGCCTCCGAACGAGTGCTCGTCCACTTTACCGGACGGCTAAGAATCCTTGAAGCAAGCAGTACGAGAGCCACTTCGTTGAAGATCGGCGACTTCATACCGAAGCTTCCGCCAACGTCATGCGCAATGATGCGCACCTTGCTCTCCGGTACCTTCAATACCAGCGTCGCGAGATCGGAGCGGAATGTGTGCGCGGTTTGGGGTTGGGCATGCACGGTGTAGTGCTCTTCCGCTGCGTTATAATCGGCGATGCAACCTCGCGGCTCCATCGTCACAGCTGTGACGCGATTGATGGTCAGCTGATGGCGAACAACGTGGTCGGCACGCGCGAAAGCGGCATTCACCGCTGCCTTATCGCCTTCTTGGCAGACGAAACAGATATTGTCGGGGCACTCGTCCCAAACGCGCGGCGCGCCGGCTGCCGTCGCATGCGCCGTCGAGGTGACGGACGGCAGCACCTCGTAATCCACCTCGATCAACTCCGCAGCATCAACCGCCTGCGACCGGCTTTCCGCGGCCACAAAGGCGACGTAATCACCTACCCAGCGCACACGCTCCTGCACCAACGCCGGATAAGGAGATCGATACATGGCACTGCCGTCGCGCCGCTTCTGCCCCCCGGGCACCGGCAGATCGCCCCAACCAGAGCTTTTCCATTCTGCCCCTGTTAAAACGAGCAGGACGCCCGTCGCCCTGCGGGCCCGCGTGGCATCAATCGAGCGAATCTTCGCATGCGCATGAGGCGAACGCAGAACATAACCGTAAACCATACGCGGCAGCACGATGTCGTCGATATAGCATCCGGCGCCCCTGACCAATCTCGCGTCTTCAAACCGGCTCACGCGCTGACCGACAGCAAACTCTCTCACCCAAGTCCTCCTCAGCTACGTAGTCAAAGTGGAAGCGCTAACGTTCATGAGTAAATGGCTAGTCCTGCCTAGGGCGTGTACTCATCTGTGGACGCCCCACGAGATGCAAGCGATTTTTGAAGAAGATCGGCACATAGTCGAATGCTGCCATCTGTCCGGCCTCTGATGGTGCAGCGATGAAGCTGCGGGCCCGTATGGGAGTTCGCAGGCCGGAACCAAATCATAAAGGCGTGCTCTAGGCACGATGAGTACACCTGGTTCTTCCGACCTCGTCTCGCCGACTGTTGCGCCATACCCTCCTTCGACCGACTACATCTCTGACGACCTCAGGTCCGCCAGGATCACGCCTTGGCTAAGACCGGAGCCCTATAATTTTCACGCTTTACAAGCAACGCCCAGACGATCCGAGCCATCTTGTTCGCAAGCGCGACCGTTACCAACATGCGCGGTTTGCGAGTCAACATCCGTTCAAGCCAAGACCCCTTTGGCGCCCCGCGTTTGCTGGCCTGCTGCACGACAGCGCTGCTTCCGATGATGAGGAGACGCCTGAGCGTGCGCTCCCCCATCTTGGATGTCGCGCCAAGCTTCTGCTTTCCGCCCGTCGATTTTTGAAGGGGTGTGAGACCTAACCAAGCGGCAAAGTCGCGGCCTTTGGCGAAGGTCTCGATCGGCGGTGCCAGGGCGGCGATTGCGGTGGCAGAGATCGGGCCGATACCAGGGATGGTCATTAGTCTGCGCGATATCTCGTCCTCGCGAGCGCGTCGCGCGATCTCCTTGTCGAGATCGGTGACCTGGCCATTCAGCTCGGCGAGCAGGTCTAGCATCACCTGGAACATGGGACGCGCGGCTGCAGGAAGTGAGCTGGCTATTGTTTCTTCCTCGATTGAGTCGACAAGCTTCGTTACATGCGATGGCCCTTTGGGCGCTATCCAACCGTATTCCGTGAGGTGTCCTCGGATCGCGTTGATGAGCTGGGTCCGTTGTCGCACCAATAGGTCCCGGGTTCGGAACACCAGACCCGCAGCCTGTTGCCCTTCGCTCTTCACGGCCACAAACCGCATGCTCGGCCGCTGCGCAGCTTCGCAGATCGCCTCGGCATCAATCGCATCATTCTTCTGCCGCTTTACAAACGGCTTTACGTAAGCAGGCGGAATCAGCCGAACCTCATGGCCGAGCTGTGCGAGCTGCCTGGCCCAGTGATGGGCGCCGCCACATGCTTCTAAGGCTACCATGCACCTCGGCTGCGCAGCGAAGAAATCTAACAGCTTTGCTCGGCCAATCTTCTTGCTGAACACCGCTCGACCACGCTCATCTGCCCCGTGAACGTGAAAAACGTGCTTGGCGATATCCAGACCGACTGTGATAACATCTGACACGGACGCCTCCCTTAAGTGGTGTTCAACACCTCCACTTTGGCACATCGATGCCGTCGGCGGGGCGTCCACCCCATCATAAATCGGGACGGAGCGGATCAGAGTGCGTTTGATGTCTGCTTTGCCGTTACCAGTACCAGCAGCGCGAAGCGGACATCGCCGGAGGTCTGGGTCAGGCAACAGGCGACGCCGCTTCAGCCGCCTCGGTGGTTTCGGCTCAAGGATCAAGAGAGTCATCTCGCTGCGGGTCCTTCATCGGCGCTCGAAGTCGAACGACAATTTCGCCTGCTCGCTCGCCGTCCTTCGCGATGGTATTGAGAGTTCTCCGGACTTCTTCCAGATCTGGCGGTTGAGCGCTCAGCCAGCTTAACCCGGCCTCCGCATTGAGAATCGTCGCTGTGAGCGTGTCGACGACAGCACCGTAGGTGCGCACAAAATCCGCTGAGGTCTGCAAAGGCGCCTCTCCCTTCGCATCGCCTGGATTTCTCTTTGGTTCGCTGAAACAGGCGCGATGCGCTTTACGCCGCCTTAGACGCCGAACGGCGTTTGCAGCCTTGCGGATCACATCGAGTACGAAGTCGGGCTGGGCCAGCTTGGGGACGCAGCTACCGTCGGCTCCAAAGACAGTCGCGCCTATGCGTTTCGCGACAAAACGCTGAAGCTCCGGTTGTACTGTGCTGTCCTTGTCGGCTACGATGTACCAACTCGCCTTCGACTTCCAGGACATGGCGCGCTCCTCTGGTGGGTTATGAGAACGCTTCGGCGCTGTCGGCCGGAGGAGCCACTCGTCGATGCAACGAGCCAACTCCTCCCGACCAGTTCTTTGTGAGTATGTGCTCATATGCTCCGGCATCTGCGTCCTTATGAAGTACACGCCCTAGGTTAGAAACGCTCAACAAGGTGGCGGAGGAGCGTCGACCCGCTTGGGATCGATCTCCTTGAGACCGTCGACCCACGTCAACTTGTTGAAGTCGATTTTCTCGGTGTTGAGCTTTTCCCTCTGCGCCCAGCGGCTAATGCTGCAGAAGTCGTCGTAATAAATCTTGTCGATAACGAACACGCGATCGGCGATGTCGTAATCCGCGCGGGTCGCGCTCTCGCTGAGGTCGAATTTGGCCTTAGTATAAGCGGCTACTGCTGCAAAGTCCTTTTCGGCGACTTCCTTGCCCTTCAGCGTCGCGCGCAAGAAACGAATGGCGATTTCCTTACCTTGCGCCGTATCGAGCCAATCCCGGCGTGCCCCGACAATGGTATAACCCTGCATGTAACCTTGGGCGTCGCCGAGAATATGCACTTTATCGGGGCAAATCTCCATCGCGCGAGTGCCGGCCGGCTGCCAGATGAAAAACGCGGAAATATCGCCGCTGCACAAGGCCGCGGGCAGAATCTGTGTGTCCAGGTTCTTGATCGTGACTTTGGTCGGATCGACGTTGTTCTTGGTCAAATATTCGGACAAGAACCAGGAGCCATTTGAACCCACGCGCGTCGCCACCGTTTTTCCGATGAGATCCTGAGGCTTCGTAATGGTCTTCAGAGCGGCGACAACGTAACCCTTTGAATCACGCTCTAGTGCCACGATCGTGCTGTAATTGCCGTTGACACGGAAGTGATACTGCACACTCGGCAGATCGCCGGACAGCACGATGTCGCCCTGCCCGGTCTGAAAGGCTTGTAATCCAGTGGTGCCCGATGGGAATAGACGAAGCGTCAGGTCGAGACCCTCAGCTTTGTAGAAGCCCTTCTCCATCGCCATCCAGACAGAGTCGTTATTGACCGTCGGTATCCCGAAAACTGTCACCTTGTACTGCGGTTGCTGGGCTTTGCCGGGCCAGGTCATTGCGAGAAATGCGATCGCCGAAACTGCCGCTATCGCCGTCATCCGATAAGACATTTTGTTCCCCTTTAGTTTCACCCAACTGACGCACGTAAGATTCACGCCTCACACGACAGACACGACGGACACATAGCGCGACAAAACTCGATCGACGAGCCAGCGGAAGATCCGGTCCACCACAAATCCCAAAATACTGATCGTCAGCAGTGCAACGAAAATTCGGTGCGTCTGAAGCATTATCGCCGATTTCTGCAGCAGATAACCCAAACCTGAGTCAGCGGCGAGTATTTCTGCTGGGATGATACTCATGAAGGACGAAGCCATCGCGATCCGCATGCCCGTAACAATGTAGGGTGCGGCTGACGGGATGACGACCAGCGCGAAGATCTGAAACCGATTGGCGCCCAGACACTCCGCCGCGCGCTGCCGGACAATTGGAGCCCGCCACACGCCAGCCGTCGCATTCACCAGAACGATGAAAAATGTACCCCAGAAAATTAGAAAATACTTCGACATCTCACCAATACCAAACCAGATCAGCGCGATTGGTATCATTGCGGTGGGCGACAGATAGCGCAGCAATTCGATGATCGGATCGAGCAGGTCGTGCAGCAGGCGAATCCGCCCGAGCAGTACGCCGAGGATGATTCCCGCGCACGAGCCGACTACGAATCCCACAAGCACGCGCACCATGCTGGCCGAGACGTCAACCAGAATTTCGCCGCTCATTATCATCGGAATCGCGGCGCGGATCACTTCCACAGGAGGCGGAACAAGAAACGGATTGAACGCGAAAGTGGAAAGAATCTGCCAGATCAAAAATCCAAGCGCGACCGAAAGCGCTCCCAGCACTTGGCTGCGATAGCGCCAGAGCGGGTTTATCCCATCGAGGGCCACTGACTGCCCAACCCTCGTAGTAGGATTTTCTGAACGGTCGACAGTCATGTCATACCCCTCCGCACTCCACGGCGCCCGCGGCCCGCCGCTCTGAACGCAGAATTTCGGGAGACAGCTCCGCCTCGATTTCGTTGAACAATCTAGCGGCTGCCGGGTTGGTGAAATCGCGCGGCCGCGGCATGTCGAGCGTGATGATCTTGGTAATGTTTGATCCGGGACCGACAGACATCATCGCGATGCGGTCTCCGAGCGATATCGCTTCTCCGATATCATGGGTCACGAATACCACCGTTTTGCCGGTGCGCTGCCAGATATCAAGCAGCACACCATGCATGCGGCGCTTGGTCAGCGCGTCGAGCGCCGCGAAAGGCTCGTCCATCAGCAATACGGCAGGCTCGACTGCGAGCGCGCGTGCGATTTGCAGACGCTGACGCATTCCGCCGGAAAGCTGCGTCGGCATTTTGCGCCGATGCCGATCGAGATCAACCATGCGTAGATAACGGTCAATGATCTCGTCCCAATTCTGCTTCGGCACTTTGCGCACGCGTAAGCCGAAGCGAACATTTTCTTCAACCGTGAGCCAAGGTAGCAACGCCGAGCCGGCATCCTGGAAGAACATCATGCGATCGCGGCCGGGCCGCACGACGGGGGCGCCGTTGAACATCACCGTGCCCGTGTTCGCGACTTCGAAGCCGGCCATAATGTTGAGCAGCGTCGACTTGCCACAACCGGATGGTCCGAGCAGGCAGAGGAATTCTCCGGAGGCAATGTCGAGATCGATACCATCGAGCGCGACATACCTATCCGCTCCTGCGCCGTACGTCTTGCTCACGTTCCGAATTTTTAACAAGCGCACCCCACATGGCTCAGATCTTAGAGCCGACAAGTCACCAGGTCACTTACAATAAGAAGTATCGGCCAGTCCCGCCTTTGTCAACCCAACTAACGGCAGTGTGCGTTAATTGAACGCACCCTAACTTTGTAAATTGCGTAGCTGCCGGCAGCGCACGCGCGCGTCCTCGTGGTCGCCGATCGTGTGGTGCACGGAGCGCGGCCGCTTGCCGGCGCGTCGCAGGATTTCCTTGTGCAGATAGACCTTACGGTGCTTCCGCAGGCCGCCGACGGTCGATGACGTCATCCGGGTCGCGTAGAACGGCACATAACG
The DNA here is from genome assembly GCF_023101005.1 of Bradyrhizobium sp. 187. Classification (NCBI taxonomy): domain Bacteria; kingdom Pseudomonadati; phylum Pseudomonadota; class Alphaproteobacteria; order Hyphomicrobiales; family Nitrobacteraceae; genus Bradyrhizobium; species Bradyrhizobium sp. 187. The sequence continues at coordinate 6,410,192 of NZ_CP064693.1, forward strand.
CGCGGAAGACTCACTGACGCGTGTCCTCTGTGCCGTGCCTGGCGTCGAGTGCGTGCATCAGGAGATCGCACTTCGCCTTGCCGTGGTGCTTGACGAGTGCGCCGAGCGACGTCTTCGCCAACTCCGCGATTATGACGTTCGGGTTGGCGCACGCGAGCACGGCCTGCTCGAAGTCGGCGGGCTCGGCTTCTGTGAACGGCTGCGCGTGCGCGAAGGTGTTCAATGCATTAGTCCAACGGCCAACGGCGTGAGAGCATGGCGACCAACACGGGCCATGCTCTCGTCGTATCGCGCTAGATGCTTACTTGCCGGGGCAATAGAACCAGGCATCGACGGTCAGGTCGCAGCCGGGCACCGGCGTCGGCGTCGACATGGCAACGGCGGCGAATGGTATTGGTGCGCCGTTAAGCTTCCCGTGCCATGCCTGCAGCGCAGGGTACACCGTGGTAATATCGCCGACGAAGTGGTGGACCCGCAAAAGGTTCTCCAACGAGGTTCCTCCGGCCTTGCAGATATCTTCGAGGGCGCCAAGGATCGCGTTCATCTGATGGTTTACCGGCACCCCAAGATGGCGCAAGCCTGCGCTTTTGATCGCGGCCGGTATGGCGCCATTTGAATCCGCCGCATAAAGCGCGGACGGGCACAATAGATCGCCAGCGCGCACTGCCGCGGGGCCCAAACGCATTGATTCCGAACCCTTGTGCTTGATGATCTCTTTCTTGATCTTTCCGTCATCGCGCACGCCAAAGATGTTGATCTCGACTTTGCATTCGGTCACCCCCAACATTTGCGTGTTGACAACTGTCAGCGCGCACGGCTGATCGCCAACGTGGGCGTTCCAAACATCCATGAATTCCGGAAGATCTTGCATATCGGTCAGGTACACTTGCGCCTTGACGGCGTTCTTGAACGAACTCCCGCCTGCGGCGAGTGCCGACTTCAGTCGGCTCACGACTACCTCAGTTTGAAGGCGGATATCGGTGTTCGCCCAAGGAGCAGTCTTGGGACGGAAGGCCTTAGAATCAACGCCAGTCAGCTCCACATTGTTGGCAAGCTGTCCGGCGACGAAAACGTAGTCCCCCACGACCAGCGAGGGGATGAAGCCGGAAGTCGGCGCCACCGGCACATCTGCGGGCCTGGCGGCTTTCGGCTCGGGCACACTTCCTGGCATCACAGCCATCATGGACACGTTCATTCGCGCATCCTTCACCAGAAGGTCGTTCATGATGGCCGACGTGCTTGGTGGGATGTGGTCCTTTAGGAGTGCCTTGCGGGCGTGGTGATAACCGGCCGGGGAGTCTCCGGTTGGATAGAACTGGTCGACGCGAATGATGTGCCGGAGATTGCTGCCCTCCCCCTCAACCAACTTTGCCAGGCGCCCGAGAATAAAGTCACCCTCGCGCCGAGTTCGGGCCTTGCCCGCAAGTGGGAGGGCGGGGACTCCCGCGACAGCCGGCACGATCCCGCTATCGTAGTCGGTAGCCTCGTGGCCCGTGAAGAATAGCCATTGGCCGGCGCGCACGCCTTGGGCAAATCGTAGTCCGGTGTCTCCGACCGGGACAGAGGCAATTGGTCTTACGGTGGACATGCTCAGCTTCTCCTGGAAAAGTGTTTTGAAAGGTGATAAGGTCACCTGGTGAGTTTCGATTATTAACCGATCGCTTTTCGCTTGGCAAGCCAACCGGGGATAGAAGCGACCGCAACGACGAAGATCGATGATGCTGCATGACCTGTCTGGGGTGATGCGACTGCAGCGAGATTTTACGGCGAGCGTATAGTTGGTTGATAAGATAACCAATCGCCCGCTTCGCTTTACGTTTCCAGCAAGGAGTAATTCATGGCAATGACGATGATCGGCGCGGTGCAGCTGCCGGCGCCACGCGAAGTAGTTTGGCAAAAGCTCAATGATGCCGAAGTGCTTAAGGCATGCATCCCCGGCTGCGAGGAATTGGTCAAGACGTCCGACATTCAATTCAAGGCAGTCGCCGTGTCGAAGATCGGGCCAGTCAAGGCCCGCTTTAAAGGCAATGTGCATCTTGCCGATCTCGACCCCCCAAACGGCTACAAGATTTCGGGTGAGGGCGATGGCGGCATGGCGGGCTTCGCTAAAGGAGCCGCCACCGTGATCCTGACCGACAAGGATGGAGGTACCCTGCTGACCTATAACGTCGAGGCGCAGATCGGCGGCAAAATGGCACAGCTCGGTCAGCGACTCGTGAACGGCGCGGCAAAAAAGGTCGCTGACGACTTTTTCGCGAATTTCGCCAAAGCAGTGCTGTCGGGCTCTTAACCGTCCGGACTTTTTCTCGCCTCGACCGCCACTACCACCCTGAGGCAAATACTTGGGAGGACTGAATGCCGAAAGTGTCCATGACCGTGAACGACAAGACTGTTTCCAGCGATATCGAAGAACGCACTTTGCTTGTGCAATTTCTTCGTGAAAACTTGATGCTCACCGGGACCCACGTTGGCTGCGATACATCGCAGTGCGGGGCTTGCGTTGTGCACGTAAACGGTCTTGCGATGAAATCATGCACGCTGCTCGCACTTCAGCTCGAGAGCCAGAACGTCACCACGATTGAAGGCATCGCGCCGTCGGCGGCGGAGTTGCATCCGATGCAGGAGGCCTTCCGCGAAAATCATGGCTTGCAGTGCGGCTTCTGCACGCCGGGCATGATCATGACAGCGATCGATATCGTCCGTCGGAAAGGCAACGATCTCGACGACCACACCATCCGTGAGGAACTCGATGGCAACATTTGTCGCTGCACCGGCTACCACAACATTGTCAAGTCGGTCGCGGCCGGCGCAAAGGCGATGGCGTGCTAATTATAAATTCTCGCGGCCTCACGTGCCTTTGCCTTAAAGTTTTCGTTAGGCTTCGCATTGCTTACATGCGCTACTTGACGAGTTCGATTATTAGCTCTCGAGTGTCAACCTGCGTACCTGGCGTCATGAGGGTCGCGACCGTGCGGTCGCGCAGGGCGGGAAGGATCGTCTCTCAATCCTTATCGCCCCCGGCGTGAGCAGCAGGTCACGGGCCTAATCTTCTGTCCCGCAGCGGCGCTGATCGACGACACCGAGCCCCGGCGTCAGCGTGGATGCATGCGCGTCGTCGCCGTCCTCGGCCTTGCGCCGCGCCTTGATGCTCGTACCCGCTTTGCGGTTCGTCATGATGGTGACGTGCGGCTGGCCGTTGAGCCCAAAGAACACCGACCTGCCCATACTCGCGCGTGTCGCCGAGCGCAGTAAGCGGTGCCACCGCGCCTTGCCCTTCTCGATCTCGAGCGTGACTTCTTCGCCCGGTTCGTGATGTAGAAGAACATCGGCATCGGCAGCATTGAGGCGGGCCATTATTTGGGCCCGGTCGCAGCGTGTTCAGTGAACAGTGGGTGTCGCCGGCGGTGCGCGCCAGCGCTTCGACGATCGAACCGAGACACGCTCGCGAGGTCGCGCCGCTCATCGCATCGTATCGCAGCATCGATGGCATCGGCGTCGGTTTCGACCGTCGCGAGTACGGTCGCGCCGGCAATGCCCTACGTGTCATGGGTGTGGAAGTGGATCGGAAGGCGCATCTCTTCCTTCAGCGCCCTGAACAGCAAGCGCCGCCGCGGCCGGCTTCAACGGGCCTGCCATGTCGTTCAGCTCCACTATCCGATGCTTGACGAGTTTCATATAATACAGCAGCGAATATTTCGCGCGCAGGGTCGAGGATGTCGAATAACAGATCGCGTCTTCGGCGAGCATGCCTCCTGTCACGAACGCCACTTAAGCGTCTAGTAGCGCATTGGTTCGCTTATTCGGCCCACTCGACCGCTTCACTCGGAAACAGCGCTTCCACTGTCGGCCTGTTGGGTATAAAGCCCTGCTCGTTCAAATAACCGATTAACAATTCGATAACTCGCCGATTTGAAGCCGTGAGGCCATATGGATGCGAGTCGCCGTCGAAGTCGTCGAGAATCTCAGACCATACGCGATCAGACCAAGGCAGGAACGTCGTCCCCAGTTTGCGCTTTAATGCGTTCTTTTTGGCTAGAGAGTATGCGTCAAAAATCCGCTTTAAGCCTTCCGGTTCGCCGCTTATTGCCTCTTTGCGGGCCACTACCGTGTGCATGATCGGAAATATCTGCATTCGCTGAAAATACTCTCGTTCCACTTCTTTGGCATTCGGCAAAAGTGTGCGCAGCGCTCGATTCCCTTCGCGTTTACTGAACTCCTTCGGGGGAAATAGCATCGCCGCGTCAAGCTTACCCGCGATTAGCAATTCTTCAATATCTTGCTCGGTCGCGCTTAGGTTGACACCGGCAGGCGGCGTAAAACGTTGAGCTTTTGATGATACCCAATTTACATCGCGCCAATGCACGCCATACTCTTCATTAAGAAGCCCTCGGAGCCATACAGCGGCGGTTTGAGAATAGTCCAATAAGCCGATCGTCTTGCCTGCAAGCTGGCTGAAAGATTTGATTGCGCTGTCCTTTCGGACAACTATATGCGAATGTCGAAAAACGCGGCTTGGAAAGACAGGGACGGCGGACAGCCAGTCATCTCCAGAGCATCTGTAGATTATGTAGTTGGCGAGAGAAAACTCGCTTGCTTCGAATTTGCCCCGGGCAAGAACTAATTTAAAGCATTCAGCCACTGGCCGCGGCTCATATAATACGCCGGATTGATCAGACGAGCCGAGCCCTAACGTATGCTCATAGTCACCACCTATCACTTTCATTACATGCTCCTTCTTGGCAAGTTTGCGTCAGCCACGCATCAGATCACACACGCGTACAAGTCGCTCAGTTCCTGAATTTAACGACCTTCTGCTTTTGCTCGCCAAGGCCTTCAATGCCCAGACTCACGACGTCGCCGGCCTTCAGCCACACCGGCTCGGGCTTCATGCCGAGTGCGACTCCGGGTGGCGTGCCGGTCGCGATGACGTCACCCGGATCGAGCTGGAAGAACTGCGAGCAGTACCAGACAATGTGCTGGATATCGAAGATCATGGTCCTGGTGTTACCGCGCTGGCGCTTCTCGCTATTCACGTCGAGCCACATGTGAAGCTTCTGAACGTCGTTGATCTCGTCCTTGGTGACAAGCCAGGGCCCGAGTGGTCCGAAGGTCGGGCAACTCTTGCCCTTAGTCCATGTGCTGCCGCGCTCGATCTGGAAATAGCGCTCCGACACATCGTTGCAGACGCAATAGCCGGCAACGATGTCGAGCGCGCTCTTCTTCGAGAGGTACTTGCCGCTCTGGCCGATCACGATTGCGATTTCGACTTCCCAATCGAGCTTCGTCGAGCCCTTCGGCACCACGGTGTCGTCGTTCGGGCCGACGATGCAGTTCGGTGCCTTTTGGAAGATGATGGGCTCCTTCGGGATCTGCGCGCCACTCTCGGCCGCGTGATCCGCGTAGTTGAGGCCGATCGCCACGAAGTGGCGCGTACCACCAACGCAGGGGCCGAGCCGTGTGCCCGCCTTGACAACAGGAAGCTTGGACAAGTCCACCTTTGCAATCTTGGCGAGACCCTTTGGCGAGAGCGTCTCGCCGCCGATGTCAGGCACGATTTTGGACAGATCACGGATTTTTCCATGCCTGTCCACGATGCCGGGCTTTTCGCGACCGCGCGCGCCAAAACGGACGAGCTTCATAATGCTTTCTCCCTTGATATCGAGCTTGCGATCGAAGACGCTTGAGCTCACACGTTGGCGACCTGGACTGCGCGGCGCGCGAGCACGCCGATCAGATGCGCGCGATATTCGTCGCTGCCATGGATGTCGCTGTTGAGGCCTTCGGCAGACGCGGTGACACCGTCGAGGCTCTCGGCGGCGAAGCGCGGCTTAAGCGCCTTCTCGAAGGCGGTGGCGCGGAACACGCCGTTCGCGCCCGCGCCGGTGACGGCGACGCGCACTTCCGAGGGACGGCAAGCAACGAATACGCCAACCAGAGCATAACGGGACGCCTGGTTGCGGAATTTCTGATACGCCGCCTTCTTCGGCAGCGGGAACATCACCCGGGTGATGATTTCGTCCACTTCGAGCGCAGTCGTGAACAGGCCCTGGAAGAACTCATCCGCCTTGATACGCCGCTTGTTGGTGACGATAGTCGCGTCGAGCGCGAGGCAGGCTGCCGGATAATCCGCGGTCGGATCGTTGTTAGCGAGCGAGCCTCCAATGGTGCCGCGGTGGCGCACTGCGGGATCGCCGATCATGCCGGCGAGATGCGCCAGCGCCGGGATCGCTTCGCCGACGATCGGCGAGTTCGCGACATCACTATGACGCGCGGTCGCGCCGATCACGAGCGAACGGCCGTTCATCTCGATGCTGCCGAGACCCTGGACACGGCTGATGTCGATGAGCATCGAGGGTTGGGCGAGCCGCTGCTTGAGAACCGGCACCAGCGTATGTCCGCCGGCGATAATCTTCGCATCCTCCGTTTTGGCGAGAAGATTGGCGGCCTGACGGACCGTGCCCGGACGGTGAAATTTGAATTCGTACATTGTTTCAGTGTCCGACGTGATTTCGTTCTTGTGTAATGCCGTTGCTGCGCCATCACCTTAACGCCGACCGCAGACCCTCCCACGCCAAGTCATCGAAATAGATCTTGTCGACAGTGAACGTGCGATGGCGATGTCGTAATCCGCGCGGGTTGCGCTCCCGTTGAGGTCGAACTTGGTCCCGGGATAAGCGGCCACTGCTGCAAAGTCCGTTTAGGCACCCGGCCTTTCCCTTAATGCTGTCGAACATCACCGCGCGCCCGTATTCACGACTTCGAAGTTGGCCATAAGATTGAGCGGCGTCGGCTTGCCGCAGCCAGATGGTCCGAACAGGCACAGGAATTCTCGAGAGGGGATGTCGAGATCGATACCCTTGATCGCGACACGGCTGACCGCCGCGGCGCCACGCGTCTTGCTCACGGTCCGGAATTAACAAGCGCACCCCCGCACGGGTATTACCAAGTCACCAGGTCACTTATATTAAGGTCTATCGACCGACCGAACCTTTGTCAATACGAGCTTGGCATGAATCGCGTTCACACCAGCGCGGTCAGGCATTTCGGACGCACGCGACGCGAGGCGTGCGGGCGAAGCGTTTAAGTCCTGATCATTCCAGCAAGTGCCCGCCTTCATGAAAGGGCTCCGAGCCATGCAAGGAACGGCGCCGACGGCGACGCGCCCAAGTGGGGGGCGTTTTATGCCCGTGGCCGCACTGGTTTGCGCCAGACGAAAGCCGACCGCTGCTCGCGTTCGGCGGCATCGGGCAAATTGGACATCCGTCCGCGAGGCGAGGGAGGGCGAAGTCACCGTCGACGTATATTCGGCTTCCTGACCTGCGAGCCGAACGCCGACGTCAAACTCGTCCATCCGAAGGCGATGCCGGTCATCTTGACCACGACCGAGGAGTACGACGTCTGGATGCGCGCCTCCTGGGACGAGGCCAAGGCGCTGCAGTGCCCGCTGCCGGATGGGTGCGCTCAAGATCGTCGCGACCGGCGAGAAGGAGGACGGAGGGGTCGAGGGATGAGCCGCGGCGCGGCCCGTAGGAATACGGGATCGTCGTTATCCCGCTCTCGAAGGGCTTGCCTTTCCGCAACGCGCGCGAGCGAATGTCTCTTCGGCACGCATGAGGGATCGGTGGAGGAGGGCACGTTCAAACTGGCAAGCCGCCTCCTGGATTTCCAGGCGCTGCGGCTACTGCGCGCCTTTTTCAGGATAGCCGACCCCAAACGCCGACAAGAGGTCATCCTGCACGCTGAGGAGCTCGCTTCTTCGATTCCAGATACCTTTCCGCCTCCGGATGGAGTGGATCGATAGCCCGCTACGTTGCCACTGCGTGGCCCGAAGAATTTGGCACCACGCTGCTGCGCAATTGGCCCAACGCCGTTTTGAAAAGGTGGGCGGAACACGTGGAAAAACTGCAGTCACGACGATTTCGAATCCCTCCCCTGTGTTAGCAGGCCGGAACGAATTGGCGGGCGCAAGGATTCGCCCTGTCAGGAGCGATCCAGATGCTGATGACGAGAGAGAGACGACCCGCGATCCGGACGCTGCGCGGCTGGGCCATCTCGGTGCTGCAGGAGGCCGGCGCCATCCGCGAGTGTGAGGAGCACGGCTGGATGCAGGACCGCGCTGATCCGCACGCCCGCGAGCGCGCAATCGCCATTGCCCGCCAGCATGCGCCCGCCGGGATCTCGGCGGAGGAAGCAGTCTCGGCGGTAAGCAACATACCGGATTCGATCGGCGATACCTGCCCCGAATGCCCGGCTGGCTCCGATTAGCCGACGTTGGCGATCGCGTCGCCAAGGCTGCAATTGGGATTCGAGCGATAGCTGCCCCGTCGTGACCACTCGCTGGCCATCGACAAAGGTTGGCAGGAGGGGCGCATAACCGCGCTGAATTTCGTGGCACGCTTTCTAGCCGCGCTCCAGCAGCCTGGACCCCGCTACCGCAGGCACCACTGGCTGTCGTTCGCGGCCCCTAACGACCGAGGCGCTTCTCAACGCGCTTGCGGGAGTTGCCGACCTTCTTGACGGCCTTCTTGACGGCGTAGGCCGAGCGGCCGGTCTTCTTGGCTTCATAGCCGACTTCGTACTTCTGCCCGCCAGCGATGCGGGCCCGGTCCTGTTTGCGTCCTCGCGCCGTTTCTTCTTCGCTGCTGCAGCCATCGCTCTGCTCCTTAAGAGGTGGAGACAGTGCAACGCCGAAGGATTCAACGGTTCCGGAACGAATCCTCTTGTCTCACTTTGAATCACGGTGTTGCGTGGAGTTCGTTCGTGGCCTTTCAGCGTAAAAAGCCAGCCGATATCGGCGTGAAGGCACCCTTTCCGGATTTCGTCGAGCCGGCCTTGGCATCCTCGATCGAGAGGGTCCCGTCCGGATTCCGGTGGATTCACGAAATCAAGTTCGACGGCTATCGCGTCCAAGTGCATCTGCACCACGAGTCCGTGAAGGTGTTCACCAGGAGGGGCCACGACTGGACGCACCGCTTCAAGAAGGTCACGCAAGACGCGTGGCGCATCAAGGCGAGTTCGGCGGTCATCGACGGCGAGGTCGTCGTGCCGGCTGCCGACGGCACGACCGACTTCTCGGTGCTGCAGAACGAGCTCAAGGGCGGCTCCAAAAGTATCGTGCTGATTGCCTTCGACCTGCTCTACCTGAACGGCCGCGACCTGCGAAAGCTTCCGCTCTACCAACGCAAGGCCGTCCTCAAGAGGATCATCACGGGGACCGACGTCCAGTTCAGCGAGAGTTTCGAGATCGAGGGCGGTGAGACGTTTGTCCACGCCTGCAAGTTCGGACTGGAGGGCGTGGTGTCGAAGGTGCGCGACAGCACATACGCAAGCGGTCGCGGCAAGAACCGGGTCAAGAAGACCTGCGCGCAGCGGGAGACGCTGACCATCGAGTAATGGGATAGGTAAGCAAAATAGCCGACCTGCGACCGACTTTCATGCCGGTCGCAGGTCGATCATACGGACATCGGGCATAAAGCCTTTGAAACTCCTTCGCAGAGGAGGGAATTGACTTCCAATATTCGAACCGGCTCACCGTTCGGAAGCACGTCTCACATTTGTCCGGGTCTCAAGCGGTGAGGGAGACGCGCTGGGCGTACTGTGGCGAATTTAAACTAGGCAACTCCACGCGAGGGGCCGGTCGATGCAACACATTTGCAACATGACGAACCTAAGCTAGTGAAATCGTTGAGCTGAAAAAGGTTTGCGAAACCGTAGGTCGCATGCTCAAGTCATGCGGCGATCCCAAAGTCATTAGCCGAGCAATTCCGCGCTTCTGGCAACACTTCGAATTGTCATGCGATGTCCGAGCGGCAGCTTTTGGCCGATTTTGTTGCAAAAGTTGGCTGCAATGGATTTGGCCGCTGGGCCTTTTGTTGGGCCGCGCTTTGAAGCGCTGGCCCTGACGCATTTTACGCAACTTTGACGCTACGCTACGCGATGCGCAGAACCTGAGCCGGCGGCGGTCGTGCGACCAGCGATGCAAACCGCCTCAGATTCTGAGCGATGGCGGCTAGAACAAACTCATCCTGGGCACCTTGCGGGCCTCGCAATCGGAGCCGACCAAGCTTCAGGATGCGCTTCAAGTGTGCGAACCTCATCTCGATCTTCTTGCGCTGACGCCGAGAGAGCTCGAAGCCCTCGGTGCCAGCGAACGACCGGGCAACGTCTCGGGCATGCTCATGGATATCGCGCGGGATCTTGCGTGATGGTTCCTTTGGGCAGCACTGCGGTTTGAGCGGGCATACATCGCAGTCGAGCTTGCTGGCACGATACAGAAGGGTCTTGCCCTCGTGCACGGTACCGCTCGTCCCAAGCCGCTTACCACCCGGGCAGTGGTAAACGTCCCCGGTTGGGTCATATCGAAAGTCGCTCCGCGAGAAGGTGCCATCATCCCGCTTCGACTTATCGAACACAGGGATATGCGGCGCGATGCCCTTCTCCTCGACCAGCCAGTTCAGCATCGGAGCCGCTCCGTAAGCGGTATCCCCGACAAGTCGCTCTGGCTTGAGACCAAAGCGCTCCTCGGTTCGTTCGATCATGGTTTTTGCTGCACCGACCTCGGCCTGGCGAATGGCGCGGGAGGCCTCGACATCCACGATGACGCCGAACTTCACGTCGATGAGATAGTTGTCGGAGTACGCGAAGAATGCCGGCCCCTTGTGAGCGCCGGTCCACTGCGCTGCCGGATCGGATGGCGAGACAAACTTCGGGATGACATCGCTGGCGGCGCCCCACGCCGGATCGTCGAGGGTTGCCAAATACTCCTTCACCGCGCGGCTGGACCTGGCCGGATCGCGATCCCTGCGCCAGTCCTGACCTGCGATCGAGCGCTGCTTGTTCGCGTCGGCCGCAATCAGGCTCGCATCGACTGCAAATCCTTCGCCACCAACCAGACCGGCGGCAATGCATGTCTCGACAATCCGTTCGAACACGCGGCGGAGAACATCTCCATCACGGAAGCGCTCGTTGCGGGCGCGCGAAAATGCCGAATGATCCGGGACAGCGTCCTCGATACCAAGCTTGCAGAACCAGCGATAGGCGAGGTTCACCTGCACTTCACGGCAGATCAGCCGTTCCGAGCGGATCGCAAAGACATACCCCACGACCAGCATCCGGATCATCAGTTCCGGATCAATCGACGGGCGCCCCATCGACGAATAGTGAGATGCTAGTTCACCGCGAAGCCAGGACAGATCGAGAGCAGCATCGATCTTCCGCACCAGATGATCTTCGGGTATCGCGTCGCCAAGACGAAACTCGTAGAACAGTTGACCTTGGTCACTCTTCAGACGGCCCATCATGGATCGACCTCGCCGAGATTCGCGTCAACACAACGGAATCACGGTTCGTGACTTGTCTCAACCGACTTTTGCAACAAAATCGGCGCGAAGCGGACATTCGCAAATTGCCGATGTGGGTAAGTACCAGCAACGAACTACAAGTATTGCAGCCGTACCAAGTTTAGCAGCAACGGGCTTGGGATCGGACTCGCCACCGATCCGCGTTAAGAACCGATTCAGCAAGTACCTATGGCAGAATTCGCTATCCCCTATCGGAGATGGCTGCACTCACGTCGCCTCACAATGCGGCCTTACGGCCGCCATCAGATATGCCGGGCTTGGCGCGCTTCAGGCTTGAATGTCGCAAGGCGACATGACCCCGTAGCCCACTTCCCCGAGTAGCTCTTTCGCTGCCTCCACGAGCTGGTCGCGCTTCGGCGGCTTAGACATCCGCTGTCGGATCTCGCCTGGTCGACGCAGCAGGAAAGCGCGGGAGGTTCGGTTCCACCTCGTAGAAGGCGAACAGGATGTCCTGGGGCGCGAGGTGTAGGCGCTCGCCGAACAGTCTGACCGCTTCGTCCGCAATGGTGGCGGCGGTTCCCGTCGGCCTTCCGCTGGAGATGATGACCTCAACGACCATGAAGCGATCGGTTCTATTTGTTGCGTAGTCGGGGAAGCGGGGATCTATCAGAAGGTCATCCCGGTCAACCTCGAGAAAGCGGTGAAAGCGGTCGGCTCGGTGATAGCCGGCGGCCACCTGGGCTTCTGACATTGCCTCCGATAAGCGGGACTTGTCGGCGGCGCTGAGGCCGCGCGGGACGGTGAAGGTTACAAACGGCATCTGCAGCCTCCACGGTTTAGGATGCACCAATTGCGTTGATGCGCTGAGTGCGCGCACGCCTTAGCCGCCATCCTGCCGATCCTCGACACAGTCACATCCGCTGAGTGCGCAAACTACTTCACCAATGCCGGATATGACCAAGCCTAGTCTCATTTCGCTCTAATAAGAGAGGCGCACAGCGCGGCGATCCACCCTGCGCGCCCCTTCGGCGCAGACTCACGAGAGGAGAGTGGCTCCGAAGCCAATCTCGACCTTCATCAGTTTGGAGACAGGGCAACCGGCCTTTTGCTGCTGCGGCGATTGACTGGAACGCCGCCTGGTCGATGCCTGGTATCTTCGCGGTGACGGTGAGATGGACCGAGGTAATGGAAAAGCCATCGCCGTCCTTGTCGATAACGACTTCCGATTTGCTGTCGACCCGCTCCGGCACGAAGTTCGCCATGCCGAGTAGTCTGACGAACGACATGGTGAAACAGGCGGTATGAGCCGCGCCAAGCAGTTCCTCCGGATTGGTACCCGGCTTTTCACCGTAGCGGCTGAAGAACGTGTAAGGATAGGTTTCCAGCGCGCGACTTTCGGTCGAGGCCGAACCCTTGCCTTCACGCAGGCCGCCGCTCCAGGTGGCAGATCCAAAGCGTTTCATGGCTCCTTGCTCCTTTCGTGCAGTTCCTGAATTGAACGCGACAGCAGTCAAAACTGCCTCGCCAACGCCGCCGCTTGTCTCTTTCCCGCCTCGATCATGTCGACCGCGCGGCCATCCCAAGTGTGTTCGACGGCAAGCGATACAACGCTGCGGACGCCTATGAACTGCAGCCAAAACTCAACGCAACCGCTGAGATACTTGAAGCCAGGCTGAGAGACAGTTTTGAACCCTGCCTCGTCGCTTTGTCCCCTGACATAAGCGACGAAAGCCTTATCAATGCTCAACGACGGTCCATAGAATTCTCCGTCGAACGTGAACAGCAAATTTCTTTGACAAGACAGATCGATCAGCTGCTTGAGTTTGTAGGGGACAGAGAAATTCCACATCGGCACGCCCAGGACGATGCGATCTGCCCGTTGGAAGCGTGAGGCCAACTCTCTGATCTTTTCCCATGTTGCCGTCTCGACCGGCGTCATCGATTCGCCTGAGACACCCTGGTATTTGGCACTGATCGCTTCCGCGTCGAACTCGGGAAGTTGCTCTTGCCAAATATCCAACGTATCAACGGTGACGTTGCCTGTATGCGCTCTATATTCCGAGAGGAATGCATTGACGATGGCGGTGGACGCGGATTTTTCCTTCCGCGGCGAGGTCACTATGTTCAAGATATCCATGTTCGTTGCCCTTCTCATTAGGGGTGTAGAGGCCTCAAGCCGGTATCCGAAAACATGTCCCGATATGTTTCGTTGAGGTGGACAGCGACGGTCTGAGCGGGGAGACGCGGCCCCGGCTGGACCGTGCCTCTTGTCTGTGAAGCCGAGTCTTCTACTCGGCCTCACCCTCTCACCTCATCCGCGCCGGCCGGCAGCCTCCAGGATCAGTCGCGTGATTTCGTCGGGATGGGAGATCAGCGAGAGATGGCTGGCCTTCACTTCGATGGTCTTGGCGCCCATCCGCTTGGCCATGAAGCGCTCAAGGTCCGGATTGATGGTGCGGTCTTCGGTCGAAACGGCATAATAGCTGGGCTTGGATCGCCAGGCCGCGTTGGTGGTTTTGCCGGTGAGCAGCGTCTTTTGGAATGGCTCCTGGACTGCGTAGAGCACTTTTGCTTTTGCCTTCGGCAGGTCGCCCGCGAAATCGCGCAAAAATGCCTCTTCGCTGAGACGTCCTTCATCGCCGTCGAATACGATCCCGGCGCTCGCCGGCGGCGTCGGATAGGTCTTGGCCAGGGCCATGTAGTCCTCGCCCGCATCCGGCGCGCGCGCCGCCACATAGACCAGCGCGGAGACGTTCGGATGCACGCCGGCCTCGGTGACGATCATCCCGGAGAAGGAATGACCCACAAGCACCGTCGGGCCGTCCTGCCGCGCCAACACCCGCTCGGCAGAAGCCACCGCCTCAGGCAGCGTCGTCAGCGGATTTTGCACGGCCGTGGCGTTGAGCCCCGCCGCCTGCAATTGCGCTATCACTTCGGACCAGCACGAGCCATCGGCGAACAGCCCGTGCACAAGCACGACGTTCCTTGCCCTCACCGGAGTTGAATTTGCGGCCATGCCACGTGTGGAGATCAGCGAAGCCGCGACACCGGTCACGAGGGCGGCGGAAAACGCGCGTCTGTTCATCGTCATGATATCTCTTCCTTCAAGGATAGATGGGAATGTCTGGTTCTATGGCGTGGGCGGTGCTGAGCGGCACCGGACGCCCGAGATTCGATGTCGTATCGTCGTTCACCCATTTTCAGCCACCTTGGTGCGAGTTTCGAGCAGTGCGTCGACATCGGGCGAACGCACGATGGTCCTGTCACGCACAAACGCCTCATGGTTGTCCTCGATGCTGTCATGGTCGTAGAGATAGTTGACCATGACGCCGAAGGATTCCTGGATCGCACGGGGCGTGGCGTTGCCGAGCCAATTGATCCGTTCCAACCGAGCACCGTTGCCGAGGTGAAAGCGCGCTACCGGGTCGATGCGTATCGAGGGTTGCCGCGTCAGATAGCGGGCGCAAAGCCGCAGCAAGGGCGCGCGCAGCTTCTCGCTCTGCGCCGGGTCATTCCACCAGCCGCCGCTCTCGAGTTGTGGCAACAGCGCGGCGTCGGGATCGCCGCCATTCGCAAGCCGTTGACCGAGCCAGCGCCGAAACCCAGGTACCGGCGACAGGGTGGAAAAGCGCTTCAGCTGCGGAAACTCCGCCTCGAGCTCCTCGACCACCTGCTTGATCAGGAAATTGCCGAACGATATGCCGCGCAGGCCGTCCTGGCAGTTGGAGATCGAATAGAAAATCGCGGTGTCAGCGCGCGCAGCTTGCGCCCGTGCGGCCGCTTCATCCGGCTCGAGTGCGAGCAGCGGCGGCATCGCGGTAGCCAACCCCTGCACCAGCGCGACTTCGACGAAGATCAGCGGCTCGCCGGCAAGCGCGGGATGGAAGAAGGCGAAGCAACGGCGGTCGGGCGCAAGGCGCCGCCGCAGATCGTCCCAGCCCTTGATCTCATGCACCGCCTCATAGGCGATCAGCTTTTCCAGCACCGCCGCCGAGGACTGCCAGTCGATCCGTCGCAGTTCGAGAAAGCCGCGGTTGAACCACGAGGCGAAGAGATGCCTGAGGTCGGCGTCGAGCAGCTTCAGTTCCGGCTCGTCATGCAGATGCGCGGTGAGTTCGCTGCGCATCGCGATCAGCGCGCCGGTGCCCCCGGGCGCCATGTTCATGCGCCGCAGCAGCTCCTGCCGCGGCGGATCGGCGGCTCGCGCGAGCGCGGCTGCGGCTTCGGCCGTGGTGGTGGCGAGATAGCGCTCCGCTGCCGTGCGCAGGGCCACTTCGTCGGGCTGGAACTCCGTGGCGAGATAGCGCTCGAAGCCGTGCCGGTCGTCCGCATCGAGGGCGCGCAGCACCTCGTGCAATCGCCGCGCGACCAGCGCTCCTGACGCCTCACTGCGTTCGGACAGCAACGTTGCTGCGAGCTCTTTCGCCCGATCGACGGGCGCGGGTTTCGAGTTAAGCAGGCCGCTTGAGGTTTGCGTGTTCGGGGTCATTGTTGCCTCCTGTGTTCAACGTGGGCGACCGTGGCCGGGAGGAATTTCGCCGGCGGCACGTACAGTCCGCCTGACGCCGACACGAGATCGTCGATGGATTGGGCCGCAAGCCAGTCGCGGGTTGCGGTGCTGACATCGATGCCGAGATCGGATGGGAACATCACGATGCCGCGGCGGCGCAGGCTGTCGCTCGTTTCGGACGGCTGCCGCCTGCCGAACTCGGTATCGCCGGCGACGGCGCGCAATGCCGCCTCGCGTTCCTGCGGCGACCGGCAACGCAAGAGGTTGGCCACGCCACGTTCAGTGATGACATGCGTGACGTCGTCGCCATGGATCATCACCGGCGGTAGCGCAAAGCCGGCCGAGGCAGCGAGATCGAACGCGTCCAGCCGTTCGACAAAGCTCGGTGCGCCATTCGGCTGATGGGTCTGCACCATCTGGACCACAAGCTTGCGTCCGCGCAGGCTCTCGCCCGCCTCTCGGCCGGCGCGCCGCCAGGCGGGGCTGTCGTGGCGGCGGCCACGCGGGTCGGCGCCCATGTTCGGCGCGCCGCCGAAGCCCGTGATCCGGTCCTTGGTGGCCGTCGAGCTGTTGCCCTGCGCGTCGATCTGCAACGTGCCGCCGATGAAGAGGTCGCAGGCATATTGTCCGGCGACCTGTGCGAGAGCGCGGTTGGACCGCAGATTGCCGTCGGCGCCGACCGGGAAAATATCGGCGCGGTTCGAGACGTAGCGTTCCATGCCCAGCTCGGAGCCGAAGCAATAGACGCTGTCGACGAAGCCGGCTTCGATCGCGGGGATCAGGGTCGGGTGCGGGTTGAGCACGAATTGGCTGGCGATCTTGCCCTTCAGTCCGCGCTTGGCGGCGTAGGTTGGCAGGATCAGTTCGATCGCCGCGGTCGCATAGCCGATGCCGTGATTGAGCCGCTGCACCTCGTAGGGTTCGTAAACTGCCGCGATCGCCATCATCGCCATCAGCACGTTCTCGTTCCGGACCTTGGCGGGATCGCGCGTGAACACCGGATCAATCAGATACGGCTTCGGGCTCGGCACCACGACATTGACCCAGTCGCCGGGCACGTCGACGCGCGGCAGCCGATCGACGATCTCGTTTACCTGTGCGACGACGATGCCACCGCGAAATGCTGCGGCCTCGGCGATTGTCGGCGTGTCTTCGGTATTGGGGCCGGTGTAGAGGTTGCCATTGCGATCCGCCTTGTCGGCGACGATGAGCGCCACGTGCGGCGTCAGGTCGACCAGCATGCGGGCATAGAGTTCGAGATAGGTATGGATCGCCCCGATCTTCACCGTCTTGTTCGCGACCAGTTCGGCCAGCTTGCGGCTTTGCGGCCCCGCGAAGGCGAAATCCAGGCGGTTGGCGATACCGCGCTCGAATACGGCGAGATGGTCGGGCAGCGCCAGCACAGACTGCACCATGTGCAGGTCGTGCACCCGCGCAGGATCCACCTTGGCCAGGGCTGAGGCGAGAAAATCCGCCTGCTTCTGATTGTCGCCTTCGATCGTCACGCGGTCGACGGGCTCGATGATGGCTTCGAGCAATCGCGTTGCGCGGTCGGCGGGGCACACCTTTCCGCCCGTGCTGCTGAGCGCGGCAGCCCGCGCGAGACGGGAGGCGCGATCCGCTCCGCGCCGTGACGTGTCTGACATGATGACTCTCCTTCGCTGTCCCTGAAGCGAAAGGTAGGAGGCCATGATTGATTACAAAAACGACATTTCGTAATATGATTGATCGGGAAAGAGGATCAATCCCATGCTGGATTTCGAGCTGTTGCGCGCCTTTGTCGCCGTGGCCGATTGCGGCGGTTTCCACCGTGCCGCGGAGCGGCTCAACCTGACGCAGTCGACGGTGAGCCAGCAGATCAAGCGGCTTGAGCTCGAGACCAAACGGCCCTTGTTCCGGCGGACAACGCGCAGTGTCGCACTGACCGACGATGGCGAGATGCTGCTTGGCGACGCGCGTCGCCTGTTGCAACTTGAGGAAGCGGCCCGTCATCGCCTGGCGGCGCCGCGGCTGTCCGGCATGGTGCGTCTCGGCGTGGTCGAGGAGGTCGCCGGCGGCTCGCTGCCTTCGGCGCTCGGCCGCTTCGCCAAGCTCTATCCGGGCGTGAAGCTCGAGGTGCAAATCGGTGTCAGCGCGGAATTGATCGAGCAACTCAATGCGGGGCGGCTTGACGTCGTGTTCGCAAAGCGCCCGCTCGGAACCTCGAAGGGGCGTCTGGTGTGGCGTGAGCCGCTGGTCTGGGCCGCGGCCGACACGTTCGATCATGTTCCGGGGGCGGCGCTGCCGCTGGCCCTGTATCGCGAGCGATCGGTTTCTCGCGAGGCTGCTCTCGCCGCGCTCGACGGCAACGAACTGACCTGGGAGATCGTCTATACCAGCCCCAGTTTGACAGGCGTGCGCGCGGCGGTGCTCGCGGGCCTCGCCATCACCCCGCTTCCTGCCAGCGCGCTGATCGCGGGCTTGCGCATTCTCGGTGTGGAACAGGGGCTGCCGCGGCTTCCTGACCTCGAATTCGCGATCTACGAGAAGGCACGGCCCGACAAGGCCGCCGCGGCATTGGCTGCCGTTCTGCTGACGCTTGCACAGGGACCGTCGCGCCCGGCGATCTGATGAACCGGGACTTCAATCGTCGGGAGACGACGCTGGGTCAACAGCCGAGTTGAGAAGAATGACTGCTTCTGTGAAGGGTTTCGGATGCCGGCCCCATGACGGTGTTGCCGCGCACACGGGGGCCGGCGTCCGAAAGCCTCCAAAGGAGGAAACCGCGCTGGGGGACGTAGGACGATGCCGCGTGATCGAGCTAGTCGCGTCAAACAACCTTCAGACGATCAGGACCATCGCCTATGGGGATTTAATGTTTGGCGGCACCTGTACTTTCAATGGCTTGGCTATAGCAAAAATACCACACCACACAATCTAAACGTGAGCTCCTCGATATTTGAAGGCCATGAGGCAAACTGATCTCTGGCGGCTGGAAAGCCCCCGGAGCTATCAGAGCCGAAACTGTTTCGAGCTGCTCGTCAAGAGCATCACCGCAATTGTAAGTCTGCTTACGTCGAGATGCCTGGACGGGGTCCAACTAGCGCGACGTTAAACACAATCGCGATCGAGGATTCGAGTTGGCTCTTGTGCAATGGTTGGTGCTCTGCCACGAACTTCCAGATCAGCACGTCCTCGATCATCGGATCGTCGCCAGCTACGCACCAATTGCCCCGCTCGTCACGATGAGAGGTCGCCTATTGCTTCGCCGTGTCGCCAGCCGCGGCGTTCTACCGCGCGAGCGGTTTAGTCCTTTGGCGCGAAGCGGACGTTCGGCAAGCGGGCCATTTCCGCTGAGTGCCAGAGATCAAGGATCGCTCGAAATTAAAGAAGGCAGAAATTTGACGGAGCCCCGCAAGATGGATCCCGCGAGTGTGAGCTCTGTGTTTTTGGCTACAAGCCGATGCCAGCGAACCCAATCACTTGTAGAAGATGTAGTCAGCTGTGTAATCGGCACGCCGCTCTGTTCCGGCCGTGGGACACGCGCCGGTTGGGCCGACTCCGCCGGAGGTATTGACCCGTTGGACGAAACGCGCGCCTCCAAGTACCCCCGATCCCGCGGATGCTGCCGACAACAGCAGCCAAGGAATCGCGCCCGTCTGTGGAGCGGGCTCACTCGCTAAAATCTTGCCAACGATCTTCGAGCCATCGGAAGCTTCCCAGGTCGGGCCGGCGTAGTGCTTGGCGAATGGTTTGCCCTGCGCGTCGATAAGTTCGGCCTCGGGGGCCTTGA
The DNA here is from genome assembly GCF_023101005.1 of Bradyrhizobium sp. 187. Lineage (NCBI taxonomy): Bacteria > Pseudomonadati > Pseudomonadota > Alphaproteobacteria > Hyphomicrobiales > Nitrobacteraceae > Bradyrhizobium > Bradyrhizobium sp. 187. Next base: position 6,429,774 of record NZ_CP064693.1, read on the forward strand.
AGCTCCATTCGCTACCGGCCCCTTTGAAGGTGCAGACATATATCTGAACGCCTTTCGCGGTGTACTTGCCGACCAGCGGTGCCTCCTGCGGAGGCGCAAGTTTGGCCGGAATGTTCTGAGCGATCGCGGGAATCGCGAAAAGCGAAAGAGCAGTAAAGCTGAATAGAAAGCGGGTGAGCATGAAGTTGTCCTCGCAAAGTTTACAATCATGCGGGCTGAGACGTTGTCGTCGCCGATCCTGTTCGCGTCGGCGACGACAACCGTCCGATGCCTGCGCCTTTTTGCAGAGACGATGCCGCCGTCGCGTCCGGTCGCGGCGCCGATCTGTCGAACTCTTGATTGTTGTCGAATGCGGCTTACATCGGCGGCGTGATGCCGTCACGACCGACCAGCACGCGCTTCGATGATAGTGTGCCGTCGCTCTGTTTCGCGACGAATGCAATGATCTTGGCGCCAGCCGTCAGTTCGCTCTTTGCGCCATCCACAAAGTTGACGATCGGCGTATCCGGGGAAACGATGACTTTCTTCTCGCCGTCCTTGTACTTGATCGAGAGGGATTTGCCGTCATTGCCATCGACTTCCTGTGCGACGGTCGCGTTGGTCATCGTGCTGTTCGGGCGCAAGTCATACTGGCGAAAGCCTTCTGCGGTGCCACGCGCTGACTCAGGAAAAATATGGATCTCGATCGCCTTCTGGCTGCCGTCGGGTAGGGGCATTCCGGTGACGCCGACGTAGGAGCCGGGCTTCACGTCAGCGAGCGTGGTCTTGACGAGACCTGTGACGACCACGTCGCTCGCCAGGCCGATCTTCTGCGTTGTACCGTCGCGCGCCGTAACTGTGAGTTTGTTGCCGTCGACGTTGTCGATGGTTCCGCGGATCCGTGATGGTCCTTGCTGCGCGGCCGCGGGGAACACGTTCAGCAGAGCGCACAGGACTGTGGCGGCAAGTAGCTTTGGAGTGGTGTTGGGCATGAATGACCTTCTTTGGCGGGTGGAGGGTGATACCTGTTCAACCCCCGCTTTGGGGATCGCGATTGATCGTAGTGCCGGCGCGAGCCTTGCTATTGGGGCCAGCCCTCATACGGTCTGACTGGCCCATCCAGTGAAGTCCGGGATGATGGTCGAGCGCATGGCCGAGATCGTCTGGAGCGATGCAGCGAGCGGCAGGTCACCGAAAGCGAGTTGGCACATGACGTATGTAACACCAGCCTCAACGATCTGGCTTTTGAGCGTTTCTCGCACCGTGGAAGGTGATCCGACCAGGCAGAAACCGTCATCCAGGGCTTCCTCGAACGAGTTCGGCAGATTCGACGGAACGGGCAAATTGCCAACGCGCGACAGAAAGGTGAATGTCTTGAACCAGCGCGCATAGGCGGGAGCGGCCAGAGCACGCGCCTCAGCGTCGGACCCGGCGATCACGACAATGCGAACCATGCCAAGCAGCGGCATCAAGTGCGGCGGCCGAGCCACCCAGTGTGCCCGGTACGCATCCGTAATTGCCCGGATCGCGCTGCTCTCTCCGACACAAGCGATGTTGATCGAGTTCTCCGCAGCCCATCGGGCTGTCTCCGGCTTCATCGCCCCGTACCACAGCGGTGGATAGGGCTTTTGGAAGGGTGAGAGCGTAATCGGCACGTCGGAGATGCTGAAATGGCGGCCCGTGTAGGTAAGCGTATCGGTTTCCATGGCCTTGAGAACAATCTCAGCCGCTTCATTGTAGCGATGTTGTGCGTCTGCGGGCGAAACACCGAAAAACGAAAGTTCAAGTGGGACGGCGCCGCGGCCAATGCCAAGATCAAGTCTGCCCCCGCTCAGCTGATCCAGCATGCAGATCTCTTCGAAAGCGCGTAGTGGGTGATAGAGATTCAACAGCATCACCAACGGTCCGAGTCGCAGTGTTCTGGTGCGTTGCGCGACGGCGGACAAGAACAAGTTGGGTGAAGCCGCCAGACCATGTGGTGTGCCATGATGCTCTGCGACGTGATAGGCGCGAAAGCCAGCCTCGTCGCACGCCGCGGCGATTTCCAGTCGGTCGTTGTACTGCTGGCGAAGGCTCCCGCCCGCATGATCCAGATGATCAAAAATGCCAAAGCTGACGGTCGGTGACGTTGCGAAGTCCATGGCCCCTTCCTTTCAGCCCAACAGTTGCGAGTTCACATCATCCAGTTCGTCGCCATTGGCGCGGTCGTAACAAGTTCACGGGAATGTTTTCAACACGAGGCCATTCGTCACGTGTCGGTGACCGTGTTGCGTTGCGTTCTCTTCGGTCGAACTGCTCAAGGCAACGCAATTTTTCCGGCGTGGCCAGTCACGGAGTGTGATCGATGAAGAGTACGAGGATAGTCGTGGCGTTAACCGCGAGCGGCCTGCATCAATACCCGCGGCTCAGACAAAACCTCCCAAAGAGCTTCGGAACGGTCGCGCGGACGAGGGCGTCGATCGCCGTGGTGTTGCGCTTTGGCGGTCGGCGTTTACGTTCTTCGTGGAAGCCCTTGCCGCATATGCAGCTTCGATGCATCCGAGCACGGCATTTTCCGTTGAGGCTGCCCTGATTGCCGCAAAGCGCATCTACCCGTGGCCGGCAGGCCGCACGCCGACACCGCCGAGCATGAGCGTGGTCCACATCCGATATTCGGGCGTGGTAATGCCGTCGAGCTTGAGCACGTTGCGGCGATTCCAGCCATCGAGGTCGCCGGAGTTGGTTGAACTCGTAACGAGAAAATACCACGAGAAACCTGATGCGATTTCGGTGCTTTTGGCTTCACAACGAGAAAGGAAGCGTGATGAATCCGAAAAACTCTTCCAAGGAACCCTTGAACGATCAAGAACGCGAGGACAGGTGGTCGGAGGTCACCCGCGGAGAACGCTATGTCATCCGAACGACTTCAGAAGAAGTGAACGGTGCCTATTCGATGCTGGAGGTTATTGCGGATCCGCGAAACGGTGTGCCCATGCACGTTCACGATAATGAGGAAGAGCACTTCATTATTCTGGAGGGAAAAGCGCTCATCGCAAATGGAGACAGTCGAGCGGAGGCCGGTGCCGGTTCGTCCGTCACCATCGGAAGAGGCGTAGCGCATGCCTGGTGCAATCCTTCCGAAGATAATCCCCTCCGGATGCTGGTGCTCTTCACCCCGGGAGGACTCGAAGAACTGTTCCGAAGAAATGCCGGAACTGAGCCTACCGATTGATCGCCCTGGCCGCTAAATTCGGCACTCGGATCAGGGGCCCTGCGCTGTTCGACAACCTTCACACGATATCGTCGCCTCGGCCCTGAAGGCAATCTGGGTCGTACCTGGTCAACATTGGCATAGCAGTGCCTGAACGAGGCTACATGACAAACGTATTCGGCCGTCACCAGTCTGGTACTTGCACTTATTGCCATTCGTCGCGCCGCGGCTTCATCGAGGGCGCCGCTGCACTTGGCGTGGCTGCTGCCTTGTTCGCGAAGCCATCAGCGGCGGCACCGAGCACGATGCTGATCGACACCCATCACTACTTCTTTCCACCGGCCTACCAGAAGGCGTGGCTCGAATGGGAAGAGGCGCGCCAAGTGCCGCACTTTCCCTCTCAGGTGGCCTGGTCCAAAGGCAAGGCGATCGAAGCGATGGACGAGGCGGGCATCCGAACCGCGGTGTTGTCGATCGCGTCGACCCCCGGGGTCTGGTTCGATCTCGATGCCGAGAGGGCCAGCCAAATGGCCCGTGACTGCAATGATTATGCGGCCGAATGGATGCGCGAGAAGCCCGGCCGCTTTGGCCTGCTCGCGACGCTGTCGATGATCGACATCGACCGAACGCTCAAGGAAATTGAGTATGCGTTCGACACCTTGAAGGCGGATGGCGTCGGTCTCCAGTCGAGCTACGGGGACAAGTGGCTCGGCAATAGCAAATACAGACCGGTGTTCGACGAGCTCAATCGGCGCGGTGCCGTCGTATACGTTCATCCCCTCGTTGCCGACTGTTGCGGCACCCTCAGCGTCGGCACGTTTCCCGCGGTCATTGAAGTTCCGCACGACACCACGCGATGCGTCACCAGCCTCCTGCTCTCAGGCGGTTTTGCACGATGGCGCGAAATCCGGTGGCTGTTCTCATACGCCGGCGGAACGATCCCGATGATGGCGGGCCGTATTGACGCCTTCTACGGGATACGTCCGAATTTGAAGGAGTTCGCGCCGGCGGGGATTCTCGGTGAACTGCGGCGGCTCAACTACGACACCGCCAACGCGACCAGCGCGCCGACGATGGCGGCTCTGACCAAGCTCGTGCCCGCGTCTCAAATCACCTACGGCAGCGACTATCCCTATTTCGGCCTGGGCCAGTTCAAGATGTTGGAAGACGCTGGTCTGTCCGCGGTCGAGTTGGAGTCCATCGGCAGCGGGAATGCCACCCGCCTCATTCCGCGACTTCGAAGCTGAAGCGCAAGGGCGGACGTCGTTACGCTCTTCCGCGCCCGACCCACCCCCCAACTGAGACACCCAAGTCGGACTGACCTCCGGCAATGCCGGATCGCGTTCCACACCAAGATTCACAGCAGGAGAAATACATGAAAGTTCTCATCGTTTCGACGCCCGCGACGGGTCATCTCAATCCGTTGCTACCGATCGGCCGCAGCCTGATGGAAGAACATCACGAGGTCGTGTTCTTGACCGGAAGCGCGCTGCGTCAGCGCATCGAGGGCGTCGGCGCAAAGTTCTTGGCCTTTCCACCGGAGGCCGATCTCGATCTTCGCGACCACCATGCGGTCGTGCCTGAGCTGAAGGAAATCGCCCCAGGCCCGGAATGGCTGCGTGTTGCCCTGGAGCGCATCTTTGTCGACACCATTCCCGCGCAGTATGCCGGGATGCGGCGGGCCTTGCGCGATTTTCCGGCAGATATCATTGTTGGCGATGACATGATGTTCGGCGTCGTCCCGATGCTGCTTGGGCCGCGCTCGGAGCGACCGCCGATCGTTCTTTGCGGCACCTCGATCCTGCACTTGCGACGCGATGACGGCGCGCCACTTTTCCTGGGCCTGCCGCCGGCGAGCAACCAAGCGCAGCGCGACGAATATGCGGCGATCGCGCGCGATTATGACCGGATCGTCAACCTACCAATCGCGCTTCGCCTGAATAAGATCTTGAAAGAGCTTGGTGTCGGACCGCTGTCGACAGGCATGTTCGAATCCGTCGTTGAGCTCGCCGATGCCTATATGCAGCTCTCGGTTCCGGGCTTCGAGTATCCGCGTGACGTTCCGGCCACGGTGCATTTCGTCGGCACGCCGCCGATCATGCCGAACCAGGTGCCGCTACCGTCCTGGGCGCGCGATCTGGATGGTTCGCGCAAGGTGGTGCTGGTCACCCAGGGAACAGTGGCAAATCATGATTTTGACCTTCTGGTCCGCCCCACCCTGGAGGCTCTTGCGAAGGAGCCCGACCTGCTCGTCGTTGCGACCGCGGGCGGTCGCCCAGTCGATGCGATCCCGGGTCCCATTCCCGATAACGCGCGAATGGCAAGCTATTTGCCCTTCGAATGGATTTTGCCCAAGACCGACGTCTTCGTCACCAATGGGGGCTATGGCAGCGTGAACCAGGCGTTGAGCTTCGGGATCCCGATCGTCACCGCCGGGCTGACGGAAGACAAGGCCGATGTCAACGCGCGCATTGCGTGGTCCGGCGTCGGCATCAATCTCGCCACCAACGAGCCTGCACCGCGCGCTCTTGGCGAGGCTGTCCGCACCGTTCTGGCAAAGCCTACCTTTCGCGCGCATGCGACCGCGATGGCCGCCGAGTTCGCAAGGCACGACACCCGGACAGAGATGCTTCGCATCGTCAGCGAGACCGCACGGACCGGCACCTGGCTCAGGACGTGGCATAAACAGCCCGCTTGGTGAAAGAGGCGATCCAGCAAATTCAAGCGCCTATTCGCGCTTGCGAACCGTGCATTTCGGGGGAACTCAAGATAGACGACAGCACGGTGGCTGAGAAAGGCGCAATAGAGCGGGACGCGGTCGATGCTGCAGAGGTGGCATGGGCCAGAGGCACGCAACTTCCGATCCGGACCGATTCGATCCACAGACATAGCGCCGCTATCTCACCAGCGCAGGACACGGTGCCCAACGATGGCGCCAACGGCCGCCATGATGGCGCAGGCCACTGCGTACCAGATCGCGACAAAGGCCGTGCCGTCATTCCTGCATGCCAGGGTATAGGCCAAAGCCCCGATAGATCCGGAAAGCATTCCAAGGACCGCTCCCGCGAAAAGGGGCTGCGTCGGCGCGGCTTTCCACATGAAGACGAAGGTCAGGATCATAGCTGGCAGCGAAAGAAAAAGAATGCGGCCCACGCAGATAGCAGCGGCAGTGCTGGTCATCCCCATGATCGGAAAACCGGTTGGATCGAACATGACGCCGCAGGCCAGGAAAATGGTCGCGGGCAACACAGCGTACAACGCGGTCGCAGATGCGCTGGGTGTCGCGGCGTAGAGGGCCACGACCGACGCTCCCACCACCAGGGCGCCTGCGTAGAAAACCTTGAACGCGAACGGCATGCGGACCGCCATATCGGCGAAGTCATGGCGGATGCCGATAATCGAAAAGAGGAGAAGGAGCGCGAACGCCAACGACGCGACACCAGTGACTGCGAAAACGACCTGGAGGGAAGCGCCCCGCCGCCGCGTGCCGGCCGTGCTCGCAAGGGAATGAATGAGGTCATCGGTGCTCGTCATGCCCGCTCCTTGAGCGTCGTGTGATCGTCGGAGTAGCGTCCGCAGCCTCCAGAAGACGATTGATCGCGCGGTGCAGCGTCATCCGGACCACGCCCTCGCTGGTCGCAAGCTCCTGGGCGACGTTGCGGACGGATGCGCCTTCGACCGCAATCGCGCGGACGACCTTGCGTTGGCCAACGGGCAGTACCGCAAGGTGGCGATCCAGCTCCCATGTTGAGCGAATGGCCTCGTCGGACGGCGGGTCAACCATTTCGAGCCAATCGTCAAGAGGCAGATCGACACGCCGCCGCGTGTCATTTCGGCGGCGGCGCATGAAGTCGATGAACTTGTAGCGAGTTATCGTGTGCAACCATGGCAGGAACGGCCGTGCCGGATTCCAGGTATGCCGCTTGTTGTGCAGAGCTATGAGTATTTCCTGCACCAAATCTTCAGTCTCATGCGCACCGAAGCCCACACGAACGAGACGCGATGCTAGCGATCGACGCAGGGTAGACGCAAGTTCCTTGAGCATGCGCTCATATACGACGGCTTCGCCGCGCCGCTCGGCGCGCATGGCCTCTGCCCAGAGCTGCTCTCGCTCTTCCACAGTCATCTATTCGGCTCTCGCTGCTCTTCGCATGAGAAATTCGGATCGCAGCCCTGTGAGCCGGTCGCAAAAGCTGCATTCGTCCGAAGGACCTATCGGTGCGCATTGTGATGCTTTCAAGGAGAAGCAGCGCAAGCGGCCGACGCAGGGCAGTCGCAACTTCTTTGAGGATGCGCTCATTGCGACCGATGATCCGTCCCCTTCACGATGACGTGTTTACAAGGGACGCGCGCTTGCCGTTTTCATAAGCAAGCTTATTAAAACGATAAGCAAGCTCATAATAAGCTTACGTAGGAGATGGACCATGGAGGTCGAATCCCCCACCCTTGGTTTTCTGCTGCACGAAGTCGCGCGGCTGCTCAGGAAAAGGTTTGAGCAGATTTCCCGCGAATCCGGGTTGACGCGATCGCAATGGCAGGCGCTGGCCTATCTGGCCCAGAACGAAGGCATCAACCAAAGCGGATTGGCAGAACTCCTCGACATAGAGCCGATCACCCTTTCGCGCATCTTGGACAAGCTAGAGGCCTGCGTACTGATCGAACGACATCCGGATTCGTCGGACCGGCGGGTCCGGATCCTCCGGCTTGCGCCGGCAGCCCGGCCAAAGCTGATGCAGGCGCGCAAGCTCGGCGAGATCACCCGCCGCGAGGGGTTGACTGGTCTATCCGAGGCGGACGGTTTGCGCCTGCTGCAGACCCTCAGAGTTCTGAAATTCAACCTCACCGAAGCGTGCGACTTCGGTGGAAAAGCAGAGGCGAGCAAGTCATGGGTAGTACCGGCGAAGTAAATCCCAAACGGCACGGTGACGGCGTCGAAAAGGCCATCCCCCATGGTGATTCACAGGGCGCTGAGGACAAGGTCTATCGTTTGACGCGCCATCCGCCGGAGGCGAGGGATGCTCCAGACGCAGATGCAGCCGCCGAGCCGGCAGCGAAAGAGCGGTCGGACGATCGCAAGTCGTCTGGCGAACCGAAGCACCTGCCTGCGTCGGCCGCTCCGGGAGCACCGAAAAGATCCCGAAAGCGGATTCTGATGTTTGGCTTGTTGCCGGTGGCGCTGATCGTCGGCGGCTATCTCTATGTGACGGGGGGCGCTGTCATGTCGACTGACAACGCCTACGTCCAGGCCGACATGGTCGGATTGTCCACCGACGTTTCCGGGATTGTCACCGACGTGTTCGTTCACGACAACCAGAAGGTTGCGAAGGGCGACGTGCTGTTCAAGCTGGACGACCTGCCATTCCGGCTGGCGCTGGATCGCGCTGAAGCCCAGATCGGAAACACGCGGAACGATCTCGTCGCGCTGCAGGCCAGCTACCGCAACATGCAGAGTCAGGTCGAGCAGGCCAAGACTGATGTCGATTTCAACAATGTCAACTTCAAGCGCCAGCAGCAGTTGATCACCAACGACTTCACCCCGCGCGCGACTTTTGACGCGGCCCGCAATACGCTGCAAGCGTCGCAGCAGAAGCTGGCCTCGCTGGAAGCGCAGCTTGCCGGAATCGCCGCAAACCTTAACAGCAATCCGGACGCTCCGATTGAGGATCATCCGCGCTACAATGATGCGCTGGCCGCGCGCAACGAGGGCGCGCGCCAGCTTTCCCATACCGTTGTCAAAGCACCCTTCGCCGGAATCGTGACCAACGTGCCGTCGTTGCAGCCTGGCCAATATCTCGCCGCCGCAGCAACAGCATTCAACATCGTGTCGACCGATCATGTCTGGGTTCAAGCCAGTCCGAAGGAAACGGAACTGACTTATGTCAAGCCCGGACAGAAGGTAACGGTCGACGTCGATAGCTATCCTGGTAAGCGATGGGTTGGCACGGTCGAAAGCATAAGCCCGGCGTCGGCATCGAGCTTCTCATTGCTTCCGGCCGAAAATACCAGCGGCAACTGGGTCAAGGTTGTCCAGCGCATTCCGATGCGTATCCGAGTCAACAATGCGCCCGACAAGCCGTCATTGCGCGTCGGTATGAGCGTGGAATTGAACGTCGACACCGGACACGAGCGCGGACTGCCCAGTTTCATCGCTGACCTGTTCAGCTCCTCGACCTGGGAAAGCGAAAATGACTGATTCCACGGCCGTCGAGGCTCGGCGGATCAACCGGCCCGCCATCACGGCCTGCGTGATCCTCGCCGTGATCATGCAGGCGTTGGATACCACAATAGCCAACGTCGCGCTTCCCTACATCCAGGGGAGCGTTTCGGCCAGCGCGGATCAGATCAATTGGGTACTGACATCCTACATTGTGGCCGCCGCGATCATGACCCCGCCATCCGGCTTTCTCGTCAACAAGTTCGGGCGCCGGCAGGTCCTGATGGCGGCGGTCGCCGGCTTCGTTATCGCATCCGTGCTGTGCGGCATCGCGCAGTCGCTGGTCCAGATCGTGACGTTCCGCCTGCTGCAAGGCTTTTTCGGCGCGGCGCTGGTGCCAGTGTCCCAGTCGATCCTGCTCGACGTCTACACCCCCGAAGAACGGGGATCGGCGATGGCGTTATTCGGCGTGTCCGTGATGGTCGGGCCGGTGCTCGGTCCGGTCATCGGCGGCTGGCTCACGGACCATTACACCTGGCGCTGGGTTTTCTATATCAATGTGCCGCTTGGTGCCCTTGCCCTTGCTGGCATCTCGTTCTTCCTGCGGGAAACTAAAACCAGCGCAGCCGCCAGGCTCGATTGGGTCGGATTTGGCAGCCTGAGTATCGCTATCGCCGCGATGCAGGTCTTTCTGGATCGGGGCGCGCAGCTCGACTGGTTTTCCTCCTTCGAGATCCTGATCGAGGCCGTTGTCGCGGTATCGGCGTTCTACGTCTTCCTTGTTCATACCTTCACGGCCGACGACTCGTTCGTCAATCCGAAGCTGTTCCTCGATCGCAACTTCACGGTGGGAATGCTGTTCATTTTCATCGTCGGCATCACCTATCTGGCTTCGCTGGCGCTGATGACGCCCTATCTGCAAACGCTGATGGGGTACCCCGTCGTCACGGCTGGGCTGGTCATGGGTCCGCGCGGTATTGGGACCATGGTCTGCATGTTCGTGGTCGGCAGGCTGGTCGGGCGGATCGATACCAGGATGCTTCTCATGATTGGTCTGCTGCTGACGGCGTGGGCGCTGTATGACATGACCGGTTGGAATCCCAACGTCTCGCAATGGACGATCGCGGTGACCGGGTTCATCCAGGGCGCGGGACTCGGATTTCTTTTTGTCCCGCTAACCACTGTGACCTTTGCCACGCTTGCGCCAGGGCAGCGGGCTGACGCAACCGGTCTATACAACCTCTCACGAAACGTTGGCTCCAGTGTCGGGATCTCCGTCGTTTCCTATCTTTTGACCAGGAACGGCCAAATCAACCACGCCATCATCGGAAGCCATGTCACGGCGGTTAGTCCCGGATTGAGAAACAGCGTTATCGCGCACGCGTGGAGCCCATGGACCGCCTCAGGACGGGCCGCCCTCGATCAGGTCATCCAGAACCAAGCTTCCATCATCAGCTACATCGACGACTTCAAATTGATGATGGTTCTCTCGCTGGGCGCCATCCCTCTGGTGCTGTTGCTGCGGCGTACCGTGTCGGAGGCGAGTAGCGACCATGCGATGGCCATGGAGTGAAACGGACATGGAGTGAAGCTGCGCCGCGGCGATCTACGACCGTTGAACACGGCGACCACAAAAGAGGAAGGAACGCAGATGAACAGAGTCCTCCTGGCCCTCGCGGTGTTCGCGAGCCTATCAACCGAAACCTTTGCTCAGCACGCCGGTACCGATCAGGACGAGAAGGCCTGCACCCACGATGTTGAGCGACTATGCCGCAAGTGGAGGGATCAAGGCGATTTTACTATTCTGGCCTGCCTGAAGGAAAATCGCGCCAGGCTACATCCAGCTTGCCGAGACGTGCTGATCAGACATGGGCAGTAGCGGCGCAAGCGCGAAACAAACCCACCGTCAACACTGCCTGAGGCGGTAGCTTCGGCGGCCTCTCTGCGATGTGGCTTCGTTATTAAAGTTGATCCGTGCCCGCATCAGTGTCTTCCGATGGACCAGCCGCGAACGGAATGAGCAATAGTGCGAGCAGCGCCACGCAGGCGAGGAAGGCCCAGGCTTCGTTGGCACTGAGCGCGAACGCGGCCTTTTCGACCATGGGACGCAGATAGGCTTCAATCGTGGCATCGGATACCTGCGGAGGGCGGTGGGTAAACAACGTCAGGTCAAGCCCGATCGCCTGAGCCGCGGTCACATCGCCCGCAATCAGACGCTCGCGCAGAGCGTCGGCGTGCCCGCCGGTGCGCCCATAAAGGATCGTATCGATCAGCGCGATACCGATTGCGCCCCCGACGTTTCGCATTAGATTGAACAGGCCGCTTGCGTCGGGTACCCGTGATGCAGTCAGCGAACCCAACGCCAGTCGGGTCGGAGGCAGCAGGCAGAACATGATCGCAACGCCGCGCAAGACTTGCGGCCAGAACATTTCTTGGAAGTCGGCGACACGGCTCTCGAATGCACTGCAACCCAGTCCGATCGCGAACAGACCAAATCCCGCCGCCGACAACCAGCGGGGATCGAACCTGCTTTCCAACAGGCCCGCAATCGGCGCGGTCATAAGCTGCGAAACGCCGGTGGCGAGCATGATCGTGCCGATTTCAAATGCGTCATGATGTCGAACATAGGCGAGGAAGACCGGCATGAGATAGACCGAGCCAAACAATCCAATTCCGAGGAAGAAGCTCAATGCGCAACCGATCGCAAACGAGCGCGATCGAAATGTCGACAGATCGACCACTGGATGCGCGGCCCTGAGTGTTCGGATGGCGAAGACAGTTGCCGCGGCAACACTCAAGACGATCAGGATAGAGCAGAATGGCGAAAGCCACCCATGTTGCGGGCCTTCCTTCAGACCGATCTCCAGGCATGCAAGCGAACCCGCAAGAAGTGCGAGAGAAGGCACGTCGAGGGTGGCCAGATCAGAAAGCCGGGGTCGTTCGCGCGGGAGCAACATTGGCGTGGCGAGTGCGGCGACCACGCCGGGGGCGACATTGATCAGAAACAGCCAATGCCAGGACCAATTGTCGGTGATCCAGCCACCGACCACGGGCCCGACCGTGGGCGCCAGCACGGCCATGATGCCGGCCATGGTGGTGGCCACGGGATGCAAACGGATCGGAAACAGCAGGAAGACCGCGGAAAAAACCGCAGGAATCAGCACGCCGCCAGCAAAACCCTGAAGTACGCGGAAGCTGACAAGCGTCGTAAAACTGCCGCTGAACGCGCAACCGATGGAGGCGAGGGTAAAGAGGCTGATCGCAATAACGAACAGCCATCGCAGCGTCAGAGCGCGCGTAAGCCACCCGGTCAGTGGAATGGCGATGATCTCCGCGATCAGATACGCGGTTTGAATCCAGCTCATCGCTTCTCGCGATATGGCGAGTGTACTCTGGATCGTAGGTAGCGAAGTGGCGACGACCTGAATGTCGAGGATCGCCATGAACATGCCAAGACACATCAGGACGAAGCCAAGCCACGTAGCCGCGCTCGGCTCGGTAACCCGTTCAGTCATTATGCGCCACGCACAATGTCTCACGGGATGCGGCGAGGGCGCGGTTTTCGGCCCATATGCGGATCGCGAGAGCCGTAGCGTTGAGGATGGTGAAGACGACGGCCAGCAGCGGCAGACCTAGAACCAACGGAAGCACGGCGATCTCGCCAGCGACCACGGCATAGTTTGGATGCGACAGAAATCGATAGGGTCCCGCCGACACGAGCGGCTGTCCGGGCAGAACAATAATCCGCGTCGTCCATCGTGAGCCGAGCGTCCAGATTACCCAGAAGCGAAGGCACTGAAGGAAGAGGTAGCCGGCCAGGGCAACGACACTCACCGGCTGATCTCGTCCGAACACCCACAGCGACAACAGCCAGGCTGTATGAACCGTGATGATCAGCGGATAATGCCGGGGTGCCACCTCAACGGCGCCGCGGGCCAGGAGCTTTCGAGTGTTAGCGCGCGAAATGACAAGTTCGCCCACACGCTGCAGCGTGATGGCGCCGAGAATGAGCTCAGCAAACGTCACGCAGTGTGCCGTAGCGCGACACAGCTCGCGGTGAAGCCGGGTCCGAGCGCCGTCAACAGCGAGCGCGGCGGTAGCCCCTTCGCGCGGGCCTGCTCAAGCACGAACAACACAGTGGGTGACGACATGTTGCCAAAGTCGGCAATAATCTGCCGTTCATGGGAAAGCGTTCCTTGGTCGAGCGCGAGAGCGCTTTCTAATGCACTGATAACCTTCGCACCGCCGGGATGGCAGATGAACCGGTCGATGTCTTGCATCGAAAGGCGCATGCTGGAGAGAATTTCCGTCACGGCGGAGTTGAGATGCCTCGTGACGAAGTCTGGTATGGTACGGCGAAAGATGACGCCGAATCCTTCCGGGTCGACACTCCATCCCATGATGCCAAGCGTATCCGGCCAAAGGTGTTCGCCGGTAGCCTCGATCTGCGTCGCACCGCCATCGCCCGCACGCAGCACGATTGCAGCAGCGCCGTCGCCGAACAGGCTGACGGCGACAATGTTAGCCTTGGTAAGTTCGTCCAGGCGAAGTGCAAGTGAGCAGAGCTCGATCGTGACCAGCAGGACGTTGGTGCCTGGTCGCGCTTGCGCGAGGCGCGCCGCGATCGATAATCCCGAAACCCCGCCCGCACAGCCAAGGCCAAACACTGGTACACGCATCACGTCGGACCGGAACCCCATCCGGCGGCTAACGCGCGCCTCGAGACTTGGAGTCGCGATTCCCGTGGAGGAGACAGTCACGACGGTGTCGATGTCGCCGCCAGCAAGTTGTGCGTTCGCAAGCACTTTCTCGGCGACATCTACAAATAACGCTTCGGCTCCTTCGAGAAAGGCCTCGGTGCGTTCCGGCCAGCCTCGTCGTTCGAGATACCAGTCGAACGGCTTGACACCATGACGTTTGACGATCCCGGTATTCAAAAAAATGCTGGAGAACCTTTCGAATTCAGGAAAGCGGGCGCCGAAGACATCCCAGGCTGCCGTCAGAACGTGCTTTTGCAAAAACACGTGGGGAGGCACCGACGTTGCAAGGGAGACCAGGGCAGCCTTGGGCATCGAGGATCTTCGCGCTTCTGTCATCAGCATAAGAAACATCGGCGCGGTGCAAATATTTCGACGCTTGCAAGAAATGATCTAGCCGGACAGGTCACTAAAACTTGAATGGCGCTACGACTTCCCAGGTTTCGACTGCGACATGCAGAGCATGTTGTTCTGGTTGCGCTAGGATTTGTGACGTTCGGCAGCTCATGACCGAGCTCCGTCGTAAGCGCGCCGCATCGCCGGCAAATTGTGCACCTCTACGCAAGATATCTCGCACCCAACCACTAGCCTTCATGGCTGTACTGATCGTACAGCTTGGCAGCGTTGTCCCAGCGGATTGCCTCCATATAGATGTCGACATAGCGCGCCGCCGCCGCACCATAGTCCATGTGATAGGCGTGCTCGTACATGTCGAGCACCAGCACCGGGCGACCGCCGGCCAGCGTCGTGGTGTGGTCCGCCGCCCATTGGTTCACAAGGCGCTTGTCGCGTGGCGAGTAGGACAGGATCACCCAGCCAGAACCGCCGCCTTCTGCCTTGCCCATCGCGACAAATTCCGCGCGCCAGCGCTCGAGGCTACCGAAATCACGGGTGATAGCCTCCGCCAGCGCGCTGCTTGCGCCGGCACCACCACCGAGTCCGTCGAAATATATCTCGTGCAGGATCATCGAGTTCGCGGCGATCAACTCTTCGCGCTTCAGGCCGTTGACTATGAAATTCGGCGCCTTGGTGAAATCGGGCTCGGCCAGCTGCGCGCCGATCGCGTTGAGGCGCTTTACGGCGCCAACGTAGTTATTCTCATAATGGCTTACGAGAACCTTCTCCGAGATGCCCTTGATGGACTTCGGGTCGAGTGACAGGGGTTTTGCTTGATATGGCATCGTTCTCGCTCCGTTCGGTTGGTTGGCTTGGGCGAATGCGGGGCTCGCCGCCAGCACCGTTGTCGATGCGGCGGCAGCAACGAGTCCCCGCTCCTTGAATGAAGCTTCGGCGTTCGGTTTTGATGGTCTTGGGAATCTCCTTGGGTTGGCGTCTCCCCGAAAGGTGCGCGGGGGCAGATGACTGGTTCGTTGTGGACTCATGGCAACGATGCGATCTCGATCTGGTCGAAGCGCGTGACGCTGTCGCCCTTGGTCCAAAGTGCGATGCGGCCCGGCTTCGATAGAGTTCTGTCGAATCCCGTGAACACCCAAGTGCCATCGAGTGAGACGACGAATTGGTCGTCGCTGGCTCGGACTGCCAGGGTGCGCCAAGTGTGCGGAGCGATGTCGGCATCGACGCCGACTTTCTTTGGGCACCCCATCGGCTACGAGCAAGAACAGAACCCTGTCTCTCAGCGCATCCAATTTGACGAGATAGTAGTTGTTGGGTGTTCTCAGGCGCAGGGCGAAGCCGCCGTCACGATCCGACGTGCCTCCGGTCGTCTCAAGGCGGAGGCTGACCTCGACATTTTTCAGCGGCGCTGTTTTGGAGATTGCGAGCGGAAATCGGTCCTCGGTAGCTTCTACGCCAGGCTGCTCGATCGCGTCGGCAACAAGTGTGTCGGCACCGGCAAAGTCGGTCTCGCGCCGCACATCGACGATGATTGGCGCAGCATCGGTACCCAGCCGCGCATACAGTTCATTGGGTGAAATAGAGTGCTTGCTTTGGTCCATGCGCAAATCTCCTCGACAAGTCGAGCGTTGCGCAGTCGTTGGACCGGAGTCTCAAGGGGACACTGCATTTCCCCTGTGGCAATTACTAATTTCGCCCATTCGAAAATGCAATATGAACAATAATCGGGCGCGGCTGAAGATCTCGTTGTTTCGAACTTTCGCGCCGGATTTCCACAAACCGCGTGGCCTGAAGCCCGCTGATCAGTGATCAAAAAATCGTGGTGTGGTGAAATTTGTTCATTGAGGCGTCGGAACCTTCCCAACCGAAGCGATTTAGGACGATCGGTCTGGTTCACGGGTCTGGCTCTGCTGCGGCGCCAAAACGGAAGTTTGCCATGAAGCGAATTCACATGAGCGTCACAGAGCCCTTTTCTTCGATATTGGCGGCCGTGATGCTCGTCCTGTCGGCCGACGTCGCAAGCGCGGCGGACGAATCGGTCAGGGAAAAGGCCGCACAATGCACGCCATGCCACGGTGAAGCAGGCGCGTCTCAAACCGAGAACACGCCGTCGCTGGCGGGACAGCCTGATTCCTTCTTGCAGTGGCAGCTGGTTTTTTTCCGAGCCGGCTCCCGGAAAAGCGAGGTGATGCAGCCGATCGCCGAACAGATCAGCAATGAAGACATTCGAAATCTCGGTACCTATTTTGCCTCGCTGACGCCGCCGAAGGCTTCGACACCCGATGACAACCCCGATCTATCCAAGAAGGGTGCAGAGGCGGCCGCCGGACGGCGTTGCGCGTCGTGCCATGGCGATACATTCGCCGGGAGCAAAGCGGTTGCGCGCCTCGCCGGCCAGAGGGAGGACTACTTGACCAAGGCGCTGCATGACTACAAGTCAAACGTGCGAGTCGGCGGCGGCGTCGCGGCGATGGCGGAGGTCGCCTATCCCCTGAGCGAAGAGGAAATCACCGCGCTCGCGCATTATCTTGCACATCTTTAGCCGTTACCTTTCCGCAATAAATTTCGGTCTCAAAAGACCGTCGCGTCTGGGCATCACAAATTCGTGCGGATCAGGCGTAGCAAATCTGAAAGTCAATTTACTTGAGACGACCGCATTTGATTGCGATGTTGGATCGTCATTTACCGCCGGGGCCTGCAGACCCCCGGCACTCCAAGACGGTTCGCCGTCCAAGCTCTGCTCACCGCCCGAGATTGATGGACCTCCGGGGGCTGGGCGTTTGGACGAACATATGAGCCGCATTTCTCCGAAACGTCCGGCTGGTTTCCATTGCTGCAGTCAAAGCGCGCCCGGCCGTCCGGGCGCGCCGGCGTGGACTGAGGTGGCACGATGAACTTGGTGTCGTTTGCATTGCGACGTCCGATCTCGCTTTTGACGATGGTCATAGCCGTCGCGTTGGTGGGTTTTCTGGTGGTCGATCGCATGCCTCGGGACATCTTCCCGGATATCGGGGTGCCCGTCCTGTATGTGGCCCAGCCGTACGGCGGCATGGACCCGGCGCAAGTGGAAGGGTTCATACGAAAGCTTATCAGTTGCGGCGGTGCCTACCAGAGCATGAGTCTCTGCTGAGCAGAAGAGATGCCGGCGAAAGAGCTAGACCCATCGCGACGCCGCCTAATCTGGGTTATTGGATTAGGAAATGAACCTAGTCTGAAATCGCCGTCGTGCCGCTGGCGGCATTGTAACCGTAGATTTGGTCGGCGCTGATCGGCGAAGGGACAGCAGGCTGCTTTTCAATTACTGTACTCTGATTTATCCAAGCGCAGGTTCGATTGCTCGAGTTTCGAAAAATCCTCTGTTGCAATGAATACGAGAAGCCCGAGCAAAACCATTGCCGCGATATTCGCACGCATGCTGGCGCCACTCTCGACAGCGGGGCGATTGTGCTCGAACTTCGAGAGGTCGAGCATGCGAAAGATGTTGTCGGACCGCGCATCTTCAACTGGATCTCTGCCGTCTCCTGATCGCGTTCGAAACGGTACGACATTTCCCCGGTGGTTCGGTTGACTGGCCTTCATCTTGCGCCTTATTCCCGTCAAGCAGCGCTTGCTGAATTTTGATGATAAGGCCGGACTTGAGGCGGACGTTCCGGAAATCCTTGATCGCTGGCGCAATTCAGCGTGAGTGCTGCGGCGATCTCTCGTGTCTCCACATCTCGCTTCTGTTTGTTTCTGCCTTTCCTTCGCTGGACGTTTTTCGATTTGAGCGACTGCGTTTCTCGGCAAGCGAGCATGACAATTTGTACAGAGTCTCGCACGCGATCGTCATTTTGACGCTAGGATCTTGTACGCGATACTTTCAATTCCAGGCGGCGATTTCACCTGCAATCAGTCGGTTTACCTGAAGGCAGGTAAAATCAGTTAGAGGGTTATCGATTTGAGAAGGCGACCGAAGTTTAGCGTTGCGCTGTTTGGAATTCTTGCGATAGCTGCTGTCGCCTACGGCCTGTGGTATGAGCTCCTCGGAGGCGTGAAGGCCGTCGCTGCGGCCGCGCAAAGTGCTTCCAGTCAAGCAGCGGTAAAGATTCCCGTAACCTCGTTCGAGGTGAAGCGGGCCGACTTTCCCGTGCACACCTACGGTCTCGGAGTCGTCTCGCCGTTCAGGACGGTAACGGTCAAGAGTCGTGTCGACGGTCAGATCACGAAGGTGTTCTTCAAGCAAGGTCAGATGGTGAAGGAGGGCGATCCGCTTCTGGAGATCGACCAACGCCCCTTTACCGCGGCTCTCGAGCAGGCGGTGGCGAAGAAGGCCCAGGACGAGGCCAATTTGAGGAACGACCAGCTGAACCTGGAGCGATTTCAGAAGCTCGCGAAACAACAATTCGAGACCCAACAGAATCTCGATGCCCAGCAAGCGCTGGTCGATCAGTTGACCGCGCAGGTGAAGGGCGACCAGGCCGCCATCGACAATGCGCAGACCAATCTCGGTTACACCTCGATCAAGGCGCCGATCAGCGGACGAACGGGCTTCCGCCTGGTTGACCCCGGCAACATCGTGCATGCCGCGGATACGACGGGGATCGTCACCATTGCCCAGCTGCAGCCAATAGCCGTGCAATTCACGGAGCCGGAAGAGCAATTACAGGCCATCTCCAAGGCTTACGAGGCCGGCGAGGTGCCCGTCGAGGCGCTGACCTCGGACGGAGTCAGGACGCTGTCGCAAGGTAAGCTCGTGGTCATTGACAATTCGGTGAACCAGGCCACCGGGACCATCAGCCTGAAAGCGCGTTTCGACAACAAGGACAACGCCTTGTGGCCCGGCCTGTCCGTCAATACGCGGATGCTGATCGACACGCGCAAGCAGGTCATCGTCGTGCCGCAGGACTGCGTGCAGCACGGGCCGACGGGTCTGTTCGCCTACGTGATCGGCGACAACGGCAAGGTCAGCGCCCGGCCGATCAAGGTCAGCCAGAGCGGCGACGCAAACGCCGTGGTCTCCGAAGGCCTGAACGTCGGAGACAGGATCGTCGTGGCCGGGCAGTCGCGCTTGTTCGATGGCGCGCTGGTCGACGAAAAGCCGCAGGCCGCGCCAACGGTGGATGCGAGCGCCACAGCCATCCAGCCCAAGACCAGATCGGCTGACTGATATGGCTGGCGGTATCTCGGCTCCTTTCATTCGCCTTCCCATCGCGACGTCACTGCTGATGGTCGGCATTCTTTTCGTCGGAATCATCGCCTATCCGCAATTGCCGGTGGCGCCTCTGCCGGAGGTCGATTTCCCCACCATCCAGGTCTCCGCCAGCCTTCCCGGCGCGGACCCCGAAACGATGGCGTCCTCGGTGGCGCAGCCGCTTGAATCGCAATTCGCCCTGATTCCCGGCGTCTCGGAGATGACGTCCTCGAGCCAGACCAGCTCGACCCAGATCGTTTTGCAGTTCGATCTCTCGCGCAACATCGACGGTGCGGGGTCCGACGTGCTCGCCGCCATCAATGCGGCGAGCGGGCAGTTGCCCAAGAATATGCCGAGCGCGCCGACCTACAGGAAGGTCAATCCGGCCGACTCTCCCATTCTTACGCTCGGCGCCACATCGACGACGCTGCCGATGACGCAGGTATCCGACGAGACCTACACCAAGCTCGCGCAGGCCATCAGCCATATCAGCGGCGTCGGCCAGGTCAGCGTCGGCGGGCAGCAGGCGCCGTCGATCCGTGTCCAGATCGATCCCGCCAAGCTGGTCGCCAAGGGCCTGTCGCTGGAGGACGTGCGCACCCCGCTCTCGGTCATCACCGTCAACAATCCCAAGGGAACCCTCAACGGAGACACCCGCACCTACACCGTCTATGCCAACGACCAGTTCACCAAGGCCGAGGCCTGGAACGACATCGTCATCGCCTATCGGAACGGCAGTCCCGTCCGCGTCGGCGACATCGGCCATGCCGTGAGTGCGCCGCTGGACAATACCCAATACGGCTGGGTTGATGGCAAGCCCGGCGTCTTCCTCGTCATCTTCAAGCAACCCGGTGCCAATGTCATCGACACCGTCGACAACGTCATGAAGCAACTACCGCATCTGCAGGCCGGCGTCTCGCCGGCCATCAAGGTCTCGGTGCTGTCGGACCGCACGCAGACGATCCGCGCGGCGGTGAAGGACGTGCAGTTCACGCTGCTGCTGACGATCGGCCTCGTCGTGATGGTGATCTTCGTCTTCCTGCGCAGCGTCTGGGCCACCATCATCCCGTCGATCACGGTGCCGCTGGCGCTGCTGGGCGCATGCGCGCTGATGTGGATAGCCGGCTACAGCCTCGACAATTTGTCCCTGATGGCCCTCACCATCGCAGTCGGATTCGTGGTCGACGATGCCATCGTGATGCTGGAGAACATCACCCGCTATACCGAGGAGGGCGAGACGCCGATGGCCGCCGCGCTCAAGGGCGCGAGCGAAATCGGCTTCACGATCATCTCGATCTCGATTTCGCTGATCGCGGTGCTGATCCCGCTATTGCTGATGAGCGGCATCATCGGCCGCCTGTTCCGCGAATTCTCGGTGACGCTCGCGATGACGATCGTCGTGTCGGCTCTGGTGTCGCTGACGTTGACGCCGATGATGGCCTCGCGCTTCCTCAAATCGCACGACGAGGAACATCACGGCAGGCTCTATATGCTCAGCGAGCGGATGTTCCAGGCCCTCGTGAACGGCTATGCGCGCGGCCTCGACGTGGTGCTGCGCTTCCGCTTCGCGACCCTGATGGTTTTCTTCGCGACCATCGCGCTGACGGTCTATCTGTTCGTGATCATCCCGAAGGGGTTCTTTCCGCAACAGGATACCGGGCTAATCACCGGCATCGTCGAAACGTCGCAAGACGTGTCGATCGCTGACATGGCGAAGCACATGCAGGAGATCGGCGCTGTCGTGCTGAAGGATCCGGCGATCGACCACATGGCGATGCGGATGGGCGGAAGCGGCAATACGCTCAATGACGGCACCATGTACATCACGTTGAAGCCGCGCGACGAGCGCACCGCCTCGGCCGACCAGGTCATCCGTCGCCTGCAGGCCCAGACGGCGAAGGTTCAGGGCGCGCGTCTCTTCCTCCAGTCGGCGCAGGACGTACGTGTCGGCGGCCGGGCGTCCCGGACGCAATTTCAGTTCACATTGCAGTCGACCGACATGGACCAGCTCAACACATGGGCCCCCAGGCTGCTCGCGAAGATGCAGCAGATGCCTGAGCTGCGCGACGTCGCATCCGACCAGCAGACGTCAGGCACCACGCTGACGCTGTCGATCGACCGCAATCAGGCCGCCCGCTTCGGGCTCACCCCCGACGTCATCGACGCGACCCTGTATGACGCATTCGGGCAGCGGGAAATCGCGACTTATTTCACCCAATTGTCCACCTACTATGTCGTCCTCGAAGTGCTGCCCTCGCTGCAGAAGAACCCGTCCACGCTCGAGCAGATCTACCTGCGTTCCCCGACGACGGGGGGAGAGGTGCCGCTGTCGGCGTTCACCAAGTGGACCACGGCTCCGGTGCGTCCGCTGGCCATTAACCATCAGGGCCAGTTTCCAGCGGTGACGATCTCCTTCAACCTCGCGCCCAACATCGCGCTCGGCCAGGCGACGCAGGCGATCGATGCGGTGCAAAGGCAGATGAACGTGCCGGCCGCCATCACCTCCACTTTCGCAGGCACGGCGAAAGCATTCCAGGAGTCGCTCTCCTCCGTGCCCTTGCTGATCGTGGCGGCGCTGATCGTGGTCTATCTCATTCTCGGCGTGCTCTACGAGAGCTACATTCACCCTCTGACGATCCTGTCGACCCTGCCGTCGGCCGGCGTCGGCGCGCTGGCAACGCTCCTCATCTTCCATTTCGACTTCAGCCTGATCGGGCTGATCGGCCTGGTCCTGTTGATCGGCATCGTCAAGAAGAACGGCATCATGCTGGTCGACTTTGCGATCGTGGCGGAGCGGGATCAGGGCCTGTCGCCGGTCGAAGCCATTCGCCGGGCCTGCCTGCTGCGCTTCCGCCCGATTCTGATGACGACGATGGCGGCCGTGCTGGGCGGCGTGCCGCTGATGCTGGGACACGGGACCGGCTCGGAACTCCGTCAACCGCTCGGGTACTCCATGGTCGGCGGTCTGCTGGTCAGTCAGGTCCTGACGCTTTTCACCACACCGGTGGTTTATCTTTATCTCGACCGGGTCTCGCATTGGTTCAACCCTAAACGGCATGCGGAACGCGATCGTCAGGAAAAGGACTTTACCGAAGACCCCGAGCCGGAAACTATCGACACAGTGCTCGATAAGAAATCGAGGGTCGTTGCTGCCGAGTGATCGTTATTGCGGGTCTAGGTGAACACAAAAGGGTAATGCTCAGCAGTAACCCTTCCGGACGAGGGTGCTGGTGGCTTTTACGGCAATGTTGGAGTCCATGTGGATTCGGTTCGCCATAGGGTTTCGAGTAAAACAGAGTCAGTTCGCGCACTGATAAGCTTTTCGTTATCAGTGCTGAGATGCTCGTCTACAACCTCGGCAAAACGCGTCAGTCGCCCAAGTTTAGTACATCAATTGCGCAAAGCGGTATTGACCTATTTCTCGCTCGTCTCTTGAGCAGCGTGAGATGTCAGCTACATGTCCTCGGCGAGAGGAAAATCTAGTCCGCTATGTCCCACTGAGCCAGTTCAGCGAGATATCGCCGTTGCTGGGCCAATGAGATGGCAGCAAGGAGCTGCTACTTACTCATGACGTAGCGTTGCCAATTTGAAGGCACCGCTTCAGGCGGTCGGGGCACAGCTTGATCTAATGGACGCGAGCTAGGGGGTGAAGATTTGGGCCGGCGAAGGTCTCTCCTGTACGATAGTCGTAAAACCATCGCTCGCCCGGCTCAAGCTCGTGATTGTGGGGTGACCTGTTGTCTCGTTATGCTTCGATCCGTGCTGACTTGGGGAAGGATCACAGCAGCCGATGTGTCTGCATTTGACACATCTGCGAAGATGCAGCTTGGAAAAATCATTGAGGCTTTTCGTCGAGGAGGCGGTCTCGGGAAGCCCATCATTCTGCAAGCGGCATTGTGATGGGCCCCGACCGAGGAGGAAGGTGAAGCCGAGGCGCTCCACCAATGGACTCCAAACGTATTCCCCGCCTAACGCATCGGCTTCGATGCGGTCTATAGCATCGTGGACGAACAGTCTTTCGACGCGGAATTTCGCTGGTGAGATGTTGGAAGCAGTCGCGGTTTCGCGAGAGCCAAGTGCCCTTGTCTGGTCAACGGAGCTTTTCGTTGAGATCGTCGGCTACCATTTCTACAGCGCGCTGGCATTGGCCGTCGTCTCGGAGGAATCGTCTGAGTAGCAGCGCCTGGCGAACATCGAAGAGATCGAGGCGCACCGACGGCAGATAGGAAGGTATGCGAAGGGATGTTCGGAAAATCACGCGCATCGTGAAGCTCTGTTGTCCGCCGAGCTCGCAAGCCTCGCCCCCATTACTGCTCGCTTTAGACCCCCGCCGCCCACCTCGGCGGGTTTTTCTTTGCCGCACGCTGTTGACCAAAGGCCCGAAAGCATCAATTTTGCGCCGGGAAGTAGACTAGGTCTGAAGGCGCTGGCAAGACCAACGAACATAGTCGGCATGTTCAAGAAGCGTCCTAATCCTGGGAATGCGGCTGCCCGAAAAAGGGCAAGATGGCCTTACCTTTTGATCTCCCGCAGGATTGCGATTTAACTAGTGATTCACTGTGCGAAAGCGCACAGTGAATCGATCATCGCCCCGTCTTTGATATTTTCGTACTGGCTGAGAGCGTTGCGCTCCCGCGTCGCGAGGCGAACATCAGGCAATGGCGCGCCTTGGACCGATGCGTTTGTCCGCATCGTAAGCCCTTCGCAGGACACCTGGGCAACAGCCAAAATCTGGAGCCAGAGGAATAGACGGAGCCGTACGCGACCGATGAAGCAATCTCGCGGAACATCGCGCCCGGAAACTCAGAAAGGGCACTTACAATGAACACGAAATTGGGAGGAACCTTGTTTGCCGCCGGCCTGATCACTGCAGCGCTCGCAAGCGGCGCAATCGGCCAGCAAGACGAAAAGCTGGGCAAAGTGGTCTTCCCTACCTCCTGTGCCCCCACTGTGCAGGCCGAGTTCGACCGCGGCGTCGCCATGCTTCATTCGTACTGGTTTTTGATTGCCCGCCGAAAATTCGAAGGGATTCTACAGCAGGATCCCACTTGCGCCATGGCGTATTGGGGCGTGGCGATGGACTTCCTCGGCAACACCCTTGCAGCTACCCCGACGCGCGCCGACGCGCAGGCGGCCTGGGACGCACTGGAAAAAGCCCGCGCCATCGGCGCGAAGACCCAGCGCGAGCGCGACTGGATCGAGACGCTAAGCACTTATTTCCGCGATCATGACAAGGTCGCCGTGAACGCCCGACTGGCAGCCTACAGTGCCGCTATGGCGCAGATGGCGCAAAGCTATCCCGACGACTACGAGGTCCAGGCCTTTTATGCTTTGGCGCTTCAGGCCGCGGCGCCGAAAAGCGACCTCACCTACGCCAATCAGATCAAGTCCGCCGCGCTGTTGGAGAAACTCTTCGAGCAGAACCCGCAGCATCCGGGTGTGACGCACTACCTCATTCACGCCTACGACTTCGCGCCGCTTGCCGAGAAGGGAATCGCGTCAGCGCGGCGCTATGCCGGCATTGCGCCGGCCGTGCCGCACGCGCGGCACATGCCGTCGCACATCTACTCCATGGTCGGACTTTGGGAGGAATCCATTGCCTCCAACGCGTCGTCGCTCGAGATCCAGCCCGACTACTATCACGCGTCGGATTTTACGGTCTACGCACATCTGCAGCTCTCGCAGGATGCCAAGGCCGATGCGATGATCAAGAAGTCGCTCGCCACCGCCGACCGCGGCGATCGTCCGATCAATTTCGTCAATTTCACCGCCAAGGCCGCGATGCCGGCGCGTTACGTCCTGGAACGAGCGGATTGGGCCGGCGCTGCCGCTTTGCCGATGACTGCCACCCAATATCCCATGGCGGATTCGTTGATCCGCTTCACACGCGGTCTTGGCATGGCGCGCACTGGCGATCTTGCCGGGGCCAAAGAAGAGGTCGAAGCGATGAAGGCCTTGCGAACAACACTGCAGCGGGCCGACCAATCCTACTGGGCCGACCGTACCGAGGAGCAGATGCTTGCCGTTTCGGCCTGGGTCGCACTGAAGGAAGGTGCGGGCGATCAGGCGCTGCAATTCATGCGAGCAGCGGCTGACAACGAAGACGGCAGCCTCAAGCATGTGGCGATGGAGAATCGTCTCTATCCGTTCCGCGAATTGCTGGCGGAATTGCTCCTTGAGACGGGGCAGCCCGCTGCTGCCCTGAACGAGTTCGAGATCGCGCTCAAGCAGACCCCCAACCGCTTCCGCGCGTTCTCGGGAGCCGCCCGCGCCGCCGACAGCGCAGGTGACCACCAGAAAGCCTCCGATTACTTTGGCAAGCTGGTGAACCTGGCCAAGAACGCTGACACGGAGCGGCAAGAAATCCGTGAGGCCCGAGCATACTCGCGCCAGGACGATACGACAGGTGCTGCACGAAAATAATTGCCTGGTTGCCCGGACCCCCGCCCGGACGCCATCAGGCCGAGAGATAACGATGATCCGGTTAGTCGCATTGGGAATAATGCTCGGTGTGCTGGTGAGCGGCGTGGCAGCCTATACCATCAACTCGCCGGGCTGGCGGACCCCAACGACACCACCGTCCGGTGGGCTCGAGCGTCGGGCCGAGACGGCCACCACGGCAGAAGCCTGGCCGATCTGCACCACCATGGCATCCGTTGCATCGGACGCCGACTGGGCGCAAGTCGATCCCGATTTCAACGCCGGAAAGAAGGCGCTACGCACCGACAATTGGAATGGCGCAATCGCAGCGTTCAAGCTCGCTGCGCTGCGCGACCCGACCAATGCCGATATCCAGAACTACATCGGCTATGCCTATCGGCGGCTGAGTCAGATAGGTCCGGCTATTGACCATTATCAGAAGGCACTGATGCTAAATTCCCGCCACCGCAGCGCGCATGAACATCTCGGTGAGGCTTATCTGCTGCTTGGGGAGCCGGCCAGGGCACAGCAACAGTTGGGGGCGCTGGAAAACCTCTGCCTCATTTCTTGCGAGGAATATGAAGATCTCAAGCGGGCCATTGCGGCGTACAGAAGGCTGGCCACGCGCTGAGATCAGAAGCTAAAGACAGCTCACCAGCCTTTTCACTGCTGGAGTTCCGCGCGGCGTGTAAGCCACCGCGTTTCGGACGAAGTGCGCCCTCCGCTGATTGCTGCCGTGCATGAGTCCGTTTGTGGCCCATCGCGTCGGCCGGCGCAGTGCACAGGCAGGTCGGGACTCAGGGGCAGAGCAGAAGTCATCGCCTCCGGTGCGGACCGCCGCCTTTGACCCCGACCGGACATCGATCTCTGCGCCCAAACGAGATACACTGAGGTCACGCTGGGTGTCCAATCGAACCGGGGAGAGCCGGAACGATGGAGCGAAAAAGTGTTCTGAGGTCGGTCGCTGGCGCGATCACATGCGCCGCCGGAGGAAACCTTGCCAGTCCAGCCTGTTCAGAGGCCGCGACGCTTCCTTGCTCGTCGTCAGCCGTCCCAATGGACAGAACTGGCCGCGAACCGAGACAGCATGTGACGAGAGTGGCGCGCTCCAGCCGCTGCGAGGAGTCGCTCCGATGGTGAACGCAGCCGCCGCCCCAGAGGAACAGCACTTTATCCTCTCGAACCTGTCGCCGAGCCTGGCGCAAAAGCGGCTCGCGCTTGGCGTCGTGCTGGTTTTGCTTGTCGCATTTTTCATCACGGCAGGGCCCCTCGCGAGGGTTCAACTGGCGCGGATCGACGCCTTCATCCCGGCTTATGCCACGGCGATGTTCGTGAACGATTCGATCACCGCTGTCCTGCTGTTTGCACATTTCTCCATCCTGCGTTCGCGTGCACTCCTCGTGATCGCGAGTGGATATCTCTTCACTGCGCTTATGTTAATCCCGTGGATGCTGACCTTTCCGGGCGTGTTCGCGCCAGGTGGCCTGCTTGGCGCCGGGCTCCAGAGCACGGTATGGCTCTACACCCTGTGGCACGCCGGTTTCCCTGTCTTCGTAATCGCCTATGCCCTCCTGAAGGATGCCGATCCAACCAAGCGGTTGTGGCAGGGCCCCCTGCATGTGGCCATCCTTTTGAGTGTGGCTGTGACCGCGGGCATCGTGTGCGCAGCGGCTTTGCTTGTCACCGCGGGGCACGAAGTATTGCCCCGCATAATGCTCGATACGGTCCATCTTTCGGCTCTCTGGCCTTATATCGGCGGCTTCACGGCACTGTTGAGCGTCCTTGCGATCGTTGTGCTCTGGACGCGGCGACGTTCAGTGCTCGATCTGTGGCTGATGGTGGTGATGTTCGCGTATGTGATAGAGATATGTTTGATTTCACTCCCCAATCCGGGCCGTTTCAGCATTGCCTGGTATACCGGCCGGATCTTTGGGGTCCTGTCCGGCAGTCTTGTGCTGTTTGTCTTGCTGTACGAGATAACGACGCTTTATGCGCGGCTGCTCCGCGCGCTCTTGGCGCAACGTCGCGAGCGCGAGGCGCGGCTGATGACCGGGGATGCGGTGTCGGCTTCGATCGCTCACGAAGTCAAACAACCATTGTCGGCGATGGTAATGAATGCCGAGGCCGGCTTGCACTGGCTTTATCGCACGACGCCCGATCTCGAACAAGCGAAGGCGTCGTTCAAACAGATCAGCCTTGATGGCCATCGTGCCGGAGCGGTGATCGATGGCATTCGGACGATCTTCAAGAAGGACGGCCGGAACAGAACGTCGCTCGACATCAACGACCTCATCGGCGAAGCCCTCGCCTTGACGCGCGACAATCTGCAGAGACACCGGATATTGGTCGAAGCCGAGCCGAATGCACAGGTACCGCGGGTAAGAGGGGATCGAACCCAGCTGCAGCAAGTGCTTCTGAACTTGATCACGAACGCGATCGATTCGATGGCGGCCAAGGATGGCGCGCGGGTCCTGTGCGTGAGGTCCGAGGTCCACGACGGCGGCGGCGTAATCGTATCGGTGGCGGACACCGGAACAGGAATCGGCTCGCATGAGCTCGAGCGGATATTCAATCCGCTGTTCACGACAAAATCGGACGGTATGGGGATGGGTCTGGCGATCTGCCGCTCGATCATCGAAGCCCATGATGGCCGGTTGTGGGTTGCGCCGAACAAACCCGAGGGCGCCGTCTTTCAATTTATGTTGCTCGCCGACGGTGCTACTCGGTAGACGCTCCAGAAATTGATTATGCTGTTTTGTCGCGGGCATGAGTCCGGTGGTGGCCCATCGCGCCGGTTGACGCAGCGCATCGGCAGGTCTGGAGTCTGGGGTAGAGCAGAAGTCCTCGCCTCCGTTGCAGACCGCCGCCTGTGACCCTGGCTGTTCTCTAATTCCGGGCGCGAGGTCAAGCTCTCCTTGAACATCCTTGCCGGGTCCATGGTTCTCTCCGCGGTAGGGGCGTGTGCTCCGCATAATGGCGTAAGATGACGTTAGCGGATCAATGTGTGAAGCGCGCTTTGCCCTCTCGAGCACCGCAAAGCCAGGGGCGATCTCACCAACGCCAGCGTCCCGGCAGGGACGGTTCACTCCCGCTGTTCGGCGGGAACTCGTTATCCTTTATGCAGGCTGATCAGCAGTGTCCTTTGACGACCATTTAAATTCGGTACCATCGATCCACATCCGATGCAGAATGACAGCAAGTTTCGGGCAACCGCAACCTTGGCTTTGCGTAGCCCGCTTCGTTTGGCAAGCCGAATGCCCCACGCTTTGAGTGCTGATCATTTTGCTACGCGTGTGAGCAGCACATTGGCCGCCTCGTAAAGGTAACTTCGCAGCATCTTATCGCCGCATTTCGAGATTCGGCCCGTCCAGTCAATCTCGCCGGATGCGTAAAACAGGTTCTGGCGTCGCCCGATCAGCAGATATCGTTCACGGATGCTGACAGCCGTTCGATGGCCACGAGCGGCCGTGGTTCCGGCATCGTCGGCTACAACGTGCAGACGGCGGTCGATACAGAAAACCATCCGATCGTCGCGCACGAGGTGACAACAAGTGGCTCAGACCGGTCACAACTTGCAAACATAGCACAGCAGGCCAAAGCCATTCTTGAGGCCGACACGCTCGACGTCGTCGCCGATCGCGGCTACTTCAAGGGCGAAGAAATCCTGGCGTGCGAGCAATCTGGCATCACGGTGACGTTGCCTAAGCCGATGACATCGGGTGCGAAGGCTTCGGGGCGCTTCGGCAAACAGGACTTTGCTTATCTGCCAGATCGGGATGTTTATCGCTGCCCGGCCGGTAAGCAACTCAAATATTATTATACCAGCGAGGAAGACGGCCAGAAGCTGCGCAACTATTGGACGAACGCCTGCACAACCTGTCCACTCAAATCGAAGTGCACGCCGAGCCCGCAACGTCGTATCAAGCGGTGGGTGCACGAGGACGTTCTCGAACGCGCTCAGGCGCGGCTCGACAAGAATCCAAACGCCATGCGCACACGCCGCGAGACCGTCGAGCATCCGTTCGGCACACTGAAGATGCGCATGGGCGCGACGCACTTCTTGTGCGTGACGCTGCCGAAAGTAGCGACCGAGATGGCGCTGTGCGTGCTCGGCTACAATCTGACACGCGTGCTGAACATCGTCGGGATGAAACCGCTGCTGGCGGCGGTGAGGGCGTGATACGGGCGCTGGCGCGCGCCTTGCGAGTCATCGGGCGCGTGAAAGAGCCCGACATTGCGTCAGGATGAGTTCTGGTCGAGTGGCCGTAAACTTTGCCCAAATTGATCGAATTGCGGTAGCCTGAGCTCAACCGCGCTGGTCCGCGTCATGCAACAGTGTTTTTACACGACCAAGACCCGTAGCCGACACACGGCGGTGTGCTCACCTACCGCGAGCTGATTTCAGTAGGCCGAGCGCGATAATTAGAAAAACCGGGACGACCGCCACAAAGGAAAGAGTTGCCGTCAGGCTCTTATGCCAAAACAGAAAGTAAGTTGCGCCTGAAATGGCGACCGTCGACAGCACCGAGCCAACCAAAGCCAACGTGTGTTTTGTGCGGTTCATAGCGCCCCTAGACGGTCAGACACGTGCCAGTTCTGCAACACCAAGCAGTAACGCACACCGGGTGTCTTCGGCTTCGACCCGCTTCTCGATCGCGGTCCGCTCCGCATCGAGGGATTCGCTCCGCTCTTCGTGCTCCCGCTGCGCCTTGTCGAGCGCCGCCTGCGCTTTCGCGACCGCCTTCTCGCGCGTGGCGCGCTCCTTTGCCCTCGCCGCCTCTTCCTTGCGGCGCTCAACGTCCCGCCGCTTCTGCTCGCGCTCGAAATCCGCGGCGGCCTTCTTGGCATCCTTCTCGCTGATCTTGGGGGCCGGCCGCCTCTTCGGCTCCAGACGACGGCTCTTCTTTCGTCGGCCACCGGTCTCACCGCTGCCGAGGTCAGAGGGCAAATCGGCGTGCTCGGCGAAGCGTCCGTTCGATCCGGCGGGGCGCTTGAGGACCATGCCGGGCTTGGCTATCGTCGCCGCGACGACGTCGGGGTCATCGGCCTCTCTCGCGAAGCCCTGATGGAAGAGATTGCTGCCGGCGCCCCAGGCTTCCAGAGCCACCTTCATCGAGGGGGCCGCGATCGCAAGATCGTAGAAGCCCAAGACGTCTGAAATGTCTTGAGCTTTCTCGGCATCAAGCTTGCGCAACGGTTCGCGGCTCTAGCGCCGGCGAGCCACCCACACGCCCAGCAGGAACGCGATGCAGAGCGACTGCAGCGGCGCCTTCACGGTCACCTCGCGCAAGCGCTCCGCTAGACGCATCGCGGCATCCGGCGAACGAAAATTTCCTCCCGCAGCGCCGCCTGACCTTGCTCCGGAAGCGCGCCCGGCGCCGTCCAGTTCGTCCACGACGCCCGAGGCTTCCGTCATCGCGGAGGCTTCCCTCATGTCCATGCGCACCCTCCCATGGTCGCGGCGGAGCAACCGGTCCGTGGACCGCTTGGTTCCTACTTGGCCGCACCTATGCCGACCTGCGCTTGGCCTCGGCGGCGGGCTTCTTGGCGGCAGCGTCCTTCGCCGACTTCTTGCCGGAGATCGGCATCAGCATCTCCTTCTGGCCGGCCGCTGCCTTCTTCGGCTTCTTGGCCGGCTTCTTCGGAGCCGCGGTCTCGGCCGCGGCGGCGCCGCCGACGCTCTTGCGTAGCGCGTCCATCAGATCGACGACGTTCACACCGCGCGGGCGCTCCTTCGGCACGATCGGCTTGCCGGCCCGCTTCTGGTTGATGAGCTCGACCAGCGCCGTTTCGTACTGGTCTTCGAACTTGTCGGGCTCGAACCGGCCCGCCTTCTGGTTCACGATGTGCTTGGCGAGATCCAGCATGTCCTTCGTGACCTTCACTTCTTGGATCTCGTCGAAATACTCCTGCTCGCCTCGGACTTCGTAGGGGTAGCGCAGCAGCGTACCGACGAGACCCTTGCCCATCGGCTCCAGCCCGATGATGTGCTCGCGGTTGGTCAGCACGACACGACCGATAGCGACCTTGTCCATCTCGCGTATGGTCTCGCGGATCACCGCGAAGGCGTCGTGGCCAACCTTGCCGTCCGGCCGAATGTAGTAGGGACGGATCAGGTAGCGCGGATCGATATCGGCCTTGTCTACGAACTCGTCGATCTCGATGGTGCGCGTGGACTCCAGGGCGATCTCCTCGAGCTCCTCCTTCGTCACCTCGATGAACTGGTCCTTCTCGAGCTGATAGCCCTTGACGATGTCCTCGTTGGGCACCTCGTCGCCGGTGTCGGCGTCGACCTTCAGATACTTGATGCGGTGGCCGGTTTGCCGGTTGAGCTGGTTGAACGAGATCTTCTCGCTCTCGGACGTGGCCGAATAGAGCGCCACCGGACAGGTGACGAGGGACAAACGCAGGAAGCCTTTCCAGTTCGCTCGGGGGGCCATGTACGCAAAACTCCGGTTCGGACGGCTTGGACTCAAGACGAACGACCGCGACCCGGTTCCGACATACGCCAGGCAGATGGGAAGCATTTTTCTGACAGTCGGACTCGACCTTATGTTCTTGTTATGTTCTATTCAGATCATGACCGACCGACCCGCTAGTTGGCGCTTTCCGACCACGAAACAGATCCAGAAGCTCGCCGATGCCCCTATCGTCGCCAAAAACGAGCCACCGACACCGGCCGTCGGTCCAACCGACGACTTGCCGGCTGCGTATTGGGCATCGCTCCTCGGAGATGCCCGCGCCGATGCCGTCCGCACCGAAAAGCCGATCGAGGCGCAGAAATTGTTCGAGATCGGCCGTCACGTGCTGCGGGTCTCCTGCAGCCGCTGCGAACGGATCGTGGAAATTCAGAAGGCAGACGCCACTCGCTTCTACGGAGCAGACGCGACTTGGCGAGAGGTCGGCCAGCGCCTGTTGAACAACACCTGCACGGCGCGCACCGGCCGCCATGAAGAAGACGGTTGCTGGGCTTCGTTCGAGTAGCTGCGCCGGTGCACCTGACGCCAGGTTATCCAGATGGCTCCTCGTTATCATCCAACGCCCCTCTCCGGAGGAGATCGCAAGGCTCTCGGGAAAGAGCTCTCCAAGTCGCGCGCGATGACGACGGTCTTGGCCCGGCGATCCGAGGAACGTCGGGCAGAAGGCGAGGCTCTGATCCGCGAGGCCGACAAGCTTCTCGCGGAAAGCTGGAACGAGCGCATGTGGGCCGACGGCGGCCCCATCGACCCTTCGCCGTCGATCGACCAAGCCGTGAACGGCGGCTACTCATGGATCGAGATCGAATGCTCGCGCTGCAAGACTCGACGCGAGGTCGATTTGGCGGCGCTGCGCCATCCGCCAACCACCGCCATCCATGATCTGGCTGGACGGCTTCGCTGCAGCAAATGTGCTAAGGCGGGGCGCCGCCCGGCTGCCACCCTCCTGCAAATCACGCCCCGCCGCCGCCAGGCTCCGGAAACCTGAGATGCGCAAAGCTCGCCACCATGGCGGACTGTGAGAACCAGTTCACACGCCTCAGCACCATGATCGGCTAGAATCCAGCCCACCAGTTAGCGAAAGATTTAGCAATGGACGCCGAGGCACGGACGCTTTCCCGAACGACCAGCTCGAATGTCGACGAAGAGCTCAAGACCATCGCGATTTTCTGCGGAATCGGACTGCTGCTTTCCCTGCTGGCGGTCATGAGCTTCGGCATGGATCTCGGGAATGTTCTCTTCTGAAGGCATCGCCGCCAGCTAGGAAGCGGCGGCCCGCGCCCGTTCCGCGGCTTCGAGCCGGCGCTCCCGACGTTCGCGCCGTCGCCTCGCCCGCTCTGCGGGTAGCGGTAGCGCGGGTATCGTCACATCCGCCGACTCGGCGGGAAACACTTCGACGATCTGGCCGGCGGCGGGGCGCGCCTCCATGAATTCCAGCACGGCGCGTCCCTCGTCGGTGATCTTCCAGCCGCCGCTCTCGCGCACGACCAGTCCTTGCGAAAAGATATCGAGGTCCGGCACGCGCGCGGCCAGCCGCCTGGTACGATCGGCCCAGTCGCGACCGCTGGTCGCCAGCAGCGCCATGTCGCGCTTGAGATCGTCCATCACGGCGAACCCGTCCGGATAACTCACCAGGACCTTCAGCACCGTGACTTGGAAATTCACGCCCGCCCCTCGCTCCTCAGCGCCACATCGTCGGCGCTTGCGAGAGCGCTTCGCGACCGACCTGCCTGAGACCCTCGGGCGACATCTCGCCCCTGTTGGCGGCCTCGAGCATCTTGGAAGCGACATGCGTGCGCGCACCGGTCTCTGACCGAGAAACGCTCGCGCAGACCTCGTGGAGCACCACGCGCAAAAGCGTGGTCGTGGCTTGATCGAACATGAAATTGCCCCTCTGAAAAGGCCCTCCTAGCGCAGTTTTCCGATCTTGGGATTCAATAATGTTAAACATCGCAAGAGGTCAGAGTAGCTGACCGAACGACTGCCATCAGGTCGGCAGCTCCACGCCCTCCGGAAGGTCATCCGGATCGAGCTTCATCTCGAGACGGAAGCCGTTCAGCGTCGCTCGCCGGTGAGAGAACCGCGTGCCATCCGCCACGACGAACTTGAAGCGGTCGACGATCATCACCCCGTGATCGCATCGCGTGGCCATCGAGCGACCCAGGGGCCCGTCACATTCCCGCTCAGAGTGAGCGGTGATGGTGAAAACACCGTCGAAGGCACAATCGAACTGAGCGTCCACGGCGACAACATTTCAAATCCACCTCTGGCCCCGCCTTCCGTTCGCATTGCCTTCAAAGAACAGTCGACGATCGAGGCGGCGCGCGCACTTGTTGACGTCCTCGGCCGATCGGCTTGTCAGCAAGGCCGGCTCTGACGGTCGCTTTCAGCAGTCCGCATCCGGTCACGGATCGGCTCTCGCCTTCACCTTTTTTCGTTCGCCAAACGATGGGTGAGCTGTCGGCCCGCCTGTCCCACAAACCCTTCGGGTCGCAGACGAACAGCGAACAAACCGACCTTTCCGTGTTGCATCCGTGTTGCACGGAACAGACGGTACTGGGGCGTAACCCGTTGTAATCAGTGGTACTGAGCGTAATGGACGGTAATATCGTTTTGGCGCTCATTTTTCGCCGGAACGGAGCGCGTACGGCGCAGAAACCCCCTTAATTAAAGGGTTTCCTTGCGGTCGGAGACTGGCGATCCCGGCATGACTCGAACATGCGGCCTACGGTTTAGGAAACCTTTTTCAGCTCAACGATTTCAATAGCTACGTTCGTCATGTTGCAAATGTGCTGCATCGACCGGCCCCTCGCGGGTAGTTGCCTAGTTTAAACCCGCCACAGTACGCCCCGCGCGTCTCCCTCACGGCTTGGAAACCCGGACGAATGTGAGACGTGCTTCCGAATGGTGAGCCGGTTCGAATATTGGCAGTCAATTCCTCCTCTGCGAAGGAGTTTCAAAGGCTTTATGCCCGCTGTCCGTATGATCGACCTGCGACCGGCATGAAAGTCGGTCGCAGGTCGACTATTTTGCTTACCTATCCCATTACTTAGGGTCTGTACCTAATTAGCGAGTTCTGATTCCCTGGTGCCAAGTTGATTCGGCACGGGGGACTTCGATGCGGAAAGGACTGTTCTGGCTCAACGACAAGCAGTGGGCTCAGATAGAGCCGCATCTGCCAACAAACCAGACCGGCCCGGCGCGCGAAGACGATCGACGCATTATCAGCGGTATCATTCACATGCTCCAGTGCGGCGCACGCTGGCGCGATTGCCCGTCCGACTATGGCCCTTACACGACGATCTACAATCGGTTCAATCGCTGGGCTAAGCGCGGACATTGGCAGGCGATCTTTGAAGCGCTCGCCCGCTGCGGCAAGGACCGAGTGGCTTTGTCGATCGACTCCACCTCGATCAAAGCGCATCGCTCGGCGAGCGGCGGAAAAGGGGGGAGTGTGAACAGGCGATCGGCCGCTCGCGCGGTGGGCGGACCACGAAAATCCACGCGCTGAGCGACCCTGATTGCAAACCTTGCGCATTTCATCTCACTCCGGGACAAGCCGCAGACATTGCCGCAGGGCCGGCCCTTTTGAAGCTCGCGCCGCCCATGTCTTCCCTCATTGGGGACAAAGGCTACGATGGCGACGGCTTTCGCGCCGAAATCGTCAATCGCGGCGCGAAACCCGTCATTCCAAACAAATCCAACCGGGTAACCCTCCACAGCTTCAGCAAGCGCCTCTATAAAGGGCGCAATGTTATCGAGCGCTGTTTCTGCCGGC
The DNA here is from genome assembly GCF_023101005.1 of Bradyrhizobium sp. 187. Classification (NCBI taxonomy): domain Bacteria; kingdom Pseudomonadati; phylum Pseudomonadota; class Alphaproteobacteria; order Hyphomicrobiales; family Nitrobacteraceae; genus Bradyrhizobium; species Bradyrhizobium sp. 187. Next base: position 6,466,052 of record NZ_CP064693.1, read on the forward strand.
TCAAGGATTTCAGGCGTGTTGCTACTCGCTACGACAAACTTGCCAGAAACTTCTTGGCCGCCGTCCACCTCGCCGCTCTCGTCGCTTATTGGATCAATTGAGTCTGAACCCTAAGATTGTCAGCGTCAATGACCGCTTGAGAGAATGCCAGCGGCGCCTCTTGCGGAAGATTGTGACCGATTCCGCCGGTCAGCGTCCTGTGTTGATATTTACCGCTGAACTTTTTCGCGTAGACGCTTGGTTCAGGATGAGGAGCACCGTTTGCGTCACCTTCCAAAGTGATGCTCGGAACGTTTATATTCGGGAAGCTCGCGAGCTTCTTCTCGATGTCATCGTATTTTGCTTCACCCTCGGCAAGTCCGAGGCGCCAGCGATAATTGTGAACCGAGACTGCAACGTGGTCGGGATTGGCAAAGGCAGTCGCAGAACGCTCGAAGGTCGCGTCGTCAAACGCCCACTTTGGTGACGCTTGTTCCCAGACCAACCGAGCGAACTCTTTAGTGTACTTCTGATATCCAAGCAGGCCCCGTTCGGTCGCGAAGTAATATTGATACCACCAGAGCAACTCCGCCTTGGGCGGCAGCGGCCCCTTGTTGAGCGCCTGACTGCCGATCAGGTAACCGGAGACCGCCACCAAGGCCTCGCAGCGCTCGGGCCAAAGCGCTGCGACGATGGCCGCCGAGCGTGCACCCCAATCACAGCCGCCGACAACGGCACTCTTGATCTTGAGCGCATCCATCAATGCGATCACGTCCGCGGCAACCGCCCCTTGCTGCGCGTTGCGCATCGCGGAGTCGGAGCGGAATTTGGTGGAGCCATAGCCGCGCACATAAGGAACGATGACGCGATAGCCCGCCTTGGCGAGCTGCGGCGCGACATCGACGTAGCAATGGATATCATAGGGCCAGCCGTGCAGCAGCACGACCGGCTTGCCATCCGCCGGACCAACATCGGCATAGCCAATGTTCAGGTCACCCGCGTCGATCTGCTTGATTGTACCGAACGACGTGTGGGTGCCGCGGATCGTGTCCGGCGTGGACTGGCTGGCGCCTTGCGCAGTTGCAGCGCTGATCCGGGTGAATGGCAGCGCGGCGGCAATGCCCGCCGCGGCAACCAGCAAACGTCGCTTGGGATCTACGTCTTCCATATCGTCTCTCCAGTTAACGGGAATTCCCGATTCTATCGTGAGGTGCGCTTGTATCTTGGCTGTGTCCGCATGAGCCGCGCTTGTAAGCTCATGTAGCAATCGGCGGTTTAGGCGACGACCTCGACATTCTCCGACGGCAGATCACCGCCGAAAGCAAAGCCTTGGCCGGGCGCAGCCGCGAATAGTCGGCGGGTATAATCTTCTTTCGGACTACCAAAGACCTCGAGGGTCGTCCCCTGCTCCACCACCCGTCCGTTTCTCATCACGACGATCCGGTCGCACAACTGACTGGCGACACGCAGATCGTGCGTGATGAACAAGATGCCGACGCCAGTCCGTGACTGAATGTCTTCCAGGAGTTGAAGAATCTGCGCCTGAACGGACACGTCGAGCGCGGACACCGGCTCGTCGGCGATAATCAGGCGCGGCTGGCAAGCAAGCGCGCGCGCGATGGCGATACGTTGCCGTTGTCCGCCCGAGAACTCGTTTGGATAACGACGAAGCGCGTCCGGCTGCAGGCGGACCAGCCTCATCAATTCTTCCGCACGCTGCCAGGCGATGTCCGCCGATACACCGAAGTTCAGCGGCCCCTCCACGATCGAGGCGCCCACCGTCTGACGCGGATTGAGCGAACGGTAGGGATCCTGGAAGATCACTTGCACGTCGTGCCGGACCGGCACCAGCTGGCGGGCCTTAAGATAGGTGACATTGCGCGAGTTGACGACGATCGTTCCGCCTGACGGCTCAGCCAGGCGAGCGACACAGCGGGCAAATGTCGATTTGCCCGAGCCGGATTCGCCGACGATGCCGACCGTCTCACCGGCCGCCACCGACAGGGACACCCGCTTGACCGCTGCAACCGTCGTCTTGCGCGCAGGCCACTGGCCTCGAACGAAGCTCTTGGAGACGTCCGTTGCGGACAACAGCGTAGCGGCATCAGCGCGTGCCGGACGTGTCTTGGGGTTCAGTGGAGGGACAGCCGCCATCAGCGATCGCGTATAGGGATGCTGAGGCCGCTTCAGCACGTCTTCCTTGCGCCCGGCCTCGACCATTTGTCCCAGGCGCAACACCACCACGCGATCGGCGATATCGGCGACCACACCGAAATCGTGGGTGATGAACAGGACCGCCGTGCCGTTCTCGACCTGCAGCTCGCGGATCAGCTTGAGGACTTCGGCCTGGGTTGTCACATCAAGCGCAGTCGTCGGCTCGTCGCAGATCAATAGCACGGGCTTCAGTACCAATGCGATCGCGATGACGATCCGCTGCCGCTGTCCGCCCGAGAGTTGATGCGGATAGGACCGATAGAGCCGCTCGGGGTCTGGGAGATTGACGCGTGCCATCATCTGAAGGATTGTCTGAAAGCGTGCGTCCGCACGCATCCGGACGTGCTGGCGCAGCATCTCGTCGATCTGCTCGCCGCAGGTCACCACCGGATTGAGCGCGGTCATCGGTTCCTGAAACACCATGGCCATGGATGGCCCGCGCAAGCCCGGCAGCGCATTCTCGCCCAATCCGACCAGTTCACGGCCTTCGAGCTTGATCGATCCGACTGATGGACGCAGCCCGGTTGGCAACAGCCCCATGATCGCGCTCGCGATCATCGATTTTCCGGAGCCGGACTCTCCAAGCAGACAGACCGTCTCGCCTTGATCGACCTGAAAGGACGCATTCTCGACCGCGTATGGGCGATCCGCCCTCGGCGGCAACGGAATCGTCAGTTCGTTGACCGCAAGCACGGGTTCGTTGCGTGGCATGATTGGCGTCGTCGTCATGTCACTCTCCACGCTTGTTGAACTTGGGATCCAGCGTATCTCTCAAGCCATCGCCCAGCATGTTGACTGCGAGAACGGTGAGCGCGAGGAAGATTCCCGGAAACAGCACGTTGTGGGGGAATTGATTGAACCGGGAGCGTCCTTCCGCCATGATGTTTCCCCAGCTTGGCAGATCCGCTGGCAAACCGATGCCGAGGAAGGACAGAATGGCCTCCACCAGAATCGACGATGCGCAGACATAGGTTGCCTGAATGATCAGCGGCGCAAAGGAATTTGGAAGCACGTGCCGGAGCAGGATCTTCCAGGTGGGACTTGCCAGCGCGATAGCGGCCTCGACATAAGGCTCTTCGCGGATACTCAAGACCAGCGAGCGAACCAGCCGTGCGACACGGGGCACCTCCGGCAGGGCGATCGCAACGACCACGCTGGTCAGCGTCCCGCCGAACAGGGCGATCAGGGTGACGGCAAGCAGAATCCCCGGAATGGCCATGACGCCGTCCATGATCCGCATGACAAGACCATCAAGCCACTTGAAGTAGCCGGCCATCAATCCGAGCGCCACGCCAAGCGTGACCGCGAATACCGCAACCGAAAGGCCCACGACGATCGACACGCGACCGCCATAGAGCGTCCGGCTCCAGATGTCGCGCCCGAGGCTGTCCGTTCCCATCAAAAACCAGTGCGGGATGACATTGCCGTCAAGCGTCGTAAAATCAGCGTGTGTCCCCGGGAGCGCATTGCTGATCGATGGATCGATCGCGGTCGGGTCCAGCGTGCCGAGCCAGGGCGCAAAAAACGCCATCAGCACCAGAACGAGGAGCACCAGGCCCGATATCCGCAGCGACCAATTGCTGAACAGTCGCGCAAAGATCGACCGGCGACGCAATGCGCTGGCCGTGGGCGATGCCGCAGCGAGCGTTTCAATGGTTGCCTCAGTCACGCGAGCCTCCTTATTGGCGGATGCGAGGGTCCAGCAACAGATAGCTGAGATCGACCAGCAGATTGATCCCGACATAGATCGCCGCGAACAGCAGCGTGATGCCCTGGATCAGTGGAAAATCCCGCGACAGCACCGCATCGACCGTCAACGATCCCAATCCTGGAATGGCAAACACAGATTCCGTGATCACGACGCCACCGATCAACAGCGCAATACCGATGCCGATAACCGTCACGATCGGAATGGCCGCATTGCGCAAAGCGTGATGAATGAGGACGCGCAATTCAGAGATACCCTTGGCGCGAGCGGTTCGGATGAAGTCCTCGGTCAGTGCTTCGGCGACAGAGGCGCGGGTGACCCTCGCGATCAGGGCCAGGTAGACGATCGACAGGGTCGTTGCCGGCAGGATCAAATTGCGCAACCAGGGCAGCACGCCGTCGGCGATCCGGTTATAGCCCTGCACGGGCAGCAGTTGCAGGCGGAGCGCAAATATCCAGATCAGGACATAACCTGTCACGAACACGGGCACGGAGAAGCCGAGCGCCGAGAACGTCATCAAGCCACGATCGAGCCAGCCACCGTGCCGCCATGCCGCAAGGACTCCGAGCGGGACGGCGAGCAGGATCGTGACGATGATCGTGAGCGTGGACAGCGCAATGGTCGGTTCGATGCGCTGCCCGATCAGCTTGGACACAGGCTGCTTCATGAAGAACGACTGGCCGAGGTCGCCATGCAGCACGCCGAGCAGCCAGCGTCCGAATTGCAGCAGCAGCGGGTCCTTCAATCCGAGCTGCGCCCGCACCGCCTCAAGTGCCGCAGCGCTGGCATCATTGCCCACGATCGCAGCCGCCGGATCCCCTGGCGCAAGTCGCGTCATGAGGAAGATGATGACCGCCACGACCAACAAGACCGGAATCGTGGCGATCAGCCGCCTGATAAGGAATATGGCCATCGGAGATCAACCCTTCTGGATGCCCCAATACACACACACCGGTGAGCTGACGGTGCCGGTGATCACGTCCTTGCGCGCTGCCGTGATGGTCTTGTACTCGCCAATCGGCGCGACGATTGCCGCATCGTAGTTCCGCTCCTGGATCTGATCGGCCAGCGACTTGCGCTGCTCATTGGTTGTCGCCAACAAGAACTCGTCCTTGAGCGCCTCGAGCTTTGCGTCGGTTGGCCAGCCGAACCAGCCGTTTTCGCCGTTGCCGGTGAGCGGTGCGTAGAACAGCGGGTTGATGTTGTCCGGGATGTTCCAGCCGGTGATGAAGGCACCCCAGCCGCCCTGAGCAGGAGGCGTCTTCAGGGCACGCCGCGCGACCAGTGTCGGCCAATCCATCGACTGCATATCGACGTTGAAGCCGGCCTGCTTCAACAATGCCGCCATTACGGGCGGGAATTTGTTGAGGATCGCGAAACTCGCCGGATACATCAACACGACCGGCTCGTTGTTGTAGCCTGCCTCCTTGAGAAGTGCGCGGGCGCGGGCAAATTGCGGCTTGCCTGTGTAGTAGGAGATTTTTTCGGAATGGTAGACTGTGCCCGTCGGATAAAGCGACGTATTGGTGTTGTACAGATCGGGGTGAACCATCTGCGCCTTCATCAGCGCATCCTGGCTGATCGTCATATAGGCCGCCTGCGCGATCTTCGGGTTGTTGAATGGCGGGTACAGATGGTTGAGATGAAGTGCGAAGGATCCCTTCGGCACGAGATCCACAAACGCGATCTTCGGGTTATTCCTCAGCGCCACATATTGATCGGCCGGCACCCATTCGATCAGGTCGACTTCACCGTTGATGATGGCATTGGTCTGGGTTTGGCCGTCGGTCAGAATGATCCATTCCATGCGGTCGACATTGACCACCTTGCCGCCCGCTGTTCCCGACGCCGGCTCGTTCCGGGGCACGTAATCCGTGTTCTTGACATAGACGACCCGTTCGCCCGGCCGATATTCGTCCGTCTTGAAGACGAACGGTCCGGAACCGATCTGGCTGGTGATCTGTTGATCCGGGGAAGTTTCTGCGACCCGCTTGGGCATGATGAAGGGAGGCACCGACGCCGGCTTCGACAGCGCTTCCAGGACCAGTCCAAAACGCTGCTTGAGCGTGAGGATGAATGTGTCGTCGCCCTTGGCATCCAGCGAGGCGGTTGCCGCCAGCAATCTTTGGCCGAGATTGTCGCGCGCCCCCCAGCGCTTGAGCGACTGGATGACGTCCGCCGACGTCACCGGCGCGCCATCGTGGAACTTGAGGCCCTTGCGGAGCGTGAAGATCCACACCTTGCCATCGTCGCTCTGACTGTATTCGGAGACCATCTGAGGCTTGACCTGGCCCTGGCCGTCTACACCGAACAGCGTGTCGTAAATGGCATAGCCGTGATTGCGCGTGATGATCGCAGTCGTCCAGATCGGATCGAGAATCTTCAGATCTGACTGCGGCACGACGCGCAGGACCTTCGGTCCCGCGGCAACGCTTTTCCGCGGCGCTGCAGCTGCAAGTATGAGGCCGCCAGTCATTGCCAGGAATGAACGCCTATCAGTCATTTGCCCCCTCCTATTGCTTGTTCGAATGTTTGAATGTCGAGCGCGGCCTAGGCGGCCCCTGGCTGGGCAAGTTCGGCGATCAGCTCGATCTCGACACAGCGCGCAGCGGAAGCTGGACGACACCGAATGCGCTTCGCGCATGCGGTCCCTTGTCTGGAAACACCTCGCCGAACAGCTCGCTCGCGCCGTTGGCAACCAGATGCTGCTCGAAGAAATTCGGCACCGAGGCGACCATGACGGTCAGCGTGGCAATGCGCGCGATGGAGTCGAGATTGCCGGTCGCATGCTGAAACGTCGCAAGCAAATCGATCGCGGTGGCGCGCGCCGCAGACCGGCCCTCCTCCAGCGCGATGTCATCGCCGAGTCGGCCGGTCCAGACCGCACCATTGCGCCTGGCGAGGTGACCGGACAAATGCAGAGTTTGGCCCGTACGCAGATAGGGCGCGTAGGACGCCGCCGGCGCTATGATCGGCGGCAGCACGATGTCCATGGCCTGAAGACGTTGATAGATGCTCATCTTGACCTTCTCCATCGTCCGCTTCCCTGGCTCGCACCAGGAGGGCTGGCGGGGTGATCGAGGCTCTACGCCGAGAGTTTGGCAGGTGTTGCGTGGGTTGCGGCCTTGAACACGGGACCGTTCGGACCGAGCCGAATGCCGTCACGCAGATGCTTCCACGGCAGCGCGGTCGGATCGGCCAGGAACGGCCCGGGCGAGGCCACCACGATGATCTCCTCGGAGATGGCCGCGAAGTCGGCACGGAAATGCACCGAGCTCTTGTTGACCAGGATGCTCATCTTTTCCGGATCGATACCGACGGTCCGATACATGTTGCGATCGAGCAACTGGGCTTTCGCCGAGGTCACGACGATGCGGATGTCGTCGATTTTCAGACAGGCGGTCGGGCCAAGATTGGCCTGCTTGCCATTCATCATCGGCCCGCCATAGATGAGCTTGCCGTCTGACAGCGTTTCGACCCGGAAGCGGGCGGTCAACGGGCTGTCGCCCAGGACCTCGGCGCATCCGCCGAGATCGATAGAGATCTCGGCGCCGACACCGGCGGCATGGGCGGCGGCAGCGGCCTTGGCATCGCAGATTAGGCCAATCGCCGCATCCTTGGCACCGTGCCGGATCAGCGCCTTCAACAGGCCCGTTGTTTTGGAGTTACCACCGACACCCGGATTGTCCTGCGTATCGGCAAGGATGACCGGACGCTTCGCGGTCCGTGCGATCGCTATGGCGCGCACCACGGCATTGTCGGCATCTTCAAACTCGATGCTCCAAGCTTGCTCGGCATCGACGATGTGCTGGTAGATCCGTCCCACGGCACGTTCGACCGCATCGCGGTCGCTGCCATAACCCCAGACGGTGGCGCCGCATTCGGGAAAGTCGGCCGCGGAAAAGCCCGGTGCGAATGACAGCGAGGTCACAGCACCCTCTTGCTGTTCCAGCAAGTCGTAAACGCCGCGCGCCGGCTGCAGCATGGTCGACATCGCGTTGACGGGGATCAGGAAGGGGATGCGCCTAGCTGCGCGGTGAAGCGGCGCGCGCGACGACACCAGATGAAGCAGCAGCTCGGCGGCGCGCCGTCCGGTGTCGGCCATGTCAACGTGCGGATAGGTGCGGTAGGCAACGACCGCGTCGGCCAACTCAAGCATCTGATCGGTGACGTTGGCGTGCGAGTCGAGAGACACAGAGATCTTGATCTCGCGCCCGACGATCGCGCGAACCCGCGCCAACAACTCGCCCTCCCCGTCATCGAGATGCTCGGTCACCTGCGCACCGTGCAGGTCGAGATAAATCGCATCGTAATTCTTGCGCTTGACCGCCTCGAGAATTTCGCCCGCGATCCGCTCGTAGGCGTCCTCAGTGGTGTGAGCTGACGCGCCGGCGCCTGCCCAGATCACAGGCAACACCTCGTGCCCATGCGCCTGGACATGCTTGATGAAGCCGCCGATCGGAATGTTCACGTCCAGCAGGCTCAGGACATCCTCGCCCCTCACGAGGCTCGGAAAGTCCTCGCCCCGGACGAAGCTCTCGTAGGTGGCCTTGGACGGCGCGAACGTGTTGGTTTCATGTTGAAAGCCGGCGACTAGAATCTTCAACGGAGCTTCCTCTTCCTTGTTGACCGCGTGCGGGCTCACCGCCTGCCGTACGGAGGCTGTGGGCGGTTCGTGCTGGTCTGGCTCGCAATTTCGATGGACGGCCGGCCTTCCGACCTACGCTGTCGTTGCCGATTGAAATCCGCACCGGCTGGACGTGTGGGAGAATGGGCTTGACCTGCGTTCGAGCAACAGCAATCTTTGTTCTGGTTCGTTGCCCAAATAGCAACAGAGGCCGATCATGCGAGAACCGAGTCAAAGCCGCCTGCGCTATTTCGAGGCCGTCTGCCGGCACGGCACGATCCGTGGTGCCGCCGACCAATTGAACACGGCGCCCTCAGTCATCACCCGCCAGATCGTGCTGCTCGAGAAAGAGCTCGGGCTAAAACTGTTCGAGCGGCAGGCGCGCGGCATGAAGCTGAATGATGCGGCGGCCCATGTCCTCGAGTATTGGCGCAGCTGTCAGGCCCATCGCCAGCAGTTGACGGAGCGGCTGGAGGCCATCGACAGGCTGGACGAGGGCTATGTCAGGATCGTGTTGAGCGAAGGCTATGTCGATCATCTGATCGAGCACATCGTGGGCCCGTTCTGTGCGCAGCACCCGAAGTTGTCGATTGCGATCGACCCGCTACCCGTCCTGGACATCATGAATCAGGTCGGAGAGGACGCCGCCCATATTGGACTGGCGTATAATCCGCAGGCCGATCCCCGCATCCAGTTCATCGCAAGCGTGCCTGCGCCAGCCCGACTGCTGGTCCGCGTCGACCATCCGCTCACGCGGCACCGCCGTCCGATCACCATGAACCAGTTGGCGGAATTCCCGTTTGCATCGATGCCGCGAGTGTTATGGCGTCAGCCAATTGATCGATGCGCTAGAATATTCCGAGCACGTCAAGCTTCGGCCGACCTTCATCAGCAGCTCAGTGGTAGCCCTGCGGCGCTATGTCAGGGCGACGCAAGGCGTCGCGATCCTCGGCTCCGGCGTCGCCGCCGCCCCCGACGTCGCGCGCGGTGAGGTCGTCATGCTGGATATTGACCACACCATTTGTGCCAAGGCCAAGCTACGGCTGATTACACGCCGTGCCCGGCCATTGTCGCCCGCGGCGGCGCGGCTACTGAGCAATATGCGAAACCGGCTTGCCTCGTTCGGCATTACGCAGGGCAAGTAGCCGGCTTTGATGCCGCCTCCGTCGACACTTGCCACGATAGGCACCTGTCAAAGCCCGGTCAGCCGGTTTCGCGCATGATCGTCGAGACGCGAGCGATCTCCTCAAGCTTTGCGATGCGTACCTACAAGGCCGCAGGAGCATTGCCGATAACGGGACGCCATATTTGGTAGTGAACCAGGAGGCAGCTATCCCGGATCGCAATCTGCCTGCCTTGAAAACTGGCCGGGAGCTGTCTGACCCGCCATCCAACACAATGTGTCCTGGCTGCCAGAGCACACTTTGCAGAGCTATTCCAGCAGTGAAGCTGCCAAGCAAGCCGTCGATTGCATCGACTTGCGGGACCGCCATCTGGAAAAACAAGCGCCTCGCATAAGGAGAGACCGACTCCAGGTGGCGGCGTTGTGCTTCGGCGTACAACGTCCCAAACGCGAGCGATGATTTCCCCGATCCGGAAATGCCGGTGAACACAACCAGCGCGCCCCGCGCAATATCCACCGATACGTCCTTGAGGTTATGTCCACGGGCGCCTCGTACGCCGACGAATCCTGTCGATGGACCAACGACCGGTCCGGACTTGCGGTTCGTCAACTCGTCCATTCAAAGATCCCCAAGGCCTCCGATAGTCAGATCCAACGGACCTGAAGCACCCAGTCCGATGATCGCAAAACGACGGCGGTAGCTCTTGAAGCATATGTCCCCGACACACAAACGATTCTAAGGAGGCAGGTCCATCATCGCTGCCTTTTCCAAAGGTGTGCCGCTTACCGTCCGAACCAGCCACCCCTCGACGTCGCGCGAATCGTGCAGTTCGGCTGACAATTCTCCCGCAAACTCCCTCCAAGCGTGGAGATTGCACACAGGAACACCAACGATCGCCGGGATGCCCATCCAGGCCGCTTTCGCGATCAGATCGCGCATACCCGCGCCTTCGGCTTCGACTTTGCCAAACTTGTTCAGTATCAGGAGTTTCGGGCTGCCCTTCAGCTCCCGCTCAATCTGCGACACGACCTGCAGCATGGCATCTTGGTCCAGTTGGCACCCCTTGGCGCCACGGCCTCGGCCCGCGAAAATCGAAGACTGCTGCCCGGTTGCCAGATCCTCGAGCAGCATGTCACATCGATGACCGGCTTCACGTGACCTATGCTGAACGACGCCCGCCAAACGGAAACCCCGCGCGCGACAGCGGTCAACTACTTCCTTTAAGATGTCGTCCGGATAGGCCTGCTCGTTGTAAACGAGAGCGGCCAGAATGGGGCAGGACATCTCGCTGTCGCGCACGGCTACCTTACAGTCAGGTTCGAGCATTGCGGCGGTCGCTCTCATCAGCTACCGGTCATCGACATGTGGCGGGCTCGTCGGTGACCGACCGGCGGTCAAAGATGAAATCATGCCCAAGAGGCTTTCGACGCATGGCGGTGTCGATAGCTTCGGTCAACAGCTCATCTGACGAAGACGCCCGGAGCCGGTCGTCCTTGCCAAGACACACGAACACCGTCCCAAGGTTGCCCAAGAGGCTTACGGGCACGCCTACCCGTTGCGCTGTCCGGGCCGATATGCCTGTTCGGCCTGTTTCACCGACCGCCCATGGACGAATACTCAATCTCTTAGGCAATTTTTACAACAATTCGACCACGAATCCGCCCCTCGAGGATTTCGGAGCCTCTATCGAACACTTGATCAAGCCCAATCTCGTGAGTGATTTCGGATAACTTCCTGGAATCCAGGTCACTGACCAGACTGACCCATGCGGCCTTTCGCAGCTCAATTGGGCACATCACAGAATCGATACCCAATAGACATACACCCCGCAAAATAAATGGCGCCACCGAGGTCGGCAGATCCATGCCGCCCGCGAGGCCGCAAGCCGCGACGGCCCCCCGGTACTTCGTCATCGACACGAGATTAGCCAGCGTGGTTGAGCCCACGCTATCGATCCCGCCTGCCCAGCGTTCTCTGGCCAGCGGCTTGGCTGGGCCGGTGAGCTCATTGCGATCGATCACCTCGGACGCACCGAGGTGGCGCAGATTGTCGGCCTCCGACATGCGCCCGGTCGATGCGATCACCTCGTAGCCACGCTTCGACAACACCGAGATGGCCACCGAGCCGACACCGCCTGCCGCGCCGGTCACTACAATCGGACCGCTCGCCGGGGTAATGCCATGCCGCTCCAACGCAAGTACTGCCAGCATAGCCGTATAGCCGGCAGTGCCGATCGCCATCGCGTTGCGCACGGACATGCTGTCAGGGACACGCACCAGCCAATCTCCGTTGACGCGAGCCTTCTCGGCATAAGCGCCCAGATGTGTCTCGCCCAGCCCCCAGCCGTTACAGATCACCTTGTCGCCGGCCTTCCAATGCGGATGCGACGACTGCTCGACCGTGCCCGCAAGATCGATGCCCGGAATCATTGGAAAACGCCGTACGACCGGCGACTTGCCGGTGAGGGCAAGACCGTCCTTGTAATTCAGCGCCGACCATTCCACCCGCACTGTGACGTCGCCATCCATCAGGTCCGCTTCGTCGAACTGGGTGAGCCTGGCAACGGTGCCCTTGTCCGCCTTGTCAATCCTAATCGCCTTAAACGTCGCCAATGCAGATCTCCACGCGTGGCTTGAGGTGAGGGGCGTGCTCTAAGGGAAGCAGTTTCAGCTCAAGGTCCACGGGCTCCATCCACGATCGACACCTTCTCCATGAGCGATCGAAGTCGAACGAGGGCTTCTCCTGCTCGCATACCATCGTCGGCAATGCTGTTGAGCGAACGTCGGACCTCTTCGAGATTTTGCGGTTCGGCGCTCAGCCATTCAGACCCCGCCTGGGCATTAAGGACATTCGCCGTGATCGCGTTGACGACCGCGGTATAGGTACGCACCAGTTCCACCGGGGCCTCCAACGAATCTTCCCCGTTCGCGGCCGCAATAGCTCTTTCCGTCCGCTGAATGGGGGTCACACTCAGCGCCCCTTGCATATCGATTGATCCATTCCCTTACTCCTTCTAATCATTCGTACTGGCCGAATGGAGGGCAAAGCTTTGGTAAGCCCGGCAAAAGGCGGCAACGGTGTTGGAGCAATGTCAATCATTCCGCCCCGGGGTATCGTCACCACCTTGACTTCATCGATGGCAAGCGCGGTTGCATCGGTGCGAAATGCTAGTTCATCCATTGCCAGACATCGTATATTCAAACTGCCAGCGCTCGCTGCGCCATCACCTTAATCAGGTGAGCGCGATAGTCCGAGGAGCCATGAAGATCGTTCAACAAGCCGTCGTCTGAGATCGCCACATCGTCGAGTGCGGCCGCCGACCAGTCCGCCTGCAGGGCCGCCTCTATCGCCGGCGCTCGCATGACGCCGCTTTGTGAAGCCCCCGTCACGGCGACGCGAACCTCGCCCGACTTGGTCTTGGCCACGAACACACCGGCCAATGCAAAGCGCGAGGCCGGATGTGGAAATTTGGCGTAGCCGGCCCTCGCCGGGATTGGGAAAGACACGGCGGTGATGATCTCCCCCTCCTCCAGCGCGGTGGTGAACAAGCCCTCGAAGAAATCATCTGCCGCAATTGACCGCCTGTTGGTCTTGATGGTGGCGCCTATCGCCAGAACCGCGGCCGGATAATCTGCGGCGGGATCGTTGTTGGCGAGCGAGCCGCCGATGGTGCCACGATGCCGCACGGCCGGATCGCCAATCAGCGAGGCGAGGTACGCCAGTGCCGGAATCGCCGTTTGCACAGTCTTGCTGGTAGCCACGTCGCAGTGAGTCGTCGCTGCCTTGACCGTCACCGCGTCACCCGACGCTTCGATGCCGATGAGTTCCTCGATCTTTCCGAGATCGATAATGTCGGAGGGCGATGCTAGACGCTGCTTCATGACGGGAATCAGCGTATGGCCGCCGGCAAGGTATTTCGATTCCGAGCCTTTAGTGAACATCGTCGCGGCTTCGTCAACGCTGGAGGCGCGGTGGTAAGTTGTCTCGTACATGGCAATGCTCCCTACTGCGCTTCGCCGTGAATGGCGTGCCAGACCCGATTGGGCGTCGCCGGCATTTCGAGTTTGTTGTTGCCAATGGCATCCGTGATCGCGTTGATCACGGCGGCAGATGCGCCGATCGCGCCGGCCTCGCCGCAACCCTTGACACCGAGCGGATTGCCGGGACACAGCGTGGTGGTGTGGCTCAATTGGAACGACGGCAGGTCGTCGGCGCGCGGCATAGCGTAGTCCATAAATGACGCCGTCACCGGCTGCCCGTTGGTATCATAGACGGCGTGCTCGAGCAGCGCTTGGCCGATACCTTGCGCAAGCCCGCCATGGACCTGGCCCTCGACGATCATCGGGTTGATCAACCGGCCGAAATCATCGGCCGCGACAAAGTTGACGAACGAAGTCTTTCCAGTGCCGGCATCGACCTCGAGTTCGCAGATATAGGTGCCGGCCGGGAAGGTAAAGTTGGTCGGGTCGTAGAAGGCCGTTTCTTTCAGGCCCGGCTCCATGCCGTCAGGCAGGTTGTGCGCAGTATAAGCGGCGAGCGCCACCATCGGCAGCGCGATCGCCTTGTCGGTGCCGGCAACCTTGAACTCGCCGTTTTCGATCACGATGTCGCCCTCGGAAGCCTCCAGCGCGTGGGCTGCGATCTTCTTGGCCTTGGCCTCGACCTTCTCCATCGCCTTGATGATGGCCGCGCCACCGACCGCGAGCGAGCGCGAACCGTAGGTGCCCATACCGAACTGCACTTTGTCGGTGTCGCCGTGGACGATCTGTACCTGGCTGATCGGGACGCCTAAGCGCTCCGAAATCAACTGTGCGAACGTCGTCTCATGGCCCTGGCCGTGGCTGTGCGATCCCGTGAGGATCTCGATGGTGCCGACCGGATTGACGCGGACTTCGGCCGATTCCCACAAGCCGACGCCGGCGCCCAGGCTGCCGACCGCCTTTGACGGCGCGATGCCGCAGGCCTCAATGTAGCAGGAGACGCCGATGCCGCGCAGCTTGCCTTCCGACTTGGCTTTGGCCTTCCGGCCCGCGAAGCCAGCGTAATCGATTGCTTTCATCGCGGCATCGAGCGAAGCGCCGAAATCGCCGATGTCATAGGCCATGATCACAGGCGTCTGATACGGAAACGTCGTGATGAAGTTCTTACGGCGCAGTTCGGTCGGATCGACCTTCAACTGACGCGCCGCGGTTTCCATCATGCGTTCCAGCAGATAGCTCGCCTCGGGCCTCCCCGCACCTCTGTAGGCATCGACCGGCGTGGTGTTGGTGTAGACACCCATCACCTCGGCATAGATGGCCGGGATCATGTACTGGCCGGACAACAGCGTTGCATAGAGATAGGTCGGTACCGCTGACGAGAACAGCGACATGTAGGCGCCGAAATTGGCGTGGGTCTTGACCCGAAGCCCCAGGATCTTGTTGTCCCTGTCGAACGCCATCTCCGCCTTCGAGATATGGTCGCGGCCATGGTGATCGGTGAGGAAGGCTTCGGTCCGATCACTGGTCCACTTCACCGGGCGGCCGACCTTCTTCGACGCCCACAGCGCCACCATCTCTTCCGGATAGATGTAGATCTTGGAGCCGAAGCCCCCACCGACGTCAGGCGCAATAACCCGCAGCTTGTGCTCAGGCGCGATGTTGTAGAAGGCCGACAGAACAAGACGGGCGACATGCGGATTCTGCGAAGTCGTGTAGAGCGTGTAGTGCTCTTCGGCCGTGTCGTAGTCGGCGATCGCCGAGCGCGGTTCCATCGGATTCGGCGCAAGGCGGTTGTTGGTGAGGTCCATTTCCACCACGTTCGCGGCCTTGGCAAAGGCGCCTTTTACCGCTGCCTCATCGCCGATATGCCAGTCGTAGACCACATTACCCGGCGCTTCCGGATGCAACTGCGGCGCGCCCTGCTTGATGGCCGCGCGGATATCGGGCACGGCCTCAAGCTCTTCATAATCGACGACGACGGCTTCCGCGGCGTCCTTGGCCTGATTCTTGGTTTCGGCAATCACGACAGCGACCGCCTGCCCCACGAAGCGCACGGTCTCCGGCGCCATCGCCGGCCACGCCCCCATCTTCATCGGCGAGCCGTCTTTCGACGTGATGGCCCAGCCGCAAATCAAATTGCCGACCTTGTCATCGACGATCTGCTGGCCGGTGAGCACCGCGACCACGCCGGGCATTTTCATCGCTTCGGATGAATCGATGCCCTTGACCTTGGCATGCGCGTGTGGACTACGGATGAAATGCGCGTGTGTCAGGCCCACCAACTTGATGTTGTCAACGTAGCGGCCCTTGCCGGTAATAAAACGGCGGTCTTCCTTACGTTTGACGCTTGCGCCAATGCCCTCAACGCCCATGTCCTGTCCTCCCGACCGGAGTTACTGTTTCTGCGGTTTCCATCGAAACGCAGCGGTCATCAATTCAAGCCGATGGTCTGCGGCAGCTATTCCGCCGCCTTCGAGACCTTCATGCGGCCGGCCGCGTCCAGCACCGATTTGACGATATTGTGGTATCCGGTACAGCGGCAGATGTTGCCTTCGAGCTCGTGCCGGACGGTCGCCTCGTCCAGTTTGCCGCCATAGCGGTTCACGATGTCGATTGACGACATGATCATGCCCGGGGTGCAGTAGCCGCACTGCAGGCCGTGGTTGTCGCGGAACGCAGCCTGCATCGGGTGCAGCTCGTCGCCGTTGGCAATGCCTTCAATGGTGGTGACGTCGCAGCCTGCGGCCTGTCCCGCCAGCATGGTGCAGGATTTTACCGCTCGCCCGTCGACATGGACGACGCAGGCGCCGCACTGGCTGGTATCACAGCCTACATGGGTGCCGGTCAGATTGAGGTTTTCGCGCAGGACGTGAACAAGGAGGGTTCTATCCTCAACGTCTACAGATACAGCCTTCCTGTTGATCGTCAAATCGACTGTCGGCACGCCTGAACCTCCCGCCCTTTCACTTCCGAGCATCTCTCTCGAGATCGCACACGGAAGTCCGCACATTGGTTTGCGGATACAAACTGTCAGTATCGCTGCGTCACTATCGTGACGCGAATACGCGAGGTGCGAGGTAGACCACGACACCTCGCACATACGGTCTGGGGCTACGCATCATCCAAAACCTTGCGGGCGTCGGCTCGGCTCCACGTCGAACCCACACCGCAACAGCCGCAGCTGTTCGTCAGTTTTATTCGAACGCATAGGGCGGCCATAGCTCCGGTCGATATGAAATCAGTGGTACCAGACTGCTCGATAGCGGCGGTGTACCGCTTCAACCACTCGTTGGAAGCATTCCCCGCCCATGAGACTGGAAGCCCGACCAACAAATATGTCGCGAGGCCCGCCGCTTGAGCATGTCACCTTCGGCATCCTATGCATATTCAGTCGATCGCGTCATCGATTCCCACGCATCGATCTCTTGCTGAAGCGATTCCAGTTTTTGGCGGATCAGCTTCAGGGCATCGGTACCAAGGAGAAGATGCACCGGCGGGTCCTCGGCTTCCACGACCCTCACCAGCGCTCGGGCGGCCCGGACGGGATCTCCAGATTGTTTTCCACTCTTTTCCGCGCGGGCTTGCCGGACAGGGTCAAAGAGTGAGTCGTAATCGCCTATGCTCCGCGGACTCCGAACCATCGACCGCCCTGCCCAGTCGGTTCGGAAGGAGCCCGGCGCAATCGCAGTTACCCGGATGCCGAGGTGACGAACTTCCTTCGCCAGCACCTCCGAGATACCTTCGAGAGCGAACTTGCTGCCCGCGTAATACGCGATGCCCGCCAAACCCACGTATCCGGCCATCGAAGTGATGTTGATGATATGTCCACGGCGCCTCCCGCGCATGTATGGCAGCACAGCCTTCATCATCGCAACTGCGCCGAATACGTTTACGTCGAATTGACGCTTAATCTCCTCCAGCGGAGACTCTTCGAGAATACCTTCGTGCCCATATCCGGCATTGTTCACGAGAACATCGATCGGAGCCATTTCGCTTTCAACCTTCGCAACCGCAGAATCGATTGCCGCGAAGTCGGTGACGTCCAGTAGCAAGGCCCGGGCTCGCGACGGATGCATTGCCTCGAAGGCCAACCTGGCCTCCTCGCTCCGCACCGTCCCTACGACCGAGTGTCCGGATGAAAGCGCCTCAGTTGCAAATGCTCTCCCCAACCCGGAGCCAGCGCCGGTAATCAGGATGTTGCACCTCGCATGCGTCGTCATAAACTTCTCCGTGGTCGCGCGCGGCGTGGATTGCCGGCAGCGGGTATGTATTGTGGCCAGCGAAGAACCTCGCACTCGCCGAGGCCCCACCATGACCGCGAACGCCCATCCGGACCATCAACCTCGGCTCTCCTAGGCGACACTGACAAGACGAAATGCGCCCTGTGACAGCATGAGATGGCAATCAAGCTCATCATCTTCAGAAGACGCCGGTCCTGATCATCGTTGCAGCGATATGCCAACCGTATGGGCCCCTTGCGTTGCAGGATTCGAAATTCGCTATCCAACAGCAGGGGAAACGCAGGCGAACTCGACCCGGGTACCGCCCGGCTCTCGTACCATAAAGTGCACCTTCGGGCCCTTGCCCGATCGTTCCGGCGCAAACTCAACCACGATGCCGGGCCAGGCCGCGACACGTGCGTGCAAGGCGTCAAGCGCGCTACGGTCCACCACTTTCAGAGCGAGATGATGCAAACCGACGTTGCGACGGCGGTCGAATGGGACGCACTTCTCGGGATCCTCGACTTGCCAGAGCGTCACGATTCCACTTCCATCCGACACGAACGACGCTGGATAATTCTGGTTTTCGCCGACAACTCTCCAGCCGAGGCAATCACAAAAGAAGCCACGCGCAAGCGCTAGATCCTTCACGGCAAGTCCGACGTGATCGACTCCGGCCGTCAACGGAACATTATCTTGCATAGTTCATCTCCTGGCACGCGCGTGCGTTGGTGAAGCATTTCTCATTCAAGCGGTAGCCGAACACACCGGTCGATCGAATTAGGTCCGATTTTCTGGCGGGCCCCTTCAATTCGCCGAACCGGCCGAAGCCTGCACGGTGGTCAGATAGGCGTATATGTTGTTGAAATCCTCGTCGGTAAAGACGTCTTTCCAGGCCGGCATGCCTTTCGAAGGACGCCCTTCGTGGACGGTTGTCCAGAACGTCGAGCGCGCATTCTCGCCGTAACGAAGCTGCAATCTTCGGAGATCGATCCGACGCTCGCCCTGCACGGCGTTGGTCCCGTGGCAATGGGCGCACGTTGAATTGAAGACTTCCCTGCCTGCCTCGATACTGGCGGAGTCACCTGCATGCGCTTTCGAGTCCTTCGATGTAGCCGAAGGAGAGTGCGGAGCAGAAGGAACCTCTGTCGCGGCGGTCGGAGGGACGAGGAGACTCGGCGAATTTTCGGATACCAGGAGCCTGGTCGACGTGTCGCCTGGCAAACCATATTTTGTGGCCAGATCGCCGATTGTCTGATCGAGGTCCGGCAAGACCGCATCGACCTGATCACGGAGTTCTACCGAGGTTTTTGCAAATCCGATCGCGGCGTCCCAAGATAAACCCTTCCCTTCGACGGTGCGGATCTTGTAGCGGTTTTGGTATTGCGTCTTATTAAGCCAGCCGGCAGTTGGCCCCCAGACAAAGGCGACCTCGGCCGTACCGACATCCAGCGCCTTCATGCCTTCGTCCGGGCTCATTACGGTGACTTTTTCGATATCATCCCGAAGAGCGAGCAGGTTTTGTGGTGTCGTTTGGTACTGGACCGCCACCCGCTTCCCCCTCAGATCTTCAATGCTGCCGACGACCAGCTCTTTCCCGGTGACGAGGGCGTAGGCCTGCTCCGAAATCTTTCGAGAGAAGATAACCGCAGGCCCCATAAAGTCGTCGGAGAGTGGCAAGCCCATCATTGCGTCGCATTGCTTTCCCAGCAAGGTGACGCGCACGCTGCGCTTGCCAAAATAGGTCTTGTACCAATTGTAAGTCACAGGACGGCCCAGCGCCTTTCCAATCGCCTGACCGACCTCGAGGTAGAATCCTGGCTCGGAAGCATCATCGCTGGAGTACGGCAGATTAGTCGGATCTGCGCACAAACGTAGCGGCTTGACGTCGTCCGCATCGACGCTGGAGCTCGCACCAACCGACGCAAGAATAGCTATCAACGCAAGAGGACTCGCTCGCAGGAGCACGTAGAATTTGCTGCATGAGACCTTGAAGTTGCCCGTGACGTTCACTGACATCCACGGTTCCCCTCTGTTATGCACGACGTCCGTCACACATTGCGCTGGTGCGACGGACGATGCCCGATTGGTTGGCTATTGAACGGCAAATACGAAGAGCGAGCCACCTTCAGGTGCAGCTGCCGTCATCTTCTTTCCGATCTCTCCCAGGAATGCAGGAATGGAAGCCGTACGACCAACGACGACGGCGACATATTGCTTGCCGTCGACAGCGTAAGTCACGGGGCCTGCTCCGATGCCGGAACCAAGATTCTTCTTCCAGAGGATTTTGCCGTTTGTGGCATCAATTGCGTGGAAGTCACCGTGCAGATTGCCGTAGAAAACCAGGTTTCCACCGGTGGTCAACGTGCCGCCGTTGAACGGTAGGTCCTGCTTGATTGACCACACCTTCTTGTTATTGACCGGGTCCCACGCCATCAACTCACCAAGGAAACCTCCCGGACCTTCTCTGGCTGGGAAATCGGCGCCCAGATAGAACAGGCCGCGCTTATACGAGACATCGGTGTTTGAAAAGTCCATGCAGAAATTGTTGGACGGAATATAGACCAGCCCGGTCTGCGGATTGAATGACATCGGCTGCCAGTTCTTGCCGCCGATCACGTTCGGACAGATGTCCTTGACTGGATGGCCAGGCCCCGGACGTTTGTCGGGATTCTCGACAGCGCGCAACGTTGCGACGTCCCACTTTTCCGCCCAATTGGCGAAGACGAATTTCTCTGCCGACAGAAGCTTGCCGGTTTCTCGATTGGCGACGAAGAAGAAGCCGTTGCGGTCAGCTTTCATCAAAGCGGGAACGGTGCTGCCGCCGATGCTCAGGTCGGCCAGAACATTCTCATTAACGCCGTCGTAGTCCCACGCGTCGGCCGGGGTACTCTGAATATGCCACTTGATCTTGCCGGTATTCGGATCGAGCGCAAGCGTGGAGGACGTGTATAAGTTTGTCAATTTTCCGAAATTTCCGTCGCCGGTAGATCGGACGCTAGTATTCCACGGGCCTGCGTTGCTGGTACCCCAATAGACGGTATCGGTCTTGGCGTCGTACGAGCCGACCAGCCACGGAACTCCGCCGCCCCTCAATCCTGTGTCACCTTTCCAGGTTTCGCTCGCGGGCTCCCCCGGCGCCGGGACGGTAAATGTCTTCCAGACCTGCTTACCGGTATTCAAATCGAACGCCTGAAGCGCACCGCGAACACCATATTCGCCGCCACCGAAGCCAGTAATCACCTTGTCGCGCACGACCAGCGGAGGAGAAGTGATGACTGACCCTTGCTTGTAGTCGACGACCTCAGTGGTCCAGAGTTCCTTACCTGTTTCTGCGTTGAGCGCCGTCAACTTGCCGTCGAGCCGGCCAACGAAAATCTTTCCATCCGCGAAGGTGACGCCACGGTTGTCCACGTCGCAGCAGGCGTACTGCAACACATCGTCCGGAATCTCCGGCTCATAGGTCCACTTGCGTGCGCCGGTCGCGGCGTCGAGCGCGTAAACATATTTCGGACCCCATGAGGTCGAGACATACAGCGTGTTTCCGATCACGATCGGCGACGACTCGTTCGACCGCAGCGAACCGAGCGAAAACGAATAGGCCAGGGACAGCTTACTGGCGTTGTCCGAATTGATCTGACTGAGAGGACTGAAGCGCGTATTGCCGTAATCATGGCCGGCGATCGCCCACTGATCGGTGTTGGCGACGGCCTTGACGACCGAGTCGTTGGCACCGGCAACCGACGCTGCGGCAGCCGCACCGATAGCGATCGAAATAGCCGCAATGAACTTTCTGCCCGTCATTCGTTTCCTCCTGGACATTGTTATCACCGGGTCGACAAGTGGCGACGCACGTACCGACGCAGCCGCAGATTCAGCACGCTAGTTTACGACGATTGCTGCGGGTTCGAAGATCTCCCGCTAGAAAGACACTGTCCCGTCAAGCGAAACAACGGCAGGACCGGCCGACCAAACGCACCCGAAAAACCTGCACGAGCAGTCCGTGCACATCCGCGATATGTTTGCATGCTGCCGGCCATGTTGCGCGTGTGAACGTTACTTGGACGGCGGAACGACGCTTTGACCCTTCGATCAACGATCGCGGAACTGTCTGCGAGTTTGAAGAGCTGGCGGTTCACAACAAGTCAGTCATAGAATGCCGGCAGCAACTTAAGGCCGTCGGTTTGCTTCTTGTCGTGATTGATGAACATTGTGGCATTGTAGGTCTTGATGATCTGCCTGATCTTGTCCATCGATTCCACGGATGCCCGTTTATCGGTATTGAGCGAAGGAACCCTGCTCTTGGCGAAATTCTCTTCGAGATGGACGACATCGCCCGACAGTATGATGAAGCCGGAATTTCTGAGGTGGACGAGCAGCGACTGGCTACCGGGCGTATGCCCTGGCGTAGATATGAGCGTAACACTTCCGTCATCGAATACGTCGAGATCTCCGTCAACCAGTCGCATACCCCTGGGATTTCCAAGCAGGCGGCGCGCCAGCGCCATCAGCTGATTCACGTTTTCGTTTGGCCCATTGCTTCCATGGATCCACTCATACTCCGCGCGCTGCATTAGGATCCTAGCATCGGGAAACAGGCCGACGTTACCGATGTGGTCCCCGTGGGTGTGGGAAATGGCGACGTAAGCGACGTCGGATGGCTTGAGACCGATCTCCGCAAGCTGACCCGTTAGAGTCTTGTCCAAGCGATAAACGATCAGCTTGGGCAGTGTCGACCAACCGTTCGGATCGTTAACCGTCGCCTCCGGCACTCCAGTATCCCAGAGCAACCAGTGGTTTCCGCGCTTAACCAGCCAGCAGGTCGATGAAAACTCGATGCTGTGCCCCTGGTTTTCGCCCGGGGTCCAAACCGATTGATCGTTGGCAAGCGAGTGCCCGCAATCCAGCCTGTAGAGCTTCTCTACGAAACCAGCGCTACTCGCGTCCGGCAACTCCCGCGAAGAAACATTCTTGGTACCCACAGAGACAGATAGCACCAGGAGCAACAACACGCCTGCGTAAACAAGGTATCGCCTGAGAAACATGTTTCTATCCGTCACTCTCAACTTCGGACTCGGAAGCTCCGAACCACGTCGGCATCAGGGTCGAATCCCAGGCCAGGCCCTTGAGGAACTGTAATCGTTCCATTCTTCGGCCGCACTGCATCGCCATATAGCTGTGCCTCGAGGTCAAAGTACCGCCACTCCACCAGGGCGTCTTTCGGGCCTAGCGCGGCGCTTGCGTGTACACTCGCGAGCAAGCCGGGACCGTCATAGAACGAGTGGACCATCACGGTGGTCGCACTTGCCGCGGCAAGCGAGAACACTTTCTGAAGTTCCGAGATGCCCCCCATCTTGGCCGGGCTGGGTTGGACAAAGTCGACCGCGCCAGCCGAAAGCATCTGCTGGAACTCCACCAACGTCGAAGCATTTTCTCCTGCCGCAATGGGTATTCCACCCTCGCGACGCAATCGAGCCAGGCCGCCAAAGTTCTCTGGTGGCCAAATGGGCTCTTCCAACCAGCGCAGATTAAACTGTCGCAGCTTGGCGCTCATATCGAGGGCCTGGCGCACGGTCCATGGGCAGTTGACGTCCAGCGTGATCTCCACGTCGTCGCCGGCGGCATTTCGCGCCTCACGAACCGCATCCACGGTGATCTCATGAAGCTTCAAATGGGAGAAGCCATCGGCCATAGCTCGATCGACGTTCGCGACGAGAAGCTGCGGGTCAGTATAGCGAACGAGACTTGCGTAGCAGGTCAGCTCGGATACTGCCGAGCCACCCAAAAGCCGGTGGAGGGGTTGGCCGGTTGCCTTTCCCAGGATATCCCATAACGCAATATCGATCGCGGAAATCCCGAACATGATGGCGCCGCTTCGCCCGAATATGTGAAGGCGCTTCTGAACGTCGAGCATCAACGATCCGATGTTCAACGCGCTGAGGCCGATACACAAGGGAGCGATAACCTGTTCTATCGCAGCTTTGACGGCGGGAATTGCGGTGAAGCCGAACGCCTCGCCCCAACCGGCAATTCCGCCCTCGGTCGTTACCTTGACCAGCAACGAGTCGGCGTTACCGGCATTCTTTCTTCCCCACGCCGATTCGGCTGACTTACTGCCTCCTGCGAACGGGATACTGACTGCGATGACCTCGATCATTGCAATCTTCACATCTCGGTCCGCAGTTTCCTGGTCAAGCGGCACTGGAGCTCTCCATTGACCTCGTCTCATATGCGGCAGGTGCGCCGGCCTCGCGTGGTGCGAGGACATCGGCAATGGCCCGGTTAAGGGGCGTCGCCACTTGATAAGGGCACAACGTCGATCCGAAAAACGAATAATTCAGATTGCACCTATCTCGGCCGCAGATTGTGAACAGACCGGCGAGGTGTGCCCGTAGGTCAAAGTTGCCCGCGAAATCGCATCACGCCGTGTCAGCGGGCTGAAACGGACTGATCTAACTGGGTCAGTCGAAAGTAGGACGGATCCGTTGCTTCCAAAGATCCAACCTCGATCTCACACTCGATCGCTCAACGAAACAGTGTGCACCGGACAACGGGCATTCACGGTCGTACGGAGGAGACATAGGCTGAAGTGACCGATGCGATTTCTCTCGTACTAGCGATTAGACCTGCGGTGAGGAACGACCTGGAGTTTTTAGAATGACTTCCTCGTTTGAATATGCGCCGCCGAAAGTTTGGAGTTGGGACAAGCCGAATGGCGGACGGTTCGCGAATATCAACCGACCGGTCGCAGGCCCGACGCACGACAAGGAACTCCCACTGGGCCGCCACCCCATCCAACTCTATTCCCAGGGGACGCCAAACGGCGTGAAGGTGGCCGTCATGCTTGAGGAGCTGCTGGCGCTCGGCAACAGCGGCGCAGAATACGACGCCTGGCTTATCAGAATCGACCGTGGCGACCAATTTGGGAGCGGCTTCGTTGCGCTGAACCCCAACTCCAAGATCCCGGCCGTGGTCGACCAAAGCGGACCATCGCCGATCCGGATCTTCGACTCAGGAGCGATCTTGATATACTTAGCCGAGAAATTCGACACCTTCCTGCCGACCGAACCCAGTGCACGAGCCGAATGCATGTCATGGCTGTTCTGGCAGGCAGGGAGCGCGCCATACGTGGGCGGAGGCTTCGGCCACTTTTACGCGTACGCGCCGACCAAGATCGAATATGCCATAAATCGATTCTCCATGGAGACAAAACGCCAACTCGACGTGCTGGACCGGCGGCTCGAAACGAACGAATTTATCGCTGGCAGCGACTACACAATCGCCGACATCGCCGCCTGGCCCTGGTACGCTGGCCTGACGAGGGGTTGGCTTTACGGAGCGGCTGAGTTTCTTCAAGCACAGGAGTACAAGAATATTGCGCGCTGGGTAGACGCGATCGCCGAGCGGCCGGCCGTCCAACGCGGGCGAATGGTAAACCGCGTCACTGGCGACGCCTCAAGTCAACTGCATGAGCGACATGACGCCAACGATTTTGAGACGAAAACACAAGACAAATTGACGACCGGAAGATAGCCGCTTGCAGCGGGCACGCGCCGGCGGCACCATTCCGTAACTCTTGAAGGAACATCTAGCAGCACCGCGTTGTAGCAAGTCAAACGTAGTCGCAGGTCGATTTTAGCGGCTTGAGCGCGAACGAAGATCAATCATCTTCGCAGCGCGGCGGGCTACACGCCGAACGCGCTTTGCGATATGCCCCGGGATTTTTCGTTCAGAGGGAGATATCGAAATCGTCCTGCGGCCACTGATCTTCAAGACGCAGCCGGCTAGACTGCGTCCCGTAAGAATCCTTCCCTACATGCGGATCGCGATCAATCTTGGCTATCCGAGAAACCTCACAAGCTCTGCGTTTACTTGATCGGCGTGCGTCCACAACACACCATGCGAACCTTCCTTGAGTTCAACGAGTTTGACGTCCTTAAGCATTTTCGCCTGCGGCCTGGACGTGGAATCTGGCGGCAAGATCCGATCGGCATCGCCGTGCAGGATCAACGTCGGCACAGCGTTATGCCTGATGTCGTCGCGAAAATCTTCAAGCCAGGCGTCGACACACGCCAACGTGCCGATTGCAGATGCATTGACCGCAATGTCCCAGTTGGCGTCGAGAACACGCTCGCTGACGAGCCTTCCGCCCGTGACGTCGTAATTGTAGAAGTTTTTTAAGAACTCCAGCAAGAACGCCGGCCGATCGGCTCTCAGGGCGGCGCGAGTACGTTCGAACACGCGCGCATCCAGTCCCTCCGGATTGTCTGCCGTCTTTACAAGGTAAGGACCAAGCGTGCCGATAAGTACGGCCTTGTGCACGCGCTTGGCACCATACTTTGCGAGGTAGCGCGTAACCTCACCCGTGCCCATTGAAAATCCGACGAGTGTGACCTCGTTAAGATTCAGCGTCCTCAGAACCACATCGAGGTCTGCTGCGAAGGTGTTGTAGTTGTAGCCGGTCGATGGCTGGCTGGACCTTCCGAACCCGCGTCGATCGTAGGTAATTACGCGGTGCCCTCCCTCAAGCAGCGCCGTCGTTTGCTTCTCCCACGAGGCGCCACTCAGCGGCCAACCATGGATGAGGACGACCGGTGAGCCAGATCCATGGTCCTCATAGTAGAGCTCTATTGGCGTCGAGTTTTCTTGTCCCACTGTGATGAAGCTGCCCGTCGGGCTCCTTCCATTGCCGTTCGCAGTGCGCCCCTGCGCCTCCTCTGCAGCGAGCGGACGAGCCGAAACCAATGGTGTGGCGAGGGCGGCCGCGCCGAGCGTCAGCGCGCTACGCCGGCTAAAGCGGCTTTTCGTTGGGCTAACGGGAGCACCGTCGTCGCCGGGGAGATTTTCCATTGCAAGCTTCCTGTTGAGGTGAACCGGGATGCGCAAAGTAGGCATGCCGCGGCGCTTGTTAGGTATTGGCAAGTTTGCCAAGTTTGATATCATAATTGCCATGCGCGTTCACATTCTCGCTCTCAATGGCGTGTTCGATACCGGCCTGGCCGCGGCACTCGACGCCTTCGGCACCGCCAACGCGTTGGCAGAGATGACCGGCCTTTCCTCGCTGCGCTTCCAGATAAAGGTGGTGGGCCTGCGCAAGATCATCACCACCACGCATGGCCTGAGCGTGCCGGTGACCGCGGCGGCGCGCGCGCAGACACCCGACGTGGTGTTGATGCCTGCCATCAACCACTTGAAGCCGGAACCGCTGGTGCAGGCGCTGGCAAGCGACGAGGTGCGCGAGGCCGGCGCGATACTGCGCAAATGGTCGGGGCGCGGCGCGATGACCGCGGCCGCGTGCGTTGGCACTTTCGTGCTGGCGGAAGCGGCCCTGCTCGACGGCGAGGAGGCCACCACCACCTGGTGGCTGGCGCCGCTGTTCCGACAGCGCTATCCGCGCGTGCGGCTGGACGAGTCGCGAATCATCGTGCAGTCCAACGCGGTGGTCACCGCCGGCGCGGCGCTTAGCCATCTCGATCTGGCGCTGACCTTGATCCGGCGCGCCAGCCCGGACTTGGCCAGCCTCACAGCGAAATACCTTGTGACTGATGTGCGCACCTCACAGGCTGCATACACGGTCGCAGACCACCTGGCCCACGGCGATCCGCTGGTGCAACAGTTCGAGCGCTGGGCGCGGCAACGCCTGGCCGAAGGCTTCTCGCTCGACCATGCTGCGGCGGCGCTCGCCACTAGCAAGCGCACCCTGGCCCGACGGATGCAAAGCGTACTGGGTAAGACACCCCTCGCCTACTTCCAGGACCTGCGGACGGAGCGCGCCGTGCATCTGCTCAAGACCAGCCACGCCAGCGTCGACCAGATCGCCGCTGAAGTTGGCTATGCTGAAGGCGTGACTCTGCGCGCGCTGCTGCGCCGGAGGCTTGGTTGCGGCGTCCGTGAAATCCGCCGCAACCTCTGAGGTCGGCTTGCCCGCCTCAGCTCACGCCCCTACCCGCCGCTGCGGCAGCGAACAACAAATCCCAGCCGAACCGGGGCGCTGTCGCCTGATAGCTCGGCATTGTTTGTATCTGCTCCCACCACCGGGCGAAACCGTCTACCGCGAAGACTTCGTTAGCATCCGGGGTCAGTGAAACGAGGCAACAGATCGGAGCGACGTAGAAATCACCCAGTGAGGGACGCTCACCCGCGATAAAGGCACTAGCGCCACGAATTTTCATAAGCTCCTCCAGCACACGACGGCTGCTAACGATCGCTTGCTTTCTCGCTTCTTCATTCCGCCCGCCGATCAGGTCGGGAAACAAGTGATATCCAGCGGCAGCAATCAGCGCGCCGTAGCCATAGGAATCAATGATGCCCATCGCCATGCGCATTCGCGCTCGGTCCTTTGAACCATCCGGCGTGAACGACGGGCCCGGCAGCACCTCGTCCAGATATGGCGCGATAGCGCCGGTTTCGATGATGCGGAAGCCATCGTGGTCCAGCACCGGCACTTTACCGAACGGGTGGCGCGCCATGTGCTCGGACTGGCGCGGTTCGCCCTTGAGCACATTCACTGGCACCTGTTCGTATTGCGCGCCTTTCTCTGCGAGCAGCATCCGGACTGTCCGGACATACGTACTGCCGTCGAAACCATAGAGGACGATCCCAGTCATTCTATTCCCTTTTGCTTGGACATCGCTCCAGCTTTTTGCATTTGGACGTGTCGCCAATTCGTCAGTTAAGATGACGCGCAAGCCGTCCCTCTGACGGTACCAGCAACGGAACAACTTCAGTGGTTTTGTACGCACTCGTCCCACTGCACTAGCTTATCTGCGTCGTAGGTTTGCGCTCGAGCGAATTCACGCTAGGCACCGACCGGTATCGCTATCAAACGCTTTTCCGAGATAGCCATATCTCTCATTCAGATTACTCGGCATTCTCGAGGTCGCGCGAACGGTTTGGTCCAATAGCGCGTTCGGGCACCGTGTTACACCGAATGTCCACTTCGCGCCGACACTCGACGTCCTCAGATTGACGCGAATGACCCGAACAAACCTCGCGCGGCAATTTGGGCGGTGTTATCGTGCAGACGACAGAGCTACGACCACTGGGGGACGGCCACCAAATGAGCTATTCAGAACTACCGTTGACACGGTACGCGATGAGCGGCGACATAAGTGTCGCTTATCAAACCATGGGAGATGGCCCCATCGATATCATCGCCATCCCCGGTTCCATTTCGCATGTCGAGTTCTTGCACGAGGTGTCCGGGTATACGGCGTTCCTGCAACGTCTTTCAAAATTCGCGCGCGTCATCACCTTTGATAAGCGCGGCCAGGGACTGTCGGACAGGATTTCAGGCGCCCCTACGCTCGAAGAGCGCATGGACGACGTGCGAGCTGTTCTCGACTCCGTTGGCGCACAGCGGGCGGCTCTGCTCGGATTTTCCGAGGGTTGCGCAATGAGCGCCATGTTCGCTGCGTCCTACCCCGAGCGCGTTTCGCACCTCGCTTTGTTCGGAGCGTTTGTCCGCTACCGGGATCTTTTTACGGACGCTGATCCAGAGGTAGTCGCTCAGGAGCAGATGAAGAATTGGGGGACCGGTGCCCTGATGAAAGGTGTGATATCCAGCAGGGCGTCCGACCCTGATGCTGTCGCGAAGTTTGCCAAGTTTGAGCGCCTGTCGGCGAGCCCCGGCGCAATGAAGGCTACTCAATTGTTGAACTTCCAGATCGACGTCGGTCATATCCTTCTGGCTGTGCGGGTCCCGACACTCGTGCTGCACCGGACAGCCGACGCACTGGTCCCCGTCCGTTTGGGACGCGACTTCGCTGCGCGAATTCCCGGCGCCAAATATGTCGAGTATCCCGGCGTGGATCATGCATTCTGGTCAGGCGACGTAGAGGCGTTGCTCGGTGATATTGAAGAGTTCATCACCGGGCATCGCGAGACTGTATCGGCGGATCTGGAGCGCATCCTGGCGACTGTGCTGTTCACCGACATCGTCGATTCAACTCGTCGCGCTGCCGAAATGGGCGACCAGAATTGGCGTGATTGCTGGACAGTCACGATCAGCTGGCACGCCAGATGGTCGAAAGACACCGTGGTAACCTGATCAAGAGCACCGGTGACGGCATACTCGCAACCTTCGACGGACCAGGTCGTGCTGTACGTTGCGCGCTGGCGTTCTCGGCCGCAGCCAAGCAGATTGGCCTGCCCCTGCGTTCGGGTCTGCATACGGGAGAAATCGAGGTCAGGGGCCGCGATATCGGTGGCATCGCAGTTCACGCGGCGGCCCGTGTCATGGCAAATTCGGGGCCCGAGGAGGTCCTCGTATCCCGCGTTGTCTCGGATCTCGTAGCGGGGGCCGCACTGAAATTCGACGAGCGGGGAGCATATGAACTCAAAGGCCTTCCCGGTCGATGGGATTTGTTTGCAGCCAGCGCGTGAAAGATGAGCCCCGGGAGCATCAGTCCGCCAATACGGACGGGTCGATGGTGAAGCCCCAACCTGGCCTGTTAGGCACGATGCTTGCGCCTCTTTCGTCCCTCAACAGGGGCTCCTGGTAGAGCGCGTCAAACCAATTGATATATTCATGATAGCTCGCGTTGGGCACGCACGCCATGAGCGCAAGGCTCATTTGCGGAAAGACATGGGACGACACAGGGATATCGAATGCCTCGCAAATGGCCGCGGCTTTTAGGAACTCGGTCGGCCCGCCCATCCTTTGCAGATCAGGCATCAGAATATCAGCAGCCTTGAGCTGCAGCAGCTCAAAAATGCCTTGGTGGTTATACGTATACTCACCGGTTGCAACCGGGATATCGATAGCGGCGGCGACCTTGGCTTCTGAAAGCGGATTGCTGCCCATGACGGGTTCTTCGTACCAACCGATATCGAACTCCTCGATGCGGCGCGCAAGCTTGATCGACGCCTCAGGCGACGCAATCAGTTGCGCTGCATCAACCAGCAGTACGACATCGGGACCCAACATTTCTCGAACCGCCCTAACACGCTCCACGTCTTTGCCGGGATCCGGCAATCCAACGTGCATCTTGATTGCACGAAAGCCCTGCCTCACAAGGCCCTCTGCTTCCTTGTGAAGTTCGTCGATCGTTGCCGATAGCCACAATGAGTTCACGTAGCTGGGCACGGTGGTTCGACAGGCGCCAAGAATATGAGAAATGTTGACGCCAAATTGCTTGCCTCGCACGTCCCAAAGCGCCTCCTCTACGGCAGAAATCGCCAGAGCCGAAATCCCTTGTCGCCCAAAGGCGCGAACATCATTGAACGCGTTGAGAACAAAGCTGCCGCTCTGACCGAGGTCGAGACCAACGACAAGATGCTCGAGGCTTACGATCATCTCCCGCAGCACCTTTAGTCGGCGCCCGTTCGTCACATAACACATCCCCTCCCCAACGAGACCCTCGTCCGTCTCCAGAAATACGCACACACAGTCGACCGACCGCACGTCGTACCTGCCTGTCGAAAAGGGCTTTGCGACAGGCAAGTGGGCGACGCGGGTACGCAGGCGCGAGATCTTCATAGACTTCCTCTCTGGGCGCTGTCGCGGAAGTGGTTGAAATATCTGTGTCGGCGATCACTGGCGCAGTTCGGGATAGCGCGCCCCTTATCTCGCTTTTGGCAAGATCATGGGCGACGATACAAGAGGCCATCATACCCGGGCATCAACCAACCGCAATCTCCTTGCCGAGTGCTCGCTTACGGGCGGTGCGGCCGCAGCAGGGGTGCGGCGCACTCCGCATTATCGACGTGATCGACAAACAATGCTGGTGGTCTGCTTGTTCTTTGATCGAATTGCGTCTGCCGTCCCCAGAATGAAAAGGCCATGTCCCTCAGCGTAATTCAGTATGTCTGGCTTTAGGTGGCTGTTGCTTCCGGCAGTGTCCGAACGCGCTTATGCATCCGGCCGAAAGCACATGAGTGTACCGATCTACGGAAGAGTGTATTCCAGCCAGCAGCGGTTCAGCCGATGGTTAAGTCACCCTATCTGGCTAATGAGCTCGGAGACGCGTGGCGTCCCCGAAACGTGACCAAGCGAATAGCGAGCGACCTTTCCATGACTAAAACGGTCAAGATCGACTTCATATCTGATGTATCATGCCCCTGGTGCGTAATCGGGCTAGGAAACCTGGATGTTGCCCTGAAGCGCTTTGAAGGGCAATTGACGGCTGACATCCATTTCCAGCCCTTCGAACTCAATCCAGCGATCCCGCCGGAGGGTGAGAGCCGTTTCGACAACGTGGCCCGCAAATACAATGTCGGGCGCGAGCAGGCGATCGCGAACCGTGAGCGCCAGCGTGCCCTCGCCGCGCAAGTGGGCTTCGACATGGTGACTACCGACGAAACCCGCTTCTACAACACATTTGACGCGCACCGCTTGCTGCACTGGGCGCGGATCGAGGGGCGGCAAGAAGAGCTGAAGCGCGCGCTGCTCGCCGCCTACCATACAAACATGCAGAATCCCGGTGATCACAGCGTGCTCGTCGCCGCTGCTGAATCTGTTGGCCTTGAAGGCGCGGCTGCGCGCGATGTGCTCACCTCGGGGCGCTACACTGACGAGGTGCGCGACGCCGAAGAGAAATGGCATCGAGCAGGGATAAGCAGCGTTCCCGCCGTGGTGGTCAACGATCGCTACTTAATCACAGGAGCCCAGCCGCCGGAGGCGTTCGAGAAGGCCATCCGCAAGGCCGTGTCCGAAGTCGTCTGACCGGCGCGGCCCTCGCCGCAGGCTCACCAGGCGCGACGGCGCGCAGATACGCTAAAGAGTTAGCCGGGTGGACCTTTGACTACATCTGCGAAGCGCGAGAAGAACTCGTCGGCGATCTTCTTCGCCGACCCGCTGATCAAGCGCTGACCTAACTGCGCCAGCTTCCCACCTATTTGCGCCTCTACGCCATAGGATAGCAACGTACCTTCCTCGTTCGCCACTAACGCGACCGTGGCTACGCCCTTAGCGAATCCTGCGATGCCCCCCTCACCTTCGCCCGAGATCCGGTAGCTGCTCGGGGGAACGAGATCGCTCAGAGTGACTCGCCCCTTGAATTTCGCCGAGACTGGGCCGACCTTCATCTTTGCAATCGCACTAAATTGATTGTCCGCCGAC
Source organism: Bradyrhizobium sp. 187 (assembly GCF_023101005.1). Taxonomy (NCBI): domain Bacteria; kingdom Pseudomonadati; phylum Pseudomonadota; class Alphaproteobacteria; order Hyphomicrobiales; family Nitrobacteraceae; genus Bradyrhizobium; species Bradyrhizobium sp. 187. The sequence goes on from NZ_CP064693.1 coordinate 6,498,965, forward strand.
CTCACGAGTTCTTCGCAGCCCGGAATGCACACCTTCAGAACATCCGGATCATTCAGTTTCTCCCACACAGTTTCCCGGTTCGCGGCAAGTTGGACCTCTCCGGCCATCGTCATAGGCATAAGACGTAACCTCCAATGAAGCGGCCGTCGGACCGCTTTGGCAACATGCGAGCGAGCCAACCGCCGCGCAGACCCGACGGCGTGTCATCCAGGTAGATCTGCATGTGATACGGGACGTTAGGTTCAGAACATTGCTCAACTGATGTCGGTAGTGATAGACGCCCTCATCGAACTTCATCAGCCGTATTCGCGAAGGTCAAACGAATAAACACGATCATCTTATCGCCGGAAGCGATTGGTCCATTTTGGCTTCACGGATCTATTCATGCGATGCGATGTTCTGGCGCGTACCAGCTGACTCGCAGTGCAGTTCAAGTGCGCTATTGTAGTGTGATAGCTTGCGATCAGGGCAGACGGCCTGCCGCGCGTCTCTGCTCGAGAGCTTTTATGTGCGTATAGGCGAGCATCAATGTGCGATGCTCAATGTTCGCGTCAATCGCCCTGTTGAGCATGAAGCCCAGGATGTGATCGACCTCTGTCGACCCACCGCGTTCGACGTCGCGCAGCATCGACGTCGCGTATTGTGACTCCCGCTGCGAGAACGTCTCTTCCCACAGTTTCATAAAGCTATCGCTGGGCTCGTGGCCGCCGGCGGCGGCCACCGCGGCACCGCACCGAAGCTGCTCGAGGAAAAGCTCACGGCCATAGGGCGTGCGGACAATCTCGCCGACATTCGCGCGCATCAGGCAGGTCATCGCAGCAGCCGTCGAGAGGTGGACGATTTTCTCCCACATCCGTTGCACGATGTCGGTTACCGCAAAGGCCTCGACGCCCTTCGCAGGAGCGAATAGAGCCGCCAACGTTGTCACGCGTTCCGTCATCTGGCCAGATTGCTCGCCAAAAGTGAGCGTCCGCCAATCGTTGAATTGGCGGATCGCGCCGCTCGGCGTGAGGGTCGCTTGAATCTTGGCAGTACCCCCGAGCACTCGGCGCTGACCGAATCTTTGGTTCAGGAGGTCGATATGGGCAATACCATTCAGGAATGGCAAGACGTAGCCGCTCGGTGCCACGGCCGGCGCGATCGTCGCTATGGCCGCATCGAGGTCGTATGCCTTGCAGGTCAGAATCACTCCATCGAAAATCGGTGCCACTTCGGACGCGACCACGGTCTTCACAGCCAACTGCGCATCCCCGAATGGGCTCTCGAGCCGTAGCCCTTGCTCGGAGAGGATTTTGCGCCGTCCTTCCCGGACGAGGAACGTGACATCGGCACCGCTTTCGGCCAGACGGCCGCCAAAATAGCCGCCAATACCCCCGGCACCAAGAACCAATATCTTAGGACTACTCACGAAGGTCTTCCTTTTGACACGCCGGGCTCGGCACGACGGAACGGGGCATTACTAGAGAGGCACTTGACCGATCGGCGGGGCGGCGTTCACCAACCGGAGCTCGGCTAACCGGTGGCGGGAGACACGCAGGCAAACTCAATCCGGAGGCCGCCTGGCCCTCGTATCATAAAGTGGAACTTCGGACCCTTGCCCGACCTTTCCGGCGCAAACTCAATCTCATTACCAGGCCATGCCGCGACACGCTCGTGCAATGCGTCAAGTGCCTTGTGATCCACAACCTTCAACGCAAGGTGATGCAGACCGACATTACGGTGGCGCTCGAACGGCACGCACGTCCCCGGATCCTCGACTTGCCACAACGTTACAATGGCATTTCCGTCCGATACGAAGGCTGCTGGATAGCTTGGATTCTCTCCAACAACCCGCCAACCAAGGCAATCGCAGAAGAACTTCCGCGTCAGCGCAAGATCCTTTACGGTAAGCCCTACGTGATCGACACCGATCGTTAGCGGCACATTCTCCCGCATTGCAGCTCTCCAGACGCTCACACGAACCTGCGGCGCGAGCAGCCACGCATACGCAGATCTAAGCATTCAGGCTAGTGCGAGTCGTCACTGACTTGAAGAGCCGTTACTGGAAAGACACTGTTGCTTCTAACGGAACATTGGCTGGTTGGTCGATCTCAAGCCCAGCGGTCGGAGATCGGACAATTTTGCGAGCCTTGGGCGATCGATATTTCCTCTAACGCCGTGTTAGGTGCGGCGCCATGCTGATCATTCCCGCCAGCAGGCCCACAACTATCAAGCTGCGGACCCGCAAGCGCATGTTGTCAGACGGCTAGGCTCGCACCAACGCGACCGGCTCAGGCTCGTACATGCTCCGTGCGGCATTCCTGCCCACGATCCGCTCCACCTGAACGAGATTGTCCGAGAATGTAGGACAGTTGCCCATCCCACCGAACCGGGCTGCGGATACGCTATTGACGGTACCTTCTTCGTTATGCGTCCGCCAATAGCCGACAGTAGCGATAACCAGTCCGGCCTGAACGTCATCGGTGATATGGGCGACGCCGTGGAAGCCGCCCGTCCTGTTGTACACCTTCACCTTGTCGCCGTGCTCGATCATACGCTCAGCGGCGTCCTGCGGACTAAGGAGAACGAACTGATCCCCCTGCAGTCTCCGCTTCTTGGGTTCATTGGCGTAGTTGGTATTGAGAAATGCGTGGCTTTTCGGGGCTATGATGCTCAGAGGATAGAGCTTGGCAAGCTCAGGTTCGTCAGCCGCACTCTCATAGGGCCTGGTATAGCCGGGAAGCGGTTCGATCGGCTCGCCGCTTTGCATTTCGTTGTAAAGTTGACGAAACGGCGGTGCTACGAAATTTGTGGCGCCGGTGAGCAGGATCTCACATTTGCCCGACGGCGTCTTGAAATTTCCCTCAGCGTGCGGTGTTCGCGTATCCGCCGGACCCAAGTTCAACTTGGCAAAGCCTTGCTTCCGCAAAAGATCCATATCGACACCCGCCACCTGCGGCGCGGTCCAGTCGATCGTGCTTTCGGCCAACTCGAGATCCGATTTCAGGAACTCGGGGTCTGTCAATCCCATCGTCTTCGCAAGCCTGCGGAAGATTTCTGCATTCGAGCAGGCCTCACCGGGCGGCTCAATGGCCTTCTGATTGAGCGTGAGGTAGTAGTGTCCCCAGGAGAACATCATGTCATCGTGTTCGGCCGCCATCGTCGCCGGCAAGATGATATCTGCGTAAGCGGCAGTGTCGCTTATGAAATGATCCGCGACAACAGTGAATAGGTCATCACGCTGAAGCCCTCGGACGATCTTGTCGACATCCATCGCCTGGGTCACAGGATTTGTATTGTAGACCATGATCGAGTTGATCGGCGGATCAAGCTTGGTCTCGCCGAGCAGCGCTTCGCCTAGCTTGAGCAAATTCACCACCCGCGTGCCGGGCTTGATCCAATCAGGGCGACAAATCGCTCCGAAGTTTACGGGGAATTCCCACAGCGGTGCTTGGTAGATGCCGCCGGCGACATCCTTCCAGGCACCGGTCAATGCGGGAATCGCGATGACAGCGCGGATGGCCTGAGTACCGCCTGCGGTACGCTCTAGCGCCACACCGATGCGGATCGAGGCGTTGCGCGACTTTGCGTATTCCCGGGTCAATTTTCGTATGTCATCGGCACGGATGCTTGTGATCTTCTCGGCCCACTCGGGCGTGCAGGTTGCCGCATGTTCCTTGAGCTCCGGGTAGCCCAAAACGTACTTGTCGACATAATCGCGATCGACCAGGTCTTCAGCGATCAACGTTTGGATCATTGCCATGGCTAGAGCGCCGTCGGTGCCGGGCTTCGGCGCGATATGCCAATCGGCCTGCTTGGCAGTACGCGACCGGTACGGATCGATAACAACGACTTTCGCACCCTTTTGACGCGCCTCGGTGACGAAGGGCCAATGATGCAGGTTGGTGCTGACGGAATTGCAGCCCCAGATAATGATGTATTTCGAATAGGCGAAGCTTTCCGGATCCAGCGCATTCGTGGGCCCGACCGTGAGGAGCCAAGCGGTGGAAGAACCCGATGCGCAATAGGTTTTCTCGCAAACGGTAGCGCCGAGTCTGTTGAAGAAGGCATCACCGACCGTCAGGCCCTGCACGAGGCCTTCATTGCCGAGATAACTTACTGGCAGGATGGCCTCTGCACCATTGCTTGAAATGATCTTCGTCCAGCGATCTTTAATTTCCGCGAGTGCCTGTTCCCAGCTGATCCGCACAAAGGCCCGGCTGCCCTTCGGCCCATTGCGCTTCAGGGGATACAGCACACGATCAGCGTTGTAGTGGCGATCCGCGTAATCGTTGAGCTTGACGCACAAGCCGCCGCGCGTGATCGGGTGTTTGGGATTACCGCGGACATTGACCAGTTTGTTGCCTTCCACCGTATAAAGCATTGCGCAGGTGTCAGGACAATCGTGGGGGCAACCGCCAAACAATTCTTTCGTGCTCGCCTTTGTTGTTTGGATGCTGGCAGACATCGGCATATTCCTTCTACCGTCCGGTTAAGGGAAATCTGCGCCTGGGACTTACGGTCACCAAGAGCGGCCGTTCGCAGTTAAATCCAACGACTCAATCGAATTGAGTACCGGTTGCCCCGAATCTCTTGGTGCCGGCTTGCCTTTGCCGTCCGTCCGGACTCAGACCTTTCATCTGCACCGGTACTTCACCAACCCGGATCCAGGGACCGATCATTGGTGAATCCTTGGTCGTGCGCATTGCGTGTCGAAATAAAATCGCGGCAGCATCATATGAGATCGCAAGCCCCACTCCTGGTAGACACATTCGGGCGCCGAATTGAATATTTGCGGCTTTCGGTTACCGACCGATGCGATCTGCGCTGTACCTACTGCATTCCAAGCGGATTCCGCGGATTTCAGGAACCAGCCTCCTGGTTGCGGTTCGATGAGATCGAGCGCCTGATATCGATTATGGCTCCTCGTGGACTGAAGCGTATCCGCCTCACGGGAGGAGAGCCACTCGTTCGGCGGGACTTGCCAAACCTTGCGGCAAGACTTGCGGCAATACCGGGCATCGAAGACCTATCTTTGAGCACCAACGCGACCCGCTTGCAGGTGCTCGCCGCCCCTCTACGAGAGGCTGGGGTGCAGCGCATCAACGTCAGCTTGGATTCTCTTCGTGCCGAGCGCATCGCGGCAATCTGCGGCCGCGATGTCCTCGCCACGATATTGGGCGGCCTCAAGGCCGCCAAACAAGCGGGCTTCGCGCCAATCAAGATCAATATGGTCGTGATGCGCGGTGTGAACGACGATGAAATCGACGAGATGATCGATTTCTGCGTCGAGCAGGAATTTGTTCTTCGTCTGATCGAAGCGATGCCGATGGGCACAACAGGCCGGAACGCCCAATACCTCGACCTCCAACCTGTCCGGCGACGCCTGCAGCAAGAGCGCGGTCTCATTGCAGCCGACGTGCCCGGCGGTGGACCGGCTCGGTACATGAAAACGCCAGATGCACGATTGAGCATCGGCTTTATCACCCCGCTGTCAGAACATTTCTGCGCCACCTGCAATCGCGTGCGGCTGGCAGCCGACGGGACAATGTATCTCTGTCTCGGTCAGCGAGAGCAGCTGGCTTTCGGCCCACTCTTGCGTCGCGGCGCCACCGATGACGAGATAGTGGGAGCACTTCGCTCGGCCATGAGCCTAAAGCCGGAGCGTCACGAGTTCAATGAAAAGCCAGAGAAGATTTCACGAATCATGGCCGCGACGGGCGGCTGATGCGCGAAAACAACGTTCGAGTGAGGAACGACCATGCCCCACGTGGTTACTGGAAACTGCAGCGACTGTAGATTCACGGATTGCGTTCTGGTCTGCCCGGTAGCGTGCTTTCACGGGGACGATCAGCGCATGTATATCGATCCCATCGCATGCGTCGATTGCGCCGCATGCATTCCGGCCTGCCCGGTGCACGCGATCAGTGAAAGCGGGGATCTCTCGCAAGACCAGCAGATGTGGATTCAAGTCAATGCCGACAAATCCAGCAGCACGCCGGTGATCCGGAGCAAGCAGACGCCATTAACAGGTGCCGAGGCGCGGCGCGCTGCCCTCGGCTACGGCCCCAGCTAGACAGAATGAGCCAGTCGCCGTGAACGCAATCGGAACGACAAACAACCCCTTACGTGTGGCAATAATTGGCAGCGGGCCCAGCGGTTTCTACGCAGCTGAGGCTTTGCTGCAATCCGAACACACGACAGTAGTTGATGTTATCGAACGGCTCCCGGTGCCCTATGGTTTAGTTCGTTATGGCGTCGCACCCGATCATCCGCGCTTGAAAGACGTGGCCAACACCTACGCCGAGATCGCTCGGGATCCCCGCTTCTCATTTATCGGCAACGTCGAGTTTGGCAAAGACTTCACCCTGCGGGAGCTGACGGACTGCTACCACGCGGTGATCTTTGCCACGGGAGCAGCGACCGATCGGAAGCTTGGCATTCCCGGCGAGGATATTCAGGGATGTCACGCCGCGACTTCCTTTGTCGGGTGGTACAACGGACATCCTGACTATCGCGACCTCAAATTCGATGTGTCGGGCGACTCCGCCATCATCATCGGTCAAGGCAACGTCGCAATTGACGTCTGCCGCATTTTGGCCAAATCGCCTGATGAGCTGCGAAAGACGGATATTGCGGCGCACGCACTGGATGCTCTGGCCGAAAGTCGCATTCGTGAGATCCATCTCATTGGTCGCAGAGGTCCGGTTCAGTCACGGTTCACCAGCAAAGAGCTGCGCGAACTCGGCCAACTGTCTGAATGCGATCCGTTTGTAGATCCTAATGACCTGCTCCTGAACGACGTCTGCAAGTCCGAATTGGCCGATGTGCGCGAGCCGGCTCGAGCGCGGAATTTCGAAGCATTCAAGAGCTTCGCTTCCCGGCGGCGGGAGAAGCCCAAATGTTGTCGGATCCATTTTTTTCTGAGCCCAAAAGAAGCACGTGGAGAGCATAAGCTCGAAGAACTCGTTCTCGAGCGAACCAGGCTCGTTGGCGCTGCCGGCCGTCAGGAGGCCGTCGGGACGGGACAGACGCTGTCGATAAAAGCCGGGCTCATGATCCGGAGTGTCGGTTATAGCGGCCGCGCCCTGGAAGGAATTCCTTTCGACAACGCGCGCGGAACGATTCCTAACAAGGATGGCCGTTTGGAAATGACATCACCCAACGAATTGCCTGTCTACGTCGTAGGGTGGATCAAACGTGGACCAACCGGGATCATCGGCACCAACCGAGCGGACAGCATGGCGACCGTCGCGACGCTTCTTGCAGATTTGCCAACCTTTGAGTCTCGGCAGAAGCCAGGCCGTGAGGCGTTTGCTTCCCTCTTGGCACAACGGGCGACGCGGTCGGTATCGTTTCAAGATTGGGAAATGATCGATCAGGCAGAGAAGGCCCGCGGTACGCCCCTGGGCAAACCGCGAGAGAAGTTCACGAGAATTCCCGAAATGCTTGCGGCAAGCATCGGCCGGCCGTAGGCTTCCCGCAGAACCAGAGGGTCGCCTCCCGGAAGTGCCGCGGCCCCCAAGTTGCCCACGAGCTTTGATCCAACGAGCAGGTGACAGACGCAGTCGCGGACCGGCATCTTTGCCAAGTACCGACTGTCGAACGATTGGAGCAGCCGATGCAATTAGCACTTGAAATTGACCTATCCGCCGCGTCGCTGCAGAATCAAGTTTTCAAGCAAATCCACGGCTTGATCGTGTCTGGCCGCTTGAAACCTGGCGCACGCCTTCCCGGTACCCGTGCCCTCAGTGAGCAGCTCGGGGTCTCTCGTAATACAATCATACTAGCCTATGAAACGTTGACATCCGAAGGCTATCTGGAGTCGCGGGAGGGCGCTGGAACATACGTGTCGACGACTTTTCCCGACAACTCTCTGTCGGTTGCAAGCGGCTCGAACCACGATGCCACCTACCATAAGCCGGTTCACTTGTTCGTTCCGGTTGCTGACGACAAAAAGCGATCCGTGTCCCCCAGTGAAATCGTTTGTGACTTTGCACTCGAGAGCACTGATCCGGCCTGCTTCCCACGCAGCGTATGGCGTCGCCTAACGAATTGGCGCATGCAATCGTCAAAATTCAACTTGACGTATTCCGGAACGCCCAAGGGACTTCGGGAGTTGCGTGAAACGCTTGCCGCGTATCTTGGCGCTTCGCGCGGCATTTCATGCACCCCGGATCAAATCGTCATCGTTACAGGCGTTCAGCAAGCGTTGAATGTCGCCGCTCACCTGTTCGTCCGCGCGGGTACGACAGTAGCAATGGAAGCACCAGGCTGCCGGACAACAGCGGACCTTTTCCGGGCCTATGGCGCGCATATTGCGCCTGTTCCCGTCGATCAAAGCGGGATCGTTGTAAGACACTTGCCGCAGTCCCGGAACTGCGTCGCCTTTGCCACTTCAGCGCGTCAGTATCCGATGGGCGTCATGCTGTCAGCTTCCCGACGCGACATTCTGCTGAGCTGGGCCGATCAAACGGACTCTCACATTGTCGAAGTCGATTTCGACACCGAGATCAGGTATCAGGGTTCACCGCCGCCCCCTCTGAAGAGTCTCGATAGCCACGGGCGGGTCGTCTATGTTGGCTCGTTTGCAGCTTCCATCGGCCCAGGGCTGAGAGTGGGCTACATGGTCCTACCGCCGCATCTGGTTGATCCGGCCGTTCATGCCGCTTCATTGCTCGATCACGGCTTTCCGTGCACCGGCGTCCCTTGGCTTGAGCAGGCGGTGCTGAACGATTTTATCGAGACCGGTGCCTTTGAAAAGCATCTGAGAAAAATCCGCAAGACTTATATGGCGCGGCGCGACTGCTTGATCCTGGCGCTTCAAAAGCATATCGGATCCGTCCAGATAAACCCGGTACATTGCGGCACGCACCTAGTGTGGGAGTTGCCGCCGGATTTTCCGAGCGCCGTCAAATTGCAGACGCTCATGTTGAAGCAGCAGATCGGCGTTTACACGTTGCGCGACCAGAATATCGGCGACGCGGATTACCTCGAGAATTGCGACAGATATCTTCTGCTCGGGTTCGCGGCATTGTCAGAAACGGCGATCGAAGAGGGAATTTCGAGGCTCGCCAAGGCACTTTGACGCTTTCCAGGAAGTGAGGCCAGCCATGGTGCCTAGCTCCTTGGCCAGGCGGCCTTACGCGAAGCGGACTGCGCGCGTGTTGTCTCGCACTGCGTTTTAGAGAATGCCCACCAGCTCAACATCGCTGTGAACCGGTACCATATGCTTTGCCTGCACCGGGGCTGTGAGGAGCACTGGTGTCTTACTAGGTTATGGCTGGAAATTGCGGGCGAGCTCCTACTGCGACGGCGCCGGCAGTTAGGGGCGCCGGCGGGTGTTTTCCACTTCGGCCATGGCGCCACCGCTAGATTTCACAAGGGAGTAAAAGATGAGTGGCACAGCAACGAACTTGGGTGACTATGAAGCCATCACGAAGGTCGTTCAACACTATCTGGACGGCGCCAAGTCGGGCAAAGGAAACGATATGAAGCCCGCCTTCCACAAGGACGCGACGATTTTCGGATATGTCGGGCCCGACTTGTTTGCGGGGCCAATTCAGGGGCTGTTCGACTGGAATGACCAGAACGGAGCGGCCGCGGGAATCCAATCTCGCATTTCAGAGATCGACATCGTCGGCACGATCGCGAACGTGCGTTTGGAGATCGATAACTGGAAGGGATCGCGCTTCACCGACATGTTCACGCTGCTGAAGACGGACGGGAAGTGGCAGATCATGAACAAGGTCTTCCATCTTCACAGCTGAGTTATGCCGTGCTCAAGAGCCTCGCGCGAGATCGATACGGTGTCGATCTCGTGGACTGGGGGCTCTTGACGCCGGCCATTTGCGGCTCCTTTCCACGGCGAATAGCCATGCCGTGGGATACCTCGACCCGGCTTCGGCCGGGTTCTTTCTTGAAGGATCTGCCGCATCGATCTAGACGGCGTCCCACAGAACAAAGTTTGCGCCTTTGTCAGCAATCATGATTGTCGGCGTATTCGTGTTGCCCGAAGTTATCGTCGGCATCACCGACGCATCGATAACGCGCAACCCATCCAGACCAATCACGCGCAGGTGCCGATCCACGACCGCGAGCGGATCGTGCTCCAAGCCCATCTTCGCTGTGCCAACCGGATGAAAGATGGTCGTTCCGATATCGCCGGCGGCCTTGGCGAGAGCGCTCTCGCTGTCATCAACCGACAGGCCTGGGATAAACTCCTCAGGGCGGAAACGGCGGAGCGCCGCTTGCTTCATCAGACGGCGTGTAACGCGAATGGCGTCGGCCGCCACGCGGCGATCGTCGTCGGTCGAAAGATAGTTCGGCGCGATAATAGGCTTCGCCGAGGGATCCACCGAGCGCAGGCGGATGGTACCGCGGGACGTCGGCCGGAGATTGCAGGCCGCGACCGTGATCGCAGGAAAGCGGTGCAGCGGCTCTCCAAACTTATTGAGCGAGAGAGGCTGAACGTGAAACTCGATGTTTGGACGATCGAAGTGGGGCGATGAGGTTGTAAAGATCCCAAGCTGAGACGGCGCCATCGTAAGAGGACCGCGCCGAAACAATGCATATTCGAGCCCCATCAGTGCTCGTCCAATCGGCGAGTGATAGGTCTCGTTGAGTGTCTTGGCGCCGTGGACCCGGTAGATCGCTCTTTGCTGTAGGTGGTCTTGCAGATTGCGCCCAACACCAGGCCTGTCGGCGACGGTGGAAATGCCAAGTTCGCCGAGCCATTCCGCCGGTCCGACGCCGGATAGTTGAAGGATCTGGGGCGAACCGACCGAGCCGGCGCATAGGATCACCTCGCCTTTCGCGCGAACATCGGTCGTCCGCCCATGCTGCTGGAATCGGACACCCACAGCACGCTTGCCGTCGAACAGCACCTTCTCGACCAAAACGCCTGTTTCAAGACGCAGATTGGTACGATGAAGTACTGGCTTGAGGAAGCCGCGCGCCGATGACCAGCGAAAGCCTCGCTTCTGATTGACGTGGAAGTAGCCGACACCGGTATTGACTCCGGTGTTGAAATCGGTCGTCGCTGGGATGCCCATCTCGACTGCCGCTTCCGCCACGCTATCGAGGATATCCCACTTCACACCTGGCCGTTCCACGCGCCACTCGCCGCCGACGCCATGATGCTCAGATTCACCCAGGAAATGGTCATCGAGGCGCTTGAACACCGGACGGACATCGTCCCAGCCCCAACCGGTGAGACCGAGTTGGCGCCAATGATCATAGTCTGACGCCTGTCCGCGCATCGAAATCATGGCATTGATCGCGGACGAACCGCCAATCACCTTGCCGCGCGGATATTTAAGTGAACGGCCGTTCAGCCCCGGTTCGGTTTCGGTCTCGAACATCCAGTCCGAACGCGGATTGCCGATCGCGAACAGGTAGCCAACCGGAATGTGGAACCAGATCCAGTTGTCCTTGCCGCCGGCCTCCAAGAGTAGCACCCGCTTCTTTGTATCGGTCGACAATCGGTTTGCGACGACGCAGCCCGCGGACCCGGCTCCCACCACGATGTAGTCGTAGTCGCCGTCCAGTTCAGTGCTGGAAACCACCGTCTTCTCCGATTGTTGAGGGTTAACGTTGTAGTGCGCTGCGCCTGGGCCAGCGTGTCTAGATCACAGACCGCCGTCCGGAACGGTGAGCTGTCAGCGGTGGCGGAAGACCGGCGCCCGCTTGTTGACGAAGGCGTTCATGCCTTCCTTCTGCCCTTCGGTCGCAAACGCTGCCTGAAACAGAAGACGTTCATGCCGCAGCCCTTCCGAAAGGGGTCCTTCGAACGCACGATTAACGGCTTCCTTGGCCATCTTGACGGCCGGCGCGTTATAGCCGGCAATGGTATGCGCGGCTTCCAGCGCAACCTGTAGAAGATCGCTGCTTGGGACGACTCGCGCAACGAGACCAACAGCCTTCGCCTCGGCGGCTCCAATGGTACGGCCGGTCAGAACGAGATCCATGGCAAGCGATTTGCCGACCGCCCGGGTTAGCCGCTGTGACCCTCCAATACCGGGCAAGATACCGAGCTTGATCTCCGGTTGGCCGAATTGTGCGTCTTCCGATGCAATAATGAAATCGCAGAGCAGCGCCAGCTCGCAGCCGCCACCAAGCGCAAACCCGCCGACCGCCGCTATGATCGGCTTGGAAATGGATTTGACGTCATCCCAGGGTCCGAGAAAATCATTCATGTAGAAATCGGTGAAGGGCTTCTCGGCCATTTCTGCGATATCTGCCCCGGCGGCAAAGGCGCGCGCACTGCCGGTGATCACGATCGCACCGACTCGATCGTCGGCATCGAACGCCTTCAATGCCGCCAATGTCTCGACCGCCAGTTGACCGTTCAGGGCATTCAAACTCTTTGGCCGGTTCAAGGTAATGAGACCTACACGATCGCGGCGCTCCATGATAATCATCTGCGGCGAGCTCGTCTCGGGCGTTACGGCAGGCTGTTCGGAGGAGGATGGGCCGTCCTTACGGATGGGCGCGACGGTATTGCTCATGGCCTGTTTCCTACGTTTGGGAGATGCCCGGGTCATTCGGCCGCTCGCGGCAGCGAGCCGACTGCATCGACATCGTCAGGGTTAACGTCTCCGGCCACTGCGGTCGCATAAGCGCCGTGTGTCGCCATGAGCTCGTTCAGAATTGCTTCGCGGTGCTGATTAAGGCCCGGCGAACAGGCGGGCGTTTCGACATCGTTTTCGGCGTATCCGCTCAGACGGATCGGGTTGCCGGCAGTGCGGATGTGACGGGCGCCCTCACCTCTCACCTTCACGATCATGTTCCGCGCCTTGAGCTGCGGGTGATCAAACAGCTTGTCGATCGTGTTGATCGGTGAGCAAGGAACGCCGGCCCCATTGAGTTTTGCGATCCAGTGCTCAACAGGCTCGCGCGTGGTGATCGCCTCGATGGCCGCAATCATAGCGGGGCGATTGCTGCATCGCAGATCATTGCTCATGAAACGAGGATCCAGTGCCAACGCAGGCGATCCAAGCGCGTCTGCCATCAGCATGAAAAGCGTGTCGTTGCCCGCGGCTATGATGACGCGCCCGTCTTTTGCGGCGAAGCTTTCGAACGGAGCCAATGAAGGGTGACTGTCGCCGGTACGGCCAGGTATCTTACCTTCCACGTCATAGCGTGCGAGAGCCGTCTCCATCAGAGCCGCCTGGCAGTCAAGCATGCCGATATCCACACGCGTTCCTTGTGCGTTTTGTACGCGCTTGTAGAGCGCGGAAAGGATGCCGACTGTCGCGAAAAGAGCGGCGCCGAGGTCACCAAAGCTGGTCCCGACACGCGACGGCGGGCCGTCCGGCCATCCCGTCAAGCTCATCACCCCGCCCATGGCTTGCACGACCATGTCGTAACCGGGCAGATCACTGAAGGGCCCAGTATGGCCAAATCCCGAAATCGACGCATAGACGATGTGCGGGTGAGTTTTGGCGAGCCGTTCGGCGCCATAACCAAGCCGGTCCATGACGCCGGGACGAAAGTTCTCGACAACCACATCGGCCTTGTCCAGCAGCCGCTCGAGCAACTCTCTGTCGCGCGGCGACTTGATATCGAGAACAATGCTCTCCTTGCCCCGATTGAAGCACATGAAGTAGGCCGACTCGCCGTCGACGAATGGGCCGAACGCGCGCGTATCGTCGCCGGTGCCGAACTTCTCGATCTTGATAACGCGCGCACCGAGATCGGCCAGGACCATCGTGCAATACGGTCCGGCCAAGACCCGCGAGAAATCAAGGACCGTAATGCCATCGAGAGGCCCCTTCTTCGACGCCTGAATAGGTGTGCCCTGCATAGTACCTCCTCCCAAGACGCTGCCGGCGTGCTCTCGCCGCGAACAGACACTGGGAATTTCGCTCCGTTAGAGCTCGCGTCGGCTCGTTTCCGCCTTTACCGGCCCGGGGTCGCCAACGCCGAGCTGATGGCATCCCAGCTCAAAGCGGCGAACCGCGATTATCAAATCGAGACGCTTGCCCGGTGAAGTACCGGTCCGGTTGAAAGGTCTGAGTCCGCCAATAGCCCGGGAACCCAACCCGCGGTCCAGAAGAGCGAACCGGAGAACTGGCACCGGCCGCCGCTCCATAGAGATCAGCGACCGGCGCTCTGGCCGCCGTCGACGTGTAAAATCTCGCCGGTGACGAAGGGAGCGTTTTCGAGAAAGAGGATCGCGTCGACGACGTCCTGAATTTCTCCCATCCGCCCGACAGGATGTTGCTTTGCAAGAAATTCATACTTTTCGGGAGCATGCATTGGCGTCTTCATGACACCAGGAGCAACGGCGTTAACCCGGACTCCCTTTTTTGCATACTCGATCGCGAGCGACTTCGTGGCTGCGTTTAGCCCACCCTTGGTCAGCGAGGCGAGGACCGAGGGAACATTGCTGTTGGCGTGATCTACGAGGCTGGTCGTAATCTGCACGATATGGCCGGAGCCTTGCTTCAACATTTCGGCCGCGACGCGTTTAGTGATCCGGAAGAAGCCTCCAAGATTGATCGCAACGACCGAAGCATAATCTTCCTCGGTATAATTGATCAGCGGCTTGGCGATGAATATCCCCGCATTGTTGATGAGGGTATCGATACGTCCGAAACGTGCCAAGCCTTCCTCGACGATGCGATCAGCCGTCTTGGGGTCCGCGACGTCGCCCGCGATCGTCAAGATGTCCGGGTCCGTGCTGGGCTTGATGGAGCGTGAGTTGGCAATCACGCGGTAATTGCGATCGCTGTACGCCTTCACGAGTCCGGCGCCGAAGCCCCGCGATGCACCGGTGATGACAACTACTTTCTGCTCAGTTCCCATGCCTGCCTCACCTCATCAGCGTGCGACGTCAATATCACCCGCCAGACGGTCCACGTCTGATCCCACAAACCTAGTGCGGGTTGGGCACGCGCCGAATGGCCGTCATCCGGCAGGTTCTGTTCCAGAAACTGGAACAATGGGCTGTCACACTAGAAGCAACCGAGGCCGCCATTTTTCGTTCAAAGAGCAGGTGGCCGCCCGCCGAACTCAGCCAGGAGCCGAGTTCGGAAGTGGCAGTCTTTCAATGCACGCGCCCCCTTAGGCCGTTTCGCGCATTTTCGTCTTGGACTGATCTCGCGCGATCATCTGCAGAATCTCATCTACCGCGGCTTCGGCCCACCGATGGAGCTCTGCCGTGGTTCTATTCTGAAGCGGATGCGCCACGTACACCGCGGCACCATCCAGACCGATCGATGCTTTCTGGGACTCGAACGCCTGCCGAAATTCAGTCGTCAGGACACTAACCCCGGCAAGGCGACGCGGCAACTCCGCGATGATCTCATCGACACTAAGCGAACGAGCCACGCACTACCTCCGCACGACTGGCCTTTGCGCTATTCGGCGCGGCCGCTCCATTGACACCTACAAAGCTTGATTTACGCGCGGCCGAAGAGACCTTGCGATGACAACATTCTGTATCTCTGTTGTTCCATCCAGGTACTGGGCAGCTTTAGCGCCAGCGAGATGGCGCGAGATCGCTGTCTCGGCCAAGAGTCCGCGCGCACCGCTAAGCTGCATGCATTGAGCGACCGCGTTCAACGCTACTTTTGTAGAAAATTTCTTGGCGTGCGCAGCATCAATCGTCGCCCGCTCCCCTCGATCAAGCTTCGATGCGGCAGCTCTGAAGAGCAGCTCCGAGGCCGAAAGATCTGTGGCGACGTCGGCCAACATCCATTGCACCCCCTGAAAGTCGATCGTCCTTGAGCCAAACGCTAAACGCTCGGCCGTCGCCTCTATCGCGAATGCGAGGCTTGCTTCCATCATTCCGCAACACATGGCGCTAACCAGCGTACGCGCGACATCAATCCCGCTCATCGCCCGCTTGAACCCATCACCGGGACGAGCAAAAAGCGCTTCATGGGGCACGAAGCAGTCGGCGAGTTCGACGCCGGCAAGACCCATGGAATGACATCCGACGAGGTCATACGGAGCCGTGATGGAGAGGCCTGGACATTTCCTCTCGATGAGAAAGGCGGCAATGCCTGCCGGCCCCGCCCCAGAGTCGGTCTGGGCGTATACAAGAAAGAGATCCGCGGACGTGGCATTGGTAATCCATGCCTTGGATCCGCTTATGCGCCAGCCACCTTTGTCAGGCGTCGCTGTCGTCCGCATGGCGGCCGCATCGGAGCCTGCTGAGGGCTCGGTTATGCATACGGACAGTATCCGCTCTCCGGATTTTACAGAGCGAAGGTATCGACCGATCTGAGCCGGCGTTCCGTGCTCCGATATCGATCCGGCAACCGCGCTGTGCACCGCCAAGCTGAACGCGAACGCGAAGTCCGCGGAGGCTAGGATTCGCAGGACGGCTCCTGTGGACGAATAGTCGAGACCCAGGCCGCCATACTCAGCGCCGATTCTAATTGATCCAATTCCCGCATTGATCGCTTCACGGATTTCGGCCGTGGCCATCGCGCGCGACCTCTCCCAAACAGGGGCTCTGGGCAATATCGTCGTCCGAGCGAACTCCGCCGCGATCGTTGTTATGTTCATCAATCTTCCATAGGAAGCTGGGGACCTGGTCACGTCCGCTGGTCGGGTTGGCGCTTGAGGTTGTGAACAGCATTCAGCGCAATACGTAGGCGGGCTGTGGATGCTGGGTGCGGAATTTCCCGGTGCGTTCGAACTCCCATCGGGTTGATATTAGATCCTGCCGTCTTGAGGGCAGCCTTCGCGTTCCCGCAAAATTCGTGATCAAGCCTGTTCAGAGCTAGGCAGTCACCGGTCTCGCCATCAAGCGCATTTTTGAGATAGACGTATCTCTATTAGAGATAAGTGGAGGGCTGACATCGTTCTTCATGCCGTCCATTTGCTTGACCGCGGAACGACGTGGAAAAGGCAAACCGTTTAACCCGTGAATTCCCGGCGGGCCGAGCGCACCCTCGCCACGATGTGCGCATGAACCTCCGAAACTCTGCGTGTATGGTGCGTGTCGGGATGCGAAATCAGCCAATAATTTCGCACAAAGCGAACCTCAGGTAGCAACCGCTTGAGCTCCGGAAAACGCCGCGCAGCGTAATCGTGAAGTATACCCACGCCGTGACCGCCCCTCACCGCCTCCATCTGCGCCACAACGCTCCCGCACTCGTAGTGCCTGGTCATGACTTTTCCGAGCGAAGACGCGTAGTCGAGCGCGCGGCTGTAGACGAAATCCTCGACATGCGTCACGAAAAGATGGCCGGCGAGATCAGCCTGCTTTCGGATTGGTCCTAAGCGCTTCAGATAGCTCTCTGCACCGTAAACACTGAGTGTGTAGTCCGTAAGCTTTTTGACAATCAGTCGCCCTTGCTTCGGGCGGTCCAAGGTGATCGCAATGTCGGCCTCCCGCCTCGACAGCGAGAATGTCCGTGGTAGCGGAACAAGCTGAATGAGTAGGTCGGGGTGCTGCGCGGCAAGCGCACCGAGGTGGCTGGCTAGAAAGTAGTTGCCCAATCCATCAGGAGCGCCGACGCGGACCGTGCCAGAGATGGCGTCCGATGATCGGCCAAGTTGGGTACCGACCTGAAGGAAGTCGGATTCGGCGCGCTCCGCCGCGGCGACGAGGGCCTCGCCTGCGCTTGTCAGGACACAGCCCGTTGTACGACGTTCGACCAACCGGGCTTTCAATTCCTGCTCAAGCGCGGTGAGTTGCCGTGCAACGGTCGCGTGGTTTACCCCCAAGCGCCTAGCGGCACCGAGAATTTGGCCCGTGCGGGCGACTTCTAGGAATATGCGGATGCGGTCCCAATCCATCGAGTTCAGTTCCCGCAAGCACACCGCGAATTTTTCTCAATGATGTGCAGATTCCAACTTTCCATATCGAATCTATGGAAGCAAGCAGGCTACGCCTGCGTCGCCAAAGCGAAGGATGACAGTCAGAAGCTTGCAGTATTGGTCATTGCGACGTCCAGCGCCTACCTCGCGGCCTTGCCCGCGGAAGGAGGCTTGGATATTGGCCGCTTATGATAAACAAGGATTCGCTCAGATCCCCGCGTACCACTCATAGCCGCGATCTTCCCAATAGCCGCCTTGACCGCCATGCAGGCCAGAGAGGCCTTGCACCAGTTCGATACGCATGATGTATTTGGCCATCTTGTAGCCGAGCTGCCGCTCGACGCGCAATCGCAGCGGCGCACCGTGGCGAACGGTCAGAGGTGTACCGTTCATGTCATAAGCGAGGATCGTCTGCGGATGCGCAGCATCGATGAGATCGATACTCTCATAGTAGCGGATGTTCTCGGAACCAGGAGATTCGCCGCCATCGTCCAAGGTATCGGCGCAATGGAATATGGCAAAGCGCGCCGCTGGTCTCACGCCAGCGTGCAACAGAATTTCCGAGAGCGGCACGCCGGACCATTTAGCTATGCAGCTCCAGCCTTCGACACAATCGTGCCGGGTGATCTGGGTCCGTGTGGGCAGGGAGCGCAACTGTTCAAGCGACAGCGACAGTTCGTGCTCAACGAGGCCGTGAACCTTCAGGCGCCAATCGACGAAATGATTGCCGACGAGCTTGAGGTAGTCCTCGTCCTGCGGATCGATTGAACCATTGGGGCGAAACGCCGGCGAGATGTCGGCCTCACTATATTCAGGCGCGAGCCGATGAGCCCCGATGAGGAGGCGCTGTATTTTATAAGTGAAGCCGCTTGCCGCATTGAGGACAGAACGGATGCGCGGTGCGACCGCGACGCGGTCACAGCCCGACAAAGCGAGGCCACTAGTTGCCGCAAATGCCCACAACAGATCGCGACGCCGTGGATGTTCAAGCGACATCTGGCGTCCTCGGATTGCCGAGATCGTACCAGCCGGTGATCATTGAGCGCAGATTGTTCCAGACACCCGAGGCCAGCACCATCACGAGATGTACGATGACGAAAAACGTGAGGCTCGATGCGACGAGGAAGTGGATCAGCCGCGCCGTCTGGCGCCCGCCGAACAGCGTGAGCAGCTGCGGTACGGCGCTATCAATCCCTGGCGACATCGTAAGGCCTGTGAGGATCATCAACGGGAACAGGACGAAGACGACCATGAGATAGGTAAGCTGCTGCAGCACATTGTACCGCCTCGCCGCTGCACCGCGTGGGAAGCGCAGGCGCAGATGCTCAAGGACCTCCCTTCCGACATGGCTGAGCTCGCGACGGCTGGGAAGAAGATCCCGGTCGAAATGTCGCCTTACGCAGCCCCAGGTAAAATAGACGAGACTATTCAGCACCAGCAGCCAGGCAAAGAAAAAATGCCAACGCCGGCCAGTCGCCAGATCCTGGTTGTTCGGGATCGTGATCCAACTGGGAAAGGCACGCTGCGAGATTTGTCCGTCCTCGTTCGAGATACCGAGTATGCCCGACGTATCGAAGGAATGGCCGGCGAACATCGTCTCCCCGACGAGGCCGTTCTCGGACAGGCGCGCACGGATCGACATGGCCGGATGGTCAAAGTCCGATTGCTCCCCGACATAGAGAGCGGGATGGGCATTAAAGATCTGCAGTCCGCTCATCAGGAGCAGCACGAAGCAGACGGCGTTGATCCAATGCGTCGCACGCACCAGCGCGGCATGGCGGAAGTACCAGCGCTCGGCGACAGGCCGATCGGGGCCGGGAAATGCGGCCATATCATGCTCCGGCGCTTCGGAAGCGCTACCTGCCAAGCGCACATACTTCACGTGTCGGTGGACCGCAAAGTATGCGCGCTCTGGCGGGATGAGGCGATCAAAGGCGTGATCGCCAGTTCTTCATCTACTTCGCGGCGTCCTCGATCACGCGGGCGATCGCGGCGGGCTGCGAGACGAAAACAGCGTGGCTTGCGGGCACTTCGGTGACCTTGGCGCCCGAACGCTTGTACATCCAGCGCTGAAGCTCAGGGCTGATCACGTGATCCTCAGTGGTCAGAATGGCGTAGCTGGGCTTGTTGTGCCATGCCGCCACCGAGAGCGGTGCACCCATGGCTTTCTGAGCAAGCTGCTGCTCCGAGTCGGCCATGAACTGAGCTTGCTCCGCCGGGACGTCCTGAGCATAGGTTTCCCGGAACTTCGCCGCCGGGATGAAGAAATACTTGTTGTCCGGCGTAGCCTTGTTGACGGACACCCGCATGGCATCGTTCGGCGCGGCGAACTTCGACATCAGCGCGCCGCTGGCCTCTCCCTTGTCGGGCTGCAAGGCGGCCACATAGACGAGGGCGCTGACCTTGGGGTCGGCACCGGCTTCAGTGATCACCGAGCCGCCATAACTGTGACCGACCAGCACAACGGGACCGGTCTGCTGATCGATGACCCGCTTGGTGGCATCGACGTCCTCGGCGAGGCCGGTGAGCGGCTCCTGCACGATCGTCACATGGAAACCATCCTTGGTCAGGATGTCGTAGACGGCGCGCCAGCCTGAGCCGTCCGCCAGTGCGCCATGGACGATGACAACTTCCTTCGCAGCCGGCTTCGTCTGGGCGTGGGCGACTGCACCAGTCATGGCAAGCACGAGCGCAATCGCGGAAGTCTTTCGTAGTAAGGACATGGGAGTCTCCTGGTATGTTTCAGTTTGCCCGTTTCGCAGGACCATCTCGGCGCCGGGCGGTGACCGGTGATGACCAATCAGTGTTCGTAGAGGCGAGTTCGCATCTGGCTTGGCAGACGCCAAGATCAGGCCGGCTGATTTTTCACGGCCAGAACGTCGACCGGCTCGACTGACGGCGGTCTTGCCAGCATTTCCTCGACCCGCGACATCAAGGCCTTGGCCATGTTGCCAGCGAGATGTGCTTGGCGATCTTCTTCGCTGGTAAAGGCGTCGAACACGCCGAACGTCGTCGGCGAGAGCTGCATGGCGAACCAGACCGGCGTGCCCGCTCTTGATTTGTTAGGTCGAGGCCACTGACGAGAAAATCCTTCACCGCCCGTTCCTTGCCTGGCTTGGCTTCCAGCCGGACGAATAACCCACACTTGAGCGCCATTGTTCTTCTCCACTCGTTGATTGCCAAAACTGCAGAGTGGATGCATCTCTATGAGATAATCGGCTCAGCTCGTATTGGCAGAATTGCCAATTTTGATACCGATTAGGCCAACACATAGCCGGATTCCGCTAATTTTTGAGCCGTACTGGATTGCAAATCCGAGCTGAGTCCATAGTCCGAGTTTTTGGCAAAACGCCTAATTCTGATATCGTTTTTTGCCATGCGTATCCATGTCCTTGCTCTGAACGACGTACTCGACACCGGTCTCGCCGCGGTCCTCGACGCCTTTGCCTTCGCCAACGCGCTGGCGGAAATGCACGGCATTTCCTCGGTGCGCTTCAAGACGAAAGAGGTCGGATTGCGTGAGACCGTCACAACGGCGCAGGGCCTGAATGTTCCAGTGACCTCGGCAGTACGCGCGCAGAAGCCCGATGCGGTGGTGATGCCAGCCGTCAACCGGATCATGCCGAAGCCGCTGGTACAGATGCTGGCCAGTGGCGAAGTGCGCGAGGCCGGTGCGGTGTTGCGCAAATGGTCGGAGCGTGGTGCGCTGGCTGTGGCCGCCTGCGTCGGAACCTTCGTGCTGGCGGAAGCGGCCTTGCTCGACGGCGAAGAAGCAACCACCACCTGGAGGCTGGCGCCCCTGTTCCGAGAGCGATATCCGCATGTGCGACTCGACGAGTCGAAAATCATCGTTCAGTCCAATACGGTCGTCACCGCTGGCGCGGCGCTCAGCCATCTGGATCTGGCGCTGACCTTGATCCGACGCGCGGACCCTGCGCTGGCCGACCTTACCGGCAAGTATTTGATGGCCGACGTCCGCAACTCGCAGGCCGCCTACGCGATACCTGGGCACGTAGTCCACGGCGATCCACTTGTGCACAAGTTCGAACGATGGGCGCGGCAGCGGCTGGCCGAGGGATTCTCGCTGGATCAGGCTGCCGCGGAGCTCGCCACCAGCAAGCGTACGCTGGCGCGCCGGATGCAGGGCGTGCTGGGCAAATCACCGCTGGAATATCTCCAGGATTTGCGAATCGAGCGGGCCGTTCACCTGCTTACAACCGGCCATGCCAGCGTCGATCAGATTGCGGCGGAGGTCGGCTACGCCGAAGGCGTGACGTTGCGCGAGCTGCTGCGCCGGAAGCTCGGCCGCGGCGTGCGCGAAATCCGCCGCAGCGTCTGAGACCACATCACTCTTGCGGGTGCTACGGAAGCTCACGCTGCCCAATGGCCTTGTGATGATCCGCTCGACCTTTGTCGAGAGGGGCAAAACTCCACTCAATAAATGGACGTCATCAGCGCGATCAACACGCCATGGCTGGAGACGATTCACGCAAATGCCGCGTCATTGCTGATTCCGCTCCCTAACTTGAATTTCCGCACAACAAATGCGCGATAGTTCTCGTTGATGTGCAGGCTTGGGTATTTCATATGGCGCTTGCGGAAAACAAGGAGGTTCATCGTGGTTCGGCAAGTTCAGCACTATATCAATGGCCAGCGCGTGTCTGGCCGTAACGAGCGGTCATCGTTCGTCTTCAATCCTGCGACCGGTGAGCAAGCGGCATCGGTGCCGATCGCGAACGCCGCGGATGTGGCGGATGCGGTGGCGGCAGCCGTGAAGGCTGCGGCGGGGTGGGCGGCGACAACACCCTTGCGACGAGCGAGGATCCTCAACCGTTTCCTCAGAATCCTCGAGGAACGTACCAGCCAGCTGGCAGACGTCATCGTCGCCGAGCATGGAAAGGTCCACTCCGACGCGGTCGGCGAGATTCAGCGCGGCATGGAGGTCGTCGAGTTCGCGACGGCCGCCCCGCAGCTGTTGAAGGGCGAGATCACCGAGAACGTCGGAACGCGCGTCGATAGCTACTCGGTGCGCCAGCCTCTCGGCGTGGTCGCCGGCATTACCCCGTTCAATTTCCCCGCCATGGTGCCGATGTGGATGTTTCCGGTGGCGCTTGCCTGCGGCAACACCTTCATCCTGAAGCCCTCCGAGCGCGATCCGTCGGCGTCCGTGATCGTGGCAGAATGGCTCAAGGAAGCGGGCCTGCCCGACGGCGTATTCGGGGTGGTTCATGGCGACAAGGAGACCGTCGACGCGCTGCTGCATCATCCCGATATCTCGGCGATCAGCTTCGTGGGATCCACGCCGATCGCAAAGTACATCTACGAGACCTCCGCCAGCACCGGAAAGCGCTGCCAGGCGCTGGGCGGTGCCAAGAACCACATGATCATCATGCCGGACGCGGACATGGACCAGGCGGTCGATGCCCTGATGGGCGCCGCCTTCGGCTCGGCCGGTGAGCGTTGCATGGCGATCTCCGTCGCAGTGCCGGTCGGCGAGACAACTGCGAACCGGCTGATCTCGGCGCTGGAGCCGAAGATCCGCGGTCTCAAGATCGGACCCGGCACGGATCCGGAAGCGGAAATGGGTCCGCTGGTCACGAAGCAGCATCTGGACAAGGTCAGGGGCTATATCGACGCTGGCGTCGCAGAGGGTGCCAAGCTGCTCGTCGACGGGCGCGGCTTCAACATGCAGGGCTACGAAGACGGTTACTTCATCGGCGGGTCGCTGTTCGATCATGTCACTCCGAGCATGAAGATCTACAAGGAAGAGATCTTTGGCCCCGTCCTGTCTGTTGCCCGTGCGCCCGACTACGACACCGCCGCGCGCATGATCAACGAGCACGAATTCGGCAACGGCACCTCGATCTTTACGCGTGATGGCGACGCGGCTCGGGAGTTCGCGCACAAGATCAAGATCGGCATGGTCGGCATCAACGTGCCGATCCCGGTGCCGATGGCATTCCATTCCTTCGGAGGCTGGAAGGCGTCGATCTTCGGCGACCACCACATGCACGGCCCGGAAGGCGTCCGCTTCT
The DNA here is from genome assembly GCF_023101005.1 of Bradyrhizobium sp. 187. Lineage (NCBI taxonomy): Bacteria > Pseudomonadati > Pseudomonadota > Alphaproteobacteria > Hyphomicrobiales > Nitrobacteraceae > Bradyrhizobium > Bradyrhizobium sp. 187. The sequence continues at coordinate 6,522,760 of NZ_CP064693.1, forward strand.
ATAGCCGAATGAAGACGATCACGAGCCGCTGGCCAACCGGCATTCGCGTCGGCGCCGAGTTCGTGATGCCCACGATGTCATGATCGCAACGGCCGGCTCGCTGCTAACCAGCAGCGGGCCGGCCAGAAAAACGGCGGCGAAAGCCCGTCGGTTTCAACACTCGATCTACAGCCGCGATCGCGCTCTTGAAGACGAAGCGACAACCCATAGCGACACGGAAAATGGATAATGCCCCTTTTGTGCTTCGATCTTGTTGAGGGACGTTCGGAACGGCAGCTCAGAAAGATACTAGACGTCACCCATGAGGTGTTGGTCGACACATTCAACGTACCTCATCGCGACCGCTATCAAATCGTGAGGGAGCACCCGCCTTCTAGAATGATCATCGAGGACACGGGCCTTGGTATCAAGCGCACACCCAACATGCTTGTCCTTCAAGTCACGACTCGCCCTCGCAGCCGCGTGATGAAGCAAACATTCTGCAGTTCGTTGGTGGAACGGCTTGCCGATCAATGCGGCATTTCGTCGAGCGACGTTGTCGTGACGTTCGTAACGAACACCGATGAGGATTGGTCATTTGGGCTGGGACGTGCCCAGTTTCTCACGGGTGAGCTCTAACCTGTCGAAGCCACGGTTGGACCTAAAGGAACTCGGGATCAATTTTTGGCTTGCCAGCGGCCGGATGATGCCGCTCGGGGCACCTGTCTGCCGATCATCACAAAATACGCCGTCGGGCACGAAATCGAGTGTCCCGACGGCGCTGAAAACTGGGTCCTTGAAGTCCCCAGCGGTGCTGGATTTTGAATCACAATCCCGCCGGTTGAAATAGCCCGTTTTAGCCGGGCGTCACCCGAGGAGATGTAACTCTCGCAAACACTGAGGTGAAGGCTTGAACAGTTGCCGGTCAGGCCTTCAACTGCGCTAGGACTCCGGCGATATCGCCCATGCCCCAATGCTCCACAATCAGGCCGCCTTGAACCCTGAAGATATCGCAGGAGGTGAATCGGAGCGTGCGACCGGTTGGCGCAACTCCCGAAAGCGGGCCGTTATGGGTGCCGCTATAGACGAAGCTTGCAGCCGCACGATCGCCCGACGCGACCGTGGACTCGATCTCCACCTTGAGGTCCGGTATTCCCGCCAGCCGCGCAGTAAAAACTGCCACCGTCCCCTGCTTCGGCGACTTGCCCTGCGGCGGCGGCGGTGCGGCTGCGCTGAGCTGGTGGTTGACGTAATTATCAGAGAACAGCGCCGCGAACGCCGCGAGGTCGTGCGCGCTCAAAGTCGCTGCAAACTTTTCAATCAACGGTGCGGCTGCGCTCTTCTTGTCAGCCATGGCCGGCGCGACAAGTGCCGGCAGGGCAAGTGCCGATCCCGCCAACGTAACCGTCTTCAAGAGATTCCTTCGATCCATAACGTTTCCCCGATCTGATCATCACATTTCCCGCCGTCGAATGTAGGAGCGGAACGCGCGGCAAAGTGGCACTTATATCTCTTGGTGGCCAAACCACGTTTCGTTGTAGCCGACGAGTCTTTCAGAGAGCCGATATCAGCGGAAACGATCGCTCGAACCTCGCTGCTCAGAGCGCTTCTGACGATCTAGTATCCGTTCGACTGGATACAGCTCCGCAACAACTCGCGCGTTTCGGGAGCCATGGCGTTGGGGGTCTTCTTTGTCCGGACTCAGATTGCAACAAGGCGCTTTAGCTTGGCCTCGTCCCATGAGATCCCGCTGCCGGCACTCTCCGGCGTGAGAACCATTCCGTCACGGATTTTCAATGGTTCTTCGACGATCGAATCTGCCCAATCAACATACTCAAGCCAATGGGCGGTGGGCGTGGCGCAAAGAAGATGCGTGCTGACTTCCGGCATCAGATGCGACGACATTTCGATACCCTGGGCTGCAGCGATACCGGCCGCATGCAGCCAGCCGGTTACACCGCCAATCCGCGCGACGTCGACCATGACGTAGTCGCTCGCGCCGGTCGTGACGGCACGCAACAGGGCATCCGGACCGTTGAGGTTTTCGCCGATCTGGACCGGAACCTTCAGTTCACGCGCCAGTGCGGCGCTCGCCACATAGTCATCGTGGGCTATCGGCTCTTCGAGCCAGTAGATCCCCTCTTTTTCCAGCTCTCGTCCACGAAGAACTGCTTCCGCGGGTGTCAGGGCCTGATTGTAGTCCACCATGATCGCAATATCTGCGCCGGAAACACTATTGCGGACAGCCCGCAACGCGGCCAGGTCCTCAAAAAGCGAGGGGTATCCGAGCCGGACCTTAACTGCTCCTAAACCGCTCTCCAGAAGCGCCCTCACCTCCTTGGCAAGGCTATCCGGTTCCATCAGCCCAAGCCCGCGGCTGTCGTACGCGCGTAGCGATTTGGGCCCTGACCCGAGTAGGGCGGACAGCGGAGCACGATGCATCTGCGCAGTCGCATCCCACATGGCCATATCGAGCAGTGAAAGAGCCATCCGCACAGCGCCGGTCACGCCGAGTAGGGAAAACTGGCGCGTGAGGGTCTGCGATGCCTCAAAAGGTGTGGCATTCTTGCCCTTGAGGAGTTCGACCGCCTCGTGCAAATGTGAGGATATGGCAGTCGCGCCCGAGGGCCGGTAGCAAAACGTGTAGGCCTTGCCCGTCACACCATCTTCGTTCAGCAAATCGACAAGCAACAGCGGCACTGCCCTTACAACGGCCGCGCTCGTTCCCAGCGTAAATCTCAGCGGGACCATCACTCCGCGGGTCGTTACCGAGCGAATTCGTTGCCCTGCGGTACTCACGCTGTTCGTCATTTTGATCTTTCACTACGTTTCGGGAAATCGGATCGACAAGCGATGCGCCCCCTCTACTCGGCAGCCCGCACCCATCTTGCCCGGGCCGGTGCGCCTAGCCTGGGCTTTTCTGTACTGGCGAAGCCGCTCGAAATCGCTTCCTGCCAGCTAAGCTATTCCTCGCCGTGTATCCTTCCGGAAATGCTCATGTTGTCGGCCGGATGCTCAAAAAGGAGAACATTGATGATCTTCGGATCGGAGCCGATCGATTCGTGGGTAACCTTGACGACGTCACGGATCAACTGCGTCTTACGGGTTTTGGTGAGACCCGCTGCGATATGACACTCAATATAGGGCATAGTTGCCTCCCTTTCCTATTTCAGGCGAGCAATGAGCTCTTTGTCGTTGGCATTGCCTTCGACAAATTCGGGCAGGTGTTGCCCATGCTCGACGAAGTTAATGCCTCGTCCCTCTCTGATGACAAAGAAGATATTGTTGGCCGGTTCACCGGTCGCTTCGCTGACGACACGCAGCAGGCCGGCCGAAAGCGCCCGCTTTTGCTCATCCGAGCGGCCGTACCGCATGTCGCAAGAAATCATTGACATCGGGATACTCCTTGGTTGACGCGAATGACTATTGAATTCCGGGGTGAAGCGCAGGGTGGACCGCCTTGGGGTTCACTTTCCCAAGGATATCCATCAAATCAGAGATCGGTCGCTCGTCGATTTTCTCGACCGCCTTGATGATACTGTTACGCAGTGCTTCATCTGCAAACGGCTCGCTCAGCCAGTTGAACTTCTCGACCGTGCGTTCCCATGACATCGGGTTGCCGAGCCCGCCTTCGTATCCAAGCTGCTCGCGATCGAAGGTACGACCGTCTTTGGCCTTGATAGCGATCCGGGTATTCAGCTCGTGCGGGTATCTGGCGGTGAAAGCATCGTCGGAAGCTATCGTTACCTTGCTCAATAGGGCTTGTGCGTCATCAGCCTGGACACGCGCCTGCTCGAGCTGCGCGGGCCCGACCTCATCGTCCAAAAGCGCCGCCGCAATCAGGTACTTCAAGTTGTAATCCGCTTGCTCCTTGGTCTGCGGTCTGTCTTTTGAGCCAAATGCGCCGCCGCCCGCGATGTCGAAACCTGACTGGAAGATGTCGCAACGGACGGTCTCGATATCGCCGGCCGCCAACTTATTGTCGCGCTTCAACTTGAGCACGGCTTCGAGAACCGGCTGACCGTGAATGAGCGAACAGAATTTCTTCATGATCGTAAGCTTGATGATCTCGAGCGAGTCGTCCGACCAATCAACGTCGATCCTTTGATCAAACATCCGCAGCAACCCGTTCGGTCCCTCAAACAGCCCAGATGGACCGGTGAAGCCACGCTTAGCGAGCGATGCGGAATAGACTGCGCGCATCCCTGTCATTCCGGGAGAAAAGCCCTTCCACTGCGATACCGGCTCGACATGAACGCAAGTGAGGGAAATGTTGTCGACAGTCGCGATCGAGATCGCATGCGCGATCTGATCAGCGTTCAGCCCAAACAGCTTTCCTGCTCCAGCGGCGGCGGATATTGCGAGCTGAATTGCATGATTGAACCCCTTCGCCATGACAGGGACGACGGCGGTAAACCGGCATTGGATTTCGTAGGCTACCGCAAGGGCGAGCATGAAGTCTTCGCCGGATGCCTTGGCGTGCTCGGCAGCAGCCAAGATTGCGCCGAAATTGTCGCTTGGATGACAGAGCCCGCCCGGCGACATGTAGCTGTCAAGGAGGTCGACATATCGCACCAACCCCGAGTTATACAGGGCGGCCTGATCCGGAGCGGTCTTACCGCCGCCGATCAGAGTGCACGACCCGCCGGACCGGTACTCAGCAAACTGTTCCCGCAGCGCTGCGAACGGCGCTCCCGGAAGCGCGGAGATCGCGCATCCCAGGCTATCCAGAATATTCCGCTTGTAGAGCTTGCGCGCGTCAGGCTTGAGAGATGCCGAAATGGCCCGGTCGGCAAAACCGGCGATCTCGCTTACTGTGGATACGGAAGTCGCATTCTTCATCAGCATGTAAACGTCCTTGGCCGCGTCCCATACGATTGAACTGGTTTAATTTGGAAAGAGCGTGCCTTTCTCATTTGCGATCAGCAAACGAATAGATTCGAGAAGGCAATCTGCACCGCAGATTACTCGACCAAGTCCAGAGCTCGTCGGATAAAGGGGGCAGGCATCACGCGATGGAATTACGCAGGGCGGTGCCGCCGAGGAGACGACGCCATCAGTTTCAGCGATCGAGCGATCTCTTATCGTTGCTGCTCAGGCAAGAACGCATCAGGTCTGCGTACCCAGAAGATCGGCGACGACCGAGGTCGCGTCGCTCATATCCACCACGATGAAACGCCATCTTGCCGACTAGATGCGTCTCGCGGTTTCCGGACCTTAGGCAGACTTCGCAGTTTAAGAGACAATCGCCCCTGCTTCGTCAGCGCACGGCTGACCGTCGTCTCGGGCCCTGGCAGAAATGACCAGAATGGAAAGCGCCTGGACGACCGCCATTTTCAGAACTTGACGCTCTCGCAACGACCGGACTACTCCGCAGCCGCCGCATGCAACTCGGGGGCCGGCCGCACAATCTGAAGAAAGGCAGAGAGTGCACTGGAGACGTAGGCGTCTGTGCGCCGAATGAACACGGTCTGCACTTCAGAAAACTCGGACTCCAATTCATGCACTGCGACTTGGCCGTCCCGCCATGCCGCAACAACCACTCCCTTGGGCAGCAGTGTAATTCCAACACCCGCCGCCACACAGCCGAGGATGGCATCGATCGAACCGAATTCCAAAGGCTGCGCAACAAGTATTCCCACCTTGTTCAGCAGATTCTCGAGCCTTATCCGATAGGAGCAACCGACACGGAAGACAATTGTTTTCAGTTCGTTGATCGAGGAAAGCTCTTCGATGCTTCGAATTGAGCGAGGCGTTACCAAGACGAGTTCTTCCCGAAAAAGGCACTCCTGTTGCAGATCTGGATGATCCACCGGCCCCGCAACAAACGCACCCTCCAGTCTGCACTCGACAACGTCTTCGATGAGGCTGCAGGTCGTCCCGGTCGTCACCACTGGACGAACCTTTGGGTAAGCTTTCGTGAAGCTCGCAAGCACAGACGGAAGCCGAATCGCCGCGGTCGTTTCAAGGGTGCCGAGTTCAAGGACGCCACCCGGGGTCCCATCATCCCTTGCGGCCGCCTTGGCATCGCTGAGGAGCTTGGTTATGCGTGCCGAAAAGGGGAGCATGCGGCGCCCGGCCGGCGTGACCTTCACGCCGCGTGCATGCCGCTGGAATAGCTGAATACCGAGCTCAAGCTCCAACGCTCTTACGCGCGCAGTGACATTGGATTGGACAGTGTTCAGCTCAGCCGCAGCTCGGTTCATACTGCCGTGCCGAGCAACTGCCTCAAAGACCCTTAGATCGGTTGCGTCCATAACAAGCCCTATCTCCTGAAGCGAACGGTTCGGCATCAACACGCTTGGTCGAGTGATTATCTTGATCCAAGCTACCCGTTTTACAAGGCCGAATCCGAGCGGCTTATGCCTGTTTTCGAACACAAGGACGGATTGCAGCGAGCTATCACTCAAAGTAATACCGATATCTCAAACACAGATATCGACACGATGACCTCGGGTGTCGTCGAAGCCCCCTCCTAAGGATTCGTCGTCCATCAGATTGGAAGCGGTTGGGCGCAGATCGCAACGTTGCCGACCCGGCAACAAACGAGTGCACCGCGAAGGGGATCCTAACGGCTTCGCTGTGTCGGAGGGGGCGCGTCAGCCCACTCCGTTCGGTCACTCCAACGAAGCGCGGTCATACTTGGCGAGCCTCACTTTGGCCTCGGCAACGACACGGCGCACGACGTCACCTGCCGCGGGCAGATCATGAATCATGCCGATTGACTCCCCGACCGTCACATTCGCCACGTCGAAGTCGCCGACGCGCGACGCCGCCTCCACCCTTTCCAGTTCGTCGGCCTGTAGAGCCCTTAGCCTCTCTTCGTGGCCATGCCACTTTTCGATGAACTCATTCTTCAGCAGCCGCCCAGTGTATCCTTCCGGCCAAATTCTCTGCCTTACGATATCGTACACGCTGGTTCGTATCGTCTCGTCGCCCGAAGCTGCCACCACCTTAGCTTTGGCACTTGGATGGATAAGGGCCTCCTTTGTCGCCCAAAAGCGGCTGCCCATGAGAGCACCTTCAGCGCCGAGCATCAAAGCCGCAGCAAGACCTCGCCCGTCGGCGATCCCGCCCGCGGCAACAACGACCACGTCAGGTGCGTAGTTGCTCAGAGCGTCTACCACCGTCGGGACGAACGGCAGTGTCGATCGGGCTGTTTGGCCGTGGCCGCCCGCCTCCGTGCCCTGCGCTACGACGACATCGGCTCCGACATCGGCGGCTCGCCGTGCTTGGTCGACCGTATGGACTTGGCAAATGAGGGGCACCCGGGCTTGTTTGATGCGCTTTGCAAATGGTGCCGGATCAGCAAAGGATAACATGATCGCGCGCGGATGACGCTCTATTGCAAAGTCGAGCAATTCCGGCTGTTTTGCGACCGACCAAGTGATGAAACCGCATCCCACATCGTTGCGCGTGATTTTCGCTGACTCCGTCTCGAACCAGGCGCGGTCGCCATATCCGCCGCCAAGCAAGCCGAGCCCGCCGGCGGCCGCAACCGCGGTGGACAGGTCTGCGCCCGCGGCAGGCGTCATCGGTGCAAGGATGATTGGGTGCTCAATATTAAACAGCTTCGTCAACCGCGTCCTGATCATCGTCCTACCCTTTCCACGTTAGGCCACTAAGCTCCGGCGCTCTCTGCCAAGTGGCTTCTTGTCCACCGCGATGCTCCGTAGGAGTAACAAGCACTTCCTCTTCGAAGGTTCGGCATTTGATTAACCGCCCGACATTCCGACGATGGCCCGACTATTTCGTAGACACCCAACGCCGCCAATACTCACTGGTCGGAAGACACTCTTTCGCGGCACGTACGAATGTCGGCTTTTTGAACCACGGCATCGGTCGAGAGGCGGGAGAATTGCGCTTTGAGACGAGGCACCGCAAAATCGACGAAAGCCCGCACTTTGGGAACGGCAAGGCGTCCCTGTGGGGAAATCAGATGCAGAGGGATCGCGGAAGCGTCGTCCTGCCTGAGAAGGACTTGTAGCCTGTTTTGCGAGAGTTGCTCCGCAATGTGATAGGAAAAGAGCCGGGTGATCCCTCGCCCCTCGACGGCCGGGGCAATGGCGCCACGAACACTATTCACTACGAAGCGTGGCGTGAAATGAACCGATCGCGGTATCGACGATCCTTTCGCCGGTGGAAAGGTCCACGAATCAATTCCGAAGTGGGTCATTGCGATGATCTTGTGCTTTACAAGATCAGCGACCTCTTCGATTTTCGGATGCGCCGACAAATAGCGGGGCGATGCCGCTATGACACGCCTGACCGCTCCCAACCGGATCGCGACGAGCGTGGAATCTGTCAAGTTGCCAATTCGCAAGGCGATATCCATGCCTTCATCGATAAGTTTCACCGGTCGATCCAGCAAAAACAGCCTGACAGAGACGGTTGGATAGGCGTCCATGAACTCGTCCAATACCGGGCGCAAGATATCTTCGCCCGCCGCGACTGGAGCTGTTATGGTCAACGTGCCACTCGGGGTCGATCGTTCACTTGCCGCGACGAGATCAGCCTCCTCAAGATCTGCAATGACGCGGCGACACACAAGCGCATAACGTTCCCCCGCGTCGCTTAGCTTGAATGACCTCGTCGTGCGGTGAAGAAGGGTAACGCCTACATGCGCCTCAAGAGACGCAAGCGCCCGGCTTATCGCAGCAGGTGATCGCCCCAGCTTGCGTCCCGCTTTCCTTAAGCCTCCCTCATCGAGGGCGACGACGAAGATCTTCATGGCGTCGATACGGTCCACTTACCCACCACTTGACACTTGATGTCAGTCAACGCCTCGATGTGCGAACAGCATATGCGCAGCCCGACAAGTCCCGGCAGATCGCGAACTGTTTCCTACACTAGATTATGCGTCGCCGATCGTACGACGATGTTGATTGAGGCTAGGCAGCCGCTGGCGTCACCATCAAACGCTTTTTCAAGATAGCCTTATCTTTTTTGGAGATTGGCAGACGGCGTGCCTAGGATTCCCTGGCGCTACCGATGACTTCGCATGGCCCGTCAATGCTATTCATCGCCGCTGGTCGATCAACCTTAGATCTTCGTCGCCAGCCTTATCGGTGCGACAGATACCGCGTTCGGTTCAAATCGCTTCGCTTGGACACACCAAGTTCATAGGCTCACTTTGGAAGCTACCCTTGGGTGTCAACGTCGGAAATTCAGGGAGCGCACGATTCTATCCGATAGGGCCCGCGCCCGGGCGTTGCGGAAAAGAGAAATCGAACTAGACGGCTACGCAAGCGAGCCGCCCTACATAATCGCATTCAACGGAGGAAACCTCGATGTCAGACGATGTCGTCATCGTCAGCGCCGCCCGCACCCCGGTCGGAAGCTTCAACGGAGCGTTCGCGACCCTTCCCGCCCACGATCTCGGCGCGATCGCCATCAAGGCTGCGCTGGAGCGCGGTGGCATCGAACCCGGCCGGGTTTCGGAAGTCATCATGGGCCAGATCCTGACCGCCGCTCAGGGCCAGAACCCGGCCCGCCAGGCCTCGATCGCTGCCGGCATTCCGGTGGAGAGCCCGGCCTGGGGCGTGAACATGCTTTGCGGCTCGGGCCTGCGCACGGTGGCGCTCGGCTATCAGGCGCTGCTCAACGGCGATTCCGAGATCGTGGTCGCCGGCGGCCAGGAATCCATGAGCATGGCTCCGCACGCCCAGTATCTGCGCGGCGGCGTCAAGATGGGCGCGGTCGAGTTCATCGACACCATGATCAAGGACGGCCTGTGGGACGCCTTCAACGGCTATCACATGGGCAACACCGCCGAGAACGTTGCGCGGCAGTGGCAGATCACCCGCGCCCAGCAGGACGAGTTCGCGGTCGCCTCGCAGCAGAAGGCCGAGGCCGCGCAGAAGGCCGGCAAGTTCAACGACGAGATCGTCCCCGTCACCATCAAGGGCCGCAAGGGCGATGTCGTCGTCAGCGCCGACGAATATCCGCGCCATGGCGCCACGGTCGACGCGATGGCGAAGCTCCGTCCCGCTTTCGAGAAGGACGGCACGGTCACCGCGGGTTCGGCCTCCGGCATCAATGACGGCGCCGCCGCCGTGGTGCTGATGACGGCCAAGCAGGCCGCCAAGGAAGGCAAGACGCCGCTCGCGCGCATCGTGTCCTGGGCGCAGGCGGGCGTCGATCCGAAGGTCATGGGCTCGGGCCCGATCCCGGCCTCGCGCGCCGCGCTGAAGAAGGCCGGCTGGAACGTCGGCGATCTCGACCTGATCGAGGCCAACGAAGCCTTCGCGGCGCAGGCCTGTGCCGTCAACAAGGACCTCGGCTGGGATACCTCCAAGGTCAACGTCAACGGCGGCGCGATCGCGATCGGACATCCCGTCGGTGCTTCCGGCGCGCGCGTGCTGGTGACGCTGCTGCACGAAATGCAGAAGCGCGATTCGAAGAAGGGCCTCGCCACGCTGTGCATCGGCGGCGGCATGGGTATCGCGATGTGTCTGGCGCGCGACTGAACCTGGTCAACGGGAGGACGCGAGATGATACGTGTGGCATTGATAACGGGCGGAACACGCCGCATCGGAGTTGCGATCAGCAAGATTTCGATCTCCTCGATCAACCGCCAGAAGGGACAATTCGGCCAGGTCAACTATTCGGCGGCCAGGGCGGACGACATCGGCTTCACCAAGGCGCCCGCGCCAGAGAATGCCAAGGGCGGCATCAAGGTCAACGTGATCTGTCCGGGCTATATCAACACCGAAATGGTGCAGGCGGTGCCGAACGACGTGCTGGAAAAGGCCGTGATCCCGCAGGTCCCGGTCAACCGCCTCGGCGAGCCCGAAGAGATCGCGCGCGGTGTCGTGTTCCTTGCCTCCAAAGACGCCGGCTTCATCACTGGCTCGACGCTGACTATCAATGGCGGCCAGCATCCGATTTGAGCGTGCGGTCGCTCGCGTACGATGCGTAACGTTCAAATTTGAATGCTTGCGCCCCGATACATCATTTAAATCGACGGGTTGAATATGAAGATCGCCGTTACCAAGGAAATCGATCCGTCGGAGCCGCGGGTGGCCGCTTCGCCTGATACGGTGAAGAAGTTCAAGGCGCTGGGCGCCGAGATCGCCGTCGAGCCGGGCGCCGGCCTCAAATCGGGCCTGCCGGATTCCGAATTCACCGCGGCGGGCGCCACCGTCAGCGCCGATGCGCTGAAGGACGCCGACATCATCATCAAGGTGAAGCGCCCCGAGGCCTCCGAGCTCGCGCAGTACAAGCGCGGCGCGCTCGTCGTCGCCATCATGGATCCCTACGGCAACGAGGCCGCGCTGAAGACGATCGCCGATGCCGGCGTTTCCGCCTTCGCGATGGAGCTGATGCCGCGCATCACGCGCGCGCAGGTGATGGACGTGCTGTCGTCGCAGGCGAACCTCGCCGGCTACCGCGCCGTGATCGAGGGCGCCGAGGCCTTCGGCCGCGCCTTCCCGATGATGATGACCGCGGCGGGCACCATTCCGGCCGCCAAGGTGTTCGTGATGGGCGTCGGCGTCGCCGGCCTCCAGGCGATCGCGACCGCGCGCCGGCTCGGCGCCATCGTCACCGCGACCGATGTGCGGCCCGCGACCAAGGAGCAGGTCGAATCGCTCGGCGCGAAATTCCTCGCCGTCGAGGACGAGGAATTCAAGAACGCGCAGACCGCCGGCGGCTACGCCAAGGAAATGTCGAAAGAGTATCAGGCCAAGCAGGCCGCGCTGACCGCCGAGCACATCAAGAAGCAGGACATCGTGATCACCACGGCGCTGATTCCGGGCCGGCCGGCGCCGAAGCTCGTCTCGGCCGACATGGTCAAGTCGATGAAGCCGGGTTCGGTGCTGGTCGATCTCGCCGTCGAGCGCGGCGGCAATGTCGAGGGTGCAAGGCCGGGCGAGGTCGCCGACGTCGATGGCATCAAGATCGTCGGCTACACCAATGTCGCCGGCCGCGTCGCGGCCTCGGCCTCCAGCCTCTATGCGCGCAATTTGTTCAACTTCATCGAAACGATGTTCGACAAGACCAACAAGGCGCTGGCCGTGAATTGGGACGACGAACTCGTGAAGGCGACCGCGCTCACCAGGGACGGCGCCGTGATTCACCCGAATTTCCAGCCGAAAGCGTAAGGAGAGCCGCCATGGAGCATGTTGCACAGGTCGTTGACCCCTTCGTCTTCCGGCTGTCGATTTTCGTTCTCGCCGTCTTCGTCGGCTATTTCGTGGTGTGGTCGGTGACCCCGGCGCTGCATACGCCGCTGATGAGCGTGACCAACGCGATCTCCTCGGTGATCGTGGTCGGTGCGCTGCTGGCGGCCGGCGTTGCCAATGTCTCGAGCGGCTCGGGCTGGGCACGGGCTTTCGGCTTCGTCGCACTGATTTTTGCGTGCATCAATATCTTCGGGGGCTTCCTTGTCACCCAGCGCATGCTGGCGATGTACAAGAAGAAGTCGAAGTAAGCGGCCACCTCGGGCTGAAGGGATCAATGGGGACCTGAGATGAGCGCTAACCTCTCTGCATTTTTGTATCTCGTGGCGGGAGTGCTGTTCATCCTGTCGCTGCGCGGGCTGTCGAGCCCGGCTTCGTCGCGCCAGGGCAATTTGTTCGGCATGATCGGCATGGGGATCGCGGTCGCAACCACGCTCGCCAGCCATCCGCCGGCCGATGGCCTCGCCTGGGTGCTCGTCATCGTCGGTATCGCCATCGGCGGCGCGATCGGCGCGGTGATCGCTCGTCGCGTGCCGATGACCTCGATGCCGGAACTGGTCGCGGCCTTCCATTCGCTGGTCGGCATGGCCGCGGTTCTGGTCGCCGCCGGTGCGTTTTACGCGCCCGAGGCCTTCGACATCGGCACCCCCGGCAACATCCATCCCCAGAGCCTGGTCGAGATGTCGCTCGGCGTCGCCATCGGCGCGCTGACCTTCACCGGCTCGGTGATCGCGTTCCTGAAGCTGTCCGCGCGCATGAGCGGTGCGCCGATCATCCTGCCGTTCCGCCACATCATCAACATTGCGCTCGCGATCGCGCTCGTCGTCTTCATCGTCGGGCTGGTCATGACGGGCAGCGCGCTCGACTTCTGGCTGATCGTCATCATCGCGCTGGCGCTCGGCGTCCTCATGATCATCCCGATCGGCGGCGCCGACATGCCGGTCGTGATTTCGATGCTTAACTCGTACTCGGGCTGGGCCGCGGCCGGCATCGGCTTCACCCTCGGCAATTCCGCGCTGATCATCACCGGCGCGCTGGTGGGATCAAGCGGCGCGATCCTGTCCTACATCATGTGCCACGCGATGAACCGCTCCTTCATCTCGGTCATTCTCGGCGGCTTCGGCGGCGAGACCGCGGCGGCCGGCGGTGGCGGCGGCGAGCAGAAGCCGGCCAAGCTCGGCTCGGCCGACGACGCGGCCTTCATCATGAAGAACGCTCAGAAGGTCATCATCGTGCCCGGCTACGGCATGGCGGTGGCGCAGGCCCAGCATGCGCTGCGCGAAATGGGCGACATCCTGAAGAAGGAAGGCGTCGAGGTGAAGTACGCCATTCACCCGGTCGCGGGCCGCATGCCCGGCCACATGAACGTGCTGCTGGCCGAGGCCAACGTACCCTATGACGAGGTGTTCGAGCTCGAGGACATCAACTCCGAATTCGCCCAGGCCGACATCGCCTTCGTGATCGGCGCCAACGACGTCACCAACCCGGCGGCCGAAGAGGACAAGACCTCGGCGATCTACGGCATGCCGGTGCTCCAGGTCTGGAAGGCCGGCACCGTGATGTTCATCAAGCGCTCGCTCGCTTCCGGCTATGCCGGCATCGACAATCCGCTGTTCTATCGCGACAACACCATGATGCTGCTCGGCGACGCCAAGAAGGTCACCGAGAACATCGTCAAGGCGATGTAGAGGCGGCCGGCTCTGGACACGACCAAGCCATCTTGGAGACTGCGGATGGGTGTTCGGCAACACGGCTCAATCCGGCTGCCTGCGATCCGCAACAGCCCTACCGAACCTACCGCCAGTGATGGTGAATAAGCCGGGCAGCCTCGTCCTGCTGATCGAAGCTGAGCCCAAGATGCGGAGCCTCTTGCGGTCGGGCTTCACCGTCCATGGCTTTTCAGTCGTCGAAGCGGAGAACGCGGCCGATGGCCTAAAGATCGCAACATTCAATCCGCCTGACCTCGTGATTCTCGATCTCAGTTTGCCGGACCTACACGGCAGCGAGGCACTCGAGCGGCTGCGCTCCTGGTCCAACGTTCCGGTCATCGTTCTCTCCGCCGAATCCAACGAGGACGAGATGGTCCGCCTGCTGCGGTCGGGCGCCGACGACTATGTAGCGAAGCCATTCGGCATGGCCGGGCTTCTTGCCCGCGGCCAAACCGTGTTGCGTCGACAATTCAAGGGCGCGATCGAGAGCCCGGTGGTCGTGGTTGGGCCGCTCGCCGTCGATCTTGCCGGCCGGACGGCGTTGCTCGCCAACACCAGGATCAAGCTGACACGCAAGGAGTATCACTTGTTGCATATACTGGCGAAACATGTCGGGCTCGTGGTCACCCACGGTCAGCTGCTGAGGGAGATTTGGGCCGATAACCAGCGGCATAACATCCAGTATCTCCGAATATTGGTGCGCAAGCTCCGCCAGAAGATCGAACCTGACCCCAATCATCCGCGTCTGCTGATTACCAAATCGGGGATCGGCTATCGGCTCGAAAAAGGTCTAGAAACCAGCTCGACCAATTGACGAGCCCACAGTCCCCGAACCAGCTCACCCGGAACACATTCCGAATGGCCGCAAATGCAGGCAACAAGCAGTCGACCCATTGGCAATATCAGTCCTGTCCGTAGACGAGTAAGATGGCCTCAAGTTGCGAGCACATGGTGTGATGACCGACGAAATTGCCGGCGTGCCAGCACCACCAATGAGGGCTAAATTCTAGAAAAGGACATTTATAGTCGCCCACAAGGCCAGCGGAGTAGCCGGCTTCATAGATTTCATGGAAAGAGAACCATGTGTGCATGTGAGCGGACAGTTCACACCACCTTCCCAAAGCGCCGAACGCAGTGTGTTCGGCTGCTCGCTCAGTGAACTCTGATGATGCCGTAAGCCGGCGTACTTCGCGCAAGGCGATGGAGTAGCTGCATTCCTGGTCACGGCGGCCACGTTTTCACAATCGGCGGTTTCTTCAGGAGCCGGCCCGCTGCTGGGCGAGCAGCGGGCCGGCCGTTGCGATCATGACATTGTGGGCATCACGAACTCTGCGCCGGCGCGAATGCCGGTTGGCCAGCGGCTCGTGATCGTCTTCATCCGGGTATAGAAGCGGACGCCTTCCGGGCCGTGCATGTGGTGGTCGCCGAAGATCGACGCCTTCCATCCACCGAAGGAATGGAACGCCATCGGCACCGGGATCGGGACGTTGATGCCGACCATGCCGATCTTGATCTTGTGCGCAAACTCCCGCGCCGCATCGCCGTCGCGCGTGAAGATCGAGGTGCCGTTGCCGAATTCGTGCTCGTTGATCATGCGCGCGGCAGTGTCGTAGTCGGGCGCACGGGCGACGGACAGCACGGGGCCGAAGATCTCTTCCTTGTAGATCTTCATGCTCGGCGTGACGTGATCGAACAACGACCCGCCGACGAAGTAGCCGTCTTCGTAGCCCTGCATGTTGAAGCCGCGCCCGTCGACGAGCAGCTTGGCACCCTCTGCGACGCCAGCGTCGATATAGCCCCTGACCTTGTCCAAGTGCTGCTTCGTGACCAGCGGACCCATTTCCGCTTCTGGATCCGTGCCGGGTCCGATCTTGAGACCGCGGATCTTCGGCTCCAGCGCCGAGATCAGCCGGTTTGCGGTTGTTTCGCCCACCGGGACCGCAACCGAGATCGCCATGCAACGCTCACCGGCCGAGCCGAAGGCGGCGCCCATCAGGGCATCGACCGCCTGGTCCATGTCCGCGTCCGGCATGATGATCATGTGGTTCTTGGCACCGCCCAGCGCCTGGCAGCGCTTTCCGGTGCTGGCGGAGGTCTCGTAGATGTACTTTGCGATCGGCGTGGATCCCACGAAGCTGATCGCCGAGATATCGGGATGATGCAGCAGCGCGTCGACGGTCTCCTTGTCGCCATGAACCACCCCGAATACGCCGTCGGGCAGGCCCGCTTCCTTGAGCCATTCTGCCACGATCACGGACGCCGACGGATCGCGCTCGGAGGGCTTCAGGATGAAGGTGTTGCCGCAGGCAAGCGCCACCGGAAACATCCACATCGGCACCATGGCGGGGAAATTGAACGGGGTAATGCCGGCGACCACGCCGAGAGGCTGGCGCACCGAGTAGCTATCGACGCGCGTTCCGACGTTCTCGGTGATCTCGCCCTTCAACAGCTGCGGGGCGGCCGTCGCGAACTCGACCACCTCCATGCCGCGCTGAATCTCACCGACCGCGTCGGAGTGGACCTTTCCATGCTCGGCGACGATGACGTCTGCCAGCTGGCTGGTACGTTCCTCGAGGATTCTGAGGAAACGGTTGAGGATCCTCGCTCGTCGCAAGGGTGTTGTCGCCGCCCACCCCGCCGCAGCCTTCACGGCTGCCGCCACCGCATCCGCCACATCCGCGGCGTTCGCGATCGGCACCGATGCCGCTTGCTCACCGGTCGCAGGATTGAAGACGAACGATGACCGCTCGTTACGGCCAGACACGCGCTGGCCATTGATATAATGCTGAACTTGCCGAACCACGATGAACCTCCCTGGTACCCGAATGACCAATGTGAAGAGTTGGCGACCGACCTCGAACACCGGTTGCAGAACGTAAAGCTACGCCGGTCGCGCCGTTCCCGTCCAAGTTATCGGCAAACAACAGCCGCAGAGCCTCGACGAACGTCGCACTCGTCCTTGCGCCGCGTTCCGTCAGTCAGCCTACGAGCGCCATGCTCGCTCGTACTTTCCCCGCGACCTTATGTTTGCTTCTCGCCGTGAATGCGCCCCGAAATGCTCATGTTGTCGGGCGTCGACTTGTGCAGATCGGGATCGCGCATCGATCTACTCCACGTATCGCGCAATGGATGGCCCCGTTAGGCGCCAATCCCCCTCAGGTTCCGCCTTTGTGATCGATACCAGCCAACAGACAAGCAGCGTCAGTGGCAAGGTGACGAGCGCCGGGGAGTCGTACGGAAAAATCGCGGGACCAAGACCCAGCACCTTTGACCAGATCGTCGGGCCCATCGCCGTTAGAACAACCGATGAGATAAGCCCGAAGGTGCCACCGATGACCGCACCACGAGTCGTCAGGCCGTCCCAATAGATTGCCAGGATCAGCAAGGGGAAGTTGGCGCTGGCTGCGATCGCCGTCGCAAGCGCAAGGAGGTAAGCCACATTCTGACCCTCGCATGCCAGTCCGAGCAATATGCCGAGCACTCCCAATGCCACCGCGGAGATCCGCGACACTTGGAGCCGCGTGCGCTCAGTAAGTTGCCGTCCGGACAAACCGACGACGAGGTCGTTGGCAGCTGACGAAGCACCCGCTATGAGCAGTCCGGAGACGACTGCCAGGATCGTCGCGAACGCAACCGCAGAGATGAATCCCGCTAGGATACTTCCGCCAACGGCCCTCGCCAGATGGATGGGAGCCAGATTGTTTCCGCCAAAGAGTGCGCCGTTGGCACTGGCGTAGGTGGCATCGCCACGGAGGAGCGCGATACTGCCATATCCGATAAAAAACAGCATCACAAAGAACAGGCCGATCAGGCAGGTCGCGTAGAACACCGACAGACGGGCTGCGCGCTCGTCGCTAACCGTGAAGAAGCGCATTAGGATATGAGGCAGCCCGGCCGTACCGAACAGGACCCCGACGCCCAGCGACAGAGTCGCAACTCCGTCCTGGGCGAAACCACGAACGTCCATAATCCCGTGGCCGATCGGATGATTGCTCACCGCCGCCTTGAAGAGGTTCGACATATCAAATCCGAACCTAACCAGGACCAGCGCCGCGATCATGGAACTTCCACCAATCATCAGGACGGCCTTGATGATCTGTACCCATGTGGCGGCGCGCATGCCGCCGAGGGTCGAAAACACAATCATGAGCGCGCCGACCATGATGATCGCCGGCGTATAACCGATTCCGAACAGCAAGGAGATAAGCTCGCCAGCGCCGACCATTTGCGCGACGAGGTAGAAGCTCACGATTACGAGGGTAGACGAACCCGCCAGAATGCGAACCGGCCGCTCTCTCAATTTATGAGTCAGCACGTCTGCGAAGGAATACTTCCCAAGGCGACGCAGTGGCTCCGCAACGAGAAACAGCACAATGGGCCAACTGGCCAGATAGCTTGCGGCGAGGAACATTCCGTCCAGGCCGGAAGCATAAATTGCACCTGACAGACCGAGAAAGGCGCCGGCCGACATGTAATCGCCCGCAATGGCCAATCCATTCTGGCCTGACGAGATTGAGCTTCCTGCCGTAAGATATTCCGATGAACTGGTTGCGCGGCGCGCCGTCCAGAAGCTGATGAGCAGCGTAAGCACTGCGAAGACTACGAAGAACAAGATGGTCGAACCGTCAGCCTGGCGAGCTTGAGACTCCGACTGCGCCGAGTACGCCGATCCGCCAACACCGATGGTATATGCAATCGCGAGCAGGAGGCGGCTCATGCCATTCCGTGACATACGCATCACTCAATCTCCGTGCCGCATGAACACAAACAACCCGGTCAGGATAACGCTGACAGCCATGCAACTGGCCAACGCGATCATCGCTGGACTAAAGGTCGTTGAGGCAATGGCGGCAGGCTCCGGGTGCCGTGCGCTGTAGATCACGAAGGCCATCATCCCCAAATATGTGAGGATCATCGCGAGCATCAACTGGACGCGGAGCGTATCTGGCCTGTTGGTAGCAACGCGTAATGGACGCACTTCGGCGATTCTGTGCATATTTCCCACCCTGCTTTGAATTGTGTGCGTCGCATATTTTGCGATCGTGTCGGTTCAACGCTAGGCAACCGCTGGCGCCACCATCAAACGCATTTTCGAGATAGCCGTATCTTCTGTTGAGATTGGCGGACGGCAGATCTGGCATTTGCAGGCTCTATCGATCGCCCCGCACGGCTCCGCCAGAGCGATTCAGCACCACCGATTGACCGGTCGGGAGCTCTTGCCCCCGTCCTATCGACGCGACAGATACCACGTTCAGTTCAAATCGCTTCGCCTGCACATATCAAGTTCATAGGCTAGTTTTGGAAGCCGCGCACTGGAGGAC
Organism: Bradyrhizobium sp. 187; assembly: GCF_023101005.1. Taxonomy (NCBI): domain Bacteria; kingdom Pseudomonadati; phylum Pseudomonadota; class Alphaproteobacteria; order Hyphomicrobiales; family Nitrobacteraceae; genus Bradyrhizobium; species Bradyrhizobium sp. 187. The sequence continues at coordinate 6,541,951 of NZ_CP064693.1, forward strand.
ATCTGGCGACGGCAAGTGGTGGATGCGCTCACGAACGACCCAAATGACGATCGACGTTTCCATCGAGAAGATGCTCCGTACTTGACCATGCGATGGCGGTAGCCACACGGCGATTCCGACGCAACATGGCATCGACGGCATCAACTCATAGGTTCTTCTCGGGAGATTCTCATGAAGCTCTATTGGTCGCCGAACTCGCCCTACGCGCGAAAAGTCGTGGTAGTTGCCAAGGAGCTGCGGATCGACGATCGTGTCAAACTCATTGAGACATCTGCGGTGCCGACCAAAGAGAACTCTGAGCTTTCGGCACTCAATCCGTTGACCCGCATACCGACGCTTCAATTGAATACCGGCGAGACTCTCTTCGATAGCAGCCTGATCTGTGAGTACCTGGACGAGTTCGCAGACGGTGGATTGCTGCCGGCGCTTGGGCCAGCTCGCCGGCAAGTGTTTAAGCTCGAACTGTTTGGCCTGGACATCATGGACCGGGCTGTCGTCTGCCGCCAAGAAACCCTACGGCCTGAAGGCTACCGCTGGAGCGGATGGGTCGACGCTCAGTTTGATCGGATCGGCAAGATCCTCGACGTCCTTGACGCCAACGTGCCGGCACTCGATCCCGATCTCGGCACCATAACAGTCGGTTGCGCACTTGAATATCTTGACTTTCGCTTCGGCGACCGCCCCTGGCGATCGCCACGACCGCACCTGACAGCCTGGCAACAGCAATTAGTCGTCCGTGAACAAGGCACTAAGCGATTGAGCAGGAGTCAGTTTTCCGGTTGCGGCGGCATTTGAGATTGCAGGGATTGGGGGCTTGAGGCCCCCAAACCTTGTTTTCGTTTGTGGATTCCCTTTCGCTGCGGACCATGATTCTGTGGTGCATCGGAGGGGCCGATGCGACCGAAGAAGCACAGGACGACGGGATCGAACGATCTGTTCCGGGCGCGGCTGGACCAGATCATCAATCTGAAGCACGAGTTGGTTCTGCTTGCCGGCAAGATCGATTGGGACTGGATCGACGGCGAGATCGCGCCGCTCTACAGCGAGAACGGCCGGCCCGGGATCGAGACCCGCTTCATGATCGGGCTGTTGTTGCTCAAGCATATCTACGGGCTGTCCGATGAGGGGGTGTGCGAGCGCTGGGTCCACGACCCTTATTTCCAGTTCTTCACCGGCGAAGAGTTTTTCCAGCACGCTTTCCCGCACGAACGCTCGGACCTGAGCCATTGGCGCAAGCGGCTCGGCGACAAGCTGGAGCTGCTGCTGGCCGAGAGCCTGCGGGTGGCGCACGAAGCCGGCGCCTTACGCAGCCAGGACCTCAAGCGCGTCACGGTTGATACCACGGTGCAGCCGAAGGCCATCACCTTTCCGACCGACGCCAAGCTGCTTCATGCGGCCATCCAGGGCCTCAATCGCCTGGCGAGAAGGCACGCCGTCAGGCTGCGGCAATCCTATTCTCGCGTGGCCAAGGCCGCTGCGATGATGGCGGGCCGCTACGCCCATGCCAAACAGTTCGGGCGGCATCAGCGGCAGTTGCGTATCCTGCGCAGCCGGCTGGGCCGGATCATCCGCGACATCCGTCGCAAGATCGAGCGCCAGCCAGCCCTCGAGGAGGCATTCGCCCTTCCGCTTGGCCGAGCCAGCCAGATCCGCTCCCAGCAGCAGCGCCAGCGCGGCTGGAAGCTCTATTCATTTCATGCCCCGGAGGTGGAGTGCATCGGCAAAGGCAAGGCCTCAGCCCCTTACGAGTTCGGCGTGAAGGCCTCCATCGTCACCAACAATCGCCGAGCTCCCGGTGGCCTGTTCGTACTGCATGCCAGCTCGCTGCCCGATAATCCCTACGACGGTCATACCCTGCGGGACGTCATCGACCGCACCGAGGCGCTCACCGGCTGTCCGATCGAGCGGGCCTATGTCGACAAGGGATATCGCGGCCACGACACGCAAAATCCACGTCGCGTCTTCATTTCGGGCCAGAAGCGCGGCGTGTTCGGCGCCATCAAGCGCGAGCTCCGGCGCCGCTCCGCCATCGAGCCCATCATCGGACATCTGAAGGCCGAAGGTCACCTTGGCCGCTGCTATCTCAAAGGCCGCGCCGGCGACGCCGCCAACGTCGTGCTCTCAGCAGTCGGCCACAACTTCCGCCGTATCCTCGCCTGGCTCAGAGAACTTGTGCCTCTTCCTGATCCAGCTATCGCATACGCTTGCCTGTCCGCTCCCGCTCAATTCGGCTTCTTAACGGACGACCAATTAGCCTTGCGGCCGAGCATCGCAAGCACAAGGCATCCTCAATGATCAGCGTTCCGAGAACAGCGACTTGCTCGTTAGTCGTACAATTGTGCAGGCTTGCCAAACTCAATCCGCCGCCCCTCGGCAGAGCCGGTCGCTTCTGACTGGCAAAGGAGATCACCACCCTTCTGGTGCGTTCTCCCAGACTCGCCGGGATCTTCTTGAAGGTCCCGGCGCTTTTTATGTCATTATGTCCGCAGCAGTGGTCCGAGCAGCGATTTTTACCGTCGTTCTCACTCAATTGATCGCGATCCTATCTCGGTAGACCCTCGAAACCGCGAAGCCGCCCTGCACTACAGCGATGAGCGCTTTCGCAAGCTCGCTGGCGTCGAGACGTTTCACGAACTTGCCGTTGGTTTGCGCCTCACGGAGGCTGTCTGCGAGGATCTCCTGGAGTTTGCGGAAGTAGCCCGGCCCGCGCGAGTGGATGGCGAAGCACCTTAGGCTCCGCAAATAGCTTGGTACGGTCAAAAGCTCAAACCACACCACTAGGTGGTGGAGAAACCCTTCGTCGCGTGAAGGTCTCACTTCTACCCATCGACTTCAACGCGATAGTTGAGACCGACATCAGCATTCCGCTGAGGTCGGTCCCCAACTTACGACTTCGTCTCCAGGATGACCTCTAATTCGACCGCCGTGTCCATCGGCAACCTTGCAACGCCTATCACAAGCCGAGCTGACATCTTGTCCGGGCCAAACACCTTGTTGAACAGTTCAGAGGCACCGTCCGCCACCCTTGGCTGATCAACAAGATCGCCCGAGGTCGCAATATAGACGCCAAGCCTGACAACGCGTGTGACCTTGTCAAGCGATCCTAGCCTCTCTCTGGCAACAGCCAAGGCATTGAGAGCTGCGAGCTCCGCCGCCTCCCGGCCTGCCGCGCCGTCCAGCTCCTTGCCGATACGTCCAACAAATTTCGGCTTCTGGTTTTCGACGGGTAGCATGCCGGTGAGGAACAGCAGATTGCCGGTCTGCACTGCCGCGACGTAGGCGCCGAAAGGCTTGGGTGCCTGCGGGAGTTGGATACCCAACTCCCGCAGGCTGACTTCCGCGCTTACCATCTTCCCGAATGCGCGCCGCCATCAACGTGCAGCGATTCCCCGGTAACATTCTGCGCTTCGGTCAGATAGACGATCGCATCGACGATATCCTTGACGCTGGAGATCGTGCCCAACGGGGCGAGGGTCTTCAGAAACTCGTGCGGGTCGTCCTTGTGCAGGGGGGTGTCCACCATGCCGGGCGCGACCGTGTTAAAGCGGATGCCCTGCTTCGCATATTCGACTGCTAGGTTGCGGGTCATGGCCTCCAGGCCGCCTTTGGTGATCATCGGCACCGAAACGGTTAGGCCTGCGATGGGGTTTTCGACCAGCGACGAGGTGACGCCGACGACACTGCCGCCCGACTTCTGGGCCAGCATCTGCTTCACGGCATGCTGCGTGATGTAAAGATAGCCTTCCAGGTTGGTTGACGACAGCTTCTTCAGATCTTCACCCGTGTAATCGGTAAATGCCTTGGGAAAGAAGATGCCGGCATTGTTGACCAGCGCGTCGATCGAACCGAACTTGCTGATTGCGGTCTGAGCAACCTTCGCGGCCACCGATGCATCACCGATATCGCCGTCAACCAGCGCGAGCTTGGCGGACGTCGGCAGTTCCTTTGACTTGCTCACGCTGCGGGATGTCGCGACGACGTTGTAGCCCTTGTCGAGGAAAGCCTTAACGACGCCGGCACCGATGCCCTGGGAAGCACCTGTTACGATAACTGTCTTGCTCATGATATTCTCCGTTGTTTTGGGTTGATCGTCGGAAGGTCAGTCGCTTGAACCTTCCGCTCGAAACTTCACTGCGCCGCGACGATCTCTACGCGCACGTCGAGGCTGTTCCGCGTCGCATTCGAGTAGGGGCAGATCTGATGAGCTTTCTGCACGAGCGTCTCGGCGTCAGCCTTTGCCAACCCGGGCAGAAGAACCGCGAGGCCGACCTCAAGGCCGAAACCGCCCTCGGCGCGCGGACCAATTCCCACAGTTGCTTTGACGGTGGTATCGGCCGGCACCTTCGGGCCACCTTGTGTCGCGACGAACTGCATCGAGCTCAGAAAGCAGGCGGCATAACCCGCCGCAAACAACTGCTCAGGATTGGTGCCAGGGGCACCGTCGCCACCGAGCTCCTTGGGCCGGGTCAGGCTGACCTTCAGGTTTCCGTCGGGCGTCGCGGCATGACCGACACGGCCTCCCGTCGCTGTGGCATTGGTTCTGTATAAAACATTGGTTGGCATGGCTTTCTCCTCTTCATGGGCTTGTTGTTCGCTGCTGGGAGGAGAATGGGCGCGGCCGGCCTGATTGATTAGGCGGAAATATCTGGAATTACATTTCCATTTATGGAAAAATCGCCGAAATGGCCGATTTGAATGACATTGCTGTATTCGTGAAGGTCGCGCAGCTCGGGAGCTTTAGTCGCGCTTCGCATGCTCTTGGCATGCCGGTTTCCACCGTGAGCCGGAAGGTATCCGCACTCGAGTCGGAACTGGGTGTCACGCTGCTGCAAAGGACGACGCGAAAGCTCGCGCTTACTTCGCAAGGGCAGGATTATTTCCACCAATGCAGTGAGCCGCTGAACCTCTTATTCGACGCTGAGCGGGTTTTGACACAAACCCAGAGGAAGCCGGAAGGTGCACTCAAGATCTCCGTGCCCGTGGTTTTAGGGCAAGATCCATTTCTTGAGTTTATCTCCGATTTCCTGAAACTCTATCCGAGGATCAAGGTCGACCTTTTCATCACCAATCTGTTCCTGGATCTGATCGCGGAAAATGTCGATGTCGGCATTCGCTTTGGTGAACTGAAAGACTCGAGCTTGATTGCCAAGAAGCTTGGCAGCCAGGTTCGCTATGTCGTCGCCTCTCCTGAATATTTGAAGGATCGCAAGCCTCCAACCAAGCCCGCCGACCTCGGGCTACATCAGTGTGTCCTGCTCAACGGCAAGAATAACGAAGCGGAGTGGGAATTACTGAATGGGCGCAAACGGGCGGAAATCCGGGTCGCGGGCCCTATTTCGAGTCGAGACTTCCAATCGGTCAGCACGTTTGTCTATCGAGGGCACGGCATCGGTCTTTTGCCCTCGACCTATTGCAACGACAAGATCGAAAAAGGCGAACTTGTGAGGTTGTTGCCCGACTGGGCTTCGAGGCAACTCGAAGTGCACGCCGTCTATCCCACCAGGAATTTCTTGCCTTCAAGGCTACACGTATTCCTTGAAGCGTTGAGGGCCTGGAAAAGCCCCTTGTGGACCTTACCTTAGACGAAACAAGCTACATACGTTGTCGCGAAGGCAACCGAACTTTGCCTGTCTTCGGTAGCTCTAGCATCTGTCATGATGCAAAGGGTTCGGGCCAGGCCGAAATTCCTTTCGATAGGCGAATAGCGCTGGAGTTCCGCCAGACATGATGAACAGCACATTTTGTCCAGGCGTGAGGGCTCCATTAGCAATGTCGTCCAGCAAGCCCGCGAAGGCCTTGCCCGAATAGACCGGGTCAAGGAGAAGGCCCTCCTGGCGAGCCATGAGCCGAACCGCCTTTTTCATGGCCTCGGTCGGAATGCCGTAACCCTCGCCAAGCTGTGCGCCGCTAATATTGGTTCGTCAGGGGAAACACCGGGAGATTCAAGCAGCGCCAACGTCGCGTTGATTTTTTCAAGTGTCCCGCGGCGAGCGTCCTCAACTCTTGCCAGCACCGCAAACAACTTGACCTTAGCTGCACCTGCGCCGAGGGCGGCGAAGCCCGCCGACAGGCCAGCATGCATCCCGCCACTGCCATTTGGCACGATGATGTGCTGAAAATGGATGTCCTGCGCAGCCGATTGTGCCGCAATTTCACTCGCGCATGCTGCGTAGCCAAGACACCCTACTGAGGACGCCCCAGTCGGAGCTACGTAGACCTTCCGGCCGCTCGCCCGCAGAATTTCTGCGCGCTCCTCGGCGACGGCCAGCGTGCTCACGTTACCGGCAACATCGTGAATTGTCGCGCCGAACAAGTCATCGAGAATGATGTTACCATTCTCCGTATAGTCTTCGTCGTCACGCGCTACCATGAGCCCGAGAACCAATTCACAACGCAGTCCGTAGCGAGCGGCAGCAGCAGCCGTCAGCCGCGCGTGGTTGGACTGTCGTCCGCCAACGGTGATGATGGTATCCGCGCCTTGTGCAATAGCATCGCCCAACAGGAATTCGAGCTTCCGCAACTTGTTGCCGCCTCCGCCAAGGCCCATCACATCATCCCGCTTCACAAAGAGACCAATTCCGTTCAACTGCTCCCCTAGCGCAGCTTCAATTCGTCGGAGCCGTTGGATCGGAGTCGCTAGATCAAGTAGAGCGACGCGAGGCATACGCCGAAGATGCAAGTCGAGTGTCTGGGTCATGGAGGCGCCTACCTAGGGTGATGCGAAAGGGAGAAACCGCTCAATATCACCCGGCGTCTATTTCAACCCGAAGACCGCCACCTCCTGCTCAACGGCGAGGGAGCGGTTTGAGCAAGGACTTGGCCATCTCAGTGGCCTGATTGATGGCGTTTCGATCGCGGTAAACCCTCGAAACGACAAAGCCGCCCTGCACGACAGTTATGAGCATCAGCGCAAGCTCGTTGGCATCGAGTCGTTTCGCGATTTCTCCGTTGGCTTGAGCTTCACGAAGAGCTGCCGCAAGAAGCTGCTGCAGTTCGCGGAAATAACGTTCGACTGGTTTCCTCAACGAAGCCTCGGCTATGGACGACTCGCAAGCAAATCTACCCATCCTGCAACCTTTTAGCCCGTCGCGAGCAACGTCGAGAAAGCGGAAGACGCGATCCAACCCAGAACCATCCGTTCCGACGGTCTCGCGCGCGAACTCACACATTTCATCGGACACCTCACCCAGAGCCACCGACGCGAGGTCCAGCTTTCCCTTGAAGTGGTGATAGAGACTGCCTTGCCCTGCACCACTTTCTTCCAGCAAGTCGCGCGGACTTACGCCCTCGTAACCGCGCTCCCACATCAATTTCTTGGCCGCCTTAACAAGCTCGCCCTTCGCCTTCATGACATCCTCATGATCGCGTCGAATCAACCGAACGTGATTGTATTGTGTAACTACTAGTACGTAAAGACAACTGGCGATAATGGGGATCAGCCATGTTTTCTCAAGGCGCGCGGCCATGATGGAATTATTATGATGAAGGCCACGTCTCCCTTTCACGCCGGCGAGCAAACGATCCAAAGCCTGGCCGGCGTACGTGATCGCATGGAACTCAGAGGGCGCGCAGTCATCCGAGACTACATGCCGGAGCAGCATCGAGCGTTCTTCGCTGCGCTACCGTTTATGGTCGTGGGAATGGCGGACCAGAACGGAGACCCCTGGGCCACCACTTTGTCTGGCCCTCCAGGGTTCATGAATTCTTCGGACGCGAATCTGCTCACCATCAAGTCATGGCCCGATCCGGGTGACCCCTTGCATTCGTGTATTCGAGATGGTGCTCCGGTCGGGGGCCTCGGAATCGAGCTTTCGACGCGTCGCCGAAACCGGGTCAACGGCCGCATCGAAAATTGCGTTATCGGCGAAGGTTTCTCGATCAGGGTTCAACAGAGCTTTGGAAATTGCCCGAAATACATTCAGGCACGTAGCGAACGGTCGCGGATCTGCTCCAGGCTCGCGCCCAAAACCCGAACGGCTTCCCATCTGGGCGATGACGAGGTTAGCTTCATTACCGAGGCCGACACTTTCTTTATCGCATCTCGGTCGCCGAAGCTCGACCCGCAAGAATCCTCGCAAGGTCTCGACGTCTCCCACCGCGGCGGGCGTCCCGGCTTCGTGCGGGTGATATCGCCAAACGAACTTAGCTTCCCGGATTATAGCGGCAACTTGCTATTCAATACGCTTGGCAATCTGGAAACGGACGCCCGCGCCGGGCTTCTGTTCATCGACTTCCAGAGCGGCCGGATGCTGCACATCATCGGTAGAGCTAGGATCTGTTGGGACGTTTCGGCGACGATGCGGTCCGCTGGGATTGAGAGGCTCATCTTTCTCGACATCCAATGCGTCTTGAACCGCGAGCATGCATTTCCGCATTTGTTCGACTTTGTCAGCTACTCGCCGCATCTGGGGACGGAGGGTTAGGATGCCAAAATTCCCCAATGGAAAGTTTGCGATCGCTTGACACGAGATGCCGGCTTCGGCCGGCGGACCGCGAATGGCCGTCCTCGCAGAAAAAGTAAGGAGACAGCGATGCTAAATCTAACCCGCCGGAACGCTCTGTTGACGGCAGCAGTTGCAGGAGCAGCGTTCGGCCTGCCCAAACCGGTCTCGTTCATCGAGGCTGCGCTCGCCCAAAAGGGACCGGAATCCGGCAAGGGCTTTCGCCCGTTCAAGTTCGGTAAGGTCGAGGGGTTCATCTTAAACGATGGCGTTTGGGAGAAACCTCACGATCCGTCATTTATCAAGGATGTGTCCGTTGACGAAACCAAAGCCGCGCTGGCGGCCGCTGGAATCGCGAATGAAGTCGTGCCGATTCCATTTAATGTCACCTTGGTCAAGCTCGGCAACGAAACGGTTCTGTTCGATGCCGGCACGGGCGGTCAGTTTCAGCCCACAGCGGGAGCGATGATCGCCAATATGGCGGCAGCCGGTATCAAGCCGGAACAGATCACGAGGGTGATCGTTTCGCACTTCCATCCGGACCACGTTTTCGGGCTTATGAGCAAAGCTCCAGATAACACGCCGACATTCCCGAACGCTGTGGTTTACGTACCAAGCAACGAGTATAAGTTCTGGATGGATGAAAGCATCTTCACCAAGCTTCCTGAGAAGCAGCATGGCCTGCCCAAAAGACTTCAGGCGATCTTCCCAGTCCTGAAGGACAAGTTGAAGCAATACGAGTGGGATACGGAAGTTATTCCAGGCATCCGCTCGATCGCGGCACCAGGCCACACGCCGGGCCACACCGCATTCCATGTCGCATCAGGTAGCGAGCAGCTGATGGTGCTGAGTGACACGACGAACATGCCCGCCCTGTTCGCGAAGCACCCGAACTGGCACGGCGCAATCGATGCTAACCCAGTGCTTGCGGAAGCGACGCGGCGCAAGCTGTTCGATCGTGTCGTAGCCGATAATGCGCTCGTTACCGGCTACCATTTCCCGTTCCCGGCCGTTGGTAAGATTGTGACGGACGGCGCGGGTTATACATTCGTGCCCGTTGCATAGCCAAGCACGACGTGGACGGAGGCGGCCATCGATTCCCAATCGGTGGCCGTTTCGGCGCAGCATCTTTTGGATTCTCGAGGCGAGCTTGCTCGGACATCAGAAATAATATGCCCGTACTGCAGTTCCACGAAGGAGGAGCATATCGACTTTCGGAGCTTCTTGCCGCAAGAAGCGACATTCGCCGGCGTTGCTCCGCAGGCCACCTCAAACGGGGCAAACTAGCTGCTCAGAGCGACCTATCAGTTCAGCAACCATGAGAGCACACATGCACGCCTATGCGTGAGCCTCAAAGCCCGAGTTCTGAGAGCCCTGGATGGTCCACGGGACGCGGTCGTGAACGATCCCAATGGAATTTGCGTTCAGATTCCCTGATCGGAAGATCGTTGATGCAGGCAAAGCGCTTTTCCATCAATCCATTGGCCGCGAATTCCCAGTTTTCATTCCCGTACGAACGAAACCAGTTTTCGCTATCGTCATGCCATTCGTAGGCAAACCGCACAGCGATCCGATTCTCCGTGAATGCCCAGAGTTCCTTAATCAGGCGGTAATCGAGCTCCTTCGTCCATTTGCGCCTAAGGAACGCGACTATCTCCGAGCGACCTCGGATAAACTCTGATCGATTTCGCCAGTAACTGCCCGGAGTATAGACGAGCGCGACCCGTTCAGGATCGCAGGAATTCCAACCGTCTTCGGCGCCTCGCACCTTTTGCATGGCGCTTTCACGAGTAAAAGGTGGAAATGGGGGACGGGTCTCAGTCACGACGAATTCCTCGTTTTAGATTTAGATTGAACAAGACGACGCAAGCTTGCTCGAGAAACTTGCGAGGGGCCCTACTCACTGCGCGGCTATGATCGCTATGCCTGTTCGGGTTATTTCACCAATGGCTCGTGGACGGCTGGCACACCGCCCAGCCCCAAAATCGACGATACCCCTCCTGCGACGCGCACGAGGCTGGATCACCGTATCGTGCCGGTTGCTTAACCGGCCGCAGCGACCGTGTCGCCGATGCGCAACACTCCTCCTTTGATCACGGTAAGATAAATGCCGAGATGAATGTGACCGAAAAAGCGCATTAGCTCGCGCGGGACATTGATGTCCCGGGTTGCGCTGTCGGGATTAACCTCAGTGGCTGGACAACGGCGGGTCAGCCGCATGCCCCGACACCGAACGGCACCCAGCATTAGCTCGTGGTTGAGCCACTCGTTTTCCACCCACGGATCGAGTCCCTCGACGAGAACATTCGCCCGGAACCTGCGCGGATCGAGCCGTTCGCCGATGCGCGCTTCGAGGTCCCTAACCGAAGCCAGGTTAAGCACCGATATAGCGTGCATGAGCTTGGACGAGTGCACCCCGACGTCGGTGAAGCAATGATTGGCGGCAGTGACGAGTCGCGGCTTCGATGATTTTTGATCTTCGGGAAGAAATCGTGCGAAGAACGCTGCGATCGCGGCGCGACCCTCGGCGCAGTGGACATTTGCCGACAATCTTTCGGTGCCGTCGATCGCCGACAACAACCCGGTGCTGCCGTCGTAAGATGTGTTCAACCGCGCCAAAGCTTCCTGGCGTGCCAACACCATGAACTCGAATTTGCTTAGCGGCTGAGGATTTCTTTCGTCAAACACGGTCGCGGGCAGCGCCAAAGCAAATGCCCTGTCGCCTGACACACCTCGACCAGCTTGCAATGTCGCCGAGTTGAGGGGCTCATATGAGAGCCCCTTGATCGGGTATCTAGACAATCCTGAAACCTGAGCTGGCATGACGTCCACTTCGTCGCAGGGGAGCTATGCAGTGACGTATCTTGCCAATTCGGTGAGCGTCGTCCCGATGGCATCAGGCCTCACACCCAACTCCTCAATGGGCGAGCTCACGTGATTGACCCAGAAGGTATTGAAGCCGAACGATTTGGCACCTGCTGCGTCCCACCCCCCGAACGCCGCAAACACGATATTTTCGCGCGGCAAATTGAACACAACCTCGGCCATCTGATAGGCGCGCGGGTCCGGCTTGTAAGCCTTCACGCGATCGGTGCTCAAAATGTGCTCGAATAGATCGAGGATGCCGGCGCTCTGGCTCATTTCCGTCAGCATCTTGGGGGTCAGATTCGAGACGTAAGCGAGTCGGATCCCTGCTTGCCGCATCGATTTAAGCGCCTCGACCGCCTCCGGCCATGGTTTCACGCGAAGGAAGGCATCCATAAATTTGTCGCGCGCATCCGGCTTGAGCTCGATCTTCGCAGCCTTGAACGCGAACACCAACGCATCGTCCAGGATATGCCAAAAATCCACATAAGTCTGGTTGAGTGTCCTGAGCCAGCAATATTCGAAGATTCGCGTGCGCCAGGCACTGGCCAACTGAGTACCTTTGCCGGGGAAGATTTCATCAATTACCGCGTCAACCGAGAGCGGGTTGAATATCGTGAACGCATCGAACCCGATCGCCTTGATCTTTCCCATCGCCGCCTGCGCAGATGCATCCGTGCCAAACACCTGCGCAGCTCCCCCTACTACAGCGGTCGCGCCGGTCATTCGCAACAAGTCACGGCGGGTCGTTGTTTTGGGCTCAATCTGACGGATCATCCGAGTTTCCATGGTTGCTTAGTCTTTGGTGGCCAGTGCGGGGCACAATGATAGTAGGTCGGCGCACCTGTCCGTTGTGCCTCGCTTGTCGATCATGGTGTTGAACGCAAGTACGCGCGCGGTCAGCTCCAAATAAAGGGATTGCTTGGGCATCTCCCAAGCCTGGTTAAATCGTACATACTAGTTGGTACAACGCAAGTAAGAACTTTGTGTGGCGCGCTCGACGGCGAGCACTATTTGGAAGCCATATCCGACAGCCGCTTTGTGAGTGGCGGAGGATCTTGCGCGGTCCGAAGCGGTCTCTCGCCCGCCGATCGGCATCAGCGGGCTCCCTAGGCCGATTAAACCCGCTCGAAGCGCTCCGGCGTTTACCAATGGACCGGCATTCAGCCGTGATACGCAAACAGCTCGATTGGATCACTGAAGCCGCGCACCGGATATTCGCCGACGCGTTCGAGGTCGAAATCGCTGTTGACGAAGTCCGCGAACGCACGGGACAGCAGCACCGTTCGCCCCAGTTGTTTGGTGAGGGTTTCGAGACGCGAAGCCATGTTGACCGCCGGACCGATCACCGTGAAGTCGAGCCGGGCCTGTGACCCGATATTGCCGTACATGACGTCGCCGACATGGATGCCGATGCCATAATTGAGCGGCTCACGGCCGGTCTCGCCGTTCTTTTCGTTCAAGGCAATCATGGCCTGGCGGGCCTCGGCCACGGCATGCAGCAGATTTGCACAGGCCGACGGGTTGCTGAGCGGAAAGATGGCGAGCAGACCGTCTCCCATAAATTTTAGTATTTCCCCGCCATGCCGTGCAATCGGTTCCGACATCGCGTCGAAATAGCCGTTCAGAATGTCAATCACGTCATCGCGCGGCCAGTTGTCGGAGATCCGGGTGAAATCGCGAAGATCACAGATCATGATGGCGGCGCGTACCGTCGTTCCGCTTCCGCGCCTGGTGGCGCCAGCCAGAACGAGTTCGCTGGCGTGCGACCCGACATAGGTTTCGAGCAGCGTTCGCGCCAGCCGGTTCTTCATACGGATTTCGCTGACCAACGCCAGAACAGGCAACAGCCTTAACAGGCCGGCGATATGCGCGTCGTCGAAACCTCCGGGCTGGTCGGTTGCAAAAGTCACAATATGCCGCTTGCCCAATGTATGGTACAGCGGCCACGCCACATAGTCGGTGAGACCTTTCGCCCGCATCCTATCATAGAAGACATGCTTGCGACTCAACGCGGGGGCGCGCTCCAGATTCTCGCGCACCTCGGCGGCCCCGTCATGGAGTTCGTTCGCGGGACTGTCGATGTAGTCGGAGCGCTCCCTGACATCGTAGTCGACTCTCCTAAGCTCGGCTTCGCGCATCCCGTCGGCCCACATGATCCGGGAGCCGAGCCACTGCGGATGGACAATCATGAGATGAAGCGTCGCCCGTTTGACCGGAACGCCCGCTCGCTGGAGCCGAAGGCACAGTTCAGCGAAAATATTGTCGAGGAAACGCTCGTCGCGCGTGTCGTTTGTCAGCCAGTGCAGAACATCGCCGTCAGCATGTGCGGTGACGTGATCGATGTTTGGCGGCGCATTCATATCTTGCTCCTGAGCGGTGACTTGGATCCGCCGTGACGGGCCAGAAGTCACGAAAAATCGCCCTGCTTGTGACGGGGCTGCGGCGCCGATTGGACCCAGCCGCGCGGCGCCGCCCTACGTAAACGCGAGCTAACTCACGAACGACGCGGCAGGAAGTCGACGACAAGTTTTGTCGTCGCGGCCGGTTGTTCTTCCGTGATCCAGTGCCCGCAATCCGGGATCGTCACAACTTCGACATTGTCGGCGACACCCCGGATCACCTCGCCGATCATAGGAGCGAATGTAGCTTCGCCACCCAGGGCCAGGACCGGCATCTGAAGCTTACCCTTCGCAAGGAACGCCTTGTTGTCGATCGCATCCTGGCTGAACGACAGGAACTGGGCAAAGCCCGCTCGCATTGCGCCGGGTTGCGCATAGAGCGCGGCGTAGTGCTGGCGCTTCGCTTCATCAAACCGCTCCGGGTGCCGGGAAAGTTCGTTCCAGAAGCGGTCGAGATAGATACGCTCGCGGCCGGCGACCAGGCGCTCCATGTCCTTACCACCGAAGCCAAAGTGCCACATGGCCGGCTCCTGCAGGATCTTTTCCCAAGGTCCGATGCCGGGCAGCGGCGCATCGATCGCCACCCATCGGCTCACGCGCTTGGGGTGGGTGGCGGCAATTGCGTAGCCGACCATAATGCCGATGTCGTGCGTCACCAATTCGAACGTACGCACACCCAGGACATCCAGGACGCCCACCACGTCCACCGCCAGATTCTTCTTCTCGTAGCCGCCATCGGGCTTCGACGAGAGGCCAGACCCACGTAAGTCGGGTATGATAATCGTGTGATCATTGATGAGGGCGCTCGTCAGATGACCCCACATGTCGCCCGATGTGCCGAAGCCGTGCACCAGGACCACCGCCGGGCCTTGACCGCCGACCCGCACATGGATGGATGTACCGTTGGTTTCGATCGTCCGCGTCTGCATCGCAGCCGGAAAGGGTTGAATCCCATCTACTTGGACATGCTCGCTCATCTGTTTGCTCCTGGTTTGGGCGCGTGCCGCGCCCGTTAGTGTGAACTCGGCCACCGCGCCTAGGCCGATAGCGGTCGTGCTCAGAAAGTCGCGGCAGAGAGGTTCAGATGCTTGATCATGCGAATTCCTCCTGCGCAGATCGCGGTCGGCATGTACCGGCAAAGAGCCGAGCCGAAGTCGGGATCAAGTCTCGGACTATCGGTGGTCGAGGCCGGGCGCGGCATCGGCTCAATTCGTTTTATATCGATCGTCACAAAACGCGCAATAGATTTTTTGACGATCGTAATAAAACAGGGTTAAGTTATTCGCTCTTCTCATAGACCGACGGATCTACATGGCCAGGCCCAGGGAATTCGATGAAGACACGGTGCTCGAAGCCGCAACGCAGCGCTTCTGGACGAACGGCTATGAGGCGACATCGATGCGCGACCTCGCGGACCGCACCGGAATGACCACGCCGAGCCTCTACAATGCGTTCGGTGACAAGAGAGCCATCTACCGCCTCGTGCTCGATCGGTATGTTCGTCGGGCGCTCGAATCCTGCTCTGCGATTTTCGGGGACGATGACCCGCCCCTACGCGCACTGGAGCGGTACTTCGACGCTCTCATAGAGGAGACGCGGGCCGACGCCCTGCAGAAGGGATGCTTCGTCGTCAACACCGCGCTTGAGGTCGCCCCGCATGACGCTGACTTCCGTGATCTGGTTACGAACGTCTTCGGCCGAATCGAGAAGTACATGCGCGATTGCATTGTCCGCGGCCAGTCAGACGGGACAATTCGAACCAAACTGCCGGCTGCTGACCTGGCCCGCCTCTTCCTCGGCGCAACGCTAGGCATCCGCGTGCTGGCGCGGACCAGTTCGGAACGCGAACTCCTGACCGGTGTCGTCCGCCCACTGTTCGCGCTGCTAAGGACAAAGTGAAAGGTTGAACGGCGCGCGCCGACCCGCGGCGGCAGACGATGCCGCCATGAAGGCCTACTATGCATTCATGGACAAGTTCGAGCGCATGGATGTATTGCTCGCTACGGACCCCTTGGCCCGGCCGACTACGGCAAGCTCCATGGCATCGACCGCGAGCTCGATATCCATGTTGCCCTTCATCTTGCGGCGGCCGTAGGCGTCGACGAATTCCTTAGTGGCTTTGGTGACGACCGTATAACCATTGTAGTCGAGCCAGTCGATCAAAGGCCGGATCGACGAAAACTCCTGATCTTCGATGACCGCGGTGTAATAGAAGGCGCGCAGCAGCGTGCCGCGATCCTGAAACTCGCCGAGAAGACGCTTGTAGTCGATGTCGAAGCCCAACGCCTTCGCCGTGGCGTACAGATTGGCGCCGTCGATGAAGAGCGCGATCTTGTCGGGTTCGGATGACATCCGGGCGCAGCTGCAAATGGGCGGTGCGGAGGAACGCGCATCCGCACAAGCTCGGTTGCTGAAATGGCTTAAACTGGGGCGCCGTCAAAGTATCGCGAGACGGCCATCGTCTCAGAATCCGTGCCCCGTACATGGGAAGCTACTCTCAATTGGTTGACGTTTCAAAACTTATTTCCTCTGACACGATATGTCTCTCATGGTCACCGCCAGAAATGCCTGAACCTGCGACGAGGCGGAAAGACAAACAGCAGTGGAAGTCGCTCTGATCCATCGGCGGTGGCGATGCGCGAGCACTTTCCTGTTTTCGAGACCCTCCTGAGAAGGCGTGGCCGAAGATGGACGTGGTTTCTATTCACGGCCGACGGTCACCTCATCATGCAAAGCTCGGAAAGCAGGCGGTCTGCGGCGCGGTACCAGGCCAACCGGGCGCTCTTCCAAATGATGCTGCGCACCGCCAGCGAAACCTACCGCTACGGTGAAGCGGGCAGGAGCCAGCATCGCTCGGGCCGCAGCCGGTCAGACAACTAGCCTGACTCTTGCGCCAGGGCTCACGCTGTCTTCGCGGCCGGCCACGCGACCACCTGCCCCGACATGACGAGCCGGTCGCGTCCGCTCTCCTTAGCGGCGTAGAGTGCCCGGTCGGCTGCCGCCACGAGCGAGTCGGATGACATGGCTTGGGCCGGAACGTTGGCCACCTCACATGTGAAGCGCCGCGTGAGCAATCGGAGGCGCACCTTTCTGCCCGCTGATGGCAAATCGGCCACGTGCCGGATGTAACGGCTATGGATTCGGCGCGATGCTGTCGTGCACAAAGGGCACTGGGCCTCCGTAGCCTCTGACCGATCAGCCAGAATAACCGAATCCTCTGAATCACTTACGCCATCAAACACCAAACCACTCGGTACTAGCGATGAAATTCGAAAGCCTGTCCGCATCGCGCCGATTCTCCGTTGAAAAACCACAGTCGCCGGCGAACTTCATCAGAAATGATGGTGTGGAACGGCCCTTCGAACCAGCATCAAAAGTGCCTAACGTGGTCGCGCAGAGAGGCGCCACAAAGGAAGGACCGTTCGATGGAGAAGATTATCACGGTGGGTTTGGATTTGGCCAAGTCGATCTTTCAAGTTCACGGCATCGCCGAAAACGGGAAAGTCTTGGTTCGTCGCACATTGCGGCGATCCCAGGTTCTGCCCTTCTTTCGGAGCCTACCAGCTGCTTAGTAGGCATGGAGGCCTGTGCGAGTGCCCATCACTGGGCACGCGAGATCGCGGCGCTGGGCCACGCTGTCCGCATGATGCCGCCAGCCTACGTGAAGCCTTACGTCAAACGAAACAAGACCGACGTGGCGGATGCTGAAGCCATTTGTGAGGCGGTCACCCGCCCGACAATGCGGTTCGTACCGGTGAAGACTGCCGAACAACAAGCGGCCAGCATGATTTTGCGAACGCGAGAGCTGCTGATGAGGCAGCCCAGCCAGACTGCAAATGCCCTACGTGCTCATATGGCCGAATTGGGCATTATCGCCGGCACAGGCATGGCAAGCATCGCAAAATTCCTGGTGCTTCTCCGGGACGAAAAAGACAATAGGATCCCCGGCGCCGCCCGCTTTGCCCTGATTCTATTCGCTGAACAGATTGAGCTGCTTACAACCCGCATAGAGAAGCTCGACAGAGAGATTTTGGTTGCCGTCAGAAAGGACCCCGATGCAAGGCGTCTGATGAGCATTCCGGGTGTCGGTCCTCTCATCGCCGCTACCGTTCGGACATCGGTTTTGGATGCTCGCAATTTTGCGACTGCACGAGATTTTGCGGCTTGGACGGGGCTCACACCGAGGGCACAGTCGAGCGGCGGAAAAGAAAGGCTCGGTGCGATATCAAAGCGTGGAAATCGGCAACTACGGACGCTCTTGATCGTTGGTGCGACCTCTATCATCAAGCTTGCTAAACGAGGCTTGAAAGTCCCACTCTGGATTCGGACCATGCTGCAAAGACGGCCGGTCAAGGTCGTATCGGTCGCGCTCGCCAATAAGATTGCGCGCACGATCTGGGCCTTGCTGGTCAGAGGCGGCAACTATCAGGCGCCGGCCGCAATGCTGAAATCCTAATCTTAAGAGCTCTCCGGCGGAAGAAGAAAGCTGCCGAGGAGGCAAGGTGCAAATCTGGATGAACCCCGAATGACGTCATTCCCGGTAGCAATCAGACCGCCTGACTCACTGCGCTTCGAGCGCGAGAAATTGATTGGGCGATTGCTTCCGCGGATATCATCGTGGCCAGCGGCCAGGCGCCGCGTTCACAGGCCGAACATATGACCGCACCGTCATCCCTTGTTCAACCAGAGAAAGATCTTGCAGCCCGGGCCGTTCCACATATGAGTCAGAGCCCAATTTGAACACGATGACGTAATTGCGGTCGGCACTCGTGGCAGAGAACCTCCGTTATCGTGGAGCCCTCGCAATTAAATGATTCGAAGGAGCTCCCATGAAGCAGTACGTCGGGCTGGACGTCTCACAGAGAGAAACCGCTGTGTGCGTTGTCAACGAGACTGGTCAAGTAATCTTCGAAGGGAAAGCAAAGTCTAATCCTGGTGCCTTGACTGACCTGCTTAACAAACATGCGCCTCATGCCGAGCGTATCGGCTTCGAGACCGGTGCTATGGCGAGTTGGCTATGGCATGAACTCCGCAGGGTTGAGCTTCCCGTGGTCTGCATCGACGCTCGGCATGCGCACGCAGCTTTGTCGGTCCGAATGAACAAGAGCGATCAGAATGATGCGCGAGGGCTTGCCGAACTGGTGCGGGTTGGATGGTATCGAGAAGTCAAGGTCAAGAGCGAGGAAAGCCAGAAGATCCGAGCGATCCTTGTCGCCAGATCTCGGCTAGTGTCCATGCGCCGAGACATCGAGAACCAAGTTCGCAGCTTGATCAAGGAATGTGGATTGCTGTTCCCTCGCGCGATCGGCCAACAATTCCGCAACCAGGTCAGCGAACTCTTGGGCGCCGATCATTTGCTTCTCAGCGTGATATCGCCGCTGCTCTCGATCCATGAGAACGTTTGTCAACAACAAGGTAAGTTCGACAACGAGGTCCGCCGGTTGGCAAAGCTGGACGACACGACGCGTCGCCTGATGACGGTCCCGGGGGTCGGTGTCGTGACGGCCCTAACGTTCCGCCACACGATCGATGACCCCTCGCGCTTCCGATCGGCTTCGACGGTCGGCGCCTACCTAGGCCTTACGCCGAGGCGCAGCCAATCCGGCGAAACCGACACCAACGGAAAGATATCTCGATGGGGCGACCGGCTTCTCCGTACTTACTTGTTCGAGGCCGCCACTGTCCTTCTTTATCGAACCAAAAAGTGGTCTTCCCTAAAGGCCTGGGGCATGAAGCTCGCCAAGCGGATCGGCATGAAGAAGGCAAAGGTCGCCATCGCCCGAAAGATCGCCGTGATTCTCCACTGCATCTGGGTCGATGGCACGTCGTTCGACTGGGGCCAGCCGAAGCCAATCTGATATTTGCTCGCAAGTTCCTGGTCCGGTCCGCCGGACTGGCGATGTCCCGCTGGGACGGTGGTCGTGGTGACCTCGGTCAATCGGCTGGTGGCGGTTCGCCCGCACTCCGCTGCAAACGTTGAGGCGCCCGATCCGGACATCATCATGAGGCGCTCGCGACCTCGGAAAGGACCATGACCCCAGCTACGACATCAACCCAACCCGACGAAGCCGCCAACGACGTCGATTGCCAAGCCCGCTATGCAATCGTCTCGCCATCCGCGATCGCTCCGTCTCCGCAACCTGATCAGCTCCGACGGAGCAATCGCTACCGGCGTGTCACTGGAGAGAGGAAGAATGGTAGCTTGACAACAAACCGCAATTAAAGGGCCGATTGACAGCTGGAGCGCGTGACCACCACGACCATCAAGAGCCGGTATTGGGCCGGGCTCTATAAGTTCGTCGACTTCGCGATCGCGGAAAAGTTGTATCGCGGACCGCGACCGAAGTTCGTATGCATCGATCCCGAGAACTTGGCGCCGCTGCCGCGCGATGCATTCGATGATAAGGAGCTGCTCGACCTGTTGAGGTTGCCGCTCTTCACCGGCTGCAAGAACCGCCTTCACGTCTGGCAGCCCGGCGAGTACTTCGTCCATTCTCGATCCCGAGATCGCCGCGATGATCGAGAAGCTCGAGCCGCCGGTGATGAAGCAAATGAGGAATATTCTGCTTGCTGCAAAAAGCGGAGCCGACGCCGGCGAGCTCACGTCGCTTAAGACGTACTGAATTCGGCCTAGTTTTGTCACATCGCTGGGCTTGATGGACGTTCGAGTTTCACGGGCCTGAATTCGCGTTCGAAATAGCCTACGGCGTATAGTTCGATGCGCGAAGCACTTATCCTATAAAGGCTAAGGCGATCCCAATAGTCTTTTGTGGGATACGGGACAACGGCGATCACTCGCTCGATTAACGTGTGTGCGGCCACCCCGACTAACTCGGTGAGAAATGCACTCCGGCGTGTCTGATATAGTTCGTCATCCTTATAGGGTCCAAATATCATAACGCTCGCAAAGGACCGCCTTCCGTCTGCGCGCTCGAAGAGCAGCTGGCCGGGCGGACCATTCGGGCTTCTTTCTTGGATAGGCTTGAACCCATCACCGAGCTGCAACACCGCCCACTGTTCGACCCGCCGTCGCAGCTGATAGCCATGTTGCCGACCGGAGAGCAGCTTGGCGTCAGACTCGCGCGCCTTCTTTTCCGCGCGTCGGAGCTTCTCAACGGTCAGCTCGCCGTGGACTAGCTGGTGTGCGGCTTCGAGAGCCGCCACCCTATCGTAGCTGGCCCAGCGGCAGATCAACTCGACGGCACCTACGGGATGCCCTCGCAACTTGACCACATCGTTCACAAACTCTTCGGCAGTGTCGTCCTCAAGACGTTCAAGTTTTTGAAGCGTCGTGATCCAGCGTCGCACCACCTTTGTCTTCGGTTCGACTGTGCCGATCGGCATCAGCTGAGACGGAATCCTATAGAGCGCCTCTTCCAGCGTTGGACTGGGTATAGTCGCCATTGCGCTGCGAACATGGTCCGCCGCCTGAGCCCAGTCCGAAACTCCAGGCCGTCCTATAGACTTGCGTTCTGAGATCGGACCTCCTCGTGGTGTCATTATACCTAAATCTGGCGCCAGTTGGACCGAACTGATCGATCTTAGCTCTAGCAGAGCTGCATCAGCACCGCCAACGGTTGACTAAAGCTCTCTAAGACCTATTAATAGCTCCATGAAGACGGTTCTTCCTCCATTCTCGACGCCCGCGTACTCGGCGAACTCGCTACGGGATGGGTGCAGATTGCGTGCAAACCGCTGCTCGGCAGCCTCCGCGCGCCTGCGCCTGAGCGGCCCCTCCGTCGGCCCCCATGGGAAGCTCATGCCCAGGGTGGCCCAGTGAGCGCCTCCGCCCCCTCGACCATCCTCGACCGCCTCCCCGCCGAGATCCGGGAGGAATTCGAAGAGCTCGGCCGGCGCGGGCGTGGCCCGCTGGGCCGGCTGCAGACCCAAGAGATCGTCGACGACAATATCAATCTCATCCGCCGGCTCTTGAAGTTCGGCTCCTATGCCGACCTCGCCTCAGTGCTGAAGGCCGTCGGCATCAGGACGAAGCATGGCACCCCTTTGAGCACGGCTACGCTTTCGTCGGCGATCAGCCGGACACAGAACAAAGAGAAGCCTCGGGCAGCGCTGCGCCGTGCCGCGATCCCGGCGGGACTACCCCATCCAGACGTCCGCGCCCGACCGAGGATTGAGAAAGTTCGCTCCGATTCCGGCGGCAGTTCGATTTTGCGCCCGAGTTCGGCGGCTCCAGGCGCGGACACGGGCGCCACCTTCGCGAAACGCGCGAAAGCGATCTCGCTGGCTTCCCCCGATGCAGGAACTACCCGCGAGGATGACCCTCGCGCGGCCATCTTCGCCCTGCTGGGCGATCTAAGCGAGGAGGAGTGAATGCCCGATACCACCGAAGACATGGTTGCAGAGGCCCCCGATGCAATGGATGTCGCCGCCGAGCCGCCCTCGGGGCCGACAAAGGAGTTCGATCTGTTCGAGTACTTCTCGATCGGTAGCCATGTCGGAAAGACGCTGTTCGCCAACTTCACCGCGGAGCTGCTGACCACGGTCTTCGGCCGCGAAGTCATCGTCGTCCGCATCGAATCGAAGGGCTCGCGGTCGGCCGGCGATATCCACATCAACAGCGAGGATTTCGCTGCTTCGGCTCGGCTGCCCGGGGGGGAAGTCGCGCTCCTCCGCCCGGTCTTCGACCGGCTGGAAAGCATGGCCCAGAAGGAGGTCCGGCCCGTGATCGTCATTGATTGGGGCGGAGGTCTTTCGGAATATCGGGCGAAGATCTGGGCGGCTACCAGGATCGACAAGAGGCTGGCCGACCTCAATATGCGCTGCCTCTCGGTCGTCACCACGACCAGCCTCATGGACCGGATGCGCCACGCGACGAAGCTGATCGAGCAAACCCGACTCATCACACCGGGTTTGAACCTCGTGTTGCTCCTCAATCGTCGGGTGGGCGGTTTCACCTTCATCCAGGGATCCGAAGAAGCGCGCGTCTTCCACGAGCTCCGCAAGGCGGCGGAGGGCATCTCGATCATCAAGGCCCAGTCCATCACCGGCGAGAGCTGGCAGAGCTGCGAAGCCGCAGGGCTCTCGATGTCCGAGGTTATCAACGCCGATCTGCGCACCCTGCAGCACCGCCTGGGCGGCGAGAGCTCGTTTGTCGCCAGCGCCTACCAGATGCAGGTCGCTGCCTGGTGGAAGAATACTGAACGCGCGTTCCTCAAGATCCTGGGAACCGCAAGTGCGACGCAGCGCTAAGGACTTTCAGGCGAGGCTCGCCGCAATCGAAGCGGCCGCGCCGGAACGACGCCGTCGGGCCGAGCGCTGGATCCGCTCGTACTACCGCACTCATCGCAAACTGCCGCGGGGCGCATTCGCGTGCATCGCCTCGCGCCAACGTCTCTATACGCTCATATGCGTGGCAGAACTCGAACATTTGTTGGGAGTGGCGCCCATTGTGGCGCGCGTGATCAAGCTCCGCAAGCGCGCGAGCGCCTATCTCGCGTACCTGCGCGGCTAGTGGTCGCCATGTCGCTCTTCGACGAAGCCACGGACCTCACGCAGTCTCCGGACACGAGGCGGGCTTACAGGCGGCGCTGCCGGCAGCTTGAAAAAGCGGCCCTGCGCGCGCTCGCCGCCGCGAGGAGACAGCCTCTTAACGCGGTCGAGCTCACCCCAGCGCTTTTCGTGGACTACGTCATCGGGAAGAAGGGGAACTACGCCGCGAACTCCTGGAGGCTTGTGCGCCGCAGCGTCATCTGGACGTTGGAGGAAGACGCCACCGGCGCGGACGAGGCTTTCGCGACCGAGATCTTCACCGCGCTCGCGCGGCTGCGCGACGAACAGGCCGATCCCGACGAGACGCGCGGGCCGATGACTTCGAGCACCAAGGCAAAGAAGTTGCGCGACGACGATCTCGTGCTCATCGAGCAGACGGCGCTCGCGTCCCGCGCCAAGCACAAGACTACCCTCGTGCTCTATCTCAGGGTCGGCGTCCTCACGGGGCTCAGGCCTTGCGAATGGCCCCGCGCCAAGCTGCGGCGATCGAATCGCGATGGCTTCGCCTGGATGCTCGTCGTCGCCAACGCGAAGGCGACCAACCGGCGCGCGCACGGGTCACATCGGACCCTGTATTTCGCCGAGCTTGACCGACAGACCGCCGACGACATCCTGGAGTGGATACAGATCGCGCGCACCAAGCGCTACCTGCGCCTGTTGAACACCATCGGGCGGTTGCTTTGGAAAATCACGCGCGAGCTCTGGCCGGATCGCACCGAGTGGCCGACCCTCTATTCTACCCGTCACCTCGCGGTCGCGGCGTGGAAGGCATACTTCCTGCACCGGGGACAGACCGATGAGGAGCGTCTCGAAGCGCTCGCGATCATCGCGGCCCTGATGGGGCACGGGAGCGACGCCACCGCCAGCCAGCACTACGCCAGGGCCAACGCCGGCCAGCGCGTCTTAGTACCGGCCGCCGATCCCCAAGAGGTCGCACGCGTCAGGCAAGTCGTCGATTTGCACTGGTTCGCGAAACTCATCGAGAGCGCCGCGTCGAACCCCGACAACGGCGCTCAGTCCTTGAGCGCCACTCCTTCACCATGATTCTTGCCCCCATAGAGAAACACGACGCCATGTCGCTCGAGAGCGTCGCGCATTTTCTTGTACGTCGCGACCTTCAACGGATTGACCGGAACTTCCTCATCGGCCTCTAGCCGCGATACGGTACGTCGATCGACGTCGATCTCGCGCGCGAGATCGAGCTGCTCCATCCCGACCAGCGCGCGACCAGCCCTTATCATCCGCCCCGAAGGCAACTTGTCGCTGGCCACTGCGGGCTCCGAATCGAAAACCGATTAACCTTACACCCGGTGACGGCGCGGACGACAGCCCTTGCATAATGCGTCATATGGGATATATATCCCATATGACGCATATCGAATGCGAGACCCGCAAGTGACCCAGTCCGACTTCAGCACGGCTCCGACGAGCACCCCCGGGCGCGGCTTTACGGCTGCCACCGTGTTCGTCGACGGAAGCCCGACCGGAATGCGGCTGGTGAAATCGTTCGGTTCAAGACTATCCATCCTCGTGTTGCCCTTCGCCGAGATTGCGCGTCTCAAGGAGCGCTTGTCGCCATGGGACTACGTCGTCTATGTGATCGACGATCCCATGCCGACCAGCGACCAGAAGAGTTACATCGGCCACGGCGACGGTGAACGGGATTTTGGGGATCGGCTCGGCAACGCCATCAGCGCGACCACGCAGATCTACGTCATCATCGCCGACGGCGACACGTTCAACAAGGTCACGGCACCCTACGTCGAAGGCAGGTTGATCGAAATCTGCACGCATCTCAATATACCGCTCGCAAATTCCGGACGTCCCTTCGGCCGCGGTCTTAGAATCGCGGACGATTTCGAACAGTTGGTCGGCCACGCTCAGGCGCTGCTGTCGGTGGCCGGCTTCACGCGGATCGAGATGGCACGTAAAGAGCCGCCCGCTTTGCGCCATCGGATATCCGTGACCATGGACCGCAGCGAAATGGTCGCGATGACGGAAGAGGAAAAAGTAGTCGTTCCTCAGGAGGGCGTTGCATACCGATTGAATCGCCGCGATTTGCGCGCCGTTGGCTACATTTGGAACAATCGTTTCTACGTGATGGCGGGTTCCGACTATGCACGCCGTTCGCGGTCCGATCTGTCGTACGATCACCAGCGGCGCCGCGATTTGCTGGAGATCGAAAAGTGGGTCGGCCCGAGTAGCGGGACGTCGGACAAGTTGACGCTGAAGGTCGGGTTTCATTGCCGCGGCGCATCGTTCGCCGCCAAGCTGCTGTCCGGCGAACAGATCGATAAGGACAGCTGGCTTGTGATCGAACCGACGGTGGCGGCGCCGACATGCGAGGCGCCGGAATGAACCTGCGTGTCCTTGCCTCGTCTGACAAGCCCCTGCACGAAGTCTTCGTCGACTTCGCCCGTGGCGGCGCGGGGTTCTCGCGCCTCTCGCGGTCCATCTCGGATGACGAGAACGATGAGCCTGCCTCCGAAGACGACAGTGATCCGCTTCCTGTCGCGAAGCCCGTCCCCGCCTGCGCTCCCGACATCGCCACTGTCGCCGCGCTCCTCGGCCGCGCTTTCGAAAACTCACGCGATGCCCTGGCCAGAATGTTGGACCCGGACACAGTCATCATCATCCAGGTGCCGCACCCCGATCTCGTGAAACCGGTACGTCGCTTCTTGCGTCTTCTGCTCGCCGGCGATGCGCCTTTGATCGACGGCAACGACCTCGACGATCGCAACCACATGACACGGGCGGGGGGATCCGCAGTCGTGTTCACCGAGCCGACGAAATCGAAGAGCTCTTCCGAGGAAGACTACGAGGCCGTCGCAATTGCGATGCGCTTGCGCTGCGCGACGATCGGCATAGGGACGCCGTTCGGTAAGTTGCCCAAGACCTTGGTCCGGCTCGCCGAGCGTCGCGTCGTCGTTCCGCCCATCGACGCCGCGGTCGTCGCCGACGTGATGGAAGCCGTGACCGGGACGAGGCCCGCGTCGGTTGATGCTTCGATCGCGTCCCGCACGACCATCAACGACCTCGCCATCGCCGTGCGCAACGATATCGGCCTCGAGCGTTCGCTCGAACGCCTGCGGCGCGTCGTCGAGCCGCAGGCCACCAGCGACGTACCGCCACTTTCCGAACTATCCGGTCTGGGCGATGCGAAGACGTATTGCTTGGAAGTGGTCGAGTCCATGCGGGAATATCTCGCGGGGACGCGTCCCTGGAGCGAATGTCCACACGGACTGCTGGTGTCGGGCCCTCCCGGCACCGGTAAGACCTCGCTGATGCGCTCGCTGGCCCGCGAGTTGCCTAACGTTCACTTCATCGCCACAAGCTATGCGCAATTTCAGGCGCATAAGTCGGGTCACCTCGGGGACGTGACCTCCTGCATCCGCTCCACGTTTGCGGAGGCATTTCAGCGGCGCCCCGCTATCATATATATCGATGAATGCGACGCAATCCCTGCGCGCGGTGAGACGAAGGACAATTCTTGGTGGAATGCGATCGTTGCCGTGTTGCTTGAGTGCATACAAGGCTTCGAGCGGGTCGAGGGCGTCTTCGTGTGCGCCTCCTGCAACGATCCGAATCGTCTCGACCCGGCGCTCATCAGGGCGGGACGCCTCGATCACCATATCAGGGTCGAACTGCCTGACGTCGCCGGATTGATGGGCATTTTCCGGACGCATCTTCGCGCAGATTGCGCGGGTGCCGACCTGCGCGAGGCCGCGCTTGCCGCCCGCGGTCACACCGGCGCCGACGTCGAAAAATGGGTTCGCATGGCCCGCCAGGTGGCGCGCAAGGCTGGACGGGACGTCGCCGTGAACGACCTCGTGCAAGTGGTCCGCGGCGGTGAGCCGGATCTGCCGCCAGATGTTCGCCTGTGTATCGCCTATCACGAAGCCGGGCATGCGATCTCGCACATAGCGCTCGGCACGGCCGTGCCGAAGTCCCTGTCGATCGGTGGCGACGGCGGCGTCGCGGAGAGCGCGCCGGAGCGGGTCCAGCTTCCCACTCGCGAGTATCTAGAGAAACGTCTCGTGACGATGTTGGCCGGACGAGCCGCGGAGCAACTGAGGTTCAACGAGGCGACCTGTGGCGCGGGTGGCACTTCCGCGGATTGCGACCTAGTCCGTGCGACCACCTTAGCCTTACGGATTGAAACGGCGTTCGGCTTCGGTCACACGGGTCTCGTGACGCTCTCGAAGGACCAGATCGATGACGGCCATCTGCTCATGAACGGCCCGCTCCGCACGGCGACCAACGAAACGCTCAAGCGTGCCTACGAGAGATCACTGACCCTGCTCCAGCGGAACAATCGTACGCTGGACGCACTCGCGGAAGCCCTGTTCGCCGCCAGCTACCTCGATCAGGCCGAGATCGTCGAGATCATCACCGCCAACCCGCTCGTTCCGGCAGCGCCTACCGTCGCTCGCGGAGCAGCTTCTCACTTTCCTCACTAACCGACCCGCTAGAGACCGGGCTCATCCGAATGTAAGAGAAGGGCCATGCAGAGCGAAACCAACGAGGCCTTGGCGGGACAGCTGGAGGCGAGCGGACAATACAGGGTTCTCCGCCGCATCGTTCCGCCCACCGTAGGCTTTCGTCCCGACGACGGCGCGAAGATCGGCATCGTGCTCGACGTCGAGACCACGGGACTCGATACCGGCCGTGACGAGATCATAGAACTGGCGATGATCAAGTTCGCCTATTCGGCCGATGATCGGATTTTGGGAGTGGTCGGTGTCTTCCAGGTTCTTCAAGAGCCGTCGTCCCCCATCGCTCCTGAGATCACAGCTCTGACCCGCGTTACAAACGAGATGGTTGCCGGCCGAACAATCGACCCGCTGGCAGTCGATCGTTTCGCGGCCGACGCCAACATCATCGTGGCGCACAACTCCGCGTTCGATCGAAAATTCGCCGAGAGATTTTGGCCGGTCTTCGTGCACAAGCCATGGGCTTGTTCGCTTAGCGGTATCAGGTGGAAGGAATATGGTTTCGCAAGTACCAAGCTCGAGCATCTACTGGCAACATGCGGTCTCTTCTACCACGCACATAGAGCGGCCGATGATTGCTTCGCCCTGTTGAAGTTGCTCGAACAGAAGCTGCCGAACGCCTCGAAATCCGCTCTGGCCGGCCTGCTTGAGCGTGCACGGCGCAAAACCGTTCGGGTCTGGGCGGAGCAGTCTCCGTTCGAATTGAAAGACCTGTTGAAACGGCGCAACTACCGATGGAACGATGGTACCGATGGGCGGCCAAAGTCATGGTACGTAGACGTTCAGGAGGAAGATCTGGCCGCTGAATTCCGGTTCTTGCAGAGTGAAGTCTATCAATGCGAGGCGAACGTCTATCATCAGGAGTTCACGGCACTCGACCGGTTCTCGGTTCGTGCGTAGCGATTTGAACGCCGCGCTCTGTTCAGGTTGCGGCTTCGACTTCTGCAAAATACGCGCTGCTACCGCAAGTTCGCGGGCCTCAGTAGTTTTCCGAGCCTCTGTCATGCAGACGGCGGCCTCGCCCTATCGCCGCGAAAAGGGAACGACAACGCCTTGCGCCCTCGCCGTGCTCGCGTCGCGATCGGCGCTGGGCTTGAGCTGGACAACCTCGGGCGCGGGAGCTGAGAGCCAACCGGGTGGCCGCGAGGCAAGGTTTTCGCCGTCGCCGGCGGACGAGGCATGCGCGGCGCGCCGCTGGCGTCAGGTCCGCGTAGGACGGCCAGTACGGCATGGAATCTCCGGCGCGTCCGGCCGCGACATTCGTGCGGAAAGCTTGGGATTGACGACGTAGCCGTCGATCTCCTGGTCTTCGGAGAGCAGGGCCTGGCCGAGATAGAAGCGACCGGCCGCGATGGTGATGCCCTGGACAGTGACGGACTCTCCCGGCGACACCCACCTCGCCGACGCCGGCGCCCTCCCCTTGCGAAGGGGCGCTCCGGGCCCGTGCAAATAGCGACGACCGCGGCCAGATTTTCCACGACGAACCGATATGCCGCGCTGAGGGCCGCGTAGATGGCGCCCAACACGAGCAACAAGCCCATGCCTGCCGTGGATTCGCCCTTGCGCCGCCCATTCTCGCCGTCGATTCTCCCCGTTCTTCAAGAAATAGCGTGTGACAGCAGGGAAGTACCATCGTCGAAGGTCGAGTCCGGCCCCCGTAGCGCCTCATCGTGGGCAAATTGCGCCCGGAACCGCGCAACTCCTCTGCAAGCGCGGGCATCGTAGGTTCTTGTTATGTCCCGCGCTTCAATTCTCGCTGCCGCTTGACCGCCGGCGGCCAAAAGCATGACGATTAGACTGGATTATCGGCCTCGCATTCCAGATCAAGCTAGGTGTGCGCGGCAGCAGCTTTCCTGATGCGGCCGCAGCCTGCCGCGTGCGGCCGCACGATGCCGGAGTTGCCTTCGGAGTAACGGGGGAGAGCTCAGAGACAGAGACGATCAGCGACGTCACGACAATCGACGGCTTTATCGACGTCTGGCAAACGGATCTTCGAGAAACTCGCAGCGACCGTCGGCTGAAAGCTTGAGGAGAGCGGGAGCGAGCGACCGCTATCTCAACTATCGTGACCAAAGCTTGTTTCGGTTCGCTATCGCTCCGGGGGAGTGGTACTCTCTAGGGAAGTGTACGCCTCAAGTAATTTCAATGAGTTGTCCAAGAGTTTGGGCAAGGAACGTCTCATTGTTCTTCAAGGCGTTTCAAAATAGACGCCCGGCCCCCCCGCGGCAGCCGCGAAAGTCGCCCAACGCTCCTTTGCCGTGCTCGTCACGATAAATGACGGCCCGGCGGTTCGGGCGGCGGCTACGACGTCGTTTTCGACCGCCCTATAGGCCAGGCATATTCCCTAGGACTTTGCCCACTGCAGAATAAACGACATCTCAGATATGCAGCGCGTGCCCCAGCGCCTTCATCGCAGCCTCCGGGAAGGCCTCGCCCCACGTCGGATGGGCGTGGATTGTGCCGGCGATGTCCTGCAAGGTCGCGCCCATCGCGATCGCGAGGCCGAAGGCGGCCGACAATTCCCAGACGCCTTGCCCGACCGCCTGGATGCCGATCACCAGCTCGCTGCCGGCCTGCGCGACGACGCGCACGAAACCAGCCTCGCCGTGGCGGTCATGGCGCGGCCATTGGCGGCGAAGGGGAACTGGCGATCTTGAGCTCGTGGCCGGCGCGCTTGGCTTCATCAGGCGAGAGGCCGACCGAGACGATCTCGGGATCGGGGTCTGGGACGATCTCCAGCTGCGCGTAATCGGTGACGACCGCGATATGGTCTTTCGATTCCGCGAGCCACGCGCGTAGCGGTTGCTTCCGCCCGAGATTCTTCGGATCCTCCAGCATATTCTTATCCACGACCATGCGTTTCATTGAATCGGTTTCGTCCCTGTGCCTGCGCGTCCGACGTTATTCTGTGAGCGGTCCCTTTCGGTTCAATCGAACCCGCGTTGGGGTGACCAGGAACGGCTGTCCAGTGGAGAAGATCGCGGCAACCGGCCGAGCAAGGCCACGCCGTCGCGGAATTGCACGAGGGGATAGCGGGCGTCGCCGTCGTCATCGCGCCGGTCCGGTATCGAAGTGAAAAAACCCGCGGCTCCAGATCCGGAAGGTCCAGCACCATTGGGATTTGTTCATGTGGACTGCCGATCAATCCGGACAGCGTTAGCAGGAACGATTTCGCCGCCACTTTGTCCATCGCGAAGATGTTTGCAAGACCGCTCCAAGGCCAATCGCGCCAGCGCTCAAACACCGCGCGCCGCCATACGAAGTTCGGCGCTTCCTGTTCTTCAATGAGCGCCCAAGGCAGCAAGTAAGGCAATAAATATTCGGCCGCGACCAGGAAGCGTCTTCCAGCGATCCCAACCGCAAAGAATGTCGAGATAGCATTTTCGTCGGGTCGTTCTCCTGCGCCTCGAAGCCAGTCGATCCTGGCGACAATGTTCGACGCGCCCAGGAGTAGGAAGTTCGCGCGATGCGCTGCGAGCGCGAGCGAGGTAGGAACGAGGCCCGGTGCAGGCGTCGCGATTTGAGGCGTCGGCTGTTTCGGCCGTGTTTGGGGCTTCGTGATTTTCGTCTCGGCCACATGAGGAAAGGTGTCGCCGCTGGCGGGATTGCAGCCGAACGCGACGGCGTAGCCGTGGATAACTTTGCCATGCGCGCAAGTGCCGGCGATGTGCGGCTTTACCTGCCGCCGGTATTTGCGCATGGCCTCGCCGCTCATACGGCTGCAGGTGACGCTTTGCGCGAACGACCCGTGCGCTTCGGCCAGCACCACCCCGTGGCCGGTCACCGCGCCACCTGCATAAATAAAGTCGGCATGCAGATCGGTTGTGCCGGTCAAGCACGCCCCGTTGTCGCGCCATACGTAGCCAAGCGCGTTCATCAGAAGATCGGTCACGCCAGCGCCCACGCGCCCCTGGGAAACCGGATCGCTCCGCATCGGCGAGCGCCGTGATGTCAGGTGACAGCGCGAACCGCGCGCCATCGGCGACAAGGTATTCGACCTTGGCCAGCTGGGACCGGATCCAGTGACGGAGCAAGGCCGGGGGGCTGCTCGCAGTGTCAGGGTCCGCGCCATGGCGGCGGCCAATGCTTCGGGGCGAAAACCTATGTGGTCGGTCATTACGGGCGGAACGAAGCCGCTGGATACGGGACTTGGCTTCTGAAGATGCAGGGTATGCCCTGAAAGGGCTACCGTTTTTTGCATGCGCCACAGCGCGGGCGCGGTTGCAACTATCGTCAAGTTTATCCCCCTCCGAAACCTGTATTTCCCTCATCCTAACCCGTGGCGGGCTCAAAGTGTGCCGGTATAAAAGCGCGAAATCGACTCACGGCCCCGGGGCCGACTCACCTAAAATGCCCTTCCCCCGGGTGCCGGGTTCTTCCATTCCTTTTTGAGTGTAACTTGGATTTTCCGAACCAGCCCTTGCCGCGTGCAAACCTGACATTCGAGGTCG
Organism: Bradyrhizobium sp. 187; assembly: GCF_023101005.1. NCBI lineage: Bacteria > Pseudomonadati > Pseudomonadota > Alphaproteobacteria > Hyphomicrobiales > Nitrobacteraceae > Bradyrhizobium > Bradyrhizobium sp. 187. The sequence goes on from NZ_CP064693.1 coordinate 6,574,113, forward strand.
TTGACGATCTCGTGGGGGCCCACGCGCGAGGCCGGCTCACCGGGGCGCCGCAGGTTCGTTATGCCGCAACGGACCTGTGCCCACTGATCGAGTTAATGATGGAAGCCAGCGACGGTCGGACCGGGCCGCTGCTGCAAACGGCGTGGCTCGATTCCATTACGCAACGGGACCTTCGCGCCGCGCTCGCCAGCAACCAGAACCTCTGGCTGGATGACACGCGGCGGCGCGGTTTCATGCGGACGACCTTCAATCCACGCCTCGAAGCCGATGACCTTCAGCGTAATCGTTTCCTGATCGCGGCGCGGACGGCGGCGGAAACGTCCGGCCTCGTCACGCCGGTTGCACAATGCCTCGCTGCCGCCTTGCGGGAAATGGAATCCAACATTCACGAGCATTCCGGCGCTGCCACGACGGGCATCCTTGCCTTCCAGGCGCGGCCGTCGCTGTTCGAGTTCGTTGCGGCTGATTGCGGTGCGGGCGTGCTGGCGACCCTGCGCGAGGACGAAGAGTTCGCGGAGCTTACGGATCATGGTCTCGCCATGCACGCGGCGCTTCAGGAAAACGTGTCGCGGTACGGCCGCGCGTCCGGTCACGGCAACGGTTTCCGCGACCTCTTCCTCGGCCTTGCCCATTTAAACGCTGATTTGCGCTTCCGTTCGGGCGATCATGCGTTGCTGATCAGCGGGCCGCAGCCTGAGTTGAAAAAGGCGCGCCTGGCGCAGAAGACGCCGTTCAAGGGTTTTCTCGCCGCCATCCGGTGCCAGCCGATGATGCCGGGATCAGCTACCCGCCATTGAGCAGGCTCTCGACCCGCCCCCGCACCGTGGCGAGGTTTTCGACGAGAAGATCATCGATGGGCTGGCCGATCAGCGTCAGCTCGGGAATTTTCTTCATCACGCCTTCGTTGTTGAGGTAGAGGCGCTGCCGGTGGACCGCGTTCATGAAAGCAGACGTGTCGATGTACGTCACCCGACCGAAGGCCGGGGCCAAGACCGGGATCGCGTTGATGCCGCCAATCATGACGAAGTGGAGCGGGCGGCCCGCGCGGCCCGGCAACTGGGCGAGTTCTTCAAGATGGAAACCGAGCCGGGTGCGCCATGCCGCGCCCGTCTTGAACTCGAACGCCACATCGGTCACTTCGGGACGCGCCGCGAGGAAGGCGGCGAGGCGGCGGTAATCCTGCGGCGTGCGGGCATTGAGATGGTACGCGCCGGGAACGACGGCGCCGACAATTTCCTGCCAGGTCGTTCCGATCCGCTTCATCGCGTGCATGTCGTTGTAGCGCACCTCGTCGGTGAACATCGAATAGTTCGGCCCGGTGATTAGCGCCACGCCGAGCGTGCGAAGCGTCGCCAGCAACGGCCCACGCGTTTCGCTCAGCTTCCACCACGCCTCGATCGCCGCATCGCGTCCGCTGCCGATCAGGACGAGCTGCGTGTGCGGCGCAAGTCCAAACGTCGCCTCGACCTCGGCGCGGCTGGTGAAACGTGGTCGCCCGTCCGCGCGGTAGAACCGGCGCAGCGGCAGCGCGACGGCTTCGACGTCGAGCGGCACCGCGCGGCGGTTGCCGTGATAAATGTAGGGAACGTACGAGGGGAGCGGCGGTGCCGCGCAGGGCGCGGCGCGCGGGATGGTGTCAAGCTCCAGCCCATTGACCTCCCGCATGCGCTCAAGAAATCCAAGCGGATTGTTGGGGCACATGCCGTCGCAGGTGTCTGGCTTGCCGCAGCAATCGTCGAGACACCAATAGGCGTCCTGCTTTTTGCGGATGCCACCACAGGTGCCGAGGTCGGCACACCCAAGGCAACCGAGTGCCATCGGCAACGCCTCGCCTTCATCCCAGCGCCGCCGCCGGCGGCCGAGCGAGGGGGTGCCGGGCTGTTCGTGCGGACGGGTGGTTACTCGCAAATGCCGATCTCCAGGGTTTGGCTGATGGGCTGCACCGACGTGATCTCGCCCTCGGCGATGCCCGCGCCCGCGCGGAGATGGGCGACGAACTCGGCCGGCGCGTTGGGGCATTCGGCGATGGTGGTGTTGAAGCGCTGCACGATCACCTTGTCCTTCACGACGCGGAGCAGCACCTTCTCACCGGGCGTAACATCGGGGTCGCCGCAGAGGTCAGCACGAGCGGTTCGCGAGACGATCGGCAGGTCGCGGCTGAACAGCTTGGGAGAGTGCATCTCGACCAGGCGACGGTCGAGCACGCGGTTAAAGCCCGGCGCGGCGGTGCGGATAAAATCCAGTCCCATCAGGCAACCTCCAGAACGGGCCGGTACTTCTTGGTGCGGCCCTGCAAAATTTCCACAACCAGGCTTTTGGCCGCCAAGGATGCGAGGCGGTTGTTCCACGCTGTCGCGCCGACCATGTCGACGGTGCGGGATTCCTCGTAGAGCTGCGCGGCGGTGGTTTCGCGTTTTCGGCTTACGAGAAGCAGTGTCTCCTGAAGCTTGTCGTCGAGCCTGCCGCAGAGCTGCACATCGGTGATCTGGCCGGAGGCGTCGGTCGCGCAGGTGAGGAAGGCATCACCCGAGCGGCGCAGCATCTCCTCGATCTCTTCGCGCACCTTTTCCGAGAGGTTCGCCGCGACGGCGTAGCCCGGCTGGCGGCGCAGGCGGAGATGATCGCGCAAGGGCACGAGCAACTCGCTCAGGTAGGACGACGTCGCCAAATCCACCCCGGCGAAGTCGAGCACCACGAGGGCGGGTTCGGCTAATTCCGGGAACTGTTCGAGGGTTACCACGAAGGCGCGTTGGCCCGAGAGCCGGCCAGCAAGGATGGGATCAACACCGGGCCGAAGCATGGGAAGAGTGACTATCTTCATTTATCTCACTGCAGTTGATGAGATACATATAGGGGGCGTTTGCGCCATCGGCAACAACATTTTGTAGCTAACCGAAAGGCGATTGGATTCAACGGCTTGGAAGGCTCCTTGCCGCGGGCTGGAACCGGACAGGCAGGGAATCGCCCTCCCCGCGAGATTGCCGGATCTAGCAAGCCGATTTCGGCCGGCCCGTTCAGCGGGACCTAGGCATCGCCTCGGGTCGGCGCACCTATCCGCCGTGATCGGATGCGCCGCGAACCGGCGCCATGGAAGGCCGCTGGCGATGCACTTTGCCCACAATCCACTGGCGACCGTTCCGGCGCCGCGAAGCTCTGGTGTAGGTGAGGATGAGTGGTTCGCAACGCCCGCGCCCGATGCGCCGGGTGAATTTGATCTCTCCCACGTATCGCGCCTTTAATGCGCGATCGTCTGGACTCCCGCGCTTTTAAGAAGCGTGTAAAGCGGAGCGATTGCCGTACGCTGGCCGCGCGTGGCGCAATAGGAAAAAATGACGCGTTGTTTGGCCCGTGTGAACGCGACGAAGAATCCGCACATTTCCTCCTTGGTCTGCGACTGGAACGCAAACCATGCGCCGTCGTCGAGCCCCACGAACATTACCGTGTGGTATTCCAATCCTTTGCTCTTGTGAATCGTCATCAGCGGGACAGCATGCTCGCCTTCGTATATGTCGAGGGCCTCGCTCCACGTCGCGGCACTTCGGCATGAGGCTTCGAGGTGGAGGATGACAGCCGCAACGACATGGTCTAGCCAGTCCCCTTGTCGATAGGCCGCCGACGCCGAGACAATGTTCTGACGACCGACAAAATCGAGCAAGGTGGTGACAACGGCTACAGCGTCCGCCTGTGACGTCACGGGGGTTGGCCGCGCTGCGGCAAAATCGACCGATAACTTATCCAGCGCCGTGGCTATTTTTACGCGTGCAGCGTCATCGTCGAGCGCCAGCCCCTGAATATAACAGACCGCCTCTAGGCAATCGCTCCAATACCGCCCGGCACGAGGAGCGGTAGCGAGGCGCAGCAACGCCACGACAATCTCAGATACCGCTTCACCCAGTAACTCCTGCAACGCCACCTCGCCGATCATCTCCGCTTCGTTGCGCAGCTGCACGCCTTGCGCGGCAAAGGCCGGTTCCAGAATCTTCATATACTCGGCGGCGCGGACGCGCACGAGAACGCAGAAGTCACGCGGCTTCAAGCTGTATTCCTTCATCTCGCTGGCGACATTGGTTGCAAGATATGCGGCCTCCGCGGCAACGCTATGAAAATCCCACACTTCACAGCTGTTGCCTGCAACGGCGGCGGCGGATTGGGAGACCGGCGTGATGGTTTTTGTATCAATCGCCTGCGCCAGGATGTCTTGGATACGCACCAGATCCGGTGACGAACGATAGTTATTCTTCAGAGGCGTTCGTTGCGCCTTAAAGTCCGCCTCGTAGGGCGTGAACGGATCGTCCATCGCCATTGCAAAGCGCATGATCTGTTGCTTGTTATCACCGACGGCCGTGATGACCGTTTGAGAGCCGAGAAATATCTCCTTCACGAGGTCGTACTGAACCTGCGTCGTGTCTTGAAACTCGTCCATAAACAGATGCGAATAGGTTAGCTGCAAGGCTTGGCGAACCATGGGGTTGGTTCGGACAAGATGCGCAGCGAGACGACCGATCATCGCAAAGGTGAGGAAGCTTCGCGGGCCGCGCCGAAGCCAGGCTTCCCAAAACTGATCGGCCGCCCATGCACCCGGCGACGGCTTCGCAACGGGACGTGACGCAAGCGGGAGCGGGACCACCCACTGTTTTTCAAAGCCCTTCACCGTGATAGCCATGATATCGGCGTAGGTGCCGACTGAAGCCGGGGGCGCCAACGAACGCAGAAAGTCGCGCACGATGGGATCACGAGCTTGGGCTATTTCATAATCCGGCGTGGGACGCCACTCCGGCGGCAATGCCTGCCCGAAACGGTCTACGAGGCTTTTCGCGAAGGCGTCGATGGTAAAGGAGTCGAAGCGGTGCGCCTGTTCGGGATGACACCGGGCGGATACGCGCTTGGCGATGTTGAAGGCGGCGTCACGCTTATAACTAACTGCGAGGATCCTTTGAGGCTGCGGGGATAAACCGCACTGAAGAAGGTACGACGCGCGCTGCGCCAGCAATTCAGTTTTGCCAGATCCGGGCCCGGCGATCACGGAGCGGTTGTTGGCTGAGCGTACCACGTCGAGCGCATTTTCCTCCAGCGCGTCGATGCCGGCCGGCTTCCATTCCTCGGGCTTTATGTGCCGCCGCAGCAAGGCCATCTCAGTCTCGTTTAAGGTTATCGCTTATGTGGTTGAGCAACTTCCGGTAGGTTTCGGGCATACCGGTTTCCAGCTTCTCGTCGTCGAGGTGCGCAAAGGCACGCAGGTGGGTCGCGGGCTTGCTGTGTGTCAGGAAATGGTAGCATAGGCGGGCATGTGCACGTCGTAGCCGGGGTACGCGTTCTTATAGGCTTCAAGGCCGGGACCGGTTTCACCGAGGACAACCTTGGCGGCATTCTCCACTGTCATTTTCGGGCCGCCGCCTTTGGGGATAGCCGCCTTGTAGGCATCGGGGAACGCCGCCAGCATCGAAAGGTCGAGGTCAAGCGGTGCTGAAAAGAAAACTCCATAGGGTAGCAGCACGTCGATCCAGGCCGGGAGGTGCTGGTAGGATGTCCAGCCGTGCATTGCTTGGAACTCCTCTTCGGACAGCACTCCTCCACCGTTGGTGACCAGAAGCTTTGCTCGCGGAACACCATGCTCGATCAAGTGGCCAATCGCCGTCTTGATGCGGCCATAGCCGCCGCCATCGCGGCCAAGGTCGAGGTCAAGCAACGTCGCGAACGGAATTTCGAGCCCATTCAGCAAGCGCCAAAAGTGCTGAACATGGCGCCCACCGAGTGGCGCAATGGCAACGAAAGAGGGGTCGACAAGAAAGCCATCGGCTTCGGCAAGGCGCGGTAGCACAATCCGTTCGGAATCCCCTTCGACCAGCACGACGAAACGCGCGAAGTAGAGTTCGGGAAACGCCAGCATCGCACCGCGAACGAACTTGATCGCCTCTTCATCATTATCCGGGAGCTTCACGGCCTTCAGGGTCGTCTGGCGTGTCTTTTCGTCACAGCGGCAATAACGAACTTCCTCCGGGTTGACCCTGCTCAACACGGCCGGGGAATGACTCGTGATGAAGGCTTGCGCGGTCTCGCCCCCGATGATGGACCGCACCTGCCGAACAATTCTAGCTAGGTAGTAGGGCGACAGATGGTTTTCGGGCTCCTCGATGGCAAAGATGCTCAAGGCCGGGACGCGAAGTTCATCGGTGCGGAAGCCTTTGATTTTACCGGCGACCGCGTCCTTCTCGAGATCAAACACGGCGGCGGCCAAAGCAAAGTAGAACAGCGATTGCTGGCCGTCGCTGAGCGCGTCGAGGCCGCGTTCGATTGATGCCGGGCCTTGTTGGAAGAGAACCTGAATCCGGGCAACCACTTCTTCGAAGCGCTGGCTCGTGAGCGTTAGCGCGGGATTGGTGTCAGTCTTCTCGTCATGAAGTTCCTTCCACCGGTCGGACAGCGCGGTGCTGATGGCGCCAATCGCGGCCTCGCGGCCGAACGCGGTTGAAAGAGTCTTTGTTGCGGAATCAACCGTGTCTTTTGTTTTCTTCGACCATTCGATTGCGCGGAGCAAGCGGGCAGCGAGCGCCCCTGTGGATGCGCGGATTTGTGCTTCGGCGTCGCGGGTGGCCGGGGTGTAATAGACCTGAATGTGGCCGCGATCGAGCGGCGCGACGGTGCGCTTGTCTTCTTCAGCGATTTTGTCGCCGAGCTTGTCGACCCAATAGAGATTTTGCGTAACTTCGCCTTCGGTCGTGCCATCGTCTTCCCATTGCGCCTCAAGCCGCATGCGGCAGACTGGCGCCGCGCCCGGACCGGCAAGCTGCATATGCCGAAACGCTGGCGCGACGGTGTGGGATGTCGCCGAGCCTTTGGCGAGTTCGGGCAACGCAATAATGACATCCATCGACATCGAACGCGTCGTTCGGTCGTCAGGGGGAACGCCGGGCGGGAGATGAAAATCGGAACGCCGGACCGTGCGTTGTGCGCGCGTGACGCCAAAAAGTTTGCACAAGGCCTGCAACACCGCCGTTTTACCAGAGGCATTCGGGCCGACGATGGCAAGGAGATCGCTTCCCACCTCGATGAGGTGGGGCGCGGGCCCGAAGCACCGAAATCCGGAAATGGTGATTGATTGAAGTTGCACGGCAAAGCTCGCGGTCGTTGTGGCGGGAAACCATACATCCCTTCGCGTGAGGCGGGAACGCTTTCGAGCCGCAACGCACTGAAAACCCAAGTATTTCGTTGGATGCATGCTTTCTATCTTGTCGTCGAGCCCTGAGATCGAGTTTGTCGCCGCGTCTCTGCTTGAAGCCGCCGCTAAGGCACTCGCGATGGCGGGTGTTCCCCCGACGCTGCTTCAGCTGCAGGAGGAACGCCGGGCCGCACGCATGCGTGCCGCCAAGAGCTGGATCTCGTACATCGCGCGCGGCGCCAGCGGCAAAGGCGCCGTGGGGACGCAATCGACCGGAGAGCGTCTCATCATCGATATCGCCGGCACGCGCCTGCCCTGCGGCAAGCCAGCGCTCGAGCTACTTGATCGCTTCTCCAACACCGAGATCGAGGCCATCAGGGACGCCATGAAGGTGATGGGGCCTGACGGCTGGTACTGGCCTGTCGTCGCCGGGCCGCGTGAAGACGATGCTCCGGCGCCGTAGAGCATGACCGGTTCTGATTGGATCAGGACGGGTCATGCTCTCCGCGCCTGCAACGCCTCTCCTCGCCGAGACCAGCCGACCCCATTGGTAACCCTCCGCTTCCGGTCAGCGACAACATCTAGCGCGGCGCCTTGCACCGCCGGCAAGGTTCGAACCGATTCGGACCTCACTCGTTATCGCGACCGGGCTTGTCGCGCCGGCGACGCCCCAAGGCGCGAGCACGTTCGACGTTGCCGCAACGCGGACGACGCAATGCCGTAATGCTGATGATCCCCTCGCGTTTGCGGCCATATGCGGCGCCGGCGTAGTGGGACTGCGTGCTATCGGTCCCCTGCCCTGCGGCCGCCGCAACGTCTTCACCACCGCCCAGCGTCTTCTTGAAATCAGCGATGAGCTGATGCCGGAAGACGTAGGGCGTCAGCATGACGTTGCCGAGCTCCGGCAAGGCCCGCTTCCCGATCTTCGCCATCGCCTTGCGGACGGCATTCTTGGACTTGGTGCAGATCACGATGGTGTCGCCGGCGGCCTTGCAGCGCGCGGCCAGATAGCGGGCCGGCTCTCCGTAAGCCACGGGATCGACCCGGATCTCTGTCAGGCCCGTTCCAAACAAGCCTTCTTGGGACTTCACCGGCGCGAAGGTGATGGACAGGCAGCGCTCCTTATGGAGGGTGAGAACCACTCCGGGAGACCAGCCATGTGGACGATCGCCCGGCACCGTCTCTTCGGGACGCATCGGCGCCACCATGTGTATCGCGATCACGTCGCGATGGATGAGGTTCTTGGTGTTGACGACCTCGTTCCAGAAGCGACTGTCCCAGGCAGGATCATCCTTCAGCAGTTCGAGCACGCTTTCCTTGCTGTCCTGGCCGCGCTCGCGCGTCGCGTTGGACGAGGTATGCCAGCGCGAAGGCGGCCGTTCGAAGGGCAGGACGCCCTCTGGCGCCGGCGGCTCCAGCAACAGGATCGGCGCCAGGCGTTCGACCCCTGCCGCAGCCGGAAAATCCACCGGCGTGCCGCCATCTCGTCGCCGCGCCTGACCGCCGACAGATATTCGATTGCGCTACCCAACAGAAACTCTCGCGCGCCGAAGTACAATGACGCGCGGCGGTGGTAGTGGTGTCGAGCGCGATGTCGTCCTGCAGCGGATCGAGGCAGTTCGCATTCCACATCCGCAGAAACTCGTCCCGGTGGATTTGCGCCGTTTCGTCGCTGACGTGTCGCGCTGGAATGAGTTCGTACAAGGCTTCGGCCCGTTTCAGCACGTCTTCGCTATCCATCATCACTGCCACCTCGTTATTGTCGGCCCACTTTTGCGCACTTGTCGGCCCACCTTGTCGGCCCGTTTTGTCGGCCTGCCATCTGCTCACGGCTTCGGCGCAGACGGCGGCTCCTCGAGCACAGCCACGATCGCCTTCAAGAGCAGCGCCTGCACCGTGGTGTCGCGCGCGGCCGCCACGATCTTCAGCTCGCGCCGAAGCTCGGGCGTGACGCGGACCAGAATCCCGCAACGTTCGGCCTCGGCATCGCTGGGGGCCGCGCCGGTCCCGAAGCCTTCGTCCGAAGCATGATCGAGGCTGGCGGCGAGCGCCGCGCTCAAAGTTTCGTTAGGCGACTTCATGGATGGGTCCCTCCAGTTTCAGGTCGTTGCGAACGGCATTCCAGAGCGAGCCGAATTCTTGGGCTGCGAGGCCTTCCGGCTCGGTCTCGACAACGGTTGCGCCGCGCACCGTGGCGTAGGGCACGGTCACGCGATTGGTGATCTGGCGCCGCCAGAGGCGCGAGCCGACGTCGGCCAAGCCCTTCATCATGGTGTTCTCGGCCATGGGCTGGAGCTCGAAATTCTTGTTGGCTTCGAGAATTTCCAGCGTCGGCCGGCCCTGCATGTCCGCTCGTTTGGTCACGTTGGCCGGCCAGTACTGCATGCGATTGACGAAGTTCTGCAGGTCGGACGGGAAATACTGGTCCGGCGTGCGATCGCCGATGACGTCGAGGAACACCTGACGACGCAGGATCAGGCTGCGAATGTCGGGATGGTCGCGGTCCCTGTCGTTGCGCATGTCGATATAGGCCTGCGAGATCGCGCTCAAGAGCGGCAAGCTGCCGGTGGCTGCGGTCGACGCGGCGGCCGGCGGCGGGGCGGGAGCGGGCGCGATGGACGGGCCCACGTGCTCGACGGCGGCGAGCGCAGCGAGCGCCTCTTCGGGCACCGAGGCGAGCTTCAGGACGTCCGTCAGCGCGGAGCGCGTCAAGGCTTCTCCTCAACCGACGCGGCCCGCGTCCACGACATTCGAATCATGGTTGCCCATGGATTCAGAAGCCCGCAAACAAAGCAACTGTAATGCTAGGCCCTATGTGGCGCTATACGGACTGATCGCGACTGCACTGGACGTGATGTGGGTCGATCGCATGCAGCGCCGGCTATTGAAGGTTGCGGCAAAAATCAGCGAGGAGTTCGACTGCGCTCTTCTGAAGATGCCGTGGAATTCCTTCGTGGTCGGCAAGCGCGAGGACGCGGAAACGATCGATGCAGCCGCGCGCCGGTGGAGCGACGACGCATCGAGCACCGCGGGCTGGTATATCGGGATCACGGCGACCGCGAGGCACCCGATGGCGCGTCTGGTCTGCCTGCGGATGAACCTTCAATACGACGCTTCGCTGCGGAGGAAATACGGCACCTAGCGACGACGAAATCGCGCCGATCAGCTTGTCCGACAGGATGAGCGAATTGTAGCTGTCGTGTTCTACATGACCAAGCCGGAACGCGTCGTCACCAGTCTCGGCGAGCATCCTGCCCTCATCCGACGCGAAAACACTGCCATCATAGTTGTAGACCAGCGCGCCAAGGCCGGCGCCGGCGGGGCTGCGCAAATCAACGTAGCCGATCGGTCGGTCCGAGAGCATCCGAGTGAGAAGCAACGCCGCATAAAACTCGCGGAACGGCGTACCCTGTCGGTTGATCTCCAGAACCCGGCGCAATCCTCGTTCGTAGAACGCAAGCCACTTCTGCGCGTCGTACTTGGAGAACTGCTTCGTTTTGATCGCAAATCCGAATCTACGCTTCAACCGGTCTCCAACAATCATCACAATCGACGAGCGAAAAGCGGGAAGCGGCTCGCTCTCAGGCGAGTGCGCTTGAGGAATCGGGTGGATTGGCCGCGGCTCGTCAGGACGGCTAGACAGCAGCCGCGTATGTCTGCCGACCCCGGATTGCTACGGTCTCACCGGAGCGTGATCGTTTACGATCTGCAACTATATTGCATCCATGGATCTCCAGTACGACCCCGAGCGCGAGGCCGTCGCGGCCATGAAGCTCGAAGCCGATGGGCCGGAGCGGCAGAGATGGATCTCCGCCGCGCTGGCGTGGTCGGAAGTGACTCGTCTACGAGGGGCTGCCGAGCACAACGTGCCGGAAGGGTGGCTTACGCGGCAGCTCGTCACCGGCCCAGGGCGCAGCGCCTCTCCCCACCCCGTTCCAAGCCGCTAGGATCGCGTTCAGGGCGGAATGCGATGCCGCAACCGTCTACGACCTCAATTCCTCGCTGGTCAGGCCAGGACCACCGGCTGGGTAGGCGAGCTTGGTTATCGGGAGGCTCCGTTGGCGGGCTCTCTCGGCGCGCTGCGGGAAGTCGGCCAGGCTCGATCGGGGGCGCGCTGCGCCAGATCAAGAACGACAGGGGCGTGGCGCGTCAGGCCTCGCCGGGTCCGGAGAAGCTCGATGCAGGGGGCGTCGTGCGCGGCGCCGCCCTTGGAGTCGTACCGCTTGGCCAGATCCAGGAGACGACGCCGGGTGAACGGATCAGCCTTTTCGGCCATACCGCGGACCCGTTAGGCCAGACCTCGGTAGAACTCCTGCTCCATGACACGCCCCTAAACATCGCTGCCCAGAGTTCAGTGCTCTGCGGTCCCGGAGTCAAGAAGGCCCGCAATACTGCGTGAACCGCTACCCGGAATTCATCGGCCAGCTTGAGCTCGACGAAGCGATTAAGGCGCGCGACGGCCCGGTAGGCGGCGAAGGGCCAGATTCACTTGCGTGGCAACTGAGGTCCCTAAGTTGCCCCAAGTCCTGATCCGGCTCCGAAAGCGCTTGCCCTTTCAAGACGAGTTTCCATGGGCTAGGATAACTCGTTGGCGGCAAGTGCGCCGCGCGGATGAGAACTGGCTGAACATGCGCTGGTTTCGGGTTAGTGCCGGGCTGAATACATGGTTCGCGCTGTTCGCGCTGGCCATGAACTTTGCGCTGTCCTTTGGGCATGTTCACGTGGGCCAGGCGTCGGAGCGCGGCTCCATCGTGGACGCTCTGGCTTTGCCTGATCACGGTAAGACGCAGGGGCATTCGAACGACTCTCACCCCGACTACCTGTGCCCAATCTGCGTAGCGAGCGCGGCGCTGGCTAACGGGTTGGCCTCGACACCCCCTGCAACCTTATTGGAATTCAAGCAGGCTGCTGTTGATCGCAGGACGCCCCCGATTCGCCTCGTCGTCGCGCTTCATCGCGCGTCATTTCAGTCGCGCGGACCTCCCATTTCCTGACGCCTCTTGCCCGCTATGCCGCTGCTGGCGGAGCCTCGCCACATCGATGGCAAAGCTTCTTTCCTTTTCGGAACGGCCGCACGGCATTTGTAGCATCTCAAGCGCAGATTTGGTCAGGCGCCCGTCATGGGTCTTTCGCTTAAGTTATCGCGCCGCAAGGCGCTCGTCTCGGCATCATCAGTGGGTTTGCTCGCCCTCACCGGCGCGACAGCGTTGGCGCAGGGCAACGCGCCTCAACCAGCCGCCACAGCCGAGCCGCAAGCGCCGGACAGAACCCCTGCTCCCGCTGTTACCCCTGCGCCGCAGGAGACGCCGGAGCAGAGTGCCACGCCTACCCCGGCTGCAGCTGAGCAGGCGGGGACCGGCAAACCTCTGCCGGAACTGCGCGTCGCCGCTCCGGTGGAACGGCGGCGGTCACCCAAGCCGCCGACCCCGCAGGTCGTCGTCAGGACCCAGCCGCCTGCGCCGACCCAGGCCCAGGTGGTCACCGAGCAGAACCAGCGTTTCGATGCGGCTCGCCAGACCATCTTGGCGCCAACCGGCACGAGCCCCTATCAGATGACACAGCAGGCCATCGAAGCCCTGCCGCAAGGCGAGAATACCTCGCTTGATCGGGTTCTGTTGCAGGCACCAGGGGTGAGTCAGGACTCTGCGGCTGGCGGTGATCTGCACGTCCGCAACGAACACGCCAATGTTCAATACCGCATCAATGGCATCATGTTGCCCGATGGCGTCGGTGCGTTCGGCCAGATTCTCGACACGGGCATTGTCGGCAATCTTGCGCTGATCACCGGGGCGCTGCCGGCACAATACGGCCTGCGCACCGCCGGCGTCGTCGACATCCAGACCAAGTCGAGCGCCTTCGACAACACCGGCAAGGTCGGCATCTATGGCGGCAGCCACGGGACCATCTCGCCCTACGCCGAGTGGGGTGGTACAGTTGGCAGCACTCAGTATTTCGTCTCCGGGCGCTACTTCGGCAGCAATCTCGGCCTGGAAAATCCGATCCCCTCCAATAACGCGATCCACGATCATACGGACCAGGGTAAAGGGTTTGCCTATCTCTCCACTGTCGTCGATCCCACCACGCGGATCGTCTACATGGGTGGTGTCTCCAACAGTCGCTTCCAAATTCCGAACAATCCCGGCCAGACGCCTCAATTCACGGCCTTTGGCGTGTCCGACTTTAATTCCGCCAATCTCAACGAGAACCAGCGTGAATTCAATTCGTTCAACGTGCTGGCGCTCCAATACTCCAGCAATGGGCTGGATCTGCAGACATCTTATTTCAACCGCTATAGCAGCGTGCATTTCGTGCCAGACGTCGTCGGCGATCTCGTCTTCAACGGCGTGGCCTCGGACGTGTACCGTCGAAGCCTGACTCATGGCATTCAAACCGATGCGGGTTACCGCCTCTCAGACGCTCATACATTACACGCAGGCTTCACAGTCAGCGCTGAGAATGCCTTCGTGAGCAACGGATCGGTTCTGCTGCCGGTCGACAACACAGGCGCTCCGGTTGATGCGCCCTTCAATGTGCTCGATCAAAGCAGCAAGACCGGCTTTTTGTTCGGAACCTATATCGCCGACGAATGGAAGGTGACGAACCAGCTCACACTGAACTACGGGTTGCGGTTCGATCAGATGATGCAGTACGCCAATGCGAACCAGATCAGCCCGCGCATCAGCATGACCTACACCCCGTGGGACGGCACGGTGTTCCACGCCGGTTATGCTCGGTATTTCACGCCGCCGCAGCTCGTGCTGGCGGCACCGACCAACCTTGGCCTGGTGCAAAACACCACGCAGCAGCCGGAGGTGAACCTCGCAGATCCGGTTCGTCCCGAGCGTTCGCACTATTTCGACGTTGGCGTCACGCAGAAGCTCTTACCCGGCCTCGAAGTCGGCGTGGATGGCTACTACAAGATGGCCAGGGACCTGCTGGATGATGGGCAGTTCGGCGCTGCCTATGTGCTGACCGCGTTCAACTACGAAAAGGGCGACAATTACGGCGTAGAGCTCTCGGCGAAATACACGGACACGCATTTCCGCGCTTATGCCAACATTGCTTATGCGCGACAAATCGCGACGAACGTCGTGTCGAACCAGTTCTTGTTCGGTGCCGACGAGCTTGCCTACATCGCGAGTCATTATGTCTACACCGATCACTCGCAGTGGGTCTCGGGATCGGCGGGCGCATCGTACAAGTGGGATAATGGCACCCGTCTTTCGATGGATGTCCTTTACGGCAGCGGTCTGCGCAGCGGCTTCGCGAACACCTCCTCGCTTCCCTGGTATTCGCAGGTGAATTTCGGCGTCTCGCATGAATTCAAATGGTTCAACAACACCAAGCCGACAACCTTGCGCTTCGACATCGTCAATGTGTTCGACACGATTTACGGAATCCGAGACGGATCCGGGATCGGCGTGTTCGCCCCGCAATTCGGGCCACGCCGCGGCTTCTTCTTCGGTATTTCGCAGAAGCTTTGAGCGGGGGCGGATGCGAAACCTCAACAGATACGAGAATCAGATGCGTCACACCGATCTCAAGTCACGGACCGCAACCCAAGGCCTGGCACGCCTGCTCGCGCTCCCGAGCGCCGTCGTCCTCTTGCTCGCGACGTCGACCGCTGCGCTGGCGCAGAGTGACGCCCCAAATCCGCTGTTGCCGCGGAATCTATCGCCATGGGGCATGTTTGTGAACGCCGACGTCGTGGTGAAGGCGGTGATGATCGGGCTCGCCTTTGCTTCGCTCGTGACCTGGACGATTTGGCTCGCCAAGACCATCGAGCTGCGCTTGGCAGCCGGGAGCGTGCGGCGACGGCTAAGGATGCTGGAAAGCGGCCCGCAATTGTCCGAGGCGCTTCGCGCCTGCGACGGCGCAAGGGATGCTGTGGCGCAGCTCGTCCTTTCCACAGCGCGCGAGGCCGAACTTTCCGACTTCATCGTCGACGATGGTCTCAAGGAGCGTGTCGCGTTGCGGTTGGAACGCGTCGAGGCGGCAATGACTCGGCAGGTCTCGCGGGGCGTCGGGATCTTGGGCACCATCGGCGCGACGGCGCCTTTCGTCGGCCTATTCGGCACCGTTTGGGGGATCATGAACTCATTCATCGGCATCTCCGAGGCCCATACCACCAACCTCGCCGTGGTCGCGCCCGGCATTGCTGAGGCGCTGCTGACTACGGCGGTTGGCCTCGTCGCGGCGATCCCCGCCGTCGTCATCTACAACCATCTTGCGCGGGTGATCAGCGGCTACAAGGGCTTGCTCGGCGACGCCTCGGCGCAGCTTCTTCTCATGATCAGCCGCAGTGCGAGTTCTCCAGCGTCGATGCGGTTCCGGGCGGCGGAGTAGATCATGGCTGTTCGACTTGGCACGCGCGCGAACGACGATCTCGAGATCCATCACGAAATCAATGTCACGCCGTTCATAGACGTGATCCTGGTGTTGCTGATCATCTTCATGGTGGCGGCGCCGCTCGCAACGGTCGACATCGGCGTCAATCTGCCGGCCAGCACGGCCCCCGAACAGCCGCGGCCGGACAAGCCGGTGTTCGTGACGATCAAGTCGGATGGCACGATTGCAGTTGGGGATGCAGCCGCATCACGCGACGAGCTCGCGACTACGCTCGACACCGCGACCGGTGCGCACAAGGATGAGACGATCTTCATCCGCGCCGACAAGGCGCTCAGTTACGGCGAATTAATGGGAGTGATGAACGTCTTGCGTGATGCCGGCTATCTCAAGCTGGCGCTGGTCGGTCTGGAATCGCCGGCGCACAAGCCATGACGGTATTTGCGCTCCATCTGCCGGACAGACGCGGCCTTTCGCGCTGGAGCCTGGCTGCGATCATTGTTGCGGCCGCGCATGTGGCAATCGTCGCCTCCATTACGCTGTGGTACGCGCGCCAGCCGCGCCAGCCGGCGATCATTCCAGCCATCGCGGTCTCGCTCGCGCCGATGGAGGCCTCCTCACCCGAGGTTCAGAACCAGGATCTCGCGATCGGGCCAGCCATGCAGCAGGCCGATGCGGCGCCAAAAGAGCCGCCCAAGACCGAAGAGCAGAAGCTCGAGCAGCAAGTACAAGCGCCGCCCCCGCAGCAACAGGCTGATGTGACGCTTCCGAAATCCGAACCCAGACCTGTCGAGGAGCCCAAGCCTGAAGCGCCGCCGCCCGCTCCGGAAACCCGCGCGCCGCCGAAAAGCGAGCGCGTCGGCCAGTTCGCGCAAGCCGCTTCGAACCGCTATGATGCTCTTGTTGCCGGTCATCTGGAACGCTTCAAGCGTTATCCCGCGGCGGCACGCGGTGAGGCGGGCACGGCCGTTGTCCGCTTCGCGCTGAACCGCAAAGGTGAAGTGACGCGTGCCGAGGTAACGAGATCGTCAGGCCACACTGTGCTCGATCAGGAGGCCCTCGCGATCCTCCGTCGCGCCAGCCCGTTCCCTGGTTTTCCGTCCGAAAAACCGGGCGACCTCGAGACTTACGTCGTCCCGATCAACTTCCATCACTGAGCTTTCCTAACGAGGGGCCGAAGCGCCCGCAGGAGCGCCGGGATCCAGAATATCCGCGCGAGATGACTTCATCACGATGTTCGTTAGTTGTCGCCGCCGTAATAGCTTCGCTGGAGCCGGTAGTGCCCGCCCGTCGAGACGTACTCCTGTCGCAGGCAACTGGTGCCCTTACAATACCGTGCCCGCTCATCGCAATGCAGATATTCGAAGTGCAGCTTTATCACTCGGGAATTGTCCAAGAACGTCGCAAAATAGTGAGCGGCCTGCGTCGCATTCCCGCACATGTGCGTGAGGGCGGTTCGAACCTCAGGCGGCAGGCGATCGATACGTTCCGAGCTCCACGCAGAGTCTTGACTTCCCTGACTGCTGAAAGCAAATCCAGGTGAATGGCAGGCCGACAAGAGCAGCAGAACTGCGGCCGAGATCGGCACCGTCCGTATGTGGCGCATCCACATGTCAGCCCCCATTCAAGAGTAGCGAAGCTTGGCAAATGCACTTTTGACCAAGCTATCAGAAATGCTAAGGCGCGCCAGCGGCGTAATTGCCCGGCGCGAAACCGGCGCATGAGTTTGAGTAGTTGCTGGTCTTCCCATGGCTAGACGCTCGTGATTCAACCCCCAAACTGAGCTCTGGCGGCATCGGTTGGGCCGCTCGCTGCCGGGTCCGGACTGCGGCGCCGCTATCCGACCTCGCTCTCCACGTTCGTCAATCTGCGCGGTGTCTGGGCCTGCATGAAGCACGAATTGCAGCAAATGCGGACACAGGGAAGCGGAGCCATCGTGAATTGCTCGTCGCTAGGAGGTCTCGTCGGATTGCCGCCTGGTTGGTGGGATGTGGACGGCCCCCACTTGTCAGGATGGTAGCAGACTTTTGACCTGATCGCTTGCTATCAGATGTCCGGCCTGTTTGCGCGGACAAAGTCCGCTGGCCAAGATGGTGTTCGCTACGCAGAGGTACGCGTTGCGGTCGAGACCTCCGAGTTCTCCGAGCAGCACGGCGTCGGCGGCGGGATTGCCGGCATCGTCCAGCAGGCTGTTGTGCGGCAGCTTGAGCCGGGAAAAGCTACGGACGGTCCCGAGGATCTCGAGGTCGGCTTCGATCCGCATTGTCGGATAAGGGTGCAGAAAGTTGAACCGGCTCTGATTGTGGATGCCGTAAAACAGGTCCATGCACGCTGACAGAGCGGTGGATTTACCAGCCTCGTTGGGTCCGTAGACGATGTGCAGGTCGGGCGCGCCGACCGGGCGCTCTCCGAAATCGATGACCGCATCGGTGAACTTGCC
Source organism: Bradyrhizobium sp. 187 (assembly GCF_023101005.1). Taxonomy (NCBI): domain Bacteria; kingdom Pseudomonadati; phylum Pseudomonadota; class Alphaproteobacteria; order Hyphomicrobiales; family Nitrobacteraceae; genus Bradyrhizobium; species Bradyrhizobium sp. 187. The sequence continues at coordinate 6,592,055 of NZ_CP064693.1, forward strand.
GTAGCGTCGAAGCCCGAGCTTTCGAAAGCGCATCAGCGCACCTCCTGCGAGCTGCCTGCGGCGAGACGCGCCAGCACCTCCTCCGATCCCTCGCTGGCGAGTCGGCCGACGAGCAGGTCGAGGCCGGTGTCGTCCGGAGCCAGGCTCCGTCGACATTCTGGAGGCAACTGCGCGAGAAGGTCGCTGACGATACCGTCCGCTTCGGATCGGAAGGCCTCGGAGCCGACGATTTCGTCGCTCATTGTCCTTCGCAGCTTTTCGACGGGGTCCGCGCTCTCCGCCGAATCGACTACCGGCCGGCGGCAATCGGTATCGATCTTCTCGATCCACACGTTGCCTATCGCTTCCGCCCGGGCCTCGGCTTCGGTGCGTAGGAGATCGGCATCACGCCGGATGCTCCAGGCCATGGATGTCGCTCCGGAAACAGCAAGTCGCGCGACGAGATGATCGGATGCAGATCTGCCGGCTGCGTCTCCAAGCGCCTTATCGAGCCGAGCGGCCAAGTCGGACCACGACGTCGCCCCCGAGGCGTCGACGGCAACGCGTTCGAATTGCGCCAGCCCGACGATACGCTCGTCGAGAGTGACGGACCCGTCGTCCAGTACACTGGCTAACGTCACTGATTTGGGACCCTGCTCGCCGACGTCGCGCCCTTGCGGAATGCCCGGCATCACAACGGTGCAGGGGCCCTCAGTCGTCGAGCGCTTGTGGATGTGCCCCAACGCCCAATACCGGAAGCCCGAGCCGAGGAGTTCCGCCGTGCTGCACGGCGCGTAGACGTCATGAGGCGGCGAACCGTCCAGACTGGTGTGCATGAGTCCGATGTTGATGGCGCCGGCGACGGGCGGCCGGTACTTGGCGAGAAGGCTTTCCGGGGCCTGCGGCCTGGTGAAGCTGAGTCCATGGATCGCGATGGGTCTCTCTCCGCGATCCCGAGGGATCTCGACGGCGTCGGCCCGGCCGCCGAACAAATGGACGTTTTCGGGAAAGACGAGTTCCTTCGTTATCTTGGACAGAGCGTCGTGGTTGCCCCGGATGACGAAGACCTTGATGCCTGCCGCATCTAGGCGGCGGAGCTGCTCAGCGAGAAAGCGCGCAGTCTTCATCGAAGCCTGCTCGCCGTCATAGAGGTCGCCGGCCAGGAGCAGTGCGTTCACCTGCTCGTCGAGGCACAAGTCGACGATACGCGAAAAAACCTGCCGGCTGGCGTTGCCGACGAATTCCGCCAGTCGCGGATCGCGCAGCGCGAGCGAACGCAACGGCGAATCGAGATGGACGTCGGCTGAATGCACGAAACGGTAGGCGCCCATAGTTACAACTCACTCCGGTCGAATCAGCGAAGTCTACCGCGTCGCGGAAATCGTTATTGGGTTATCGGAGACAACCGGAGGTCGCCGTCTCGATATCCCCAGCGCTTTGTCGCGACCGCATTCATTCGAACACCGGCCAGCAGCCGTCCTCTTCGTGACGGCCCGTCCGCTGCTGGCAGGTGTCGTCCAGCAGCCGCTCGCCGACGGCCTTCCAGACCGCTGCCGGTCCGTACAGGCGGACCGCGTCGGCCTTCTGGATCTCGACCGTGCGGCCGCAGCGGGAGCACTCCACCCGTAAGACATGTTGGGGAATTTCGGACAGCCGCAGCGTCTGGATCGCAGGGCCCGGCGGCATGGGACTGGCGTCGGCCCGCGGGTCGCGCAAGACGGATTCCCAGTATTCGGGAGGCATCGGGTCGGCCGGGCCAGGCGACCGCACCCTACAGGGCTGCCTGCCGACGGCAGCGGCGAGCTTCTCCATCTGCTTCGGGTTCGGCATGCGCCAGCTTGCGGGTCGATACATGCCGCGAATAGAACATATCATGAACATATAGTCGAGTCCGCCGATGGTTGGACACCGAAAAATGGTCCCGGGGACGGCTGTCCGGTGTCGGAACCAAGCTCCCCCGTTCGTCTTGAGTCCGACCCGCCCTCGCGCTTCGGAGTACCGCGTACCATGGCCCCCCGCGCTAACTGGAAAGGCTTCCTGCGCCTTTCGCTCGTCAACTGTCCCGTCGCGCTTTATCCGGCCACGTCGGAATCCGAAAAGGTCTCGTTCAATCAACTCAATCGTAAGACCGGCCATCGCATCAAATACGCCAAGGTCGACGCCGACACCGGCGAGGAAGTCGCCAACGAGGACATCGTCAAGGGCTACAAGGTCGACACCGACACCTTCATCGAGGTGACGAAGGACGAACTCGAGAATGTGGCGCTGGAATCGACCAGGACCATCGAAATCGACGAATTCGTCGACCGCAGCGAGATCGATCCGCGCTACCTGATCCGCCCCTACTATCTGCGTCCGGACGGCAAGGTGGGACACGACGCCTTCGCCGTCATCCGCGAGACCATCCGGGAGATGAACAAGATAGCGATCGGGCGTGTCGTGCTGACTAATCGCGAGCATATCATCGCGCTCGAACCCTTCGACAAGGGCCTGATGGGAACGCTGCTGCGCTATCCCTATGAAGTGCGCGATGCCGCGGAATACTTCGACGACATACAGGACGTGAAGGTCACCAAGGACATGCTTGAGCTCGCCAGGCACATCGTGAACCAGAAGGCGGGGCACTTCGAGCCGGACAAGTTCGAGGACCAGTACGAAACCGCCCTGATCGATCTGATCAACCAGAAGCGCGCCGGCAAACCCATCGTCGCGAAGGAGCGTCCGCGGGGCGAGAACGTCGTGGATCTGATGGACGCGCTGCGCAAGAGCATCGGCGGTGGCGCGGCCCCGCCGGAATCTTCGAAAAAGCCGGCCAAGAAGGCGAAGAAGGCGACGCCCGGCCAGAAGGAGATGCTGATGCCGATCGTCGGCAAGAAGCCGGCCAAGGAGGCCGCGGCGAAGAAGTCGGCGGCCCGGTCGCAGCGGAAGTCGGCCTGACGGACCGTGCAGCATCCGGTGACGCCGGACGGTCGCTACTTCGTCGTCCGCGGCAGGCTGTGGCGGATGGCGAAACCCGGGCTCGATGAAGCGGAGCGGACCGATCTCGTCGGTCGGCTGATGAGGGCCCGTCGCGCCGTCCGCGACGCCAAACGGAGCGTCGACCTCGAGGCGGAGGCCGCCGCACACACTTGCACACTCTCGCAAGCCGGAGACGCTGTTTTTCAGGGGTTTTTGAAGGTGAAAACTGGCGGAGCGGGTTTAGAAACTGGCGGAGAGGGAGGGATTCGGACCCCCGATAGTCCGCACTTTCCGCAAGGCCTCAACCAAGTTCTCTGCTCGTCGCAGGGAGCCGCGAATGGTTAGGTCTGATCGGCGACGAGAGAATTGATCAACGGCGGTTCCGGATGTATCAATGAGATATCCCTCGAGGCGAAACATCAATCGGCCAAAATCTGGGAAATCAAGGGGTTACGCTGGAATTGGTAGCGGGAGAGGGACTCGAACCCCCGACCCCAGGATTATGATTCCCGTGCTCTAACCAGCTGAGCTACCCCGCCACAGGGTCGCGAGGGCCGAAACAAGCCGATCTCGCGAACGCGCGGCATATAAGGAAGGGGGCGGCGGGCTGTCAATCCGAGTTTGCTTCCGCTTTGGCTAAAGCTTCCGCCTCTGCCAAGGCTTCGGCGGACAAGTCGGCGGGACAAATCCGCGGGCAGGAATGGATGGGTGTGTTTTGGGGCCAAATCTCGGGCCACATTCGTCATGGCCGGGCTCGTCCCGGCCATCCACGACCTTTTCCCGCCCATCCACGACCTTGCGGGCGGTCCAACAACGTGAATGCCCGGGACAAGCCCGGGCATGACGACGAGATTGGGATGCGAAACAGGCTCCGCCTACGCCAAGGCTTCGGCGCGATAAGCTACTTCGGCCGCACCGTCGGGTCGCCGCCGGGGCTGCCGGGGGGCGGGATGACGGGCATGGCGCCGTTCGTGCTGGGCGCCGGGGCGTGCATCTCGGGATCGACGCCGGAGGGCGGGCAGAGCACGCCGTCCGATTTTGCCAATTTGTCGCCGAGCGGTTCCCGGGACTGGCCGGTGGTGGTGCCGTCGGCCGAGCGGTTCGGGCGGTCCTGCGGCGTGCAATTGGTCGCATGCTGCGGGGATGGCGGCGCGGTCGCTTGCGGCGGCGTCGCCGGGGCGGGCGGAGCCTGCGCGATCGCGCTGCCGGAGGCGGCGATCAGGAGGCTGGCCAGAATGATGTTTGATGTCGTGCGCATGGGAGGGAAACGCGCGGGTCAGCCCGCGTGTTCCGCACCCCCGATCACGATTTGAGGTAGCGGATCAGCGAAAAGTGGCCCATCGGCGGCATCGGGCGGCGCTCGGCCAGCGTCACGCCGCCGTGTTTTGCGGCCCAGTCGACCAGGCGCTGCCATGGAAATTCCGGGCGCCAGCCGAGGCGGCGGGCCAGCGGCGCAAACGCGAGCTCGGAGAGTTTGCGCAAACCTTTTTCGGCCCCGATGTGGTTGACCAGGATCAGCTCGCCGCCGGGCTTCAAGACGCGCATGAACTCGTCGAGCGTGCCTTCGGGATCGGGCACCGCGGTGATGACGTATTGTGCGACCACCGCGTCGAAGAAGTTTTCGGGGAAGGCGAGGTTCTTCGCGTCCATCACCGAGAGTACTTCGACATTGCTCAAGCGCATCGCGCGCACGCGCGATTGCGCCTTGCGCAGCATCGGCTCGGAGATGTCGACCCCGCAGATCTTCGTGGTGCGCGCATAGTCGGAGAGCGACAGCCCGGTGCCGACGCCGACGTCGAGGATGCGGCCGCCGATGCGATCGGCCTCGGCGATGGTCGACTGCCGGCCGGCGTCGAACACCTTGCCGAACACGAGATCATAGACCGGCGCCCAGCGGCCATAGGCCTTCTCGACCCCGGCCCGCGAGATGTCTGCTGCCATGCCCCCTGCCCTGCCTAGATTCTTATATTGCGCATGATCTGTTCGGAAAACCGCTGCACACTTTTCCGGATCATGCGCTTAGCCGCGGACCGCTTCTGCGAGCGGCCTCGTCGTGCTGCTTGCGGCCTTCGCGGCGGCGCTTTGAATGAAGCCGCCGCCGAGCACGCGGGCCTGGCCGCCAGGTGCGTCGTAGAACACGCAGGCCTGTCCCGGCGAAACGCCCTCTTCGCCGGCGACGAGCTCGACCTCGTAATGGCCGTTCGCGCCGCGCAGCCACGCCGGCTGGGGCGCGCGGGTCGAGCGCACGCGCACGAACATTTCGAGGCCATTGCCGATGGCGCGGTCGATGTCGCCATCGCCGATCCAGTTGACGTCGCGCAACACGATGCGGTGCATCTTCAGCGCCTCGCGCGGGCCGACGACGACGCGGCGGTTGGCGGCTTCCAGCCGCACCACGAACAGCGGCGCGGCGGCTGCGATGCCGAGGCCGCGGCGCTGGCCGATGGTGAAATTGGCGATGCCGTTGTGACGGCCGAGCACGCGGCCGTCGAGATCGACGATGTCGCCGGGGTCCATCGCGTTCGGCCGCAGGCGGGTGATGATGTCGGTGTAGCGCCCGGTCGGCACGAAGCAGATGTCCTGGCTGTCGTGCTTGTCGGCGACCGCAAGACCGAAGCGCCGCGCCAGCTCGCGCGTCTCGGGCTTGGTCATGTCGCCGAGCGGAAAGCGCAGATAATCGAGCTGCTCCTGCGTGGTCGCGAACAGGAAATAGCTCTGGTCGCGATCGGCGTCGGCGGCACACACCAGCGCGCGCGAGCCGTCGGCGCGGCGGCGCGAGGCGACGTAATGACCGGTGGCGAGCGCGGTGGCGCCGAGTTCGCGCGCGGTCTTCAAGAGGTCGCGGAACTTGACCGAGCGGTTGCACTCGATGCACGGCACCGGCGTCTCGCCGAGCGCGTAGCTGTCGGCGAAATTGTCGATGACGGATTCGCGAAAGCGGTCCTCGTAGTCGAGCACGTAATGGGGAATGCCGAGCTTGGCGGCGACGTCGCGGGCGTCGTGGATGTCCTGGCCGGCGCAGCACGCGCCCTTGCGATGGGTCGCCGCACCATGGTCATAGAGCTGCAGCGTGATGCCGACAACGTCGTAGCCTTCCGCCTTCAAAAGCGCAGCCGTCGTCGATGAATCGACGCCGCCTGACATGGCAACGACGACCCTGGTATCCTCAGGACGGCCTTCGAGATCCAGACTGTTGAGCATGGGCCTTAAAGCGTTGTGGACGGCGGCGTTGGGCGATCCGCTGGGTGCTTCCGGCGGGACAAAGGCAATCCCCGGGAACCGAGAGTTCCCGAAGGGCGCGGCCTGCCCGGTCGAAAGCGGTTGAGAGCTGTCTCTTTAATATAGGCGGCCTTCCGGTGAAGCAATCACGGACCCCGCAAGGTTTACGGCAATTCTTGCCGGGGAGGCAGAAATGGCGGGGCTTTGGGAGGCTCCGCGGCGGGGCGCGAATTCGTCAACGCATTGATTTGATTGGATAAAATTCCTACCCACTAGGGTGGCCCGCTCCTTGCTACCTCTCATGGCGAAGATGTTTCCAAGGGGTTGCCTGTGGTCGGTCGAACGTCAGATGTCGTGGCAAGCGTGCAAGTCCCAAGCGCGCAGCAAAAGCCTGCCCGGTCGCAAGCGCCGAAAGACACGTCCAACGACTCCTTTGGCTCGCTGGTGGACAGCAACACCCAGGCGATCAGCGATAGCGCGGCGTCCTCCCTGCAGGACTCCCCGCGCCGAACCGATTCATCGTCCTCCGCCTCGGACAAGAGCCCGCGCGATCGCTCGGCGACCGACCAGTCCTCGCAGAGCAAGGCCAGCGACGACGCCGACAATTCCGCGTCCGCCAAAAACGACATCAAGAACGACGCCAAGAACGACGCCAAGAACGACTCGACGGCTGATGCGGCCAAGGCTGATAGCAAGACCAAGGACAAGCCGGAGGCGTCCGACGCCAAATCGGCCGACAAATCTGCGGACAAATCCGACGAGACCAATGCGGACAAGGCCGGCGGCATCGATGGCCTCGCCGCCGCCGTCGATACCGCCGCCGCCGCGCAAGTCGACGCGACGCAGGCCGCCGTACCCGATCCGAATGCACTCGTGGTCGCCGTGCCGGTCGATTCCAACGCGGCTGCAAACCAAGCCGCCGGCTCCGCCTCCTCGCCGCTGACGATTGCCGCCGCCGGCATCGCCGCCAGCGCATCCATCGCAGCGCAGATCGCCGGCACCAAGACCGATACCGCGACGCCGGGCGACAAGAGCGCCAAGACCGCAAGCGCCAAGGTCGATGCCGACACCTCGGCGGTGCTGGCCGATGCCGCGACCGGGACCACCGATTCGACCGCGGCCGATGCCAAGACCAATGGCGGCCTGATCGCCGCCGTCGACCAGGGCACGCCAAAAACCTCGTTCAAGGCCGCAGTCACTGCGCAAGGCGCCAGCGACGTCTCCAATATCGGCCAGGACACCGGCAAGGCCAACGCCGCGCAGACCTCGGCGACGGCAGCGTCCGCCAACGCGGCGCATCCGCACGCCGACAAGCCGCCGATCGACGCGAACGCGACCGACGCCAAGGCTGGGACTTCCGACCGCACCGCCGATGCGGCACCGGCGACGGCAGCACCGCATGCCCATGCGGGCACGCAGGCCGCTGTCTCCACCACCGACACCGGCGCGCAGGCGGCCTCGGCCGTGCAGGCGTCGCTGACCAATACGACTTCGGCCGCGACCGCATCGACCGCGACGCTCACGGCGACCGCAGCCACCAATACGGCCATTCCGATCACAGGCGTGCCGATCGAAATTGCCGCCGCCGCACGCGCGGGCAAGACCCGGTTCGACATCAGCCTCGATCCGCTCGACCTCGGCCGCATCGACGTCCGCATCAATGTCGACCGCAACGGACAGGTCACCTCGCATCTCACCGTCGAGAAGCCGGAGACGCTGCAGATGCTGCGGCAGGACGCGCCGCAATTGCAGCGCGCGCTCGACGATGCCGGCCTCAAGACCGGCAGCAACGGGCTGTCCTTCAGCCTGCGCGACCAGAATTCATCGGGCCAGAACTCCGGCCAGAACAACGACAATGGCGGCAATGCCCGCCGGCTGATCGTCAGCGACGAGGACGCAGTTCCCGCGGCCCCGGTCGGGCGCAGCTACGGCCGCATGCTCGGATCGAGCAGCGGCGTCGACATCAGAGTGTGAGGAGTATTCGATCATGACCACCACGAATGCCGCCACCGCCCCATCCGTCGTCTCGGGCACGACCGACCTGCCGAAATCCTCGTCGAACCCGAGCCTGGGCTCGACCACCGGCGCGACGCTCGCCGGCAATTTCCAGACCTTCCTGACGCTGCTGACGACGCAACTGCAGAACCAGAACCCGCTCGATCCGCTCGACACCAACCAGTTCACCCAGCAGCTGGTGCAGTTCGCCGGCGTCGAGCAGCAGCTCAAGACCAACGACTCGCTGTCCCAGCTCGTCACGCTGCAGCAGACCACGCAGGCGACCCAGGCGCTGGGCTTCGTCGGCAAGACCGCCCTGGTCGACGGCACCACCGGGACCATGACGAATTCGTCGGCGACCTGGCATCTCAACGTGCCGAGCGACGCCACCGTCGACATCACCATCGCCAATGCCAGCGGCCAGACCGTGTTCACCGGCAAATACACCGCCGGCGCCGGCACCGACGTTCCATTCACCTGGAACGGCCAGGGCAATGACGGCACGCAATGGCCCGACGGCAAGTACACGATCTCGGCCACGGGCAAGGACGTCGCCAACAACAATGTCGGCATCGCCGCGCAGGTGCAGGGCACGGTGTCGTCCGTCGACCTGACCCAGTCGCCGCCGCTGCTGACCATCGACGGCGCCAGCTACACGCTGAGCCAGGTCAAGAGCATCATCGCGACGACGAGTAATTAAAGGCGGAATGCCGCTGGATATTCGGTGTCGTCCTGGCGAAACCACCGAAGTCGTTTGGTTCGACGAAGTAACCCCGAGTCGTTGTAGCGACTCCTCCCTGGGGTAATGGGTCCTGGCGTTCGCCAGGACGACAATTGAGGCTCTGCGACACCCCGCGCAGGCCTCGTTTGTTAGTAAAGTATTTACGAACACCCCCTCGGCCCGCCTGGACGTACCGTCCCGCCGGCCGAGTCGGCTGCGTTCCAGCCATTTTCAACGAGAATTGTATTGAAGCCTTAGGCTTAGCGGATTTTTAAGCCGGCGCGCGTACGGTTCCTGAGTGAGTTCAGTGGTTGAGAGTTTGTGAGTACGCCATGACAGAACCCCATCGCCCGAGGGTAAAATACGTCATCGGGCCGGACGGTAGTCCGTTGACGATTGCGGATCTGCCTGCACCCGGCACCAAACGCTGGGTCATCCGCCGCAAGGCCGAGGTCGTCGCCGCAGTCCGCGGCGGTCTTCTCTCCCTCGAGGAGGCCTGCAGCCGTTATACGCTGACGGTTGACGAATTCCTCTCCTGGCAGTTTTCGATCGACCAGCATGGTCTGGCGGGACTTCGCACCACCCGTATCCAACAATATCGCCAGTAGGCAATCCGGAAATCTGCGGCTTTTGACGAAAATCGGCCTCGCCTTGCGAGGCCGATTTTTTTCATGCTTCGTTTTGGCGCGACTTTTGTCGCAGCTCTTAACCTTCGTTAACCATATCGAAACCATCACCTAGGCAATAATTGCCCAGTCGGCCTTTCCTGTGAAAGCAGCCGAATCTGTCGGGGCGGTTGCTTGCAAGGTCTTGCGGACTTTCTGAAGGGTATCGGAGCCGCCCGGTTCGGGGCGATGATCGCGGTCACCGCCGCGCTCGTCGGCTTTTTCGCGTTCGTCATCATGCGCGTCACCACGCCGCAGATGACGACGCTGTTCACCGACCTGAGCGTCGAGGACTCCTCGGGCATCATCAAGGACCTGGAGCGCCAGGGCATCCAGTTCGAGCTGCGCAACGAGGGCACCATCATCATGGTGCCCAAGGACAAGGTCACCCGGCTGCGGATGAAGCTCGCCCAGGGCGGCCTGCCCAAGGGCGGCGGCGTCGGCTACGAGGTGTTCGACAAGTCGGATGCGCTCGGCACCACCTCTTTCGTCCAGAACATCAACCATCTCCGCGCGCTGGAAGGCGAGCTCGCCCGCACCATCCGCGCCATCGACCGCATCCAGGCCGCCCGCGTCCATTTGGTGCTGCCCGAGCGCCCGCTGTTCTCGCGCGAGGCGCCGGAGCCGTCGGCCTCGATCGTGGTGCGGGTCCGCGGCGCGCTGGAAGCCCAGCAGATCCGCGCCATCCGCCACCTCGTCGCCTCGGCCGTGAACGGGCTGAAGCCGCAGCGGGTCTCGATCGTCGACGAGACCGGGCAGCTGCTCGCCGACGGCGCCCAGACCGATCCGGACCAGCAGATCGGCGACGAGCGCCGCACCGCCTTCGAGAAGCGGATGCGCAAGCAGGTCGAGGACATCGTCTCCTCCGTGGTGGGCACGGGACGCGCCCGGGTCCAGCTCTCCGCCGATTTCGACTTCAACAAGGTCACCCAGACCTCGGACAAGTACGATCCCGAAGGCCGCGTGCTGCGCTCGAGCCAGACCCGCGAAGAGCAGAGCATGACCGCCGACAACAACGGCCAGGTCACCGTCAACAACGAGTTGCCGGGCAACCAGCAGAACGGCGGCGTCGCGGCCAAGGACCAGAGCAAGAAGAGCGAAGAGACCAACAATTACGAGATCTCCCGCACCACCAAGACCGAAGTGACCGAGGCCGGCCGGGTCAACCGCATCTCGGTCGCGGTGCTGGTCGACGGCATCTACTCCAAGAACGAGAAGGGCGATCTGGCCTACCAGGACCGCACCAAGGAGCAGCTCGACCGCATCGCCACGCTGGTGCGCTCGGCGATCGGCTTCGACCAGAAGCGCGGCGACCAGGTCGAGGTGGTCAATCTGCGCTTTGCCGATGCCCCCTCCACCCCCCCGATCGCCGAGCCGAGCGGCTTGCTCGGCATGCTCCAGTTCACCAAGGACGACGTCATGTACTTCGTCGAGCTCGGCGTGATGATGCTGCTCGGCCTGGTCGTGCTGTTCCTGGTGGTCCGGCCGCTGGTCAAGCGCATCCTGGCATCCGACGAAGTCGCAGCCGCCATCTCCGGCGCCCTCACCGGTCCGGCGAGCGACGAGGCCACGCCTGCCAGCCAGGCGCTCTTGCCGAGCGGCGCCGCGAGCGCGATCGACGTCGCCACGGTCCAGGGCCAGGTCCATGCCCAATCCGTCCATCGCGTCGGCGAACTCGCCGAGCGCAATCCCAACGAGACCGTCGCCATCATCCGCCAATGGCTGACCGAACCCACGAAATAATCGAGAAGTGATCTGATATGGCCGCCGCCCTGCAAAACGCCAATTCCAACGACATCACCAGCGTGATCTCCACGCTCGGTCAGCGTGCCGGCAGCCGCGGAGGCGCGAAGACCGAAGCGGTGGCGGGGCCGAAGCGCGCCGCGATCCTGATGCTGGCGCTCGGCGAGCAATATGGCGGCAAGATCTGGTCGCTGCTCGACGACGACGAGGTGCGCCAGCTCTCCCTGGAAATGTCGACGCTCGGCACTGTCGAGGTCGACACCGTGGAGGACATGCTGCTCGAATTCGTCTCGCGGATGTCGGCCTCCGGCGCGCTGATGGGCAATTTCGACGCCACCGAACGGCTGCTCCAGCAATACCTGGCCCCCGAGCGCGTCAACGGCATCATGGACGAAATCCGCGGCCCCGCCGGCCGCAACATGTGGGAGAAGCTCTCCAACGTGCAGGAAGAGGTGCTCGCCAACTATCTCAAGAACGAATATCCGCAGACCATCGCGGTCGTGCTGTCGAAGCTGAAGCCGGAACACGCCGCGCGCGTGCTCGGCATCTTCCCGGAGGATCTGGCGCTCGACGTCGTCAACCGCATGCTGAAGATGGAGGCGGTGCAGAAGGAGGTGATCGAGAGCGTGGAGAAGACGCTGCGCACTGAATTCATGTCCAATTTGTCACAGACCCGCCGACGCGACGCCCACGAGGTGATGGCGGAAATCTTCAACAATTTCGACCGCCAGACCGAAACCCGTTTCATCACCTCGCTGGAAGAGGACAACCGCGAATCGGCTGAGCGCATCAAGGCGCTGATGTTCACCTTCGACGACCTCGTGAAGCTCGATTCCGGCTCCGCCCAGACCCTGATGCGCAACGTCGACAAGGACAAGCTCGGCGTCGCGCTCAAGAGCGCCAACGAGGACGTCCGCAACTTCTTCTTCGGCAACATGTCCTCGCGTGCGGCAAAAATGCTCCAGGACGACATGGCGGCGATGGGCCCGGTCCGCCTGCGCGACGTCGACGAGGCCCAGGCGCTGCTGGTCAACCTCGCCAAGGATCTCGCCGCCAAGGGCGAGATCATGCTGACCAAGAACCGCGCCGACGACGAGCTGGTGTATTGATGGCCGCCCCGGCAAAATTCCTGTTCGACAACGACTTTGCCGCGCCCGACCGGACGCGCGAGAAGGCCGCAACCGCGGCCGAGATCGCCCAGAAGGTCGCGGAAGCCGAGGCGCGCGCCTATCAGGACGGCTTCGCCGCCGGCCAGCGCGAGGCCAAGGCCGAGAGTGACCGCCGTGTCGCGCTCGCCATGGAAGAGATCAACATCGCCATCCGCGGCATCGCCTCGGGCATCGGCAACATCGAGTCCAAGATGGAGACAGAGGCGGTCGACGTCGCGGTCGCGGTCGCGCGCAAGCTGTGCGCCGATCTGGTCGCCGCCGAGCCGCTCGGCGAGATCATCGCGCTGGTCAAGGACTGCTTCTCGCATCTGGTCGCGACGCCGCATCTCGTCGTCCGCATCAACGACGCGCTCTACGATTCCGCGCGCGAGAACATCGAGCGGCTGGCCAGGCAGAACGGCTTCGAAGGCCGACTGGTGATTCTGGCAGAGCCCGAGATTGCCACCGGCGACTGCCGGATCGAATGGGCCGATGGTGGCGTCGTGCTGGAGCGCGCCGCCATCGCGGCCAAGATCGACGAAATGGTGGGACGCTATGTAGCGTCCCGCAAGGGGAGCTAAACCATGAGCGACACTGACGGACAGGTCCCGCTGCCCGATCTCAACGGCCCGATGCCGCCTGCCGGCACCGACGTCGGCTACAACGAGGACGAATATGCGACGCGCGCCGCCGCCGATCTCGAGGCCGTATTCGACGTGCCGGTGCAGGTTTCGGCTGTGCTCGGCCGCTCGAAGATGGACGTCAGCGAGCTGTTGAAGCTCGGACCCGGGACCGTGCTCGAGCTCGACCGGCGCGTCGGCGAGGCCATCGACATCTACGTCAACAACAAGCTGGTCGCCCGCGGCGAAGTCGTCCTGGTCGAGGACAAGCTCGGCGTGACCATGACCGAAATCATCAAGACTGAACGCGCCTAGAGCGATGACGCGCGGCAGCGCGACCAGACGGACAGGAGACTGACATGCGGCTTCTCATCGTTGGCACATTGAAGGGCCAGCTCACCACCGCCACCAAGATCGCGATGGATAACGGCGCCACCGTGACCCACGCCGAGGATCACGATCAGGCGATGCGCGTGCTGCGGGGCGGCAAGGGCGCCGACCTCCTGCTGGTCGACGTCGCCCTCGACATCCGCGATCTCGTGATGCGGCTCGAGGCCGAGCACATCCACGCTCCGATCGTCGCCTGCGGCATCACCAACGACGCCCGGGCCGCGGTCGCCGCGATCCGTGCCGGCGCCAAGGAATACATCCCGCTGCCGCCGGACCCCGAACTGATCGCGGCGGTGCTGGCCGCGGTCGCCAACGATTCCCGCGAGTTGGTCTATCGCGACGAGGCGATGGCCAAGGTGATCAAGCTCGCGCAGCAGATCGCGGGCTCGGACGCATCTGTGATGATCACCGGCGAATCCGGGACAGGCAAGGAAGTGCTGGCGCGCTACGTCCACACCCGCTCGGCCCGCGCCAAGCGCCCGTTCATCTCGATCAACTGCGCCGCGATCCCCGAGCATCTGCTGGAGTCCGAGCTGTTCGGCCACGAGAAGGGCGCCTTCACCGGCGCGATCGCCCGCCGCATCGGCAAGTTCGAGGAGGCAACCGGCGGCACGCTGCTGCTCGACGAAATCTCGGAGATGGACGTCCGCCTGCAATCGAAACTGCTCCGCGCCATCCAGGAGCGCGTGATCGACCGTGTCGGCGGCACCAAGCCCGTCCCCGTGGACATCCGCATCATCGCGACCTCGAACCGCAACCTGGTGGACGCGGTGCGCGAAGGCACGTTCCGCGAGGACCTCTTGTTCCGGCTCAACGTCGTGAATCTGAAGATTCCTCCCCTGCGTGAGCGTCCCGCCGACATTCTCGAACTCGCCCAGCACTTCGTGAAGAAATACGCCGAAGCCAACGGCGTGCCGGTGCGCCCGATCTCGGCGGAAGCGCGACGCGTGCTTTCCACCAACCGCTGGCAGGGCAACGTCCGCGAACTCGAAAACACCATGCACCGGTCAGTCCTGATGGCGCAGGGCGACGAGATCGGCGCCGATGCGATCCTCACGCCCGACGGCGACCGCCTCGACCTCGCCAAGACCGTGCCGGCCGTGGCGCACGCCACCATGGCCGCCGAGCAGGTGACGCGGGCACTGGTCGGCCGCACCGTCGCCGATGTCGAGCGCGACCTGATCCTGGAAACGCTGAAGCACTGCCTCGGCAACCGGACCCATGCCGCCAACATCCTGGGCATCTCGATCCGCACGCTGCGCAACAAGCTCAACGAATATTCCGACGGCGGCATTCCGATCACCCCCGCCGGCACGCCGGGTGAATATCCGCGCATGCCGATGGTGGGGGCGTAAGATCCACGCCGATTGAGAGAATGCGAATGCCCGGGCCTAGTCCCGGGCATTTTTGTTTGAGATAGAACGTCACCGCGCGCCACGCCCCAGTGTCGTCCCGGCGAAAGTGGAGAGATATCCCGCCTTAAACCGCGACATGGCCGCACCGCATCCGGCGACTAGGTCAAGCCCCCGCAAGGCCCTATAAACCCGCGTGAGAACCACGCGAGGATAAACATGTCTGAAGCTCAAATCACGGACTGGCTGGCGACGCAGCGGCAAGCGATGATCGACCTGCTACGCGATGTCGTGAACATCGATTCCGGATCCTATGACAAGGAAGGCGTCGATGCGGTCGGGGCGCGGTTCGAGCGGCATTTCGCCGAGCACGGCATTCCGTTCCGGCGCGAAAGCCACGGTACTTTCGGCGATGCGATCCACGCCGAAGTGGCAAAGCCCGGCAGCAACGAGAAGCCGGTGCTGTTGATGGGACATCGCGACACCGTGTTCGGCAAGGGCGAGGCCGCCCGGCGCCCGTTCACGATTCAAGACAAGCGCGCCTATGGTCCGGGTGTCGCCGACATGAAGTCCGGCGTCGTCATGAACATCTTCGTGGTAACCGCCTTCCACAAATTCGGCGGCAACCCGCACCCGATCAAGCTGCTGATCACCTCGGACGAGGAGATCGGCTCGCCCTCCTCACGGCCGGTGATCGAACGCGAAGGACGCGCCGCGCGCGCCGTGTTCAATTCCGAGCCGGGCCGCCCGACCGGCAATATCGTCACGGGGCGCAAGGGCGGCATCTTCATGCATGTCGCTATCACCGGCAAAGCCGCGCATTCCGGCGCCAATTTCGTCGCCGGCGTCAGCGCGATCGGCGAGCTCGCGCACAAGATCGTCCATATCCACGCGCTGACTGATCTCGACAAGGGCATCACGCTCAATGTCGGCCTCGTCTCGGGCGGGCAGTCCGTCAACACGACGGCGCCTTACGCCGAAGGACAGATCGACCTGCGCTACGTCGATCCGGCGGACCGCGCGAGGGTGATGGCTGCGATCGAGACCATCATCGCGACGTCCTACGTTCCTGGCACCAGCGCGACGCTGACGGTCAAAGGCGAGTTCGTGCCGGTGGTACAGAGCGCCGATTCAAGGGCGCTGTTCGAGAACTATCAGGCCGCCGCAAGGCAGGCCGGCCTCACCACGCTCCAGGGCGAGTTCTCCGGCGGCTGCGCCGATTCCGGCTTCACCGCCGCGGTCGGGACGCCGACCATCTGCGGGCTCGGCCCCGTCGGCGGGCTCGCGCACACGCCGGAGGAATATCTCGAGCTCGACAGCATCGTGCCGCGCGCACAGGCGCTGGCCCTGGCGATCTTGCGGGGATAGTCGCCCGCACTCCGCCGTCATACCCGGGCTTGTCCCGGCCATGACGAATTGAGAGAGCCGTCACGAATAGCTCGGCGCATCTGGCCTGCGGAAGATCTGGATGGGGTCGCCCGGCACGATCGGATGGCCGCTGAACATCGCATAGGCGTAGAGCGCGAGGTAGGCGATCGCGAGCGCGCCGACTGCGTAGAAGGCCCAGGTCGCGAGGCGTTTCAACATTGCGCTCCATTGCTGTCCCGGCGGGAGGCTCAGGCAGCGCTTCTAGAGCGATGACGGGGAAAACGCCAGCCTGCACGGCCGGTGGTCGGCGGCGATCAAATGCCGCGCCGGACCTGGGTGGGAACGCTGACGTCCGCAAGCCTGAGTGCGTCTTCGTCCTGATCCACCGCCACGTACTGGCCGTGCCAATAGGCCAGCGCAGCGTTGCGGGTCGAATTCCTGACGTCTCGCACCCGCCCGATGACGATCCCGTGCGAATGGCGTTCGAGGATCTCCTCGACTTCGCAATCGACGGCGGACAATGCGCCGACCAGCAGCGGAACACCGGAGACCGCCGTCACCCATCTGGCGCCCGCGAAACGATCGGCACCCTTGAGCCCGCCCTTGCCGGCAAAGCGCTCGGCGATGTCGAGCTGATCGGCCGCGAGGATGTTCACGCCGAAGGCGCCATGGCGCCGGATCAGCGGGAAGGAGGAGGCGTCGCGGTTGATGCTGACGATCAGCGTCGGCGGATCGACCGAGAACGAGCTGACCGAGGTGACCGTCATGCCGGTGATGTCCTTGCCCCGTCCGGCGGTGATGACGCTGACGCCGCCGGTGAGATGGCGCATGGCGCCGCGGAAGTCGGCGGACGAGACGGCACTTTGGGTCATGAGATCGCGGGGCACTACATTCATGGCATCGTCCCCAAGTGGGGGTCCCTCTCTATTTAGGTACGATCGTCCGCCGACAAAAGGTGGCTCAGGATCGAGCCTTCGAGACCCGCGAGCTCGGCCGAGCCGCGTTGGCGGGGCCGGGCCGTGTTAACCACGACGTCGTGGGCGATCCGGCCTTCCTCGATCACCAGCACCCGGTCGGCCAGCGCGACCGCCTCTGCTACATCGTGGGTCACCAGGATCGCGGTAAAGCCCTGGTCGCGCCAAACGCGCTCCAGCAACCGCTGCATCGAGATGCGGGTCAACGCGTCCAGCGCGCCAAGCGGCTCGTCGAAGGCGAGCACGCGGGGGCGCGAGACCAGCGCGCGGGCAAGGGCTACGCGCTGCTTCTGGCCGCCCGACAAGACCGAGGGCCACTGGTCGCGCTTGTCGGTCAATCCGACTTCGGTCGACGCCTTATCGGCGCGTGTATGCGCATCACTGGATGAACGATCGCGGCCGAGGCCGACCTCGACATTGGACAGAACGCGGGCCCAGGGCAACAGCCGAGGCTCCTGGAACATTACGCGGATATCCTCGGGCTTCACCGCGTCGCCGAGCGAGATGCTGCCGGCGTCGAACTTCTCCAGGCCGGCGATGAGGCGAAGCAGCGTGCTCTTGCCGCAGCCGCTCTTGCCCACGATGGCGACGAACTGGCCGGCGGGGATGTGCAGGTCGATGCCGCGCAGCACCTCGTTGTCGCCGTAGGATTTGCGCAGGCCGCGGATGCTGAGCGGCAAGCCAGAGGTCTGCACCGGGCGCTCCTCGCGCACGACGCGGGCGTGAGGCGCGAAATTGGCGCGGCTGGCGAGCTCGGTTTCGGGAAGGGAGGTACGAAGGGCTGTCTGCATGTGATTCCCAGTATTTTTTCTCAACGTTTCAAATAGGCGGGGTGCCAGGAGAGCGTGAGGCGCTCCAGCACGCGGGAGGCGCTGTCGGCGAGCTTGCCGAGTAGGGCGTAGATCAGGATCGAGAGCACGACGACGTCGATCAGCATGAACTCGCGCGCCTGCATCGCCATGTAGCCAAGGCCCGAAGACGCCGCGATGGTCTCGGCGACGATCAGGGTCAGCCACATGATGCCGAGCGCGAAGCGGATGCCGACGAAGATCGAGGGCAGCGCGCCCGGGAAGATCACCCGGCGAAACAGCTCGCCGTCGGTCATGCCGTAGATCCGGCCCATCTCGATCAGCTGGGGATCGACGGTGCGGATGCCGTGCAGCGTATTGAGGTAGATCGGGAAGAAAACGCCGAGCGCCACCAGGAACAGC
The DNA here is from genome assembly GCF_023101005.1 of Bradyrhizobium sp. 187. NCBI lineage: Bacteria > Pseudomonadati > Pseudomonadota > Alphaproteobacteria > Hyphomicrobiales > Nitrobacteraceae > Bradyrhizobium > Bradyrhizobium sp. 187. Next base: position 6,610,398 of record NZ_CP064693.1, read on the forward strand.
TTCGCGCTCTCGTCGATGCCAAACCACAAGATGACCAGCGGGATCAGCGCCAGATGCGGCACGTTGCGCACCATCTGCAGCGTCGTATCGGTGAGCTTGGCCGAGAGCTGCGACAGGCCGTTGGCAAGACCGAAGGCGAAGCCGATGCTGCCGCCGATCAGGAAGCCGATCGAGGCGCGCCAGAACGAGACCCAGATGTTGCGAACGAGCTCGCCGGAAAGCAGCAGCTTCCAGCCGGCAAGCAAGACGTCGCTCGGCGCCGGCAACACCCGCGTCGGCACGAAGCCGGTGACGCTGGCGACCTGCCAGATCGCAATGATGGCGAGCGGCACGATCCACTGGATCAGGCCGTCGACGCGCGGCAGGCGCAAACTGCGGGGAAGTGAAACGCTGTCGATCAGACTCATGACTGCGACACCTTCTGTTGCGGACGGAAGTCGCTGCCGACCGTTTCACCAAAAGGACCACCGTTGAAGTGCAGCCTGGTCACGTTGCTGGGCTGCTCCAGCGAGAGCAGCGGAAACACCAGCTCGGCGAAACGATAGGCTTCTTCCAGATGCGGGTAGCCCGACATGATGAAGGTATCGATGCCGATGTCCTGATACTCCCTAATGCGGGCCGCGACCGTCTGGGCGTCGCCGACCAGCGCCGTGCCAGCGCCGCCGCGCACGAGGCCGACACCGGCCCACAGGTTCGGCGCGATCTCGAGCTTGTCGCGCTTGCCGCCGTGAAGCTGCGCCATGCGCTGCTGGCCAACCGAATCCATCCGCGCAAAGTTCTTCTGCGCGGTCGCAATGGTTTCGTCGCTGACGTGCTTGATCAGCTCATTCGCCGCACGCCAGGCCGCGTCATTGGTCTCGCGGACAATCACGTGGAGCCGGATGCCGAAGGATAGTTTTCGACCGCGAGCTGCTGCGACCTCCCTCACCCTCGCGATCTTCTCGGCGACCAAGGCCGGCGGCTCGCCCCAGGTGAGATATTTGTCGACAGTGTCGACAGCGACGTCGATACCGGCATCCGACGAACCGCCGAAATAGAGCGGCGGACGCGGCGACTGAACCGGCGGAAACAGCAGTTTGCCGCCTTCGACATGGATGTGCTTGCCCTCGACATTGACGGTCTTGCCGGCGAGCAGCTCGCCATAGACGTTGAGGAACTCGCGGGTGACCTCGTAGCGCTCGTCATGGGCGAGGAAGATGCCGTCGCCCTTGTTCTCGACGGGATCGCCGCCGGTGACGACGTTGACCAGAAGCCGGCCATTGGTGATGCGGTCCAGCGTCGCGGTCATGCGCGCGGCCACGCTCGGTGATTGCAGGCCGGGCCTGACCGCCACGAGATAGCGCAGCCGCTCGGTGAACGGCGCGACCGAGGAGGCGACGATCCAGGAATCCTCGCAAGACCGCCCGGTCGGCAGCAGCACGCCGAAATAGCCGAGCTGGTCGGCGGCCTGCGCGATCTGGCGTAGATAGTTGAAATTGACCTCGCGGCCGCCGATGCCGGTGCCGAGATAGCGGCCGTCGCCGTGGGTCGGCAGGAACCAGAGGATGTTGGCGTTCGCTTGCTTGCTCACGTTCTCGCTCATGAACCTGGCCTCCGCGCCACGTCGGAAATCTTGATGGATTTGGGGATCAGGTTGAGCGCGAAGAACGCGTCCGCAACCTGCTGCTGATCGGCGATGACGGCATCGGTCAGCGGCTTGATGCCGTAGGATTGCCGCTTCAGCGCGACCTCGACCACCGGGACTGACAGGCCGATCGACGGCGCCAGCTGCTCGGCAACCGCGTGGATATCGCCCTTGGCCCAATCGTCGACCGCGCTGAGCTCGGCCAGCACGGCGTCGACGATTTCAGGATGGGCCCCGAGGAATTTCTTCGAGGAAAAATAGAACTGGTAGTTGGCGACGATGTCGGTGCCGTCGGCGAGCGTGCGGGCGCCGGTGGCGGCTTCCGCGGCGGCCTGGAACGGATCCCAGATCACCCAGGCATCGACCGCGCCGCGCTCGAAGGCGGCGCGCGCGTCGGCAGGCGCGAGAAACACCGGCTCGATCTCGGAATATTTAACGCCGGCCTTCTCCAGTGCCTTGACCAGGAGGTAGTGGACATTGGAGCCCTTGTTGAGCGCGACCTTCTTGCCCTTGAGATCGGCGATGGATTTCAGCGGGCTGTCCTTCGGCACCAGGATCGCCTCGCCTTTCGGCGCCGGCGGCTCGTAGGCGACATACTGGATCGGCGCGCCGGCGGCCTGCGCGAAGATCGGCGGCGCTTCGCCGGTGTTGCCGAAATCGATCGCGCCGACATTGAGCGCTTCGAGCAGCGGCGGGCCGGAGGGGAATTCGGTCCACACCACCTTGTAGCCGTCGGCGGCGAGCTTCGGCTCCAGCGTGCCCTTGCTCTTGAGCAGAACCAGCTTGCCGTATTTCTGGTAGCCGATACGGACCACCTTGTCCTGACCGTAGGAGGTGCCGACCGCGGCGGCGACGATGCCGATCGACAGCACGATGGCTGCGATCAGACGCTGGATGATACGCCTCATGTTCAAACCCTTTGGGATGGGAAGATTGGTTGGCACGATCAGGCTGCCGGGTTGCGCCAGACGATGTCGCGGATCACGATCGGCTTCGGGATCAGGCCGAGCTTGTGAAAGCGGTCGGCGACGCCCTGCTGGGTGGTGACGATGTCGTCGGTGACCGGGCCGACCACGAAATTCGCGCGATTGGCGGCGACGGTCTGGATGTCCAGTGGAACGCCGGTGACCGCGGCGAGCGATTTGGCGACCTCGTCGCGGTGCTGTTCGGCCCATTGACCAGCCGCGGTCGTCACATCGATGATCTGCTGCAGGATGGCGCCGTGATTCCTAGCGAAATCGCGGTTGGCGATGAAGAAGGAATTGGTCTTGGTGACTTCGCGCGCATTGATCAGGATGCGGCCGCCCTGCTTGGTTTCACCGATCGCAAAATACGGATCCCAGATCGCCCAGGCCTCGATGCTGCCATTGGCAAAGGCAGGCCCGGCATCCGGCGGCGTCAGATAGACCGGCGTGATATCGGCATAGGTCAGGCCGGCTTTCTCGAGCGTCTGCACCACGATGTTGTGGGCGCTGGAGCCCTTGGTGAAGCCGACGCGCTTGCCTTTCAAGTCGGCGATGCCGCGGATCGGCGAATCCTTCGGCACCAGGATGCCCTGCCCGTTGGTGATGGGCTGGCCGGCGGCATAGACGATCGCCGCGCCCGCGGCCTGGGCGAACACCGGCGGGGAGTCGCCGACCGCGCCGAAATCGATGCTACCGACATTCATTGCCTCCATCATCGGAGGCCCCGACGAGAACTCGACCCATTTCACGTCGATGCCCAGGGGCGCGAAATGCTTTTCCAGGGCGGCCTGCTGACGCGTGATAACCAGCACGCCGGTCTTCTGGTAGCCGACACGAATTTCCTTCACCGCGCCTTGTGCTTTGGCGCTTGAACCCAATGCCGCCGCTGCCGCAGTTCCAACGGATAGTTTGAGAAAGTCCCGACGTTGCATCCGACACTCCCGGCCGCGTGCGGCCGTCCTTCATTCGTGCTCGGGAATGATGGGGCGGCTTATCGGAGGTGTCGAGACGCGCGGAAAAATAGCGATGCATGCACTGCGCACGTGGCGGAGCGCATGATTAATCTTTCGATCCACGGAGCGAACGCAGGGGATATTTTTCCGCACGCGAATGTGAAAAACGCACGCAACCGAGCCAAGAAATTAAAAATCGCGAAAACAACCCGCCGGGGCGCGCGAAAACAATGACTTACGCTTATCCGAAATTGACCTTGACTCGTCGGGCAAAACAGGAGCAGGATGGCATCGTGGCGGCGTTGCGGATGGACCGGTCCCTGCCGGCCTAATGCAGCCATCTCACCGGTAGATTCTGCAGCCCGCGAAAGGCCCATCCGCCGATCCGTACCGGCTCGTCGTCGGCGATCTCGAGCCGGCCGGCACGGGCGAACAAGGTCGGCAGTGCGACGTCGGCAATCATGGCGCGGGAGGCCCAGGCGCCGGCACAGAAATGCGGACCGGCGCCGAACGCGACGCTCTTGGCCGTATCACGCCGCACGTCGAACTGGTCGGCGCGTTCAAAGTGCTTCTCGTCGCGGTTGGCGGAGCCGAACATGAGGAATACGCGTTCATCGGTTTCGAAGGCGACGTCGCGGATCGACCACGGCTTTGCGATGCGCCGCGGCGACATGCCGATCGGCGAGATCCAGCGGGCATATTCCTCGAAGGCCTGGAGCCACGTCACCTCGCCCTTGCGCACGAGATCGAGCTGGTCGGGATGGCTCAGCAGCGCCCACACCGTGCCGGCGATCGCCTTGCGCGGCTCGTTCTGGCCGCCGGAGATCGCGAGCTTGACGTTGGCGCGCACGCTCTCCATCGCCATGCCGGACGCGAGGAGCACGCCGAGGATACTCTGGTCGGGATGCTTGCGCATCACCGGCAGGATGTCGTCGATCGCGGCATCGATGCCCGACGTCGCCGCATGGCAACGCGCCTCGACGGCCGCGCCGCCGCTGTAATTGGCGATGCCCTCGATCATGCCCTGTGACCAGGCGTCCATGTCGGCAAAGCCGATATTGGTGAGGCCGGTGATCGACTTCAGGCATTCGCCTGAGAACGGCAACGCGAAGTCGCGCATGAAATCGATCCGCCCGGGCGCGATCGCGTCGATGATGCGATCGGCATGGGCCTGGAACAGCGCGGTCCAGTGCGCCTTGACCGTCTTCGGCGACACCGTTGGAAACATCGCGCGGCGCTCGACCTGGTGCGCCTCGCCGTCCTTGCGCATCATGTTGTGGCCCATCAGCCGGTTCATCAGGCCCGCGGGCTGGTGCGAGGAGAACACGTCGATCTGCTTCTCGGAGATCGAGATGTCGTCGCGGCTGGTCAGCAGCGTCGAGCCCAGCTGCGGCACGAAGGCGATCGGCGCCTCCTTGCGCATCTTGGCGAGCATCGGATAGGGATCGGCCCAGAATGCGGCCGGGTCGATGTCGATGCGCGGCGCGGTGCTCAAGCTTCGCTCCATTGCTGGTTAGCCGCCAAGGCTAGCGGCTTCACGAGGCGCCGTCTGTCCCCAGCGATTGGGACAGCTTCAGTTCAGGCTGCGCGGGCCGGCGAGCAGGCGCAGCACGATCGCAAACAGCTCGCTTTGTGACGAGATGCCGAGCCGCTCATAGGCGCGCTTGCGATAGGTTAGCGTCGAATGCAGGCTGATGCCGAGCGTCTGCGAGATCGCCTCGGAGCTGAAGCCGGAGAGGATGCGCCGGCAAACGTCCTGCTCGCGCGGGGTGAGGCTGGCGAGCGGCGCGCGCGTCGCGAAGAGCGCGGCGAGAGACTGCTCGGTCGTCGCAGCCGAGCCGTGCTGGAAATGGCGTGCCACGCTCGCACTGATGGCCGGTGCGATGGCCTGAAGCCGCGCACGCTGGGGGGCGCTGAAGCGGCCCTGGACAGCGATGCGATAGAAATTGACGTAGAAGCAGGTGTCGTCGACCCAGATCGCGGTCGCGCATTTGTCGACGATGCCGGAATCCACAAAGAACATTTTTCGGTAGCGGGCGCCGTACATGCGCGGCGCGAAGGCGGGCAGCACGAGCGTGGCGCGGCCCTCACCTTCGAACAGCGCATCGCGGTTGGGATCGGATTGGTGGAACTGGCCGGCATAGGCAGCGCCGAGATCGCCGCCGATCGGGATGTTGCCGGCATCGAGCAGGCAGTGTGCGGCGCCCGCGCGGCTCAGCGCGAACACCATGCAATGCCCGACCCCGGCCTGCCGACGCAGTGTATCGATCAGGACATCAGGAAAATCCGGACGACCGATGGCAAGCACCGCGGGTGTGACATCGCCAGCCGCCGGCTTTGCGGGCGTCCCGTGAGGGCGCATCGTTTTCTCCCCATCGCCTTTTGACGAAATTTATCAGCAATGGCCGCGCAGCGGAAGGCGGGTGTCGCCCGATACCTCCTGCCACGTCGCCGAGCCGGCGGACGAAGGGGCTCAGGAAGCACTTTTGCGCAGAATCCTGTCCATTGCTTTTCCCTTCGCCAGCTCATCGATCAGCTTGTCCAGGTAGCGGATCTCTCGCATCGTGGGTTCTTTGACGTCCTCGACCCGGACGCCGCAAACCACGCCTGTGATCAGGGTTCGCGAAGGATTGATCTTGGGGGCCTTCGCAAAGAAGGTTTCAAAGTCCGTCCCCTGCTCCAGTTGAGCTTCCAGTTCGTTCTGACCATAGCCTGTCAGCCAGGAGATGACCTGATCAACCTCCGTTTTGGTGCGCCCTTTCTTCTCCGCCTTCGCAACGTAAAACGGGTAAACGCTTGCGAAGCTGGTGGTATAGATCCTGTGTTTCGCCATGACCACTCCATGGATCACTCGCTGCGGCCGAAGGCCGATACGATATCATCGATGGAGTTGCCTGTAGAGGTTCTGACTGAGAAGCCCCGCGAAGCAATATACGGCGGCAAATGCGCTCCATCAAAGCGCCCGTGATATCGGTCACTGAGCGTTCAAGGCAGTTGCGGCACTCTGCATCGTGCCAGCGCAATCACCTTCCGGGCGGCCGCTGAGGTGACTGTCTCGACAGTGTTTTGCCGGCATCCCCTGCTAGGTTAGCAGAATTCGCACCCAGCAGGGTATGCTCGGATGTGAAGCTTACTCCAAGGCAAAGGCGCAGCTATGTTCAAGGTCGAACCCACGCTTGAAAATCTCGCATCGCATATCCGGCGGCAGGACCGGTCGCTGAAGGCTATGAGTTGGAGCGTTTTGGGGGCTACGATCCTGGCGGCTGCGGCGATCATTTCATCGCAATGGCATGCGACCGCTAATGCCGATACAGTCAAGGCCAAGACCCTGTCTGTGGAAACAATTGCCTTGCGAAATGGCACCGGCAAAATCGTCGCCTTGATCTCATCCACTTCCGACGGAACGCCGCACATCTCGCTCTTGGATAGCCGCGAGAAGGTGCGTCTCAGCATCGGGCTTCGCCAGGATGGCGTACCTTCGGTGTCGCTCCTCGATACGGAGCAGGGTCAGCGGGCAGTGCTGTCCCTGAACGATCATCAGGATGCGTCCTTGACGATGTACAATGCTGCAAAACTCCCCCGCGCGACGCTCGCTGTGGACTCCGTCAGCTCGGGTCACATGGTTCTCTTCGGGACCGGCGGGGGTCTAAACCTCTCCGCTTTGGATGGCCGCGTGCAGTGGACTCCCGTGGGCGGAGCCGTTCAGAACATCCAGACAAAAACCGAATCCAAATAAACTCAGCCGGCCGCAGCGGCGAAAGACCCTACCCCGCCGCCGCCTTCGCCGGCGGAACGTTGATCGCGAGCTTGCCATAGCGGTCGGTGAACGCCTGCGTGTCGATCTCCTCGAGCTTGATCTCGCCGCTCATGACGCCCTGCTTCCAGGCCGCCTGCGCGGGATCGTTCTGGAATTCCGGCATCACCTCGCGGCCGAACAGCTCCAGCGATTCGCAGATGTGCTCGTGGCTGTTCTTGCCCGCCTGGTTCAGCAGGATGACCTGGTCGATATGCGAGCCCTGGAAGCGCTTCAGCTTCCTGCGGATCGTCTCGGGCGAGCCGATCAGTCCGCCGCGCAGCGCAGCCTCCTGCGCCTCGGGATTGTCGCGTTTCCACTTGTTGTACTCGTCCCACATGTTGACGGTATAGGGCGCCGGACGCTGGCGATTCTGCGACGCGCCGTAGAAGCGTAGCGCGAACTGGAAGAAGGTGGCGCCGTCGGCGCGCGCACGCGCCTCCTCGTCCGTCTTTGCGCACATGAAGAACGACACCAGCGCCATGTTCGGGTTGATCTCGTAGTCGGCGAGCTTGGCGAGGCGCTTGGTCATGGCGTTGTAATAGGCGTGCACCCAGGCGTGCGCGGCGTCTGCGCTGACGAACTGGAAGCCGAGCGCGCCAAAGCCATGGCGGCCGGCGCGTTCGATGGTCGGCAGCTGCGAGCAGGCCATCCACAATGGCGGATGCGGCTTCTGCACCGGTTTTGGCACGACGTTGCGCAACGGGATGTCGAAATATTTGCCGTGGTGCTCGCTTCCTGCGTCCTTGAACATCGGGAAGATCGCGGCGACGGCCTCCTCGAACACCTCTTTCTTGGTCTCCATGTCACGGCCGAACGGCGTGAGCTCGGTGATGGAGGCGCTCTCGCCCATGCCGAATTCGCAGCGGCCGTTGGAGAGCAGATCGAGCACCGCGACGCGCTCGGCGACACGTGCGGGGTGGTTGGTCGTGAGCTGGAGGATGCCGTGGCCGAGCCGGATGTTCTTGGTGCGCTGGCTCGCGGCTGCGAGAAACGATTCCGGCGAGGGCGAATGCGAGTATTCTTCGAGGAAGTGATGCTCGACAACCCAGGCGTGGTCGTAGCCGAGGCTGTCTGCGAGTTCCATCTGCGAGAGCGCGTTCTGATAGAGGCTGAGCTCGTCGCCGGCCACCCACGGCCGTGGCAGTTGCAGCTCATAGAAGATGCCGAACTTCATGACGCCGTCTCTCCCCAGGTTTTTTTGCAGGTTTTCTTGCAAATTTTCTTGCCGCTTATGTTTTTGTTGCGGGCATCTTAATGGGCGGGGCGGCGCTGTCTACGCAGTCGCAATTCCGCCTTGCGGGAGAAGGTGCTTTTCGGCGCGGCGGCCATTCAGGACCACGCCGATGAAGGTGAAGCGCACCAGCAGATGATAGCTCGCCAGCATCGGAGGAAGCGCGACGACGAGAAGAACACCGAACTTGATCAGACCGGGCCAGTCGAGCTGCGACAGCGCGACCTGCAGCGCCATCACGATCGGCAGGTGGATCAGATAGAGCCAGTAGGATGCATCGGCGAGATAGCGCCAGGTCGGGCTGAAGCCGGACATGAACCGGAGCGCGAGGCCGATGACCGCAAAGGTCGAAATCCATATCGCCGGCGCATACAGGATCACGGAGACAAGCCGGAGCGTGGCGAAGCCGAAAGGCAGTTTCGGTGCACCCGGCGCGGACGTCATCGCCCCAACCAGCACGAAACTGATCAGGATCAGAGTGATTGCGAGCAGAAGATGCGGGAGCCAGCGCCGCTCAATCAGTCGCAGCAGATCGATCTGCCGATGCAGCAGCCAGCCGATCGCGAAGGCGGTGCCGAAGCCAATCCAGGCCTGCGCGTTGGTGACGAGCGATTGATCCGGCGTCCTCACGCCCATCACGTTGATCCAGCGTTGGTCGAGGCAGAAGGCGGCGCCGATCGGGATTGCCAGAACAAGGGGGGCCAGCGGACTTTTCATGATCCCGGCGAAGACGCGGTCAATCACCGCTCGCCACCTGCCTGACGCATTTAGCCAGACAAATGCGCCGCGCAGCAGCAGCACGACGACATAAAGCTCCAGCAGCACATAGATGAACCAGAGATGGGTCAGGGGGAAATTCGGCAGCACCGGTGGCCAGCTGCGGGACCAGCCGCCGTTCGGGAAATGAGACGCCCAGATCGCGATGAAGTACATGGGCGTGAACAGGATCGGCCAACCGATCACGAGCGGCAGCCCGATTCTCAGGAGCCTGTCGCGGACGAAGCCCCTGACGCCCCGGCGATGAAAGCTCATGCGCGCGAAGAAACCCGCCATCAGGAAGAAGGTCGTCATCCGGAAGACGTGGATGGTGAAGGTCAGCAGCCCGAGGAGCAGGCTTGGATGGGTGTCCTGGATGAACCAGAACCGGGGCGTGGCGGGCGCGAACGACATGGCCGCGTGCAGGACGATGCCGAGCAGCAGGGCGCCGCCCCTGAGTGCGTCGAGAGCGTGCAGCCGTTCCGATGCAGGGGTGGCGGCGGTCGAAGGTGACATGGGTGGGCTCATTCGGCTGGCGAGAGGATCTGCCGGACAGTCTGCCCAATCGGGGCGCGGCGCTCTTGCCTGATCCAAAAATCGGCTAGCCGATTTCGCGGCGCGGCGGGCTAAGTTCAGCGCTGTCGGGCCGGCTCAGCGCCTCACGCCGGAATTCGGTCGGGGTCATGCCGGTTTCGGCCTTGAACGCGCGATTGAAAGGTCCGATCGACTGGAAGCCCGCATCCATGGCGATGGTCAGCACCGGGACCTCCCGTTGCGTCACGTCGGACAGCGCGAGCCTGGCGTCCTCGATACGGTAGCGGTTCAGGAAAGCGTTGAAGTTGCGATAGCCCAGCCCTTCATTGATCGCCTGGCGCAGCCGATGCTCGGGAACGTCGAGCCGCGCCGCGAGCGCTCCGATCGCAAGGCCTTCCTGGCGGTAGGTTCGCTCCACTGTCATCAGATGGTCGAGGCGCCGGAGCAGGATCGGGTCGACGACGACCCGACCCGCGGCTGGGCCGGCGGCCGGGGCTTGCCTCCCCGCCTCGCCGGATGCGATCGCGGCCGTGGCGTCATTGACGGCCATCGCCGGCGCGCTGAACAGGCCGATGCCGGCAAGCATGGCCACCACGAACAGCCCGAGCGCGGTCGGGAGACTGCCCGGCGCGCCAGGAACCGCGACGGGAATTGCGGCGAAGCCGGCGACGGCGACGGTCGCGATGAGCACGACATTGATCGCAAGCATCGCCAGCCGCAGTCGGCGTCGCCGCGCGACCAGATCGGCTCGCCAGGTCTTGACCGTCTGAACCGCAGCAGCGAGGGCCAGCACCAGGGTGGCCAGAGCCAGGACTCGGCCGCCTGCGCCGGCCAAAGCGGGCCAGTTCGCCAAGGCCAGCGTGATCGCAAATCCGAAAACCACGATGCTCAGCCACAGGGCGCCGTGCCAACGCCTCAGCACGAAATCGTCGTCGAACGCCGCGCGCGCCCACAGCCAGAAGACGGCAGGCTGCGCGGACAGGATCGGCAACACCCACCACCACGCCGTTTTGGGGAGATTGGGCGCCGTCGCGATCGCATAGAACATGCCGCCTGCGCACATCGCGATGCCCAGCAAAGCCTGTTGGCCGGTTGCACGACGCAGCAAGGCCACGAGAACGATCAACAGGAACACGCCGCTGGCCGCGCCGCGAAGTCCGAGATCGATCGCCGTCAGCCCTGTCGCGTTCACAACCCGGATCCCCGTTCGATGCCAAACTGTCGCATCGCCTTCGCACGGGTACAACCCAAACTTGCCGTCGTGGCAACGGCCGCAGCGACAGCCGCAGATTGGCGGATTGATCCAGATCAACGCGGCAGCGGCCCGAATGCATCAAAAATGCAGCAAGGCAACGGCCCGGATGCCGTCCCAATCCCCCCATTCAGAGAGACGAGCATGTCGGCGCGTGACGACACGACCGGGCGCGTGCGCCGCAAGCGCATGGAGATTTTCGCATTCCTGTTCCTGACCGCGGTCGTGATGCCCGTCCTCGCGGTCGGAACGGTCGGCTCCTACGGCCTCGCCGTCTGGATCTACCAGATGTTCGCCGGCCCTCCCGGCCCACCGCCCTCCCTGCATTGATCCCTTAAAGCGAAAGACAGGCATCATGGCCCACGCCACACTCAACCGCCGTGCCTTGATCACCGGCCGGGTGCTCAGCGCCGAGCGCGTCATCGCCCCGCCCGGTTGCGAAATCGCCAGCATCATCGTGCAGGCGCGCCCCGAGCGCCTGGACCAGCTGGAAGCCGCGATCACCGCCCTTGCCGGCTGCGAGATTCACGGCCGCGACCCGCGCGGCAAGCTCATCGTCGTGACCGAGGCGCCGGATTCCGGCAGCCTCGGCACCCTGCTCAACACCATCCAGTCGCTGCCCGACGTCTATTCCGCGGCGCTGGTCTTTCACGCCATCGAAACGGCTTAAGGCCGGGAGAGTCGTCATGACATCGCCAAAGCTCGACCGCCGCCAGATGCTGAAGCTCGAGGCCGCCGCCATCGCGGCCGCCGCTGCGGGCATGCCGGCACCGGCGCTCGCCGCGAACCTCATCGCCGAGCGCGACGTCGCCGAACTGAAATGGGACAAGGCCGCCTGCCGCTTCTGCGGCACTGGCTGCTCCGTGATGGTCGCGACCAAGAACAACCGCGTCGTCGCCACCCATGGCGACACCAAGGCCGAGGTCAATCGCGGCCTCAACTGCGTCAAGGGCTACTTCCTCTCCAAGATCATGTACGGCCACGACCGCCTGACGCAGCCGATGCTGCGCAAGACAGGTGGCAAATACGACAAGAACGGCGAGTTCACGCCTGTTACCTGGACCGAAGCCTTCGACATCATGGAGGTGAAGTGGAAGGAGGCGATCAAGAAGCGCGGGCCGAACGGCGTCGCCATGTTCGGTTCCGGCCAGTGGACGGTTTGGGAGGGCTATGCGGCCGTGAAGCTGTTCAAGGCCGGCTTCCGCACCAACAACATCGACCCCAATGCACGGCACTGCATGGCCTCCGCGGTGGCCGGCATGATGCGCACCTTCGGCATCGACGAGCCGGCCGGCTGCTATGACGACATCGAGGCCACCGACGCCTTCGTGCTGTGGGGCTCCAACATGGCGGAGATGCATCCGATCCTGTGGACGCGCCTCGCCGACCGCAGGCTCTCCGCGCCGCATGTCCGCGTCGCCGTGCTCTCGACCTTCGAGCATCGCTCGTTCGACCTCGCCGACATCGGCATGATCTTCAAGCCGCAGACCGACCTTTACATCCTCAACGCCATCGCCAACCACATCATCAAGACCGGCCGGGTCAACAAGGACTTCGTCGCCGCGCATACCATCTTCAGGCGCGGCCAGACCGACATTGGTTATGGTTTGAGGCCCGAGCATCCGCTGCAGAAGAAGGCGACGGGCGCGACGAAGGCCAACGATTCCACCGAGATGAGCTACGACGAGTACGTCAAGTTCGTCTCGGACTACACGCTGGAGAAGGCGGCCGAGATGTCGGGCGTGCCGCTCAATCGGCTGGAGGCGCTGGCCGAGCTCTATGCCGATCCCAAGACCAAGGTGGTCTCGTTCTGGACCATGGGCTTCAACCAGCACACCCGCGGCGTCTGGTGCAACAACCTCGTCTACAACATCCATCTTCTGACCGGGAAGATCTCCTCGCCCGGCAACAGCCCGTTCTCGCTGACCGGCCAGCCCTCGGCCTGCGGCACCGCGCGCGAGGTCGGCACGTTCTCGCACCGCCTGCCGGCCGACATGGTCGTCACCAACAAGGAGCACCGCACCAAGGCCGAGCACATCTGGCAGCTTCCCGAGGGCACCATTCCCGACAAGCCCGGCGCGCACGCCGTGTTGCAAAGCCGGATGCTGAAGGACGGCCTGATCAATGCCTATTGGGTGCAGGTCAACAACAACCTCCAGGCCGGTCCCAACGCCAACGAGGAGACCTATCCGGGCTTCCGCAATCCCGACAATTTCATCGTGGTCTCGGACGCCTATCCGTCGGTGACGGCACTCGCCGCCGATCTCATCCTGCCGACCGCGATGTGGGTGGAGAAGGAAGGCGCCTACGGCAATGCCGAGCGCCGCACGCAGTTCTGGCACCAGCTCGTCGCTGCCCCGGGCGAGTCGAAGTCCGATCTGTGGCAGCTCATGGAGTTCTCAAAGCGCTTCAAGATCGAGGAGGTGTGGCCGGAGGAGCTGATCGCCAAGAAGCCCGAGGTTCGCGGCAAGACGCTGTTCGACGTGCTCTACAAGAACGGCCAGGTCGACAAATTCCCGACGTCTGAGATCGAGGACGGCTACGCCAACGAGGAGTCCAAGGCGTTCGGATTCTACGTGCAGAAGGGCCTGTTCGAGGAATATGCCGCGTTCGGCCGCGGCCATGGCCACGACCTCGCGCCGTTCGACGCCTATCACCGCGAGCGCGGCCTGCGCTGGCCCGTCGTCAACGGCCAGGAGACGAAATGGCGTTTCCGCGAGGGCAGCGATCCGTACGTCAAGCAAGGTACGGACGTGCAGTTCTACGGCTATCCCGACGGCAAGGCGCGCATCTTCGCACTTCCTTACGAGCCGCCGGCGGAATCGCCCGACAACGAATATCCCTACTGGCTCTCGACCGGCCGCGTGCTCGAGCACTGGCATTCCGGCACCATGACGCGCCGGGTGCCCGAGCTCTACAAGGCCTTCCCCGAGGCCGTGTGCTTCATGCATCCTGACGACGCACAGGAGGCGAAGATCCGCTGCGGCGACGAGGTGAAGGTGGTCTCTCGCCGCGGCTTCATCCGCGTCCGCGTCGAAACGCGCGGCCGCGACCGGCCGCCGCGTGGCCTCGTCTTCGTGCCGTGGTTCGACGAATCCAAGCTGATCAACAAGGTGACGCTGGACGCCACCGATCCGATCTCGCTGCAAACCGATTACAAGAAGTGCGCCGTGCGCATCGAGCGGGTGAACGTGTCATGATGAAACGATTTGGAATCGCGCTGCTCGCAATCGCGATCGCGGCCGGCGCGAGTTCGCTGACCGCGCAGACCGTGACGTCAGGCCTGCGCGGCCCGACGCCGCTCAACGACGAAGGCCCGGCCCCGCCGATGCTGCCGAACCGCAACACCTCTGAAAGAGAAGTGCGCAACTATCCGGAACAGCCGCCTGTCATTCCGCACACGATCGACGGCTATCAGATCGACCTCAACGGCAACAAGTGCCTGTCCTGCCATGCGCGGGCGCGCATCGCGGAATCGCAGGCGCCGATGGTCTCGATCACCCACTTCATGGACCGCGACGGCCAGTTTCTGGCTTCGATCTCGCCGCGCCGCTTCTTCTGCACGGAATGCCACGTGCCGCAGAACACCGCCAATCCGCCCGTCAGCAACGACTTCACCGACATCGACACGCTGCTGTCGCGCGCAAGCCCCGGTGGCCGCCGATGACGACGACCGCTGATGAACCCGGCGAGGGACTGAAGGCCAGACGCGGCTTCGTCGCGCGAAGCTTGGACTTTGCGCGCGAGCTCTGGCAGGTGCTGATCCGTCCGAGCTCGGTGTTCGGGCTCGGCGTGCTGGTGCTGGCGGGCTTCATGGCCGGTGTGATCTTCTGGGGCGGCTTCAACACCGCGCTGGAATTGACCAACACCGAAAAATTTTGCACCGGCTGTCACGAGATGAAGGACAACGTCTTCGCCGAGCTGAAGTCGACCATCCATTTCGCCAACCGCTCCGGCGTGCGCGCGACCTGTCCGGATTGCCACGTGCCGCACAACTGGACCGACAAGATCGCCCGCAAGATGCAGGCCTCCAAGGAGGTCTGGGGCAAGATCTTCGGCACGATCGACACCCGCGAGAAATTCCAGGATCACCGGCTCGAACTGGCGGCGCATGAATGGGCGCGCTTCAAGTCCAACGATTCGCTGGAATGTCGCAACTGCCACAGCGCCGATTCCATGGACATCACCAAGCAGTCGCCGCGGGCCTCGGTCGCCCACCAGCGCTTCCTGTTCACCAAGGAAAAGACCTGCATCGACTGCCACAAGGGCATCGCCCACCATCTGCCCGACATGCGCGGCGTTCCCGGCTGGCAGTAGGGACGCTGGCAACCGGATTTGCGCCGCTTGAACCAGCGGTGCGAATGGTTAGTTTTGGGGCTGGCGAATCGCTCCGTTTTCGCCCCCTCCTCAAGACAGACATGGCCACATTCACCCCGCATCAGGATGCCGCGCTCAAGGCCGTTGGCGACTGGCTCAAGGCCAAACCCGGCCGCAACGGCACGCCGCCGGTGTTCCGCCTGTTCGGCTATGCCGGCACCGGCAAGACCACGCTGGCGCGGCACATCGCCGACGGCGTCGACGGCGAGGTGAAGTTCGCCGCCTTCACCGGCAAGGCGGCGCTGGTCATGCGCAACAAGGGGTGCGATGAGGCCTCCACCATCCATTCGCTGATCTACCGCACCCGCGAATCCGGTGAGGAGCAGCCCAGCTTCGAGCTGTGGGACGACGCCCCGGCCTCCAAGGCCAAGCTGATCGTGATCGACGAATGCTCGATGGTCGATGCCGAACTGGGCCGCGACCTGATGTCGTTCGACTGCCCGCTGCTGGTGCTAGGCGATCCCGCGCAGTTGCCGCCGATCCAGGGCGGCGGCTTCTTCACCAATACCGAGCCGGACGCGATGCTGACCGAGGTGCACCGCCAGGCTCAGGACGATCCGATCGTGCGGATGTCAATGGAGGTCCGCGAGGGCCGCGAGCTCGACATCGGCCGCTACGGCGAGAGCGAGGTGGTGTCGCGCAAGGAGCTCGACCCTGATCGCGTCATGGCCGCCGACCAGGTGCTGGTCGGCCGCAACAACACCCGGCGCGCGTACAACATGCGGGTGCGCCAGCGCCAGAACATCGAGGACGTCTTCCCCGTCGCCGGCGACAAGCTGGTCTGCCTGCGCAACAACCGCAAGAAGGGCCTGTTCAACGGCGGGCTATGGCGCGTGAAGTCGCGCAACACCTCGCGCTCGAAATCCAGCATTCTCAGCATGCGGCTGTCGCCGGACGAGGATCTCGGCCACAAGGTGACCAAGGTCTCGGTGCGTGCCGATTGCTTCGAGGGCGGCGTCGAGGCGATCGCCTGGGAGCAGCGCAAGCCCTATGACGAGTTCGACTACGGCTACGTGCTGACCGTGCACAAGTCGCAGGGCTCGCAATGGGACGACGTCGTGCTGTTCGACGAGAGCTTTGCGTTTCAGGAGAGCCGCGCGAGGTGGCTGTATACTGGGATTACGCGGGCGGCGAAGCGGCTGAGCATCGTGGTTTAAAGCTGCGCTGCTGTAGGGTGGGCAAAGGCGCAAAGCGGCGTGTCCACCATCTCTCCACAGACGCAATAAAAACGGTGGGCACGCTTCGCTTTGCCCACCCTACGGCACCGGCATCGCGGTTCACTTCCCCGCGACGAAATAAAAATCCTCGCGCCCCGGCGGCGAGCCGTAGGAAAACGGCTGTTGCTCGTGCTTGGTCACAAGCCAGACGTCGTCACGGACGATGTCGAACAGTTTTCGGATCTCGACGCGCGGCATCTTGATCTCGCGAGCGAGCGCGGTGGCGAACGGGCTGTCGGCACCGCCGTCGCCATCCATCGCGGTCTCGCCGTGCTTGGCGGCGTAGACCACCATGAAGCCAGCGCCCGGCTCGATGTTGGAAAAGCCCTTGTCCACCAGCTTGAGCGACAGCGTACGCTGCATGGTCGGCGCGAACGGATTGTCGCGGCAGGCGTCCAGCATCACCAGACGCACTTTTCGCGCAGCGCCCACCGCCGCGATCACCTGCTCCAGCGCGACCGCCTGGGTCTCGGCGTCCCTGTCGGCGACAAGCTTGGCGTCGACGGGAACGAGATAATTCACGCCGCCGATCTCGAACCCGTGGCCGGCATAATAGACCACCGCCCAATCGGCCTTCTCCGCCTCGGCCGCAAACGTCTGCAACGCTTCGAAGAACTTGTCGCGGGTGAGGTCGCTGACGGATATCACGGTCTGGAATCCGACATCGCGCAGCGCGGCTGCGATCATTTTCGAGTCGCGTGGCGGATTGGGCAAGGCGTGGACGTTCTTGTAGGCGCCGTTTCCGATCACAAGCGCCACACGGCGCCCCGTTGATCCGGCCGGCGCCTGCGGGGTCAGCGCGGCCAATCGCTCCTGCGCGATCGCGCGGGCACGCGCGACGTCGAGCTCGTCGAACTTCGTCAGCGAATAGGCCGCCGCACGATAGTCGGCACGGGCCTGGGCGAGATCCTTCTTGCGCTCGTAGATCTGGCCGCGACCCGAATGTGCCCGGACGTTGTTCGGGTTGATCTGGATGGCCGTGTTGTAGTCCTTCAGCGCGGCGTCGAAATCGCCCTTCAACATGTTGACGTCGGCGCGATTGTTGATCGCGTACGTGTTCTTCGGCTGCTTCTCGATTAGGCCGTTGCAGTCGGCGAAGGCCTGGTCGAACTTGCCCATCATGCCGTAGGTGATGCAGCGGTTGCCGGTGATCTGCTGCGCGGCCGGTTCGATCTTCTCGGCCTCCGCGAAATCGGCAATCGCTCCGTCAAAATCCTGCATCAGCGTGCGCACGCGGGCGCGGTTGGTGTAGCCGAGCAGGAACCTGGGCGCGTATTTGATCGACAGGTTGAAATCGTCGAGCGCGCTTTGCAGCGCACCCCGGCGCAACTGGATGACGCCGCGGTTGTTGTAGGGGACACCGTAGGTCGGGCGCTTCTGGAGCGCGAGGTCGTAGTCCGCCATCGCATGATCGTCCTGGCCCGTCCGCTCATAGGCGAGGCCGCGCAAATTGAGCGTGACGACGTTGTCGGGATCGAGGTCGACGGCCATGGACAAGGTCTCGATCGCGTGGCCGTAGTCGCGCTTGTTGAGCAGTGTGTTACCGCGCACGGAGAGCGCGATGGCCTTGTCCTTGCCGGTGAGCCGGTCGGCGTTGAGCAGCTTGTCGCAGGCCTGCGCCCTCGCCTGTGCATCCGCCTGGCGGTCGCGGCAAATGGCGAGGTCGTCGCCGGGTTGCGGTTCGGCCGCCGCGAGCGAGCTCCAGCCGGCCAGGATGGCGAGCACGACGACGAGGGTCAGGGATGCCACGCGCAGCATGTTGTCAGGTCAGCTCCAGCCACGATTCTCTTAAGTCGATCACCGATCGCGCCGGTTCATCTAGCGCGGAGTTCCGGTCGTCGCCAAGCCGGGCCGCTGGAGGCGGCGCGTTTCACGGACTCGTGTCCCTCCGGCCGTAACAATCGCCCGGTCCGCCCGTATCTCGAATGTCCGAAAATGCCGGCCAGGCTGTTCGCCCGGCCCCAACCGCCCTAGACTGTCAGACCTTCCGAAAGAGGATCGCCATGCGCCGACCTGCCGTCCTGTCCCTGCTCGCCGCAACCACCGCCCTGACGCTGGCCTTTGCCGCGCCGGCCCGGGCCGCAGAGGATGCGGTCGTGATCCCCGCTCCTGCCGTTGATGTGGCCCCCGCAGGCGGGATCCAGACCGCCGTGATCGCCGGCGGCTGCTTCTGGGGCGTGCAGGGCGTGTTCCAGCACACCGCGGGCGTCGTCAACGCGGTCTCCGGCTACGCCGGCGGCACCAAGGCGACGGCCGACTACCAGACCGTCTCGAGCGGCCGGACCGGCCACGCGGAATCCGTCGAGATCAAATACGACCCCAAGAAGATCTCCTACGGCAAGATCCTGCAGATCTACTTCTCGGTGGCGCACGACCCGACCCAGCTCAACCGGCAGGGCCCCGACACCGGTCCGCAATATCGCTCGGCGATCTTCACCACGTCCGACGAACAGAAGAAGGTGGCCGAGGCCTATATCGCCCAGCTCAACGGCGCCAAGGTTTTCAGCAAGCCGATCGCGACCAAGGTCGGCGCGCTGGAGGCATTCTATCCGGCGGAGGCCTATCACCAGGATTATCTGACCCTGCACCCGAACCAGCCCTATATCGCCTACAACGACCTTCCGAAGGTCGAGAACCTGAAAAAGCTGTTCGCGGATAACTATATCGAGAAGCCGACGCTGGTGAGCGCCAGCAAAGCCACCAACTGAAAAAACGGGAGACCCATGCCCGACACCAAGACGAAAACCACGGACGACAAGGTCATCAAGAGCGAAGAGCAATGGCGCAGCGAGTTGTCGCCGATGCAATTCGCGGTGCTGCGCGAGAAGGCGACCGAGCGTCCCTTCTCCGGCGAATATGAGCACGACCACCGCGCCGGCACCTACACCTGCGCCGGCTGCGGCAACGTGCTGTTCGACTCCGACGCGAAGTTCGATTCCGGCTGCGGCTGGCCGAGCTTCACCCAGCCCGCCGCCGAGGGCCATATCGAGGAGGAGCGGGACGTCAGTCACGGCATGATCCGCACCGAGGTGCTGTGCGCCAAGTGCAGCGGTCATCTCGGCCATGTCTTCCCCGACGGCCCGGGGCCGACGGGCTTGCGTTACTGCATCAATTCCGCCGCGCTGAAGCTCGAACCCAAATAAACCTTGCGTGGCGCCGAGTTCCGTCATGGAACCCGGCGCCGCGATGTGCTTTTCTTCCCTGGTGGTGCGGCTGGCCATGGCGTGGCGGCGGCCGCCAGGGAGGATGCCATGACGCTTGGGACCATCCTGATCATCCTGGTGATCATTTATCTCGTCGGCGGCCTGTCGGGCCGCTTCGGCGGCTACGGCTACGGAATGGGTCATTCCGGCATGGGGATCGGCGGCCTCGTCCTGGTGGTGCTGCTCGTGCTGCTGCTCCTTGGCAAGCTGTAGACCATTCAAGTCGCTGATATTCCTGCAATTTCCCGGGCTGCGGAGCTGCCATGCGCGGATTCATCATCTCGCATCGCGGGGGTCGCAATTTTGTCAAAACGGGCTATATTAGAGGACGAAAATGACATGTGCGGCGCCCACTCAATCGTGGCCTCTGCCCGTCCCAACCCCACGCGCTTAAAGCCCCAGAGAGATCACGAGGTCTTTGACCATGCGTCCACTGCGTCCGTTCAACTTCAACACTTCCGCCGAACTCTTCCCCGCTGCGATCCGCAAGAAGAAGCGTGCAGGCTTCACCTATCGCCGGTTCGGCACCGCGGCCGAAGCCGTCCAGTTCGCGATGGAGCAGTTGCCGACGGATTCGCTGAACGGCGCCTATCTCCAGGTCGAGGAAGCGCGCTTCGACCAGAACGGCATCCGGTCGCTTTATGAGAGCGAAGCCTTCCCGCTGCCCCGCCACCGCAAGCCGGTGGAAGCCAGCACCGACGCTGCCGACGCGGCGTAAGTTTTCGTCACGCGCTCCGATGTGCGCTGAAAGCGCGATGGACCGAAAGGCCGTCGCGCTTTTTGCGTTTTGGGGCGTGTCAGATGCGAGGCTG
Source organism: Bradyrhizobium sp. 187 (assembly GCF_023101005.1). Lineage (NCBI taxonomy): Bacteria > Pseudomonadati > Pseudomonadota > Alphaproteobacteria > Hyphomicrobiales > Nitrobacteraceae > Bradyrhizobium > Bradyrhizobium sp. 187. The sequence goes on from NZ_CP064693.1 coordinate 6,631,118, forward strand.
CTTGTCGAGCCAGCGGCGGAGCAGGCGCACGTTGCGCATGTTGGCACGGAACATGACGTCGAATGCGTCGCCCGCGAACGGGACGATGCCGACGACGCCGTCGAGGGCGACATTTCCGAGCATGCGCGCGGTGATGTACCAGGGCGCCCCGAGCGCCCTCGCCTCTTGCACCAGCCAGAGCGAGATCGCGGTGGTGATGATGTCGCCGACGACGGGGATCAACCCGATCAACCCATCGATGCCATAGCGGATATTGGTTCCGGGCAGCACGAAAGCGACATCGAGCAGCTTTGCGATCGCCTCGATCCGCGCGATCCGCTGCTCGCGCGTCAGATTGCCAAACGGGTTGCCCGCGAAGGGACTGTCCTTCCCGAATTCGAAGCGAAATTCGCGAAAGCCCTGCCCCAGCGTTTCGGGCCGGATCTCGTGACCGTCCTGATCGATGATCGGCCCACGCCCGTCGGGGCCCGAATAGGCCGCACCCGAGCGGCTTCCCGAACGGGATCGACGCGGAGCAAGAATATCGTCATCGGACATGGTCATGGCCTGTAGGGAACGCGCCAGCGCGGCGGAGGTTGCTGCGGCGTGATTGAAGGTCGCGCCCTCAAGTCTGTGCCGCCGCCGGCTGCGGCTCCGCGACATATTTATGCACGAGCCAGGATGAAATCACCGCCGGCACGAACCCGACGAGGCCGTACAGGATGAACTGCACCGCGCCCGAGTCCGGCCCGCGCGAGCTGTAGGTCAGCGAGGCCAGGATGAAGGCGAACACGCCGACCAGCAGCATCCGCAGCACCGGGCCGATCCGGCGGACGTGGACCAGGATATCGTCGACCGCACCGATCATCAGCGAGGGCAGGAAGCCGAACAGATAACTGTATTGCAAGGATTTGAAGAACACCGCGAACAGCTTGCCGACCTCAGCGAGACTGGTCTGGGTCCAATAGCCGGACTGATAGGTCGTCGTCAGCAGCAGCAGGAACCCGCCCACGAACGGGCCGACCAGCGCAAACACGAGATAGCGTTTCATCAGGCACCCTCATCCTTCACCTTACTATAGCAGCGCCGCGGGAACCTTGAATAGCGGGGGGTGCGGGCTCTGCGCTGGGAACAAGCGGCATAGCGACGGACTTGAAATTCACCTGTCAGATTTGGAGCCGCCGATGTCCCGCAAACTGTTCTTCCTGGCGACGATCGCACTGACGGCCGTGAGCGGCCTGTCGAACGCGCCCGCTCTCGCACAAGGCCATATGGGTTCGCCGCAGGAGCAGCAGGCCTGTTCGCGGGACGCCTCGCGCTTCTGCCGCAAGGACCTCGGCAATGACGGTGCGGTGCAGGCCTGCCTGCAAGCCAACCGGGCCAAACTGTCGCGGTCTTGCAGCAAGGTCTTTCAGAGCCACGGCATGTGAGGACCGGAACCATCCCCGGCGAACGGAGAGTGAAGCCATGTTGCGCGACGAACAGCTCTCGATCCTCAGGGACATCAGCCAATCCATCGCCTTTGCCGACGACCGGCACGGCAAGATAGGCGAGCTGATCGCCGACGGTTACGTGATGAAGGACGGAGATCTGTTCGAGCTCACGGCAAAGGGCGTTACGGCGGTCGAAGAGCATGCAGCGCTTGGCGCAAGCGATGTGGAACAAGCGAGCGTATCCTCCGATCGGTTGATCTGATCGCACGCGAGTCGCGTTGTGCGTGACGTGCGCGCAACAATTGCGAATTCCTTTTTGCCTGCCATTGCGGTCGCGCAACAATGGCGCATACTTGGCTCGGGCGGCGCAGCACTTTTCGATTCGAACATCACCAGAGATCGAGCAACCACATGCGGGATTGAGGTCCCGGCGTGATGGCTGAGACATGCGGCAGGTCAAGCCGCGTGCGGCGCCCCAAAACCAAGTGGCTCAAGCCCACGGAACTCGGGGACGCATTCTGCATGACACGCAATCAGACGATCGCAACTCTCTTCGCCCTCGCCACCACCGCCATCGCAATCCCGACATCGCCAAGCTTCGCGTTCTCGTCCGAAGCGCAGCAGATGTGCTCGGGCGATGCGATGCGGCTGTGCTCCAGTGAGATCCCCGACATTCCCCGGATCAGGGCCTGCATGGTGCAGAAGAAGGCTCAGGTCAGCCCGGGCTGTCGCGCCGTGATGGACCGCGAGCATGCCGCCGCGACAGGATCGCGCAAGCGGGAAGCAGCCGCGCAATAGAGAGAGCGTATCTGCGGCCATCGTGAGGGCCCGCCCAAGGGGCGGGCCCTCAGGATGAGGTCTCGTTTCGCGGCGAGATATCGAACCCTCATGGTGAGGAGCCCGCCAAGGCGGGCGTCTCGAACCATGCAGGCCAAGGTCTCACGGGGTAGAGATCTAGTCGCCCCACTGCGCGAAGGCGTCGTTGAAGGCGCGCTCGCCGGGAGCGCCCTTCTCGATGGCGATGATGGCGCGGCGCTGGTTGGCGTAGACCAGGGGCACGTCGAACCAGGAGCGCTCCTTCAGCAGCTGGACGTTGCGGCTGCGGTCGGCATCGACGTTGGAGAGGCCGACCAGGAAGAAGCCGTCGGTGACCTTGACCGCGAGGCCTGCGAGTGGCGTGCCGCGTGCCTGCTCGTTCGACTTCATCAGGATGCCCGGCACGTTGGAAACGCCGCCGCCCGGAAAGTCCGGCGGCAGGACGAAGGTCAGCTCCGCGGTGTGGCTCGCCGGCAGCGAGGAGTCGGTGTTGCGGCGGAACGACATCGTCATCTTGAACTTGCGGTCGGGGATCTCGATGTCGGCGCGCACGGCGACGTCGGCCTTCTGGTTGCCCGACGCCTTGATCGGCTCGAGCCGCCACACCACCGAGCCGACATATTGCTTGCCCTTCGGATCGGATGGATCCTCGTCGTAGAGCACGACTTTCTGCGCCACCGGCGCGACCGGCTGGTCGCTGGCCGAGGGCTGGCCGACGCGATCCGGAATCTTGGGCTTGCTCTGCGGCTGAGACGAATCCTTGGGCGCCTCCACCACCTGCGTCGGCGAAGACTTCAACAGGTTGGTCGCGGTCTGGACCAGCTGCTTGCCCCACAGGATGCCGGCACCGACCAGGATCAGCACGATGCCGACGGCGATCGCGCTCTTGAACGGAAAGGCGCGGCCGGTGCGGGCGCGCTTCTTCTTGGGTTCGCGGTCGAGAACGGGGATGTGCGGACGTTGCGACGGCGGCTGCGACGGCGGCGCGTAGCGCTCAGCTTCCTCGATCGATTCGTCGTAGGAATACGGCGCGTCGGCTCCGGCGCCGCGATTCTCCAGGCTCGGCTCGAGCCGGTCGAATTCCGGCGAGGGCGAGGGCACGTTGGCGTAGGTGCGGCGCGCCGCGCGGTTGGCCTGCGCGGCGGCGCCGCCGAGCTCGTTGGCGTCCGCCGTGATGTCGCGGAAGCCGCGCACGCCCGGTGCGGGCGGCAGCGGCGGTGGCGGTCCCATGTCCGGCGGACGGCGCCCACCAGCGCGATCACGTCCGACCGGCGGAGGCTCCGGCATCGACGACGGGGCCGGCGGACCCGGCTGCCGCGGCGCGTCGAAACGCGGGGCCCGCGGCGCACGCGGGGCGTCGCCCTGGTCATCGACATTGAAGGAGGGCCGGTCGGCCCGCGGCGGCGGCGGAGCCGGACGGGTGCGCGGCGGGGCAGCGGTTTGCGGCGCGGGCGAGTTGCCCTCGGTGGCGCGGGTGCTGGCACGGCGGAAGGCGTCGCCGCTGCCGCTGCTGCGGGCGCCGCCACCGGGGCGCGAGGCCTCGCGGGCACGCTGGGCCGCCTCTGATTCGACCTTGCGGACGGCCTCTTCCAGCGAGAGGCGCTCGCGGGTGATCTCGGATTCGGAGAGCGGCGGCTGCACGCTGCGCAGTTGCGCGATCAGCGCCGTGCGCGCCCGCTCGTAGAGCGCGCGACGGCTCTCGCCGGGAGCGTTGGGGTCCAGGGCGGCAATAGCGCGGGCGATCAGCGGGTAGTAATCAGCCATTTCTACTCAATTATACGCGCGTCCCGGTAAGAGATCGTTAAGCCTCAAACGGATTTTGTACCAGGATAGTATCCTCGCGTTCGGGGCTGGTGGAAAGCAGCGCCACCGGGCACCCCACCAATTCCTCGATCCGGCGGACATATTTGATCGCCTGGGCCGGCAGCTGGGCCCAGGACCGCGCATTGGCGGTCGGCTCCTTCCAGCCCTCGATGGTCTCGTAGATCGGCTCGACCCGGGCCTGGGCGCCCTCGCCCGCCGGGAAATGATCGATCTCCTTGCCGTCCAGCCTGTAGCCGGTGCAGACCTCGATCGAATCGAAGCCGTCGAGGATGTCGAGCTTGGTCAGCGCCAGACCGTTGATGCCGCAGGTCCGGACCGCCTGGCGAACCAGAACCGCATCGAACCAGCCGCAGCGGCGGGGCCGCCCGGTATTGGTGCCGAACTCGCGGCCGCGCTCGCCGATCTTGCGGCCGGTCTCGTTGTCCTGCTCGGTCGGGAACGGGCCCTGGCCGACGCGGGTCGTATAGGCCTTGCAGAGGCCGAGCACATAGCCGACCGCGGCGGGGCCGAGGCCCGAGCCGGTCGCCGCCTGCGCCGCCACCGTGTTGGACGAGGTGACGTAAGGGTAGGTGCCGTGATCGACGTCGAGCAGGGCGCCTTGCGCGCCTTCGAACAACATGCGCTTGCCCTCGCGCCGCTTGATGTCGAGCAGCCGCCACACCGTCTCGGCATAGGGCAAGAGCTGCGGCGCGAGCGCGGTCAATTCCTTCACGATCTCCTTGCCGTCGAACTCCGGCAGGCCGAGGCCGCGGCGCAATGCGTTGTGATGCGCCAGCAGCCGGTCGATCTTGTGCGGCAGGGTGTCGAGATCGGCGAGGTCCATCAGGCGGATGGCGCGGCGGCCGACCTTATCCTCGTAGGCCGGGCCAATGCCACGGCGGGTGGTGCCGATCGCGGTCGCCGCATTGGCGGATTCGCGATGCGCGTCGAGTTCGCGGTGCAGCGGCAGGATCAGGGTGACGTTCTCGGCGACCCGCAGATTGTCCGGGCCGACCGCGACGCCCTGCGACCGCAGCTTGGTGACCTCGTCGAGGAAGGCGGCGGGATCGAACACAACGCCGTTGCCGATCACCGACAGCTTCTGCTCGCGCAGCACGCCCGAGGGCAGCAGCGCCAGCTTGTAGGTCTTGCCGTTGATCACCAGCGTGTGGCCGGCGTTGTGGCCGCCCTGGAAACGGACGACGATGTCCGCCTGCTCCGACAACCAGTCGACGATCTTGCCCTTTCCTTCGTCGCCCCACTGGGCGCCGACGACGACAACATTGGCCATTCGCGGGTAATCCCTATGCAATCTGTCAGATGCGCCCAGCCCAATCACGGCCGGGGCCGCTCGAACGCGAGGCAGCCAACCGGATAAAGGATGCAGCCCCTCTAGGCAAGCAAGAACGGGACTTTTTCGAGGCCGCGAGCGCATCCCAAGCCTTTGATATCCCCTGAAAATCCAGAAACCTTCGCGGCGGGTGCAATGCTTCGACCAAAGCGTGAGAGGCTGCTTCCGCCGCTGCATGGTCGCGATGCATCCGGCCCCCGTTGATGCAACCTCGATTTCCGTGTCTTTGAACGGGGCCGGGTTTGAACCGGCCCGGGGGCCACCGGGCTGGAGGCTTGGCGCATGACGCGGGGCCACAACAATCCAATGTCCGCCACCGACGAGACCACCGGCGCCGCCACGTCCGGCCACAACTGGATCGCCAACCAGCCTTATCTGCTGCTCAGCATCACCGCGCTGTGCTGGGCCGGCAATGCCATCGTCGGCCGGCTCGCCGCCGGTCACATCCCGCCGGTGACGCTGTCGTTCCTGCGCTGGTTCTTCGCCTTCCTGCTGGTGCTGCCGTTCGCCTGGAAACACCTTGCGCAGGACTGGCCCGCGATCCGCGGCAGGCTCGGCCTGATGGTCACGCTCTCGATCACCGGCATCGGCGCCTTCAACACGCTGCAATATTGGGCGCTGGAGCATACGCAGGCGCTCAACACTCTCCTCTTGCAATCCGCCGCGCCGCTGGTCGTGGCGCTGTGGTCGCTCGCCATCCTCGGCGTCCGCCTCACCGTAGCGCAGGCCTTCGGCGTGCTGCTGTCGATGTGCGGCGTGCTGATCATCCTGCTGCATGGCGACTTCACCACGCTGTCGAACATCGACTTCAACAAGGGCGACCTCATCTTTGTCGTCGCGCTGATCATCTTCGCGCTCTATTCGGTGCTGACCTTGAAGCGGCCCCCGATGCACGGCCTGTCGTTCCTCGCCTTCACGTTCGGCTGCGGTGCTGCCTGTCTCATTCCGCTGGAGATGTGGGAGTTGTCCGCGCGTCCCGTGATGAAGCTCGACGGGCCGAACCTCCTGACCCTGTTCTATGTCGCGGTATTCCCCTCGACGCTCGCCTATCTCTGCTTCAATCGCGGTGTCCGCCTGATCGGCGCCAACCGCGCCGCGCCGTTCTTCCATGTCGTGCCGGTGTTCGGCTCGATCATGGCAATGGCGTTTCTGGGCGAGCACCCGCAGGCGTTCCACTTCATCGGCTTCGCGCTGGTGCTGGCCGGCGTGTTCGTGGCGTCACGGAAGCAGGCGAGCTAGGCTTGGGGCCCGGTTCGATCGGCTGCGATCAAGCGTTTGTCGACGGGTTCATCCACACCATCTCCCAAACATAGCCATCGGGGTCTTCAATGTGTCGGTTGTACATGAAGCCGAGATCCTGCGCCGGATTGGGATCGGCGCGACCGCCCGCAGCCACCGCGCGCGCCAGCGTTGCATCGACGGCATCGCGGTCGTCGACCGTGAGAGCGAACATAGCCTGGCTGTGGCGCCGCGCGTCGCCGATCTCGCGGCTGGTGAATTCACGATACCGGTCGTGGGTCAGCAGCATCACGCCGATCGCGTCCGTGAACATGAGCGACGTCGAATTTGCTCCGGAGAATTGAGGATTCACCGCGCCACCCAGGGCTACGTAGAACGCTGTCGATGCGGCGAGATCGCGTACCGGCAGGTTGACCAGAATCATCTTGGACATTGCTTTTCCTTCGAAAGCGGCTGGAAGCCGCGCTATGGTCTGACATTGGGAACAGAGAGCTCTCAACACTCCTCCCTGGACTGCATTCAAATGTAGCGCGCGGCGCCCATGCAGAGCGCGGCCATGCCCAGCAGGCCGGCCGCCGCACGTTGGGCGGCGGCGATACGTGCACGGAGGTCCTCCGGCTTGCCGGTGCCGCGACGCAAGGCCGCGAGCGCACGAGGACCGATGACAGCCTGAATAGCGGCCGCGATCAGTGCACAGACAGCACCGACGGCGAGCACCTGCTCGGTCGTGCCGAAGCTGTGGGAATGAACGAGATGGCCGAGATAGCCGCCGGTCAGGATGGCAATCGTGGCCGCGCCGAGTTGTGGAAAGACCAGCTGCTCACCGGCAACTCCGCCGATGCGGGCCAGCGCAAAGCTTGATCCCGCCCAGAACACGGACGACAACACATGAAGTGACAAGGCGATCACGAGGGCAGTTTGCATGGCAAGCTCCGAACCGGCTTCTAAATTAGATATACTACATGTATAGTCAATACGTCAACAGAATGGCAAGGCGATGCCGAAGCGCAATTATGTGAGCTCCGCGCGGGCTTCCGCGGCGGCGGCGACGCGCGAGCGCATCATCGCGGCCGGCGCGCGACTCCTACGCGAGGACGCGAGCATTGCGAACTTCTCCCTCGACGTGGTCGCCAAGGCGGCCGGCGTCACGCGATTGACCGTCTACAACCAGTTCGGATCGCGGCGGGGATTGCTGGAGGCCGTGTTCGACGACATCGCGCACCAGGGCGGACTGTTCGAACTGGCCGAGGTGATGACGATGGCGGATCCGCGCGCCGCGCTCGACCGCGTCATCGAAATCTTCTGTACGTTCTGGGGGCGCGATCCCGCCATCGGTGGGCTCAACCAGGCCATCGCGACCGATCCGGAATTCGGCGAGGCGCTGATCGAGCGTAACGAGCGACGGCGCGAATTGCTGACCGCGCTGCTGTCGCGGATCGTGGGCAAGCACGCGGCAAAGCGCGCCATGCGGGACACGGTTGATTTGATCTTCGTGCTGACGAGTTATCCGACGTTTGCAGCGCTGAGCCGGCAGCGGTCGACGGAGGAGGTCTGTCGCTTGCTGCAGACGGCGTGCCACGCGGCTGTGGACGGGCTGAAGTAAGCCGGCAGCAGGCGGCGCTACTTCATCTTGAACTTGCTGTACGCTTCGCTGGTCGCAAAGATGACGTGCTCGGCGCAGGCGTTGACGCGGTGCGGATCAGCCTCCGTCTCGTAGGCCTTCGAGGTCATCATGTCGATGAAAGCCGTGACGGTGGGATAATAGACCAGCGCCGCGAAATCCCAGTCGTTGCCCTGCTGCGGGCCGAGCGCGACGGCCCTGGCCTCGCCGGTCCAGAGCAGCGTGCCGCCGCGTGCCTTGATCATCGGCACTGTGACCGCACTGTAGCGCAGATAGGCGTCCCAGCCGGAACCGTCGCCGTCGCCGGAGTGCGCGTGGAAGCGCATCAGGTTCAACATCACCACCGGTGCATGCCGATCGAGCCGATCAAGGCCATCGATGTTCAACATATTAACCGCCAATGCCGCCTCCTCTGGTCATGCCTGCATTGTAGCATTGCGGTCGCATGACTTGTGTCACGACGCAAATCCGGCGCAAGCTCGTATGCAACGCCAATGACGATCGCTTCGCCCGCGCCACCGGCCTCCAATCCGGCCAGTTGGCTCAACAACCAGCCTTATCTGCTGCTCAGCCTGAGCTCGCTGTTCTGGGCCGGCAACATCGTGCTCGCGCGCCACGTCGGCGCGCATGTACCGCCGCTGACGGTGACCACGATCCGCTGGTTCGGCGTATTCCTGATCCTCCTGCCCTTCGCGTGGCCGCATCTGAAGCGGGACTGGCCGAATCTGCGCAAGAGCCTGCCGCTGATGCTGTTCCTGTCGCTGGTGGGCTTTGCCTTCAACAACGCGATCTCGTACTGGGCGATGCAGTACACGGAAGCGCTGAACGCGCTACTGATCCAGTCGGCCGGACCGCTGTTCGTGGCGCTGTGGTCGCTGGTGCTGTTCGGCGTGCGGCTGACCGGTGCGCAGCTCGCCGGCATCGGGATCTCGCTTCTCGGCGTGCTGATCATCATCCTGCGCGGCGATCTCGCCGCGCTCGCGAGCATCAGCTTCAACAGGGGCGACATCATGTTCGCCTCCTCGCTGGTGGCGTTCGGGATCTACTCCGCCTTCATCCCGCGGCGACCGAAGATCCACCAACTCTCCTTTCTCTCCTTCACCACCTGCTGCGGCGCGACGATGCTGCTGCCGACCGCGATCTGGGAGGCCTGGAGTGGTCGCGTCCTGCAACTCGACGGGGTGACGCTGGCGACGCTGGGCTACATCCTGATCTTTCCCTCGACGCTGGCCTATCTCTTCTTCAACCGGGGCGTGGCGCTGATCGGCCCGAACCGCGCCGCGCCGTTCTTCCATCTGGTGCCGGTGTTCGGCTCGGCGATGGCGATCCTGCTGCTCGGCGAAAAGATTCAGCCCTTCCACCTGATCGGCTACCTGCTGGTGCTCGCCGGCGTCGTGATCGCCTCGCGCCAGGGTTCTGCGGTGAAGTAATTCCGCGACGCGAGACGAGGCGACAAACTCGCGCCTTCCGATTTCGACGAGGAGACGCTAGGTTCCCCGCCAACCAAAAAAGAGGGAACGACCAGACATGCTTTCAGCGTTGATCCGAAACCTGCGTGCCATCGGCACGGGCGCCCTTTGTCTCGCCGCCGCGTCCGCTGCGCAGGCCGACAATTATCCGAGCCGCAACATCACGCTGGTGCTGCCGTTCGCCGCCGGCAGCGGCACCGACACCACGACGCGGCTGATCTCGCAGCATTTGTCGCAGGCCCTCGGCGTCGGCATCGTCATCGAGAACAAGGCGGGCGCCAACGGCATGATCGCCGCCACCTATGTCGCGCGCGCCGCGCCCGACGGCTACACGCTGCTGGTGACCACCAACACCACGCATTCGGCCAATCCCTATCTGCTCAAAAGCCTGACCTACGATCCGGTCAAGGACTTCACCCCGATCGCGCGCACCGGCGACCTGCCCTTCATGCTGGTGATCCACCCGGAGGTGCCGGCCAAGACCGTCGGCGAGCTCATCGCCTACGGCAAGGCCAATCCGGGCAAGCTGAGCTACGCCTCGGGCTCGTCCTCGGCGATCGTGTCGGGGGCGACCTTTGCACACAATGCCGGGCTCGACCTCCTGCACGTGCCCTACAAGAGCTCGCCGCCGGCGCTCAACGACGTCATGGGCGGCCGCGTCTCGATGATGTTCGTGGACATCCTGACCGGCCTGCCGCATGTCCAGGGCAACGCGCTACGCGCGCTCGCCGTCACGACGAAGGACCGCTCGTCGCTGGTGCCGAACCTGCCCTCGATGCAGGAGGCCGGCGTGCCGGACTTCGACATCTCGTCGTGGCAGGGCTATTTTGGCCCCGCCGGCATGCCCAAGGAGATCGTGACGCGACTCAACGCCGAGATCCGGAAGATCGTCGAGAAGCCGGAGATCAAGGCCCAGCTCGCCACCCTCGGCATGGACGCGTTTTCGGGCACGCCCGAGCAGCTCGGCACGTTCGTGAACGAACAGCTGGTGTTGTGGGAGAAGCTGATCCGCGAGGCAGGGATCGAGAAGCAGTAGGGGCTCGCGAAAGCCGCGCGCTCGGCATTCTCCGTCATGGCCGGGCTTGTCCCGGCCATCCACGTCGATCAAAGCGTCCGGTGTCCAAGAACGTGGATGCCCGGGACAAGCCCGGGCATGACGATAGAGGAGATGGCGTCGCTTTGGTGTGGCGACCTACGCCGCGCGCACCTTGGCGAGGAAGCCGTCGACTGCGCTGCGCAGCGCGCCGGACTGGCTGTCGAGCTCGCGAGCGTTGGTGAGCACGTCGCTTGCCGCCGTGCCGGTCGCTTCCGCGGCCGAGGTGACGCTGCCGATATTGGCGTTGATCTCGTTCGATCCGGCCGCGACCGACTGAATGTTGCGGGCGATCTCGCGGGTCGCCTCGCCCTGCTGCTCGATCGATGCTGAAATGCCCGCGGTGATCTCGCTCATCTCGGCGATGGTCTGAGTGATGCCGCCGATGGCGGCGACCGCATCGCTGGTCGATGTCTGCATCGCCGCGACCTGGGCGGAGATTTCCTCGGTCGCCTTGGCGGTCTGGTTGGCCAGCGCCTTGACTTCGGAAGCGACGACGGCGAAGCCGCGGCCGGATTCACCGGCGCGCGCCGCTTCGATGGTGGCGTTGAGGGCGAGCAGATTGGTCTGTGCCGCGATCGAGTGGATCAGCTTGACCACCTCGCCGATCTTCTCGGCGCCGGTGGAGAGTTCCTGCACCGTGGCATTGGTGCGCTCGGCGTCGTTGACAGCGCGGCTCGCCACTTCGGTCGAGCGGGTGACCTGGCGCGAGATCTCCGCAACCGAGCTCGACAGCTCTTCGGCAGCCGCGGCAACCGTGCCGACATTGCCCGACGCTCTCTGCGAGGCCGCGCCGACCCTCGCCGCACGCGACGAGGCGTCGCCGGCGGTCGCGGTCATCGATTGCGCAGTGGCTTGCATGCCCGTCGCAGCCGAGGAGACCGAGCGGACGATACCATTGACGCTGCGTTCGAAGTCCCTGGCGATGCCCTCCATCACGCTGCGACGTTCCGCCGCTGCGCGATCCTTGGCATCGGCTTCGCTCTTCTCGATGTCGCGGATGCGGACAGCGTTGTCCTTGAAGATCTGGACGGTCGACGCCATTGCGCCGACCTCGTCACCACGGCCGACGCCGGGAATGTCGCCGTCGAGCTTGCCCTCGGCGAGATCCTTCATGCGGGCTCCGAGCAGGGCGAGCGGGCGGCTGATGCTGCGACCGATCAGCCAGGCAACGCTGCCGGCGACGATGACGATACCGAGCATGGCCAAGCCGAGCAGCCAGTAGACCGGACCCATCTTGGCATCGATATCATCGAGATAGGCGCCGGTGCCGAGATACATGTCGAAGCCGGGGACCGCGACCGCGTAGCCGAGCTTGCGGATCGGCTTCTCCTGGCCGGGCTTCACATATTCATAATACAGCAGGATCGAACCATTGGCCTTGACCCCGTCCATCAACTCGGCAGACAGCTTGCGGCCGTTGGTCACGACATCCATGCGGTTGCTGCCGATCTGCTTCGGATCGGGCGCGAGCTGGGTGATGCCGTCATAGGACGTGCCGAACAAATAGCCCGCACCGTTGTCATACGTCATTGCATTGCCGTAGCGACGAATCTCGGCCATCGCCGCATCCTTCGTCAGCTCGCCGGCGTCGACCCGCTTCTTGAGGGCAGCGGCGTAGTTGCGCCCCATCTCCACGATCGCCTTGGCCTGATCGATGCGCGCGTTCACCATCTCCTGCTTCATCAGGTATCCGGCGAGGATCCCGGAAATGCACAGTCCGAACAAGGTGACGCCGACGAGGATGCCGAGCTTGGGGGCGATCTTCATATTGCTTAATTTCACGGGATGCTCCGGCAACACAGGGATAAGGACGCGCGAGTGAATCGATCGAAATCAAATTAACCTTTAGGGGGTGACCCCTTAGCAAGCTGTTACGGGGCGCCCCGTAGAAGCCCGGAGAAGACGTCGAACCAGTCGTATAAATCGCCTCAATGACAACCGGGAATTGTACGCGACCTCCTCGATTTCGCGTAAAAGACGCAAAGGCCCGCGCAAAGCATGGGTCACAACAAGAAACCAAATCGGGAGCAGGATATGCCGAAATACAGGGTGGTGACGCCGAAGGGCGCGAGCTTCACGGTCGCGAGCAGCGATTATTCCTACGAGCGCGAGGCGCTCGATCCGATCGACGCCGAGATCGTCGAGGCGCCGGCCGACGAGGCCGGGTTCATCGCCGCCGCGAAGACAGCGGACGCCATCTACGCCAAGGGCATCCCGATCACCAAGACCATCATCGACGCGCTGGAGAGCTGCAAGGTCATTACGCTCGGCTCGGTCGGCGTCGACAGCGTCGACATCAAGGCTGCAACCGCGCGCGGCATTCCCGTCACCAACATCCCCGACACCTTCATCGAGGAGGTCGCAGACCATGCCATGATGCTGCTGCTCGCCGGCTTCCGCCGCCTGGTCGAGCAGGACCGGATGGCGCGCAGCGGCCGCTGGGCGGAGGGCCGGCCGGCGTTGTCGAAGATCCCACGACTGATGGGCCAGACGCTCGGCTTCATCTCGTTCGGCCGCGTCGCGCGTGCAGTTGCGAAACGCGCAGCTCCGTTCGGTCTGCGGATGATGGCCTACGATCCCTTCATCCAGGAAACGCTGATGTCCGACCACGGGGTGATTCCGGCGACGCTGAACGAGGTGTTGTCGCAATCCGACTTCCTCTCGATGCACGCCCCCGCTCGGCCCGAGGTGCATCACATGCTCACCGAGAAGCACTTCCGGCAGATGAAGAAGGGCTCGGTCTTCATCAACACCGGCCGCGGCGCCACCGTGGACGAGGAAAGCCTGATCAAGGCGCTTCAGGAGGGCTGGATCGCCCATGCCGCCCTCGACGTGCTGGAGAAGGAGCCGCCCTCGCACAACAATCCGCTGCTCGGCATGGACAATGTCACCCTGACCGCCCACGTCGCCTCCGCCTCGGCACGGTTTGACGAGGCGCGCAAGCGCCGGGTGGGCTACGAATTGTCACTGGTGCTTCAGGGCATGTGGCCGGTAAGCTGCGTCAATCCGTCGGTGCTGCAAGACACCGCGCTCCGCCGCTGGCAGCCTGTCAGCATGGACCGCGGCCCGAACAGCTAGACGGGACGGCCGCGAAGGCGCGCCGGCAACCGGAAAGACCCTTCACCGGCGATCAACGCCGGGAAGGGAAACATATAGGGAGGAACCGATGAGGAACGACATCACGCGTCGTGATGCCTTGGCGCTGGGCCTGTCCGCTGCGGCAATCGCGGCAACCGGTGCTCCGGCAAATGCGCAATCCGCGATCAAGGCCGCGGACGTCCCCACACCGAAACTGCCGATCGAGAAAGGCGCATCCCTGCGCATGCTGCGACCGGTACGTTTCGTCCAGGCCGACGAGGACGTGTTCCGCGCCAATGCGGCCAAATTCACCAAGGAGACCGGGGTCGAGGTCAAGGTCGACTTCGTCGGCTGGGAGGACATCAACCAGCAGACCGCGGTGACCGCGAATTCCGGTGCCGGCCCCGATATTATCATCGGCTTCTCCGATGCGCCGCACATCTATATCGACAAGCTGATCGAGCTGACCGACGTCGCCGACTATGTCGGCAAGCGGTACGGCGGCTGGCTGCCGCTGGCGCAGCGCTACGGCAAGAAGAACAAGAGCGACGCCTGGATCGGACTGCCGTTCGGCGCGACCGCGGGTCCGCTGATCTACCGCAAGTCGATCCTGCGATCGGTCGGCTTCGACAAGGTGCCGGAAGACCATGCCGGAATCCTCGATCTCTGCCAGAAGCTTCAGAAGGCCGGCAAGCCGGCCGGCTTGGCGCTCGGCAACGCCAAGGGCGACGGCAACGGTTTTGCGAACTGGGCGCTGTGGTCGCACAACGCGGCGCTGCTCGACGAAGAGGGGAACGTCGTCATCAACAGCAAGGAGACGATCGCCGCACTGAACTGGGTCAAACAGCTCTATCCGACCTTCATCGCCGGCACGACGTCATGGAACGACGTCAGCAACAACCGCGCCTACGCCGCGCAGGAGATCTCGCTGACCGCCAACGGCGTCTCGCTGTATTTTTCACTGAAGAACGATCCGGCGACCAAGGCGATCGCCGACGACAGCGAACATCAACTGCTGCCGAAGGGTGTCGCGAAGGTCTCGCCGATGGCGGGCCTGACGCTGAACGCCATGCTGTTCAAGCACAGCCAGTACCCCAACGCCGCAAAGGCCTTCCTGCAATACATGCTGGAAAAGGACCAGTACGAGCCGTGGCTCAACGCCAATTCCGGCTACTGGGCCCAGCCGCTCGCGGCTTACGCGGAGGCCAAGGTCTGGAGCGAAGATCCCAAGATCAAGATCTTCAAGGACACCATGAACACCATCTACTATGACGGCTATGCTGGCCCGATCTCGACCGCGACCGGTGCCGTCAGCGCCGACTACGTGCTGATTCAGATGTTCGCATCCGTCGCGACCGGCGCTGCCACGCCGGAAGCCGCGGCCGCGGAAGCCGAGCAGCGCTGCAAGCGGTACTTCCGGCGGCAGAAGTAGCGCTGGACAAAGCGCGTCATTGCGAGCGAAGCGAAGCAATCCAGCCTGTCTTCCCAGTTACAGCCTGGATTGCTTCGTCGCACCAGTGCAAAATTGCTTCGCAATTTTGTCACGGGCTCCTCGCAATGACGGGCTTGGTGACTTTCAGAGACGGGACAACAAACCGATGTCCGTGACCACACTCTCTTCTCCAGCCCTCGTGCACCGGCAACCCTCCTGGCTGGTGCGCCTGTTCGACTACAAGCCGTTCCTGATCGTGATGTGCCTCGCACCTGCGATCGGGCTGCTCACGGTGTTCCTGACCTATCCGCTCGGCCTCGGCATCTGGCTCGCCTTCACCGACACGACAATCGGCAGAAAAGGCGTCTTCGTCGGCTTCGAGAATTTCCAGTATCTGCTCACCGATTCCCTGTGGTGGAACGCGGTGTTCTACAGCGTGGTCTACACGGGGATCGCGACCTTTGGAAAGTTCGCGCTCGGCTTCTGGCTCGCACTGCTGCTCAACAACCATTTTCCGTTCAAGAGCCTGTTGCGTGCGATCATCCTGATGCCTTGGATCGTGCCGACGGTGCTCTCGGCGCTGGCGTTCTGGTGGATCTACGATCCGCAGTTCTCGATCATCTCCTACCTTCTGGTCGACGTGCTGCACTGGCGCACCACCAATATCGACTTCCTCGGCTCGCCCTGGCCGGCGCGCTTCTCGCTGATCGCCGCCAATATCTGGCGCGGCATTCCCTTCGTCGCGATCTCGCTGCTGGCGGGCCTGCAGACCATTTCGCCCTCGCTCTACGAAGCCGCGATGCTCGATGGCGCCAGCGCCTGGCAGCGGTTCCGCTACATCACCTTCCCGATGATGATGCCGATCCTCGCGATCGTCATGACCTTCTCGATCATCTTCACCTTCACCGATTTCCAGCTGGTCTACGCCATCACCCGGGGCGGCCCCGGCAACTCAACCCATTTGCTGGCAACGCTGGCCTTCCAGCGCGGCATTGCGGGCGGCGAGCTCGGCGAGGGCGCGGCGATTGCGGTGTCGATGATCCCGTTCCTCGTGTTCGCAACGCTGTTCTCTTATTTCGGCCTGGCGCGCCGCAAATGGCAGCAGGGAGAGAGCAATGACTGATACCGCCGCCGAGCCGGCCGCCGTCGCCACCACGCCGCCGGACACCATGGCCTGGGATTCCGGGCTGCGGCGGCTGATGATGATCTATCTGCCGCTCGGCTGCTTCGTGCTGATCCTCCTATTTCCGTTCTACTGGATGACGATCACGTCGTTCAAGCCGAACGCAGAGCTGATGAACTACCGGGAGCACAACCCGTTCTGGATCTCCTCGCCGACGCTGGCCCACATCAAGCACCTGTTGTTCGACACCGCCTATCCGCGCTGGCTGTGGACGACGATGCTGGTCGCGGTCGGGGCGACTACGCTGTCGCTGATCGCGAGCACGCTGGCCGCCTATGCGATCGAGCGCCTGCGCTTCCGCGGCAGTCCCTATGTCGGCCTCGGCATTTACATGGCCTATCTCGTGCCGCCGTCGATCCTGTTCATTCCGCTCGCGACCGTGGTCGTGCAGTTCGGCCTGTTCGACAGCCCGCTTGCGTTGATCCTGGTCTACCCGACCTTCCTGGTGCCGTTCTGCACCTGGCTCCTGATCGGCTATTTCAAGTCGATCCCCTACGAGCTCGAGGAATGCGCGCTGGTGGACGGCGCCACCAGGCTCCAGATCCTGCGACGGATCACGCTGCCGCTGGCGGTGCCCGGCCTGATCTCGGCCGGCATCTTCTCCTTCACGCTGTCCTGGAACGAGTTCATCTACGCGCTCGCCTTTATCCAGAGCGGCGCCAACAAGACGGTGCCGGTCGCGATCCTGACCGAGCTCGTCACCGGCGACGTCTATCAGTGGGGCGCGCTGATGGCGGGCTCGCTGCTCGGCTCGCTGCCGGTTGCGATCTTCTACTCGCTGTTCGTCGATTACTACGTGTCGTCGCTGACGGGCGCGGTCAAGGAGTAGCTGTCGGCTGCGGCGTTTGGCCCGGTTTCACAAAACTGCAATGCGCGGTCCGCATAAGACGGCCTCCGTTAACAGGAGACGCACATGCGCGCGACTTTGCTTAGTACCGTCGCAACGATCATTCTGACCGCGAGCTCCGCGCTGGCGCAGAGCGAAGGCGAATTCCCCGCCAAGCTCGCCGGCCACGTCGTGATGCCGGCCGCCACGTTCATCGACGCGCCGGCTGATGCTCCCGCCGATCTCAAGACATCCGGTAAATACACCACCGGGAAGCGGGTCGACGCGCTCGGCACGGTGATGGGCAAGTCCTATGAGCGGGCCACCGGCGTGTCGCTGCCGTTCAAGGGCCAGCCGCTGCAGGGCCATTCCGGTATCAAGTCGATGGGGGACGGCACTTTCTGGGTCATCACCGACAACGGCATGGGCGCGCGCGCCAATTCGCCAGATTCGATGCTGTACCTCAACCGCTACAGGATGGATTGGGCCGGCGGCAAGATCGAGCGGCTGGAGACCGTGTTCCTGCACGATCCCGACAGACGCGTGCCGTTCCGCATCGTGCATGAAGACACCGAGAGGCGTTACCTCACCGGCTCCGACTTCGACACCGAAGGTTTCCAGATTATCGGCGACACCTTCTGGATCGGCGACGAGTTCGGCCCCTACATCCTGAAGGCCGACAAGACCGGCAAGATTCTGGCCGTATTCGAGACGGTCGCCGACGGTAAGCCCGTGCGATCGCCGGATCATTGGGCGGTGGCGACCCCGGGCGCGCCGGGTGCGACCTACACCAACGTCAACCTCCGACGCTCCAAGGGTTACGAGGGCTTCGCCGCCTCGAAAGACGGCAAGTTTCTCTACGGCCTGCTCGAGGGGCCGCTCTGGGATGCCGAGAAAAAGGACTGGGAGAAGGTCGACGGCAAGGAAGCCTCGCGCATCCTCGAATTCGACGTCGCCGCGGAAAAATTCACCGGCCGCTACTGGCAGTATGTGTTCGAGCAGAACGGCAATGCCATCGGCGACTTCAACATAATCGACCCGAGCGCCGGCCTGATCATCGAGCGCGACAACGGCGAAGGCACGCCCGAAAAGGCCTGCCCGCAAGGCACCCGCGGCGAGAACTGCTTCCCCGACGTGGCCAAGTTCAAGCGCGTCTACAAGATCGAGCTCACCGACGCCAATGTCGGCAAGCCCGTGCGCAAGATCGGCTACATCGACCTCCTGAAGATCAGGGATCCCGACAAGAAGGCGAAGAAGCCGCTCAATGACGGCGTCTACACGTTCCCGTTCTTCACCATCGAGAACGTCGATCGTGTCGACGAAACCCACATCATCGTCGGCAATGACAACAATCTACCGTTCTCGTCCAGCCGCGATCCCAACAAGGCCGACGACGACGAGTTCATGCTGCTCGATGTCGCGGACTTCCTGAAGGCGAAGTAAGCCAGCGCTCTCTCAACGCGGGTCATCGCCCGGCTCGACCGGGCGATCCAGTACGCCGCGGCGCCAGCGATCAAATCGTGAGGCCGCGGCGTACTAGATGCCCCGCCCTCGTGCGTAACTGCGCACTAGGCGGGACATGACGGACAGTGAGCGAGCACGAGGTAAAGACAACTCGCACCTCGGCGCCGCACATCAACCCGCCGGCACGATCACCATGCTCTTGTCCTTCGGCCAGCGAATGCGCCAGACGAAGTTGATGTCCTTGACCTCGCCGGGCTTGGCGTCGAACGACCATTCCAGCACGCCGCGCCGGTCGCGAATGTTGCTTGCGGTCGGCGGCGTGGTCGCAGGCAGCATCTCGACGAGGATGTCCTCGTTCTCGCTGACCGGCAATTGATCCTCAATCGCGACCTTGATCGGGAAGTCGTGACCATTGCGGATCGTCGTCTTGAACGATCGCTCGTCGGTCTTCGACGTCGTGACCAGGAGACCGGCCGAACCTTCGTTGCGCTTGAGCACCGCGCGCTCGATCCTGACCTTGTCGTCGGCGCCGAAGCCGAGCCGCACGATATCGTCCTTGGCCGAAGCCGAGAGCTTGCCGCGGCCGACGAAAGTCCCGTCGCGATAGATTGCAACCTTGCCCGGCAACAGGCTCGTGTCGTCGCTCTGCTTGAAGCTCGCTTCGAGGAAGGCGGTGGGGTCCATCACCGGTGCCGCGCGCACCATGAGATCGGCGGGCACGGTCATCGAGGCGATGCGCAGGCTCTTGGCGCCCTCGGCGGCCCCGAGGCTGACGCGGCCGGGAATTTTGTAGGTGGCCTGGAAGTCACCGATCTCGGCGACCGCCTGCTGCTCTTCGGCGCGTTCGCGGATATCGTCCGCCGCCTTGGCCGCGGAAGTTTCCATCTTGCGCTGCTGCATGGGCGCCGCCGCAGGCATTGCCGAATCCGAAACTGAGCCCAGCGCCCGCGGCCTCGGTACCTGCGGATATTGTGCGACCAGCGAATTCAGCTCCGGCGCGCTGCCGCCGCGGCCGATGCGGACCGTGGAGACGCCGAGCGCGACGTTCGACCAGTCCTCGCCGGTCGCCTGCGTGACCTCGGCGCGGCGGACAAGCTCGAGCTGCGGTTTGCGGTCCTTCGCGCCGGTGTCGAGGCGGGCGTCGTAGAGCGGCAGCCAGCGCGCATTACGCACATTGTAGGTCACCCGCAACGTCGCCTTGGTTGCTGCCGGCGCCGCGATGTCCATGCCGACTTCGAGCTTGCTCGGCGGCTTGGCCTTGCGCTCGACTTCGAGCTGGGCGATCTGCCGATCGATCTCGCGCATCTTGCGCGTGGCGTCGCGAACGGCGGTATCGGCGCTCGCAATTTCGTCGCCAACGGCGGCAAAGGCCGTGCGCCATTCGGCAATCGGCCGCGCCTCGCCCTTGTCGCCGATGCCCGCGGGAGAGGCTTCCGCAAAGTGCTCCGCGAATTTGCGCCGCGCAATGGCCGAGTCGATCGCGCCTTGCAGGTCGGCGCGCTGGTCGTTCAGCGCCTCGATGCGCTTGTCCAGCTCCGGCAAATTGACCGGCGCCGCACGTGGCGTTCGCGCATCGATCGTGCCGATGGTGAGCTTCGCTCCCCCCTCACCCTCCACCCGGATCGAGGAGGTGTCGAGACCAAGCGGGAAGTCCTTGGCAACGAGCGTCGAGTCACCAGACGGCAGGTCCACTGCGATGACGCGGGTTACGGTCGCGCCATCCGGGTAAACCGTGACGGTATCGATGGCCGACGTGGCGTCCAATTCGGCGGCCCATGACGACGACGCGAATGCCGTGCTCACCAGAACCAGGCTCGTCGTCGCCAAACATCTTGCGGTGATGCGCATCAAGTCCCTCCTCCAAGTCATCGCCGCCGCCAGCCGGACGCGCGATCCAATGCCTCGCCAACATGGTTGGACGCGGCAGGGAAGGAACTGGTTCGATTGGGGTTTCCGTGGGGCGCCGCCGCGGCGGCAGCAAGGCCCGCGACGGAGCGCTTAATCCTGAGGAGTCGAACCCTGCCCGAAGATGCGGCGAAGCAGGTCCGTCACGTTCTTCGCACCGGCCTTCCTCAGAATACCGGCGCGGTAGCCCTCGACCGTGCGCGCGCTCAGATGCATGCGCCGGGCGATCTCCTTGTTGGTCAGGCCGGCGGCGAGATGCTCGAGCACGTCGCCTTCGCGCGCGGTCAGTGGTTCGCAGCCGGGCAGCCAGCGCTGCCGGTTGGAGCCGGGCTGTGCAAACTCGTCGATGGCGGCATCGATCCGGTCGACGATGTCGCGGGTGCGGAACGGCTTCTCGATGAAGTCGGCCGCACCGCTCCTGATGGCGTCGACCGCCATGGCGATGCTGCCGTTTGTCGCGGTCACCAGCACCGGCGCCATGCAGTTTTCCTCGCGCAGGCGCTTGAGCACGTCGAGACCGGAGCGATCAGGCGGCATCTCCAGCAGCACGCAGGCCGGCATCCGCGCCTTGGCCTCCGAGAGCAGAGACGCGCCGTCGGCGAAGCAGATCACGTTGTATGCGCTTTGTTGAAGCGCGGTGGAAAGTTGTTCGCGGGAGGCGGCATCGGTGTCGATGACGAATACCTCACCCTTGGAAAGCATGTCCCCCGGCATAATTCCGATCCAGCAATGTCTTGGGTCAAATGGTCCGAGACGGCAGCGGGGCCTCGTCGCGCCGCGCCGTCATATGCACGGCATTCACGCCCGTGCTTCGGTTTTACTTATGTATGTTCCACCCATTTCCCGGATTTGACGGATCGGGACAGAAACTTTACATTTCGGGACATCTGCGGGATGTCCGGCAGGAACGGGTCGCATGACCGACCTCATTCGCAGCGCGGGCTTGAGCTATTACCCGGAGGTCGCCCGGTCGGTCGGGCTCGACCCCAAACACATGATGCGCAAGGTCAGGCTGCCGCTGGCCTGCCTCGACAAGCCCGACACGCCCATTGCCGTCACCGGTCTCCGCCGTCTGCTCGAATTGTCGGCCGAGGCGTCCGGCGCCGAAGATTTCGGCTTGCGGCTTGCTGAACGCGGCGGGCTGACCAATTTCGGCGCGGTCGGCCTGATCGTGCGCGAACAGGCGACCGTTGGTGAAGCCATCGAAGCCTTCTCGCGCTTCATCCCGATCCATCACGACGGCATGAAGCTGGACGTCACCCGCAACAAGCAGACCGTGACCGTCACGCTGCACCTGCGTGGCCGGCAGCCGGCCGCGCCGCGCCAGTCGATCGACATGGCGCTCGGCAGCGTCCACCGCATCATCCAGTCGCTGTTCGGCAGCGATTGGCGGCCGCAGGAAGTTCACCTGCATTACCCACCGCCGCTCGACCGCAAACGCTACCGCGAGTTCTACGGCTGCCGTGTGACCTTCAATGCGGAGGCCGATTCGATCCTGTTGTCGGCACACGACATGGAGCGCCGGATCCCGAGCGCGCATCCGCTGATCGCGAGCTATCTGCGCAAGCGGATCGAGGCGATCGAGACGCGGCCGGCAAGCTGGGAGGAGAAGGTCGACGAGGTCGTGCGTCTCCTGCTCGCCGGCGGCGACTGCACGGTCGAGCGCGTCGCCGAACACCTCGCCTGCACCCGGCGCACCATCCACCGCCACCTCGCCGAAGCCGGCACCAGCTTCTCGGCCATTCTCGACGCGCAGCGCGCCGATCTCGTGGTCCAGCTCATCGACGACCCCGGCCGGCCGCTGGCCGACATCGCCGTGCAGCTCGGCTTCTCCGCACAGAGCGCCATGGCCCGCTGGTTTCGCGGCCATTTCGGCTGCACCATCACCGCATGGCGCAAAGGCGCCCGGCCATTGGCGGCAACCGCGGCTTGATTTTCAAGACCGATCACATCACCCGCGCAAACATGCGAAAGCCCGGCGCACCGATGATCGCCTCGAAGGCAGGATCGCGCTTCTCCTCGGCAAGGACAAAGCCGGCCTTGGTATAAGCGCGCTCGGCGGGCTCGTTGCCGATCAGGAACGATATTGTCGCCCGTGCACATCCAGCCGCTCGCCCCTTCTCCAGCGCATGCGCGATCAGTGACTGCACCAGGCCGCGGCCGCGATAGGCGGGATCGGTCGCGACATGCTCGATCATCCAATCGCCCTCGCCGCCCTGAACCCAGCAGGCGCGGGTGTAGCCGCCGCGTTGACGGATGGCCTCCAGCTCTGCCGCGGCGATTCCGGACGCGGCTGCGACTTCCTCGATCGCACGCCAAGCCGCTGGTCCCGTGCCGGCCGCCGGTAGCGCACACAAGGCGGCAGCAGGCTTGCCATCGATCTCGGCGACCAGAAATTGCGAGACGTGCCACATCGACACCGCGCGAGCGGCTGCGACGTGCGCGATGAAATCACGGCACTGTGTTTCAGGCCAACCGAGCGCAACGTCGAACCAGCCACGCGGCCGGTAGCCGCGCTGCGATGAAAGGAT
Organism: Bradyrhizobium sp. 187; assembly: GCF_023101005.1. Classification (NCBI taxonomy): domain Bacteria; kingdom Pseudomonadati; phylum Pseudomonadota; class Alphaproteobacteria; order Hyphomicrobiales; family Nitrobacteraceae; genus Bradyrhizobium; species Bradyrhizobium sp. 187. Next base: position 6,654,344 of record NZ_CP064693.1, read on the forward strand.
GGTTTGTGCGATGAAATCGGCGTCTTCGGGACGCGCAGACCGTATCGTCATGCGCGCCCCCTTCGCGAAAACCTTACGTGTTCTTCAGTGCGACGCGAAATTCGGCCTCGGTCTTGGCCTTGACCTCGTCGAGCGAGACGCCGTCGGCGAGCTCGATCAGCGCCATGCCGCCGCTGCCGTGCTTGTCGATGGTGAAGACGGCCAGGTCAGTCACGACCATGTCGACCACGCGCTCGCCGGTCAGCGGCAAATTGCACTGCTTCAGGAGCTTTGGACCGTCCTTGGCCGAATGCTCCATCACCACGACCACGCGCTTGACGCCGGCGACGAGATCCATCGCGCCGCCCATGCCCTTGACCATCTTGCCGGGGATCATCCAGTTGGCGAGATCGCCGTTCTGGGCCACCTGCATGGCGCCGAGGATCGACAGATCCATGTGGCCGCCACGGATCATGCCGAAGGAATCCGCGCTCGAGAAATACGAAGTCGACGGCAGTTCGCTCACGGTCTGCTTGCCGGCGTTGATGAGATCGGCGTCCTCTTCGCCCTCATACGGGAACGGGCCCATGCCGAGCATGCCGTTCTCGCTCTGAAGGCTGACGTCCATGCCGTCCGGGATGTAGTTCGAGACCAGCGTCGGGATGCCGATGCCGAGATTGACGTAATAGCCGTCACGCAGTTCCTTCGCGGCGCGCGCAGCCATCTGTTCACGGGTCCAGGCCATCTTAGTCTCCTGATCTCAAGCTGCCGTGCGCGGGCGGGTGTTGCGGAATTCGATGCGCTTCTTGGCCGTTCCGACCTCGACGATGCGCTTGACGAAAAGACCGGGCGTGTGGATGTGGTCGGGATTGAGTTCGCCGGCCGGAACCAGATGCTCGACCTCGGCCACCGTGACCTTGGCGGCGGTCGCCATCATCGGGTTAAAGTTGCGCGCGGTCTTGCGATAGATGAGGTTACCTGCGGTGTCGCCCTTCCAGGCGTGGACGATGGCGAGGTCGGCGAACAGGCCGCGCTCCATCAGGTATTTCTGTCCGTCGAATTCTTTCACTTCCTTGCCTTCGGCGATCAGCGTGCCGACGCCGGTCTTGGTGTAGAAGGCCGGAATGCCGGCGCCGCCCGCGCGGATGCGCTCGGCCAGCGTGCCCTGCGGATTGAATTCGAGTTCCAGCTCGCCGGCGAGGAATTGCTGGGCGAACAGCTTGTTCTCCCCGACATAGGACGAGATCATCTTCTTGATCTGGCGGGTTTCGAGCAGGCGGCTGAGGCCAATGCCGTCGACGCCGGCATTGTTTGAGACCACCGTCAGGTCCTTGACGCCGGAGTCGCGGATCGCGTCCGACAGCGTCTCGGCGATGCCGCAGAGGCCGAAGCCGCCCGACATGATCATCATGCCGTCTTTCAGAACGCCCTCGAGAGCCGACTTGGCGTCGGGATAGACCTTGTTCATGCAAATTACCTTCGAGTGAACCTTCGGCTTGCAGGCGTCGCGCCTTAGTGGCGGCGATTATTAGGCGAAATCGTCCGAAGCCGTCAATGATACGGGGTTCTCCGCTCCGCCCCTGGGTGATAGAAGCTGCCCAAGCCGTGGGCGCAACCGTTCCCGCGGCCTTGAAAGCGACAAGAAAACCCATCAAGTTGCGGCACTTAACACAATAGGTCTTGGGCGTGGGGCGCGCAGGTTTCCCAGCCCGCCTTCTGGCTCCAGCGACCAACTCGATCAGGACATGCCATTGACCATGGCCCAAGGAATGAAGCGCCTCGGGACGCCGATCGCGGCGCTGCTCGGCGTGGCGCTGATCGCCCTGATCGCGACCTCATGGCTCATCAACCGCGACGCACTGCGCAAGGCCGTGGAAACGCAGATCCGCGACGTCACCGGACTCGAGGTCAACGTCGCAGGCGCGATCGACATTTCGGTGCTGCCGGCAAGCTACATCTCCTTCCATGACGTCGGGCTGAAGGGCGGCGGCACCAGCGATCCCGCGCTCCATGTCGACGTTCTCACCGCGAACCTGCGGCTGCTGCCGCTGCTGCTGCAACGGTTCGAGATCGCGGACCTGACGCTGCTGCGGCCGCGCATCCATGTCAGCCTGAAGCCGGACGGTGAAAGCAACTGGACACCGTTCATCCAGACCATCGCGCGCACCATGAAGCCCGGCGCCGAGAATCAAGTGTCGTTCTCTGAGATCCGGATCCAGGACGGCGTGCTCAATTACGAGGACGCTGCCACGCACGGCACCGAGAAGCTCGAGGACATCGACCTGTCGCTGGCTTGGCCCTCGATCTCGCGCTCCTTCGCCGCGACCGGACAGTTCGACTGGCGCGGCGAACGGGTCGACGGCTCGATCAGCTTTTCCGATTTCGTCGCCGCGCTCTCCGGCGAGCGCTCGGGGTTGAAGGCGCGGATCGCGAGCGCGCCGCTCAAGCTCGCCTTCGACGGCAGCGTCGCCAACCGCACCAGCCCGATGATGGAGGGCACGCTCACCATCGACAGCCCGTCCCTGCGCAACGCGCTACGCTGGACCGGCCAACCGCAGCCCGCCAGCGGCGGCTTCGGCCGCTTCGCGCTGAAGGCGCGGGCCAATGTCGTCGGCGCGTCCATCGCGCTCACCAATGTCAATGTCGAGCTCGACGGCAACACCGCCGAGGGCGTGATGACCTACGCCAATAACGGCCGGCAGACGCTGCAGGCGACGCTCGCAGCCGACGCGCTCGACTTCACCCCCTATATCTCGACTTTCCGCCTGCTCGCGAGCGGCGCGCGCGACTGGAACAGGCAGCTGTTCGATCTCAACGCCTTGTCGACCACCGACCTCGACATGCGCCTGTCGGCCGCCAAGCTGACGGTCGGGACGTCGAAACTCGGCCGCACCGCGATCGGCGCGAATCTCCGCAACGGCACGCTGGCGCTCTCGGTCGGCGAGGCCCAGGTCTATGGCGGTATCGCCAAGGGCTCGTTCGGCATCGCGCGCTCCGACACCGTCGCCGACATCAAGGCGCAATTCCAGTTCACCGACGTCGACCTTCAGGCCTGCGCCTCCGAGCTGTTTGGCATCAACAAGCTGTCCGGGCGCGGCAACATCAACGTCTCGCTCCTCGCGTCCGGCTCGAGCCCGTTCGGCCTCGTGCAGTCGCTCGACGGCAGCGCCACAGTGACCGGGCATGACGGCGCGATCGCGGGCTTCAATGCCGAGCAGCTCCTGAAGCGGCTCGAGCGGCGGCCGCTGTCCGGCGGCGGCAATTTCCGCAACGGCTCTACCCCTTACGACAATCTCACCATCGCGGTGAAGTTCTCCGACGGCGTCGCCACCGCCGAGGACATCCGCGTCGAAGGACCGGCGGCGAAGATCACCATGACCGGTACCGCCTCGGTGCCGACGCGCGAATACGACATGAAGGGCGTGGCCAGCCTCAACAGCGCGTCGGGGTTCGAATTGCCCTTCGTGGTGCAGGGCCCCTGGGACGACCCCCTCGTCTTCCCCGATCCGGAAAGCCTGATCCGCCGTTCGCCGGCCTCTGCGCCCCTGCTCGACATGCTGAAAGACCGCAAGCCGGGCGACGCGGTGCGCTCCGCGATCGAGCGCATCACCGGCACCGGAAAACGTCCCGCACCGGCCGAAGCGCCGACGGCGGAGAACGCCAAGGAAGGCGCGAAGTCCAATTAAGGACGGCGATCAAGCGGCGCCAGCAGATCGGCGCGAATTGATCAGGGCGAATTGATGCGGCGATTGGATCGATGCGCACATTAAGCATCTCCTCTCGCCCGACACCCCACGACCTATGTCTGACAAGAAGCCGCTAGATCGGATAGCGGCCATGCGCTAGTGTTTTATACGACCGGTTAAAAACACCGGCCGTTTGAGGGAGAAAAACGTGAAATCCAAGGTTATTGGCGCAGTATCACTGGCGGTCGCTGCGGCCGGGCTGTTTGCAGCCGCTGCACCCGCATTTGCGCAGCAGAAGACGATTACGGTCTGGTGGGGCAAGGGCTTCTACCGCTCCGAAGACGACGCGCTGCTCGAGACGATCAAGAAGTTCGAAGCCAAGACCGGCATCAAGGTCGAATTGTCGCAGTACGCGATCCAGGACATGATTCCGAAGACGGTCGCCGCACTCGATTCAGGCACCGTGCCCGATGTTGCCTATTCCGACACCTACGACGTGCAGGTCCAGGGCAAGTGGGCCTACGAAGGCAGGCTCGAGGACCTCTCAGACATCATGGAGCCGATCAAGGATCGGTTCGTGCAGAACACGCTGGATGCGTCGATCCTCTATAACGACGTCACCAAGAAGAAGGCCTATTACGGCTTCCCGCTGAAGCAGCAGAGCATGCATGTCGAGATCTGGAACGACATGCTTGAGAAGGCCGGCTTCAAGCTCGCCGACATCCCGACCGACTGGGAAGGCTACTGGACATTCTGGTGCGACAAGGTGCAACCGGGGATCCGCAAGGCGACCGGCCAGCGCGTCTACGGCGTCGGCCAGCCGATGGGCGTGGAATCCACCGACGCTTTCCAGTCGTTCTACACCTTCATGGATGCCTATCACGTCAAGCTGGTCGACGACGACGGCAAGCTCACGGTCGACGATCCCAAGGTCCGCGAGAACCTGATCAAGGCGATGAAGGACTACACCGACACCTACATCAAAGGCTGCACCCCGCCGTCCTCGACGACCTGGAAGGATCCCGACAACAACGTCGCGTTCCACAACAAGACCATCGTGATGACCCACAACTTCACGATCTCGATCGCGGCGAAATGGTTCGAGGACTCCCAGAACCAGACGCTCACGCCCGAGCAGCGCGAAGCCGGCAAGAAGGCCTATGGCGAGGATATCATCACCGCGTCCTTCCCGAAGGCTCCGGACGGTTCGACGATCCGCTACCGCTCGGACGTCAAGACCGGGCTGGTCTTCTCCGTGGCCAAGAACAAGGCCGAGGCCAAGCAGCTCATCGCCTTCCTGCTCCAGGAGGAGAACGTCCGGCCCTATATCGAGGGTGCGCTCGGCCGCTGGTTCCCGGTGACGAAGGAAAGCCAAGAGAGCCCGTTCTGGCAGGCTGACCGGCATCGCAAGGCGGTCTACTCGCAGTTCAAGGGCGGCACCGCCGCGTTCGACTTCACCAAGAACTGGAAGTTCACCATCCTGAACAACGAGAACGTCTGGGCCAAGGCGATGAACCGCGTGGTCAGCGAGAAGGTGCCGGTGGACAAGGCGGTCGACGAGCTGATCGCCCGCATCAAGGCGGTCGCGGGCTGATCTCGGACTGCAATAAGGTATATGCTAATACCGGTCGCGGCTCTCCGCGACCGGTTGCTTTCGGTGGGTATGCGATATGGCGATCACACTTTCCGGCTCAGACACAATTCCGGCCCCTCCCCTGTCGGCGCGCCTGACCACGCAGCAGGTCTGGGGCATCTTGCTGCTTGTGCCCTATCTACTCGTCTTCCTGGCCTTCGTCGTCTATCCCGTCGGCTACGGCCTGTGGCTGGCGCGCAGTCCGGCGAACTATGTCGCGCTGTACAACGACCCGATCTTCGCGCGCGCCGCGGTCAACACGCTGATCTTCCTGGTCATCGGCATCAACGTGAAGATGCTGATCGCGCTGTTCCTGTCCGGCTTCTTCGCCCAGCAGCGCCCCTGGATCAAATGGCTGTCGGTGATCTTCATCCTGCCCTGGGCGGTGCCGTCGATCCCGACCATCCTGTCGGTCCGCTTCATGCTCAATCCCGAATGGGGCATGGTCAACCATTTCATCTTCTCTCTCACCGGCGATGACGGGCCGAACTGGCTGAACGATCCGACGGTCGCGCTGACCATGGCGATCGCCGTGCATATCTGGAAGTCGCTGCCGTTCTGGACGCTGATCCTGCTGACCGGGCGGCTCGCGATCCCGCAGGATCTGTACGAGGCGTCCGAGGTCGACGGCGCCAGTCCGTGGCAGAAATTCCGCTTCATCACCTGGCCGTCGATGCAGATGCTCTACGTCACCTGCACGCTGCTCTCGATGATCTGGACGCTCGGCGACTTCAACAGCGTCTATCTGCTCACTGGAGGCGGGCCGGCCGACCTCACGCACGTGCTGTCGACACTCGGCATCCGCTATCTCCGGCTCGACCAGCTCTCGCTTGCGATGGCCTCTATCGTCTGCGCGATACCGCTCGTGCTGCCGCTGATATACTTCATGATGAAACGGTTGTCGCGATGAAGCTTCCCACCCTCCGCGAAGTTGGCACCGAAGCCAAGCTCCTGCTGATCGGCATCCCGGTCTTCATCTGGACCATGATTCCGATCTACCACATGTTCCTGTTCGCGATCTCGCCCAAGGAGGACGCGTTCTCGGGCAAGCTGTGGCCGGATCATCCGACGCTGCACAACTTTCACATCGTGTTCTACCAGGAGCACTATTTCCTGCGAGACTTCTGGATCCAGTTCTGGAACTCGACGGTGATCGCGCTGGCCGCAGGCGCGCTGACCTTGTTCGTCGCGACCGCCGCCGCATTCTCGATCTCGCGGCTTAAGGCGCCGGGCGGCCGCTGGGTGATGAATCTCGCGCTGTTCACCTACTTCATCCCGGCGGCGTTCCTCGCCGTGCCGATGTACCGCACCATGGGCAACTACGGCCTGCTCAACAATCACTGGTCGCTGATCCTGGCGATGGTGACGATCGCTTCGCCTTACGCGATCTGGGTGCTGAAGCAGGCGTCCGACAAGCTGCCGGTCGAGCTCGACGAGGCCGCCGTGATGGACGGCGCGACCACGCTGCAGCTGTTCCGCCTGGTCTATGTGCCGCTGATGATGCCCTCGCTGGTCGCGATCGGCACCTATGCCGTGCTGCTGGCCTGGAACGAATATCTCTACGCGTTCCTGCTCTTGTCCAAGGACACCGATATCACGCTGCCGGTCGCGCTCGGCAACTTCCTCGCCGCCGACGACTCGCCGTGGGAGCTGTTGATGACCACCGGCTTCATCTACGCGCTGCCGCCGGCCGCGGTCTATTACGCCTTCAAGCGCTACATGGTGGGCGGGCTCACGGCCGGTGCGGTGAAGTCCTGAGATCCACGGCGCGCTTTCTTTGGTAGGCAACCAGCAGCGCGATCGTCGAGCCGATGAAATAGCCCGCGGTCGCGCCCGAAATCGCGCGGCCGACGACGAGTGCGAGTGCACGGTCGCTCGCATCGACCGTCGAGATCACGCCGACCGCATACTGCAGAGAGAATATGACGAGGTTGCGGATCAGCGCAAAGGCGCCACCCGCGCGGATGATCTCGCCTGTCTTGTGATCGACGTCGAACGGACGCGACGTTAATACGCCGATCGGCAACAACACCAATGCGGCCCCGCCCCAGGCAACCAGCGGCCACGCGCTATCCTGATGTCCGAAGCCAATCCGCGAAATGCCCCAGACGATGAATACGATCGGAACGATCAGCGCACGCCAGACCGGCGTCTTGCGCGGCTGCATCGCCTTGATGCCCTGCCAGACCAGATAGGCGAGCAAGGTCCAGACCCAGAGCGGCGTATGCACCAGGACCTGATAGGCAAACGTCATCATCGCCTCCCGTTATAGCGGCGCCGCGCTCTCGCCCTGCGAACTCGACAGTTTCGAGGCGAGCGAGGCGATGACGATGACAACAGCAATCAAGGCGATCACCAGCGTGCAGATCGCGTTGATCTCGGGCTTCACTCCGAGCCGCACCTCCGAATAGATCCGGATCGGCAGCGTCGCCGAGCCGGGGCCGGTGGTGAAGCTCGCGATCACGAGATCGTCCAGCGACAGCGTGAAGGCGAGCATCCAGCCCGCGACGATCGCAGGCGCGATCAGCGGCAGCGTTACGGCCACGAACGCGCGCAGGGGGTCGCAGCCGAGATCCATCGCGGCCTCTTCCAAGGAGCGGTCGAGCGAGCCGAGGCGGGACTGCACGACGACGGCGACGAAGCACATCGTCAGCGTGGTATGGGCGATCGTCACCGTCCAGAAGCCGCGCTCCGCGTTTAGCGCCACGAACAGCAGCAGCAGCGACAATCCGGTGATCACCTCCGGCATCACCAGCGGCGCATAGAGCATGCCGGAGAACAGGGTGCGGCCGCGAAACCGCTCGCCGCGCGACAGCGCCACGGCGGCGAGCGTGCCGATCAGGGTCGCAATAGTCGCCGACGAAACCGCGACGCGCAGGCTCATCCAGGCCGCCTCGATCATGGCGCGGTCATTGAAGAACTCGTGATACCAGCGCAGCGACCAGCCACCCCACACCGTCACCAGCCGCGAGGCATTGAAGGAATAGATCACGAGGATCAGGATCGGCAGATAGAGGAAGGCAAGACCCAGCGCGAGCGAGGCGACGTTGAAGCGGGACAGGCGGGAGACCTTGCGCATCGCCTCACCGCCCCTGTTCCAGCTGCCGCTTCTGCAGCCGTTCGTACAGCAGCAGCGGGACCAGCAGCACCACCAACAACACGATGGCCGCGGCGGAGGCGACCGGCCAGTCCTTGTTGGTGAAGAATTCGAGCCACAAGGTCTGGCCGATCATCAGCGCATTGGAGCCGGCCAGGAGATCCGGAATGACGAACTCGCCGACGATGGGGATGAAGCACAGCAGCACGCCGGCGCCGACGCCGGGCAGCGACAGCGGGAAGGTGACGAGCCAGAACACCTGCCAGCGCGGCGCGCCGAGATCGGAGGCCGCCTCCTCCAGCACCGGCTCCATTTTGGCCAGCGTGGCGTAGAGCGGCAGGATCATGAACGGCAGGTAGGAATAGACGATGCCGATATACATCGCGCTGTCGGTGGAGAGCCACACCACGGGCTGACTAACCAGATGCAGCCCCAGCAGGATCTGGTTGAGCAGGCCGTCGTGCTGGAGGATGTTGATCCAGGCATAGATCCGGATCAGGAACGAGGTCCAGAACGGCACGATCACCAGCACCATCGCCACGGCCTGCCAGCGCGCCGGCAGCCGCGCCATGCCGTAGGCGATGGGATAGCCGATCAGGAGCAACAGCGCGGTCGCGGTGACGGCGACGGTGAGGCTACGCACATAGGCGAACACGTAGATATCGTCAGAGACGAGCAGCCTGAAATTGTCGATCGACAGCGCGGCAAAGGCGGCCTTCAGCGCCCCCCATCCCGCCATCAGGTCGAACACCGGCTCGTAAGGCGGCTGCGCGATCGCCGTCTGCGACAGGCTGATCTTCAGCACGAAGCCGAACGGCACCAGGAAGAACAGCACCATCCAGACATAGGGCGCGATCGCGGCAAAGCGAGCCGGTCGCGCAAAAATGCGGCGCCCGCTCATGACGGCAGCACCACGCAGTCGTCGGGCGTGAACCAGGCGACGACAGGCTGGTTCAGGCTGTAGGCGTCGACATCAAGGCGCGCACTGTTGGCGACCGAAGCCTGCACCATCCCTCCGGCCTCGAGCTTCACCTTGTAAGTGGTGGTGCCGCCGAGATAGCAGATGTCGGCGATCACGCCGTCCAGCTGGTTGATCGCCGTTTCATGACCGGCCTCCCTCGCCGGACCACGGCGCGACAGCCTGACCTTTTCGGGGCGGATCGCAACCGATAATCTGACCTCGCCGAACGGCTCGCGCGGCTCCGCCACCACCAACGGTCCCGCATCGCGCGTGCCTATGACCAGACGATGACCGTCGCGCAATTTGGACTCGGCGTCGAACAGGTTGATGTCGCCGACAAACTCCGCGATCCAGCGCGAGCGTGGCGCCTCGTAGAGTTCGCGGGGACTCGCGACCTGCGCGAGCTTGCCGTCTCTCATCACGCCGATCCGGCTCGCCATCGTCATCGCCTCTTCCTGGTCGTGGGTGACGATGATGAAGGTCATGCCGAGCCGGCGCTGAAGCTCCATCAGTTCGCCTTGGGTGCTTTCGCGCAGCTTCTTGTCCAGCGCTGCGAGCGGCTCATCGAGCAGAAGGAGCTGCGGGCGTCGCGCCAGTGCACGCGCCAACGCCACGCGCTGGCGCTGTCCCCCGGAGAGCTGGTCGGGCTTGCGCTTCTCGAGTCCGTCGAGCTTCACCAGCGCAACCATCTCCGCCACACGCGTGGCGATGTCAGCGCGCGCCATACCGGCGCGCTTCAGGCCGAAGGCGATGTTGTCGCGCACCGACAGGTGCGGAAACAGCGCGTAGTTCTGGAACATCATGTTGATCGGCCGCTCATGCGGCAGCGCCTGCGCGATGTCCTTGCCGCCGAGCAGAATGCGCCCTTGATCCGGCGCTTCGAAACCGGCGAGCATGCGCAGAAGCGTGGTCTTGCCGCAGCCGCTGGGCCCGAGCAGCGCAAAGAACTCGCCGGCCTTGATGTCGAGCGAGACGCCATCGACGGCCCGGAACGTCCCGAACGTCTTGGCAACGCCCTCGATGCGCAGCAACGGCTCGCCGGCAGCGAACTGCGTCTCTCCGACCGCAGCCGCAGCCGCGTCTGTTCTGGGCAACTCGTCAGTCATGGTTCCTGCCAACCCCAATCAAGCCGCACGCTAGCGGCCGATCGTCCCTCACTCAACCGGTTAGAGGCCGTTCGTTCACGCATTCGCCATGAACGCAGCCAGCGCATCGCATTCCCCCGCTGACATCGTCAGGCCGAGCTTGGAGCGGCGCCACAGGATGTCCTCGGGAAAACGCGCCCATTCGTGGGTCATGAGATAGCGCACCTCGGCCCCGGTCAGTTCGGGACCGAAGGCGGGGCCGAGATCGTCCCGGGTCTTCGCCTCGGCAAGCACAGCCGATAGCCGCGAGCCATAGGCCGCGACGAGGCGTTGGGCCTGCGCCTCCGAGAGAAAGCGCCAGCGGTCACGCGCAAGATCGACCTCGGTGTCGAAACGATCCCAGGCAAAATCTCCGCCCGGCAGCGCCGCGCCTGCGGTCCAGGGCGGCGACATCGGATAGAACGGCGTCAACTTCGTCACCGCGCGCTCCGCCCGCAGGCGCGAGGTGGTGACGTCACCGCCAAACATCGTGATCAGCGGCGCCTTGCGCCGTCGCGCGTCGAACAGCGTCGTGCCATCACGCCCGCGCGCGGACGCCAGCGTCAGGTTGACGCCGGAGACCGCGCGCACCACGTCGGTCGGGGCAACGCGCTCGCGGAAATAGCGACTGGCCGCTTCGCAGAGATAGGTGACGTCGGCCCCCCGCATCGCGACGATCGCAGGATCGCCGGTGAAATCGTGCGTGACTGTTCCGATCAGGGTGAAATCGCGCGCGAGGGGACTCGCGAAGATCAGCCGGCCATCGCTGTTCTGGAAGACGTAGACGTTATCGGAATCGAACAACCGCGGGACGATGATCTGGCTCATCTGCATCGCCGCCATGGCGGGTTGCGGCTGCCGCAGCACGGTCTCGGCGACTATCGACGTCCAGCCGCCGGTGGCGTTGGCCAGCGCCCGGGCCGTGATCGTGCGACGATGGCCGCGGTCGACCACCGCGAGCCGCCATGTGTCGGTTCGATCGGCGCGCACACAGCGCGCTCCAGTCCGAATCACGGCGCCGCGCTCGGCCGCATCCAGTGCCGTGAGCACCACCAGTCGGGAATCGTCGACAACGCAATCCGAATATTCGAAGGCCGTGCCGAATGGTCGTTTCAGCGCGTTGCCGACCGAATGATGCGTGATGTCGAGGGTCGCCGTTGCAGGCAGGCCGCACCGGCTGGTGAGGCTGTCGTAGAGGAGCAGGCCGACGCGCAGCAGCCATGGTGGGCGCTCGTCGGAATGCGCCGGGATCACGAAGCGCATCGGCCGAACCAGATGCGGCGCGATCCGGAGCCAGATCCCGCGCTCGGCGAGCGCCCGGCGCACCCGGCGGAAGCCGCGCCGTTCCAGAACCGAGAGATCGCCATGGATCAGCCGCGGCGTTGCCGACGACGCCGCGCCGCCCAGATCGCCCTGCTCCAACAGGATGACCCGCAGGCCGCGGCCGGCGGCATCGCGGGCGAGGCTGACGCCGTTCAGGCCGCCGCCGATGATCGCAAAATCGTAATCCGCCATGAAGCCGTCGAATGGGAGCGAAACGCTCGCCATCTCTAGAGCCATTTCCCTTCCGATGAAAATCGGAACGGGGCTCTAGATTCTGATTTGGCGCGTTTTCTTGACGCGAACCCGCATCCGCTGCGCTCGAAAAACGCTCTAGCCGGTCTTGAGCGCAAGCTCCATGACTTCGGCACGACCGACGAGGCCGGCATATTTCCCGATCGGCAGTGGCTTGCCGAGCAGATAGCCCTGCACGCCGTCACAGCCTTCCGCGGCGAGGAAGGCGAGTTGTTCCAGCGTCTCGACGCCCTCGGCGACGATCGACATTTCCAGGCCATGGCCGAGATCGATCACCGCGCGCACGATCGCCGCCGATTGCGGGTTGCGGCCGAGATTGATGATGAAGGCGCGGTCGATCTTGATCTTGTCGAACGGGAATGCCTGGAGATAGCTCAGCGAGGAATAACCGCTGCCGAAATCGTCCATGGAGATGCGCACGCCGAGCGCCTTGAGCCGGCGCAGCAGCGCCAGACCGCGATCGAAGTCCTCGATCAGCACGCCCTCGGTGATCTCGAGTTCGAGCCGACCGGGTGCGAGACCCGTCTCGAGCAGGATGGAATGCACGAGCCCGACCACGTCGCCGTGCATGAACTGCGCCGGCGACAGGTTGACCGCGATCTGAAGCGGCTTCGGCCAGGACGCGGCCTCGCGGCAGGCTTCGCGCAGGATCCACTCGCCCATCTCGACGATCAGGCCGCTTTCCTCCGCGATCGGGATGAATTCGGCCGGGGAGACTTGGCCGCGCACCGGATGCTGCCAGCGCGCCAGCGCCTCGAAGCCGATGATCTCGCTCTCGGCGACGCTATGGCCCGCTGCTCCCTGCGGCTGGAAGGCGAGCGAGAGCTCGCCGTTCTTGATCGCCATCGAGAGATCCTGGTGCAGCACGCGGCGATCGCGGATCTGCTGGTCCATCTCCGGCTGGAACAGGCTGATCGTGCCGCGCGACTTCTGCTTGGCGCGGAACAGCGCCGCGCCGGCATTGGCGAGCAACGAGGCGGCGTCGGCGCCGTTGTGCGGGAAGATCGACATGCCGGTGGTGACGCCGGCGCGGACCGGGCGGCCGTCGATCTGGAATTCCTTAGCGACGGCATCACCGATCTGCTGCGCCAGCGCGAGACCTGCATCCGGCTGCTTACCGTCGATGATCAGGCCGAACTCGTCGCCGGACAGGCGCGCCACCACGCCGCCGCGCGCGGAGTCCTGGAGCCGCTGGGCCACCTCGACCAGGAGCTTGTCGCCGTGCGCATGACCGAAGACGTCGTTGACCTCCTTGAGACCGTCGAGATCGACGCACAGAACCGCGAACTCCTCGCCGGTGCCCTCGCAGGCCTCGATCATCTGGGTCAACGCCTGCAGGAAAGCGGCACGGTTCGGCAAATCGGTGAGGCCGTCGTGATAGGCCATGTGCGCCATGCGCGACTCGGTCTGCCGGCGATCGGTGACGTCCTCGTGGGTCTTGATCAGATATTGCGGCTCGCCGGTGTCGCTCAGCACGGTGGCGCGGCGGGTGAGGAACAGCCGCAGCCCGTCCTTTGTGGAGATCGGGTGCTCTTCGGTGATCATCCCACGCTTCTTGATCGCGGCTTCGTCGCGCGCGATGATCAGCTTGGCTTCCTTGGGATTGAAGATGTCGGACGCGGTCAGGCCTGTGGCTTCCTCGCGCCTGCGGTTGAGGATCGTCTCGGCGCTGCGGTTGGCGAGCAGGTAGCGGCCGTCCTTGACCTGCTCGACGATCAGGGCCACCGGGATGTTGTCGACCACGAGCTCGAGGAACTTCTTCGTGCTCTCCAGCTCCTTCGACAGCGAGCGGCGATCGGTGATGTCCTCGAACACGAGCATCAGGAATTCGGGCTTGTTGCTCTCGTTGCGGACAACGATCCGGATCGAGGCAACCATGCGTCGCTCACCGGCGCGGTCGACCTCGAATTCGTTGCGAAACTGGCCGTCCGGCGAATCGAGTGCCGTGCGGTCGGTCGCCTCGATGCTGTCCGCCGAGATCGGCGCAAACAGCTCGCGCGCGTTCTTGCCGACGACATGGTCGCGCGAGAAGCCCCAGAACCGCTCATAGGCGCTGTTGGCGAAGATGTAGCGACCATCCTCGATGTTCTTTGCGGCCACGCAGGCCGGCACGTTGTCCAGCACCGTTTCCAGGAACTGCTTGGTGGAGGCGAGCTGCCGCGACAGCCTGCGCTGCTCGCTGACGTCCAGATGCGTCGTCACCGAGCCGCCGTTGGGCAGCACGAAATATTTCACCAGGATGGCCCGCCCGTCCGGCAGTTCGGTGATCAAGCCGTTGGTGCTTGCCGCCTTCTCGTAGAACTCGTCGTTGGAGGCGGCGCCGAGCACCCCGCGCTTGCGTCGCAGCTCAAGGAGTTCGTAGCCGTTCATGTTGGCCCAGAGATCCGACCGCGCCAGGCCGTAAATCTCGATATAGCGGTCGTTGCAGAAGATGACGCGCCGCTGCGCATCCGTCATCACCACGCCCTGGTTGAGATTGTTCATGGCGGAGGAGACGAAGGCATTGCGCCGCAGCTGCAGACGCCTGGTCCGGCGCAGCGAGGAATGGATCCACAGCGCGATCGCGGCGAAGAACGAACAGATCACAATTCCCGCGATCAGGGCTTCCCAGATCACGTTGGGATCAAGCTCGCCGAGATAGCTCGGAGGGGTGAAGCTGTCTGAGAGGGCAAAGGCGCGCGCAGGCGCGACCGCTGCGGCCAGGCACACGACGGCCTGCACCGCAATCGGAAGCGCGCTGCCCGCGTGCCAGTTCTTCTCAGCCATCAGCCACCCGCGATTTCAACGTCGGATTGTCTGGCCTCGCGAGTTTGGATCGGGTAAACGCCTGTACGCGCAACGGAACAATGTGGCATCAAATACGGCAATTGCCCTGACATGATAAATGCTTCCTTAACGGAAAAAGCCCCCGCGCCGCCCTCCCCAGGCGTGGGGCCATCGTCGCTTCGAGCGGACGTCCTGCACGACCATGGATAGGGTGGACTGCGTCGTCATCGGAGCCGGCGTGATCGGGCTCGCGGTGGCTCGAAAGCTGGCGCAAGCCGGGCGCGAGGTGATCGTGCTCGAGCAAGCCGAGGCCATCGGCACCATCACCTCCTCGCGCAACAGCGAGGTGATCCATGCCGGCATCTACTACCGCGCCGGAAGCTGGATGGCGCGCATGTGCGTCGACGGCAAGCACGCGCTCTATCGTTACTGTTCCGAGCGCGGCATCCCGCACAGGAATTGCGGCAAGCTGATCGTCGCGACCAATCCGAAAGAGACCGAGAAGCTGCAATCGATCAAGGCGCATGCCGAGGCCAACGGCGTGCTCGACATGCAGTTGCTCACGGGTGATGCGGCACGTGCGCTGGAGCCGGCGCTCGCCTGTGACGCCGCGCTGCTGTCGCCGTCGACCGGCATCATCGACAGCCACGCCTACATGCTCTCGCTGCGCGGCGAAGCCGAGGACGCGGGCGCGGCCTTCGCGTTTCACACCCCGCTGATCCGTGCCAAGGCGACCGCCGGCGTCATCGAGATCGAGGCGGGCGGCGAAGCGCCGATGACGCTGCAATGCAGCCTCCTCGTCAACGCCGCCGGGCTCTCGGCGACCACCGTGGCGCGCAACATCGAGGGCATGCCGCTGGAACGGATCCCGACGGCCTACCTCGCCAAGGGAAACTACTTCAGCTGCAATGCCAGGGCGCCGTTCTCGCGCCTGATCTATCCGGTGCCCGAGCCCGGTGGCCTAGGGGTGCATCTGACGCTGGACATGGCCGGGCAGGCCCGTTTCGGCCCTGACGTCGAGTGGATCGAGACGATCGACTATGAGGTCGACCCGTCACGCGCCGAGCGCTTCTACCCGGCGATCCGCAAATACTGGCCGACGTTGCCTGACGGTACTCTCATGCCGAGCTATTCGGGCATCCGCCCGAAGATCGTGCCGCCGGCGGTGGCCACGCAGGATTTCTTGATGCAGGGCCCGCGCGATCACGGCGTCGAAGGCCTGATCAATCTGTTCGGCATCGAGTCGCCCGGATTGACGTCATCGCTCGCGATCGCGGATCACGTCGCCGAGCTCGCAAACATCTAGTGGTTTAAAGCGAATTGGATTCCGGTTGCGCGTAAAGAACTGCGTCCAGACAAGACGCTGGAGCCGCGCAAATCCTTGCACGCTGCGCGCCTTGCAGCAGGGATGAGCGCAAAGGCTCCCATCCCTGCCTGAAAGGGTGCGATCACCTCTACGCTGTTACGGGGTTACTAGTGGAGCGTGTCGCCGTGCCTGAGACGCTCGATCTGGTCCTTGACCATCAACTTCCGGCGCTTCAACTCAACAATTTGCAGGTCGTCTGTTGAAAGGTGCACGAGAGCTTCGTGCAATTCGTTTTCGAGAGTTTTGTGCTTCCGTTCCAATTCAACCAGATGTGCCTGAATTGTCATTCGAAACCTCCTCGGTAGGGGTGAACCTTGGATTCGACCGGACGAGGAAGTGTACATCACCGATTTGTTCTGTCGATGGATATCAGTCGTCGCGCTGTCATTTTTAGAAATTCATATGTAACGAAGCGTGAGTAAGGGAACCACGCGGGAAAAATCCGTGATATCAATGCGCTTGCGCAACGCCGGAGCGACCGCAGAAATATCTCGCGGGAGATCGGCGCGCGACAGCCCGAGATCGCTTGCGATCACGGCGCGCAAGGACGATAGTTTCCACAGGGCATCCACAGCCTTAATCTCACGCCTATCGGTTTTTCGGCCACCGCAGACATGACCAATGAAGATGCGCGCGAACTCGAATCCGAGCTCGCCCGGTTGCACCAGGAACACCGAGATCTCGATGTGGCGATCGATGCACTGCATCAATCGCCCGCCCCCGACCTGTTGCGGTTACAGCGGTTGAAGAAACGCAAGCTGTTGTTGCGTGACCGTATCGCGTTCATCGAAGACCAGATCACGCCCGACATCATCGCCTGATCCACGGGTAGAACTTTACGGCGGCCCCGCCGCACGTAAATCCGCTTGACTCGAAAGGAACAAAATAAGAACATTTGAGCACCCAACACCCCCGGGGAAACCGTCTAAGGAAAATGCAGATGTCGGCAACCGCCCTTCTCGACAACAGCCATTATGAACAAGCCTGCGATCAGGCGATCGCGATGTGCGACGGCAATCTGCGCAGCACCATCAAGGCGCTGATCATGGCCAATGAATATCTGGAGGCCGAGCTGGAAGAATTGCAGGCGGCGGTTTCCGCAGGCTGCATTCCGGAGACCTCGCGCAGCAAGATGCGGAGCAAGAGCAGCGCCGCCTGACTGTCAGCTATCGGAGCCGACCATGTCCGATGTCACCTATTACGTTGCATTACCTTTCCTGACCGACGAGGACGGATCGCCGGTCGCGGGTGCGGCCGAGGAATGCCAGAGCGCGGCGGCCGCGCTACGGCGCGCCGAGATTATGTCGCACGGCGCCGGCCACACCGGCGCGGTCGCGTTCAGCCGCAGCGGCGATCCCATGACCGGCGAATTCGGGGACGCAAAACTGCTCCGCAGCTTCGGCGACGTACCGAAAGACCTCGGGACGCTTTAACTAGCTGCTGACGAGCCTGATGTGCGGCTCGTGCCGCCGGTGCGCCTTGCGCACATACATCGCGGCATCGGCCTCCTCTAGGGCGCGCGTGGCGTCGGATTGCACTCCGAGCAGGGCGACGCCGGCGGAAGCGCCCGCGCTCACGTGCTGGCCGCGAAAGACAAAGGACAATTCGTCGATGGCCTGCTCGAAAGCCGCGGCCTTCGCCTTGGCGTCGGTCTCGCTGAGATTCCAGAGCAGCAGCGCGAACTCGTCGCCGCCGAGCCGGCCGACCACGTCCGAAGCGCGGATCTGCCGCGTCAGCGTGGTGGCAATCGCCTTCAGGACCTCGTCGCCGGCCGCATGGCCGAAGGAATCGTTGATCGGCTTCAACCGATCGACGTCGAGCACGATCAGCGCCCCGCTGGCGCGGTAGCGCTTCATGTAGGCGACGGCGCGGGCGAGCTCGCGTTCGAAGCCGCGCCGGTTCGGAATTTCGAGCAGGAAATCGGTGTCGGCAGCCGCCTCGAGCTCCGCGACCCGCCGCAGCGCCCCCCTGAGCTTGCTCCGGAGCTCGCGGATGGTCGCGTTGATGGCCGGCTCGATGGCCGCTTTGGCCCCGTCATCGGCAGACGCTGCCCGCTGCGACGGCCTGGTCGGACGCCGCGCCGGACCCTTGATCCGACGCTTGGCCGGACGCTTGAGAGCAACTTTGGAGCGGCCGGCACTGGCCTTCGGGCCCTTTTTGGCCTTCGCAGCGCTTGCCCTTTTTGGTTTCTTCATGGGCATCCTGCTCAATGAAGGCTTGCGGGGATTCACCAAGACAGGATAGTTCATTCCCTTCTCCTTGCCACCGCCTTGCGAGCCACCGGCCGGAACCTTTAGTCTGGCCTATCTTTCTGTTTTTCGAGAACAATTCACGTCATGACCGCGCCGATCGCCATCATCATGGGAAGCCAGTCGGACTGGGACACGATGCGGCATGCCGCCGACACGCTCGCAGGGCTCGGCGTTGCCGCCGACACCCGCATCGTTTCGGCCCACCGCACCCCCGACCGGCTGTTTACGTTCGCCAAAGGCGCCAAGACGGCTGGTTACAAGGTCATCATCGCCGGCGCGGGTGGCGCAGCCCACCTGCCCGGCATGGCGGCGGCTCTGACGGAATTGCCCGTGTTCGGCGTCCCCATCGAATCCAGGACGCTCAAGGGCATCGATTCGCTCTATTCGATCGTCCAGATGCCCGCAGGCATCCCGGTCGGCACCCTCGCCATCGGCAAGGCGGGCGCCATCAATGCGGCGTTGCTGGCGGCGGCCGTGCTGGCCTTGTCCGACCCGGCCTTGTCCGATCGCCTCGCCGCCTGGCGCAAGGCGCAGACCGAGGCCGTGGCCGAGCGCCCGGAGGACAAGGCGTGACTGACGCAAAGCAGGTGAAGCTGAAGCCCGGCGACACCATTGGCATCCTCGGCGGCGGACAATTGGGGCGGATGCTGGCCATGGCGGCGGCCCGGCTTGGCCTGCGCTGCCAGGTGTTCTCGCCCGATCCGGACTCACCGGCCTTCGACGTCGTCCTGAATGCGACCTGCGCCGAATATGCCGATGTCGAAGCACTCGAGCTGTTCGCCAACGACGTCGACGTCATCACCTACGAATTTGAGAACGTGCCGTCCGCGGCCGCGATGGTGCTGGATGCGCGCCGCCCGGTGCTGCCCAACCGCAAGATCCTCGAGACCACCCAGGACCGGCTCGCCGAGAAGGATTTCGTGACGCGGCTGGGCATCGGCACCGCAGCCTACGCCGACGTCACCTCGGTCCCGTCATTGCGCGAGGCGATCGCCAGGATCGGCCTTCCGGCGGTGCTGAAGACCCGTCGCTTCGGCTATGACGGCAAGGGCCAGGCCATCATCCGCGAGGGCGACGACGTCGCGAAAGTGTGGACCAGTCTCGCCACCAAATCGGCCATCCTGGAAGCCTTCGTGCCGTACGAGCGTGAGATTTCCGTGATCGCCGCCCGCTCGGCCACAGGCCAGGTCGAGTGTTTCGACGTCACCGAAAACGAGCACCGCGACCACATCCTGAAGATCTCCCGTGCGCCCGCCCGGATCCCGGACGTGCTCGCCGAGGAAGCGCGCAGTATCGCCGGCAAGATCGCGGGCGCGCTCGATTATGTCGGCGTGCTTGCCGTCGAGATGTTCGTGCTCGCCAACGGCACCGGACCCAAGGTGCTGGTCAACGAGATCGCTCCGCGCGTGCACAATTCCGGACATTGGACGCTCGACGGTGCGTCCGTCTCGCAGTTCGAGCAGCACATCCGCGCCATTGCCGGCTGGCCCCTCGGCAAGCCCGTGCGCCACGGCGAAGTCGTCACCATGACCAATCTGATCGGCGACGAGATCAACGAATATGACAAGTGGTTGAGCGTCGCGGGCGCAACGGTGCACATCTACGGCAAGGGCGCGCCGCGTCCGGGCCGCAAGATGGGACATGTCACCGAAGTGCGACCCACGACCGGCAAATAACGGGACCGCGGCGCATGCCGCGATCCCGCTTTGCAGTTATGCCGTCTTCGCGCCCGCGACGACGCCAGTGGGCTCTTCGCTGAGCCAACGATAGATCACCCCGCCCAGCGCGCCGCCGATCAGTGGCGCAACCCAGAACAACCAGAGCTGCGACAGCGCCCAGCCGCCGACGAACAGCGCGGGCCCCGTGCTACGCGCCGGGTTCACGGAGGTGTTGGTGACGGGGATGCTGACGAGATGGATCATCACCAGCGCGAGCCCGATCGCCAGCGGCGCAAAGCCGGCGGGCGCGCGGCCGTGAGTCGCGCCCATGATGATGAACAGGAACATCATGGTCATGACCACCTCGGTGAGGAAGCACACGATCATGCTGTACTGGCCGGGAGAATGGGCATCGTACCCGTTGGACGCGAACCCCTTGCTGACGTCGAAGCCGGGAGCTCCGCTTGCGATGACGTAGAGCAGCCACGCGGCCACGATCGCGCCGGCGACCTGCGCAATCACATAAGGCAGGATCTGTCCGGCCGGAAAACGTCCGCCGGCGGCAAGACCGACAGTGACGGCCGGATTGAGATGACAGCCTGAGATGTGGCCGATCGCATAGGCCATGGTGACCACGCTCAGTCCGAATGCGAGGGAGACACCGACCAGACCGATGCCAACCTGCGGAAAGCCGGCTGCGATCACCGCACTTCCGCAACCTGCGAATGTGAGCCAAAAGGTACCGATAGCTTCGGCCGCGTATTTCTTCATATCCATGTGTCGTCCCCTGCTTTCAAAGATTCCGGAACAAAGCTCCGGAAACGGCCCCGCCCTTGGCGTCAAATCTCCCAAATCAGGGCCGCACAGAGGTATTTTGCCTCATTTAATGGCTGAACTTGGCCCGAAAACCCGCTTGGCCGGTGGACATCCCAAGTTTTGTCTGATACATCCGCGCCCTCAAGGTTAAGGGCTTGTGCGTTTCGCCATCCCCTTTGACTTACCAGAATTCAAATCCGATCCACTGAAGAGGATGCCGCGTGCAGGTTCTCGTTCGCGATAACAATGTCGATCAAGCCCTCAAGGCGCTGAAGAAGAAGATGCAACGCGAGGGTATTTTCCGCGAGATGAAGCTCCGCGGTCACTACGAAAAGCCCTCCGAGAAGAAGGCCCGTGAAAAGGCCGAAGCCGTGCGTCGCGCACGCAAGCTGGCCCGCAAGAAGCTGCAGCGCGAAGGCCTGCTGCCGATGAAGCCGAAGCCGGTGTTCGGTGCTGGCCCCGGCGGTGATCGTGGCGGTCGCGGCGGCCCGGGTGCAGGCGCAGGTGCAAGTGCTGGTCCGCGCGGACCGCGCTGATTTACCCGACTTGAGAGATTTCAGTTTTCGATGACGCGGGCCCCTGGCCCGCGTTATTGTTTTGTGAGCGGTGCCTTGCTGGGATGGGGCACTACCGATGCGGCACTAGCGCGAGCGAACCGTAGATGGCCTCCCCTCTCCCCAAGCGCGGCTTGGCGCGGCTACGGCAGATCTTGCAGCAGCCGTTTGCGCTGGCCTTGATGGGGATTTCGCTATGCGGCTGCTCCTTCGACCTGGGGTCGCTGACGCCGGAGAAGGAGAAGCCGCAGGAGGCACCCAAGGCGGCCACGACCGCTGAGAACGTGGTCAGCGCCGGCAATGTCAGCGAAGCCCAGGCCCATACGGCAAAGGCCCAGGCTCTGGCAAAGTCCGGCGAGACGGCGGCCGCGCTCGATGAATTCAATCACGCGGTCGGACTCGATCCCTACAATGCGCAGGCGCTCTATGGCCGCGCCCTGATCTACCAGGGCAAGAACCAGCACGACTTCGCCATCGCCGATTTCAGTGCCGCGAGCGGCCTTAACCCGCAGAAGGTCGAGCCGCTGCTCGGCCGCGCCACCAGTTATCTCGCCCTCGGCAAGGTCAAGGAGGCCGCGGCCGATCTGGATGAGGCTTCCGAGGCCGATCCCCACAATGCCCAAGTCTGGACCATACGCGGACAAGCCTATGAACGGCTGGGCGACAGGACTAAGGCGGCGGCGTCCTACACCAAGGCGGTCTCGCTTCGCCCACGCGACGACGCCGCCCGCAGCGGCCTCGCCCGCGTCGGCGGCTGACGAGTCTGGCGCAGCGCAGGCGCCGTCTTAATCCGGGGTGACGCTCTTCGGCAGAACGGAGTGGAACATGGACCTGACGCCCGACAGCATGTCGTCGGCGACATTGGTCTTCGGCCGCGGCATCGACGCGCCGGCATCGGCGCGCAGATCGAGCGGGGGCGCAATCATCGGGACCGGAATATCAGCCGGCGGCGTCAGCCGATTCGGGTTCTCGTTGCCGACCGACGCCGTGTAGGGCGGGCTCGGCTGCGACGAGCCGCCATTGCCATAGGCCTCGGCTGCGGGTGTCGAGACCGTGATCGGCGGCGGCAACGGACGCACCGATGACGTATCCACGGGAATGATACGCGGGGCCTCCGGAGTGCGGGCGGCTTCACGCACCGCAGGCTCCTGAGTCTTCTCGGGCGCCTTGGTCTCGGAAGACTTGTTGTCGGAAGCCTTTGTGTCGGCAGCCTTTGTGTCGGAAGCTTTGGCCTCAGCCGCTTTGCTCTCAGGCGACTTGCGCAGGCGCTCGATCGCGGCGCGCACGAGATCGTTGGCGTCGGGGGTTGCGGCCGGCGCGGCAGCAGCGGGCGCCGAATTGGCCTCCACCACCGGGGTGGCGGGAGCGGCTGCACTGACGGCCGGCGTGGACTTGGCGACTGCCTTCTCGCGACCGGACGGCTTGCCGCGCGGGGCGGCCTCGGCCGGTGCCACGTCCGCCGTCGAGGTCTTCGACTCCGCGCCCGGATGATCGGCAGCCTTCTCGGCCGCCGGCTTGTCCGTCACGTTCTTCTCGGAGATGCCCTTGGCCTTGACGCCGGGCGCGGGGAGGTTGGCCACATCGGCGGGCTTGCCGTTCTTGCCGGCCTCGGCGGGCGCCGTCACGGCCGCGGGCGCATCCGCCGCCGGCTTGGCGTTGATGTAATGATTAACGATATACGCCCCGATGATCGTTGCGAGCACCGAGGGGAAGATGTCCATCGAGATTTTAGCGATGTATTTCAGCATTCCGGCCACTCCCCGCGCGATCTGATGCGGGAACTTTGAGGCATAGTGAGGGATCAACTGCGACGGATCAATGGCAAAGGGGTACGCCGGACTTACGACTTCAGCTCAACCTCAAGGAACACGATCTCGGTTGCGGTTTCGTTAAGCACGTCGTGCTGGACGCCGGCCTTGCGAAAATAGGATTTCCCGGCCGCAAGCTGTGCTTTGGACCGCTCGCCATCGGGCGCCACGATGGTCATTTCCCCTCCGACCACGGGAACAATGACGTAGTCCATGCCATGGGTGTGATGCCCCGTGGCGCTGTTTGGCGCGAGCCGCCACTCGGTTACCCGAACCTGCTCATTGTCGACCTGAACCTCGGACTCGGCGGCAAGCATCGGAACTCTCCTGGGGCATATCCGGAAAACCGGTTCAGGGCACGAAAACCACGAACACGTAGACGGCAAATACCACCTTATGGACCAGCCCGAACAGGACATTGGTCCTGCCCGTACCGAAGGTCAGCATGCTCAGGAAGAAGGTCAGGAGCAAAGGCAGGCGGCGCGCCGATCCTGGCCGCGACGGCATCGACCACCAGCGAGAATTTCTTGGACAGCAACACGACCGCCAGCAGCGCAATCAGCAGCAGCACGACGCTGAGCACCAAGGCCCGGCCCGACAGATGCGCCTCGCACGGCCAGCGCCGGAAAGATCCAGGCCGATCGAGGCGTCGGATTGTGCGCGCTCATCCATCGGCTCCAATTGTCTCAGCCGAGCAGTAGCAATCGCGCGGCAGATTCAATGCCAGCGCAGGATCGGAGCGAACGGCAGCAGCGTTAGCAGCACGAACAGCGGGATCAGCACCGCGCTGGCGCGCAGGAAATAACCGAAGAAGCTCGGCATCTCGATGCCGTTCTCGCTGGCGATGCTGCTCACCATGAAATTCGGCGCATTGCCGATATAGGTAAGCGCGCCCATGTAGACTGCGCCCATGGAGATGGAGGCGAGCGTGCCCGAGAGTTCGTGCATCAGCACCTGCGGGTCGCCGCCGGCGAGCTCGAAGAACAACAGATAGGTCGGCGCATTGTCGAGGAACGCCGACATCAGACCGGTGAACCAGAAATAGGCAACCTCGCGCGGCGTGCCGTCCGGAGCGGTCACGGCCGACAACAGCCAGGCGAACGCGCCGTGATGGCCGGCATCGAGCATGGCGATGACCGGGATGATCGCGATGAAAATGCCGGCGAACAGCTTTGCGACTTCGCGGATCGGCTCCCAGGTGAAGCCGTTGGCCTGCCGGTGCTCGTCCGGCGTCAACCACACCGACAGGCCCGCTATGGCCAGCAGCGCCGCGTTGCGGGCGATATCTTCCAGCTCCAGCCTGGTTCCGAGAATGTCGAAAGCGATGCCGGGCTTCCACATCGCCGAGGCCAGCAGGCTCGCGACGATGGCTGCAATCAGCACCAGGTTGACGAGGCCGCGGATGCGGACCGGCTTCGCGGCGCCGGCGGCGCCGAGCAAGGGTTCGCTGCGGAAGCGCCAGACGTCGATGACGACGAAGATCGCGAGCAGCAGTCCGGCAACGATTGCCGTCTGCAGCCAGATGGTCCGCGTGGTCCAGAAGAAGTCGACACCATGCAGGAAGCCGACGAACAGCGGGGGATCGCCGAGCGGGCTCAGCGCGCCACCGACATTGGCGACCAGGATGATGAAGAAGATGACGACATGGGCGTTGTAGCGCCGCGGCCGGTTGGCGCGGATCAGAGGGCGGATCAGGATCATGGCCGCCCCCGTGGTGCCGACGACACTCGCCATCACCGTACCGAGCGCGAGGATGCCGGCATTTGATGCCGGCGTCGCCTTGATGTCGCCCGTCACGAGAATGCCGCCAGCCACGACATAGAGCGAGAACAGCAGCACGATGAAGCCGAGATATTCGGCGAGCATGGCGTGAACGAGCGCCGCCAACGTCGCCATGCTCCCGGCCAGGATGACGAGCGAGGCGAGTGCCAGCAGCGACCAGGCCGCGGCGATCTTGCCGTAATGATGGTGCCAGACTTTTGCAAACAGCAGCGGCCCGAGCGCGATCGACAGCAGGAGGCCGGCAAAGGGCAGCGCATACGGCCAGCGCATCGCCGCGCCGTCGAGCCCGGTCGCCGCCCATGCGTGCTGTGGCAACAACACGACGAGGATCGCGGCGATGAACCCGCTCGCGCGCCGAACGACAAGCCGTCTAGAAAGCAATGAAGTGCCTCGCCGTTTCAATCGCACCGAACGCATCGAGATTGTCGTGTCCACCGCCCGCAAAGCGAACGAACTCCTTCGGTTCGTGCGCAAGCGCGAACAGACGCTCTCCGAACACGATGGAAATGGCAAGGTCATCGGTGCCATGCATCACCAATAGCGGCACAGTGACGCGCGGGATGCGCTCGTCGGAATGAAATGGATCTCGCATCAGCAGGCGGACCGGAACGTACCAGAACGATGAAGCTGCAATATCGGCCGTCGATGTATAGGGCGCTTCCAGGACGAGTTTTCCAACACGATGCTCCGAGGCGATCGCGACCGCCACGCCGGTCCCGAGCGAAAAGCCCCACGCGACGATTCGCTCCACCCCGTAGCGCGCGGTGGTGAAGGCGTAGGCGGCCGCGGCATCGCGCAGCAGGCCCGCCTCGCTCGGCGCCCCGCTCGAGCCGGCATAGCCGCGATAGGACAGCGCGACCAGGCCGGTGCCGTCCGCCGTCATGGCCTTGAGGCGGCTGACGCGACCGGCGAGATAATCGCCATTGCCCGGAAAATACAGGATCACGGGGCGGCCTGGCTTCGCCGGCACGTGCCAGACGATGACATTCTCGCCATCGGAGGTAGTCAGGACGTGCTCTTCGGCCTCGGGGAAGCCTGCGGCGTCCGGCGTGGTGCGACCGACGGGCGGGATCGGAAACAGCATCTCGCGCTGCCTGACATACAGCACGAGGAGACCGGCGCAATAGACGGTCACGAGCAGGATGGCGATCCATTTGACGATGGTCATGATGACGCGACCCGGCCCCTGTTCAGGGTTTGCACCGGCTCGGCAGCAATTTCATGACATCGCCCGAGGCGGGGCGGAACGTCACGGCAGCCGGATGCCGCCTGGTGAGCGGTGTGCCACGCGACGCGCTGCTCGCGCGTCGCATTGGCAATGGCCCGCTTGCCTCCGCGCTACATCGCCTTGACGATGTTCTCGGTGACCTTCTTGGCGTCGCCGAGCAGCATCATGGTGTTGTCGCGATAGAACAGCGGATTGTCGATGCCGGCATAGCCGGAAGCGAGCGAGCGCTTGATGAACATCACGGTGCCGGCCTTCCAGACCTGGAGCACCGGCATGCCGTAGATCGGCGAGGTCTTGTCCTCTTCGGCCGCCGGATTGGTGACGTCGTTGGCGCCGATCACGAAGGCGATATCGGCCTGCGCGAATTCGGAGTTGATGTCCTCGAGCTCGAACACCTCGTCATAGGGCACGTTGGCCTCGGCCAGCAGCACGTTCATGTGGCCGGGCATGCGGCCGGCGACCGGGTGAATGGCGTATTTCACCTCGACGCCTTCTTTCTTCAGGATGTCGCCCATTTCACGCAGCGCATGCTGAGCCTGTGCCACCGCCATGCCATAGCCGGGCACGATGATGACCTTCTGCGCGTTCTTCATGATGAAGGCGGCGTCGTCGGCCGAGCCGAGCTTGGCCGGCTTCTGCTCGCCGCCGCCACCGCCGGCCGCCGCGGTCTCGCCGCCGAAGCCGCCGAGAATGACCGAGATGAAGGAGCGGTTCATCGCGTGGCACATGATGTAGGACAGGATCGCGCCGCTTGATCCCACCAGCGCGCCGGTGATGATCAGCGCGGAATTGCCGAGGGTGAAGCCGATGCCGGCCGCGGCCCAGCCCGAGTACGAGTTAAGCATCGAAATCACGACCGGCATGTCGGCGCCGCCGATCGGGATGATCATGAGGACGCCGAGCGCCAGCGCGATGATGACGATCAGCCAGAAGTCGAGCGCGCTGCCCGTCATGACCAGCCCGACGATGAAGACGACGAGGGCGATCGCGAGCGCAATGTTGATGATGTGGCGGAACGGCAGGATGATCGGCGCACCGCTCATGCGCGCGGACAGCTTCAGGAACGCGATCACCGAGCCGGTGAAGGTCAGCGCGCCGATGGCGACGCCGAGCGACATCTCGACCAGGCTCTGCGGATGGATGTTGCCGGGGCTGCCGATGTCGAAGGCCTCCGGCGCGTAGAACGCACCGGCGGCGACCAGCACCGCGGCCATACCGACCAGCGAATGGAACGCGGCGACCAGTTCCGGCATCGAGGTCATCGGCACCCGGCGGGCGATCACCGCACCGACGCTGCCGCCGATCGCGATGCCAAGGATCACGAGGATCCAAGCGAGGCCGTCCGCCGGCGGATGGCTGGCCAGCGTGGTGGCGACCGCGATCGCCATGCCGATCATGCCGAAGAAATTACCCTGCCGCGATGAGGCGGGGCTGGACAGCCCGCGCAGTGACAGGATGAACAGCACACCCGCCACGAGATACAGAACTGCAGCCAGATTGGCGTTCATCTCAGGTCCCCTTTGTCTTTGTCACCCCGAGGTGCACGCCGCTCACTTCACCTTCTTCTTGTACATCGCCAGCATGCGCTGGGTGACAAGGAAGCCGCCGAAGATATTCACGCAGGCGAAAATGAGCGCGATGAAGCCGAAGCCGCGCGCCCAGCCTGAGCCGCTCGAGATCATGCCGACGCCGACCGCGAGCAGCGCGCCGACCACGATCACCGAGGAGATCGCATTGGTCACGCTCATCAGCGGCGTATGCAGCGCCGGGGTCACCGACCACACCACGAAATAGCCGACGAAGACGGCGAGAACGAAGATCGACAGCCGGAAGACGAAGGGATCGACGACCTGTGCAATATGCTCCATGACGGCTCTCCTTACGCTTTCGGCTGGAAATTCGGGTGGATGACGGCGCCGTCCCTGGTCAGCGCGGTCGCCTTGACGAGTTCGTCGTCCCAGTTCACGGCCAGCGCCTTGCTGGTCTTGTCGACCATCGTTTCGATGAAGTTGAACAAATTGCGCGCGTAGAGGCTGGAGGCCGACGCCGCGACGCGGCCGGCGACGTTGGTGTAGCCGACGATCTTGATGCCACCGACATCAGCGACCTCGCCCGCCTTGACGCCTTCGACATTGCCGCCGCGCTCGACGGCGAGATCGACCAGCACTGATCCCGGCTTCATCGACTTGACCATGTCAGCCGTGACGAGCCTCGGCGCCGGCCGGCCCGGAATCAGCGCGGTGGTGATCACGATGTCCTGCTTCTTGATGTGCTCGGCGGTGAGCGCGGCCTGCTTGGCCTGGTATTCCTTGGACATTTCCTTGGCGTAGCCGCCGGCGGTCTGCGCGTTCTTGAATTCCTCGTCCTCGACGGCGAGGAATTTTGCACCGAGCGATTCGACCTGCTCCTTGGTGGCGGGCCGGACGTCGGTCGCGGTGACGACGGCGCCGAGACGGCGTGCGGTCGCGATCGCCTGGAGGCCGGCGACGCCGACGCCCATCACGAACACTTTGGCGGCGGGCACCGTGCCGGCCGCGGTCATCATCATCGGGAAGGCGCGTCCGAAGGCCTCGGCGCCCTCGATCACGGCGCGGTAGCCGGCGAGGTTGGCCTGCGAGGACAGCACGTCCATCACCTGCGCGCGCGTGATGCGCGGCATCAATTCCATCGCGAAGGCGGAGACACCGGCATCGGCGATCGTCTTCAGCGCGGCCTCGTTGCCGTAGGGGTCCATGATGGCGATGACGAGCGCGCCGCGCTTGTACTGCGCCAACTCGGAGGCTTCAGGGCGCTTCACCTTGATGATGATGTCGGCGTCCTTCAGCGCGTCGGCGCTGACGGTGGCGCCCACGGCGGTGAATTCGGAGTCCGGCAGGCCCGACTTGAGGCCGGCGCCCGGCTCGACGGCGATCTCGGCGCCCAACGCCTTGAACTTCTTCACCGTATCCGGCGAAGCGGCGACCCGCGGCTCCGACGGATCGATTTCCTTGGCAACGGCGATCTTCATAGGCCCTCCGGCGACGCGGGAAGAAGCGCGCACGCGAACTTAGCGTTACTCCCGCAACGTTGGATACCGGTTTTCAATCCGGCTTGATTGCAAATTTTATAGGCACCGACGACACTGGCGGTGCTGCAGGGGATGGATCAGGTCAGGAAGATCGCCATCAGGATCACGATAAGCGCGACCGAGACCGTGCCGTACTTCACCAGCTTGATGAAGCCCTCGTAGGTCTGCTCGTGGGCAACGTAGTCGTTGCCGTCGGCGGTGCTGTACGCCACTTCGCTATGGTCAGCCATGAATTGTCCCCAGTCGAAAGTCGAATTTCGTGGCTGGGATACCGCAAACTTCCGGGCAGGGCAACGGCACGGAGGCGCGGTTTCCCGGCAAATCAGGTCATTTGGAATTCCAATGGGCGGGAATTCGGCTCAGACCGGTGATCCGCCCGTCAGAGGCGGTCTCCGATGCCACGAGCCGAGGCCTCTCAGCGCAGGCCGAGCGCACGGCGGACTGCGCCGATCGGCTCCACCTTGCTGTCGCAGAAGTTTCGCTTTGCGCAGCGTTCTCCCGGAACGTTGACGACGATTGCATCCGCGCCAGCATCCTCGGTGAGAAAACCGTGGCTCATGTGGAAACCCAGCGCGCGGTAGACCTCGAACTGCTCCTCCGAGAAGAACTGGTCACCGGTGGTTTCATGCGGGAAGGTGTCGTTGCGGCGTGCATAGTCGCGGATGTAGTCGTTCTCGTCTCCGGTCAGGGACGACTTGATGTACACGAGGTACCCCTTTTCCCCCGAGCCGTAGTCGATGGTGCCGACCGCCACGTGCGGTCCGCCCGCCGTGCGCCGGGCCGGGGATTTGGTTGCGTTGCACTTCATCCACTCGAGCGTGGTGTTGCGGATCGGCGTCCACGGCAGATCGATGATGATCCCGAGATCGATGCGCGCATAGCGCTGCAGCGTCACCAGGGATGAGAAATTCATGGGTGCATCGGCTTCGGCGTCAACCGCGATGATCACCTTGCAGCGTCGTCGCAACAACTCGTAGACACCGAGATTCTCGATGTGTCCGCCGTCCGTCAGGTAGACCGCATCGGCATTCTCGTAAAGCCGGCCCGAGATCTCAGACCATAGAAACAAAGGGGTCGAGTGGTGCTGCGGCTTGTCCTTTGTCGAGACCCAGCGCGGGTTCTTCAACCAGTACCCCAGGCGCACGTTGAGGAGCGCCAGGGTCGGGGTCAGCGAGCGGATCGACCCCGAGCCCATGTTCGACGAAGCGGCGGCCCCGGAGATTGCCATCGCGGTCGCAAGATCGAGGCCCGGCGCGACCTTCTCGAATGCCGGTGTATTCGCATAGCCAGTGGCCTCGCTGCCGACGTGCAGCGGCGAGAATATGAAGAAATCCGCGTTCCGTCCCCGCCGATTGGCGAAGTCGGATCCTTGGATGTTCAGCGCGGCGTTGATGATGGGATATGGCGAGGCCAGGCTGCATTTTTTCGATGTCGCGACCGTCATCGCTCCCGCTGGATCGACCCCGTAGACCATCTGATGTAACAGACCGCTCAGCTTCTCCTCGTCGAGCGGAAGGAAATCCCTCCCCTGGTCCAGGCTCGGCATGTTCCGCGACGGCTCCCCGTCGGCGTAATAGAGCGGATTGAACAAGAAGGCCTTGCTGAGGCGATCACGATAGAGCCGGTGCAACGAATTGGCATTCGGCCCGAGAACCCACGACAGGCCGAACATGGCCGAGCCCGACAAGAAGTAGAGCAGCATCATCCGCCAGCTGACACTGTTGCCGAACTGGTACTTCGACCAAGTGAATTTGTCCGGGGACTGCAATGACGCAACGGAAAACAGCCATGCGGGAATGTGCGAGATCGGCCCCACCGGCTTGGAGACGACGACCTTCGCTTCGCGATTGGTGATTTCGGCCGAGAGCTTGCGGGTCGCCGAGTCAAACTGGACATTTCCCTTGACATCGACACCGGCCGCGGGCGGCACGGGTTGCACGCCAGCCGCTCCCCACTCCTCGATCATGGGGTATTGACGGTAGGCGGCGTCGAGCGTCTTGTCGTTCGCGATGCCCCAATAGCAAAGATAGAGATATCCGACCCAGATCAGCAAGGGCAGCGCCAGTCCCGCGACAAGCACGGCTGCTTTCGCCGCATGGGCGAGCAGGCGTGATCCCAGGTCCGAGGCGCCGGCGCCCTTCAGCAGGTCGGCGAATTGCTGCCGGAACAGCGTGACAGCCGCCGCAACCGGCGCAGTGATGGCCGCAAGCGATTGGACCCACTTGATTGCAACGCCGCCAATGATGCCGCCGGACTGAGTCGTGTTAGCGTCGGCGACATCGAACATCTGGGCGATCATGAAGGGCTGAAATTCGAAGAAGCAGATGGCGGCAAGCAGAACGAGATAGGTCGCGCCGACCGTCGACGGATAGCCGCGGAATTCACCTCCCTTGGTCGACGAAATCGATCGCAGCACTGCCCAGCCAAAGAAAAGCGCAAGGCCGAGCAGGACCGCTGCAAGCGAAAGGCCAAAGTGATCGACATTCAGGCAGCTGGCGATCGCACAGATGAGACCCATCGCAAACGCAAGACCGGCCAGGTACCTAAACAGCTCGCGCCGCCCGACTTTGAAAAGGCGCCCGACCAACAAAAGCAGCAAGGCGACAACAAGGCCGACAAGAAAGAAGGCAGGCATCAATCCCAGGCTGGAGAGGGGACCAAGATTGTGGGTGTCGTCGACGCTCAGGCCGAAGAAATTGGTCGTATAGAGTGACGAGCGTGCGGCGTTGGACAGTATCGTGATCACTGCAACGAGCAGTACAACCGGCAGCGTCAGGCTCAGATTGGCAACGAGTCCACGCACGACGATTGCGACGCCGGTGATCAGGTCGCGCGCGCCGGCCGGAACGAGATAGTTCGAGTAATTCCGGATATGGCCCACCGCAGGCGTGTCACTGATCTCATTTGCGCTCTCGGCTCCAGGTGTCGGCGTGCTTCCGAAGACGAAATTCTGCGCCCGCGTCATGGTCGCCGTAAACGAACAGCCGGTGTAACCGCCGCCCGATACGGTCGACAGATAGTCGATGTGCTTGATGAGCCCGTGGTGATTGAAAGCCTGCAAGACGCCGAGGCAGATTGCGGAGGATCGGATCCCGCCGCCTGACAGCGCAAGGCCGACCGTGTCGATCGCCTTTTCGTCGCCAGGGTATGCAACGGGATCCATACCCTGGGCTAGGCGGCGGTTGTTGATGGCTGCGAGCTCGCGCTTGACGATCTTCCGGTGCTGCGTCCCCCACAGCTGCTGTTCCCCCACAGCCCGTGGCGGCTCTACCTTGGGGTCTGGGGCACTGATCCTGGCCATGTTCGCCTCCCTGGCCGAGCACACCGCGACGATCAACAATCACAGATTGCATTGCAGGTCGAACCCGCCTGCAAGAATTAGTCTGGTCCCGGGCACAAACGTTCAATGTGCATGGCGGGATCTTTACAACCCGCCTCCCCCGTTGTCGGAACAACGGGACACTCGGACGGCCGACCCGACCTGCTCGCTGCAGCGCTGAAGGCGGTTCGGCTCAGCCCATCGCTTCCAGTTCGTCGATCATGCCG
Source organism: Bradyrhizobium sp. 187 (assembly GCF_023101005.1). NCBI lineage: Bacteria > Pseudomonadati > Pseudomonadota > Alphaproteobacteria > Hyphomicrobiales > Nitrobacteraceae > Bradyrhizobium > Bradyrhizobium sp. 187. The sequence continues at coordinate 6,687,242 of NZ_CP064693.1, forward strand.
GCGATGACGCTCAGGCCGCCGTCCCAGAACTTTGGATCCTTGGCATCGAGCCCGAACGGCCGCAGCAGTTCGGAATAATGCTTGGTGCCGCCGGCGGCGAGCATGTCGAGATAGCGCTCGGCAAAGCCTTCGGCCGCGTTCTCGTAGACGGCGTAGAGCGAGTTCACGAGACAATCGCCGAATGCATAGGCGTAGACGTAGAATGGCGAATGGATGAAGTGCGGGATGTACATCCAGTAGTTCTCGTAGCCCGCTTTGATCTCGATTGCCGGACCAAGGCTCTCGCCCTGCACCGAGAGCCAGATCTCGCCGAGCCGCGTCGCGGTGAGCTCGCCGTTCTTGCGTTCGGTGTGGACCGCGCGCTCGAAGGAATAGAACGCGATCTGCCGCACCACGGTGTTGATCATGTCCTCGACCTTGCCGGCGAGCAGCGCCTGGCGCTGCCTTGCGCTCCTGGTCTGCGCCAGCAGCCGCCGGAAGGTCAGCATCTCGCCGAACACGCTCGCGGTCTCCGCCAGCGTCAGCGGCGTCGGCGCCATCAACGCGCCGTTCCTGGCCGCCAGCACCTGATGCACGCCATGGCCGAGCTCATGGGCGAGCGTCATCACGTCGCGCGGCTTGCCCTGGTAGTTCATCAGCACGTAGGGGTGCGCGGACGGCGTGGTCGGATGCGAGAAGGCCCCCGGCGCCTTGCCCGGGCGCACCGGCGCGTCGATCCAGCGGTCGGTGAAGAAGCGCTCGGCGATGTCAGCCATCTTTGGCGAGAAGCCGCGATAGGCGGTGAGCACCATGTTTCGCGCATCGCCCCAGCCGATCACGTCGGTCGCCGCAAAAGGCAGCGGCGCGTTGCGGTCCCAATAGGCCAGGCGCTTCCTGCCGAACCAGCGTGCCTTCAGCGCGTAGTAGCGATGCGACAATTTTGGATAGGCTGCGCGCACCGAGGCGACCAGCGCATCCACCACCTCGCGCTCGACGCGGTTGTTCAGGTGCCGGGAATCTGCGACGTCCTTGAAGCCGCGCCAGCTATCGGAGATGTCCTTGTCTTTGGCCAAAGTGTTGGTGATCAGCGCAAAGGTGCGCTCATTGGCCTTGAAGGTCTTTGCGAGCGCCTCTGCCGCGGCCTTGCGCTTGGCGCCGTCGCGGTCCTGCAACAGATTGAGCGTCGGCTCGATCGCGAGCTCCTTGGGCCCGACCTTGAAGCGCAGGCTCGAAATGGTCTGGTCGAACAGCCGATTGAAGGCGGAATAGCCGGTCTGCGCCTTCTCCAGGAAGAGCTGCTCGAGCTTGTCCTCGAGCTGGTACGGTTTCTCCTTGCGTAGATCCTCGATCCAGGGACGGTAGTGCGCGAGCTCGGTGGCCTGCATCGCGCGGTTCAAAATATCGTCATCGATCCGGTTGAGCTCGAGCGCGAAGAACAGCAGATGCGTCGATGCCGCCGTCAGGCGCTCGGAAACGTCGCCGTAAAACTTTGAAATCTTGGGGTCCACGCTGTCGCCGGCATGAACGAGGCCAGCGTACGAGCCGAGCCGGCCGGCGAGGTCGTCGATCGCCTCATAGCGTCGCACGGCTTCTGCGAGCCATTTTCCGCCATCTTCCTTTGCTGTTCCTGTTGCGAGCTTGCCCTTGTAGTCCGTCTCGAACGCGACGCAATCGGCATCCATCTTTGCGAGATCGCGCGCCACTTCCGGCGCATCGATCCCGGAATAGAGGTCGGCGAGGTTCCACTCCGGAAGCTTGCCGGTCTTGCTCGCAGGCTTTGCGGGTGAAGGTCTGGAGGACTTTGCCTTGATGACCGATTGCTTGGTGCCTGGTTTGCGGAGAGCAGACTTTTTGAGAGCAGACTTTTTGAGTGCAAGCTTGGAGCTCGAATTCATTGTGTGGGAAACCTGTGTTCAACAATCGCGACGGCGGGCGGGGGCATCAGGATTTAACAGTGCGTTAATCGGCTTCGGCCAGAGTGCCCCGATTCGAGACAGATAGTAGTAGCGTGCGGGGAACACCATGGCTGCCAGTATTTTGATCGCCGACGACGACGCTGTAGCCCGCCGGCTGGTCGAAAACATGGTGCAGAAATGCGGCTATGAGACGATCGTGGTGGACTCCGGCGATGCGGCGATCGCCGCCCTCACCGCCCCCGACGCGGCCATCGACGGCGTCATCCTCGATCTCGTGATGCCCGGCCTCGACGGCATGGGCGTGCTGGCGAAAATCCGCGAAGCGGGTCTCAGCATCCCCGTCATCGTGCAGACGGCCCATGGCGGCATCGACAATGTGATCTCGGCGATGCGCGCGGGTGCGGCCGACTTCGTGGTCAAGCCGGTCGGCCTGGAGCGGCTCCAGGTCTCGCTTCGCAACGCGCTCAATTCGTCCGCGCTCAAGGGCGAACTGCAGCGCATCCGTCACAGCCGCGAAGGCCGGCTGACCTTCTCCGACATCATCACACGCGCCGAGGCGATGGCGGGCGTGATGCGCGCGGCGCAGAAAGCAACAAACTCCTCGATCCCGGTGCTGATCGAGGGCGAGTCCGGCGTCGGCAAGGAGATGTTCGCGCGTGCCATTCATGGCAGCGGCGAGCGCAAGGCCAAGCCGTTCGTCGCGGTCAATTGCGGCGCGATCCCCGACAACCTCGTCGAATCCATTCTGTTCGGTCACGAGAAGGGTGCCTTCACCGGCGCCACCGAACGCCACACCGGCAAGTTCGTCGAAGCTCATGGCGGCACGCTGTTCCTGGACGAGGTCAGCGAACTGCCGCTGAGCGCGCAGGTCAAGCTGCTTCGCGCGCTCCAGGAAGGCGCGGTCGAGGCGGTCGGCGGCCGCAAACCCGTGAAGGTCGACGTCCGCATCATCTCGGCGACCAACCGCAGGCTGCTCGAGCGGGTCAAGCAGGGCCACTTCCGGGAAGACTTGTTCTATCGCCTGCACGTGCTGCCGCTGACGATCCCATCGCTGCGCGCCCGGCGCGAGGACATTCCGCATCTGCTCAGGCATTTCCTGGCGCGCTTTGCCGCCGAGGAGAACCGCCCCATCACCGGCATCAGCGGCGAGGCCGTTGCGCACCTTGCCCAGCTCGATTGGCCCGGCAACATTCGCCAGCTCGAAAACGCGGTCTATCGCGCCGTGGTGATGAGCGAGGGCGACCAGCTTGGCCTCGACGACTTCCCTCTGATCGCCTCGCAGCCGCATCCGGGAACAGACATTCCGACCGCGCCGCTGATGCTGGAGCCGATCGCGGCCCCCTCCGTGGTGTCAGGTAATGAAATACCGATCGCGCCGCTGCCCATGGCGGGTGCCCTCTCAATGCTGACCGCGACCGGCGACGTCCGACCGCTGGAAGACATTGAGAACGAGATCATCCGTTTCGCGATCTCGCATTACCGCGGGCAGATGTCGGAGGTCGCCCGCCGCCTCAAAATCGGCCGGTCCACCCTCTACCGCAAACTCGATGAAGCCGGAGTTCCCGGCCATGGCGGCAAAAGCGGTGAGGAGACGCACTGAGCCGGACGCGAACGGCGGTTCGTCCGGGCGGAGCGATACGACTGTAAGCCGTTCGTATGACGACGGAATTCGACTGCGATTTGAACCGTGACTTGGAAGTGACAGACACAGGGAAAAGCGCGTGGCAGAAGCGCACAATCCGTTGCCAAGAGGCGTGCTTGAAGTCAGTTTGTCGTGAGTTGTCCCGGGTAGCGCTGGCTGCGAAATCGGGGCCTGTATATCGTCCGCGTAAGATTCGTCTGCGTAGGAATCGTTGCGTGCAGGCGTGCAACTTTCGAGAGGCCGGCGCGGTTTAGCCGAAGCTCAATAGGCGATAACGAAGCTGTTCCACGGGGGACAGTTCACCCGAGGGGTGCGACACAATGCGTGACTGTTTGAACCACCGTGCAGGCTTTGACCGTGTCTTGATCACGGTCGCGGCGACCTTCCTCACGGTATCGGCCAGCTCAGCCCTGGCGCAGGATCAGGCGCACAGCAGCGCTGCCGAGCTCGCGATCGAAGCCGCAATCCCGCGCCCCGAACCCGCAAACGTCCCGCCCCCGACCGCATCAGACATCAAGCTCGACACCACCGCCACGGTGGTGGACCCTGCTAAGGAGCCCGCCAAGGAACCCCTGAAGGCCGAATCCGCCCCCGCGCCGGACAAGGTCGAGACCAAGCCTTCCGACGTCGCCACCACGCCCGCCGCCGAGGCGACGAAGAGCGAGACGGCGAAGACTGAACCTGCCAAGACCGAACCTGCCAAGGCCGACACGGCGATCCCAACGCCGGCCGCGCCCGCCACCGCTGCGGCTCCGGCCTCGGAGCCGGTGAGGGCCGCGAGCAACGTTCCCGCGGCCGACCAGCCGGTCGCCGACAAGCTCAAGGACATCATTGGCGCAAAGGCCTCGCGCTATCTCGACCGTAAGAACGAACGCGCTGCGATCGAGAAGTTCTACGGTGCACGCGACTTCGCGCCGGTCTGGAGCCAGGGCGGCAGCCTGACCGCTGCGGCCAAGGGCGTGATCGCACGGCTGAAGGACGCGGCGTCCGACGGTCTCAATCCCGCCGATTACCCGGTGCCGGACTTCGCGGCCGCCACGACACCCGATACGCTCGCCGATGCCGAGCTCAAGCTCACCGCCAGCATGTTCGACTATGCGCGCCAGGCCCAGAGCGGCCGCATGCACTGGTCGCAGGTCAGCGGCGACATCCTCTATCCCGAGCATCCGGTCGATCCGAACGAGGTGCTCGCCAAGGTCACGACCGCGGCGGACGCCTCCGCGGCGCTCGACAGCTACAATCCGCCGCAAAAACTTTACAAGGAGCTGAAGGCGAAGCTCGCGGAGCTCCGCGGCCAGGGCAACGGCCCGGTGATCGAGATCGCCGATGGTCCGGCGCTGAAATACACCCCGGCCGGCAAGAAGCAGGCTGAAATCGTCGTTGAAGATCCGCGCGTGCCGCAGCTGCGCGCCAAGCTCGGCATCACCGAGAACGCCAGCGACACCCGCTATGACGCGGCGGTCGCCGAAGCCGTGCGCAAATTCCAGAACAGCGCCGAGCTCAAGGCGACCGGCATCCTCGACGACAAGACGGTGAGGGCGATCAACGCCCCGAAGCGCGACAAGCAGATCGACGTGGTGCTGGTGAACATGGAGCGCTGGCGCTGGCTGCCGCGCGACCTGGGCGCGCCCTCGCTGGGCGATGCCTATGTCATCCTCAACATTCCCGACTACACGTTGAAGGTGATGCAGCGCGGCCAACAGGTCTGGACCACCCGCGTCGTCACCGGCAAGCCCGGCACGCATGCGACCCCGCTGCTCACCGAGACGATGAAGTACATCACGGTCAATCCGACCTGGAACGTGCCGCCGTCGATCGTCTACAACGAATATCTGCCGGCGCTTCAGCAGGACCCGACAGTGCTCCAGCGCATGGGCCTCAAGCTCGAACAGAACCGCGATGGTTCGGTGCACATCTCGCAGCCGCCCGGTGAAGCCAACGCGCTCGGCCGCATCCGCTTCAATTTCCCCAACAAGTTCCTGGTCTATCAGCACGACACGCCGGACAAGAACCTGTTCGCCCGGGACGAACGCGCCTTCAGCCACGGCTGCATGCGCGTGCAGAACCCGGATCAGTACGCCTCGGTCCTGCTCAACATCGCGATGCCGAACGAGAAGTACACGCCGGAACGCATCCGCAGCATGTACGGCAAGAGCGAGATCGACCTGAAATTCCCGACCCCGATCCCGGTCAACATCACCTATCAGACCGCATTCGTGGACGATGGCGGCAAGCTGCAATTCCGCAAGGACGTCTATGGCCGCGACGCGACCATGATCAACATCCTGAAGAACGGTCGCGGCAAGGATCTCGAGAACGTCGTCGCGCACTCCCAGCCGAGCTATTCACGCCCGGCGACGACACTGCCGAACGGGGTGTTGGCGGCCAACAACGGCGGCTCGTCCGGGCCGAATTTCTTCGAGCGGCTGTTCGGAGCGCCCACCCCGCCGCCGGCCCCGGTCGGCCGCCGGCCGCAGCAGCAGCGGGTATTCACCCGCTGAGCCAGGCCGCCCGGCGCCTGATTTCCTGAAATTCTGCAGTAAAATCAGCGACCTCATCCTCTGGATGGGGTCGCTTAACGTTAACCATTCTCCACCTGACCTCAGGCAGCGGGCGTTTTTTTGCCACACTCACCCGGTTAGGTTCGCGATCTGACTTGGTTTGGGGGCGGGAAGGTCAACCTCGAATTAACCTTCTCGCTTTAACAAAGCGTTCATCCTCTTTCGCGCGCTAACGGGGTTAGCGGGAGAGTCCATTTTGAACGCTCGTCGACTGGGTGGGCTCTAACGTGCTGACTGGAATCGCACGCCAATTCGCTGTGCTGTCGTTGTCCCATGCGGGAGTGAAGGCCGGATCCAGAATCGGCCTCGCTGCCGTATTGCTGCTTGCTGCCGCGGGTTCAGTTCACAACGCCGCCGCGCTCAACGAGACCAAGACGCTCTCCTTCCACCACACCCATTCCGGCGAAGACCTCACCGTCACCTTCAAGCGCGACGGACGCTACGACGAAGCGGCGCTGAAGCAGCTCAACCACTTCCTGCGCGACTGGCGCAGCCAGGACGAGACGGTCATGGACCGTCACCTCTTCGACATCCTCTGGGAAGTCTACCGCGACGTCGACGGCAAGCAGCCGATCCAGATCATCTCCGCCTACCGCTCGCCCGCGACCAACTCCATGCTCCGCCGCCGCTCCTCCGGCGTGGCGCGCTTCAGCCAGCACATGCTGGGGCATGCGATGGACTTCTACATCCCGAACGTGCCGCTGGAGCAGATCCGCTTCGCCGGCCTGCGCCTCCAGCGCGGCGGCGTCGGCTTCTACCCGACCTCCGGCTCGCCGTTCGTACATCTCGACACCGGCAGCATCCGGCACTGGCCGCGCATGACGCATGACCAGCTCGCCCGGGTCTTCCCGGACGGACGCACCGTCCACCTCCCGACCGACGGCACGCCGTTGAAGGGTTATGAGCTCGCCAAGGCAGAGATCGAGCGGCGCGGCAGCGGCGAGGATTCCGGCAGCAAGTCGAATTTCTTTGCCGCCCTGTTCAAGGGCAAGTCGGCTCCGGCCGCGGCGAGCAACGACGAGGATGACGAGGGCGCGCCCGCCCCGTCCGCGAAGACTGTCGCGCCGACCGTGGTCGCCGCCGCGACCAAGCCGGCCGATCCGGTGCCGACGCCGCGCGCCAAGCCGTCAGTCGCGGCGACGATTCAGCTCGCCTCGGCCGATGCGCAGATCGTCGCGCTTGCCAAGCCGAAGCCGGCCCCCGTGGCTGACAAGCCGGCCGCCGGCAAATCTGCTGACGCAAAGCCCGAGACCCCCGCCGACATCATCAATGCCCGTGGCTTCTGGGATGCCCCGGCTGCGCCGCAGCAGGCGACGCCTGCTCAAGTGGCTGCGCTGAAGGCCCGACAGGCGCTTGCCGCCGCCACCGATCCGCAGCCGACCGCGAGCGTGTCCAGCGCCGCCTATCAGGCGCTGGCCTACGCGCCGGCGTCCGCCTCCCCGGTCGACCGCGCCAATGTCGTCGCCGCCTCTGCGCCGATCCCTCGCTCCGCCCGTCCCGCCGCCGCATCGCGCAACGTTGCGCCCGCGACCGAGATCAACACGGTGGTCGGCAAGCGCATCGACGGCATGGTCGCAACCGCGACCCGGCTCTCCGCAGCCAAGGGCGAAAGCATCTGGCTCAAGATCGTGATGCTGTCGCCGAGCGCCAGCCGCGCGATGTCGGTCACGCTGATGGGCGAGCTCGACACGGCCGCAATGCGCGCCTACTTCGTCAAGCCGCAGTCCGTGATCGCCATGGGTTTTGCCGACGATCCGATGCAGGGCCTGTCCTGCGACAGTTTCTCGGGCACCGCCACCGCCAAACTCGAGACGACGTCCTTCGTCGTACGGACGGCTTCGCTGCGCTGACGTCTTCGCGCGCCGCTAACGCTTCCTCCGTCGATCCAGATGATACGTCAACGCCAGCAACAGGCAGACCGATAGGTCCTGCTTCGGCAGCTTGCCCGACACCGGCAACAGCAACGCCCTGGTCTGCCGATATTCGAACTGATCGGGAAAGCGTTCACGAAAGGTATCGACCAGCGTCGTCTTGCAGTTGAACAGAATCGCGGCGTGCGCGGAGTCCTTCAGGCGGCCGAGCCGGATCGTGCTGCCACTGCCGGTCTCTTCGGTCAGATAAGCAGGCTCGCCCCATTTCAACGTTTCGGTAAGACGGCCGATGCCTTCATGCGCCGCGGCGGCCGCGAAGATCAGCTCGCGTACCCAAAGCAGCCGCTTGCCGATCGACGCCGGAAAAGCATCGTAGGCACGGCTTACCTCGCGCGGCAGCGGCGGCGCAGTCACCGCGGTCTCCTTCGATCGGCATGGTGTCGCCCTGGCGAAAGCCAGGACGACACCGATAGCTCAGATCATCCCCAGTGCTTGCATGTAGGTCTCAAGGATCGTCTCGGCCTCGGCGCGCTCGTTCGGGTCCTGCTTGCGCATGCGCACGATGGTGCGCAGCGCCTTGACGTCGTAGCCGTTGCCCTTGGCCTCGGCGAATACGTCGCGGATGTCGTCGGAGATCGCCTTCTTCTCTTCCTCCAACCGCTCGATGCGCTCGATGATGGACTTGAGCTGGTCCTTGGCAAATTTCGTCGCGGGCTCGTCGTCGCGGACGGCGGCGGAGGTGGCCATCTTGGTACTCCCAATGGAACTGGCAAAACGAGGTGACGCCGGCATCCTCACCGCGCGTGCTGGTTAGACCCTTAGGGTTCGGACCTCTCGCGTTCAAGGCAGCATCGCGCTCGTCCACAGCGCGCCCACACCTTCCTGCGGCGTGTCGAAGAAAGCGGTTGTGTGATGCGACTCAAAGGCACCGCATATCAGGCTGCCGGCGAGGCCGTTCAGTGCCCCGGATGAACCTTCTTCATGGCATCGAGCTGCTCAGGCGTGGCCGCGCCCTGGTATTTCGACTTCCAGGCCTCATAGGGCATGCCATAGACGGCTTCCCGGCTCTCATCCTTGCTCAAGGCGACGCCTTGGGCGTCGGCGGCGTCCTTGAGCCAGTTGGACAGGCAGTTGCGGCAGAAGCCTGCGAGGTTCATCAGGTCGATGTTCTGGACGTCCGTCCGCGTCTTCAAATGATCGACCAGGCGCCGGAAAGCGGCAGCCTCGAGTTCCGTTCTGGTTTTGTCGTCAATTGCCATGGCTGGATCCCTCGGCTTTGCGAATTGGCTGTGACCTGGATGGGTCACCCTTACGAGATCAGGTGGGGCCTGTCACAGATTTTGCCATATCGCGGCGCAAACGGGCGCGAAGCCGGCTTCAGGCAGTTCCTGGGCCCTACGCCAAATCGTCAATGATCTGATATAGCTTCCGCGACAATGATCGCCGAATCTCCCCGCTCCCGCCTTCGCCTGCTCGCCCGGTTGGTCCCGGTGCTGGTGGTTGGCCTGCTGTACCTCTGGGCCAGCCCGGCTTCCGCCGATTTCCGGCTCTGCAACAACACATCGAGCCGGGTCGGCATCGCGCTCGGCTACAAGGATGCCGAGGGCTGGACCACCGAAGGCTGGTGGAACATCTCGTCGCGCTCCTGCGAGACCCTGCTGCGCGGAACTCTGGTGGCCCGCTTCTATTACATCTACGCCATCGACTATGACCGCGGCGGCGAATGGTCGGGCCAGGCTTTCATGTGCTCGCGCGATAAGGAGTTCACCATCCGCGGCACCGAGGATTGCCTTGCGCGCGGCTATGACCGGACCGGCTATTTCGAGGTCGATACCGGCGAGCAGCGGGCCTGGACGGTGCAGCTCACCGATGCCAACGAACAGCCGTCAAAGCAGCAGCGCGTGCCAGGCCTCCCCGGCCCTGTTGGCCCGGGGGTCCCGGGTTTGCCCAATGGCCCGCCCGGTGGTACGCCCCCCGCCGCGCCTGGCCTCCCGCCAGCTCCCTCGCCCCCGTCTGGAAATAAGCCATGAGGCGTCTTCGCCGTATCAAGATTCTCGCGACCCTTGGACCCGCTTCTTCGGACCTCGCGATGATCCGCCGCCTGTTCGAGGCCGGCGCCGACCTCTTCCGCATCAACATGAGCCACACCCCGCATGACAAGATGCGCGAGCTGGTGGCGACGATCCGCAACGTCGAGAGCAGTTATGGAAGGCCGATCGGCATTCTGGTCGATCTCCAGGGGCCAAAGCTCCGGCTCGGTGCCTTCGCCGAAGGCGCGGTCCAGCTCCAGAATGGCCAGACCTTCACGCTCGATTCCGACAAGGCGCCGGGCGACACCACCCGCGTCCAGCTCCCGCATCCGGAGATCCTGGCCGCGCTGCGGCCGGGCCACGCGCTGCTGCTCGACGACGGCAAGGTGCGGCTGATCGCCGAGGAGACCTCGAAGGAGCACGCGGTGACGCGCGTCGTGGTCGGCGGCCGGATGTCCGACCGCAAAGGCGTCAGCCTGCCCGACACCGACCTGCCGGTCTCGGCGATGACGCCGAAGGACCGCGCCGATCTCGAAGCGGCGCTGGTCACCGGCGTCGACTGGATCGCGCTGTCCTTCGTGCAGCGCGCCGACGACGTGCTCGAGGCCAAGAAGATGATCCGCGGCCGTGCGGCGGTGATGGCCAAGATCGAGAAGCCGCAGGCGATCGATCGCCTCGCCGACATCATCGACGCCTCCGACGCCCTGATGGTGGCGCGCGGCGACCTCGGCGTCGAGCTGCCGCTGGAACGCGTGCCGAGCCTGCAGAAGCAGATGACGCGCATGGCGCGGCGCGCCGGCAAGCCGGTGGTGATCGCGACCCAGATGCTGGAATCGATGATCCAGTCGCCGGTGCCGACCCGCGCCGAGGTCTCCGACGTCGCCACCGCCGTCTACGAAGGTGCCGACGCCATCATGCTGTCGGCGGAATCGGCGGCCGGCAAATTCCCGGTCGAGGCCGTCTCGACCATGAATCGCATCGGCGAGGAGGTCGAGCGCGACCCGATTTATCGCTCCGTCATCACCGCACAGCGCCCGGCCCCGGAAGCCACCGCCGGCGATGCCATCGCGGACGCTGCGCGGCAGATCGCCGAGACGCTCGACCTGCCGGCCCTGATCTGCTGGACCAGTTCGGGATCGACCGCCGTGCGCGTGGCGCGCGAGCGGCCGAAGCCGCCGATCGTGGCGATCACGCCGAACGTCGCGGCGGGACGCCGGCTGTCGGTCGTCTGGGGCATACATTGCGTGGTGGCAGAAGATGCGCGCGACCAGGACGACATGGTGAGCCGCGCCGGCCAGATCGCGTTCCGCGACGGCTTCGTCCGGGCGGGCCAGCGCGTGATCATCGTCGCCGGCGTGCCGCTCGGCATCCCCGGCACCACCAACATGGTGCGCATCGCCTCGGTCGGCCCCGAGGGCGAAGCGAATATCTAGCTCCGCCGGCACCCGGCAAACAAAAAATGTCGAAAACAACCCCATGCACAGTAGCCGGCGAGTCCGGCGGATGTGCTGAGGCTTTTTTGAAAAGGCGAGCTCGAGCAACGGCCTGGGCGCGATCAGGTCCGCCGGTCGATCAGGATGACGTTTTAGGCCCCAACCAGCGCTTTCGCCGTCGGCAGCAGCGTCTGCTGCACGACGAGCCCCCTGGCGCGGGCGTCCATGACGCCGACCGCGCGGAGCGCCAGCAGCGTCACGGTCTGCACGGCATCGCGCATCCTGGCGGGATCGTCGAGATTGTCCGGCGCGAGCGGTCCGACCAGGGCCTCGTGCAGCGCGCCGAGCAGCGCGGTGGCAGCAAGGGCCGTGTCCTGCGCCGGCAGGTGGCCGGCGCGCACGGCGGCGTCGATCCGCGAGGCCATCTCGCCCGCGATCTCGCGCCGACTGGCGAGACGTGAAGCGCTGACATCGACATCGACCGGCTCGGCCAGGATGCCCCAGGCGAGCCTGCGCTGTGACAGGGTATGGACAGCCACGGTGGTGACCGCCGCCGCCAGCGCCGAGGACGGCCCCGGCGCGGCATCGGCGGCTCGCCGGATCGCCGTGAGCTCGTCGCGGGAGACTTCGGCAATCAACTCGGAGATCAAATCGGCCTTGGAGGGGAAGTAGCGGTAGACCGTACCCGCAGCGACGCCGGCGCGAACCGCGACTGGCGCAATCTGCACCGCCGCCATCCCGCCTTCCGCCGCCGCCTCCCGCGCCGCCGCCAGTATCGCACTGCGCCGGGCCGCAAGGCGCTTCACCACTTGATGCGTCCGCCGATAAACCATGGCGCGCTTCCTGTCCCACACGCCGGTCGCACGCCCTGCGGCCGAACGCTTCGTCACTGATATCGCAAATCGCCCCGCAAGGACTGAACAACTATTCAGAGTGGATGACAAGGTGCAAATGCATGAAGCGTCACGCAAAAAAAACGCGAGCTCAAACAGCTAAAAACGTCGCGAACTGCTTTGGTGAAGGGGTAACCACGATCGTTACCGCCATCTTAAACCTGCTCCGCGACTGTGCTGCGGTATCGCGATCCCACCTCGGTGCAGCATGGTCGACACGGACGCCCGGACCGCCTGGCAGCTCTTCCACCTGAACTGGCTTCCCATCGCAGCCATGGGCAGCCTGCTGGCGCTGGGCCTCGCCTTCACCGGCCTGAGCCTCGAACCAGTCGCCTATTGGGTGACGCTGGCAGTTGCTGCAGTCTTGCTCGCGCTGGCCTATGGCCATCGCATCGTCAAAGGCGAGCTTGCTGACCCGAAGCTGCTGTTTTCGCTCGGAACGATCGGACAGATCACTCTCACCTGCGCCATCGTCGGACCGCTCAGCTATGTCGCGGCCAAGCTGAACTGGCCGCTGCAGGACCAGGCGCTGCTTGCGATCGACCGTGCACTCGGCCTCGATCCTGAACCGATCGCGCGATACGTCAACGACCATCCCTGGCTCGCGGACTGCCTGGCTCGCGGATATGGGCTGATCAAATTGCCGCTGCTCGGCATTCCCGTCGTGCTGGCACTGACGGCGCACTATATGCGGCTGCAATTGTTCATGCTCGCGATGAGCCTCGCGCTCGCAGTCACCATCGCGATCTCCGCCGTCGTGCCCGCGATCGGCACCTATTGGGGGCTGCAGCTGTCCGCCGCGCATTTTCCCGAAATCAACACCGCGGTCTATGCCGGGCAGTTGCGCGACATCCTCGCGCTTCGCGACGGTAGCCTGCACGAGATCCAGTTGTTCTTCCTCGCCGGCATTGTCTCGTTTCCGAGCTTCCACGCCGCATCCGCCGTGCTCTACATGTGGGCGCTGTGGCCGGTGCGCGGCCTCGGCGGCATCGCGGCTGCGCTCAATCTGCTGATGATTGCGGCAACACCGGTGATCGGCGCGCATTACGTCATCGACGTCGCCGGCGGAATCGCAGTCGCCGCAGCGTCGATCTGGGCGGCGAAATTCTATCTCGAATGGCACCGCCGCGCGCAGCAAACGTCTGCCGCGCCTGCGCCGTCGGCGGTCTGGCAGCCCGGCCTCGCGGAATGACAGCCGACAAGTTGCCCTAGGGTCCGCGCGTAGCGGCGTGCCCGCCGGCAACTTTCAATGTTCAATGTTCTCGACGGTGGGAACGCCTGCGCTTTCGGAGCCGCGCTAGACGCTTTGCCGCCCTACAAGCTTGCTACAGCTTCACGACTTCCCAGATCCGGAAATCGTCCGCCAAAAGAAAAGAGCCCCGTCAAGGACGGGGCTCTTTGAATTCGCGATTCGTACAGCGTTACTTGAGGCTGCTCGAGATCGAGGTGAACTTGGCGTTCAACGTGGTGCCCAGGTTATTGACGACAGTGATGATCGCCAGCGCAATGCCGGCGGCGATCAGACCGTATTCAATAGCGGTGGCGCCGGATTCATCTTTCGCAAAACGCGCAACGAGGTTCTTCATAAAGAGCTCCAAATGAGTACACGAGGCTACAACTGATCTGGTCTTTTGGGCTTCCCAGCGCCGCTTGACCATGGAACCGAACGTAGAGGCAAAGAATTGCGCCGCAGTTAATTCGACTGCGGAAACACAGAGCGGTTTGCGTGTATGCGTCGATGGTAAACCGAAATCTAAAACGATCCGTTAAATTGTCGAGACATCAAGCCGGCCCCGCCTCACCGGTTTACCCGGAATTATGACCGCCGTGGTCCAATGTCGATCGCTCGGCACAACGACAAAAACACCAGGACGACGAGGCGGCATGTCCCTTTCCTTTGCCAACAGCATCACGGTGCAGGGTCGTGCGCGAGCCCTGGTGCCGCTGTGCGTCGGTGCGAGCGCCTATCTCTTCTTCGTGTATGTCGGCGACACGCTGCTTCAGGACTCCGACTCGCTCTGGCAGATCAAGATCGGACAATGGATCCTCGATCACCAGGCGCTTCCCTACACGGACTTCTATTCCTTCACCCGTCCGGGGGCGCCCTGGGTTTCGACCTCATGGCTGTCGCAGGTCCTGTTCGCCCTCTCCTATGCGCAATGGGATTGGGCCGGCCCGGTGATCCTCACCGCGCTTGCGGTCGCATTGTCGGCGGCGATGCTGGTCGGCCTGCTCGAGGCCCATCTGGAAATTCCGCGAGCGGTCCTGTTCGCGATGTTCGCGCTGTTGCTGTCGCTGCACCACGTTCTGGCGCGGCCACACATGCTGGCGCTGCCCGTGATGATCGCGTGGGTCGGCGTATTGATGGCCGCAGCCGACCGCAAGGGCGCCCCGTCATGGTACTGGCTGCCGCTAATGTCCCTGTGGTCGAACCTGCATGGCGGCTTCGTGCTGGGCCTGGCGCTGATCGGCCCGATGTCATTTGTGGCGCTCTGGGGCATGGAGTCCGGCAAGCAGGTCCGACTGCTGTCGCGCTGGTTCCTGTTCGGTGTTGCGGCACTCGCCGCAAGCTGCGTCACGCCTTATGGCTGGCGCACATTGCTCGGCGCGATCAACATCCTCAATCTGGGCGAGCTGCTGACGATCATCTCCGAGTGGGCGCCCGCGAACTTCGCCTCCTTCAACGCATTCGAAGGCGCGCTGTTCGGCCTGATTGCGATCGGGCTGTATCGCGGCCTGACGCTCTCGCCCCCGCGTATTCTTCTGATCCTGCTTCTGACCTGGATGGCGCTCACCCACGTCAGGAGCATCGAGGCCTTCGCCTTCCTGGTGCCGCTGGTACTGGCCAAGCCCCTCGGCGAACGGTCTGCGCTGCCGCAGCCTGGCACGCAGGGCGGCGAGAGTTGGGCTGCCCGTTACGTCACCGCGACAGGCGCGCTGATGATCGTGGCCGCAGGCTGGACCTCGACCTCACTCTACATGGCGCATCACCGCTTCACCTTCACGATGGATCAGACACCGGTCGCCGCCGTCGATCTGCTCGAGAAACGCAAGGCGCAACGCATCTTCAACGCCTACCAGTTCGGCGGCTATCTGATCTCGCGTGACATCCCGGTCTTCATCGACGGCCGCGCCGAGCTCTACGGCGAAACCTTCGCCATGGACGTCTTCAAGGCCGTGGAGCTCAAGAAGCTCGACAGTCTGACGCGGCTGCTCGACGCGTACCAGATCGACGCCACGCTCATGGTCGCGGACGCACCGGCCGCCCAGGTGCTGGACCACATCAAGGGCTGGAAGCGGCTCTACGCGGACAACATCGCCGTGATCCACGTGCGAACCGGCGGCACAGAGGCCGGCGCGATGCCGGAAGCGGAGTCCTCGAGGGAAGCCGTCAAGTGAGCGCGTCAGCTCAGCAGCCGATATCCGGTCCATCGCGCCGCTGGATCGGAATTCCTCTCGTGATGCTGCCAGCGTTTTCGATCGCAACGCTCTTCGCCTGGGGCGTCCTGATCTCCACCTTCACCCATCCCGGTTGGATCGGGCTGAACCACGTCGCTCCCGGCACCGACTGGATGGTGTTTTACGGCGCCGTCAGATCGTTGCTCGCCGGCAATCTTGCGCTGGTCACCGATGGTGACGCGTTCACGGCCTATCTCAACCAGTCGTTCGCATCATGGCTCACGGTGCCTCTGGAGTTCCGTCCATGGTTCTATCCGCCCGGCTTCCTCGTTCTGCTGCTGCCATTCGCGCCGCTTGGCTTCATCGGCTCCTATGTCGCATTCCAGGCCGCGACCGCAGGCTTCCTGGCCTGGGCGCTTCGCAACCGGTCCGATCAGCCGCAACTGACGCCCTACATCATCGCGGCCGTGCTGGTCTCGCCATCGGCATCTCTCAACCTGGCCGATGGACAATGCGCCTTTCTCGTTGCCGCACTGCTGGTCGCGGGCGTCAGGCTGCTCGGACCGCGACCGCTCCTGGCCGGGGCAATCCTCGGGCTGCTGAGTTTCAAGCCGCAATTCTTCCTGCTCGTCCCGCTCGCGCTAATGGGGGCGCGCCGCTATGGCAGCCTGTGCGCTGCTGCATGCTCGGCATTCGCATTGGCGGCTGCAAGTGCCATGATTTTTGGCGTCGAATTGTGGCTCTGGTGGATACCGCAGGCGTACAACAATCTGGTCAGCCCCGACGCGAAATGGCTGGCCTATGGCCGCATCTGGGGTCACAGCGTGTGGGCCTGCGCGATGCTGCTAGGCCTGCCGGAGCTGCTGGCCTCCATCCTGCAGCTGGCCGCGATCCTTTCGAGCGCGGCGGCAACGTTCGCGGTCTTTCGCTCCTCGCTCAGTACCAACAACAAGCTGATCGTACTGCTTGCGGCAACCGTGCTGGCAGCCCCGCATTCGGGCCCTTATGACGCGACGCTGCTGACGGTCGCCGTCGTGCTGTGGCTTGCCGCATCGATCGATGCTCCACGCTTTCGCGACTGGCTGATCGGGCTCGGCATCTGGATGGTGCCGTTGCTCAGCCCGGCGGTGTATATTCCGGCGGGACGACTATCGCCGCTCCTCATCGTCGCTCTCATCGGCGTCGTGTTCGGCGCGTTGCGCAGTCCGGCAGGGTCTGGCGAGCCGGCAATGTCGCCGCATTCCTGAATCCAATCTGCGGCTGGCGATGCGGGCGCCGAAGTGATGACGCAAACTCCAGAGCGTGTGCCACCACTTCTAGCGTGATTGGCGAGAGATGGTGGGCGCGGCGCTTAGGCACCTTTGCCTGCCGTACTTCTGAGTTTCCAGTGCAACTGCATCAAAATCGTCAATGCGAGCGCAGTGAAGCAAATCCAGACTGTCACCGCGGATCTATTCTGGATTTCTTCGCTGCGCTCGCAATGACGGGGCGCTGAGTTGGCACCACCCGCAAATCACCATCACCAACAAAAAACGCGGCGTTTCCGCCGCGTTTTTCAATTCGATCTGCCGTACGCGATTACGCCTGCGGCTGCGGCTCCAGGCCGGGATCCGGATCGGGTCGCGGGCGCGACTTGCCGGCCGGCGGCACGGCCGAGGCGCGCGGTGTGGTCGGCTCGAGCACGGATTCGCGGTTCGGCTTCTTGCCCTTGAGCAGGTCGATGATCTCGTCGCCGGAGAGCGTCTCGAATTCGAGCAGGCCCTTGGCGAGAGCTTCGAGATCGGCGCGCTTCTCGGTGAGAATACGCGTTGCCTCGTTATAGCCTTCTTCGACGAAGCGCCGGATCTCGGTATCGATCTTCTGAACCGTCGCTTCCGATGCGTTCTGGGTGCGCGACACCGACATGCCCAGGAAAACCTCGTCCTGATTCTCGCCGTAGGACACGGTACCGAGCGCCTCGGACAGGCCCCAGCGCGTCACCATCATGCGTGCCAGACGCGTCGCCTGTTCGATGTCGGACGACGCACCCGAGGTTACCTTCTCGCGACCGAAGATCAGCTCTTCGGCGACGCGGCCACCCATCATGATGGCAAGGCGCGAGGTCATCTGCTCCAGCGACATCGACAGCTTGTCACGCTCGGGCAACTGCATGACCATACCCAGCGCACGCCCGCGCGGAATGATGGTCGCCTTGTGGATCGGATCGGTCGCGACGACGTTGAGGCCGACGATGGCGTGGCCGCCCTCGTGATAGGCCGTCAGCAGCTTCTCTTCCTCGGTCATGACGAGCGACTTGCGCTCGGCGCCCATCATCACCTTGTCCTTGGCTTCCTCGAACTCGGCCTGGGTCACCATCCGCTTGTTGCGGCGGGCGGCGGTGAGCGCGGCTTCGTTGACGAGGTTCATCAGGTCGGCGCCGGAGAAACCCGGGGTGCCGCGCGCGATGGTCTTGAGGTTGATATCCGGCGCCAGCGGCACCTTGCGGACGTGGACCTTGAGGATCTGCTCGCGGCCGACGACGTCCGGGTTGGGCACCACGACCTGACGGTCGAAGCGGCCGGGACGCAGCAGCGCGGGATCGAGCACGTCGGGACGGTTGGTCGCGGCGATCAGGATCACGCCCTCGTTGGCCTCGAAGCCGTCCATCTCGACCAGCAACTGGTTCAGCGTCTGCTCGCGCTCGTCATTGCCGCCGCCGAGGCCGGCGCCACGGTGACGACCGACGGCGTCGATTTCGTCGATGAAGATGATGCAGGGCGCGTTCTTCTTAGCCTGCTCGAACATGTCGCGGACGCGGCTGGCGCCGACGCCGACGAACATCTCGACGAAGTCAGAACCCGAAATGGTGAAGAACGGCACGTTGGCTTCGCCCGCGACCGCACGCGCGATCAGGGTCTTGCCGGTGCCGGGAGGTCCGACCAGCAGCACGCCGCGCGGAATTCGGCCGCCGAGGCGCTGGAATTTGCCGGGGTCGCGCAGGAATTCGACGATCTCCTGCAGGTCCTGCTTGGCCTCGTCGACGCCCGCGACGTCCTCGAAGGTGACGCGGCCATGCGCTTCAGTCAGCATTTTTGCGCGCGACTTGCCGAAGCCCATCGCCTTGCCGGCGCCGCCCTGCATCTGCCGCGACAGGAAGATCCACACGCCGATCAGCGCGATGAAGGGCAGCCAGGAGACCAGCAGCGAGACGAACCACGGCACGTTGTCGCCGGGCGGCTTCGCGGTGATCTGCACCTTGCTGTCATAGAGGCGCTTCACGAGCGTCGGATCGCTCGGCGCATAGGTCTGGAAGCTCGAGCCGTTGGTGAAGGTGCCGTGAATGTCCGGCCCCTGGATTACGACGTCGCGCACATTGCCGCGGTCAACCTCGCTCAGGAGCTGGGAGAAGGCGATGTCCTGCGAGGAGGCGCGCTGACCCGGATTCTGGAAGAGCGTGAACAACGCCAACAGCAGCAGGACAATGATGACCCAGAGGGCGAAATTGCGCAGATTGGCGTTCATCGATCTTCCTTCGTGGTCGCGCGGATCGCGGCCTGAGCCTTGGGCAGTTATTTGGGCAGCGCGAGGAAATCCCCAAGGAATCCTCTCGGTTAGACGCATACAATCTAGGTGTCGCTCCGGTCGCTGCCAAGGGAACGAGATGGGACTATTTAGCCCATCTTAGTCCGATTCCCGCTGAAATAATGGCGCTCGGGTCCGGGTTTTTCCTGCCTGGTTAAGGTGTCCTCACGGCGCGGTCTCGAAACGGCCGGTGCCATGATCCGCCCTTATGCACCCTTGATCCACCCTTGCGCCGGGCCGGCGCCGGGGCGATGCGGATACGTCCCCCGGCAAGGCTGATCAAGGCTCCCGCAAGCGTCTGCTTCAGGGCCGGCCGGCCATTTGCGGGTGCGCGGGCACTTGCGGCAATGGCCTGATCGAGCGCGGCCAGGAGGGATTCGACCTTGCCGAGTTCCGCCGGCCCCTCATGCCCGAACGCGTTGATGGCCCGCAGCAGGATCCGCAGCCGGACCTCCTCCGGCAGGGCGGCAAACCCGGAGGCCTCGAAGCTTCGAACGCCGGCCTGCGGCGCATCGCCGCGATCCCGCAAACGGAGGAAGCGCTCGGCTCCATCGGTCAGCACCTCGACGGCCAAATTGGCGCGCGCCAGCCTTGCCGCGAGCCGAGCCAGGCTGCGGGCATCACCGCCCTCCGCCGCGAGCTGCGGCAGCAGCGCACGCAGCCGCGGCCGGGTAAAGGCAGCGTCGTGGTTGGTGGGATCGTCGGCAAAGCCGATCTTCGCCCGCTTCAAGGTCGCGATCAGCTGCGACTTCGGAACATCGAGTAGTGGACGCGCAAGAACGACGCCGTCGCGCTCGGTGAGACGGGCCATCGCCGACAGCCCGGCTAATCCGCTGCCGCGCACAAGCCGCATCAACAGGGTCTCGGCCTGGTCGTCGCGGGTGTGGGCGGTCAGCACGTGGCTCGCACCGGCGAGGCGCGCGGCCTGCACAAGCAGGCGGTAGCGAGCTTCGCGCGCGGCGGCCGGCAGTCCCGTTTTCGGCTTTGCCCCGCGCCAGCGCACGGTCCGGTGCGGCAGGCCAAGCCCGGTTGCGAGACGCTTGACCTCGCGCGCCTCGCGCGCCGCCTCCGGCCGCAAGCCGTGGTCGATGGTGACTACGGTGAGACGCGGGCCGCGCGAAAGGCTGCGATGCCAGCGCGCCGCAAGCCACATCAGCGCCACCGAGTCGGGCCCGCCGGAGACCGCGAGCAGCAGTCCCTGCGCGCCTTTCAGGCCTGCGAAGAGGCGCTTGGCCTCACGCGCCGAGATCGGTGAATTGTCCTCTGACATGACACTGCAATCGTCCGCGGATGGACACTGTTTAGCGCAGCGCCATCCGTCTTGTCAGGATCAATCGCCGCGCCTCAGCACTTCACCCGCTTCTGCTCGCGGTCGACCGCAGCTTTGACGCCGGCGGAAGCGCGCGGATATTTGCGACCGACTTCACCGAAGGCGGCACACGCCGCCTCCTTCTCCTTCAGCGCCGCCAGCGACTGGCCGAGCCGCAGCAGGGCATCCGGTGCCTTGGCGGATTTGTCGTATTTCGTGGTGACGGCGAGGAAGGCTTCCGCGGAGTCGCGATATTGCTGGCGCTGGAAATAGCTCTCGCCGAGCCAGTATTGCGCGTCACCGAGCAGCGGGTCGCTCGGATATTTCTGCGAGAAATTCTTCATGGTCTGCTCGGCCAGCGCATAGTCCTTGCGCTGCATGTAGCCGATTCCGAGGTCGAATTCGTCGCGCGGCGTTGCCGAGGGCGGCAGGGTCGCAAGGCCGGTGCCGCCTGATGGCGCGGGAGAGCCGGATGAGACCGGCGGATAGCCGGGCTGCGCAGCCTGAGGCCCGACCGCCTGCGGATAGCGGGGGCCGCTGTTGGCGAGATCAAGCGGTTCGCCGGCGCCACGGCCGCCGGGCGCGCCGCTCGGGGCACCTGCAGGCATCGGTTGCTGCCCGCCGCCGAGCGCGCGCGGCGCACCCGGCGCATTCGGACTCTGGTTCGGGTCGAAGGCATCGCCGCGGCGGCGCGTGCCCGGCGCGCCGGGCGCAGGCTGCTCCTGAACGATCGGTGCCGGAGAGGCGATCTGCGGCTGCTCGTAATTCGGCTGGGCCGCTTGCTGGTGCGGCGGCTGCTGGCGATAGGCCGGCGCGGCTTGTGCGGGCGGCATGGCCGCGACATTGGGCTGGACCGGCGTCTGGCCGGGCGAAGCTTGCGCGCCGCCCTCGAGCGCTCTTAGCCGCTCTTCGAGCTGGCGGTTGCGATATTGCAGCTCTTCGTTCTGACCGGTGAGCTGGCGCAGCTGGTTCTCCAGCCGCTCGATCCGCATCTCGGGATCTGCATCGTCCGATTGTGCGAGGGCGGGCGAGCACAACGAAAGCAGCGCGGCGATCGCCACGGTGCCGGTGAAAACCTTAAATCTGGATGACATCTTGCCCTGACGACGAAAGCGAAATGGCCTGCGACCGAACATTCGACGCGCCACACATTGAAGGGGAGTACGCCAAAACTGTGACTGTAACAAACGGGTTTCTGTCACAGATCGCTGAAACGAAACCGGCGCCCGAGAGGGCGCCGGCATAATCGCTATCTGAAGATGAACGGCGCCTGACCGATCGTCAGGAGCTCGCGTTCAGCACGGTGACGGCGCGGCGGTTCTGCGACCAGCAGGAGATGTCGTTGCAAACGGCCACCGGCCGCTCCTTGCCGTACGAGATCGTGCGCATGCGGTTCGGATCGATGCCGCGCGAGGCGAGGAACGAACGCACCGATTGGGCGCGGCGAGCGCCGAGCGCGATGTTGTATTCGCGGGTGCCGCGTTCGTCGGCATGACCTTCGACCGTGAAGCTGTAGCGCGGATAGCTCTGGAGCCACTGCGCCTGCTTCTCCAGGGTCACGATCGCCTGCGGGGTCAGATCGGTCTGGTCGCTTTCGAAGAACACGCGGTCGCCGACATTGACGACGAAGTCTTGCTGGCTGCCCGGCGTCGCCGCGTTGGCCATCGCATCCGTGGCAGAGTTCTTGTTGGCGCAGGCACCCATCGACAACGCGACGGCAAGCACCGCGGCCAGCTTCAATCCCTGGAGGATGCGCATAGGATGTTTCATTCCGGAGCCTCCACGCTCACGTTTCGTCCACTGCTGTCCGGTCTACAGGGGGTTGGTTAAGCGAACGTTCCGTCAACCTTGATGGAACCTTGCCACAGCCGGTCAAATGCCCCCAACCAGCGAAAAGCAACCGTCATGGTTAATGGGTTGTAAATGTGGCGCGACGGTGAAGGCAAGCCGCAACGACCGGCAAAAACCGCGGCCTTTGCTGGAATTTTAGGCTCGTCGCGTGGGGCCTAGCGGGCAGAACCCGTTGCCGAGACGGCTACGTCCGGGGGCCGCTGCGTGGCCAGCGACACCGGGCGCGCGGCAGCCTGGCGGGGGCTGCTGCGTTGAAACAGCATGCGCCGCTCAAACGCGCTGGAGCGCATGATCGGAAAGCGCGTCAGGACCTTTTCCCGCTGGTTCCGGAAATCGGACGCCATCAGCACGGCCTTCTTGGTGGGCCAGCCCGGAAACCCGCGTGGCTCCGGTGAAATGGTCTCGTGCAGGAAGATGCGACGATAAAACGCCTGGTGGTCGGTCCGGATCATGGCCAGCCCGGTATCGGCGTTGAAATGATCGCAGGCCACAAAGGCCAGCCGCACCGTCAGATAGGGCAGCTCCGGAAAACGCTGGTGCTTTTCGGGATCGGCAACAAACCGGCATGGATCGATGAGAACTTCGCCGCGGTCGAGGCGGGGATGCAGCACGTCGCCAAACACTTCGGTCGTGTAGGACATCCGCCAGTCCGACGTCAGGACGTGAATGCGAACGGAGCTGCAGAGCTCTCCATCGACATAGACCCCGAAATTCCAGGTGTTGGGCGCATCGTCGAAGCGATCGGTTACGCGCCGCGACTCCGACGGCTCGATCAGACCGGCGTGCAGATAGGCCCGGTACCGCATCAAATAGAGGTTGTCTCGGTCCTCGGGAGTTTCGATCAGGCGGTAATCGATGCGGTCAAACAGAGCGGCTCCCCGCGGAAGGAGCACCGTTTGCGGTTCAGCTCCAGACGTCATCCAGTACCCCTACACTCCAAAGCAACTTCTGCGAGTGTGAGGAGATTAATGGTTCATTAACGGAATTGCAAAGGCTTAGAAACGTTAGGGTTAACCTTTGCAGCCCGCAAAAACACGGGCGAACGAGAGCTAAATGCGTTGAAGGAGCGAGGCGGAGAAAGATCAGGCGATCGATCGCGAGGACACCATGACGATGTGGTCCTCAGCCCCGCGGCGGCCATGCGAGGCATTGAGCAATTGGCGAATCCGGACTGCCGGCACCGGCCGGCTGAACAGATAGCCCTGCCCTTCGGTCACGGTGCCGTCGGCGCTGATCAACTCGAGCTGATCATTGGTCTCGATGCCCTCGACCACGACCGCCATGCCGAGATCGGCCGACAGCCGCGCTACGCCGCGCAGCAGCGTCAGCGGCCGGTCGGCATCGATGCCCTCGAGGAAGGAGCGGTCGATCTTCACCTTCTGCATCGGGAAATTGTGCAGGTAGCTGAGGCTCGAATATCCGGTGCCGAAATCATCCAGCGAAATGCGCACGCCGATCGCATGCAATTGCGACAGGATGTCGTGCGTGAGCTGGGTGTTGCGCAACAGCGAGGATTCGGTGATCTCGATCTCCAGCCGATGCGCCGGGAGCCCCGAAACCTCGAGCGCGTAGCGGATTTCGCTCAAGACGTCGCGCTGGTGGAATTGCTGCGGCGAGAAGTTGACGGCGACGCTGACGCCCTCCGGCCATTTCATGCATTCCATGCAAGCGCGGCGCAGGATCCAGCGGCCGAGATCGACGATCAGCCCCATGTCCTCGGCGACCGGGATGATGTCGATCGGCGAGACCGTGCCGCGCACCGGATGATTCCAGCGCAGCAGCGCCTCGCACGTCGTGATCTTGCCGGATTTCAGATTGACCAGCGGCTGATAGAACAGCTCGAACTCCTCGTTGGCGAGCGCCTTGCGCAGATCGAGCTCGAGGATGCGGCGCGCCTCGACGGTCGCCGCCATCTCGTCGCGGAA
The DNA here is from genome assembly GCF_023101005.1 of Bradyrhizobium sp. 187. Taxonomy (NCBI): domain Bacteria; kingdom Pseudomonadati; phylum Pseudomonadota; class Alphaproteobacteria; order Hyphomicrobiales; family Nitrobacteraceae; genus Bradyrhizobium; species Bradyrhizobium sp. 187. Next base: position 6,711,612 of record NZ_CP064693.1, read on the forward strand.
GAAGCAGAAGGTGCCGCGGCCGTCGGCCTTGGCCCGGTACAGCGCCATGTCGGCATTCTTGAGCAGCGTGTCTGCGCTGATGCCCTCCGGCAAGGTCAATGCGATGCCGACGCTGGCGCCGATCTCGACCAGATGATTGTCGATGCGGTAACGCTCGCTCAGCCGTTCGACGATCCGGCGCGCCAGCGCAGCGGCGTCCTCGGGCGAGGAGATGTTCTCCTGGAACACGACGAATTCGTCACCGCCGAAGCGGGCGACGAAATCCTCGGGGCGCAGCATCTCGCGCAGACGGTTGGCGACCGCGCACAGGAGCTGGTCGCCGCAGGGATGGCCGAGCGTGTCGTTGACCTGCTTGAACTGGTCGAGGTCGACGAACAGCAGCGCGGACAGGCGCTCGGCGCCGTGCGAGATCGCCAGCAGCCTTTCGATCTCATCGCGGAAATGAACGCGGTTGGGCAGCGCGGTGAGGTCGTCGTAGCGCGCCAGATGCGTGATCTTGGCCTCGGCGCTACGTCGCTCGGTAATGTCCTCGAGCAGCACCACCGCGCCACCGTCAGCCATCGGCTGGACAGTCCAGGACAACGACCGGTTTCGCTGCGTATCGGGATCGGCGGTGATGATCTCCTTGGCTTGCGAACTCTCGATGTCCGCGACGATTCGCTCGCCGCTCCCAGCCGAGATGGATCCCGCGCTCACGCACGCCGCGACGATGTCACGCGCGTTGACCCCGCGCTGCGCGAGACCTTCCGGCAGATTCATCATTGCGCCGAAGCGGTGGTTCATGACCGCCAGCTGTCCGTCGACGCGGAACATGCAGAGGCCGTGCGGCATGTTGTTCAGAGCCGTATCGAACTGGCCGGCGAGCGCGGCTTCACGCTCACGTGCCACGACCGCTCCCATGAAGATTCGATGCAGATTCACCGAGAGCTGCATGATCGCCATCAGGAACGCGGCGCTGACCAGCGCCATCGCGATGTAGTAGGGTGTTCCACGCAGCGCCAAGGCAAGCACGGCCGGGCCGAAGATCAGCACGGCCTGGAGGTGGAAGATCGCAGGCCGGCCATATGCCCTGCCCGCGCCGCCTGCCGCGATTCCGGTCGTGACCGACAAGGCGATCATGTGGGCCACGGCGTCGTCCGTGGCCAACAGGGTGGTGGCGCACCAGATGCCGATCGCAGCCGCCTGGATCTTTGCTCCGATCTGATAGCGCTTCTGCCAGCGTGCGGCCGCCTCGACGGTCATGACCGCGTGACGTGCCTGATAGAGGCGCAGGTCGATCGCCCGCGCGGTCCCGGCCAGGATCAGAAGTGCGACGCACGCCCAGATCAGCGGCTCGCCCGTCCTCAGCGCGGTCAGGGCCGCACCAATCGACACGAAAATGAGTCCCGCCAGCAACGGGCCAGGCGCTTCGAACAGCGAATCGATTTGCGCCGCCGAAGTTTTCGGCGGCCGCTGTTCCGGCTCTCCGCTATGACTTGCAAACTGCATCTGGTGTTTACGCGCGTCCTGTCTGGAGCGCAGTTTTACCGATCCGGTATGAAGTCTTTCTGAGGGAACATCGTTAAAGTCGAGTTGTTTTGAATGACCAATAGTCGGAATACATCAATAGAAACAAACCCATGGGAAAAGTTTGCCTAGTGCAACCTTAAAGAACAATTATCGCGGGGAAACATCTCGCCAAGTTTTCGGAAAAGGCGCGCGGTCAAATCATCGCGCGCCGGGGGCGGCGGCTAGCCCGATGTCGAGGACAAGAGCGGCGACCATGCCGGGTCGGAGGCGAAGCCCGGCGTCGGCACCTTCAGCTCGTTGCGGCCCGAGATGTCGACGGAGAACAGCGACGGCCCGCCGCTGCCGCCCGGATCGCGGAAGAACATCAGCACGCGGCCGTTCGGCGAGAAGGTCGGACCTTCGTTGTGGTAGCCAGAAGTGAGAAGCCGTTCGCCGGAGCCGTCCGGCTTCATCACGCCGATCGAAAACTGCCCGCCGCCTTGCCTGGTGAAGGCGATGTAATCTCCGCGCGGCGACCACACTGGCGTCGAATAGGTGGCGTTGTTGTCGTCCTTGGAGAAGGAGATGCGCTGCGCCGCTCCGCCGCCCGCGGCCATGACATAAATCTGCGATCTGCCGCCGCGATCGGACTCGAAGCAGATGCGGGTGCCGTCCGGGGAGTAGGAAGGCGAGGTGTCGATCGCGGGCGTGTCGGTGAGGCGCGTGGTCGAGCGCGAGCGCAGATCCATCACGAACAGGTTGGAATTGCCGCCCTGCTGCAGGCTCATGATGACGCGCTGGCCGTCCGGCGAGAACCTCGGCGCAAAGGTCATGCCGGGGAAGTTGCCGACGATCTCGCGCTGGCCGGTCTCGATGTTGAACAGGTAGACCTTCGGATCGCCCTGGCCAAATTCCATGTAGGTGATCTCTTGCGAGTTCGGGGAGAAGCGCGGCGTCAGCACGAGGTCGGAGCCGCGGGTCAGATAGCGCACATTGGCGCCGTCCTGGTCCATCATCGCGAGCCGCTTGACGCGGCGCTCTTTCGGCCCGGTCTCGTCAACGAACACCACGCGGCTGTCGAAATAGCCCTTCTCGCCGGTCAGCTTCTCATAGATCTGGTCGGAGATGATGTGGGCGATGCGACGCCAATATTCCGGCGAGGTGAAATATTGTTGGCCGGCGAGCTGCTGGCCGGTGACGACGTCCCACAAGCGGAATTCAGCCTTGAGGCGGCCGTCCGGCTGCCGCGTCATGCGGCCGGTGACGAGGGCCTGCGCGTTCAGGGTCTTCCAGTTCTCGAACTGCGGCGCGACGTCGATGTTGCTGATGCGCTCGATGAAGGCGGCCTGGTCGACCGGCGCAAACAGGCCCGAGCGCTTCAGATTGTTGGTGATGACCTGGGTGACGCCGTTGCCGACGTCACCGTCGGCCGGCGAGCCCGGCACAAAATTGGTGATCGCAATCGGAATCGGCCGAAACTCGGTGGGATCGATGCGGAGCCGTCCCTGCGGCTGCTGGGCCAAGGCTTGTCCGCCCCCCAGCATCGCGAGCGTCGATCCGGTCAGGGTCATGAAGCGGCGGCGGTTCATCGATCGAACGTCATTCATCGCAAAATTCTTTTGTTCGGATGTCACAACATGTCTTTCAGGCCGAAAGTCATCGGAATGAGCTTCCAGCTCTCGTATTGCTGCTTCGGCATGAACGAATAGACCTGACACTGCACGATGGCGCGTCTGGCACTCTCCGCCACCGCCTGTGCGATCGATCGCGACGGTCCCCTCACCGCGACGACGATCGGCTCGGACGCGAGCGATCCGTCGATCTTCATGGGAATGTCGATGTCGGCTTCGTATTGATCCGCATCCTGGCCGTTATAGGTCGGCGTGAAGCAGCGCTTCACCGCCCCCTGGAACGCGCCCCGCCAGGTCGCAATGTTGTTGGCGGCCGTTCCGGTCGTCGATCCCAGCGAGGCCGACGCATTCAGCGTCGAGCCGGCGAGTTCGTGCCGGGTCGCGGCGCGCTTGTCGAGATCGCGCTGGATCTGCGCGGGATCGAAGCTGCGCTCCTTGGGCTTCGGCAGCTGCTGTTGCGGCTGCACCGCCGCGACCTTTTGCTCCGGCGGCTTGGGCGGCGGCTTCTTGGTTTCGAGCTTTTTCTGCAGCTCGGCGATCGGATCTTCCTTGGCCGGGTCAGGCTTTTTTTCCGGCGGCTTCGGTTCTTCCTTGGGCTTCGCCTCAGCGACGGGCTTGGGCGGCTCGGGCTTCTTCTCGACCGGCTTCTCCACGGGTTTTGGCGGCGGCTCCGGCGTCGAGTTGGTCTTGATCAGCTCTTTCTTCTCGGTGACCTTGCCGACAGCGTCTTCCTCGGGCTTGGCTTCCGCGATCTTCTCGACCTTCGGCTTCGGCTCTTTCTTGTCGCCGGTCTTCTGCCCCGACATCATCTGCGCGAGTTGATCGGTGGAGATGATGTCGATCGGCAGCGACTCTTCCGCCGGCACAAAAGCCCTGCTGCTAAAGGTGACGAGCCCCCATCCCAGCACGAGGACGTGGAGGGCAATCGACGCAACGAGTGTCTTGTCGACCTTCACCTTCACGGTTTACCCCTGATCCGCTTCCGTGACGAGCGCCAGCTTCTTGAAGCCTGCGCCGGACAACTGGCCCATGACCTTGGCCACCGTCCCGTAATCCGCCTTCTTGTCGGCACGCAAATAGATGCGTTCCTCGAGCCCGCCGCGCGCGTCCGTGATCGCCTTCAGCTTGGGGATCAGTTCGTTGATCGCGATCTCGGCGTCGTTGATGAACACCTTGCCCTTGATGTCCACCGACATCTGGATCGGCTTCTGGTCGTTGTTTTCGAGGCTCTTGGCCTGGGTCTGCGGCAGGTCGAGCGGCACGCCGACCGTCAACATCGGCGCCGAGACCATGAAGATGATGAGCAGCACCAGCATCACGTCCACCATCGGCGTGACGTTGATTTCGGCCACGACCGGCTTGCGCCGGCCACGGCGCCCACCGCCTCCGGACGAACTCGCAACGTTCATGCCCATGGTCTGGTGCCCAAATTGCCCTTCACACTATACATGCCGTCCGTCAGCCCCGCTCGTCGATCTGGCGCGACAGGATGGCTGAAAATTCATCGGCGAAGCCTTCGAGCCGCTGGGCCTGCCGGTTCACCTCGGAGGTGAACTTATTGTAGAAAATAGTGGCAGGAATGGCGGCGATAAGGCCGACGGCGGTCGCAAACAGCGCCTCCGCGATGCCAGGGGCCACCACCGCCAAAGAGGTGTTTTTCGACGCCGCGATCGACTGGAAGCTCGACATGATGCCCCAGACGGTGCCGAACAGGCCGACGAAGGGGCCTGCGGAGCCGACGGTGGCGAGCACCAGCAGCCGGCGTTCCAGCCGCTCGACCTCGCGGGCGATCGAGACATTCATGACCTTGTCGATGCGCATCTGAAGGCCTGCGACCGAGCGGGCCTGGCTCTCGAACGAACGCTTCCACTCGCGCATCGCGGCGACGAAGCAGGCCGCCATGGAATGTGTCGGCTTGGCCGAGAGCGTGCGATAGAGGTCCTCGATCGACTCGCCGGACCAGAAAGCCTGCTCGAAACGGTCCATCGAGCGGCGGGTGCGGGCAAACAGGAAGATCTTGTCGATGGCGATCGCCCAGACCCAGACCGAGCAGGCGAGAAGCCCCAGCATCACCGCTTTCACGATCCAGTGAGCCTGCCAGAACAGCGCGATCAGCGACACGTCCGCGGAAGCGGCAACCGGAAGGGCTGACTGAGCCACGTCGGCCGGATTCATAAGCAGTATCCTCTCAAGGCGATCGTTACCTGATGTCCCGACCTAATGTCCCGGCCAGCAAATGGCCGCCGGTTCCCCAATAGCCGCGCTAGAACCGGCGCGGCCGGCAAGCCCGCTCAAAGCCTTGTCTTTCTGGGGTGCAGGGCTCGTCCAAAGCCGGCCGCCTGCATTCCCTGCCAAGATGTCAAAACTATGGGCCCGACCCCAAGGCTCAGACTTCAGGCTTTGGGCGCGCGATTGTCCGCAATTACCAGAGCCCGGCGATGGTTAATGCTGGGTTACCGCAGACGAATTTGAGTGCGGGAAAGGGAGGTCGCACAGGGGGATGGGAGGCGCGGCGGGCGGGCCGTGTTCCCGACGGGACGGTGCGCTGCGCCCGGGACAGCAGAGTTCCGCTTTCCCGTGCGCATCAGGAGCGGAGCCCGCTATCCCGGTCAGAGGAACCAGCCTCCGTCCGAAAAATTGTCTGGAAAATCACTTCTCGCGAGGTTTTGCCATGAGCATCAACCCCAAGACGACCGCCGCGGTCGGCGATCATCCGCTCCACCCCATGATCATCCCGTTCCCCGTCGCCTTCCTGGTCGGCGCGCCCATCGCCGATCTCGCCTTCATCGGCACCGGTGACGGCTTTTGGGCCAGAGCCGCGATCTGGCTGATCGGCGCCGGTATTGTGATGGCGCTCGTTGCGGCCGTGGCCGGCTTCACCGACTTCTTCAGCGACGCCCGCATCCGCAGCCTCAATGACGCCTGGTATCACATGATCGGCAATCTCGTAGCCGTCGTGCTGGCCCTGATCAATTTCTACCTCCGCTACGCGCAAGGCGCGGAAGCTGCAATCAAGCCGTGGGGCGTGGCGCTGTCCCTGGTCGTGGTCGGCATTCTGCTTTTCACGGGCTGGAAGGGCTGGGAGTTGGTCTACCGGCATCACGTCGCGGTGCTGGACGCGCCGGGCCAGACCAGTTCGGAGCCGGTCAGCCCGCGTCATGGCGGCGAGAGCCGCCGCCGCGCCGCGTGAACGAGGAGCACGTCGCCTGATGACGTGACGGCGAGTCAGGCCTCGGAAGCGGGCTCTGGGCAATTGGTCAGCCGCGCCGGATTGCCGATTGCGGTGCAGCCCCGGGGCACGTCGCTCGTCACGACGGTGTCGGCGCCGATCTTTGCAAAATCGCCGATTCTGACGTTGCCGAGAATTGTCGCGCCGGAGCCGATGAACACGCCGCGACCAATGCGAGGCGAGCGCGCCGGCAGTTCCGTGCCACGACCGATGCTGACGTTCTGAAGGATGGTGGCCTCGTCGCCGATCACCACATCGGCACCGATCACGATGCCGGTGGCGTGGTCGAGATACACCGACGATCCCAAGCTCGCCGCCGGATGAATGCTGACCTGCAGGACGTTCGACGCCTCGTTCTGAAACAGCAGCGCCGCGTCACCATGGTCGTGATGCCAGAGCCAGTTCGAGACGCGCCACGCCTGCAAGGCGACGTAGCCCTTCAAGTGCAGCAGCGGCGCCAACACTCCGCTGATGGCGGGATCGCCAAGCACGATGGCCTGCAAGTCGCGGCCGGCCGCCTCGATCAGATCCGGCTGACCATTGAAGGCGTCGCGGGAAAATGTCGTGAAGCGCGCGCGTTCGACCTCGCTGTCGCCAAGCCGGCGTCCGATCAGGTCGGACAGTGCGGCGGTAAAATCGTCATGGACGAGGATGAGTCCGACAAGAGCCTTGCCGAATATGGCGTCGGCTGCCGCGGTGCGCTGCGCCTCGTCGCGGATCTTCTGCCAGAGGGTTTCGCTCGCCATCATCGCCGCTTCCGCCATCGTTGCTGCCTGCGGTATTTTGACGCTTCCTTTTCACTGTCGGCTATAGGCCGTCGGCAGCCCGCGCGCCACGCACCCCGTGAGGCTACGAGCTTGCATGCCAAGCAGTCGGGATCATATATATGGAGGCAGCCGAGTTCCGCCCGTAGCTATGGTCTCAGGTTCGTGCTGCCGCGCTGGCCCGGGTTGCTCAGGCAAAGCATCTCGTTCAAAGCCCCGCAGTGGTCCGCCATCCCCGGGATTGTCGCACACAGCGGCCCTCAGTGCTGCCGAAGCGAATCCCGAATCCCCGTCCTCCAAGGTCACGCCAATACATGTCGCCCAACGCCCCCGCTGACGACCAACACGACGACATCATGTATCCCTCCGCCCTGCCGTTCCTGCTGGTCCATCTCGGCTGCATTGCTGCGATCTGGACCGGCGTTACCTGGCAGGCCATCGCGATCTGCGCCTCACTCTATGTCGTCCGTATGTTTGCGATCGGAGCAGGCTACCACCGCTATTTCTCCCATCGGGCTTTTGCGACCGGTCGAGTGTTTCAGTTCATCCTGGCCTGGCTTGCGCAAAGCACCGCGCAGAAAAGCGTTTTGTGGTGGGCGGCCAAGCATCGACATCATCATCTGCATTCCGATACCGAAGACGACGTGCATTCGCCGCGTCATCGAGGCTTCCTCTACAGTCATCTCGGCTGGATTTTTTACAGGGAGCACGATGGCACCGACCTCGTGAAAGTCGGAGATTTCGCCGCCTATCCGGAGTTGATGTGGCTGCATCGCCTGGAACTCCTGCCAGCCGTCACGCTGGCTGCGCTCTGCTTCCTGGTTGGCGGATGGTCCGGTCTCGTCGTCGGCTTCCTGTGGAGCACCGTGCTGGTCTATCACGCGACCTTCTGCATCAATTCCCTCGCCCACGTGCATGGACGCAAGCGGTACGTGACCGGCGATGATTCACGCAACAATTGGCTGCTGGCCTTGTTCACTCTCGGTGAGGGCTGGCACAACAATCACCACGCCTACCAGAGCAGCGTGCGGCAGGGTTTTCGCTGGTGGGAAATCGACGTCACCTATTACATCCTGAAGGTGCTGTCCTGGTTCGGCATCGTCTGGAACATGAAGTCGCCACCCGAGCAGGTGCTGCGCAACGAGCAGCCGCTTGGCGCACGCGTCATCAACCGGGCGGCCCGCGAGCTTGCCGGACGGTTCGATGCGCAGACCCTGGCGCATGCGATTTCGTCGGCGCTCCGCCGAGCCGATTTGGCCCAGTTGCAACTGCCGACGCTGCACGACATCCTGAGTCGCGCGCACGAAGGTGTCGATGCACTGACGCATCTGCATTTGCCGAAGATTCCGACCCGCGACGAGTTTCTCGCCGAGGCCAAGGCGATGTTTGCGCGAACGCGATCACTGAACGAGATCGTGGACTATGCCTACGAACACTTCCTGGAGTCGGTTCGCGCGCAGCTCGCCACGGCGCGCTGACCAAGTCTCTCTGGACCAGGACTTTCCAGATCAAGACTTTTCCAAACCAAGGCAATCCGGACGGTCGCGGCAGCCTGACGCGCATTCCCAAAATCAAACCGCCCGCCTGCGGGTTGCGCAGGCGGGCGGCTCGGGGCCATCAGGACTTTGGGGGCATGCGCCTGACGGCTTTGAGAGGCGTCAGTCCCGAGATCAAGCTTGAGATCAACCTTGCTGCTGGTCGGTCGGCGGCGGGGTCGGGCGTGTCTTGTGTTGCGCCATGAACTGGTCGAACTCTTCCTTGTCCTTGGCGTGACGCAGACGGTCGAGGAAGTTCTTGAACTCGACCTGCTCCTCCTCGAGCCGCTGCAATGTCTCGGTGCGGTACTCGTCAAAGGCGCGGTTGCCGCTCGAGGGCGGACCGAAGCCAAAGCCGAAACCGTGGCGCTCCATGCGGCCGCGCATACGATCCATCTTGTACTGCATCCGCTCCATCTTGTTCTGCCAGCGATCCTGGTTGCTCCAGCACGACATTCTTCTGCTCCCGAGTGTGAAAAAGAGAAGGGCAAGTCCGATCGGCCACCAGATGATGAAGCCGAGGATGGTCACGGCGATCCAGCCGGGATGCCAGGGCGTATTGAGCATGTGGGGGCGCTCGTATTGTTGGTCCGAAGGGCCGCGCCATCGATTGACATCAGCGGTGTAGGCCATTTCCCTCTCCATGACGGCATCAGCGCCGTTGTGAATGTAAATAACATTTACATAGGTAGATCATCCCGCGGTTTTGTCAAGCCGACCGCCTGACAGGGCGGGGCAATTATTTGGGTAACTTTATTTCGGCTTGCCCCAGGGACCACCGGGCGGCACGCCTGAACCGGAGGATGCCTCCGGCGGCACCGGCGGCGGCTCGGCGCTTTTCGCCGGGGGACGGCGATCGGTCGGGAAGCCGAGACCGCGCAGATAGATCAGCACCTCAGCTTCGAGCAGCTCGTCCGGCGACATCGGCAGCTTTCGACGCGCGGCGTCACCGCGGGAGAACAGCGAGGCCACGCCATGCGCCATGGACCAGATGTGCAGCGCCATCATCATCGCCGGCGGCCGCGGCGTGCCCGGCGGCGCCAGCGCGGCAAGCCGCTCCGCCGCGGCACGAATGATGTTGAAAGCACGCTCGCTGGCCGCCTGGAGCGCCGGATTGGCATCCACCGGGAGGCCAGATTCGAACATCGCGTTGTAGAACGCGGGCTCCTCGCGGGCGAAGGCGAGATAGGCCCTGCCGACACGCTCGAACGCCGTGACGGTGTCGGGCCGTCCGTCGTCCCAAGCCGCGGTCAGGCGCGATTCAAACTGCTCGAAGCCGCGCTGCGCGATCGAGGACAGCAGTTCTTCACGGTCGCGAAAATGCCGGTACGGCGCCGCCGCACTGACGCCGGCCATGCGCGCGGCATCGGCAAAGGTGAAGCCGGCCGCGCCCTTCTCGGCGATCAATCCGAGGGCGGCCTGCAACAGGGCTTCCTTCAGATTGCCGTGGTGATAGCCGCGCTCGGCGCGGCGCGTCTCCTTGCGCCAGCTCATGTGAACGACCTTTACATGAGCCGGCGGTGAAGGTCACTAGCGGCGACGGGTTGATCAGCCCGTATTCTTCCCGGTCCGGCGAGGCGGCCCGAGATCCTAGCCGCTAGGGATCGGCAGCACCGGCATGATCTCGACGCGTTCGCCGGGGAAGATCGTGAAGTGCGGGTGGTTCTCGAACATCTTCGCCGCGGCTTCATGGGACGCTGCGCGCACCACGGTGAAGGCGCCCATCTCGTTGGCGATGTCGGCGATGCCCTTGCCGTCGACCTTCTTGGTCTTGCCGAGCGGGCCGCACATGGCCTCGATCGCGCCCTGGTGCTTTTCGACCCAGCCTTTCCACGCCGCCATGCCCTCCTGCTCTTTCGCCTTGCGCTCGGCCTCGGGCATCGCATTCCATGCGGTCCATTTGGAACTGGTCTTGCTGCCGAGGAAAACGGCGAGATAGGTGTCGGTGCTCATCGGTTCTCTCCTTTGGTGATGGATAGACGAAGCTGCGGCTATTTCTTCAGGTCGCCGAAACCGGCGGCCTCCCGCACGTCAGGCGGGAAGTCGCTCATCTCCTGCACCTGACGGATCTCGATGATTTCGTTCGGTGCGGCCGGACACCGCCTGGCCCAGGCGATCGCCTCGGCACGCGAGGCAACCTCGATCATCCAGTAGCCGCCCAGGACCTCCTTGGCCTCGGCGAACGGACCATCGGTCACGATGGGCTTGCCGGCCGCAAACGAGACGCGCGCGCCCATCGAGGGCGGGTGCAGGCCGTCGAGCGTGATCAGCACGCCGGCGTCCTTCAGCGCCTCGTTGTAGCGCATCATCGCAGCGACCCGCTCGGGATCGAGTTGAACGTCGGGCGCCGCGGTCTCGTAGCCGAGCGGGATCATCAGCATCATGAATCGCATGAGCACTCCTTGCGTGCTTTTTCGTTCGGGTTGCGCGCCGAGGCGCCACTCCGGATGGGCGGAGCGACGGCCCGGGCCGCCCACCCTCACCTCCAAGACGAAGGAACCTTGACGAAACCGACAGGTGACGAAAATTATTCTGGCGATTATTGGCTGGCCCTAGCGCGCCTGCGGCAGGAAACGCCCGTCCTGCCGGGCAGCGCCGAAATAGACGTCGATGCAGCGAATCTTGCCGCCGGCGAAGGTGAAGAACTCGGTGTTGCGAAAGCTCCTGCCATCTGTCGCCAGGCAGAGATAGGTGACGAAGGCCTCGTCGCCTTGGACGAAAATCCGCTCGATGTCGTGCCGCGCAATCCAGCCGGTGTCCCTCCAGCAACGCTCGAAATAAGCCGCCTTGTCGAGATCGTCGTCGAACGGGCTGGTGAAGCGAAAATCGTCCGCCAACGCGTCGGCGACCCGTTGCCGGTCGTTGCCGAGATAAGCGGCGAAAAGGTCTCGAATCTGGCGCTCGTGGTTGGACATTGCGGATCTCCCTGGCAATGATCCCCTGGAAGACGATCCATCGAGGACCGTCCCGACATCGTGCCTTCGAGTTAAGGCCTTCCTCGTCGGGACGAAAGCGAAGTAAAAAGAGGCTCGCGTTTGCGCGACCCAATCTTTCATAAGGACCGATCAGCCAATGCCCCCTACCCCGCACCGCGTTGCCCTCGTCACCGGAGCCGCGCGTGGCATCGGGCTTGCGACCGCGAAGAAGTTTTTGAGCGAGGGCTGGCGGGTGGCGTTGATCGACATCGAGGGCGAGTTGCTCGGCTGCGCGGTCGCCGAGATCGGCCGGGACGAGGCCACGCTGGCGTTGACCTGCGACGTCTCGGACGCAGCCGCGGTTGCCGCCGCGATGACGACGGTCGAACAGCGGTTTGGCCGGCTCGATGCGCTCGTCAATAATGCCGGCGTTGCCGTGTTCGCGCCGCTGATGGAGACGTCGGAGACCGATTGGCGGCGCGTGCTCGAGGTCAACCTCACCGGCCCGTTCCTCTGCACCAAGGCGGCGGTGCCGCTGATGCGCGACGGCAATGGCGGCGCCATCGTCAACATCACCTCGATCTCGGCAGTGCGCGCCTCGACGCTGCGCTCGGCCTACGGCACCAGCAAGGCCGGCCTCGCGCACCTTACCAAGCAGCTCGCGGTTGAGCTCGCGTCCCTCAACATCCGCGTCAACGCGGTCGCGCCGGGACCGGTCGACACCGCGATGGCGAAGCAGGTGCACACCAGCGAGATCCGCGCCGATTATCACGACGCCATTCCGCTCAACCGCTACGGCCTGGAAGAGGAACTCGCCGAAGCCATCTACTTCCTGTGCTCGGAACGATCGAGCTACATCACCGGACAAATTTTGGCCGTCGATGGCGGCTTCGATGCGGCAGGCATCGGCCTGCCGACGCTGCGCGGCGAGCGGAGGAACGGGTAGGCACCGCGTAGGTTGGCCTAGCGAAGCGTTACCACCTCTTCTCGTCGGCCTATCCTACGGACTCGAATTCGCGGAGGCTTCATGCGGCGCGTCACCTTTCTCAGGGCCCTGATCCTCGCATCCGCGCTGCTCGCCGCCACACCTGCCTCGGCCGAAATCCGCATCATCCAGTCGCCCGGTGGACAGGTCGGGCCGTTCCTCGATTTGTTCGAGAAGGTGCGCGAGAGCGGCGAGCGCGTGGTGATCGACGGTCCCTGCCTGTCCGCCTGCACACTGGTACTGAGCATCGTGCCGGGCGAGCGGATTTGTGTGACAAAACGCGCCGTGCTCGGCTTCCATGCGGCGCGCTCGGTCGATCGGCGCGGACGCTTCTACGCCGAGCCGGAAGCATCCGATGCGGTGCTTGCGGCCTATCCCGGCCCGGTGCGCGACTGGATCAGTCGCCGCGGCGGCCTCTCGTCGCGGTTGCTTCTGCTGAAGGGACGCGACCTCGCCGCGATCTATCCGCGCTGCCGGTGATGATCGACGGACGCGAGTGCCCGGCAAAATTGCGCCGGTCACCTGCTTCGAGAGCTCTAGTAAAAACTCTGGATCAACTCGGTCAATTCCATGCTCGCGCAGATGAGCATACCCCAAAGTGCAAAGTTGATCTGCAGCGCCGCCGCCATCGGTCGCTCCCCTTCCAAGTCCGCCCGCCCCAGTTTTTAGAATTTATGACGGAATAAATAACGATTCTGTCCCGGAGTTCACAGCCTAATATTGCGCCAGTTGTTGTGCGATGCGGTCCGCATCATTTCACGAAGCGGCCTCACTGCTCTCGCAATGTGGTGCGACAGCAGAATTCATATTCGGCCATGTCGGCCACGCGTTTCCCTTAGGTTCCATTTGAGCGGTGCGACGCAAGCTTCGGTAAGCGGACTTGGCGCGTCGCATACAACACCCAAGGGTCCGGCATGATCCGACACGGCTTCGTCTTGCTCACTTTTTGCGCAACGCTCATGGGATGCGTGGTCGCGCCTGCGCAGGATCGCCGTCCGATCGCATGGGACGGCCTCGGTCAGGATCCGAACCGTCCCTCCGGCATCAAGCGTCGCGTGGCGACCCAAGCTCCCGCGGCGAGTGATCCGAATCAGGAGCGGGAGAGAGTCCTCGGCACCTTGCGCCCGTACTCCCCGGCGTGGTGGGCAATCCATGACGAAATCGAAGCGGAGAATGACAGGCAGCTCGGGACAAAGCTCGTGATCTGTCCGCGCTGCGTTCCCTCCTCCCAGCCACCGAGCAATGACGTGACCGGATCGATCCGCTGAGGGGCACGCGGTCGACGCGACGTCCTCATGGGCGCCCCTCTCCCGCATCGTAGAGGAGAGGGGATCGCCGTTCAGCGCGTCAGGCGATCGCGCCTGTCACATTTCCTCGGCCGGGCAGTTCACCATCCAGGGAATGCCGAACTTGTCGACGCACATGCCAAAACCCTTGGCCCAGAACGTCTTGCTGAAGGGCATGGTGACGTTGCCCCCATCGGCGAGCGCGTTGAACTTGCGCTCGCCCTCCGCCGGGTCCGCGACCGTGAGCGAGATCGAAAAGCCCTGCGGCTTGTGAAAATGTTCGCTTGGTGCGTCGGAGGCCATCAGCACGCTGCCGTCGGGCAGCGACATCCGCGCATGCATGATCGTCTTCTCGCGGCCGGGCGCCGCAGCCATGTCCGGCGGTGCGTCCGAAGAACGCATCATGGCGTCGATCTTGCCGCCGAGAACCTTGGCGTAATAATTGAACGCCGCTTCGCAGGTGTCCTGATAGAACAGATAGGGATTGAGCATCGTTTCTCTCCTTTTTGCTTTGGTTCGGGGTGACGGCGCTACTTCTCGGTGAGCTTCTTCAGGCTGGCCAAGCCCGCCTCGAAATCCTTGCCGATCATGTTGTCCATGTTGACGAACACCTGCATGACTTTGGACAGGAACGGGGCCGGACCGGACATCGCCCACGTGACCAGTGTGGCATCGCCTTGCGGCACAAAGGTGAACTCGGCGGTGTTGTGGCCTTCGAAAGGCCGCTCGAAATCGAGCTTGATGCGTAGTTTTGACGACGCACTCGCCTCGAGGATCTCCATATGGCCGGCGCCGACATTGTTGTTGCCGTCCCAGGCATAGGTCGCGCCCTTGCCTTGCGCGGTGCCGCCAAACGCCCGCTTCATCGCAGGATCGCGGTTCTCGTAGGGGGACCAGGCCGTCCAGCGATGGAAATCGGCAACCAAGGGATAGACTGCATTGGCCGGCGCTTTCACGGCGAGGCTGCGCTCGACGCGGAATGTGTCGGGCTTCGTCAGGGCAAAGCCGAGCACGCCCACGATTCCGACCGCGAGCAGGATGGCGATGACGGCAATGGCTTTCAGCATGAATGGCTCCCTGGATACGCTCCTAGGACGAAGGGAGGGGACCGGGCCCGACAAGGCGAAGCGGAAAAATTTGTTATGCCCCAGGCAGGCGCTCCCTACTTCACCTTTGCGCCTTCGACCTTAGCGTCTTGCCTGGCGCCGCCATTGGCGCCCTTGGGCTGGCTGTCCCGGATCAGGCGATCGAGATGCATGCGGATGTGAGCGGCTTCTGCGGACGTGTTGGCGAGGGCGATGGCGCGGTCGAAGGCGATGCGGGCTTCGTCGTTGCGGCCGAGCTGCATCAGGAAGGCGCCGCGCACGCCATAGAAATGGAAGTAGTTGGCAAGCTTTGGCGCCAGCGGCTCGATCAGGTCGAGCGCGGCTTGCGGTCCGCGCACCTTGGAAACCGCGACCGCGCGGTTGAGCGTCACCACCGGCGAGGGCTGCACCACCTCCAGCGCACCATAGAGCAGGTCGATCTGCGCCCAGTCGGTCTCCTCAGGCGTGGAGGCGCGGGCATGCAGCGCAGCAATCGCGGCCTGGATCTGGTAGGGCCCGCTGCGGCGATGGCGTATCGCCTTGTCGATCAGCGCGAGGCCTTCCGCGATCATCGTGCCGTTCCACAGCGAACGATCCTGGTCGTCCAGCAGGATCAGCGAGCCATCCGCGGCAAAGCGCGAGGCACTGCGCGCATGCTGCAACAAGATGAGCGCCGTGAGTCCCATGATCTCCGGCTCGCTCTGGAACAGCCGCAGCAGCAGCCGCGCCAGCCGGATCGCTTCCTCGCACAGCGGCTTTCTGATTTCGGCGGTGTCGCCGCTCGCCGAATAGCCCTCGTTGAAGATCAAATAGATCATCGCCGCGACAACGGCGAGCCGCTCCGAGCGCTCGACCGCGCCCGGCGTTTCAAACGGCGTCCCGGCCTCCGCGACCTTGGCCTTGGCACGCGTGATGCGCTGCTCCATCGCCGCTTCCGACACCAGGAAGGCGCGCGCGATCTGCTTCACCGTCAGGCCGCAGACGATGCGGAGCGCCAGCGCGATCTGCTGCGTTGCCGGCAGCCCTGGATGGCAGCAGATGAACATCAGCCGCAAGATGTCGTCGCGGTAGTGCGAGCCGTCGAGCCGCTCGGCGAGCGCGCCCTCGGCGTCGTCGAGATCGGAGATCGCCTGGTCGTCCTCCGGCAGCGGCTGCTGCTTGCGGGTGCGGCGCACCTCGTCGATGGCAACGTTGCGGCCGACCATGATCAGCCAGGCGGCGGGATCGCGCGGCGGTCCGTTCTGCGGCCAGGTCTTCAGCGCGCGCAGGCAGGCGTTCTGGAAGGCCTCCTCGGCGGTGTCGAGATCGCGGAAATAGCGCAGCAGCGCGCCGACCGCCTGGGGGCGCGCCGAGGTCAGCGCGGTCTCGATCCAGGCGGTATCGGCTTCGCTCATTTCAGATTCCCTCCGGGACTGAACACGCCGACGGGGCGCACCTCGTAGGCGCCGCCGGGATTGGCGGCACCGAGGTCGCGGGCGACATCGAGTGCGTCATCGAGATTCTTGCAATCCACGATATAGAAGCCGAGCAACTGCTCCTTGGTCTCAGCGTAGGGGCCGTCGAGCACCAGTGGCGGGTCCTCCTTGCGCAGCGTCGCTGCCGCAGTGGTCGGCAGCAGCCGCGCCACCGGGCCGAGCCTGCCCTGCTTCGCGAGACCTTCCTGCACCACGGCGAGCTTCTTCATCACGGTCTCGTCCTGGTCCTTGCTCCATGAGCCGACGAAGTCCTCGTCGTGATAGCAAAGGATCGCATAAAGCATGGGCAGTACCTTCTCTGAGCGCTTGTTTTGAAGACGATCCAGTATGCCTTGCCCCGACATGGCTGCGGAAAAAAATTGCAAGAAAAATCCGGCAGATCGTGCCAAGGAGGGCCTTCAAAAGCGGAACTTAAAGAGGCACTTCGAATGACCGTTGGCACCCTGGCCGTCCTGATCAACAGCACGCAGCAGAACTGGCTGCCTGAGCGCTGGAAGGCCCGGTTCGACGCCGTCTGCGGCGGCCGCCGCGTGGTGCTGCTGCCCGATGCCGGGCTCGATCCGGCCGAGGTGCATTATGCCGCGGTGTGGAAGCCGGTGCCGGGCGACCTCGGCTCTTTCCCCAATCTGCGTGCGATCTTCAATCTGGGCGCCGGCGTCGACGCGCTGATGGCGGACAAGAGCCTTCCGAACGTGCCGCTGGTGCGCGTGGCCGTGCCTGATCTGACCGGCCGCATGACCGAATACGTCGTGCAGCACGTGCTGATGCACCACCGCCAGGAGCTTTATCTGCGCCAGTCGCAGCGCGAAAAGCGCTGGGAGCCGACCTATCAATGGCCAGCGAGCGCCGTCACGGTGGGTATCATGGGCCTGGGCACGCTCGGTACTGATGCGGCCGATGTGCTGCGGCGGCTTGGTTTCCGCGTCGCCGGCTGGAGCCGCAGCCCGCGTATCATCGCGGGTGTCGAATGTTTCCATGGCGCCGGGCAAATCGACGCGTTCCTGCGCACGACCGATATTCTCGTCAGCCTATTGCCGCTGACGCCTGATACACACGGCATCCTCAACCGCGACGTCTTCACCAAGCTCAACCGCAAGAGCCCGCTCGGTGCGCCCGTGCTGATCAACGCCGGCCGCGGCGGCCTCCAGAATGAAGCCGACATCCTGGCCTGCCTCGACGACGGCACGCTGGGCGCCGCCTCGCTCGACGTCTTCGTACAGGAGCCGCAGCCGGCGGACAGCCGGTTCTGGACCCATCCCAAGGTTTTGCTGACCCCGCACAACGCCGCCGACACCGACGCCGACGCGATCTCGGCCTATGTCGCCGAGCAGATCGCGCGGTTCGAGGCGTGTGGTGTGCTGGAGAACGTGGTGGACCGGACGCGGGGGTATTAGGCCGCACGCCTGAAAAAGGCACGACCGCTCCCTACCCTCCGTGTCGTCCTGGCGAAAGCCAGGACGACACCAGACTTCTTTGGTCACTCCGTCACCCCCGAAGGCACCCGCTCGGCCGGCATCCCGTTCACCCTCTCTTAGCGAGAAGTTGATAGGTCTCCTTAATCAACGCTCAACGAACGAGTCGGACATGCGCTTCACGCTCGGCCTCAGGATGCGGATCACGGTTGCGCTGGCGGTGACGGCGGCGGCGACCGCCCTGTTCGCCGTGCTCGGGGCGATGTGGATCATTTCCGGCATCATCGACCGGGCCGACCAGCGCGAGCTTCGCAGTCATTACGACGCGCTCCAGTCGCGAATTGCCGAGGAATCCCAGCGCGCCGCCGCCATGAGCGCCGTCGTCGCCGCGATGCCGGCAACGCAGGACGCGATGGCCAAACAGGATCGCAATGCCCTGATCAGCCTGTTCGGGCCGGTGTTTGCTGCGACCAAATCGGAGTACGGCGTCGAACAGTTCCAGTTCCACGTGGCGCCCGCGACCTCGTTCCTGCGCGTGCACTAGCCTGCTAAATTTGGCGACGACCTCTCGGGCTTCCGCAAAACCGTGATCATGGCCAACCAGGAGCGCAAGGTCGTGGTCGGCCTCGAGGGCGGCTTGGCTGGGCTCGGCATCCGCGGCGTCGTGCCGATCGCGCAAGGCGGCAAGCATCTCGGCTCAGTGGAGTTTGGCCTGACCTTCGGCCAGTCCTTCCTCGACGATTTCAAGACCAACCGCCATGTCGACATCGCCTTCCATCTCGCGGACGGCGGCGGCTTCAAGCTGTTCGGCGGCACGCTGAAGGGGAAGAGCTTCTTCGATGCGGCCGATTACGGCCGCGCCGCCGGCGGCGACTTCACGGTACGGCAGGCCAAGCTCGACACGACGCCGGTAGCGGCGCTGCTCGGACCGATCAGGGATTTTTCCGGCAAGCCGCTCGGCGCCGTCGAACTGGTGATGGACAATGCCGACTATGTGGCCTCCGCCGACCGTGCCTGGCTGCTGGCATTCGGCATCGCCGCGCTCGGGCTCGTGCTCGCCGCCATCGTCGGCTATCTCATCGCCCGCAGCATCTCGCGCCCGATCATTTCCATCACCAGCGTGATGCGCGAGCTGGCCGACGGACACCTCGATGTCACCGTCCCCGTCAGCAAGGCGAATGACGAGGTCGGCGCGATGGTCAAGGCTGTCGCGGTGTTCCGCGACAACGCCGTCAACTTCAACCGGCTCCAGGCCGAACAGGCCGACACTAAGGCGCAATCCGAAGCGGAGAAGCGACGCGCGTTCGCCGCGCTCGCCGACAATTTCGAAGCCAGCATCCGCGAGGTCGTCACCACGGTCTCCTCGGCCGCGGTCGAGATGGAGAACACGGCGCGCTCGATGTCTGATATCGTCGAGCGGTCGCGGCAGCAGACCGGCACGGTGTCGTCGGCCTCGGCGCTCGCCTCGGAAAATGTGCAGACGGTCGCTGCCGCCGCGGAAGAGCTGTCGTCGTCCATGACCGAGATCAGCCGGCGCCTTGCGCACGCGACCGCGGTGGTCGGCAAAGCCGCGAGCGACGGACGACGGTCGAACGAGCGCGTGCAAAGTCTGGCCGACGCCGCGCAAAAAATCGGCGACGTCGTCTCCTTCATCAGCGGCATCGCCGAGCAGACCAATCTGCTGGCACTCAACGCGACGATCGAGGCGGCGCGCGCGGGCGAAGCCGGCCGCGGCTTTGCGGTGGTCGCCTCCGAGGTGAAGGCGCTGGCAACCCAGACCGCCAAAGCGACCGAGGAGATCGGCGCCCAGGTCACGGCGGTACAAGGCGAGACCACCGGCGCAGTGGACGGCATCCAGTCGATCTGCGCAACGATCCAGGAGGTCGACGAGATCTCCGCCGCGATCGCCGCCGCCGTCGGCCAGCAGGGCACCGCAACGCAGGAGATCGCCCAGAACGTGCAGCAGGCAGCCGCCCGCACCGGCGAGGTCTCGCAAAACATCGCAGGCGTCACCGCCGGCATCGCCGCGACGGGAACAGCAGCGGAGGAGGTGCTGGGCTCCGCGATCGAGCTGTCAAAGCAATCGCAGCGGCTGCGCGACGAGGTGGACCGCTTCCTCGCGCATATTCGCGCGGCGTAGGCGGGCTACAGGGAGGAGCTGCGGCGCGACGGCGGCAACTCCGAATCTTCGCCAAACCAGATTCGGTGGCTAGGGGTCCTGGCTTTCGCCAGGACGACGTTAGCTCGCGCCACGCAACCGCCTAGCTCTTTCGTCCCACCATCACGTCGATCGCTCCCTTCACGATCGCCTCGAGATCCTTCCGCGACACGCGCGCGCGCGAACGAATGGCAATTGAGTGCACGGTCGCTGAAGCGAGCTGCGCCAGCACGGCGGGATCGGCGCTTTCGGGCAATTCGCCTTTCTCCTTGGCGCGGCGGAAGCAACTCGCAAACGCCTTGTCGAGTTCGTTAAGGCCATCGAGCACCATGGCGCGGATGTCGGGATCGCCGACCGCTTCGGAGGCCGCCGTGACCACGGTGAAGCAGCCGCGCGGGCCGGTTGCGCCGGACAGATAGATGTTCAGCGCGGAGGCGAAGATACGCTCCAGCCGCTGGCGCACGGGCATCTCCTGTCGAAAGATCTCCACCATGGATGCGCGCGCGTCCTCACGGTAGCGCTGATAGCTCTTGATGTAGAGCTCGCGCTTGTCGCCGAAGGCGCCATAGAGGCTCGGGCGATTCATGCCGGTGGCTTCGCTGAGATCGTCGAGCGAGGTCGCGGCGAAACCCTGCGTGCGGAACAGGTCGAGCGCCTTGCCGAGCGCGACCTCGGGTTCGTAGGCGCGCGGACGGCCGCGGCGCTTGGGCTCAGTGGCAGCAGCTGGCGGCTTCGATTTTTGTACCATTTCGCAATTTAATCCTTGACCAACTCCATAATATGCAAGACAGTACAAAAATCAATCTGGCCAGGTTGAGCGCCACTCCAAAAGTCACATCGAAGAATTGCCCAAGGAGGCTCAAGATGGATCTTTATTTCTCGCCGCTCGCCTGTTCGATGGCGAGCCGCGTCGCGCTGTATGAAGCCGGCGCCGAAGCCAATTATCTCGAAGTCGATCCGCCGACCAAGACGGTGCTGAGCGACGGCACCGACTTTCGAACCGTGAACCCGATCGGCCTGGTGCCGACACTGCGCACCGACGACGGCGTGGTGCTGACCGAGAACGCCGCGATCCTGCAATATATCGCCGACCGCTTCCCGCAATCGGGTCTCGGAGCCGCAGCGGGCATCGAGCGCACGCGACTGCATCAATGGCTCTGCTTCATCGGCACCGAGCTGCACAAGGGCCTGTTCATCCCGGTGCTCGACCGCAAGGCGCCGCAGGAGACGAAAGCCTACGCGCTGGAGAAGAACCTGTCGCGGCTGGACTATCTCGACAATTACCTGAAGGGGCGCGACTTCCTGCTCGACCAATTCAGCGTCGCCGACGCCTATCTCGTCACGGTCATCAACTGGACCATGGCGACGCCGCCGATCGAGCTCGCCAAATGGCCGAACGTGAAGGCCTATTACGAACGCCTGCGTCAACGGCCCTCGATCGCCAAGGCGATCGCGGAAGAGTTCGAGCTGTACAAGGCCGAGCAGGCGCGGAAGAAGGCCGCGGCGTAAGCTTTGACGATTGAGGCGCGCCGTCCCGGCTGAGCGGCCGGGACGGCGCAATCTATCCGTACAACACCCTCGGCAGGATCGTGACTATGCCGGGCCAGAGCGTCAGCAGCAGCACGAATCCGACCATGATGAGGAGATAGGGCATCGTGACGCGCGCGATGTAGCCGAGGCCGTCGTCGGTCAGGCCTTGGATCACGAACAGGTTGAAGCCGACCGGCGGCGTGATCTGGGCCATCTCGACCGCGAGCACGAGGAAGATGCCGAACCAGATCTCGTCGAAGCCCGCGCCCTTCACGATCGGCAGCACGATCGGCAGCGTCATCACGATCATCGAGAAGCCATCGAGGAAACAGCCGAGGATCAGATAAAAGATAATCAGCACCACGATCAGCATGAACGGCGATAGCCCCAAGCCCTTCACGAAGGCGGCGACTGCCTGCGGGATGCCGAGGAAGGCCGCGGCGTTGCCGAGGATCGAGGCGCCGAGCACGATCAGCGCGATCATCGAACAGGTCACGACCGAGCCGATCAGCACGTCACGCATCACCTGCTGCGACATCGAGCCCTGCGCCCAGGCGACCAGCGCCGCGCCGAACACGCCGACCGCGGCGGCCTCCGACGGCGTCGCCAGCCCGCCATACATCGAGCCGAGCACGCAGGCGATCAGGAACAGCGCCGGCGCGAGGTCCTTGAGCGCCGCAAACCGTTCGCGCCATGGCACTTGCGAGAGCTTGGCTTCCGCCTCCGGCACCATGCCGGGGTTAAGGGTCGTGTGCAGCATCACCCACCCCATGAAGGTGGCGGCCAGCAGCAGTCCGGGCAGCACCCCGGCCGTGAACAGTTTCAGGATCGAGACGTCGCCGAGCACGCCGTAGATGATCATGATGTTGGATGGCGGGATCAAAAAGCCGAGCGTGCCGGCGCCGGCGAGCGAGCCGATCGCGATGTCGCGGGAATAGCCGCGGCGCAGCAGTTCGTTCAGGGACATGCGGCCGATCACCTGCGTCGTCGCCGCCGACGAGCCGGAGATTGCGGCGAAGATGGTGCAGCCGATCACGTTCACATGCAGAAGACGACCCGGCAAAAGCCCCGCCCAGGGCGCGAGCCCCTGGAACAGAGAACGTGACAGACGGGTGCGAAACAGCAATTCGCCCATCAGGATGAACAGCGGCAGCGCCAGCAGTTCCTGCGTCGTCAAGATGTTCCAGGCGTATTGCGGCAGCAGCTTGTCGAGCGGGATTGAGCGGAACATCGCCAGCAGCAGCGTTGCGGTGAGCGCAAGCGTCAGGCCGATCCATACGCCGCATGCCAGAAGCGCAAACAGGATCCCGAAGAGAGCAATGACTTCGATGGTCATGGTATCCGGTGTCTGCTGGCTGGCGCGTGGGCGATCATTCGACGGGCGAGGCCTTCATGCGGTGGTCCTCCAGCGGCAGGCCGAGCACGGCCTGGATCACGCGCGCCAGGAACTGCAGCGTCAGCAGCAGCATGCCGAAGGTGACGACGGCCTGTGGAAACCACAGCGGGGTGTCGCTCGAGGTCGAGACCTGGCCGCGCACATAGGCGCCGAAGGCGAACTTCGCCATCGACGATGTCAGGAAGGCCATGAAGGCGAAGCCGGCGGCGGCCGACAGGATTTCGATCGCGCGCTGAAACGGAGCGGGGACGTTCTTCAGCAGCAGCACGACACGGATATGGCCGCCGACGCGCAGGGTCATGGCGGCGCCGAAGGTGAAGGACGCCGCCATCAGATAGGAGGAATACTCCCACGCGATCGAGATTGTGGGCGGAAAGAACGGCAGGAAGTTCGAGAGGAAGCGCGTTGCGACCTCGCACAGCATCAGCAGCGTCAGCATCAAGAGGCAGCCGCCACCGATCCAGCCGTCCAGCCGGCCAAGACGGTCGATGCCGTCGAGCAGGATGCGCAGCGGCTCCGGCGCCGCCGCGTTGAGACTATGGGACGACGCAGGCAAAACATCCGCCACTGCAAGTCCTCAGCGCTTCATTTCCGCGAGATAGGCCCGCACCGGCTTGTCGGCCGCCGGCACGCGCTTGACGAAAGCGTCGAGCTGCGGCGCGGTCTTGGCGCGAATGTCCGTGATCATGGCATCCGAGACCGGCACCACCTCCATGCCGCCTTCCTTGAGCCGGTTGAGGCTGTCGACGTCCGCCTTGAGCGAGTTCGCCCAGAAGCCCGGCTCCATCTTCGCGGCAATGCCGGCGACGAGCTGCTGCTGATCGGCACTCAGCGCCTTCCAGGAATCGAGGTTGACGGTGAGCATCTGCGACGACCAGACGTGGTTGGTCGGGTAGATGTATTTCAGGAATTCCCAGAATTTTCCGTCGACGCCCGACACCGACGAGGTGGATACGCCGGAGACCGCGCCCGACGCCAGCGCCGGGATGGTCTCGCCCCACGGAATCATCACCGGCGCCATGCCGACCACGGCCAGCATGTCGACGGCGTTCTTGTCGGGCACGCGGATCTTGATGTTCTTCAAGCCGTCGACATCGGCGACCTTGACCTTGAGATGCAGATATTGCGTCGGCCAGGGCACGATGTAGAGGATCTTCTGGTTGTTGCGCGCGGCGACCTTCTCGTATTCGGGCCGCACGTATTTGTGCAGCACCTTCAATTCGTCCATGGAGCCGCAGAGAAAGGGAATGCTTTCGACGCCCATGAAGGGTTCGTCGCCGACCTGCTGAATATTGAGGACGTCGGCGAGCGGCACCAGACCGTCGCGGACGGCGCGCAGATGCTCGGGGCCCTTGAAGCCGAGCTGTCCACCGGCCTTCACGGTGATCGCGACCGAGCCAGCCGTCTGCTTCTTCACCTCTTCCGCGAAGGCAAACGCGTTCTGGGTGTGGAAATTGCCGTCGGGCCATACCGTCGACATGTCCCAGCTTACCGTCGCCGCTCGCGCGCGGGTCGAGATGTGGCCGGCTGCGAGCAGCGTCGCTGCGCCCGCGGTAAAAGTCCGTCGCGTGATCATTGAGCCCCTCCGTTTGCTACGCGCACGACGCCTGAAGCGTCATCGCGTGTGCCCATAAATTTCAACCGCATTGTCGGCAGACACGAGGCCGCTTTCGATGTCGTCGTTGACGGCTGTCGGCGCGCGCTCCCGGGGATCGCCGATGCCGGCGCCGCCTGGTGTCAGCACCACCAGCCGGTCGTCCGGCGGCACCTGCTGAAAGCCTTTTCCACGCAGCTTCTTGCCGGACTTCAGGCCGACATAGCCGGCCTCGCCGTTCTTGCCGCCATCACGTCCGCGTGGCGGATGATCGATGCGATCGAATGCCGCCAGGATGTCGAACGGCCCATCGACACCGCTGCCGACCTCGATGATCTGGCCGAGGCCCCCGCGGGTTCGCCCTGCCCCGCCGGAATCCGGACGCAGTTCCTTGCGCCAGAAGATCAGCGGCGTCTGCGTCTCGGCGATCTCAACCGGCGTGCCGCGCACGCCGCTGGGATAGGCGGTCGCCGACAGCCCGTCCTTCGCGAAGCGCGCGCCGGTCCCGCCATTGGAGGTCACCGCCATCGAAAATCCGTAATTGCCGCCGGCGCCCGAGCGGGTCTGGCCGCGCACGTTGAGATTCCACAGGCACGAGGTGCCTTCCGCGGGCACGCGCTCGGGAATGATCTGGCGCAGGCAGCCGAACACGACATCGGGCAGCATCTGGCCGATGATGTGGCGCGAGGCGACCGGCGCCGGCTTTGGCGCATTGAGGATCGCGCCTTTGGGAGCCGACACCGTCAGTGGCGAGAGCGAACCGGCATTGTTCGGAATCTGGGAGGCGACGACGCAGCCGAGACCGAACACGGTGTAAGCGATGGTGTAGGACAGAGGCACGTTGATGCCGAACCTGGACGCGGCCGAGGTGCCGTCGAAGTCGACGTGGATGCCTTCGTCCGAGATCGTCAGCACGGCGGCCAGCGTGACCGGCTCATCATAGCCGTCGACCACCATGGTGTTGCGCCAGCTGCCTTTCGGCAGTTTGGCGATCTCGGCCAGCACGGCCTCGCGCGAGCGGTCGCAGATGTAGTCGCCGAGCGCATCGAGCGAGTCGATGCCGAACTCGGTCATCATCTCGACCAGGCGCTCGCAGCCGACGTCGTTGCAGCCGGCGAGCGAATAGGTATCGCCCTCGGTGTCGATCGGCAGCCGCGTGTTGGTGCGGATCATCGCCATCAGCGTCTCGTTGACGACGCCCTGGTCGATCAGCTTCAGCATGGGGATGTAGAGCCCCTCCATGAACACGTCGGTGGCGTCGGGTCCGAAGCCGATGCCGCCGATGTCCATGAGATGGCTGGTGCAGGAAAACAGCGCGACCGGCTTGCCGTCCTTGAAGCAGGGCGTGGTGACGACGAAATCGTTGAGATGGCCGGTGCCCATCCAGGGATCGTTGGTGATGTAGGCGTCGCCCTCCTTCATCGTCTCGATCGGAAAGTGGGCGATGAAGTGCTTGACCGATTCCGCCATCGAGTTGACGTGGCCGGGCGTGCCGGTCACCGCCTGCGCCAGCATCCGTCCCTTGAGGTCGAACACGCCGGCCGAGAGGTCGCCGCATTCGCGCACGATCGGGCTGAAGGCCGTGCGGAGCAGCACCTGCGCCTGCTCCTCGACCACGGCGATCAGCCGGTGCCACATGATCTGAAGGTCGATCAGGCTCGCGCCGCTTGCCTTGCTCATGATCAGGCCGCCTTCCGTTCCATGACGATGCTGCCGGCACCGTCGATATGGGCATCAAAACTGTTGGAGACGAACGTCGAGGTCTCGTCCTCCGCGATCACGGCGGGACCTGCAATCGTCGCGCCTGGCGCCATGTCCTCGCGGCGATAGAGCGGGATCTCGATCACCTCCCCGACCCGGCCATCGAAGAACTTGCGGCTGCCGGTCGCCTTCCCGGCGGGCTTGCGCGTAACGGCCGCGACAATAGGCGGATTGCGCGCCTCGGTCGTCGCAAGCACCGACCAGCTCAAGACCTCGATCGCCGCACCCGGGATCGGCCGCTCGAACATCACCGCATAATCCGCCTCGAACTTCTGACGCAGGCCGGCCAGATCGGCCGTCGCCAGCCGCCGGTTCGGCAGTTCGATCGAGATCTCATGGCCTTGACCGACATAGCGCATGAAGGCCGCGCGGCGCTCGCGGACCGGCGCGCCTGCCGCACCCGTCTCGACCAGCGCACGCGCTTCGGTCACCATCTCCTGGAGCAGATCGGAGACCCCTTCGGTGTCGAAATCGTCGAGCCGCACATGACGGCTGCGCACCAGCTCGTAGGCGATCGGAGCCGCGAGGAAGCCAACGGCCGAGCCGACGCCGGCATTGGAAGGAACGATCACGCGGGAGACACCGATCTTCTCGGCGACGCGCGCCGCATGCAGAGGCGCCGCGCCGCCGAAGGCGATCAGCGTGTGCTGACCGACAATCTCACCGCGCTCGACCGCATGCACGCGCGCCGCGCTCGCCATGTTCTCGCAGACGACCTCGTGCACGGCATAGGCCGCAGTCTCTGCCGACAGACCCAGCGGCTCGCCGACGCTGCGCAGCAGCGCCTGCTTCGAGAGTTCAGGGTCGAGCTTGATCGTGCCACCCGCGAAGTCGTCCGGATCGATCATGCCGAGCGCGACGTCGGCATCCGTCACGGCCGGGCGCAGGCCGCCGCGGCCGTAGCAGGCGGGCCCGGGCTCCGACGAGGCACTCTCAGGACCGACCGTGACGCGCTTCATCGCATCGACATGGGCGATCGAGCCGCCGCCGGCGCCGATCTCGACCATCTCGATCACGGGAATCCGCACCGGCAGACCCGAACCTTTCAGGAAGCGCGCTGCGCGATCGACCTCGAACACGCGCGAGGTCTCGGGCTGGTATTTTTCGATCAGACAGATCTTTGCCGTGGTACCGCCCATATCGAAGGACAGCACCTTGCTCTCGCCGAGACGCGCCGCGATCTGCGCCGCGAAAATGGCGCCGCCGGCAGGACCGGATTCGACGAGGCGCACCGGAAAGCGCCGCGCCGTCTCGATCGAGGTGACACCGCCGCCGGAGGTGACGAGATAGATCGCGCCGCGGTACTGCTCGACCTGCAAGGCGTCGGACATGCGAGCGAGATAACCATCGATTAGCGGCTGCACATAGGCGTTGGCCACTGCAGTCGATGTGCGCTCATATTCGCGGATCTCCGGGCACACCGCGGACGATACGGTCACGGAAATGCCGGGCATCTCCTCACTGATGATCGCGGCCGTGCGGCGCTCGTGCTCGGGATTGGCGTAGGAGTGCAGGAACGCGATTGCGACGCTCTCGACGTTCAGCGCGCGCAATCTTGGCGCGAGCGCGCGCACCGCCGCTTCGTCCAACGGGAGGCGGACGGCGCCATGCGCGTCGATGCGCTCGGGCACGGTGAAGCGCAAAGATCGCGGCGCCAGCGGCTTCGGCTTGTCGATGGAGAGGTCATACTGGTCGTAGCGGCTCTCGGTGCCGATATCGAGCACGTCGCGAAAGCCCTCGGTCGCGATCAACGCCGTCTTGGCGCCGCGACGCTCGATGATGGCGTTGGTCGCGAGCGTCGTGCCGTGAATGAAGACGTCGATGTCGCTGATATAGGCGCGCGCATCAGCGAGAATGAGCCGCATGCCGTCCAGCACCGCCTCTTCCGGCCGCTGCGGCGTCGTCAGCAATTTGCGCGTCTTGCGCACCTCGCCCACGTCCAGCACGATGTCGGTGAACGTGCCACCGATATCGACGGCAAGCCGCACCTCGGCTCCCTCAAGCATTCCAAACTCTCCGTGCTGATCGTCAAGACCGAGGACAAAAGCGCAGCAATTTCCATGCCATGGATGACAGGAACATGCTGCCGTCCAGCTATTCTGCTTGGCACCCATGCAATAGGCAAGGCGTGTTCGCAGGCCGCGCGATCAGAGCAGGAATGCAAGCGCCGCTTCGCAGCGCTCCTCGACCTTCAGCGTGAGGAGATCATCGGCGCGGGTGCGTCCGAGATTGACCGCAGCGATCGGGATTTGCCGTTGCGCGGCCGCCTGCACAAAGCGGAAACCGGAATAGACCATCAGTGACGAGCCGACGATGAGCATGGCGTCCGCCTGCGCCAGATGATCCTGCGCGGTCACGACCACGTCGCGCGGGACGGTCTCGCCGAAGAACACGACGTCGGGCTTGAGGATGCCGCCGCAGGATTCGCAGGCCGGCACCTTGAACGACGAAAAATCCGCATGCTCCAGGTCCGCATCGCCGTCGGGCGCATCGGCCGCGTCGAGCGTCAACCATTCCGCATTGGCGTGGCCGAGCGTCTTCTGGAATTCGCTCCGCGGGGTCTTTTGACCGCAGCCCATGCAGCGGACCAGATCGAGCCGGCCGTGCAGGTCGATCACCTGGCGGTGGCCGGCGGATTGATGCAGCCGGTCGACGTTCTGGGTCAGCAGCATTCCGCAACGCCCGCTCGCCTCGAGCCGGGCGAGCGCGTGATGCGCATCGTTCGGCCTCGCCTGGCCGAACCGCCGCCAGCCGATCAGGCTGCGCGCCCAATAGCGCCGACGCGTATGCTCTTCCGACATGAAAGCCTGGAAGTTCACCGGCTGGGTCCGCTTCCAGTTGCCGTGACTGTCGCGATAATCGGGGATGCCCGAATTGGTGCTGCAGCCAGCGCCGGTCAGCACGAACAGATTTTCGTGCCGTCCGACGAAATCGCGGAGCGGATGATTTGCCATGACGCAGATGTAGTCTGCGCAGGCCGGTTTTGCCAGATGGCGAGGAAGCCCGCTAGCTTGCCCAGTTCTCGCGGAATTCGGGAAACAGCGTCAGACCTCCGCACGCATAGATGGTCTGCCCCGTGATGTAGCTGGCCTCATCCGAGGCGAGGAAGGCGAACACGCCGGCGATCTCCTCCGGCGTGCCGACACGGCCGAGCGGAATGTGGCTGGTGACCACACCGCGCTTTTCCGGATCGCCGGTCCAGGCCGCGTTGATTGGGGTGTCGATCGCGCCTGGACCGACCGCATTGACGCGAATGCCGCGGCCGGCGAATTCGAGTGCCAGCGTGCGTGTCAGATTGGCCATGCCGCCCTTGCTGATGGAATAGGCGAGGTAGCCGGGTTTCGGGATGATCTGGTGGACGCTGGAGCAATTGATGATGCTGCCGCCTGCGCCGCGCGCAACGAAATGCGCGAGCGCCTTCTGGGCGCAGAGCACGGCGCCGTTGAGATTGACGTCGATGATGCGGCGATAGGTGTCGATGTCGAGCGCCTCGCTCGGCGATTCCCGCTGGAAGCCCGCATTGTTGACCAGGCAGTCGAGACGCTTCCAGCGCGCCAGGATCGTCTCGAACATCGCGGCTACGTCCTGCTCGTTGCTGACGTCGGCCCTGACGACGATATGGTCGAGCTTGCCGTGGCCGCGATCGCTCGATGCCGTACGCGCGGACGCGAGCACCTCCTCTGCCTTTTCCGGATGATCGACATAGTTGATGGCGACGGTCGCGCCTTCCTGGGCAAGCCGAATGGCGACGGCGCGGCCGATGCCTTGCGAGGCGCCCGTCACCAGCGCGTATTGGCCGACGAGGCGCGAAGAAAAGGTGGTCGAGCGGTCGATATGTGGCATCGTTCTTCTCCGGGGGACACATCAACATGGAGGGAACCGGCGTTTTGTTCCATCCGTCGGCGCACCGCTGGGATTCACTCCTAGCGGCGAGCCAGTCGCGAAGTCAGGATCTGGTACAGGATGATGGCGCCAAAGGTTGCGGTGCCGATCCCGCCGATCGTGAAGGCGCCGAATTTGAGCGTGAGGTCGCCGGCGCCTGCGGTGAGCGCGACCGCGACGGTGATCAGGTTTGCCGGACTTGAGAAGTCGACCTTGTTCTCGACCCAGATCCGGCCGGCCATTGCGGCGATCAACCCGAACAGCACGATCGAGAGCCCACCGATGACGGGACCCGGGATCGACAGGACCAGCGCGCCGAATTTCGGCGAGAAGCCGAGCACGATCGACACCATCGCCGCGAAGGCAAACAGCAAGGTCGAATAGACCTTCGTCGCCGCCATGACGCCGATGTTTTCGGCATAGGTGGTGACGCCGGTGCCGCCGCCGCAGGCGGCCACCATGGTCGCGAGGCTGTCGGCAAGCAAGGCGCGGCCGAGATAGTCATCGAGGCTCCGGCCCGTCATGGCGCCGACGGCCTTGATGTGACCGAGGTTCTCGGCGACGAGAATGATCGCGACCGGCGCGATCAGGACGATTGCATCGGCCTGGAAGGTCGGCGTGGTAAGACTCGGCAGGCCGATCCACGACGCAGCCGAAACTTGCGTGAAGTCGATCGGCCTGCCGAAGCCGAGGCCGTTCGCGAACAGCAGGTACAAAAGATATCCGCCGATCGCGCCGAGAATGATCGGCAGGCGGCGCCACAGGCCAGGCGCGCCAACGGCAACCACGCCGATGATCAGAACGGTCGCGAGCCCGATTCCTGTGTCGAACGCATTGGCGCTCACTGCCTTGACCGCCACCGGCGCGAGGTTGAGGCCGATCGCGGCGACCACAGCGCCGGTGACGACCGGCGGCAACAGCTTCTCGATCCAGCCAACCCCCGACCACATCACGACCAGCGCGATCAGGCCGTAGAGGACGCCGGCTCCTACGATGCCGCCAAGCGCGACCGACAGGTTCGGGTTCGGCCCGTGCCCGGCATAGCCTGTGGCGGCGATCACGACCGCGATGAACGCGAAGCTCGAGCCGAGGTAGCTCGGCACGCGCCCCGCGACGATGACGAAGAAGATCAGCGTGCCGATGCCGGAAAACAGCACCGCAACATTGGGATCGAACCCCATCAGCAGCGGCGCGATGATCGTCGAGCCCGACATTGCGACGCAATGCTGGAGACCGGAGACGACGGTCTGGCCAAGCGGCAGCCGCTGCTCGGGCATGATCACGCCGGAGGACTTCAGAATCCAACGCGGAAAATAGCCTTGCGCTCGCTCATCGGAGCCCGTTGCAATCGGCATGTTCCCCCCAGTTGCGGTGCAGCGACAGATCTTCGTGCGAACAGATAAAAATGTGATTGTCGCTTCTGCAGCGGCCATCACATGATGCAAATCAAACAAGATCAATACGTCCGGGGCCTATTCTATGACACACATTGCGATCCAGCCAGCCGTCCACCGCCGGCACCAGCCCTGGTACAAGATCCTCTACATTCAGGTGCTGATCGCGATCGCACTCGGGGTGCTCGTCGGCTATTTCTATCCCGATCTCGGCAAGGCCCTGAAGCCGCTCGGCGACGGTTTCATCGCGCTGATCAAGATGATGATCGCGCCGGTGATCTTCTGCACCGTGGTGCACGGCATCTCCTCGATGGGCGACCTCAAGCGCGTCGGTCGGGTCGGGCTGAAGTCGCTGATCTATTTCGAGACGGTCTCGACCGTGGCGCTCGCGGTCGGCCTGCTGGTCGGCGAGGTGCTCCAGCCCGGGCACGGCTTCAACATCGATCCCGCCACGATCGACCCGAAATCGGTGGCGACCTACGTCACCAAGGCCAAGGAAGAAGGCATCGTCGCCCATCTGATGGCGATCATCCCCGACAGCTATCTGGGCGCCATCGCACGCGGCGATCTGTTGCAGGTGCTACTGATCTCGATCCTGTCGGGCTTCGCCATCGCGTTCCTCGGCAAGGCCGGCGAGCCCATTGCGGAGGCGATCGACAAGGCCGCAAAGATGTTCTTCGGCATCATCCGCATCATCGTGCGCGTCGCCCCGATCGGAGCGTTCGGCGCGATGGCGTTCACCGTCGGTGCCTACGGCCTCGGTTCGCTGCTCAACCTCGCGGCCCTGATCGGCACGTTCTATCTCACCAGCATCCTGTTCGTGGTGGTCGTGCTCGGCGCAATCGCGCGGCTCGCCGGCTTCTCGATCTTGCGTTTCATCGCCTACATCAAGGACGAGCTGCTGATCGTGCTCGGCACCTCGTCATCAGAAACGGTGCTGCCGCAGATGATCCAGAAGATGGAGCATCTCGGCGCCTCGCGTTCGGTGGTCGGCCTCGTCATTCCGACCGGTTACAGCTTCAACCTCGACGGCACCAACATCTACATGACGCTGGCAACGCTGTTCCTGGCGCAGGCGACCAATACCCATCTGACCATCTGGCAGGAGCTCGGCATTCTCGGCATCGCCATGATCACCTCGAAGGGCGCCTCTGGCGTGACGGGGGCGGGCTTCATCACGCTGGCGGCGACGCTCTCGATCGTGCCCGACATCCCGATCCAGTCGATTGCGATCCTGGTCGGCATCGACAAGTTCATGAGCGAGTGCCGCGCGCTGACCAATCTGATCGGCAACGGCGTCGCCTGTGTCGTCATCAGCATCTCCGAAGGCGAGCTCGACCGCGATGCGCTGCACGAGACCATGGCCCATCCGCTGGAGATGGGTGAGGCGCTCGAACCGGGCGGCAGCGCCGCCTCCTAGGCCGCGCGCAGGTT
The DNA here is from genome assembly GCF_023101005.1 of Bradyrhizobium sp. 187. Lineage (NCBI taxonomy): Bacteria > Pseudomonadati > Pseudomonadota > Alphaproteobacteria > Hyphomicrobiales > Nitrobacteraceae > Bradyrhizobium > Bradyrhizobium sp. 187. The sequence continues at coordinate 6,744,566 of NZ_CP064693.1, forward strand.
GGGCGGCGTCCGGTTCCAACGCGGTAGTTTCCCGGAGTGGTAAATTGGAGCGACGCGAGTCACAACTGCTGCGTTGGGATCACGGATTGATACTCATCTTTTTCCACCCGACGCGCTGGGGGCAGGGCGTCGGGTTTTTGAAAATTGTCGTCGTGCCGAACCGCAAAGCGGGATCAAATGATCCTGCAACCGGCGCGCTGCCTCGGGGCAGCAAGATCGAGCCGTCGGGTAATCCCGATCGCCTGCAAAAACGCCTCATCATGACTGACGACGAGCAGCGCGCCGTCATAGGCCCTCAAGCCCGCTTCGACGGCTTCGATGGATTCGATGTCCAGATGATTGGTCGGCTCGTCGAGGATCAGCAGCGACGGCGGCATCGCTCCGCCCAGCACGCAGGCAAGGCCTGCACGAAACATCTGCCCGCCGCTCAAATGTCCCGCAATCTGCAAGGCGGCATCGGCTCGAAACATGAACCGGGCCAGCGCCGCATGGCATTCATTTGCACCCGCCTTCGGATGGAAGCGCCTGAAGTTATCCAGGATGGAGACCGCGGGATCGAGCAGGCTGGCCTTCTGATCGAACAGCGCAAGATCCGGCCTGACCCGCATGGTGCCGGAGAGCGGACGTAGTTCGCCGGCGACGAGTTTCAGCAGCGTCGTCTTGCCGGAACCGTTGGGTCCGACAATTGCCAGGCGCTCCGGACCAACGATCGCGAGCGATAGATCGCGCAAGACTTCCCGGTCCGGCCGATAGCCGGCGCTGACGCAATCGAGCCAAACCACCTCCCTGCCCGCTGGCAGCCGGGTCGAGGGCAGCTTCACCGACAGCGGCTGAAGAATCTCGATGCGCCGGCGCGCCGTATCAAGGGCCTCAAGCGCATCCGCACGCCGCCGCTCGGCGATCTGCGCGGTCTTGCCGCCGGTGTCTTCGCTACGGTCCTTGCGTGCGCCGGCCAGGATGCGCGGCATGTCGCCCTTGGCGCGCTTCTTCTTGCCCCCGCCGTCCTTGCGCGCTTTCCTCTCCGCGGCCTCCTGCGCTTTCCCGTCGATCTCGGACAGGCGCCTCTGGGCATGCGCGAGGTCGTGCCTGACAGCCGCGAGCGCAACGGCTTTCTGCTCGCAATAACTGCTCCAATTGCCGCCGTATCGCGTAGCTCCGAGCGACCTCAGCTCGACGATCGCATCCATGGTTTCGAGCAGGCTCCGATCGTGGCTGACGACGATCGCCCCACCGCGCCAAGACGCAAGGAAATCGATCACCGCCTTGCGCCCCTCCCGATCGAGATTGTTGGTGGGCTCGTCGAGCAGCAGGAAGTCTGGCTCCGCAAAGATCAGCGCGGCCAGACGAACCCGCGTGACCTGCCCGCCCGACAGGCGGTCGAGCTCGATCTCCGGAGCGACGTCGAACCCGACACGCGCAAGGGCGGACGTAAGCCGTGTTTCGAGGGTCCAATCGACCTCGGAAACCTCCTCGGCCAAGGCATCCCCGCGCTCGGCACGGCGAAGCACATCGAGCGCGGCTCGCGCACCGAACAGGTCGATCACCTTCGCGCCCGCAAGGGGCTGGACGTCCTGGCGCAACAGACCAACGGTTCCGTTGATAGCAACGCGCCCCGATTGAGGAATGTGCTCTCGCGAAATCGACGCAAGCAGCGTCGTCTTCCCGACGCCGTTGCGGCCGACGAGGCCGGTCCGCTCGGCGCCGAACGTCAGATCGATATTGGAAAAAAGAGAGCGGCCGTCAGGCGAGGACAGCGACAGGTTGGACAGGATGATGGAAGCAGGCATGGAATTCCCCGTGAGCAAGGCAGGTCGGCTTTGCGGTCGGGGTCAAATCCATGGATCTCGAATATCCTGTTTGAGGGCTCTCTAACTAATCCCATCGAAGGGCGAGATCAAGGCGAGGCTCTGAGGAACGACGGCGCGCGGAGCGCCGACGTCCGCCGCAGGCCCGCGCGATCAACCCTTGAGCGCGGTGACCACGACCTCGATCAGCGCGCTGCCGCCGAGATCGGCGACGCCGACGGTGGCGCGGGTCGGCAGATTGTCGCCGAAGAACTCGGTCCAGACCGCGTCCATCTCCTTCTTCTTGGAAAGGTCCGTGACGAAGATCGAGGTGCTCACGACGCGCGACTTGTCGGTGCCCGCTTCCTTCAGATAGCCGGCGATCTTGCCGAGGATGTTGCGGGTCTGCTCGCCCATCGACACAGAGGTGTCGTCGGCGATGGTGCCGCCAATGAAGACGAAGCCGTTGGCTTCGACGGCGCGGTGCATGATGGGCGTGCGGATGCTGCGGGTAATGCTCATGATGTCCTCTTTTGCTAGAGCGTGGAGGGGTGGAAACGGTCGATGCCGAGATCGCCGATGCGGGTCTGGGTGCCGCCGTTGACGATCAGCTCCGCCATGACGGCGCCCGCGCCGGGGCCGAGCTGGAAACCGTGCAGCGAAAAACCGAATTGGTGATAGAGGCCCTTGTGCCGGCTGCTCGGTCCAAACACGGGCAGATCGTCCTTGGTCTTGGCCTCGATGCCGGCCCAGGCCCGCATGATCGTCGCGTCGCGCATGACCGGGAACAGCTCGAACACGGTGCGGGCGCTGGTCGCGAGGCTTTTCCAGTCCAACACCGTCTCGTTGCGATCCTGATGGGGCGTAGCCAAATGGCCGCCGCCGATCAGCACCGTGCCGTTCTTGAATTGCTTGAAGGACAGCTTGCGGCCGCGCAGGATCACGACCGGATCGATGAAATGCGGCACGCGCGAGGTGATCATCAACATCGGCGCCACCGTCTCGACCGGAACGGGCTCACCGAGCGCGGCTGCGATGGTCCCGGCCCAGGCGCCGGCGGCATTGACGAGCACCGGCGCGGCAAAGCTCTCGGCGCCGACATCGACATGCCAGAGACCATCGGTGTGCCGGATATTCGTGGCGGCAATGCCCTCGCGCACGGTCGCACCTAGTTGCTCCGCCTTGCGACGGAACGCCGTCGTCGCCTGCGCGGGATTGGCCGCACCGTCGCGGCGCGAGACCACGCCGCCGGGACAGGTCTCGGCCACCGCCGGCACGAGGCGCCGCAGCTCTGCGGCATCGATCAGCTCTTCGTGGGTGAAGCCGAGCGCGTTGAGCTCGGCCACACGTGCGCGGCAGACCGCGAGTTCCTCTTCGTTCTCGGCGACGAGGACCTGGCCATAGCTCTCAAAGCTGCAATCGTCGTCGAGGAGATCGGTGATCTTCTCCCAGATACCCATCGAGCGGATCGAAAGCGGGATTTCGGGGATGTGCCGCGCAAGCTGGCGCACGCCGCCGGCGTTGACACCGGAAGCGTGCCGGCCGGCATAGTCCTTCTCGATCAGCACCGGCTTGAGGCCGGCGAGACACAGATATAGCGCGGTCGAGCACCCGTGGATGCCGCCGCCGACGACGATCGCATCCACGTTTTTCGTCATCCGCGCACCACCGCCTTGATGTCGTCTGCGCTCTTCGGAACGGCGGCGAGCTCGGCGAGCGTGATCGGCTTGACCGGCGCGCGCAGCCGGTAATAGCCAATCTCCTGCGGGCTCTTGCCCCGCGCCTGCGCCATCAGCTCGGTGACGGTGAGGCCGCAGAGCCGGCCCTGGCACGGCCCCATGCCGGTGCGGCGGTAGGCCTTGAGCTGGTTCGGCCCGGTCGCGCCGATCGCGACGGCGTCGAGAATATCCTTTGCGGTGACCTCCTCACAGCGACAGACGATGGTGTCGCCTGCGGGAATGCGAAACTGCGGCGCCGGCCGGAACAGCGTGTCGAGAAAAACGCGACCACGTTCGGCCTTGGCGAGATCGGCGCGGAGGCTCGCCATCGGCGCAGATTTTTTTGCAGCCGCAGGCGCCAACGCCTCCACTGCCGCGCGTGCCGCGATGCGGCCGCGCACTACGGCTGCGTTCGCCCCGCCGATGCCGGCGCCGTCGCCAGCAATCGCAATGCCGGCGACCGACGAATTGCCGCTGGCATCCAGCACCGGAGACCAGCACAATTGCAAATCATCCCAGCGATGCTCGATTCCGGCCGCCATCGCCAGATTGACGTTGGGCACGACGCCCTGGTGCAGCAGCAAGAGATCCGCAAGGACGGTCTCGCGTTTGCCGCCGGCGACATAGCTGACGTTCGCGAGTTGGCCGTCACCAGAGGCAGCAAGCTCGCTGACACCTGAGACGACCTGCACCTTCGCCTTCACCTCGCGCATCATCGACAAGCCCTTGGCGAAATACGGCGAGGTCAGGAAAGCGAAAGCGTGGGGGAGTGCGGCGAAATAGTTTCCGCGCTCGGTGGTGTCGAGAATGCGATCGATGCGACCGCCGAGACGCAAGATCTGCGCGGCGAGCAGCCAGAGCAGCGGCCCCTGCCCCGCGATCACCGTGCGGCCATCCGGCACCAGGGCCGATGTTTTCAACATGGTCTGCGCGGCGCCCGCGGTCATCACGCCCGGAAGCGTCCACCCGGGAATCGGAAACGGCCGCTCCAGCGCGCCGGTCGCGAGGATCACGCGCCTGGCCTTGACGAAGGCGGACGCGCCGCCGACCGAGACGGCGATATCGAGATTGCGATCGAGGCTCCAGACCGTTGCGCGCTGAATGACCTCCGCGTTGCCTGCGCGTAGCGCCTGCACGAGATCGGTACCGACCCAATAGTCCTCACCGAGCTGGCTGCGGTCGGTCACCGGCGTCGAGGCGATGGCACGAAACACCTGGCCTCCGGGGCCGATATTCTCGTCGAGCAGCAGCGTGGACAGGCCGGCTTCGGCGGCCGTCGCGGCGGCGGCAAGGCCGGCAGGCCCGGCCCCGATCACCACGACGTCATATTCTTCGCGCTTGGGAGCCACAGTCATTTCCCGATCTCCCGCTTGCCCTTCTGAATCTCGATCTGCATGCCGTCGGTGACCGGCACCAGGCAGCCCTGTCGGTTGCCGACGCCATCGATGGTGACGAGGCAATCGAAGCACACGCCCATCATGCAATAGGGCAAACGCAGCGCCCCGCTGACTGCGGTCGAACGGCGTGCATCGCAGCTCGAGGCCAGCAGCGCGGCGGAGACGGTGTCGCCCTGCCGCGCCGCGACGGCAACGCCATCGACGAAGATTTGCACCGCTGGCCGCTTGTCCTGCTCGGATCGTTTGAACATCCTGGCTCCTTCAATGTCCCTAGTAGCCGCTGTTGTTCGCGGCACCGGCGGCGCCAAAACGGCTGGCCGAGAACGCGCCGACCAGCTCGGGCTCGAGCGCGCCTTGCGCAACCATCCGCGCGATCTCGAAGGCGTGGTTGGAGGCGAGTGTCACCCCGGAGTGGCAGCAGGCGACGAAGGCACCGGGATGCGTCTCCGACTGGTCGTAGATCGGAAAGCCGTCCTGCGGCATGACGCGGATGCCGGCCCAGCTCCGGACCACGTTGAGCCGCGCGAGATGCGGAAACATGCGCTGGGCGCGATCCGTCATCACGGCGCTGATCGAGTGCTTCAGCGCGCGATCGTCGAGCTCGTCTTCCTTGCTGTCGCCGATCATCACCGTGCCCTCGTCGGTCTGGCGGATCGTGGTCAGCGGATGCGGCAGAAAGGGCATGGTGCGCTCGGTCACCACGATCTGGCCGCGGGTCGGGCCCATCGGGGCGTGGAGACCGACCATCGGCGCCAGGGTCTGGTTAGCATTGCCGGCGGCGAGCACGATCTTGGCGGCACGGAGCTCGCCCTGCGGCGTCGTCAGGCAGAATTCGCCGCTGCTCCTGCTGATCGCCGAGACCGGGCGCTCCGGAAGATAGTCGATGCCGAATGCCTTGAAGCCGGTGTGGAACGCACGAAACGTGCGCAGCGAATTGACGTGACCGTCGAGTGGACAATAACTGCCGCCGGAGACCTCGGGCCCGATCAGCGGCAGCGCCTTCTTCACCTCGGATGCCGGCAGCATCTCCATCTTGTAATCGGCGGCACCCGTCTGGTTGTGCATGCGCTTGACCAGCTCGGCGCGCTGACCGAACTCGTCCTCGCCAAGCGTCAGATGAAAACCGCCGTTCTGCTGAAGCGAGACATCGAGGCCGGTCTGCTGCTTCAGCTCCGAGGCGAGCCTGCTCCACGCCTGTGACGCCTGCACCGTCCAGACGGTATAGGCTGGCATGCCGAGCCCCTTGCTCTGGACCCAAACCAGCGCAAAGTTCGCGCGTGAGGCGCGCTTGGTGATGTCGCCTTCGTCGAGCACGGCCACCTTCTTGCCGAGTCTTCCCAGGCCCCAGGCGATGGCGGAGCCGAGCAATCCGCCGCCGACGACGGCGACGTCGTAATCTGTTCGCATGGATTCTCCTATCGCCCTGTATCGCCCTTGCCGGCGAGCACGCGGTCGAGCCCGTAGAAGCGATCGAGCAGAATGAGGGCGGTCATGGTGATCGCGATCACGCAGGCCGAGACGGACGTCACCAGCGGATCGATGTTGTCCTGGATGTAGAGGAACATGCGCACCGGCAGTGTTTCGGTGCCGGGTCCCGCGAGGAAGACGGTCATGGTGAGATCGTCGAAGGACTGGATGAAGGCGAGCGCCCAGCCGCTGATGACGCCGGGCAGGATCAACGGCAGCGTCACGCGGCGGAATAGCGTCCAGCCGCCGGCACCGAGCGAGACCGCCGCCATCTCGACCGAAAGGTCCATGCCGGTCGCCGCCGCCAGGGTCAGCCGTAGCGCGAACGGAAACACGATGATGACATGCGCGATGATCAGCGCGGCGAAGCTGCCGCCCATCCCGGCCGAGGTGAAGAAGCGCAGGAACGCGATGCCGAGCACGACATGCGGGATCATCAGCGGCGAGAGAAAGAGGGCCGCGAGCGCATCACGGCCGCGGAAGCGATAGCGCGCGATCGCGAGCGCCGCCGGTACCGCGAATAATAGCGCGACGAACGACGATAGTGCGCCCAGGCCAAGGCTGACCCAGAAAGCATGGACGAATTCGGGATAGTTGGCGATCGCCCTGAACCAGCGCAACGAAAAACCGTTTGTCGGCAACGACAGGAAGCCTTCAGGCGTGAACGCAACGAGGCAGACGACGAGGATCGGCGCCACCATGACGATGACAAAGATGGTGTGGAAGATCAGCGCGAGCGGGCCATTCCGGCTCATCGGAACACCTCCGCGTAACGGCGCTCGATCAGTGCGTTGCTGCCGACGACGATCAAGACCAGCGCGGCCAGCAGCAGCGTGGCGACCGCCGCCCCCAGCGGCCAGTTCAGCGTGTTGAGGAACTCGTCATAGGCCAGCGTCGCCGCGACCTTGAGTCGACGGCCGCCGATGATGGCGGGCGTCGCAAACGCGCTGGCCGAGAGCGAGAACACGATGATCGCCCCAGACAGCACGCCCGGCATGATCTGCGGCATGATGATGCGGTGGATGATGGTCGCAGGGCCGGCGCCGAGCGACATCGCGGCATTCTCGATCTGCGGATCGAGCCGCTGCAGCGCCGCCCACACCGACAGCACCATGAACGGCATCATCACGTGCGCGAGTGCGACCACCATGCCGGTTTCGGTGAACATGAAGGGGATAGGCGCGCGGATCAGCCCGGCCGACATCAGCAGCTTATTGACGAGGCCGTTGTTGCCGCCGAACAGCAGCGCCCAGCCGAGCGTCCGCGCCACCACGGAAATCAGCAACGGCCCCAGGATGACCAGGAGAAAAACGCTCTTCCAGCGTCCGCTCATGCGGTTGAGGATGTAGGCTTCGGGTGCACCGAGCACGGCGGTGAGCAGCGTAGTCAGGATCGCGATGCGAAACGTCCGCCCGAACATCTCGGCGTAATAGGGATCGGTTACGATCTCATGCCAGTTCTTGAGGATGAAGACCGGCTCGATGCCCTTGTACTGGCCCCAATCATGGAAGGACAGCATCACGGTCATTGCCAGCGGAATCAGGAGCACGCCGACGAACAGCATCAAAGCGGGCGCCGTCAGCGCCCAGGGCGTGCGTGCGTTTCGTTCCTCGGCGGAAGCGCTCATGCGACGCCCCTCACGCTCATGTCCTCGGGCCGCCAGGTGAGGTGAACGGCCTCGCCTTCGACCGGCTGCGACCGGCCGTCATTCTGGCGGATCACGGTCGCCGGGCCGCATTCGCTCTCGCACTGGAACAGCCAGTGATTGCCCTGGAAGATGCGTGTGACGATCTTTGCGCTGAGGCCCGCGTCGCCAAAGTCGATCCGCTCGGGGCGAATGCTAATGGTGACGGGACCGCTGCGCCCGACATGCGCAGGCGCGCTCCACGAGCCGACAATCAATCGCCCAGGCGCACTGGTCCGATCGATCGTCGCGGCAAAGTCGTTGGTCTTTCCCAAAAACTGCGAGACGAAGGCCGAGGCCGGCTTCTCATAAGTCTCTTGCGGCGTGCCGATCTGCTCGATCCGGCCCTGGCTCATCACCACGATGCGGTCGGACAACGACATCGCCTCGTTCTGGTCGTGGGTGACGAGGATCGTGGTGGTGCCGATGGTACGCTGGATCTGGCGCAGCTCGATCTGCATCTCCTCGCGCAGCTTGGCGTCGAGATTCGATAGCGGCTCGTCGAGCAACAGCACGCTCGGCTTGATCACCAGCGCGCGCGCCAGCGCCACGCGCTGCTGCTGGCCGCCGGACATGCGACGCGGATGGCGATCCTCGTAGCCGGCAAGCCCGACCATCGCGAGCGCTGCGCGAACGCGCTCGGTCCGTTCGCCGCGCGGCACATTGCGCATCTCGAGCCCGAAGGCGACATTCTCGGCCGCGGTCATGTGCGGAAACAGCGCGTAGCTCTGGAACACGATCCCGAGCCCGCGTTTGGCCGGATGGATCGCGGTCAGATCCTTGCCTTGCAGCCGGATCGCGCCGCGGGTGGGATCGAGGAAGCCCGCGATCATCTGCAGGGTCGTGGTCTTGCCGCAGCCGGAGGGGCCGAGAAAGGAGACGAACTCCCCCTTCCCGACCGCGAGACTGAAGTCGTCGACGACAGTCTGCGCTCCGAATTGCTTGGCGACCCCTTCGAGCTCGAGATAGGCCATCGCACTGTCTCCGGGATGACCGATCAGCGCTCGACCTCGCGATTCCAGCGCTTGGTCCATTCCTCGCGCTTCTCGTTGATGACGGTCCAGTCCGGATTATAGAGCTTTGCCGCGCGCTCGCCGATCGGCGCCATCTTGCCGAGCTCGGGCGGGATCACCAGCGATTTCAGCACCGGGCCGTAGCCGTAATCCTTCAGCATCACGAGCTGGATCTTGGGTTCGAGCAGCATCTTGACGAAGCTAGACGCAAGCGGCGAGGCGTTCGGCTTGGTGATCGGACAGGCGGTCGTCAGCAACGTCGCGGCGCCCTCCTTCGGATAGACGAAATCGACGGGGAAGCCGGTATTGGCAAAGCTCTGCACGCGGCCGGTGCCCCACACCGCGATCACAGCCTGCCCGGACTGGAACAGCTCGGTCATCTTGCCCGGCGACGGCTCATAGGCGAGCACGTTCGGATTGATCTGCTCCTTGAAGATCTTGAAGCCGGAATCGACATTGGACTCGCCGCCGCCATTCATCTTCGACAGCATCACCAGCGCTTCGAGGCCATAGGTGTTGTTGATCGGCGGGATCACGAGCTGCTTGGCGTATTTCGTGTCCTTGAGATCGTTCCAGGAGGTCGGCGGCGCCCAGCCCTTCTCCGCAAACACCTTGGTGTTGTACATCAGGCCGGTCGCGACGATGCCGATCGCGACCGCACGATCGTCCTTGAAGCGCGCGGTGTCGTAGAGATCGGTCGGCAGGCCATCGAGCTTGCCGCAGAAGCCGAGTTGGATCGCCTGGTACATCGGGCCGTCGTCAACGATGGCGACGTCGATCTGCTGGTTGCCCTTCTGCGCCTGGAGCTTGGCCAGCGTGTCGGTGGAGTTGCCGGCGACGTACTCGACCTTGACGCCGTTCTCCTTCTCAAAAGTCGGGATCACCTCGTCGCGGATGGTCTTCTCGAACGAGCCGCCATAGCCGGCGACATAGAGCGTCTTTTGCTGAGCCGTGGCAACCGAGGGGGCGGCGATGAGGGCCGCGATGCTGACCGCTGTCAGAAGGCGAAAAGTCTTCATGTGGTCCGATCTCCATACCGGGATGAGGTGACGTGCCGACGAGTCTCGTTGGCTGAACCTTCCGCATTTCCTTCCGCGCAAATCCCTCCCCGACAGGGCTCCAGCCCCTACGCGGCTGGTTTTGGCGCGATCCGGAGGTTCGAACCCCTCCAATCTGCCGAAAAAGCGGGCCGTCTCCAGCTCTGATGAAAAACATCGCAAACTCCGGCTTCCATCGTCCAATGAATAATGGCAGCTTCTGCATGCCTAAATGTTATGAATGGAATTCGGGATGGCGCGCATCAATTCGCGGCAGGTGGAAGCCTTCCGGGCGACGATGCTGACCGGCAGCGTGACGGAGGCGGCGGCGCTGATGAAAGTGACGCAGCCGGCGGTCAGCCGGTTGCTCCGCGACCTCCAGGCGCTGCTGAAGATGGAGCTGTTCGAGCGGCGCGGCACCGGCCTGGTGCCGACCGCCGCGGCAATGGCACTCTACACCGAGGTGGAGCGCTCCTTCGTCGGCCTCGAACGCATCACCGCGGCAGCCGAGGAAATCCGGGGCCGCCGCACCGGTTCACTGCGCATCGCGGCACTTCCAGCATTGTCGAATGGCTATTTGCCGCGGCTCACCGGGCACTTCCTGAAGGAGCGGCCCAACCTCAACCTCGCTTTCTTCGGTGTGATCTCGCCGATCGTGGTCGACTGGGTGCTGAACAACCAATGCGACGTCGGCTTTGCCGAGGTGCCGATCGCGCATTCAGGCTTGCCGAGCCAGAAGCTGCCGGCGCCCGCGCGCGTGGCTGTACTGCCCACCGGTCACCGCCTCGCGGAAAAGGAAGTGCTGGAGCCGTGGGATTTCGAGGGCGAGACTTTCATCTCGCTGTCGGCGGGCTCGTCGAGCCGCCATCTCGTCGACCAGGTCTTCCATCGCCACGATGTCCGCCGCGTGCTGCGGGTGGAGACCACGCTATCGGAGATCATGTGCGGCATGGTGTCGTCAGGACTTGGCGTCGCCATCTGCGATCCCTTCACCGCCCAGGAATTTTCCACCCGCGGCGTCATCGCACGCCGCTTCCTGCCGCGCATCGACTTCGAGTTCTCAGCCGTTTTCCCCGCACAGCGCAGCCCCTCGCCGGTGGCGCTGGATCTCGTCGAGACCATGCGCAAATCGCTCGCCGAATTCGAAGACGAAGCGACGCTCAGCCGTTGAATGCAGCCTGTGCCTCCGGCAAGTCCCAGATCTTGCCGATCGCGGCCGTCCCTGCCGCCGTGATCGCCGCCTCGTCGGCGCCGAGATAGCGGCCGGCATCGACCAGCATGCGGCCGTCGACCATGACCTGATCGATATTGGCGCGATTGGCGAGCGCGATCAGCGCGCGGCGCGGGTCGAACAGCGGCTGAAGATGCGGATGGGTGAGATCGACGATCGTGAGGTCGGCGGTCGCGCCCGGCTCGATACGGCCGAGATCGGGCCGCTTGATGACATCGGCCGCGATTGCCGTGTTCGCCTCGATCAACTCGGGCGCGTTCGCGACATCGGCACGCGCCGAGGTGATCTTGGAGATCAGCGACGCCGCATTGAGCTCGCCGAGCAGGTCCATGTTGTAGCCGTCGGTGCCGACCACCGTGCGCACGCCGTGCTCCGCGAACTGGCTGAAGGCCGCGGTGACGCCGGCGCGCGCGAACACGCGCGGGCAGTTGAGAACCGTCATACCGCGCGCGGCCATCAGCTTGAGATCGTCATCGGTGCTGAACATGCAGTGTGCCGCCATCAGGTCGGGCGCCAGCAGGCCGAGCCAGTCGAGATATTGCGCCGGCGTGCGGCCGCCATAGCGCTTGCCGATGGTTTCGACCTCGGCGCGGCTCTGCGCCATATGCGTCGTGACGGGCACGCCGAGCTCGCGTGCCCGCGCGGCACAGGCCCTCAACAGATCAGGCCCGCAGGTGTCGGTGGCATGCGGACTCATCGCAAGGCCGATGCGGCCGTCGCCGCGATTATTCCAGCGCTGGTAGAGCGCATCCCAGGTCGCCATGTCGGCTGTGCCGTCATCGCCCGCATAATGGACCACGCCGTCGGGGCCAGCCTTGGCGTCAGAGGTGGAGAACAGATAGGGCGCGCCGTAGAAGCGGATGCCCATCTCCTCGGCGGCATCGAACATCTCCGGGATCGAGTTGCGGAACGGCTCCATCACCGTGGTGGCGCCGCCCTTCAGGAGTTGGAGGATGCCGAGCCGCGCGACCGCCATGCGCTCTTCCGCCGACAAGATATCTGCACCGCGCTTGGTCAGCGGCAAAAGCACCGTGTAAACGATGCTCTGATTGTTGCGGCGGCCGTTGCCGTCCTCGGTGTGGCTGCGCGCCAGCGCTTCGGAGAAGCAGTGATTGTGCAGGTTCAACAGGCCCGGCAGAACGAAGCGGCCGGGACGGTCATGCACCTCGTCCGCCCGCGGCTTGTCGCGCGTGACCGCGGCAATCTTCTTGCCTTCGACCAGAACCCAATGGTCGCGCAACACGTCCTGCGCGCCGTCCTTGCGTGACAGCACATAGCTGCCGAAGATTGCGATCATGCTCATGCGGGGCGTACGTTCCAGAAGACGGCGGTGCCGTCGAGAATGCCGGTGATGGCTTTGCGATAGGCGGTCGGCTGCTTGTACAGGCCAATCGGAATATAGGGGATTTCCTGGAAAGCCACCGCCTGGATCTCACGGCAGATGCGCTGCTGCTCCGCGAGCTCGGAGGCCGCCAGCCACTGGCTGCGGAGCCCGGCCATCTTCTCGCTCGCATACCAGCCGGCGACCTTGCCCTCACCACGGATATTGGTGTTGCCGGCCGGATTGAGCCAGTCGATGCCCTGCCAGTTGCCGACCGCCGCGCTCCAGCCGCCCTGCCCGATCGGGTCCTTCTTGAGTTGGCGTTGCAGCACCACGGCGAAATCGAGCCCGGCATATTCGACGTTCATGCCGGCCTTGCGCAAGGAGTCGACGGCGATCTCGCCAAGCGGCTTCTGCGCCAGTGAGTTGGTGGGCACGAGCACCACGACCTTCTTGCCATTATACCCCGCGGCCTTGAGATCGGCCTTCACTTTGGCGTAGTCACGCGGGCCGCGGAAGACATCGAGGCCGACATCGCTGGCCATCGGCGTATTCGGCGCGAAATAGCCGATCGGTGAGACCTGGAAGTTCGGATCGGTACCGGCCACCGCGGTCATGAAGGCGGATTGATCGATGGCCCCCAGGAGCGCGCGGCGAACGGCAGGATTGTCGAACGGTGGCTGAAGATGATTGAGGCGCAGCATGCAGGCGTAACCGCGGGGATCGAGGATCCGCGTCTCGATGTCGCCGGCCGCCTTGATGATCGGCAGCAGGTCGTGTGGCGTGGTCTCTTGCCAGTCCTGCTCCCCGGTCTGCAGCGCGGCGACGCCGGTGCCGGCATCGGGCGTGGTGGTCCAGACCACCCGATCGTAGTGCACGATCTTCGGGCCCGCTGTCCAATCCGGTTTGCCGTCCGTGCGCGGCTGATAGCGCTCGAACCTGGCATACGCGTTGCGCGCACCCTGCACGCGCTCGTCGGCGAGATAGCGGAACGGGCCGCTGCCGATCACTTCGGTGAGCGGCTTGAACGGATCCTGGCCCGCCAGCCGCTCCGGCATCATGAAGCACGCGTTGATCGCGGCCTTGCCCAGCGCTTGCGGCAACAGCGGGAATGGACGTTTGAGGCGGAAGCGGATGGTGCGGTCGTCAGTGGCCGACAGCTCGTCAGTCGCCTCCATCAGCTCGCCGCCAAAGCCGTCGCGCGCGGCCCAGCGGCGGATGCTCGCGACGCAGTCGCGGGCGAGCACGCGCTCGCCATCGTGCCAGAACAGACCGTCGCGCAAGCTGAGGTCCCATTGCAGCCGGTCGCCGGAGACGACATGGCCCGACAGCATCTGAGGCGAGACCTGGAGCGAAGAGCTCATGCCGTAGAGCGTGTCGTAGACCATGAAGCCGTGGTTTCGCGACACTTGTGCCGTCGAATAGATGGGATCGACGAAGGCGAGGTCGATCACCGGAATGAAGCGTAGCGTGGTCTGGGATTCGGCGCGCAGGATGCCCGGAAATGACAGCGCCGGCACCGCGGCTACGGCCTTGAGGAGCGAACGGCGGGAGACGGGCATTGCAAGAGGCTCCTGAAGGATCTTACGTGTTCAACAAGACCGCGCCGATCGCAGCGGCCACCGCCTGCTGCGCCGGCTCGACCACGGGCACACCGATGGCATCCGCAATCGCCGCGCGGTGCGAGGCCATGCCGGCGCAGCCCATCACCACGACATCGGCACGGCATTGCGAGACCAGCGCGCGGCCGGCTTCAATCAACCGTCCCCGGATGTCCGCGCCTGCCGTCTCCGCCGCGCTCGCGCCGACCGACCAGCTTCCGGCATAGCGGCTGTCGATGCCCATCAGCCGCACCATCCGCTGCTGGCGGCGAATGCTCGACGGCGACAGCGCGATGACGCCAAATCGCTCGCCCAGCATCATTGCGCGAAAGATGCCGCACTCGGCGATGCCCATCACCGGGCGCCCGCCGGCCGCCTCGCGCACCGCATGCAGGCCGGGATCACTGAAGCAGGCGAGCACGAAGGCATCCGCATCGGCGCGCGACACACGGTTGACCAGCGGCATCACCATGCTGTCGGCGTCGCGTTGCGAGCTGATGCCCGGCGGCCCCCCGGCAAGGCCGACGACCTCGATTGCGGGTCCGCCGGCGATGCGTAGCGGCGCGACGGCGTCGTCGATCGCCGCCGTCACCGATGCGGAGGAGTTGGGGTTGATGACGAGGATACGGGTCATGGCGTGGCTCAACTTTTTCCGGCCTCGTGGCGCAGGAAGTTGGCCGCGATCTTCTCACCGGTCGTGATCCAGACATCCGGGCACGACTTTGCGTAGGTCAGGAATTCGCGCAGCAGGCGCAGCCGCATCGGTCGACCGCTGCATTGTGGATGCAGCACGGTCGTCACCATCGCGCCCCAGTCTCTGGTTTCGTCGAGCTCGTCCTTCCAGATCGAGAGCACATGCTCCTTGGGGAAGATCGAGCGGGGGCTGAAGCGCGCGGACAGGCCGTGCATCCAGTCGTCATAGCTGGCGGTCACCGGCAGCTCGATCGTGCCCGGCTTGCCGTCGGCGAGACGATGCCGATAGGGCCGCACGTCGTCGCGGAACGAGGAGGTGTAGACGATGCCGTGGCGCACCAAGGCCACCCGCAGCTCCTCGGTGAACTCGCCGTAGGGCGCGCGGTAGCCGGTCGGCCTGACGCCAAGCCGGCGCTTGAGCGCCTCGAACCCGCGCTCGAGCTCCTCCTCGATCCAGGGATCGCCGGGATCGGGCAACAGATGGTGATAGCCGTGGTGGCCGATCTCGTGACCGGCCTTGAGAATGGCCTCGGCCATCGCCGGATGCGCGTCGACCGACCATCCCGTGACGAAGAAGGTCGCCTTGAGATCGAGCTGTTCGAGCAGCTCCAGGAGCTTCGGCGTGCCGACGCGCGCCTCATAGCCGCCATAGCTCATGGTGATGAGCCGCTGGGCGTGCACCGCGTCCTTGCTGGTCCAGGCGCTCTCCGCGTCCACGTCGAACGACAGGAACATCGCCGAATTGTACGGCTTCGGCCAGGGGTATTCCGGTGCAGGATCCGCGGTGTTGGCCGGAACGAGCGGAATGCTCTGGAGTGCCTTACTGTCCAGCATTGATGGTCGCCTTTTCGAGTGCGTTGTCGGTCAGTTTCCACTTGGCGAGGAGCGTGCGATAGGTGCCATCCGCGATCAGTGCATCGACCGCCTCGAGCATGGCTTGCTGCAGCGCCTTTTCCTTGACCGGCAGAGCGATGCCGGTGAATTGCTGCGCGATGGGCTCGCCCACGGTCGCATAGGTGCCGGGCTCGAGGTCCATGATGTAGGGCAGCGTCTCGTTGCCCTGGGCGGCGGCATCGATGCGGCCCTGCCTGAGCTGGGTGCGGGCGTCGGCCGAGCCGTCGGTGCCGACGAACTGGATCGGATTGGTGCCGCAATTCTTCTCGCTCCAGGCCGCGATCTGCGCGGGGAACATGGTGCGGCGGCTGGCGCCGACCTTCTTGCCACAGAGCGCGGCTGCGTCCTTGAACTCCGCCTTGCGCGACTGCTGCACGAAGAACTGCGGGCCGCTGCGCAAATAATCGACGAAGGACGCGATCTCGTGCCGGCTGGCATAGTCCGTGAAGCCGGACAGGATGGCGTCCACCCGCCCGGTCGAGATCGACGGCATGAACTCGGCAAAGCTGGTCTCCTGCCACTCGATCTTGACGCCGAGCTTGCGGCCGATGGCCTCGCCGAGATCGATGTCGAAGCCGGACAACGCGTTGGTGGCGGGATCGCGGAACTCCATCGGTGGATAGTTCGGCACCAGCGCGACCTTGATGCTGCCGCGCTTGGCGATCTCCGCCGGCAGCTCGACTGCCATGACCGGAGCGCTCATGGCGCCAACGAGTGCCGCCGTAACCAGAAGTCTCTTCATCGATACGCCCCCATTCAGATCACTGCCGAAAGAAATGCCTTGGTACGCTCCTCGCGCGGCGCGCCCAACACATCGGATGCGCGCCCGTGCTCGATGATCGCGCCCTGGTCCATGTAGACGACGCGGTCGGCGGCCTCGCGCGCGAAGCCGAGTTCGTGCGTCACGACCATCATGCTCATGCCGCTCCGCGCCAGCTCCTTCATGACCGCCAAGACCTCGCCGACGAGCTCGGGATCGAGCGCGCTGGTCGGCTCGTCGAACAGCATCAGCATCGGCTTCATGGCAAGCGCGCGGGCAATCGCGACCCGCTGCTGCTGGCCGCCGGAGAGCTGGGCGGGATACGCGTCCGCTTTGGCCGACAATCCGACGCGCCGCAGCAGCTCGATCGCCTCAGCGCGCACCTCGTCGGATTTTCGGCCTTGAACCTGGAGCGGACCCTCTGTGATGTTTTCGAGCGCGGTCTTGTGCGGAAACAGGTTGAAGCGCTGGAACACCATGCCGGTTTTCAGCCGTTGCCGCCCGATTTCGCGCTCGCTGAGCCGATGCAGTCGTCCGCCCTGCTCGCGCACGCCCAGGAGCTCGCCGTCGAGCCAGATGCCGCCGCTGTCGATCGCCGCGAGCTGGTTGATGCAGCGGAGCAGTGTGGTCTTGCCCGAGCCGGAGGCGCCGATCAGACACATCACCTCGCCGGGCCAGACGTCGAGCGTGACGCTCTTGAGAGCCTGGAACTCGCCGAAATTCTTGGCGACGGAGCGAATCGCGACGAGGGGTCTTGTCATCGCGCGAGCCGCAATGTGCCGCGCGCAAAACGGCGTTCGAGCAGCATCTGGAGCGGCGTCAGGATTGAGACGACGAGCAGGTACCAGAGCCCGGCCACGATCAGGAGCTCGATCACGCGCGAATTGGCGTAGTAGATGTTTTCGGCGTTGTGCAGCAGTTCCGGATACTGGATGACGCTGGCGAGCGAGGTCGCCTTCACCATGCCGATGAACTCGTTGCCGAGCGGCGGGATCACCACCCGCATCGCCTGCGGCAGCACGATCCGGCGCAGCGCACGCAGGCGTCCCATGCCAATCGCCTGCGCGGCCTCATATTGCCCGATATCGACTGACAGCATGCCGGCGCGCATCACTTCCGAGGTATAGGCACCCTGGTTGATGCCGAGCCCGAGCAGCGCGGCAAGGAACGGCGTCATGACGTCGACGGCGCGCGCACTCCACAGGCCGGGAATGCCGATGGTCGGAAACACCAGCGCGAGATTGAACCACAGCAGCAGTTGCAGGATCAGCGGCGTGCCGCGGAACAACCAAGTGTAGCCGGCGGCAACGGTCTTCAGTACCGGGTTGGGCGACAGCCGCATGATCGCGACGACGACGCCAAGGAAGATACCGAGCGCCATCGCCAGCACCGCCATCACCATGGTGTTGACGATGCCCTCTATGATCACCTTTGCGGTCAGGAAGCGGCCGACATAAGACCATTCGATCTGGCCGCCCGCAAAAGCGCGCCCGATCAATGCAAGCACGAGGACGATCAGCGCCGCGCTGAGCCAGCGAAACCAGTGCGGCTCGCGCGCGATCCGCAGCCCCGACAGATCGGGAAAACCCTCCGCGAGTGCCGGTGCCGGCTTCATTGCGGCGCCGCGTTCAGCATGGGCTGGGCGACCGCGTTGCCGCCAAGGCTCCATTTGTCGAGGACGGCTTTGTAGGAGCCGTCGGCGATCATCGCGGTGAGTTTCTCGGTCACCACTTCACGAAGCGCCGCATCGTCCTTGCGGAACATGATGCCCTGATAGCCTTTGGCAAAGGGCTCGCCGATCACGCGGTATTTGCCGGGTTCCTGCGTCTGCGCATAAGGCAGCGTCTCGCTGCCCTGTACGGCGGCGTCGATACGGCCCTGCTTGAGCTGGTTGCGAACGTCGATCGAGTTCTCGCCCGGCACGTACTGGATCGCCGGCTTGCCGGCCGGCTCGCAATTCTGCTTGCTCCACTTCTCGATCTCGACCGGGAAGCTGGTGCTGCGGGTGGTCCCGACCTTCTTGCCGCAGAGATCGGTCGCAGCCTTGGCTTCGTTCTCCGCCATCACGAAGAACTGCGGGCCGGTCCCGAGATAATCGACGAAATCGGCGGTCTCGCGCCGCGAGGCGCGATCGGAGATGCCGGAGATGATGAAATCGGCGCGTTTGGTCTGGAGCGAGGGGATCAATTCGGCGAACGGCGTCTCGCTCCACACGATCTTCAGGCCGAGCCGCTTGGCGAGCTCGTTCGCCAGATCGACGTCGAGCCCGACGAGCTCATTCGTTGCGGGATCGCGATATTCCATCGGCGCGTATGTCGAGTTGACCGTGAGCTTCAACGCGCCCGCCTGCTTGATCTCCGCCGGAAGCTCCGCCGCCTGCGCGGACGTCACGGCCGCCAACGCTGCGATGCCGAAGAAATACGAGAGGCGCGTCATATCGGCTCCTTTGCCAGTGTTGCTGGAACGTCCTGTCAGTCTGCGTCGAGAACCGCGGGTTCGATCACGCCGGCGCGTTCGGTGATCACCCGGTATTGCTCCGGCCGCCGGTGTGCGGCGAAGTTGAACATCTTGTCCTTGCCCTGGCGGCAGAGGTCGAGATCG
This sequence comes from Bradyrhizobium sp. 187, assembly GCF_023101005.1. Taxonomy (NCBI): domain Bacteria; kingdom Pseudomonadati; phylum Pseudomonadota; class Alphaproteobacteria; order Hyphomicrobiales; family Nitrobacteraceae; genus Bradyrhizobium; species Bradyrhizobium sp. 187. The sequence continues at coordinate 6,763,767 of NZ_CP064693.1, forward strand.
ATGTCGGCGACGATCACCTCATCGGTCAGCGTTGCGGCCTGCGCAACAATGCGGCCATTGGGATCGACGATGCAGGAGCCGCCGATCAGCCCGGAGCCGTCCTCCTCGCCTGCCTTCGCCACCGAGATCGCCCAGGTCGCGTTCATGTAGGCGTTGGCCTGCGTCACCAGCGTAGAGTGGAAGGTGCGCAAGGAGGCATCTTCCGTGCTGCCCCCATTGGGATCATAGGCCGCCGAATTGTAGCCGATGCAGACGAGCTCGACGCCCTGCAGGCCAAGCACGCGCCAGGATTCCGGCCAACGGCGATCGTTGCAGATCATCATGCCCATGATCGCGTGGGCCCAGGCCGAGCCGGCGCGGAAGGCGGGAAAGCCGAGGTCGCCATAGTCGAAATAGCGCTTCTCGAGCTGCTGGTAGCGCGCACCCTGTCGCGGCTCGACCGAGCCCGGCAGGTGCACCTTGCGATAGCGGCCGAGCAGCTCGCCGTCGCGGTCGACCAGGATGGCGCAATTGTAGCGGCGTCCATCGGGCGTCAGCTCGGCATAGCCAACATAGAAGCCGACGCGCAGCGCACGCGCACGGTCGAACAAGGCGGCGACGTTCGGGTTCGGCATGCCGCGTTCGAAATAATGGTCGAGCGCCTCGCCTTCGAGCAGCCAGCGCGGGAAGAAGGTGGTGAAGGCAAGCTCGGGAAACACCACGAGGCTGGCGCCGCGGCCGGCCGCCTCCTCCAGCAGCGCAAGCATCCGCGACAGCGTATGCTCGCGCGTATCGGCTTTTTGCGTCGGCCCCATCTGTGCGGCGGCGGCGCGAAGGACACGAACCAAGATCGCCTCCAATCTGTGCGCAGTGGCGCCTCAATGGGCGGATGAACCCTTTGATGCGACGTGCAAATCTGCGGCCATTACGCGGAAGCGGGGCTGCAAAATCAATTCGTTCTGCTATGATGTTTTGGCCCAGAGTATAATCGGCAGTGATATGAACCTGCGCCAGCTCGAGATTCTCCGCGCCGTCATCCGCCACCGCACCACGGTTGCGGCGGCCGACGAACTGGCGTTGTCGCAGCCCGCCGTCAGCAACGCGCTGAAGACGATGGAGGCGCAGGCGGGTTTTGCGCTGTTCGAGCGCGTCAACAACCGGCTGTTTCCGACCACGGAAGCGATGGCGCTCTACAAGGAGAGCGAGGCGATCTTCGCGCTGCACGCAAAGCTCGAGAACCGCGTGCGCGATCTTCGCGAGAACCGCTCCGGGCATCTCGCGCTGGTCGCGACGCCGCCGCTCGCCTACAGCATCATCCCCTCGGCGCTGTCAGGCTTCCTGCGCCGCCGCCCGGAGACCCGGGTGTTCTTCGACGTGCGGCGCTACGAGGGCATCATCGAAGGCGTGCTCAACCGAGTCGCCGAACTCGGCTTTGCGCTCGGGCTGACACATCATCCCGGCATCGCCCATGAGGTGGTGCACACCGGCGAGATGGTGTGCGTGCTGCCGCTGCAGCACCCGCTCGCCGACCGGCCGGTAATCTCGGCCGCGGACCTGTCCGGACTCCCCTTCATCGGGCTCGAGCGCGGCACGCGGCTCGGTGAAGCCGTGCGCGACAGTTTTGCCCGCGCCGGCGCGCCGTTCCAGCCGACCGTCGAGGTGCGCTACTGCAACACGGCCTGCGTGCTCGCCGCCGCTGGCGTCGGCGCCGCGGTGGTCGATCCCTTCTCGCCACGGCAGAACGGCGGGACCGGCCTCGTCGTACGGCCGTTCGCGCCGACGACGCACGCGGTGGCCTATATGCTATGGTCGGAAGCCGAGCCGCTGTCGCGCCTGGCCAAGGCGTTTCTCAACGAGGTCCGGAAAGAGAGTGCGCTGCTGGAGCCCACAGGGCCACACCAGCAACATGGGGCAGGAAGCGACGAGGCTTGACCTTTACCAGAGGGCACATGGCACGCATCACCATCATCGAGAGCGGGCAGGTCCCACAAAAATATCGCGAGCGCCACGGTTCATTCCCGGACATGTTCGAGCGCATGGTCCGCGCCGAGGATCCGACAGCTACGGTCGAAATCGTCAGCATCCCGAACGGCGATGCGCTGCCCGATCCGCGCAATTTGGAGGCGGTGCTGATCACCGGCGCGGCCGCCGGCGTCTATGACGGGCTCGACTGGATCGCGCCGTTGGAAGATTTCGTGCGCACGGCCTACGCCAATAGGACACCCATGGTCGGCGTCTGCTTCGGCCATCAGTTGATCGCGCAGGCGCTCGGCGGCACCGTGCGCAAGTCGGAGAAGGGCTGGGGCATCGGCCGGCATGTCTATCAGGTGCTGCCGGACAACGGCGTCGTTGACGGCGAAGCGGTCGCCATCGCCTGCTCGCATCAGGACCAGGTGATTGAGCCGCCCAACGATGCGTTGACGATCCTCTCCTCCGATTTCACCCCGCATGCCGGCCTGCTCTACGCCAACGGCGCGACGCTCACCCTGCAGCCGCATCCGGAGTTCGACGTGGAGTTTGCGCAGGTGTGCTGCGAGCTGCGCATCGGCAAGGCGCCGGACGCCGTCGTTGCCACGGCGAGGGAATCACTGGCGCAGCCGATGGATCACGCCAAGCTTGGTGGCGCGATTACGAGATTTCTAGCGCGCAGGTCCACCTCCTCATCCTGAGGAGCGCGCTCCCGCGCGCGTCTCGAAGGATAGAGGCCCAAATGCAGCAACCGGGCCTGCATGGTTCGAGACGCCGCTTCGCGGCTCCTCACCATGAGGGGAGAGAGTTGTTTGCAAGCCTCAGAACGGATCCGTCCCCAGCCCCACCACATCCGCAGGCCTCGGCCCCGGTGCCGGCCAGTGAAACCGCCGGTCCTTCTCCGCAATCGCGATGTCGTTGATCGAGGCTTCGCGGCGCCGCATCAGGCCGTGCTCGTCGAACTCCCACTGCTCGTTGCCGTAGGAGCGATACCACTGGCCGCTCGCATCGTGCCATTCGTATTGGAAGCGCACCGCGATGCGGTTTTCGTCAAACGCCCAGAGGTCCTTGATCAGGCGGTAGTCGTGCTCCTTCTCCCATTTGCGGGTGAGGAACGTGACGATGGCCTCGCGCCCCTGAAAAACCTCGGAGCGATTGCGCCAGCGGCTGTCCTCGGTATAGGCGAGCGAGACGCGCACCGGGTCGCGCGAATTCCAGGCATCCTCGGCCATGCGGGCCTTTTGCGCTGCGGTCTCACGGGTAAAGGGCGGGAGCGGCGGGCGCGACATGAGGGCCTCATCGGTTGGCGGGAGTGCAATCTATCGCCGCGCGCGGGGGAGTCGAGAGGCCGTCCGCTATCGCCCGATCACGAAATCGGATCAGCCTTCATCAACGCGCGGATCGATTTCGGGATCGGCTGGGCACGGCCGCCGCTGATGAAGGCGACCCGCACCTCGGCTTTCACCAGCACGACTTCGCCGCGCCGCACCTCCTGCGCCAGCATGATGGAGGCACCCTTCACGGCGACCGGCCAGGTCACGACGTCGAGCACGTCGTCCATCCGGGCAGGCTTGAGGAAATCGAGATGCATCGAGCGCACCACGAAGGCGAAGCTTGCGTCTTCCGCCTCGGCCTGCTCGAACAATGCCTGCTGCTCGGCGCCCATCAGCCGCAGATGATTGGTCCGCCCGCGCTCCATGAAGCGCAGATAGTTGGCGTGATAGACGATGCCGGAAAAATCCGTGTCCTCGTAATAGACGCGGACCTGCATATGGTGGCGGCCGTCGCGGATCTCGCCGTCGAGATGAGCTGTCACGTCGCGAGCCTCTTCGCTTTTCGGTAACCAGCCCGTTTTGCGCAAAAACGGCCGGCTGCGCAAGCGCGGCTAGACCACCGCCGGCCCACGCCCCAGCGTCACCTCGACGATCTCCGGCGGCACGCCGACGCGGAGCGGCATGATGCTGCAACCGAGGCCGCCGGAGATGATGACGTCGCATTTGAGCCGGACATGGCCATAGGCGAGCCGGAGGCCGTGCTGTGGCGGAACCGCCGGCGACCAACCGAGCAGGCGGACCTGGCCGCCATGAGTGTGGCCGGACAGTTGCAGCGCGACGCGGGCGGGCACGCGCGGCGCGATATTGGGCTCATGCGCGAGCAGGATGATCGGCGCGTCGTCGGTGACCTTGGCAAGCGTCGCGTCGAGATCGTCGGCGCCGAAGCGTCCCGTGCTCCGGAAGCGTCGCGCCGGCAGAAAGGCGAGTTGATCGCCAAGGCCGGCGAGCCAGAATGCACGGCCATCCTTGGCGAGCCGCACGACGTCGTTCTCGTAGACGGGAATGCCGGCCGTCTCCAGCGCGCGATGCGCGACCGTCGGCCCGTGTCCAGCCTGCTGGACGATCCTGTCCGCCCAATAGTCATGGTTGCCCATGACGGCATGGACGCCGAGCGGCGCTTTCAGACCGGCCAGCACCTTGGCCCATTCGCTCGCCGGAATGATGCGCGTGACCTGGTGCAGACCGGCAACATAGTCGCCGAGCAGCACGATGATATCCGCATTCAGCGCATTGGTGCGATCGACGATGGCTTCGATCCGCTCCAGCGACATCCAGGGATCGCAGGCATGGATGTCGGCGATCACGGCGATCTTCAGCGGGAAATCCGCCGGCCATTGCCGCGGGGTTGGATGATAGCGGGTGACGCGAAGCCGCAGCACCGGCTCGACGCCGACGCCATAGGCCGCGGTCGATGCGCCGAGGGCGGACAGTCCGCCGATGGAACGGATGAGGTGACGGCGCGTGATCATGGCAGCCTGATCGTGATGCAGCTTGTTGATGCGACCCTATTGAAGCGGAAATGGGGTGCTTTTGTGCAGACCCTCTGCACGAAATCACCGGAAATTCATGACGGCCCGACCGTCCGTACTTGCGCAGATCAGTCGTCGCTCTCGTCGGTGCCGAACAGGCCGAACTGTGCCGCCGCATCGCGCGATGGCTCGCTGATGCCGAGATGGCGAAAGGCGTGCGAGGTGAGCAGGCGGCCGCGCGGAGTGCGCTGCAGATAGCCGCACTGGATCAGATAGGGCTCGATGATGTCTTCGATCGCATCGCGCGGCTCCGACAGAGCGGCGGCCATCGTCTCGACGCCTACCGGGCCGCCGCCATAGTTCTGCGCGATGGTCGTGAGGTAACGGCGGTCCATCGCGTCGAGGCCGGCGGCATCGACCTCGAGCGCGCTCAGCGCGTGGTCGGCAATCTTGCGATCGATCCTGTCGGCATCGGCCGCCGAAGCAAAATCGCGCACGCGGCGCAGCAGCCGGCCGGCGATACGCGGCGTGCCACGCGCGCGTCGCGCGATCTCGTTGGCGCCATCCGCGCTCATGCCGACGTTGAGCACGCGGGCACCACGGGTGACGATGCTTTCCAGCTCCTCGATGGTGTAGAAATTCAACCGGACCGGAATGCCGAAGCGGTCGCGCAAGGGATTGGTGAGCAGACCGGCGCGGGTGGTGGCGCCGACGAGGGTGAATTTCGACAGCTCGATCTTCACCGAGCGCGCCGCCGGACCCTCGCCGATGATGAGGTCGAGCTGGAAATCCTCCATCGCGGGATAGAGCACTTCTTCCACCGCCGGGCTCAGGCGATGGATCTCGTCGATGAACAGCACATCGCGCTCTTCGAGATTGGTGAGCAGCGCGGCGAGATCGCCGGCCTTGGCGATCACCGGGCCTGATGTCGCGCGAAAGCCGACGCCGAGCTCCTTGGCCACGATCTGCGCCAGCGTGGTCTTGCCGAGGCCGGGGGGACCGACGAACAGCACATGATCCAGCGCCTCTCCGCGCTTGCGCGCCGCCTCGATGAAGATGGACAGATTCTTGCGCGCCTGCTGCTGACCGACGAAGTCCGACAGCGATTGCGGGCGCAGCGCGGTATCGCCGACATCATCGCTGCGGCGCTCGGGCGTGACCATGCGGTCGGCCTTGGGATCGCTCACTTCGCGAGCTCCTTCAGGCCAAGGCGAATGAGCTGCGCGGTCTCCGCATTCTCACCCGCGCTGCGCGATGCAGATGCAATGGCCGCGGCAGCTTGCGGCTGGCCGTAGCCGAGATTGACCAGCGCGGAGATCGCGTCCGCCACGGGCCGCGGCGCGCGCTGGTCGTCGACGGCGCCGGCGAGGTGCACGACCGCCGGATCGACATTGGCAAAGGCCGGCGCCTTGTCCTTCAACTCGGTGACGATGCGCTCTGCGACTTTGGGGCCGACACCCGGCGTGCGCGCCACCGCAGCCTTGTCGCGCAACGCGATCGCGTTGGCGAGGTCGGACGGCCCAAGCGTGCCGAGCACGGCGAGCGCGACCTTGGCGCCGACGCCCTGCACGGTCTGAAGCAGGCGAAACCATTCGCGCTCCTGATCGCTGCGGAAGCCGAACAGCTTGATCTGATCCTCGCGAACATAGGTCTCGATCGACAGCACGGCGGCCTCGCCCGGCGAGGGCAGATGCTGCAGCGTGCGCGTCGAGCAATGCACCTGATAACCGACCCCGCCGACGTCGAGGATGACGAAATCCTCGCCGTAGGAATCGATCAGGCCCTTGAGCTTGCCGATCATAAGCCTGCCACCTTCAGCCGCAGCGCGGTGCTCTGGCGATGATGGGCATGGGTGATGGCGATGGCGAGCGCGTCGGCGGCGTCCGCGGACGGCGGATCGGCCTTCGGCAGCAAAATCTTGAGCATCATCGCGATCTGCTGCTTGTCGGCGTGGCCGGCGCCGACCACCGTCTTCTTCACCTGGTTCGGCGCGTATTCGGCAACACTGATGCCGAACATCGCAGGCGCGAGCATGGCGACGCCGCGGGCCTGGCCGAGCTTCAGCGTCGCGACGCCGTCCTTATTGACGAAAGTCTGCTCGACCGCGGCTTCCATCGGCTTGTGACTGGACAGGACGGCGGCCAGCCCCTCATGGATCGCGAGCAGCCGGCTCGCCAGCGGCAAATCGTCCGGCGGCTCCACCGAGCCGCAGGCGACGTAGATCAGGCGGTTGCCCTCGGCCTCGATCACGCCCCAGCCGGTGCGGCGCAGGCCAGGGTCGATGCCGATGATGCGAACGGGGCCACGAATCGGGAGCGTCGTCATGAGCCAGTGATAGCGGCTGGCCGCCGTGGGGGAAACAGAAACAGAACGGAAGTAACAGGGGAAGTGCCCCCCTACCCGCCCATCTTCGCCAGCAGCGCGTCCGACACCTCGAAATTGGCGTAGACGTGCTGGACGTCGTCGTGCTCGTTGAGCAGGTCCATCAGCTTGAGCAGCTTCTCGCCGGTCTCGTCGTCGACTGCGACCGTGTTCTGCGGCTTCCAGATCAGCGCGGCCTTGCGCGGCTCGCCGAACTTGGCCTCCAGCGCCTTGGCGACGTCGCGATAGCCTTCGGTCGAGGCGTAGATCTCGTGGCCGCCTTCGCTCGAGATCACGTCGTCGGCGCCGGCCTCGATCGCGGCATCCAGCACCGCATCGTCGGAGGCGATGCTGCGGTCGTATTCGATGATGCCGGTTCGGTCGAACATGAAGGAGACCGAGCCGGTTTCACCGAGATTGCCGCCGGACTTGGCGAAGAAGGAGCGGATGTCGGAAGCCGCGCGGTTGCGATTGTCGGTCAGCGCCTCGACGATGACGGCAACGCCGCCCGGGCCGTAACCCTCGTAGCGGATCTCGTCATAATTCTCGCTGTCGCTGCCGAGCGCCTTCTTGACGGCGCGCTCGATATTGTCCTTCGGCATGTTCTCCTGGCGCGCCGCGGTGATGGCGGCACGCAGGCGCGGGTTCATGTTGGGGTCGGGCGTCCCCAGCTTGGCCGCGACGGTGATTTCCCGCGCCAGCTTGCCGAACAGTTTCGACTTCTGGGCATCCTGCCGCCCCTTGCGGTGCATGATGTTCTTGAATTGGGAATGTCCGGCCATGCGTGATCTTCTCTAGGGACTCGTGCGCCAAGGTGAGCGTGGGAAGCGCGGCCTTATAGGCCGCGACCCCCCTGGAAAGAAAGAGGCTCTACGACTTTAAGGTAACACCGTACGGGCCCGTGCCTAGATGTCAGGCATCGTTAACCCTGATTTCATTCCAGCCTGCGAAAATAGCCTCCGACCGTCCCGTGACAAGAGAGAGCTGATGGCATTCGAACTATTTCGGAAGCGTCTGCCGGACATGGCTGCAACTGCGGCTGCCCCGCAGGCCGCGCAGCCGGCGGCCCATTCCGAGCCTGCCGCGGCCGTCGAAAGCGATTCGGCCAAGGAAATCCTGGAACTGCTGGAACTCGAACTGGGCGCCATGATTCGCCAGCTCGAGCGCGCCGCCAATTCGGTGGCCGGCGGCGCCGAGGCGACCGCCACGACGCTTGCCGCCATTCGCGACCGCACCGACGCCCTGACCGGCCGGACCAACGCCGCGCAATCGAATGCCTCCACCTTCGCCCATGCCGCCGACAAATTCACCCAGTCGGCGCTGGGCATCGGGGCGCAGGTTCGCGAGGCCGGCAAGCTCGCCGACGAGGCCAGTGCCGCGGCACAGGAAGCCCGCGCCAATGTCGATCGCTTGCGCGAATCCTCGGCCGCCATCAGCAACGTGGTCAATCTGATCGCACAGATCGCGCGGCAGACGACGCTGCTCGCGCTCAACTCGACCATCGAGGCCGCGCGCGCGGGCGCTGCGGGAAGAGGCTTTGCGGTCGTCGCCACCGAGGTCAAGGCACTCGCGGTGCAGACCCAGGGCGCGACGGAGGAGATCACCAAAAAGATCGACGCTCTGCAGCGCGACGCCGCCGGCTCAGCAGATGCGGTGCACCGCATCTCGCAGGCGATCGAGGCGATCCGTCCGGTGTTCGAGACCGTCAACGGCGCGGTCGCCGAACAGAATGCCACCACCAGCGAAGTCTCCGGCAACGCGACCAGCGCGTCGCAGTTCATCATCTCGGTCGGCGAAAGCGCAGCCGAGATCGATGCTGCGACCAAGGCGGCCGAGAGCCACGGCGAGCACGTCGCCAGCGCAGGCAAGGCCGTGACCGCCTTCGCACAGAAACTGAAATCGCGCTGCGCCGTGCTGCTGCGCCAGAGCGAGCACGACGACCGCCGCAAGACCGAGCGGCTGCCCTGCCATCTCAAGCTCGAAACCGCCCGCGGCGTGCTGCCGGTCTACGAGATAGCGATGGACGGCGTGCTGATCGGCGGCGCGGACGCGGGCCGCCTTGCATCGCAAGCCATGGTCGAAGGCACCCTCGAAGGCGTCGGTGCCTGCCGCCTGCGCGTGGTCGAGCAGTCCAAGGCCGGGGCCCGCGCGCAATTCGTTAGTCCCAATGCCGAGCTACGCGAGAAGATCGAGGACAGGCTGTGGTCGATCCACGAGGAGAACACGGAGTTTGTCACCCGCGCCATGGAGGCGGGTAACGCGCTGACCGCGATCTTCGAGCAGGCGGTTGCCCGCGGCGAGGTGAAGATCGACCACCTCTTCGACACCGATTATGCCGAAATCGCCGGAACCAATCCGCAGCAGTACCGCACCAGATATCTGGATTGGGCCGATCGCGCGCTGCCGGCGTTCCAGGAAGCCTTTCTGGCGAAGGACCCGCGCATGGCATTCTGCGCCATGGTCGATCGCAACGGCTTCCTGCCGGTGCACAATAGGATCTATTCGCATCCGCAGCGGCCTGGTGATGCCGCCTGGAACACGGCCAACAGCCGCAACCGGCGGATGTTCAACGATCCGGCGGGGTTGGCTGCCGCGCGCAACCTGCGCTCGTATCTGGTGCAGAGCTATGCACGCGACATGGGCAACGGAAATACGGTGATGATGCGCGAGATCGACGTTCCGATCCGCGTGCAAGGCCGGCACTGGGGCGGATTCAGGACGGCCTACAAGCTCTAGTGCGCGCTCAGGCAAGACGCCAAAGCGCGAATCACCTCCTAAGATCGATATTGGAATGGGAATGCCGCGGAGAGCCGGCGAACGGCTCTGACTGGAGGACTCTCAAGACATGTCCGTCGTACAACTTGCAGTACTGGACACTGGCTCCAACCGAACGCTTGCCGAACGGCTGATCGATCAGCTCGCCGACCGCATCGGCGGACTCGGCGTGGAACTCGCTGACATCGCCGGCAACGTCCAGGAAGTCGCAAGCCGCGTCGCGAACCAGTCGGAACGTTTCCACCACCTCCAGGAAACTGCCGAAACGATGGTGTCGGCCAATCACGACATCGCCAATGCGTCACAGGCGGTGCAAACGACCACGTCAGCGGCGGTCGGCGAGATCGCGCAGTCGCGCGGCGCAGTCGATGCCGCGGTGAGCCACATCTCCGAGCTCGTTGCAGCGGTGGAGCGGATCGAGGCGCGCTTGAGCGCCGTCGGCTCCGCGCTGGCACAAGTGGCAAAAGTGTCCGGCTCGATCGAGGCGATCGCAAAGCAGACCAACCTGCTCGCGCTCAACGCCACCATCGAGGCGGCACGCGCCGGCAATGCCGGCCGCGGCTTCGCGGTGGTCGCAAGCGAGGTCAAGAACCTCGCGGAAGCCACCCGCCAGGCCACGCACCAGATCTCCGACACCGTGCGCGATCTCGACGGCCAGATCGAAGGTCTGATCGGCGAGAGCAGCGATGCCTCGCAGCGCGCGAAGACGGCCGGCGAAGGCGCCCAGCGGATCTCCGGCATCATCTCGCGGGTCCAGCAGGGCTTCGCCTCCGTGGAAGCGGAGATCGGGAGCGTCACGCGCGCAGCGACCTCCAATCTCGGACATTGCGACAGCGTCATCAGCGAGCTCAACGAACTCGCCAAGGGCGTTGACCTCTCCTCACGCGATCTCAAGAACGCCGATCAACGCGTGACCAAACTGCTCGACACGTCCGAAGGGCTGATTGCGCTGATCGCCGACAGCGGCGTCGAGACATCGGATGCGCCGCTGATCCGAATTGTCGTCGAGACCGCAAAGCGGATCTCGGACGAGTTCGAAGCCGCCATCGGCCGCGGCGAGATCACGCTCGACCAGTTCATGGACGAGAACTATCGGGAAATCCCCGGCACCGATCCCAAGCAGTACAACACCAACTATGTCGACTTCACAGACCGCGTGCTGCCCGCGATCCAGGACCCGATCCAGAAATCCGATCCCCGCATCGTGTTCTGCGTCGCCTGGGCCAAGGGCGGCTATCTGCCGACGCACAACCCGAACTACCGCCTGCCGCAGGGCAAGGACCCGGTCTGGAATAACGCCAATTGCCGCAACCGCCGCCTGTTCACCGATCGCGCGGTGCAGAAGGTCGCGGCCAACACCAAGCCGTTCCTGCTGCAGACCTATCGCCGCGACATGGGCGGCGGGCAGTTCGTGCTGATGAAGGATTTATCCTCGCCGATCATGATCCGCGGCAAGCACTGGGGCGCCTTCCGGATGGGCTTTCGGCAGAGCTGAGGGTCGTCGCGACGCGCTTGCGGCGGGCGCATGGCCTCCCTGAATCAAAAACCTCGAAAACAACCCCATGCACAGTAGCCGGGGCGAGTAGAATCAACGGCTTAAGCGCCAGATGAATCCGTCGATCCAGGCGCCTCTGAAGCGCTTGCGCCGTCGGGCAAAACAGGCGTATACTGCTATTATTCCGAAATCTCCATCCCCTCCTCTTCTCCCCTCGCGAGAGAAGCCGATTTCGATAGCCCCGCCCCGCTTTCCGTAGACGGCGCTGGCCGCGCGCTGTACGGCCTTCCGGGCCTACGCTTGGGCGGCCCGGTAGCTGTGCTTGGCAATGAACGGACTACTTCTTTTGCTCGGTGGTCGTCGTGGCGGCCGGGGTGCCGTCGCGAGCGTCCCGTCGCTCGTCGCGTCCCGTACGCCTCTCTTGGCGCCGCTCTGTGCGTCCCGTGCGGCGTTCCTGGCGGCGCTCTGTTCGCCCGCTGCGCCGCTCCTGGCGGCGTTCTGTGCCTGACTTCGGCGCGTCCGCTGGCGGCGTGGTAGGCGCGGCGGCTGGCGCAGTGGTTTGAGCAACAGCCTCTGAGGCCGCCAAAATTGAGGACGAAACCACAAGCCCAAACACCCCTGCGTATCCAAGGAAGGTTAGTGCGTTGCGACGACAGACCTGTTTCGGCTCCGAACGTTCATTCATGGTCAGGCTCCCGGTTGCTGCCCCTTAGAGCATGTCACCAGCGTCGGTGGCCTAGTTATTGATCTGGATCAACTTGGTTCGGTGCTTCGAGCCACGTTGGGATTTCGGCCGATGGGATCGACACTCTCGGAAAGTGAGGGATGACAGTCCCTGCACTGACGATCAGTCCGTCGTTGAATTTGGTTCGCGCAAAATCCTTGGCTGCTGCTTCGCTTTCAAACGTGTTGGTTAGCCGCGGATGTCGCCGTCTTGACAGTGTGCCATCCAGCGGCACTTCAAAAGTGACGTACCAAGTGTGTTTCATGCCTAAAGCCGCCCCGTCGGTACCGTGGCCTATCCCCGCCAGACAAAGCAAAGCCGCCACCGGGACGAAGCGATGGCGGCTTCTTCCTGGCTTGCGAAACCGGCCTTTACCGCCTGGCTCCGACACGATTGACGCCACCATTCGCATTGCCGCCGGCGTTATGACGGACTGCGGCGCGCGCCACCGGGCGGGGCCTGAGCACGACGCCTGCCCGAGCAACGCAACCCGCTGGGTAGGCAGTGTATTGGCAATACACGACCGCATTGGCTGGGCCTGGATTGAGCGTGAGACCTGCAAGGCCCAACAGGGCGCTGGCAGCAATCCCGGCAACAGTCGCTGACCTGATCGAAAGATGCTTGCTCGGATGCATGGCGGACCTCTCTCTTGGAACTTGCGCAACTGAGGCTCATCGCCTTCTCAGGTGCGGCAGAACACAGCGTAGTCGCCGCAGTGCGCGGGTTCGATTGATCTACATCAAGCTCCTGCGCGGAGAGAGCCGCAATCTCGCGAGCGGGGCTTAAGGAATTCATGGAAGGGTTTCTGTCATGCTCCGCTTCATTCTTGCTTCTCTTGCAGCTTTCGTTTTGCTCACCGCCTGCTTGATCCCCGATGATGCCGAGGCTCGGCGCGGCGGAGGTGCCTATCGGGGTGGCGGCGGTTATCGCGGCGGTGCGGTCGCAGTTCGAGGACCGCGAGGCGGCGGCGCTGTTGCGGTGCGCGGCGCAGGCTACCGTGGCTACGGCTATCGGGGCGGCTATCGCGGCTACGGCTATCGGGGCTACGGTGTAGGAGCGGCAGCGGTAGGCGCGGCTGCCGTTGGCACTGCTGCGTACCGCCGCAGTTGCTACGATGCTTACGGAAACTATATTTGCGCCTATTAACCCGTCGACCGCGACTTCCATCGTCTTCCGCTCAAGTCCGCGCCTGATCGAGCGAATAGGCGTGGACGGTGAAGAGCGGCTTCGGGCTTTGGCCGGGACCGGCTGATAGACGGTGAACGGCTTCGGGCTTCGCATGGCTTGCTCCTGTTGAAGCTCGGGCGAACCCCGAGCTTCAACTTTCAGCCACCGTTAGCGCGTGCAGTTAAACCAAGATTTCGGCTGGAATTCATTGTCCCCGGAATCGTTGCGGTCCGCTGCCGCTGGGTCCAGTCCTGATCGCTCTCCCCGGCCAAGCCGCCGACAGCCGTTTTTCGGCCTATTAAACATTCGGCCGTGCCATTAGGCTCCGGGACCGAGGGGACTAGGATGGCAATGCGGTTTTGCCTGTTCTCACTATCCTGGCGATCCTTTTGCAGGCGGACCTTCGCCGCCCCGCTGGTCGTCGCATTGTTGCTGGCAACACTGGGGCCGGGTCGGGCGGCTGATCCTGAGCCCAAGCGCGTTTTGATGCTGCAATCATTCGGCCTCCGCTTCAAACCGTGGACCGATTTCGCTGAGTTTCTTCGCCCTCAAATGATCAAGCAATCGAAAGTCCCAATCGACTTTCAGGACCACTCGCTGCTAAGCGCCCTTGTGGACGACGACAAGGCGCTCGCACCCTTTATCGGTTACCTCCAAGCATTGTACGGGGCCAAACCTCCCGACCTCATTGTCGCCCTCGGTGCGCCAGCTGCCGAGTTTGTGCAGCGGTATCGCGCTCAGCTTTTCCCCAAGACACCAATGATGTTTACTTCCGTCGAGGCGCGACGGGTCCAATACGACAAGCTGACCGAGTATGACACCGTGGCCGCTGCGGCTCATAATTTTCCTGCCGCCATCGAAACTATTCTGAAGGTGTTGCCCGACACGAAAGTGATCGCCGTCGTGAATGGGGCTTCGCCCAATGAAACATTTTGGCAAGGGGTATTGGAGCGAGAACTCGCACCGTTCAGCGGGCGGGTTGAACTACGATGGTATAACAAGCTGTCATTTGAAGATATCCTGAAAGACGCGGCACATCTTCCACCTCACAGCGCCATCTTCTGGCATCTGATGAGCGTTGATGCGGCGGGTGTTACACATGAGGGCACTGCCGCCTTGCACAGGCTCTCGGCTGCCGCCGATGCTCCCATCTTTTCCTATCTTGACGGATTTTTTGATGGCTCGATTGTCGGCGGCTCTATGCATTCGATCGAGAAGGGCATGACTATCGCAGCCGCGGCGGCAATCCGTATTCTAAACGGTGAAAAAGCTGGCGACGTAAAGGTCGCACCCAGCCAATTCGAGCTGCCAAGGTTCGATTGGCGGCAAATGCAGCGGTTCGGGATCAGCGACAGCCACCTGCCGCCCGGCAGCACGGTCTACTTCCGCGAGCCATCGGTGTGGGAACGGTATTTATGGCTGATCGCATCCGTCGTCGCGGTTTTTCTCATACAAGCCGGGCTTATTGCTATCCTGCTACGTGAGCATCGCCGTCGTCAATTCGCCGAAGTACAGTCGCGACAGCGCATGACTGAACTGGCCCACGTTAATCGCTTCGCGACCGCTGGCGAACTGACCGCCTCGATTGCTCACGAGATCAACCAGCCGCTTGGGTCTATTCTGACGAACGCCGAAACCGCAGCCGCGATCCTGCAATCGCAGCGTCCCGATATCGCTGCACTTTCCGATGTCGTTGAACTCAGGGAAATTGTGAACGATATTTTACAGGATGACCGGCGTGCCACCGAGGTCATTCGCAGGATGCGCAGCCTCCTAAAGAAGGCGCCGTTCGAATTGAAGCAACTGGACCTCAATGAGGTTGTGCAAGAGACGGTCAGATTTCTTTCGGCGCTAACCGTCAGCCGAAAATTCGAAATGGTCAACGTGATCACGCCAGATGCGCTACCGATCCTCGGCGACCGCATTCAGCTTCAACAAGTCATTTTGAACCTTGTGCTGAACGGGGTCGAGGCTATGAAGGACACGTCTCACGAAAGCCGCACTATCAGCATCCGGACCGCGCGCGTCGAGCAATTCGCCGAGCTATCCGTGTCAGATCGCGGACCCGGCATTCCAGAAGACAAATTGAAACAGGTTTTCGAGCCGTTTTACAGCAGTAAAGCGGAAGGCATGGGCATGGGCTTGTCCATTGCGCGCACCATTATCGAAGCACACAACGGGTTCATATCAGCGAGCAATCGGGAGCATGGCGGTGCCTCGTTCGCGATCAGGCTTCCCTTTGTCGCTTGATCCAAAACGGCGCCCGTACGCGGAGACGGACCCCTCACCCGAATGAGCCTGCGTCTACCGGCCTCGCTGCCCTCTCCCACAAGGGGAGAGGGCACAACAATGAGTCGCGGCAATTGATCGCGCCGTCGATCGACTTCCACAATCGCACGAGTTTCGTCATCGCATGATTTTGCGCATTCGCACGATCTTCTGTGGCCATCAATGACGCTTGTGAGCAAAATGCGTCAGAAAATGACGATTATCATATCAATTAGCCCAAAATTACTGCAGTGATCGCCGCACAAATTCGTGAACGTCATGGCCTAACGCGCTCACTGCGCAAAAATGCATTGCCGGACATGTCGACGCTTCATCGTTTCGCATCGATATGATTATTGTGCGCGCAAATTCGCTGACTAGATCGCCGCAAGCGATCGAGCGAGCAAGGGGATGCATATGGCAACTGTTCTCACCATCAACGGCGAAACGAAATCGTTCGACGCGCCACCTGACATGCCGCTGCTGTGGGTGCTGCGCGACGTCCTTGGGATGACCGGCACCAAGTTCGGCTGCGGGATTGCGCAGTGTGGCGCCTGCACCGTGCACGTCGACGGCAAGGCAGTCCGCTCCTGCGTCTTGCCGGTCAGCACGGTCGCGAACCGCGCCATCACCACGATCGAGCATGTCGGCAGCACGCCAGCGGGCGCAAAGGTGCAGAAGGCCTGGCTCGATGCCGAAGTGATCCAGTGCGGCTACTGCCAGTCCGGCCAGATCATGTCGGCCGCGGCACTGCTGGCGGCAACGCCCAGCCCTGACGATTCCGACATCGACGCCGCGATGGCCGGCAACATCTGCCGCTGCGGCACCTATGTGCGCATCCGCGAGGCCATCAAGCAAGCCGCCTCCGGCCGTCAGTCGTGAGGTCCGCCATGATCACCGACAAGACTCTTCCTGACGTCTCCCGCCGTGCGGTTCTGACCGGCGGTCTCGCCACCGGCTTCCTGCTCGCCTTCCATCTGCCGCTCCGCGCCGCCGTCAACGAGCCGGAGCAGCCGAAGGACACGACCGACGGCAAATTCGCGCCGAACGCCTTCATCCGGGTCGAAGACACCGGCCGCACCGTGCTCCTGATGCCGCAAGTCGAGATGGGCCAGGGGGTCTATACCTCGATTGCGATGATCCTGGCCGAAGAGCTCGACGCGGATTGGGCAAAGGTTGCGGTGCTGCACGCGCCGCCCAACGACAAGCTCTACGCCAATCCGGCGTTCGGCCTGCAGGCCACGGGTGGTTCGACCTCGATCCGCGCCTGGTGGAATCCGTTGCGCGCCGCCGGCGCCAGCGCGAAGGCGATGCTGGTGCAGGCCGCAGCGGCGCAATGGCAGGTCGAGCCGGCAAGCTGCACGACATCGAAAGGCGAGGTCGTGCATGCCGCAAGCGGCCGCAAGCTCGGCTATGGCGAACTGGCACTGGCCGCACAGGGCCAAACGCCGCCGAAGGACGTCCGGGTGAAGGACCCCAAGGACTTCGTCATCATCGGCCAGCCGCTGAAGCGGCTCGACACGCCGGACAAGGTCAATGGCAAGGTCGTCTACGGCATCGACGCGATCCTGCCCGGCATGAAGATCGCCGCGATCGCCAATTGCCCGGTCTTTGGCGGCAAGGTCGGCAAGGTCGACGACAGCGCGGCGGTCAAAATTGCGGGCGTACGCAAGGTCGTGGTGCTCGAGGATGCGGTCGCGGTGATCGGCGATCACATGTGGGCCGCAAAGAAGGGCCTCGATGCGCTCAAGATCGAGTGGAACGAGGGACCGAACGCGAAGCTCAGCACGAAGGACGTCTGGCAGCATCTGCGCGCCGCCAGCGAGAAGGACGGCGTGGTCGCGAAATCGGTCGGCGACATCGCCAAGGGGCTCGCCAGCGGCGACAGGTTCGAGGCAAGCTTCGAACTGCCGTTCCTTGCGCATGCCTCGATGGAGCCGATCAACGCCACCGTTCACGTCAGGCCGGATGCCTGCGAGATCTGGACCGGCACGCAGATCATGACGCGCGTGCAGTCGGAGGCGGCGAAGGCTGCGGGCCTCCCGGTCGACAAGGTGATTGTCAACCAGCATCTGCTCGGTGGCGGCTTCGGCCGCAAGCTCGAGCCGGATATGGTGGTGGCCGCCGTGAAGATCGCAAAGCAGGTCGACTATCCCGTCAAGGTGATATGGACCCGTGAGGAGGACATCCAGCACGACGTCTACCGTCCGGTCTATCGCGACCAGGTCACGGCGTCGCTGGTCGACGGCAAGGTCGCGGCCTGGAAGTACAAGGTCGCCGGTTCCGCCGTGCTGGCGCGCTGGCTGCCGCCGGCGTTCCAGAAGGGTATCGACATCGACGCGGTCGATGCCGCCGTGGATGCACCCTACGACTTCACCAACTTCCATGTCGAATATGTCCGCGCCGAACCGCCGGCGGTGCCCACCGGCTTCTGGCGCGGCGTCGGTCCGAACAACAACGTGTTTGCGGTCGAATGCGCGATGGACGAGCTCGCGCGCAAGGCCGGCAAGGATCCGGTCGAATTCCGCCGCTCGATGCTGACGAAGAATCCGCGCATGCTCGCGGTGCTCAATCTTGCCGCCGAGAAATCTGGCTGGGGCCAACCGCTGCCACCGCGCGTCGGCCGCGGCGTCTGCGTCCAGCCGTCGTTTGCAAGCTTCCTCGCCACCGTGGTGGAAGCGGAGATCGACGATATCGGCGAGATCGTGCTCCGCCGTATCGTCTCGGTGGTCGACACCGGCATCGCGGTCAACCCCGACACGGTGAAGGCGCAGATCGAAGGCGGCCTGGTGTTCGGCCTCACCGCCGCACTCTATGGCGAGATCACCATCGAGAAGGGCCGCGTGCAGCAGTCGAACTTCCACGACTACCGCATGATGCGCATCAATGAGACACCGAAGATCGAGGTCGTCGTCGTCAAGAGCGGCGAAGCGCCCGGCGGCATCGGCGAGGCCGGCGTCAACGCCGGCCCGCCGGCGCTGCGCAACGCCATTTACGCAGCAACCGGCGTGGCGCTGCGGCGCCTGCCGATCGATCGGAAACTGCTGGCTGCGGGGAAAAAGGCATGAGCGGCAAGATGCGTATCCTCACTGGCATCGTCGTGATCGCCAT
Source organism: Bradyrhizobium sp. 187 (assembly GCF_023101005.1). NCBI lineage: Bacteria > Pseudomonadati > Pseudomonadota > Alphaproteobacteria > Hyphomicrobiales > Nitrobacteraceae > Bradyrhizobium > Bradyrhizobium sp. 187. The sequence continues at coordinate 6,782,418 of NZ_CP064693.1, forward strand.
TGTCGTCGTGGCGCTCGGCGTCTGGATCATCCGCGGGCCCGGCCCGCTCGACTTCGCCGGCGGCACCAAGGTGGCGCTGGCGGATTACCGCGCGGGCAAGCCGGCCGGCGTGCCGGCCAAGCTCGAGAAGGCGAGCCTGGTCGAACGCGGCGAATACCTGGCGAAGGCGGCCGACTGCATGGTTTGCCACACCAAGCCCGGCGAGACGGACTATTCCGGCGGGCTCGGCTTCAAGCTGCCGTTCGGCACGCTCTATTCCACCAACATTACGCCGGACACGGACACCGGCATCGGCAATTACAGCGACCAGGATTTTCTCAACGCCGTCCAGCGCGGCAAGCGCCATGACGGCGCCCGGCTCTATCCGGCGATGCCCTACACGTCCTACACCTACATGACCGACGACGACGTGCTGGCGGTGAAGGCCTATCTGTTCAGCCTGCCTGCGGTGCGCGCGAAGCCGCCGGAGAACACGCTGTCCTTCCCTTTCAACCAGCGCTGGGCGATGATTGTCTGGTCGGCCGTGTTCAATCCGGACACGCGCTTTGCGCCCGATACGTCGAAGAGCCCGCAGTGGAATCGCGGCGCCTATCTCGTGGAGGCGCTGGCGCATTGCGGCGAATGCCACACGCCGCGCAATCTCGGCTTTGCGCTGGACAACCGCAAGAAATTTGCAGGCGCGATCACGGCCGGGTGGCGCGCCTTCAACATCTCCTCCGACAAGGCCACCGGCCTCGGCAGCTGGCGTGACGAGGACCTGGTCTCCTATCTGTCGCTCGGCCATGCGCCGGGCCACGGCTCGGCGTCGGGTCCGATGGGCGAAGCGGTCGACCACAGCTTTAGCCAGTTCGCGCCTGAGGACATAAGCAGCATCGTCGCTTATCTGCGCAGCGTGCCGCCGCAGCCCTCGCCCGACCTGCCCGCAATCACCGCGCCCGTCGCACCCGCCTCGCACAAGGACGGCGTCACGGCGGATGCGCGCGGCAAAATGGTGTTCGCCAGCGCCTGCGCCAGTTGCCATGGCTGGAGCGGCGAAAGCCCGGTCTCGCCGATGGCGACGCTGACCGGCACCTGGGCCGTCAACGACCCCGCCGCCACCAACGTCGCGCAAATCGTGCTGTCAGGCACCAAGCGCGACACGCCGGACGGCGCGCTGTCGATGCCGGCGTTCGGCAAGGCCTATAGCGACGACGAGATCGCGGCGGTGGCGAACTACGTGACAGCGCGGTTCGGCGCGAAGGGCTCGAAGCTGACGGCGAAGGATGTTGCGGAGTTGCGGGAGCAGACGGCGGAGTAATTCTCGCGCCGACTGACGCTGCACCCTCTCCCCTTGCAGGAGAGGGTGGCTTCGCGAAGCGAAGCCGGGTAAGGGGTTGTCTCCACGCGTCCAACTCGCATTTGAATTCGCGGAAGCGACCCCTCATCCGGCGCTTCGCGCCACCTTCTCCCACAAGGGGAGAAGGTGCAGCGGGATCTGCCGCTGCAATTCAGCTCAGCCAGAATTTCGGCGTCGTCGGCTCCAGCCTGCCGCCGGCGCGCACCGGCCCAATACGGAGCGCAAGCCCCGTCGCGTCATCCGTCTCGACCGCAACGCCGCTGAGCGTCGCAGCGCCCGCTGCCGGCTCGAAGCGGCCTGAGGGGATCCCGGAGGTGAACCTGCGCAACGGCTCCTCCTTCTGCATGCCGATGATGGAATCGTAGTCGCCGGTCATGCCGGCATCGGTCATGTAGGCGGTGCCGCCCGACAGGATCTGGTGGTCGGCGGTCGGCACATGGGTGTGGGTGCCGACGACGAGGCTGGCGCGGCCGTCGCAGAAGAAGCCGATGCCCTGCTTCTCGCTGGTCGCCTCGCAATGGAAGTCGACGACGATGGCGTCCGCGGCAATGCCGAGCGGGCAGGCGCCGAGCTCGCGCTCGAGGGCCGCGAAGGGATCGTCGAACGGGGTCATGAAGACGCGGCCCAAAGCGTTGACGACGAGCGCGTGCTTGCCGTTCTTGGTCTCGACCAACGCGGCGCCACGGCCGGGCGTCCCGCGCGGATAGTTCGCCGGCCGCACCAGGCGCTCCGCGCGCTCGATGAACACCAGTGCTTCGCGCTGATCCCAGGAGTGATTGCCGAGCGTCACCGCGTCGGCGCCGGCGTCGAGAAACTCCTGATAGATCGCTTCCGTGATGCCGAAGCCGCCGGCGGAATTCTCGCCGTTGACGACGACGAAATCGAGCGACCAGTCCTTGACCATGCCAGGCAGATATTCGGCGATGGCATTGCGCCCGGCACGGCCGACGACATCACCCACGAAGAGAATGCGCAACTTCAGAACTCCGGAAATCGAATACGTCCGATTCCGTTAGCACATAATCCAGCGCCACGTCGTGGGCTAGTGCCGGAACCGCCTTGATCTCCTGCGCTGCAAAAGCGAGCCCGATGCCGACGATGGTCTTGGTTTTTCGCAGATGCGCGAAGGTGTGGTCGTAGTGCCCCGCGCCATAGCCGATGCGATGGCCGAGACGATCGAAGGCAGCGAGCGGCGTCAGCATGATGTCGGGAATGACTTCAGCGGCCCCAGGCGACGGCTCGGGAATGCCGAGCGGGCCGAGCATCAGGCGATCGTTCGGATGGAAGATGCGGAAGATCAGCGCCTGGCCCCGCGCAGTGACGCAAGGCAGCGCAAGCCTGGCACCCTGCTCGGCGAGCTTCTTCAGCAGCGGCATCGGATCGATCTCGCTGCGGATCGGCGAATAGCCCGATACGATGCTGCCAGGCAGAAGCTGGAATGGCAGCCCGCGCTTGGCGAGCTTGGCGGCGGCGGCGATGCGTTTCTTTTCGCTCAGCGCATCGCGCGCCGCGAGGGCTTTGGCACGGAGTTCGGCTTTGGTGTTGGTCATGCGCGCTTGCTCCGAAGGCTGAGCCTTGCTCCGCCGTCATCACCCGCCTTGTGCGCCCTTGCGCACTGGGGCGGGTGATCCAGTATTCCAGAGACGCCAATGCAAAAACCTCGACAGCGCGGCGTACTGGATGCCCCGCCTGCGCGGGGCATGACACCGAAATCAAACCGCGAGCGTGTCGGGGACGCAATTTCGACAGGCACGAACCAGAAGGAAGAAAAACAAAAGTGCGAAGCCGCGAACGCCGTTGAAGCACTCGATCCCGGAGTTCCCTACGAAAGTAGGTGGGCACCATATGTCCGAGCCCACGGGCCCGGCCAGGGACAGTTCCCTAAAGGATCGATAAGGCCCCGGGGATAATGGCTCCTGACGCGCGTCGCAGCCCCGCTTGGGCAATGTAACAACGATGCTGACGAATCGCCAGCCCGGTGAAGGGTCAGCCGATGGCGATCCCGTTGCCGACGGTGCGGTTCAGGACCTGGGTCGACTTCTCGATGCGCTCGGCGGCAGAGTTCAGTGCGTTCACGACCGCGGTCTGGGTCAACCGGGCGCGCTCGACGGCGGCGTTGCGGAAATCCCGCAGTTCGGTCAGCTCCTGCTCCATGGTCCGGATGCGGTTGCCGGCATCGACCAGTTCGTCGCAGACGGTCAGCGCCGCCATCACGGTGAGCCTGGCATCACCGATCTCGCCGAACTTTCCGCGCAGCGACTGAATCCGCGTCTCCAGGCTTTCAGCCAGCTTGAGCAGCCGCACCTCCTGGCCTTCCTCGCAGGCCATGCGGTATTGCCGGCCGTTGATGGTGACGTTGATGTGGCTCATCCGTCCTCTCCGGTATCGAGCACCGAACGTATCGTGACGATCGCGGAATCCAGCCGATCGGAGATCTCGCGGCTGGAGCGCTCGAGCTTGCGTGCCTTCACCAGCGCGCCGTCGAGCTCGTCGGCAAGCCGCGAGCGGTCCGCGCCGAGCGCCTGAATCCGCGCCGCGAGCTCGTTCTCGTCGCGATCGGCATCGCGCCGCCGCTCCACCGCGCTTTCGAGCGAGTCGAGCGCCGCCATGAGCCTGCGGGTCGCGATCTCGATCTCGACGGCCGAGGACTCGGTCATGGCAGAGCTGTTGGATACGCGATCGTTCATGCAGTCAGCGGCGGAACCTGTGGCCTTGCCCTTGGAGTTTTCCTTTGGGCTTTTCCTGGGGCTTGCCGTCCGGCAAAAGACTCGGTTCGGCAAGCGGTTAGAAGCAGAAATTTACGTGGCAAGCTAGGGAATCGCAACGCCGCCGCGAAACCTATGCACTGCTAAGCAACTTTTGCGGCCAAACCGGCGTTTGATTGCCTTGGCCTGTCGGAACCGAGATGCTATCCCAGCCGCGACCCCAGCGGCCGAAAGGCTCCTTCCGGCGCGGCCAAATCCAGCCACAAGCGCCTCATTTCAGACGGATTTTCAGACATGACGCAGGTCGATCACAACCGTATGGCCAATGCGATCCGCGGCCTTGCCATGGACGGCGTCGAGAAGGCGAAATCGGGTCATCCGGGCCTGCCGATGGGCGCCGCCGACATGGCGACCGTGCTGTTCACGCAATTCCTGAAATTCGACGTCGCCGCGCTGGACTGGCCGGACCGCGACCGCTTCGTGCTCTCGGCCGGGCACGGCTCGATGCTGATCTATTCGCTGCTGTATCTGATCGGCAGCCCAGAGATGACGATCGACCAGCTCAAGGACTTTCGCCAGTTGGGATCGCTGACACCCGGACATCCCGAGCACGGCCACACCAAGGGCATCGAGACCACCACCGGTCCGCTCGGCCAGGGCATTTCCACCGCCGTCGGCATGGCGCTCGCCGAGAAGATGCTCGCCGCCGAGTTCGGCAAGAAGATTGTCGATCACCATACCTATGTGATCGCTTCCGACGGCGATTTGATGGAAGGCGTGTCGCAGGAAGCGATCGCGTTGGCCGGGCACTGGAAGCTCAACAAGCTGATCGTGCTCTATGACGACAACGGCATTTCGATCGACGGTCCGACCTCGCTTTCCGACTCCGTCGACCAGGTGAAGCGGTTCAAGTCGGCGGGCTGGGCCGCCGAAAAGATCGACGGCCACGACCAGGCCGCAATCGCCGCCGCGATCACGCGCGCGCAGAAATCAAACAAGCCGACGCTGATCGCCTGCCGCACCACCATCGGCTTCGGCGCCCCGCATAAGGCCGGCACCAACAAGGTGCACGGCGAAGCGCTCGGCGCCGACGAGCTCAAGGCCGCCAAGGAAAATCTCGGCATTTCGCTGGAGCCGTTCTCGGTGCCCGACGACGTGCTCAAGGCCTGGCGCGCGGCCGGCAGCCGCGGCGCGGCGGCACGACAGGAATGGGAAGCAAGGCTCGGTGAACTCGGCAGCCGCAAGCGCGCCGAGTTCGAGCGTCGCCTGCGCCACGAGCGCCCGGCCGCGCTCGCGAAGGCGGTGCGCGCCTACAAGAAGGAGCTGCTGGAAAAGCCGATGAATGCGGCGACCCGCAAATCCTCCGAAGCCGTGATCGAAGTGATTGCCGGCGCGATGCCGATGGAATTTCTGGCGGGCTCGGCCGACCTCACCGGCTCCAACAACAACAAGGCGAAGTCCGCAACCGCGTTCTCGGCCAAGACGCCGAAGGGCCGCTTCATCCATTACGGCATCCGCGAGCACGGCATGTGCGCGGCGATGAACGGCATCTTCCTGCACGGTGGTTTTGCGCCGAACGGCGCGACCTTCCTGGTGTTCACCGATTATGCGCGGCCCGCGATGCGGCTCGCCGCATTGATGGGGACCGGGGTCGTTTATGTCATGACCCACGATTCCATCGGCCTCGGCGAAGACGGCCCGACCCACCAGCCGGTCGAGCATCTCTCAGCACTTCGCGCCATTCCCAACATGCGCGTGTTCCGTCCGTGCGATTCCATCGAGGTTGCCGAGTGCTGGGAGCTCGCGCTCAACCGCATCGACGGCCCGACAGTCTTGGCGCTGACCCGTCAGAACCTGCCGCAACTGCGCACCACCGCACCGAACGAGAGCCCCTGCCGGTTCGGTGCCTACGAGCTGGTGGCCGCCCAGGGCGAAGCCAAGGCGACGCTGTTCGCCTCGGGCTCCGAAGTGGAGATGGCCGTGGCCGCCCAGAAGCAGCTCGCCGAGCGCGGCATTCCGACCCGGGTGGTTTCGGTTCCCTCGCTCGAGCTCCTGCTAGCGCAACCAAAGGAGCGCCGCGACGAGATCATCGGCAATGCCCCCATCAAGGTCGCAATCGAGGCCGCCGTGCGCTGGGGCTGGGACGCCGTGATCGGCCAGGATGGCGAGTTTATCGGCATGCACTCCTTCGGCGCCAGCGCCCCTCTCAACAAGGTATTCCAGCACTTTGGCATTACCGCCGAGGCCGCGGTTAACGCCGTTCTGAAACGCGTTTCCTGAGAGTTGAGATTACCGAAAAAAAGGACTACCTAACGTCCCATATGATCAAGCCCCGCCCGGCCGAACCGGGCGTCCGCCCTAAAAAAACCCTCGCAGGCGCGCTAGCGCGTTGTGCGGGATGACAACGGTCATTGAAGGAGACGAAACATGGCAGTCCGCGTCGGAATCAACGGTTTTGGCCGCATCGGCCGCAACATTCTGCGGGCCATCGCTGAGTCCGGCCGCAAGGACATCGAGGTCGTCGGCATCAACGACCTCGGCCCGGTCGAGACCAACGCCCATCTGCTTCGCTTCGACAGCGTCCATGGCCGTTTCCCCGGCACCGTGACCGTCGATGGCGACACGATCAGCCTCGGTGGCAACAAGATCAAGGTGACCGCCGAGCGCGATCCCTCGAAGCTGCCCTGGAAAGATCTCGGCATCGACATCGCGATGGAATGCACCGGCATCTTCACCTCGAAGGACAAGGCCTCCGCGCATCTGACTGCCGGCGCCAAGCGCGTTCTCGTTTCTGCGCCCGCCGACGGCGCCGACGCCACCATCGTCTACGGCGTCAACCACGACACGCTGACCCGGGAACATCTGGTCGTCTCCAACGGCTCCTGCACCACCAACTGTCTTGCGCCGATCGCCAAGGTGCTGAACGACCTCGTCGGCATCGAGACCGGCTTCATGACCACGATCCACGCCTATACCGGCGACCAGCCGACTCTCGACACCATGCACAAGGATCTCTATCGCGGCCGCGCGGCTGCGATGTCGATGATCCCGACCTCGACCGGCGCCGCCAAGGCGATCGGCCTCGTGCTGCCGGAACTGAAGGGCAAGCTCGACGGCGTCGCGATCCGCGTGCCGACCCCGAACGTCTCGGTCGTCGATCTCAAGATCGTGGCCAAGCGCGCCACCGATCCGAAGGAAATCAACGAGGCGATGAAGCGTGCCTCCGAGCAGCAGCTCAAGGGCATTCTCGGCTACACCACCGCGCCGAACGTCTCGATCGACTTCAACCACGACCCGCACTCCTCGACATTCCACATGGACCAGACCAAGGTGCAGAACGGCACGCTGGTGCGCGTGATGTCCTGGTACGACAACGAGTGGGGCTTCTCGAATCGTATGGCGGATACCGCCGTCGCGATGTCGAAGGTGATCTAACTCCGCTCTCGTGTCCCGGACGCGACGTAGCGTGAAGCGCTGCGTCGCAGAGCCGGGGCCCGTTTAACTAACCGCGGGACTCGCCGCAATTTGGGTCCCGGTTCTGCACGGCGGCACTACGCGCCGCGGTGCGCCCGGGACAAGGGCCTCCGATGACGAAATCATTCCGCACCCTCGACGACGTCGATGTGAAGGGCAAGCGCGTGCTGCTGCGCGTTGACCTCAACGTGCCCATGGAGAACGGCCGCGTCAGCGACGCAACCCGGCTCGAGCGCGTCGCGCCGACCATCACCGAAATCTCGGACAAGGGTGGCAAGGTCATCCTGCTCGCGCATTTCGGCCGGCCGAAAGGGCGCGATGCCAAGGACTCGCTCAAGCCCGTGGCCGAGGCGCTGTCGAAGGTGGTGAAGAAGCCCGTCGCCTTCGCCGACGACTGCATCGGCGAGCCCGCGGTCAAGGCCGTTGCCGGCTTGAAGGACGGTGACATCCTCTGTCTCGAAAACACCCGCTTCCACAAAGAGGAAGAGAAGAACGATCCGGCCTTTGTCGCGGAGCTCGCAAAACTCGGCGACATCTGGGTCAATGACGCGTTCTCGGCCGCGCACCGCGCCCACGCCTCGACCGAAGGCCTCGGCCACAAGCTGCCCGCCTATGCCGGCCGCACCATGCAGGCCGAATTGGTCGCGCTGGAGAAGGCGCTGGGCTCACCGACCAAGCCTGTCATCGCTATCATCGGCGGCGCCAAGGTCTCGACCAAGATCGACCTGCTCGAAAACCTCGTGACTAAGGTCGACGCGCTCGTGATCGGCGGCGGCATGGCCAACACCTTCCTGCACGCCCAGGGCGTCGGCATCGGCAAGTCGCTGGCCGAGAAGGATCTCGCCGCGACCGCGTTGCGCATCATGGAAAAGGCCGAAGCCGCCAACTGCGCCATCATCCTGCCGGTCGACGCTACCGTCGCCTATCATTTCGCGGCCAACGCGCCGTCGCACGCCTATGGCCTCGACGCGATCCCGGCCGACGGCATGATCCTCGACGTCGGTCCGCAGTCGATCGCACGTGTCCATGCCGCGATCGACGATGCGGCGACGCTGGTCTGGAACGGACCGCTCGGTGCCTTCGAGATGCAGCCGTTCGACCGCGGCACGATGTCCGCCGCCAAGCATGCCGCCGAGCGCACCAGGGCCAAGAAGCTGATCTCGATCGCGGGCGGCGGCGACACCGTCGCGGCTCTCAACCAGGCCCATGTGGCCGGTCAGTTCACCTATGTCTCGACCGCCGGTGGCGCATTTCTTGAATGGATGGAAGGCAAGCCCCTGCCCGGCGTCGAAGTTCTGCGCACCAAGTAATCGGTCGGCAAGTCGTCAGCCGCCTTCAAGCAGTGGCCTTGCAGGCCCAAACGGGAGAAAAACACAGATGGCTCGGATCACGTTGCGTCAATTGCTCGACCATGCGGCGGAGAACGATTACGGCGTCCCGGCCTTCAACATCAACAACATGGAGCAGGCGCTGGCGATCATGGACGCGGCCAACCAGGTCGACGCGCCCGTCATCATCCAGGCCTCGCGCGGTGCGCGCTCCTACGCCAACGACGTCATGCTCAAGCACATGATGGACGCGGTGACCGAGATCTACCCGCACATCCCGGTCTGCGTGCATCTCGACCACGGCAACGAGCCGGCCACCTGCATGACCGCGATCCAGGCCGGCTTCACCTCGGTGATGATGGACGGCTCGCTCAAGGCCGACGGCAAGACCCCCGGTGACTGGGGCTACAATGTCGGCGTCACCAAGACCGTAACCGACATGGCCCATCTCGGCGGCATCTCGGTCGAGGGCGAGCTTGGCGTGCTCGGCTCGCTCGAGACCGGCATGGGCGACAAGGAAGACGGCCACGGCGCCGAGGGCAAGCTCAGCCACGACCAACTCCTGACCAATCCGGATGAAGCCGTGAAGTTCGTCCAGGAGACCCAGGTCGACGCGCTCGCGATCGCGATGGGGACGTCTCACGGTGCCTACAAATTCACCCGCAAACCCGACGGCGACATCCTCGCCATGAACGTGATCGAGGAGATCCACCGCAAGCTGCCGAACATGCATCTCGTCATGCACGGCTCCTCCTCGGTGCCGCAGGACCTCCAGGACATCATCAACGCCTATGGCGGCAAGATGAAGCCGACCTGGGGCGTGCCTGTTGCCGAGATCCAGCGCGGCATCAAGAACGGCGTGCGCAAGATCAACATCGACACCGACAACCGCATGGCGATGACCGGCCAGATCCGGAAAGTGCTCAAGGACAATCCCGAAGAGTTCGATCCGCGCAAGTACCTGAAGCCCGCGATGGAAGCGATGACCAGGCTGTGCAAGCAGCGGCTCCAGGAATTCAATACCGCGGGCCACGCCTCCAAGATCAAGAAGGTGCTGACCACGGCCGAGATGGCCAAGCGCTACGCCAAGGGCGAGCTCGCCCCGAAGGTGGCGTAAGCTGCTCTATCCTTCCCCTCTCCCCGCCCTTCGCGGGGAGAGGGTTGGGGTGAGGGGCTCTCTCGGCAGATGAGATGACTGCGGGACCTGTACCCCCCTCACCCGGATCGCAAGGGCGATCCGACCTCTCCCCGAAGCGGGGCGAGGTGAAGAGTCGCCCGGCCGGCCCAACGCTGCCCCAGCCCTTACCCTGCGACGAACGTTAACTCGGCATTTGCCCGAGAACGGTCTATTTTCACCGGCAAGGGCAGAATCGTTTTGGGAGGACATCTCGATGAATCTGACTGAGCTGAACAGGATCGCGACCGCCCTGGTCGCGCCCGGCAAGGGCATCCTTGCCGCCGACGAATCCTCCGGCACCATCAAGAAGCGTTTCGACGCGATCGGCGTGGAATCGACCGAAGAGAACCGCCGCGACTATCGCGAGATGCTGTTCCGCTCGAACGAAGCCATGAGCCGCTACATCTCCGGCGTCATCCTCTATGACGAGACGATCTGGCAGAACGCGAAGGACGGCACGCCCCTGGTCAAGCTGATCGAGAGCAGCGGCGCCATCCCCGGGATCAAGGTCGACGAAGGCACCCAAGCCCTGCCGATGTGTCCGGGCGAGCTCGTCACCGTCGGGCTCGACAAGCTCGCCGAACGGCTGAAGAAATATCACGAGCGCGGCGCACGCTTCGCCAAATGGCGCGCGGTGATCGACATCGGCAGTGGCATCCCTTCCATGACTGCGATCAGCGTCAACGCCCACGCGCTGGCGCGCTACGCAGCGCTGTGCCAGGCCGCGCAGATCGTGCCGATCGTCGAACCCGAAGTGTTGATGGACGGCGATCACGACATCGATCGCTGCTATGAGGTGACGAGCCGTGTGCTCAACAAGACGTTTCAGGAATTGCGCGTGCAGCGCGTCGCGCTCGAGGGCATGGTGCTGAAGCCGAACATGGCCATCTCCGGCAAGAAGTGCGCGAAGCAGGCTTGCGTCGAGGAGGTCGCGGAGAAGACGATACGGCTGCTCAAGGCGTGCGTGCCCGCGGCGGTGCCCGGCATCGCCTTCCTCTCCGGCGGCCAATCGGATGAAGAGGCAACGGCGCATCTCAACGCCATGCACAAGCTCGGCCCGCTGCCCTGGGGCCTGACCTTCTCCTATGGTCGCGCACTCCAGGCCGCGCCGCAGAAGGCCTGGTCAGGCAAGGCCGAGAACGTCGCGGCCGGACAAAGCGCATTCAGTCACCGCGCGCGCATGAATGGCCTCGCCTGCAAAGGCGAATGGCAAAGCAGCCTGGAACAGAAAGCGGCCTAGATCTTGTCGAACAAATCTCCTCCGCCGCGCCCGGCGCCGCGCCTTTATCTCGCGACGCCTGTCGTCGACGATCCCGCTTCGCTCCTGGCCGAGCTGCCCGGCCTGCTCGCCGCCGCCGATGTCGCGGCCGTGCTGCTGCGGCTGAAGCAGACCGATCAGCGCACCATGATCTCGCGGATCAAGGCCTTGGCGCCGCCGGCTCAGAAAGCGGGCGCGGCGCTGCTTGTCGATGGCCATCCTGAGCTCGTCGCACGCGGCGGCGCCGACGGCGCGCATCTGCCCGGCATCGCCGCGCTGAAAGAGGCGCTGCCATCGCTGAAGCCCGATCGCATCGCGGGCGTTGGCGGGCTGACGACGCGGCACCATTCGATGGATGCGGGCGAGATTGGCGCGGATTACGTGCTGTTCGGCGAACCCGACGCAAAGGGCCAGCGGCCGTCGTCGCAAGCGATCGCTGAGCGGCTGGACTGGTGGGCCGAGCTGTTCGAACCGCCCTGCGTCGGCTTTGCCATCTCGCTGGAGGAGGCCCACGAATTCGCCGCCAGCGGCGCCGATTTCGTGCTGGTGGGCGACTTCATCTGGGCCGATCCGCGCGGACCCAAGGCTGCGCTGATCGAGGCCGACGCTGCGATCAAGAAGGCTCATGCGACTGCGCTTGCAGACCAGGAGCACGGCTAGCGCCCGACATGAAGCTCCCGCGCATCATCATGCTGGCCACGCTGCTGCTGACGGCGCCCGCGGCCGCGCAGCTCCAGATCACGCCGCCGGTGGCAACGCCGGGCGCTTCGGCCGAGAAAACCAAAGACAAGCCGAAGGCCACGCCGCACACCATCACCAAGAAGAAGGAAGCGCCGCCGGCACCCAAACCTTCAGCCTCCCCGAAACCTTCCGCTTCCCCAAAGCCTGCTCCGGCCGCGACCGTGATTCCGGCGCCGCCGACCGACAACCCCAACGTCGATCTGGTGTACGGCGCCTATCAGCGCGGCCAGTACAAGACCGCCTTCGAACTCGCCACGGCCCGTGCCGAAACCGGCGATGCCAAAGCGATGACCATGCTGGGTGAGCTCTATTCCAACGCCATGGGCATCCGACGCGACTACACCAAGGCGCTGCAATGGTACAAGCGCGCCTCCGACGCCGGAGACCGCGAGGCGATGTTCGCGCTCGCCATGCTGAGGATGACCGGCCGCGGCGGCCCGGTCGACAAAAATGAGGCGGTCAAGCTGATGGCGTCCGCCGCCAAGCTCGGCGAACCCAAGGCGGCCTATAATCTCGCGCTGCTCTATCTCGACGGCCAGACCCTGCCGCAGGACGTCAAGCGCTCCGCCGAGCTGCTGCGCCAGGCGGCTGATGCCGGCCTGCCCGAGGCGCAATACGCGCTCGCGACCTTCTACAAGGAAGGCACTGGCGTGCCGAAGGATTTGGAACGGGCGGTGCGTCTGCTCCAGGTCGCCACGCTGACCGACAATGTCGATGCCGAGGTCGAATACGCCATCGCGCTGTTCAACGGCACCGGCACGCCGAAGAACCAGCCGGCGGCCGTCGCCCTGCTCCGCAAGGCGTCCCGCCAGGGCAGCGCGATCGCGCAGAACCGGCTGGCCTGGGTGCTGATCAACGGCATGGGCACGGCCGTGGACAAGGTCGAAGGCTTCAAGTGGCATCTGGTGGCCAAGACCTCCGGCAAGGGCGATCCGGAGCTGGACAAGCAATTGTCCGATTTGCCGGCCGAGGACCGGGCCAAGGCCGAGGCCGCCGCCAGGAAATGGCTCGGGGCCAAATGACTTGACGTTGAGGCCCCCGCAGGGCACCCCATCCCTCAAACAGGCGCGATTTCGCGCCATTTCCCCCGATCAAGACCGGAAGCTCATGCTATATTCCGCAACTATCAACGTCATGGTCAAGGCCGCGCGCCGCGCCGGCCGCAGCCTCAAGCGCGATCTCGGCGAGATCGAGCATCTCCAGGTCTCGCTGAAGGGACCGGCGAATTTCGTCTCGCTGGCCGACAAGCGCGCCGAGGAGATCCTCTACCAGGACCTCGCCAAGGCGCGGCCCGGCTACGGCTTCATCGGCGAGGAAGGCGGAACGCGCGAGGGCTCCGACAAGAGCCACACCTGGATCGTCGATCCGCTCGACGGCACCACCAACTTCCTGCACGGCATCCCGCAATTCGCGATCTCGATCGGGCTTTCGCGCGAGGGCACGATCATCGCCGGCGTGATCTACAATCCCGCCAATGACGAGCTCTACATCGCCGAGCGCGGCAAGGGCGCCTTCCTCAACGACCAGCGGCTGCGCGTGGCCGGCCGCCGTCAGCTCAACGAATGCGTGGTGGCCTGCGGCCTGCCTCATATCGGCCGCGGCGACCACGAGGAATTCCGTCGCGAGATGACCGCGATGCAGGAGCGCGTCGCCGGCCTGCGCCGCTTCGGCGCCGCCTCGCTCGACTTGGCCTTCGTCGCCGCCGGCCGCCTCGACGGCTACTGGGAGCGCAATTTGCAATCCTGGGACATCGCGGCGGGTCTGATCATGCTGCGCGAGGCGGGCGGAACGATCACCGACATCGATACGCCGGGCGACGCGCTGGTGACAGGCAATGTCGTGTGCGGGAATGAATACGTGCACGGGGAATTGGTGAAGATCTTGCGGAAGTAGGCCGCAGCAGCACGACGGCTCGATCGACGACGGTTAGGAATCGTCGTCCTCATCGTCCTCGTCGGCTTCGTCGTCGCGATATTCACCGCCGATGGTCAGGCCCTCGATCGCCGTGGCGCCTTTCGACTTGATCACCCGGCGGAGCGGGACCGAACTCTCGCTTCGCAGTGCGTCCATCAACTGTTCCGAATGGGTGACAATCCAGATGTCGGCGCGGCGCGATGCCTTGGCGATGAGCCGGGCCAGCGGCGCAAGCAGCGACGGATGCAGGCTGGTCTCGGGTTCGTTCAGCGCAATGAACGGCGGCAGCCGATAGCCCATGAATACCGCGAGCAGGCAGATGTATTTCAGCGTCCCGTCGGATAGTTCATGAGCCCTGAACGGCCGCGGCATATCCGGCAATTGCAGATCGAATTCACACCTGCCATTTTCTTCCCATGCGCGGAGTTCGGCACCCGGGAATGCATCCTGGATCGCGTCCTGCAGGTCGTCGGCGTCTTCCCGAATGACATAGAGGGTCGCCAGGGTGGCAGCCAGATCGATGCCATCGGCGCTGAGCGAGGGCGTTGCGATCGCCAGACAAGGCTTTCGTATCGGTGACGCCGGATCAGTGCGAAAGTCATGATAGAATCGCCAGCCCAGCATTGCATTTCTGATCAGGTCGATTTCCGGGCATTGCTTGCCATCGGAAAAAGCCGCAAGCGCGGTCTCTGACGGCAGCACCGCATCCTTGTGAGCGTTCCAGGCGCCACTCTCGCCGCGGACGCTGATGAGCGAATTGATCCGCTCCATCAGCTTGACCGTGCGTTTGCCGCGCGTCGTTTCGATCGTTTCGGCCTTGATCATCGGCTCGCCGGAAAATGCCGCCTGAAGCGGGCTGGGAAATCCGAGCTCGATGGAATATCTCATGCCGTCGAATGTCGCCGACAGCCGCAGCCGCCCGTCTTCGCCTCGCTTGCGTATGCCGGACCAGCAGACCGAATTCAAACCGCCTTCATCGGCGATCGTGCGGGTGATCTGACCGGTCGCCGCGTCGCGCAACAGCGACAAGGACTTGTAGAGATTGGACTTGCCGACTCCATTTTCGCCGACGAACACCGACAGGGGATGGATGGGTATGGAGAGCCGCCGAATGGAGCGATAGTTCGAGATCGCAATGTCGGTCGGACGCATCACATGCTCTCAATCGGCGGGCTATCTCCGCATTCGCAGTAAGGTGCGAATACGATGTTTCAATCCAGGGGTGCAGTCTGGATTGAGGCCTCCGAGAAATCAAGCCGACCGATCCGGCGTTCAATGGCCGACTCTCACCAGCGCAAACCCGACGGTCATCATCCGCGAAGGCGGATGATCCAGTATTCCAGAGACGCCGCTCGGATACGGAAAGGCCGCGGGGTACGGCATGCCCCGCCTGCGCGGGGCATGACACCTCACCTTACAGCTCGGCCGGCGCCGGCGGCCCGTACATCTCGCCCTGCTTCGCCGCCTTCTCCCGATCCCCGCCCAGCACGCGCTGCACCGAGACGAAGAACACCGGCACCATCAGCAGCGCCAGGATCACTACCGCGATCATGCCGCCCATCACGACACTGCCGAGCGCCTGCTGGCTGGCGCCGCCGGCGCCATGGGCGATGGCCATCGGCAGCACGCCGCAGATGAAGGCAAGGCCGGTCATCAGGATCGGGCGGAAGCGCAGGCGGCAGGCCTCGATGGTGGCGTCCACCAGCGGCTTGCCTTCTTTCCGCAGATCCTTGGCGAACTCGATGATCAGGATCGCGTCCTTGGCCGCAAGGCCAATGATGGTGATCAGGCCGACGGTGAAATAGACGTCGTTGGGCAGGCCGCGCAGCATCGCCGCGACCACCGCGCCGACGATGCCGAGCGGCACGGTGAGCAGCACCGCGAGCGGAATGGTCCAGCTCTCGTAAAGCGCGGCCAGACACAGGAACACCACGAATACCGAGAGCCCGAGCAGGAACGGCGCCTGCGAGCCCGACAGCTTCTCCTGGAGCGACTGCCCGGTCCATTCATAGCCGAAGCCGCGCGGCAGCTTGCCGGCAAGCCGTTCCATCTCCGCGATGGCATCGCCCGAGGTGAAGCCGGGTTTCGCCTCGCCCGAGATGCGCACCGCCGGATAATAATTGAAGCCGGCGATCTGCGTCGGTCCGCGCGCCCATTCCACGGTGGTAAAGGACGAGAACGGCACGAGCTGGCCGCGGCTGTTCTTGACGTTGTAGTTGAGGATGTCCTCGGTCCGCATGCGGTCGCGGGCATCGGCCTGCACCACGACACGCTGCATGCGGCCGCGGTTCGGGAAGTCGTTGATGTAGTTCGAGCCGAGATTGGTCGAGATCGTATTGTTGATGTCCTCGAAGGTGACGCCGAAGGCGCCCGCCTTTTCGCGGTCGATCACGAGATTGACCACGCCGGCCTCGGGCAGGCCCTCGACATAGACCTTCTGCAGCACAGCGCTCGCATTGGCCTCCGCGATCAACTGATCGGCGGCGCGCATCAAGGCCGGATAACCCTTCTGGCCGCGGTCCTGGAGACGGAACGAGAAGCCCGAGGAGTTGCCGAGATTGTCGATTGGCGGCGGCTGCAGCGCGGAGATTTTTGCGTCGCGGATCGACGACGACAAATCGCGGTTGATGTCGGCGACGATCGCGGCCGCAGAATCCTTCGGCCCGCGTTCCGACCAGTCCTTCAGGGTGATGAAGGCCTGCGCGGTGTTCATGCCCTGGCCGGAGAAGCTGAAGCCGGTGAGGAAGGTGACGTTGTCGACGCCCGGACGCTGCGCCAGGTATTTTTCCACTTTCTCGATCACCGCCTCGGTTCGGCCGTAGGACGAGTCCGACGGCGTCTGCACGTCGGTGGTGACGAAGCCCTGGTCGTCGACGGGCAGGAAGCCGCCGGGCAGATTGACGAAGGCCCAGGACAGGCCGGCGAGCAGCGCGACATAGACCAGCATCAAGCGGCCGGTGCGCTTCAGCGAGAAGCCGACGGTGCGGGAATATCCCTCCTTGCTGCCGTCGAGCATGCGGTTGAACCAGCCGAACACGCCCTTCTTGGCATGGCCATGACCGGCCGCGACGGGCTTGAGCAGCGTCGCACACAGTGCCGGCGTCAGCGACAGCGCGAGGAAGGCCGAGAAGCCGATCGCGGCGACCATGGTCACGGAGAACTGGCGGTAGATGATGCCGACCGAGCCCGGGAAGAACGCCATCGGCACGAACACGGCCATCAAGACCAGCGTGATGCCGATGATGGCGCCGGTGATCTGCGACATCGCTTTCCGCGTCGCTTCCTTGGGCGGCAGCCCCTCCTCGGCCATGATGCGCTCGACGTTCTCGACTACGACGATGGCATCGTCGACGAGGATGCCGACGGCGAGCACCATGCCGAACATCGAGAGCATGTTGATGGAATAGCCGGCGAGCAGCAGCGTGGTACAGGCGCCCAGCAGCGCCACCGGCACCACGATGGTCGGAATGATGGTGTAGCGGATGTTCTGCAGGAACAGGAACATCACCACGAACACCAGCACGATGGCTTCGACCAGCGTCGACAACACCTTCTTGATCGAGGCCTCGACCACGGGCGTGATGTTGTATGGAATCTCGTAGCCGATATTGGCCGGGAAGAAGCGAGACAGCTCCTTCATCTTCTCTTCGACGGCGCTCGCGGTCGCCAGCGCATTGCCGGTCGGCGACATCAGCACGGAAAGACCGGCGGTCGGCTTGCCATCGAGACGGGTGTTGAACTGGTAGCTGAGGCCGCCGACCTCGATCCGCGCGACATCGCGCAGCCGCACGGTCGACCCGTCGGCATTGGCGCGCAGGATGATGGTACCGAATTCATCCGGGGACGAGAGCTGGCCCTTGACCAGCACCAGCGCGGAGGTGCGCTGGGTCGAGGTCGACGGCTCGGCGCCGATGCTGCCCGAAGCGACCTGCGCGTTCTGCGCGGCAATGGCCTTGTTGACGTCGTCGGCGGTCAGGCCATAGCCGACCAGCTTTGCCGGGTCGACCCAGACGCGCAGGCTACGTTCCGTCGAATACAGCGTGGCGCGGCCGACGCCGGGGATGCGGCGGATCTCGCCCAGCACGTTACGGATCATGAAGTCGCCCAGGCCGACCTCATCCAGGCTGCCGTCGGTCGAGTTCAGCGTGATGATCTGGAGCACCGCGCTGGAGGCTTCCTCGATCAGAATGCCCTGCTGGATCACCGCGCGCGGCAGCCGCGCCTCGACGCGCTTGATGCGGTTCTGCACCTCGACCGAGGCGGCGCTGGTATCGGTGCCCGGCACGAAATTGGCGATGATCTCGACCTGGCCGAGCGAGTCGCTGGTCGATTCGAAATTGAGGATGCCGGAGGCGCCGTTGAGCTCCTCCTCGATCAGCCGCGTGACGCTGTTGTAGAGGTTCTCGGGCGAGGCACCGGGATAGCTGGTCGAGATCGAGATCGAGGGCGGCGCGATGATCGGGTACTGCGCGATCGGCAACAGCGGAATCGAAATTGCGCCGACCAGACAGATGAACAGCGCGACGACCCAGGCGAAGATCGGCCTGTCGATGAAGAAGCTCGCCATGGTCTATTACCGCATCAGCTTCTGGGCGTGCCGGTTGTCGGCGGTCGCATCCGCTTCCGACCAGGATTGCGGCTTGACCTTGTCGCCGGCGGCGAACTTCTGGAAGCCTTCGACCACGACCTTGTCGCCAGCCTTCAGGCCGTCGGTGACGAACCAGATGCCGTCCTGCACCGAACCGGTGCGCACCGGCTGCACCGAGATGCGATTGTCGTCCTTGACGACGAACACCTCGCTGCCGCCGCCGCCATTGCGCTGAATCGCCTGCTGCGGCACGGCGATCGCATCGCTATCGAGACCCTGGTCGATGCGGACGCGGACATACATGCCCGGCAGCAGCTCGCGCTTCGGATTGCGGAACTCACCACGCAAGGTCACCTGACCGGTATTGGCGTCGACCTTGGCATCCGAAAACAGCAACTTGCCGTCGAGCGAGTAGAGGGTGTTGTCGTCGAGCACGAGATGCACCTTGGCGGCGTCGGGCGCGATGCGCTCGAGGTCACCGCTCTCGAAGGCGCGGCGGAGCTGGTTGAGCTCGTTCACCGACTGGGTGAAATCCGCATAGATCGGATCGAGCTGCTGAATGGTGGCCAGATTGGTCTCGTTCTGGACCGCGAGCGCGCCCTCGCTGACCAGGGCGGCACCGACGACGCCGTCGATCGGCGCGCGTACGGTGGCATAGTCGAGATTGAGCTTTGCGCGCGCGAGATCGGCCTTGCGGCCCTCGACCTCGGCATGGGCCTGGCGCTCGGCCGCGATCGCCTTCTCGTTCTCGGCTTCGGGCGCGGCGCGCTGGCTGGTGAGCGTGGCGATGCGGCGCGCCTGCTGCTGGGACTGCATCAACGCGGCCTCGGCCTTGGCGACCGCAGCCTCGTTGGCCATCACCTCGACCTCGAACGGACGCGGATCGATCCGATACAGTGGATCGCCGGCCTTCACCTCGCTGCCCTGCCGGAACAGGCGCTCGACCACGATGCCGGACACGCGCGGCCGCACGTCGGAGACGCGCGTCGGCGCAATGCGGCCCGGCAGCTCGCGCACCACGGCACGCGGCTGCGGCTTGACGATGACGATGCTGACGTCGGGGTCGTTGGGCTGGGCGGCTGAAATGGCGGAGCTGGATTCGTCGCAGCCCGCCAACAGCGGCGTAAAGGCCGCGAGCATCATTGCAACGCATGCCGATCGCGCGCGAAGTCCTGACATGAAATGGGGTGCCCCGATATTGTTGAAACCGATCCCGCTCGGCGCGAGGCCCGTTCTGGGCCATGGCACGCGGCTGATGCGGTCAAAATAGAGCGGACGTGCTGCGACGCAACGCACCTTGCGGGCGGCCCAATGTCACACGGCCTAGGGTGCTGAGTTCACGGCGTTTTTCGCGTCTCACCCGATTGTGAGTCCGGTTCCATCACCGCGTGCTGCGTCAGAAGACCGCAATTACCCCGCCGCCTTCATGCGGTAGTGGCTGACGCCCCACTCGGTTCCGTCGGCATAGCCGAACAGGCCCGAGGTCGCGAGAAAGAACCAGCGCCAGCGTCGCATTCGCTGGGCGGTCTCCTCGCCATGGATGTTGCGCAAGGCCGCTTCGATGAAACAGCGATGCGCGTCGAAATTGGCGAGCCAGTCGTTGGCGGTGCGCTGATAGTGCGTGCCGCTCCAGCACCATTCCTTCTCGACTGTGAAAATATCGTCGAATTGCCTGACGAGGTGATGGCTCGGCATCAGCCCGCCCGTGGAGACGCGCTGCGCGATCCAGTCGTCGCGATCGGCCCGGTCGAACAGGTGAGAGCCGGAGCGATGGGCGACGATGTGCATGAAGAACCGCCCCTCCGGCGCGAGCCATGATCGCAAGCGCGTCATCAGCTTGCGCCAGTTCATCACATGCTCGAACATTTCGACCGACACGATGCGGTCGAATTGCCCGTCGGGCGCGAACACGTTGATGTCCGCGCAGACCACCCGCAGATTAAGAAGACCGCGCAGCCGCGCCTCTTCCTCGATATGGGCGCGCTGCGCCTGCGAGCTCGACACCGCCGTCACCTTGGCGTGCGGAAACTGCCGCGCCATCCACAGCGACAGCGAGCCCCAGCCGCAGCCGAGTTCGAGGATGGTCTGACCATCGGCGAGAGCGGCATGCTCGGCGGTCTGACGCAGCGCCTCCTCCTCGGCCTCCCGCAAGGTGGTCGCGTCGGTCTTGTAGAAGCAGCAGGAGTATTTGCGGTTGGGGCCGAGCACCTTCGCAAAGAACGAAGCGGGCACCTCGTCGTGCTCGGCATCCGCGTCCTCGGCGATCGGCCGCAGCATCATCCGCCCGGCGAAGGCGGCATCGTCCGCCCCGCCCAGCGCGGACAGGCGCGTCACCGTGCGCGAGCACAGGCGCTGGATCGCCGCGCGGATCACGACATCAGGCAACGGCACCCGTTCGGCAGTCCCGATGATCGCGGACACGACGCTCATGCGACGACTCCGTCTTGGGCGGCGGGTTTTGGCGCCAGGGGAAAAGTGCGACTTGAACCTGTGGAATGCCGACGATTTGCAAAGTACGTCCTTACCAAAGCCGGTTTCAGCCTTGGGTTCCCCAGCTCTCCCCGAAATCGGCGCATCCGGCGCTTTTTTTGGGCTGGCGCTGTGCCATAGTGCGCGCCGCAAGCAAGTTAACGGATGATACCGGCCATGCCGCCAGGCGCCTCGCCCCGCTCCTCCCTCGACATCGAATACACCAAGCTATCCTCGCCCAGCGTCTTCCTGGTGCGGATGCTGGTCTTCCTGGTGCTCTGCACCCTGGTGGGCGTGGTGCTCTATAAGCAGATCATCCAGGCCTTCTTCGCCAATCCCGGCCTCAATGCCCTGATCGGCGGCGTGCTGTTCATCGGCATCATCCTGGCCTTCCGCCAGGTGATCCGGCTGTATCCCGAAGTCTCCTGGGTCAACAATTTCCGCATCGCCGATCCCGGCCTTGCGCCCGCCCGCCACCCCAAGCTGCTGGCGCCGATGGCGATGATCCTCGGCGGCGAGCGCACCGGGCGGATGTCGATCACCCAGACCACCATGCGGCACCTGCTCGATTCGATCGCGACCCGCCTCGACGAGGCCCGCGACATCTCCCGCTACATGACCGGGCTTCTGGTCTTCCTCGGCCTGCTCGGTACCTTCTGGGGCCTGATCGAAACGGTCGGCTCGGTCGGCAAGGTGATCGACGGGCTCAAGGTCGGCGGCGATTCCGGCGCCCTGTTCGACACGCTGAAGGAGGGGCTGGCCGCCCCGCTCGGCGGCATGGGCATCTCGTTCTCGAGCTCGCTGTTCGGCCTCGCCGGCTCGCTGATCCTGGGCTTCCTCGACCTGCAATCGAGCCAGGCGCAGAACCGTTTCTACACCGACCTCGAAGACTGGCTTGCCACCACCGTGCGCGAATATGGCAGCGGCGAGGTGGCTGTTGCCGGCACTGGCGGTGGCATTGCCAGCGGCGAGCTTCAGGCCGTCGTCGAGCGCTTACGCTCCGTGCTCGAGGAAGGCAGCGGCAGCCGCGGCACCACCGCGGCGATGGCGAGCCTCGCCGAAGCCATCCAGGCGCTGGTCTCGCATATGCGGACCGAGCAGCAGATGATCCGCGAATGGGCCGACGGCCAGGGCGAGCAGAACCGCGAGATCCGGCGCCTGCTGGAGCGCATCGCGCGTCAGCCCGAGAAGGGTTAGCGACATGGCACTGGCGCGCGGTCGCCGCGGCGATACCTCCTTCAACTACTGGCCCGGCTTCGTCGACGCGCTGTCGACGCTGGTGCTGTCGATCGTGTTCCTGCTGTCGGTGTTCCTGGTCGTGCAGTTCTTCCTGTCGCAGGAGGTCACCGGCAAGGACAAGGCGCTGGAGCAGCTCAACGCCAAGATCGCGCAGCTCAACGAATTACTGTCGCTGGAGAAGCTCGGCAAGCTCACGCTCGACGACCAGGTCTCGTCACTGAAAGCCGGCCTCGCTTCGGCCGAGAGCGAGCGCGACCGCATCAAGGGCCTCTATGAGGGGCTCGCCGCGGCCGGCAACGATGCGCAAGGCAAGTCCTCCGAGCTCGGCAAGGCGCTGGATTCCGAGAAGGCGGTTTCGGCCCGGGCGCTGGCGCAGATCGAGGTGCTGAACCAGCAGATCAGCGCGCTGCGGCGGCAATTGGCCGCGCTGGAAGAGGCGCTCGACGTTAGCGAGAAGCGCGACAAGGAATCGCAAAATCGCATCGCCGACCTGGGCTCTCGCCTGAATGTCGCCCTGGCGCAGCGCGTGCAGGAATTGTCGCGCTATCGCTCGGAATTCTTCGGCCGCCTGCGCGCCATCCTCGGCAACCGCCCCGACATCCGCATCGTCGGCGATCGCTTCGTATTCCAGTCCGAAGTGTTCTTCGACACCGGACAGGCGGTGCTGCTGCCCGAAGGCCGCGCCGAGCTCGACACGCTCGCAACCGCGCTGATCGATCTCGACAAGAAAATCCCGAACGAGATCCCCTGGGTGCTGCGTGTCGACGGCCATACCGACGTGCGCCCGGTCAACGGTCCGAACTTCAAGTCGAACTGGGACCTCTCGGCCGCGCGCTCGATCTCCGTGGTGCAGTACCTGATCTCGCTCGGCGTGCCGGCCCAGCGCCTGGTCGCCGCCGGCTTCGGCGAATTCCAGCCGCTCGACACGGCCAACACCGAGGAAGCCTACAAGCGCAACCGCCGCATCGAGCTGAAGCTGACGGAGCGGTAGTGAGCGCCCTCCACCTCCGCCGTTACCGTCCCGAGGACGAGGCCGCCTCGATTGACCTGTGGCATCGCACCTGGCAGCAGGCCTATCCGCAGATCGACTTCGCGGCCCGCCTGGACTGGTGGCGCGAGCGCTGGCGCAAGGAGCTGGTGCCGAAGGCTTCGATCGTGGTCGCGGAGCAGGACGGCGCGCTGACCGGCTTCGTCACCATCGACGGCGACGGTTATCTCGACCAGCTCGTGGTCGATCCCGCGCACTGGGGCTCGGACGCGGCGCGGCTGCTGGTGGATGAGGCCAAGCGCCTGTCACCGGCGGGCGTGACGCTGCTTGTCAACAAGGACAACAGCCGCGCCATCCGCTTCTACGAGCGCAAAGGCTTCGCGCATGCCGGCGACGAGGTGAACCCGACCTCGGGACGTCCGGTGCTGAAGATGATTTGGCAACCTTAGATTCTGGCGATCTTGATTCTGGACGCGTGACGGCCGTCACGTCGGGATCCCAGGACGTCAGCTAGTCGTTGTGCCCGCAAGTTGCGCCGGCAAGCGGATGGAGATGACCGATGAAATTGAGCGATCTGGCCAAGGGGTCTTCGGTCCTGCTCGGCGTCATCGTCGCCGGATATGTTTCGACGAGCTATGTCGACCAGCACCTCGCCACGCCGGTCAAGACGACGAGTGCTCCGACGAATGGCCTTGGGCCATCGGCCTGCGTTGATGGGGACGGGAGCTGGAAGAACTGGCCATGGCCGAACGTGCCGGCGCTGTCGCCGAAGTGCTGATAAGCAGTGCTGCCGTCAACTCGCCGCGGTGCGCTCTCGGCTCAAGCGGAGTTCAAGCTCGAACTGCCAGCTTTCGGCTTGGCGGATCGCGCGTTGGCTGTCTTCGCGAAGCCGGATCGACTCATCGATCGCTCGCTGCGCCCGCTCCAAAAGTTCGTGGGTTTCCTTGCTGAATGGCGGGGCCATGAGGCGCACTCCCATTGAGGCGGGAGCACAAATCATCTCTCAGGCACCGACGCCTACGGACGAGCCTTTGGCCGGCGATACCTGATTAGGCGCCACATCCGGGGGAACTGCAAGGTTCATCCACTCGGCTCAGGGCGCGGGCTGCCCTATCCGAAATTCCGGAAGCCCACGATGGGCAATCCGAAACTCAGCACAACGATGACGCCGCTACCAGCGACAACAAGCAGCGCCGCTTTCCACCCCGCAAGGCCGCGCATCTGCTGTCGAATAGCGAACAGGATGAGGAGGATGAACAGTACCGGACCGATCAGAACAATCATTCACAACACCGTCCACTCCGTCAGCTCAACGAACAACGCCTGCCGCATCGTTCTTGCTAGGAACCACCCAATCGATTGCGAGCAGGCAACTTTCGACGACAATGAAGGCGGCCAGACCGCCGAGCCAACCGAAGAAGACCACGGAAAAGGTAGCAAGCAAGAGCGCGCAGAAGACGTCGGCGACAAGCTTGCCGTTGCGCTCGCCTCGGGTCTGGTCGGCTGTCGAATAAGGCATTTGGCGTCTCCTGGGTCGGCCCGAACCCTAGCTTCAGCAGCCGCGGCCGTCCACTCCCTCCGGGCGCGCCAACGCTGTCCGAAATTCCGGAAGCCAACGACGAGCATTCCGAAACTCATCAAAACGACGACGCCCATGTTCTGCGACAGCCAGCAGCGCCGCTTCCATCGATCACCTTACGATGTGGCCGATTCGAATCGCGCAGCCGATCAGATCGACAAATGTCCGCTATCGACCCGGCTACGAAGGGAGACCACGTGGTGCGACGCTCTCGCCAAAAGCTCCGCTGTCATTCCCCGCGGAGGCGGGGAATCCAGTACGCCGCGGCTTATCGCTTGATCACTTCCGTCTCGGAGTACTGGATCGCCCGCCTGCGCGGGGGATGACAGCCTGAATGAAGCGGCAGTCCAGACTACCTCGCCTCACGCCCCCTCGAACTGCAACCTCGCCAGCCTGGCATAGAGCCCGTTCGCAGCGACGAGCTCCGCATGCGTGCCCTGCTCGACGATCCGGCCCTGGTCCATCACCAAGATGCGGTCGCACGACAAGACGGTTGCGAGGCGGTGCGCGATGACGAGCGTGGTGCGGTGGCGCATCAGCTCTTCCAGCGCGGTCTGCACCAACGTCTCGCTTTCGGCATCGAGCGCGGAGGTGGCTTCGTCCAGAAGCAGCAGCGGCGCATCGCGCAGGATCGCGCGCGCAATCGCGATGCGCTGGCGCTGGCCGCCGGACAGCGTCACGCCGCGCTCGCCGAGCGGGGTGTCGAAACCTTCGGGCAGGCGGCGGATGAACTCGGCGGCGTGCGCCAGCTCGGCCGCGCGCTCGACCTCGGCATCGGTGGCATCGGGCCGGCCGAAGCGGATGTTGTCGCGGGCACTGGCCGCGAACACGTTGGATTCCTGCGGCACCAGCGCAATGCGCGAACGGAATTCACGGGGATCGGCGGATTTGACCGGCACGCCGTCGAGCGAGATCGCGCCGCTGCGCGGATCGTAGAAGCGCAACAAGAGATGAAAGATCGTGCTCTTGCCGGCGCCGGACGGACCGACGATCGCGACCTTCTCGCCGGGACGCACGGCGAACGACACGGCATCGAGCACATTGACGTCGCGCCGCGCCGGATAGGCGAAGCTGACCTGGTCGAAGCCGACTTCGCCGCGCGCCGGCACCGGCAGCGCGCGCGGCGACGCGGGCGCGGTGATGTCGGGCTGCACATGCAGGATCTCGAACAGGCGCTCGGCAGCGCCTGATGCCGCCGAGATCTCGCCCCAGACTTCGCTGAGCTGGCCGAGGCCGGCCGCGGCGAAGGCCGCATAGAGCACGAACTGGCCGAGCCGGCCCGGCGTGATGGTGCCGGTCAGCACGTCGTGCGAACCGATCCAGAGGATCGCGACCACGCTTGCGAACACGATGAAGATGATGATGGCGGTGAGCACGGCACGCGCCTGCGTGGAGGTGCGCGCGGCTTCATAGGCCTGCTCGACCTCGCCGCCGAAGCGCCTCTCGGCGAGGCTCTCGCTGGTATAGGCCTGCACGGTACGGATCGCACCGACCAGCTCGCTCGCATAGGCGGAGGCCTCGGCCAGCGTGTCCTGCGCGTTGCGCGACAGCCGCCGCACCCAGCGCCCGAAGGCGACCAGCGGCAGCACGATCAGGGGAATCGCCAGCAGCACGAATCCCGACAGACGCGGGCTGGTGATCACCATCATCGCCGCGGCACCGAAGAACATCATCAGATTGCGCAGCGCGATCGAGACCGAGGCGCCAACGGAGGATTTGATCTGCGTGGTGTCGGCGGTGAGGCGCGACACCAGCTCGCCGCTGCGCGCGGAATCGAAGAAGGCCGGCGACAGCGAGAGCAGATGGGCGAAGACGTCGCGCCTGAGATCGGCGACGATGCGCTCGCCGATCGTCATTACGAGGTAGTAGCGCGCGGCACTCGCCAGCGCGAGCACGGCGACGACGGCGATCATCACCGAGAAGTAACTGTTGATCAGCTCGATGCCCTCAGGCGTCAGGCCGAAATCGATCATCCTGCGCACCGCGACCGGCACCAGCAGGGTGGTCAGCGCCGCGATCGTCAGCGCGACAAAGGCCAGCGCCGCCCGGCCGCGATAGCGGGCGACATAGGGCGCGAGCGCCAACAGCGGCCGCAGCTTCGCGCGGCTCTTCGCCGGCGCCTCGATCAGGTCGGCCTCGATCGACGGGGCTTCCGCGGGCCCGGTTTCAAGCCGTTCTACTGCGCTCATGAGATCCGACCAAAAGACAAAGAGAAGGTGGTCCGTCCCAAATAGGCCGGGCGAGCGGGAGTGGCAAATCCGGGAAGTCCCTTAGGGGGCAGCCCGGCCCGCTAAGGCCCTCAAAAGGCTTGCAATGGCTTGTTTTACAGGGGCCCGTGGGGTATAGACCCCGCCAAATCCGTCATTCGATAGCCACTCAAGTGAGGCGCCGGGGCGCCGAGGAATTGCCATGAAAGCCGAAATTCACCCGAACTATCATACGATTAAGGTCGTGATGACCGACGGAACCGAGTACCTGACCCGCTCCACCTGGGGCAAGGAAGGCGACACGCTGAACCTCGACATCGACCCCAAGTCGCACCCGGCCTGGACCGGCGGCAACGCGCAGCTGCTGGATCGCGGCGGCCGCGTCTCGCGCTTCCAGAAGAAGTTTTCGGGCTTTCTCAAAAAGGATTGATCCGGCCCCTCGAGGCTGGAGACGAAAACGCCCCCGGAGAGCCGGAGGCGTTTTTTGTTTTGGGGGCGCTCGTCGCGATGACGGGAGCTTACCGCTCGAACGCCGCCTTCAACGCGTTGAGATGCGGCACCAGCGGGTTGCCGATCGAGGAATGATCGACCGGCGGGGTGTGGATGGTGTTGTCCAGGCGGCGCACGCGGGTCTGAAGGCTCATCGAGCGATGGATCAGGTCCTGGAGCTGCGACGGCAGCTTCTCGATGGTGTCGGTTGAGCCGGGATCGGCGGCGGAGAGCTTGACCTTGGTCTTTTCGCGATTGGCCTGGCCCAGCGTCATCTCGCCTTCCTTCACGGCGCGGTGCAGCAGCAGCCACGAGGCGAGCTGCATCAGGCGGGTGGTCAGACGCATGCTCTCGGTCGCATAGGTGAGGCTGACGGCACGATCGAGCGCCTTGGCCTCGGTGCGGCCGGCGCCATCGAGATAGGCGGCGGTCTCCTCGACCAAGTCCATGCCCTCGCGGAAGAGGACGCCGAACGCCGCAGAATTGGTGAACCGCTCGCTGAGTTGAACGAGAGCGCCTTCGGCTTGCAAACGTTCCATGGTTAACGCCCCTTACGCAACTGTCTGACGCCCGGCTTTGGCACCGGCTTATGATGAACAAATCATTGCGCGGGCGAGACGCCGAGTCCAGTGACAAGCGCGGATATGGTTTCCGCGGGTCTTTGCCCGGAATTCAACCGCGGCGAGACGCAAAAAGGCGGAGCTGGGCGCAAAAAAAGAGCCGCCGGAAAACCGGCGGCTTTGAAAGTTGATAACAGGGAGGCGTCAAACAGAGTGGACAGGAGCCACTCGGTGTCCAAACGAGGACAGTTCCCAGTCATAAACTCGAAAGCTTAATGTGGAGTAAACGAGCGATTATCTTGAGGGTTCGTTAGCCATGTCGGTCAGTGGCCGAGTGGGCCCGCGGAACAAACTGCCCGTCATGCCCGGGCTTCCACGTCCTCTCCTTCGGCGAAAGATCAAGAACGTGATGGCCGGGACATAGGCGAGCGGAAGCGACGCCGTCCTTCGGACGTGCCCGGCCATGACGCCGTGGAAGTGGCTGGCGCTCCTCTTCCAATCCGCTACTTCTTGAAAACGCTGTTGGCCGCATCACGCGAGGCGCGCTTCTTTGTTGCGGCTTCTTCCAATCTTGCGATCTCGCCCTTGAGAAGCGCGATGCGGTCGGTCAGTTCCTCCACCGACAAGAGTGAGAGATCCTGTCCGATGTCATGGCTGATCTTCTTGCGCGGGCGGTCGTCGTCTTCCATCGCCATCCTGGTTCCTCCTGCGTTCGCCTCACAAGCGGCTGAGGCGGTTGCCAGCCTGCACCGCGCTGGCTAAGCAATGGCCTCGTTCCATCCCGCACCTTTGCTCAAGGACACATCATGGACAAGCTGCCCGCGCAAATGACCGTGGTCGCCATCTCGAAACCCGGCGGACCGGAGGTGCTGGTGCCGGAACAACGGGCGCTGCCGCAGCCCGGCCCCGACGAGATCCTGGTCAAGGTGCAGGCCGCCGGCGTCAACCGGCCCGATGTCGCGCAGCGCTCCGGCGCCTATCCGCCGCCGCCCGGCGCCAGCGACCTGCCCGGCCTCGAAATCGCCGGCGAAGTGGTGGCCGTCGGCAGCAACGCCAAGCGGCACAAGATCGGTGACAAGGTGATGTCGCTGGTCGCCGGTGGCGGTTATGCGCAGTACTGCATCGCGCAGGACGGTCAGGCGATGAGCGTGCCGCCGTCGCTGTCGATCAAGGAAGCCGGCGCACTGCCGGAAACACTGATGACGGTCTGGCACAATGTGTTCGAGCGCGGCGCCCTGAAGGCCGGCGAGACGCTGCTGATCCACGGCGGCTCTTCCGGCATCGGCACCATGGCGATCCAGCTCGCAAAAGCTTTCGGCGCCAAGGTGATCGTCACCGTGGGATCGCAGGACAAGATCGATGCCTGCCTCAAGCTCGGCGCGGATCGTGCCATCAACTACAAGACCGAAGACTTCGTCGCCGTGGTCAAGGCGGAGACCAACAATGCCGGCGCCAATCTGATCCTCGACATGGTCGCCGGCGACTATGTCGATCGCAACTATGACGCCGCAGCGCTCGACGGCCGCATCGTGCAGATCGCGACCCTCAACGGGCCCAAGGTCACCGTCAACATCGCCAAGGTGATGGTGAAGCGCCTGACCCATACCGGCTCGACGCTGCGCCCCCGTAGTAATGCGGACAAGGCGGCGATGGTGGCCGCGATCGAGGCGAAAGTGATGCCGCTTTTGCGCGAAGGCCGCGTCAAGCCGCTGATGGACAGCACTTTCCCGCTGGAAAAGGCATCCGACGCGCACCGGCGGATGGAAACCTCGGCACATATTGGCAAAATTGTGTTGGAGGTCTAGGCCAACGGCCCACAGGGCAAGCCGGAAACCCTTTGATTTTCCTTGCTTTCGTGGCATCTATCGCGACGCACCGAACCACCTTGTTCCGTTCGGAAAACGCCGTGCACCGAAGAGCCTGCACCGAAGAGTTTGCGTCGAACGCGGAGAACTGACCTTGCGTCTGATCAGGTGCCTCGCGCCCATAGCGCTGGGCCTCATGATTCTCGTCTGCGCGTTCCCGGCGCGCGCGCTGGACGCTGTCAGCGTCCGCGGTGACGCGCCCGCGATCGACCTCACCGGCGTGCTCGAGCATCAGCGCAGCGACGCCGACCGCATCCAGGTCTCGACCGCGCCCGGCACCGACGGCATCGTCCGCCGCATCGAGGTGCGCGCCCGCGAAGGCGGCCAGAACTGGGTGGTGTTCGCGCTCGCCAACAACACCGACGACCAGCTCGACCGCCTGATCGTCGCTCCGCATTACCGTATCGTCTCCTCGGGGCTGCTGTGGCCCGACCTCGGGCTGTCGCGCATCGCGACCATCACGCCCTCGACCGGCGACCGGCCGGAGCGGCAGGAGAGCCCGACCGCCGACGTCTTCCGCGTCACCCTCGATCCCGGCGCGGTCGTCACCTTCGTCGCGGAGCTGCGCACCGACAAGCTGCCGCAGCTCTATCTGTGGGAGCCGGAATCCTACAAGGACAAGGTCAACTCGTTCACGCTGTACCAGGGCATCGTGATCGGCATCTCCGGCTTGCTGGCGCTGGTGCTGACAATCCTGTTCGTGGTCAAGGGCAGCATCATGTTCCCGGCCGCCGCGGCGCTGGCTTGGGCGGTGTTGGTCTATATCGGCGTCGATTTCGGCTTCTGGGGCAAGGTGCTCGACATGTCGAACAACGCCGAGCGCATCTGGCGCGCGGCGGGTGAGGCGATCCTGGCGGCGACGCTGCTGGTGTTCCTGTTCGCCTATCTCAATCTCAGTCGATGGCACGTGCGCTATTCCCACATCACCGTGGGCTGGCTCGCGTTCCTGGGATCACTGGTGGCGCTGGCCCTGTTCGACCCTGCGGTGGCCTCCGGCATCGCGCGCATATCGCTGGTGCTGATTGCCTTCGCCGGCTTCGCGCTGATCGTCTATCTCTCCACCCACGGCTTCGACCGCGCTGTGCTGCTGATCCCGACCTGGTTCCTGCTGGTGGTCTGGGTGGTCGCGGCCGGCATGACGGTCGCAGGCTCCGTCACCAACGACATCGTCGGCCCTGCGCTGCTCGGCGGCCTCGTGCTGATCGTGATGCTGATCGGCTTCACGGTGATGCAGCATGCGTTCGCCGGCGGCGGCGCCACCACCGGCGTCGTCTCCGACATCGAGCGCCGCGCGCTGGCGCTGGCCGGTTCCGGCGATTTGATCTGGGACTGGGACGTGTCCGCCGACAAGGTCTTTACCAGCCCTGAGACCGAGGCCCTGCTCGGCCTCAAGCGCGGCACGCTGGAAGGCCCGGCCGCCTCCTGGCTCGAAGTGCTGCACCCGCTCGACCAGGACCGTTTCCGCGCCGCGCTCGACAGCGTGCTCGACCAGCGCCGCGGCCGCTTGGTGCAGGATTTCCGCCTGCGCACGCCGGACGGTCACTTCATGTGGTTCGCGCTGAAGGCGCGCCCGGTGGTCGGCTCCGACGGCGAGGTCTCGCGCGTGGTCGGCACCCTCACCGACGTCACCGAGCTGCGCAACGCCGAGGAGCGCCTGCTGCACGATTCGGTGCATGACAATCTCACCGGCCTGCCCAACCGCAAGCTGTTCATGGACCGGCTCGGCGCCGTCGCGCATTTCGCCAAGACCATGCCGACGCTGCGGCCGACGCTGATGGTGATCGACCTCGACCGCTTCAAGCAGGTCAACGATTCCGTCGGCATCGCGGTCGGCGATTCCATCCTGCTGACGCTGGCCCGCCGCCTCACCCGCATCCTGAAGCCGCAGGATACGCTGGCGCGGCTCGCGGGCGACCAGTTCGGCTTGATCCTGCTCTCGGAGCAGGACCCCGCCCGCATCACCGCCTTCGCCGAGACCATCCGCAAGACCATCCGCGCGCCGATCGCCTTCAACGAACGCGAAATCTTTCTCACGGCCTCGATCGGCCTCGCCTTGTCCGATCCGCAAGTTCAGCTCACGGACGAGATCATCAAGGACGCCGAGCTCGCGATGTATCACTCCAAGCGCATCGGCGGCGACCGCATCGACGTCTACAAGTCCGCGATGCGCGCGCGAAAAACCGACCGGCTGACGCTGGAGAGCGAACTGCGCCGCGCCATCGAGCGGCAGGAGCTCACGATCCTGTACCAGCCGATCGTGCGGCTTGAAGACCGTTCGGTCGCCGGCTTCGAGGCGCTGGTGCGCTGGGATCATCCCAAGCTCGGACGCATGGCGCCCTCGGAATTCATCACCATCGCGGAAGAGACCG
Source organism: Bradyrhizobium sp. 187 (assembly GCF_023101005.1). Taxonomy (NCBI): domain Bacteria; kingdom Pseudomonadati; phylum Pseudomonadota; class Alphaproteobacteria; order Hyphomicrobiales; family Nitrobacteraceae; genus Bradyrhizobium; species Bradyrhizobium sp. 187. The sequence continues at coordinate 6,814,704 of NZ_CP064693.1, forward strand.
GCCTGATCATCGACCTCGGCATGTTCGTGCTCGACCAGACCGCCAAGCAGCTCTCGATCTGGCAGCGCGCGATGCGCTCGCGCGAGCCGATCTTCGCATCGGTCAACGTCTCCTCGCGCCAATTGCTGCGCCACGATCTGATCCACGACATCCGCACCGTGCTGTCGCGCTCCTCGGTCGCGCGCGGCACGCTGAAGCTGGAGCTGACGGAATCGCTGGTGATGGAGAATCCGGAGCACGCGGCGCAGATGCTGACGCGCATCCGCGAACTCGGCACCGGGCTGTCGCTCGACGATTTCGGCACCGGCCATTCGTCGCTGGCCTATCTGCAGCGCTTCCCGTTCGACACCATCAAGATCGACCAGTCCTTCGTGCGCACCACCAACCGCGGCACCCGCCCGGTGATCCTGAAGTCCATCATCGCGCTCGCGCACGACCTCGGCATGGACGTGGTCGCCGAAGGTGCCGAGACCGATTCCGACGCGGTCGAGCTCTACCAGATGGGCTGCGAATACGCGCAAGGGTTTGCCTTTGGCGAACCCATGGATGCCGACGCCGCGATGCGCCTGCTCACGGAAGTGCGCCTGGAAGCGGCGAGCTGACTTTCCCTTCGCCTCACCCAGGCCTGCGCCGGTCACTCTTCAGCTTGGTGAACCGCACGCTCGCACCGTCCGGCATCCGCATCGCCTTGAAACCCGCGGCGAGGCAGGCTTCGCGTTGCGGCATCTGGATATCCGGGCTGCGCAGGCTGTCCCACCATGAGGCACGATTCGCCGCGCGCGGCAGGGCCGCGCCGATAATCTCTTCGATCTGTTCATAGGTCAGCACGAATTCCGCCTGCTTCTGCCGCATCAGATAATCGCGCAACGCGTCGTAGTCGTTCACCGCTGTCCTCTTCGCTGGTCGAAGCTCCGCTTTGCCCAAAAACGTGAGCCGCGGAAACCAATTTTTAACTCATTCCGGCAGCGCCGTCCCGGCTTAAACACTACTCAAGCTTTCGGGCGCATTCACTGGTGTCGGGAGCAAACGATGTTGTCTCGATGGCGCGACGTCACGGCCCGCCGGCCATGGCGGCTTTCGGCGAAGCTGCTGATCATCTCGTCCGTGGTGACGGTGATCGGCTTTTCCGCCATTTGCGTCAACGTCATGCTGGACATGCGCCGCGGCGAGGAGGCGCTCGCCCGCCAGACGCTGGAAAACCTGGCGACGACCATCGAGTCCGACGTCAGCCGCAACATCGAGATCTACGATCTGGCCCTTAAGGCGGTCGCCAGCAACATGCTGCTGCCGGAAATCGCCACGGTCTCGAAGCCGATCCGTCACCTCATCCTGTTCGACCATTCGACCACGGCGAGGCATTTCGGCGCGATCCAGGTGTTCGACGCCGACGGCCGGTTGACCATTGACGCCTCGACGCTCGATCCCGTTGTCGTGAACCGGGGCGACGAGGATTACTTCAAGGCCCATCGGGACAATCCGCAAGCCGGGCTCTTCATCAGCCGTCCCATGCTGTTCCGCGGCGCTTATTCGATCGTGCTGAGCCGGCGCATCAGCGATACCGACGGCGGCTTTCTCGGCGTCGTCGCCGGATCGATCCGCTTCAGCTATTTCCACGAATTGTTCGAGCGGCTGAGCCTCGATCCCGACGATACCATCACCGTGCTCAGGCGCGACCGTACCGTCATGATGCGGCGGCCGTTTGATCTCGACGTGATCGGCACGAATCTGGCCGACCGGCCGGTCTGGAAGGCCGAAAATCTGAAGGTCGGCAGCGCATTCGCCGGACAGGGGCCGATCGACGGCACGCCGCGGCTCTATGTCCGCAGCGGTGGGACCAGCCCGCTATTCGTGGTGGCAGGTAAGCCACTGAACACCGTGTTCGAGCTCTGGCAGAGGGAAGCCTACCGCATCGGCGCCGTGGTCGTGGCGCTCAGCCTGTTCATGCTGGCATCGACGCTGGTGCTCGCGCGCGAGATCGGCCGGCGCGCCGAGGCCGAGCGCAAGCTCGAGGAGATGGCGACGACCGACGCGCTCACCGGCCTGAAGAACCGCCGCAAGTTCGACCAGGTGATCGACGTCGAATGGCGCCGCGCGATGCGGCAGCAGACGCCGATCGCGCTCTTGATGATCGATGCCGATCACTTCAAGGCCTACAACGACACGTTCGGCCACCAGGCCGGCGACCAGGTGCTGGTCGGCATCGCCATCTGCATTTCCGATTCGGTGAGCCGCGCCGGCGACTGCGCCGCGCGCTATGGCGGTGAGGAATTCGCCGTGCTGCTGCCGGGCACCTCGGTCACGGACGCCCTCCTGGTGGCCGAGACGATCCGCGCCAAGGTGCAGGGATGGTCCGACGACCACACGAGCTCGACGGTGTCCTGCGGCATCGCGAGCCTCGTTCCCACCACCGGCATGGACTGGCCGATCCTGGTCGCCGCCGCCGACAAGGCGCTCTACGCCGCAAAAGCCGGCGGCCGCAACCAGTCGGTGGTCGCAAGCTTGCCGAAGCTGTCGCTGGTGGCGTGAGGGTTTCGTTCCGTCATTGCGAGCGAAGCGAAGCAATCCAGACTGTCTCCGCGAAGACAGCCTGGATTGCTTCGTCGCTTCGCTCCTCGCAATGACGAGCGGAGCGCTACTGCCCCAAATACTTCTTCATTTCCGCAATGAGCCCGTCACGCAGCTCCGGCCGCTTCAGGCCGTAGGCGATGTTGGCGCGGAGGAAGCCGGGCTTGGAGCCGCAATCATGGCGCTCGCCCTCGAACTCGACGCCGTAGAAGCTTTGCGATCTGGCGAGGCCGATCATGGCATCGGTGAGCTGGATCTCTCCGCCGGCGCCGCGCTCCTGGGTCTCCAGGATCTTGAAGATCTCCGGCTGCAGGATGTAGCGGCCGGTGATCGAGAGGTTGGAGGGCGCGGTGCCCTTGGCCGGCTTCTCGACCATGCCGTCGACCTCGAACATCTTGCCGGTGCGTTTGCCGACGCCGCAGATGCCGTATTGATGGGTCAGATGGTCGGGCACCGCCTCGACCGCGATGACATTGGATTTTTCGCCGAGCTTGCTGGCGGTGTCGATCATCTGCTTCAGGCAGCCGGGCGAATTGAGCACGAGCTCGTCCGGCAGCACGACCGCGAACGGCTCGTTGCCGACGATGTCGCGTGCGCACCAGACCGCGTGACCGAGGCCGAGCGGCGCCTGCTGGCGGGTGAAGCTGACGGCGCCGGCCTCCGGCTGGTTCTGCGCCAGAACGTCCTGCTCGGTCTTCTTGCCGCGCGCGGCCAGCGTCGCATCGAGCTCGAACATCCGGTCGAAATGATCTTCGATGACACTTTTGTTGCGGCCGGTGACAAAGATGAAGTGCTCGATGCCGGCTTCCCGGGCCTCGTCATAGACGTACTGGATCAGCGGCTTGTCGACGATCGTCAGCATTTCCTTCGGCATCGCCTTGGTGGCGGGCAGGACGCGGGTGCCGAGGCCGGCAACGGGAAATACGGCTTTGCGGATTTTCATGGGATTGATCGAATACCTGAGGAACACGTGAAGGGAGCAATGGCATCTTGCTAGCTTGTTTGCAGCCGCCAACAAAGGCGGATGTGGGGCCTCATCCTCACAGAGTTAAGAAAAAGGCCACCATCAAAATTTCACCTTTGTTAAGCTGTTGGCAACCGTAACCAGGCCTCCTGATGGCGGATTTTGGCCGGACAGGTGTGGACATGATGCAATCAATGGCAGGGCTGGCAAAACGGGGCGGGTCCGTGACCGGTGCGACGATGATTGCGACCGCCCTGCTGTTCCCACTTCCCGCCAGCGCGCAGGCTCAGAACGGTTTGTCCAATCTGTTCGGCGGTATTTTCTCCGGCCCGAACCAGGCGCCTTCGCCAGCAGCGCCCGGGCCCAGCGGCGCTCAAACGGGAGTTCAACCTTGGACCGGCGAGGATGGCGCCTCCGGGCATCCGCTGATGACAGCCGCCGCGATCCGAGAGGCCGCGGGTAACTTCAACAATTGCGTCGCAGGCATGTGGCCCGATGCCGCACGGCGCAACATCACGCAGGAAAATTTCCAGCGCTTCACTGAAGGCCTCGCGCCCGATCTGCGCATCATGGACCTGATGGATTCGCAGCCCGAGTTCACCAAGTCGATTTGGGATTATCTCGACATCCTCGTGAACGACAACCGCCTCGCCAAGGGCCGCGAGGTCCTGGCCAAATACAAGGCGCAGTTCGAGGCCACCGAAAAAGCCACCGGCGTCGATCGTTATGTCATCGCCTCGATCTGGGGCATCGAGTCCAACTACTCGACGCAGATGGGCGACCGCAGCGTGCTGCAATCGACCGCGACGCTCGCCTGCATCGGCCGCCGCCAGGCTTACTTCAAGGACGAATTCCTCTCCGCGCTGGAGATCCTCAACCGCGGCGATCTCAGGCCCGAACAATTGCGCGGCTCCTGGGCCGGCGCCTTCGGCCCGACCCAGTTCATGCCGACCGCGTTCAAGCGCTTTGCCGTGGACGGCGACGGCGACGGCCGGCGTGACGTCGTCGACAATCCCTCCGACCTGATTGCGTCGACCGCCAACAATCTGAAGAAGGACGGCTGGCAGGCCGGCCAGACCTGGGGCTACGAGGTCGTGGTGCCCCAAGGCTTCAACTACATGCTGGCCGACCGCGCCAAGGCGATGACGGTAGCGCAGTGGGAGAAGCTCGGCCTCAAGCGCCCGACCAACCAGCCCTTCCCGCATCCAGCCGAGAAGGCCTATCTGCTGGCGCCGGCCGGTGCCCAAGGGCCCGGCTTCCTGATGCTGCAGAACTTCCGGGTCATCATGAAGTACAACCCGGCCGAGGCCTATGCGCTGGCGATTGGCCATTTCGCCGATCGCCTCCGCGGCGGCCAGCCGTTCGTTCAGCCCTGGCCGCGGCAGGAACGGGAGCTGTCCCGGACCGAGCGGCTGGAACTCCAGCAGCTGCTGGCCCAGCGCGGCTTCTACAGGGGCACCCCCGACGGCCAGTTCGGCGGCCAGACCCGGGAAGCCCTGCGCAACTTCCAGGCCTCGATCGGGGTCCCCGCGGATGGATTTGCCTCCTCCGACGCGCTGAATCGGCTGCGGGGGCAGTAAAATCGCGCCGAAAGTAACCCTGAACAGGGATTTTGGCCGGCAGTCTTGACCGGGGCGGCGGTTCGCCGTGTATGGGCCAATAATTCTGGGCCGAGAATCTGGGCCCAGAATCTCAAGGATCTGAAGAGAATCTGAAAGAGAATCTGCCCGTTTGGCGCCCGATTCCGTTATTATATCGAGCCTGTCCTGATCCCTATTGCACGTGCCGAGATCGCATGTCGAAGAAGTCCCTGTTCAAGGTGCTGACCGAGACCGGCCCGCTGATCGCGCTGGGGACGGCGCTTGCGATTCTGGTGTCGGTCGCGGGACCCGCCTCGGCGCAGTTCTTCAACTTCCCCGGCTTCGGCGGCCCGCCGCAGCGCTCGGCTCCGCCGCCGCCGCGCAACGGCGGAGGCGGAGGCGGCGGATGGTTCGGCGGCGACTTCTTCGCGCCGTTCCAGCAGCAACAGCCGCAAGCGCCGCGCCAGGATTTTTCGCGCGCACCGGCGCCGGCCAAGCGCGACACCATTCCCGACAGGAACGTGCTGGTGATCGGCGACGCCATGGCTGACTGGCTCGCCTACGGCCTGGAGGACGCCTACACCGAGCAGCCCGACATGGGCGTGATCCGCAAGCACAAGACCACGTCGGGCCTAATCAAGTACCAGCCCAAGGGCGAGCCCTCGGACTGGACCGCTGCTGCGAAAGGCATTCTCGAGACCGAGAAGCCCGACGTGATCGTGGTGATGCTCGGCCTCAACGACCGCATCGCGATCCGCGAGGCGGCAGCACCCGATAAATCGGACAAGGCGACGGACAAGGACAAGAAGAACGACAAGGGCGCGCGCGGCAAACCACCGGCCAAGCCTGGCGATGCCAAGCCCGGCGACACCGCCGCGAAGCCGGATGACAAGCCGGCCGATGCCGACCTGCCGCAGGATGATGCCGACAACGCTGACGCACCGGCGGTCGCCGCGCCCGAGAAGACCGCGCGCAACCCGAACGGCCTCTACGAATTCCGCGACGAGCGCTGGGTCGAGCTCTACGGCAAGAAGATCGAGGAGCTCGCCAACGTCCTCAAGTCCAAGGGCGTGCCGGTGCTCTGGGTCGGCCTGCCCGCCATCCGTGGCCCCAAGGGCACCGCGGACATGCTGTTCCTGGATTCGCTCTATCGCGAAGGCGCGGCCAAGGCCGGCATCACCTATGTCGACGTCTGGGACGGCTTTGTCGACGAAGCCGGCCGCTTCTTGCAGAAGGGCCCGGACTTCGAAGGCCAGATCCGTCAGCTCCGCAGCGGTGACGGCGTCTATTTCACGAAACCCGGCGCGCGCAAGCTCGCCCACTATGTCGAGCGCGAGATCACCCGCCTGCTCGCCGGGCGCTCCGGCCCGATCGCGCTGCCGAGCGAACCGGCGACCCCCGACACCAGTGCCGAACCCGGCAAGCCCGCGCCGCGGCCGCTGGCCGGTCCGATCGTGCCGCTGGTTGCGGCCTCGATCTCGACCGATCAATTGCTGGGTGGGCCGGGCTCACGTCCTGCCGCCGTCGATGCGCTCGCTGCGAAGACGATGGTGAAGGGCGAGCCACTGGCTGCGCCCGCCGGCCGCGCCGACGATTATGCCTGGCCGCGCCGCGAAGTCGGCCGCGAGCAGGCCAAGGGCGATACGCCGGTCGCCACGACGACACCCGATGGCGGTACGCCGGGTGCGGCCGCGGCGATCGCCCCGCCAAAGCTTGCGCCGAAGAAGCCACCGGCGCCGCAGCAACCGGCACAGGCAGCGCCATCGATGCGCGATTTCTTCGGCTTTGGCTCGCCGCCGCCCCCGCCGCGTCAATTGGCGCCGGCGCCGCGCAATCCGAATCCCAACCCTGCGATCCCGCGTCCGCCTGGCAACGTCGGGCGATCGGCGGAAGTGTTCCGATAATTTTCTAAGCTGAGCTCTCGTGTCCCGGACGCGCTGCAGCGGGAAACGCTGCTGCGCAGAGCCGGGACCCAGCTCGTCCGACAGTCACAAAAAGAATGGGCCCCGGCTCGGCAACGCGGCGTACGCGCCGCGCTGCGTCCGGGGCCCTGATGCTTATCGCGCGTTGGCTTTAGCCTAGTAGCGCCAGCGCGGCGGCGGGCGGCGCGAAGGCCGCGCCATCAGCAGTGCCAGTGCAAAGCCGATGCCGCCGGCGACCAGCAGCGCGCCCATCGGGTTGTCCTGCACCTTCTGGGCAATCGCCTGCGAGCCGTCACGCAAGGTTTCGGCCGGCTTGTCGTAGGCGTCCTTGGCATAGCTTGCCGCGGTGTCCGTGGCGTCACGTACGGCATCCTTGGCCTGGCCGTAAAGATTCTGCACACTGCCGGCGGCTTCGCGTGCCTTGCCGGACGCCTGTGTCTGCGTATCGCTAGCCAAATCTCCGATAGCGCCTTCCGCGCGTCCGGCGAATTCCTTGGCCGATCCGACAATCCGATCCTTATCCATGATGCTCCTCCTCGGGGGTCAGCCCAAGTAACCGATCAGGAGCGGCGCAGTTCCATCTGACTTGAAATTGGACTCAGAGAATCAGCCCGCCGTCGACGACCAATGTCTGGCCGATGATGTAGGACGACAGCGGCGATGCCAGGAACAGCGCCGCGCCCGCCATGTCAGCCGGGGTGCCCAATCGCCGCAGCGGAATGCGTGAAAGTGCACCTTCGAGCCGCTTGGGATTGTCGGTCGTCACCTTCGTCATCTTGGTGTCGACCAGACCGGGCGCGATGCCGTTGACGCGGATGTCATCTTCGGCCCAGGCCTCGCCCAGCGTCCGCGTTAGTCCGACCGCGCCGGTCTTCGACGCGTTGTAAGCGGGATTGCCCATGGTGGAATGATAGGCCGCGGTCGAGGACACCATAATCAGCGATCCCCGCGCGTCCCGCAACATGGGATGGAAGCGCGTGGCGCAGGCCATCAGGCTCATCAAATTGACCTCGACGACCTTGCGAAAGCCCGCCATCTCGAACTCGCCGCGGCGATAGAGCACCGCGCCCTGTGCGAGCACCAGGATATCGAGCCGATCGAACGACGGCTTGAACGCTTCGACCGCTCCGGCATTGCCGACGTCGAGCTGCGCATAGGAAAGACCGGTGAGATCCGAGCCTTCGGCTTGCGAATATTCCTTCGCGTGAGCACGCGTGCCGCAGACCGCAACCTGCGCGCCCCTGACGCGAAAGGCTTGCGCAATGCCGTTGCCGATGCCGCTGGATCCGCCGACAACCAGCACCTGCTTGCCTGAGAAATCGAGCTCGTTCGTCATCGCTGGCCTCCCTCATTGTCTTGCTTGTTTGACCTGTCTGCGGATCGATGACAGCCTTGTCAATCACAACAAGAACAAGCAGGGCTCAGAGGAAACAGCATGGCCGATTTCAAACAACTCAGCCGGTCCGTGAAGGGCCTGACCGTTCTCGTTACCGGTGCGGCCAGCGGCATGGGACGCGCGACGGCGCGCGTGTTTGCCACTGAGGGCGCGAACGTTGCCGTCACCGATTATGACGAGCAGGGCGCGCTGGCCGTCGCGAAGGAGATCGTGGCAAGCGGCGGCGCCGCGAAAGCCTGGAAGCTCGACGTTGCCGACGGCGATAAGATCAAGCGCGTGGTCGGCGACGTCGCTGCACATTTCGGTGGACTCGACATCATCGTCAACAATGCCGGCATCTCCGTGCGCGTCGCGATCGACGACGACGCCTATGAGGAAGCCTGGGCCAAGGGCCTCGCGGTGATGCTGACGGCGCATCCGCGCATCATCCGCGCCGCGCTGCCTCACTTGCGCAAGTCGAAGAGCCCGCGCATCGTCAACATCGCCTCGACCGAGGCGCTCGGCGCCACCGCATTGCACGGCCCCTATTCGGCGGCGAAGGGCGGCGTCGCCAGCCTCACCCGCTCGCTCGCGGTGGAGCTTGGCCGCGAGGGCATCACCGTCAACTGCATTTGCCCGGGGCCGATCCGCACCGCCATCACCGACCGGATCTCGGAAGAGCACAAGACCATCTACGCCAAGCGCCGCACGGCACTCGGCCGCTACGGTGATCCGGAAGAGGTCGCGCACATGACGCTGAGCCTGTGCCTGCCGGCAGCGTCCTTCCTCACCGGCGCGGTCATCCCTGTCGACGGCGGCCTGATGGCGCGCAACGCGTAAGCGGCACCAAAGGTGCGTAGCCTGGATGGAGCGCAGCGCAATCCGGGGTTCTCACATCGCAGGAAGACTCCCCGGATTACGCTTCGCTCCATCCGGGCTACGGGCAGCTATGCGCGCCCAGCGTTGACATCGCTTGTTACGGGAGTAACTTTTTCCTCGACAGAGCGGGACCAACCGCTCGCGGTTCGCGGGAGAAACGTCATGACGATCGCCATCCGGCAGCTTCACAAACATTTTGTCGGCGAGGTCTCGGGCCTCGACCTGCGGCAACCTCTCACCGAGGCCGAGGCGCGCGAGATCGAAGCCGCCATGGACAAATATGCAGTGCTGGTGTTCCACGACCAGGACATCACCGACGAACAGCAGATGGCCTTTGCGCTAAACTTCGGCCAGCGCGAGGACGCGCGCGGCGGCACGGTCACGAAGGAGAAGGACTACCGGCTCCAATCGGGCCTGAACGACGTTTCCAATCTCGGCAAGGACGGCAAGCCGCTGGCAAAGGACAGCCGCGCGCACCTGTTCAACCTCGGCAATTGCTTGTGGCATTCCGACAGCTCGTTCCGCCCTATCCCGGCAAAATTCTCGCTGCTGTCGGCCCGCGTGCTCAACCCGAAGGGCGGCAATACCGAATTCGCCGACATGCGGGCGGCCTATGACGCGCTCGACGACGAGACCAAGGCGGAGATCGAGGATCTCGTCTGCGAGCACTCGCTGATGTATTCGCGGGGATCGCTGGGCTTCACAGAATACACCGACGAGGAGAAGGAGATGTTCAAGCCGGTGATGCAACGTCTCGTGCGCACCCACCCGGTCCATCGCCGCAAGTCGCTCTATCTCTCATCGCATGCCGGCAAGATTGTCGGCATGAGCGTCCCCGAGGGAAGGCTGCTGCTGCGCGATCTCAACGAGCACGCCACACAAAGCGAGTTCGTCTACGTCCACAAATGGAAGCTGCATGACCTCGTGATGTGGGACAACCGCCAGACCATGCACCGCGTCCGCCGCTACGACCAGTCGCAGCCCCGTGACATGCGCCGCGCGACGGTGGCGGGCACGGAGCCAACGGTGCAGCAGCAGGCGGCGGAGTAGTTCTCCAGTCGTCCTGGACCAGCGAGCGAAGCAGCGCCGATCCAGGACCCATTACCACCGATGTCCAGTTCGGCGAAGGCTGGTGGTTGCCAGCCTGCTTCAACAATTGCAGCCTGGGGTAATGGGTCCTGACCTTCGCCAGGACGACACTGAGGCGCTACGCGTGCCCCGCCTCGTTCGAGAGCATGCCAGGATCGATGCCGATCTTACGCAGCGCGCGTCCGTATTTTTCGTCGACGTCGTCGCCGAAGATCAAATCCGAATCCGCGTCGCAATGCAGCCAGCCATTGCTCTGGATCTCGGTCTCGAGCTGGCCCGGCGCCCAGCCGGCATAGCCGAGCGCCAGGATGGCGTGCTTGGGGCCGGAGCCGTTGGCGATCGCGCGCAGGATGTCGACGGTCGCGGTGAGGCAGACGCCGTCGTCGATCCGGAGCGTCGCATTCTCGATGTAGAAATCGCTGGAATGCAGCACGAAGCCGCGGCCGGTATCGACCGGACCGCCGCGCAGCACCTTCATGCTTTCGGCATTCTCCGGCAGCTTGATGTGCTCGCCCTTGTTGATGATGCCGAGCTGCTGCAACAGCTCGGGGAAGTCGATGCTGCCGGCCGGATGGTTGACGATGATGCCCATCGCGCCTTCGGCGGAGTGGGCGCAGAGATAGATCACCGAGCGCTCGAAGCGCTCGTCGCCCATCACGGGCATGGCGATCAACAGCTGGCCGTCGAGGTAGCCCGCCGAACTCGGGAGCGCGGGGGCTGGCTTGCGGGTGCTTTCGCCCGTCCTCTTGCCTGTGGGAGCCATCGGTGAAGCACTCCGGTTTCAATTCCTATCCTGATGTCGGGCCGGGCCGCTGTCAAATCAAGGCTTTCAGGGACTTGATTCAAGTGCATCCATCACAAGCAATTCAATGGTTTGCCGCCGGGCGACCCTGTAAAGACGTACCATGCTGACAAGAGTTCCCCGGCGTGCGGCGATTGGCGTCGCGACAACCCTGCTCGCGTCCTCGCTGGCGCTTGCGGCCCATGCCGACGACGCATCGCCGTGGCAGCGCGACGGACATTCCGCGGTGCGGTTGCTGGCAGGATCGCGCAGCGGCGCCGTCCTGCTCGGCGGTATCGCCTTCCAGATCCAGCCCGGCTGGAAAACCTATTGGCGCATGCCGGGCGATTCCGGCGTTCCGCCGCGCTTCGATTTCTCGAAGTCCGACAATGTCGAAGCGGTGACGGTGATGTGGCCGGCCCCGCAGAAATTCGACGACGGCGCGGGCGGCCATTCGATCGGCTATCACGACCAGATCGTGCTGCCCCTGCGCATCATCGCCAAGGCGGCCGACAAGCCGGTGACGTTGCGCGCCGAGATCAATTATGCGGTGTGCGAAAAGCTTTGCATTCCCGTCGAGGCCCGCGCCGAGCTTGGCTTCAACAGCGTCGCCTCGACCGAGGACGCCAATTTGCGTGCAGCGCTCGACACCGTGCCCAAACCTGCCGCCATCGGCGATCCCAATCCGCTCACCATCCGCGACGTGAAGCGTGATGGGCCCAAGAATGTGGTGGTCGACGTGGTCGTTCCGGATGCGCGCACCGTCAGTCTGTTCGTGGAAGGTCCGACGCCCGATTGGGCGCTGCCCATCCCGGCGCCGGTCGAGCCCAGCCCACCGGGCGTGAAGCGATTTTCTTTCGAACTCGACGGCCTGCCGCCGGGCGCCCAGCCCGGCGGCGCAGCGCTGAAGTTCACGCTGGTCGGACCGGAGAAGTCGTACGAGTTCAATACCAATCTGGAGTGAGTGGTCGTCCTGGCGTTCGCCCGGACGACATCTTTGATCCAACCGAATCTTAACGAATGGTTGCTAATCCCCAGGGCTACTGCGGCAAGTCTGCCGCAGCATTCGTGTGCGCCTCGGGGATCCTTCGAATTGGCCGTGATGGATGCAGAACCCGCAACGACCGGACCTGCCGGCCTCATCGCGCGGCTGCGCGACAAATTGACGGGCGGGTCGAGCGAAGCGTCGCTGACGCGGCGGCTGGCAGGCACCATCTTCCTCATCCGCGTGATCAGCGCCGGCCTTGCATATTTCTCGCAGGTCCTGCTCGCGCGCTGGATGGGGACGTCGGACTACGGCGTCTATGTCTATGTCTGGACCTGGGTGCTGCTGCTCGGCAGCATGATGGACTTTGGCATCTCGGCCTCCGCGCAAAAGATCATTCCGGAATACCGCAGCCGTGGCGAGCATGCGCTGCTGCGCGGCTTTCTCTCGGGCAGCCGCTGGCTGACCTTTTGCGCCTCCACGCTGGTCTCGCTCGGCCTCGCGGGCATCGTCAAATTGCTCTCGCCCTGGATCGATCCCGCCGAAGTGCTGCCGCTCTACATCGGCTGCATGACGCTGCCCGCTTTCGTCGTCGCCAACACCCAGGACGGCATCGCCCGTTCGCATGACTGGATGCAACTCGGCCTGATGCCGCAATTCATCATCCGCCAGACACTAATCATCGGCATCACGGCTTGCGCCTTCCTGCTCGGCTATCATCTCGGCGCGGTTGCCGCGATGATCGCGAGCGCAGGCGCGGTGTGGATCGCGATGACCGGGCAGATGGTGGTGCTGAACCGCAAGCTCGCCGATCACATCGAGGCGGGCCCCAAGGCCTACGACGTCGGCGGCTGGCTCGCCGTGTCGCTGCCGATCCTGCTGGTCGAAAGCTTCTATTTGCTGCTGTCCTATACCGACGTGCTGGTGCTTCAGCAATTCCGCCCCTCCGACGAGGTCGGCGTCTATTTCGCCGTGGTGAAGACGCTGGCGCTGGTCTCCTTCATCCACTACGCGATGTCGGCGACGACCGCGCATCGCTTCGCCGAATACAACGCGGCTGGCGACAAGGCGCGGCTGTCGGCTTACGTGGCGCATGCCATCAACTGGACGTTCTGGCCGTCGCTGGCGGCGACCATCGTGCTGCTCGCGCTCGGCAAGCCCCTGCTCTGGCTGTTCGGGCCGCAATTCGTGATCGGCTACGACATCATGTTCGTCGCCGCGATTGGCCTCGTGGTCCGTGCCGCGATCGGCCCGGTCGAACGGCTGCTCAACATGCTCGGCCAGCAGAAGATCTGCGCGCTGGCCTATGCGCTGGCCTTTGCGATGAACCTGGTGCTCTGCATCGCGTTGGTGCCGCGCTTCGGCGGCCATGGCGCGGCGGCCGCGACCTCGATCTCGCTCAGTTTCGAGACGGTGCTGCTGTTCTGGATCGTGCGACAGCGGCTCGGCCTGCACGTGCTGGCGTTTGGGAAATAGACTTCCGACTGCCTTCGCGTGCTGCTCTCGGGGAACGGCTGCTTCGAAGCATGCCCGGGAACAACGCGAAACACCTATTTATTGCCAAGGGCACAGCACGATTTTTCTTATTTGGCCCAAGCGGTTGCACCGCAGGGAAAGTTTATTCTACGTCGTATTGCCCAACTGACGAGATAAACCTAAGATTCCCTGGACATGATCGATCCACTCTACGTCGCCTCTGGTTTCGGCGTCGGCCTGCTGGTCGGGATGACCGGCGTCGGCGGCGGTTCGCTGATGACGCCGCTGCTGATCCTCCTGTTCGGGATTCATCCATCGACCGCGGTCGGCACCGACCTGCTCTATGCTGCCGCCACCAAGACCGGCGGCAGCGTGGTGCATGGCTGGTCGCGCAGCGTGCACTGGCCGGCGGTGCTGCGGCTCGCCTGCGGCAGCCTTCCGGCGAGCGCGCTGACGCTGCTGGTGCTCTGGAAGCTCGACCTCAAGAGCGATTCCGAGCGCAATCTCGTCAACCTCGTGCTCTGCTTCGCGCTGCTGCTGACAGCGACCTCGCTGATCTTCCGCAGATCGATCATGGAGCGCTATCGCCGGCGCCTGGAGCAGGTCGATGACCGCGCCACGGCGATCGCGACGGTCGTCACCGGGATCGTGCTCGGTGTGCTGGTCTCGATTTCATCGGTCGGCGCCGGCGCGGTCGGCGTCACCGTTCTGCTGCTGCTCTATCCGCGCCTGCCGGTGGCGACCATCGTCGGGTCCGACATCGCCCATGCGGTCCCGCTGACGCTGATCGCCGGAATGGGGCACTGGGCGCTTGGCGACGTGGATTGGGCGCTGATGGGCGTGCTGCTGTTGGGCTCGCTGCCCGGCATCGTCGTCGGCAGCTTTAGCGCGACGCGCGTGCCCGAGACGGTGCTGCGCCTCACACTCGCCAGCGTGCTGTTCGTGGTCGCCGGCAAGATCATGTTCGCGGAGCTGCACCTGTCCTCGGCATTCGAGACGGCGCTGGCCTGGACGCACTGAACGAAAATGGCGGAGCTCGGCTTCCGCCATTCGCCAGCGATCGCGGTCTACTCCGCGGTCCAGCCGCCGTCGATCGACAGATTCGTGCCGGTGATCTGCGCGGCATCGTCGCCGCACAGGAACAGCGCGAGGGCTGCGACCTGCTCGGAGGTGACGAACTCCTTGGTCGGCTGCGCGTCGAGCAGCACGTCGTTGATGACCTGGTCGCGCGTGAGGTTACGGGCCTTCATGGTGTCGGGGATCTGCTTCTCCACCAGCGGCGTCCAGACATAGCCGGGGCTGATGCAGTTGCAGGTGATCTTGCTGGTCGCGACCTCGAGCGCCACGGTCTTGGTCAGGCCGGCGATGCCGTGCTTGGCCGAGACATAGGCCGACTTGAAGGGCGAGGCGACCAGCGAATGCGCGGAAGCGGTATTGATGATGCGGCCCCAGCCCTTCTTCTTCATGCCCGGGACGGCGGCGCGAATGGCATGGAACGCCGAGGACAGGTTGATCGCGATGATCTGATCCCATTTCTCCGGCGGGAATTCCTCGATCGGCGAGACGAACTGGATGCCCGCATTGTTGACGAGAATATCGACCGAACCAAAGCTCTTCTCGCCGAGCGCGACCATCCCGGCGATCTCGGCCGGCTTGGTCATGTCGGCCGGCGAATAGACCGCCTTCACGCCGAAATCGGACTCGATCTTGGCGCGCTCCTTCTCGATGTCCTCCGGCGAGCCGAACCCGTTGATGACGACATTGGCGCCGGCGGCGGCGAAGGCGCGCGCATAGGCAAGTCCGATGCCGCTGGTCGACCCGGTCACGACGGCGTTCTTGCCTGACAGACTACCCATATTATTCGCTCCTTCTTGGCGGGGGCGCAGTGACGTCCCCCGTGAGATCGTAGGTCACCATGGTCTCGCCGGATTGCGGCCGCTCGAGCCAATCCTTGTGGCGCATCGACAGATGCACGTCACGCACGCCGGCTTCCCAATGCTCGACCATGGCGACATGCGAGAAATCGTAATCCTTGGACGAGGATTCGTAGTTCTTGCTGCGGTAGATCAGGTGCACCACAGTCACGGTGCTTTCGCGCGATACCTTGGCAAGGAATTCCACGGAAGGGTCGTTCTTGAGATAATCGGGCAATTTGGAAATCAGGTCGCGCACGGCCCTGCGGGCGTTGTGCACCTGCTTGTTCTTGTCGGTGTTCATCCGCGTGCGGCTCGAGAAGCGGATGTCCTTCTCGCGCTCGGTCGCCTCGAGTAGCGAGGTCGGCAGATCGCCGCGGGCGCTGAACAGGTCGATCTGGAAGATCAGGAGATCGCGGTCGGTCTCGGCGTCCAGCACGTAGTCGAGCGGCGTGTTGGAGGCAATGCCGCCGTCCCAATAATGCTCGCCGTCGATCACGATGGACGGAAAGCCGGGCGGCAGCGCGCCGGAGGCCATGATGTGCTCGGGTCCGATTTTCTTGCCGAGCTTCCTGAACTCGAAATTGTCGAAATATTTGAAGTTGCCGGAGGTAACGCCGACTGCACCGACCGACAGCCGCGTCTTCAGATCGTTGATGCGGTCGAAATCGACCAGACGCTCCAACGTCTTCTTCAGGGGTGCAGTATCGTAATAGCTCTCGGCCTGGGGGCTGCCGGGCGGCCAGAGCGGCGCGGGCGGCATGCGCGGAACGAAGAAGCCGGGCACGCCGAAGGTCGCGATCAATGCGGCGCTGGTCGAATTGAACAGTTCGCGGCTGTGCTCGCTTTTGCCGATCGGCTTCCACGGCACCGGCGCGGAGACCATCTCCCAGAATTCCTTGAGCCGCTTGACGCGCGTCTGCCCTTCGTTACCGGCGATGATCGCGGCGTTGACCGCGCCGATCGAGATGCCGGCGACCCAGTCCGGCTCGAAGCCGGCATGGCAGAGCGACTGATAGGCGCCGGCCTGATAGGAGCCGAGCGCGCCGCCGCCCTGGAGGACCAGGACACGTTGCGCGTTCGCGGGGATAGTTGCGACTTCCGGGCTATGATCGGTCATGCGGGAACAGTAGCAGATGGCGAGCGACCGTGGCGACAGTCTGCCGCGGCGTCAATGCATCCCGTGATCAAGTCTGGCTTATCGGGAGTCCGTCGAGGCCAGGATCATGGTCCAGAACACCTTGTATTTGGTGCCGGGAGCATAGCCCGCCGCAATGCCCAATTTTGTGACACCGCTCTTGAGCATGTTCGCGCGGTGCGGGGGCGAGTCGCGCCAGCCGGAAAACGCTTCCGCCAGCGTATGATAGCCGGCCGAGACGTTCTCGACCGCAACGGTCGCCGGATAGCCGCCGGCGCTGAGGCGCTTGGCCAGCGGCGCGCGGACGTCATGGTCCATCTTGTTGGCGGCAGCCATGGCCTGGGACTGAGATTCGGCGAGCCGCATCAGTTCGGGGTCGATCACGAGGGTGCCGAGCCCGTTGTTCTGGCGGTATTGCGAGATCATGATCGCTGCGGCCTGCGCGTCGAGCTTTGCGCCCGGGACAGCCATATCGGCATACATCGAGGGCTGCTGGACCGATGCTTCGTTGCCGGCGCAGCCGGCGAGCAGCAAAAGGATTGATATCGCGGCCGCGACGCGCATGAACAGGAGCCCCCAAATCAGGCGCCGTTGTTGCATACCAACCGTGGCTGAAAGGTGAATATTGAGGAAAAATTGACCGGTTGACCCCGCTCAGGCGCCCCCAAATATCCGGTAGCGGCGGGGCTCCAGGCCGATCGTGTCGCCGGCGCGCAGTTCCCTGTCCCGCGGAGCGTCGATCTCGATGGTCTCTCCGCCTGATAATGCCACCTCGGCCCGCTGCACGGGACCGAAATTCCGGACGTGCTGCACGGCGCCCTCGAAGGCACCGCTGCCGGGCGGGCCAACGAGCATGTCGTGCCGCCGCACGAACAGTCTTGACGCGCCAGGCGCAAGCCCATCTGCCGCGAGCTGAAGCGGCCGGTCGCCAAGCCTGATGACGCCGTCGGCGATCAGGACCGGAAGCTCGATGGATTCGCCGATGAAGCTGTGGACGAAGGCGGTCGCCGGGCTCTCATAGACGTCATCGGGCGAGCCGATCTGCTCGATCTTGCCCTTGTCCATCACCACGACGCGGTTGGCGACTTCGAGCGCCTCCTCCTGGTCATGGGTGACGAAGATCGAGGTGACGTTGATCTCGTGGTGCAGCGAGCGCAGCCATTTACGCAGCTCCTTGCGCACCTTGGCATCAAGCGCACCGAAGGGTTCGTCGAGCAGCAGGATACGTGGCTCGATCGCGAGCGCGCGGGCCAGCGCGATGCGCTGGCGCTGGCCGCCGGAGAGCTGGCTCGGGTAGCGGTCGGCGAGCCAATCGAGCTGCACGAGATCGAGTAGCTCCTTGACGCGCGCACGGATGGTCGCTTCGTCCTTGCGGATCGCGCGCGGCTGCACGCGGAGGCCAAAGGCGACGTTCTCGAACACCGTCATGTGGCGGAACAGCGCGTAGTGCTGGAATACGAATCCGACGTGCCGCTCGCGCGCGCCCTGCGCCAGCGCGTCCTCGCCGTTGAAAGATACCTCCCCGGAATCGGGCCAGTCCAGCCCCGCGATGATCCGCAGCAGCGTGGTCTTGCCGGAGCCAGACGGACCGAGCAGCGCGAGCAGCTCGCCGTCATTGACCTTGAGGTCGACGCCGTCGAGAGCTTTGAAGCTGCCGAACTTCTTGACGAGATTCCTGACTTCAATGCTCACTTGCGTCATGTCCTTCGTCGAGATGATTTTCGAGAACGGTTTTCGCGACCAGCGTGATCAGCGCCAGCATCGCGAGCAGCGAGGCGATCGCGAACGCCGCGACGAACTGATATTCATTGTAGAGAATCTCGACCAGGAGCGGCATCGTGTTGGTCTCGCCGCGGATATGGCCGGAAACGACGGAGACCGCGCCAAACTCGCCCATCGCGCGCGCGTTGCAGAGCAGGACGCCGTACAGCACGCCCCATTTGATATTGGGCAGCGTGACGCGGAAGAAGGTCTGCAGGCCCGAGGCGCCGAGCGAGATCGCGGCCTCCTCCTCCTGCGTGCCCTGCTCCTGCATCAGCGGGATCAACGCCCGCGCCACGAAGGGGAAGGTCACGAAGGTGGTCGCAAGCGCGATGCCCGACACCGCGAACAGGATCTGGATGTCGTGATCGCGCAGCCAGCCGCCGAAATAGCCCTGCGCGCCGAACAGCAGCACGAAGACGAGGCCCGAAATCACCGGGCTGACCGAGAACGGCAAATCGATCAGCGTGATCAGGAAGGTCTTGCCCGAGAATTCGAATTTTGCAATCGCCCAAGCCGCGACCAGGCCGAAGACGAGATTGAGGCCGACGGAAATTGCAGCAACCAACAGCGTCAACTTGATCGCGGACAGCGCCTCCGGGTCGGTCAGCGCGGCGAAATAAGCGCCAATTCCCTTCGAGAAGGCCTGCGCGAACACCACGACCAGCGGCAACACGACGAAGACTGATAGAAAGGTCATCGCCAGCGCGATGATGACGATGCGGACCGCGCGCGGTTCGGTGCGAAGGTTGTTCCGCGCGGCGGCTGCGTACGCGCGTGCCTTGGCGTCGGAGGCCGGGAGTGGGACGGAATCTGCGATCTGCATCGTCATGGCCCCGTCCTCACCGCACCGGAATCCGGCTCTGCGCCCAGCGCTGGAGCCGGTTGACCGCGAAGATAATGACGAAGGACACGACCAGCATGACAACCGCGATGGCGGTCGCATCGGCATAGCGGAATTCGGAGAGCCGGATCACGATCAGCAGCGGCGCGATCTCGGAGACGTTGGGCAGATTGCCGGCGATGAAGATCACCGAGCCGTATTCGCCGACCGCACGCGCGAAGGCGAGCGCGAGTCCGGTGAGCAGCGCCGGACCGAGCGAGGGCAGGATCACGCGAATGATGGTCTGCCAGCGGCTCGCGCCAAGGCTGCCCGCGGCCTCCTCGATCTCTGGGTCGAGATCCTGGAGCACCGGCTGCACCGTGCGCACCACGAACGGGATACCGATGAAGATCATGGCGACGAAGATGCCGACCGGCGTGAACGCCACCTTGATGCCGGCCGCCGCAAGCGGCGCGCCGAGCCAGCCCTTCTCGGCGAACAACGCGGTCAGCGCGACGCCGGCAACCGCCGTAGGTAGCGCGAACGGCACGTCGACGATGGCATCGAACAGCCGCCGACCGGGGAAGCGGTAGCGCACCAGCGCCCAGACGATGATGCTGCCCATCACCAGATTGACGCAGGCGGCTGCGAAGGCGAGTCCGAAGGACACGCGCAACGCATTCAGGGTGCGGCGGCTGGAGAGGATGTTCCAAAACTGCTCGGGACTCAGCTCGACCGATTTCAGGAACAGGCCGGCGAGCGGAATCAGGATGATGATCGACAGCCAGGATAGCGTCAGCCCCATGGTGAGACCGAAGCCCGGCAATGTCCGGCGTCGTGCTGCGATTGCGCTCACCAGGCCCCCTGTTTAAGCCCCGCCGACAGCGCCCGATCAGTTCTTGTAGATCTGATCGAAGACGCCGCCGTCGGCAAAATGTTCCCTCTGCGCCTTGGTCCAGCCGCCGAAAAGTTCGTCGATCGTGAACAGCTCGACCTTCGCGAAGGAGTTTTCATGTTTTTTGGCGATCTCGGGATCGCGCGGACGATAGAAGTTGCGCGCCGCGATTTCCTGACCTTCCTTGGTGTACCAATATTGCAGGTAGGCATCGGCGACACTACGGGTGCCTTTTTTATCGGCAACCTTATCGACGATCGTCACCGGCGGTTCCGCCAAGATCGAGAGCGGCGGCGCCACGATCTCGAATTTCTCCGGACCGAATTCCTTGAGCGCCAGGTACGCCTCGTTTTCCCAGGCGAGCAGCACGTCGCCGACGCCGCGCTCGACGAAGGTCACGGTCGCGCCGCGCGCACCGGTGTCGAGCACCGGCACCTGCTGATAGAGCTTTCCGATGAAATCCTTGGCCTTGTCCGCCGAGCCGTATTTCTTCTGCGCAAAGCCCCAGGCGGCCAGATAATTCCAGCGCGCGCCGCCTGACGTCTTCGGGTTCGGCGTGATCACGGCGACGCCGAGCTTGAGCAGATCGTCCCAGTCCTTGATGGCCTTGGGATTGCCCTTGCGGACCAGGAACACAATGGTCGAGGTATAGGGCGACGAGTTTTGCGGCAACCGTTTCTGCCAGTCGGCCGTCGTGAGGCCTTTGCCCGCGATGGCGTCGATGTCGTAGGCGAGCGCAAGCGTCACCACGTCGGCCTGCAATCCGTCGATCACGGCGCGCGCCTGCGAACCGCTGCCCCCATGCGACTGCTTGATCTCGACGCTCTTGCCGGTTTCCTTCTGATAGGCACTCGCGAACGCCTTGTTGAACTCGACATAGAGCTCGCGCGTCGGATCGTACGAGACGTTCAGCAGAGTGATGTCAGCGGCAAGAGCCGCGCTTGCCAACAAGCCTGTCACGAGCAGTCCTGCCGCGAGCGGAACGATACGACGCATCATGTCCATCTCCATTCACATCAATGACGTCGGCGTCATCGATGGCAGGCATAACTCGGGGCGAAACGCGCTTAAGTCAACGGAACCGGATTTTCTTGTTCGTAGCCGGGCAGCGTAACTTTGCTACGAAGTCTTCATCGTGTGGATGCCGCATTCCGTCTTGGCCCGGCCACGCCAGCGACCGGCACGCTCATCCTCGCCTTCGGCCGTTCTGCTCGTGCAAGGCATACACCCAACCGATAGAAATCCCGACGCGACCAGGGGATGACGCGGCAATTTGGCGCGGGCGAAAATCGCCTCGAGTTCCTCCCGCGAGACATTGGCGAAGGGATTGAACTTCAACCGCGTACCGTCGTCCTCGACCACCGGGATGTCGGCGCGCGAGTTGCCCTGGAAGCGCTTGCGGCCGTTGAGCCATGCATCGAACGGTTTCAGCGCCCGCGCCAGCGGCTCGACCTTGCGGATACGGCAGCAAGCGTCGGGATCGGAAAACCAGAGGTCGCGGTCGGGATCTCCGCGCGACAGCGTCTCCTCGGCAGGCTTGATCGAGCGGACGTCCTTCAGGCCCAGCGTCGCGATCAGCGTATCACGATAGGCCAGCGTCTCCTCGAACAGCCAGCCGGTGTCGAGGAAGATCACCGGGATCGCCGGATCGACATCCGCCATCACCTTGAGCAGCGTCGCCGATTCCGTACCGAAGGACGACACCAGCGCAAGCTTGTCGCGCCCGACCGTCTTCAGCGCAGCGGCGATGATTTCGGCGGGCGAGGCATCGCGCAAGGCGCGATCGAGGTCCTCCGCCGAGGGCAGCGCCGAGGCGGAGATTGCCGAAATTGGAGACGCGATTGCGTTCACGTGCCGACACCCTCGGAATGACGCAGCTGCATGCGCCGGTGCAGCGCCGTGATGCGGCCATCGCCGGTGGGCTGGTAGAAGACCGAATAGCGCTTCGCGGTCTGCATGAACGCTTCCGCGTCGGCCTGCTTCTTGACGTCGAAGGAATCGAAGCCAGCGCGCAGCATGAACACGAACTGGTCCCGCAGGATCTGGCCCGTCGCACGCAACTCGCCGCGGTAATTGTAACGCTCGCGCAGCAGCCGCGCCTGGCTGTAGGCGCGTCCGTCGCGGAAGGTTGGGAACACCAGCGCGACGACGGCAATCTTGCCGAGATAGGGCACCAGCTCGGCGATGTCGCGATTGTTCGGCCAGATCACACCGACCTTGCCGGTCCGCTTGAGCAACGCATCCGCCTCGCCAACGAAACGCTCGGCCGGCACCAGAATGTCGCCGCCCTCGGGCAGCGGCGTGTCGACGGCGAGCTTGACGAAGCTGTCGTCGGCGATCTTTCCGCCGTTAACGAGTGGCATAAACGCGCTCCTTGAAGGGTTCGACGCCGAGGCGTTTTACCGTGTCCATGAACAGCTCTTCGGGCCGCTCGCGCAGCGCCAGATAGGCTTCCACGATGTCCTCGACGACGTCGGCGACCTCGTCGAACTTGACGCCGGGGCCGATCAGATTGCCGAGTGCGGCACTCTCGTCGGCGCGCCCGCCGATGGTGATCTGGTAGACCTCCTCGCCGTTCTTCTCGACGCCGAGAATGCCGATATGACCGACATGGTGATGGCCGCAGGCGTTGATGCAGCCGGAGATGTTGATGTGCAACCGGCCGATCAGATTGGCCAGCTCATGATTGGCGAAGCGCCGCGTCAGTTCCTGCGCGATCGGGATCGAGCGCGCATTGGCCAGCGAGCAATAGTCGAGACCCGGGCAGGCGATGATGTCAGTGATCAGATTGACGTTCGGCGTCGCCAGCCCGAGCTTGTCGAGCGCCTTCCACAGCGCCGGCAAGTCACGCTTGGCGACATGCGGCAGAGCGAGGTTCTGCTCGTGGCCGACGCGGATCTCACCGAAGGAGTATTCGTCGGCGAGATCGGCGAGCGCATCCATCTGCTCGGCGGTGGCATCGCCCGGAGGCGCGCCGATCGGCTTCAGCGAGATCGTGACGATGGAATAGCCCTGGGCCTTGTGCGGGGCCACCGAGTTCTTGCGCCATGCCTCGAAATCGGGATCGGCCGCGGCCTGGCGCAGCTCGTCCGGCATGTGCGGCAGCTTCTCGTAGGCAGGATAGGTGAAGCGCGAGCGGATGTCCTCGACCACCTCGTCGTCGATCTGGAGCGAGGAGTTGCGGATGTGCTGCCACTCCTCCTCGACCTCGCGCGAGAACTTCTCGATGCCGAGCTCGTGCACCAGGATCTTGATGCGCGCCTTGTAGATGTTGTCGCGGCGGCCGTACTGGTTGTAGACGCGCAGAATCGCCTCGATGTAGCTGAGAATGTCGCGGCCGTGGACGAAATGCTTGATGGTCTTGCCGATGAACGGCGTGCGTCCGAGCCCGCCACCGACCAGCACCTCAAAGCCGGTCTCGCCCTTCTCGTTCTTGATCAGCTTCAGCCCGATGTCGTGGATCTTGATCGCGGCCCGGTCGTGGTCCGACGCGGTGATCGCGATCTTGAACTTGCGCGGCAGGAACGAGAATTCCGGATGCAACGTGGTGTGCTGGCGGATCAGCTCCGACCAGATGCGGGGATCCTCGATCTCGCCGGGCGCGACGCCGGCCCACTGATCCGAGGTGACGTTGCGCATGTTGTTGCCGGAGGTCTGCATCGCATGGATGCCGACCTCGGCGAGATCGGCCAGCGCATCCGGCAATTCGGCGAGCTTGATCCAGTTGAACTGGATGTTCTGCCGCGTCGTGAAATGGCCGTAGCCACGGTCGTATTTGCGCGCGACGTGGGCGAGCGCCCGCAGCTGGTTCGACGCCAGCGTCCCGTAGGGGATCGCGACGCGGAACATATAGGCGTGCAGTTGCAGATAGACGCCGTTCTGCAGCCGCAGGATCTTGAACTCGTCCTCGGTGAGCTCGCCGGAGAGGCGGCGCTTCACCTGGTCGCGGAATTCCGAGACGCGCTCGTTGACGAGCGTGCGGTCGATTTCATCGTAAGCATACATAAGAAAGCGCCTTAAACCTGAACCGGCTGTCCGATGGTCACGCCGGTGCGGCGGATCTGTTCGCGCAGATTTCCGGGTTCGACCTTGCCGTCTGCACCGACCTGTACCGGCGCGATATAGGGGCCGATCGCGCCGACGTCATCGGCAACGGATTCCGCAAGCAACGCCTTCGCCTCGTCGGAGTTGCGCACGATCGCGGCTTCCGACAGGTCCGCGGACCAGCTCTTGGCGGCGGTGCGGTAAACCACGATGCCGTCCCAGGTGCGGTTGGCGGTCACGACCGAGGGGCCGGCGATCTTGATCTTCTTCTGTTCAAGCGGGGAGGTCATTCGGCTGCATCCAATAGGTCAGAGATGATTTGCTTTGGGGTTTGGCGGCGAAGCGAGCCGGCATGCCGGACCACATCGCCGATGATGAGAATGGCGGGACCGCCGTTGGTCCGGCGGACCAGTTCGGGCAGATCGCGCAGCGTGCCGATCTCGCCTTGCGCATCGGGACGCGTGACGCGGGCGAATACGCCGACCGGCGTCTCCGGCGAACGGCCGGCGGCCAAGAGGCCGGCGCGTATGGCCGGCGCAGCCGTCATGCCCATGTAGACCACGACGGTCATCCTGGCGTCGGTCAGCGTCGACCAGTCCACGACTTCTGCGTCGCGCGCCTTGTGCGCGGTGAGGAAGGTGATGCGCGTTGCTTCGTGACGATAGGTGAGCGGCACCTCGAAATCGGCGGCGCCGCCGAGACCTGCGGTGATGCCGGGAACGATCGAATAGGCAAGGCCGGCGGCACGAAGTGCTTCGACTTCTTCGCCGCCGCGGCCGAACACGAAGGGATCGCCGCCCTTCAGCCGCACCACACGCTGGCCGGATTGCGCGGCCTCGATCATGCGCTTGTTGATGGCGTCCTGCCCGATGCCGGGCTTGCCGACGCGGCGGCCGACCGGCACGCGCGTGGTGTCACGGCGGATGCGGTCGAGAATTTCAGGCGAGACCAGCTCGTCATGGAAGACGATGTCGGCATCCTGGAGCGCGCGCAACGCCTTGATGGTGAGCAAATCCGGATCGCCAGGCCCGGCGCCGACCAGCGCGACGGATCCTTCCGGCTTGTCGGCCCGCGCGAACGCGGATGGATCTGAAATCGCCTTGAGCGCTGCGTCCGCCTCGCCTTTGCGGCCGGCCAATACGGCGGCACCGATCGGGCCGTCGATGACGCGCTCCCAGAAGCGGCGGCGCAGCGGAAACTCGGCAATACGTTCGTTGATGGATTTGCGGAAGCCGCCGATGAACTCGGCGAGCTCGCCGATGCGCGCCGGCAGCAGCGCCTCGATCTTCTCGCGCACGCGCCGCGCCACCACCGGCGACGTGCCGCCAGTGCCGACGGCGACCACGACATCGCCGCGATCGACGATCGCCGGAAAGATGAAGCTCGAATGCTCGAGATCGTCCATGACATTGACCGGCAGGCCGAGCGCCTTGGCGCGGACCGACATCGCCACGCCGACATCGCCGGCGCCGGCGCAAACCACCGCGATGATTCCCGAGAGATCGGCGGTCAGCGGATCGGTGGCCGAGATGTCGATACGCGCCGCGTCCTGGGAGCTCAGACCCAGGTCGTGATTGCCATCGATCGCATGCACGCGAATGCGCGCACCGGCAGCGGTCAGCACGCGCAGCTTGGCGCGCAAAAGCTCACCCGCACCGATGAGGACCACCGGACCGGCCTTGAGATCGAGGAACACGGGCAAGAACCGCATACGATACTCGCTTACCCCACATGCGGGGTTGACTGGAATTATTTTCTATATATGTGTCGTTTCAGGCGCGCAAAGAGAAAATTTTTTCTTCTCTCTTGCACCGCAACTATAGAATTTTCGCCTCCAAACGCAAAGTGGCAGAGATGCATCTTCTCAAGGACAATTCCACTGCTGGCGGGCTGAGCAGCCCCGCTCTCG
This sequence comes from Bradyrhizobium sp. 187, assembly GCF_023101005.1. NCBI lineage: Bacteria > Pseudomonadati > Pseudomonadota > Alphaproteobacteria > Hyphomicrobiales > Nitrobacteraceae > Bradyrhizobium > Bradyrhizobium sp. 187. The sequence continues at coordinate 6,840,803 of NZ_CP064693.1, forward strand.
CCGAGCGCGTGCCCGCGCAAGAATTTTCTTCTGACCTTGCCCCGAGCATGGACCATCTCGACCAGCTCGAGGCCCAGAGCATCTACATCTTCCGCGAAGCCTTCGGCCGCCTCAAGAAGATCGCCCTGCTGTGGTCGCTCGGCAAGGACTCCAATGTCATGATCTGGCTGGCGCGCAAGGCATTCTTCGGCCGTCTGCCGTTCCCGGCCCTCCATGTCGACACCGGCAAGAAGTTTCCGGAGATGTATCGCTTCCGCGATCACTACGGCAAGGAATGGGATCTCGATCTGCGCGTCGAGCCCTGCCCGCCGATTGATGCCGTCGACCCAACGCTGCCGCCCGCCGCCCGTTCCGCCGCGCGCAAGACCGAGGGCCTCAAGATGGCGCTCGCCAAATACGGTTTCGACGGTCTGATCGCCGGCATTCGCCGCGATGAGGAGGCGACGCGCGCCAAGGAGCGCGTGTTCTCGCCGCGCGGCTTGGAGGGTAATTGGGACGTGCGCGACCAGCCGCCGGAGTTCTGGGATCATTTCAATGCGTCGCCGCCGCAGGGCGCGCATTTGCGCATCCATCCGATCCTGCATTGGACCGAGTCCGATATCTGGGCCTACACCAAGCGCGAGAACATCCCGATCATCCCGCTGTATCTGTCGCAAAACGGCAAACGCTATCGCTCGCTGGGCGATCAGGACATCACCAATCCGGTCGCCTCAAACGCGTCGACTATCGACGAGATCCTGATCGAACTCGAGCAGACCAAGGTGCCGGAACGTTCCGGCCGCGCGCTCGACCACGAGACCGAGGACGCTTTCGAGCGCCTGCGCGTCGCCGGCTATCTCTGATCAAGGACGCGAGCGTCGTATGAACATGATCGTCACCCCCGCATCGCCCGCCACCCCGAACGGCACCACGCGTCCGCAGGTCCGCATCGTCATCGTCGGCCATGTCGACCACGGCAAGTCGACGCTGGTCGGCCGCCTGCTGCACGAGACCGGCAGCCTGCCCGACGGCAAGCTCGACATGCTCAAGGCCGTCAGCGCGCGGCGCGGCATGCCGTTCGAATGGTCGTTTCTGCTCGACGCGCTCCAGACCGAGCGCGACCAGGGCATCACCATCGACACCACGCAGATCCGCTTCCGCACCAATTCGCGCGACATCGTACTGATCGACGCGCCCGGCCACGCCGAATTCCTGCGCAACATGATCACCGGCGCCTCGCAGGCGGACGGCGCGGTGCTGATCATCGACGCGCTCGAAGGCGTGCGCGACCAGACGAGGCGGCACGGCTATCTCCTGCATCTGCTCGGCGTGAAGCAGGTCGCGGTCGTCGTCAACAAGATGGACCGCGTCGACTTCTCCGCAGCGCGCTTCAAGGAGATCAGCGACGAGATCTCGGCGCATCTGCAAGGCCTCGGTGTGAAGCCCACGGCCGTGATCCCGATTTCCGCCCGCGAGGGCGACGGCGTCGCTGAGCGCACCGACCGCATCGGCTGGTACAAGGGTCCGACCGTGGTCGAAGCGCTTGACCGGCTCGAGCCGGCCCGGCCGCTGGAAGCGCTGGCGCTGCGGCTGCCGGTGCAGGCGATCTACAAATTCGACGATCGCCGCATCGTGGCGGGCCGGATCGAATCCGGCAGCCTGGTTGCCGGCGACGAAATCGTGATCATGCCCGCCGGCAAGATCGCCAGAATCAAGACGGTCGAGAGCTGGCCGGTGACGCCGGTCGCAGGCCGCCAGGGTGCGGGCCGCTCGGTCGGCATCACGCTCGACCGCGAGCTGTTCCTCGAGCGCGGCGACATCATCGCGCATGCCAACAGCGCGCCGCGCGAGACACGACGGCTGCGCGCGCGGATCTTCTGGCTGCACGACAAGCCGCTGGCCAAGGGCGACCAGCTCCTGGTTCGCTGCGGACCGAAGGAAAGCCGTGCCACCGTCGTCGCCATCGAGAAGGCGGTCGATCCCGGTGAGCTGTCGAGCGTCGAGAACAAGGCAATCGGCCGCAACCATGTCGGCGAGATCGACATATCCCTTTCGAATCCGATTGCCACCGATCCCTACACGGAAAATCCGCGCACCGGCCGTCTCGTGATCGAGGTGTCCGGGCGCATCGCCGGCGGCGGTCTCGTGCTGTCGGTCGATGCCGGCCAGCGCGCCTTGCCCGTCGACATCGTGCCGGTGGAATCCGCGCTGCGGCCCGACGAACGCTCCGCGCGCTATCGTCACAACGGCGCCGTGGTCTGGCTCACCGGCCTCCCCGCCTCCGGCAAGTCGACTCTAGCCAAGGCGCTGGAGCGGCGGTTGTTCAGCAATGGCGGCTCACCGATCCTGCTCGACGGCGACACGCTGCGTGCCGGGCTCAACAGCGATCTCGGCTTCTCGGCCGCCGATCGCAGCGAGAACATCCGCCGCCTCGCCGAAGTCGCGACGCATCTCGCCCGTAACGGCCACATCGCCATTGTCGCCGCCGTCTCGCCCGCCCGCGAGGACCGCGCCACCGCGCGCCGCATCGCCGACACGTCGTTCCGCGAGATCTACGTCGCGACGCCGGCGGAAATTTGCGAGGAGCGCGACCCCAAGGGCCACTACAAGAAGGCCCGCGCCGGCACGCTCGCGTCGTTCACCGGTATCGGCACCGACTACGAGCGGCCCGAGGCCGCCGAGCTCGTGATCGACACCTCGACGCGGACGGTCGCCGAGGCGGCGGACGAGATCGAACAGATGCTCAAGACGACCGGCGTGCTGTTCGACGAACTCGTGGACCTCGCCGCGAATATTTGAAGCCGGGCTGCTGCTCCGCTGTCGTCGCCCGGCTTGACCGGGCGACCCAGCATTCCACCGACAGCAGTGATTCAGGCGAGAGGCCGCGGCGTACTGGATTTCCCCGCCTTCGCGGGGAATGACACCGTGCGTGGGCCGCCCACCTCGCCTTGACATTTTGACAACTTTTGGGGGCCTTCTCACGGCCCCGATTTTGGGGCTAATAAGACCCCGAAAGCCGCTCCTTGGAGCGCATTTTGCTGCTGTCGGGTCAAAAGCAGCCAAAAACAGCCATTTCCAACAAGAAAGCCCATCATGAAACGCGTCGACGCCCACGGACTGAAGATCGCTCCCGTCCTGTTCGATTTCATCGCCAAGGAAGCGGCCCCGAAGACGGGGATCGCGCCGGATGCGTTCTGGGCCGGGCTCGCCGCCATCATCAAGGAGCTGGGGCCGAAGAACCGCGCGCTGCTGGCGGTGCGCGACACGTTGCAGGCCAAGATCGACGACTGGCACCGGGCCAACAAGGGCAAGGCGTTCGACCTCAACGCCTATACCGCCTTCCTGAAGGAGATCGGCTATCTCCTCCCGGAGCCGGCGACGCAGAAGGTCGAGACCGCCAATGTGGACGAGGAGATCGGCAAGATCTGCGGCCCGCAGCTCGTCGTGCCGCTGACCAACGCACGCTATGCGCTGAACGCGGCGAATGCGCGCTGGGGCTCGCTCTATGACGCCTTCTACGGCACCGACGCGATCCCGCACGATCCATCCGAGAGCGGCAAGGGCTACAACAAGGCGCGCGGCGACAAGGTGATCGCCAAGGCAAAAGCGTTCCTCGATGCCGCCGTGCCGCTGGCGACCGGCAGTCACACCGACGTCACCGCCTATAGCGTGGTCGCGGGCCAGCTCGCGGTGAAGCTGAAGAGCGGCAACGCCACCGCCCTGAAGAACGCCGCGCAATTCGCAGGCTTCCAGGGCGACGCAGCCGCACCGAGCGCGGTACTGCTCGTCAACAACGGCCTGCACGTCGAGGTAAAAATCGACCGCACCAGCGCGATCGGCAAGGACGATCCGGGCGGCGTCGCGGACATGGTCATGGAGTCCGCCGTCTCCACGATTCTCGACATGGAAGACTCGGTCGCTGCCGTCGATGCCGAGGACAAGGTGCTGGTCTATCGCAACACGCTCGGCCTGATGAACGGCACGCTGTCGGCCGATTTCGAGAAGGGCGGCAAGACGCTGACGCGCTCGCTCAATGCCGACCGCAGCTACAAGATGCCTGACGGCAAAGGCGAAGTGAAATTGCACGGCCGCAGCCTGCTGCTGATGCGCAATTGCGGTCACCACATGTTCACCGACGCGGTGCTGGACGACAAGGGCGAGGAGATTCCGGAAGGCTTGCTCGACGCCGCCGTCTCCGGGCTTCTTGCTGTCCATGATCTGAAAGGCAACTCCAAGGTCAAGAACAGCCGCACCGGCTCGGCCTATATCGTCAAGCCGAAGATGCACGGCCCCGACGAGGTGTCGCTGACCTGCGAGATCTTCGACCGCGTCGAGAAGATGCTGTCGCTGCCCGAGAACACGCTCAAGGTCGGCATCATGGACGAGGAGCGGCGCACCACCGTCAACCTCAAGGCCTGCATCCAGCGCGCCTCCAAGCGCATCATGTTCATCAACACCGGCTTCCTCGACCGCACCGGCGACGAGATCCACACCTCGATGGAGGCGGGTCCGATGATCCGCAAGAACGAGATGAAGGCGCAGCCCTGGATCAAGTCCTATGAGGACTGGAACGTCGATATGGGCCTGACCTGTGGCCTGCCCGGCCATGCCCAGATCGGCAAGGGCATGTGGGCCGCGCCGGACAAGATGGCGGACATGCTGGCGCAGAAGCTCGCCCATCCGCAGGCCGGTGCTATCACCGCCTGGGTGCCCTCGCCGACCGCCGCGACGCTGCACGCGCTGCACTACCACCAGGTCAACGTCACCGCGCGCCAGCAGGAGCTCGCCAAGGGCGGCCCACGGGCAAAGCTCGAAGACATCCTCACCATCCCCGTGTCGAAGTCGAACTGGGCGCCCGACGACGTCAAGCAGGAGATCGACAACAACTGCCAGGGCATTCTGGGCTATGTCGTGCGCTGGATCGACCAGGGCGTCGGCTGCTCGAAGGTGCCTGACATCCACGACGTCGGCCTGATGGAAGACCGTGCCACCTTGCGCATCTCCAGCCAGCACCTCGCCAACTGGCTGCACCAGGGCGTGATCACCGAGGCGCAGGTGATGGAATCGCTCAAGCGCATGGCGGTGGTCGTCGACAAGCAGAATGCGGGCGATCCCATCTACAAGCCGATGGCGCCCGCCTTCGACGGCACAGCCTTCAAGGCGGCCAGCGACCTCATCTTCAAGGGACGCGAGCAGCCGAACGGCTACACCGAATACATCCTCACCGCCCGCCGCCGCGAGGCCAAAGCCCTTGGCTGACAACGCCCTGGCTGACAAGGCGGCCTGCCGACCCGACTAGAACACCAAAAGCCCCGGCTCGCGCCGGGGCTTTTTCGTTGCGCTAGCTAAGCGCCCGGCTAAAACACTGCCAGATATTTCAGCAGCGAGACGATGCCGATGATGATGACGACGACGCGCGCGATCTGCTTGGCGCGGCCGTCCATCGGCAGCATGTTGATGAGGTAAAGTACGAGAATGACGACGAGAAAGGTGACGAGTACGCCGACCAGCATCGCTAGGACCCCCCTTTAGGCAAAATTGCTGACAGTCTCCTAACGCGCAGCTCGTGGCTTGGTTCCATCGACGCAACCCTTTGCAACTTCTAGTAAATACGTACTTCTACGATCAGCCGGCCTGCTGAAAACTTTACCCTTTTCCTTTCAGATGCGGAAACCGTTTGGGCCCTGAGCCGCAAACGGCATGCGATTGCCTTGTCTGACGGGCCCCTTTTTCTGCTGTTGCCGGGGCGCCTTTACGAACTTTGTATTGGGAATTGGGGGACTTCGATGCTGAATCGTCTGACCGTATCCGCGCTGCTGAAGGCGGTGATCGCGATCACGTCGATCTGCGTGGTGATCGCGCTCTCGCTCACCGCCTACGAGTCCTGGGATCGCCTGAAGACCGCCAACCGCATCTCGCAGATCGCCGACACGTCCGCCGATCTGTTCAAGGCGATGCACAATCTGCGCACCGACCGCTCGACCACGGTCCGCCTCCTGAATGCGACCGAGCCGATGGACGGCGAGATCGAGAAATATCTGCGCGCGCTGCGCGATGCCCAAATGCCCGCCATGGCGCGCGCGATCGAGCTGCTGCCGGCCATGGACTTTCCGCAATCAGGCACGCTGGTACCGGAGCTTGCGCGCCTCTACAAGCTGCTGATCGAGGAGCAGAAGCAGTTCTGGGAGGATGTAGCCAAGCCGAAGGACCAACGCCGCGCCGGTCTGCCCAAGGAATATATGGAGACAACGCAGGGCCTGCTCGACACGCTCGACAAGCTCTCGAACACGTTGGCCGCCACGGTCAATCACCTGGACGCCGCGATCGACCAGCTGCTGTCGATCAAGCAGAACGCCTGGCTGCTCCGCAACACCGCAGGCGAAGCATCGCTGATCGTCTCGACCGGGCTGGCCGCCGGCAAGATCACGACGGAGGGCCGCTACGCCTATACCCAACATGTCGGCGGCACGAGCGCGATGTGGAAGGCGCTGGAGCTGTCGACGTCCGGCATGCAGTTGCCGTCGGGGCTCGCCTCCGCGATGGCCTCCGCCAAGACCTCGTATTTCGAGCCGCAATATCTGGCCTTGCGCGACCGTCTCACGGACGCGCTGGTCAAGGGTGAGAAGCCCGAGATGACGGCGAACCAATGGAGCCCGCTCACGGTCGCCCGTATGGCGAGCGCCGTCACAGTGGCAGAAGGTGCGCTCGATGCTGCCAAGATCCACACGCAGGAGCAGCGCGGCGCCGCACAGCGCGCACTGATCGTGCAGCTTACGCTGCTGGCGCTCGCCGTGGGGCTTGCCGTCGGCGCGATCATGCTGGTCAGCCGCCGCGTCATCACTCCGCTCAACACCATCCGGGACGCCATGCTGAAGGTCGCCGGCGGCGACCTTGCCGTCGATAGCGGCTATCTCGACCGCAACGACGAGATCGGCGCGCTTGCCGGCGCGCTGGAGACCTTCAAGCAGCAGGCCAACGACAAGCTCACGATCGAGGCGCAGGAGCGCGAACGCAATGCGGGCGCCTCCGCGCGCCAGCGCGCGGTCGAGACCTATGTCGGCGAGTTCGAGGGCGCGGTGCGCAAAACGCTCGGCGAATTGAGCGAAGCCTCTGGCGAGATGCGCAAGACCTCGGGCGATCTCTCCGCGGTGTCGCGGCAGACCAACGACCGCGTGCAGATCGCCGGCAAGGCCTCCAATGACGCCTCCATGAGCGTCGACAGCGTCGCCGCCGCCGCCGAAGAGCTGAGCGCCTCGATCAACGACATCAGTCAGCAGGCCGCGCATGCCGCGGGCATCGCCAGCCGCGCCGTGACCCAGGCGCGCGAGACCGACGGCACGTGCAGGGACTTCAAAAGTCGGCCGGCCGCATCGGCGAGGTCGTCGGCCTGATCAACACCATTGCGCAGCAGACCAATTTGCTCGCGCTTAACGCCACGATCGAGGCGGCCCGCGCCGGCGAGGCCGGTCGCGGCTTTGCCGTGGTCGCCTCCGAGGTGAAGTCGCTGGCGAGCCAGACGGCGAAGGCGACCGAGGAGATCTCCGAGCAGATCGACATCCAGAAGGTCGCGGCCGACGCCATCAGCGCCATCCAGACCATCGGCGGCATCATCGGCGAAGTGAACGAGGTCGCGACCGCAATCGCCGCCGCCGTGCAGGAGCAGGGAGCGGCCACCCAAGAGATCACCCGCAGCACCCAGTTTGCGGCGCAGGGCACCAAGAACGTCTCGGACAACATCACCGGCGTCAAATCCGATGCAGACGCTGCTGCCGCTGCCGCCGACAACGTGAAACACGCCTCCGAGATGCTGGAGAGCCAGAGCCGCCAGCTCGGCCATGACGTCAGCGACTTCCTCGGCAAGATCCGGGCGGCATAGCCCACACTCTTGGTGTCGTCCTGGCGAATGCCAGGACGACGTTGAGGCCTATTCCTTCGCCACCACCGGCACCTGGCGGAATCTTGCGCGAACCGAGTCGGGCAGCGGCGAGAAATTCATCGCGACGCCGCGGCGGTCGTTGGCATTGCGGCTGGCGACCACCAGGCCGTCCGCGCCCGCGACGATGTCGCCCTTGCGCAAGGTGGGATCGTCGTCGACCTTGACCTGAGCGAGCCCGACCGGATCCTTGCCGTTGCAGGTACAGCCTGCGACAATCTCATTGCGATAGCGGAACGCGTTAGGCAGGTCGGAATAGGATTTCCCCTTATCCGTCGTCGCGTCGTCGATGTTGCCGCCATAGACCAGCGAGGTCTCCGAGGCCGGGCAGAAGCTCTTGCAGGATTGCGCCTTGCTCTCGGAATCGTTTCCCTGCGCCGGGAAATAACGTCCGTCGCAGCCGCGCACGCAATAGGCCGTGCCGCCACCGTAGGAGGCCCGCTGGCGCGGCGGGTCGTAGCGCGGCGTGTCATCGGTCTGGAAAGGCATGCGAATCTCGGGCGCCGGCCGTCCGCGGAAGCCGCCGAACAGCGCCGAGAAAAAGTCCTCCGCATGGGCGGATGGCGTCAGCGCGAGGCCGAAGGAGGCAATGGCGACGAACGCCGCCGCGCCCCCGGCGAGTTTGCCGATCGAACGTCTCTTCATGTGACCTCACTCGACCCTTAGTTCACGGCCGAATTCGAAATGTTCAGCGCCTGCCGGCCTGAGGGCAGCGCGGTCACGGCTGGGCGCTTGCGCACGGAATCACTGCCTTTCGCCATCAGCGGCGCGTTCTTCGGTAGCACGACCACCTTGGCGCCGACATTGACACGGCCGAACAGGTCGGTGACATCCTCATTGGTCATGCGGATGCAACCGGACGAAACGAACTTCCCGATCGTGGTGGGATCGTTGGTGCCATGGATGCGGTATTCGCTCGACCCGAGATACATCGCACGCGCGCCGAGCGGATTGCCGGGGCCACCAGCGACGAAGCGGGGCAGATAGGGTTGGCGCGCGATCATCTCAGCCGGCGGATGCCAGTCCGGCCACTCCGCCTTGCGGCTGACGCTCTGCACGCCCGACCAGGTGAAGCCCTCGCGGCCGACGCCGACGCCATAACGGATCGCGCGGCCCTGGCCGAGCACATAGTAAAGGTAAGTATTGTTGGTATCGATGACGATGGTGCCGGCCGGCTCGCTGCGGTCGAAGCTGACAATCTGCCTGCGCAGGCGATCTGGCAGCGCGGCATCCTCGTCGGGCGCTTGCGCGTTCTGACTTGCATAGCCTTGGTTCGCATAGCCCTGGTTCGCATAGCTTGGGCTCGCATAACCCTGCGAATAGCCCTGGTCCTGCGGGTAAGCCTGATCTTGCGGATAGGTGTAGCCCAGCGTCTGTGCGCTTGCGGCGCCGAACGGCACTGCCAGCAAAGCGGTTGCAAAGGCAAAAGCGGTGATGCGGCGCTGCGATAAGCGGCGTCGGACTGCAGAGAACTTCGTCATGTGCTGCCCCGTGTGGATGCCTGCATCAGGGTGATGCGCTGGTTTGTTCAACGCGGTCCAACCGCTACAAGTTCCGCGGCGGGATGCAGCAGCGACGTCAGAGTCAAGCGAGCGCTTCTTCGCGAAGCCGCGATGGAACCCGCAGGGCGCGAGGACGTTCTCCCCTGGTCATGGGCGCGAGGACTGAAGTCTCCGTGCCGGAGAGGTATTGTGCGCGTCCTTCCCAGTGAACGTATGACTCCCGGCAATGGCGAAGGCACTCCGCTTCCCGAGAGCCACGGCGAACTCCCGCCGGTGATCCGCCGCACCGAACTCGTCGCCTTCTCGCTCGCCGGACTGCTCCTCATCGCAATCGTCGCGGTGCTCTATGTCGGAAAGGCGTTCTTTTTGCCTGTCGTGATGGCGTTCGTCACCGGCACGATGCTCTCGCCGGCAGCGACCTTTCTGGAGTACCGGAAAGTGCCGCGCGGGCTTGCCGCCGTCTTGATCGTGTTCGCGGTGACCGCCGTGGTCGGCTTCATCGTCGCGCTGATCGCCTCGCCGGCGATGGAATGGAGCTCGCGCCTGCCCGAACTCGGCGCGCAGTTGAAAGACAAGGTCCACGTGTTCGACCGGCCGCTGGCGCTGTGGCGAGAGCTGCAGACGATGCTCGGCGGCTCGGAGGGATTGCCAAGCTTCCAGATGCCGAAATTCGAGTGGGTGCAGCCAACGATTGAATTCCTGTCACCGACCTTTACCGAATTCCTGCTGTTCTTCGTCACCCTGATCCTGTTCATCGCCAGCTGGCGCGACCTGCGACGGGCAATGATCATGACCTTCAGCGATCACGACGCACGGCTGCGCACGCTTCGCATCCTCAACGAGATCGAGGTCCATCTCGGCAACTACCTTTTGACTGTGACCCTGATCAACGTCGGCGTCGGCGTCGCCGCCGGAATCGTCTGCGCCCTCACCGGAATGCCCAATCCGGCTGGCCTCGGCGCGCTGGCGGCCACCCTCAATTTCATTCCGATCATCGGACCGGTGGCCATGTTCGCCATTCTGGTCGTGGTGGGGCTGGTCACCTTCCCGACCGTCAGCGGCGGCCTGATGGCGGCGCTCGCCTTTGGCGGCATCACCTTCCTGGAGGGACATTTCGTCACGCCGACCATCATCGGCCGGCGGCTGGCGCTCAATGCGCTCGCGGTGCTGCTGGCGCTGGCGTTCTGGACCTGGCTGTGGGGCCCGATGGGCGCGTTCCTGTCGTCGCCGCTGCTGATCGTCGCCCTGATCCTGAAGGAGCATCTGTTGCCTGAGGATTCGCCGCAGCTCCCGCAGGACTGACCGGTTTCCGTGAACGGAACTTACACCACGACGAAACGTTTCCCGGCTGTCTCAACCGTCAACAGCCCGGAGCCCCTGATGTCCACCACCAATGCCGAAGCCGGGATGAGAGACTGGACCGACAAAGCCACCAGAGAACGCCTCGAGAAGGATGTAGCAGCCGTGAAAAGCGATATCGCCGCCCTCACTGATCAGATCACCGACGCGCTCAATACTTTTGCCAACTCCTCCAGCAAGCAAGCCCGCCGCGGCTATAGCCAAGCGCGCGAAAACGTGGATTCCGCGATCGACGACATGTCGGAACGCGGCAGCGCGATGATGGGCGCGGCACAGGAGGCCTACGGCTCGATCGAGGAGACGCTGGAGGACGCGATCACGCAGCGGCCGCTCGCGACCGTCGGGCTTGCGCTCGGCATCGGCTTCCTGATCGGCGCGGTCTGGCGTCGCTGAGATCGCGAACGGGTATCGAGACGGTGGCGCAGCGGCGCCGCCGGTGCCGGCTTGTGGGGATCTGAGGAGCAAGACCATGTTTCAGCGCATCATCGACGGGATCAGCGCATCCACCGGCACCACTGTGCGGCTGACCTCGCTGGCAGCAGGCGCGGCGTTCGCACTCTTCATCACCACGTGCTTCCTGTGCGCGGCGGCATTCATTTCGGTGCTCAACAAATATGGTCCGGTGCAGGCCTGCCTCGCCGGTGCGGGCATTTTCTTTCTGCTGACCCTCACCGCGGCGGTGAGCTATTGGGTCTACAAACGGCAGCTGCGCAAGCAAGCTCATATCGCGGCCGAGCGCGCCACGAAATCGGCGGCCTCGAGCATGCTCGCGGACCCCATGCTGCTCGCCACCGGTCTCCAGATCGTTCGCGCCATCGGGATCAAGCGGCTGTTGCCGATCCTGGCGATCGGCGGCGTCGCCCTCGGACTCATGGCGAGCCGCGCCGGCGTACCCGACGAGGCCTCGGCTGAGCCTGCCGAGTAGCAGCTACCGGGTTAGAAAATTTCGTCACGGGTCCCGCGAACGCGCCTATCCAATCGGCACCGGCGGCCCCGCGCCAATTTCGCGCCGTTTGCCTGCGCCATCACGCAAACGCTACTCGGATAGGCAGGCGGTTGCCGCTAAAAGCAGCGCCCCTGATTCCAAAAGCCATTTTTTCGATGAAACCGTCCGTCCAGGCGAACCTCGCCGCATTTCAACACGACCCCCGGCTCTATTTGACGCTCGGTATCGCCAACTGGTCGGTTTTCGTCGACCACATCCCGAACAACGTCGTCAATTTGCTGACGCTGCGCAATTTCGGCTTCAGCGGCGCCGCAGACTTGTTCGTGTTCGTGGCCGGCTATGGCATGGCCATCATTCACGGCAAGATCGCCCTGGAGCGCGGCTACGTCGTCGCGGCGACGCGCATCTTCCAGCGCATGTGGCGGCTCTACGCCGCCTATGTCGTCCTGTTCGTGATCTACATCGACGCCATCGCCTATGTCGCCTCGCAATCGATGGCGCCCGAGATCATCAACGAATACAACATCTCGGGCATCATCGAGCATCCGCTGCGGATCCTGATACGCGGACTGGTGCTTCAGGAAGAGCCGCTGAACCTCGATCTTCTTCAGCTGATGGTCCCGCTGATGGCCCTCCTTCCACTCGCGCTGTGGGGGCTGTTGCGGCGTCCGAACCTGACGCTGGCGGCGTCGGTCGCGCTGTACGTTGCGGCGCGCTGGTTCGGCTGGAATTTCCGGGTTTATCCGGACCAGGAGTGGACCTTCAACCCGTTCTGCTGGCAGATGCTGATGGTGCTGGGCGGCTGGTTTGCCGTGACCGGCACGTCGGGCCGCGCGCTGCATGGCCTGTCCTGGCTGCGCGTGCTCGCAGGCGCCTATCTCGTATTCGCGATGGCAATCACGCTGATGCGACACTCGCCGACGCTAGCGGCCTATTTGCCGGATATCGCGCTCAACACCATCACGCCGACCGACAAGGAAGACCTCGCCCCCTATCGCGTGGTCCACTTCCTCGCGCTCGCTTTCCTCGCGACATATTTCGTCCCGGCCGATCATCCCGGCCTGCGACTGAAGCCGCTTCAGGCGGTGATCAGATGCGGCGAGGAATGGCTCGCGGTGTTCTGCGTCGGCGTGTTCCTGTCGTTTGCCGGCCATCTCATCCTGATCACCGGCGCCAATTTGGTGGTGATGCAGATTGCCGTGAGCCTGGCCGGCTTCGCGGCGATGGCCGCGGTCGCATATTACATCGCCTGGTCGAAGCGGCAGGACCTGCCCGCGGCCTTGCGGCAACAGGCCTAACCCGGCACCTTCCGATTCCCCTAGGCCGGCCATTACGGCTGGGCTATGCGGAGCGGCAGCGGATTGCATGGGGAGGCCGGGCGTGGTGATGGCGAATGGCGGGGATGAGGGAGCCGACGGCGCGCCCCGGCGCGGCCGGCCAAGGTCGATCGAGACCACCAACGCCATTCTCCAAAGCGCCTATGCGCTGATGGCCACTACCGGCCTTGCCGCCACCACCATTGACGCGATCGCGCGCCACTCCAGCGTCTCCAAGATGACGATCTACAAATGGTGGCCGTCGCGCGAAGCCTTGCTGATCGACGCCTTTCTTCACCATGCCGCGCAGATGCTGCCGCTGCCGCATGCAAGCTCGGGCAGCCCCGCCGCGCGCGCACGCCGCCATGCCGCCGCCTATGCCGAAGCCCTCCAGGGCGAGTTCGGCAAGGTCCAGCTCGCCGTCATCTCCGAATGCATCTCCAAGACCGGCTCGGCGGAGCTGTTCTACGCCCGCTACCTGCAATTCCGCCGCGACGCGCTGATCGAGATGATCGCCGCGGGCCAGAACGACGGCAGCATTCTGGCGGAAGCACCGCCCCAGGATCTCTACGACGCGATCTATGGCAGCCTGTTCTACCGCTACGTCTTCGGCATCGCGCCGATCACGCCGGCCTACGCGCGGACCCTGGTTGACCTCGTGCTGCGGCCGAAGAGCTAGCCTCGAATTACCGCGCAGGCCGGATCGGTGCTGACAGCTTGTCGGTGCGGTCGCGCTCGGTCATGTCCTCGACCGTCTCCATCGGCGCGGTCAGCTCGTAGACATAGGAGACATCGGTGAAATAGCGCTTGGCGGTGCCGCCGAGCGCCTCGGGCGCGACGCGGTCGAGCAGGATCAGGCCGAAGTCGGAATCGGGGCGGCGCGTCGCTTCGCTGGTGTTGAACTCCTCCCAGCGGAAATAGAAGACCTCGCCGGACCCCTCGTTCGTCACCGTCCAATTGGCAGTGATGTGCGGATGCTTGCCGACAAGCGACAGGCCCTCGTCGGAGTGCGAGGCGAGCTCGAAGAACAGCAGCGACAGACTCTGCGCCGCGCGCGCGCTGACTGCGATATCAGGACCGGTGACGGCAATGCGGTCGGCATGCGGGATGGCGCGCGCCTCGAACAGGCCCTTCAGCTTGACACCCTGCCACTGGCTCTCGCTGAGCAGCGAGACGACGTTGGACATGGCGTGGATGCGGCCGATCAGGAGCTCGCGCGCGACATCGATGTCGGAGCCATGGCGCAGCGTGCGGGTCACGATCGACTGGATCACCGCCAGGATGTTTTTGACCCGATGGTTGAGCTCGTCGATGACAGCCGTCAGCCGGCGCTCGAAGCCGATTCTGACCTGGATTTCCCGGCTGAGCCGCAAATTGTTGTAGGCGACATAGCCGAACAGGCCGCACACCATCGCGGTGATCGCAAGGCCGATCGCCGCCACGATGATCGCAGTCTGCTCGGCGCGGCGCGCCGAATTGGTCTTGGCGTAATAGCCGAGCTGCCAGTCGCGACCACCGAAGCTCACCGTGCGCGTCGCCGACGGCGCCGGCCCATCGGCCGCTGTCGGGCGGGCCGAGACCACGCCTTGATCGTTGGCGACCAACTCGCCACCCTCCCGGCGCGGATCCTTCAGCGCAACCGCGAACAACGACATGTCGTCGTTGGTCAGCATCAGGGAAGAGAGCTCATAGGAAAATGTGATGAAGCCCGCCGGCTCCGTCGCGCCCTCCGGGATGACGGGAGCCGCCACAATGATGCCGATCGACCCGTCGCCACGCAGGAGGGCAACCGGTTCTGAGGCAACCGACCTCTTCTCCACTCTGGCGCGCGCCAGCATGGCGCCGCGCACCTGATCCTGGTCGTAACTGCGGCCGGGCAGCCCCTTGGTCTCGTTGCTGCGCGGCTCGAGATCCATCAGCACATCGATCGGCTGGGTGACACCTGCCGGATCGATCGGCTTGTCCTCATAGCTGCGGATTCGCGGATTGGGGAAGCCGGCGCTCGCGATCGCGGCTTGTGCTGCGGCAAGCTCGTTCGGCTTCAGGCGGGCGACCCAGCCCGCCACCACGAAATCGGTCTTGAAGGCGTAGATGGCCGAGCGCAGCGGCTCGAGCATGTTGGGCTTGAGCACCGACGGCGCCCGGAACAGGCCGGAGGCAACCCGCGCGAGCAGTTCGCGCTCGGTGAGCCGGTCCTGGACCAGGCTCGCATGGACATCGATCGCGCGCGCCAGCGCGATCCGGTCCAGCGCCAGCTCCTGGTCGTGGACGCGATAAGCCGCAAGCCCGGAGAGCAAGGCCCCGAGAAGAGCAATGAAGCCGATGATGAAACCCAGCCGGACCACGCGACTACTCAGGCGAAAGCAGGAGGTCGGCAATAAATACGGAGCATATGGACGCCGCTCGAACGGGCACGTGCCGAAACAGGGTGAACCCCAATCGCCGAGATAATGAAGGAGGAGGCATCGGTACGCAACTTGGTCGCCTGAGAAGCTTAAATCGGCCCGCCGATGGTCCGGCCGAGTTGGATTTGCTCCGGGCACCGGAGGTAATCAATTGCCGTGACCGAAATTTGTTCCGCGGACACGGCTCTGCCCACGGTGTTAACGGGGGAAACGCCTGCGTTAGGTCGTCGCGCCGGTCAGCCGGCCCGTTTCAAGCCGCCTTTGGCCTCAATGAAGCCGATGATGCGGTCCAGCCCCTGGCTCTTTTTCAGGTTGGTCATGACGAACGGCCGCTCGCCGCGCATCCGCCTGGCGTCCGTCTCCATCTTTTCCAGGGAGGCGCCGACATGGGGCGCCAAGTCGATCTTGTTGATGACAAGGAGGTCGGACCGGGTGATGCCGGGGCCGCCCTTGGACGGGATCTTGTCGCCGGCCGCCACGTCGATGACGTAAATGGTGAGATCGGCGAGCTCCGGGGAAAAAGTGGCAGCGAGGTTATCACCGCCGGATTCGATCAGCACGAGATCGAGTCCGGGAAACTTGGCGCGCATATCCGCCACCGCGGCGAGATTCATCGAGGCGTCCTCGCGGATCGCGGTGTGCGGGCAGCCGCCGGTCTCGACCCCGGCAATGCGATCCGGCGTCAGCGAGCCCGAGCGTACCAGGAATTCCGCATCCCATTTGGTGTAGATGTCGTTGGTGATCGCGGCGATGTCGTAGCGCTCGCGCATGGTCTTGCAGAGCAGGTCCATCAGCGCAGTCTTGCCCGATCCGACCGGACCGCCGATGCCGACACGCAAGGGGCCGTGAGATGTAGCCATTGCTTTTTTTCCTATCGTCGTCCTGGCGAAAGCCAGGACCCGTTACCACTGAATCCGATTGTCACGGCACGCTGCAGCCACATCTGTGCATAACCACGCGCACCCGTGGTTATGGGTCCTGGCTTTCGCCAGGACGACAGTGAAAGCGACGAACCCGCTCAAGATCTGAACAGCCGCGTATATTGCGTCTCGTGCCGCACGCTGGCGAGGTCGGCGCGGAACGTCGCGCCGCCGACATCGTCCAATGTCGCATTCAGCGCACGATTCGCCGTCGCGGCAACCGCGGCTTCCAGCCTCACCAGCACGCGCTGGCTGTCGGTCTGGCCGAGCGGAATGAGCCGGCTGGCCGCGGAAATCCAGTTCGAGACCAGCGCATGCAGGAAGGCGTGCAGCGTCGGCGCCAGCGGCACGCCGTGCATCGCAGCGACCACGCCAACGGCAACGGGATAGACCAGTGGCGTACGGCATGCCGCAACCATCGCATCCAGCCCGTCTGCATCCCACGCGGCGCGGGCGATGTCGATGAAGGCACGGCCCTGCGATGTCGTCTCCAGCTGCCGCTCGCGCGACGGCACGAAGGCCGCGGCGAGCTCGGCGATATCGCCCAAGGTGTCGCCCTCGCCCGCTTCAGTGGCGCGATAGGCGTGGACCAGAAACGTCGCATCGCAGAAGCCAGAGCCATCGCGAAGCATCGCATCGAGCCAGTCCGCCAGCGACGCGGTGTCGTTGATGTCACCGGCTTCGACCGCCCATTCGATGCCGCTGGAGTAGGAAAAGCCCCCGACGGGAAACGCCGGCGACAGCCAGGTCATCAACCGGTACAGCGCCGCCGCCTCGCACTCCGCGAGGTCGCGGGCCGCGACCGGCTCATTTGTGGTCATGAGCATGCTTGTGGCCGTGGTGATGGTCCGGGTGATCGCAATGCTCGTCGTGGTGGTGATGGTGATCGTGACCGTCGCCATGTGCGGCATGATCATGATGGTGATCATGACCGTGATGATCATCGTGGCCGTGATCGTGATGCGCGTGGTCGTCGTGTCCATGCGCATGTCCGGCATCCGCATAGGCGCCGCCTTCGGGATCGAACGGCGCCTCGATCTCGATCACGCGCGCGCCGAGGCCCTTCACCATGGCTTCGATGACGTGGTCGCGGCGGATGCGCAGGCTCTTGGCCATGATCTGCGTCGGCAGATGGCGATTGCCGAGATGCCAGCCGACACGAATAAGGTGGTGCGGATCGTGGCCGCGGATCTCGAGCAGCGGCTCGGGCGCAGCGACCACCTCGACCAGCCGGCCGTCCTCCAACACCAGCGCATCGCCGCCGCGCAGCGCGACGGCATTCTCCAGGTCGAGCAGGAACTCGAGTCCCCGCGTCCCCGTCATTGCCATGCGGCGGCGGTGCCGATCGTCGAAATCGAGCACGACCGTATCCGCCGGCGCTTCCGCGAAGCGGTGTTGTCCCCTGACCTGCGTCGCCCGGATCATCCGCGTTTACCCCGTTACCGTGTCTCGACCTTCTCGGGCGTGATCACTTCGATCTTCGGCGGCGCCGTAAAACACTTCACCGCGACGCGGCCGAACGTCTTCATGTGCTCCATGGCGCGATGCGGCACCAGCGCCTCGGCATTCTCCCACTGCTCGACGAACACCATCTTGGCGGGATCGGTGACGCTCTCATGCAGATCATAGGCGATATTGCCGGGCTCTTTCCGCGTCTCCTTGATGCAGGCGGTGGCGGCTGCAATGAATTCGGCGCGCGTTTCAGGCTTGATGGTCAAGGTGGCGACGACGTAGATCACGAGAAATCCTCCCGGCTTTTCTTCTGGGCTTCAGATACCGGGCGGGACCTTAGACCAGGCGGGATCGAACGCAAAACCCGGAAAAGCCGCTCCCGGATATGCGACCAGGACATGGTCCTGGGACATGCGTTGAGGCGCTATTTCAGTACATGAAATATCGCTGCGCCATCGGCAGCACCTCGGCGGGGGCGCAGGTCAAAAGCTCGCCGTCGGCGCGGACCTCATAGGTCTCAGGATCGACCTCGATATTGGGCGTGGCGTCGTTGTGGATCATGCTTTTCTTCGAGATTTTTCCGCGGGTGTTCTGGACCGCATAGAGCTTCTTGTCGATGCCGAGCTTACGCGCGAGGCCGCCGGTGATGGCGGCCTTCGAGGTGAACACCACCGAGGACGCGGTGCGCGCCTTGCCGAAGGCGCCGAACATCGGCTGATAATGCACCGGCTGCGGGGTCGGGATCGAGGCGTTGGGATCGCCCATGGGAGCGGCGACGATCATGCCGCCCTTGACGACGCAATCCGGCTTGACGCCGAAGAAGGCCGGCGACCACAGCACGAGATCGGCGAGCTTGCCCTTCTCCACCGAGCCGATCAGCTTCGAAACGCCATGGGCGATCGCGGGATTGATCGTGTATTTGGCGATGTAGCGCTTGACGCGGAAATTGTCGTTGTCCTTGCCCTTGTCCTGCGGCAGCGAACCGCGCTGCTTCTTCATCTTGTCGGCGGTCTGCCAGGTCCGGATGATGACCTCGCCGAGGCGGCCCATGGCCTGGGAGTCCGAGGAGATCATCGAGAGCGCGCCGAGATCATGCAGGATGTCCTCGGCCGCGATGGTCTCCTTGCGAATGCGGCTTTCGGCGAACGCCAGGTCTTCCGCGATCGAGGGATCGAGGTGGTGGCACACCATCAGCATGTCCAGATGCTCGTCGATGGTGTTGCGCGTGAAGGGCCGCGTCGGGTTGGTCGAGGACGGCAGCACGTTCTTCAGCCCTGCGACCTTGATGATATCGGGGGCGTGACCGCCGCCGGCGCCCTCGGTGTGGAAGGCGTGGATGGTGCGGCCTTTGAACGCCTTGATCGTATCCTCGACGAAGCCGGATTCGTTGAGCGTGTCGGTGTGGATCATCACCTGGATGTCGTAGTCGTCGGCGACCGACAGGCAATTGTCGATCGCGGCAGGCGTGGTGCCCCAGTCTTCGTGCAGCTTCAGCGCACAGGCGCCGGCCTTGATCATCTCGACCAGCGCGGCGGGCCGCGAGGCGTTGCCCTTGCCGGAGACGCCGAGATTGACCGGGAATGCGTCGAACGATTGGATCATCCGCCCCATGTGCCACGGCCCCGGCGTGCAGGTGGTGGCGAACGTGCCGTGCGAGGGGCCGGTGCCGCCCCCTAGCATCGAGGTGACGCCCGACATCAGCGCGTGCTCGATCTGCTGCGGACAGATGAAATGGATGTGGCTGTCGAAGCCGCCCGCGGTGAGGATCTTGCCTTCACCCGCGATCACGTCCGTGCCGGGGCCGATGATGATGGTGACACCGGGCTGGATGTCGGGATTGCCGGCCTTGCCGATGCCGGCGATCATGCCGTCCTTGATCGCGACGTCGGCCTTCACGATGCCCCAGTGATCGACGATCAGCGCATTGGTGATGACTGTGTCGGCCGCGCCCTGCCTGTTGGTGACCTGCGACTGGCCCATGCCGTCGCGGATCACCTTGCCGCCGCCGAACTTCACTTCCTCGCCGTAGCTGGTGAAGTCCTTCTCGACCTCGATGATGAGATCCGTGTCGGCCAGCCGCACCTTGTCGCCGGTGGTCGGGCCGAACATGTCGGCATAGACGGAACGCTTTATTTTGACGGACATCACAAGCCCCGTTTGCGTTTGAATTCTGGATCGGTGCTCACAGAGAGGTTCTCGCTGTGAGCACCATGTCGTCGAAGGTCGTATCGAGCCAAGAGTTACCGCCGCGGCAACCAGCGACAACCTGTTCGGCCCAGTCGGTATAATCGACGAGATCGTCACGTTCCTCGGCCGTCGGATCCGAATGTACGCGCGCGCCGATATTGCTGATCTTGTCGGCGATCTTGATCAGCCTGGCGCCAGCCGATTTTTTCGGTGCGTCGAGCACCTGACGCCGCCGCCGCTCCGGCTTCGACAGGCTCATATCGTCGGTGCACTCGTCGACAAGCGACGCGACACGGTCGGAGAATTTTTGCGCGAGCTCCTCGCGCGTGGTGTCGGTGTCCTCGATCGCATCATGCAGCCAGCCGGCTGCAACCAGTTCGGCGTCGGCGCCGTCGGTCGCGGTCGCAAGCAGGTTCGCGACCTCGGCGAGGTGGTTGATGTAAGGCTCATGACCGCGGCCCTTGCGCGCCATGCCGTTGTGACGGCGCGCGGCGAGTTCGGCGGCTTCGGAGACGAGGCGGACAGGTGACAGCATGGCAAAGTCCTCCGTTGTCGCCTCAACCATGCCGCGCCACGCTCGTTCCTGTGGAATTCACAGCTTCCCCATCACGTCGCCGCGGAAGCCGTAGATGGTCTTCTTGCCGGCCACCGCGACGAGTTGGACGTCGCGGGTCTGGCCGGGCTCGAAGCGGACCGCGGTGCCGGCGGCGATGTCGAGGCGCATGCCGCGGGCCTTCTTGCGGTCGAACTTCAGGGCCGGGTTGGTCTCGAAGAAATGGTAGTGCGAGCCGACCTGGATCGGGCGGTCGCCGGTGTTGGCGACCGTCAGCGTCACCGTCTTGCGGCCGGCGTTGAGCTCGATCTCGCCGTCCTGGATGAAGAGTTCGCCGGGGATCATGCTTCGCTCCTACCTGATCGGCTCGTGCACAGTGACGAGCTTGGTCCCGTCCGGAAACGTCGCCTCGACCTGGATGTCGTGGATCATCTCGGGAATGCCCGGCATCACCTGGTCGCGGGTGAGAACCTGCGCACCCGATTGCATCAACTCGGCGACGGTGCGGCCATCCCGCGCGCCTTCGAGGATGAAATCGGAGATGAGCGCGATCGCCTCCGGATGGTTGAGCTTGACGCCGCGATCCAGCCGGCGGCGGGCCACGATCGCCGCCATCGAGATCAGAAGCTTGTCCTTTTCGCGAGGAGACAGGTTCATACGAAATCTCTTCCGTTCACTTCGTCAATTCAACCAGAGCCGCGGCAGCGCCGCGCCGGTGCGCGCCAGCACGGTCATCATGTCTGCGCGCAGACGCGCCGCATCTTGGGCACAGAACCGCGCCATTGCAAAGCCATTCCAGGCGGATATCCCGACCTCGCTGGCGAAGGATTCCGAGGCCTCGCGGATGCGCTCGATCAGGGCCTCGTCGCCGGGCACGATCAGCGCCGTGCCAATCGCAGCGCCGCCCCTGGCCACCGCCGATCGCGCAAGCTTTGCGCCAATATTGCCGTCGAGCCTGACGGTCTCGGCGAACACTAGCTTGCCGCCGCGACGCAGCCGCCAGCGATCGACGAACTCACCCTGCTCCATCCGTTCGCCCATCGCGGTACGGCCGAACACCACGATCTCGCACAGCAGGAGCGAGGCAGTCGCATCGAGGTCTATGTCGAAGCGACGACGCACGCGCGCGCGGTCGAACAGGATCGTCTCCTGCGGCAGCCAGCCGAGATGTGCGCCTGCGGCAACGTTCAGTGCGATATTGAGCTCCGCCGCCTGACCGGGCGCGCGATAGACCTTTTCCGCGGCCGCCGTCGTCAGCGTCAGCTTCGAACCATCTGCGGCAGCGATCTCGATGTCGAAGCGATCGCCGCCGGCGACACCACCGGCCGTGTTGACGAACACGCCGGAGAGCCCCTCGTCCTCCGGCGAAGGGAAGCGCACGCGCAGGGAGCCGGACTCATGCAATATCCCGCGACGTGTCACACCGTCGCGCGCGTGGACGTCGAAGCGCACCGCGCCGCGGGCACGGTTGGCGTCGAACACCGAAGATGCCGTTAGAACGTCGCTGCGCATCCGCCCCCCAGCCGGTCGCGGCAGAATGGCCTACAGCGCCATCTGGCGGCTGATTTCGCTCGCGTCGAGATTGGAGCGGTCGCAGGTGAACTTCACCGCGCCGCGATCCATCACCGCAAAACTGTCGCCGAGTTCGCAGGCAAAGTCGAGATATTGTTCGACCAGCACGATGGCGATGTTGCCGAGATTGCGCAGGTACGAGATGGCACGGCCGATGTCCTTGATGATCGAGGGCTGGATGCCCTCGGTCGGCTCGTCGAGCAGCAGCAGCTTCGGCCGCATCACCAGCGCGCGCCCGATCGCGAGCTGTTGCTGCTGGCCGCCGGAGAGATCGCCGCCACGCCGTCCGAGCATGGATTGCAGCACCGGAAACAGGGAGTACACGTCGTCCGGAATGTGCTTGTCCTCGCGCCTGAGCGGCCCGAAGCCGGTCTTGAGATTCTCCTCGACCGTCAGAAGCGGAAATATCTCGCGCCCCTGCGGCACGAAGCCGATACCCTTGCGCGCGCGCTCATAGGGTTTCAGGCCCGTGATATCGTTGCCGTCGAGCACGATGGCGCCCGAGGAGATCGGGTACTGCCCGACCATGGCACGCAGGAGCGAGGTCTTGCCGACGCCGTTGCGCCCGAGCACGCAGGTGACCTTGCCGGGCTCGGCCGCAATCGACACGCCGCGTAGTGCCTGCGCCGCGCCGTAGAACAGGTTGATGTCCTTGACCTCAAGCATCGCTCAGCGCCCCAGATAAACTTCGATGACCCGCTCGTTGGACGAGACCTGGTCGATGGTGCCTTCCGCGAGCACGGTACCCTCGTGCAAGCAAGTGACCTTGACGCCGAGCTCGCGCACGAATGTCATGTCGTGCTCGACCACCATCACGGTGTGGGTCTTGTTGATTTCCTTGAGCAGCTCGGCGGTGAGATGCGTCTCGACGTCGGTCATGCCGGCGACGGGCTCGTCGACGAGCAGTAGTTTCGGATCCTGGGCGAGCAGCATGCCGATCTCGAGCCACTGCTTCTGGCCGTGGCTGAGGCTGCCGGCGAGACGGTTGCGGGCATCGGTGAGGCGGATCGTCTCCAGCACCTTGTCGATCTGCTCGGCCTCCGCCCGGCTGCCGCGCCAGAACAGCGTACCCTTGACGCTGTGGTCGACATTGAGCGCGAGCAGCAAATTGTCCTGCACGGTCTGGCTCTCGAACACGGTCGGCTTCTGGAATTTACGGCCGATGCCGAGCTCGGCGATGCGGGTCTCGTCCAGTCGCGTCAGATCGGTGACTCCGTCGAACAGCACGGTGCCTTCGTCGGGCTTGGTCTTTCCGGTGATGATGTCCATCATCGTGGTCTTGCCGGCGCCGTTCGGGCCGATGATGGCGCGCATCTCGCCGGGCTCGAGCGTCAACGAGAGGTTGTTGATGGCGTGGAAGCCGTCGAACGAGACGTGCACACCGTCGAGATACAGCATTGCGGAGGTCGCGCGGGTGTCCATGACGTTCATTGCGCCTCCTCCGCCATTTTGGGTTGGGTGACGCCGTCTTCGGCCGCGGCGCTCGCAATGGTCGCGGCGTCGCGCCTTTCCTTCGACGAGTCCCACCAGGCGTTGAAAGTGCCGACGATGCCCTTAGGCAGCAGCAACGTTACCAGGATGAACATGGCACCCAGCATGAACAGCCAGTAGGGCGCGAGCATGCCGGAGGTGAAGAACGTCTTTGCGTAGTTGACGACGACGGCGCCGAGCGCGGCGCCGACCAGCGTACCGCGGCCGCCGACCGCGACCCAGATCACGGCCTCGATCGAATTGCCCGGCGCGAATTCGCTCGGGTTGATGATGCCGACCTGCGGCACATAGAGCGCGCCGGCGACGCCGGCCATGCAGGCCGACACTGTGAACACGAACAGCTTGTAGGATTCGACCCGGTAGCCGAGGAAGCGCGTGCGCGATTCCGCATCGCGCACGGCGATCAGCACCTTGCCGAGCTTGGACGAGACGATGGCGCGGCAGATCAGAAAGCCGGCGATCAGCGCCAGGCAGCTCAGCGCGAACAGCGCAGCACGCGTGCCCTCGGCCTGCACGTTGAAGCCCAAGATGTCCTTGAAGTCGGTCATGCCGTTGTTGCCGCCGAAGCCGAAATCGTTGCGGAAAAAGGCGAGCAGCAGTGCATAGGTCATCGCCTGGGTGATGATTGACAGATACACGCCAGTGACGCGCGAGCGGAAGGCGAGCCAGCCGAAGGAAAAGGCGAGCAGGCCCGGCACGATCAGCACCATCAGCGCGGCAAACCAGAACATGTCAAAGCCGTACCAGTACCAGGGCAGCTTCGAATAGTTCAGGAACACCATGAAGTCCGGCAGAATCGGATTGCCGTAGACGCCGCGGCTGCCGATCTGCCGCATCAGGTACATGCCCATCGCGTAGCCGCCGAGCGCGAAGAAGGCACCGTGACCGAGCGAGAGGATGCCGCAATAGCCCCAGATCAGGTCGATCGAGAGCGCCAGGATCGCGTAGCAGACATATTTGCCCCAGAGCGCGACGAGATAGGTCGGCACTTGCAGGAACGAACCTGCGGGCAGCAGCAGGTTGGAGAGCGGGATGAGGATGCCGCAGGCCACGACGATGGCAAGGAAGATGGTCGCGCCGCGGTCCAGCGATCGCGTCAGCATGTGAGGGGTCATGCTTCCACCGCGCGGCCCTTGAGCGCGAACAGGCCGCGCGGCCGTTTTTGAATGAACAGGATGATGAGAACGAGGATGGCGATCTTGCCGAGCACGGCGCCGGCGACCGGCTCCAGGAATTTGTTGGCGATGCCGAGCGTGAAGGCGCCGACCAGCGTGCCCCAGAGATTGCCGACGCCACCGAACACCACGACCATGAAGCTGTCGATGATGTAGCTCTGGCCGAGATTGGGGCTGACATTGTCGATCTGCGACAGCGCCACGCCGGCGATGCCCGCAATGCCCGAGCCGAGACCAAAAGTCAGCGCGTCGACCCGCGAAGTGGCGATGCCCATCGAAGCCGCCATGCGCCGGTTCTGTGTCACCGCGCGCATCTCGAGCCCGAGTGCCGTGTAGCGCAGCATCGCGAGCAGAATGACGAACACCGCGAGCGTGAAGACAAGGATCCAGAGCCGGTTATAGGTGACCGTGATCTGGCCGATCTCAAACGCGCCGCTCATCCAGGAGGGGTTGCCGACCTCGCGGTTGGTCGGGCCGAACATGGTGCGCACGGCCTGCTGCAGCACCAGCGACAGGCCCCAGGTCGCCAGCAGCGTCTCCAGCGGACGGCCATAGAGAAAGCGGATGATGCTGCGCTCGATCACGACGCCGAGCGCGCCGGCCACCAGGAAGGCGAGCGGCACGGCGATCAGCAGCGAATAGTCGAACAGGACGGGATAGCGGGTACGGATCACCTCCTGCACC
Source organism: Bradyrhizobium sp. 187 (assembly GCF_023101005.1). Classification (NCBI taxonomy): domain Bacteria; kingdom Pseudomonadati; phylum Pseudomonadota; class Alphaproteobacteria; order Hyphomicrobiales; family Nitrobacteraceae; genus Bradyrhizobium; species Bradyrhizobium sp. 187. The sequence continues at coordinate 6,866,277 of NZ_CP064693.1, forward strand.
ACGAAGGTGGTGTAGGCCCCGATCATCACCATCTCGCCATGGGCCATGTTGATGACGCCCATCACGCCGAACGTGATGGCAAGCCCGATCGCAGCAAGCAGCAGCACCGAACCGAGCGAGAGGCCGTACCAGGCATTCTGCACCATCGACCAGACCGCGAGCGAACTCTGGATCGAGCCGATTGCGCTCGCGGCAGCCTTGGTCACCGAGGCCGGCTGGTCGCCCATGCCGGTCAGCAGCGCCATCGCCTCCTGGTCGCCGCGCGCCTTGATGGTGGCAACGGCTTCGAGCTTCTCGAGCTCGGTGGCATCCGGCTTGAACAACAGGATCGCCGCGCGGGCGTCGCCCAGCGCAGCCTTGACGGATCGGTTGGTTTCCTTGGCGAGCGCGCCATCGACCGCTTCGAGCGACGTCTCCTCATGCGACTTGAAGACGGATTGCGCGGCCTGGAGCCGCGCTCCGATGTCGGGTGACTGCAGCGTCAGGCTGCCGATCGCCGCATCGACGCTGCGGCGAAGGCGGTTGTTGAGGCGGACCGCGCTCGCACTGTCGGGCACGCTGGCCACGGCCTGACCGGTCGTGGCATCGATCGACTTGCCGTCGGTGCCGCTGACGTAAACCTTCTTGCTATCAGGGTCGGCCATGAGCCGGCCGTCCTGGAGCGCGCTGATGATCGGAAAGGCCAGCGTATTGCCGCTGCTTGCGACCACGCCGATCGCCTCCTCCGTGTCGGAATAATCGTCGTTGGCGAATTTGGCGACCGCATCCTCGAACGGGCCGGCCAAGGCCGGCAGTGCGAACGCGATCAGGAAGAACGAGAGCAGGAGCGAACAGAGGCGGGCGGACAAATTGGCTGGCACTGTGAAAGACCCCGGCAGAAAAGGGTGGAGAAGGCGGCGGGATCGCCGCCTTCTCCGATCGTGCAATGGAGCGTCAGATCCGGATCAGGAGCCCGAACCGAGGCACTTGTTGGTTTTGGTGTTGAAGTTACCGCACTTCTTGCCGACCCAGTCGCCGACCAGGTCCTTGGAGCCGTCGAGCTCCTTCGACCAGGCGTCGCCCGCGACAAGACCCGGGGTCTTCCACACCACGTCGAACTGGCCGTTGGCTTTGATTTCGCCAATGAACACCGGCTTGGTGATGTGATGGTTCGGAAGCATCTTGGAGGTGCCGCCGGTCAGGTTCTTGGCTTCGATGCCGGGGAGCGCATCGATCACCTTGTCCGGATCGGTCGACTTCACCTTCTCGACCGCCTTGATCCACATGTCGAAGCCGATCACGTGCGCTTCCATCGGATCGTTGGTCACGCGCTTCGGATTCTTGGTGTAGGTCTGCCACGCCTTGATGAACTTCTCGTTCTCCGGCGACTTGATCGACTGGAAATAGTTCCAGGCGGCGAGATGGCCGAGCAGCGGCTTGGTGTCGATGCCGGCGAGTTCTTCCTCACCCACCGAGAACGCGACGACCGGGATGTCCTTCGCCTTGATGCCCTGGTTGCCGAGCTCCTTGTAGAAAGGAACGTTGGCGTCGCCGTTGATGGTCGAGACCACAGCGGTCTTCTTGCCGGCCGAGCCGAACTTCTTGATGTCGGCCACGATCGTCTGCCAGTCGGAATGACCGAACGGCGTGTAGTTGATCATGATGTCTTCCTGGGCGACACCCTTGGACTTCAGATAGGCTTCCAGGATCTTGTTGGTGGTGCGCGGATAGACGTAGTCGGTGCCCGCGAGCACCCAGCGCTTCACCTTCTCGTCCTTCATCAGATAGTCGACGGCGGGGATTGCCTGCTGGTTCGGCGCGGCGCCGGTGTAGAACACGTTGCGCTCGCTCTCCTCGCCCTCGTACTGCACGGGGTAGAACAGGATGCTGTTCAGCTCCTTGAACACCGGGAGCACCGACTTGCGCGACACCGAGGTCCAGCAGCCGAACACGACCGAGACCTTGTCCTTGGTGATCAGCTCGCGCGCCTTCTCGGCGAACAGCGGCCAGTTCGAAGCGGGATCGACGACCACGGCTTCGAGCTTCTTGCCGTTGACGCCGCCCTTCTTGTTCTGCTCGTCGATCAGGAAGAGGATGGTGTCCTTCAGCGTGGTTTCGCTGATGGCCATGGTGCCGGAGAGGGAGTGAAGCACGCCGACCTTGATGGTGTCGTCCGCGGCTTTCGCACCAGAAATGGAAGCCAGACCAAGCATCAGTCCGGCGGTCGCGGCGAGAACGCCACGGCGGCTAAATGGCGCCGCTATATCGTGAGTGGATTTGCTATGCATGAGTGTCTCATCTCCCTGACGCAGACGTGAAAAACGCTGCGAAACGGCCCCAACGGCCGCCTGCGATTAACGGATTCGCAAGAACTGTGCCATGGATTAGACACCCTTCAACCGATTGTTTTTGCTGGTGAAATTGACAGAAAACGAAGTATCGCACAGGCCGCGCCGCCTAAACATTGAGCAACTCTAATGTATGCGAATGCGGCAGGCAGGTTATTTTCTGAGCAAATTTGTCACTCTGGCTAAATTTCCGGCATAACTATTTCTGCACCGCGATCGCCGTTTCTGTGGGGCGTGCCTTGAAAGCGCCGCCTCAATGTTCCATATGAGGTCGAGGTCTCTTGCGAATCAGGAGACCGTTGCGAGCCGCGTGTTCTTAAGCCCTTACGGGCGTCTGGCTTGCCCCATCCCATCAAGCCATCCGACACCCCAAACACGCAGGTGTCCCACTCGACACCCTTTTGCGCGCGCCGCGCCGAATGCGCCGGGCGCCCGCTTTTGACATGGAAAGAACCCATCTTTTGACTTCGTTTCAGGATTTCGGCCTCGCCGAGCCCATCGCCCGTGCTCTCACCGAAGAGAACTACGTCACCCCCACCCCCATCCAAGCCCAGACAATTCCGACCGCGCTGACCGGCCGCGACGTCGTCGGCATCGCCCAAACCGGAACCGGCAAGACCGCGTCCTTCGCGCTGCCGATCCTGCACCGCCTGCTCGAGAATCGCATCAAGCCGCAGCCGAAGACGACCCGCGTCCTGGTGCTGTCGCCGACCCGCGAACTGTCCGGCCAGATCCTCGACAGTTTCAACGCCTATGGCCGTCACATCCGCCTGTCCTCGACGCTCGCCATCGGCGGCGTGCCGATGGGCCGTCAGGTCCGCTCGCTGATGCAGGGCGTCGAGGTGCTGGTCGCCACCCCCGGTCGTTTGCTCGACCTCGTGCAGAGCAACGGACTGAAGCTTGGCAGCGTCGAATTCCTCGTGCTCGACGAGGCGGACCGCATGCTCGACATGGGCTTCATCAACGACATCCGCAAAATCGTCGCCAAGCTGCCGATCAAGCGGCAGACGCTGTTCTTCTCGGCCACCATGCCGAAGGACATCGCCGAGCTGGCCGACGCCATGCTGCGCGACCCCGCCCGCGTCGCGGTGACCCCGGTCTCCTCGACCGTGGAGCGCATCCAGCAGCGCATCATCCAGGTCGACTTCTCCGCCAAGCCGGCGTTCCTCGCCCAGCTGTTGAAGCAGGAGCAGGTCAACCGCGCGCTGGTTTTCACCCGCACCAAACACGGCGCGGACAAGGTGGTGAAGACGCTCGAGAAGGCCGGCATCCCCGCCAGCGCCATCCACGGCAACAAGTCGCAGAACCACCGCGAACGGACACTCGCTCTGTTCCGCACCGGCGAGATCCGTACCCTGGTCGCCACCGATATCGCCGCCCGCGGCATCGATGTCGACGGCATCACCCACGTCATCAATTTCGATCTGCCCAACGTGCCGGAGACCTATGTGCACCGCATCGGGCGCACCGCGCGCGCGGGTGCCGAGGGCACCGCGATCTCGCTGGTCGCAGGCGGCGAGGAACTCGCCTATCTCCGCGACATCGAGCGGCTGATCAAAGTGGCGCTGCCGCGTGAGGATCGCCGCACCGACGCCGGCCGCCGCGATGCGGGCCCTCCCCCGCAGCAGCAACGACAGGGTCGGCCGGGCCGCCCGGGCCAGCGTCCGCAAGGCGCAAGGCATGGTGAGGGACGCCACGCTGACGGTCGCCGTGCCGACGAAAGGCATGCGGACGGGCGCCACCACAGTGCCGCCAAGCAGGGCGACGGAAGGCCCGGCAGTGGCCCGAAGGCAGCTCCTCGCAGCCGCTCCGGAGGCAAGGCGCATTCTTCGCCAAACGCCCGTCCGGAACAGCGTTCCGCGCATAGCGCCGGGGCGTCTGATGGGATACAAGGCGTTGCCTTTTTGCGCCGCGAGAGTCGGCCGAACGGCCAACCGAACCGCAAACCCCATTCGCACTAGCCGTCCACGACCTGGAGAAATTCATGGCTAAGGAAGAGCTGATCCAGTTCGAAGGACTGGTCACCGAAATCCTCCCCGACGCGCGCTACCGCGTGCAGCTCGACGCCGGACACGAGATCGTCGCCTACACCGCCGGCAAGATGAAGAAGAACCGCATCAAGACTCTGGCGGGCGACCGCGTGACGGTAGAGATGTCGCCCTATGACCTCGAAAAGGGCCGGCTGATTTTCCGCCACAAGGACGAACGTCCGAGCGGGATGGGCGGACCTCCGCGTCCCGGACAGCGCGGCGGCCAGTTCCGCCGCCGCTAGCGGGGGCCCAGCGCGCGAGCGCGGACCTGTAATTCCGACGTGTATGCTGATCCGCCGTGACCATCACGGCGGATCAAAAAATCGTGCACGTCAGCATTGTTTTGGGTGTCTGTTTCCAATAAAATGACTTAATCGATTTTCGGCCGGACGACATTAGCATCCACCGGTACAGCCGGTTCAGACACGCTGACGACCCTTCCAAAAATTCGATCTAACCTGTCCGCGCAAGCGGGCTCTGACATTGTGTTATCTGAGAAGGGACTACCCCCATGAGCATGGGAACCGTGAAGTGGTTTAACGCGACCAAAGGCTTCGGCTTCATCCAGCCCGACGATGGCGGCCAGGACGTGTTCGTTCACATCAGCGCTGTGGAGCGTGCAGGCCTCGGCACGCTGCGCGAAGGTCAGAAGATCTCCTACGAGATCGTCGCCGACCGCCGTTCCGGCAAGTCGGCAGCCGACAACCTCCGCTCCGCCGGCTGAGCCTACCGCTTACGGGCCCCGATCGGCTCGAGCGAACCAATCAATGAAAAGGCCGGGCGCGATGCCCGGCCTTTTTTTATTCCAGGATCTGCTCTCGTATTTCAGCACGGCGACTTTACACCCGTGTAAGGAACGCAGGTGACCTGGCGCGGCCGCGTGTAGGAGACATCGCTCAGCGTGATGCCCGTCTTCAGGACGAATTTGACAGAAGGCGTGTAGACGTAACTCGCCTGACTGAAGATAAGGTAGGTCGACGCGATCAAGAGCGATGGCGGAATCATCGAGGTGACCGTGGTGCCAGCTACCAGAGTCGGGGGCGGAGCCGTCAGCGTGGCCTGCGTCGCACCGTTGGCAATGGTGGCGGACTTGCTCCATTGAATCTTGGCGACCTTGCTTGAGTCGATATAGATCTGAAGGACCGTGCCGTTCACGAGCGTAGCGTCGTACGGCATGATCATCGATATGCTTGCCGTGAACGTGTCCTGCATGTCGCCATCGTCGACCGATGTCGACTGCGACGTCAAATCGGACAGAGTCCGTGCAATCATTGTGACTTTGCGATTGATCGCCACGGCCGATGAAAATTCGACGGTCCCGAAGAACATCACCAGCATCAGCGGCACGATGACCGCGAACTCGGTCGCCGCGATCGCACGCGTGTCGGCGACGAAGTCGCGCACGGAGTTACGGGCATTCCTCCAGATATTCGCAATCGCCTGCATCTGTCCGCTCGGATCCATCTGTCTCAGAAGGGTTCATTCTTGAAGGCCGCGGTCGCAATCAGCAGCCGCTTGTTGTTGCAGCCCATGTTGAAGCCAAGGCCAGTGACGAAGAGCGGCCACTGATAGAACAGCCGCACCACGACGACCTGGTTGGCGGCCCCGGCACTGTACTGCACGCCGGTTGGATTGAAGCTGCAGGAATCACCATAATTGGTGAGGCTCAGCGCTCCGAACGAGTTTGTACTCACGACGTCGACGTAGAGCTTGGTGCAATCAAACAGCGCCGGGATCTGGCTGCAGACGTAAGCCTTGAACGTCGTTTGCGAGCAGGGTGTGCTGACGCCGGAGACCGCGCAGGCCGTGAGCGTGCCGGATTGCGCCTGCCCGGTCAGCAACACGCGCGCAGAATTTTGCGAGGCACTCTCGAGCACCTGGCTCGCCAGGAACATCAGCGCCGACTCGATGATGGCGAACAGCAACGCAAAGAACATCGGCGCAACGAGCGCGAACTCGACGGCTGCGGAGCCGCGGCGGCTGCCACGAAACCGGCGCAACGTGGCGAGGAGCCTGAATCTCGTAGGTGCAGGCGAAGGCATCAAATTCCCCAGCAGCAGCAATCATCTGCCATGTTCAATAGCGGAAACTGATTGTTTAAGTGTTTCAGGCGATCCGCACCCGGCGGCCCGGGCCGTTAAGAGCGCGTTAACCGCGAACGACCCGGACCAGGGAGACGAGGACACGGAAAGAGAAACTCGCGCGCGTGCGGCGGGCGGGGGACGATCCTTGCCCCCAAATCCGCCAATCAAACTTGCTGGTTGGTCTTACTTGGTTCGTCTTACTTGGTTCGTCTTGCTCAGTTCGCCTTAGTCAGTTCGTCTTGGCGCCCGCACCGGCACTGCCGCTCGCCGAGCTGCTCAACGAACCGGCCTGGCTCATCGTGCTGTTGAAGTAGGTGTCGCTGTCGCCGAGCGTCACGCGGCGCTGGCAAAGCGGCGCGCAGCTGTAGGACTCGCGTTCGATCCCGCGATAGACGGTAACGAGCCGGTCGCTCGGACCTTCGACCTGGACCTGGCGGTCGACCAGGATCTCGCCGCCGCGGTCGAGCGCGATGAAATTGGTGGCGCCATAGCCCTTTCCGGTGACGACGATCATGCCGCCGGGCTGGAGCGTGACGTCGGCGATCAGGGGATTGCCGACCACGATGGTTGCCACCTTGCCAGGCAGCCGCACCAGCTTGGCCTGGTCGACATTGACGGCGATGGTATCGGCGGACTCGGCAATGACGGCAGCCGGCGATGCCAGCACCGCTGTCGCAACCAGAAGACAGACGCGCGCATGACGGCGCAGCAGTTGTTTACGCATACTCTTACCCCCGGGACGTCACAAACCGGCAGAAGCGATCAGATAACAGCCGAGCCGGTGCCCGACCCGGCTAACCTGCCCTCAATTCGTGAACGTTCCGCAAACTCTCGGACTATTGTTTGAACGGACTGGCGTTCGCGGCTCTCGAGAACCTAGCGGCGGAACGGATAGGCAAGCTGCCCTCCGATTTCCTTCGGCATGGTGGCTTCATCCTTGCCGTAATCCTGCGGCAGTTGCCCCTCGGGCATGCGGAAAGTGCCGAACAGCAAGTCCCAGATCGGGAACGTGCCGGCAAAATTGGTGTCGCCGCCCTCTGCTAGCGCGGTGTGGTGCCAACGGTGGAACACCGGCGTCGCCAACACATATTTGAACGGCCCGAAGGTCCAGTTCAGGTTGGCGTGCACGAAGGCCGAATGGAAGGTCGTGAACGGGGCGAGCCAGACCATGGCGTTCGGCGAAATGCCGGCCATCAGCAGCACGACGTCGACCGCGATGGTACCGAGCACGAGATTGACGGGATGGAAGCGTGCCGCAGAAATCCAGCTGATCTCCTCCGAGGAGTGGTGGATCGCGTGGTACTTCCAGAACCCACCGCCGTGGAACAACCGGTGCAGCCAGTACAGCATGAAATCGGACAGCACCAGGAACAGCATGGCCTGGACCCAGAGCGGCAATAGCGCCAGCGAGCCGTGGCCATTGTCGTAGAAGGCGATGAGCCCGTCGGCATCATGGATGTTGAAGACGAAGCTCGCACCGACGATCAGAAGGCCGATCCGCATGACACGTGCGAACACCGGAACGATAAACCAGTAGCAGATGTCCGTGACGATCTCCCGCTTGCGCCACCACGGCACGCCGGGATTGCAGGCCCAGACATGCTCGAGCACGGTGAAGACCACCGCGAGCGCGAAGGTCGCGGGGATCACCTTCGCGATGGTCTCGCCAAGCATCAGGGCGATTTCCATGGGCAGGCTCGACATTGTCGCCTCTCTTGCGAATTGCTGGTCCCGCCTACGCGTACTCCCCCAAATTTAAGGGAGGGTGAAGCCGGTGCTGCGCTTGCTGCACATCCGGAACCGGAACGAATTGCAGCTGGCTGCCTTAAGGCGAAATTCACTCTGGCCAGCGGCAAGCGCGTTTGCCCGATCGAATTAACTCTCCCGAAAGAGCTCGGATCTCATGGTCGTTGCGTCAAGCACACCGCCGAACGAGGCGATCCCACCCCAGATGGAGTTTTGTTCATGAAGAACCTGATTGCGCGTTTCGCGAAAGATGAATCCGGCGCCACCGCCATCGAATACGGTCTGATTGCCGCCGGCATCGCGCTGGCCATCATCACCGTCGTCAACAATCTCGGCACCACGCTGAACGCCAAGTTCACCTCGATCAGCAGCTCGCTGAAGTAGGCGATCGATCAACGACTGCAAAAGCCCCGGATTTCCGGGGCCTTTGTTTTTAAGACGGCGAATTCCAGTGGCGTTGAGCAAGTACAGAACCGATGCCGTGGTCGCGGCGAACGCGGCCGAGGCGGCGCAGACCGGCTCGCCGGCTTACTGGGTCTGCCTGGCCCTGCTGCTTGCGACCGTCGCGCTCGCCGCACGCATCGCCTCCCTCTGGTGAGCACGCCTTCGGCTGGTTCTACCCCTCAAGACCGCCGCCGCCGTTTTCGGTTTGTTTAGCACTGCCGGCTAGAATCCGGCGACGCCAGCTCCGCGGCACACCCAGGCCTCAAGACGCAGCCCATGATCCTCGACCTTGCGCGCCTTCTGCTCTTCCCGGCCCTGATGGCGTTTGCCGCCGCAAGCGATCTCTTCACGATGACGATCTCCAACCGCGTATCGCTGGCGCTGGTCGCCGGCTTTTTCGCGCTCGCTCTCGCCGGTGGCATGGCACCTTACGAGATGCTGGGCCATGTCGGCGCCGGCGCGCTCGTCCTAGTCGTGGCCTTCACCTGTTTTGCGATGGGCTGGGTCGGTGGCGGCGATGCCAAGGTGGCGGCCTCCGTCGCGCTTTGGTTCGGGTTCGCACAGCTGATGAACTTCCTGCTCTACGCCTCGCTGTTCGGCGGGGCGCTGACGCTGCTCCTGCTCCAGTTCCGGCAGTGGCCGCTGCCTTACGGGCTCGCTGGCCAGACCTGGCTCGCGCGGCTGCACGCCAAGGACAGCGGCATTCCCTACGGCATCGCGCTCGCACTGAGCGCGCTGATGGTCTACCCGGAGACCGAATGGGTGAAGGCGATCGACCTCGCTCACCTCGCATTGCGCTGAACGCATCGGGTAAACCCGGCGTTAAGGCGATTTAGATACGCCTCATTAACCATGCTTTGACGAATAGCTGGTCAACTGCCGATTACGGCGGCGTCAGCGTCGCGGCGTTTGTTGGAAAGTGAAGCGTATGAATAGGGCACGCATTGTCGTCCTGACGGTCGCCATCTGCGCCGGCGGTGTCGCCGCGTATCTGGCGAGCGGCTCGGACAATTCTGCACCGCCTCCTGCTCCGGTCGCGCAGCTTCCCACCGTCGACGTCCTGGTCGCGAAAAACGACATCGGCCTCGGCCAGACCGTCAAGCCGGAAGACGTGCAATGGCAGACCTGGCCGTCCGCGACCGCCAGCGCCACCTTCATCCGCCGCAACGAGCGCCCCGAGGGGGTAACCCAGGTCACCGGCTCGATCGCACGATCTCCCTTCATCCAGGGCGAGCCGATCCGGGACCAGAAGCTGGTCAAGGCCGAAGGCTCCGGCTTCATGGCGGCAATCCTGCCCACCGGCATGCGGGCGATCTCGACCGAGATCTCGCCGGAAACCGGCGCAGGCGGCTTCATCCTGCCCAACGACCGCGTCGACGTGCTTTTGACGCGCCGTCTCAAGAACCCGGACCAGAGCAGCGGCGCTCCCGATGTCGTCACGTCCGAGATCATCCTGGCCAATATCCGCGTCCTGGCCATCGACCAGGCTCCCAAGGAGAAGGACGGCCAGAACGCGGTGGTCGGCAAGACCGTCACTCTCGAACTCAATCCTGCGCAGACTGCGACGCTCTCCTCCGCACGCCAGAGCGGCACGCTGTCGCTGGCGCTGCGCAGCATCGTCGATGTCAAGCTGAGCGAGATCACGCTCGATGACTCCGCACAGAAGCGCGAGGGCATTTCGATCATTCGGTACGGTATCCCAAGCTCGACGGCGAAGGCACGATGAGGACTGTCGACATGAAATGCAGGGCGAATTTGGCGACGATGCGAACCCCGGTGGTCCGCGCCCTGTCGTTTTCGGCCGCCGTCGCGCTCGCGCTCAACCCGGTGCTCACCCCTGTGGTCGCCGCCGACTATCGCCCTGTGGCGCAGGCTGCGGCCGACGGTCAGATGAACGCGCGATTCCTCTCGCTCGGCATCGGCAAGTCGATCGTGATCGACCTTCCGCGCGACATCAAGGACGTGCTTGTCGCCGATCCGAAGATCGCCAACGCGGTCGTCCGCTCGGCGCAGCGTGCCTACATCATTGGCGCCTCGATCGGGCAGACCAACATCGTGTTCTTCGATTCCGCCGGCCAGCAGATCGCGGCCTATGACATCGCGGTCAAGCGCGACCTCAACGGCGTGCGGGCCGCGCTGAAGCAGGTCCTGCCGAACTCAGACATCCAGATCGACGGGCTAGGCGACGGCATCATCTTGACCGGCTCGGCCGCGAATCCGGCCGAAGCCCAGCAGGCCAACGACCTCGCCGTGCGCCTCGCCGGCGGCCCCGAGAAGGTCGTGAACTCGATCGTGGTCCGCGGCCGCGATCAGGTCATGCTCAAGGTGACGGTCGCGGAAGTGCAGCGCAGCATCGTCAAGCAGCTCGGAATCGACCTCACCGCCAACCTCAGCTACGGCACCTCGGTCGTCAGCTTCAGCAACTCCAATCCGTTCACGGCTCTTGGCCACAACCTCGTCGACGGCAATAACCTGACCACGAAGTTCGGCGCGGCCCCGTCGGTGCAGGCCACGCTGCGTGCGATGGAGACCGCGGGCGTGATCCGGACGCTGGCCGAACCGAACCTGACCGCGATCTCCGGTGAATCGGCAACGTTCATTGCCGGCGGTGAATTTCCGGTGCCTGCGGGCTATGCGTGCGACCCCACCACGCACGTCTGTACCACCCAGATCAGCTTCAAGAAGTTCGGCATCTCGCTCAACTTCACCCCCGTCGTTCTCACGGAGGGCAAGATCAGCCTGCGGGTAATGACCGAGGTGTCCGAGCTCTCGAACGAAAACGCGATCACGCTGTCCCAGGCCGTGACCTCGACCTCGGTCAACTCGCTCACGGTGCCCTCGATCAAGACCCGCCGCGCAGAAACCTCGCTGGAAATTCCCTCAGGCGGCGCGATGGCGATGGCTGGCCTGATCCAGCAGCAGACCAAGCAAGCGGTCAGCGGACTGCCAGGTCTGATGCAGCTCCCGGTCCTCGGCACGCTGTTCCGTAGCCGCGACTTCGTCAACAACGCGACCGAGCTGGTCGTGATCGTGACGCCCTACATCGTTCGCGCAGTTGCGCAAAAGGACCTGTCGCGGCCGGATGATGGCTTCTCCGCACCGGCTGATCCGCAGGCCGAACTGCTCGGCAACATCAACCGCATCTACGGCGTGCCCGGCCGGACCGAACCGGCCAAGAACTACCGCGGCACCTACGGCTTCATCACCGACTGAGGCGGAACGGGGACTTCATGAAGATCACTAGACCACCCCAGATTCGCAGGCGCGCCATCCACCTCGGCGGCGCGCTCGTCGGCATGGCGCTCGCCCTAGGCGGCTGCCAGCATGACGAAGCGGTCACGGCCTCCATTCCCGACGACTACAAGCAGCGCCATCCGATCGCGATCGAGGAGCAGAATCGTTCCATCGTCGTCTTCGTCGGCCATGCCCGCGGCGGCTTGACCGCCGCCCAGCGCGCCGACGTGATGGGCGTCGCGTCGGCCTGGATGCACGAAGGCACCGGTGCGATCCGGATCGACGTACCGTCCGGCACGCCCAACGCGCGTCCGGTCGCGGACACCATGCGCGAAATCCAGGCAATGCTGTCGGCGGCGGGCGTTCCGCCGCGCGGCATCAACGCCCGCTCTTACACGCCGGACGACAAGCGATTCCTGCCGCCGATCCGCCTCACCTATTCCAAGATCGCCGCAGTCGCGGGTCCCTGCGGCCTGTGGCCGGAAGATATCGGCCCTTCGATGAAGAACAAGAGCTGGTTCGAGAACAAGGACTACTACAATTACGGCTGCGCCTATCAGCGCAACCTCGCAGCGATGGTCGACAATCCGTCGGATCTCGAGCAGCCGCGGCCCGAAACGCCGTCCTACACGCCGCGGCGGACCGCCGCGTTCGAGAAGTATCGCAAGGGAATGCCGACGGCGGTCGCCTATCCTGAGGCCGACAAGGCCAAACTCAGCGACACCGGCAGATGATCAGCTACGCTCGCCAGCCCCAAGAAGATCAGTCCGAGGCATCGCTCCCACCGGTCGAGGAGCATATTGCGCCGGCGCCCCGCGTTTCCGTCCAGGCTTTCTGCGAGACCGTGGAAACGGCGGCCGCCGTGCAGTCAGCCGGCGAAGATCGCCGTCTCGGCAAGGCCCATCTGAAGATCCAGATGGGCGGAATGGCGGCTGCGGTGGAAGCCTACCGCTCGGCCCCCACGCCGAACGTGATCGTGCTCGAAAGCGACGGCCGCAACGACCTCCTGGGCGGGCTCGACCATCTCGCGACCGTCTGCGATGCCGGCACCCGCGTGGTCGTGATCGGCCGCATCAACGACGTCACGCTCTACCGCGAGCTGGTCCGCCGCGGCGTCAGCGACTACGTGCTCGCGCCGGTCGGCGCGATCGACGTCGTGCGCTCGATCTGCAACCTGTTCTCGGCGCCGGAAGCCAAGGCCGTCGGCCGCATTATCGCCGTGGTCGGGGCCAAGGGCGGCGTCGGCGCATCAACCATCTCCCACAATGTCGCCTGGGCGATCGCCCGCGATCTCGCGATGGACGCGGTCGTCGCCGACCTCGACCTCGCCTTCGGCACGGCCGGACTCGACTACAACCAGGATCCACCGCAGGGCATTGCCGACGCCGTATTCTCACCCGATCGCGTCGACACCGCCTTCGTCGACCGCCTTCTGTCGAAATGCACCGACCACCTCAGTCTGCTGGCGGCGCCGGCGACGCTCGACCGGGTCTACGATTTCGGCGCCGACGCCTTCGATTCCGTGTTCGACACGTTGCGCTCCACGATGCCCTGCATCGTCCTCGACGTTCCGCACCAATGGTCGGGCTGGACGAAACGCGCCCTGATCGGAGCGGACGACATCCTGATCGTGGCGGCGCCCGACCTCGCCAATTTGCGCAACACCAAGAACCTGTTCGATCTCCTGAAGGCCGCGCGCCCCAACGACCGGCCGCCGCTCTACTGCCTGAACCAGGTCGGCGTGCCGAAACGGCCCGAAATCGCCGCGGCGGAGTTCGCCAAGGCGATCGAGAGCCAGCCGGTCGTCTCGATTCCGTTCGAGCCGCAGATCTTCGGCTCGGCGGCCAATAACGGCCAGATGATCGCGGAGATCTCGGCCAACCATAAGTCGATCGAGATGTTCCTTCAGATCGCCCAGCGCCTGACCGGCCGCAGCGAAACGAAGAAGCAAAAGTCGTCCCTGCTTTCACCCCTGATTGACAAGTTGCGGGGAAAATAGGTCGCCGCATGGAGTTTTTAAGTGTTCGGTAAGCGTAGCGGAACAGACGCCGACGCCCGGGCCCCGAAGCCCGGTGCCGTGTCGCCAGAGCCTGCCCAGGCTTCGGCGCCCGCCATGTCGCGCGTGCCGCCGCCGCCGGCAATCTCCTCGCCGCCGCTCGCCCCGGCGAAGCCTGCGCCGACCATGGAAGCCCGCCGCTCGGACAATTATTACGAGGTCAAGGCGACCATCTTCGGCGCGCTGATCGAGGCCATCGACCTCGCCCAGCTTGCCAAGCTCGATTCGGAGTCCGCGCGCGAGGAAATCCGGGACATCGTCAACGAGATCATCGCGATCAAGAACATCGTGATGTCGATCGCCGAGCAGGAAGAGCTGCTCGACGACATCTGCAACGACGTCCTCGGCTACGGTCCGCTGGAGCCGCTGTTGTCGCGCGACGACATCGCCGACATTATGGTCAACGGCGCCGACACCGTCTACATCGAGGTCGCCGGCAAGATCCAACGCACCGGTATCCGCTTCCGCGACAATCAGCAGCTCCTCAACATCTGCCAGCGTATCGTCAGCCAGGTCGGCCGGCGCGTCGACGAATCCTCGCCGATCTGCGACGCCCGCCTGGCCGACGGCTCCCGCGTCAACGCCATCGTGCCCCCGCTGTCAATCGACGGCCCCACGCTCACGATCCGCAAGTTCAAGAAGGACAAGCTGACGCTCGATCAGCTCGTCAAGTTCGGCGCAATCTCGCCGGAAGGCGCGGAAATCCTCCAGATCATCGGCCGCGTCCGCTGCAACGTGCTGATCTCCGGCGGTACCGGCTCGGGCAAGACCACGTTGCTCAACTGCCTGACCAACTACATCGAGCACGACGAGCGCGTCATCACCTGCGAGGACGCCGCCGAACTCCAGCTCCAGCAGCCGCACGTGGTGCGACTGGAAACCCGCCCGCCCAACATCGAGGGCGAGGGCCAGGTCACCATGCGCGAGCTGGTGCGCAACTGCCTGCGTATGCGTCCCGAGCGCATCATCGTCGGCGAAGTCCGCGGACCCGAGGCGTTCGACCTGCTCCAGGCCATGAACACCGGCCATGACGGCTCGATGGGCACGCTGCACGCCAACAATCCGCGCGAGGCGCTATCGCGCTGCGAATCCATGATCACGATGGGCGGCTTCTCCCTGCCTTCACGCACCATCCGCGAGATGATCTGCGCCTCGATCGACGTCATCGTCCAGGCCGCGCGCCTGCGCGACGGTTCACGCCGCATCACCCACATCACCGAAGTGATGGGCATGGAAGGCGACACCATCATCACCCAGGACGTGTTCCTCTACGACATGGTCGGCGAGGACGCCAACGGCAAGATCATCGGCCGGCACCGGTCGACCGGAATCGGCCGCCCGAAATTCTGGGAACGCGCCCGCTATTACGGCGAAGAGAAGCGCCTTGCCGCGGCGCTCGACGCGGCGGAAGTGGCGCCCACGACGTGAGCAGGTCAACGCAGCCATGAACATGCAAGTCCTTGCCCTCGCCTTCCTTGCCACCGCCACCGTCGGCGGCCTCGCCTGGGTCTTCCTTTATCCAATGCTGTCCGGGGAACGGAAGGCCGAGAGCCGCCGCGCCTCGATCTCGCGGGCCGAGGCGCCCACGGCCCGCGCCGCCGAGAAGACGCAGCGCTCGCGCCGCGAGCAGGTCGAAACCTCGCTCAAGGATCTCGAGGCGCGGCGCCAGCAGGAGAAGAGCGTACCGCTCAGTGTCCGCCTGTCGCAGGCCGGCCTCGATTGGGCGCCGCAGAAATTCTGGATCGTGTCCGCCGTCGTGGCGGGCGTGCTGTTCGCAGTCGCCTTGTTCATCGGCGGCGGCCTGCTCGGTGCCGCCGGCTTCGCGTTTGCCGGCGGCCTCGGTCTGCCCCGCTGGGCGCTCGGCTTCCTGAAGAAGCGCCGTGAAAACAAGTTCCTGGCCGCCTTGCCCGATGCCGTCGACGTCATCGTCCGCGGCATCAAGGCGGGCCTGCCGCTGTTCGAATCGATCAAGGTGGTCGCCGCCGACGCGCCAGAGCCGCTGCGCTCCGAGTTTCTGTCCATCATCGAGACGCAGGCGATCGGCATGCCGCTCGGCGAGGCCTGCACGCGGCTCTACGATCGCATGCCGCTGCCCGAGGCCAATTTCTTCGGCATCGTCATCTCCATCCAGCAGAAATCGGGCGGCAACCTCTCCGAAGCGCTCGGCAACCTTTCCAAGGTGCTGCGCGACCGCAAGAAGATGAAAGAGAAGATCCAGGCGATGTCGATGGAAGCCAAGGCCTCGGCCGGCATCATCGGCTCGCTGCCGCCGATCGTGATGTTCCTCGTCTACCTCACAACGCCAGGATACATCTCGATGCTTTGGACTCATCCCACCGGCCAGCTCATGCTGGTCGGCTGTGTTGTCTGGATGTCGATCGGCATCATGGTGATGAAGAAGATGATCAATTTCGACTTCTGATGGTGTCTTATGGTAGAGTTCCTCGTTGCGAAACTTCACGACGTCCACTTCATGACGATGCTGCTGGCGGCCATTGCCGCCAGCGCCACCGTCTATACGCTGGTGATGCCGCTGTTCGCCGGCGAGGGCCTTTCCAAGCGCATGAAGGCGGTGGCGAACGAACGTGAGCGCATCCGGCAGCGCGAGCGCGAGCGCCTCCACAAGAGTGAAAAAGTCTCGCTGCGCCAGACGCCGAAGCAGCTCGTCTCGAAGGTCGTCGATGACTTCAACCTGACCAAATGGCTCGCGCAGGAAGCTGCGCGGGACAAGCTCATCATGGCCGGCTATCGAGGCCAGGCGCCCTACATCACCTTCCTGTTTGCCCGCCTGGTTGCCCCGATCGTGCTGTTCGTCGGTTCGGTCGTCTACGTGTTCCTGATCGCGCATATGCAGCAGTCCATGCCGATCAAGATCGGCATCTGCGTCGGTGCGGCCTATCTCGGACTCCAGGCGCCGATGCTGTTCCTCAGGAACGCGATCTCCAAGCGCCAACTCTCGATCAAGCGCGCCTTTCCCGATGCGCTCGACCTGCTCCTGATCTGCATCGAATCCGGCATGTCGGTCGAGATGGCGTTCCGGAAGGTCGCGGTCGAAATCGTGGGCCAGTCGATCGCGCTATCGGAGGAGTTCACCCTGACCACGGCCGAGCTGTCGTATTTGCAGGATCGCAAGGTCGCCTACGAGAACCTCGCGCGGCGCACCGGGCTCGAGGGCGTCAAGTCGGTATGTCTCGCGCTCCAGCAGGCGGAGCGTTACGGCACCCCGCTCGGCCAATCCTTGCGGGTGATGGCGCAGGAAAACCGCGACATGCGCATGAACGAAGCCGAGAAAAAGGCCGCGGCACTGCCGCCGAAGCTGACGGTACCGATGATCCTGTTCTTCCTGCCGGTGCTGTTCGTCGTCATCCTTGGACCGACTGGCATCAAGGTCACCGAGATGCAATGACCTTAGACGTGGACCGCGTACGGTCCGAGGATGCCTTCAAGATTGGAAGATCAAGATCGGAAGATCACGTCTGATCAGTCGGGCAGGCCGAGCGAGGCGACCGGCGTCCGCTTCGGCGCACCACGCCGGACGTCGCTGCGGGTCAACATTTCCTTGAGATAGGCGACATTGGCCGTAGCCTGGTCCGGCGGCAGGTCCGCCTTCACAATAGTCTCGGCTTCGGCGAAGCGGCCCTGGAGACCGACGACAAGACCGAGATTCTGCCGCACCCGCGCGCTTGCGTGCGGCGAGGCATAGGCTTGGCGCAGCGCGTCTTCGGCCTTCGGCAGATCTCTCGACAACATGTAGGACAGGCCGAGATTGGAGAGCACGCCGGGATCGCCAGGCGCGATCTTGAGCGCACTCGCATAGTAGGAGCGCGCTTCCTCGTGACGCCCCATCTGATCGAGCGCGGTACCCTGCACCGAGAGCAGGCGCCAATCCGGGTTATCGGGCGAATGCGCCTTCGACAGCACGTCGAAGGCTTGCTGGAAATTGCCGTTGTCGGAGAGCGCGCGGCCGTATTGGGCCATCAGCGCCTTGTTGCCGGGATTGGCGATGGTCGCCTGCTCGAGCACGGCGGCAGCCTGGGCGCGCTGGCCGTTGGCGCGCAGGGCCTGGCCGTAGGCGAGCGCCGCGTCGGCGTCCTTGGGATTGGCACGATAGCGCTCGCCATAGACTTCAGCAGCGCGCGCGGGATCGGTGGGAGCGGCTTCCGCCCGCGGCCCGACCGAGCCCGTGACGTCGGAGAGTTTCGACATCGCCGTGCAGCCGCCGAGACCCATGGCCACCGCTGCGACCAGCGAGGTGGACGCAAGAAGCCGGGCAAGACTTAACCGTTCACGACTGAACCGTTGACGCATGACGCTTTGACTCTCGAGCCGATTGATCGAGCCGAACGCGCCAGCAATAGACTGTTAACCCTAACGGCCGGTTAATGCTCCCGGCCCGGGCCCGTCACTGC
The DNA here is from genome assembly GCF_023101005.1 of Bradyrhizobium sp. 187. Taxonomy (NCBI): domain Bacteria; kingdom Pseudomonadati; phylum Pseudomonadota; class Alphaproteobacteria; order Hyphomicrobiales; family Nitrobacteraceae; genus Bradyrhizobium; species Bradyrhizobium sp. 187. The sequence goes on from NZ_CP064693.1 coordinate 6,884,607, forward strand.
GGCGCCTGCGGCGGCACCTCGCCGCCGAGACCCGCATCGAGGCCGAGCGCCTTCGCCTGCTCGTTCAGGTCCCGCAGCAATTGCAGTCGTTGCCGCGTCTCGATCGCGACATCGATGCCCGGACGCACGACCCTCGGCAATTCGCGTCGAAGATCGTCACGATTGACCAGACGCCTCGCGCGGAGCTCGTCGAGCTGAACGTCGTCGATGCCGAGCACATTTGCAGATTGCTCGATCAGTCGGCGCAGTAGTGACGTCACCGCGGCCTCGACATCATGCTTGCGTGCGGATCTCGAGAACTTGCTTTCCAGATCGGCCCAGACATGAGAGGTCACGAGATAGACGTGGAGCAAATTGGCCCAATCCACCTCGTCGTCGGCATAGAAGGCGCGGCGCAGCAGGAGCCGGCGCGCGAATGCTGCGACCTGATTCCGTTTCAGCGTGGTGCATGCGTCGATCTCGATGCCCGATTGGACGGCCGGATCTCGGGAAAAATCCCGTCCGGCCGGCAGTCTGACGACGCCGTGCGGCAGGTTGGAATCGAGCGGCCTGAAGACACCATCCTTGCGCGGACGTGAGTAGCGGGCGATCGCGAAGCGATACTCTGTGCGGCCGCCATGGGACATCGGGTCGGACATCGGGCCGAAATGGATGACGTTGAAGCCGGCATCGTCACCGGCCTGCCCGGTCGATGACGGACAGGACAGGACGTAGATCGTGCGCCAGAATGCTTCAGCGCTCTCGCTCGACGTGGCGCGCGGATCGGGAATCGAATAACGCGTCAGCCCTTCGACATGCCGGTGTCCGTGCAGGACCAGATCGACATTGAGCGATGTCGCCGCTTCGAGGAAGGTCGCGGGCGCGGCGAGATACATCAGCGGCTCGTCGGGCACGCCGAGAAACCGCTTTCCTTCTCCGGTCGCCTGCGGCAGTGGATGATGGTGCAGCGCCAGCACGCGCACGAGGTTTTCCACCGGCTCGGCATAATCGGCGCGGCCGCCCGACCCGAGGCTGCCCGCGAGCTTGACGCTCAGCCGCGCGGAATCCGAAACCATGGCGCTATAGGCGCTCTGGTCGACGTTGCCGCTCACGAGCGTCGTGAGGCTCGCGCGGTTGGAATCCAGCAGCACCAGATCGAGGCCGGCCTGACGGTAGTAGACGCTCTTCGAGGTCCGCGGCAAATGCAGGTAATCATAAACATCGTGGCGACCTGCACGCTGGCTCGGTCGCTTGACGTCGTGATTGCCGGCAATTGCCTGGATGTCGGTGAACAGCCCGGTCTGCCGGAAGGACGCAATGACGGCGATCGCTTCGTCGAGCGCAGGCGGCGCCGGGTCGTCCACGATATCGCCGGTGATCAGCAGGATGCGATCGGGAACATCCGCGAAGTCCGCCATCCTCTCGCGAATTGCGGCATTGAGCGTCTCGATGGTCGCAAGCAGTCGACCAGACCCGTCCAGATGCAGGTCGGAAATCTGTACGATGACGAACGATCTATCCATTTTGCGTCGCTTATTTGCGAATGCCGCGCCGCGCAAACGATGAGAGAAATGCCTTCGACGATCAGGTTCAGTCCGGTATCAATCAGCCCGGGCCATGATGAGCCGGGTAAGAATTGACCCCATCCCCTGTTGTTGCACTCCGTGCAGAACCGTACGACACAATCTAAAATATTGGGCAATAATGCCACAACCGCAGCGCTAGTAAAGCCCTGCGGCCGCTCGCGTGGATCGTGTCCTCGGCATGAGACGGGGCTCGCCCGATGATGGTTTCGCTCACCCGATCAATATTCGATAGCGAGCCTCTTGCGAATTTCATCAATGCGCTTGTCCAATGCATCGAACCGCGCGTGAACGGAGCGGTCGTGGAGATAGAAGACGTAACCGCCGGCAAGGAACGCGAATATCCAATGATGATGCTCGACATAGCCAAAAATCGCCTCGACCGCCTGCCCGATGAAGGTGACCACGCTCCACACAAATTCCATTGCATTTCCTCCCGGCCGGCTTTGTCGTCGGCCGCCGGAGATCTGCACACCTGACGGCCGTTGCCGGAACCTAGCATGGCCCCTTTGCTGCGAGTAGCGGACCGCCGAACGGTGGCAGCAAAGCTGATTGCGGCGGCGGCAAAACTCTGCGAAATCTCGTCCGTTCGTATGACCCGCTCGATCTGACGATCCGGACCCGCCAATGCCTTCTGTCTTCGAGACGTCGCCTACCGCCATCCCGATCACCTTCGTCACCAAGTCGAGCTGGGATCAGGTCGCCGAGGGGCTACCGGCGGCGCAACGCCAGTTCGCCACCGCGAGCGCCTTCACCGCAAAGCCGGGCGGCTATCTCGCGCTGCCCGCGCCCGATGGCGCGATCGCGCAAGTGCTGTTCGGGCTCGAGGACGAGGGTGCAAAATCGCGCGACCTGTTCCGACCGGGCGCCCTGCCCGGCCTCCTGCCGCCGGGCATCTATCGCTTCGCCAATGCACCGCAGGATGCACGGCTCGCCGCACTCGCCTTCGCGCTCGGCAGCTACCGCTTCGCCCGGTACCGCAAGGCCGATCGCCCCGAGGTCAGCCTCGTTCCCCCCGACGGCGTCGACGCGACCGACATCAATCGCATGGCGGACGCCGCAATGCTGGCGCGCGACCTCATCAACACGCCGGCCAACGACATGGGGCCGGAGGAGCTGGCCGCAGCCGCGCAGGATCTCGCCGCCGAATTCGGCGCAAGCTTTGCCTGCACCATCGGTGACGACTTAAAGACGAATTTTCCACTGATCCACGCCGTCGGCATGGCATCTAGCCGCGCGCCGCGGCTGATCGACATTGGCTGGGGCGACCCGGCTCATCCCAAGGTGACGCTGGTCGGCAAGGGCGTCTGCTTTGACACCGGCGGGCTCGACTTGAAGCCTCCGAGCGGCATGCTGATCATGAAGAAGGACATGGGCGGCGCCGCCAACGTGCTGGCGCTGGCGCGCATGGTGATGGATGCGAAGCTGAAGGTGCGACTGCGCGTGCTGATTCCGGCCGTGGAGAACGCGGTCGCGGGCAATGCCTTCCGCCCGCTCGACATCTTCACCTCGCGCAAGGGCATCACGGTCGAGATCGGCAATACGGACGCAGAGGGGCGGCTGGTGCTCGCCGACGCGCTGGCGCTTGCGGACGAGGAAAAGCCGGACCTGCTGATCGATCTCGGCACGTTGACGGGAGCGGCACGCGTCGCGCTGGGGCCGGATTTACCGCCCTTTTACACCAATGATGAGACGCTTGCCGCTGACGTCGCACGATGCGCGGCGAGGGAGAACGATCCGTTGTGGCGCATGCCACTGTGGCCGCCTTACGATGCGTGGCTGGATTCCAAGACCGCCACTATCACCAACGCACCATCAGGCGGCTTTGCCGGCTCGATCATTTGCGCGCTGTTCCTGCAACGCTTCGTCGAGCATGCCAGGAGCTGGCTGCATGTCGACATCTACGGCTGGACGCCGTCGGCGAAGCCCGCACGCCCCGAGGGCGGCGAGTGCCAGGCCGCGCGCGCGATCTACACATTGCTGAGCGAGCGCTATGCGTGATCCAGAACACGATCTAAGCCACGATCCAAGTCACGATCCAAGATACGATCCAAGGCTGACACCGTCGCGCGGCGACATCGCCGCGAAATACCTCGAAAGCAAGGTGCAGGCGGATCGTTTCGTCACGGGCGAGGAATTCGAGATCATCGCGGCGATCGCGCCCGTGCGCGAGCAGCCGTCGTCGAACGCGATGCTAATGACACAAGCGTTGCGCGGCGAGGGCGTCACGGTTTACGACCGCAACGGCGAAGGCTGGGCATGGGGTCAACTTTCAGGTGACGGCTATGTCGGCTGGCTGCCGGACGCAGCGCTCATGAAACCCGCGGCCGCGCCGACCCATATGGTCAGTGCTTTACGAACCTTTGCCTTCCCCGGTCCCTCGATCAAGCTGCGGCCAGCAGACACGCTGGTGATGGGATCGAAGATCGCGGTTGCACGCGAGGACGGCAGCTTCGCCGTGACACGCGACGGACACTATCTGCCGAAGGCCCATCTCGCCCCGCTTGGTCATTGCGAGCCGGATTTCGTCGCAGTCGCCGAGCGTTTCGTCGGCACGCCCTATCTCTGGGGTGGCAAGAGCAGCCTTGGCGTCGATTGCTCCGGCCTGGTCCAGATGTCGCTGACATCGGCGGGCATCGGCTGCCCGCGCGACAGCGACATGCAGCAGGCCGGCCTCGGCCGCGCGCTGGAGCCCCATGAGCAAAGCAGCTTGCTGCGCGGCGATCTCATTTTCTGGAAAGGTCATGTCGCCATCGTCCGCGATGGCAGCACCATGGTTCACGCCAATGCGCATCACATGGCAACGGTGATCGAGCCGATCGAGCCGGCAATCGCAAGGATCAAGCAAGCCGGCAGCGAGGTCGCCGCGATCAAGCGGCTCTGACGGAGGCTACGTCGCCGCGGACCCGTTCTCCGCCGTCTCCAGCCGGAACGCCGCCGCAAACAGCGCGCGCGTGTAATCCGTCTTCGGGTTCTTGAAGAGCTCGGCGGCCTGACCTTCCTCGACCACCTTGCCGCCACGCATCACGATCAGATGGCTGGCGAGCGAGGCGACGACGCGCAGATCGTGCGAGATGAACATGTAAGTGAGATCGCGCCGGCGCTGCAATTCACGCAGCAGATCGACCATCTGCGCCTGAATCAGCATGTCGAGCGCACTGGTCGGCTCGTCCAGGACGACGAAATCCGGCTCCAGCACCACCGCCCGCGCGATGCTGATGCGCTGGCGCTGGCCGCCGGAGAATTCATGCGGATAACGGTGGCGAGTATCCGGTTTCAGTCCGACGTCCTCGAGCGCCTTGACGACGCGCTCCTCCCGCTCGCCTCGCGAGAGCTGCGGCTGATGCACGGTGAGGCCTTCGGCGACGATGTCGGCGACCGACATGCGCGGGCTGAGCGAGCCGAACGGATCCTGGAACACGATCTGCATGTCGCGCCGGAACGGCCGCATCTCCTTGAAGCGCAGGCCCTGGATATCTTTTCCCAGGAACACAATGCGTCCGTTCGAGGAGATCAGCCGCAGCAATGCGAGCCCCAGCGTGGTCTTGCCCGAGCCGGACTCGCCGACAACGCCGAGCGTCTCGCCCTTGCGCACGGCGATGCTGACGCCGTCGACCGCCTTGATGTGGCCGACCGTCTTACGCATCAGCCCCCGCTTGATCGGGAACCAGACCTTTAGGTCGTCGGCGGACATCACCACCGGGGCATCCGGCTGCGGCGGCGCCGGATCTGGCTTCGGCTCCGCGGCGAGCAGGTCGCGCGTATAGGGATGCTTCGGGGTCTTGAAGACGTGCTCGACCGGCCCCTGCTCGACGATCTCGCCCCCCTTCATGACGCAGACCTGGTCGGCGATGCGGCGCACGATGCCGAGATCGTGGGTGATGAAGAGCAGGCTCATGCCGAGCCGGCCGCGGATCTCTGCGAGCAGCGTCAGGATCTGCGCCTGCACGGTAACGTCGAGCGCCGTGGTCGGCTCGTCCGCGATCAGGAGGTCCGGCTCGTTGGCGAGCGCCATCGCGATCATCACGCGCTGGCGCTGGCCGCCGGAGAGCTGGTGCGGATAGCTCTTCAGCCGCGTTTCAGGCTCGGGAATGCCGACCTGCGTGAGCAATTCCAGCGTCCGCCTGCGCGCCTCGGCATTGCTGGTCGGATTGTGCAGCTGAATGATCTCGCCGATCTGCGCCTCGATCGTATGCAGCGGGTTGAGCGAGGTCATCGGCTCCTGGAAGATGATCGAGATGTCGCTGCCGCGAATCTCCCGCATCTCCTGCTCCGACCGGTCGATCAGTTCCTGGCCCTTGAAGTGGATGCTGCCCGAGGGATGCGAGGCATTTGGATAGGGCAAGAGCTTGAGAATCGAGAGCGCGCTGACCGACTTGCCGGAGCCGGACTCGCCGACCAGCGCCAGGCACTCGCCGCGCTTGATCTGGAACGAGACCTTGTCGACCGCGAGCGTGGTGGCGCCCCCCTGGTGGAAGGCCACCGAGAGGTCGCGCACGCTGAGCAAAGGCTGGTTGATCGCGTCCATTGGCTTACCTGAACGTCTTGCGCGGATCGAATGCGTCGCGCACGGCCTCGCCGATGAAGATCAAAAGCGACAGCATGATCGCGACCGAGAAGAAGCCGGAAAAACCGAGCCACGGCGCCTGCACGTTGGACTTGCCCTGCGACAGCAACTCGCCGAGCGACGGCGAGCCGGGCGGCAGTCCGAACCCCAGGAAATCGAGCGCCGTCAGCGTCATCACCGAACTCGACACGATGAACGGCAGGAACGTCATGGTCGCGACCATCGCGTTCGGCAACAGATGCCGGAACATGATGACCTTGTTCGACACGCCGAGCGCCCGCGCCGCCTGGATATACTCGAAATTGCGCCCGCGCAGGAATTCCGCGCGCACGAGTCCGACCAGCGACACCCAGGAAAATAACAACAGGATGCCGAGAAGCACGAAGAAGCCGGGCACCAGCACCGACGACAAGATCAGCAGCAGATAGAGCGAAGGGATCGCAGTCCATATCTCGATGAAACGCTGGAACAACAGGTCGATCCAGCCGCCGAAATAGCCCTGCACCGCGCCGGCCGCGATGCCGACGATGGAGGAGACGATGGTCAGGCAGAGGCCGAACAGCACTGAGATGCGGAAGCCGTAGATCAGCCGCGCCACCACGTCGCGGCCCTGATCGTCGGTGCCGAGCCAGTTGTATTCGAGATCGCGGCAGCTCTTGAGGCCTTTCTTCTCGACGACGGGCTTGCACTGCGCTTCCGTCAACATCCAGGTCGGCCGCGACGGCGCCGGCGTCGGCAGATCGAGATTGTGGGTGTCGTAGGAATAGCGGATCAGCGGCCAGACGATGCTGCCGCCCTTGTCCCTGATCAGCTTCTGCAAATAGGGATCGCGATAGTCGGCCGCGGTTTCGAAGTCGCCGCCGAAAGTGGTTTCCGAATAGGTGACGACGGACGGCCAATAAAGGTGGCCGTCATATTTGATCAGGAACGGCCGATCATTGGCGATCAGCTCGGCGAACAGCGACACCACAAATAGGATCAGGAAGATCCAGAACGACCAATAGCCGCGCCGGTTCGCCTTGAAATTCTGCCAGCGGCGCCTGTTGAGCGGCGACGGCACGAACGGTTTGCGAGTGATCGGCACGGCACTGCCGAGCGGCGACTTCGCAGTGGTTTCGATCGGCGTGGTGGGGGCGGCCAGCGTCATCAGACCTCCCGCGCCTCGAAATCGATTCGTGGATCGATCCACATATAGGTCAGGTCAGAGATCAGGTTGATCACGAGGCCGACGAGCGAAAAGATGAAGAGCGTGCCGAACACCACGGGGTAGTCGCGATTGAGAACGCTCTCGAAACTGAGCAGTCCCAGTCCGTCCAGCGAGAAGATGGTCTCGATCAGAAGCGAGCCCGAGAAGAAGGCGTGAATGAAGGTCGAGGGAAAGCCGGCGATGACGATCAGCATCGCGTTGCGGAAAACGTGACCGTAAAGCACCCGATTCTCGCTGCAGCCCTTCGCGCGCGCGGTCATCACGTATTGCTTGCGGATCTCGTCCAGAAACGAGTTCTTGGTCAGGAACGTCATGGTGGTGAACGCACCGAGCCCCATGGCGATCAGCGGCAGCGTCAAATGCCAGAAGTAATCGATGATCTTCCAATACCACGGAAACTGCGACCAGCCGTCTGACGTCAGTCCGCGCAGCGGGAACCAGTTGAAGAACGAACCGCCGGCAAACAGGATGATCAGGAGGATCGCGAATAGAAAGCCGGGAATCGCGTAGCCAAGTACGAGCACGCTCGACGTCCAGGTGTCGAAGCGCGTCCCGTCCCTGACCGCCTTGCGGATGCCGAGCGGAATCGAGATCAGGTAGGTCAGCAGCGTCAGCCAGATGCCGAGCGAGATCGAGACCGGCAACTTCTCCTTGACGAGCTGCAGGACGCTGACGTCGCGAAAATAGCTCTTGCCGAAATCGAAGCGGGCGAAATTCCAGACCATCAGCGCGAAGCGCTCCGGCGCCGGCTTGTCGAAGCCGAACTGCACTTCCAGCTTCTTGATGAAATCGGGATCGAGGCCTTGCGCGCCGCGATACTTCGAGTTGATGGCGTCGCCGCCGGCTCCCAACTGCCCCGGGGCGCGCTGCGCAAAGTCGCCGCCGCCCGAAATGCGCGAGGTCCCGCCGGTGTCCGCGCCCGAGAGCTGCGCGATCACGCGCTCGACCGGGCCGCCCGGCGCGAACTGCACGACGATGAAGGAGACGAAGAGGATCCCGAGCAAGGTCGGGATCATCAGCAGGATGCGGCGGGCGATGTAGGCGCTCATGGCTGCTTCGCCTGCTCGAGCCTGGCGGCCTTGCCGCCATCGTACCACCAGATGTCGGGAGCGCCGACGCCGTTGGCATAACGCGGCGGCTTCTGCGGATGACCGAATTGGTCCCAATAAGCAAGCCGGTGCGTCTTGTTGAACCAGTGCGGCACCCAATAACGGCCGGCGCGGAACAGGCGATCGAAGGCGCGGCAGGCGACGGTCAATTCCTCGCGGCTGTCGGCCGCCATGATCTTCTCGATCATGGCATCGATGGCCGGATTGGCGACGCCCGCAAGATTGTACGAGCCCTTCGTTGCCGCGACCTGCGACGAGAAGAACGAGCGCATGGCGTCGCCCGGCGTTGCCGACATGCTGAAGCGCTGGGTCGTCATATCGAAGTCGAAATCTTCCTGGCGTACCTTGTATTGCACGGCGTCGACGAGGCGCACGCTCGCTTCGATGCCAAGCGTCGCGAGATTCTTGATGTAGGGCCCATGGTGCGGCTGGAACGAAGGCTCGTCCAACAGAAATTCGATCCTGAAGATCTCGCCGTTCGGCAGCATCCTCTTGCCGTCCTTGATCGGCAGGCCGGCCTCGCTCAGCAATCGCTGCGCCCTGCGCAACAGGCTGCGATCCTGCCCGGAGCCGTCGGAGACGGGCGGCGTGAACGGTGCGGCGAACACCTCGTCCGGAACCTGGCCGCGAAACGGCTCCAGCAGCTTCAGCTCTTCCGGCGGCGGAGGCCCATCGCTCGCCATGAGGTCCGAGTTCTGAAATGGCGATACCGTGCGGGCATAAGCACCGTACATGATGGTCTTGTTGGTCCACTCGAAGTCGAAGGCGTCGATCAGTGCCTCACGCACGCGAGGATCCCTGAATTTTTCGCGCCGCGTGTTGATGAACCATCCTTGCGCGCCGGACGGCGTGTCGTCGGGCACGACCTCCATCTTGACGCGACCCTCCTTGACCGCGGGGAAGTCATAGCGGGTCGCCCAGATACGAGCGGTGAACTCTTCGCGGTAGAGATAGTTCTTGCCGGTGAAACCTTCAAAAGCGACATCGCGGTCGCGGTAGAATTCGTAGCGCACGACGTCGAAATTGTAGCTGCCACGACAGGGGGGCAGGTCGGCAGCCCACCAATCCTTGACGCGTTCGTATTCGATGTAGCGGTTGACCTCGAACTTGCCGACCTTGTACGGGCCCGAGCCCAACGGGATATCGAGCGATGTTTCGTCGAAAGCGCGAGAGGCATAATATGCTTTCGAGAAGATCGGCAGACTCGCCACATAGAGCGGCACGTCACGCGCGCGTCCCTTGGCAAAGGTGACGACCAGCGTCGCATCGTCAACGGCTTCCGCGCTGACCATGTCGCGCATCTGCACGATGATCAGCGGATGCCCCTTGGCCTTCAGCGACGTCAGCGAAAACGCCGCGTCGTGAGCGGTAAGCTTGGTGCCGTCATGGAATTTCGCCTCTGGCCGCATGGTGAAGCGATAGACCAGCCTGTCTGCCGATATATTTACAGACTTGGCGGCAAGCCCGTACATCCCGTCCGGTTCGTCATTGGCTCGCACCATCAGCGGCGCAAAAGTCATGTCCATGCCCTGCGCGCCATCGCCTTTGAGGATGAAGGCATTGAGCGAGTTGAAGGTCTGGTAGGACTGGTTGTACGCGCGCACCGACGGGATAAGCGAGAAGGTGCCGCCCTTCGGCGCGTCGACATTGACGTAGTCGAAGTGATGGAAGTCGGCGGGATATTTGAGGTCGCCGAAGGCCGACATGCCGTGGGCCTCTGCAGGCATCTCGGACGCTGTCGCGCCCCGGAGCCAGGCGGCGCTGAACGCGCCACCGGCACCCAAGGCCAGCACATGCCGGCGTGAAAGCTGCGCCATGCGAGAAATGCCCTTCACGACTTCTTTGCGATCCGCGCCGCCTTGTCCGCGTCGTACCACCAAATGAACGGGAAGCCGGACTGACCGTATTTGGGTAATTCCGCCGGCCGGCCGAACCGATCCCAGCGCGCGGTGCGCACCTTCGTATAAGTCCACTGCGGTACGACGTAGTGATTCCACAGCAGCACGCGGTCGAGTGCCTTGGTTGCCGCGACGAGATCGTCGCGACCCTTGGCGTAGATCACCCGCTCGATCAGCTTGTCGACCGCCGGATTCTTGATGCCGGTGATGTTGCGTGAACCGGCGATGTCAGCCGTCTTCGAGGACCAGAATTCGCGCTGCTCGTTACCCGGCGACTGCGACTCGCCCCAGGAGTTAGTGACGATGTCGAAATCCCACTCGCGCGTCCTGTTCTCGTACTGAGTGGGATCCACCGTCCGCACGCTGACAGCAATGCCGAGCCGTTCCAGCGACGGCTTGTAGAACAGCGTGATCCGCTCGAAGCTTGGATCCGAGTTCAGCAATTCAAGGGAGAACTGGGCGCCCGTCTTGACGTCGATCAGCTTGCGCTCGCGCACCTCGTAGCCAGCTTCCTTGAACAGGCGCAGCGCCTCGCGCAGATTGTCGCGAACGGCTTCCGGACTGCCGCCGACCGGGTTGGTGTAGGCCGTGGTGAAGACTTCGGGCGGGACCTCGGCGCGGACTGTCTCGAGGATCTCGAGCTCCTTGCCCTGCGGCAACCCGGTCGCCATCAGCTCATCGATGCCGTCGAAATAACTGCTGATGCGCTTGTACTGGCCGTAGAAGATCTGCTTGTTCATCTCCTCAAAGTCGAACGCGTAATTGAGCGCGCGTCGCACGCGCGGATCCTTAAACTTGGCGCGGCGCAGGTTCGGCACGAAGGCCTGCATGACGCCCGAGCTGCGATTGGCGAACTCCTCGAGGATCACGCGTTTTTCGGTGACGGCCGGGAAATCGTAGGCTGTCGCCCAGTTCTTCGCGCTGTTCTCGGTGCGCCAATCGACCTGATCGGCCTTGAATGCCTCAATCGCCACGGTGGCGTCGCGGAAATACTCATAGCGCAGCTCGTCGAAATTATTGCGGCCCACATTGGCGGCGAGGTCGCGCCCCCAATAATCCTTGACGCGCTCCAGCGCGATCGACCGCCCGGCAACGAATTCCTTGACCCGATAGGGGCCGGAACCTAGAGGCACTTCAAGCGTGGTGGCGGAGACATCGCGCTTGCGGCCCTGCGCATCCGTGCCCTCCCACCAATGCTTCGGCAGGACCGTGAGCTGCCCGACGATCTGCGGCAGTTCGCGGTTGCCCGGCGCGTCGAACACGAATTTTACCTCGCGCTCGCCGACCTTCTCGGCTTTCGTCACATGGCTGTAATAGGCCGAGTACTGCGGGTGGTGCTTCTTGAAGGAATCGAGCGAGAAGATCACGTCATCCGCGGTTACCGGCTTGCCGTCGTGCCATTTGGCTTGCGGCCGCAAGCGGTAAGTCACGAAGGAGAAATCATCCGGATGGCTGACGGCCTCGGCCAGCGCGCCGTACTCGGTCGAGACTTCGTCAAGCGAGGCCGTCGTGAGGGATTCGTAGATGAACGCCACGGCACCGGCGACTTGCCCCTTCACACCGGAGACGACGATGTTGAAATTGTCGAATGTGCCGACGGCGATCTGGCGCGCGACGCCGCCCTTGGGCGCTTCCGGATTGACGTAGTCGAAGCGCTTGAAATCCGCCGGGTATTTGATCTGTCCGAACAGCGACAGCGCGTGCCGCCAGGTGGGCTCGTTGGCGGATTGCGCGTGTGCCACGCCGACGCCGGAAAGGCCCCCTACGGAACCAAGGGCGGGGAGCGTTGCGGCAGCAGTGCCGGTGAGCAGGAGATCGCGTCGGGTAAGGGCCAAATCAACATTCCTGTCTTGAAGGAGGCTACTCCTTTAAGTTCCCAATATAGGCGAGGTTTCGACGGAATATGTTGCTTTTTCCTCATCTTGGAGGGCCAGCTGGCCGATCGCTGCGGCCAAACGCCCCGATAACAACGCCGCGAGGCCCGGATAAGCAAACGGCCAGGCTTTTCAGCCTGGCCGCGTACTAAGATCGAAGTCGATAGGCCTTACTTCGCCGCGGTCGGCAGCGGCTTCGGGCTGTCGGAGAGACTGTTCAGGTAAGCGATCACGTCGGCACGCTCGCTATCCTTCGGGATGCCAGCAAAGCCCATCGCGGTGCCCGGGACAGCTGCCTTGGGATTGGCGATGAACTTGTTGAGCGCATCGAAGTCCCAGGTGCCGCCCTTGGCCTTCATCGCGGCCGAGAAGTTGAAGCCGCCGCGGCCCTCGCCAACATGGTCGCCGACGACGCCATAGAGGTTCGGACCGACACGGTTCGGGCCGCCCTTCTCGAAGGTGTGGCAAGCGCCGCACTTCTTGGCAGCGGCGGCGCCCTTCTCGACCGAGGCGGTCTGGAGCAGCTTTTCGATCGGCTCGGCAGCCGCGGCGGCAGCGCCGCCTTCCTTGCCGTGGCCGGCGTCTTCCTTCACGGCGATCTCGAAGCCCGGCTTCTCCGGCATCTTGGGCGAGAACAGCGCACTGGCGGTGAAGCTCGTCACCAGCAGAAGGAGACAGGTGCCGAGCACGGCACCGAGAATCTTGTTCAGTTCGAAAGAGTCCATTTCCGGCCAGGCCCCACACCGCAAGAAGGATCGAGCGGCCCAGTGCGGCCGCCAGGACGAGCCTCGGAGAATCAACGTTCCTTACTGTTTCCCCGAGTTTTGCCATTGAGATATCGGTTTGCCCGGGGTCTGGCAACCCGTATAAGCGAGCGGGCTTCACCCCCGTCCCCACCCCATTTCCCGGCGCGGAAAACGCCCCGTTTCCAGGCCCTTGAACCGATGATCGATCCCCGCATCCTGGTGCTGATTCCGGCCCGCATGGCCGCCACCCGCCTGCCCGGCAAGCCGCTAGCCGATATCGCGGGGCAGCCGATGATCGTGCACGTGATGCGCCGTGCCGAAGCGGCCGGGATAGGCCGGGTCGCGGTCGCAACCGACACCGCGGAGATCGCATCCGTCGTGACCGCCCATGGTGGCGAGGCCGTGATGACCCGCCCGGAGCATCCGTCCGGCTCCGACCGCATCCACGAGGCCATGCAGAAGCTCGATCCGGACGGCAAAGCCGAGATCGTGGTCAATCTGCAGGGCGATTTCCCGACCATCACGATCGACAACATCCGCGAGGTGTTGCCGCCGCTGCAAGACCCCGCCGTGGATATCGCAACGCTGGCGTCGCAGATCCACACCGAGGAGGAGGACCTCGCGCCGAGCGTCGTGAAGGCGATCGGAACCTCGCTCGGCGGCAGACGCATGCGCGCACTTTATTTCACCCGCGCAACCGCGCCGACCGGCGACGGACCGCGCTACCACCATATCGGTCTCTATGCCTATCGCCGTGCCGCGCTGGAGCGCTACGTCCGGCTTCCGCCGTCGCCGCTGGAATTGCAGGAGAAGCTCGAGCAGCTCCGGGCGCTCGAGGCCGGAATGCGCATCGACTTCACCATTGTCGATACCGTGCCCCGCGGGGTCGACACGCCGGCGGACCTGGAAACCGCCCGCAGCATCCTTTCCAAATCCTGAGCCGCTGTTACAAGGCCGAGCATGAGCAAGCTGAAAATCGCATTCCAGGGCGAGCCTGGGGCCAATTCGCACATCGCCATCGTCGAGGCCTATCCCGACGCCGAGCCGATGCCCTGCGCCACCTTCGAGGACGCCTTGTCGGCGATCTCGTCGGGCGAAGCCGATCTCGGCATGATTCCGATCGAGAATTCGGTCGCAGGCCGCGTCGCCGACATCCATCATTTGCTGCCGGCCTCCGGCCTCTTCATCATCGGCGAATGGTTTCTGCCGGTCCGGCATCAGCTGATGGCGGTGAAGGGGACCAGGCTCGAGGACATCAAGAGCGTCGAGAGCCACGTGCACGCGCTCGGCCAATGCCGGCGCATCATTCGCAAGCTTGGCATCAAGCCAATCGTGCACGCCGACACCGCCGGCAGCGCCCGCGACATTTCCGAGCGTAACGACAAGTCCGTCGCCGCGATCGCCTCGCGCCTCGCCGCGCAGATCTACGGCCTCGACATCCTCGCGGAGGACATCGAGGACGAGGCCCACAACACCACGCGCTTCGTGGTGCTCGCGCGCGAACCGAAATGGGCCGCACAGGGCTCCGGTCCGTTGGTCACGACTTTTGTGTTCCGGGTGCGCAATTTGCCCGCCGCGCTCTACAAGGCGCTCGGTGGCTTTGCCACCAACGGCGTCAACATGACCAAGCTCGAGAGCTATATGGTCGACGGCAATTTCTTCGCCACGCAGTTTTATGCCGACGTCGACGGCCACCCCGCGGACAAGGGCCTCGCTTTCGCGATCGAGGAGCTGAAATTCTTCTCACGCGAATTCCGCATCGTTGGCGTGTATCCGGGGCACCCGTTCCGCGCGACGATGGAATAGATTCGTGTCCCGGACGCGCGAAGCGCGAGCCGGAGCACCAGAGCCTTATCCGACCGCCTTAAGCCCGAACGCCTCCGCCAGCAGCGAATATGATTTCTTTCGTGCCTCGTGATCGTACACGGCGGTAATCACCATCAACTCGTCCGGCTTGCTCGCATCGATCAACGGCTGCAGCGTCTTCTGCACGGTTGCCCGGCTGCCGACGAACAGACGGGAACGGTTGCGCCGCATCGAGGCGCGCTCCGAGTCGGTATAGGGATAGGCCAGCGCCTCTTCGACGCTCGGCAACGGAAGATACTGGCCGCGGTCCCGGCGCAGGCGGTTGAGGTCGAAAGACGCGGCGAGCTTTTCGGCTTCGTCATCCGTGTCGGCCGCAATGACGGCGACCGCGAGGATCGCGCGCGGGCTCGCACTCCAGGCCGAGGGCTGAAAACGATTGCGATAATGCACCATCGCATCGATCGCATCGTGGGACGCAAAATGATGGGCGAATGCGAACCCCATGCCGATTTGCGCGGCGAGCTCCGACGAATAATCGCTGGAGCCGAGCAGCCAGATCGGCGGCAACGGCGTATCGTCGGGCATCGCAACGACGTTGTGATAGGGATGGCCCGAGGGGAATTCCCGGGTCTGCCACAGGATCAATTCGTGCAGCCGCTCGAGGAAATCGTCGCCTTCGCGACGGTCGAGCCGGCTGCGCAGCGCATAGGCCGTGGCGCCGTCGGTGCCAGGGGCGCGGCCGAGGCCGAGATCGATGCGGCCCGGAAACAGCGCCTCCAGCATCTTGAAGCGCTCGGCCACGACCAGCGGCGCGTGATTGGGCAGCATCACGCCACCGGAGCCGACGCGGATGTGCTTGGTCACCGCCGCGATCTGCCCGATCATCACGTCGGGCGCCGGGCTCGCGACGGAGGCGAGGTTGTGATGCTCGGCGAGCCAATAGCGGACATAGCCGAGCCCATCGACATGGCGCGCCAGGTCGATGCTGTTGCGCAGCGCCGCGGCGGGCTTTGTGCCGGTGGTGACGACGGAGAGGTCGAGGACTGAGAGCGGGATCATGGCGCGCTAACGTAGTGGAGGGCAGCGCGGCGGCAATGGGAGGGCGCGCAGATCTGACGTGCAGGCCAGGGCCCGCGCGCTCCGGACCCGCGCCGCGGCGTTGGGACAATGATCAATCTGGCAACATGACTTTCATATTGCCCACTCAATATATTGCGCCAGTTAATCCGCAAGTTCTCCCTACTTGGCTGGTATATTTATCTTTTTATACCAAACCGAGCTTCCCACTTCGATTCTAAATCACCGAATATTTTATGCCAACACCGCCAAAGTGGGCCACTTCCCATTACCGATGGGCTGTCGGATGCGGCCGCTTTGGCTTATCTTGGCCTTTCGCAATCTAGACCTGACCGC
The DNA here is from genome assembly GCF_023101005.1 of Bradyrhizobium sp. 187. Taxonomy (NCBI): domain Bacteria; kingdom Pseudomonadati; phylum Pseudomonadota; class Alphaproteobacteria; order Hyphomicrobiales; family Nitrobacteraceae; genus Bradyrhizobium; species Bradyrhizobium sp. 187. The sequence continues at coordinate 6,900,789 of NZ_CP064693.1, forward strand.
CGGCCGCCAACGACCCGGCGCGCCCTTGGAGAGTGAGTGGTGCCCATGACTGACGCGACAATGCCTGCCCACACCGGCGGGCAAGACGGGTACCTGAAGCGGCCTGCGATTTCCTTCGAGTTCTTTCCGCCCAAGACCGAAGATATGGAGCGCAATCTCTGGGACACCATCAACCGGCTGGCCCCGCTCGACCCGAAATTCGTCTCGGTGACCTATGGCGCCGGCGGCTCGACCCGTGAGCGGACCCACGCGACCATCTCGCGCATCCTGAAAGAAACCGCGCTGCTGCCGGCCGCGCATCTGACCTGCGTCGGCGCCTCCCGCGGGGAGATCGACGAGATCGTCGACCGCTATCACGAGGTCGGCGTCCGCCACATCGTCGGCCTGCGCGGCGATCCCCCGGGCGGCATTGGCACGGCCTATTCTAGCCATCCCGATGGCTACCAGAGCTCCGCCGACCTCGTCGCCGGCATCAAGAAGCGGCACGGCGATATCGAGGTGTCGGTCTCGGCGTACCCTGAGAAGCATCCCGAGGCGCGCGACTTCGACGATGACATCGACACGCTGCAGGCCAAGGTCGATGCAGGTGCGACCCGCGCGATCACGCAGGTGTTCTTCGATAACGACCTCTATTTCCGCTATCTCGACCGCGTGCGCGCGCGCGGGATCAACATCCCGATCGTGCCGGGCATCATGCCCATGCATAATTTCAAGCAGGCTCGCAATTTCGTCACCCGCGCCGGCACCTCCGTGCCGGACTGGTTCGCCGCGAAATTCGAGGGGCTCGACGAAGACGCCGAGACCCGCAAGCTGGTGGCGGCGACCGTCGCGGCCGGCCAGGTGCAGAAGCTGGCCAAGCACGGCGTCGACACCTTCCATTTCTACACCATGAACCGCGCCGATCTCGTGTTCGCGATCAGCCATTTGCTCGGCATCCGCGCCAAGAGCGCGCAGAAGGCGGCTTAAGACACCATGACCGTATCCACCTCTCCCAAGCGAACCGCCCTGCTCAACGCCGCGCGCGAGCGCATTCTCGTGCTCGACGGCGCCATGGGCACGATGATCCAGAATCTCCAGTTCGACGAGGCCGCCTTCCGCGGCGAGCGATTCAAGAACTTCCATCGCGATTTGCGCGGCAACAACGACCTCTTGATCCTGACCCAACCGCAGGCGATCGAGGACATCCACGCCGCTTACTTGCGCGCCGGCGCCGACATCGTCGCGACCAACACCTTCTCCACGACCTCGATTGCCCAAGCCGATTACGATCTCGCCGACATCGTCTACGAGATGGCGCGAGAAGGCGCCCGCCTCGCCGGCAACGCCGCACGCCGCGTCGAGGCCGAGGACGGCAAGCCGCGCTTCGTCGCCGGCGCCATCGGACCGACCAACCGCACCGCCTCGATCTCGCCCGACGTGTCCAATCCCGGCTACCGCGCCGTCACGTTCGACGACCTGCGCAAATCCTATGGCGAGCAGATCAACGGCATGCTCGACGGCGGCGTCGATCTGCTGCTGGTCGAGACCATCTTCGACACGCTGAACGCCAAGGCGGCGCTGTACGCGATCGCCGAGATCACGGAAGAACGTGGCATCGACATGCCCGTGATGGTGTCGGGCACCATCACCGACAAGTCCGGCCGCCTGCTGTCCGGCCAGTTGCCGGAAGCGTTCTGGCATTCGGTCCAGCACGCCAAGCCCGTCACCATCGGCTTCAACTGCGCGCTCGGCGCGGAAGATCTGCGCGCGCATATCGCCGATATCGGCCGCGTCGCCGACACGCTTGTTTGCGCCTATCCCAATGCCGGCCTGCCCAACGAGTTCGGCCAGTATGACGAGACCCCGGAATACATGGCCCGCCTGGTCGGCGAGTTCGCGCGCGATGGCCTCGTCAACATCGTCGGCGGTTGCTGCGGCACCACGCCGGACCATATCGCGGCGATTGCGGCTGCGGTCGCGCCGCACAAGCCGCGCATCGTGCCGGAGATCGAACCTCGCTTGCGGCTCTCCGGCCTCGAGCCGTTCATCCTGACCGACGCCATTCCCTTCGTGAACGTCGGCGAGCGCACCAACGTCACCGGCTCCGCCCGCTTCCGCAAGCTGGTCACCGCCGGCGACTACACCGCCGCGCTGCAGGTCGCGCGCGACCAGGTCGAGAACGGCGCGCAGATCATCGACGTCAACATGGACGAGGGTCTTCTGGACTCGGAAGCCGCGATGGTGACCTTCCTCAACCTTGTCGCCGCCGAGCCCGACATTGCCCGCGTCCCCGTAATGGTCGACAGCTCGAAATTCTCCGTGATCGAGGCCGGCCTGAAATGCGTGCAGGGCAAGCCGGTCGTCAACTCGATCTCGATGAAGGAAGGCGAGGACAAATTCATTCACGAGGCCAAGATCGCCCGCCGTCACGGCGCGGCCGTCGTGGTGATGGCGTTCGACGAGGTCGGCCAGGCCGACACGTTCGCCCGCAAGACCGAGATCTGCAAGCGCGCCTACGACATCCTGGTGAACCGCGTCGGCTTCCCGCCGGAAGACATCATCTTCGATCCCAATATTTTCGCGATCGCAACCGGCATCGAGGAGCACAACAATTACGGCGTCGACTTCATCGAGGCGACGCGCTGGATCCGCAAGAATCTGCCGGGCGCGCACATTTCTGGTGGTGTGTCCAATTTGTCGTTCTCGTTCCGCGGCAACGAGCCGGTGCGCGAGGCCATGCACTCGGTGTTCCTGTATCACGCCATCAAGGCCGGCATGGACATGGGCATCGTCAATGCCGGGCAGATGATCGTCTATGACGATATCGATCCCGAATTGCGCCAGGTGTGCGAGGACGTCATCCTCAACCGCGACCCCGGTGCGTCCGAGCGTCTGCTGGCGCTTGCGGAAAGATTCCGCGGCAACAAGACTCAGACCAAGGAAGCCGATCTCGCCTGGCGCGAATGGCCGGTGGCGAAGCGGCTGTCACATTCGCTGGTGCACGGCATCACCGAATTCATCGAGCAGGATACCGAAGAGGCCCGCAAGGCCTCGACGCGGCCACTCGACGTGATCGAGGGACCGCTGATGGCCGGCATGAACGTGGTCGGCGATCTCTTCGGCGACGGCAAGATGTTCCTGCCGCAGGTGGTGAAGTCGGCCCGCGTGATGAAGCAGGCTGTCGCCTGGCTGATGCCGTTCATGGAGGAGGAGAAGGCGCGCAATCTCGCCAACGGCATCGGCACGGAAGGCTCCTCGTCCGCCGGCAAGATCGTGCTCGCGACCGTCAAGGGCGACGTCCACGACATCGGCAAGAACATCGTTGGCATCGTGCTCCAGTGCAACAATTACGAGGTCATCGACCTCGGCGTGATGGTGCCCGCGGCCAAGATCGTCGATACGGTGAAGGCGGAGAAGGCCGACATCGTCGGGCTGTCCGGCCTGATCACACCCTCGCTCGACGAGATGGCGTTCTTCGCCGCAGAATTGCAGCGCGAAGGCCTCAAGCTGCCGCTCTTGATCGGCGGCGCCACCACGAGCCGCGTGCATACGGCGGTGAAGATCGACCCGAGCTATCGCGCAGGCCCCGTGGTGCATGTCAACGACGCCAGCCGCGCCGTCGGTGTTGCGTCGGCGCTGCTGTCGCCCGAGAGGCGCGAGGCCTATGCCGCGGAGGTGCGCGCCGAATACGCAAAGATCTCGGACGCCCATATGCGCGCCCAGGCCGACAAGAAGCGGCTGAAGCTGGCGACCGCCCGCGCCAACCGCGTGCCGGTCGACTTCACCGCGAACAAGCCGGTGAAGCCGACCTTCCTCGGCACCCGAAGCTTTGACGACTACGATCTCGCCGAGCTGGTGCCCTATATCGACTGGACCCCGTTCTTCCAGACCTGGGAGCTCGCCGGACGCTTCCCCGCCATCCTCGACGACGCCAAGGTCGGCGAAGTTGCGCGCTCGCTCTACGGCGACGCGCGCAAGATGCTCGACCTGATCGTCAAGGAGAAATGGTTCCGCGCGCGCGCCACCGTCGGCTTCTGGCCGGCCAATGCGCAGGGCGACGACATCGTGCTCTATGCCGACGAGAGCCGGACCAGGACGGTCGCGACGCTGCACACGCTGCGCCAGCAGCTCGAGAAGCGCGAGGGCCGTTTCAACGCCGCGCTGTCCGACTTCGTCGCGCCCGCCACAACCGGCGTGCCCGACTATGTCGGCGGCTTCGTCGTCACCGCCGGCATCGGCGAGGATGTGGTCGCTGACCGTTTCAAGATGGCCAATGACGACTATTCCTCGATCCTGTGCAAGGCGCTGGCCGACCGCCTGGCCGAAGCGTTCGCCGAGCGCATGCATGCCCGCGTCCGCCGCGAATTCTGGGCCTATGCGCCGGACGAGACGCTCTCCCCCGACGAGTTGATCCTCGAAAAGTATCAGGGCATCCGTCCCGCCCCCGGCTATCCCGCGCAACCCGATCACACCGAGAAGGCCACGCTGTTCGAGCTGCTCGATGCCGAGAACACCGCCGGCGTGAAGCTGACCGAGAGCTATGCGATGTGGCCGGGCTCCTCCGTGTCGGGGCTCTATCTCGCCAATCCAGAGAGCTATTATTTCGGAGTCGGCAAGATCGAGCGCGATCAGGTCGAGGATTATGCTGCGCGCAAGGGCATGAGCGTCGCCGAGACCGAGCGCTGGCTCGCGCCGATTCTGAACTACATCCCGACGCGAGAGGGTGGGAGCGACAAGGCGGCGTTCACGGCAACGCCGGCGAACGACGAGACGTCGAAGGAGCTTGCGTCGCATCCGCCGGGCTGCACCTGCGCGGTGCACCTGGTCTGGCAGAAGAAGCGCGCGGGCGCGGGTTAGGCGCCCTCCAAACAGAAAACGAGAAATCAACCCCATGCACAGTAGGCATGGGGTTGAAAAAGCTCGATAATTTTTGCGGTGTCACCGAATAATTTTTCGATATTACCGAAATTGCTTGCGGCGTCGGGCAAAACACCTGTAACATTCCATCATCGCCGACCGTGCCCGTTTGATACTCCCTCGCCAGTCGCCATCACGGCGCGTGCCACACGTTCGCTGTCGTCCTGGCGAAAGCCATCCATACCGGGTGATCCATTGGTGGCCATCGCAGGCAATACCGAACGACCAATCTTCGCCAAATGACCCGCTGGGGCAATGGGTCGTGGCTTTCGCCAGGACGACATTGGTGAAGCAATGCCTGGCATGTGCTGGGGCAACGCACAGCATCGAACGCAAAGCGCGTTTGCCGCGACCAATGGCGGTCGTCGCCGAAGCGCAGGGGAATCGGATGCTGAACGCCCAACAATTGATGTGGACACAGATTGCCGCCGGCATCGCCGTGCTGCTGTTTGGATTGACGCTGTTCAATCTGATCCGCATGCGGGGCCGGATGGTGGCGGCGCGGAGCTGGGACAAGGTGGAGGGCATCATCACGGTCTCCCGGGTCGACCAGCCGACGGCGCATTCCTCGGACGATCGGAACGACGCCAAGCCCATCATCCGCTATCGATATCAGGCCGGCGGCCAGGAGCTGGAAGGCGACAAGATCTTTGTCGGCGGCACCGTCATCACGACGAGGGTCCTGGCCGCAAAACTGACCGGACGCTATCCGGTCGGCGCCCATGTCGAGGTCCATGTCGATCCGAAGCAACCGACAGAGGCGCTGCTGGAGCCTGCCGCCGCGCAGAACGTCGCGGCCCTGGTGGCGTTCACAATGGTGTTCGGCGTCATCGCCGCCACCCTGACCGCGCATTCGTTCGCGGGCCACGTGCTCTACGCCGACAAGGGCGTCCCGCTGTTCGCGTTCGCGGTGCCGATCATCGTGCTCGTGGGCGGGGTGTTCCTCGCCGCCGATTATGTCCGGACGCGCCGGCTGGCGAGCGCCAGCCTGCGCTGGCCGACCGCGTCGGGCAGGGTCACCCATTGCGACGTGATCGAGGAAATCATCGAAGAGAAGACCGAGCACGACAATCGACCGACGACTTCAAAGCTCGTCCACCGCTATCAGATCGACCTGCGCTACGCCTACAGGGTCGGCAAGCGCGACTTCATCGGCACCGAAGTCGATTGGAACGGCACCATGATCTCCGGCCTGCGCGAGGCCGCCGAAGAGGCCGCGGCGAAATATCGGCCTGGGAAGAGCGTCCAGGTCTATTACGATCCGGACCAGCCCGGACAAGCCGTGCTGGAGCCTGCAAGCCGGGGAGGCGCGCTGGGGCCGCTGATCGGTGCCGCGGTCTGCGCGGTTGTCGGCGGCCTCTTCCTGACGATCCTGATCAAGGTCGGGTTCGCATAGCGGCGATCACCCCTTCGGCGGTGCCAGGGGCTGCACAATCTCCTTGAACGGCGCCAGCGCCTCGCACGCGTCGGCATGCGCCGACAGCGCCGGATAGCGCGATGGCTCGAACAACTGCGGATGGGCCTCGCGGGTGAAGCGGACGACGCAGGCGACCACAATATCGGCGTGGCCGATGCGCTCGCCCAGCCAGTACGGCGTGGTCACCTTGGCGCGCTCGGCCTCCAGCGCTTTCAGCACGTCCGCGATCTGCGCCTGGCAGCGCTCGACCCATAGCGTAAGCTGCTCCTTCCGCAGCACGCGTTCGTAGAGCAGGCTCACGGCCTTGTCGCCGAGGCCGGACGCGAGCGCGCAGATGCGCAAGTGATGCCGGCGCTCGGCGCCGGAGCGCGGCAGCATCGCCTTCTCCGGCCCGGCGAGCTCGTCGAGATAATCGAGGATGAACGTGCTCTCGATCAGCGCCTCGCCGTTGTCGAGCACCAGCGTCGGCACGCGGCGCAGCGGATTATAGGGCGCGATCTTGTCGGCGTCGCCGAAGGTCGACCACGGCCTGTGCTCGAAGGCGAGGCCGTAAAGCCGCAGCGCAATCGCGACGCGGCGGACGAAGGGGGAATCATATTGGCCGATCAGGAACATGGTTTTGCGCTCTTCTCTGGCTTTTGGACGAGGCAGGGCCGATCAGTTTCCACGGCAAGGCCGCAGTGGCGCAAGCAAAATCATGGAAGTGGAGCATTGCGCTGCATGCAACGGCGCCGCGACAGCGGCTGCCGGATGCGTTATCAAGGACGGCATCATGACAGCAACAATGGACATCAATCGGGAGCGGATCGCGGCGACCGAGGCCGTCATCCGTCCGCACATACGGCGCACGCCGCTCGTTGAGGCCGATCTCGCCGATTTTGGCCTGCCGGCTTCTCCCGTCACGTTCAAGCTCGAGATGCTGCAGCATTCCGGATCGTTCAAGGCGCGGGGTGCCTTCGCCAATCTGCTGTTGCGCCGGCTGCCGGAAGCCGGTGTCGTCGCCGCATCGGGCGGCAATCACGGCGCGGCGGTGGCGTATGCGGCGCAGCGGCTCGGCATCCCGGCCACGATTTTCGTGCCCGACATCACCTCGCCGGCCAAAGCCGAGCGTATCAGAGGCTATGGCGCGAAACTCGTGATTGCGGGCAGCCGCTATGCCGACGCGCTCGCCGCAAGCGAAACCCATGTCGCGCAGACCGGCGCCATGGCGGTGCATGCCTACGACCAGGTCGAGACCTTGCTCGGTCAGGGCAGTGTCGGAATGGAGCTGGAGCAGGATGCACCGGGCATTGACACGGTGCTGGTTGCAGTCGGCGGCGGCGGCCTGATCGGTGGCATGGCAGCCTGGAGCGCCGGCAGGACGCGCATCGTGGCGGTCGAGCCCGAGCAATCGCCGACGCTTCACGCCGCCTTCGCGGCAGGCGCGCCGATCGATGCGCCGGCGGGCGGCATCGCCGCCGATAGTCTCGCCCCGCGACGTGTCGGACAATTGATGTTTCCGATTGCGCGGGCCCATGTCGAGCGGGTCGTCCTGGTCGCCGACGACGCGATCAAGCAGGCGCAGTCGGCCTTGTGGTCGAGCCTGCGCCTGGTGGCCGAGCCCGGCGGCGCCGCCGCATTTGCCGCCTTGCTCTCCGGTCGCTATCGCCCCTCACCCGGCGAGCGGGTCGCGGTGCTGCTTTGCGGTGCAAACACCACGGCGGTGAATTTCAACAGCTAGCGAGCTTCGCATGATCGGGTATCGCGGACTCATCGCCGCACGGAGCAGAGCGATTTGACTGCTGACCAGCCTCCCTCACTCACTCTCCTAGGCGCCTACTCCTTCAGCGCTGATAATGCTGCCTATGCCCGTTTCATCCGGGAATTGATCGACTCACACGATCCCCCCAATTTCAGCGAAGAGGTGAACGCTCTGCTGCGGAAAGCCGGCAGGGGCGATGAAATAGTGCCTCTGACTGGTGAGGACCGGCGGAAATTGGAAGACAATCTACGAGGTTACATGGATGACGCTGTAATTCTCGAGGTGCTCGTGGCGAATCCGGACGCGCGGTTCAATCCTCATGATTTTACCCAAATCGATCCGTCCAACCCGGAAGGCCACGCAGAGATGGCGTGGAACGAAACGTTCCTGACCGCGGATGGCGAGACGGTGATCGAGACCGACTACAAGCAAAGACTGCCCGCGGCGAAACAGTATCGCGTGGTGTTCGTCATCCATCGTTGGGAGCCTAGCCTCCCACTGCTCTCCAGCTACGGAGAGCTGTATGCTCCGCCCGTGCAGCCATTGACCGAGCGATTACGGCGTCTCGCTCCCTATGATCTTCCGGAACCGAGTGTTGGCGTGATCCGGTGATCCCGCCACGCGTAGCCCCAATGAAACGCGACGACAGCGCCACACTCCGTCATTGCGAGCGCAGCGAAGCAACCAGTATCTCCCACGGAACCAGACTGGATTGCTTCGTCGCAAGGGCTCCTCGCAATGACGGCGGAGAGGCAGCTGCTACCTATTCGATGATCGGCACATGCTTTGCCGCGGACCGCGGCGCCGTGCCATCGAGCCGCGGGTCGTCGGCGATCTCGATCTGGCGGCGGAACGGACGGAAGCCCGAGCGCTGGTAGAATGCGACGGCGGACGGATGGTCGAACGTGCAGGTGTGCACCCAGACGCGGGACAGGTCGCGTGACCATGCGAGCTCAAGCGCGCGGTTCATCATAAAGCGGGCGGCACCGCTGCCGATCAGTTTTGCGGTGACACCGAAATACACCAGCTCGCATTGGCCGGCCTCGCGAAAGTCCAGCTCCAGCAGGCCCTCATCGTGGCCGTCCACGACAAGCGCATATACCTCGACGCCCGGTGCATGGATGATTGCGGCGAGCTCGCCGTCGTTCATGCGCGCCCGCGAAAACCACAGCCACTCCTCGCCGACGCGGCGATGGAGGTCGCGATACCAATGAAGCGCGGGAGTATCGACCTTGCGCAGGGTCCATGCGCCAAGAGGATTGTCACGCAGCGGCGGACGCGCTGTCATCTCGAGATGCGTGACGACGGCAGCGATCTTGCTGGCGGGAATGTCGGAATAGCCGTCGGGGAGGATCATGGGATGCGTCCCTTAGAAGCTGAACGCCGGCAACACATTCCGGGTCGTCCTGGCGAAAGCCTGGACGACGGCGGGATTTCTGGATACGCCTCATTCACCGCGGCGTCAGCGTGATCGCCTCCGCCGTTGCAGCCTCGACCGCGGCGCGGCTGTAGAGCAGCGGCACATACTGGCCGGTCGCCCAGAGCGGCGCGAGGTCGCGATAATGGCCGCTGAAGGGATCGCCCGACTGGCCCGGTGTGTTGATGGTGCGGCTCGCATCCCAATTGCCGACGTCGAGCACCATGCGGAACGATGCGCCAGCGAACAGCTGATAATCGGTGCGGCGATAGGTGGCCGCGCGCGGCACGTTGGCGGCGCCGCCGTAGGCCAGCGGACCGACCGAGAGCTGAGCGGCCGTCGCCTTGTCGGCCAGCGGCATCAGAGCATGGTCGAATTTTGCGACGTGCAGGCGGCCCCAGCGCCAGGTTGAGGAATCGGCCCCGAGCTTGGCTGTGACATCGGCCACCGCGGCGCCGAGGCTGTCGCGCAGGATCTGGTCGCGCGCGGTGGCGGGATCGGAGCCAAACGACGCGTCCGGAGATTCCAGAAAGGCGACAAGCGCCGAAATGCTGGACGCCTCCGGCGCGATCAGGTCGGCAGCCTTGGGCGCCGTGGTCTTCAGCAGTACCGGTCCAAGATGATTGGAGATCCAGACCTCGAACACCGCAGCAGCGGCATTGTCGGCGGCATCACGGGCGTCCCAAGGCTTGAGCAGTTCGAGGCCCTTCTTCACGTTGGCATCGTCCGAAGTGAGCGGCTGCAACAGCTTGACCAGCCGCCGGCCCAGCATCGTGGTGTCGTCGTTCTGCAGATCCATGGCATCGGCCAGCGTCACCTTGCTGTTGGCCTTCAGGACCTCGGTGATGCGCTGCCAGCGCGCACTGTCCGCCCATTCGAAGCCGACCTTGCGCTCGCTGACGGGATAATCCGCCGGCAGGTTCATCTGGTTGGCGGTGGCGAGAAAGCCCTGCTTGGGCTGATAGGTCTTGGGCAGTTCGTCGAGCGAGAGAAAACCCTGCCATTCGTAGCGGCCGTCGCCGGGCACCGGCATCAGGCCATCATAGTTGGCGCGCCGCGGCGTCTTGCCGGCGGCGACCCAGCCGATATTGCCCTTGGTGTCCGCATAGACCTGATTCTCCGACGGCGCGCCCCAGCGCCGCATGGCGCCGAGGAATCCGTTCCAGTCCTTCGCGGTCATGTAGTCGGAGGAGCCGAAATAGGCCGAGGTGCCGGGCTCGAACCAGATCGAGCGGACGGCGAAGGCCCGCTTGTTGGCGTCGTCGACGTAGATCACCGGACCATGCCGGGTGAATTTCAGCTCGAGATCGCGATCGCTCTCGCCTTTCACCTGCTCTTTCTCGTGGACGATGCGCATGTCCTCCCAGCCAGCGCCATAGCGGTACTGGTTGGGATTCTGCGGATTGAGCTCGTAGATGTAGAGGTCTTCCTGGTCGACGTTGAAGATGGTGAGACCGAAGGCGATGGTGCCGTTGTGGCCGATGGAGATGCCGGGCAGCGCGGGCTCGCCCGCGCCGATCACGGAGAGGCCGGGCGCATTGAGGCCGACGATGTAGCGCAGCGAGGGCACGCTGTGCTCGCGATGCGGATCGTTGGCGAGGATCGGACGCCCAGTCGCGGTCCGTGACGCCGCGATCACCCAATTGTTGGAGCCGATGGTGTCGCGTTGCAGGTCGGCCTCGGTGAGGTACTTGTCGGGATCGTGCGCGAGTGCGGCCTGGCGATCTTTCGGCGCGGCAAAGGCGACCGGGCGCGTCGCCAGATCGTAGGGCGCCAGCACCGCCTTCGGCACGCTGCAGGGATCGAGACCATCTGGAATTTTCGTCGTCCACGCCGGCTCGAGCTTGACGCGAAACCGATCGGCATCGAGGCCTGCCGCGCAGGCGACCAAGGAGCGCTTGACCTCGGAGGCGACATTGCGCGTCAGGCCGTGGCTGCGGATGCGGACGATGTCATCCGCCGTCCACGCATCCGGCATCGTGCCGGCGATCCTGAACTCGATCGGCAGCGGGCGCTTGCCCGCGCGCACATCGGCGACGTAGGCGTTGACCCCGGCGACGAATGCCTCCGCATAGGTCTTCCCCTTGGGGCCGTAAGCCGCCCATTCCGCATTCATATCGCCGCGATAAAGAAAGAGACGCAGCGCCTTGTCCTGTTCGGCATAGGCCGGGCCGAAATCCTTGGCCAGCAGACCAAGCCCTCGCTTGCGCCAAAGATCGATCTGCCAGAGCCGGTCGCGCGCGGCGTTAAAGCCTTGCAGGAAGAACAGGTCGTGCTCATTGCCGGCATAGATGTGGGGGATACCCCAGACATCGACCAGAATCTGCGCGGGAGCATCGAGACCGGCGACGTCGGTCTTGACCTGCCGCGCGCTGCCGAGCGGGTCCGGCTTCTCACGCGCGAGGGAGGTCGAGGTGAGCAGCGCGGCGCAGATCGCGGCGCCGCAGAGCTTTTGGACGACCCGGTTGAAATCCGTGTTCATTGTCGTTTCTCCCGTTTGTTGTTGTTGGGCGCGTCGTGCGCGCCCGTTATTCGCCCTCGTCGCTCGCGAGCACGCCCTTCACCGCCCTCGTCCATCCCGCAAGCTTCCGCTCGCGCGTCGCCTGGCTCATGTTGGGCTTGAAGCGGTGCTCCAGCCGCCAGTTATCGGCGAATTTGGTCGGCTCGGGATAGACGCCGGCCTCGAGGCCGGCAAGATAGGCGGCGCCAAGTGCCGTCGTCTCCTGGATCACGGGGCGATCGACCGGCGCATCGAGCAGGTCGGCGAGGCGCTGCATGGTCCAGTCGGATGCGGTCATGCCGCCATCGACGCGGAGCACGACGCTTGCCACCTCCGAGCTCGGCCAGTCGGCGCGCATTGCGGCCCAGAGATCAAAGGTCTGGTAGCAGACGCTTTCCAGGGCGGCGTGGGCAAGCTCGGCCGGGCCGGTGTTGCGGGTGAGGCCGAACAGGGCGCCGCGCACGCGCGGATTCCAGTACGGCGCGCCCATGCCGACGAAGGCCGGGACGAGATAGATGCTCTGCATGGAGTCCGACTGATCGGCGAGAGGTCCGGTCTCGGCGGCATGCTTGATGATGCCGAGGCCGTCGCGCAGCCACTGCACTGCCGAACCTGCGACGAAGATCGAGCCTTCGAGCGCATAGGTGCGCTTGCCCCCGAGCTGGTAGGCGATGGTGGTGAGCAGCTTGTTCTTCGAGGCCACGGGCGTGGTGCCGGTGTTGAGCAGGGCGAAGCAGCCGGTGCCGTAAGTCGATTTCATCATCCCCGGACGGAAGCAGGCCTGGCCGATGGTCGCGGCCTGCTGGTCGCCGGCGATGCCGCAGATCGCAATGGCGCCGCCGAACAAATCCGGCGTGCTCTCGCCGAAACGGGCGGAGGAATCCTTCACCTCGGGCAGCATCGAGCGCGGCACGCCGATGATCTCCAAGAGCTCGTCGTCCCACTGGCCGGTGTGGATGTTGAACAGCAGCGTGCGCGAGGCGTTGGTGGCGTCGGTGGCGTGGACCTTGCCGCCGGTGAGACGCCAAAGCAGATAGCAATCGACGGTGCCGAACATCAATTCGCCGCGCGCGGCGCGCGCCCGTGCGCCGGGGACGTGGTCGAGAATCCAGGCGACCTTGGTGCCGGAGAAATAGGGGTCGATGATCAGGCCGGTCTTCTGCGAGATCACGGGCTCGCGGCCGTCGGCTTTCAGCTTGGCGCAGATGTCGGCGGTGCGGCGGTCCTGCCAGACGATGGCGCGGTGCACGGCCTGCCCGGTGGCGCGGTCCCACACCACGGTGGTCTCGCGCTGGTTGGTGATGCCGATCGCGGCGATGTCCTTTGCGCCGATGCCGGCCTGCGCGATCGCGTCGCGGCAGACCGTCACGGTCGAGGTCCAGATGTCCTCGGGCTCGTGCTCGACCCAACCCGAGGCAGGGAAATGCTGCGGAAACTCGGCCTGCGCCTTCGCCGCAATGGAAATGTCGCCGCGAAACACGATCGCGCGCGAGGAGGTGGTGCCCTGGTCGATGGCGAGGACGAAAGACATGGAAGCAAACCTTGGGGTTTCTTTGGCGTTTTCCCGGCGTTGTCCGGTGAGGGGCTATTGTGTTTCGCCAAAGGGAGCGGATTAGGGCGGGAAGGTCAAGACGGCTGTCCTCCCACCCTCCCCTGGAGGGCAGGGTGGGCTCGCATGCAGCGAAGCGGAACGCGAACCGGGGCGGGGTGACAGACTATCCGCGAACTTGATGAGCAGCAGCCGTCTCGTCGACGCAAGCGATACCGCCTTTGCGGCTTCACCCCACCCCGCCTCGCGTTGCGCTCTGGGCAACACGAAGCGACCCTCCCCCTCTAGCGGAGGAAAAGTGAAGCGCGCCCGGCGTACAATTGCAAGTAGAGCAGAAGTTACGGCGCCGCCGTGGTCACGCCGCCGTCGATGACGATCGTTTGTCCCGTCATGAAGCTCGACGCGTCGGAGGCGAGGTAGGCCACTGCGCCTGCGATTTCGTCGGGTTCGCCGATACGGCGGAGCGGCGTGGTGGCCGTGCGGCGTTTCAGATTCGCTTCGTCTTCCCACAGCGCGCGGGCGAAGTCGGTCTTGACGAGGCCGGGCGCGATGCAGTTGACGCGGACGCCTTTCGGGCCCCATTCGCCGGCGAGCGAACGACACAGCGCGAAGTCGGCGGCTTTCGAGATGCCGTAGGCGCCGATCACGGTCGAACCGCGCAAGCCCCCGATCGAGGAGATGATGACGACTGAGCCGTTGCCGCGGTCGGCCATCTGCGGGATCGCAAGCGCGGAGAGCCAGATGTTGCTCTTGACGTTGCTGCCCATGATCTTGTCGAAGGCCTCGTCGGTGATGTCGAGCAGCGGGCCGTAATACGGGTTGACCGCGGCGTTGCAGACGAGGATGTCGATCTTGCCGTAATGCTTGATCGTGCCCGCGATCAGCGCCTCGACCTCCTGCTTGCGCGCGATGTTGCAGGGGATGACGGTGGCCTCGCCGCCGGCCGCCTTGATGCCGTCGGCGACTGCCTTGCAGGCATCGGCCTTGCGCGAGGAGACCACCACTTTGGCGCCGAGCTTTGCGAGCAGCTCGGCGGAGGAGCGGCCGATGCCGCGGCTGGAGCCGGTGACCACGGCGACCTTGCCGGTGAGATCGAACGGGGTGTTCTTCATTGTTGTTGGGCTCCGTTGAGGCCACTTGTTCAGACGTCATCGCCCGGCTTACCCGGGCGATCCAGTATTCCAGAGACGGCGCGGCTAGAACCGAGAAGCCGCAGCGTACTGGATCCCCCGCCTGCGCGGGGGATGACAGCGACCTTGTAGCTAGATCAACCCGCCACCGTCCGCCACGCGGCGCTGGTGGTAGTCGGTGTCGCCGAACGAGTTCTCGATCATGGTCAGGCGCTTGAAGTAATGGCCGATCTTCGCCTCCATGGTCATGCCGATGCCGCCGTGGAGCTGGATCGCCTGCTGTCCCACGAACTTCAGCGACTTGCCGATCTGCACCTTGGCCGCGGCAATAGCGTTGCTGCGCTCCTTGGCGTCCTGGAAATCGCCCGCCATGGTCGCGAACATCGACATCGATCGCGCCTGCTCGGTGGCGACGAACATGTCAGAGGCGCGGTGCTGCAGCGACTGGAACGAGCCGATCGGCACCCCGAACTGCTTGCGCGTCTTGATGTACTCGACCGTGGTCTTGAGCGATTCGTCCATCAGGCCGACCGCTTCGGCGCAGAGCGCGATGCGAGCTTCGTCGACCACACGCTCGATCAGCGTGAGCGAATCGTCGGGATTGCCGAGCACGGCATCGGCACCGATTTCGACGCCGGTGAAGGTGATGTCGGCGGCGTGCAGGCCGTCCTGGGTCGGGTACGACTTCTTGGCGACGCCCTTGGCGTCGGCCGGCACCAGGAACACGCCGATGCCGCTCTTGTCGCGGCGCTCGCCCCTAGTGCGCGCGGTCACGATGAGGGTATCTGCATTCTCGCCGTTGAGCACGACGAACTTCTCGCCGTCGATGACCCAACCGTCGCCCTTCTTCTTCGCCGTCGTGGTGACGTCGAAGAGATCGTAGCGCGAGTTCTTCTCGAGCTGGGCAAAGGCGAGCGTCTTGCTGCCGTCTACGATGCCGGGCACATGCGCGGCCTTCTGCGCATCGCTGCCCGCATGGCGCAGGAAGCCGCCGCCGATCACGACGGTTGCGAGGTAAGGCTCGAGCACCAGTGCCTTGCCGAGCGCCTCCATCACGATCATGGTCTCGACGCCGCCGCCGCCGAAGCCGCCATCGGCCTCCGCGAAGGGCAGACCGAGCAGGCCCTGCTCGGCGAGCTTGCCCCAGACCGCTTTGCTCCAGCCGCCCTTCTCCTTCATGTACTTCTTGCGGCTCTCGAAATCGTAGGAATCGGTCAAGAGGCCGTCGATGCTTTCCTTGAGAAGCCGCTGCTCCTCGTTCAGATCAAAATCCATGTTCTTTGCTCTCCGGTATCGATTTCGTCATGCCCGGCCTTATGCCGGGCATCCACGTTCTTTCGTGGCGCTAGGCGTGGATGGCCGGGTCAGGCCCGGCCGTGACGGTGAGTGCGTGTTGATGGTGTACGATCAAAGCCCCAGCACCGCCTTGGCGATGATGTTGCGCTGGATCTCGTTGGAGCCGCCGTAGATCGAGACCTTGCGGTTGTTGAAATAGCTCGGCGCGATCTGGGCGGTCCAGTCCATGGCTTCGTTCGAGCCGTCGTCGCCGTGCACGTCATAGGGTGCCGCGAACGGGCCGATCACCTCCATCAGCAGCTCGGTGGTGGTCTGCTGGATCTCGGAGCCCTTGATCTTCAGCACCGAGGAAGCCGGATTGGGCTTGCCTTTGCCGTGCTTGCCTTCGTCGGCGACGACGCGGAGCTGGGTGAGTTCGAGCGCCTTGAGCTCGATCTCGCAGGCCGCGAGCTTGTCGCGGAAGGCCGCGTCCTGAATGATCGGCTTGCCGCCGGATTCGACCTTGGAGGCGAGATCGCGGATGCGGCGGAGCCGCTCCTTGGAGACGCCGACCCGCGCGATGCCGGTGCGCTCATTGCCGAGCAGGAATTTCGCGTAATCCCAGCCCTTGTTCTCCTCGCCGATCAGGTTCTCGATGGGCACTTCGACGTCGTCGAAGAACACCTCGTTGACCTCGGCGCCGCCGTCGATGGTCTGGATCGGGCGCACCGTGACGCCCTTCGACTTCATCGAGAACACGATGAAGGAGATGCCCATCTGCTTCTTGGCGGACGGGTCGGTGCGGCAGAGGCAGAAGATCATGTCGGCGTGCTGGGCGAGCGTGGTCCAGGTCTTCTGGCCGTTGATGATCCACTTGTCGCCCTTGCGCTCGGCCTTCGTCTTCAGCGAGGCGAGGTCGGAGCCGGAGCCGGGCTCGGAGAAGCCCTGGCACCACCAGTCGTCGACATTGGCGATGCGCGGCAGATACTGCTTCTTCTGCTCTTCATTGCCGAAGGTGTAGATGACGGGACCCACCATGCTGACGCCGAAGGCGAGCGGCTGCGGCGCCGGATAGGACTGCAGCTCCTCGTTGAAGATATAGTGCTGCACGGAGGTCCAGCCGGTGCCGCCATATTGCTTGGGCCAGTGGCTGACGCCCCAGCCCTTCTTGTTGAGGATGCGCCACCACGTCACCATCTCGTCCTTCGAGAGGTGGCGGCCCTCGACCAGCTTGCGCCGCGTATCCGGCGGCACGTTGTCGCGGAAGAATGACCGCACTTCCTCGCGAAACGCCTGCTCTTCTTTCGTGAATGCGAGATCCATCGGATCCTCCTGTGAATGTGTCGTCCCGGCGAAGGCCGGGACCCATAACCACCGGCCTTCGTTGGTTTGCGAAGGCCATTGTTGTTCGCGTGCCACACTCCTGCTGCGGAGTATGGGTCCCGGCTTTCGCCGGGACGACGGTTACTGGACGACGGCTACTGCAACACCTCGAAAAGCCCCGCCGCGCCCATGCCGCCGCCGACGCACATGGTGACGACCGCGTACTTCGCCTTGCGGCGGCGGCCTTCAATCAGAGCGTGGCCGGTGAGGCGCGCGCCCGACATGCCGTAGGGATGGCCCACCGCGATCGCGCCGCCGTCGACATTGATCTTGTCGGGGTCGATGCCGAGCTTGTCGCGGCAATACAGCACCTGCACCGCGAAAGCTTCGTTCAGCTCCCACAGGCCGATGTCGTCGACGGTCAGGCCATGACGCTTGAGCAGGCGCGGCACGGCGAATACCGGGCCGATGCCCATCTCGTCCGGCTCGCAGCCGGCGGAGACGAAGCCGCGGAAGATGCCGAGCGGGTTCAGCCCGCGCTTTGCCGCTTCCTTGTCGCTCATGATCACGCTCGCGCTGGCGCCGTCCGAAAGCTGGCTGGCATTGCCGGCGGTGACCGAAAATCCCTCGCCACGGACGGCCTTGAGGCCGGCGAGGCCTTCTGCGGTGGTCTCGGGGCGCGGGCCCTCGTCCTGCGACAGCGTGACGTCCTTGAACGAGACTGCACCGGTGGCCTTGTCGGTCACCGCCATCCTGGTGGTGATCGGCGCGAGCTCATCCTTGAACTTTCCGCCCTGCTGCGCCGCGGCGGTGCGGCGCTGGCTCTCCAGCGAATATTCGTCCTGCTTTTCGCGCGAGATGCCGTAGCGCTTGGCGACGATCTCGGCGGTGTCGATCATGGGCATGTAGACCTCGCCCTTGATCTCGAGCAGCGCCGGGTCCTGCGCGTGGAAGCCGTTCATCTTGTCGTTCTGCACCAGCGAGATGGACTCGCCGCCACCGCCGACCGCGATCTCGACACCGTCGAAGATCACCGAACGCGCGGCGAGCGCGATCGCCTGCAGGCCCGAGGCGCATTGCCGGTCGATAGTGGTGCCGGCGACGGTGACGGGGAGACCGGCACGGAGCAGCGCCTTGCGCGCGATGTTGCCGCCGGTCGCGCCCTGCTGGAGTGCTGCGCCCATCACGACGTCCTCGACCTCCTTGGGGTCGATCTTGGCGCGCGCGACGGCCTCGCCGATGGCGTGGCCGAGCAGCGTTGCGCCCTCGGTGGCGTTGAGCGCGCCGCGATAGGCCTTCCCGATCGGGGTGCGGGCGGTGGAAACGATGACGGCGTCGGTCAAGCGCGATCTCCTGATGCAAGTCGGGTGGCAAGTTGGGCGGATTGTGACGGTTTCTGCCGCTGGCGCAATTCGTGGCGCGACAGCTTTCCGACCGGCGTGCGCGGCAGATCGTGGACGAATTCGACCTCCGCCGGCAATTCGTGCTTGCCGAGCTTGCCGGCGAGCTGAGCGCGCAGCTCGTCGAGCGAGAACGGCTTTGCATCCGTCTTCAGCTTGATGAAGGCTTTGGCGGCCTCGCCGCGGTACTGGTCGGGAATACCGAGCACGATCACCTCGTGCACGCCTGGTATGGTATAGATCGCCTGCTCGATCATCTGCGGATAGACGTTGAAGCCGCCAGAGATGATCATGTCCTTCTTGCGGTCGACCAGGAAGAAATAGCCGTCGGTATCGACATAGCCGATGTCGCCGGTGAGGAAGCGGCCGTCGACGAAGGCCTCCGCGGATCCTTCGGGCTTATTCCAGTAGCCTTTGGTGACGTTCGGGCCCTTGATGCGAATCTCGCCGACTTCGCCCGGCGGCAGCACCTTCGAGGGATCGTCCAGGGAAACGACGTCGAGCTCGATGCCGGGCAGCATCAGGCCGATCGAGCCGGGCTTATCGGGACCTGTAGGCGGATGGCCGGTGCCGGGCGAGCAGGTCTCGGTCATGCCCCAGCCGCTGCGGAGCTTCTTGCCGACTTTGCGCTCGAAGAAACTCGCGATCTCCACCGGCAGCGGCGCGCCCCCGGAGCCGATCGTCGCCAGCGAGGAGAAATCGCGCTTGTCGAGATCGGGAAGGGCTGCGATCGCGATCCACATCGTCGGCACGCCGGGAAAGTAGGTTGCGCGCTTGATTTCGATGTCGCGCATCACCGCTTCGACGTCAAAACGCTGATGCAGCGAGATCAGATTGCCGCGCCTGAGCGAGGACAGCAGCACGACGGTGAGCGCATAGATGTGGAACAGCGGCAGCACGCAGATCACGCGCTCGACGACGTCGCCACGCGTCGCGCGCGACGGCTTGCCCCAGACGTCGTAGATCGACACGGCCGAGGTGAGATTGCCGTGGGTCAGCATCGCGCCTTTGGGCAAGCCGGTGGTGCCACCGGTATATTGCAGCAGCGCGACATCGTCGGCGCTCACTTGCGGCCACTCTGCCGGCGCGGTGGCGCCCTCGACAAAGGCCTTGAAGGTGACGATGCGGGGATCGCTGGGGATCGCAGCCTGCGGCGTGCCGACCTTACCCCAATTATCGTCCTCGCAGACCACCAGGCGGTCGATCAGGCCCTTCTCCAGGAATTTCAGCGCGGTCGGCAGCAACGCCGCCAGGTTAGAGGTGACGAGCAGGCGCGAACCGGAATCGGAGACCTTGTGCGTCAGCGCGATCTCGCCGTCGAGCGGTGAGAGATGCGCGACGCGGGCGCCGGCCTTCAGCGCGCCGAAGAAATTGACGGGATGGTCCGGCGTATTGCCGAGGAACAGCGCGACCGAACTGTTCTTGCCGTAGCCGGCGCGCAGGAAGGCGGCGGCTGCGCGCTCAGCCATCGCGGCGAGTTCGCTGTAGGTAATCGGATGGTCGCGGAATTCCAGCGCGGTGCGCGGGCCGTACTCGGCGGCGGCTTTTGCCAGCAGATCAGGCAGCGTGCCCTGGACGATGGTGTCGTCCCAGCGCACGCCCTCGGGATAAAACTGTTCGCCGGGATGGGTCATTAGGGGTCGTTACTCTGCAAGGCGGCCGCGACGATACCGTGTGAGGTGGGCACAAGCGGACCGGCTCCCTTCCCCCTTGTGGGGAAAGGTTGGGGAAGGAGGTGGCCACAAACGCCGGCGCCCGGGCCTGCCCCCGTCCCTGACCCTCCCCCACAACGGGGGAGGGAACGGAGAGAGCGTTGCCCGGGACGAGACATCACAGCCACCGCCAATCCAATCACGCCGCTTTCGAGCCCGCCGCGAGCGAGGCGAAGGTCTTGCCTTCGGCCGCGAGCTTCTTCAGCAGCGGCGCGGGCTCGAGGCTCGGATCGTTGGTCTCCTTGGCGTAGAAGGAGAGCCGATCGGCGATGTGCTTGAGGCCGACGGTGTCGGCCCAGAACATCGGGCCGCCGCGGTAGATCGGCCAGCCATAGCCATAGAGCCAGACCACGTCGATATCGGACGGGCGCGCGGCAATGCCCTCTTCCAGGATCTTCGCGCCCTCGTTGATCATCGGGTACATCATGCGCTCGAGGATCTCATCGTCGCTGACGACGCGCTTCTTGCGGCCCAAACGAAGCAGCGTCTCGTCGATCAGCTTCTCGACTTCGGGATCGGGCAGCGCCGAACGGGAGCCGGCTTCGTATTTGTAATAGCCCTTGCCGGTCTTCTGGCCGAAGCGTCCGGCTTCGCAGAGCGCATCCGCGATCTCCGACTTGATGCCGCGGTCCTTGCGCGAGCGCCAGCCGATGTCGAGGCCGGCGAGGTCACCCATCGCGAACGGCCCCATCGGCATGCCGAACTTCGTCACGACGGCGTCGACCTGCTGCGGAAGCGCGCCTTCGAACAGCAGTTTCTCGGACTGCTTGCCGCGCTGGGCCAGCATGCGGTTGCCGACAAAGCCGTCGCAGACGCCGACCACGGCCGGCACTTTTGCGATTTTGCGCGCGATCGAGACCGCCGTCACAAGGGCATCCGGCGCGGTCTTGTCGGCGCGCACGATCTCGCACAATTTCATGACGTTGGCGGGAGAGAAGAAGTGCATGCCGAGCACGTCCTGCGGACGCTTGGTCGACTTCGCGATCTCGTCGATGTTCAGGTAGGAGGTGTTGGAGGCGAGCACGGCGCCCGGCTTGACGTACTGGTCGAGCTTGCCGAACACTTCCTTTTTCACTGCCATGGTCTCGAACACGGCTTCGATGACGAGGTCGGCGTCGCCGACGTTCTCGATGCCCACGACGCCGTTGATCAGCGCCATGCGCTTCGCGGGCGCATCCGCCGGGATGCCGCCCCGTGCCGCGGTCGCTTCCCAGTTCTTCTGCATGATGCCCATGCCGCGCTTGAGCTGCTCCTCGCCTGTCTCGATCAGGGTGACGGGAATGCCGGCATTGGCAAAGGACATCGCGATGCCACCGCCCATCGTGCCGGCGCCGAGGATGGCGACGCGGTTCACGGGCCGCGGCTTGGTCCCTTCAGGAACGCCGGCGATCTTGCTGGCCTCGCGCTCCGCGAAGAAGGCATAACGCTGCGCCTTGGACTGATCGCTGGCGACGAGCTTCAGGAAGCCCTCGCGCTCCTTCTTCAGACCTTCGTCGAACGGCAGGTCGATGGCGTAGCCGACGGCGTCGGCCGCCGCGAACGGCGCTTCCAGGCCGCGCGACTTCTTGGTCATGGCGGCGACCGCATTGGTGAAGATCGAGCGGTCGGCCTTGGCCGCCGCGATCTTGGAGTCGTCGTCACGCAGGCGGCGCAGCGGACGCTTTTCAGCCAGCAGCTTTCGTACGAAGGCTTCGCCACCGGCGGCCGGACCCTCGACGATCTCCTCGATCAGACCGTTCTTCAGCGCTTCCGCCGCTCCGATCGGATCACCGCCGACGATCATCTTGACCGCGAGCTCCGGTCCAACCGCGCGCGGCAGGCGCTGGGTGCCGCCGGCGCCCGGCAGCAGGCCGAGCTTCACCTCGGGGAGGCCGAGCTTGGCTTCCTTCACCGCGACGCGGAAATGACAGGCGAGCGCGACCTCGAGGCCACCGCCGAGCGCGGTGCCGTGGATCGCGGCCACGACCGGCTTCGGTGAATTCTCGATCTCGGAAAGCACGTCGTTAAGGGCGGGCGGCTTCGGCGGCTTGCCGAATTCGGTGATGTCGGCGCCCGCGATGAAGGTGCGGCCGGCACAGGTCAGCACGATGCCCTTGATGGCGGGATCGGCGACCGCGGCCTTGATGCACTCCAGAATTCCGCCACGAACCGCGGCGCTCAGCGCGTTGACCGGAGGGCTGTCGACCGTGACGATCCCGACTTCGTCATGACGCTCAAGCTTGACCACTTCGCTCACGGTGTCCCTCCTTGGTGGGGTAACTTTGTTCAATTTCGCACTGCAGAATTTAATTCCGCATCTTGACGGCAGGGTTATTTTGAAGCACGTGGCTTGTCAACGACTCCGCGCAAGAAGCAGATCAGGGATGAAGCGTACAGGAAAGAAGACAGCGACCGATCGGAATTTCGTCGTCGCGCTTTCCCGCGGACTTGACGTATTGCGCGCATTCCAGCCCAGCGACGGACTTCTTGGCAATCAGGAAATCGCGGCCCGCACCAATTTGCCCAAGCCGACCGTTTCGCGGCTGACCTATACCTTGACCAAGCTCGGCTATCTGACGCCGGTTCCCCGCTTCGAGAAATATCAGCTTGCGCCGGCCGCGATGGCGCTCGGCTACGCCGCGTTGTCCAATCTCGGCGTTCGGCATTTGTCCGAGCCGTTTCGCGAGGAAATGATGCGTGCGACCGGCGGCGCCGTCGCCATCGGCGGCCGCGACCGGCACAGCATGATCTATTTCGGACAGAGCCGTGGCAGCGAGACGGTTGGCGTTCAACTGGACGTCGGCTCCCGCGTGCCGATTGCAACCAGCGCGATGGGCCGCGCCTATTTCTGGGCACTCGACGAAGACAATCGCGCTGAACTGTCTCGTGTCTTGCGCGAACATTACGGCAGCCGCTGGCCCAAGATGCGCGACGGGTTGGAACGCTCCGGCGAGACGGTCGCGAAATATGGATTTGCGATTTCGGTCGGCGACTGGCACGACGACATCGGCGCCGCCGGCGTCGCGCTCAGACTCAACGACGGAACCGGTCCTTACGCATTCAATTGCGGCGCGCCCGCATTCCGCTTCACGGAAGAGCGTTTGATCAACGACATTGGACCGCGTCTGCTTGCGATGGTAAGGAACATCGAAGCGGCACTCGGGGGTCTGATGCCGCATTCCAAAAAAGACGTCAGCAAAAAGCTGAAATCAGGAGGGAAAGTTGCGCGTGTGGCCGAGGGGATCAGATAGCCTTTGTCATCATCGGGAGCGGTTCACATCGCCCCTTCGCTCACTGAACACAGTGGGCGAGACGAGATGACGCAGGCACAGCTCGCGCAGGGGACATCGCCCCTGCTCGCGGTTCGCGACGTCAGCGTCGTGTTCGGCGGCATCGTCGCGCTCAATGGTGTGTCCTTTGACATGCACAAGGGCCAGATCCTCGGCTTGATCGGCCCTAACGGCGCCGGCAAGACCACGCTCTTCAACTGCCTCTCGCGGCTCTACCAGCCGTCGTCCGGCGACATCCTGATGGAGGGCGCGAGCATCCTGACGCGCCCGCCGCACCGGATCGCGGAGATCGGCATCGGCCGCACCTTCCAGAACGTGGCGCTGTTTCCGAATTTGTCGGTGATGGACAATGTCCGCGTCGGCACCCATGCCCGCACCTCCAGCGACATCATCAGCGACTCGCTGCGGCTGGCCTGGGTTCGCCGCAGCGAGAGCGACGTCAACAAGAAGGTGCACGAGATCCTCGCCTATCTCGACCTCGAGGACGTCGCCCACACCGTCGTGTCGGGCCTGCCGTTCGGCACGCAGAAGCGCGTCGAGCTGGCGCGCGCGCTCGCTGCCGATCCGAAGATCCTGCTGCTCGACGAGCCCGCCGGCGGCCTCAACCACGAGGAAGTCTACGTGCTCGGCGACCTCATCCGCCGCATCCGCGACGAACGCCACATGACCGTGCTGCTGGTCGAGCATCACATGGGCCTCGTGATGTCGATCGCCGACCACGTCGTCGCGCTGAATTTCGGCAAGAAGCTCGCGGAAGGCACGCCCGCCCAGGTGCAGGCGGATCCCGACGTCATCAAGGCCTATCTCGGGAGCAAGGACCAATGACGACGCTGCTCAACGTCAAGGACCTGCGCGCTTATTACGGCCAGGTCCAGGCCCTCCACGGTCTGTCCTTCTCGCTCAGCGAGGGATCGCTGACCACGTTGCTGGGGGCCAACGGCGCCGGCAAGACCACCACGCTGCGCGCGATCTGCAACATGGTGCGCTCAACCGGCGGCATCGAGTTCGACGGCAAGCCGCTGAACAACCGCTCCACCGAGAGCATCGTGCGGTTCGGCATCGCCCATGTGCCGCAGGGCCGCGGCACCTTCACCACCATGACGGTGGAGGAAAACCTCCAGCTCGGCGCGATCACCCGCAAGGACAGCGCCGGCATCGTCTCCGACATCGAGCGCATGTATGCGCATTTCCCGGTGCTGAAGCAGCGGCATACCCAACAGGCCGGCACGCTCTCGGGCGGCGAGCAGCAGATGCTGGCGGTCGCCCGCGCCCTGATGCTGCGGCCGCGGCTGATGCTGCTGGACGAGCCTTCGTTCGGCCTGGCGCCGCTGGTGGTGCGCGACCTGTTCGGCATCCTCGGCAAGATCAACCGCGAGGACAAGGTGTCGATCCTGGTGGTCGAGCAGAACGCCCAGCTCGCGCTGGAGCTCGCCGACCAGGCCTATGTGATCGAGACCGGGCGCATCGTGATGTCGGGCAACGCCAAGGACATCGCGAACAACGAAGAAATCCGCAAATCCTACCTGGGTTACTGAGGAGCCGGCACGATGGAGCTGTTCACCAACCAAGTGCTGGCCGGCATCGCCACGGGCGCGATCTACGCCTGCATGGCGCTCGCCGTGGTCATGATCTATCAGGCGATCGACCATCTCAACTTCGCCCAGGGTGAGATGGCGATGTTCTCGACCTTCATCTCCTGGCAGCTGATGCAATGGGGCATCCCATATTGGGCTGCCTTCGTGATCACGCTGGCATTGTCCTTTGTCGGCGGCATCGCGATCGAGCGCATCCTGTTCAAGCCGCTCGCCAAGGCGCCGGTGCTGACCAACGTCGCCGGCTTTATCGCGCTGTTCGCGATCATCAACTCCTCGGCCGGCCTGATCTGGGACTTCACCATTAAGCAGTATCCGACCCCGTTCGGCTCCTCGCCCTTCCTCGGCAGCCAGCTGATCTCGACCCACCAGGCCGGCATGATCGGCGTCACCGTGCTGCTGCTGCTCGGCCTCTACTTCTTCTTCCAGTACACCAAGATCGGCCTCGCCATGCGCGCGGCCGCCTCCGTGCCTGAATCGGCCCGACTGGTCGGCATCAACACGAGCTGGATGATCGCGCTCGGCTGGGGCATGGCGTCCGCGATCGGTGCGATCGCCGGCATGCTGATCGCACCGGTCGTGTTCCTCGAGCCCAATATGATGGGCGGCGTGCTGATCTACGGCTTCGCCGCGGCGGTGCTCGGCGGACTGACCAGCCCGTTCGGCGCCGTGGTCGGCGGCTTCCTGGTCGGCGTCTTCGAGAACCTCGCCGGCACCTACATTCCCGGCGTCGGCAACGAGCTGAAGCTTCCGATCGCGCTCGCGCTGATCATTTCCGTCCTGGTCGTCAAACCCGCTGGCCTGTTCGGCCGGCAAATCGTCAAGCGAGTTTGATCATGAGCGCTGCAGAAGACGTCGTCACGGAAGCCCCGGCCGTCGAGGCGGTTCCGAAGCGGGCGATGACGCTGGGCACGGGCACCTCTCTGTTGGTGCTGGCGGTGCTGTTGATCGTGCCGGTGTTCGTCAAGAACTTCATCATCTTCCAGATGACGATGCTCCTGATCTACGGGCTCGCGGTGCTGGCCTTGAACATCCTGACGGGCGGCTCCGGCCAGTTCTCGCTCGGCCAGAGCGCCTTCTACGCCGTGGGCGCTTATACGTCGGCGGTGCTGATGGAGTACTTCAACGTCAACTATGCGCTGACAATTCCGATTTCCGCCGCGGTCTGCTTCGCATTCGGCTACCTGTTCGGCAAGCCGGCGCTGCGGCTGTCGGGCGTCTATCTCGCGCTCGCGACCTTTGCGCTTGCCACCGCGATGCCGCAGCTGCTGAAGCTGAACTTCCTCGAGCACTGGACCGGCGGCGTGCAGGGCCTCGTCGTCACCAAGCCCGACGCGCCGTTCGGGCTGCCTATGTCGCAGGACACCTGGCTCTACTACTTCTCGCTCGCCGTCGTGCTCGCGATCTACATCTTCTCGGTCAACCTGCTGCGCTCCCGGTCGGGCCGCGCCTTCATGGCGATCCGCGACAACGAGATCGCGGCCTCCTCGATGGGCGTCAACGTCGCACTGTACAAGACGCTGGCCTTCGGCGTGTCCGCCGGCATCACCGGCGTTGCCGGCTCGCTTGGCGCCATCGCCGTGCAGTTCGTCGCGCCCGACAGCTACACGATCACGCTGGCGATCTCGCTGTTCCTCGGCATGGTCGTCGGTGGCGTCGGCTGGCTGCCC
Source organism: Bradyrhizobium sp. 187 (assembly GCF_023101005.1). NCBI lineage: Bacteria > Pseudomonadati > Pseudomonadota > Alphaproteobacteria > Hyphomicrobiales > Nitrobacteraceae > Bradyrhizobium > Bradyrhizobium sp. 187. The sequence continues at coordinate 6,927,680 of NZ_CP064693.1, forward strand.
GGCTCGTTCGTCGGCGCCGCCTTCATCATTTTCGTGCCGAACATGGCGGAGGGCATCTCCAAGGGCCTCTCCGGCGCGGTGTTCGGCGTACTCCTGTTCGCCGTCATCTACCTCGTGCCGCACGGCGCGAGGCAGATTGCGATCATGGGCCAGCAACTCGTCGGCCGGCTCAGAAAGAACTGACAACCCGTTGATTAAGCTAAGGAGACCCGAATTGTTTTTTGAAAGAACACTGCGAACCGCTGCGCTGGTGACGGCAACGGCGGTCATCACTCTCACCTCCGGCGCCGCATTCGCCCAGAAAAAATATGACACCGGCGCGTCCGATACCGAGATCAAGATCGGCAACATCATGCCGTATAGCGGTCCGGCCTCGGCCTATGGCATCATCGGCAAGACCGAAGAAGCCTACTTCAAGATGATCAACGACAAGGGCGGCATCAACGGCCGCAAGATCAACTTCGTCACCTATGACGACGGCTATTCGCCGCCGAAGGCCGTCGAGCAGGTCCGCAAGCTGGTCGAGAGCGACGAGGTGATCGTCGTGTTCAACCCGCTCGGCACGCCCTCGAACAGCGCGATCCAGAAATACCTCAACGCCAAGAAGATCCCGCAGCTGTTCGTCGCCACCGGCGCCACCAAGTGGAATGACCCGAAGAACTTCCCCTGGACCATGGGCTGGCAGCCGTCCTACCAGAGCGAAGCGCAGATCTACGCGAAATGGCTGTTGAAGGAAAAGCCGGACGTCAAGATCGCGATCCTCTATCAGAACGACGATTTCGGCAAAGACTACCTCAAGGGCACCAAGGACGGCCTGGGCGCCAAGGGCGCGTCCATGATCATCATGGAAGAAAGCTACGAGGTGTCCGAACCCTCGATCGACGGTCACATCGTCAAGATCAAGGCGGCCAATCCCGACGTCCTGCTGATCTACGCGACGCCGAAGTTCGCGGCCCAGACCATCAAGAAGACCGCCGAGCTGAGCTGGAAGCCGCTGCAGATCCTCACCAACGTGTCGATCTCGGTCGGCAGCGTGATGAAGCCGGCCGGCTTCGAGGCCTCGCAGGGCGTGCTGTCGGCGGCCTATGCCAAGGACTCCACGGACCCGCAGTGGGCCAACGACCCCGGCATGAAGAAGTGGAACGAGTTCGTCGACAAGTACATGCCGGGTGCCGACAAGTCCGACACCAGCATGGTCTACGGCTACGGCGCGGCGTCGACGCTGGCCAAGGTCCTGGAGATGTGCGGCGACGATCTGACCCGGGCCAACATCATGAAGCAGGCGGCCTCGTTGAAGGATTTCGCACCGGATACCCTGCTGCCCGGCGTCAAGATCAACACCAGCCCAACCGACTTCGCCCCGATCGCCCAGCTCCAGATGCAGCGTTTCAAGGGCGAGAAGTGGGAACTCTTCGGCGAGATCATCAGCGGCGACATCGCCACGGAGTGACGCTCTGACGCTATAGTCCGACACATCGAGAAGCCCCCGCGAACGAATCGCGGGGGCTTTTTGTTGACGTCCCGCATCAATCTTGTTCAATGCGGCGGCGATCCGTTCCGGGTGGAGAAAGATGACTGCCGTTCGATTTCAGGTTGCGGGCGTTCTGGCCGCATTCGCGTTGTGCACTGCGATGAGCGGCCCGGTCCTGGCGCAGAAGAAATACGACAGCGGCGCTTCCGATACCGAGATCAAAATCGGCAACATCATGCCCTATAGCGGCCCGGCCTCCGCCTATGCGGCGATCGGCAAGGCCGAGGAAGCCTATTTCAACAAGATCAATGCCGAGGGCGGCATCGGCGGCCGCAAGATCAAGTTCATCTCCTACGACGACGGCTATTCGCCGCCGAAGACGGTGGAGCAGGCCCGCAAGCTGGTCGAGAGCGACGGGGTGCTGCTGATCTTCGGCTCGCTCGGCACCTCCACCAACGGCGCCATCCGCAAATACATGAACGAGAAGAAGGTGCCGCAATTGTTCGTGGCGAGCGGCGCTTCGAAGTGGAACGATCCGAAGCAATATCCCTGGACCATGGGCTGGCAGCCGAGCTACGCCAGCGAGGCGCGCATCTACGCCAAATACATCATGAAGGAGAAGCCGGACGGCAAGATCGGCGTGCTCTATCAGAACGACGATTTCGGCAAGGACTACCTGAAAGGGCTGAAGGATGGCCTTGGACCCAAGGCCTCGATGATCGTGCTGGAAGACGGTTACGACACGTCGGAGCCGGCAATCGACGAGCACGTTGTGAAATTGAAGGCCTCCGGCGCCGACATTTTCGTCAGCATCACCACCCCGAAATTTGCAGCGCAGGCGATCAAGAAGGCGGCCGAGATCGGCTGGCATCCGGTCCACATCATCTCCAACGTCTCGGCCTCGGTCGGCGGCGTACTCGAGCCGGCGGGGCTCGAGATCTCGCAAGGGATCCTGTCGGCGAGCTACACCAAGGACGCCTCCGACCCGCAATGGAATGCCGATGACGGCATGAAGAAATTCTACAACTTCCTCGCCAAATACGATCCCAAGGCCAACAAGCTCGATGCCGGCGTGGTGTTCGGCTATGCCGCCGCGCAGACCATGGTGAAGGTGCTGCAAATCTGCGGTGACGACCTCACCCGCGACAACGTCATGAAGCAGGCCGCCTCCTTGAAGGATTTCCAGCCCGACACGCTGTTGCCAGGCATCAAGATCAACACCGCAGCCGACGATTTCGCCCCGATCGAGCAGCTCCAGATGATGCGCTTCAAGGGCAAGAAGTGGGAGCTGTTCGGGGACGTGATCTCGAGCGAGCTCGACCACTGAAGCCGCGCAACTCAAACTCGCTCCTGATCGGTTCATCAACTCAAGCGGATGCCTCTTCTCGCAGTCGCACACGAGCGCGCGGCCGCCCCTGACTACTAAAGAAGCAGCCCCCGCGACCCCGCCGCAGGGGCTTTCTGTTGTAGGCATCAGGTAAATCGTATTGAATTGCGGCTGCGTCACCAAAAACAGGCAACACAAGAAAAGGGACGCACACACACCAAGAAAATAGGGAGATAGGAATGCCCGCTGTCACCGGCAAACTTGCGGCCGCGTCACTGGCGCTCGCGCTCATTGCGGCCTCGGCCTCCACTGCATCGGCCCAGAAGAAATACGACACCGGCGCGACCGATACCGAGATCAAGGTCGGCAACATCATGCCTTACAGCGGACCGGCCTCCGCCTACGGCATCATCGGACGGACCGAAGCCGCCTATTTCAAGAAGATCAACGACGAAGGCGGCATCAACGGTCGCAAGATCAACTTCATCAGCTACGACGACGCCTACTCGCCGCCGAAAACGGTGGAGCAGGCGCGCAAGCTGGTCGAGAGCGACGAGGTGCTGTTCATCTTCAACTCGCTCGGCACGCCGCCGAACTCGGCGATCCACAAATACATGAACTCGAAGAAGGTGCCGCAGCTCTTCGTCGCCACCGGCGCCACCAAGTGGAACGATCCGCAGAACTTCCCCTGGACCATGGGGTGGCAGCCCAACTACCAGAGCGAGACGCAGATCTACGCGAAGTGGCTGCTGAAGAACAAGCCCGACGCCAAGATCGCCGTGCTGTTCCAGAACGATGATTACGGCAAGGATTATCTCAAGGGCCTGAAGGACGGCCTCGGCGCCAAAGCCGCGTCGATGATCGTCGTGGAGGAGAGCTACGAGACCTCCGAACCGACCATCGACAACCACATCGTCAAGCTGAAGTCGACCGGCGCCGACGTCTTCATGAACATCACGACGCCGAAATTCGCAGCCCAGGCGATCAAGAAGAACGCCGAGATCGGCTGGAAGCCGCTGCACTTCCTCAACAACGTCTCTGCCTCCGTCGGCAGCGTGATGAAGCCTGCCGGCTTCGAGAACGGCCAGGACATCATCTCGGCCGATTATCTGAAGGACGTATCGGATCCGCAGTGGGCCAATGATGCCGGCATGAAGGACTTTCTCGCCTTCATGACCAAATACTTCCCCGAGGGCGACAAGCTCGATAAGGGCACGATCGTCGGCTATGCCGTGGCCCAGACCCTGGTTCAGGTCTTGAAGCAGTGCGGTGACGATCTCACGCGCGAGAACGTCATGAAGCAAGCGGCGAATCTGAAGGACTTCCGCACCGAGGCCCTGCTGCCGGGCGTGAAGATCAACACCTCGCCGACCGATTTCGCGCCGATCAGCCAGCTTCAACTCGAGAAGTTCAAAGGCGAGAAGTTTGAGCTGTTCGGAGACGTGATCAGCGCCGACGTCGGCGGTTAGCCCCATCAAGGACGCGACGACGGAAACCCCCTGCGAACCATCGCAGGGGGTTTTTGCTTGCGCGGCGATTATGATCACGCGATTGCACAATCGAATGATGGCAAAGCCGGCTTACGCTTTGGCGCATGATGCGGTAGGCAGGTGAGCGGCGCGTTCGCCGCCAGTCTTTCCTGTCCGCTCAAGGCCCTTCGTCATGACCGACCGACGCCCCCTGCTCCGCGCGCTCTACGACGCCGCCGTTGCCGCCGCTCATCCGAGCACAATTCTGGCGCCGCACCTGCGGCCCGCGCCAAAGGGACGCGTGATCTGTCTCGCCGCCGGCAAGGGCGCGGCCGCGATGGCCGCCGCCGCCGAGCGGCATTATCTCGACACGCTCGGGCTCGCACCGGAACGCCTCGTCGGCATCGCCACCACGCGTCACGGCTACGGCGTGCCGACGCGCCGCATCCGCGTGGTCGAGGCCGGTCATCCCGTGCCCGACGAAGCCGGCCTGAAGGGCGCGGCCGACACGCTGGCGCTCGCGGCCGAGGCCGGGCCGGACGATCTGCTCTTGGTGCTGCTCACCGGCGGCGGCTCGGCGAACTGGATCGCGCCCGTCAACGGCATCAGCTTCGGGCAGAAGCAGGCGGTCAACAAGGCGCTGCTCCGCTCCGGCGCGCCGATCGGCGAGATGAATGTCGTGCGCAAGCATCTGTCGCGGATCAAGGGCGGGCGGCTGGCGCGCGCCGGCAAAAATGCCGCCGAGATCGTGACGCTTGCGATTTCCGACGTGCCGCATGACGATCCCTCCGCAATCGCCTCCGGTCCGACCGTGCCCGATCCGACCACGCTCAATGATGCGCGCGCCATCGTCGCCAGGTACAAGCTCGACATCGACGATGCCGTCCGCCGCGCGCTGGACGACCCCGCCAACGAGAGCTGCAAGCCCGGTGATGCCGCCTTCGCGCGCGCGCATTTCGAATTGATCGCACGTCCGAAGCAATCGCTCGACGCTGCGGTCAAACTCGCGCATGAGGCCGGTTACGAGACGATCGATCTCGGCGCCGACCTCGAAGGGGAGGCCCGCGACGTTGCCGCCGATCACGCCAGGCTGGCGCTTCAGGCCCGCGCGCAGGGCAAGCGTGTCGCGATCCTCTCCGGCGGCGAGCTCACGGTCACCGTGCGCGGCAATGGCCGCGGCGGCCCGAACCAGGAATACGCGCTGGCGCTCGCCGGCCTCTTGAAGGACACGCCTGACATCTCCGCGCTCGCCGGCGACACCGACGGCGCCGATGGCGGTGCCGGCAATCCCACTGATCCCGCCGGCGCGCTGATCGACGCGGCGACGTTCGCGAAGATGGCGGCGCAGCGGCTGCAGCCGCAGGCCTATCTCGACAACAACGACGCGACCACGTTCTTCGAGGCGACGGGCGACCTGTTGCTGCCGGGGCCCACGCTGACCAATGTGAACGACATCAGGGTAATCCTGGTCGACTGACACGGTGGCATCGCCATCCCGCCGGCGCCCCGCGCGGTTCGGCGGACGACATGGTTAACGATCTCTGAATTCTCGTCGGTGTCCTCTTTTCCAGGGGGCGGGCATCGCCGCCCTTAACCTCGCGTTCGCCGCAGTTTCAGGAACATGTCCCGAAATTGGGCGAATTGTCGGGCTGATCTACCGCGAGATGTACGCGCTCTCGCCCGACCAGGTGCACCCGGGCACGCCGATCAAGGACCTGATCGAGCATCGGCTCAAACTGGGCCTGAGCATCGGCGGAGAAGTCGGCGCCTATGTCCGTGCCCGCACCGAGGGTTCGGTCGTCAGTGAGCAGACGGTCCAGCAATTCGCCGACGGACGAATCATCGCCTACACCATTCATCCCCTGCCCGACGGCGGCGGCATGGCGACGCACGAGGACATTACAGAGCGCGAAGAGCTCAGTCGGCGGTTGCAGGAGCGCAATTTTCAGTTCGACATCGCGATCAACAACATGTCGCACGGACTCTGCTTCTTCAGCGCCGACCATCGGCTGGTGGTCTGCAACACGCACTTTATCGAGATGTACGGCCTGCCGCCCGACCGCGTTCGTCCGGGCACGCCGCTCCAGGAGATCCTCGACCTACGCTACGAGGTCGGCAGCGTGCCGGCGATGACGCGGGAGGAATACGCCAAATGGCGGACCGATGTCGCCATGTCAGCCGAGGCCATGGACAGCATCGTCGAGATGCAGAACGGGCGAACCTTCAGATCAGGCACCGACCGATGCCCGATCTCAGGTGGGTCGCGACCCACGAAGACATCACCGAGCAGCGCAAGGCGGAATTGCAGATCGCGCATATGGCGCACTACGACGCGCTGACGGACCTCGCCAATCGCGCCCTGCTCGGTCAGCGCCTCAAGCAGGCGCTCGAACAGGGCGGGATGTTCGCGATCCACCACGTCGATCTCGACAAGTTCAAGGCCGTCAACGACACCCTGGGCCACCAGGCCGGCGACATCCTGCTGCAGGATGTCAGCCGCCGCCTCAAGCAGCTCGCGCGCGACAGCGATACGGTCGCGCGCATGGGTGGCGATGAATTCGTGATCCTCCAGACGCCGATTTCCGATTCGAGCGAGGCGGACCTGCTGGCGCGCGACGTTGTCAGGACGCTGAGTGCTCCGTTCGGGCTCGACGGACACCAGACCATTGCGGGCGCGAGCATCGGGATCGCGATTGCGCCTGGCGACGGCTCGACGCCCGAGCAACTCCTGCACAATGCCGATCTGGCCCTGTATCGCGCGAAAAGCGACGGCCGCGGCATGCACTGCTTCTTCGAACCGGCCATGGGCGAAGAAGCGCAAAGCCGTCGCGGGCTGGAGCAGGACCTGCGCAACGGCCTTGCCGCCGGCCAGTTCGAACTGCACTACCAGCCGGTCGTGAAGACCGACGGCGGCGAGATCAGCGGCTTCGAAGCCTTGATCCGCTGGCGACATCCCCGGCGCGGACTGGTCGCGCCCAACAGCTTTATCCCGCTTGCGGAAGAGATCGGCCTGATCGTGCCGATCGGCGAATGGGTGATCCGGCAGGCCTGTGGCACTGCAAGCCGATGGCCGGACCATCTGCACGTCGCCGTCAACATCTCGGCGGTGCAATTCCGCCAGCCGGGCCTGACGGAGGTGATCGTCGGCGCGCTGGCGGCCTCCGGCCTCGATCCGCGGCGGCTGGAGATCGAGATCACGGAAAGCGTGTTTCTGCAGGACAGGAACGGAACGCTGACGACGCTGCACCAGCTCCGGGCGCTGGGCATCAAGGTCGCCATGGACGATTTCGGCACCGGCTATTCGTCACTGACCTATCTGCAATGCTTCCCCTTCGACAAGATCAAGATCGACCGGTCTTTCGTCAGCGGCGTGGAAAACAATGCGGCATCCCTCAGCATCGTGCGGGCGGTGGCGGCACTGGCGCGCGGGATGGGCATGACGACGACGGCGGAGGGGGTGGAGAGCGAGGAGCAACGGGACCGGATCGCAGCGGAGGGCTGCACGGAAATGCAGGGCTATTTGTTCAGCCCTCCGTTGCCCGCCGAGGAAATCGAGCGCCATTTCCTGTCCGCGAAAACACCTGCCATGCCCGACCGGTTCGCTCTGCGGCATAACCGCCGCCAGCCCGCCCGCGCTTCCGGGTTTGATGCCCGGTCGCCGGGCAATCAACCGTCAAAACTCGTTGGCGATCTTCGAGAGCATCCCGAGCAGGGCTTCGCGGTTGGACGGCCCGAGCAGCTCGTTCAGCCGGGCCTCGTGCTTGGTGGCGACGAGCTTCTTGGCGCGGGCCAGCACGGCCTTGCCCTTGTCGGTCAGCACCAAGATGTGCGAGCGGCGGTCGTTGGTGGAGCGGATCCGCGCGCAAAGGTCGCGGCTCTCGAGATTGTCGAGCATCGCCACGAAATTCGGGCGCAGGATGCCGAGGGTGGAGGCGATCTCGGTCTGGTTACGGCCGGGGTTTTTCTCGACCAGCAGCAGCACGGAGAACTGCGCCGGCGTGAGCTGGAGCGAGGCCATGCAGCGCAGGAAGTTCTCGAACACCTTGAGCTGTGCCCGCTTCAGGACATAGCCGAGCTGCTCCGAGAGCTCGCCGAGCTGGAGGGCTTCACCAGGCCCGTCGGCCGCGTCCTTGCGGCCCTTGGCGGTCTCGGCGGGTTTTTCAGAGGACTTTTCAGCGGTTTTGGAAACGGTCATCGCCTCATGCTCGCAATCCCGTTAAGTTCGGGAGGATCGTTCGCCACCCTTGATGTTATATTTGATAATTGTTATGGACCATATCAAATATCGTCAGCGCTGTTCAATGGCTGTGAGCGGACCGTCCACCACAATCAGGGGACCGGTCCTGAATCTTTGAGGGGGAGCGTCCGGTCTTGAATACCACCATCATGCTGTTCCTGCTGCAGGACGGCATCACCAATGGCGCGATCTATGCGCTGCTCGGCCTGGCGCTGGTGCTGGTGTTCGCCGTCACCCGCGTCATCCTCATTCCCCAAGGCGAATTCGTCACCTATGGCGCGCTGACCTATGCCTCGCTGGCCGCGGGCCAGATGCCGGGTACGGCGAAACTCGCGCTCGCCCTGGGCATTGGCGCCTTCGCGTTCGACCTGTTCGCCGCGCGCAAGGCGCTGCACGGACGCCTGATCCTGCGCAGCGTCATCACCAATATCGTGCTGCCGGCCATCGTGCTGGCGCTGACCGTCTACTACGCCGCTCAGAAGCCGCCGGTTGCGGTCTGCATCGCACTGTCGCTGGTGATCGTGGCGATGATCGGCCTGTTTCTCTACCGCATCGCATTCCAGCCGCTGGCGCACACCTCCGTGCTGGTGCTGTTGATCGCCTCGGTGGGCGTTCACCTCGCGCTTCAGGGTTTGGGCCTTTTGTTCTTCGGCGCCGAAGGCCAGCGCGGACCTGCCGTGCTGTCCGGCTCCTTCACCAGCGGTGCGCTGCGCTTCACCGGCCAGAGCATCACGGTCTATGGCATTACCATCGCCTTCATCGTCGGGCTGTGGCTGTTCTTTGGGTTGACACTTTACGGCAAGGCGCTGCGCGCGACCGCTGTGAACCGGCTCGGTGCCCGGCTCGTCGGCATCCGCACCACGCTATCCGGTCAGATCGCCTTCCTGCTGGCGTCCGTCATCGGCGCACTGTCGGGCATCATGATCGTGCCTATCACGACGCTGTATTACGACTCGGGCTTCCTGATCGGCCTGAAGGGCTTTGTCGCCGCGATCATCGGCGGGCTTGTCAGCTACCCCCTCACCGCCGTCGCGGCGCTAGTCGTCGGCATCGTCGAGGCGTTCTCGTCCTTCTATGCCTCCAACTACAAGGAGGTGATCGTTTTCATGCTCTTGATTCCCGTGCTGCTGCTGCGCTCGCTCGCGGCGCCTGCGGTCGAGGAAGAGAAGGACTGACGCCAAGATGCAGAGCCGGCTCCCCATCCTCATCTTCGCGCTGATCATGGCGGCGATCCCGTTTGTTCCGGGCATGCCCCCATTCTGGATCGTGCTGCTCGACAATATCGGCCTCGCGGCCCTGGTCGCGATGGGCCTCGTGCTGCTGACCGGCGTCGGCGGCCTGACCTCGTTTGGACAAGCGGCCTTCGTCGGCTTCGGCGCCTACACCACCGCGGTGCTGTCGACAACCTACGGCATGTCGCCCTGGCTGACGCTACCACTGTCGCTGCTGGTCAGCGGATTGCTGGCGGTGCTGCTCGGCCTCGTCACCGTCCGTCTCTCCGGCCATTATCTGCCGCTCGGCACGCTCGCCTGGGGACTCGGCTTGTTCTATCTCTTCAGCAAGCTGGAATTTTTGGGAAGAAACGACGGCATCTCGGCGATCCCGCCGCTGTCGATCGGCTCGTTCAAAATGCTCTCGCCCGGCTCGATCTACTACGCGATCTGGGTTGCCGTGATCCTCTCGGCGTTGCTCACGATGAACCTGCTGGACTCCCGCACCGGCCGCGCCATCCGCGCGCTCCGGCGCGGCCATGTCGCGGCCGAGGCGTTCGGCGTGCACACCCCGCGGGCGAAAATGCTGGTGTTCATCCATGCCGCCGTGCTCGCCGGCCTCTCCGGCTGGCTCTACGCCCATCTTCAGCGCGCGGTGAACCCGACGCCGTTCGGCGCGCAGGCGGGCATCGAGTATCTCTTCATCGCCGTGGTCGGCGGCGCCGGCTATGTCTGGGGCGGCGTCCTGGGCGCGGCGCTGGTCGTGGTCCTGAAGGAAGTGCTGCAGAGCTACCTGCCGTTGATCCTGCCCGGCTCGGGCCAGGTCGAGACCATCGTGTTCGGCATCATGCTGGTGGCGTTGCTCCAGCTCGCACCCGGCGGCGTCTGGCCCTGGCTGATGTCGTTCCTGCCCCAGCGTACCAGTGGCAAGAAGCCAGACACTTCGCTGAAACTGGAGCAGCGCACCCGCTCGCCCGGCCAATCCAGCGTCCTGCTCCAGGTCGAGAAGGCGCGGAAACAATTTGGCGGCGTGGTCGCGGTGAACAACGTCTCCTTCGACGTCCAGGCTCGCGAGATCGTCGCGCTGATCGGCCCCAACGGCGCCGGCAAGAGCACCACCTTCAACCTGATCACCGGCGTGCTGTCGGCCAGCTCGGGCTCGATCTCCGTGCTCGGCAACAAGGTCGACAGGGCGCCGCCGCAGGAGATCGTCAAGCTCGGCATCTCCCGCACCTTCCAGCACGTCAAGCTGGTGCCTGATATGACCGTGCTGGAAAACGTCGCGATCGGTGCCCATCTGCGCGGCCATTCGGGGCCGATCTCCTCGATGCTGCGGCTCGACCGCACTGATGAGGCAAAGCTGCTCGCCGAAGCCACCCGCCAGATCGAGCGGGTCGGACTTGGCGAGCAGATGCATCAGCTCGCAGGCTCGCTCTCACTGGGACAGCAACGGATCGTCGAGATCGCCCGTGCGTTGTGCGTCGATCCGATGCTGCTGCTGCTCGACGAGCCGGCCGCCGGCCTGCGCCACATGGAGAAGGAGCGGCTCGCGACGCTGCTGCGCGAGCTGCGCGACGGCGGCATGAGCGTCCTGCTGGTCGAGCACGACATGGGCTTCGTCATGAACCTCGCCGACCGCATCGTGGTGCTCGATTTCGGCACCAAGATCGCGGAAGGAACGCCGGCCACGATCAAGACCAATCCCGAAGTGATCAAGGCCTATCTCGGAGTGGCGGCATGAGCGCGCTGTTGTCCGTCGCCAACGCCCATGTCGCCTATGGCAAGGTCGAGGCCGTGCGCTCGGTCTCGCTCGAAGTCGGCCAGAACCAGATCGTCACCATCGTCGGCGCCAACGGCGCCGGCAAGACCACGCTGCTCTCCGCCATCATCGGCATTTTGCCGCTGAAAGGGCGCGTTTCATTCGCAGGTCAGGACCTGTCGCGGCTCGACATCGAGGACCGCGTCGCCATGGGGCTTGGCCTCGTTCCCGAGCACCGCGAATTGTTCGTGACCATGAATGTCGAGGACAATCTCGAGTTAGGGGCCTTCCGCATCGAGAGAAGCAAGGCGAAAGCCTCGATGGAGCGGGTCTACACGCTGTTTCCGCGGCTCAAGGAGCGGCGCAAGCAGCTCGCCGGCACGCTCTCCGGCGGCGAGCAGCAGATGCTCGCAATGGGCCGCGCACTGATGGGCGAGCCCAAGCTCCTGATGCTGGACGAGCCGAGCCTCGGCCTCGCCCCGATCATCGTCGCCGACATTTTCCGCATCGTCACCGAACTGCGCGCCGCCGGCGTCTCCGTGCTGCTGGTCGAGCAGAACGCGCAGGCGGCATTGAAGATCGCGGATCAGGCCTATGTCATGGAGCTCGGCGAGTTCGTGCTCAGCGGCAAGGCCAGCGACATCGCGGCGAATGAGCGCGTGGCGGCGAGCTATCTCGGCTTCCAGCACGAAGGGGCGAGTGTGTTGTAACTTCGAGACGCGCTTCCTCAAACTCATCTGTCATCGTCCGCCTAGTGCGCAATTGCGCACAGGGGCGGACGATCCAGTATTCCAGAGACCTGTGCTTGAACCGAGGCGCCGCGGCGTACTGGATGCCCCGCCTTCGCGGGGCATGACATCGGAGGATTCAGGGAGAGACGAAGATCGTGGCCTAGCTTGCCCCCTTGTCACCCTTCAGCGCCGCGAGCTCTGCTTCCAGCTCGGCGATCTTCGCATCCCTTGCCGCCAGCGCCGCCGCCACATCTCCAGCGTCGAACTTCTGCGGGATGTGCTGCGGGCAGTTCGTGTCCCACGCTTCGATCTTGAACAGGATCACCTGCTCGGGCCGGGCGCGATAGCCTTTCGGCATCAGCGATGTCGTCAGCGCCTCGTCGTCCTCGACCACCCGCGCTTCGCCCCAGATCTTCACCCGGCGGCGATGGGCGTAGTCCATCACGAAGATGTAGGCCTTGGGATTTTCAGACAGGTTTCCCTGCGTGATGTATTGCCGATTGCCGGCGTAGTCCGTGAAAGCCAGCGTCTGCTTGTCCAGCACCTTCAAGAAGCCCTTCGGGCCGCCACGATGCTGGATGTAGGGCTGGCCGTCGGCCGATGCCGTGGCGAGATAAAAGCTGTTGGCGTCGGCCAGGAACGCCGCGAGGTTCTCATCGACCTCGGTGCGCCAGCCGCGCTGCTCGGCATGGGCATAGCCTTCGCGTGATCCCTTTCGGGTCTGGATCGACTTCACCGCCGGCGTGAACGCCACGTCGCTGGCGTAGGTGTGAGTTGCCGTCATCGGAACATCTCCTGAAATCCCGGCGCATCCCTGCGTCTTCGCCATCCAAAATGGACCTCCCGCCGGCTAAAACAATCATCCCGCTTGACACTTCATCGTTGCGTTATATGCAATAATGCCATGGATCGCCTCGAAGCCATGCATGTTTTCGTCACCGTCGCCGACCTGCGCGGCTTCGCGCCGGCGGCACGAAAACTGCGGCTGTCCCCCTCCGCGGTGACGCGGCTGATCGCGGCGCTGGAGGAGCATCTTGGCGCGCGGCTGTTGCAGCGGACCACCCGTCAAGCGACCCTGACCGACGTCGGCACGCGCTATCTCGAGCGCGCGCGTCGCATCCTCGCCGATGTCGAGGAGGCCGACGGCTCGGCACGGGAGGAGCGCAACCGACCGAGCGGGCGGCTGGTGGTGTCGGCGCCGGTCGGCTTTGGCCGGCTCCATGTCGGGCCTGTCATGATCGCCTACCTCAAGCGCTATCCCGAGGTCGCCTGCGAATTGCGGCTGTCGGACAACCTGGTCAATCTCGTGGAAGATGCCGTCGACGTCGCGGTGCGGATCGGCCATCTCGCCGACTCCTCCCTCGTCGCGCGCCAGGTCGGCGAGATGCGGCGGATCGTGGTGGCGACACCTGGCTATCTCAAGCGCCATGGCGAGCCGAAGACGCCGGAGGCATTGCTCGGGCACCAGACCATCGCCTTCGGTCCATCCGCGAACTGGCGCTTCGTGCAGGACGGCCGCGACATCGAGGTGGCGCCGAATCCACGCTTCGCCAGCAACAGCGCCGACGCCGCCCTGCAATATGCCGAGGCGGGCGGCGGCGTGACCCGGGTGCTGGCCTATCAGGCTGCCGAGGGCCTGCGGCGCGGGCGGCTCAGAATCGTGTTGGCGAAATACGAGCAGCCGGCGTTGCCGATCCACATCGTCTACCCGACCTCGCGCCTGCTCTCCGCCAAGGTGCGTGCCTTCGTCGATCTCGTGGTGGAGACCGCGGAGTGGAAATTCGGGTGACGCCCTCACCCCTTCTTCGGCACTACGCGAAAGGTGCCGCTGGCGCGGGCGATCACGGCGCCGTCGGCCTTCGCGAGGCACTGCGCGAAACAGATCGTGCTGCCGGTCTTGATCGCCTCACCCTCGACCGCGAGCCATTGGCCGATCTCGCCGGCGCCGACATAGTCGACCGACAGCGAGATCGTGACCAACGAGGTCGTCCAGCCCGTCGCCTGCGCGCAGCTGTAGCCCATGGCGGCATCGGCCAGCGCCGCGATCAGGCCGCCATGGATCAGCCCGCGCGCGTTGGTGTGCGGTTTCGCCAGCCGCAATCCCACGGTGACGCCGTTGTCGGTCTTCCTGGAGTAAAGCGGCTCCCAAGGATCGGTGAGCGGGGCTTTGCGAAAGTGCGGCTCGAAGCCGGCGGGAATGTCGGTGCTGGTCATGTCCGTCTCGCGTTGGTGGCTCCCGCCATTGAACGCGGCAGACGGGACAGATGCACCACCTACAAAGTTTTAAACGGAATTTGCGCGGGTGTTTGAAAGGAGTGGCGCCGTCGCCCCGCTATCCCTGTCATCACCCGCGAAAGCGGGTGATCCAGTATTCCAGAGACGGTGACGTGATACGGAGAGGCCGCGGCGTACTGGATGCCCCGCTTTCGCGAGGCATGACGGCGCGCCCTAAAACGGCAGCCCCACGTAATTCTCCGACAGCGAGGTCATCGCGGCCTGCGACTGCGTGACATAGTCGAGCTCGGCGAGCTGGATGCGCGCGCCGATGGTGCCGGTGTCGGGGAATTTGTGCAGCATCGAGGTCATCCACCAGGAGAAGCGCACGGCCTTCCAGACCCGCGCCAGCGCCTTCGCCGAATAGGCATCAATGCCGGCGCTGGATTTTTCGTCGTAGAACTCGCGAAACGCACTCGACAGATAATGCGCGTCGCTCGCGGCCAGGTTCAGCCCCTTGGCGCCGGTCGGCGGCACGATATGGGCGGCGTCACCGCACAGGAACATCCTGCCGAAGCGCATCGGCTCGGCGACGAAGCTGCGCAGCGGCGCAATGCTCTTCTCAATCGAGGGGCCCGTGACCAAGCTGTCGGCGGCGTCCTGGTCGAGCCGGCGCTTGAGCTCGTCCCAGAAACGGTCGTCCGGCCATTGGTCGACGTGGTCGTCGAGCGCGCACTGCACATAGTAACGGCTGCGCCTGGTCGAACGCATGGTGCAGAGCGCAAAGCCACGGGCGTGGTTGGAATAGATCAGCTCGTGGCTGACCGGCGGCGTCTCGGAGAGGATGCCCAGCCAGCCGAACGGATAGATGCGCTCGAACTCCTCGATGGCCGAAGCCGGAACGCTGGCGCGGCTGACGCCGTGAAACCCGTCGCAACCGGCGATGAAATCGCAATCGATGGTGTGGGTGACGCCATCTTTCACGTAGGTTACGCGCGGGTGACCGCCGTCGAAATCCTGCGGCTGCACGTCCTTGGCCTCGTAGACCGAGGTGAGGCCGGCGGCCGTGCGCGCATTCATCAGATCGAGCGTGACCTCGGTCTGGCCGTAGATCATGACCGTCTTGCCGGTCGCAGCCTTCATGTCGATGCGGTGGCGGCGCCCCGAGAAGGTGAGTTCGATCCCTTCATGCACCAGCCCTTCGGCATGCGCCCGTGCGCCGGCGCCGATCTGGTCGAGCAGCGCAACTGTTCCCTCCTCCAGCAGTCCGGCACGGATGCGGCCGAGCACATAGTCCGGGCTCTGCCGCTCCAGAATGACATTGTCGATGCCATAATGATGCAGCAGTTGCCCAAGCAACAATCCTGCCGGCCCCGCCCCGATGATTGCGACTTTTGTCCGCAATACTTGCTCCTCCCGATCCTGTAGGCTTTCGGCGTGGCTCGCTTGTCGCTGCCGTCCGCGCACGATAATTATATCATATAACGGTTGGGCAAAAGGGAGTGCGCGGCGGCACGTCGCGCCAGTTCCGGCTTGAACGCGCCGGCCAACTAGATAACATGTTAATTAACGAGACCGGGCCATCGAAGCCCGCCGTCAAAAGAGGGAGAGACGCGTGATGAGGAAAGCCTGTCTGGCGTTGCTGCTGGCAGCAAGCGTGAGCCCTGCGTTCGCGCAGGACAAGACCTTCGATTTGAAGATCTCGCACTGGGTGCCGGCCTCGCATCCACTACAGAAATCGCTGGAGGACTGGGCTGCTGCGGTCGAGAAGGATTCCGGCGGCACCATCAAGGGCAAGGTGTTTCCGGCCCAGCAGATGGGCAAGGCGTTCGACCATTACGACATGGCGCGCGACGGCATCGCCGACGTCACCTATGTCAATCCCGGCTACCAGCCCGGCCGTTTCCCGATCATCGGCGCTGGCGAATTGCCATTCCTGATCTCGGATGCCAAGGGCGGCTCGATGGGGCTCGACGCCTGGTACCGCAAATACGCCGAGAAGGAGATGAAGGACGTCAAATACTGCCTCGCCTTCGTCCACTCGCCCTCCTCCTTCCATTCCCGCACCAAGAAGATCGTGATGCCGGAGGACGTGAAGGGCCTGAAGATCCGCCCCGCCCACGCCACCATGGCGAACTTCGTCACCTCGCTCGGCGGCACCAATGTGCAATCCTCCGCGCCCGAAGTGCGCGACATCATCGAGCGCGGCGTCGCCGATGGCGTCACCTTCCCCTGGGGCTCGCTGGTGCTGTTCGGCATCGACAAGGTGACCAAATACGACATGGAGGCGCCGCTCTACACCACGACCTTCGTGTTCGTCATGAACAAGGACAAGTACAATGCGATGTCCGACAAGCAGAAGGCCGCGATCGACAAGAATTGCACGGTCGAAATGGCAGGCGTGGTCGGCGAGCACTGGGGCAAGTTCGAGGATGCCGGCATCGACAAGGTCAAGGCGGAGTCCGGTCACGAGGTCTACAAGCTGACGCCCGAGCAGACCGCGGCCTGGAAGAAGGCCGCCGAGCCGCTGGTGAAGACCTGGAGTGACGGCGCGAAGAAGACCGGCGTGGATCCGGACGCGGCGCTTAGCGAGCTGAAGGCCTCGCTGAAGAAGTACAACGCGCTGGCGGAGTAGTTCTTCGTCGAAACACATGCGGCGGCGGGATGCATCTCGCCGCCGTTGTTCTGCACGCGGGTCGAGACGCGAGGAGCACATCGCGCGTCCTCTCCCTCTCCCGCCCGAGGATGGCATCTCTTAGGAAGCTCCCATGAAGCGCAGCTGGATGGATCGTATTATCGATTCGATCGAATGGATTGCAGCGGCTTTCGTCGGCATCGTCGCGCTCGACATCTTCCTGTCGGTGTTGCTTCGCAACACGCTGAACTATTCGATCCCCGATAGTTTCGACATCGGCCGCATGCTGCTCGGCATCCTGATCTTCTGGGGCATCGCCGCGACCTCCTATCGCGGCACCCACATCACCGTCGACCTCGTCTGGGGCAATGTCGGGCCGCGCTACCAGCGCTGGATCGACGTGTTCGCGACCCTGGTGCTGCTGTTCGTCGTGACGGTGCAGACCTGGACGCTGTTCGACAAGGTGCGCGGCACCTACAACGACAACGTCCAGACCTTCGACATGCACATGCCGACCTGGCCGTTCTTCGCGATCGCCTGGATCGGCGACGTCTCGGCCGTGCTGCTGATCGCGATCCGCACCTACCGGTTGATCTTCCATCCCGAAGAGATGCACGACCCCAAGCTGAAGGCGACGGAGTAATCATGAGCACCGATGCCGTCGCCGTAATCGGCTTCGTTTCCCTGTTCGCCCTGATGCTGCTGCGCGTGCCGGTCGGCATGGCCATGGGCCTCGTCGGCGTCTCCGGCTTTTCCTATCTCGTCGGCGCCACGCCGGCGCTGAAGCTGGTCGGCCAGACCTCGATGCGCACGGTGACCGACTACACCTTCGGCGTCATTCCGATGTTTCTGCTGATGGGCTCGTTCGTCAGCAATTCCGGCATGAGTCGCGAGCTGTTCCGCGCCGCCAACGGCTTTGTCGGCCATTTGCGCGGCGGACTCGGCATCGCCACCGTCGGCGCCTGCGGCGGCTTTGCCGCGATCTGCGGCTCCTCGGTCGCGACCGCCGCGACCTTCTCCGCGGTCGCTTACCCCGAGATGCGCCGCTTCGGCTATCCGCAGTCGTTTGCCACCGGCGTGATCGCGGCCGGCGGCACGCTGGGTGCGATGCTGCCGCCCTCCACCGTGCTCGCCGTCTACGGCATCATCACCGAGCAGGACATCGGCAAGCTGTTCATCGCCGGCATCATCCCGGGCATCCTCGCGATGACCATGTACATGATCACGATCTTCCTGATCGGTTATTTCCGGCCCGACTTCCTGCCCAAGGGCAAGGAGCTGCCGTGGCGCGAGCGCTTCGCCGGCCTGAAGGACATCTGGGCGCCGGTGCTGCTGTTCGTGTTCGTCATCGGCGGCCTTTACGGCCTGCCCTATTTGCCGCGCTTCACGCCGACCGAAGCGGGCGGCGTCGGCGCCGCCGGCGCCTTCATCATCGGCGTGGCGACCGGCCGGCTCGACCGCGAGAAGATTCTGGCGTCGCTGCTCCAGGCGACGCGCACGGCCGCCGCCGTGTTCACCGTGCTGATCGGCGCCTTGATCTTCGGCTATTTCCTCACGGTGACGCAGACCCCGCAAAAGGTGACGGAATTCCTCACCGGCCTCGGTCTCGGCCCCTACGGCGTGCTGGCGTTGATCATGGTGATGTATCTCGTGCTCGGCTGCCTGATGGACGCCATGGCGATGATCATCCTCACCGTGCCGATCATCTTCCCCGTGATCATGCATCTCGGTTTCGACCCGATCTGGTTCGGCGTCATCATCGTCATGACGGTCGAGCTCGGCCTGATCCATCCGCCGGTGGGCATGAACGTCTTTGTCATCAAGAGCGTGGTGAAGGACGTTTCCTTCTCCACCATCTTCAAGGGCGTGATTCCGTTCGTGGCGACAGACCTGGTGCGCCTGGTGATCCTGATCGCCTTCCCGCTGCTGGCGACATGGCTGCCGACGCGGATGATGGCGCATTGAGGAGGTGGTAAAGCGGCGAGCTGTCTTTTCCCTCTCCCCTTGTGGGAGAGGGTGGCTCGCCGCAAAGCGGCGAGACGGGTGAGGGGTATATTTCCTCAAGCGCTGATCTGAGTTTGGAGAGGCATACCCCTCATCCGGCGCTTCGCGCCACCTTCTCCCACAAGGGAGAAGGAAGGACAGCGGCGCTAGTTCAATACAGAAAGGTGACCGATGACGGCCCCTACCCTCGAGACCAAATACGTCTTTACCGTCACCGCACGCATCGGCGACGTCGTCACCGCCGGCGAGACCGGTATCGGCATTCGCCGCATCATCCCGATCGTCGGCGGCGAGGTGACGGGTGCGATCACCGGCAAGGTGCTGCCGTTCGGCGCGGACTTCCAGACCATCCGCCCGAATGAGCTGATTGATCTCGAAGCGAAGTACGCGTTCGAAACCGACGACGGTGCCACCGTCTATGTCGAGAACAAGGGCATGCGCTTCGGCCCGGTCGAGCTGTTGCAAAAGCTCAAGCGCGGCGAACCGGTGGATCCCAAACTGATCTATTTCCGCACCGTGCCGAGGTTCGAGACCGGGCACGAGAAGTACCGCTGGCTGATGGAGCACATTTTTGTCGGGTCAGCAGCGCGTCATGCGGATCGAGTCGTGATCGACGTGCATCAGGTGATGTGAAGGCTTCAGTGCCCTTCGCCGTCGTCCCGGCGAAGGCTGGGACCCATACCGCGTGATCTGTCGATCGCGAATAGTCGGAGTACCGAACGACTTGGCCAAACTTCTCCCTGTGGTTATGGCTCCCGGCCTCCGCCGGGACGACACCGCATTTGGAGGGCGCCTTTTGCCCGCCTGACTGACCCAAGAGGCACCTAGCCCCTTGTTGACTCCTCCTGAATTCGTTATACAACATAACTATTCTGACAAGGACGCAAATGACACAGGGAAACGCCGAGACCGCTGACGCGGGCGCCGCCGGGCTTTTGAAGATCGAGCGGGCGGACCGGGTTTTGACCGTCGGCCTCAATCGGCCGGCCAAGCGCAATGCGCTCAACGACGGCATCATCCTGGAGATCGGCGAGTGTTTTGCGGCCCTGCCCGAGGATATCGGCGCCGTCGTCATCCACGGCATCGGCGACCATTTTTCCAGCGGTCTCGACCTCTCCGAACTGACCGACCATGATGCCAGTGGCGGCCTTCTCCATTCCCAGATGTGGCACCGGGTGTTCGACCGCATCCAGTACAGCCGCGTGCCTGTGATCGCCGCGCTCAGGGGCGCCGTGATCGGAGGCGGGCTGGAGCTCGCCTGCGCGGCGCATATCCGTGTCGCCGAACCCTCGACCTATTTCGCGCTGCCGGAGGGGCAGCGCGGCATCTTCGTCGGTGGCGGCGGTTCGGTGCGCCTGCCGCGCCTGATCGGCGTCGCCAGGATGATGGACATGATGCTGACCGGCCGCGTCTATTCCGCGACCGAAGGCACCTCCTACGGCTTTGCGCAATATGTCACGGAAGCCGGCAACGGGCTCGGCAAGGCGATGGAGCTTGCGACCAAGGTCGCCTCCAACGCGCCGCTGACCAACTTCGCCGTGCTCCAGGCGCTGCCGATGATCGCGGAGGCCAATCCGCAGACCGGCCTGTTGATGGAATCGCTGATGGCGACGGTGGCGCAGAGCGACAAAGAGGCAAAACGCAGGATCCGCGAGTTCCTCGAACACAAGACCGCAAAGGTGAAGCCGAAATCATGAGCGCGCAGCCGTCCTCTTCCAGCATGGAGCGCGGCGCGAGCACTTCCCCGCTGCGGCCCATTTCGTTCGGCGATCCCGTCGTCAATATCGAGCGGCGCGACGACGGCACGATTTATCTGCGGCCCAAACAGCCGCTCGGCGATTATCCGGCCCGCATCACCGACCGCCTGCATCGCTGGGCGAGCGCGACGCCCGATCGCGTCTTCATGGCCGAGCGCGAAGGTGGCCGCGGCTGGCGCAAGATCAGCTACGCCGAGCTGCTCGCCGCGAGCCGGCACATCGCCTCAGGGCTCATTGCGCGCGGGCTGTCGGCGGAGCGGCCGGTCGTCATCCTCTCCGGCAATTCGATCGACCACGCATTGCTCGCGTTCGGCGCGTTCTATGCCGGCATTCCGTTCTGCCCGGTGTCGCCGGCCTATTCGCTGGTATCGAAGGATTACGGCAAGCTCTCCTACCTGATGAAGCTGCTGACGCCCGGCCTTGTCTTCGCCGAGGACGCCGACAAGTTCGCCGACGCGCTCGCGGCCAACGTCTCGCTCGGCACCGAGATCGCCGCGTCCTACGGCCACGTGCCGGGCCGCGACGTCACCTTGCTCGCCGACCTCATGGCAACCCCGATCCGCGGCGATCTGGACGAGGTCCACGGCAAGATCGGCCCCGACACCATCGCGAAATTCCTGCTGACCTCGGGCTCGACCGGCAACCCCAAGGCGGTCATCAACACCCAGCGCATGATCTGCGCCAACCAGGTGATGCTGCGCGAGACACTCGCCTTCCTCAGGGACGAGCCGCCCGTCATCATCGACTGGCTGCCCTGGAATCACACTTTTGGCGGCAACCACAATATCGGGCTGACGCTCTACAATGGCGGCTCGATGTATCTCGATGCCGGCAAGCCGGTGCCTGGAGGCATCGAGGAAACCGTGCGCAATCTCCAGGAGATTTCGCCGACGGTCTATTTCAACGTCCCCAAGGGCTACGAGTCGCTGCTGCCTTATCTGCGCGACGACCAGCGCCTCCGCGCAAAATTCTTCGACCGGCTGCACGCGATGTTCTTCTCGGGCGCGGCGCTGTCGCCGTTCGTCTGGAACAGCCTCGACGAGCTGGCGGTGAAGGAAAAAGGCTACCGCGTACCGATGCTGACCGGCCTCGGTGCAACCGAGACCGCGCCGTTCTTCATGTCGGTCAACCCGCGCACCAGCCGCTCCGGCCATGTCGGGCTTCCCGTATCCGGCAATGACGCCAAGCTGGTGCCGAACAACGGCAAGATGGAAGTTCGTTGCAAGGGGCCGAACGTGATGCCCGGCTACTGGCGCCAGCCCGACATCACCGCAAATTCGTTCGACGAAGAAGGCTTCTACAAGCTCGGCGATGCCCTCAAGCCCGTCGATCCCGATGATCTCAATGCCGGCTTCGATTTCGACGGCCGCATCGGTGAGGATTTCAAGCTCGGCAGCGGCACCTGGGTCAGCGTCGGCCCATTGCGCGCGCGCTTCGTCGCGGCTTGCGCGCCGCTGGTGCGCGACGTCGTCATCGCCGGCATCAACCGAGACGAGATCTCCGCGCTCGTCGTGCTCGATCTCGACGGCTGCCGGCTGATCAACCCGACGCTGCCGACCGACGATCTCGTCGTCGCGACCCGCGACCGGCTGGTGCGCGAGGCATTTCGCGAACGGCTGACCCGCTTTCTCAGCGCGGCCACGGGATCCTCGACGCGGATCACGCGCGCGATCCTCATGGACACGCCACTCTCGATCGACAAGGGCGAAGTCACCGACAAGGGCTCGATCAACCAGCGCGCGGTGCTCGAGCATCGCAGCCTGCTGATCGAGGAGCTCTACGCTGCCAATCCATCGGACCGTGTGATATCGGTCGGGTAAGAGGACGTCGCACCTAGGGAGAACGCCATGTTGTTGAAGGATCAGGCTGTCATCGTCACGGGCGGCGCGTCGGGACTGGGCGCGGCGACCGCGCGTAAGCTGGCGGCGCAGGGCGCCAGGGTCGCGGTGTGCGACCTCAATGCCAAGCTCGCCGAAACTGTCGCCGCCGAGATCAAGGGCGTGGCTGTGGCTTGCGACGTCTCCGATGCGGCTTCCGCTGAGGCTGCGATCGCCCAAGCGACCAAGTCCCATGGACCCGCGCGCGTGCTGGTCAATTGCGCCGGCATCGGCGTTGCCAAGCGCGTCGTCGGCCGCGACGGCCCGATGGCGCTCGCCGATTTCGACAAGGTGATCAAGGTCAATTTGATCGGCACCTTCAACATGCTCCGCCTTGCCGCGAACGAGATGTCCAAGCTCGAGCCGCAGGCAACCGGCGAGCGCGGCGTCATCATCAACACGGCATCCGTTGCCGCTTATGACGGCCAGATCGGGCAATCGGCCTATTCGGCCTCCAAGGGCGGCATCGTCGGCATGACGCTGCCGATCGCGCGCGAGCTGGCGCAGTTCGGCGTCCGCGTGCTGACGATCGCGCCCGGCCTGTTCCTCACGCCGCTGCTCGCCAACCTGCCGCAGGAAGCCCAGGACTCGCTCGCCGCCGCGATCCCGTTCCCGCGCCGGCTCGGCCACGCCGACGAGTTCGCGGCGCTCGCCCTGCACATGGTCGAGAATTCCTACCTCAACGGCGAAGTGGTGCGCCTCGACGGCTCGCTGCGCATGGCGCCGAAATAGGGCGCGGCATATGTTCGTGAACCGGCGCGACGTCCAGATCCAGTGGGGTGACTGCGACCCCGCCAACATCGTCTATTACCCGCGTTATTTCGCGATGTTCGACGATTCGACGTCG
The DNA here is from genome assembly GCF_023101005.1 of Bradyrhizobium sp. 187. Classification (NCBI taxonomy): domain Bacteria; kingdom Pseudomonadati; phylum Pseudomonadota; class Alphaproteobacteria; order Hyphomicrobiales; family Nitrobacteraceae; genus Bradyrhizobium; species Bradyrhizobium sp. 187. The sequence continues at coordinate 6,951,219 of NZ_CP064693.1, forward strand.
ACCCTGTTCGAAGTCGCCGGCTTCTCCAAGCAGGACCTGGTCAAGAAATACGGCCTGGTGGGCATTCCCATGGTCGATACACGCGCCAAGTTCTACATCCCCTCGACTTATGGCGACTGGATCACCATCGAAACCAAGATCGAGAGCATCAAGCGCTCGAGTTTCGAGGTGAAGCACAGCGTCTTCAAGGGCGAGGCGCTGGCTATCGAGGGTTTCGAGACCCGTGTCCTGGTCGGGCGCGACCCCGTTAACCCCGACAAACTGAAATCGGCACCGTTTCCTGCGGAAATGGTAGCCAAATTCACGGGGAGCGAGGCCCGGAGCTAAATCGCCACATCACCAAAAGAGGGGGCTGAATTACCCCCGATTTCTGCTTTCAAAGAAACACATAAAGGGAGGAATAGATGAAACGCTTTTACCTGACCGCCGCCGTCACCGCGGCTGCGCTTGCGCTGCCGGCCGTGCCCGCGCGGGCTCAGACCGCCGAGGTCACCATCGGCATCACCACCACCACGACCGGCCCGGGCGCAGCGCTGGGCATTCCCGAGCGCAATGCGCTGGAGTTCGTGCCGAAGGAGATCGGCGGCGTGCCGCTGAAGGTGATCGTACTCGACGACGGCGGCGATCCGACCACCGCGACCACCAACGCCCGCCGCTTCGTGACCGAATCCAAGGCCGACATCATCATGGGCTCGGCGCTGACGCCGCCGACCATCGCGGTGTCCAACGTCGCCAACGAAGCCGGCATTCCGCATTTCGGCCTGGCGCCGTTCCCGATTACGCCGGAGCGCATGAAGTGGTCGGTGGCGATGCCGCAGCCGATCCCGATCGTGGGCAAGGTGCTGTACGACCACATGAAGTCGAAGGGTGTGAAGACCGTCGGTTATATCGGCTATTCCGACTCCTATGGCGACCTCTGGTTCAACGATTTGAAGGCGCAGGCCGTGCCGATGGGCATAACCATCGCCGACGAGGAGCGCTTCGCTCGCCCCGACACGTCGGTGACCGGACAGGTGCTGAAGCTCGTGGCGGCGAATCCCGATGCCATTCTGGTCGGCGCTTCCGGCACCGCGGCCGCGCTGCCGCAGACCGAGCTACGCGAGCGTGGCTATCAGGGCCTGATCTACCAGACCCATGGCGCCGCCAGTATGGACTTCATCCGTATCGCCGGCAAAGCTGCGGAAGGCGTGCTGATGGCCTCTGGTCCCGTCATGGATCCCGAGGACCAGCCGGACGAAGCCGCCACCAAGAAGCCGGGCCTCGCGCTCAACTCGGCCTATGAAGCCAAGTACGGCCCGAACAGCCGCAGCCAGTTCGCCGGTCACTCTTACGACGCCTTCGAGATTCTCAAGCGCATCATCCCGGCGGCACTCAAGACGGCGAAGCCAGGCACGCCGGAATTCCGCGAGGCGATTCGCCAGGCGCTGCTGTCGGAGAAGGAGCTTGCGGCGAGCCAAGGCGTCTACAATTTCACCGAAAAGGATCGCTACGGCCTCGACGAGCGCTCGCGCATCCTGCTCACGGTGAAGAACGGCAAGTACACGCTGGTGAAATAGACGCAGCGGCAGGATTGAGACGACGAGAGCCGGCCCGATGGGCCGGCTCTTTTTGTTTGCAGCGAGCGTAATGCCGGATCGCGTTTGAACAACAGCACCGCTCTCTGAGTTCCCTCCTCCCTTGTGGGGGAGGGGACACACCTTTCTCGGGGCGCTAGATGAGTCTCATTCCAGGCCTCAAGCCGCCTGCCGCAGCGGGGTCCAGGCGAACTCCGGATAGTAACTGTCCATCATCCGGTCGACATAAGCGGTGAGGTTCGGAAATCCTTCGGCGCGACGGCGCAGTGCGGATTCGAAGAACGGCGTCAGGATCCCGGCGAGTGCACCGAAGGCGGTGGCATCGACGCCGCAGGGCTTGTTGCCCATCAGATAGGACTTGTCGCCGAGCTGCACCGAGAGCGCAAACAGCGAGCGCACGGCGAGATCGACGTCGTCATCGGGCGCGTGGCGGCCGAGTCCGGAGAGCAGGTAGTTCTCGGCGACACGGAATTGCGCGTCCTCGCGCAACTTCTCGCGATTGTGCTCCGGCGCGCCGTCGAAGAAATGCGCAGGCCCCTTGGCGAAGTTGACCGGATCGACCCAGCGCGCCCCGACCAGCGCAAAATAAACGTGATGCTCGATCATGCGTTCGAATGCCCAGGCCTGCGCGCGCTCGACGAGCGACAGACCGGCGTCGAAATCGAAGCCGTAGCGGCGCTCGATATGGGCGCGGATGAAAGTGGAATCGGCCACCGCCTCGCCGCCATCGTCGATGAAGGGCAGCTGCCCCTTGGGTGATGCGGGTGGCATCGCCCGCTCCTTCCGGTAGGGCAATCCCGCCATCTTGAGCTGCACCTCCGTCTTGGTGACGAAGGGGCTGATTTCCGGCAGGCCGAAGCCGGCGCCAAAGCCGTAAAGCGTGATCATGAAGGCTCTCCTGAAACGACCGAAAGAGTTGAGGGAACTTAACCGCGGGCTGCTGCCACCATGGTGGCAGCAGCCGTGATATCTTCTGCGAAACGGGCCCCCCGCCAGGCGCGGGCCATGACATGACGGACCAGCGCGTCCGCGGCCTGCACCAGGAAGCGAGCCACCATGGTCGCGAGCGCAAGGCGGAGGTCGAGGACCATGAGATCAAGGGATACGAGGCGGCCGAACGCCCATGCGTACCAAGCTCGGGCTTGCAAACGCGGGACTTGCAAAGGCTGGACCTGTAAAGGCGGGGTCCGCCATAGCGCAGCGGCCGGGCCGAAATGAGTTGGAATGATCATGGACAAATCCTCTTCAGTCGACGTGTTGTCCCGGTATAGAACTCCCCTGCTGCCAACATCCTGTCAGCAGCCGCGCGCCGCCTTCTGAAAAACCACCGACAAGAGATCCGTCATGAGACGCGCCGACCGGCTGTTTCAAATCATCCAGGTGCTGAGGCGCACGCGTAAGCCGCTGACGGCGGACGCCATCGCGGCCGAGCTCGAGACCTCGAAGCGCACGATCTATCGCGACATCGCCACGCTGATCGGCCAGCGCGTGCCGATCCGTGGTGAAGCCGGCATGGGCTACATCCTGGAAAAGGGTTTTGACCTGCCGCCTTTGATGCTGACACCCGACGAAATCGAGGCGGCGGTGCTGGGCGCGCAATGGGTCGCCGGCCATGCCGATCCCGCGCTGGCGCGTGCGGCTGAAGATCTGATGGCCAAGATCGCCGACACTGTCCCTGAGCGCCTGCGTCCGTTCGTGCTGGAGCCGGCAAGCCGGGCCCGACCGAGCTGGAACAGGGAGCCGGACCGCTTGGACATGGCTCGCACGCGCACCCAGATCCACGAAGGCAAGAAGATCATGCTGCGCTATCGCGACGAGCAGGGCCGCGCCAGCGAGCGCATGATCTGGCCGATTTCGATCGGCTATCTCGAAGCCGTGCGCCTGCTCGCGGCCTGGTGCGAGCTGCGCGGCGACTTCCGCAGCTTCCGCACCGACCGCGTGGTCGACGCGAGCTATCCCGACGAGAGATATCCTGAAAGGCGCGACGTGCTGCGCGCGAAATGGCGCCAGAGCCTGGTCTGGGGCCCGCCAAAGGACACGTGACGATGGATGAGAACGCCCCGATCGACCTGTCGAGCTGTTGCCAGAGTTGCGGCGCCTGCTGCGGCTATTCGGCGAACTGGCCGCGCTTCTCGATCGAGAGCGACGAGGAGCTTGCCGCGATTCCCGAAGCGCTCGTCAACGACCGTCAATCCGGCATGCGCTGCGAAGGCGATCGCTGTTCGGCGTTGCAGGGGAACATTGGAAAAGCGACCGCGTGCGGCATCTATGCAGTGCGGCCGGACGTGTGCCGCACCTGCATGCCGGGCGATGCCGAATGCGCGATGGCGCGACGGAAATTCGGGCTGCCGGTGATAGAGGCCGCCGGCGCATGATCCGGAAAAGTGTGCAGCGGTTTTCCGCCGAGATCATACGCCAATAGAGAGCTAGAGCGCGATCGATCGTGCTTTAGGCCGGGACGGCTTCGCCGATCTCGTCGTCGATCTCGTCGTCCAGCGGCGCGAGCACCGAGAGCGGCTTGGTCGACAGCGTGATCGGCTTGCGGCCACCCGACAGCGACGGCGAGGATTTCGCCGCGCCTTCGCGCGCAAGCGCGTAGAGCGTCGAACCGACACGGCCGCCGTTCTCGATCAGGTCGCGCTCGTTACAGCTGCCAGCGATCGCGACCGCCAGCGAGTGCAGATGGCTGCGCCGATAGCAGAACAGCGCCAGCCTGGCGCGCGCGTCAGGGGAAACACTTTCAACCAGCTTCGGCAGGCCACTCTCGCTGGCGCGGTACATCTCGCCAAGGAGTTCGTCGCGGACCGGGCAGGAATCGCCTTCAAAGGTATCGCGGCTTGAAAACATTGCAGTTCTCCCTCGTCTGGGAAGATGCAGTGCAATTCTCTAATGAAAGGTTAACCACGCTGCCCGGTAGTCACCCGGGGGTCCTTGCGCGTGGGCCGCGAATCAATGGGCTGGGCGGGGATCCAGCCGCGCTATCTGAGCCGATGAGTCAGGCGCGAACGCCTCCACGCGTCATGGCCGGGCTTGTCCCGGCCATCCACGGAAAGCCGAGAGGCGCGAAGAACGTGGATGCCCGGGACAAGCCCGGGCATGACGACCTCTTGTGGATGCCGATGGACGACCACCTACGCGCCGAGGCCGCCAGCGGTCAGTTCGCCGCCATGAAGATGGAGAGGCCGAAGCCAGTCAGATGGTGCAGGGCCTGGTCGACACCGATCAGGGTCCAGAACCAGGGATGCGCAAGATCGACACCGAAATTGGCTGAGACGAGGCCCTTGGCGCGGTCGATCGTGATGTGGATGACGAAGTCGATCAGCGCCACAAACCAGAATTTCGGCGCCACGATCAGGATCAGCGGCAGCGCAACCGCAAGGTGAACCAGGCAGTGCACCAGGAGCGGCAGGGCCCAGCCGTGCTTCTGGTCCTTGCCGTGCGCCATCCAGGCGGTCTGGAGGACGAAATCGGCGATGATGTGCTTGAACGTCAGCAGCAACATCCAACCAATGAGGGCTTCGACCGGAACCGCCGATGACAGAGGTGGAAACGACAAGGCGCCCTCGTTGACGTGACAAGAAGAATTGGAGCGTTCAGCGCAATCTCTTCCTGGACCGGTCAAATCGCCGGGACTTGCGATTTATGACACCTCCCGCGGCGGAATGCAGCCGGGGGGAACCGGAAAATCGCCAACTGTGGCTAACTGGTGATAGGATGACCAATCGCCGGGGCCGAGTTGAGTAAGGTTACCTTCGGCTCGGAATTTGCATTCCGCGGCCTGCGCGCTACCATCGTCAGTAGAGAATATCGTTCTTTTTTCAGACGTTTACGAATTACAGGGCGACCGCAGCGATCACATCCGCAAGCCGCCCGCCACCGGAAGCATAAGGCCAGAGTGCTGCCATGAGTACTGAGGGCCCGACCTCATCGCCGATCGAGCCACCGCCCCGGCGACCCAAGGTGATCAAGACCAATCAGCAGCAGGTCTTCCTCTACGTCGTGCTGACCCTGCTGTTGTCGCTTGCCACCGTCTGGGGCGGCCGCATGCTGGTGCACAATTCGGAGACGCTGACCTTTGCGGTCGGCGCCCCCAACAGCGACGAGGCGCTGTTCGCAGCCAAGCTCGCCGCCGTCCTGAAGAACAACGCCTCGCGCTTCCGGATCAAGATCGTCAACAACGCCGACAACGCCAAGGCGATCGCCCAGTTCGATCGCAAGCAGGCCGACCTCGCGGTGCTGCGCACCGACGCCAAGGTGCCGCTGCGGGCACGCACGCTCGCGATCCTCGAGCACGATATCGTGCTGCTGCTCGGGCCCGGAAACAAGAAGATCAAGTCGCTCGCCGAGCTGAAGAAGAAGAAGGTCGCCGTCGTCGCCGACAACGACTCCGCGCTCGTCTTCGTCCGCGGTATCCTCGACGTTCCGGAGGGTGCGGACGCGGGGAGGATCCGGATGGCGCCACAGGGCGCTACACTCGACAAGCTGTTCGCGCCGGCGAGCGGCTTTGGCGCAGTCGTCGCCATCGTCCACGCCTCGCGGGCGGTGCGGGACAAGGCGTATGAGCAGGTCGCCAGGCGCGGCGGCTTCACGCTGAACGCGATCGACGAGGCGAAAGCGCTGGCGCGCAAGATCCCCGGCATTTCCAGCGAGATGCTGACGGCGGGCACGCTGTCTGCATCGCCGGAAATTCCCGGCGACGATCTCGACACGATCGGGCTCGAATGGTTGCTGGTCGCCCAATCCAGGATGTCGCCGACGGCGGCCGGGGAGCTCGCGCGCACCGTCTACGAGAACAAGTCCGCGCTCGGGCTCGACAGCGGCTTTGCCACTAGGATCGAGCCCGCCTCCGTCGAGAAGGACGCCTTCGTGATGGCGCATCAAGGGGCGGCCGACTACATCAACGACGACACCAAGTCGTTCATGGATAAGTACAGCGACCTGATGTATCTCGGCGCTGCCGCGCTCAGCGTCATCGGCTCGATCTTCGCCGCGATCTACGCCAAGATCACCCGGATCGCGCCGGAGAAGGCCAGCGAGCTGGCCACCGCCATCCTCGACATCGGCGAGCGGATCGAACATGCGCATTCGCTCGACCAGCTCGAATGTCTCCAGGACGAGCTGGAAGGCATTTTACGCGGCGCCGTCATCGGCCTCAGAGACGGCACGATCAGTACCGACGGGCTCGACACCTTCAAGCTCGGCTACGAATTCGTCCGCGACGAGATCGGCATGCGCCGCGACTATCTCAAGCGCCATGCGGGCGCGGGCGAGAAGGCCGCTCAGGATGTGGCCCCTTCCCAGCACGACGAGAGCAATGTCGTGGTGGTGAAGACAGCTCAGAGTGCCTGACCCATCAATTTGAGGACCTACGGCGACGCCTTGCCGGCACGTCTTCGAGCGACCGGGGGCCCTAGGCCGGGAACCGTCCCTGTCCACAACCGTTTGTTCTCGGATCAACCGGAGACCGCGCCATGCGTGCACTCCTCATCATCTTCCTGCTGGGAATGTTGGCCGCGGTTGGCTATTTCGTTTATTCCGCGATGGCGGTCGAGGGCGAGCCGATCCCGACGGAAGGCTACGTGGCGCTGGCGTTGGGGGCCGGTTTTTCCGTTCTTGTCGGCATCGGCTTGATGGTGCTGCTGTTCTTCAGCAGCCGTCGCGGCTACGACGAACCGCCGCATTTCAAGTAGCGGCGCGTGGTCCGGCGGACCGTCGTTGACGGCCTCGAGCCGGGCAGGCACTTTGGCAGCGAGGTTCCAGCCGGGGACCGCAAAGACGAAACTGAGCCGCCTGCTCGCATGTCCAAGCCGCTGATCTCCGCTCTGGCCCAGTTCGCGGCCGCCACGGCCGGCCGCAACATGACCAGGGCGGCCTATGTGGCCGTCGCCGTCGGCGTGCTTGCCATGGTGCTCCTGACGGTCAACCCGGCCTATGAGACGGCACATCGCTGGGTCGACGCCCTGCTTTGGACCTGTCTCGTGTACTTCGTATACGAATGGGTGGTCCGGCTGCGCCATATGACGCGACAGGGGCGCCTTGCACTCTACATGTCCTCCTCCGCCGGGCTGGTCGACGCGGTCGGTGCGTTGGCCGTGCCGGCCGCGCTGATTCTCGGGATCGAGCCCAGGACGGCGTGGCTGCTCAGCGTGCTCTGGGTGCTGAAGGTGGTGCCGGGCATTCCCGGCCTGCGGCAGCTCCGCCGCGTGCTGGTGCTGGAATCGGGGCCGCTGGTCAGCGTGCTCGTGATCTTCCTGATGGTGGTCTTCCTGGCCTCGGTTGCCGAATATTTCCTGGAGCGGGACGTGCAGCCGCAGACGTTCGGCAGCGTGCCGGCCGCGCTGTGGTGGGCCGTCGCAACCCTGACGACGACGGGCTATGGCGACGTGGTGCCGGTGACGCCGCTGGGCCGCATGGTGGCGGCGCTGGTGATGATCTCCGGCCTCGGTGTGTTCGGCCTCTGGACCGGTATTTTGGCGACCGGCTTTGCCGCGGAGACCCGGCGCGACAATTTCCTCAAGACCTGGGAATCCGTCAGCAAGGTGCCGTTCTTTGCAGCGCTTGGACCGGCCGCCATCGCCGACGTCACCCACATGCTGCGCACCATGGAGCTGCCGGCGCGCACCATGATCATCCGCAAGGGTGCGCAGGGCGACTGCATGTATTTCATCGCCGCCGGCGAGGTCGAGGTCGACCTGCCCGGCAAGAAGGTGCGGCTCGGCGATGGCGCCTTCTTCGGCGAGATGGCCTTGCTCGGCAACAATTTGCGCGGCGCCAACGTCTCGACCACCAAGGTGTCGCGGCTTCTTGTGCTCGACCTCGTCGACTTCCGCGTGCTGATGGCGCGGCATCCCGATCTCGCCGAGACCATCGATGCCGAGGCGAAGCGGCGCACGCTCGAAAACAAATAAATGGCGACAAGCAAAATAAATGGAGACAAGAATGTCGGACACAGCCGACGCAGCCACTGGCCCGGTGCTCGAACTCGTTGGCGCACGCGCCACCATCCGCCTCAACCGGCCCAAACATCTCAACCGGCTCCAGGCCGAGGATCTCGGCGAACTGGTCAAACTGTTCGACCGGGTCGAGGCCGATCCTGCTATCCGCGTGCTGGTGCTGACCGGCACGGGGCGCGCCTTCTCCGCCGGCTATGACCTCAATTCCGTTGCCGAGCGCGCGGTCAGTGCGAACGAGCAGCAGAGCGCGGGATCGGCGTTCGAGGTGGTCGTCAACCGGCTGGAGGATCTCGGCGTCCCCACGATCTGCCGGCTCAACGGCGGCGTCTATGGCGGCGCGACCGACCTCGCGCTTGCCTGCGACTTCCGCATCGGCGTCGATACCGCCGAGATGTTCATGCCCGCGGCACGGCTCGGGCTGCATTACTACAGCAGCGGCATCAAGCGTTACGTGACGCGGCTCGGCGTCGACAATGCAAAAAAACTGTTCCTGACCGCGCAAAAGATCAGCGCGCCGGAGATGCTGCGGATCGGCTATCTCACCGACATGGTGGCGTTGGAGCTTCTGGACGAGGAGGTCGACAGGCTCGCTGCGATCCTCGCCGGCAACGCGCCGCAGGCGATGCGCGGCATGAAGCGCGCCATCAACGAATTCGCCCGCGGCGAATTGGACGCGCAAGCCGCCGATCAGCGTCACCGCGACAGCATGCGCGGCGACGAGATCAAGGAAGGCATCAAGGCGTTCGCGGAGAAGCGACCGCCGAAATTCTGATCAAGCCCGCTTCGACCGCATCGCGCGCACCTGCGTGAGCCTGGGATCGCGGGCAAGCGCCTTGTAGTGTTTGCTCTCGATGGGATAGATCGCGATCCGGCCCTTGCTATCGGCATGAACGCCCCAGCCGAAGCGCTTGCCCAGGCTCGACGCCCTCATGCACGCCTGCCCTCGGGAGAAGAACGCTTCGCGGGCCGCCTGCTTCTCCGTTTTCGTCGCCTTCACGGCGAGTTCGCGTCCCGACGCAGAGGTCGCGAAGATCACGTCGTCGGACGTGTATTTGTAAGGCGCCTTGGCGATCATCCCGTATTGCAGGCACGCCACCGTCGGCTTTCCCGCGCGCAGCGGCGGCTCTTCGCCGGTACGCGCAGGACAATCTTCAGCAACCTGGATGAAGGTGTTGAAGCAGTTGGTCGTGTGCACCGGCTTCGTCATCTGCAACCCCGGTTCATTCAACCGCCAGCCGCCGCAGCATGCTGCGCCGCCATCTCAGCGTCCGCTGCGTTGATGCGCTGGAACGCGGGCCGCGAGGTCATGCGTTCGGCATAGCGGACGAACACGTCCTTTTTCGGCACAATGCCGAACATCATGGTCCAGCTGAACGCGACGCCCCACAGCACGTCGGCGCCCGTCATGCGCTCGCCGAGCAGATACGGGCCCTTCGACAGCTGCGCCTCGAGCGCGCCGAGCATGATGTCATAGTCGGCATACGGCGATTGCGTGATCGGTGCCGGCTCGCGCTGCATGAACTTGTCGATCAGGGCCGGCTCGAACGAGGCGCCGTAATAGGCGATCCAGCGCAGATACGGGCCGCGCAGCGGATCGTTCAGCGCGGGTGTCAGCCCCGCCTGCGGAAACAAATCGGCTAGATAGATGGTGATCGCGACCTGCTCGGTCACCAGCGCGTTGCGGTGGTGGATCGCCGGCACCTTGCCGAGCGGGTTGATGGCGAGATAGGCCGGCTGGCGCTGCTCGCCGGCCTTCATGTTGAGGACACGAAGATCATAAGGCGCTCCCAGTTCCTCCAGCAGCACCCGCGTGCCGGTGGCCCGGGTTTGCGGCGAATAATACAGCGTGATGCGGTTCGGATCAGTCATGGCGGTCTCCATCTGCCGGCTGGCGATGGCGTTGTAGCGGACCATACCTGACATCCTGTGTCAGGTATGGTTTAAGGAATCATGCGCGCGAGCCGGATGCTGTCGATCCTCACCACCCTCCAGGCCAAGGGGCAGGTCACCGCGCCCGAGCTCGCGCAGGCCTGCGAAGTCTCGGTGCGCACGATCTACCGCGACATCGACGCGCTCGCGGCGTCCGGCGTCCCCGTCTATGCCGACCGCGGGGCGGAGGGCGGCTATCGCCTGCTCGACGGCTATCGCGTGCGGCTGAACGGTCTGTCGCAGAGCGAGGCGGAAGCGCTGTTTCTGGGGGGATTGCCGGGCCCAGCGGCGGCGTTCGGGCTGGATGCGGCGATGATCGCCGCACAGAACAAGCTGATGGCCGCGCTGCCCGCCAATTTGCGCGAAGACGCCGGACGGATGCAGGAGCGCTTTCACCTCGACGCGCCGGGCTGGTTCGGCGAGGCGGAAGAACCGAAGCATCTGCGCACGATCGCCGCCGCGACCCTGCGCGGGACACTGATCAAGATCCGCTACCAGAGCTGGCGCGCCGAGAAGCAGCGTCGCGTCGCGCCGCTCGGTCTCGTGCTGAAAGGGGGCAGCTGGTATCTCGCAGGTCTGGTCGACGGCAGCGTGCGGACCTATCGCGTCGCGCGCGTGCTCGACTGCACCGCGCTCGACGATCGGTGTGAGCGGCCCGCCGGTTTCGATCTCGCCGGCTATTGGCGGGATGCAACGCTGCGTCTTGAGGCCGAGATGCATCCCAATGTCGCGATCGTTCGGCTGTCGCCCTTCGGCGTGAAACTGCTCGATGCCCTGAGCCAGCCTTACGTCAGGGCGCGTACGCAGCTCGAAGAGACCGCGGATGCGGACGGCTGGCGCATTGCCAGAGTGCCGACCGGCAAGACGTCATGGCATGCCGCCGCCGAATTGTTGCGGCTCGGGCCCGAGGCCGAAGTGCTGGAGCCGGCCGACCTGCGCGAGAAGATGGCCGAGCTGACAGAGGCGATGGCTGTGCGCTATCGCGCGGCGCGGAAAACAGGACGGCGGCGCGACGCGCCGCGACCGACGAAACACTCCTGAAACACGATTCTCCCCGCGCTGCATGAACGCATTCGCGTTTCGGCTCGACCGAGATGCAGGGACACAACAACGGCCCTTACGCCAAACTGGAGAATGAAAATGTTTCGTAAGCTTGCACTTGGTCTGATCGCCGCCGGCTCGCTCGGCGTTGCCGCTCTCGCCCCCACCGCCGCGTCGGCCCACGGCTTCCACCATCACTGGGGTCACGGCTGGGGCTTTGGCGGGGTCTACGTCAACAGCGGCGTCAACAATTGCTATCAGGAGCGCGTCGTCCAGACCCGCCACGGCCTGCGCGTCCGCGTCGTGAACGTCTGCGCATACGGGATCTACTGATATCCCGCATTCACGACAAAGCCCCGATCGCACCGCGATCGGGGCTTTGCGCGTCGATTTTTCTTCCGCTAGCCGGCCTGTCTATGTCGCCGAAACCAGGCCCAGGTCTCGCGCGTCGTCCGGATGTAGCCGCGGCCACGATGGACGATTTCGCCGTCGACGATCCCGTTCAGCTTCGGCAGTGCGTGGAACGGGATCGAGGGATAGGCGTGATGCTCGACATGGTAGGGCATGTTCCACGCGATCCATTTGACGATCGCGCCGGTGTAGGTGGTGCGGGTGTTCTGGAATGCGCTGCGGGTACGCTCGCAGCCGGTGTGCTCGGCGTAGAGATAGGGACGCAGGAAGAACTGCCCAATGATCAACGGCACGATCCAGACCCAGAGCAGCAGCGCCGACGAGAACCACAACGACAGCACGAGCAGCAGCGCATAGAGCGCGACATAGGCGCGCGCCTCGGTGACGATGATGGCGCGCCTGTTCTCGGGGATCCATGGCACGACGACCTTGCCGGTGACGGCATGGCCGAGCATCAGCCACAGGCGGCCGGCGACCTGAAGCACGCCGCTATAGGCGAGCGCGAGCTGCGTGTCGGATTTCGGCTTCACGCCGACGACGAGCTCCGGGTCCCTCTCGGGGTCTTGGGTGTAGCGGTGATGGTCCCAGTGAAACAGGCAATAATATTCGTAGGGCAAGCCGATGATGAAGCCCGAGAGATAGCCGACCACGAGGTTGAGACCGCGACTTTTGAACGCGGTCTTGTGCGCGGTCTCGTGCACGGCCATGAACAGGAAGGCGACGAGATAGCCCTGCACCGCCATCAGCGGCAACGCCCAAAGGATACCCCAGGTCGTCGAGACCCGCCAGATCAGCGCGCCGACCAGTACGACCATGCCGTAATGGCCGAGGCTCTGCACGGCGCCCCTGAGGTTGGACCGCACCGACAGTTCACGCAGCATCGCCGGCGCCAACGGCTTCAGCCGATGGCCGGAGTCTGAAACGGTTGCGTCGCTCATGATCGGATGCCTGCCCTACTTGCCGAGAAGCTCCGCGATCTCGGCCTTGATGAAGGCCCGATCGCGCGGATTGTTGATGGGGTTGCCGGCGCGATGGCCGTGCAGCGACGGGATCGGATGCAGCACCGCAGAGCGCGCATTGACCAGCCGGCCGAGTTCGTCCTCGTTGTCGCGGACGTCGAAATAGCGGTCGGTCGCACCGGGCATCAGCAGCATGTGGGCCGTGATCGCACCGAGCGCGCGATCGAAATCGCCGTTGAATGTGGCGCAGCGACTGATATCTCCGTTCTGCCAGATCCCGATCTGAGCCAGGAGATCGTTGGCATCGCGCCGGGCAAACGCCGCGTCCCATGTGCGGACGAGATAGTCGTCCAACGAGGTGAAGCCTGCTTCGCGCCAGATCTCGTCGCGATAGAAACCGTGCGACATCGCCCAACCCGCGTAGACTCGCCCCATGGCGCGATAGCCTGCGACGGGCTTCTCGGCGAAGCGGCCGTCACGGAAGGCGGGATCGGCGGTCAGCGCGGCCTTCACACTTTCCAGGAAGACGTAATTATAGGGCGCACAACGGGCACTGCCGCAGACGACGGCCGCCCGTTCGACCATATCGGGATGCAGCGCCGCCCAGTGATAGGCCTGCATGCCGCCCATCGACCAGCCATAGACCAAGGCTAGCTTCGAGATGCCGAACCGCTCGGTGAGCAGCCGATGCTGGACCGCGATGGCATCGTGATAGCTCACGATCGGGAACGGCGCGGCGGTATTCGACGGCGAGGACGACAGGCCGTTGCCGAACAGGTTCGGAATCACGATGAAGTAGCGCGTGGGGTCGAGCACGCCGTCGGGGCCGATCAGCCACTCGGTGTCGGTGTGCTGCGCGCTGAACGAGGTCGGATAGAGAATGACATTGTCCTTGTCCGGACCGAGCGTGCCGTAGGTCTTGTAGGCGAGCTTGAGCGAAGGGACGACGGCCCCGGACCGGAGCGTGACGTCGCCGGCCTCGAAGATCTCGTAGTCGCGCCCTGCCGTCATGGACCGAACTCCCGCTCACGCGGCGAGCGCGCCGCGGAAACAGCGATGCATCGATCATGCCGGTCCCGCAGACGCATCGTCGCGTAACGCTTAATAACTGTACTTATAGTCCATTTATTGTGGATCAGCAAGATAAATCCCGTCGCGAGCCGGCTCAGGCGATGGCGGCCAGGTAGCGCGCGACAGAGGCCGCGAAGGCGGCCTTGGCGCCTGCGGCGATGTTGCGGTCCCACCAGGCGCCGTAGATGCGATCGAAGGCCAGCGGCTCGACGGCAGCCGCAATCCGTCGCACTGCGGCGGCATTGAGTGGCATGTAGTTCGGATATGAGTACATGAAGCTGACGAAGCGGCGATCCATCGTGACCTGCGCGATATCGCCGGTGAGCAGCGCGCCCCTGCCGTCCGCACCCCTCGCATGGTGCAGCATGGTGGCGCCGGCGAAGTGACCACCGGTGCGCAGGAGCAGCACATCGTCGGAGATGCGATGGTTTTCGCCGGTCCAGTGCACGATCGACGCATGCGGACGCGTCACCCATTGGCGATCATCGGCGTGCAAATAGACCGGCACCCCGCCGAACGCCTCGCTCCAGTCGGCGAGCGCGCCATAGTAATGCGGATGCGAGATCGCGATCGCCTTCAACCCGCCGAGCGACCGCATATGCGCGATCGCCTCCGGCGTCGCCAGCGGTACGCAGTCCCACATCAGCCAGCCGTCCGCGAGCGGCACCAGCAGCGCCCGCTGGCCGATCGCAAAACTTGGCTCGAGCGCGATGCCGGTCAAGCCGAGATCGTCGCGCCAGGCCAGGCAGTGACGTTCCGAGAGCGCCTCGCGCGTGAAGAAAGTCTGGCCCTTCCAACCGACGTATTGCCGCTCGTCCTCGCAAATCTGACAGGCCGCGGGCGGATTTTCGCCATCCGGGAATTGCGCGCCGCAGGTTTCGCAGGTCCAGAGAGGCATGCCGTACTCCCAACAGAGACAATCCAACGTCAATAAGGAATTGCTGGCCGTAACTGCAAGGCCCGCCTCCGGGCAAGGGCTGGAACCAACCCGATCAGCACTCGTTAATGCCTCGTCCGCGCCAGAACGATTGGCTGAAAGGATTATGTCCCACCCGCCGTATTCCGGCTGAGACGACGTTTTGGTATCGATGACATCGCGGTCCCCCTCCTCGTCTCGTATCTGGCCCCTGTTCGCTCTCAACTTCTTCATGGCCGACATGCAGTCGGGCATCGGCCCTTTCGTCGGCGTCTTCCTCCAGGAGCGCGGCTGGGCGAGCGGGTTGATCGGTACCGCGATGACGATCGGCAATGTCGCGGGCATGCTGATCACCACGCCGATCGGCGGCTTCATCGACGCCAGCCGCAACAAGCGCATGTGGGTCGTGATTCCCGGCATCTGCGTGGTGCTCGCCTCCGCGATCATCCTGATCTCGCAAAATTTCTGGGCGGTGACGTTCTCGCAGATCGCACAATCGCTGGCGAGCGCCGCGATCGTGCCCGCGGTCACCGGCATCACGCTCGGCATCGCCAAGCAGAAGGGCTTCAACGCGCTCAACGGCCGCAACCAGGCCTTCAACCACGCCGGCAACATGGTCGGCGCCGCGCTGTCGGGCTATCTCGGTTACAAGTTCGGCTATGTCTCGGTGTTCGTGCTGGCGGCGGTGTTCGGCGCCATCGCGATCGCCTGTGTGATGATGATTCCGGCCAAGGCGATCGATGATCGCGCCGCGCGCGGCAGCAAGGAGGACGATCCCGACAGCGCGCCGGACGCGTTCACGATGCTGCTCAAGCACCGCGCGCTGCTGGTGCTGGCACTGGCGCTCGCGCTGTTTCATCTCGGCAATGCCGCCATCGTTCCGCTCTATGGCCTGGCGGCGGTCGCCGAGGGCCAGGCCAACGGCCCGAGCTTCGTCGCGACCATCGTGGTGATCGCACAAGGCGTCATGGTCATCACGTCGCTGATCGCAATGAAGGCGGCGAGCAAGCGCAACTACTGGCCCATCATTCTTGTCTCCTTCATGTTCCTGCCCATCCGCGGCGTGCTCGCCTTCTTCGTCACGGGATGGTGGGGCGTCGTACCGATGCAGGTGCTCGACGGCCTGGGCACCGGACTCCAGACGGTTGCCGTCCCCGGCATGGTCGCGCGCTCGCTCAACGGCACCGGCCGCATCAATCTCGGCCAGGGTGCCGTGATCACCGTGCAGGGTGTCGGCGCGAGCCTCAGCCCCGCGCTTGGCGGCTGGATCGCGCAATGGATCGGCTACGGCCCGACATTCCTGCTGCTCGGCGGTTTCGGCCTCGCGTCCATGGCGCTGTGGTTCGCGTTCGGCGCCCACGTGAAGAAGTATTGAGGCGCGAGCTTCACGTGCCAAAATTCTTCTGGATCGCCTTGTCGAGCGTCTCGCCGCCGACGAAGCGCTGGCGTAGCTCGCGCTTGAGCAGCTTGCCGCTCGGGTTCTTGGGCAGGGCATCGACGAAGATGACGCGCTTGGGCACCTTGAAATGCGCCATCTGGCCGGCGCAATGCTTGATGACGGACTCCTCGTCGAGCTTCTCCCCGCTCTTGACCACGACGATCGCAGTCACTGCCTCGATCCAGCGCGGATCGGGCAGGCCTACCACAGCAACCTCCGACACGGCAGGGATGCGGTAGACCATCTCCTCGACCTCGCGGCTCGCGACGTTCTCGCCACCGGTCTTGATCATGTCCTTGACGCGATCGACCACGGTGATGTGGCCCTCGTCATCGACGGTGGCGAGATCGCCGGAGTGAAACCAGCCGCCGGAGAACGCCGCCGCCGTCTTGACCGGATCGTTGTAATAGCCGGAGAGCAGATGCGGCGAGCGGTGCACGATCTCGCCGACTTCGCCGACCTTCACATCCTCCATCGAAGTGTTGACCACGCGGGTCTCGACATTGAGCACGGGCTTGCCCGCCGAGCCGGCCTTGCGCAGTTGGTCCGCAGGACCCAGCACGGTCGCGAGCGGCGCGATCTCGGTCTGGCCGTAGAAATTCCAGAACTTCACGCTGGGCAGGCGGCGCTGGAGCTCGAGCAGCACCTCCACCGGCATGATCGAGGCGCCGTAATAGCCCTTCTGCAAGGTCGACAAATCCGTCTTGTCGAAATTGGGCGAGCGCAGCATCGCGATCCAGATCGTCGGCGGCGCAAAGAACGATGTGATCCTGTGCGCCTGGATCAATGTCAGAATATTGTCGGCCGCAGGCTTGCCCGTGATCACACCGGAGGCGCCGAGATAGATTTGCGGCCCCAGGAACACGTCGAGCTGCGCGCAGTGATAGAGCGGAAGCGCGTGCAGGAATTTGTCGTCCACGCTCATGCCGCCGTCGATGATGCAGCTGACATACTGCCACATCACCGCGTCATGGGTCAGCATCGCGCCTTTGGGCAGCGACTCCGTGCCGCTGGTATAGACGATCTGCGCGAGATCGCGGCTGTCGACGGACGCATCGAGATACGAGCCGTCGGAGCTGAGGAGATCGTCGAAGGTGGTGAGGCTAGCGGGCGCGGTGGCGGGATCCTCACCCGGCAGCCAGATCATCTTCTCGACCGCGCAATCCCTGGCGCTGGCCGCGCGCGCGGGCTCGACGAAATCAGGGCCGGCCGCGAGCAGCTTTGCGCCGGAGCTCTTCAGGATGAAATTGATCTCGTCCGGATTGAGCATGAAGTTGATCGGCACCAGCACCGCACCGATCCGGGCCACCGCGAACCGGAGCGCCGCAAAGGCATGCGAATTGCGCGAGAGCACGGCGAGGCGGTCCCCCTTTTTCACGCCGAGGCCAACCAGGCCACGGCCGAGCCGATTGCAGATCGCGTCCATCTCGGCAAAAGTCCAGCTCACATTGCCGCAGCTCACCCCGAGCTTGCCCGGATCGCGACCCGCCGCACGGCGCAGGAGGTCGCCGATGGAATGCTCGCGGGCCTTCGAGATGGTCGCTGCGGTGTCGCCGGTCATTTCCGTTCCCCTGAATTTTCTCATTGCGTGAGTGCCGCCCTGAGCACAGGTCAGGCCATTGCATTCACGCGCGTCTTGTTCTTTGCAAAAGCGTAGTCGGGGCAACCGGCCGCGTCAAATCAGCCAGCGAGCGCGGCGCCGTTACGCAAGAGTTGACGCTTGAGGGAGGCAAATCTAGCCTCGTGCGCCAACGATAGAGTTTGGGGAAATGCCATGTGCCGGATTATGCGTGCCGCCCTAGCGGCCGGATTGACTGCGTTTGTGATCAGCCCGTCTCTCGCCCAGCAGGCGCCGCTCAAGATCGGCGTGCTCTCCGACTTCTCCTCGGTCTATTCCGACATCGGAGGCCAGGGGAATGTCGAGGCCACCAAAATGGCGATCGAGGATTTCGGCGGGCAGATGTTCGGCAAGCCGATCGACATGGTCAGCGCCGACGTGCTGAACAAGCCCGATGTCGCCTCCACCATCGCGCGAAAGTGGTGGGAGACCGAGGGCGTCGACATGATCATCGACCTGCCGACCTCGGCCACTGCGCTTGCAGTGATGGAGCTGTCGAAGCAGTATGAGAAGATCATGATCGTGACGGATGCGGCAAGCTCCGACATTACCGGAAAGTCCTGCTCGCCCTACACCGCGCACTGGACCTACGACACCTACGCCAACGCGCACACGGTCGGCAGCGCCATCGTCAAGAACGGCGGCGATAGCTGGTTCTTCCTCACGGCGGACTACGTGTTCGGTCATTCAGTCGAGCGCGACACCTCCGACGTGGTGAAGGCGGCCGGCGGAAAGGTGCTCGGCAGCGTCAAGCATCCGCTCAACACCGCGGACTTCTCCTCATTCCTGCTGCAGGCCCAGGCCTCGAAGTCCAAGATCATCGGGCTGGCGAACGGCGGTGGCGACACCATCAATGCGATCAAGCAGGTCGGTGAGTTCGGCATCGTCGCCGGCGGCCAGAACCTGGCTGCGATCGTGATGTTCATCTCCGACGTGCACAGCTTAGGGCTGAAGCTCGCGCAGGGACTGATCATCACCGAGGCCTATTACTGGGACCTCAACGAGAAGACCCGCGCTTTCGGCAAGCGTTTCATGGAGCGCGTCAAGCGCATGCCGACGATGAACCAGGCGGCGACCTACAGCGCGACGCTGCACTACCTGAAGGCGGTGCAGGCCGCTGGCACAAAGGACACCAAGACCGTGATGGCCAAGATGCGCGAGCTGCCGGTGAAGGATGCCTTCACCGACAACGGCAGCTTACGCGAAGACGGCCGCATGGTGCACAGCATGTATCTGTTCCAGGTGAAGAAGCCCGAGGAGTCCAAAGGCCCGTGGGACTATTACAAGCTGCTCGCCGAAGTCCCTGCCGACCAGGCCTTCCGGCCCCTGAAGGACGGCGGCTGCCCTCTTGTGAAGTGAGCCAACAGGACGGACAAGGCGTAGGTTCGCTAGCGCTGTCGGTACAGGCTCAGAGCTTGTGCCCCTTCTGTCGCAGCGCCTCGATGAGGCGCTGCTTCAACTCGTCGGCCGTCTTCTGACCGACGTCCTGACCGATCTGCGCGCTGGCCTGCGCCAGCGCATCCGACTTCTCCAGAAGCTTCTTCCCGGCTGGCTGGACATAGAAAGCCTCGATCTGGCGCAGCTCGTCAATGCTGAAGCTCTGCGCATAGAGAGCGGCGACCTGGTCGATCATTGAGGTGAGGGCCGGGGTGTAGATCTCGGAGCCGGGTGCCGTCACCGCGTCATAATCGCGCTCGATCTCCGGCCTGTCCTGCGCGACCCAGGGCCTCAGCTTGAGCAGGAGCTGCGGCAACAGCGCGCGATACTGATCCGCGATCTTCAAGGTGACCACGAGCTTGCGCGCCGCGCTCATCGCCTCCGGCGAGGGCGCTTGCGCCGATGCACCCGAGATCAGGAGCAGGAGTGTGCCGGCGATCGTCAACACAAGTCTGGACATAAACCCCTCCGTTGGATCTCTCCGCGAAAATGCAGGCCGGCGATACTCAACGACCCGCGGGCGCCACGGCAGACCTGTCCGCAGGCGCGCTTTCCAGGACGGTGTCGGCCTCCTCGATCTCCGTCACCTTCACGAACAGGTTCGGCACCCGTTCGGTCCGGTCGAGCAGCCAGGCGGCTGCGATCATGATGACGATGCCGACGACGGAGACCGCGAGCTGCTCCCAGACGCCCTTGGTGTATTGCGTCAGGATCCAGTGCGCCGAGAACGACAGGAAGACGCCAAGGCAGAAGATCGGCAGCGAATGCTGGCCGCAGAGGATCACAGGGCGCAGCCAGGCCCCGTGCAGGGTCCGCCATTTGCGCGAGATGAGGTGAGTCACCCAGATCGCCAGCGCCAGGAAATGCGTGAAGCGCAGCATGTCGAGGTCGGTCTTGTCGATCGGGTAGATCGCCTTGATCATCCATTTCGGGGTCAGGGCATCGAGCGCGGGGACGTGCCAGGTCATCACGATCAGCAGCGCGAAGGCGAGCCAGGCCGCGGCCAGCGCCATCGCCGCCCTGGACCACACCCATCTCGCGATCTTGTCGATCTGGCCGATGCCGCACCAGGCTGCGAACACGAACATCAGCTGCCAGCAGAACGGGTTGAAGTACCAGTGCGTGCCGGGCGGATAGGAGGCGACGTTCCAGTCGAACCAGCGCGCCAGCACGTAGAGCACCACGGATGCGGCGAGCGTCAGGTTCGGCCGGCGCACCAGGCACCACACGATGAAAGGCGAGGCGAAAACGAGCGTGATGTAGAGCGGCAGCACGTCGAGATTGACCGGCTTGTACTTCAGGAGGATCGCCTGCCCGATCAGCTCGTCCGGATGCGACAGGAAATTGAACACGTTGAACTCGTGCTCGTACATCGGATTGTCGAAGCGGCGCGCGGTGCGGGCGATCTGCGCCGTGAACAGCAGGAACAGCATGATGTGGGCGACGTACATCTCGACCGCGCGCCGCCACAGCCGCTTCAGCGCGGCGAGAAACCAGCCGCCAGCGACGATCGGCCCGTAGATCCAGCCGACCAGATAACCGGAGATGAAGACGAAGAATTCGGCGGCGTCGCTGAAGCCGTAATTGCGCAAGGTCAGCCAAGCCACGACGTCGTGCGGAATGTGGTCGAGGAAGATCATCCACAGACCGATGCCGCGGAAGAGATCGAGTCGCAAATCCCGCTCGACCGGCGCGAGCAGCGCTGACTGGTCCCGTGTGATCATGGCCCCGCCTCGTTCGGTGGGCGTCGCGCCGTCGCGGCGCCGCAAAATCGGATGCTAAAAAATTGAAATCAAAAGTCGCCTGGCCGTGTGGCCAGGGCCGACGGTAGCCGACCTTGCTGCGCGCGCAAGGGCATAGTCATCGGAGCGGGCGGCACAAGCGTGCCGTCCTCCGCGCTGCACCATGAAGGGCCCTTCAAGATAAAGGGCGAAAACAACCCCATGCACAGTAGCTAACTCCTTGCGGCGCCTGCTTAATTTATTTGACGCGTCGGGCAGATTTCGGCCCCGATAGCGGCCCGGCCGCCGCTGCCGTCAGCTGAGCTCGTCACCCGTCGCCTGCATCTCGTTGAGCATCGCCTCGGCCTTGTGGCGCAGCGGCAGCGCGCCGCTCTCGGCGGCGATCGCGATGGTCGCGCGCAGGGCGCTCAGGATCGCCGCCCTGGCCTCCGGATCCGACGGCGGCGTCACCACGGCCTCGCCGAACAGCGCCTCCGCCTCCAGGCCGGAGAACCCCTGTTGCCGCGCGGTGTTGCGCGCTTCGCGCAGCATGTTCTGCGCGGCCTGGACGTCGCCGAGACGGTGGGTGGCGAGCGCCAGGTAGATCGAGCTGCGAAGCACCGCCGAGGTATAGCCGACCGCCTTCGCTTCCTCACGCGCTTCCGTCAGCATGCCGCGCGCCCGGTCAAACAGCCCCTGCTCCAGATAGGCCATGCCGAGATGGCAGGCGAGCACCGGCACGAACAGCCGGATGCCGTGCTTCTGCGCCAGGACAAAACCATTCTCGAGAATGGCCGCGGCCGCCGCCGGCTCGCCGCGGCCGAGCATCAGCCAGCCGCCGCTATAGGCCGCGGCGACGCGGTCGTAGGGGCGGCCGGTCTCCTCCGCGATCGCTGCGGCTTGCTGCTGGAGCTGCTCGGCGGCATCGATCTGGCCCATCACCGTGTGAGTGACGCTGTTCATCATGCAGCAAAGCAGGAGCAAAGATCGTGGGGTCGTGCCGATCGGAGCACTCGCGGTCAGACCCGCAAGGTGGACGCGGGCGGTGGCCAGCATCTTCTCGGCGCGATCGTAGCGGCCGGAAAGAAAATAGGCCTGCCCGAGACTGTATTGCGCGAGATTACGCCAAGCGGGATTTCCCGAGCTTTCCGCCAGATGCACCACATCTTCCCCGATCGTGACAGCTTCAACCGGCGTTCCATAGAAATTCTGGGCACCCGCTCTCATGGTCATGGCCGCGACCTTGCGTTCAATATCGCCAATCGCATCGGCTCGCCGTTCGGCCTCGCTCCCCAAATCCAGGGCTTCGGCGACACGCCCCGACCCGGCAAAGGCCAATCGCGCCTCCATCCGCAGGTCGATGGCGTCCGTTTCGCGCGCGTGCGTCACCGGGATCTTGTCGAGAGAACCCATCGCGATCTCGAAATAATCGACCGCTTCGGCAAAGGCCGAGCGCACCAGACATTTTCGAGCCGCGCTCCTGCCATGCTGAAAAGCCTTCCGCCAATCCTTCGCTCGGGTCGCGTGATAGCAGAGCGTATCCGGACCGTCGGTCCACGCCTCGTCGGTCTCGAGAGCCGCCAGAATGCTGGCATGGATGCTTTCCCGCACCTTCTCGACCATCGAATCGTAGGTCACCTGCCTGACCATCTCGTGCCGGAACTCGAGCGAATCCTCCAACTCACTGTCGATCCTGACGAGCAACTCGGCCCGGTCGAGCGCGGTGAGGCAATCCTGCAGGACGTCTTCCGGCACGGCCGCTACTCTTCGCAGTGTGGCCTGGTCGGCCCGGGGTCCAAGCGCCGCGGCGATCTGGAGAAGCGATCGTTCCTGTCGTGACACACGATCCAGCCGCGCCGCGATCACACCCTGAATGCTGCTGGGGATGCCGAGTTCGTCCACAGGACGCGCAAGGGAAAGGTCGCCCCACTGGCCAAGAAGCATGCCGCTGTCCTTCAAACTGCGGCAGACCTCCTCAATGAACAGCGGAACGTTGGCCGTATGAGAGATGATCCGATTCTTCAGGTCTTCGTTGGTCGTGGCGGGACCAAGCATGTCCGCGAGCATGGCCAGCCCCGAATTGTCATCGAGAGGCCGCATCGCCACGATTTCCGCGCGGCAGCTCGCGATCCACACCGGCATTCCATTGGGCCGCGTCGTCAGCAGCACAAGCAAATCAGGGCATTGCAGCCCCGAAAGGGTCGCGACGACCGCATCGCTGGCCCGATCCATCCAGTGCAGGTCCTCAATCAAAAGGATCGTACGCTGACGACGGGCGACGCTCTCGATGATCGCACAGCTTGCGTCTGAAATCGCACGACCGCGCGCGTGAGGCTCCAATTCATCCCATTGCGGATCGGAAACCGGCAAATCCAGGATCGCGTCGAGAGCCCGCTGTTGCACCACCGGCAATTCGTCTCTGGGATCATCCGTCTTGGTCTGATCTCTTGCTGACGTATCGAGGATCGAGAGCAACAGGCGCTTGAGCGCGCTGTACGGCGCACCCTGGAGATTTGGGCTGCACTCGACATCGATCAGCCGCCAGCCGCCAGCCCGGAGGTCCTGCGCGAATTCATGCGCAAGCCGAGACTTGCCAATGCCGGCGTCACCCATCAGCAGAACCGTCTGCCGGCCGGCAGCAACCCTATCCGCAGCGCGCCACAACAACGCCCGCTCCGTCGTGCGGTCGACGAATCTGGAAACGCTCCGCGCACGTCGGACCCGCCAGCTCGACAGATCACTCGCACCCATCACCCGGTAGACAGGCAGGGGCTCGCCGAAACCACGGAGCGCCTTGCGGCCAAGGAATTCAAAGCGGACGTGTCCGTCCGCCAGCTCCTGGCAGGCTTCGGAGACATAGATCTGGTTCGCCTCGGCTGCCGTCTCCAGCCGAGCCGCGAGGTGCTGGGCTGCGCCGCCGATCTCGTAGACCTTGGAAAATTCGCTCGCGACCATGTAGGCCACCACATGACCCGAGTGCAGGCCGACCCGGACTTGAAGTCCTGGATCGCCCAGACTGCCAACACGCCGGACCAGCTCGATGGCCGCGTGGCAGGCTAAGGGCGCGTGGTTGTCGTCGGCGATCGGGGCGCCGAAGACGGCGGCCAACCCGTCACCCAACTCCTTGCTGACGATGCCGCCGAACTGGCGCACCGCGCCTCTCATCGCCGCAAGAGCAGGCTCGAGGCGCGACACCGCCGCCTCCGGCTCCAGTTCGGCAACAAGACCTGTGGAATCGACGACGTCGGCACGCAGAATCGTCACAAAGCGTCGTTCGCTGTCGGGGTCGACGGGCTGGCGCACCGCCGCTCCGCATTTGGAGCACCAGCGGTCGCCCGGACCAATCGCCGACTGACAAGCGAAGCAATGCATTCCAGCGCCTTCAACCACTGCCTCGGCAGCCTCACCCCAATCCCCGCGAGGCGTTCGACCCAACAATACCTATAGGAAAGTGCATGGCAATTGGGCTTGCGACATAGGCGACGTTACGGGATGGAGGCTCTCTGGACGAAATACATTCCTGAGTGGTAGCGTTGAGGGCGCACAACAAACAGCGTGATCGGCCGTAGCGTGACGCGTATTTTCGGCCACCGCACCAGAGATTTTGACAAACAGACATATGAAGGAAAGAGGCGATGGCCGGACTGGTATATAGCGGCAAGGCATTTCGAGACTTGATGAATAGCAATTACTATCCTTTGGCGAACATGAAGAAGAGCGTCGCGAAGCTCAAGGAGTCCGAGGACATCGACCTGCCGACCTTGGAATACGGCCAGTACCATTTGATTCTGAACCCGGCATCGAACTGGCCGCAGGGCAGCGCCAAGTACTGGCACAAGGAAAAGGGCCGGGCCCGCGTCGACCTCAGCACCCAGCCGAACACAGTCCCCCTGTCCAGGGATGAGCCGGGCGTCATTCCGCTGACGCGATGCGATCTGCTCGATGCCTGCGTCCGGAAATGCTTCAACTCCGAGCCGCCAATCCCGATGAAGACGAAGATCATCACCCACGAAGCCAGCGACGCTTTCGCGCACCGGCACGAGATCCGGCTGGAGTGGGACTACAAGAAGGGCTCGGACAAGCCGACGCTGCTCAATCTGACGATGGTCTGTCCGCACAGATCCTGACGCATTCTGTAGTACGCAAGACGCATCACGCCCGCGCGACTGGCGCGGGCGTAATGTTTGCTTCCGATCGCCGTTCGCCCCAAGGGGGCAGCCCTCGCGCTTGCCAAGACCGTGCTGTCGAAGGAAGCAGCACTGCCAAGACGCTGGTCCTATCCACCGCCTCCAAAAAACCGGTTCAGCTCGTACGCAGTCTGCTGCGGAAGCTCCTCCGGGAAGAAGTGCCCGCCATCAAGCGGCTTTCCGTCGATGTCATCTGCCCACGCCCGCCAGAGCCCCAAGGGGCCGCCCTCGCTCGCATACCACGCGTTGAGGGGGCCGCGACCGCTCCAGAGCACGAGCACAGGGCAGTCAATTCGGCGGCCGGAACGACGGTCCGCCACATCGTGCGCGTGATCGAGTGTCGCGGCCGCACGATATTCCTCGCAGATCGCGTGAACATGCGCCTCATCGCTCAACGCGTCGATATAGGCTGCTCGCACCGCCGGACTGAAGCTGCCGGCCGAAGACCCCCAGCCATGCAGCGCATTGTCGATGATGGCGTCGGGGGCTGCCGACAATAACCGCTCGGGAAGAGGTTCAGGCTGCGCAAGCAACGACCACGGCCAATAGCCGACCGTCAGGTTCTTGTCGGCGCGCTCCCAGGCGTCGGCAATAGGAACGACATCCAGGACGGCAAGCCGCTGCACGCGTTCGCGGTGATCAAGCGCGAGCCGAAAGGCGACACGGCCGCCACGATCATGGCCCGCGACCGAGAAACGGTCGAAGCCGAGTTTCGTCATGACGGACACCATGTCGTTTGCCATTGCTCGTTTTGCATATGGCGCATGGTCCGGACTGGAGGGAGGACAATCGCTCCGGCCATATCCGCGAAGATCGGCGCAGACCACGGTGAAGTTTTGCGCGAGCAACGGCGCAACGTCTCGCCACATCAGATGCGTCTGCGGAAATCCGTGCAACAGGAGAACGGCCGGCCCCGAACCGGCCCGACGGATGAAGATCCGGGCCTCGTCCGCCTGAACATCGGCGGCGTCGAAATCCTCGAACTGCATTGGCCCTCTCCTTCCGAACGACGGCAAGCCAACAAGCGAGCACCGGACGGGCCCGGTGTCCTCGTGTTGACGCCCGGCGCCATCCTGGGTTCCTTCCCGGATGGCATGCTCTGGGCTGATCGCGCTTACGCTTGGCAGCTCCACCGACGGCGACGGGACGCGCTTCGGCATGGTCCGAACGAACCCAAGCTCAGCCAAGCAGGACATGCATGATCGAGGACGCCCCAAAACAAAAAATGGCGCGCGCAAGGCGTGCCATTTCCTTCTGTAAACCAACAAATTCAGCGAAGGCCGCCGGCGACGTGAAGCGTCTCGCCCGTGACGTAGGATGCGTCGTCCGAAGCGAAGAAGGCCACCGCGGCAGCGATCTCCTCGACCTTGCCGACTCGGCCAAGCGGAGTGGTGGATTCGATCCAGTTTCGCATGTCGCCCTCGTGCAGGCCGGCGGACACGACCCCCTCGGTGACGATCATGCCGGGATTGACGGCGTTGACGCGGATCTTGCGCGGCGCCAGTTCCTTGGCCAGCACGGCGGAGATCGCATCCACCGATGCTTTGGTGGCGGAGTAGACGGCGCCGTTCGGCGGCGCGAGAGTCGACGCCGCGGAGCTGATGTTGATGATGCTTCCGCCATTGGCGTTGAAGTGCCGCGCCGCCTCTCCTGAGACCAGGAGGAGGCCCAGCACATTGAGATCGAACTGCTTGTGGAAATGCTCCGGCGTGATGGCCTCGAGCGGCGCGAACTCGTAAACGCCCGCGTTGTTGACGAGGATGTCGATCGCACCGAGCGCCTTCACGGTTTCCGCGACTACACTTTTCACGTCCTTGGCATCGGCCAGATTGCCGTGGACCGCGACGGCTTTGCCACCCTTGGCGACAATGGCGGCGACGACGCGGTCGGCGGCCTGCTTGCTGGAGCTGTAGTTGACGGCGACCGCCGCGCCCTCGGCCGCGAGCCGCGCGGCGATTTCGGCACCGATGCCTTTGGATGCGCCGGTCACGAGCGCAACTTTTCCTTCGAGTCTCTTGGTCATCACATTCTCCATCATCCGGCGCGACGCCGATATTCAATAGTTCAATATTAGTGAACTATTGAATGAGTTCAAGGGAGGTGCTATATTTTGTGCATGGTGCAGTTCGTTCACCCATCGCGGAGCGAGATTTCACTGGCTGGGGTGCTGGGAGCGCTCGCGGACCCTATGCGGCTGCGGATCGTCAAAAGCCTGGCCGCACAGAGTGATTGCATGTCGTGCACCGAGGCGGCGCCCTGCCCTGACATGGCGAAGTCGACTCTGTCGAACCATTTTCGCATCCTGCGCGAGGCCGGCCTGATCCGGACCTCAAAGCAAGGCGTCCAGCACCGCAATGTCCTACGCGAGGAGGACATCAATGCGCGGTTTCCGAAGCTGCTGAAAATGATCCTTAGCTATCCGGAGTGAGCGGTTCCCCACTCTTGCGCAAGGTGCGACCGACGTTTCCACCGGAGCGCGGCCAAAACAAAAATGGCCCGCGTGAAGCGGGCCATTTTCGGATCGGGACCGGTAAGGTCCGAACTTGGTTGCGGGGATAGGATTTGAACCTATGACCTTCAGGTTATGAGCCTGACGAGCTACCGGGCTGCTCCACCCCGCGTTAACCGTTGCTTTGCCTTCGTGAAAGCGCCGGGGACGGTGAATGAAGGGCCGGCGCTGTTCGCGTGGCTTGCTTCGTCCGTCCCGAAGGCTTCCTTGGAAGGCAACCCCGGGCAAAGCCCGTTGGGTGCGGGCGGTATGTACCAACCCGGGGTGCCTTTGGAAAGGGCTGCGAGAACGTTTTTTTCGACTTTATGACAGCGCGGTGGACGAATTTGCGGCCTATTTGGCCGGCCCTTGCCAGAAGTTCCACAAGGGGCCAGCTTGCGGCAACAAAACCAGGCGGAAACGCCACTTAATGGGGGAGAACGCCATGGACCACGCCTTGGATCGCCCCTCAGATCGCCCCCCGCCGAGCGCCCCGCTTCGGGGCCTCGAAGACGCCTTCCATGCCATGGTCGAGCGGTCGCGGGCCGAGCCGGCGCCTGGCCTCGCCGAGCGGCTCGACCGCCTGGCGCGGTTGCGCACTGTCGTCGCCGACAACGAGGAGCGCTTCCGGCAGGCGATCTCGGCCGATTTCGGTCACCGCTGCGCGGTCGAGACCAATATCGCCGAGACCATGATGGTGTTCTCCGAGATCCGTCATGCCACCAAGCACCTCAAGAGCTGGATGGCGCCGCAGCGCGTTTCGACGGCGCTGCAATTCCTGCCCGCGCGCAACCGGCTGATGCCGCAGCCGCTCGGCGTCGTCGGCATCATCGCGCCCTGGAATTATCCGCTGCAGCTGACGCTCGCGCCCGCGATCGGCGCGCTCGCCGCCGGCAACCGCGTCATTATCAAGCCGAGCGAGCTTGTGCCGCACTTCTCATCGCTGCTGAAGGAGACGGTCGCCGAGCGGTTCGACGCTGCGGAATTGCTCGTCACCGGCATCGAAGACGAGGTCGCAAAGGCCTTCGCGCATCTGCCGTTCGATCATCTCGTGTTCACCGGCTCGACCCGGGTGGGGCGGCTGGTGGCGGAGGCCGCGGGGCGTAACCTCACGCCCGTCACGCTCGAGCTCGGCGGCAAGTCGCCTGTTATCATCGACGCCTCGGCTGATCTCGAAGAGGCCGCCGAGCGCATCGCCTACGGCAAGCTGCTCAATGCCGGGCAGACCTGCATCGCGCCCGACTATGTGCTGGTGCCCGAGCGCGCGTTGCAGGCCTTTGCCGAAAAAGTTCGCGCGCAGATGCGACGCATGTTCGGCACCGACCCCTCGAACAAGGACTACACCTCCGTGATCTCCGACCGGCATTATGCGCGGCTGGAAAATCTCGTCTCCGATGCGGCACGTCGCGGCGCAAAGATCCTGCAGCCGGCGAAGCCGGACGATCCCAACTGGAAGGCGCACCGCAAATTCCCGCCGACGCTGATCGTGGGCGCGAGCGAAGACATGGCGGCCATGCAGGAGGAGATTTTCGGCCCCGTGCTCCCCGTGCTCGGCTATCGCGACCCGGCCGACGCCATCGCCTTCGTCAACGCCCGCGACCGGCCGCTGGCGTTGTACTGGTTCGGCAAGGACCGCGTTGCGCGCGACGAGGTGCTGGCGCGCACCGTCTCCGGCGGCGTCACGGTCAACGACTGTCTGTTCCACTTCGCGCAAATCAACCAGCCGATGGGCGGCGTCGGCGCATCCGGCACCGGCGCCTATCACGGCGAATGGGGCTTTCGCACGTTCGGCAAGCTGAAGCCGGTGTTCTACCGCTCGAAATTCAACCGCCTCGCCGACCTCTATCCGCCTTATGGCGGCAAGATCGCGCGGCTGGAGAAGATGATGCGATTCGTGTCGTAGGTTTCAGCACCTGTCATTGCGAGCGCAGCGAAGCAATCCAGAATCCCTCCGCGGCAAAGGTCTGGATTGCTTCGCTTGCGCTCGCAATGACGGAAAGAATGAATGCAGGGGGAAACATCAGTGACGGACACATTCGATTTCGTCGTCGTGGGCGCGGGCTCCGGCGGCTGCGCGGTGGCGGGGCGGCTGTCGGAGGATGCGGGGACATCCGTGGCGCTGCTCGATGCCGGCGGTCGGAACGACAATTGGCGGATCACCACGCCGTTCGGACTGGCTTTGCCATACAAGGCGGCGAACTGGGGTTTCGATACCGTGCCGCAGAAGGGATTGAACGGCCGGATCGGCTATCAACCGCGCGGCAAGGGACTCGGCGGATCCTCGGCGATCAACGCCATGGTCTATATCCGCGGCAACAAATGGGACTACGACCACTGGGCCTCGCTCGGCAATGCCGGCTGGTCATATGCCGACGTGCTGCCCTATTTCAACCGCTCGGAGAACAACGCCGATTTCGACGGCGCCTATCATGGCAAGGGCGGCCCGCTGCATGTCAACAGACTGCGCGCGGACAATCCGATCCACGACATCTTCCATCAGGCCGCCCGCGAGGCGCAGTTCCGCATCCGCGAGGACTTCAATGAAGAGGATCACGAAGGGCTCGGCAGCTACCAGGTGACCCAGCACAATGGTGAGCGCTGGAGCGCGGCGCGCGCCTATCTGCATCCCCACATGGACAAGCGCGCCAATCTGCGTGTCGAGACGCAGGCGCATGCCACGCGCATCCTGTTCGAAAGTGGGCGCGCGGTCGGCATCGAATATGTCCAGGGCAAGCAGACAAAGAAGCTACGCGCCCGTCGCGAGGTGATCCTCGCCTCCGGCGCCTTCCAGTCACCGCAATTGCTGATGCTGTCGGGCATAGGCGACGGCAAGGCGCTTGCCGCCCACGGGATCGACGTCGTGCATCATTTGCCGGGCGTAGGACGCAATCTGCAGGATCATCCGGATTTCGTGTTCGTCTACGCCTCCGACTATCCACACTTCGTCCATTCGTCGCTCGGCCGGCTACCATCCCTGCTCCGCGCCATCCAACGATACCGCCGGGAGCGGCGCGGCCTGATGACCACCAATTTCGCCGAGTGTGGCGGCTTCCTGAAGACCCGGGCCGACCTCGATGTGCCCGACATCCAGCTGCACTTCATCATCGCGACGCTCGACGACCACGGCCGCAAGAAGCACAAGGAGGCGGGCTTCTCGTGCCATGTCTGCCTGTTGCGGCCGAAGAGCCGTGGCAGCGTCTGGCTGAAAAGCGCCGATCCGCTGGCAGCGCCGCTGATCGATCCGAATTTCTTGGGCGAGGCGGAGGATCTCGAGACGATGGTCGCGGGCTTCAAGACGACGCGAAGGCTGATGGAGACGCCCGCGATGCGCGCGTTGCAGAAGAAGGACATGTTCACGTCCGATGTGAGAACGGACGACGATATCCGCGCCATCCTGCGCGCGCGTGTCGACACCGTCTATCACCCCGTCGGCACCTGCAAGATGGGCACCGACGCGATGGCCGTGGTCGATCCGGCGCTGAAGGTGCACGGCGTGGAAGGTCTGCGCGTCGTCGACGCCTCGATCATGCCGACACTGATCGGCGGCAACACCAATGCGCCGGCGATCATGATCGGCGAGAAGGCGGCGGATATGATCAGGGGCGAGATGCGGTGACTCTACCTCGTCGTCCCGGCCTAGTGCGCAATTGCGCATGGGGGGCCGGGACGATAGCAGCTTCTCAATTCAGCAAGAACCCGCCGTCCACCGTCACCACACTGCCCGTCATGTACCGCGAGGCCTTCGAGGCCAGCAGCAGGATCGCGCCGTCGAGATCGGACTCGGCGCCGATGCGGCGCTGGGGAATGCGCTTGGTCAGGCGCTCGCCCGGCGGCGTCGCCCAGAACGCGTGGTTCATCTCGGTGTCGATGTAGCCGGGTGCCAGCGCGTTGACGCGGATGTTCTGCCCCGCAAGCTCCAGCGCCATCGCTTTGGTCGCCTGGATGATGCCGGCCTTGGAGATCGCGTAAGGCGACACCGCCTTCAGCACGCCGGTGCCGAGCACGGAGGCGATGTTGACGATGTTGCCTGCCTGCTTGCTCGCGATCATGCGGCGCGCGATCTCGGTCGCGAGGAAATAGGCGCCCTTGAGATTGGCGCCCATCACCGCGTCCCAATCGGCCTCGGTCTGCTCGGTCGCGAGCTTTTCGATCGCGATGCCAGCATTGTTGATCAGCACCGTGACCGGGCCGAGCGCGGCTTCCGTGGCATCGAGGGCCCTGGCGATCGATGCGATGTCGGTGACGTCGAGCGCGACGGCGGCGGCGCGGCCGCCCTTGCCGCGGATCTCGTCTTCCAGGCTCTTCAGCTTGTCGGTCTGCCGCGCCGCGAGCGCGACGGCCGCGCCATGTGCCGCCAACACCCGGGCAAATTGCCGCCCCAAGCCCTGGCTCGCACCTGTGACGAGGATGGTTTCTCGACTGACGTCGAATAGGTCTGACATTGGGCGCGTCCCTGAGCTTTGGGGTCATCGGTTTTGGCCATCAATACAGACGATTTTAACGATCTGAAACCGGAATGATCGGTTCTGCGTTCACTCGTTCCATGGCAGGCTCCCGCGCATGAACAATTTCGATCTCGCCGTCTATGCGGCGCTCGCCATCGCGATCGGCTTCGGTTTCAGGACCGGCCTGCTCGGCAGCGCCATGACGATCCTGGCCTATCTCCTCGCCGCCCCCATCGCGGTTGCGCTGATGCCGCTGATCGTCCCGCAGGTCGCGGGCAATCCGAATGCGCCGCTGCTGCAGAACTGGATCTGGTTCTTCGGCATCTTCGTGGTGGTCGGCATGCTGTTTGGACATCTCGGCCGGCTGGCGCTGAGCGACACGATACGCGACGCCGGCATCGGCGACCGCCTCGGCGGCGCCGCGCTCGGCGCCATCAGGGTCGGCCTCGTCGCCACCACCTTGGTGCTGGTGTTCGACCAGATCGTGCCGGCCAACCGGCAGCCGCCGTTCCTCGCCGGTTCGCATCTGCGGCCGCTGTTCTCGACGGTCGGCCAGATGGGCTTCAAGTCGCTGCCGCCGGAGGCGGCCTCCGCGATCGACCGTCTCAAGCAGGAGCGGCGCATCTGATGAGGCGCATTTGCATCGCCGCGCAAGCGTGCATGCATTTTGATGCGAGCCAATCCCTTATCAGCGGCGCCAAGGTTGGCTAGAATAGCGGCTCTAAAAACCTGCCTGACATTACGGGAGTGAAACAGTGGATCTTGGGATCAAAGGCCGCCGCGCCATCGTCTGCGCATCCAGCAAAGGCCTCGGACGCGCCTGCGCCATCTCGCTGGCCGAGGCCGGCGTTCACGTCACGCTGACCGCGCGCGGCGCCGAGGCCCTGAAGAAGACGGCCGACGACATCCGCAAAGCCTATCCTGATGTGACCGTCACCGAGATCGTCGGCGACATCACGACGCCGGCGGGCCGCGAGGCCGTGCTCAAGGCCTGCCCCGAGCCGGACATCCTGATCAACAATGCCGGCGGACCTCCGCCCGGCGATTTCCGCAACTGGACCCGCGACGACTGGATTAAGGCGATCGATGCCAACATGCTGACCCCGATCGAGCTGATCAAGTCGACGGTGGACGGCATGATGGCCCGCAAGTTCGGCCGCATCGTCAACATCACCTCAGCGGCGGTGAAGGCGCCGATCGACATCCTCGGTCTCTCCAACGGCGCGCGCGCCGGCCTCACCGGATTCATTGCCGGCCTGTCGCGCAAGACCGTGATCAACAACGTCACCATCAACGGCCTGCTGCCGGGCCCGTTTGAGACCGATCGCCTGCGCAGCACCGCGAAGGGGGAATCCGAGAAGCGCGGCATCACGCCGGACCAGGTTCTGGCCGAGCGCGCCAAGCTCAATCCCGCGGGCCGCTTCGGCGATCCCGAGGAGTTCGGCTATGCCTGCGCATTCCTGTGCGGCGCCAAGGCCGGCTTCATCACC
Organism: Bradyrhizobium sp. 187; assembly: GCF_023101005.1. NCBI lineage: Bacteria > Pseudomonadati > Pseudomonadota > Alphaproteobacteria > Hyphomicrobiales > Nitrobacteraceae > Bradyrhizobium > Bradyrhizobium sp. 187. Next base: position 6,984,897 of record NZ_CP064693.1, read on the forward strand.
GGGCAGAACCTTCTGCTCGATGGCGGTGCCTTCCCGGGAACGCTGTGAGGGCGGTCTGGTACGAGGAGACAGGACCGGCGGCGGACGTCCTCACCTATGGTGAGATGGCCACGCCGGTCGCAGGTCCAGGCGAAGTTCGTATTCGCCTGGAAGCCTCCGGCGTCAATCCGGCCGATGTCGGCCGGCGCGGGGGCGGCTATCGCGCCAAGGAATTTTCGCGCGTCATTCCGAACAGCGATGGCGCGGGCTTTATCGACCAGATCGGCGATGGCGCGACGCGGTTCAAGATCGGCGACAGGGTCTGGCTGTTCAACGGCCAGCGTAACGGCCGCGCCTTTGGCACCGCGGCCGAATATATCGCGCTTGCCGAGCATCTGGTGACGCCGTTGCCGGACAATCTCTCTTTTGCGGAAGGCGCGACGCTGGGCATTCCCGCAATGACGGCGTGGTGCTCCCTGTTTGCGGACGGGCCGATCGTCGGCAAGTCGGTGCTGGTCACCGGCGGCGCGGGTGCAGTCGGACATTACGCCGTGCAACTCGCGAAATGGGGCGGCGCGCAGGTGATCGCGACCGTCAGCTCGGCGATAAAAGGCGAGCATGCGCGACAAGCCGGTGCCGATCTCGTGGTCAATTACAGGGACGAAGATGTCGTTGCCAAGGCCATGGCCTTCACCGGCGGACGCGGGGTCGACCAATTGGTCGATGTCGATTTCGGCGGCAACATCGCGACGACCCTGAAGTTGATGGCCATGAATTCGACAATCGCGGTCTACGCCACGAACGGCAACCGCACGCCGACCGTGCCGATGCGCGAGCTGATGGAGAAGTGCATCACGCTCCGCTCGCTCGTCTTGTTCGCGCTGCCGCCGGCGCTGCTTGCGGCGGCGCAGGCCGACATCTCGAAATGGCTGGCAGCGGGGCCGCGAATCCACAATGTCGCGGCGCAGTTTGCGCTGTCGGAGACGGCGCAGGCCCATGTCGCCGTCGAGAAAGGCGACAAGCTCGGCACCGTGGTGGTCGACTGCGCGCGCTGATATCGGCCGGAATCACCGCTGCTTGGTGATCTCGTCTTCGTCCCGCTGGCTTGGAGCGGATGAATCGGCCACCAGGTCTCCGTCGGTCCAGTCGACGCCGAATTCATCGAGCCCGTCGGCGAGCAGATCGCCCAGCATCGGCTCACCGAGCAGATAATGCGCCGTCTCGCGCCGGGGACTGCGATACTCCGCGCGTGCCTCCACGGCGCGTGCGCGCAAATCGTCCCAATCGTCGATCGTGCCGTCGCCGCGGCCGAGCCAGGTCAGCGCGACGAGATCGATCTGCTCGTCCTCGTTCATGGCCACGATGAAACTTCCGAGTTCGTTGACGACCGGATCGGAGCCGTCATCCTCGAGGACGTCGACCGCATCGTCATCAGTCGCATTCGAGCCGGAATCCGGATCGGAATCCGCCTGCTTGACGTCGAATTCACGCGCCTTTTCGATGATGAAGGCGACCTTCTCCGCGGAAATCGCAAGCTCTGGCATGGCTGGCCCTTTGTCTTTCCCTGGGTTCCCGCGATAACGCCGCACGGCGTCAGATGATCCATTGCGCCTGAGGGCGAAACTGCGCATGTTCCCCCGCAAAGCAAGAACATCAAACAAGAACATGGGGATGCGCCGGATGCAGTGGAAAGTCGGCAGGGTCAAGATCACCAAACTCGTCGAGATGGAGACGGTGGGTTCAACCCGCTTCATCCTCCCGGCAGCAACCAACGATGAAATCCGGAAGCTGCCCTGGCTGATCCCGCATTTCGCCACGGAAGAAGGCCGGCTGAAAATGTCGATCCATTCGCTGGTGCTCGAAACTCCTTCGCGCCGCATCGTGGTCGATACCGGACTTGGCAACGACAAGCAGGGCCGCAACGTCCCGACCTGGAACAATCGCACCACACCATTCCTGGAGACGATGATTGCGGCGGGCTTTCCGCCCGACAGCATCGATACCGTGCTGTGCACGCATCTTCATGTCGATCATGTCGGCTGGAACACGAAATGGGTCGACGGCAAATGGGTGCCGAGCTTCCCCAACGCGCGCTACGTCTTCGGCAAGACCGAATACCAGCACTGGCGCGACCACTCCACCGAGCCGGACAAGCAGGCCGTGTTTGTCGATTCCGTGAAGCCGATCGTCGATGCCGGCCGGGCGGAGTTGGTCGCGAGCGACCACCGGCTCAGCGAGGAGATCAGCATGATCCCAACCCCCGGCCACAGCCCCGGGCATATGAGCGTTCTGATCCGGTCGGACGGCGAGCAGGGACTGCTGACGGGCGACGTCGCCCATCATCCCTGCCAGATGGCGCATCTCGGCTGGTCCTCGAACGCGGATTCCGATCAGAGCCAATCTGCCGCGACGCGGCGCGAATTGTTCGGCCGGTTTGCCGACACCCCGACGCTGGTGATCGGCGGGCACTTTTCGGCCGGGCACATCAAGCGGGATGGGGACGCATTCAGGTTCGAGGCGCTGGCCTAGTCTCGTGCCCCGGACGAACCTCCCGAATCGAGAGGGCTGCAATGCGCCCTCTTTGAGCGGTTGAATTTCCCGCCGCCCTGTTCCATGAAGCTGTTTAACCGATCGGTCCATTCCAGGGAGAAACGAGAATGAAGCTTGTTCGTTATGGCGAGAAGGGTGCGGAAAAGCCCGGCCTGATCGACAAATCCGGCCAGTTGCGGGACCTATCGGCGCATGTGAAGGACCTGACCGGCGAGGCCTATTCGCCCGAGAGCCTGAAGAAGCTGGCGGCGCTCGATCCCGCCTCGCTGCCCGCCGTCTCCGGCAAGCCGCGGTTCGGCGCCCCCGTTACCGGCATGTCGAAATTCGTGGCGATCGGCCTCAACTACAGCGACCACGCCAAGGAGACCGGCGCGGAGATCCCGAGCGAGCCGATCATTTTCATGAAGGCCAACACCTCGCTGTCCGGCCCGAACGACGCCATCGAGAAGCCGCGCGGCTCGACCAAGCTCGACTGGGAGGTCGAGATCGCCGCGATCATCGGCACCCGCGCAAAATACGTTTCGGAAGCCGACGCGCTCAACCACGTCGCCGGCTACTGCGTCTGCAACGACGTCTCCGAGCGCGCCTTCCAGATCGAGCGCCTGGGTCAGTGGACCAAGGGCAAGTCGCACGACACGTTCGGCCCGCTCGGCCCCTGGCTCGCCACCAAGGACGAGATCAAGGACGTGCAGAACCTGCCGATGTGGCTCGACGTGAACGGCCAGCGCCGTCAGACCGGCTCGACCAAGACTATGATCTTCTCGATGGCCAAGTGCATCTCCTATGTCTCGCAGTTCATGACGCTGCTGCCGGGCGACATCATCACGACAGGCACCCCGCCCGGCGTCGGCCTCGGCATGAAGCCGCCGACCTTCCTCAATGTCGGCGACGTCATCACGCTCGGCATCGAGGGTCTTGGCGAGCAGCGCCAGGAGATCGTCGCGGCGTAAGCCTCGGCCAGCGCACACTCGTCGTCATGCCCGGGCTTGTCCCGGGCATCCACGTCTCACAGTCTAGCCACGCGGAAGCGCGTGGATGGCCGGGTCAAGCCCGGCCATGACGGACGAGACACCATTTGCTCAAGACCGATCGCAGGGAATTGTCCCATGAAGCTCACCTTCTCCCCCGCCTCGCCCTTTGCCCGCAAGGTGCGCATCGCCGCGATCGAGCTCGGGCTGATCGACAAGATCGAACTCACGCCGGCGAGCGTCGCGCCCGGCACGGCCAACGAGGACTATTCACGCATCACGCCGCTGAAAAAGCTGCCGGTGCTGATCACCAATGACGGCGACGTCATCCTGGACTCGTATGTCATCGTCGAATACCTCAACGAGATGGCCGGCGGCAGCCTGATCCCCGATTACGGTCCGCGGCGCTGGAAGGCCAAGACCAATCATTCCCTGATCAACGGCATGCTCGATTCCATGCTGCTGTGCCGCTACGAGAAGATGGTGCGACCGCAGGGCCTGCAATGGCAGGCGTGGTCGGACGACCATTGGAATCGGGCCTGGACCGGCATGGCGCGCTTCGAGAACATGCCCGATGTCCTCAACGGTCCGTTCGACATCTCGCAGATCGGCCTCGTCTGCGTGCTCGGCTATGCCGACTTCCGCTTCGCCGATTGCGGCTGGCGCAAGGCCTATCCGAAGCTCGATGCCTTCCATCAAAAGATGCTCGAGCGGCCCTCCGTGAAGATCTCGGTGCCGCCGGCGGCGTAAAGCGCGGGAGTTCATATGAGCCTGAAATACGCGGTCGGCGATCTCACCATCCATCGCATCATCGAGCAGGAAACCTCGTTCGTCCCGGCGCTGGAGATGTTGCCGGGGCTGACACCGGAGCTGCTGGCCGAGAACCGCGCGTGGATGAGGGAGGCGAAAGCCTTGGATGACGGCGACACATTGATGCTGTGCTTCCAGTCCTATGTGATCAAGACGCCGCACCACACCATTCTGGTCGACAGCTGCATCGGCAACGACAAGCCGCGGCCGCAGCGCCCGAAATGGAACATGAAGACCGACGACACCTATCTGCGCGGACTCAACGCTGCCGGATTCTCGCCTGACGACATCGACTTCGTGATGTGCACGCATCTGCATGTCGATCACGTCGGCTGGAACACGCGTCTGGAGAACGGCCGCTGGGTGCCGACCTTCCCGAAAGCGCGCTACGTCTTCGCCAAGCAGGAGTTCGATCATTGGACCGAGCAGAACGCGAAGGCGGAGGTGCCGCCCTTCGCCGACAGCGTGCTGCCGGTGGTCGAGGCCAAACGCCACGAGCTTGTCGGCAACGATCACCAGATCGGCGATCACGTCCGCATCCTGCCGACGCCGGGCCACACGCCGGGCCATATCGCCATCACGATGGGCCACGGCAAGGACGACGCCGTGTTCTCCGGCGACCTCATGCACTCACCGATCCAGACGCTCTATCCGGAGCTGTCGGTCAAGTTCGACCTCGATCAAGCCAGGGCGGCAACGACGCGCCGCAGCTTCCTGGAACGCTATTGCGACACCGACACGCTGTGCTGCACCGCGCATTTCCCGTCGCCGTCCGTTGGGAAGATCCGGCGCAAGGGCAGTGGCTTCGTATGCGCGGCGGTGTAGTCGAATGGCGCAATCGTAGGGTGGGCAAAGCGAAGCGTGCCCACCATGCCAAACGCGTTGTAGAATGATGGTAGGCACGGCGCGCGAAGCGCGCCTTTGCCCTCCTTACGATTCCACCCGTGTGGAGAAAGCAAATGACAATGCTCCCCGACATCCCGCTCCCCGCCGGCATCCGCTCACGCTATGTCGACGATATCAACGGCCTGCGCATGCATGTGCTGGAGGCCGGCTTCGAGACCAAGGGGCGGCCCTGCACCCTGCTGCTGCACGGCTTTCCCGAGCTTGCCTTCTCCTGGCGAAAGGTGATGCCGGCGCTGAGCTCGGCTGGCTATCACGTGATCGCGCCGGACCAGCGCGGCTATGGCCGGACGACGGGATGGAGCGCGGAGTATGACGGCGATCTCGCGCCCTTTTCGCTCTTCAACCTGGTGCGGGATGCGCTCGGGCTGGTGTCGGCGTTCGGCTACAGGCAAGTCGACGTGGTCGGACATGATTTCGGCAGCCCAGTCGCGGCCTGGTGCGCGCTGATGCGGCCCGACGTATTTCGTTCGGTGACGATGATGAGCGCGCCATTCGGCGGAGCGCCGCCGCTGCCGTTCAACACGGTCGACACGCCGGTAAAGCCAGCGGCCGAAGACCCCGTGCATCGCGAGCTCGCCGCCTTGCCGCGTCCACGCAAGCATTATCAATGGTACTATGCGACACGCCCGGCCAATGCCGACATGCACCGCGCGCCACAGGGCGTGCATGATTTCCTGCGCGCCTACTATCATCACAAGAGCGCGGACTGGACCGACAACAAGCCATATCCGCTGAAATCCTGGTCGGCGAACGAGCTTGCGAAGCTGCCGACCTATTATGTGATGGACCTGAACGAGACCATGGCCGAGACGGTCGCGAAGGAGATGCCCTCGCAGGCCGCAATCGCCGCCAATCAATGGCTGCCCGACCGCGAGCTCGGCTACTACAGCGCCGAATATGGCCGCACTGGATTCCAGGGCGGCCTGCAATGGTACCGCTGCGGCACATCGGGCGCATTCAACAGCCAGCTCCAATTGCTGGCCGGCCGCAACATCGACATCCCCTCCTGCTTCATCTCGGGCAAGCAGGATTGGGGCACCTATCAGCGTCCCGGCGTATTCGAGGCCATGCAGGCGCGGGCCTGCACGAAGCTGCTGGGCTGCCACCTCGTCGATGGCGCCGGTCACTGGGTGCAGCAGGAGCAGCCGGCCGAGGTGAGCCGCCTGCTGCTCGATTTCCTGGCGAAGAGCCGCGGCGTGGTTTGACCCGGTAACCCAAGCGCCCTATATAGTTTAGAATTATTCTAAACTAATCAGACAGGGCCGCCGTGAAGAATTTTGCCGATCTGACCGAGCGCGAGGTGCTTGCGGTCGCAATCTCCTCCGAGGAGGAGGACAGCCGCATCTACATGAGCTTCGCCGAAGACTTGAAGGAGCGCTATCCGGACTCCGCCAAGATCTTCGAACAGATGGCCGAGGAAGAGCGCGGCCATCGCCACATGCTGCTGGAAATGTACGAGCAGCGCTTCGGTCCGCATTTGCCCCCGATCCGCCGCGAGGACGTCAAAGGCTTCCTGCGCCGCCGTCCGGTCTGGCTCACCAAAAACCTGTCGCTCGACACCATCCGCAAGGAGGTCGAGACAATGGAATTGCAGGCCGAGCGCTTTTACGTGAAGGCCGCTGAACAGGCGCAGGATGTCGGCGTGCGCCGCCTGCTCGGCGATCTGGCCGAGGCCGAGAAGGGCCACGAAGAGGTGGCGGCGAAGCTGACGGATCGGATCCTGAGTTCAGACGTGCGCGCCGAGGAAGACCGCACCAACCGGCGCATGTTCGTGCTGCAATATGTGCAGCCAGGTCTCGCCGGCCTGATGGACGGCTCCGTCTCGACGCTGGCGCCGCTGTTTGCGGCTGCCTTCGCCACGCATCAGAATTGGCAAACATTTCTGGTCGGCCTCGCCGCCTCGATCGGTGCCGGCATCAGCATGGGCTTTGCGGAAGCGCTGTCCGATGACGGCTCGCTGACCGGGCGTGGTTCGCCCTGGCTGCGCGGTCTCACCTGCGGCTTGATGACGACGCTAGGCGGGCTTGGGCACACCCTGCCCTATCTCGTGCCCGATAGCTGGGCCAACGCATTCTGGATCGCGACGGGAATCGCCGGAATTGTCGTGTTCTTCGAATTGTGGGCGATCGCCTTCATCCGCGCGCGCTACATGGACACGCCGTTCCTCCAGGCCGTGTTCCAGATCGTGCTCGGCGGCGCGATCGTGCTGGCGGTGGGGATATTGATCGGAGCGGCGTAGGACGCCTTCATGCCCCGGCTTGACCGGGCATCCAGCACGCCGCGACCTGTCCGTGTCCAATCGGCGCCGGTGGAATACTGGATCGCCCGGTCAAGCCGGGCGATGACTGCGAGTGGTTGCTTGGCTCACCGCGTTCCGTCTTGCTCAGATGTCAATCGCGATCAAACGGCGGTTGCGGTGCTGGGCCAAACTGCGCATCATTGTTCCACGCTAAGAACAGGAGATGCGGGATGGCCAAATCCGAATGGAGCTTCAAGAGCGCGGTCGAGCTGTCGGCGGCACTGACGGCCAAGAAGGTTTCCGCGGTCGAGCTCACGCAGGATGCGATCGACCGCATCGAACGGCACGACAGCAAGGTCAACGCGATCTGCGTCCGGGATTTCGACCGTGCGCTGGACGCCGCACGCGAGGCAGACGCCGCATTGGCGCGCGGCGAGCGAAAGCCGCTGCTCGGTCTCCCCATCACTGTGAAAGAATCCTACAACATCGCCGGCCTGCCCACGACCTGGGGCTGGACGCCGCAGAAAGATTTCAAGCCGGCGGAGGACGCGCTGTCGATCGCCCGGGTCAAGGAGGCCGGTGGCGTCATCCTCGGCAAGACCAACGTCCCCGTGGGCTTGGCGGATTGGCAGAGCTACAACGAGATCTACGGCACGACGAACAATCCGTTCGATCTCGGCCGCACGCCGGGTGGCTCGTCGGGCGGCTCGTCTGCGGCGCTCGCGGCAGGCTACGGACCACTCTCGCTTGGGTCCGACATCGGCGGCTCGTTGCGCGTGCCCGCCTTCCATTGCGGGGTCTATGCGCATAAGCCGACCTACAATCTCTGTCCAACGCGTGGCCACACGCCGCCGCCCTTTCCAGCCATCCCGATGGAGCGCGATATGGCGGTGATCGGTCCGATGGCGCGGAGCGCAGTCGACCTGCCCCTGCTCCTGGACGTGATGGCAGGCCCCGATCCGTTGGACCTGGGCATCGGATACAAGCTCGCGCTGCCGGAGGCGCGACACCGCGCGCTGAAGGATTTCCGGGTGCTGGTGATCGACAGCCATCCGCTGCTGCCTGCGAATGCAGATATTCGCGGCGCGATCGAAAAACTGGCGGGGCAATTGACGGGCACGGGCGCGCGCGTCGCGCGCGAAAGTCCGCTGTTTCCGGACTTCACGGAGGCTTCTCGCCTCTACATGCGCATGCTGATGAGCTTCCTCGGCGCCTTCCTTCCGCCGGACAATCTCGCGCGCGCGCGTGCCGGTGCAGCGCAGCTCTCACCCGACGACAAGAGTCTCGCTGCCGAACGGCTGCGTGGTATCACCAGCACGCATCAGGCCTGGGTATTCGACGAGGGCGCCCGCGCCGGCCTGCGCGCGCAATGGCGGCAATTGTTCAAGACATTCGATGCGGTGATCTGTCCGATCATGCCCACGCCGGCCTATCCGCATGATCATTCGCCGGAGCAGGAAAAGCGCCGAATCAACATCGATGGCAAGGACCACGCCTATCCGGACCAGCTTGCGTGGCCCGGCATCGCCACGCTGACGGGCCTGCCGGCAACGGCTGTTCCACTCGGCCTATCGAAGGACGGCCTGCCGGTCGGCGTGCAAATCATCGGGCCCTTCCTCGAGGACCACACGCCGTTGAAGCTCGCCGAGCTGATCGAACGCGAGTTCGGCGGGTTCGTGCCGCCGCCCTTGTTCAATGACTGAGAGAAACCCCATGAGCAACGACCTCGAACAGCTCACCGCGCTCAACCGCGACTATGTGGCCTCGGTGCAGAATTGCGACGTCAAGCGCTTCGACGAGATTTTGGCGCCGGAGTTCTACTGCTCCAATCCCGACAAGACGCTGGTCGATCGCGAGGCCTTCCTGAAGCAGACGGCGCGGCCGATTGCGATCCGAAACCTCAGAGAGCACGACGTCATCATCCGTATCATGGGTGATTTCGCCATCATCCACGCGGCAACGAGCTACACCAATGCGGACGGCCAGCAGGCCACCGGGCGCTATACCGATTGCTGGGCGAAGACGAACGGGACGTGGCTGGCGGTGTCGGCGCACGTGTCGCGGTAAAGAGCGCGTCACACCACACATTCTCCGGCACAGCCAGATATTCGGGAGGCCGCGAGCTCACCGCTCCAGATTCTTCAGCAGCAATTTCAGCGCTGTCGCTGCAAAGGTCTGCATATTGGCCAAGCGGTCGTTGCTGCCCGTCTCAAGCGTCATCACCTCGACTGCGGGCCCGGCGACCGCCATGCAGCTGTGGCCCGCCGCATCGCCGTAGCGATTGCCGGTGGGACCGGACGCCCCGGTCTCCGACAGGCCCCAATCGCAGTTGAAACGGCTGCGCATCTGCCCGGCCAGCAATTGCGCGTAGGGCTCCGAGGAGGAACGAAAGCCCTTCATTCCTTCGTCCGAAATATCCATCAGCACGCGCCTGGCATCGCGAGTGTAGACCACGGCCCCGCCGAGGAAATAAGCGGACGCGCCGGGCACCGCGAGAAGGCTGGCCGAGATCAGGCCGCCGGTCGAGGATTCCGCAACAGCAATGGTCTGTTTGCGCGCGATCAGCTTCGCTGCGACCTGTTCCGCAATGCCGACGAGCTCTTTCATTCCTTGACCCCTTATTGCTTCGCAACCGAGCTCGGCCTTTCTAGCATATGACAGCGCCGTTGGCCGAGTTGCAGCCAACGGGCAGGCCTGCTTGAATGGCGGCCAAAGGGCGGAGCGGCCAAGCTCTGCCCGCGGGAAAGACGCGACGAGGAAACGTGAAGGACACGTCATGGCGTCCCTGATCGCCGGCGGAGTGGATTGCGATGTGCATCCGGCCGTGCCGCATCTGACCAGCCTGCTGCCGTACCTGAACGAGTATTGGCGCGATCAGGTGACGACGCGCGGCATGGTCGATCTCATCTCGCAATCCTACCCGCAGAACTCGCCGATCACGGCGCGGCCCGACTGGCGCCCCGAAAGCGGCAAGCCGGGTGAAAGCCTGGCGGACATGCAGCGCCATGTGCTCGATCCCTTCCAGCTCTCGCACGCCATCTGCAATCCGCTCTACGGCGTGCAGATGGTGTTTTCAGAGGATCTGCAGGCCGCCTTCTGCCGCGCGCTGAACGACTGGCTCGTGAAGGAATGGCTCGATCGCGATCCGCGGCTGCGCGGCTCGATCGTGATCCCCACCCAAAGCGTCGAGAAGGCCGTCGCCGAGATCGAGCGCTGTGCGACGGACCGCCGCTTCGTGCAGGTGCTGATGCTCGTGATGGGCGATACGCCGCTCGGCAAGCGCGCGCTCTGGCCGATCTACGAGGCGGCGGAACGGCTGGAATTACCGATCGGCATTCATGCCGGTTCCGCCTATCACAATCCGCCGACCGCCGTGGGCTGGGGTTCCTACCACATCGAGGATTATGCCGGTCAGGCCCAGGCGTTCCAGACCCAGCTCACCAGCCTGATCGTCGAGGGCGTGTTCGTCAAATATCCGCGGCTGAAGATGGTGATGCTTGAATCCGGGGTGTCCTGGATCTCCCCATTTCTATGGCGCCTGCACAAGTTCTGGCGTGGGGTGCGGATGGAGACGCCGTGGGTTGATCGCGCGCCGCTGGACATTGTGCGCAGCAACATCCGCTTCTCGTTGCAGCCATTCGATGCACCGCCGGATGAGGCGACATTAATTCGCCTGTTTGATCATATGCAGTCCGACGAATTGGTCGTATTCTCCACCGACTATCCGCACTGGCAGTTCGACGGCCAGGAGGCGCTGCCCGCAGGTCTCACCCCCGATCTCGTGCGCAAGATCATGATCGATAATCCGCATGCGACCTATCCCCGCCTGACTTAGCCGCTGCCAAAGGAGGCAAGGCGATGAATATTCAGTTCCGCGAAAGCTCCGAAGCCGCTTCCCCACTGGCCGTCAAAACCGCGATCGCGGACTGCGACATCCATCCGGCACGCGCGACCCGCGCCGAGCTCTATCCCTACCTGGCCAAACGCTGGCAGCATCATCTCGAAGTGTACGGCGTCCATGCCTATCAGGGCATGATGGAAGGCCCGCCCTATCCGAAGGCCCAGCCCAACGCCTCGCGCCGCGACGCCTATCCGCCGGAAGGCGGGCCGCAGGGCTCCTCGCTGTCCTTCATGCAGAAGCAGCTGCTCGATCCCAACAACGTGCAGCTCGGCGTGCTCAATCCGCTCAACACCGGGCAAGGCATCCGCAATCACGAGCTTTCGGCGGCCTTGTGCTCGGCGATCAACGACTGGCAGATCGACAAATGGACCAGCAAGGACAAGCGGCTGAAGGCGTCCATCGTCGTCGGCAATGAGGACGGGCTGTCAGCCGCCGCGGAAATCCGCGAGCGTGCCGGCGACAAGAATTTCGTGCAGGTGCTGCTGCTCAGCCGCAATGTCGAGCCGCTCGGCCAGCGTCGCTACTGGCCTATCTATCAGGCTGCGGAAGAGGCCGGCCTTCCCGTCGGCGTCCACGCCTTCGGCTTCGGCGGCAACCCCATCACGCCGTCGGGCTGGCCCTCCTATTACATCGAGGAGATGGTCGGCCACTCGCAGTGCCAGCAATCGGCGCTCGCAAGCCTCGTGCTGGAGGGCGTGTTCGAGCGCTTCCCGAAGTTGAAGATGGTGATGATCGAGGCCGGCTTCGGCTGGGCGCCGTCGCTAGCATGGCGGCTCGACAAAGTCTGGCAGCGCCTGCGCAGCGAGGTGCCGCATGTCAAGCGGCCGCCGTCCGAATATATCCGCGAGCAGGTGTGGTGGACGACGCAGCCGATGGAGGATCCGGAGCGGCGCGAGGATCTGTTCGATGTCATCAAGTGGATCGGCTGGGACCGGCTACTGTTCGCGACCGACTATCCGCACTGGGATTACGACGAGCCGTCGCGCGTGCTGCCCGCGGGCGTCAGCGACGACGACCGCGAGGCCTTCTATCTCGGCAATGCGAAGAAGCTGTACGGGATCAGTTGATGGCGCGGCATGTGATTGCCGCGGTCGACGAGCTTCCGCCCGGCACGCGAAAATTTCTGGAGATCGACGGACGGCCGATCGCAATCTTCAACATCAAGGGTGAATATTTCGGCCTGATGAACCGCTGCCCGCATCAGGGCGCTGCGCTGTGCGAGGGACCCTTGATCGGGCTCGCGCAATCGAAGGATCCGGGCGAGATCGAATATACCAAGCTCGGCGAGATCATTCGCTGCCCCTGGCATGGCTGGGAGTTCGACATCCGCACCGGCCAGTCCTACTGCGACCCTCGCCGCTTCCGCGTGAAGGCCTACCCGGCCCATGTCGAGCCGGGTGCAAGCGTGGTGAAGGGGCCGTATGTCGCCGAGACGATACCCGTGAAGATCGAGAGCGACTACGTCGTGGTGGAGCTGTAGCGAGAAGCAGGTTGCGCGGACATGCGCCGGCACGATTTCAGGCCTTATTCCGCGTTGCCGCGATCATCCACTCACGGAATGCGGCGAGCTTCGGCGCTTCGCGGCGCCCCTCCGGCGCGACCAGGTAGAAGCCCGCATCGGCCGGCAGCGCGATCTTGAAGGGGACCACTAGTCGCCCCTTGGCGATGTCGTCCTGGACATAGGAGGTCCGCCCCATCGCCACGCCGATGCCGTCGATCGCGGCCTGGATGGTCATGAAGATCATGTCGAAGGTGATGCCGGGCTGCCTGGCGATGTCGGCCGGCAGACCCGCCGCCGTCAACCACAGCCGCCAGTCGTCGCTGTTGGCGTTGGAGGTGTGCAGCAGCATGTGGCTCTTGAGGTCCTCGGGACAGCGCAACGGCTTGTCGCCACGCAGCAGAGACGGGCTGCAGACCGGAAACAGCTCGTCCGCCATCAGCCAGTCGGCGCGCAAGCCCGGCCACTGGCCGCGCCCGTAGCGGATCGCGGCATCGACATTGTCGCGCTGGAAGTCGACGAGGCTGGTGGAGGTCGTGATACGGACGTCGATGCCGGGATGGTGCTCCTGGAAATCGGTCAGCCGCGGCAGCAGCCATTTTGCGGCGAGCGAAGCCAGCGTCGAGACCGTCAGCACCTTGTCATCGTCCTTGCGCAGCAGCCGATCGGTGGCAAGCCGGAGGTCGTTGAAGGCGGCGCGGACGCCCGGCAGATAGTCGCGCGCCTCGGCCGTCAGCGCCAGCGCGCGGTTCTGCCGGACGAACAGGCGGATGCCGAGCTCCTCCTCGAGCCTGCGGATCTGGTGGCTGATCGCGGTCTGGGTCACGTTCAGCTCGGACGCCGCCAGCGTGAAGCTGAGATGGCGCGCGGCGGCCTCAAAGGCCCGCAATCCATTCAGGGAGGGCAATCTGGCAGTCATCTGGCAGCAGGATACATGACGTTATTTCATGCGAAAGAGTACAAATTGTCGTTTGTCGCAGTGCACCCGGAAGCAGATATTAGCGGTCAACTTAGCTCCAGGAGCTGGCAATGTCTACTTTGACCCAGAATTCGATGACAAATCATCATGCGCCAGGGCTGATCCACCAGATCGGCGAGACGCTTCACGTTTGGCACGAGCGTTACCGGACCCGGCGTGAGCTCACCAACTGGTCCGCGCGCGACCTTCAGGACGTCGGACTGTCCTGGAGCGATGTCGCCTACGAGGCCGACAAACCCTTCTGGCGGGCCTGATTGGCCGCCAGGCCGGCGCCGCCTGACTGTGGGGGCGCCGGCGGTCCCTTTCCCCTTTGGTCCCCTTGGGGGCGCGTGTCATGAGCACCCTTCGCCTGGAAGATCTGAAGCAATATTCGGACACGCTGCGCACGCGACACGGCGAGGCGCTGCGCGTTCGTTTCGTCGAGCCGCGCGACACCGAGGAGCTCCAGCACTATTTTCGCTCGCTCTCGACGCGGTCCCGATACAACCGCTTCTTCGGCGCGATCAGCGAACTGCCGCAGGGCCTGCTGCACGAATTCCTTCAAATCGGCGAGCGCGAACGTTTTACCGTGGTGGCGACCATGATGGTCGACGGCTTCGAGACCATCGTCGCCGAAGCGCGCTATGCGCTGCATGCCGAAACCGCGACGCTTGAATTCGGTCTGTCGGTTGCCGACCGCTGGCAGGGCCACGGCATCGCCACCGTGCTGATGAAGAATCTTGAATGCCGCGCGGCCGCGCTCGGCGCCGACCACATGTTCGGCGACACGCTGCGCTCCAACGCCGCCATGATCTCGGTCGCGCGTAAATCGGACTTCGCCTTCGTCAACCATCCGGACGACTGGAAGCTAGTGCGCTTCGACAAGGAGATCTCCGTCGCACCGAAAGACATTCCCTGCGCGAGCTGGCGCCTCGTCGCTCTTTCCCGTCAGGCCGATAGCCCCTCAGCCTCGGCCTGACACCACTCGAGCCCGGCCTGGCGAAAACCAGAGCCGGGCATTTTTGCGCCGCTACTTCCCCGTGAACACCGCCTTGCGTTTCTCGATGAAGGCCTGCACCGCTTCCTTGTGATCGGCGGTCGTGGTCAGGCGAACCAGACGTTCGGCCTCGTGGTCGCGCGCGGTCTCGAAGTCGAACAGCAGGGCCTCGTCGAGATTGTCCTTCATGTAGCGCAACGCGAGGCGCGGACCTTCAGCGAGGGATTTTGCCAGTGCAAAGGCCTCCGCCTGCAATTTGTCATCGGGCACCACGCGGTTGACGAGGCCGATGGCCTCGCACCTGACAGCATCGACCCGATCGCCGGTGAACAGCAGCTCGCGCGCCCGCGCGGTGCCGACGAGGCGCGTCAACAGCCACGCGATGCCATAGTCGCCGGACAGCGCGATGCGCGCATAGCCGGTGGCCACGAAGGCCGATTGCGCGGCAATGCGGATATCGCAGGCCATGGCGATGGCGAGCCCCGCGCCGACCGCCGGCCCCGGCAGCGCCGCGATGGTCGGCTTGCGCACCGACACCAGCGCGCCGGTGAGCAGGCGCTGCCGCTCCTGGAGATCGGCGACCTTGTCGTCAAAGGACATCTCCAGCTTCTTCGGGTCGCGATGCGCGCCCATGCCCTTGACGTTGCCGCCGGCGCAGAACGCTTCGCCGGCGCCGGTGATCAGCAGCGCGCCGACATCGGGGTTCTCGCCGCAGGAGCGGATCATCGTACGCAGCGCCGGGGTCAGCGCGTCCGACAGCGAGTTGCGCGCCTCGGGCCGGTTCAGCGTGATCAATGCGACGCGATCGCGGATCACGCAGAGGAGTTCACTGGTGCCGGTATCGATGGTGGTTTCCGTGGACATGATTCCCGCCCTTGTAGGATGGGCAAAGCGAAGCGTGCCCACCAATTGCTGTTTCGTCGTTGATAGTGGGCACGGCGCTATGCGCCTTTGCCCACCCTACGGCAGCTTGCCTCAAAACTTCTCCACCCAGGGCCGCAGCTCCAGCTCCCAGCTCCAGGCGCTGCGCGGCTGCTGCAACACGTTCCAGTAGCTCTCCGCGATGGCATCGGGATCGAGCATTGAATCCGGCTTCTCCGGCGCTTCCGTGCGCGCTGCGCTCCTGATGCCGCCATCGATCACGAAATGGGCGACATGGATGCCTTGCGGCGACAATTCGCGCGCCATGCTCTGCGCGAGCCCGCGCAGTGCGAACTTGCCCATCGCGAACGGCGCGGACTGCGCATAGCCCTTGACGCTTGCCGAAGCGCCGGTGAACAGGATCGCGCCGTGCTGGTTCGGCAGCATGCGCCTGGCCGCTTGCTGCGCCACCAGGAAGCCGCCATAGGCACTGACCGCAATGGCGTTCGCCACGTCGGCCGGAACGAGATCGACGAACGGCCCGCGCGCGCGGCCGCTGGCGTTGTAGACGACCACGTCGGGCATGCCGATCTCGCGTTCGACCAGGCCAAACAGGCGTTCGACCGCATCAGGCTCGGTGGCGTTGCAGGCATAGGCCTTGGCGCCGGTCTCGCTGCAGAGCGCGCCGAGCTTCTCGATTTTTCGCGCGGCCAGCGCGACGCGGATGCCCTGGGCGGACAACAACCGCGCCAGCGAGGCGCTCAGGCCTTCGCCGGCGCCGACGATGAGGGCGATCTTGTATTTCGGGTGTTCCATGGCGTGATCTCTCGAAGACGGGAAGCCGCTGATCTATGCACGGTCCGCGCGGACAACCAGCCGGGACGATCATAATTCCGCAGAGCGAATTGCGCCCTCACGGCGATCATGCCTCCCTGACAATTTGCGGCTTTATCCGCTTTCGCGACTGGAGCATGATCGACATCATCACAAGCGGCAAGCGCCAAATCAGCGCAAAATGACCGCAAGGCGGAAACGAAGAGGATGATCATGCGACAGCCGGCCCCCGCGCAGCCAAAACAGGTCGCGGCCGCACCATCCGGACTGCTGGCTCCCGATACCACCGGCATGAATTTCTACCGCGCCGATCAGGCACTCACCGATCTCCTCCGCATTCATCTACCGGAGACGCTATTCCGCCACATCGAGCCGCATCTCGATCGGCTGGGCGAACTCGCCGGCGGCGTGCTCGATGAATGCGCGCGGCTCGCCGACCGGCACACACCGGTGCTGCACCAGCGCGACAAGTTCGGTCGCGACGTGCAGTGGATCGAATACCACCCGGCCTATCGCGAGCTGGAGAAGGCCGCCTTCGGCGAGTTCGGCATCCACGCGCTCTCGATCCGCAAGGGCATCATGGGCTGGCCGGACAAATATCCTGTCGTCGCCAAGCACGCCTTCACCTTCCTGTTCAACCAGACCGAATTCGGCATGGGTTGCCCGATCAACGTAACCGACGGCTGCGCCAAGCTGCTCGCGAATTTCGGCAGCGAGGCGCTGAAGGCGAAATATCTCGACGGACTAACCCAGACCGACATGAGCAAGCTGACCCAGGGCGGCCAGTTCATGACCGAGAAGGAAGGCGGCTCCGATGTCGGCACGCTGACCACGACGGCCGTGCAGGAAGGCGACCATTGGCGCCTCACCGGCGAAAAATGGTTCTGCTCGAACGCCGACGCAAAGATCGTGATGCTGCTGGCGCGCCCCGAAGGTGCCGGCCCCGGCACGCGCGGAGTCGGCCTGTTTCTGATGCCGCGCTTCCTCGACGACGGCTCGCAGAACCACTACCGGATCGTGCGTCTGAAGGACAAGCTCGGCACGCGCTCGATGGCCTCGGGTGAAATCAAGCTCGAAGGCGCGATCGCCTACGCGGTCGGCAAGCTCGACCGCGGCTTCGTGCAGATGGCCGAGATGGTGAACTCGTCGCGGCTCTCAAATGGCGTCAAATCCACCGCGCTGATGCGGCGGGCCTACCATGACGCGATGACGGTGGCGAAAAACCGCGTGGTGTTCGGCAACCGCATCATCGACCTGCCGCTAGGTCGGCGCCAGATGCTGAAGATCATGCTGCCGGTCGAGCAGGCGTTGTCGATGAGCTTTCTCACTGCGGACGCGCTCGACCGCGCCGAGGCCGGCAGCCAGGATGCGGCCGCACTGCTGCGCATCCTGACGCCGACCTTGAAATTCCGCGCCACCCGCGATGCGCGAAAGGTCTGTGGCGATGCGCTCGAGATGCGCGGCGGCATCGGCTATATCGAGGAATTCGCGACCGCCCGCCTGCTCCGCGACGCGCATCTCGGTTCGGTCTGGGAAGGCACCGGCAACATCGTCGCGATCGATGCGCTGAGGCGTGCGGTCGGCCGCCACGGCGCCGAATCCGCGCTGGCCGCCGATCTGCATGCTCGCCTCGATGACAGCCCCTCGGTGCCGCAGGCCTGGCGCGACCGGCTGCACACGCTCACCGATCGTGCGGTGGGCTTCGCACGCGAGGTCGCGGGAAAGGCCGACAATGAGGCCGATGCGCGCCGCGCCACCAGCCTGCTCTATCATGTCGCCGGTGCCGTCGCGCTCGCCTGGGAGGCGCATCGTATTCACGACATGCGGGGCGATGCGCGCAGGCTGTTGTTGTCGCGGCTGGTGATCGATCACCGGGTGTCGCCGAGCGATCCGTTCCGGCTGACGGAAAATGCCGTGCAGCAGAAGATCGCGGCGCTGCTGCTCGGCGATCGTGCAGGCAGCATGAGCGAGGTTGGCGAACTGGTCCTGGCAGCGTAGGCTGCACCCACGTTCGAAGCAAAAAAAGCGATAGGGAGTGCTCGATGAAGGCGGCCGTCCTCCATGAAGTCAACAAGCCCCTAGTCATCGAGGATGTCAGCCTGCCGAAGCCCGGCCCGCGCGAGGTCCTGATCCGGACCTCGGCCGCAGGTCTCTGCCACTCCGATCTGCACTTCATGGAAGGCCTTTATCCGCATCCGCTGCCCGCGGTGCTCGGGCACGAGTCGGCCGGTGTCGTCGAGCAGGTCGGCTCCGACGTCACCTATGTGAAGCCCGGTGATCATGTCGTCACCTGTCTTTCGGTATTCTGCGGCACCTGCGACAACTGCACCACGGGCCGCACGGTGCTCTGCACCGACACCACGGTGAAATTGCTGCCGGGGGTGTCCAATCGGATGCAATGGGCTCGCTCCGAGAAGCTGCATCAGTTCCTCAACCTCTCGTCCTTCGCCGAGCAGATGCTGGTGCACGAGAACGCGATCGTCAAAATCCGCAAGGAGATGCCGCTCGATCTGGCCGCGCTGATCGGCTGCGGCGTCATCACCGGCTACGGCGCGGTCGTGAACACGGCGAAGGTGACGGCCGGCGAGACCGTGGCCGTGATCGGCTGCGGCGGTGTCGGCATGGCCGCGATCAACGGCGCGCAGATCGCGGGCGCCGGCCGCATCATTGCCATCGACACCAACCCGGCCAAGCTCCAGCTCGCGACCAAGCTGGGCGCCACCGACATCATTAATCCGGCAGACGGCGACGTCGTGAAGCAGGTGCGCGATCTCACCAATGGCGGCGTGCATCATTCCTTCGAGGTGCTCGGCCGCAAGGAGACCGCGGAGCAGGCCTTCGGCATGCTCGCCTCGGGCGGCACGGCCACCATCGTCGGCATGATTCCGTTCGGCCAGAAGATCGAGCTGCACGGCTTCGACTTCCTGCGCGAGCGCAGGATCCAGGGCTCATCGATGGGCTCGAACCATTTTCGCGTCGACATGCCGCGGCTGGTGGATTTCTACCTGCGCGGCCGGCTGCATCTGGAAGACTGGATCTCGGCCAAGCTGAAGCTCTCCGAGATCAACGAAGGGTTTGCCAACATGAAGGCCGGCAAGACGCTGCGCAGCGTGATCATGTTTGACAGCTGATGGCTCGATGACGCGGGTCGCCCAGGATTAAGGCAACTGGTCCGGGCCGGCCAAGTCGCCACGCGACTCTTTCAGGAGCAGCAGCGCCGCAGCTGTCACGAGACCCGTGGCGAGCAGGTACAGGGGCGATATGTTCAAACCGGGCCCTTCGATGACCAGATAGGAGAACAATCCCGCGGTCGACGCGATGAAGCCGAGCCAAGCAAGCTTCGGAAAGCGAAATCCACGTTCGCCGCGCCAAAGATCATGCACGAGGTAGTACACGAGAAGGCTGTTGCAGAGTGCCGCCGGCAGCACGCCCAGGACGATTCCGTTTTCGAACGCGAGATAGGATAACACGCCGTCGACCTGAGCAATCACCGCGAAGGGCACATAGCGCGGATTGAGGCAGGCCAGCGCGATCGACGCAAGCTCGAACGCGTAGAAGTACCGCTCGTGCATCTTCGGGAGCAGATACGGCATGAGCATGAGCGATACACAGGCGACGAGCAGAATAAACTCCGGCCCCGCCCGTCGAGAGCGCGCGATGAAGATCGACAAGGCGAGCCCGCTCGCGGCCGCGAGCACCATGCCGACGGCGACTCCGATCGCGTACGGCAGTCCGCCAGCCAGCACCCAGATGTTCGCTGCGTTCATGGTGAGGCGATTGAAGGTGTGAGCTTGGTCCAGATAGACCGCGAACACGGAGGCCAAAGATCTACCGGCGACCAGAACCGGAATGGCGAGAACCACATAGATCCCGGGAACGGTGGCGAGCCATGCCGGGTGGATCCTGCGGCGCAGAATCATGCCGAGCACGAAGGGTCCCAGGAACACGCCCTGAGCCTTCACCGAAAATGCCATCGCAAATGACGCAACGCCATTTCGGTCCCGCATGAACAGCGCGATGGAAACCAGCGTGAAGTACGTCCAGATCGAATCACTCTCCGCCCACACCGCGCCGTTGAAGATCACCGTCGGTGCAAGCCAGACAGCGCAGAAGGCCAGGGAAGCTCGCAACGGCAGCTTTGTCGCTCGCCAGACGATCTGGGCCACAGTGATCGCGCAGCCCAACTCGAATACTGCCGAGATCGCTTTCACGAGGGAAAGTGGCTCGCCTAGCCAATCAAATCGGGCGGCAATCAGCAGGAGGTAGCTGTAGAACGGCGTGTAGTTGGTAAAGGCTTCGGCCAGCCCGGCGACTCCGTGATCGCGAGCAAAGACATACCAGGGGATCAGATGCTGAATGGCGTCATCGGTCGCGTGTTCCCGGGCAACGTAGCGGAGCGCAAGGCCGACAAGTCCACATCCGATCGCGACGGCGATTGCAAGCCGCCAACTCTCTGGCTGCGTCTTGTTCGGATTGACGTCATGACCGGGCCCGCGGATCGCGTCGATTCCAACAATGTCTTTTGTCACGCGATCACTCGTGAGGCTCCATTTCGTGACCCAACCTCTACGGGCCATCAATTCATAGCTGGATAACGTCTGGTTTCGCAGGTCTTAAGATTGCCGCGAAACGGTTGCTTGGTTAGCGAATGCTTTAGAGGAATTGACGCTCGTCGAAATGGCTGCCGGCGGGAAGGTAAGCCCGGCAAGACCAAATCTTGACCAACTGATGAACTGTCCTGGAGCATGACGGCGGAGGCTGGAGCGGCACTATCGCTGCAAATGTCGCGTGAAGATCCGCACCACATGGCCCCTGACCCGCGGCGCCTCGTCGTAGAGGTCTGAGGCGAGCCGCTCGATGGTCTCGCGCAGCGACAGGAACTGGGCCTGCCGCGCGCTGCTTTCGGTGCCTTGCATGCCCGCAAGCTCGTCCATGGCGGCGTCGCTGATCTGGCACTGCACGACCTCGCCGTCGTTCAGCATGGTGAAGCGAAAGGCGAGCCGTTCGAGATCATGGCCAATGATCCTGTCGCGCATGAGTGGCATCAATTCGTCCCGGTCGACCCCCGCGCCGAAAATGCCGAAAATCCCGCTGCTTGTCAGCAGCAAAGGCAATCCATGGCCTACTGAAATGCAACTTCGGCGAAACTGCGGAGCTTGCGGGAATGCAGTCGCTCGGATTCCTGCTGCTTGAGCCGTTCCAGCGCCTTTAAGCCGATCTCGAGATGCTGGCCGACGCGGCGGCGGTAGAATTCGCTGGCCATGCCTGCGAGCTTGATCTCGCCGTGGAGAGGCTTGTCGGAGACGCACAGCAGCGTGCCGTAAGGGACGCGAAAGCGGTAGCCGTTGGCGGCAATCGCGGCCGATTCCATGTCGAGCGCAACCGCGCGCGATTGCGACAAGCGGCGAATGACATCGGGCCCGCTGATCTCCCAATTGCGGTTGTCGACGCTCGCGACGGTGCCGGTGCGCATCAGGCGCTTGAGCTCGAATCCTTCGAGCCCGGTGACGTCCTCGACCGCCTCCTCGAGCGCCACCTGCATCTCCGCGAGCGCCGGGATCGGCACCCACAGCGGCAACTCACGATCGAGCACATGGTCCTCGCGCACATAGCCATGGGCGAGCACGTAGTCGCCGAGCCGCTGCGTGTTGCGCAGGCCCGCGCAATGGCCGAGCATCAGCCAGGCATGGGGCCGCAGCACGGCAACATGGTCGGTGACGTTGCGCGCGTTCGACGGACCGGTGCCGATGTTGATCAGGGTGATACCACGATAGCCGGGCGCGGCCAGGTGGAAGGCAGGCATCTGCGGCGTGCGCGCGGGCGCAACGCCCGTCGTCGCGCCGCCGCTGCGCGTGATCACATTGCCTGGAGCGACGAAGGCATCGAGGCCCGCCTCGCCAGCCTGAAGCCGCTGCTGGCAAAGCTGCGCGAAGGCGTCGACATAGAACTGGTAGTTGGTGAAGATCACGAAGTTCTGGAAATACTCTGGATCCGTGCCCGTGTAGTGGTAGAGCCGGCGCAGCGAGTAGTCGACGCGGGCCGCCCGAAACAGGGACAGCGGTTCGGGCGCGCCGGGCTGGAGCTCGAAAGTGCCGTCGGCGATGGCATCGTCCATGGTGGCCAGATCAGGCACGTCAAACGCATCGCGCAGCGATCGCGTCACCGGCGAGTTCTCGCTGGTGGTGATGGCGGCTTCGATGTTGATGTCGCGGCGATAGGCGAAGTGAACGGGGATCGGTTCGCTGGACTCGCCGATTTCGACTGGGACACCGTGGTTCTGGATCAACAGTCCGATCTGCTCTGTGAGATAAGTCCGGAACAGATCCGGCCGCGTGACGCTGGTCTCGTGCACACCGGGCCGCGCGACGAAGCCGTAGGCGAGCCGCGAATCCAGCCGCGCATGCGTCGCGGTGGTGATACGGACGAAGGGATAGAAGGCCCGCACCCGCGTCGTGATTGCCTCGCCGTTGACGTAAGCTTCGAACCGGTCGCGCAGGAACTTCGTGTTGCGCTCGTAGATCTCTTCGAGGCGGGCGACGGCGAGGCCGGCGTCGGAATAGGATTCGGTGGCGACGGAGGGTGGAGATTGGATGGATTGCATTGTTCGACGCCGGGTTTGCTGGGGCTGAATCGAACTATAGCAAGAAAACTAAAGCAAGAAAGAAGCCGCCCGTCATTGCGAGCGTAGCGAAGCAATCCAGAAATCTCGCCACGGAGGCGACCTGGATTGCTTCGCTGCGCTCGCAATGACGAATGGGATGACGCGCTTTCGCGCGTCACTTCTCCCGGAACGCTCGCATGAACTGGTCGTGCAGCGGCTTCATCAGGTAGGACAGCATGGTGCGATCGCCGGTCTGGACGAACGCTTCCGCCGGCATGCCGGGGATCAGCCTGGAGTCACCGAGCTTGGCGACCTCCTCTGCGGACAGCGAGACGCGGATGGTGTAGTAGCTCTGGCCGGTGCGCTGATCGGTGGTGACGTCGGGCGAGACGCGGCTGACGACGCCGTTGAGCTCCGGCGTTGTGCGCTGGTTGAACGCGGACAGGCGCAGCAGCGTCTTCTGGCCGATCTGGAGCTTGTCGATATCGACCGGATTGACCTTGGCTTCGACCTGGAGATCGTCGGCCTGCGGCACGATCAGCATGAGGGCGTCGCCGGCGGTGATGACGCCACCAACGGTATGCACCGTCGATTGCAGCACCATGCCGTCCTGCGGCGCGCGGATGTCGACACGGCGAAGCTGGTCCTCGGCGGCGACCTTGCGCTCGATCATTTCGCCGATCTTGTCGTTGGTCTCGCGCAGATCCTTCGAGACCTCGCTGACCATGTCCTTGTCGACCTGGATGATCTGGAGCTCGGTCTCGGTGATCTTGCCCTTGGCCTGCGCCCGCGAGGCGATGTATTGCGCGCGCTCGCCGTTGAGGCGGGCGCTGTCGCGTTCGAGCGTGGTCAGACGGGAGATCTGCACCAGGTGCTTGTCATAGAGATCGCGGACACCCACGAGCTCCTGCTGCACCAGCGAAATTTCCTTGTCCTTGGCCCGCTCCTGCGCGGAGAGGCCCTCGATCTCTTCATTGAGCTGCTGGATGCGCTCGCGCAGCTGCGCCTTCTGGCCGGCGCGTCCGTTGACGCGGACGTCGAACAGCTTGGTTTCGGCGGAGAGCAGCGCCTTGACGTCGGGATCGTTGCCGCGATCGAGCAACGCTTGCGGGTAGTCGATCCTGTCGATTCCGCGCTGCTCGGCCTGGAGCCGCGCCGCACGCGCCTGCGCCGCGTCGAGATTCTTGGTGACGATGGCGAGATTCGCCTTGGTGACGGTGTCGTCGAGCCGCACCACGATGTCGCCAGCCTTAACTACGTCGCCATCGCGAGCACGCACCTCGCCGACGACGCCGCCGGTCGGATGCTGCACCTTTTTGACATTGGACTCGACGACGATCTGACCCGGCGCGATCAGCGCGCCCGAAATCTGCACCGTCGAAGCCCAGCCGCCGAGGCCGACCAGGAGGACCAGCACGATCCCAAGCCCGAGCATCAGGTGAAACCGGATCGACTGCCGTACGGTCCTCTTCGCGGCAGGCTTCGCGCCGCCGAGCGCCATCGTGCTCATGCCTTGGCTCCGCCTTCGCTGACGATCTTGATCGGCGCCGGCGGCGTCACGCGCGGCTGGAGCACCTGGGCGAGCACCTGTTCCTTCGGCCCGAAGGCCTGCATGCGGCCGTCGCGCAGCACCAGGATCTGGTCAACCGCTTCCACGCCGATCGGACGGTGCGCCACTACGATGACGATGGCGCCGCGCTCGCGCGCCGCGCGGATGGCGCGGGTCAGCGCCTCGTCGCCTTCGGTATCGAGATTGGAATTGGGCTCGTCGAGCACGATCAGGAAGGGGTTGCCATAGAGCGCGCGCGCCAGCGCCACGCGCTGCGCCTGGCCCGCGGAGAGCGCCGTGCCCTGCTCGCCGACCTGGGTGTTGTAGCCCTCGCGCATCTTGATGATCATCTCGTGCACGCCGGCTTCCTTGGCGGCGCCGATGATGCCGTCAGACGTGGCCTCGGGATCGAAGCGGCTGATGTTCTGCGCGATGGTGCCGCCGAACAATTCGACGTCCTGCGGCAGATAGCCGATGTGGCGGCCAAGCATGTCCGACGACCACTGGTCGAGCGCCGCGCCGTCGAGCCGCACCTTGCCGCGGACCGGCTGCCAGACGCCGACCAGCGCGCGGATCAGCGACGACTTGCCGGAGCCGCTCGGTCCGATCACGCCGAGGCCATTGCCGGCTTCGAGCGCAAAGGTGATGTCTTGCACGATGAGGCGCTGGTCGCCCGGCGGCACCATGGCGATACCTTCGACCGAGAGGCGGCTGGTGGGCGCCTGCAACTGGGTCGGCATCGTCTGCGCCGGCATCTGCTCGAGAAGGCGGGTCAGACGATGCCAGCTCTGGCGTGCCGCGACAAAGGATTTCCAGTGCGCGATCGCGAGGTCGACCGGCGCGAGCGCGCGTGCCGAGAGGATCGAGCCGGCGATGATGATGCCGGCGGTCGCCTCCTGGTGGATG
Organism: Bradyrhizobium sp. 187; assembly: GCF_023101005.1. NCBI lineage: Bacteria > Pseudomonadati > Pseudomonadota > Alphaproteobacteria > Hyphomicrobiales > Nitrobacteraceae > Bradyrhizobium > Bradyrhizobium sp. 187. The sequence continues at coordinate 7,010,454 of NZ_CP064693.1, forward strand.
ACGAGATAGGCGCCGACCGCGAGCACGGCCGATTGCAGCATCATGCGCAGCACTTTTGCGACCGCGCCGAGACCGCCGGCGACGTCGCTCGCACGCTGGTTGCCGTCGAGATATTTTTCGTTGGCCTCGCTCCAGCGCGCGTTCATCCGGCCGGCCATGCCCATCGACACCATGACTTCGGCATTGCGGCGGCTGGCCTGGGCGAGATCGTTGCGCTGGGCGGCGAGCCCCATCGCCTCGCGCGCCGGCTGGCGGGACATGAACTCGGTGACCAGCGTCAACCCGACCAGGATGACGGCTCCGACCAGCGCGGTGACGCCGATCATGACGTGGAAGGCGAAGCAGATGGCGAGATAGAGCGGCAGCCAGGGCAGGTCGAAGAACGCGCTCGGTCCCATGCCGCCGAGGAAGGAACGGACATTGTCGAGATCCCGCAGCGGCTGAAGCCCCTCGTTGCGGCTGCCAACCAGCAGCGGCAGGCGCACGATGGTGTCGAACACCCGCTTGTTCAAGGCTTCGTCCAGGGCGGTACCGACCCGGCCCAAGATCCGGTTGCGGATCATGTCCAGCACGCCCTGCGCCATGTAGAGGAAACCGGCGAGGACGATCAGGCCGACCAGGGTCGGAATACTGCGGCTCGGCAGCACCCGGTCGTAGACCTCCAGCATGAAGATCGACCCGGTCAGATAGAGCAGGTTGATCATGCAGCTCATCAAGCCGACGCCGACAAACGCCGTGCGACAGGCGCGCAGCGCATCACCGAGCTCTGAGCGGCGGACGCCGGGAACGGCTGCCATCAGTCTGATCTCTTTCGGGTAGGGGCCAAAGTCCCTGATTTCAAAGGCAAATTCAGGAGTAATTGACCCGGATTAACATCGCGTTTGCGCTCATCGCTCAACGCAGTCGAACACCCGGGACCCCTATGGCCCACATCACCCCCGACCGACCTTGCACGCAAGTCCGGAATCTCACGATCTTGCGGCTTTTTCTTGCAGACATGTCACCTCTCCCCGGGCGGGGAGAGGTCAAAAGTTCGATCAATTGAACCCGGGCGCCATTAGAACCGGCCGCCGCCGCGGACCAGCCGCACCACCAGCAGCAGGATGACCGCGCCGATGGCGGAATAGATGATCTCCGATATCAGCCCGGTGCCGATGTGAATGCCGAGCTTCGGAAACAGGAAGCTTGCCACCAGCGCGCCGGCGATGCCGACCACGATATCGCCGATGATGCCGAACCCGGTTCCGCGCACCACCTTGCCGGCCAGCCAACCAGCGACGAGGCCGACGAACAGGATGACAAGCAAGCCTTCATTCGAAATGTACATAAATGAGGTCCCTCTCCGTGAACGGTTCCATGGAAGCGGAACCGGGATGAACGAGGTCTGAATGCTGTTCCCCCGTTCCCCGCTGGCGGTCCAAATATCATGACAGCGCGGTGACCGGCTCCGCCAGCACGCACCGTGCTGCCCGGCCCGGCCCGACCTCCACATTCCCAGGCAATTGCTCCAGGCAGCGCGGCTGGGCAGCGGCGCAGCGGGGCGCAAAGGAGCAGTTGTGCGGCCGCTCGCCCAGCGACGGCGGGGTGCCGGGGATGGTCTCGAGCCGCTGTCCCCGCTTGGCCCCGTGGACGGTCGAGGCGAGCAGGCCCCTGGCGTAGGGATGCACCGGCGAGCGGACGATGTCGCGAAGCGTGCCCTGCTCCACGATCTGGCCGGCATACATCACCGCGACCCGGTCGCAGATCTCGATGGCGACCCCGATGTCATGGGTGACGAAGATGACGGACATGCCGAACTCGCGCTGCAGCTCGCGCAACAGCAGCAGGATCTGGATCTGCACGGTGGCATCGAGCGCCGTGGTCGGCTCGTCCGCGAGCAATATCTTGGGACGACACGCGAGCGCCAGCGCGATCATCGCGCGCTGACGCATGCCGCCGGACATCTCATGCGGATAGGCATCGAGCCGCCGTTTTGCGGAAGGAATGCGCACGACCTCGAGCATTTCGAGTGCGCGCGCCCTGCCCTCCGCATACGACTTGCCTTCGTGACGCACCACGCTTTCGGCGATCTGCGCGCCGATGGTGTAGACCGGATCGAGCGCCAGCGCCGGCTCCTGAAAGATCATCGACACGGTTTGGCCGCGGAACGACGACAGCTGCTCGTCGTTCATGGCGAGCACGTCGCGGCCCATGACGTTGACCTTGCCCGTGATCTGCGTGCGCTTCTTCGGCAACAGGCGCATCAGCGCGCGCAAGGTCACGCTCTTGCCCGAGCCGGACTCTCCGAGCAGGCCCAGCACCTCGCCGTCGCCGAGCGAGAGACTGAGATCGTTCACGGCATAGACCGTGCGCTCCCCGGTGAAGCGGATGTTAAGGCCTGAGATCTCGACGAGCTTTGTCATGACGGAAGTTTCGGCAGCCTTTCGTGGTAGTCGGTGGCGCGCTGGAACGCGGCGCCGATGGTGAGCAAGGTCGCTTCATCGAACGAGCGGCCGATCAGCTGCATGCCGATCGGAAGACCGCTTTTGGTGAAGCCCGAGGGCACCGTGAGCGACGGCAGGCCGAGGTAATTCACCGGACGGGTGAACAGCGTCAGCCGCTGCAACAGCGCCGGCGCATTCGGCCCGCCGCCAACGTCGCTCTCCTCGATCGTTGGCGCCGGCACGGGGGACGCCGGCGCGATCATCGCGTCGACGCCCGATGTGGCAGCGTTGTGCGCGGCGAGCGCAGGTCCGCGCCAGCGCATCGCCTCGAGATAGGTGATGGCGGGGACCGCGAGGCCGTTCTGGAGCCGCATCAACACCTGCGGACCATAATCCTGCGGCCGCTCAATCATCCAGCGCTTGTGGAAGGCGGCGGCTTCGGCTGCGAGCACGAGCTGGCTTGCCGAGGACAATTGCCGCTGATCGGGCAGCTCGACCGTGACGATGTCGGCGCCCTCACGCTTGAGCACCGCAACGGTCTCGTCCAGCACGCGCGCGACCTCGCCGTCGAGATCATCGACATAGAAGGACGAGGGGACGCCGACCTTGAGGCCCTTCAGCGAGCCCTTGGTCGCGCCGACATAGTCAGACAGCGGCTCATGACTGCAGGTCGAATCCTCAGGATCAGGGCCGGCCATCAGCGCCAGCAGCAGCGCGCAATCCTCGGCGGTGCGGGCGAGCGGGCCGACCGTGTCGAGCGACTGCGACAGCGGCATCGCGCCGGCGCGGCTGACCCGGCCGACGGTGGTCTTCAATCCCGTGACGCCGCAGAAATGTGCGGGCATGCGGATCGACCCGCCGGTGTCGGAGCCGAGCGCCGCATAGGTCAGTCGCGCCGCGACCGCCGAGCCCGAGCCCGACGACGAGCCGCCGGTGATGTGCGCAGCGTTCCAGGGATTGCGAACCGGGCCGTAATGGGCGTTATGGCCAGTCGGGCCATAGGCGAATTCGGCGAGATGCAACGTGCCGAGGCGAACCTGGCCGGCGTCCTTCAGCCTCTGCAAGGCGGTGGAGGTCACTGTCGGAACGAAGTCGCGGCGGATCAACGAGCCGCAGGTCGCGACGTGACCTGCGTCGTAATACATATCCTTGTGCGCGAGCGGCACACCGTGCAGCGGACCGCGGACTTCCCCCTTGGCGAGTTCGGCGTCGGCGGCATCGGCGGCCTTCAGCGCTGCCTCTGCCTCGATCGACATGAAGGCGTTGAGGTGCGGCTGCCACTGCGCGATGCGATGCAGCAGCGCACGCGTCACCTCATGCGAGGACACCTGCTTCATCGCGATCGCGCGCGCGACCTCGGTGAGCGTCATCAATGCGGGCTCGGTGCTCATTTCGAGACCTTGGCAGTCTGCGCGATCGGATAAAGCGCGGGCTCGAGATCGAACGGCAACGTGCCGGCAATGGCCGCAAAGCCCTCGAAGGCCGGTCCGATGGAATTGGAGATGCGCGTCGCGATCTCGTCGTCGACGGGAACGCCGGCGACCTGTGCCGTCGCCTTGATCTCTTTTGTCGTCGGTCTCATGCGGTTTCCTCCTTCGGCGCGCGGCGATGGCCTGAACCCGGGATCGCCATGTAGCACGCGGCCTCGTGGCCCATTCTATCGAGCGCGGTGAGTTTTGGTGTCGCATTTGCGCAGAGCGGCTCCGCAAACGGGCAACGGGTGTGGAAGCGGCAGCCCGAGGGTGGATCGATCGGATTGGGCGGATCGCCCGTGATCGGCGGCGTCTCGGTGCGGCGGTCCGGATCCGAGGACGGCATCGCGGCAAGAAGTGCGCGCGTATAGGGATGCGCCGGTTGGTCCCAGACCTGGTCGACCGGGCCGAGCTCGACGACCTCGCCGAGATACATCACCAGCACGCGATCGCTGATATAGCGCACGACGTTGAGGTCGTGACTGATGAAGAGATAGGTCAGGCCGAACTCACTCTTGAGATCGGCAAGCAAATTGAGCACCTGCGCCTCGACCGACTTGTCGAGCGCGGAGACGGCTTCGTCGAGAATCACCAGCCGCGGCGACAGGGCCAGCGCACGCGCGATGTTGACGCGCTGGCGCTGGCCGCCGGAGATCTCATGCGGGTAGCGGTTGGCAAAGTTTGCAGGAACCAGGCCCACTTTGCCCAGCAGCTCGCGCGCCAGCGCGCGCGCGGCGCCGTCGGCCATGCCGTGCACCTTTGGGCCGAAGGCGATCGAGTCCTCGATGGTCAGGCGCGGGTTGAGCGAAGCGTAGGAATCCTGGAACACCATCTGCATGCCGCGGCGCAGCTCGCGCAAGGAGAGCGACTGGCCGACGCTCATGCCGTCATAGATGATGTCACCGGTGTCGCGCGGCATCAGATGCATGAGCAGCCGCGCGGTGGTCGACTTGCCGCAACCGGACTCGCCGACGATGCCGACGGTCTCGCCCTTGGCGACGGTGAACGAGACATTATCGACCGCCCGCACGGTGCGCTTTGCGGCGAACAGGCCGCCACGAACCGGGAAATGCTTGGTGAGGCCGTTGACCTGGAGCAGCGGCTGGGCGACGCCGCCGAGGTCTTCGATCGGCTCCAGCATTGCGACGGAGAGGTTGGTTTCGCTCATGGCTAGTTCCTGATGTCCATGGCGCTGCGCAGGCCGTCCGAGAGCAGGTTGAAGCAGATCGAGACCGCGAAGATCATTGCACCGGGGAGCGCGGCGACCCAGGGGTTGACATAGATCGCGGTCCGCAAGGTATTCAACATCAGGCCCCATTCCGGCTCCGGCGGTTTGGTGCCGAGGCCGAGGAACGACAGGCCTGCCGCGAGGATCATCGAGACCGAGATCAGGCTGGTCGCGTAGACGAAGATCGAACCGAGCACATTGCCGAGGATATGAACGCGCATGATGGTGAACGGTCCCGCGCCCGAGGCGCGCGCGGCGTCGACGAAGTCCATGTTGCGCACCCCCGTCGTGACGCTTTCGGCAACGCGGGTGATCTGCGGCACGAACACGACGGTCAACGACACGATGGAATTGAGGATGCCCGCGCCCAGCGCGCCCGAGATCGCGATCGCCAGCAGCACGGACGGAAACGCGTAGAACACGTCGATCGTGCGCATGATCGCGGTGTTGAGCTTGCCGCCGACATAGCCGGCAACGAGGCCGAGCGAGGTGCCGATGCAGAAGGCGAGGATCACAGGCAAAATGCCGATGAGAAGCGACAACCGGCCGCCATAGATCAGCCGCGCCAGCATGTCGCGGCCGAGTTCGTCGGTGCCGAGCGGGTAGCCGGATGTGCCAATGTGCCGAAGGCGGCGGATCATCGAGCCCTTGTAGGGATCTTCCAGACCGAGCCACGGCGCAACGATCGCGGAGAGAAAGATCAGCAGCAGCACCAGCGCGCAGACCATGCTGACCTTGTCACGCCAGATACGACGGCCGACGGTCGCCCAATAGCCGCGCGCCTTGGTCGCGGGCGCGGACTGAAGCGCCGTATCGCTGGTGACGGACAACGGAAGCTCGCTCATCGCTAACCCCGTTTGATGCGCGGGTCGATCGCGGCTTGCGCGATGTCGACCATCAGATTGAGGAAGACGAAGAACAGCGCCAGGATCAGGATCGTGCCCTGCAGCAGCGGCAGGTCGCGCTGGAAAATCGCGGAGTTGAGCAGGAAGCCCGAGCCCGGCCAGGAGAACACCGTCTCGATCAGGATCGAGCCGCCGAGCATGTAACCGAGCTGAAGTCCCATCACCGCGAGCGCGGTGGGGGCGGCGTTCTTGATGACGTGGCGGAACACGCCGCGCTCATGCAGGCCTTTTGCACGCAGCGCCTCGACGAAGTCCTGGCTGAGAATGTCGCCGGTCAGCGCGCGCACCGTGCGAGTGACGATGCCCATCGGGATCACCGAGGTCGTGATCGCTGGCAGCACGAGATATTGCAAATGCGCCCAGTCCCAGGCCCAGGCGGCCGAGCCGCCGGGTCCGGCGCCGACAGCGGGCAGCCAGTTCAGCTGGACCGAGAAGATGATGACGAGCACCATGCCAAGCCAGTAATGCGGCACCGAAACGCCGGCGATGGCAAAGGAGGTCGCCAGCTTGTCGATCCAGGTCTCGCGGAAATAGCCGGCGATCAGGCCGAGCAGGATGCCCATGGTGAAGCCGATGATCGCCGCCGCAATCGCCAGCGTGACCGTGTTGCTGACCGCGCGCATGACCTCGGCGAGCACCGGGCGGCCCGTGGCGATGGAATTGCCGAGATCGCCATGAAGCGCGCGGAGCAGCCAAAGCCCGAACTGCACCGGCAGCGGGCGGTCGAAACCATAGGCTGTCCGGAGCTGCGCGGCGAGCTCCTGCGAGGCGTCTGCGGGGAGCACCGCGACGAGCGGATCGCCCGGCGTGATGTGCACGAGCAGAAAACACACCAGCGCGACGCTGATGACGATCGGGATGACGTAGACGATGCGTCTGGCGATATAGGCGAGCACGTTGTTTCTTTTCTTCCCTTCTCCCCTTGTGGGAGAAGGTGGCGCAAAGCGCCGGATGAGGGCTCTAACCCCGGATGCAGTGTTAACGAAAAAGAGAGAGGGTCATCCGCGGAAAGAGATCCCTCACCCGGCTTCGCTTGCGCGAAGCCACCCTCTCCCGCAAGGGGAGAGGGTGCACTGCGTATGAGGCGGGAACTATTGCATCGACACCAGTGAGAAGTCGATGAACCAGCTCTTTGGCTGCACGACGCCTGTCACCTTCGGGCTGATGGCGCGGGGACCGACGTCGTGGGCGACATAGAGGAAGGCCGCGTCATCGACGGAGGCCGCGTGCAGTTCGGCGAGCGCGGCGTCACGCGCGGCGGGATCGAAGGTCTGCCGCGCCTTCTTCACCAGCTCGTCGAATTTGGGATTGTTGATGAAACCCCAATTGTTCGAGACCGGCGGCGCCATGCCCGATTGCAGGAAGCGCACCAGCGCGAAGAACGGGTCCATCGCCGCATAGGTGACGTTGGTCGCGTTCGAGCCGTTGGCACTGGGATCCTTGGCGCCGCGGCGCCAGTTGGTGAACAGCGTATTCCACTCGATGACATCGAGCTGCACGTCGAAATAGCATTCGGCCAGCGCCTGCTGGATATATTCGTTCATCGGCAACGGCTGCATCTGGCCCGAGCCGGACGCAGACGTCTGGGTCTTCACCGTCAGCTTCTTGTTCGGGCCGAATCCGGCCTCCTGCATCAGCTTCTGTGCAGCAGCCTTGTCGTACTTGATCTCGAAGGTCGGTCTGCCGCGCCAGGGATGGCCGACCTCGAACGTGCCGGTCGCGGGCACCATCAGCCCCGCGAGCAGGCCGTCCTTGAGGCCTTCGCGATCGACGCAGAGGTTCGCGGCCTTGCGCACGCGGATGTCGTTCCAGGGCGAGCCCTCGACGCGCGAGAACTGCCACGGCCAGACGTGCGGCTGCTCGTTGGCGTAGAGCTTGAAGCCGCGCTGCTTGAGCTCGGGCAACGCGTCCGGCGCCGGCGCCTCGACCCAATCGACCTGCCCGGAAAGCAGCGCCGCGGTGCGCGCGTTGGCCTCCGGCATCGGCAACAGCACCATCTTGTCGACCTTGGGCACGCGGTCCTTGTTCCAGTAGCTCGCATTCTTGACCAGCTCCAGCCGCTCGCGCGGGGTGAAGCCCGCCATCTTCCACGGGCCGGTGCCCGCGGCGTCCTTGGCAAACGCGGTCCATGCGGCCTGCGACTTGGCCTTGGCGTCGGCGCCCTCCGCCTTGTCGTAGAAGGCCTGCCACTTCGCCGGGCTCGCCATGAAGAGATTGGTGAGGTTGATCGGCAGGAAGCTGTCGGGCTCCTTGGTGGTGAGCTCGACCGTCATGTCGTCGACCTTCTTCGCTGATGCCAGCGTCGGCATGCGCGAGGCCGTGACACCGACCTGGCTGGCGTCGAATTGCGGCGCGTCCTGCTTCAGCACCTTCTCGACATTCCACACCACGGCGTCCGCATTGAACGGCGAGCCGTCATGGAAGGTGACGCCCGGCCGCAGCTTGAAAGTCCATTTGGTCTTGTCGGCATCGTCGACCTTCCACTCGGTAGCAAGGCCGGGGATCACCACGCTCGCCTTGTCGGCCGAGGAAAGGTCCCAGCCGGTGAGCGCGTCATACATGGTGAGGCCGGTGAAGCGGTTGCCTTCAAAGCCCTGATCGGGCTGGCCCAGCGTGCGCGGAATATCGGCAGCCGTCATGGCGATGCGCAGCACGGTTTCGGCAGTGGCCGCGCGCGGCCACGCAGCCGCGCTACTGAGCGCCAGCAACGCGATCAGCGCCGCGCGGGTCTTGTTTTTCTTGATCAACATTGACTCAATCCTTTTCCGGCTTCGATGACTAATTTTGATGCAATCGTATGCAATGCCTATGCCAATGGGGAAACTTATTCTGCAAATTGCCCCTGCGACGACAAGTCCTTGTGATGACACGTCGGCGAAAGCACCTCGCTGCCTATTCTGGCATCAAGATTGCAGGTTTGGCTCCGATTGTCCTTGAATTCTTCCTTGGAGCTTTGGCCCATGCGTATCCGACTATCGACCTGTTTCGCCGTGCTTGCACTGGCGTTGTCCGCGATTCCGGCGGGCGCCGAAACGGTGCTGCGCTACGGCATCTCGATGGCGGACATCCCGCTGACGACCGGCCAGCCCGATCGCGGCGCGGGCGCCTATCAGTTCACGGCCTACACCATCTACGATCCGCTCGTGGCGTGGGAGATGGACGTCGCCGACCGGCCGGGAAAGCTGGTGCCCGGATTGGCCACCGAGTGGAGGGTCGATGCCGAGAACAAGACCAAATGGCGCTTCACCTTGCGCAAGGGCGTGAAGTTTCACGATGGCAGCGAGTTCGATGCCGACGCCGTGATCTGGAATCTGGACAAGGTGCTCAATGACAAGGCGCCGCAATTCGACAAGCGCCAGAGTGCGCAGGTCAAGACCCGCCTGCCTTCGGTCGCGAGCTACGCCAAGATCGACGACTTCACGGTGGAGATCACCACCAAGACGGTCGATTCCTTCTTTCCCTATCAGATGCTGTGGTTCCTGGTCTCCAGCCCGGCGCAATACGAGAAGCTCGGTAAGGACTGGGACAAGTTCGCGAGCCAGCCTTCGGGGACCGGCCCGTTCAAACTGACAAAACTGGTGCCGCGCGAACTCGCCGAGCTCACGAAGAATCCGGATTATTGGAACAAGAAGCGTATTCCCAAGGTCGACAAGCTCGTGCTGGTGCCGATGCCGGAAGCGCTGACGCGCACCAATGCGCTGCTGGCCGGGCAGGTCGATCTGATCGAGACGCCGGCGCCGGATGCCGTGCCGCAGCTCAAGGCCGCCGGCATGAAGCTCGTCGACAACGTTACGCCGCATGTCTGGAATTATCATCTGAGCGTGCTGCCGGGTTCGCCCTGGACCGACATCCGCCTGCGCAAGGCGCTGAACCTCGCGATCGATCGTGAAGCCGTGGTGGGCCTGATGAATGGCCTTGCGAAACCCGCCAAGGGACAGGTCGATCCGTCGAGCCCCTGGTTCGGCAAGCCGAGCTTCGAGCTGAAATACGATGTCGCAGCCGCCAAGAAGCTGGTCGAGGAAGCCGGCTACTCCAAGGCGAAGCCGCTGAAAGCGACCTTCATCATCGCACAGGGCGGCACCGGCCAGATGCTGTCGCTGCCGATGAACGAATTTTTGCAGCAGAGCTTCAAGGAGACCGGCATCGACATCGATTTCAAGGTCGTCGAGCTCGAGACACTCTATACGCATTGGCGCAAGGGCGCGGCCGACGAGATGAACGCCGGCATCACCGCCAACAACATCGCCTATGTCACCTCTGACCCGCTCTACGCCATCGTCCGCTTCTTCCATTCGAGCCAGATCGCGCCGGTCGGCGTCAACTGGGGCGGCTACAAAAACCCGAAGGCCGACGCGCTGATCGACGAGGCCAAGCAGACCTTCGACAGCGCCAAGCAGGACGAGTTGCTGGCGCAGGCGCACGCGCTGATCGTCGACGACGCCACGCTGGTATGGGTGGTGCACGACACCAACCCGCATGCGCTGTCGCCCAAGGTCAAGCAGTTCGTGCAGGCGCAGCACTGGTTCCAGGATCTCACGACGATCGGGGCGGAGTGAGGCTCAAGGTCGGCACCCCGCTTCCGCAAACACCACTGTCGTCCTGGCGAAAGCCAGGACGACACCTCTTATTAAGGCGACGGCCTGCGGCGTCGAACACCGCTGTCGTCCCGGCGTAGCCGGGACCCATAACCACCGAGTTGAATTCGGCAACGACAGCCAACTCCGATCTGGCGTACAGCTTCTGCTGCGGAGTATGGGTCCCGGCCTGCGCCGGGACGACACCGAGGGTTTAGCCGCTAGCAAGCGCCTCCCTTATTTCGTCAGCAGCGCATAGGCCCCGGTCCAACCTTCCGGCGGTGGATTGACCTGGAATTCCTTGATGCGCACTTCATAGAGCTTGAACAGCTTTTCCAGCGTGTCGGCATCCTCGCTCCTGCGGCCGCGGTCGATCGCGTCCAGCGCGCCCTGCCAGTCGCGGCTGCGATAGCAGGCGAGCATTTCGATGGTGACGTTGCGCAGGCGCTGGAAGGCGCCTGAAAGCATCACATCCTCGCGGCCGGCGATGGCATAGATCACCTCCGGCTCGGTCTTGCCCTTGACCATGATGAAGTCGAGTTCGAGGATCGCGAACTTGTCCTTGGCCGCGAGCGCGGTGCGCGAGCCAACGATAATGGGAAAGCCGTATTCCTTCGACTGGCCTTCCAGGCGCGAGGCCAGGTTGACGCTGTCGCCGAGCACCGAATAGTTCTTCTTCAGGTCGGATCCCATGTTGCCGACGACGCCGATGCCGGTGTTGAGACCGATACCGACATTGAGCGGGATGTAGACGTGACCGCCATCAATGGCCTCCTGCTCGCGGTCCTTGTTCACCGCGTCGATCTTCTCCAACATCTGGATCGCGGCCTCACAGGCGTTGACCTCGTGCTCGGCATCGTCGAGCGGCGCATTCCAGAACGCCATGATGGCGTCGCCCATATATTTGTCGATATAGCCCTTCTGATCGATGATCACGTCGGTCAGCGGAGTCAGGAAGCGGTTCATCAGCGCGATCAGGCCCTGCGGATCGTGCTTGTAGGTTTCCGATATGGTGGTGAAGCCGCGCACGTCGGAGAACATGATCGTCATTTCGCGCTCCTCGCCGCCGAGGACGAGTTTTTCCGGTGACTGCGCGAGTTGCTCGACCAGCACCGGCGACATGTATTGCGCGAACATGCCGCGGATCTGCACGCGCTGGCGCTGCTCGCGCACGAAGCTGGCGAAGATTAGCGTCAGATAGATCGCGGTGGTCGAGAGCAGCGGATAAGTGAAGTCGATGAGATAGCGGTGCTGCGCATAGAAGAACCAGGACACTCCGATCAGGATAGCGGCGAAGGTCGCGCCGGCAAGCACGAGGCGAACTGGTCCGAGGTTCGGCGTGAAGATGATGACGAGCAAGCCGATGACGAGCGCGGCGAGCAGCTCGACGCCGAGCGCATAGTTCGGCTGGGAGATCACCGCGCCGCTCAGCACGCTCTCCAGCACCTGGGCGTGGATCTCGACGCCGGGCATGGTCGAGGACACCGGCGTGGTCTTGATGTCGTTGAGCCCAACCGCCGAGGTGCCGATCAGCACCAGCTTGCCGGCGATCTTGTTAGGCGGCACCGTATTGTCGAGCACGTCGGCGGCCGAGACGTAGATCGAGGGATCCTGGCGCGCGTAATGCACCCAGAGCTGACCGTTCCTGTCGGTTGGGATCTCCACGCCCTTGAGACGCACGGCCCGCACGCCGGTCTTGTCGGTCCGAACCAGCAAGGTCGGCGTGCCCGTGACGACGCGCAAAATCTCGAGGCTCAGCGAAGGCATGACCATGCCCTGGGCGCGCATGATCATCGGCACGCGCCGGATCAGGCCGTCGCGCTCGGTCTTGATCGAGAACAGGCCGCGGCCGGCCGCGACCTTCTCGATCTCGGGCACGTTGCGCAACAGCCCGGGAAATTCGAATAGGAAGCGCTCAGCGCCCTCCTCGCCGACCGTCGCGACGCCGGTGAAGGGCAGCGACTTGTCGACCTCGGACGAAATCGCCCGCTGCCCAGTCTCGCCCAGGATCACGCGCGAGCGCTTGATCGCTTCGGAGAGGATCTGGTCGTTGCTCGGCAGCTCGCGCAGCTTGGCGCGGGTGGCGTCGTCCAGGTAGCGCATCTGGCTCGCGACCAGATCCGGGTTGAGCCGGTCGGCCTCCGAGAACACGACGTCGAAGCCGATCGCCACCGCGCCGTGATTGGTGAGGTTCTGGATCATGTCGGCGATCCGCGTCCGCGGCCACGGCCACTGGCCGAGCTTGGCGAGGCTCTTGTCGTCGATGTCGACGATGGTGACCGGCCGCGCCGTCTTGTGGCGCGGATCGATCAATTGAAACATGTCGAACGTGCGCAGCCGCAGTTCCTGGATCGGAGGCGGATCCCAGAGCCGAGCGCCGGCAAATACGACCAGCAGCGCAAGGCACATCAGCCGCGCAAACCCGAACTTGCGCGCAAACCACCGCCGCAGGATCTTGAGACGTTTCATGGTGGCTGGATATCACGCTTTGGCGGTGAACGGCAGCGTGGATCGGGCCTGCCGACGATCGCGGCCCATCATGCAGCAATCAGGCATGGACGATGAAGTCGCTCGCCTGGAGGTGGGCGACACCCTTCAGAAGGATGGTGTCCGAAGCGTTGATCGTGACCAGGGTGTCAGCGGAATTGGTCGGCGAAGCCGCCACGTGCTGCGCCATCCATGCCCCAAAATCGCTGGCGGTCACGACTGCCGACAAGTCGATATGGTCCTGACCGGGCGTGAAATTGGTGATCGTATCGTTGTTGGAACTGGCGGCGAACACGAACTGGTCCTGATGGCCTGTCCCGATGAAGTCATCTTGCCCGGCCGTGCCAAAGAGCAGGCTAACCGTCTTGCTTGCGTTGTGACTGTCGGCCACGGTGAGCGTGACCGTCTGTATGGCCGCACCTTCACTTGCATCAGTGTAGGTCACGGTCTGCAGCGCGGAATTGATATGCGCCAAGGTATCGGACGTCGACGCCGGACTCAAATTGCTACCCGAGCCGGAGGCAACGAGCGTGAAGGTTTCATTGGCAGCCGCATCGGAGTCGGTGGCCGAGATACCGTGCACAGTGACTTGAGCGTCGTCATGCGTGAGGCTGATCTGGTTGACGTCCATTACCGGCGCATCGTTCGCGCCGTCCACGTCCACCGTGAGTGTCGCAGTGCCGGTCGCGCCATGCGCGTCCGTCGTCTGGACCGTAAACGTATCCGCGAAGGGCCCTTCTTGCAACGCGTTGATCGCAGCCGCGTCGGGAACGTAGGTGTAGCTGCCGTCAGAGTGGACCGTCAGCGCGCCGTAGTGTCCTGGAGCCGTCCCGCAACTATCCGCATTCTGGACAGAATAGGTCAGCGTCACCGTCTCGTCGGCATCGGCGTCGGTGCCCGCGAGATTTCCGGTGAGATTGGAGAAGGTGTCGGTCGCCGCCGTGTCCGTAAGCTTGCCGAGGTTGAGAGCGGACAGCGTTGGCACGTCGTTGGCGCCCGTCAGGTCCACCGTGTATATCGCCGTGGAGGCGGCGCCATGTGCATCCGTGACCTGGACCGTGAAACTGTCGGAATAGTGCAAGCAGCCCGGCAGCGCGTTAATCGAAGCCGCATCGGGAACGTAGGTGTAGGTGCCGTTCGTGTTGAGCGCCAGCGCGCCATAGTGACCCGTGACCTCTCCGACTGCCTGGTGATCTGCGTTCAGCAAGGTGTAGGTCAGCGTATCGCCGGAGTCGGCATCGGTCCCGACCACCTGTCCGGTGAGGTCAGAGAAATTATCCGCTGCGCACGTATCGGTGAGCTGCCCGATGCTACCATCGGTCAACACCGGAGCGTCGTTGGCGCCTGTTACGGCAACCGTGAATGATGCCGTGCCGACAGCACCTTGCGCGTCCGTGGTCTGAATCGTGAAGACGTCCGAACAAGGGCCTTCCGAAAGCGCGTTGATCGAAGCCGCATCGGGAACGTAGGTGTAGGTGCCGTTCGCGTTGACCGTCAGCGAGCCGTACAGGCCAGCCGTCGTCCCATGACTATCCGCGTTCAGAACGGCATAGGTCAGCCCCGCCGTCTCTCCATGGTCGGCGTCGGTTCCGACCAGCATTCCCGTGACGTCCGAGAAGCTGTCGGCGATGGAGGTATCGACGAGCGGATCCGTGGTGACCGCGGCCAAGGTCGGCGCGTCGTTCTTGCCTGTGATCGTGACCGTGACGTCGGTTGTGGCGGTCTCGCCGTAATCGTCCGTGCTCGTGATGGTAGAAACCACCTTCGCGGTCTGGTCCTTGGCGAGGAAGTCCAGCGCGCCGTCGGCGATCGAATAGCTCCAGGTGACGATGCCATTGTTCAGCCCGGCCTGCGGCAGAAGCGTCAGCCCGCTCTTGAGCGCCGCGATCTCGTCAAGCGAGAGCGACGAGGTGAGGTTAGTGCTGTGATCGGCGCCAAGCGAGGTCACGTCCTGGCCGGTGATCTGTGCCGACGGCAGGTCGGTCAGGTCGATGTCGGTGAAGTCAATCGCGCCGGTCGCAGGCGTTGAGGTATCGGAGGTGGCGAAGTCACCGGTGGCGTCCGCCTGCTCGGAGACGCCCCCCGCCAGCACGCCGCCGGCGGTGAAGGCCGGGGCGTGGTCATCGGTCATCGTGATCAGCGTGTGGCCAGTGCCGTCGTCGCTCCCGGCGAAATGGGCATTGCTGTAGTCGGCGCCGGCCAGGTTCAGGCTGATGTGATTGCCGTCCGCATCGGTCACCGTCAGCACGCCGCCGGTCGCGGGATTGGAGTTTGCAACATAGACCGCGCTGGTGCCGAGCCCGTATTTGATCGTCGACAGGTCGATCGTGTCGTTCGCCGACAGCTCCGCGATCGATCCGCCGAACGTATCCGTATCGATCTCAACCGCGGCGCCGTCGCCCGCGAGGTTGATCGTCTGCGCGACCGTGCCTTCGAGCTTCAGCAGCGCACCGGCATCGACGGTGACCGAGCCCGTGCCGGTCAGCAAGCCGAACAGCGACAGCTCGCCATCATGGACCTCGATGCTGCCGGTATTGCTGATGGTGCCCGAGATCGACGCCGTGCCCCAGCTGTCGATGTGGCTGTGATTGACGAGTCCAGGCCCACCCAGGGAGATCGAGGCGCCGTTGAGGAGATCGATGACACCGTCATTGACGATCGACGACGCATTGCCGAAGGCGCTCGTGCCGGCGACCGTCCAGGTGCCGCCGGACTCGTTATTGAAGGTCGCGCTGGCGACCGAGATATTGCCGTTGATGTGGCCGGTGTTGTTGATCGTGAGGCTGCCACCGATCTCGATGATCGCGTCGGTCGCGGAGGTCACGCTCGAAGCGGCGGGCGGCCCGATGGTGCCGGAATTGTTGATCACCGAACCGGTCGTATCCTGCTGGATGTGGATCGCCGCATTGCCACCGGCGCCCACGATGGAGCCGGAATTGACGATGTGGATCGAACCGGTCGCGCCCGAAAACTCCAGCGTCGCGCCAACATCGACGATTACCTTGCCTGAACCGGCGATGCCGCCCGCAAGGTCGAGAATGCCGCTCTGGACCTCGATGATGCCAGTGTTGGTGACGCTGCCCGTGACCGTATCGACGCCGGCGCTGTAGAGATTGCCGGCATTGCTCAGGCTGCCGCCGTTGATCGAAACGTCGGTCAGATAGAGCTTCGAGGTGCCGTCGACCGTGATCGACCCAGCACTGCTGTTGCTAACGGTGAGATTTGCCAGCTTCAGCGTGCCGTGGTTGACTGCCTCAAGAGCCGCAGTGTTGGAGATATCCTCACCGGAGACGTCGAGCACGCCGCCCTTCGCCTGAATGAGATTGTGATTGGTGATGGCGTGAAGCGTGGCGGGATCAATCGTCAGCGTACCGCTGGTGACCGTGATCGTGCCGGTGTTGGTAATGTCGGCATTGTCGATGGCGCTGGTGCCGGTCGATTCCAGCGTACCGGCAATCGTCACCGTGCCGCCGTCGATGGTCGCGCCCTGAAGATCGAGTGCCGAGCCGGACTCGACCGAGACACTACCGCTGCCGGTGTCGGTCACCGTCATCCCGATCAGCTTCAGTGTCCCATGATTGATCGCCGCCAGCGTGCCGGTGTTTGCGATGGCTTCGCCGTTGATGTCGAGCTCGGCGCCATTGGCCCTGAGGATGCCGCCATTCGCGATCGAGCTTGCGGAGGTCGTCGCCAGCAGCGTCAACGCGCCCAGGGTTGCCTCGATCAGATAGTTGTTCGAGATGTTGGCGTCGGTAATCGCAGTTGTGCCGGTCGAATTCAGCGTGCCCGAAACGGTGAGCGCGCCGCCTGTCAGGCTCGCACCGTTCAATGTCAGCTTGCTGCCTGCATCGACCTTGACCGTGCCATGATTGGCGATTGCGGTGCCCGCAACTATCACGTCATCCAGCGTCAGGATGACGCCGCTCTCGACCGTCACGGCAGTGGTGCTCAGCGTCGCCGATTGATCGATCTTGCTGGCGCCGGTGACATCGATCGTGCCGAGACCGTTGATCGTACCACCGCTGATCGTCGCGCCGTTAACTGTCAGCTTGCCGTTGGCATCGACCGTGACGTTACCGGCATTCGCGACCGTCGAGCCCTGGTCGATCGTCAGCGCGCCATTCGTCAGCACCTCGATCGTGCCGGTGCTCGCATTCGTGATCGTCTCGTGGTCCAGCGCGTTGCCGGTGCCGCTGACCTTCAACGCCGCGTTGTTGTTCAGGATGCCGCCGCTCAGCACCGCAGCGCCGGTCAAATCGATCTCGCCATTGCCGGTGACCGTGCCGGTGCCGTTGATCGTCGCCCCGTTGACCGTCAGCTTGCCGTTGGCATCGACCGTGACGTTACCGGCATTCGCAACCGTCGAGCCCTGGTCGATCGTCAGCGCACCGTTCGCCAGCACTTCGATCGTACCGGTGCTCGCGTTCGTGACCGTCTCGTGGTCCAGCGCGTTGCCGGTGCCGCTGACCTTGAAGGCCGCGTTGTTGTTCAGGATGCCACCGCTCAGCACCGCAGCGCCGGTCAAATCGATCTCGCCATTGCCGGTGACCGTGCCGGTGCCGTTGATCGTCGCCCCGTTGACCGTCAGCTTGCCGTTGGCATCGACCGTGACGTTACCGGCATTCGCGACCGTCGAGCCCTGGTCGATCGTCAGCGCACCGTTCGCCAGCACTTCGATCGTGCCGGTGCCCGCGTTCGTGATTGTTCCATGGTCTAGCGCGTTACCCGTGCCGCTGACCTTGAAGGCCGCGTTGTTGTTCAGGATGCCGCCGCTCAGCACCGCAGCGCCGGTCAAATCGATCTCGCCATTGCCCGTGACAGTCCCGGTACCGCTGATCGTGGCGCCGTTAACTGTCAGCTTGCCAGCGGAATCGATCGTGACGTTGCCGGCATTCGCGACAGTCGAGCCCTGGTCGATCGTCAGCGTGCCGTTCGCCAGCACCTCGATCGTGCCGGTGCTCGCATTCGTGATCGTCTCATGGTCGAGCGCGTTGCCGGTGCCGCTGACCTTGAAGGCCGCATTGTTGTTCAGGATGCCGCCGCTCAGAACCGCGCCGCCGGTCAGATCGATCTCGCCATTGCTGGTGACCGTACCGGCACCATTGATCGTGGCGCCGTTCACCGTCAGCTTGCCGTTGGCATCGACCGTGACGTTGCCGGCATTCGCAACCGTCGAGCCCTGGTCGATCGTCAGCGCGCCGTTCGCTAGCACTTCGATCGTGCCGGTCGTCGCATTCGTGATCGTTTCGTGGTCCAGCGCGTTGCCGCTGCCGCTGACCTTGAAGGCCGCGTTGTTGTTTAGGATGCCGCCGCTCAGCACGGCAGCGCCGGTCAGGTCGATCTCGCCGTTGCCGGTGACAGTCCCGGCACCGTTGAGCGTGGCGCCATTGACTGTCAGCTTGCCGTTGGCATCGACCGTGACGTTACCGGCATTCGCGACCGTCGAGCCCTGGTCGATCGTCAGCGCGCCGTTCGCCAGCACTTCGATCGTGCCGGTGCTCGCATTCGTGACCGTCTCGTGGTCCAGCACGTTGCCGGTGCCGCTGACCTTAAAGACCGCGTTGTTGTTCAGGATGCTGCCGCTCAGCACCGCAGCGCCGGTGAGATCAATCTCACCGTTGCCGGTGACCGTGCCGGTGCCGCTGATCGTGGCGCCGTTGACCGTCAGCTTGCCGGTGGCGTCCACCGTGACGTTGCCGGTGTTGGCGACGCCGGAGCCCTGGTCGATCGTCAGCCAGCCATTCGCCAGCACCTTGATCGTGCCGCCGGACGTGTTTGCGACGGTCTCGTGGGCGAAATCCGCCGTGCCCTTGACGTTGACCGCCCCTGAATTGTTCAGCGTGCCGTTCTTGAGGACGCTGCTGCCGTCGAGTTCCAGCGTGCCGGCGATGGTGACCGTGCCGCCGCTGATGGTGGCGGTGTCGACGATCAGCGTCGTGCCGGCATCGGCCTTCAGCGTGCCGCCGGCATTGTTAATTCCGGCGAGCGTCTTCAGCGTGCCGCCGAACAGCTCGATCGTGCCGGAATTGGTGATTGTGGTGCCGTTGGCGAAATCGCCGCCGCCCTTGAGCGTCAGGTAGCCGGCATTGGTGAGGACGCTGCTGTCCAGGAACTCAGCCTTGCCACCAACCGAGATCGTGCTTGCCGTGAAATTGGTGAGCTTCGAATCGGCCTTGAGGCTGATCTCGCCCGCAATCGTCAACGCACTCTTGTTGATGACTTCCGGCGCCTTGTGGCCGACCGCGGTGTCGTAGTCGTTCATCGTGATCGACTTGGCAAAGGCTGCCGTGTCGATCGTCACCGGATAGGACGGCGTCAGCCCATGCAGCTGGTCGGTGATGACGATGACGTCGTCATTGATGGTCGGGACCGTGCCGGTTGCCCAGTTGGCCGCATCCTTCCAGAAGCCGCCCGAGGGAGCGCCGGGCTTGTCGGTCGCGATCCACACCACGGCGGGAGCGTCGGTGCCGGTGATCGTGACGGTGATGGTCTGCTGCGAGGTGGCGCCTTGCGCGTCCTTGAGCGTCACGGTGTAGACCAGCGTCAGCACCTCACCCTTGGGGATGAAGTCGGCGAGATAGACCGGCAGGTCAGCCAGCGACCAGTTGATGGTGCCGGTGCCGTCTCCGGTGCTATCGGCGCCCGCCGCGATCGCGACCGACATCGCGCTCTGGAACGCCGCAAGCGGCCCCGGCGGAACGGTGCCGTCAGGCAGGGTCGCGCTGCTCAACGCCACCGACACCGTATGCTTGTCGGTGAGATCGACGTCGTCGAAGCTCAGCGTGCCCGACGTGGGAACATCGCTGGTGAGCGGGCCACCCGGCACGCTGGTGCCGCCTTCGAAGATGATGGTCGGAACGCTGGTGGTGATCACCGGCTTGTCGTTGGTGCCGGTGATCGTGATGGTGATGTCGATGGTCGACGTTTCGGGATTGACCGAGAAATTATTGTTGACGCGGACCTTGTAGGTCAGCGTCAACGTTTCGCCCGCCGCGAGGAAGTCGAAGACGTGGTCGGGAATCGTGTAGGTCCAGACCGCCGAGCCGTTGTTGTTGTTACCGGCGGCTGCGGCCACGCTGAGCTGGATCTGCGTTGCCGCGATGTCCTGCTTCTGGAGCGCAGAGAGCGCGCCGGTGACATCCTGCTGGCCGGCGTTCTTGTAGACAAAGTTCGGCGCATCGCCGAGGTCTATGCTCACCGTTGGCAGATCGGCCAGGTTTTGATCGACGAAGGTGATGCGACCGGAGATGGTATCGTAATGAGTTGTGTCGCCGGTCGTGCCCGCGCGCTCGATCATCTCGAACGCCGTCTTCACATTGCCGTTGAGATCGAGGCTTTGACGAACGGGCGGGCCGGGAATGCGGGTGCTGGTCGACGGATTATGGCCGGTCCCCTGCGATCCCGGCTCAGGGAGATGCGTGAAGGTCGCGGTCGCGGTGGCACCGGTATCCGTCTTGATGAAGACAATGTTGCCGGTCTGCGTGATCGAGTCGGTGAAGTTCTGGGTCAGCTTGGTGTTGCTGTTGTTGTCCGTGAACTTCAGCGTGAACACGTCCGTGATCAGCTTCTGGATGTCCGGCGACATCAGCGCATTGGAGATCGAGACGTTGCCGCCGCTGATCTGGATCATCTGGCCGGCCTGGTTGACCGTCGCGATCGGCAGCAGCGTGACCTTGTCGAACAGGATGTAGGAGCCCGTCGTGCCGTTCGGCTCGACCAGCACCTGGAAGCTTGCCTGCGGCTGCGGATCGCCGCCGCCAGCGGGAACGACGAAGTTGATCTGGCTCAGCACCGCCGTACCGCGGATGCCCATGGTGGCGACCGGCGTGTCGACCTTCATGTCGCCGTGCTTAGCGGTCTCACCGGCAACGAAAGTGATGGTGCCTGCGACCAGACTGAGCAGAGAGGAATTGTTCGACCCGTTGGGGTCGTAGACCATATCGTTCAGCACCATCCGCGCATTGGAGGACAGGCCGAACACCGTGCCGTCGATGAACGTAATGCCGAGCGTCGAGTCGCCGCCGGTCGAGACCACGTCGCCCTTCTCGACGTTGTCGCCATTGTTCAGGATGACGGAGACGCCGTTACGGACCGCGGTCGCGCTGCCGGAGAGCTTGGTGACGTGGCCGATGACCTGCGCGGCGGCAATGCCTGAGGCGGCCTGCGCGTATTGCACATGGCCGGTGAGTGCGTTGACGACGTCGCCGGTGAGGTGCGCGCCGTCGGGCGAGGCGATCGCCGCGCGCTTGTCGCCCCTGAAATAATCGTGAACGACGAAATCGTGCCCATCATGAGACAGCACGAGATCGAGACCGGCGCGCTTGAAATCGCCGTTGAAGATCAGATTCGGGTCGGGAACCACGAATGCGCCATCGGGCACGTGGCCGTGTGCCTTCGCAGTAAAGGAATCGACATGGCCATCGGCGGGCGATCGGGAACCCAAGCCGTCCAAGGAAATCGCGGCGTCAAATTTGCCAGCGTAATTCAATCCGGGCACCAAAAAAGGAGTTAAAATCTAAGTAAGTATCGCTCGCCTAAACTTGCATATCATTACCAAGTCCTTAGCGAAACCACCTATTGCTTGTGTGATTTCGCATCACCAAGCGGTCGATGCTCTCGGACGGCTGGGCACCTGCAGGGAAGCAAAAGTAATCTTTCAAATACTCATAAGTAAAGTAGCGCTTATTTTCGCTCATTTCAGTAACCTCATGTATTCTATTGCAGAAATCTGGCAATAGATACTTCTGTCATCTTTTGTTCGTGGTGCCCCGCACCACCCTGCGGCAAATACGGGGCCAAATCTGTGATCCAGCTAACAGAACTCACGAAATAGCCAGCCGTTAGCCATAAGGCGCAGAATCAGTTCCACAACAACTTCTGCCTGCAATTGGTCCCTCTTCGCGGCAACTGCCGCCCTCCTAGCCGGCGAATCGTAAAATTTTACGCAATATGAGCAGGCCCGTTTCAGCCTGTTGCCCGGTTTTGGGACCCCAGGCCGGGCGCGTTAAGCAGAACAAAACCGCCCGCCTCGCACTATCTCCGCGAAAGCAACAAAGCCCGGCACGTGCAGGTCGAGGGGGACCTGGCGAAGCCGGAAGGGGATGTCAGATGGAGACCGCTGCTCGTTCGCGCGCTTGGCGCGCTATCCTTGTGCTGTGCGGATTGATCCTACTCGGATCGGCCGCCGAGCTTCGCGCTGGCACGCTACTATCGCCGGGAGCCGGCGTCCTCGTGCGCAAATCCGCCGAGCCGTTCGGCGTGTTCGCCTTCGCCATCTCCGCCGGCAGCCTGCAACAGAAATGGCTCGCCCTGAGGTCCAGGCTCGACGATGACATGGTGCAGCTCGCCCTGTGCGACGGCGATCGGGACAATTGCGCTTCGCCCGCTGCGCTGAAACTGCTCGCGATCGTCGACCAGGCCCGCAGCCGTGACGGCCGCGCCCGGCTGGGCGAAACCAATCGCGCCATCAACCTCGGCATCCGCGCCGCCGATGACGGTTCTGAGGACGTCTGGAGCTCGCCGCTCGCGACCTTCGCGCGTGGCGCCGGGGATTGCGAGGACTATGCCATTGCCAAGCTCGCCGCTCTTAAGCTCGCGGGCATTGCCGCGGAAGATCTCCGCATCGTCGTGGTGCGCGACCTCAGGGCCGGCGAAGAGCATGCGATTGCCGCTGCACGGCTCGACGGCCACTGGCTGATGCTCGACAACCGTCGCATGGCAATGGTCGAGGACGACGCTGCACGGAGCTACCAGCCGCTGTTCGTGCTCTACCAGTCGGCCGTGTTGAAATATGTCGACGAGCCCGTGCGGTTCTCGATGATCGCCGCCGAGGCGCGTTGATCTTGTTGTAGCCCGGTATAAAGTACGCTTACCCCACAAAGTCATTTCGCCGCGCGATTCGGGACGCTAGCATGCCCGCGGCTATGCGGGGGCGACTGGAATGCGGTTCATCGTGCTGACTATGCTTGCGCTGCTGGCCTTGCCGGCGGCTCCAGGCTTCGCGCAATCCAGCCCGTCCGACCGCTCCGTCGCCGACAGGCTGCCGCTGTTCGCCAGGAACAACTGCCAGCAGATCCGCGATCCCGGCAATCAATTGTTCTGCGGTGATGCCGAGCTTGCCGCCGCCGCCGAGAAGCTGAGCACGGGAATCGAGGCGCGGCTTGCCCGCCTGCCCGATCGCCTGCCCGGGATCGAGGAGAACGCGATCTGGATCCGCCAGCGCAATCTCGGTTGCGGCATCGTCGGCCAGACCGCGATCCGCGCCGAAGATTTCGACCGGGTGAAGGCATGTCTTCTCAAGGTGACCGATGAGCGCGCAGCGATCGTACGCGATCCGGATTTCGACTGTCTCGCCGCCAACACCGCCGCGGGCGCGCTGATCTGTGCGGACCCGTCGCTGGCGCTGGCCGAGACTGAGTTGAACAGCCAGGTTCTCGGCCTGATCGGCAAGCTCGATCCGACCGCGGCGCGCTTTGCCTTCGCCGAATACGGCCGGTGGACGCGGGAGCGCGATCGCAAATGCAATCTGGTTGGCAAGGAGAACGTGCCGCTCGGGGAGCTCGAGTCCGCGGAGGACTGTCTCGCCGGCTATCTGAAGCACAAGGCTGACGAGATTGGCACGGCGAAAGGCGATCCGAAGAAGGTGTTCGGCCGGCAGGTCGCAGCCCACTCGCCCGACACCGATGCCGTCGATTTCTGCGCCGCGCGAATCCACGCGGCCAATTCCTGCGGCAACTTCCTCCGCATCAACCGCGTCTACGCACTCGACAGCCAGGTGGGCGAGCAGGAAGCGCAGGTCACGGGCGAGATCGAGATGGCCGTGCTGGCGCCCTTCGCCACCTGCAGCAAGATCGCCACGACCTGTACGGGCACCTGCTGGGATGCCAGAACGGGTCGTCCGCAGCCCGGCGTCGGCAACAAGGAGCGCTCCACGGACGCCTTCAACGTCACACGCCGCCTGCGGATCCAGCGCACGTTTGCATTTGTCAAAGCCGCCGATGGCTGGCGCTGCCGGGAAGACGAACTGGCCCCGGTGAATTCAGGCACCGCAGGTGGGGGATCGTAGGGCTGTGTGCTCTCCCTCTCCCCGCTCTTCGCAGGGAGAGGGTTGGGGTGAGCGGCTGCTTCAGCGAATCCGGTGACAGTTAGACTCGCGGAGAGCCCCCTCACCGGGAAATTTGCTGCGCAAATTCCCGCCTCTCCCCGCATGCGGGAAGAGGCGAAGAAATCAAAACATCAGATTGTCCTTCACCAGAACCCAGCGGCCGCCCTTGACCTGCTGCACCTGGGTGATGGTGTTGGCGAGGTGGTCGGTCTTGGAGAATTTGGTCGGCGGCGAGTTGAAGATGTCGAGGAACTTGTCGCCCGATTCCAGCGCGTCCAGCATCTTCTGGCCGGTCAGATCCTTGCCCGCCTTGTTGGCGTAAAACGCGAACGTCATCACCGCATTGTAGCCAATGATGGCCTGCGTGTTGGCATCGGTGCTGAACATCTTCTTGTAGTTGACCAGCCAGTCCTTCACCTTGCCCTTTGCGGTGTCCTCATAGGGAATCTCGAATCCGGACGCAGCATAGAGGCCTTCGACCGCCTCCTTGCCGAGCATGGGCACCTCCATCACGTTGGTCGGCGTCGCGCCGAGAAAGGTGACCTCCCAGCCGAGCTTCTTGGCTTCCGTCATCGCGCCGATGGGCTCACGGAGCACAGCGCCGAGCACAACGAGGTCGCAGCTGTCGGACTTCATCTTGGCGATCTGCGCGCTGAAGTCGGAGGCACCGCGCTTGTAGCTCGTGATCGAGGCCGGCTGCACCTTCATGGCAGTAAGCTGCTGGTTGAAGCCGTCGAGCACGTTCTTCCCGTACTCGTCGTCCTGATGCATGATGCAGGGTTTCTTGAAGTTCTTCCACTCCATCATGTATTTCAGCGCCGCCCGCGTACTCTCGACATAGGGCAGCAGATTGTTGAACTTCAGCCGCTCCTGCGGCTTGGCGGGATCGAACTTGAACGTGAACTCCGCCGCCGTCAGCGGGAAGAGCTGAAGCACGCCGGCGTCGAGCAGGATATCCTGCGCCGCCAGCACGGTCGGCGAGCCCATTGGCCCCACCATCGCGAAGATCTTGTCGCGCTCGATCAACTTCTGCGACGCGAGCACGGCCTTCTTCGGATCGTAGCCGCTGTCCTCGACGACAAGCCGAATCTTCCGCCCCTGGACGCCGCCGGCGGCGTTGATCTCCTCGACCGCCATCTTCATGCCGTTCGAGACTGGCACACCCCAGCCCTTGATCGGCCCCGACAGATCCTGATGGGTGCCGATGACGATCTCGGAGGCCGAGATGCCCTCATTGGTGACCTTGGTCTGCGCCGCGGCAGGCAGACAGGTGAGCACCACCGCGCCTGCCGCAAAGCCGAACGTTTTCAACGATCTCGACATTGAAGTCTCCTCTCCTTGGGGCCCTTATGATGCGAAGGGTGGGGCCTTCACTCCTTCCCTGTTATTCAAACAAGATTGTTCAAGCCACCGCCCGCGCCGGATACATCGCGTCGATCTCGGCGGCATAACGCTTGTTCACGAAGCCGCGCTTCAGCTTCATGGTTGGCGTCAGCTCTTCGTCCTCCGGGGTGAGCTGGCGTTCGATCAGATAGAATCTCTTGATGGTCTCGACGCGGGCGAAATTGGCATTGACCGTTTCGATTTCGCGCCAGATCAGGTCCTGGATCTCCGCCGCGCGGCACAGGCTGGCATAATTGGTGAAGGGGATGTCGTGGTCCTGCGCGAATTTCTCGACATTCTCCTGGTCGATCATCACGAGGCAGGTGAGGTATGGCCGCTTGTCGCCGATCACCACGGAATCCGAGATGTAGGGCGAGAATTTCAGTTGATTTTCGATTTCGGACGGCGTGATGTTCTTGCCCCCGGAGGTGATGATGATGTCCTTCATCCGGTCGGTGATGCGGACGAAGCCCTCATTGTCGATGGTGCCGACGTCGCCGGTATGCAGCCAACCGCGATGGTCGATGGTCTCGGCTGTCCTCTCCGGCTGGTTCAGGTAGCCCATGAACAGGAAGTCGCCCCTGATCAGGATTTCCCCCTCGGGTGACAGCGCGACTTCGCCCCAGGAAACCGCCTTGCCTACCGAGCCGAGCTTGATCCGCTCCGCCGGCATCATGGTGGCGACCCCGCAATTCTCGGTCTGGCCGTAGACCTCGTGAATGTCGATGCCGAGCGCGAGATACCAGCGGATCAGCTCCGGCGCGATTGGCGCCGCGCCGGTGAAGGCGATGCGGCAACGGTCGAGCCCGATCATGCGTCGGATGTTGCGGAAGACGACCCGGTAAGCGATGCCGTTGGCGAGCCGCAACGGCAGCGGCGGCGGCTTGCCTTCAATCCTGCAATCGACCATGCGATAGCCGATGTCGATGGCGCGGCGGTAGACCCATTGCTGCAACCGCGTCGCATCCTTCAGCGCGATGGTGATCGCGGAATAGAATTTCTCCCAGATCCGCGGCACCGCGAGGAAGATGGTCGGCTGCACCTCGCGCAGATTGTCCGGCACAGTCTCCGGACTCTCGGCAAAATTCATCACCGAGCCAAGCGCGACCGAGATGTAATAGCCGCCGATCCGTTCGGCGACGTGGCAAAGCGGCAGGAAGATCAGCCGGTCCTCGTTCTCGCGCGCCGGAATGAAATCGTTGGCGTGCCGCATCTGGTGCGTGACGCTACGGTTGGCGTGCATGGCGCCCTTGGGCGGACCCGTGGTGCCGGATGTATAGACGAGGACCGCGAGATCGCTTGCGCTACGACTGTCGACCATCTCCTGCCACAGCGCCTCGCGGCCGGCCATGTGGTTGCGCCCGAGCGCGCGAAACTCGTCGAGCGACATCACCATTTCATCGGAGAAGCCGCTGAGGCCCTCCATGTCGAACACGATGATCTTTCGCAGAGACGGGCAGCGTGCGCGACAGGCCAGGATCTTGTCGAGTTGCTCCTCGTCCTCGGCGAAGATCACCTTCGTCCGGGAATCGTTGACGAGATATTCGACTTGGGATGAGGCATCGGTCGGATAGATCCCGGAAGAGACGCCGCCGGCGCACAGAATGCCCATGTCGACATGGACCCATTCCGGCACGGCGTTGGCGATGATGGAAGCAACGTCGCCGGGCCTGAAGCCGATGGCATGCAGCGCGTAGGCGACCTCCTTCGAGATCTCCAGCCATTCGCGCCAGCTGGTCGGCTGCCAGATCCCGAATTTCTTCTCGCGTATAGCCGGCCTGTCGCCCCGCGTCTCCGCGGCGCGCAAAAAGCTTTTCGCGATCGTGTCAGCGACCGTCAGCACCGCCGGTCGGGCCATGCACGTCTCCTCCCTGTCGCGTTCCCCTCCGCTGCCTGCCTTGCCGGCGGTCTATATTGGCGGATGGGCTTTGGTATTTAAGGCTTTTTCTAACGCCAAGTCTTCCCTTAACGCCAAGTCTTCCTCTAACGCCAAGTCTTCTTCTTTTTCCAGCGCCGCTCGCCTCGTGCGCCCGCTTCCTTGGCGCCAAGGTAGAATTCCTGGATGTCCTTCGAATGCATCAAGCGGTCGCAGCTGTCGTTCATCACGATCCGGCCGGTCTCCAGTACATAGCCATAATGCGCCGTCTCCAGCGCCACCTTGGCGTTCTGCTCGACCAGCAGGATCGACATGCCCTGCTCCTCGTTGACGCGCCGGATGATCGCGAAGATTTCCTTCACCAGGATCGGCGACAGCCCAAGCGAGGGCTCGTCGAGCAGCAACAGAGTCGGCCGGTTCATCAGCGCGCGGCCGATCGCGAGCATCTGCTGCTCGCCGCCGGAGAGCTGTCCGGCCGGCTGGTTGATGCGCTCCTTCAGCCGCGGGAAATAGCCGTAGACGCGCTCCAGATCGTCCGCAACGCCGTTACGATCCTTGCGCGGATAGGCCCCCATCATCAGGTTCTCGCGCACGGAGAGGAACGGGAACACCTCGCGTCCCTCCGGCACGTGGCTGAGGCCCAGCCGCACGATCCTGTCCGCCTCCATGCGTTGAATCGACTTGCCCATGAACTCGATGGCGCCCTTCTGCGGATCGAGAATGCCCGAGATCGTCTTCAGCACCGTCGTCTTGCCGGCGCCGTTGGCGCCCAGCAGCGTGACGATGCGGCCGCGCGGCACTTCGAGCGAGATGCCGCGGATGGCCATGATCGGCCCGTAATAGCTCTCGATGTTGGAGAGTTTCAGGATGATGTCTGGTGTTACCACGGCATCCATCGCGTCAGGCTCCCAGATAGGCGGCAACGACATCGGGGTGCTGTTGCACTTCGGCGGGCGAGCCCATCGCCAGCACCCGGCCGTAGTTCAGGGCGATGACGCGGTCGGAGACGCGGTTGACCAGCGACATATCGTGCTCGACCATGAGCACGGTGACGCCGAGCTCGCTCTTCAGGTCGCGGATCCAGAACGACATGTCGTCGGTCTCCTCCACGTTGAGGCCGGAGGACGGCTCGTCGAGCAGGATCAGCTTCGGCTCCGAGCACAGCGCGCGGGCCAGCTCGATCACCTTGCGCACGCCGTAAGGCAGACCCGAGATCAGCTTGTCGCGGTAGGGCTCGAGATCGAGGAATTCGATGACCTGTTCGACCCTGCGGCGATGCACCTTCTCGTCGGCGCGCACGCCCGGCAGGAACAACAGCTCCTGCCAAAGCTGCGTGGTCGAATGCCGGTGGCGGCCGACCAACAGGTTCGACAACACCGTCGCATTCTCGAACAGTTCGATGTTCTGGAACGTGCGGGCGATGCCGAGCCTTGCGATGTCGTGGGGCGGCTGCTCCGTGATGTCCTGGTCTTCGAAGAAGATGCGACCCGAGGTCGGGCGGTAGATCCGCGAAATCAGGTTGAAAATCGAGCTCTTGCCGGCACCGTTGGGCCCGATGATCGAGAGGATCTCGCCCTTCTCGACCGCGAACGACACCGCATCGACGGCCTTCAGCCCACCGAAATGCAGGGACAAGTTCTCGGCGCGAAAATAGCTCATCGGTTGCGCTCCGACTTCACGTAGATCTTCTGCCGCTTGAAGGTGGCGCGCTTGTAGAGCGGGAACAGCTGGAAGAAGAGTTTGATCTTGAGCCAGCGGCCGTAAAGCCCGAGCGGCTCGAACAGCACGAACAATACGATGATGATGCCGTAGATCGCGCCTTTCAGGCCGTTGAGCGAGGCAAAGGCCGCGACCTTGGACTGGACATTGGCTGCGGCTTGCGTGCCCGCTCCGAAGGTCGCTGCAATGCCGGCGATGATGCCGGGCATGTCGTCCTTGAGGTAGGTCAGGAACGGATCGATCATCACGATGAAGATTGCCCCCAGCACCGCGCCGTGCAGGCTGAAGGTGCCGCCGATCAGGATTACGATGATGAACTCGATCGAGAGTTGGAGCGTGAACATCTCCGGCGAGATGAAGGAGAGCTTGTGCGCAAACAACACGCCGGCGAAGCCGGTGATCGCCGCGGAGATCGCAAAGGACTTCACCTTGTACAGCGCGACATTGACGCCCATGCTGCGCGCAGCGGTCTCGCTGTCGCGGATCGCGACGAAGGCGCGCCCGGTGGGCGAACGCAGCAGATTGAGCGTACCGACGATGGTCAGCACCAGCACGGCGAGGCAGAGGAAATAGAAAGTGGGGCTGTCGCGCGGCACCGCAACGCCGAGCAGCGACAGCGTCTTCACCCGCATGCCCTCGTTGCCGTGGGTCACGCTCTCCCAACGCGCCAGGATCTCCTCGACGATCAAGGCGAAGGAGATAGTGGCGATGACGAGGTAGATGCCCTGGAGCCGCAGCGCGGGAAAGCCGACCAACGCGCCAATGCAACCGGACAGAAGGCCTGCGGCGAGGAAGTAGACCGGGAACGGCACGTTGTACGTCTGCAAGTACGCCGCCGTGTAGGCGCCGATCGCGAGGAACGCCGCGTGCCCGAGCGAGGCCTGCCCGGTGAAACCGGTCAGGATCAGCAGCGCCACGCCGACGGTCGCATAGATGCAGACGAAGACGAGCTGGCTCATCAGATAGCTGGAGAGCACATAGGGCGCGATCAGCAGCACGGCCAGCAGGAGACCGTATGAGACGTAATAGCCCGAATGCGGAAACAGCCTGATGTCGTCCTCGTAGTCGGTCTTGAACAGGAAGCGCATGCGTTCAGACCTTCTTGCGGACGTGAAGGCCGAACAGGCCTTCGGGCTTGAGCAAGAGCACGGCGAGCAGCACGATGTAGGGCGCGACGTCCTTCCAGCCCTCGGCCAGATAGAAGCCCGCCATGCTCTCGATGACGCCGATCAGGACGCCGCCGACCACGGCGCCGGGGATCGAGCCGAAGCCGCCGAGCACGGCGGCCGGAAACGCCTTGAGGCCGAGCACGAGGCCGACATTGGAATGGATGAAGGTGATCGGCGCCAGCAGCACGCCGGCGCAGGTCGCGACCGCCGCGCTGATCGCCCAGACGATCGACACCACGCGCTTGACCGGAATGCCCATGTAATAGGCCGCGAGCATGTTCTCGGAACTGGCGCGCATCGCAGTGCCGAGCGTGGTCTTGTTGAAGAACAGATAGAGCAGCGTGCACAGGATCATGGTCGCCGCGATCACCGAGAGCTTGTCGTAGGCGAGCACCAGCGGGCCGATGCGCAGCACGCCCTGGCTAAACGGCGTCTCGATCTTCAGATCATCGGTCCCCCAGATCATGCCTGCGATCGAGCGCAGGAAATAGCCGAGCCCGATGGTGGCCATGATGATGGAGAATTGCGGATAGCCGAGGATCGGCCGCACCACCACGCGCTCGGCCAGCATGCCGAACAGCGCCATCGCCGCCACCGCACCGGCAAAGCCGATCCAGTAGTTCAGCCCCATCATGCCGATGAAGGTGAAGGCAAAGAAGCCGCCCAGCATCATCAAATCGCCCTGGGCGAAATTGACGACCTCGGTGGCTTTGTAGACAAGCACGAAGCCGAGCGCGATCAGGCCGTAGACGCAGCCGAGCGCAACACCGCTGACCAGCTGCTGAACGAAATCCAGCATCGTCGCGCATCCTCCCGATACAACCGGCGGTTCTTCCTGACCGCCTTGCCGCATCTTGTGTTCAGTCGCTACGCAGTCGTTTCGCTGCGTTCGCGCCATTCGTCCCTTCACCAATTCAGCCTGAACCGCCAAGCGCTGTCAACAAACGGTGACTTGCCATTAGTCCAATCCGGATGACGGAATTTGCGGCAGCGCGATTCACGGTGCCGAAACATCTTCGGGGCATGGTCGCGAGCGATGCAAAACCGCAAGGTGTGGCCGTGATGAAGCGGGACGACTCGGCGCTCGAAGTCATGGGGTTAACGAAGTGTTTTGACCGTCTGGCGGTCGATAACCTCGATCTCACCATCCATGCCGGCGAATTCTATGCGCTGGTCGGCCCCAACGGCGCCGGCAAGACCACCACTTTGCGCATGGTTGCAGGCCTTTTGCGGCCCGATGCCGGCTCGGTCTCCATCTTCGGCATCGATGCGCTCCAAAACCCCGTCGCCGCCAAGCAGGTGATGGCGTGGGTCTCCGACGAGCCCATGATCTATGACAAGCTCACGCCGCTCGAATATCTCGAGTTCGTAGCCGGTCTGTGGGGCATCGCACCATCGGCCTCGGAACCGGTCGCCGCGGAGCTCCTGAACTCGCTCGGGCTCGAGCCGCACCGGCACGAACGCTGCGAGGGCTTTTCCAAGGGCATGCGCCAGAAGGTCGCCCTCGCCGGCGCCCTGGTGCACGATCCCCGCCTCATCATCCTCGACGAGCCGCTGACGGGACTGGACGCCGTCTCCGCCCGCCATGTCAAGGGACTCCTGAGCGAGCGCGTCCGCGCCGGCTGCACCGTCATCATGACCACGCATATCCTCGAGGTCGCCGAACGCATGGCCGACCGCATCGGCGTGATCGCAGCCGGCCGCCTGGTTGCCGAGGGCACGCTGACTGAGCTCCGGCAGCAAAACGGGCACGCCGATACCAGCCTGGAAGATCTCTTCATCGCGCTGGTGACCCTCCAGGAAGCCGCATGAGCTCGGCCACCGCGCTGTCCTGGTTCGCCCGCCACGAGCTCCGGCTCGCCTGGCGCGAATGGCTCGCCATGATGACCGGCGGGCGGCGCAATCGAACGCGTGCCGCGGTGATCGGCCTGCTGTTCTTCGCGGCGCTGCTGCACGTCCCGGCCTGGGCGGTGATCGGCCGCTTCGCCGACCTGCAATTGCCGCTCGACAAATCCTCGCTGATCGTGATTTCGGCGACAATTTTTCTGGCCTGGACGCTGATGCTGTCACAGGCGATCGAATCGGTGACGCGGGTGTTCTACGCACGCGCCGATCTCGACCTCATCATGTCCTCACCCGCGACGCTGGCCAATCTGTTCTCGGTGCGTATCGCCGCGATCGCGCTCGCCATCACGGTGATGGCGCTGCTGTTCTCGACACCCTTCATCGACGTGCTGGTGTTCGGGGGCGGCGCGCGCTGGCTTGCAGCGTTCGGCGTCGTCGTCGCGATGGGCCTGTCGGCCGCAGCGATCGCGATCGCCGTCACCATCCTGCTGTTCCGCCTGATCGGTCCGGCGCGGACACGGTTCGTCGCCCAGATCCTCGCCGCCATCATCGGCGCCGGCTTCGTGATCGCGCTCCAGGTGGCGGCGATCATGTCCTACGGCACGCTGTCGCGCTTCACCATCCTGACCTCGGGTAGCTTGGCCGCTTACGCGCCCGATGCCGACAGCATCTGGTGGTGGCCGGCGCGGGCGGCGATGGGGGATGCCGAAGCGCTGCTGCTGCTCCTGGCGCTCGGCCTCGTGCTGCTCGGAGGCGTCATGGCGATCTTCTCGGGCCGCTTTGCGGACACGGCGATCGATGCCGCCGCCTATGGCGCGTCCGGCCGTCGCAGCGCGAAGGAGCGCCCGTTCCGCGGCGGATCGCGGCAGCATGCCCTACGGCGCAAGGAATTTTCGCTGCTCTGGCGCGATCCCTGGCTGATCTCGCAGACGCTGATGCAGCTGCTCTATCTGGTGCCGCCGGCATTGCTGCTCTGGCGCAACTTTGCCGACAGCTCCGCGGCGCTGACGCTGATCACGCCCGTCATCGTCATGGCGGCGGGACAACTCGCCGGCGGGCTTGCCTGGCTGACGCTCTCGGGCGAGGACGCGCCCGACCTGGTTGCGACCGCGCCATTGCCGCCGTCCAGCGTCATCCGCGCCAAGATAGAGGTGGTGCTGATCGCGATCGGCGTCATCTTCTGCCCGCTGATCGCGGCGCTCGCTTTCGCCTCGGCGTTCCAGGCCGCGGTCAGCGCCGGTGCGGTCATCGTCAGTGCGGCCTCCGCCACCGCAATCCAGCTCTGGTTCCGGGTGCAAGCCCGGCGCAGCCAATTCCGCCGCCGCCAGACCTCGTCGCGGCTTGCGACCTTTGCCGAGGCGTTCTCCTCGATCGGCTGGGCTGCCAGCGCCGCGCTGGTGCTCACGCTGCCCATCGTCGGCCTCGTCAGCAGCCTGATCACCGCGAGCCTCGTCGCCCTCACCTGGAAGTTCAGCCCGCGGCGGGAGTAGTAAAGGCGCGAATCATAGGGCGGCGTGACGGTGCGACACTGACGCGCTGTTGATCGCGCGCTGTTGGCCACGCGCTGCATTGCAAGCTAGACTTTCCCCTGAAGTCATCGGGGATGAATTCATGCGACGACTGGTTTCGGCCGCTCTGGCGCTGTTCGGCGCATTCCTCTCACCTGCCATCGCCCAGCAGTCGCAGCGCAGCGAATGCTTGGCGATGGCGAATGCTGCGCCGCGCCTCATGTCGGTCGCGTTCAGGCAGGCGGCGGCTGCGCCCGAGGTCGAGATCACCTATGCCGGCCATTCCACCTATTTCATCGACACGCCCGGCGGCTTACGCATCGCCACCGACTATAGCGGGGCCTACCAGGTGGGCCGGCTGCCCGATGTCGTCACCATGAACCGGGCCCACAGCACGCACTACTCTTTATATCCCGACAAGCGCATTCCTCGTGTGCTGCATGGCTGGGGCGAGGACGGCAAGCCGGCCATCGTGTCGGAGCGCATCGGCGACACCTTCATCCGCAACGTCACGACCGACATCCGTCGCTATTTCGGCGACGATGCCGGCGCCGACATGATCCGTGACGGCAACTCCATCTTCATCTTCGAGGTGGCGGGCCTCTGCATCGGCCATCTCGGCCATCTTCACCACAAGCTCGATGACAGCCACTTCGCCCAGATCGGGCGGCTCGACATCGTGATGGTGCCGATCGACGGCACCTACACCATGTCGCTCGACGGCGTCTCCGAGATCACCAAGCGGCTGCGCGCCTCGGTGGTGCTGCCGATGCACCGCTTCGCCACCCCGCTCGACGATTTCATGCAACGCATCGGCCAGCAGTTCGAGATCGACCGGCGCATGGAACGAAGTTTCCGGATGTCCCGAGATGCGTTGCCGTCGAAGCCGACGGTGATCATCCTCGACGGGGTGTGACGCAATTTTCTCCAAGTCGGCTGCCGGCCGGTCGTGCTGATCTCCCGCAAAGGGAGATCGACATGACCGACTTTGCGAGATTATTGCACGCGGACGGACCGAACCCCCAGCACGCGGCGGCACTCCAGCTTTATGGCCGCTTCGTCGGCGATTGGGACGCCGAGATCACCGCCCATGGACCCGATGGAACGAAACACACCGCGCCCGGCGAAATCCATTTCGGCTGGGTGCTGGAGGGCCGCGCCGTGCAAGACGTCTGGATCATTCCGCGCCCGGCCGGCAGCCCGGCCTTGCCGATCGCCGGCAATTGGTACGGCACGACGCTGCGGGTCTACGATCCGACCATCGATGCCTGGCGGATTTCATGGTTCGATCCCGGCCGCTGCATATTCCGCCAGCAGATCGGCCGTCCACGCGATGCCGACATCGTGCAGGAAGGCACGACCGAAGCTGGCGACCTGACGCGCTGGAGTTTTACGGAAGTCACCGAGGATTTCTTCCACTGGCTCGGCGAGGTCAAGCCGGCCACCGCAACCGATTGGCGGCTGGTGGTCGATGTGAGGGCGAAGCGGCGCAAGGGTTGACGCCGGCGCCGCTGTACCGCGATGACGGGCGCGATTGCGCAACGCGCGTTGGTGCATGCGAGGACGAGGTGCTAGGCTCCCAAAACAAGAAGCATACATCAAGGGAGCGCACGCCGATGGCTGCAAGCGGTTTGCCCGCCAACACGAGCGGGCTATTCGTCGAGCCGCGCGAGGACTGGCTCGCGCTGCATCAGGAGGAGATCATCGATCCCTCACGGCCGATCGTCGATCCCCATCACCATCTCTGGAATCGCGGGCACCGCTATCTGATCGAGGAGATGGCGGCAGATATCGCCTCCGGCCACAACGTCATCGCCACCGTCTATGTCGATTGCCGCTCGATGTATCGCGCGCACGGGCCGGAGGCGTTCCGGCCGGTGGGCGAAGTCGAGTTCGCCAATGGCGTCGCCGCGATGAGCGCCAGCGGCGGTTACGGCAAGGCCGCGATTTGCGCCGGCATCGTCAGCCACGTCAATCTGCTGCTCGGCGATGCCGCACAACCCGTGTTGGAGGCCGAGATCGCGGCGGGCAACGGTCGCTTCCGCGGCATCCGGCATTCCTCGGCCTGGGACCAGGATCCTGCTGTCGCCGGCATGTATGCGAGCCGGCCGCAGGGATTGCTGCAGGACCCGACCTTCCGCAAGGGCTTTGCCTGCCTCGCGCCGCTCAACCTGAGCTTCGACGCTCGGCTGTTCCATCCGCAAATCGGCGAGCTGACCGAGCTCGCCCGCGCATTTCCCGACACCAGGATCGTGCTCGACCATTGCGGCGGCCCGGCCGGAATCGGCCGCTTTGCGGGGCGACGCGAGGAGGTGTTTCCGCAATGGCGCGCCTCGATCCGGGAGATCGCCAAATGCGAGAACGTGGTGGTGAAGCTCGGCGGGCTCGCGATGTGCCTGCTCGGCTACGACTTCCATTTGCGCGCGAGTCCGCCATCATCCAAGGAGCTTGCCGCGGCGTGGCGGCCTTACATCGAAACCTGCATCGAGGCGTTTGGACCCGAGCGCGCGATGTTCGAGAGCAACTTCCCGCCGGACAAGGGCCAGTGCAGCTACCAGGTGATCTTCAACACGTTCAAGCGTATCGCGGCGCCCCTGAGCGAGACCGAGAAGACGGCGTTGTTCTCGCAGACCGCGAGCAATTTCTACCGGCTCGATTTGCCTTAAAGGGATTGGCACCATGACGAGAACAGGGGCCGGGATGTTGATCCCGGCCCCTGTTCCGTCGTGACCGCTGGGAAGCGTCCTTGAACTGTTTGAACTCTAATTTGCGCCCATCAGCGAGGCCGGACGGCGCTCGCCGGTGGCGACGAAGATCTTCTTGAGCTTGTTGACGACGCGGATCAGGAAGCCGATCATCACGGGATTGGTCTTGCGGCAGAAGGCGATCTTCTTGACGTGGCCTTCGACATGCCATTTGGCATGCGCGCCGTCGCGGAAGAAGATGACGTCGCCCGGGCCGTAGCGCTTCGGCGGCATGCCGTCGCTTTCGAGCACGATCGATCCTTCCATGATCATGATCGTCTCGTCGATATCGTAGTACCAGTTGAAGCGCCCTTCGGTGCAGGCCCAGATGATGGTCGAAGCGGTGCCGTCGGCGCTGGTGGACAGGATGTGCGAGCGCGACACCGGATTGCCTTCGATAATCCAGGACGGCTCGATCGGCCGCAGCTCGAGATCTACATTGCAATGACTGATTTCAATCAATGTGCGCGACATCTGTTTCCTCGGGGGATAAAATATGACCTGCCCGGATCTCGGCCCGGATTGTTCAAAGATGGCGGGAACGCTAGTAGCCGATTTTTAATTCTTTCTTACGCAGGGCCCGACAATCAGCCGCAAGTTGCAGACGCGAAACGGTTAACGTCGCAATTTCCCTGCAATTTCGAGCACATGAACCCTTCTTTTCCGGGGTGCGACAAAGTGCGCGAAGCATCTGAAGGAGCCATGCCGATGCCCCTCACCCCGGAGGTTCTCAAAGCTCATGGCGAGGTCGTCGCCTGGCTCGGCAGCCTCGATGTCTCCTTCGCAACCGAAGAGGAGCCCTGGTTCACCGTTGACGGCATCGAAAGCCCCGGGCAGATCGGCGGTGACCTCCATGAGATGCTTCGGGCGGCGGATGCGCTCGAGGCGACACTCGACGACGAGGACGACGTCAACGAGGCCCCCGAGCAAATCCGCAGGGGCCTCGACCTGCCCGAGGCGAATGATCCGGTCGGTGCGCTCTACGATGCGGTGGCGGCCTCCGACGCCGTCGTGCGGGCCACCGACGGCAGCCCGTTCACGACGTTGTTCAACCGCTTCAGCATCGACAACAGCCCGATGCTGCGCAACCCGGCTGCGTAGTTACTTCGCCCATTCGCCCTTGCGAAACACCGGCACTTTGCTGCCGTCGGCGAGAATGCCGTCGATGTCGGTCTCGGCCGAGCCGATCATCCAGTCGATATGGATCAGGCTCTGGTTGCCGCCTTGCGCGGCGATCTGCTGCGGCGTGAGCTGCGCGCCGTTGACGAAGCACTTCGAGTAGCACTGGCCAAGCGCGATGTGCGAGGCAGCGTTCTCGTCGAACAGCGTGTTGTAGAACAACAGTCCGCTCTGCGAGATCGGCGAGGAATGCGGCACCAGGGCCACCTCGCCGAGACGGCGCGCGCCCTCGTCGGTATCGAGCACCTTGTTCAGTACCTCCTCGCCGCGCGAAGCCTTCGCATCGACGATCCTGCCGTCCTCGAAACGCACCGCGATCTTGTCGATCAGCGTGCCCTGGTAGGACAGCGGCTTCGAGCTCACGACATGGCCGTAGACGCGCCGGCAATGCGGCGTGGTGAAGACCTCTTCGGTCGGGATATTGGCGTTGCAGCTGATGCCGTTCTTGGAGAGCGAAGCGCCGCCTTCCCATTCATGGCCGTCGGCGAGCCCGATGGTGAGGTCAGTGCCCGGTCCCGAGTACTGGAGCGCGCGGAAACGCTGGCCGTTGAGCCAGTTGGTGCGCTCGCGCAGCACCGCATTGTGGCTCGCCCAATTGGCCGGCGCGTCGTCGCGATCGACGCGGGACGCCGCGAAGATCGCGTCCGCGAGCTTGCCGATCGCGACCTCTTCAGGATCGTTCGGAAAGACTTGCTTTGCCCAGGATGGGCTTGGATACGCAATGATGTTCCAGTTGGTATCGAAATTGACGATCTTTTCCAGCGCCGGCTGATAGGCCATGGAATTGGCCTTGCTGGCGCGCGCGACCTTGGAAGCATCTTCGCCCGACAGCAGCATCGGATTGTCGCCGACGATGGCGAGACGGGCGGTGTTGTTGGAGAACGCCTTGGCCATGCCCTCGTAGAGCCAGTTGGCGGCGCGATCGAAGCTGTCGTCGTGGCCGTGGCGGTAGCGCGCCAGCGTCATCTCTTCGTCGGAGAGAATGGGCGTCACGATGCCGGCGCCGGCCTTGTAGGCATGCACGGCAATCCGCCGCACCAGCGGCAACGCGATCGCAGGTGCCGTCAAGAGCAGATCCTGGCCCGGCCGCAAGCCCAGGCCCACCTTCACCGCCACCTCGGCCAGCCGGTCGAGCTTCACGGGATCGATGGGAGTGGAGGTGATGCGTTGATCAGTCATGCCGGGTCCTCTGCCGAACGTCTCTTGCTCAATTTAAGTCTAGCATCGCGAGACACAAGTGCGCGAGTGCCTTGCGACACCCCAAAGATACGCAGTTTCGCGCATTTTGGTTTTCAACGCGTTGCCGATTTCAGCACCCGGTCGACCATGGCGGGAGCAAGGCCGAGGTAATTTTTCGGTGATGTCAGCGCCTCGATCGTGGCACGGTCGATTCTGACAGAGACGCGGGCGTCGGAAGACAGCGCGTCCGCCAGCGTAAGACCTTTCTCATTGGCGAGCCGGCAGGCATCATAGACCACGTCATGGGCCTCCTGCCGTCCGATCTGCGGCGCAAGCCCCATCATGACGGCTTCGGCCACGATCAGACCGCGGCTGACGGCGAGATTCTCGTTCATCTTGCTTTCATCCACGATGAGGCCGGCGAGCGCGAATTTCGCCTGGTGCAACGCGCCGGCGGTCAGCACGAAGCTCTCGGGGATCGCCATCCATTCGGCGTGCCAGGGCCCGGTGGCGCGCTCGAAATCCTGCACCATGGCATCCAGCATGAGGCCGGCATGCTGGCGCACCGCCTTGGACGCCGCGAGCATGAGTTCCGAGGAGATCGGGTTGCGCTTCTGCGGCATGGTCGAGGAAGCGCCGCGTCCCTTGACAAAGGGCTCATAGACCTCGGCGAATTCGGTCGAGGCCATGATCATGATGTCGAGCGCGATCTTGCCGAGCGAGCCGGTGACCAGCGCCAGGAAATTCACGGCCTCGGCAAAACCGTCGCGTGCGACGTGCCAGGTCGAAGCGGGGACGCCGAGCCTCAGTTCGGCGCAGAGCGCTTCCTGCACCTCGAACCCCTTGTCGCCGAGCGAGGCCAGCGTGCCGGCGGCACCGGCGAACTGACCGACCAGGACGCGCGGCTTCAACTCACTGATCCGCTCGGCGTGGCGGTCGAACATCGCGAGCCAGATCGCGGTCTTGTAGCCGAAGGTGACCGGCAGCGCCTGCTGGAGATGGGTGCGGCCCGCCATCGGCGTGTCGCGGTAGCGCCTCGATAGATCGGCGAGGATCTTGCGCAAGCCCGCGATGTCCCGTTCGACGATCTCAAGCCCTGCGCGCAGTTGCAACACCACGGCGGTGTCCATGATGTCCTGCGTGGTCGCACCCCAATGCACATAGCGGCCGGCATCGCCGCATTGCTTCACCATCTGATGCACCAGCGGCAGGATCGGATAGCCGACGACATCGGTCTCCTGCCGCAACAGGTCGAAATCCAGCGCGGCAACATCGGTCCGCGCGGCGATCTGATCGGCCGCGTCCTGCGGAATCACTCCGCATCTCGCTTCCGCCTTCGCCAGTGCCACCTCGACCTCGGCATAGCGCGCGACCGTCGCGATATCGGAAAACACCTCCCGCACCTGCGGCGTGCCGAAGGCATCGCGGAACAGCATGGAATCGAGCACGGTGGTCGAGGCATGAAAAGCGGGCATGGGCGTTTCTTCGTGGTTGGTGTTTTGTGTGAGGGCAGCTTACGCACACGGAACTGTTCGGCAATGGACATTCACTATTCGTCACACATTCGATGCCGTCGCGAAGGCCAGGACAACGTCGGCAGCTGCCGCACGCCATTGCCTCAACACCGTCATTGCGAGGAGCCCTTGCGACGAAGCAATCCACGCTGGCTCCGCGGCGGCAGGCTGGATTGCTCGCAACGACGTGAGGAAATCGCGACAATCCGGCCGAAACGGCTTTATTCTAATCCAGGTTGCATTCCTCCCCGTAAACTGCATGCCTGCCATCACGCGATCGTGGTGAACCGGGCAGGCCCCTCGGCGGACTCACAGACATCAGCCGAAATCCGTTTTGCTTTCATTATTGCCCGATGTTGCCTTGAGGTCTGAGTTTTCGACGTGCAGTTTCTGTTCCGGGATCACCTGCTCGATACCGACTTGCGCGAGCTGAGCCGCGAGCAGGTTCCCGTTGCCGTGGAGCCACAGGTCTTCGATCTCGTCGTCCACCTCATGGAGAACCGCGATCGGGTGGTCAGCAAGGACGAGCTGATCGACAAGATCTGGCACGGGCGCAGCGTCTCCGAATCCACGCTGACCAGCCGGATCAATGCGGCACGCAAGGCGGTCGGAGACAGCGGCGCGAGCCAGGCGCTGATCCGCACCATCTCACGCAAGGGTTTTCGTTTCGTCGGCGACGTCGAAACCAAGCGTGGGGCAACCGCGCCGGAATCCGATTTCGAAGCGAAGCTTCTACGGGCCCCGCTGCCGCTACCGGACCGCCCCGCGATCGCGGTGCTGCCCTTCACCAACATGAGCGGCGACCGCGAGCAGGATTATTTCTCGGACGGAATCAGCGAGGACATCATCACCGCGCTGTCGAAGCTGCGCTGGTTCTTCGTCATCGCGCGCAACTCCTCCTTCGTCTACAAGGGCCGCGCGGTGCACATGAACGAGGTCGCGCGCGAGCTCGGCGTGCGCTACGTGCTCGAAGGCAGCGTGCGGCGGAGCGGCGATCGCGTGCGTATCTCCGCGCAGCTCAACGACGTCTCGACCGGCAGCCATCTCTGGGCCGAACGCTACGACCGCGAGCTTGCCGACATCTTCGCGGTGCAGGACGAGATCACCGAGGCGATCGTCGCCGCGATCGAGCCGCAGCTCTATACCGCCGAGAGTTTTCGCGCCCAGCAGAAGCCGCCGGGAAGCCTGGATGCCTGGGACCTTGTGATGCGCGCATTGTCGCATTACTGGCGCATCACCCGCGAGGACAATGCCGCCGCGCAAGGACTGCTCGAAGAGGCCGTCGCGCTCGATCCCGCCTATGGCAAGGCACTCGGCCTGCTCGCAACCAGCCACATCTTCGGCGCGCATATGGGCTGGTCCGACATGGCCCCGACCGTGCCGGTCGCCGAGCGCGCCGCGCTCGCGGCGGTGGAGGCCGATCGCGAAGATGCCTGGGCTCATCATGGTCTGGCGTATGCTTATCTATTCCGCCGCCGCTTCGACGACGCGCTGGCGGAGTTCGAACTGGCGCTGAACCTCAATCCGAACTTTGCGATGGCGCACGCCTTCTATGGCGTGACGCTGTGCTACGCGGGACGATGGCAGAACGGCGATGTCGCGGCGCGCCGCGCGCTGCGGCTGAGCCCGCGCGACCCGCTCGCAGCAATCTATTGCGGCGTCGCGGCCTATGCCCGGTTCATCGGCCGCGATTACGAAGGCGCCGCACAGATGGCGCGCGAGTCGATGCGGCAGCGCGCCGATTTCGTCGGCGCGCATCGCGTGCTGACGGCCGCCGCCGGTATGTCAGGGGATTCCGCGCGCGCGGCTTCCGCCTTGGAAGGCTTGCGCCGCGCCCAGCCCGGCATCTCGCTGGCCTGGATCACACGCGAGCTGCCGATGCTGCGGGACGAGGATCGCGAGCATTATCTCGAGGGATTGCGGCGCGCGGGGATGAGGTAGCTAATTTCTCGTCTCCCGCTTGCGGGAGAGGAGAAGGGCGCCGCTACTCCTGCATCATCTCGCCGCTGCCGCCGAATTCGGCCGGGAAATCCTTGAGCTTGGGCAGTCCGTCGCTCATTGGCAGCACCGTCTCGGCGTAATTGACGTGGACGCCTGGTGCAAACGCGAGGGTGGGGATGGTGGCAGTGAAGACGTCGATCAGGCCGAGCGGCGGATGGTTGGTCATGAGATGACCGCCGCACTTCTTGCAATATTTGCGCTGGCTGAGCGGCGTCTTCGCAAAGGTCTCGACATTCTCTGCACCTTCGCTGATGCGCACGGCTTCGGGCTTCCACAGGCTGAAGGCGTTCACCGGACCGCCCGACCACGAGCGGCACGAGCTGCAATGGCAATAGCCCATCGCCTCCGGTGCACCTGTGACCTCGATCGTGACTGCGCCACAGAAGCAGTTTCCAACATGTTTCATTAGGTCGTCTCCGTTGATGATGGTTTAGATTCCTCCCCCCGCTCCTGTTTGCCGAGAACTCGGCAAAAACGAATGCGGGGTCGC
This sequence comes from Bradyrhizobium sp. 187, assembly GCF_023101005.1. Taxonomy (NCBI): domain Bacteria; kingdom Pseudomonadati; phylum Pseudomonadota; class Alphaproteobacteria; order Hyphomicrobiales; family Nitrobacteraceae; genus Bradyrhizobium; species Bradyrhizobium sp. 187. The sequence goes on from NZ_CP064693.1 coordinate 7,053,254, forward strand.
GACGAGCTTTGCTCGCACTGATAGCGTCGGGGTGAGGGGGATTCACCCCGAGAAACGTTGAAGGTTGCGTCCGGCACGATCCGTTACGCGCCTCGGCGCCGCCGCGCATCCTCCTTTCGGCGGACGCGACGGAACGACGCGCAAGCTATACCGACTTGCGCCAGGGAATAAGCATCGACACCCGTTGTTTGTACTGCCGGTACTCGTCGCCGAAGAGATCGACGAGGTCGTGCTCCTCCAGCGCGATGCCGACGAAGATGTAGGCCGTGGTCACGGCGGCGAACAGCAGATGGCCCGCGGTCATGACCGGCGCCGCCCAGAACGCGATGATGAAGCCGAGATAGATCGGATGACGGACAAACTTGTAGAGCAGCGGCGTCTTGAATCGCGGCGGCGACGCCTCCTTGCCGACGAGATGATTGGTCACCTGATGCAAGCCGAACAGCTCGAAGTGATTGATGATGAAGGTCGAGGTGAACACCAGGACCCAGCCCGCCAGCGACAGCGTGACGATCGTCACAGCGATATCCGGATTCGCGACGTCCCATATGACCGTGGGCAGCGGACGCCACTGCCAGAACAGGAGGAGCAATGACAGGCTCGCAAACAGCACATAGGTGCTGCGCTCGACCGGCTTGGGGACGTACTGCGTCCACCAGGCCTTGAATTGCCGGCGCGCCATTACGCTGTGCTGGACCGCAAACAGGGCCATCAGGAGCAGATTGATGATGATGGCCTCGGCCACGGGCGTGTCGGTCCCGGTATCGATGGTCTTCGGCACCACCAGCCCCATGACGAAACCGATGGCGTAGAGAATGGTGATGAAAAACACGAGATACGCCGCAATTCCGTACAGAAAGGCGATGAACTTGAAAATGCGTGAGCCCGCAACCGGGCCGATAGGATGAACCTGATGATCAATTTGGGTCATAAACAGCTCCGTTGTGCCAAAACGCCGGCACTTCATTGGTCGCTGCACCATGCCGCACCGGAGGTCCCAAGACTTTCGCGGACGGTTGATTTTCGCCTGAGACGACTTTGATTTTTGCTTGAGACGACAAAAACGTGCGATTTTGCTTTGAAAACAACGTGCTCGACGGCGACCTGCGGGAACTCACTTGCAGCGGAGCCGCTGTGCCGTTGCAGCCGCAGGTGTTCGATCTCCTGCTCTATCTGGTGGCGCAGCGCACGCGTGTGGTCAGCAAGGATGACCTGATCAGCCAGATCTGGAGCGATCGGATCATCTCGGATTCCGCCCTGAACAGCCGGATCAACGCCGCCCGCAAGGCGCTCGGCGACGATGGCGCAAGCCAGCGGCTGATCAAGACCATTCCGCGCAAGGGTTTTCGTTTCGTCGGCGAAGTCCGGGAAGAAGTGGCAGCCACGACTGCGCCCGCGCAGCCCGTCGCTGCCCTGCCGCGCGTCCTGACGGACCGTCCGGCGGTCGCGGTGCTCGCTTTCGAGAACATGAGCGGCGATCCCGCACAGGACTATTTCGGCGACGGCATCAGCGAGGACATCCTCACCGCGCTGTCGAAGCAGCGCTGGTTCATGGTGATCGCCCGCAACTCGTCCTTTACCTACAAGGGACGCGCGGTCCACATCCGGCAGATTGCCGAGGAACTGGGCGTCCGCTACGTCGTCGAAGGCAGCGTGCGCAAGTCGGACAACCGGGTGCGCATCACCGCGCAGCTCAACGACGCCACGACGGGCAGCCATCTCTGGGCCGAGCGCTACGACCGCGAGCTGGTCGACGTGTTCGCCGTGCAGGACGAGATCACGAATGCGATCGCTGCGGCGATCGAGCCGCAGATCCATGCGGCGGAAAGTTTTCGCGCCCATCGCAAGCCCCCCGCGAGCCTGGATGCCTGGGATCTCCTGATGCGGGCGCTGTCGCATTACTGGCGCGTGACGCGGCGGGATCACGAGACCGCACGGGCGCTGCTAGAACGCGCGGTGGGGATCGACCCGAACTACGGCCAGGCGCTGTCGGTGCTCGCGGCGAACCACATGTTCGGCGTGCATCTCGGCTGGGCCGAGCTTGCCATGGTGGCGCCAGCGGCGGAAGCCGCCGCGCTCGCCGCGGTGCGCTGCGACCATGAGGATGCCTGGGCGCACGCCGCGCTCGGCAGCGTCTACTTCTCGACGCGAAGACTTGCCGACGCACTGTCCGAGTTCGAGCAGGCGCTCGCACTCAATCCGAACTTCTCGCTGGCGCAGGGCTATTACGCACTGGCGCTGTCCTATGCCGGGCGGCCGAAGGATTCATTCGAGGCAGCGCAGAGGGCAATGCGGCTGTCGCCGCGCGATCCATCCCTGGCGATCTATCACGGCATCGCCGGCTATGCCCGCTTCACCGAGCGGCGCTATGCCGAGGCCATCGCGCTCGCGCGCGAGGCAATCCGTCATCGCGGCGACCTTACCGGCGCCTACCGCGTGCTCGCGGTTTCTGCCGGCATGACCGGAGACGGCGTGCTTGGGGAGATGGCGCTGGGCGAGCTCCGCCGCACCCAGCCCAACATCTCGCTGCACTGGATTTCGACGCAATTGCCATGGGCCAATGAGGCCGACCGCGAGCACTATCTGGAAGGATTCCGGCGGGCGGGCTTGCGCTAGACGATCCTCACGCCGGGTCCGCGTCGCGCTTGCGGCGCAGATGGACGGATCGCGCGGCGCTGCGGCGCCGGATTGGCTGCCAAACGCCATAACAGGACGCGCTGTACATTTTTTGTGCGAACACTGTCGAGACTTTCATCTTGCGGCGCCGAACGAGACTGTGTGAGCCTCGATCCCGGATGGGGACTGGGATGGGCCGGCCATAGCTTTGCGCGCCATGACGTGCGAAGCGTTTGCGGCTGGTCTCGCTTGAGAAAGATACGACATGTCAAAACGAGTGTTGCTTGGTGTCCTCCTGGCTTGCGGTCTCGCGGCCCCGGCGCTGGCGCAAGACCCGAAAGCGGGTGGAGCGATCAATGCCGTGATTCAGCCCGAGCCGCCCGGCCTGATGCTGGCGATGGTCCAGAACGGCCCGGTGCAGATGGTGTCGGGCAACATTTTCGAAGGCCTGCTTCGCTACAGCCCCAAGCTCGAACCGCAGGCCGAGCTCGCCGAGAGCTGGAGTGTCAGCGAGGACGCAAAAACCTACACATTCAAGCTCAGGAAGGGCGTGACCTGGCATGACGGCAAGCCCTTCACCGCCGCCGACGTGCTGTTCTCGCTCGAGATGCTGAAACAGACCCACGCGCGTGCCCGCAACAATCTGGCGCAGGTCGACAAGGTCGAGGCTCCCGACGACTACACGGTGGTGTTCACGCTGAAGCAGCCGTTCGGCCCGTTCCTGGGCATCTTCGAGGTCGGCTCAATGCCGATGGTACCCAAGCATCTTTATGAAGGCACCGACTGGAAGACCAATCCCTACAATAACGCCCCTGTCGGCACCGGCCCCTTCATGTTCAAGGAATGGCAGAAGGGCTCTTTCATCCGCCTGGTCAAGAACCCGAACTATTACGAGAAGGGCAAGCCCTATCTCGACGAGATCTACTGGCAGATCATTCCCGATGCCGCGGCGCGCTCGGTGGCGTATGAGACCGGCAAGGTCGACGTGCTGCCCGGCGGCTCGGTCGAGAATTTCGACGTGCCCCGGCTCTCCAAGCTGAAGGACACCTGCGTCACCGGCGCCGGCTGGGAGTTCTTCTCGCCGCTGGCCTGGCTGTGGCTCAACAACCGGCAGGGTCCGCTCGCCGACAAGCGGGTGCGGCAGGCGGTCATGTTTGCGATCGACCGCGAGTTCGCCAAGGACGTGATCTGGAACGGGCTCGGCAAGGTCGCAACCGGCCCGTCGGCCTCGACCATCAAATACTACACCGACGACGTGCCGAAGTACCCTTACGATCCCGCCAAGGCCAAGGCGCTGCTGAAGGAAGCCGGCTACAAGGGCGAGAAGATCCGCCTTCTGCCGCTCGCCTATGGCGAGACCTGGCAGCGCTGGGGTGAAGCCGTGAAGCAGAACCTCCAGGACGTCGGCATGAACATCGAGACCATCGCCACCGACGTCGCCGGCGGCAACCAGAAGATCGGCGACTGGGACTACGACATCGCCTTCACCTACCTCTACCAGTACGGCGACCCCGCGCTCGGCGTCGGCCGCAATTACGTCTCCAGCGCGATTGCCAAGGGCCAGGTGTTCAACAACGTCGAGGGTTACTCCAACGCTGAGATCGACAAGCTGTTCGCCGAGGGCGCGGTGGCAACGCCGGACTCCAAGCGCAAGGAGATCTACGAGAAGGCGCAGAAGATCCTGGTCGAGGACGTGCCGGTGGCCTGGATGCTCGAGCTGCAATTCCCGACCATCATGCGCTGCAAGGTCAAGAACCTGATCACCACCGGGATCGGAGTCAACGACGGCTTCAAGGATGCATGGCTCGACAAGTGAGGGCTACCTCCGTCACCTCTCCCCGCTTGCGGGGAGAGGTGGGCGCTCCGTCTCTGTCGCTCCAGGTCACACCACCGATATGATCCTCTAGATGCTCTCCTTTGTCGCTCAGCGTGTCGCGAAGGGCGTGATCGTCCTGCTTGCGATCGTCGTCCTCAATTTCTTCCTGATCCGGCTCGCGCCCGGCGATCCCGCCGTCGTGATGGCGGGCGAGGCCGGCGCCAGCGACCAGATCTTCGTCCAGCAGCTCAGGGAGAAGTTCGGCCTGGACAAGCCGCTGCCCGAGCAGCTCTTCATCTACGTCAAGGGCATCGTGACCCTCGACCTCGGCTTCTCCTTCCGCCAGCAGGCGCCGGTCGCGAAGCTGATCGGCGAGCGGCTGCCGGCGACATTGCTGCTGACGCTGACGGCCTTCGCGATCTCGCTCGTGCTCGGCATTCTCTTCGGCACCTTCGCCGCGCGCTTTGCCGGAACCTTTCTCGACACCGCGATCACCGTCTTTGCGCTGATCTTTTACGCCATGCCGATCTTCTGGGTGGCGCTCATGAGCATCCTGCTGTTCTCGGTCACCATGGATTGGCTGCCGAGCTTCGGCTACGAGACGGTCGGCGCCAACCTTTCCGGCCCTGCCCATGTGGTCGACGTCGCAAGGCACCTGATTATGCCGGCGATGACGCTCGGCCTGTTTTTTATGGCGACGTATACGCGCATGACGCGAGCCTCGATGCTCGAAGTGAAGCGTCTCGACTTCGTCAAGACCGCGCGCGCCAAAGGCCTGTCCGACGCCGTGATCCAGCGTCGCCACGTCCTGCGCAACGCGCTACTGCCCGTCGTGACGCTCGCCGGAGTCCACTCCGGCACCCTGATCGGCGGCGCCGTCATCACCGAGACCGTGTTCGCCTGGCCCGGCATCGGACGCCTGATGTACGACGCCCTGCTCCAGCGCGACTACAATCTGCTGCTCGGGGTCTTCGTGATCTGCTCCGCCATTGTCCTGATCTTCAACCTCATCACCGACCTGGTCTATCGCCTGGTCGACCCGCGCATCGAATTCTCCATATGAAACAGTTCTGGAAATCGATGTTGAGGAGCCCGAGCGGCGTCATCGGGCTCATCATCCTGCTCCTTGCGATCTCAGTCGCCTTGTTCGGTCCGATGCTGTTCCCGAACTCGCCCTGGCGCATGGTGCAGCGGCCGTTCCTGCCGCCGTTCACGCTCGCGACCGTGCCGCTCGGCACCGATGCACTCGGCCGCGACGTGTTCGCCGGCATGATCTTCGGCGCACGCGTCTCGCTGCTCGTCGGCATGGTCTCCACCCTGGTTGCGCTGGTCGTCGGCGTTCCGATCGGCGCCATGGCCGGCTATTTCGGCGGCAGGGTCGACGACGCCCTGATGCGTTTCACCGAGTTCTTCCAAACCATTCCGAGCTTTGCGCTCGCGATCGTCCTGGTCGCGATCCTGCAGCCCTCGATCTATTCGATCGTCGCCTCGATCGCGCTGGTAAGCTGGCCGCCGGTCGCGCGCCTCGTCCGCGGCGAGGTGCTGTCGTTGCGCACGCGGGAGTACGTCCAGGCCGCGGTGGTCACGGGCCAGAGCAACACCTGGATCATCCTGCGCGAAATCCTGCCGAACACGCTGTCGCCGGTGATCGTGCTGGCTTCGCTGATGGTGGCGACCGCGATCCTGCTGGAATCCTCGCTGGCGTTCCTCGGCCTCGGCGATCCCAATCTGATCTCCTGGGGCTACATGGTCGGTGCCGGCCGCACCGTGATCCGCCAGGCCTGGTGGATCACCGTGTTTCCCGGCGTCGCGATCCTGATCTCGGTGCTCGGGCTCAATTTGATCGGCGAAGGCCTCAACGACGCGCTCAATCCGCGGCTGTCGCGGGAGGGCCGCTGATCATGACCGCACCGCCCGCCGTCTCCGTCAAGAATCTGCGGATCGCATTGCCCAAGGGCGCCGAGCGTCCCTTCGCGGTCGACGGCATCTCGCTCGATTTGCGGCCCGGCAAGATCGTTTGCGTGGTCGGCGAATCCGGCTCCGGCAAGTCGATGTGCGCGCATGCGCTGATGGGCCTGTTGCCGGACACGGTCACCGTCACCTCCGGCGAGATCCAGTTCGAAGGACGCGACCTGCTCAAACTCGACGACGAATGCTGGCGCGATCTGCGCGGCCGCCGGCTTGCGATGATCTTTCAGGAACCGATGACCGCGCTCAATCCGTTGATGCGGATCGGCGACCAGATGGCGGAGATGTTCGAGGCGCACGGGCTGCTCACGCCGAGGGAGCGGCGCGCAAAGGCGCTATCGCTGGCGCGCGAAGTCGGCCTCCCCGACCCCGAGCGCATCGTGCGCGCCTATCCGCACCAGCTCTCCGGCGGCCAGCGCCAGCGCGCCATGATCGCGATGGCGCTCGCGCTCGAACCGGCGGTGCTGGTCGCGGACGAGCCGACCACCGCGCTCGACGTCACCACGCAAGCGCAGATCCTGAAACTGATCCGCAACCTCCAGCGCAATCGCAACATGGCGGTGATGTTCATCACCCATGATTTCGGCGTGGTCGCCGACATCGCCGACCAAGTCGTGGTGTTGCGCCATGGCAAGGTGGTCGAGGAAGGCCCCGCCTCGGCGGTCTTCAACGCGCCGCAACACGACTACACCAAGGCGCTGCTCGCCGCCGTGCCCTCGATGGACCCACCCGCCCGCAGCCCCCTGGACGACCAGGCCAAGGCGGTCGAGGTGATCGGACTGGACAAGACCTACGTCACCTCGGGCGGCTGGTTTCGCGAGGACCGCCGCGTCGATGCCGCGCGCGGGGTTAATTTCAACATCCTCAAAGGCGAGACGCTCGGCCTGGTCGGCGAATCCGGTTCTGGCAAATCGTCGGTGGCCCGCCTTGTGATGCGGCTGATCGAGGCCGACCGCGGCACCGTGCGGATCGGCGAGACCGATCTCACAAAGCTCGCGGGCAAGGCGCTACGCGCCGAGCGCCCTCGCATCCAGATGATCTTCCAGGATCCGTTCGCTTCGCTCAATCCGCGCCGCAAGGTCGGTCATATCATCGCCGACGGCCCGATCGCGGCCGGCACCGATCCGAAAGTGGCGTTCGACCGCGCCCGCGATCTCCTCAAGATGGTCGGGCTCGATGCCGGCGCGCTCGAACGCTATCCGCATGAATTCTCCGGCGGCCAGCGCCAGCGCATCGGCATTGCGCGCGCGCTCGCGCTCGAGCCCGAGATCATCGTCGCGGACGAGGCCGTCTCCGCGCTCGACGTCTCCGTGCAGGCGCAGGTCCTAAGGCTGCTCGAAGACCTCAAGGCCCGCCTCGGCCTCTCGATGCTGTTAATCACCCACGACCTGCGAGTCGCAGCGCAAATCTGTGACCGCATCGCCGTGATGCAGCGCGGCGTCATCGTCGAGCTGAAGCCGACCGCGCAGCTGTTCGCCGCGCCCGAGCATGCCTATACACGCGAATTGCTCGCAGCAGTCCCGGGGCAGAGAGAGCGCGCGCCGGCGTAAGTCAGCCGACCGCGGTTTCTACTTCGTTCGAGGATTCGTGTTGTTCCAGGTGGGGACTGAGTTTGTTACGCCGACGGAGGGCTGGTTGGACGTTCCGATCGACGGCGCCGTCACGGTCCCGACGGTCTGCCCGGAACTTCCGATGGTCCCTTGCTGCACCGGCGCTCCGGTGCGTCCGCTCGTGCTGCCTGGTGTACCCGTCCCCGATGTTTGTGCGTTTACAGCAAGTGGCGCGGCGGCCAATCCGAGAGCAATAAGTGCAGCAATGGTGCGTTTTGTTCTTGTCATGGCTGATCCTTTCGGGCGCGGTCTCTCAATCGCAATGCCGTTCGTCGAGGCGCCCGTGCACTGACTGACCTTACAACTCCACGCGCGAGAAAATGTGCCGCAGTGCCATCATCCCGTGGGCTCAACTCTTCATCACGATGCTACGAAGCGGTCCCCGCCGAACGGATGCGCCGTGGCATCGGCGCATCGCTGAAGGTACCCCGTTCCACCTCAGGAACGGAATAGTCACGGGCTTTTTATCCCTCGTGGCCGCCCGCATGGCTGCAAAGCCGAAGCCGGCACCCCACATCCGCATGAAATGATTTCCATCATGTGATGGTGGATTGAAGATCTAATTGGAGCCGACATGGGCCAGATTATTCAGTTTGTCTCGAAATCCGAGCGCGAGCGCATTCGCCTCATCCAGGAAGCGCGCGCGATCTACGACAGCATCTTCCCGCCGACTGATCCGATGAGCGAGAGATCAGGCGGAGCCGCCGCACGTCGCAGCGACGGGGGCAACCTCGCGTGATCAAAATCATCGCCGTGCTCTGCAACCTCGCCTCTCCGGCGAACTGTCATGAGCAGACCGTCACCACATCCGACTTCGCCGACGTCTCGATGCAATCTTGCCTGATGGGCGCGCCGCAACTCGCCGAATGGATGAACCAGCATCCGGCCGAGCGCCTCGCCGGGTGGCGCTGCGTGATCGGCCAACAGGCCGGGCGGGGAATTTAGGATCGGACGGGCTCTCCCTGAACGATCCGCAATGTCTGGTCCACCGCCATGATCATTGCTGGTCGCACTTTATCATCTTCTTTGGCCTTGCGACCGTCACAGGTGACCGGCATTGGCTCGCCAGACAGGCGCGCCTACCTGACCGGCGGGTTGGTGTTGCTCCAGGTCGGGACTGCGTTGGTCACGCCGACCGACGGCCAGTTATACGTACCGACCGACGGCGCCGTGACCGTCCCGACCGACTGTCCGCTCGACCCGTAGGCTCTGGGCTGTGCTGCCAACGATCCGGCGCTCCCATAGCTCGGAGCCACCACGCCGGTGCTGTAAGCTCGGCTTGACCGGTGCTTCTTGGCCTCAGCCGCGATCGGCGCGGCAAGCAACCCGATGGTGACTAGGGCGGCAATGGCGGGTTTGATGCTTGTCATGGCTGATCCCTTCATTCGCTGTGGGCCCCTTGCCATCTGTTCATTCAGCCGCGGATTTCCATAGGCAGCCGTTCATAACTCCGTGCGCGGGCGGAGGCGCCGGGGAGCGGTCGCACGACTAGCACGCCCGCTCGCGTGCCTCGCCTTCGGATGGACCCGAATCAGCGCTAGTGCATTCACCTCATCGACTTCGCGTATTGAGGCGACATGACCGGTCCCGAACTGAAGCAACTCCGCAACGATCTCTCGGAGGTCCTCGAGCGCAAGCTCACCGCGGCCGACATGGCCCGGCTTTGCGGATTGCCGGAGAAGGGCGGCGCCGACACCATCCGGCGCTGGGAAGTGAGCGGCCCGACACCGTCGGCGACCAAGGTGCTGCGCGTGCTCGCGATGGCGAGCGAGCGCTATCCGATCCTGGAGAAGTTCGACGTCTTCGATCGTCATGACGTGCGCGAGGAAGACCGGCCCGCAAAGCGCGCTGCATTCCGCGAACAGATGCGCGATGAGGCGCGGCGCCGTCTTGGTTAATGAGATGCGCGCGCAAGTTACCCTGATAACGCCGAGTTAAGCTTTCCTTCAGCACTTCTTAAGCCGACATTAAGCACAAAAATCATTTACAGCCCAATGAGTTACGTTGGCTGCCGCTGTGCCATGGATGTGACAGCATTTTCGTCAAAAGCGAGCTATCTGCAAACCAACGACGGCGCGGAAAGCGCGACTGCCGGGGACTTAAGTGTTGGAGTTTGGACTATGAAGAAGATTCTGTTTGCGACCGTTGCGCTGCTCGTGGTGGGCGCTGCCGCACCGGCGGTCGGTGCCGATCTCGGTAACCGCAACTATTATAAGGCGCCCGCGCCCGCCTATGCCGCCCCGATTTACAACTGGACCGGCTTCTATATCGGCGGCCATGTCGGCGGCGCGTTCTCCAGCGACAACAATTTCAGCGGCCTCTCCACCGGCAATAACGGCAACGGCCGTTTCCTCGGCGGTCTGCAGGCCGGTGCGGACTGGCAGTTCAACCCGAACTTCGTTGTCGGCGTCGAAGGCCAGTATTCCTGGCTCTCCGGCAGCGTCGGCGCGGTGTTCCCAGCCGGCGTCGCCTACACCAACGACCAGCGCGGTCTCGGCTCGATCACCGGCCGCGTCGGCTACACCTGGGGTCCGGGCCTGCTCTACGTGAAGGGCGGCTACGCCTATTCCGACAACAACGAGAAGGTGACCGTCGGCGGCGTGCCGACCGGCTTCATCATCAGCGGCGACCACCGCAACGGCTACACCGTCGGCGCCGGCCTCGAATACATGTTCGCGCCGAACTGGTCAGCCAAGGCCGAGTACCAGTACTACAATTTCGGCGACGCCCACTTCACCGCGGGCCCGCTGGCGGGAACCGGCAACTTCACCACCGACGACCACACCATCAAGGCGGGCGTCAACTACCGCTTCAACTGGGCCAACTCGGCGGTCGCGCGCTACTGAACGGTTATCAAAGCCTTATCATGATGAAGGGCCGGCATCGTTGCCGGCCCTTCTTTTTTCGCTGTGCGGAACGCAACGCAACCAATTGAGCAACTTGCGATTTTTTAACCTGCCCCGAGGATACTCCGCCGCGAAAACATAAAGATCATGCGTGGGGGAATTTCGATGGCGATCCGTCTGGGCCTTGGCCGTTTGCTTGGTGGTATCCGGCCTCGTTTCAAAATGCCGACATGGGGCGTGCGCGGCAGCCTGTTCACGGCCTTCGCAGTGATCGCGGGCATGGGTCTCGTGATCGCGGCCGGCGCCGGCTTCGTCTTCAACCATCTCGGCAGCACTATGATGGACCTGAGCGGCCGCGATATCCCCCGCCTTTCCGCAAGCCTTCAACTCGCATCGCAAAGCGCAACGCTCGCGGCGCAGGGGCCGGGCCTGCTGGCGTCGCCGTCCGACGAGGCGCTGAACGAACGCACCAAGAAGGTGCAGGAGATCCAGCAGCTTGCCATGGCCAAGCTTGGCGAGATCATCGAGCTCGGCGCCGACAAGCAGATCGCAACCGCGTTGCGCGACACCGCCAAGAGCATCGACGAGGCGACCCAGAGCCTGGTGTCAGCCGCGCGCGAGCGGCTCGATACCGGCGCGCTGCATGACAAGCAATATGAAGCACTCCGCAAGGCGCAGCTCACCTTCGTCGGTGCGGCCGGTCCTGCCATGCTGGATGCGCAGACGCGTCTGAACGCGATCCTCGGTGCGGCGGAAGTTTCCGCTGACGATGCCACCGAAGCCGCCCGCACCGTCTCCCAGGTCGCGACCATCTCCGCCAACGGCAATCTGATGGCCGCCGACATGATGGCGGCGCTGTCGGCCAACAACAGCGATACGCTGGAGGCGATCGAGAAGGAGTTCAAGGCGACGCGCGACCGTGTCAAGTCGAACCTCGAGGACCTGCCGAACATGGCCTCGATGCAAGCGGTGCGCGACACCGTGCAAAAGCTGTTCGCCTTCGGCGAAGGCAAGTCCGGCGTGTTCAAGATCCGCCAGAAGGAGCTCGACGCCATCGACTACGGCCAGACCATCCTGGACGAGACCCGCAAGCTCAATGTCGGCCTCGGCATCAGCGTGCAGCAGCTGGTCGAGGGTGTGCAGAAGGAGACCAACGCGTCGACCTTCCAGGCGCGGCAGGAGATCTCGCTCGCGACCACCGCGATGCTGGCGCTCGGCGCACTGACGCTGGTCGGCTCGGCGCTGTTCGTCTGGCTCTATGTCGGCCGCAACATCCTGCGCCGCATTCGCGAGCTTCAACGCGCCATGCAGTTGCTCTCGGCCGGCGACCTTGACACCGAGATCGTCCGCTCCCGGCAGAACGACGAGATCGGCGCGATGAAGGAAACGCTGACGGTGTTCCGCGACAGCATGATCGAAGCCCGGGCGCTTGCGAGCGAGCAGGACAGGGATCTCATCGCCAAGGCCGAGCGTGCGGCGCAGATGGAGGCGAAGATCGCCGGGTTCGAGAGTACGGTGCGCTCCGCACTCGACAATCTCGCGCAGTCGGCCAATTCGATGCAATCGACCGCGCAGAGCATGTCGACCACGGCAGACCAGTCCAATGCGCTGGTGAACGCGGTTGCCTCCGCAGCCGAAGAGACCTCGGTCAACGTGCAGACCGTATCGTCAGGCACCGAGCAGCTCTCGTCCTCGATCGAGGAAATCAGCAAGCAGGTCGTCACCTCGGCCGCGATCGCCAGGAAGGCGGTCGACGAAGCGGGCGCGACCGACGCCACCGTGCAGAGCCTCGCCGACAGCGCGAGCCGCATCAGCGTGGTGGTCGACCTGATTCAGACCATCGCCTCGCAGACCAATCTGCTGGCGCTCAACGCCACCATCGAGGCGGCGCGCGCGGGCGAAGCCGGCCGCGGCTTCGCGGTGGTCGCCTCCGAGGTGAAGAGCCTCGCGAGCCAGACCGCCAAGGCCACGGAGGAGATCCGTAGCCAGATCGCCAGCATGCAGTCAGTGACGACGTCGGCGGTCGGCGCCATCCAGGGCATCGGCCGGATCATCGGCGAGATCAACGACGTCACTACGACGATCGCCGCCGCCGTCGAGGAACAGGGCGCGGCGACACGCGAGATCGCCCGCAACATCCAGCATGCGGCCGGTGGCACCAGCGAGGTTTCCAGCAACATCGTCGGCGTCTCCACGGCTTCGGCGGAAGCCGGCGCAGCGGCGAACGAAGTGCTCGGCGCCTCCGACGCGCTCCGCCGCGAAGCCGACATGCTGCGCGGAGAGATCGACGCGTTCCTCAACAACATGCGGGCTGCGTAAGGCGCCGTTCCGTAGCCCGGAATGACCGCTATGCAGGCCGCGCCAGCGTTCTTTTTCGGCTGGCGCGCCGTGACGGGCGGGTTTAAGCCGGTAGGATGAACGCAAAGACCGACACCGTGCAGTCCTCCGCCGACGCCCTGCGCTATCCCTGGGAACAGCATCCCGGCCCCGAACAGGTCGTCGAGGTGAAGCCAGGAGTGTTGTGGGCGCGGCTGAAGCTGCCGTTCCGCCTCAACCATGTGAACATCTACCTGCTCGCCGATGGTGACGGCTATGCCATGATCGATGCCGGCTTCGGCAATGAGGAGACGATCGAAGCCTGGACGAAGCTGTTCGACGGGCCGCTGAAGGGCGTCAACATCACGCGCCTGATCGTGACCCATTCCCATCCCGATCATGTCGGTCTGGCCGGGTGGATCGTCGAGCGGTTCAACTGCCCGCTCGTGATGTCGCAGGTCGAATATCTGCAATCGGTCTATCACCAGAACCGCGGCACCGAGGAGCGGCAGGAAGCGCAGCGGCTGTTCTTCCGCCGCCATGGCATGGACGAGTCGCTCACCGAAAAACTGCTCGGCCGCGGCCAGGACTATCTCAAGCGCGTCTCGGTGCTGCCGCCGTCCTACCGCCGCATCTCGCATGGCGATGACGTCGTGATCGGCACGCGCCGCTTCAAGGTGATCACCGGCGGCGGTCACGCGCTCGACCAGGTGATGCTGTACTGCGCCGACGACAAGCTGTTCCTCTCGGCCGACCAGGTGCTGAGCAAGATCTCGCCGAACGTCAGCGTGTGGGCGGTCGAACCCGACCAGAACTCGCTCGGCGAATATCTGGCCTCGCTCGCCCGCCTCACCACGACTCTCCCCTATGACGTGCTGGTGCTGCCTGGCCACGGCGTGCCGTTCTACGGGCTCAAGACCCGCATCAAGCAGCTCGCCGATCACCATGAGGAGCGCTGCCGCCTGATCGCGGAAGCCTGCCGCGAGGTGCCGCAGACCTCGCGCGCCCTGGTGCCCGTGGTGTTTAACAAGCACGTTCTGGACGAACATCAGATGGGTTTCGCTGCCGGCGAACTGGTCGCCCACGTCAATTACATGATCGTCGAGGGCCGGCTGACGGCCGAGACGCAGGACGGCGTGTTGCAGTTCAGGACGACCTGAGCGCTGACTTCAATTCAGCGGATGGTGCAGAGCAACATTGCATCTCGCGCGAACTTGATCCGGATCAAGTTTCAAATCGCACGATAGGGCATTTTGCCCAAATGCCCCGCAGGTCCAAATGTGGGATAGCGCATAGACATTGGAGCTGGAAAAGCTCAAAGGATATGCGGGTCTTTGGTCGGTTCCGCTGCAGGTTTGACGATGGATTACGCCCAGTTTTTCAATTCCGCCCTTGATCGTCTCCACACCGAGCGGCGCTACCGCGTGTTCGCCGATCTCGAGCGCATTGCCGGCCGGTTCCCGCATGCGCTCTGGCACTCGCCCAAGGGCAAGCGCGACGTCGTGATCTGGTGCTCCAACGATTATCTCGGCATGGGCCAGCACCCGAAGGTGGTGGGCGCGATGGTCGAGACCGCGACCCGCGTCGGCACCGGCGCCGGCGGCACCCGCAACATCGCCGGCACGCATCATCCGCTGGTGCAGCTCGAGGCCGAGCTCGCCGATCTCCACGGCAAGGAAGCCTCGCTGCTCTTCACGTCCGGCTACGTCTCGAACCAGACCGGCATCGCGACCATCGCAAAGCTCATTCCGAACTGCCTGATCCTGTCCGACGAGCTCAACCACAATTCGATGATCGAGGGCATCCGCCAGTCCGGCTGCGAGCGGGTCGTGTTCCGCCACAACGACCTCGCCGATCTCGAAGCACTGTTGAAGGCTGCGGGCCCGAGCCGGCCCAAGCTGATCGCCTGCGAGAGTCTTTATTCGATGGACGGCGACATCGCCCCGCTCGCTAAGATCTGCGACCTCGCCGAGAAGTACGGCGCGATGACCTATGTCGACGAGGTCCACGCCGTCGGCATGTACGGCCCGCGCGGCGGCGGCATCGCCGAGCGCGACGGCGTGATGCATCGCATCGACATTCTCGAAGGCACGCTGGCCAAGGCGTTCGGCTGCCTCGGCGGCTACATCGCCGCCAACGGCCAGATCATCGACGCCGTGCGCTCCTATGCGCCGGGCTTCATCTTCACCACCGCGCTGCCGCCGGCGATCTGCTCGGCCGCGACCGCCGCGATCAAGCATCTGAAGACGTCAAGCTGGGAGCGCGAGCGTCACCAGGACCGTGCCGCCCGAGTCAAGGCGATCCTCAACGCCGCCGGCCTGCCGGTGATGTCGAGCGACACCCACATCGTCCCGCTGTTCATCGGCGATGCCGAGAAGTGCAAGCAGGCTTCCGACCTCTTGCTCGAACAGCACGGCATTTACATCCAGCCGATCAACTATCCGACGGTCGCCAAGGGCTCCGAACGCCTGCGCATCACGCCCTCGCCCTATCACGACGACGGCCTGATCGATCAACTCGCCGAAGCCCTGCTGCAGGTGTGGGACCGCCTGGGTCTGCCGCTCCGCGAGAAGTCGCTGGCGGCGGAGTAGGCTTCTTCGCCTTCTCTTTCGATCTAAGTTTCACCGTCCCGGAGCTACCCCCTCCCCACCGTCCCCCAAGGGGGAAGGGAGCGAGAGAGTTGCGCCTCCCTTAGGTCGGCGGAGCCGCACAGCGTAGCGGTCGGTCTCGAATTTCCTGCAACGCGGACGGTCTCTCCGTTCCCTCCCCCTTGTGGGGGAGGGTCAGGGAGGGGGTACCACGCGGGGACTCTCTCGGGGAGCCAGAAGCAGCGCAGCTTTAAGGCAGCCGCTTAACGACAACTCCGGTTCCCGCCGTGGCACGGCATTTCGCTGTCGCCTCCACCCGTCCAACGCGCTAGATTTACAGGGAAAATGAGATCGGGCGCGGCCAGCGCGCGCCCCGGGAGAAGCACGCTCGCCATGCTGCACGATTGGGGCGTGATCGCCGCCGCCTTCGGCTATATCGGCTTTCTGTTCCTGGTGGCGAGCCATGGCGACCGCCGCTCGCCGGCCGGGCGCGGCCGCGCCTCGGGGCTGATCTATCCGCTGTCGCTGGCGATCTACTGCACCTCCTGGACCTTCTTCGGCTCGGTCGGCTTCGCCACCCGCACCTCCACCGACTTCCTCGCGATCTATGTCGGCCCGATCCTGATGATCGGACTCGGAGCCGGCGTGCTGCGCCGCGTGATCCAGCTCGCGAAGGCCCACAACATCACCTCGATCGCCGACTTCATCGGCGCGCGCTACGGCAAGAGCCAGGCAGTGGCGGCAACCGTCGCGCTGATCGCCATCATCGGCTCGGTGCCCTACATCGCGCTCCAGCTCAAGGCGGTCGCCTCCTCGCTCGAAACCATCCTGAGCGAAGACCAGGCCTTCTCCCACATCCCGATCATCGGCGACGTGGCGCTGATCGTGACGCTGGCGATGGCGGCCTTCGCGGTGCTGTTCGGCACGCGGCAGACGGACGCCACCGAGCACCAGCACGGCCTGATGCTGGCGGTCGCAACCGAATCCATCATCAAGCTCGTCGCCTTCCTCGCTGCGGGCACCTTCGTCACGTTCTGGATGTTCTCGCCGCACGAACTGATCGAGCGCGCGATGAAGACACCGGAGGCGGTGCGCGTCATCAACTATTCGCCGTCGATCGGCAACTTCCTGACCATGACGCTGCTGTCGCTGTGCGCGATCATGCTGCTGCCGCGCCAGTTCCACGTCAGCGTGGTGGAGAATTCCTCGGACGCCGAGGTCGGTCGCGCGCGCTGGCTGTTTCCGCTCTATCTCGTCGCCATCAATCTGTTCGTGATCCCGATCGCGCTCGCCGGCCTCGTCAGCTTCCCGTTCGGCGCCGCCGATCCTGACATGTACGTGCTGGCGCTGCCGATGGAGGGCGGCGCGGATCTGCTCAGCGTCGCCGTCTTCGTCGGCGGGTTGTCGGCGGCGACCGCGATGGTGATCGTCGAATGCGTCGCGCTCTCCATCATGGTTTCGAACGACCTCGTGGTGCCCCTGGTGCTGCAACGACGGCCGGAGGGGCGCACCGGCGGTGCCGATTTCAGCGACTTCCTGTTGCGTTCGCGCCGGCTCGCGATCTTCGCCATCATGGTGATGGCCTATTTCTACTACCGCGCGCTCGGCAACACCCAGCTCGCGGCGATCGGCCTGCTGTCTTTTGCCGCCATCGCCCAGCTTGCACCAAGCTTCTTCGGTGGACTGCTGTGGCGGCGCGCGACCGCGCGCGGCGCGATCGGCGGCATGCTGGTCGGCTTCGCAGTGTGGCTCTACACGCTCTTCATCCCGAGCTTCATGGATACCTCGACGGCGGGCATCCTGCTGCTCCAGCACGGCCCGTTCGGGATCGAGGCGCTGCGGCCGCAGGCGTTGTTCGGCGCCGATTTGCCGCCGCTGATGCACGGCGTGGTCTGGTCGCTGTCGCTCAACATCCTCACCTACGTGCTGCTGTCGCTGGCGCGCCGGCCGTCTTCGATCGAGCTGGTCCAGGCCGATCTGTTCGTCCCCAACACGCTCGCGCCAATTTCCCCGAATTTCCGCCGCTGGCGCACCACGGTCACGGTGCAGGACATCCAGACCACGGTAGCGCAATATCTCGGGCCTGACCGCGCGCGGCATTCGTTCGAGGCCTTATCCGCGCGGCGCAATGTGCGGCTGGAGTCCGGGGCGCCCGCCGATTTCGAGCTGCTGCAGCACGCCGAGCACCTGATCGCCTCCTCGATCGGCGCAGCCTCCTCGCGTCTCGTAATGTCGCTGCTGCTGCGCAAACGGACGGTCTCCGCCAAGGCTGCGCTAAAACTGCTCGACGATTCCCATGCGGCGCTGCATTTCAACCGCGAGATCCTCCAGACCGCGCTTAACCATGTGCGCCAGGGCATCGCGGTGTTCGATGCCGATCTGCAACTGATCTGCTCCAACCGGCAGTTCGGCGATCTCCTCAACGTTCCTCCGCATTTCATCCAGTTCGGCACGCCATTGCGTGAAATCCTGGAATTCATGGGCGTGAGCGAGCCGGCCGATCCGATCGAGCGCGAGGCCATGCTGGAGCGCCGGCTGGTGGCTTACACCACCGACGGCGAGCCTTATCTCGAGCGCCTGCCCGACCGCCACATGGTGATCGAGATCTTGACCAACCGCATGCCCGGCGGCGGCTTCGTCATTACCTTCACCGACGTCACGCCCACGTTCGAGGCGGCCGAAGCGCTGGAGAGGGCCAATGCGACGCTGGAAAAGCGGGTGCGCGACCGCACCGAGGAGCTGACCCGGCTGAATTCCGAGCTGGCGCTGGCCAAGAGCGCGGCCGAAGACGCCAGCATCTCCAAGACCCGCTTTCTCGCCGCCGCAAGCCACGACATTCTCCAGCCGCTGAACGCGGCGCGGCTCTATGTCACGAGCCTGGTCGAGCGTCAGCACAGCGGCGAGGAGACACGGCTGGTCGAGAACATCGACGAATCGCTCCAGGCGATCGAGGAAATTCTCGGCGCGCTGCTCGACATCTCCAGGCTCGACGCCGGCGCGATGACGACCTCGATCTCGAGCTTCAAGATGGCCGATCTGATGCGCTCGCTGGAGATCGAGTTCGCGCCGATCGCACGCGCGAAGAATCTGGCGCTCGTGTTCGTGCCGTGTTCGCTGCCCGTCGAGTCGGATCGTCTCTTGCTGCGGCGGCTGCTCCAGAACCTGATCTCCAACGCGATCAAATATACTCCACGCGGGCGCGTGCTGGTCGGCTGCCGCCGCCGCGGCGCCACGCTGAAGATCTGCGTCTACGACACCGGCGTCGGCATCCCGACGGTCAAGCGCGGCGAGATCTTCAAGGAATTTCACCGCCTCGAGCAGGGTGCGCGGATCGCCCGCGGCCTCGGCCTGGGCCTGTCGATCGTCGAGCGGCTGGCGCGCGTGCTCAAGCACGACATTGCCATCGATTCCAATGTCGGCGGCGGCTCGGTGTTTTCCGTGACGGTGCCGACGGCGAAGGCGATCACCCACACCGCGGCCGTGACCAGTGCGACGCCGCTCGCACGCACCTCGATCTCGGGTACCCTGATCGTCTGCATCGAGAACGACGCCGCGATCCTCGACGGCATGCGCACGCTGCTGAAAGCCTGGGACGCCGAAGTGATCGCGGTCGCCGATCCCGAGGCCGCGATCGCCGCAATCGAGACTGCGGGCCGCCGCGTGACCGGCCTGCTGGTCGATTACCATCTCGACCGCGGCAACGGCATCGCCGCGATCCGCGACATCCGCCGCCGCTTCGGTGACGGCATCCCCGCGATCCTGATCACCGCCGACCGCAGCCCCGCCGTGCAAATGGCTGCGCGCGACGAAAAGGTTGCGGTGCTCAACAAGCCGGTCAAGCCGGCTTCGCTGCGCGCCCTGCTCGGCCAGTGGCGCACGCAGCAGATGGTGGCTGCGGAGTGAAACTCCGCACTCAGGGCGCAAGCCTTGTAAACACGTAGTCGCGACACTTCACACGAGCTTCGTGGCACGCGAAGCAGGTGCGATGCTGGGCCTCGTCGACCGGCTTGCCGTTGATGAAGCGACCAAATCCCCAGCCGCCGGTCGAGGCATATTTTTTGGAATCCTTGACCATCACCTGGACGGTGGTGGCTTCACCGGGAATCGTCGCGGACGCAAATTCGGGCGACTGTTTCCGCTTCCAGGCCCGCTTGACCAGAATTGTGCCGTCCGGGAACGGAAGCTTGTTGTCTTGATAAGCATCGATCGCGGTCCTGTTGCCGACGACGGCACGCAGCTCGTCCAGGGGAGCCGCCTCCTCGGCCGGCGCGATCAGCTCCCACTGCTTGTAGCCCTCCGGCACAGTGACGCCGAAGATGGGCGAGGCATCCGCCGGGCCCTGCGCGAAAGCGATCGTGACCAGATAGGGCACGCAGGTCAGGACAACGACGAGGAGGAGCACGGCAAGCACGATCATCGTCGTAGAAGACGGAACTTTTGACTTTTCGGATTTCATTTTCGCTGACGCTTCATTGAACTGCGTTCGCATGTCAGGCCTCGGTCCGGCCTTGCCGGACCGAGGCGCTGCCAAAATCCTCAGGCGCCGCCGTCGGCGTCGATGACGGCCTTGGCAAAGGCTTGCGGTGCTTCCTGCGGCAGATTGTGGCCGATGCCCCCGGTGATCAGGCGATAGTCGTACCGGCCCGAGAATTTCTTGGCATAGGCGCTTGGATCGGGATGTGGCGCGCCGTTGGCATCGCCTTCCATCGTGATCGCCGGGACGCTGATGACGGGAGCTGCGGCAAGCTTCTTTTCGAGCTCCTCGTACTTCGCCTCGCCCTGGGCGAGTCCGAGCCGCCAGCGGTAATTGTGGATGGTGATCGCGACGTGATCCTTGTTGTCCAGCGCCGCCGCGCTGCGCTCGAAAGTGGCGTCGTCGAACTTCCACTGCGGCGAAGCGAGCTTCCAGATCAGTTTTGCGAAATCATGCGTGTACTTCTCGTATCCGGCGCGGCCGCGCTCGGTCGCGAAATAAAACTGGTACCACCATTGCAGCTCGGCCGACGGCGGCAGCGGCGCGTTGCCCGCGGCCTGGCTGGAGATCAGATAGCCGCTGACCGAGACCAGCGCGCGGCAGCGCTCCGGCCAGAGCGCGGCGATGATGTCGGCGGTGCGCGCGCCCCAATCAAAACCGGCGACCACCGCTTTCTTGATGTCGAGCTTGTCCATCAGCGCGATGATATCGGCTGCCATTGCCGCGGGCTCGCCGTTGCGCGGCGTCTCGGCGGAGAGGAAGTGGGTCGAGCCGTAACCACGGAGATAGGGAATGATGACGCGATAGCCGGCCTTTGCCAGGATTGGCGCGACGTCGACGAAGGCGTGAATGTCGTAGGGCCAGCCGTGCAGCAGGATCGCGACGGGGCCGTTCGCAGGACCGGCCTCCGCGTAGCCGACGTTGAGGACGCCGGCATCGATCTGCTTGATCGCGCCGAACGACGCATTCCTTGCGGAAGAGCGCGTCGCTTGCGATTCGGCGCGGGCGAGGCCGATCACGCCGAGGCCGGCGGCGACAGTTCCCGCGGCGATGCCGAAAAACTGGCGGCGGTGCTGATCGATGATCTGTTTCATGATGCTGCTACCTTTCTGATAGTTGGAGGTGGTGCGTCAGATCAGTGCGACCGTGACGTCGATGTTGCCGCGGACGGCCTTGGAATAGGGACAGGTCTGATGCGCCTCATCGACGAGGCCGCGCGCGATCTCGCGATCGAGGCCGGGCAGGCTGACATCGAGGCGTGCCCTGAGCGAATAGGCGCCCTCGTCGAGCACGAGGTCGATCTCCGCATCGATCGCACATTTCCTGGGGAGCTCGATCTTCCGCTTGCGGGCCGCGATTTCCATCGCGCCTTCGAAGCAGGCCGACCAGCCGGCCGCGAACAATTGCTCGGGATTGGTACCGATGCCGTTGCCGCCCGGCGGCGACAGCTTGACATCCAGACGGCCGTCGGAACTGCGCGATATCCCGTCCTGCCGCCCGCCACTGGTGCGGGTCCGGGCCGTGTAGAGCAATTTTGCCGCTTGGGTCATGAATGTCTCCTTGCCATCGCGCAACTCACTAGCAGCGGCTGCCGCGACACACCCGTTGGGACTTGTGAGAAGTTGTGAGGTCTCGGTTCGCGCGCCTCACAGGACCTGCATCCGCGGTCCGATCGCGGCGTGGGACGGCCTTGCCGGATTGCGATCATCTGGCTATCCGGTCCGTTCCAAAAGATCAGGATTCCGCCATGACCGAGCCGGCCGGCACCGCAACGGGAACCCTCTCGTTTGGGCCATTCACTGTGACGCCGCACGAAAGACTCGTCATGCGCGACGGCGTCGCGCTGCCGCTCGGTGCAAAGGCCTTCGACACGCTGCTCGCGCTGATGTCGCGGCCGAACCAGGTCGTCAGCAAGTATGATCTGATGGCGCTGGTGTGGCCCGGCATGACAGTCGAGGACGCCAATCTGCGCTTTCACGTCGCGGCGCTTCGCAAGGCCCTTGGCGACGGCAGGGACGGTGCCCGCTACATCACGACGCTCTCCGGCCGCGGCTATTGCTTCGTGGCGCCGATCTCGCAGGCGGCTATCGCGGCAGATCGGCGCACCGTAGCGCGAACGGAATTGCCGCCCGTCAAACTGCCGAACCGGCTGCAACGAATGGTCGGGCGCGACGATGCGGTCGCCGCCGTCTCCGACAGGCTGATCCGCTCGCGCTTCGTCACGATCGTCGGCCCGGGCGGTGTCGGCAAGACCGCCGTTGCCGTTGCCATCGCTCACGATCTGCTCGCGACATTCTCCGACGCCGCACATTTCGTCGATCTTGCCGCGCTGAGCGATCCCGATCTCGTGATCACCTCGATCCTGCTGATGCTGGGCTTGCCGGCGCAAACCGACGATCCCCTGCCTGCGCTGCTCGCGCATCTCCGGGACAAGCGGATGCTGCTGATCCTCGACAATTGCGAACACGTCATCGCAGCCGCGGCCCCGCTGGCCGCCGAGATCTTCCACGCCGCACCGAATATCTACATTCTGGCGACGAGCCGCGAAGCCCTGCGGGTCGAGGGCGAGCAGGTGTATCGGCTGGCGCCGCTTGCCGTTCCGCCCGACCATCCCGGTCTGACGGCGGCCGCGGCGCAGACTTATCCTGCACTTCAACTCTTCCTCGAACGTGCCACGGCCGGTGGCGCGCAGATCGCGCTCGACGATGCCAATGCAGCGATCGTCGCCGGGATCTGCCGCAAGCTGGACGGCATGGCGCTGGCAATCGAACTCGCCGCCGGCCGGGTCGAAGCCTACGGCCTGGAGCAGACCGCGGCACTGCTCGACGAGCGCCTCAATCTGCTCTGGCAGGGCCAGCGCACGGCGCCGCCGCGACAGAAGACGTTGCAGGCGACGCTGGCATGGAGCTACGGGCTCTTGTCCGATATCGAACGTCTCGTGCTGCGCAGGCTCGCGGTTTTCGCCGGTCACTTCACTATCGACGCCGCACTCGAGATCGTGCCGGACGAACGCGTCGACCGCTCCCGCCTGTTCGATGCCATCGACGGCCTGGTGGCCAAGTCGATGGTCGCGGCGCGGCCGATTGGCGCCATGATGCGTTACCGTCTGCTCGACACGACGCGCGCCTATCTGCTCGAGATCGAACCTGATGACGCGGCGCTCGCCGCCCGCCACGCGACCTATTACCGGCAATGGCTGGAGCAGGCCGGCACGACATGGGCCACGGTGCCGAGCGCCGACGAGCGCGCGATCCACTTCTCCGCGCTTCACAACGTGCGCGCGGCGCTGGACTGGTGTTTTGGCACGGACGGCGATGCCAGCATCGGCATTGCACTGGCCGCAGCTGCAGCGCCAATTTTTCTCGCGATGTCGTTGCTGGTCGAGTGCCGGCGCTGGTCTGAACGGGCGCTGCTTGCGCTCGATCCTTCCTCGCGCGGCGGCGCCGAGGAAATGCACATCCAGGCCGCGCTCGGACTGACCTTGATGTTCACGCGCGGCGGCAGCGAAGCGGCGCGTGCCGCGTTGAGCCGAAGCCTTGCGATCGCCGAGGCGCGCGGCGACGCGCCGAACCAGCTCCAGCTGCTCGGGCGCATGCATATCTTCCACGAGCGGATGGGACAGTTCGACGCCGCGCTCGGCTATGCGCAGCAAAGCCTCACGGTCGCCGGGACACTCGGCGATGCCGCCTCCCTCGCCCTCGCCCATTCGCTCCTCGGTGTCTCCTTGCATCTTGCCGGCGAGCATCGCGACGCGTTGACGATGCTGGAGACCGCCTGGCATAAGCCGGGCACGGAACGGATCAGCACCGTCTATGGCTTCGATCACCGCAACCGGGCCGGCATCTCGCTCGCGCGCGAGTTTTGGTTGCAGGGCCGCCCCGCGGATGCGATGCAACTGGCCCGGCAGACGGTCGTCGAGGCCGCCCAGATGGACCATCCGATCACGCTCTGCATTGCGTTGATCTGGGCGGTCTCGATCGATCTCTGGAGCGGAGACCTCGATGCCGCGGAAGAGAACATCGACCGCTTCATCGCCCATGCCGAATCGCGCTCCATGGGGCCCTATCTTGCGGTCGGCCGCGGCGTCAAAGGCGAGCTGGCGATCCAGCGCGGCAATGCCGCCGAAGGCGTCGAGACGATCGGGACGTGTCTGCGTGAGCTCCACGATGCCGGTTACGAGTTGCTCACCACGACGTTCAACATCGCGCTTGTTCAGGGCTTGATGACGCTTGGGCAGATCGAGCGGAGCGCGCGCCTGCTCGACGACGCGATCCGCCTCGTCGAGCAAAGCGGCGATCATCTGTACATGCCCGAGCTGCTGCGCATGAAGGGCAGGGTTCTCTTGGCCAGAGCCCAGCCCGAGGCCGATCAAGCGGAAGCCCATTTCGTGCAATCACTGGCATTGAGTCGTCGCAAAGGTGCCAAGGCCTGGGAGCTGCGGGCCGCGATCGATCTCGCCGGTCTCCTTGTCGAACGCGGCCGGCGCGAGGAAGCGAAGCGGTGGCTTCAATTGGCGTATGAAGGCTTCGCCCATGGCTCGGAAACAGCGGATATCAAGGCTGCCGAGAAGTTGTTGCAAACATTGTGACGCGGACTCTGGTGCGGAGTGAGGCGCGCACTCTCTCAAAGCGTCATTGCGAGCGCAGCGAAGCAATCCAGAATCTCTCCGCGGTAGGACGCTGGAACGCTTCGCTACGCTCGCAATGACGGAGCAAAGGGCAGCATCGCCATCCTCCAATTCAGGTTCAACTTGCAGACATGCCTTCGCGTCCTCGCGGCGCGTTTCGCCCGAGCTTTGCCTGGTCATTCCACCCTCAAAGCCAAGAGGGCGCAGGGAAGGCCGGGTGCCGGCTGGCACCCGCGGTCCGCTGCGCGAAAATGTAGCGCAAGGAAACCGCACAGCAGCATACAGGTGTAGCCAATCACTCGGCCTTCCCTGCGCGATGGTTGGACGGCTTATGCCGTGCTCTCCCGGGAGCCGAGTTCCTTTTGGCCTCCCTCGTCCCAACGAAAGTCACCGGCACCGCGCCGGTTGACGCGGATGCCGCATTCGCCAGGGCTTGACCGTAGCAACGACGGCCAGGACCACACGGTTTTGCCGTACGCACGGCTCGCCATTTCGCCGCAGTTTTTCCAGCCCTGTCGACGGAGCCGGAAACTTACAGACGAGACGAAGCCTAGCAGCGCCGCTCGTCGGAACGCAGCCTTGGGCTCACGGAGAGCAATCCGCCCTGCCCTTGGCCTCTCGCACCCGAACGCTGCCGCGTCCACCGCAAGCCCGGCTCGCGAACATGACGACCACAAGATCGCCCCTCAAGGATGAGCCGGGATGCGCGACACATACGCCATTTCCGAATTTCGGTAAAGTGGAATATTTTTGCGGCGGCGGATTGACGGGGGCGACACAGAGGAGGTCCGGTAGCCCGGATGAGCGAAGCTATATCCGGGGTTTTCGCTAGCTAGCCGCACTAGCGGTCCCGGATGTCGCTTCGCTCATCCGGGCTACAGGCTGCGAGAGGCGCTCGCTACAGGCTCACCCCGTCGGGGTACCCTGCTTCCATTGGCCGCCGGCGATTTTCGCGGCGGCGATCACGGCTTGGGTCCGACTTTCGACGCCGAGCTTTTGCAGGATCGCCGAGACATGCGCCTTGATGGTGGCCTCGGAGACGCCGAGCTCATAGGCGATCTGCTTGTTG
The DNA here is from genome assembly GCF_023101005.1 of Bradyrhizobium sp. 187. NCBI lineage: Bacteria > Pseudomonadati > Pseudomonadota > Alphaproteobacteria > Hyphomicrobiales > Nitrobacteraceae > Bradyrhizobium > Bradyrhizobium sp. 187. The sequence continues at coordinate 7,079,184 of NZ_CP064693.1, forward strand.
AGCAATCCCTCCGACAGCATCATCAGAACCCGGACCTGCTGCGGCGTCAGCGTCACCAGCCGGTCGCGCAGGCGCGTCATGTCGGGGTCGGCGACTGCCGACAGATCAGTGTCGGCGGGAACCCAGACGTCGCCCTCCATTACCTTGAGGATCGCGTCGCGCAAGGTGTCGACGCCGAAGCGCTTCGGGATGAACCCGGAGGCGCCGAAGTCGAGCGAGCGGCGGATGGTGGCGCTGTCGTCGGACGCCGAGACGATCACCACCGGAATAGCCGGATATTGCGCGCGCAGATAGATCAGGCCGGAAAAGCCGGAGATCCCGGGCATCGACAGGTCGAGCAGGATCAGGTCGACGTCGGAGGTCTGTTCCAAAAGCTTGGTCAGATCCTCGAACGATCCAGCCTCGTCGATCCTGGCCGAGCTCAGGACGCCCGTCACCGCCTGCCGCAACGCGTCGCGGAACAATGGGTGGTCATCGGCAATGATGAGATGGGTCGAGGGAGCGTTCATCGTTCTCTTGCTGGCAATCGCACCGGGCCAGTAAGCCGGCGCGGGGCCCTGGTCAATTCTTTCCCGACCAGCCGTGGCATGCAAGTGGACATTATCCCTTTGCGGCAACGGGGTTAATCCACAGGCCGGCACTATGTTGCCGGATGGAAGGCTCGCAGTGTCAGGCGAGCGTCAGTGTGAAAGGCCGAAAGTCGTATTGGGGCGGGTTTCACGCCAATGTTACCTTGGGGGCAAGGCTTGGGTTGATCCGGCATGACCGGACATCCAGGGCGCGAGGAAACGATTTTTCGGGGAGCGACTCAACATGTCGACAATGGCTGTGTCTCAAGCAGGCGCGGGAGGGATGACGAAGGACGAACGGTTCGTCATTCTCGCCTCCTCGCTCGGTACCGTCTTCGAGTGGTACGACTTCTATCTCTACGGTTCGCTGGCCGGCATCATCGGCGCGCAGTTCTTCTCGGCCTATCCGCCGGCAACCCGCGACATCTTCGCGCTGCTGGCCTTCGCGGCCGGCTTCCTGGTGCGCCCGTTCGGCGCGATCGTGTTCGGCCGTGTCGGCGACATCGTCGGCCGCAAATACACCTTCCTCGTCACCATCCTGATCATGGGTCTGTCGACTTTCATCGTCGGCCTGCTGCCCAACGCTGCCACCATCGGCATCGCGGCCCCGATCATCCTGATCGCGCTGCGTCTCGCCCAGGGCCTCGCGCTCGGCGGTGAATATGGCGGTGCGGCCACCTACGTCGCGGAGCATGCTCCGAACGGCAAGCGCGGTTACTACACCTCCTTCATCCAGACCACGGCGACGCTCGGCCTGTTCCTGTCGCTGCTGGTGATCCTGTTCACGCGCTCCGCGCTCGGCGAACCCGACTTCGCGGCATGGGGCTGGCGCATTCCGTTCCTGGTCTCCGTGCTGCTGCTCGGCGTTTCGGTCTGGATCCGGCTTCGCCTCAACGAATCCCCGATCTTCCAGAAGATGAAGGACGAGGGGAAGAGCTCGAAGGCCCCGCTGACGGAAGCCTTCGGCAACTGGCAGAACGGCAAGCTCGTGCTGCTGGCGCTGTTTGGCGGCGTGATGGGCCAAGGCGTGGTCTGGTACACTGGCCAATTCTACGCGCTGTTCTTCCTGCAATCGATCCTCAAGGTCGACGGCTACACCGCCAACCTGCTGATCGCCTGGTCGCTCCTGCTCGGGACCGGCTTCTTCATCGTGTTCGGCGTGCTCTCCGACAAGATCGGCCGCAAGCCGATCATCCTCGGCGGCTGCCTGATCGCGGCGCTGACCTTCTTCCCGATCTTCAAGATGATCACCACCAATGCCAACCCGGCGCTGGAAAAGGCGATCGAGTCGGTCAAGGTCGACGTGGTGGCAGATCCCGCAGGTTGCGGCGACTTGTTCAATCCGGTCGGCACCCGCGTCTTCACCTCGCCTTGCGACACGGCACGTGCCTACCTGTCGCAGTCGTCGGTCAAGTACTCGACCACGCCAGGTGCGGCAGGCTCCGGCGTGAAGGTGATGGTCAACGGCAAGGAAGTTCCCTACGCCAACGCCAAGGACGGCAATCCGGCAGTGCTCGCCGCCGTGCAGGGAGCCGGCTATCCGAAGGCCGGAGATGCGGGCATCGTGAAGATGGCGCATCCGTTCGACATCTTCCGTCCGCAGGTGGCCGCGGTCGTCGGATTGCTGTTCGTCCTGGTGCTCTTCGTCACCATGGTGTACGGCCCGATTGCCGCGATGCTGGTCGAACTGTTCCCGACCCGCATCCGCTACACCTCGATGTCGCTGCCCTACCACATCGGTAACGGCTGGTTCGGCGGCCTGCTGCCGGCGACCGCCTTCGCGATCGTGGCCTCGACGGGCGATATCTATGCGGGCCTCTGGTATCCGGTCATCTTCGCGTCGATTACCGTCGTGATCGGCTTGTTCTTCCTGCCGGAGACCAAGGACGTCGATATCAAGTCGACCTGATCGACGCAGATCGAGATCAACACCAACCGGCCGCGGTCTCCGCGGCCGGTTTTGTTTTGGCCTACTGATTGCTACCGAGGAATTGCAGCACCACCTCGCGCCGGTGCGGGCGGGCGCGATGCTCGATCAGATAGATCGCCTGCCAGGTGCCAAGCGCGAGCTTGCCGCTCAGGACCGGCACATGAAGCGAAGTCTGGGTCAGCATTGTCTTGACGTGCGCCGGCATGTCGTCCGGTCCCTCGGCATCATGCGTCCAGCCGGCGTTCTCGGGCGCGAGCCGGGACAGAGCCGTGGTGAGATCCACGAGCACGGAAGGGTCGGCGTTCTCCTGGATCGTCAGCGATGCGGAGGTGTGACGAACGAACAGCGTCAACGCGCCGTCTCGCGCGCCTGCCTCCGCCACGAACTTCGCAGCTTCAGCGGTGAGATCGGTGAAGCCGCGGCCGGGCGTCTGCACGGTCAGCAGCGACGATGCGATGGTGGTGGCTTGCACCGACGATGGCGCCGAGCGCGTGATGGATTTGGCTGATGTCATCATCACTCTCTCAATTCGGAAAGCTGCCATAGGTGGGCAAAGCGAAGCGTGCCCACCGACTCACGCAACGAAAACAAAAATGGTGGGCACGGCGCGTCGCGGCCTTGCCCACCCTACCGCATCTCGCCACGTGCTAAATCTTCCCCGACACGTCCTTCTGCACGCGGTTGGCCATGTCGATCAGCCGGCGCCAGGCCCTTTCCAGGAATGACATCACGCGATCGACGTCCTGGTCGCTCGGCAGCGGGATCTCGATCCTGCGCTCGCCCTCGGCGGCCTTTGGTGCTTGCGGCTCCGCCTTCTTGAGCGGATCCGTTTTCGGCAGCGCCTCGTCGATCTTGCCTGACACGGTCGGCCCCGCCGCAAGCCGTCCCTTCAGCGTCTCGACTTCGGCCTGGAGCCTGCCGATCTCGGCGTCGAGCGCGGTACGTTCATCGGGCACCGCGTAGCAGGCCCAGCCGGCGCCGCTGCGGGTGCAGGTCGACACCGTGCCGGTGCGGCTGTCGAGCCGCAGCACCCCCTCGGGGATGGGCGTCATGCTGTAGCGGCCGTTTTCGCTGTCGGGCGCGGATTGCGCGACGAGGCAGCCGCCGCTGATGGTCAACACCGCGGCGAACGCCGCCGCCGCCAGCCATGATGCTGTGGATGAATTCGCTGCTCTCATCGCGTTCTCCGCCACGACGCGCAGGTAGCACGTCCAAAGATGGCGCTCATAAAGGTGGCACGTCTCGCAATTCTACACCCCGGCGAGGCGATCCGCCGCCCAAAACGCGCCTTTGACATGAACGATCACGGCGCCCCCTTTGATCCCGGCAGCCGGGCGAAATGGCGACGGCATCCGCCGATCCAGCGGAGACCTGCTGCGGTGCGGCGTCACGCTGTGTGCAGCGCTGCCGCCCGCGCCGATATTGTAAGATAAATCAAATACATAACAGGAATGGACACAATCGTGACTTGGCTTGACTTGATTATGGGCCATCAGTATGGTCCGCGCGGCTTTTGAGGGTGGCGGGCGTAATTTCCATTCAACCGCGGCGTTTCGGGTCTTCGTTGCATGACACAGGGCACGGGACACGGCGAGAATGGAGATCGCGATAGATCGCCCGAGGAAGCTGCGCTTTCCGAACGGCTCGGAAATCTTGATCAGCGGTTGTCCGAATTTCGCGGCCGCCACGTCAAGACCGAGCAACCCGCAGGTGACGGTGAGGACAGAGCGGCCAGAGCCTCGGCGATGGCGCTTGGTTTTCGGTTATCCTCCGAGTTGGTCGCCGGGGTCGTTGTCGGAGCGGGGATTGGCTGGGGTTTCGACCGCTTGCTGTCGACGTCGCCTTTCGGATTCATCGTGTTCCTGCTGCTGGGCTTCGTCGCCGGCGTGGTGAATGTGGTGAGAACGGCAGGCGCGGGTCAAAACAGGCGCGGTGGTTCTTAGGCGGTCCACACCAGGAGAGGAATGATCGTGCCGGCTCGTGCCGGTACGGGCCGGGCCCGACCGGCAGACCGAGACCCGCCGGCATCGCCCGGCAGACCAAGAGATGCCGCGCTGATGAAAATCGATCCGATCCACCAGTTCAACATCGAGCCTCTCTTCACCCTGGGCCATATCGGCAACCACACGATCGCCTTCACCAACTCGTCGCTCTACATGCTGGTGGCGGTCGCGATCATCTCGATCCTGATGCTCGCCAGCGGCACGCAGCTGGTTCCCGGCCGGCTGCAGTCGGTCGCCGAGATCTCCTACGAGTTCGTCGCCTCCACCATCCGCTCGACCGCCGGCGCGGAAGGCATGAAGTTCTTCCCGCTGATCTTCTCGCTGTTCATGTTCATCTGCGTTTCGAACCTGGTCGGCATTATCCCCTACACCTTCACGATCTCGAGCCATCTGATCGTCACCGCGGCGCTCGCGCTGCTGGTCTTCTTCACGGTCCTGATCTACGGCATTGCCAAGAACGGCCTTAAATTCTTCTCGATCTTCGTGCCCCACGGGGTCCCCGGCTACATCCTGCCGCTGGTGATGTTCATCGAGATCCTGTCGTTCTTCCTGCGGCCGGTTTCCCACAGCGTCCGTCTGTTCGCCAACATGCTGGCCGGCCACATCGCGCTGAAGGTGTTCGCGGGCTTCGTCGCCATGCTCGGCTTCTCGCTCGGCGCCCTTGGCTGGGTCGGCGGCGTGCTGCCGCTGGCGCTCACGGTCGCGCTGTACGCTCTCGAGATTCTGGTCGCGTTCCTGCAAGCCTATGTGTTTGCGATCCTGACCTGCATCTACCTCAACGACGCCATTCATCCGGGACACTGAGCGGTCCGGGGAATTTCCACCCAAAACCCAATCTTTCTTCCAAGGAGTCTAAAATGGATCCGGCAGCAGCAAAACTTATCGGCGCGGGCATCGCATGCATCGGCATGGGCGGCGCGGGCGTCGGCGTCGGCGTGATCTTCGGCAACTACCTCGCCGCGGCCGTTCGCAACCCCTCGGCCGCTCAGGGCCAGTTCGGCAATCTGATCTTCGGCTTCGCCGTGACCGAAGCGCTCGGCATTTTCTCGCTGCTGATCGCGCTGCTGCTGCTGTTCGTTCCGCTCTGAGAACGATTTTTCGCGCCGCTTCAACCGAGGCGACGCGCATGACTGCAACAGGAGTACTCCATGGCTGAAAGTCATGGCGGGGCGAAAAGTCCGGCGGCGGGCGCCCACACCGGGTCCGAAGGCGGTCACGGTGGCGGTTTTCCGCCGTTCGAGAGCGGCACTTATGCTTCACAGCTGGTGTCGCTCGCGATCTTCTTCGTCGCGCTTTACGTGATCGTGTCCAAGCTCGCTCTGCCGCGCGTCGGCGGTGCGATCGAGGCGCGTCAGAACAAGATCGAGGGCGACCTCGCCGAAGCGCAGAAGCTGAAGGACCAGTCCGAAGCGGCGCTGAAGGCCTATGAAAACGAGCTTGCTTCGGCACGCTCGCGCGCGCAGGCCATCGGCAACGAATCCCGCGACAAGGCGAATGCGCAGGCGGACGCCGAGCGCAAGGCCTTGGAAGAGCAACTGGCGGCCAAGCTCGCCGAGGCAGAGAAGACCATCGCCTCGACCCGTGCGACCGCCATGAGCAACGTCCGCGGCATCGCGGCCGATGCGGCAGGCACCATCGTGCAGCAGCTCACGGGCGTGGTTCCGGACGCGGCATTGGTCAATGCCGCCGTTGATGCGTCCTTGAAGGGTTAATCGATATGTTCTTCGATCCTGAAACCTGGGTCGCCATCGCCTTCGTGATCCTGATGGTCGTGTTCGGCTATCTCGGGGTCTTCAAGAAGGCCATGACTGCGCTCGACCATCGCGCCGATCGCATCAAGGCCGAGCTCGACGACGCGACGCGCCTCAAGCAGGAAGCCGCCAAGGTGCTCGCCGACTACAAGGCGCGCACCGCCTCGGCCGAACGCGAGGCCGCCGACATCATCGCCAACGCGAAGAGCGAAGCCGAGCGCATCGCAACCGAGGCCAAGGCCAAGGTGGAAGATTTCGTCGCTCGCCGCACCAAGACCGCGGAGGGCAAGATCGCGCTCGCCGAGGCTCAGGCGGTGGCCGATGTTCGCGCCGCAGCGGCCGAAGCCGCCGTCCAGGCCGCCTCCACGATCCTGTCGAAGTCGGTCAGGGGCCAGGTCGCCGACGATCTGCTCGCCAAGGGCATCACCGAAGTCAGGCAGAAGCTGAACTGAGAGATCTTGCCTTCACCAATCAAAAAGCCGGCGCGATCAGCGCCGGCTTTTTTGTTTGTCGGGCACTGCATCGGCAAATCTGATGTCATCGCCCGCGAAGGCGGGCGATCCAGTATTCCAGAGACAGCCCTGATAGATCGAGAAGCCGCGGCGTACTGGATGCGCCGCCTTCGCGGGGCATGACGACTATCTTGACGTGGTTACTTCTTCTTCGCCCGCGCCTTCGGCTCGGGCGACAGCGCCTGCGGATCGAAGCCGACATAGAAGATGTAGCTATCGGCGTCCTTGGCCGAAGGCATCGGGTAGACCAGATCCTCGGCCACGAAGGTGAACGGCACGCTGCCGCCCTCCGACATTCCGACCGTGGTCCGGTAGGCCTTGGAAGCGATCACCTTCTCGCCGACGCCGCCCTGCACCACGGCGACGCGCAGCGGCACCTCGACGCTCGCAGGCGCGCCGGCGGGTCCGGCAATGACGCGGCCCTGGATGCCGATCCGGGCCGTGATATCGCCGCCATTGCGGGCGCATTCGCGCGCCATCTTGGTGATGGTGGCCTGGAAGCGGATCTCGTTGCCGACGGCCGGCTTCCCGGTGGCACCGACCGCGTAGGTGGAGGCTCCGGCACGCACCGTGACCTGCGGGCAATCAAGATCGTCATCAGCCGCCGGCTGGCCCGGCGCAGGCGCCGGCTTGGGTTGGGCCGGCTCGTCCGACTTGCCGCCGAACAGGCCCTTGAATCGATCGGTCAGCGACTGCGCCGCGACCGGCGAGATGGAGACGAGCGCAACTGACAACGCCAGCGCGACCGCCGCCCCCCGCCGCAACGCATTCCGCGATGACCGAAGCTCCTGCACCATCAACACCCATACTCCTGACGACATCCCGACCGATCACCGGCCGGGTTGCGCCGTTATATCGTCAAAACCGGCGAACCCAAGGCAGCAAACAAGGAGACTTTGGCCGCATCAATCAACGGGCTCAGCCGCGGAAATCCTCGTGCAGCAGGCCGAACAGCAAATGGTCCTGCCAGACCCCGTTGATGCAGAGATACCGGCGCGCCAGCCCCTCGCGGGAGAAACCGCACTTCTCCAGCACCCGGATCGAGGGCGCATTGGTCGGGATGCAAGCGGCCTCGACCCGGTGCAGATTGAGCTCCCCGAACAGCGTCGGCAGCAGCACCCGCAGCGCGGCCGTCATGTAGCCGCGCTGGGCGTGGGGCTTGCCGACCCAATAGCCGATGGTGCCGGCCTGGACGATGCCGCGGCGGACATTGGCGAGCGTGATGCCGCCGACCATGGCGCCGTCGAGCTCCCGGAAGATCAGAAAGGGATAGGACCGGTCCGCGGCGATGTCCTCGGAATAGCGGCGCAGGCGGCGGCGGAAACCGGAGCGGGTGAGATCATCCGACGGCCAGATCGGCTCCCAGGGGGTCAGGTAATCGCGGCTGGACTCGCGCAGATGGGCCCATTGCAGGAAGTCCGACATCTGAGGCGCGCGTAGCAACAGGCCGTTGCCGCGCGGCGCGAGAGCGGCGGGTCCACTGGATGGCAGGCGAAAGAGGGCCATGGTGATGCTTCCCGGGGCGGATCAACCCGTGCGCGGCTCCTAATGCAGCCGCGCCTTGGCGCGTGCCCGGGTCAATCCTTCCGCAAAAGACACCGCCGTGTCCAGACCCCTGCCACTGCCCAATGCGACAACCGCAGGGCGGCTGCGCGAAAGCAGCGCACGCGCCGCATCCCGGGTCGATTCGACGCTGACGGCGTCGATCCGGGCCACCAGCTCCTCGGCGGTCTGGGGCCGGCCATAGGCCAGCACATGCCGGGCGAGTTGCTCGGCGCGGGACGAGCAGCTCTCCAGCGCCATCAGCAGCCCCGCCTTCATTTGCGCCTTGGCCCGCGCGATCTCGACCTCGGTCAGGGTCTCGACCGAATCATTCATGATGTCGACCACGACCTCCATCATCTCGGGCGCATCGGCCGGATCGGTGCCGGTGTAGAGGCCGAAGAAGCCGGTGTCGGTATAGGGGGCATGGAACGAGTAGATTGAGTAACAGAGGCCGCGCTTCTCGCGCACCTCCTGGAACAGCCGCGACGACATCCCGCCGCCGAGGATGTTGGTAAAGACCTGGAGCGAGAACAGCGACAGATCGGTCTGCGGCACGCCCTCCAGGGCCAAGGTCAGATGCGCCTGCTCGAGCTCGCGATGCACCACCTTGGTGCCGCCCTTGCCGAATTGTGCGGGTTGCGGCTTGGGACCCGCTGTCCCCTCAAAACTGGCAAAGCGCTGCTCGACCTCGGCGACCACCTGCTTGTGATCGACCGCGCCGGCGGCCGCCACCACCATGTCAGGGCCGCGGTAGTGCGTCGACAGATAGTCGCGCAGCGAGTCGCGGCTGAAGGCACGCAAGGTCTTCGCAGTGCCGAGCAGCGAGCGGCCCATCGGCTGGTCGGGATAGCAGAGCTCGTTGAGATGCTCGAACACGACGTCGTCAGGCGTGTCCTGCGCCGCGCCGATCTCCTGCACGATGACGTTCTTCTCGCGCTCGAGTTCGTCGGGCTCGAAGGCGGGATTGGCCAGGATGTCGGCGAGCACGTCGAGTGCGAGCGGCACGTCGGCCTTCAGCACCCGCGCATAATAGGACGTGGTCTCGGTCGAGGTGCCGGCATTGAGGTCGCCGCCGACCGCCTCGATCTCCTCGACGATCTCGCGCGAGGAGCGCTTCGTCGTGCCCTTGAATGCCATATGTTCCAGAAGATGCGAGATGCCGTGCTCGTTGGGCTTCTCGTCGCGCCCGCCGACGCCGGCCCAGACGCCGAGCGCCGCGGTCTCGAGATGAGGCATCTTGTCGGTGACGACAGTGAGGCCGGACGCAAGCTTGGAAATCTCGACGCTCATCCGGCAACTCCCTGTTTCGCGGCGCGGCTGACCGACAGCACGAACCGCTCGACCTCGGTCTGGTCGTTCTTCATCACCTTCATGTGTTCGGATTTGGTCATCAGACCATCGAGCCAGGCCGGCAGTTGCGGCCGCTGGCCGCAGGCCGCTTCGACCGCATCGGGGAATTTGGCCGGATGGGCGGTGGACAGCACGATGCTGGGAACCGTCCTGTCCGTGGTGTCGCGGTCGGCGACCGCAAGCGCGACCGCGGTGTGGGGATCGACCAGCTCGCCGGCCTCGCGCCAGGCGGCGCGGATCGCGGCCGCGGTCTCGGTCTCGTCGGCCCGGCCTGCGTCGAACCCCTCGCGGATCGCGGCCAGCGTCGCATCGGGCAGCACGAAGCGTCCCGATTGCTTCAGTGAATCCATCAGACGGCGCACGCCGGCGGCATCGCGCCCGCCAGCCTCGAACAGCAGCCGCTCGAAATTCGAGGAGATCTGAATGTCCATCGACGGCGAAGCCGTCGCGTGGACCTCGCGCACCTCGTAGATCCCGGTCTTCAGCGTGCGCGCCAGGATGTCGTTGACGTTGGCGGCGATGCCCAGGGTCCGCACCGGAAGACCCATGCGCTTGGCGACATAGCCGGCGAAGATGTCGCCGAAATTGCCGGTCGGCACGACGAAGTCCACCGCGCGCGCGGGTGCACCGGCGGCAACGGCGGAGGTGAAATAGTAGACCACTTGGGCGACGATGCGCGCCCAATTGATGGAATTGACGCCGGACAGCGACGTCGCATCGCGGAAGCGATGGTTGTTGAACATCGCCTTCACGAGGGCCTGGCAATCGTCGAAATTGCCCTCGACGGCAAGCGCATGGACGTTGGCCGCGCCCGTCGTCGTCATCATTCGCCGCTGCACCTCGGAGATGCGGCCATGCGGGAACAGCACGATGAGATCGACATTTTCGAGTCCTGCGAACGCGTCGACCGCAGCACCGCCGGTGTCGCCCGAGGTCGCGACCACGATGGTGGTGCGCTGGCCGCGCTGGGCGAGCACGTGGTCCATCAGCCGCGAGATCAGCTGCATCGCCACGTCCTTAAAGGCGAGCGTCGGGCCGTGGAACAGCTCCAGCACGAACTGGTGCGGCGCCATCTGGCGCAGCGGCACCACCGCCGGATGGCGGAAGGTGGCGTAGGCCTCGTTCGCCATACGGCCGAGCTCGGCGTCCGAGATCTCGCCGGCGACGAAAGGGCGGATCACCTCGACCGCGACCTCCCAATAGGGACGCCCGAAAAAGCCGGCGATGGCGTCAGGCGAGAGTTGCGGCCAGGTGGCCGGCACATACAGGCCGCCGTCGCGAGCGAGCCCGGTCAGCATCACGTCGCAGAAGCCGAGTTCGGGGGCCTCGCCCCGGGTCGAGATATAACGAGTCAAACTGCCCTCCAAAGGCCGGCCGAGCCTGGACTCGGTCCGCAAGCCTTTGATTTTACGAAATTACTTGTTAACAGCCAGAGGCTTTGGGCCACCATAAAGTGTTTTGCGGCATCAGGAAACCGCTTCGCGCCTGGGGCCGTCCAAGGAAAAAGGCTGCCAACGAAAAGCGCTGCCAACGAAAAGGGCTGCGGCAATGCCGCAGCCCTCTCTTGGAAGGTCTGTCGTTGTGTGCAGACCGGTTTGGCGTCTTGGGGTCACCGACCCGCAAAAACTGTTCGCGCAAGCTTTCGTCGGCTGTCACGATATCGTCAAGGGACAAAACGGAATGTGTGAGAAAATGTTCCTGTTTTTCCCGACACGTTTCGGCGCGGGCAAACGTTCGCCAGCAGCTTGGCGTCACGCATTACCATTATATCCCGAACGACACGACGGCTGCGCTCATTGTGTCGGCGGATGGTGTCGGCGCTATCCATGCATTGCCCGGCTGAGCGCCGAGACCGGTCCGCCCGCCGAACCGGCAGCATCCTGGTGCAGCCGGTTCGGTGCCCTGAGGCGTCAGTTCATCCCGATTTCCACCGCGATCCGGATCAGGTCGGAATGGTTCTTGGCACCGAGCTTCTGCTTGAGCAGAGAGGTGGTGTTGGCGACGGTCTTGTAGGAGATGCCGAGCGCCTCGGCGACCTCGACGATCTTGTCGCCTCGCCCCAACAGGCGAAGAATCTCGAGCTCCCGCGGCGTCATCTGCGAGGCTGGATTGGCCTTGATCGCCGCGCCGGAAAACGTCACGGCTTCCGCGAGCTGCGGTGAGATGAAATTGTCGCCCGCAACCACCTTGCGCACCGCCTTGAGCAGGATCCGGGGATCGTCGCCCTTGGAGACGTAGCCCTGGGCCCCGAGCTCGACCGCCCGCACCACGAAGGCTGGATCATCGTTCATGCTGAACATGATGATCTTGGCGTCGGGATCGTCCTTGCGAATGCGCCGCATCAGTTCAAAGCCGGAGACGTCGGGCAGGCTGATGTCGATCACAGTGACGTCGGGCCGCCTGCTGACATAGGCGCGATGCCCGGATTTGGCGTCGGTCGCCTCGTCGATCCGGATCGAATGGTCGGAGGAGAACAGGGTGCGGCAACCGGACAACACCACGGGATGGTCGTCGACAATCAGGACGCGGGTCGCCGGCTTGGCAGTATCTTGCATTGTAACTCTCTAGTTTTTCGATTCATAAACCGACGGGAACAAATGGAAAGAGCAAAATCCCCTGATGCGCGTTAGAATTGACCTAATGTGGCAACGGCTGTCCTTCAGTACACAATTGTTTCTGCCGCTCGGCCTGCTGTTCATGGCGGCGCTGATCATGGGCGGCGTCCTGCTGCACGTCTTCACGACCGGTCAGCTCGCCGAGGAGAACCAGCCGGCCCAACGATCGACCAAAGCCGTGGCCGAGGCCCTCAACAACGCTCTGCGTTCATCCGACCATCCGCGAAGGACCCTGGATGACTTCGTGCGGATGCTGGACGAGTCCTCAGATATTCAATTCCTTCCTGCAGGAGCGGTTGCTCCTCCCTTTGCGTCGAGGGGCCTGCAAGGTTCGCATGGCCCACCAAAATGGTTCGTCAGTCTCCTTTCCATTCCGGACTTGCACATCGCATTTCCGGTATCCCTCAACGGCGAGCATTTCGGCGACATCGTGTTTGTGCCGGACCTGTCCGCAGCGCTGTTCGAGACCTGGGTGGGCTTCCTCGCCTTGGCCGGCTTCGTCGTCGCGCTGACCGGGCTGACAGGGGTCGTCGCCTATGTGTTTGCGGGATCAGCCCTGCGACCACTGCAGGATCTTGGCGCAGGCCTCACGCGGCTACGACGCGGCGACTACGCAACACCGATCTCGGTCGGGGGACCGCCGGAAATCCGGCAAAGCTGCGAGGAGGCCAATGCGCTGGCCGAAACGCTGGTGCAGTTGAGCCAGGACAATCGCGACCTGCTGCACCGCCTGGTCTCGCTGCAGGACGACGAGCGGCGCGATCTCGCGCGCGAACTGCACGACGAACTCGGTCCGCTGCTGTTCGGCATCCGCGTCGGCACCATCGCATTGGTCGATGCCTCGCCCCCGGCGGGAAATCTCAGCAGTTCGGCGCAGGAGGTGTTGCAATCGGTCGAGGCGCTCCAGCAGACCAACCGCCGCATCCTCGACCGGTTGCGACCGCTCTACATCGAGGAATTGGGTCTGGAGACCAGTGTGCAGACGCTGCTCCGAAATTTTCGCAAGCAGGCGCCGTCTATCGACCTGACGGACGCGGTCGATCCGAATCTCAACGCGATCGACGGGCCGCTGGCTCAAACCGTCTATCGCGTGATTCAGGAGGCGCTGACCAACGTGCTGCGTCATGCCGGCGCCAGCCATGCCCATGTGCAGGCGACCTTCGCCGGCGAGACGGTCGTCATCGAGATTTCCGACGACGGCGGCGGCTTTCCCGAAGGGAATCTGTTCGGCCGCGGCCTGACCGGCATGCATGAGCGCGTGCGCGCACTCAGCGGATCGCTGTCACTGCTGCGCGTGGACGACAGAACCTATGTGCGCTGCCGCCTTCCCGCCGAACCGGCACGCGAGGCGCCGGTCAGCGATTGAAGCGCTTTCGAGCGAAGTGGATACCGGTTCGCGTGAAGAAAACGCCAAAACAGAATCTGGTGTTCGGCTCTGATTAATCAGAACGGAAACTCTAGCACGCACAGCCAAGCTGCGCGTTCTGTCGCGCCGGCTCGCACAGCGTGGTGCGGATCTTGCCGTCGGGGCTGAAACAAAACGAGGCGCGAATGCGCAGCGCGCCGGCGACGGAATATTCGAGATCGACGCCGTGGGGTGCAGGATGGATTTCCTCCAACCCGAAACCGGCCGACGAGAAAGCGCTGAGCCGCGGCTGCCAATAGGCTTCGAGCTCGCTCCGGCCGCGATAGCGCTGCGTGCCGTTGCACGTGCATTCGACCTGGGCGTCATCCGCATAGAGGTCGAGGAGCGTCGCGAGGTCGCCCTTCCTGCAGGCATCCACCCAATCGACGACAATTCCCATCTGGTCGAAATCACTCACGCTGCAATCCTGTCTGCCGCGGAAAATTACTGGCGGCTTAGGACCACACTCGTGAATGTGCGCTGAATGGTAAACCCCGGGCGATACCGGGTTCCCTAAGTGGATCTACGGAGCTCAGCCCCGCCGCCGCCCTCTTGCCCACACGGCGAAGGCGATGAGCACGGCGCCTGCAAGGGTGAACCAGGTGATGGCGTATTGCAGGTGATCGTCCTTGAGATGGACGTCGAGCGGCCCCGGCCGCGGAATGCCATTCTCGGGCGCCGGCTGCTCGAGGTCGACATAGAACGGCGCAACCGCGCCCCAGCCCAGCGCGCTCGCGATCGCCACGTGATCGCGCACGAACCACAGCCGCTTGCCGCGGTTCTCCGCCGGGGTCAGCCAGCCCGGTGCCTCGGGGAAGCGCAGATAGCCGGTGAACGAGACCGCCTGCCCGGTGACGAGCTTCCTGACCGCGCGATCCTCGACGCTGCGATCCTGCATGGTGTTTTCGACGAAGCCCGCATCGATCACCACCGTCTCGCCGCTCGGCAGCCGCGCCGGCAGGAAGGCCCAGGTGCCGGGGCCCGACGCGTCCTTACGCACGGCGGATCCGGAGGAATAGACCATCGCATCGGGCAACGGCGCGTAGGTCGCGGTAAAGCTGACACGGCGGAATTCATCGCGCGCGGGACTTAGCGCGGCCCATCGTGCCGGCGGCGGCAGAGTGACCGGTGCCTCCGCGAGGCGCTCGGTCAGTGCGGCGATCAGCTCGTGCTTGGCGATGCGGCGCTGCAATTGCCAGACGCCGAGCGTGACGCAGACCGCGGTCAGGAAAAGCGTAAACAGCGCGAAGCCGGCCACGCGGGGCTTGCGCGCGGTCTCGTTCATTTCGCGCGGTCGACCAGCCGGCCCGGCGCCGCCTTATGGTGGAATTGCAGTGCGATCAGCAGCGACTTCATCGCGCGCAACGGCAGCAGGGTAGTCGCAAGGATCAGCGGCAGCCACAGCACCGCGTGCAGCCAGTACGGCGGCTGGTACTTGACCTCGATGACGAGCGCGCAGCCGACGACGATCGCGCCGGCCAGCATGATGATGAAGATCGCCGGACCGTCACCGGAATCGATGAAGGCGTAGTCGAGGCCGCAACGCTCGCAGCAAGGCGCAAGCGTCAGGAAGCCTGCATAGAGCTTGCCCTGGCCGCAGCGCGGGCATTTGCAGGCAAGCCCGCGCAGCGCGCTTTGCAGGACGGTGGCTTGCGGCTCGGACGTATCGGCGGCTTCGTTCATGGCAAAAGGTCTATCACAGTTTCTGCCGAAACCCCTGCGCGCAAAAAAGCAAAAGGGCGGCCCGGGGCCGCCCTTTCTCGATCCGAAGCCAGCCCGCTCAGTGCGCGCCGTGAGCCATGGTCTCGGCGCCGTGTCCCCAGACATAGATGCAGAGGAACAGGAACAGCCAGACCACGTCGACGAAATGCCAGTACCAGGCGGCGAACTCGAAACCGAGATGCTGGGTCGGCGTGAAGTGGCCGGCATAGGCGCGGAACAGGCACACCAGCAGGAAGATGGTGCCGACCAGCACATGGAAACCGTGGAAGCCGGTCGCCATGAAGAAGGTCGCGCCGTAGACGTTGCCGCCGAAGGAGAATGCCGCGTGGCTGTACTCATAGGCCTGCACGCAGGTGAAGAGCGCGCCGAGCACGACGGTGAGGATCAGGCCATATTTCAGGCCCTGGCGATCGTTCTCGAGCAGCGCATGGTGGGCCCAGGTCACCGTGGTGCCGGAGGTGAGCAGGATCAGCGTGTTCAGGAGCGGCAGATGCCAGGGATCGAAGGTCTCGATGCCGTGCGGCGGCCAGGTGCCCGGCACGGTGCAGGCGCCGGCCGCGGTCCCGAGACCACAGCCGAACACCGCATCGCGGGTAGCGTGGACGGCGTCGGCCGGGAATAGCGCCGCGTTGAAATAGGCCCAGAACCAGGCGACGAAGAACATCACCTCCGAGGCGATGAACAGGATCATGCCGTAGCGGTGATGCAGCTGCACGACGCGGGTGTGGTCGCCCTTGTACTGGGCTTCCCTGATCACGTCGCCCCACCAGCTCGCCATGGTGTAGAGCACACCGACGGTGCCGACACCGAAGATGATCGGCGCAGCCGAGAACATGTGGTGCATCCAGGTGATCGCGCCGACCGCCATGATGAAGGCGGAGATGGAGCCGACGACGGGCCATGGCGAGGGATCGACCAGATGGTAGTCGTGATGCTTGGTGTGCGCCGTTGCCATTTGCGGTCTCGCTCCTCAATCCCGTGCCTGTCAGGCACTTATCCCCTTATTCCAACCCCGGCGCGTGAGTCCGGAGATCAGAGATTTCCCTTGCGTTTGTCGTCTTCGCTGGCCGCGAGCGGCTTCACCACCGGATCCTTCACCGGATAGAACGTGTAGGACAGCGTGATCGTGTTGAGACCGTCGTTCTCGTGGTCGTCGGCAATCGACGGATCGACATAGAATACGACCGGCATCTCGCGCTTCTCGCCCGGCGCCATGGTCTGCTCGGTGAAGCAGAAGCAGTTGATCTTCTGGAAATAGGATCCGACCGTCAGCGGCGCGACATTGTAGGCGGCCTGGCCTGCGGTGGTCCGCGCGGCCTGGTTGGTCACCGTGTAGAAGACGGTCACGACCTGGCCGATATTGACCTCGATCTCGCTCTGCTCGGGCTCGAACTTCCAGGGCAGGCCGGGCGCGACGTTGGAATCGAAGCGCACCGCGATCTTGCGTGCGATCGGGCCGCTGGCCGGCGCCGAGGTCGCGACCTGGGTCGTGCCGTTGAAGCCGGTGGCGCGGCAGAACCAATTGTAGAACGGCACCGCCGCGTAGGAGGCGCCGACCATCAGCGCGACCACGCCGCCGCAGATCGAGGCGACCACCACGTCGCGGCCAAGCCCCCTGGCAGGCCTGCGCCCCTTGGTGGCCGTCCGGCTCTGATCCCGCGATATGGTCGGCTTCTGATCCATGTTTCCTACATCGGCCGGACGAGCACGGCCGGCCCCTTGACCATGGTCACGGCGAAGAACAGCACTACGAGCACGCCGAGCGCGAGTGCGATCGCGATCGAGCGCTGACGACGGCTCTTCTTCTGCGCCTCGGTGAGGACGATTCCGTCTATCTCGGGTTTGTCGGCCATCCCTGTGATCATGCGCCCCCTACCATCGGCGCAAGCGCCCGGAACACGACCTCGGCCAGCAAGGTCGCAAACAGCGCGAACAGATAAAGGATGGAGAACGCGAACAGCTTGCGGGTCGCCCGCAGCGATTGGCTGCGCTCGCGACGGACATAGACGTTGATGGCGAACCCCAGCATGCCGGCGCCGAGGATCAGCGAGACGATGCCGTAGATGGCGTCGAAGTAGCCGAGCGCCCAGGGCGCGGCCGCGACCGCGATCAGCACGATGGTGTAGAGCAGGATCTGAAGCCGGGTCGCGTCGGGGCCGGCGACGTTGGGCAGCATCGGAATGCCGGCGCGCGCGTAATCGTCGGAGCGGAACAGCGCCAGCGCCCAGAAGTGCGGCGGCGTCCAGAAGAAGATGATGGCGAACAGCAGTAGCGGCTCGACGTCGACCGTGCCTGTGACCGCGGCCCAGGCCACCACCGGCGGCAGTGCGCCGGCGGCACCGCCGATCACGATGTTCTGCGCGGTCCAGCGCTTCAGGCCGATTGTGTAGATCACGACGTAGAAGAAGATGGTGAAGGCGAGCAGCGCGCCCGCGATCCAGTTGACCAGGATGCCGAGCGTCATCACCGAGAAGAAGGCGAGCGTCATGCCGAAGGTCATCGCCTCGGGACGGGTGATGCGGCCGCGCGGAATCGGCCGGTTCGCCGTGCGCGACATCTTGGCATCGATGTCGCCTTCGAGCGCCATGTTGAGCGCGCCGGACGCGCCGGCGCCGACCGCGATGCAGAGCAGCGAGGTGATGGCCAGCACCGGGTGGAAATGCCCGGGCGCCATCGCCATTCCGACCAGCGCGGTGAAGATCACCAGCGACATCACCCGCGGCTTCAGGAGCGCGATGTAATCGCCAACCTCCGCTTCGGAGATGCGGGGATTGATGTCGATGGCGTTGTGGTCGAGGACGGACACTAGACTGACTCGCTTGGTTGTCGAGCCGCGGCGCCCGTCACGGGCGCCGCGAGCATTGGCTTACTGCACGCGGGGCAGCACTTCGAACTGGTGGAAGGGCGGCGGCGAGGGCAGCGTCCATTCCAGCGTGGTCGCACCTGCACCCCACGGATTGTCGCCAGCCGGCACCTTCTTCGCGAAGGCGTCGATCACGCAGTAGAGGAAGATCAGCACGCCGAAGCCGGAGATATAGGAGCCGACCGACGAGACCAGGTTCCAGCCCGCGAACGCGTCGGGATAATCGACATAGCGGCGAGGCATGCCCGACAGACCGAGGAAGTGCTGCGGGAAGAACACCAGGTTCACGCCGATGAAGGTGACCCAGAAGTGCGCCTTGGCGAGCCCTTCATTGTACATGTAGCCGGACATCTTCGGGAACCAGTAGTACCAGCCGGCGAAGATTCCGAACACCGCACCGAGCGACAGCACGTAGTGGAAGTGCGCGACCACGTAGTAGGTCTCCTGGAGCACGCGGTCGACGCCGGCATTCGCCAGCACCACGCCGGTGACGCCGCCGACGGTGAACAGGAAGATGAATCCCACCGCCCAGATCATCGGCGCGCGGAACTCGATCGAGCCGCCCCACATCGTGGCGATCCACGAGAAGATCTTCACGCCGGTCGGGACCGCGATGACCATCGTGGCGGCGACGAAATAGGCCTGCGTCGCCGAGGACATGCCGACCGTGTACATGTGGTGCGCCCACACCACGAAGCCGATGCCGCCGATCGCGACCATGGCGTAGGCCATGCCGAGATAGCCGAACACGGGCTTGCGCGAGAAGGTCGAGACGATCTGGCTGACCATGCCGAAGGCGGGCAGGATCAGGATGTACACTTCGGGGTGACCGAAGAACCAGAACAGATGCTGGAACAGCACGGGATCGCCGCCGCCTTCCGGATTGAAGAACGTCGTGCCGAAATTGCGGTCAGTGAGCAGCATCGTGATCGCACCGGCGAGCACCGGCAGCGACAACAGCAGCAGGAACACCGTCACCAGGATCGACCACACAAACAGCGGCATCTTGTGCAGGGTCATGCCCGGCGCGCGCATGTTGAAGATCGTGGTGATGAAATTGATGGCGCCCAGGATCGAGGAAGCGCCCGCCAGATGCAGCGACAGGATCGCGAAGTCCACCGCCGGGCCCGGATGGCCCGAGCTCGACAGCGGCGCGTACATGGTCCAGCCGGCGCCGACGCCGTTGGCGCCCGGCTCGCCCTCGACGAAGGTCGACATCAGCAACAGCGCGAACGAGGCCGGCAGCAGCCAGAACGAGATGTTGTTCATGCGCGGGAACGCCATGTCGGGCGCGCCGATCATGAGCGGCACGAACCAGTTGCCGAAGCCGCCAATCATCGCGGGCATGACCATGAAGAAGATCATGATCAGACCATGGGAGGTCACGAACACATTGTAGGTGTGCGTCTCGTGGAAGATCTGCACGCCCGGATACATCAGCTCGGCACGGATCGCGATCGACATCGCGGCGCCGATGACGCCGGCGATGACCGCGAAGATCAGGTACATCGTGCCGATGTCCTTGTGGTTGGTCGAATAGACGTAGCGCCGCCATCCGGTCGGATGGGCGTGCTCGTCATGTCCGTGGTCTTGCGCGTGATCGCCGTGTGCCGCTGCGCTCGTTGCCATTTTCTAATCCTGCCTTGCGTCCCGATCGGACCTCTGGAGGTCCCGCCTTATGTCGCTTTCAGTTTCCTCGAACCCTGCGCCCGGCGCTCACTGCGTCGGGCCGGCCGTGGAGGCGTAGGTGCTGGTGCCGCCGCTCGCATATTTCTTCTTCGCGGTCTCGACCCAGGAGGCGAACTCCTGGTCGCTCACCACACGGATCGCGATCGGCATGAAGGCGTGGTCCTTGCCGCACAATTCCGAGCACTGGCCGTAGAACATGCCGGTCTTGGTGGCCTTGAACCAGGTTTCGTTGAGCCGGCCCGGAATGGCGTCGATCTTGACGCCGAAGGCCGGCAGCGCAAAGGCATGAATCACGTCGGCCCCGGTCACCTGAACCCGAACCACCTTGTTGACGGGCACCACCATCTCATTGTCGACGCCCAGCAGACGGGGCTGCTTGTCCTGGGCCATCAGCGAGTCGAACTCGAACTTGCCGTTATCAGGATAGGCGTAGGACCAGTACCACTGCTTGCCGGTCGCCTTGATGGTCAGATCCGCCTTCGGCACGTCGAGCTCGAGGAACAGGAGGCGGAACGACGGCACCGAAATGCCGACCAGGATCAACACCGGCACGAGCGTCCACGCCACCTCGATCAGCGTGTTGTGCGTGGTCCGCGACGGCACCGGATTGGCTCTCGCGTTGAACTTCACGACAACGATCACGAGCAGCGCCAGAACGAACAGCGTGATCAGCGTGATCAGCACGAACAGGAAATTATGGAACCAGACGATGTTGTCCATCACCGGGGACCCGGACTGCTGAAGCGTCCACTCCCACGCAGCCGGCTGCCCCAGCTCGGCAAATGCCGCACCGCCCGTCGCCAGCGTCAGACCCGCCACGGCCAATCCCAGCAAGTGCCGGCCCACCGGGCCCATCGACATCTTCATGCCGTTCGCGCTCCCCTAACGAAATCACCCCAAGTGCATTCCCCTATTTTCGGGAAACGCTTTATTCGATCCCCCCGTCTGACAAACCGCCGCGCAAGAATACCTCTAAGAGGAATTGGGGCCAGATCGCTAGAACGCCGAAATCAAGCCTCTCAAACCATAATTCTTGATCTATCGCAATGCAGTCTTGAGCCTCGTCTGTCAGCCATCACCCGCAAGATATTTCCTAGTAACATCAGACAAAAATACCATTTCCCGGGATGCTGCCGCTTGACAGCGGAATTGCCCGCGGTAGGCACTTGGCGCACAGCCGCACAGGAACCTGATTCGTGCGGGCGATTGCGGCCGGGGCGGCGTGGAATTTGCTTGCGAATCGCCTTCAAGACGCCGTCATTCCCGTATCAGTCCGCCTGACGCGAGCGACCCAGGCGAGCAGAGGGACCGACCCGATGGGGTTTTCGAGATCCATGGCAAGGCGGGCTAAAAGCCAGGCTGGCAGCCTCACGATGCTGGCCGCTCTGCTGGCGGCGGTCGTCGTCCTGGCGCTTCCGGGCCTCGCCCATGCGCAGGGCGCGGTGCGCTCCGTCCATGGCGACTGGCAGATCCGCTGCGACACCCCGCCGGGCGCCCAGTCCGAGCAATGCGCCCTGATCCAGAGCGTGGTGGCCGAAGACCGCTCCAACGCCGGCCTGACCGTGATCGTTCTCAAGACCGCCGACCAGAAGAGCCGCCTGATGCGGGTGGTCGCCCCCCTCGGCGTTCTCCTGCCCTCCGGCCTCGGCCTCAAGCTCGACAACCAGGACGTAGGCCGTGCCGGCTTTGTCCGCTGCCTGCCCAATGGCTGCGTCGCCGAGGTCGTCATGGACGACAAGCTGCTCGGCCAGCTCCGCACTGCCAAGACCGCGACCTTCATCATCTTCGAGACCCCGGAAGAAGGCATCGGCTTCCCGCTCAGCCTGAACGGGCTCGGCGAGGGCTATGACAAGCTGCCGTAGTGCGAAGGGCGGTTAGGCCCGCGAATCCTATTGTTTCCGTAATGTGAGACTTGGCGCCCTCGCGGAAGTGCCGGGAAACCATTATCTTGCCTCACATCCCCCGATAATGGACGGACGCATGACCAACCCTGCCACAACCTCCCTGCTCGACCGCGCCAATCTCGACCGCGATCAGGTTCGCAACGAGCTCGCGCGCGGGCTTGCCGGTGCCGACGACGGCGAATTGTTCCTGGAATACAGCCAGACCGAAGCGCTGATGTTCGACAATGGCCGGCTGAAGCAGGCGACCTACGATACCTCGCAGGGTTTTGGCCTGCGCGCCGTCAAGGACGACGCCGTCGGCTACGCGCATTCCTCCGACGTGTCGCTGCCGGCGCTGATTCGCGCTGCGGACGCGGTCGCGGCCGTGCGCGGCGGTTATTCCGGCAGCTTCGCCGCGCCTCCTGCGCATACCAACGTGCGGCTTTATAGTGACGACAATCCGCTCGATGCCCCCGGCTTCGAGACCAAGGTCAAACTGCTCGCCGAGATCGACGCTTATCTGCGCGACAAGGATCCGCGGGTGCGGCAGGTCAGCGTCAGCCTGGGCGCGACCTGGCAGGTGGTCGAGATCCTGCGGCCCGACGGCGAGAGCTATCGCGACATCCGCCCGCTCGTGCGCGTCAACGTCTCCGTCGTCGCCGGTCAGGGCGACCGCCAGGAGAGCGGCAGCAAGGGCTATGGCGGCCGCGCCGGCTACGCCGAATTCATCGAAAGCAAGAACTGGCGCGACGCCGCCGACGGCGCGTTGCGTGAGGCTCTGGTCAACCTGGAATCGATTCCCGCCCCCGCCGGCGAGATGGACGTCGTGCTCGGGGCCGGCTGGCCCGGCGTGATGCTGCATGAGGCGGTTGGCCATGGCCTCGAAGGTGACTTCAACCGCAAGAAGACGTCCGCGTTTGCCGGCCTGATGGGCCAGCAGGTCGCGGCCAAGGGCGTGACCGTGGTCGACGACGGCACGATTGCCTCGCGCCGCGGCTCGCTGTCGATCGACGATGAGGGAACGCCGACCAACCGCACCGTGCTGATCGAGGACGGCGTCCTGGTCGGCTACATGCAGGACCGTCAGAACGCCCGCCTGATGAACATGAAGCCGACCGGCAACGGCCGCCGCCAGGGCTATGCCCACGTGCCGATGCCGCGCATGACCAACACCTACATGCTGGCGGGCGACCGCGATCCGGCCGAGATCCTCGCGTCGGTGAAGAACGGCGTCTTCGCCGCGAATTTCGGCGGCGGCCAGGTGGATATCACCTCGGGCAAATACGTGTTTCAGTGCACCGAGGCTTACAAGATCGAGAACGGCAAGATCGGTGCGCCCCTGAAGGGCGCCATGCTGATCGGCAACGGGCCGACCGACCTGCATCGCATCCGCATGATCGGCAACGACCTCGCGCTCGATACCGGCATCGGCACCTGCGGCAAGAACGGTCAGGGCGTGCCGGTCGGCGTCGGCCAGCCGTCGCTGTTGATGGAACGCATTACGGTGGGTGGAACAGGCGGATGAGCGTCGAGAAGATAACTGTCACCACGAAGCGGAAGAGCAGCGGCTGGGGCGGCCAGCTGGTGCAGCTCGCCGGCATCGTCGCGGCGGTGTTCATCGCCAAGGGTGCGCTGGCCGAGCCGTTCTACGTGCCGTCGGGCTCGATGGAGCCGACGCTGTTGATCGGCGACGCCTTGATCGCCTCGAAATTCCCCTACGGCTACGGCACCTCGTCGCTGCCGATCCAGATCAACCTGCCCGAGAGCGGCCGCGTCTTCGCGGAAACGCCGAAGCAGGGCGACGTCGTGGTCTTCCGCTGGCCCGGCGACCGCTCGCAGGCCTGGGTCAAGCGCGTCGTGGGCCTGCCCGGCGACCGCATCCAGCTGCGCCAGGGCCAGCTCTTCGTCAACGATCGCCCCGCCGAGTTGAAGCCGGACGGCGTTGGTGCCGCCGAGGACGACAATGGCGGCAGCGAACCCGCCTATCGCTATGTCGAGACGCTGCCGAACGGCGTCTCGCATCTGATCTTCAAGATGCGTGACAACGGTCCGCTCGACAACACGCAGGAAGTGACGGTGCCGGCAGGCCATCTCTTCGTGCTCGGCGACAACCGCGACAATTCCGCCGACAGCCGCGTGCCCTTGCGCTCCGGCGGCGTCGGCATGTTGCCGATCGACAATCTGGTCGGCCGCGCAGACGCCGTGCTCGGATCCTGGGATCTCGGTATCCGGGGCCAGCCGGTGTGGACCTGGCTGTCCGGATTTCGCATGGCGCGGTTTTTCACCGCCGTGCATTGAACCGATCTCATGACCTTCGACGACGTCAGAAAATTCGCACTGACGTGGCCGGAGGTCGAGGACGGTACCTCCTACGGCACGCCCGCACTAAAGGTGCGCAAGAAGATGCTGGCGCGTCTGAAGGAAGATGGCGACAGCCTGGTGATGCCGGACGTCCCGGTCGACGAGCGCGCGATGCTGGTCGAGAGCCAGCCAAAAATCTTCTACTTCACCGATCACTACGCCGATTATCCGATAGTGCTGATCCGCCTGTCCAAGGCAAAGCGCGCGATCGTGGAGTCGCTGCTGCGGCGGCGTTGGCGCGCGCTGGCTTCGAAGGCGGCGCGAGCGGATTATGATGCACGCGTGAGCGCGTGACGACTGTCATGGATGAGGCCCGCTTCCTCGCGCTGGCGCTAAAGAACCCGATTAACGTCGCGATTCTCGATGAGCTCCACCAGCTCGCGCTGCCCGATGCGTGGCTGGTCTCGGGATGTCTCGTGCAATCGGTTTGGAACGTGCTCACCGGCCGTGCGATCGATTACGGCATTGCCGATTACGACGTCTTCTACTTCGACCCTGACACCTCCTGGGACGCGGAGGACGTCGTGATCCGCAAGCTGCAAGCGCGCCTCGATCATCTCGGCGTCAAGATCGAGACCCGCAACCAGGCACGCGTGCATCTGTGGTACCCGGCCAAGCACGGCCTGCCCTATCCGCCGCTGTCGTGCTCGACTGACGGTATCGACCGTTTCCTCACACAGAACACGCAAGTGGGCGTGCGGCGCTCGGACGACGGTTTCCACGTTTATGCGCCGCACGGCTTCGATGACGTGGCGGGCTTGATTGCACGCCCCAATCCAAGCCCGAATTTCTCCGCAGCGAATTACGCGGTAAAGGCCGCGAGATGGAGGGCGTTGTGGCCCGAGCTTACGGTGATTGCGCCGGAATGATCCGAGCTATCTCACCACGCCCGACGTGAATCCCGCCTTCCGCCGCGGCGGCTTGATCTCCTTTTTCAGGAAACAGCGCGCTTCGCGTCCCGTGTAGCCCGGGCGGGCATAGGTGAAGGCGCGGCATTTGTTGTCGGCGGTGCAGACGGCCTTGCAGGCTTCTTCGCCTTCGCCGTCCTTCATCTCGAAATTGCGCAAATCGCCGCCGGGGCGGTCGATGGAGGTCTCCACGCCTTCGACACGCGGCTCGATCACACCGGCGCCGCGCACGCCGGAGATGCAGCAGCTTCCCGGCACGCGCGCAGGCACCGTGTTCTTCAGCCAGCACACCGCCGAGCCGCCTTCGATGTCAGGATAGTTGAAGCTCCACGAGCGGCAACGGCGGTCGCGCTCGCACAGCAGCGCGCAATCCTCGGGATCGCCCGACGTGACCGGAGAGCTGAAATAATCTCCGCCTGGCCGGTCGAACGCCGTCTGGGCGCGCGCAGGCCAGCTCGCAAACACGAGCGAAAGCAACGCGGCGCAGGCTACGACGCCTGCCAGGACGCTTGCCATGACGGCCAGGCGGCCCTTCCCCATCGGAACAGCTTTCGAGTTATTGACGACGCTCGGGTTTTTCAGCTGGCCATTTGATCGCCGCAAACCTGTACGGGCGATGAACGGCCCGAGTCCGATCGTTTTGCCTTGGGTCTAGAACGCGTATTCCGCGTAGGCCGGTTCCACCGAGCGGTTCCAGGGACCGTTGAACTTGTCGAGCATCTCCTCAGCCGGCGTGCGGCCGGAATCGATAATGCGATCGAGCGGCTCCAGATGCCTGGTCTCGTCGCGGCCAAGCTGGTCGATCCGGCCGCGCCGGCGCAAGCCGGCATGCGCCAGAACGAGGCACTCCTTGGCGATCTCGAACAGATAGCGGTCCTTGATTCGCGACTTGAACCCGAAGCGTGGCACGTCGTCGCGCAGCGCCTGACGCTCATGCGCGGTCCAGTGCTTCACGAGGTCCCAGGCGGCATCCAGCGACACATCGTCGTAGAGCAACCCGGCCCAGAACGCCGATAGCGCCGGCAGACGGCCCCACGGGCCACCGTCGGAGCCGCGCATCTCGAGATAGCGCTTGAGCCGCACCTCCGGGAAAATCGTCGAAAGATGGTTGGCCCAGTCCGACAGCGTCGGGCGTTCCCCGGGCAAATTGTTGTTGCGGCCATCGAAGAAGGCGCGGAACGAGGAGCCCGAGACGTCGATGTAGTCCTCGTCGCGCTTGACGAAATACATGGGCACGTCGAGCGCGTAGTCGACATAGCGCTCGAAGCCCATGCCGTCCTCGAATGCCCACGGCATCATGCCGGCGCGCGCGTTGTCGGTGTCGCGCCAGATCTCGGACCGGAAGGAGAGAAAGCCGTTTGGCTTGCCCTCGGTAAACGGCGAATTGGCGAACAAGGCGGTTGCGGCCGGCTGGAGCCCGAGCGAGACACGCAGCTTCTTGACCATGTCCGCTTCGGAGGAGAAGTCGAGATTGGTCTGTACCGTGCAGGTCCGGTACATCATGTCGAGGCCGTACTGGCCGACCTTCGGCATGTAATTGGTCATGATCTTGTAGCGGCCCTTGGGCATCACCGGGATGTCGGCGCGCGACCAGGACGGCGTCATGCCGAGGCCGAGGAAGCCGATGCCGAGCGGCGTTGCGATCTCGCGCACCTGCGCCAGATGCGCCATCAGCTCACTCTGGGTCTGGTGCACGTTCTCGACGGGGGCACCCGAGAGTTCGAACTGCCCGCCAGGCTCGAGCGAGATCGCGCCGCCGCCAGTGACGTCGTAGAGGCCGATGATGTTGCCCTTCTCCATGATCGGCTCCCAGCCGAGCAGGAGTTTCATGCCTTCGAGCAGCGCGCCGATACCGCGCGCGCCCTCGTAGGGCACCGGACGGTGGCCTTCGAGCGTGAACGGCGTCTTCTCGTGCTCGGTGCCCATGCGGAATTCGGACGGGTCCTTGCAACCAGCCTCGAACCACGCGACGAGTTCGTCGCGCGATTGCAGCGGCGTCATATCGATCTGGTCTCGCGCCATATCAGACTCTAATCAAAAGCGCTTCGATCGAACGCGCGTGGGTGACAGGGATGGTCCGCGCAGCCACCGGCTGCACGGACGAGCTGGTTTGCCGCGCGATCATCGCAACGGCGTGGTTTCGTTGACGTGGGCAGGCGGCAGTTTCATCTCGCCGCACGAGCAGCCCAGACGGTCGAGCAGACCGCTGAGCTTCACGGCATCCGCATCGGACAGCTTCGAACCGACATATTTCTCGATCGCGGCCGAATAGGCGCCCCACATCCGCTTCTGCAATTCGCGGCCGGCTTCCGTGATCTCCACGAACTGGCCGCGCTTGTCGATCTTGCATTCACGCCGCGAGGCGAGGCCTTCGTCGACCAGGCGGTCGATCAGCCGCGATGTCGAATATTGCGGGATCAGCATCTGCCGTTCGAGTTCGACCGGCCGGAGCTCGCCCGAGGGCGCCCGTGACAGTTCGAGCAGCGCGTCATACCATGCGAGCGGCGGGAAGCCGGCCTTCTTCAGGTCCTGCTCGACGCAATTGAGCACACGGCTCTGCACCCGCATCAAGCGGATCCAGGCGGAAGTCGCCTCGGTCGATGGTTTGCGTTTCATGGTCCCGCTCAAGCTCGTCGCCCGTCTCTTACCCTATTCGATGCACCTGCATCAATCTTGACTATTTCAAGCAGATGCATGTAGTCGTTCTTTCGCCTGAACCAAGCAACAAGAGGAGGAAATTCCATGAAATTGTACTATTCGCCCGGTGCGTGCTCGCTGTCCCCCCATATCGCGCTCCTGGAAGCCGGCCTGCCCTATGAACTGGTCAAGGTCGATATTCGGGCCAAGAAGCTCGAAAACGGTGAGGATTATCTGAAGCTGAACCCCAAGGGCCAGGTCCCTGCGCTGGGCCTCGATAGCGGAGAGATCGTGACCGAAGGCCCGGTGATTGTCCAGATGATCGCCGATCAGGCCTCAGCCAAGGCGCTGGCGCCGGCCCACGGCAGCGCCGAGCGCTACAAGCTGCTCGAATGGCTGAACTTCCTCACCTCGGAGGTCCACAAGAGCTTCGGCCCGATGTTCGCGCCGACGCTGAACGACGAGGCCAAGGCCTTCTTCAAGGACCGCGTCATGGGCAAGCTGAAATACATCGACAGCCAGCTCGCCGGCCGCGACTACCTCATGGGCAAGCAGTTCACGGTGGCCGACGGTTATCTCTTCACGATGCTGACCTGGGGCGACCGGATGAAGTTCGACCTCTCGGCGATGCCGAACCTTGCCGCGTACAAGACCCGCGTCGCGGCGCGGCCGCAGGTGCAGGAAGCGATGAAGAAGGAAGGGCTGATCCAGGCTGCCTGAGGCACACATGCGAAAGGCCGGATCGAGAATCCGGCCTTTCGTATTTTTCATCCCGGCTACGGTTCAGAGAATCACGCCGCCGCCTTCTTTGGCGCGAAGCGGCCGTAGAAGGTCTCGCCCTTCGCCGCCATCTCTTCGAGCAATTTCGGCGGGGTGAAGCGCGATCCGTATTTCGCCTCCAGCTTGTGGCAGAGTTCGACGAACTTCTTGGGACCCATGAAGTCGATGTAGGACAGCGTGCCACCGGTGAACGGCGCAAAGCCGAAGCCGAGGATCGAGCCGACATCCGCTTCGCGCGGATCGGTGATGACGTGGTCCTCAACGGTGCGCGCGGCCTCCACCGCCTGCACTACCAGGAAGCGCTGCTTCAACTCCTCGACGTCGAGGGTATCTGGGTCGAGCTGCTTGGGCTGCAGCGCGGACAAGCCGGGCCACAGGCTCTTCTGTCCCTTGCCCTTCTCGGGGTAGTCGTAGAAGCCCTTGCTGTTCTTGCGGCCCAGACGGCCCTGCTTCTCGACCATTTCCACCATCAGCTTCTTCTGATCGGGATTGATGGCGTTGGGGCCGAGATCGGCTTCCGTCGCCTTCATGATCTTGAGCCCGAGGTCGAGCGCGACCTCGTCCGACAGCGAGAGCGGGCCGACCGGCATGCCGGCCATCTTGGCGCAGTTCTCGATCATCGCCGGCGGCACGCCCTCGAGGAACATCTCGTTGCCCTCGGCGACGTAGCGGCCGACGCAGCGATTGGCGAAGAAGCCTCTGGAGTCGTTGACGACGATCGGCGTCTTGCCGATCTGCCGGACGTAGTCGAGCGCGGTCGCGATCGCGAGATCGCCGGTGTTCTTGCCCTGGATGATCTCGACCAGCATCATCTTCTCGACCGGCGAGAAGAAGTGGATGCCGACGAACCTGCCTTGGTCCTTGAAGGATTCCGCCAGCGAGGTGATCGGAAGCGTCGAGGTGTTGGACGCGAAGATCACGTCCGGCTTCATGTGCTCCTGCGCCTTGGCAAAGGTATCAGCCTTGACCTTGCGGTCCTCGAACACGGCCTCGATGACGAGATCGACGTCCTTGAGCGCGGAATAGTCCGCGGTCGCCGTGATGCGCGCGAGCAGCGCTTCTGCGTCGCCGGGCTTGGCGCGGCCCTTCTTGATCTGCTCCTCGATCACCTTTTGCGCATGCGCCTTGCCCTTGTCGGCGCTCTCCTGGTCGCGATCGATCAGGACGACGTCGAGACCGGCACGGGCTGAGACATAGCCGACGCTCGCGCCCATGAAGCCGGCGCCGATCACGGCGATCTTCTTCACCTTGGTCGGCGGCACATCCTTCGGACGGCGCGCGCCCTTGTTGAGCTCCTGCATCGACAGGAACAGGCTGCGGATCATCGCAGCCGCTTCCTTCGAGCGCAGCACCGAGGTGAAGTAGCGCGACTCGACACGGAGCGCGGCGTCGATCGGCAGCTGCAGGCCCTCGTAGACGCAGCTCATGATCGCGCGTGCGGCCGGATAATTGTCGTAGGTCTCGCGGCGATAGATCGCGTTGCCGGCCGGGAACATCATCATGCCGGCCTTGGAGAACACCGGACCGCCCGGCAGCTTGAAGCCCTTCTCGTCCCAGGGCGCAACAGCCTTGCCGCCGCCCTTGATCCAGTCCTTTGCCGCCTTGACGAGGTCGGCGGCGGGAACGATGGCGTGGATCAGATTCAGCGCCTTGGCTTTCTCGATCGTGACCGGATCGCCCTTGAGCAGGATCGTCATCGCGTCCTGCGGCGGCACCAGGCGCGGCACGCGCTGCGTGCCGCCGGCGCCCGGGAACAGGCCGACCTTGACCTCGGGCAGACCGAGGCGGGTCTTGGGATTCTCCGCCGCCACGCGATAGTGGCAGCACAGCGTAATCTCGAAACCGCCGCCGAGCGCGAGGCCGTTGATCGCCGCCGCCCACGGCTTGCC
This sequence comes from Bradyrhizobium sp. 187, assembly GCF_023101005.1. NCBI lineage: Bacteria > Pseudomonadati > Pseudomonadota > Alphaproteobacteria > Hyphomicrobiales > Nitrobacteraceae > Bradyrhizobium > Bradyrhizobium sp. 187. The sequence continues at coordinate 7,109,596 of NZ_CP064693.1, forward strand.
GGAGGTTTCGATCGAGCGCAGCACCTGCGAGAAGCGCCGGCTCTGCTCGAACAGCATCTGGTTCGCGGCCGTCTCGCCCTGCTCCCCAAACACTTTTGCGTAGGCCTGATTCATGCCCTCGAGCATGGAAAGATCGGCACCCGCGCAGAACGCCTCCTTGGCGGAGGTGATGACGACCCCCTTCACCACGGCGTCGGCCGTGGTCGCCTTGACGATCGCGTCGAGCTCGCTGGTCGATGTCTCGTCGAGCACGTTCATCGAACGGCCCGGGATGTCCCAGGTCACGAGCGCGATGCCGTCGGAATCGGTCTCAACCTTGAAGTTCTTGTAAGCCATGCTGGTTGCTCCCTCCCCTTAGACGCGTTCGATGATGGTCGCGGTGCCCATGCCGCCGCCGATGCACAGCGTCACCAGTGCGGTCGCCTTGTTGGTGCGCTCGAGCTCGTCGAGCACCGTCCCGAGGATCATGGCACCGGTCGCGCCGAGCGGATGGCCGAGCGCGATCGCACCGCCATTGACGTTGATCTTGGCGTTGTCGATGTCGAAGGCCTGGATGTAGCGCAGCACAACCGAGGCGAAGGCCTCGTTGAGCTCGAACAGGTCGATGTCCGACTTCTTCATGCCCGAGCGCGCGAACAGCTTTTCGGTGACATCAACCGGACCGGTCAGCATCATCGCGGGCTCCGAGCCGATATTGGCGAATGCGCGGATCCTTGCACGCGGCTTCAGTCCGTACTTGCCGCCGGCTTCCTTGCTGCCGAGCAAAACGGCGCCGGCACCATCGACAATGCCCGACGAATTGCCGGCGTGGTGCACGTAATTGACGCGTTCGATTTCCGGATGCGACTGCACCGCGACGCCATCGAAGCCGCCCATCTGCGCCATCATCGTGAACGCCGGCTGCAGCTGCGCCAGCGACTGCATCGTCGTCGAAGGACGCATATGCTCGTCCTTGGCGAGGATGGTGAGGCCGTTGATGTCCTTCACCGGGACGACCGACTTGTCAAAGCGGCCTTCTTCCCAGGACTTCGCCGCACGCTGCTGGCTCTGCACCGCATAGGCGTCGACGTCGTCACGCGAGAAGCCGTATTTGGTCGCGATCAGATCGGCCGAGACACCCTGCGGCATGAAATAGGCCGGCACTGCCATCGAGGGGTCCATCGGCCAGGCGCCGCCGGAAGCGCCGATGCCGACGCGGCTCATCGATTCGGCGCCGCCGCCGATCACGAGCTCGTGCTGGCCGCTCATCACCTGGGCTGCGGCAAAATTCACGGCATCGAGGCCGGAGGCGCAGAAGCGGCTGATCTGGACGCCCGGCACCGCTTCGCCGAGGCCCGCCTTCAGCGCGGCAAAGCGCGCGATGTCGGAGCCGGCTTCGCCGACCGGATCGACCACGCCGAGAATGACGTCATCGACGGAATCTTCGGGGAGGTTGTTGCGGTCCTTCAGCGCCTTGAGCGGCACGGTCGCGAGCGCGAGCGCGGTGACTTCGTGCAGCGCGCCGTCCGCCTTGCCGCGGCCGCGCGGGGTGCGGACGTGGTCGTAGATGAATGCCTCAGGCATGACGCCCTCCTGATGTGATGATCTTGTGGTCGTGATCCGGTCGCAGCGAAAGCGGCTTCAGAACGCTTCCGCCGGCAGTTCCATGATGGTGGCGCAGCCGGCCTGGATGCGCGCGAGATTGGCGGCGGTCTCCGGCAGCATCCGCTCCATGAAAAAACGGCCGGTGACGAGCTTGGTCGAGAGATAGGGCGTCGCACCGCTCTCGGCAATCTTGGCTTGCGTCACCTTCGCCATCTTCGCCCACATATAGCCGAGCGCGACGAAGCCGAAGAGATTGAGGTAATCGGTTGCGGCGGCACCGGCATTGTCGGGCTTGGCCATCGCGTTCTGCATCAGCCAGGTGGTGGCCTGCTGGAGATGGCCGAGCGAGGCCGAGAGCGGAGTGATGTAGGGCTTCATCGCCTCGTCGCCGCCGTTCTCCTTGGCGAAGGCCATGACCTCGCCGAAGAACGCCATGATGGCGCGGCCGCCGTCGCGCGGCAGCTTGCGGCCGACGAGGTCGAGCGCCTGGATGCCGTTGGCGCCTTCGTAGATCATGGCGATGCGGGCATCGCGCACGAACTGCTCCATGCCCTGCTCGGCGATATAGCCGTGGCCGCCATACATCTGCTGCGCCTGCACCGCGTTGGCGAAGCCGTAATCGGTGAGAAAGCCCTTCAGCACCGGCGTCATCAGGCCCATGTGATCATCGGCGGCCTGGCGGTCCTTGGGATCCTCGGAGCGATGGGCGACGTCGCTCTTCAGCGCGGTCCACATCACGAAGGCGCGCGCGGCCTCGTTGAAGGCGCGGATCGACAGCAGCGTGCGGCGCACGTCGGGATGGACGATGATCGGATCGGCCGGCTTGTCCGGCGCCTTGGCACCGGTGAGCGAACGGCCCTGGATGCGATCCCGCGCATAGGCGACCGCGTTCTGATAGGCCACTTCCGACTGCGCGAGACCCTGCACGGCGACGCCGAGGCGGGCCTCGTTCATCATCACGAACATGCCCTGCATGCCCTTGTTCTCTTCGCCGATCAGCCAGCCGGTGGCGTTGTCGTAGTTCATCACGCAGGTGGAATTGCCGTGAATGCCCATCTTGTGCTCGATCGAGCCGCAGACCACGCCGTTGCGTGCGCCGACCGAACCATCGGCATTGACCAGGAATTTCGGCACCACGAACAGCGACACGCCCTTGATGCCGGCGGGCGCGCCCTCAATGCGGGCAAGCACGAGGTGGATGATGTTGGGCGCGAGGTCATGCTCGCCGGCCGAGATGAAGATCTTGGTGCCCGTGATCTTGAAGCTGCCGTCGGCCTGCCGCACCGCCTTGGTGCGGAGCATGCCGAGATCGGTGCCGCAATGCGGCTCGGTCAGGTTCATGGTGCCGGTCCACTCGCCCGCCACCATCTTCGGCACGTAGGTCTGCTTCTGCTCCGGCGTGCCGTGGACGATCAGCGCCGCGGTCGCGCCCATGGTGAGGCCGCCATACATCGAGAACGCCATGTTGGCGGAGATCTGGAATTCGTTGACCGCCTGGCTCAGCGTCACCGGCAGACCCTGGCCGCCGAACTCGGTTGGTGCCGACAGGCCGAGCCAGCCGCCCTCGGCGACCTGCTTGAACGCCTCCTTGAATCCCGTCGGCGTGGTGACGCTACCGTCATCGGCGCGCTTGCAGCCTTCGAGATCGCCCACGCGATTGAGCGGCTGCAGCACTTCTTCGGCGAGCTTGGCAGCTTCGCCGAGAATGGCTTCGCGCACGTCGCTCGACGCGTCGGAGAAGCCGGCCAGATTGTCGTAGCGGTCGATCTGGAAGACGTCGTTGAGCAGGAAGTTCACGTCTTCGACGGGGGCTTTGTAGATCGGCATGGTGGTCTCCCGGCAGGCCTTGAAGTGACGGTATTGGCTTAGGATTGAGTGGCGGCAAGCTGTTCCGCCATCAGGCGATGCAGCATGTTGATCGCCTTCAGCGGCCGCACCATCACCTTGAAATGCGTGATGCGCCCCTCGCCGTCGAAGCTGATGATGTCGACGCCGTTGATCTCGATGCCGTCGATCATGGTCTTGAATTCGAGCACGGCGCCGCTCTCACTCTTCCATTCACCGACATAGCTGAAGCCGGGACCGCCAAGCACCTTCTCAGCGCTGGCCAGATATTTGAAGGTGATGTCGCGGCCGCGCTGCGGCGCGTGCACGACAGGGCTTTCGAAGACGGCGTCGGGATGGAGCAGGTCCCAGAGCGCTGCCCGGTCATGCGACTTCATGTAGCCGTACCAGGACTCGAGGCCGGTCATTCAGGTGCCTCCCTAAAAGGCTCGGGCAAAAAACGCGAAAACAACCCCATGCACAGTAGCGCGAAGGTTGACTCCATTGGGGTTTTCGGGGCGGTTTTTGCCCTCGTTATCGGGTCGCCTCATATGCACATTGACGCATATGCGCCGATGCGCATAAAGTCAAGCCAATTGGTTAAGATCGACAACAGGAGGACCGGGTCATGGCTTTGGGCGACGCAATCCTCGCTTGCCTGACGGAACGTCCGATGACGGGCTACGAGCTCGCCAAGACATTCGATTCCTCGATCGGCTTCTTCTGGAAGGCCGACCACCAGCAGATCTACCGCGAGCTCTCCAAGCTGCGCGACCGCGGCTACATCCAGGGCCGCGAGGTCGTGCAAACCGGCAAACCCAATAAACTGATCTATACGCTGACTCCGGAGGGCCGAACAGCGCTGCGGCACTGGGCCGCGCGGCCAAGCACGCCCCCTTCCATCAAGGACGATCTCCTGGTGCGGTTGCATGCGCTCGACAGCATCGGCCTCGAGCCCATGCGCACCGACCTGATGGCCCGGCTCGAGCACCACCGCGATCGCCACGAGAACTACGAGCGCATCCTGAAGAAGCGCTTCCCGGAAGGGGCGGCGTCCGGCGTGCTCGACCTCGGTAACCTGCTGCTGCTTCAGCTCGGCGCCCGGCACGAGCAGATGGTGGCCGATTTCTGCGAAGAGGCGCTCGAGGCCCTGTCGGCGATGAGCGCAAGCGGCACCGTGGTGCCGCTGGAGGATGGCAAGCGCGAGGGCAAGGGCTGAGGGGCTGGCCAGACGCCATGACGTGCCGTTGCGTATTATTCCGCTGTCATCGCCCGCCTTGTGCGCAATTGCGCACGGGGGCGGGCGATCCAGTATTCCAGAGGCTGCGCGGCTGGAATCGAGAGGCTGCGGGTACTGGATGCCCCGCTTTCGCGGGGCATGACAGCGGTGGGTGTCGCACCCCGCCGCCCAACTTTAAGACACCGTCAACGGGTTCCTTAACCCGTTATTTACCGTAACAGACAAAAGTCGGTTTTCGAGGCAGACGACCCGCGCCAAATCCGATTGTCTTTGCAACCGGCACGCGAGGGAAGACTGGAGGCGCCGGATGGGGCGCCGGAGTCGGAACCGGACAGAGTCATGAATTCGCGCGTATCGTGGAGTGTTGACGGCATCGATCCATCCGTCCGGGAGCGGGCCGAAGCTGCTGCGCGTCGCGCCGGCATGTCACTCAACGATTGGCTGAACTCCACGCTCGGCGAGACCGCCCCGCCAAACTTTCGCGGACTTTACGACCAGCGTCCGCAAGCCCAGAACGTCCCGAGCCAGGTACCGACTCAAGTACCGAGCCAGGAAAGCCGCGAAGTTGCCGACATCCACCAGCGGCTCGACGCCATCACCCAGCAGATCGAGCGGATTTCAAAGCCCGCGCCGCGGCAAGATTCTTCGCGACAAGATACTCCGCGACAAGACGTTTCGCGCGAGCAGGGCGTTGCGCGCCAGCTCAACGACGCGATCTCGCGGCTCGATGCAAGGCTGTCGCAAATCTCAAAGCCGCAGCAGGCTCCGGCACCACGACAGGCCCCCGTTGAAACGCGCCAGCGCCAGGCCGATGCGGTCGAGCGCGCGGCAGCACAGGTCTATCGCAACTCACCGCCCCTGAGCCCCGCTTCGTTCGACGTCGCGGTGGCCGAGATCACCGCACGGCAGAGCGAGCTCGACGGCTTTACGCCCAGGCAGATGCCGCCGCGCGCCGCGCCGCCGATCGCGCCCGCGGCAGCTCCTTACGCGCCCCCGATGGCGCCGCCCGCGCCTGCCTATGCTCCGCCGCCACCCCAGCCGGGGCCGGATTTCTCTGCGCTTGAGCGCCATCTGCTCAAGATCACGAGCCAGATCGAATCGCTGCAGCGCCCTGACAATACCGAGCAGGCGATCAACACGTTCCGCAGCGAGCTTGCGGAGATCCGCAACGCCATCACCGAGGCGATGCCGCGCCGCGCGATCGAATCGATCGAGAACGAGATCCGCTCGCTGCATCGGCGCATCGACGAGACCCGCTCCAACGGCACCGACGGTCAGGTCCTGTCCGGCATCGAGCACGCGCTGTCCGAGATCAAGCAGGTGCTCCGCACGCTGACGCCGGCCGAGCAGCTCACCGGCTATGACGAGGCGATCCGCAATCTCGGCGCCAAGCTCGATCTGATCCTGCGCGCCAATGACGATCCGTCGACGGTCCGCCAGCTCGAAGGCGCGATCTCGGCGCTGCGTGGCATCGTCTCCAACGTTGCCTCCAACGAAGCGCTGGCACGGCTCTCGGACGACGTGCAGCTGCTGTCGTCCAAGGTCGACCAGGTCACCCGTGCGTCCGGCCAAGGCGACAGTTTTGCGGTGCTGGAACAGCGCATCGCGGCGCTCACCGCCGCTCTGGAAACGCGCGAGCGCCCTCAACCATCCGAGAGCAGCGAGCAGCTCGAAAGCGCGATCCGCGCCCTGTCTGACCGTTTCGATCGCATGCAGGTCGGCAACGACTCGGCTTCGACCTTCGCTCATCTTGAACAGCGGGTCTCGTATCTGCTGGAGCGGCTCGAGGCCGCCTCCGATCCGCGCAACGGCAATTTCAGCCGCGTCGAGGACGGGCTGCACGACATCCTGCGCCACCTGGAGCGGCAGCAGGCGACCTATTCCGCGCTGGCCGAGAGCCGCAACTCCGCGCCGCCCGCCGATTCCGGCATGGTCGATCTCGTCAAGCGCGAGCTCTCCGACATCCGCTTCAGCCAGGCCGAGACCAACCGGACCACCCAGGATTCGCTGGAGGCCGTCCACAACGCCCTTGGCCACGTCGTCGATCGTCTCTCGATGATCGAGGGCGATCTTCGCAATGTGCGCACCGCGCCGCCCGCCCCTGCGGCGCAGCCGATGCCGATGCCGATGGCCGCTCCCATGGCGCCCGCGCCGATGGCGCACGAGCCGCGGCCGCAGCAACAGCAGCACCCGAAATACGATCCGAAGCCCGAGCTGCCCAATCCAGCCGCCGCGCAGGCGGCGCACGCCGCCTTCGCCGCCGCGCCGCGCGAATTCCAAGCCGCCGCGCCGGCGGCGCCGCCGCCGATGCCGATGGCACCGCCGGTTCCGCCACGCGCGATCAGCGAAATCCTGGAGCCGCATACCGCGCCCACGCGCGCCGCGCTTGCGCCCGAACTGCCGCCGGATCATCCGCTCGAGCCGGGCACAAGGCCGGGTGCACGCATCGCCACGCCGTCCGAGCGCATCGCTGCGTCCGAAAGCGCAATCAGCGAAATCCCGGCCGCGCCCAAGGAGCCGGTGTCGTCGTCGAGCTTCATCGCTGCCGCGCGCCGCGCAGCGCAAGCCGCCGCCGCGCAGCCACCCGAGAAAACCGGCCGGGCCGCCAAGGCGTCTGCCGGTCGCGCCAAGGACAAGGGCCAGGAAGGCGGGTCGACCATCACCTCGAAGATCCGCTCGCTGCTGGTCGGCGCGAGCGTGGTCGTGATCGTGCTCGGCACCTTCAAGATGGCGATGAACCTGCTCGATGGCAGCAGCTCGTCGCCAGCGCCGCAGGCGATGGAGAATACGTCGAGCGAGCCCGCGCCGCGAGCCCTGCCGTCCATTGAGAACAAGCCCGCCGCGCCAGAGCAGGTCACGCCCTCGATGACCTCGCCGACGCCGATCGGAAAGCAGTCGCAGAACAATGCCGCGCCGGGGTCCGTGACGAGCCCGAGCGGCACCGCTTCGGTCGAAATCCCGCAAACCGCGGCGCCAACCCCGCCTGCGGCGTCGAGCGACGTCACCGGCGCGCTGTCGGGCACGAGCCGCGCGAAACTCGCGATGATCCAGGTGCCGCCGACCGAAAAGCTGCCTGACGGCATCGGTGGCCCCGGCTTGCGCACCGCCGCGATGAAGGGCGATGCGACCGCGGCCTACGAGATCGGCGTGCGCTTTGCCGAGGGCAAGGGCGTGGCCGCGAATTACGACGAAGCCGCCAAATGGTACGACCGTGCGGCGCAGGCCGGCGTCGTGCCCGCAACCTTCCGCCTCGGGACACTCTACGAAAAGGGTCTTGGCGTGAAGAAGGACGCCGACATCGCCCGCCGCTACTACACGCAGGCGGCCGAGCGCGGCAACGCCAAGGCGATGCACAATCTCGCGGTGCTCGACGCCGATGGCGGCGGACGCGGAGCCAATTACAAGAGCGCGGCACTGTGGTTCCGGAAGGCCGCCGACCGCGGCGTCGCCGACAGCCAGTTCAACCTCGGCATCCTCTATGCCCGCGGCATCGGGGTCGAGCAGAACCTCGCCGAGTCCTATAAATGGTTCACGCTCGCCGCCGCCCAGGGCGATGCGGACGCGGCCGGCAAGCGCGACGACGTCGCCAAGCGGCTCGACCCGCAATCGCTCGCCGCCGCCAAGCTCGCGATCCAGACCTTCAGCGCCGAACCGCAGCCCGACGACGCCGTCAATGTTGCGGCCCCGAACGGCGGCTGGGACAGCGCCCCGCAGGCCAACGCGAAGCCTGCGCCGAAGCCGGTTGCCGCCAAGCGCGCGGCCTCGGCTGTGCATTAATCGGTTTAGTACGCTTTCTCCTCTTGTCGTCGCCCGGCTTGACCGGGCGACCCAGTATTCCAGAGGCGTCGGTTGGATACGGAGAAGCTGCGCCATAGTGGATGCCCCGGTCAAGCCGGGGCATGACGGCGGAGAAGGTGGCGGAGAAGGTGGCGGAATGCTCGGTTCGCTGCGAGCCGTGATCTGATCTCTCTTAGCCCATTCACCACGCCTGAAATTCCTGGTCCCGCCGGCCACCGAATTCCGCTATTGAAGGGCGCGGCAATCGTTCTGCCCTCCTGCGAGCATTCCGCGCAATCGATCCGTCTCGCGGGAAGCGTGGTCTCTCGATGCAGCTCTATCTCCCGATCGCCGATCTTCCGGTCAATGTCTTCCTCGTGCTAGCGATGGGCGCGGCGGTCGGCTTCGTCTCCGGCATGTTCGGGATCGGCGGCGGCTTCCTGATGACGCCGCTTCTGATCTTCATCGGCATCACGCCGGCGGTCGCGGTCGCCTCCGTCGCGAGCCACATCGCCGCCTCGTCCTTTTCCGGCGCGCTCGCCTATTGGCGGCGACGCGCGATCGACCCGGCGCTGGCAAGCGTGCTGTTATGCGGCGGCGTGACCGGGACGGCGCTGGGCGTGTGGACCTTCACGCAGCTGCGTGCGCTCGGCCAGCTCGATCTGATGATCGCACTGTCCTACGTCGTGCTGCTCACCACCGTCGGCAGCCTGATGTTCTCCGAAGGCCTGCGCGCCCTAATGCGGACCCGGCGCGGCGCGGTGCCGCCACGACGCACCCACAACTGGATCCATGGCCTGCCGCTGAAGATGCGGTTCAAGCGTTCCAAGATATACCTCTCGGTCATTCCGGTCGTGATCATCGGCGTCCTGATCGGCTTCATCGGCGCCATCATGGGCATCGGCGGCGGCTTCATCCTGGTGCCGATCATGATCTATCTGCTGCGGGTGCCGACCTCGACGGTGATCGGCACCTCGATGGTCCTGACGCTGGTCACGATGCTGTTTGCGACCCTGCTGCATGCGGTGACCAATCACCTCGTCGACGCGGTGCTGGCGCTGATCCTGATGGTCGGCGGTGTCACCGGCGCGCAGTTCGGCGCACGCGCCGGTCAGAAGATCCGCGGCGAGCAGCTGCGGCTGCTGCTCGGCCTCTTGATCCTCTCGGTCGGCGTTCGCTTCGCCATCGAGCTGGTGATCCGGCCCGAAGACCTCTTCACCATCCGCGAGCTGGGGGTGAACGGATGATGCGCACAGCTCTCGCGGTCCTGCTCGTTCTGCTGCTCGGCTCCGTCGCACGCGCCGAGCGGCTGATCGTGTCGGTCTCCAACCATCGCGTCACGGTGACGCCGAATTATTCCGGCGAGGAGCTGGTGCTGTTCGGCTCGGTCGAGAAGGACGCCTCCACGCCCGCCGATCGCAAGAGCTACGATCTCGTCGTCACCGTGATGGGCCCGCGCGCCGAGATGGTGACGCGGCGCAAGGAGCGCACCTTCGGGATCTGGATCAACACCGACTACCGCCAGTTCCTGGAGGTGCCGAGCTATCTCGCGCTATTTGCCAACCGCTCCTTCGATGTCATCACCTCGCCCGAGATCGCGCGGCGTCAGCAGATCGGGCTTAACAACGTGCTGCTGACCCAGCGTGTCAGCGGCGACTATGCCGATGTGGTGCCTAACGACGTGTTCCGCTCCGCCTTCATCCGCCTGCGCACCCAGCGCGGTCTCTACCGCGAGGATCCGAGCGCGGTGACATTCCTGACGCCGACGCTGTTCCGCACCGGCATTCCGCTGCCGGCGGAGGTGCCGATCGGCACTTACGAGGTGGAGATCAAGCTGTTTGCCGACGGCGCGTTCATCGGCAAGACCGAGACCGCGTTCGAGATCGTCAAGGTCGGCTTCGAGCAGTTCGTCGCCACCACCGCGCGGCAGAACGGCCTGATCTACGGCCTCGTCACCGCCGCGATGGCGCTGATGACGGGATGGATGGCTTCGATCGTGTTTCGCAAGGATTGAGGAGACTACGCTCTCTCCTCTCGTCGTCGCCCGGCTCGACCGGGCGACCCAGTATTCCAGAGGCCTGCGTTAGGCGACTCGCTCTCACAATTACCGCCGCGGCGTACTGGATGCCCCGGTCAAGCCGGGGCATGACAGTCGGGGCTACGGCGCCTGCACCACCGTCGGCACGCCGGGCTCGAGCAATCGCAGCCGCGTCCCGAAGCCGAGCACGTCGAAGGTCTTGCGTAGATCCTCGCTGTTCTGGCGGAAATGCGCCCAACCCTCCGTATGAACCGGCACGATCATCGCATCGGGGAAGGCGCGCGCGGTCTCGATGGTGTCGTTGGTGTCCATGGTCAGATGGAACGGCCCGCGCGTTTGCGCGGCGCCGGCGAAAGGCATCACCACGCCGCATTTGAAACGGCGCGCGACCTCGGCGACGCCGTCGAACCAGGTGGTGTCGCCGCTGATGTAGACCGATGTGGTGTCGGTCCGGCTCGACGACACCACGAAGCCGATGACGTCGCCTGACAGCGGCTCGATGCCGGCCGGCCCGTGACGCGCCGGGGTCGCAGTAATCGTCAGCGAGTTGCCGTCACGATCTTTCAGATGCGCCGTGCCCCACGGCGCCAAACCTTCGACATGCCCGCCGAGGCGCTGCGCGCCGGCCTCGGTGGTCAGCACGCGCTTCACATGTTTGAGAAAGTCGCGGCCGGAATTGTCGAGATTGTCCGAATGCTGGTCGTGGCTGAGCAGCACGGCATCGATCGGGCCGATCGCATCGGCCTTGAGCGCAGGGCCGATCGTCTTCTCCAGCTTCACATGCGGCAGCTGATAGGCGGTGTGCGCGTCATCGAAGGTCGGATCGGTGAGCAAACGGAAGCCATCGATCTCGATCAGCGCAGTGGGACCGCCGATCAGGGTGATGGAAATGGGCATGATGGACTCCTCTTACGAGACGGATTTGGCGGGCCGCGTCACCAGGTAGATGCCGAGTGCGACCGGGATGATTCCGAGCAGATCGCGCGCCTCGACATGTTCGCCGAGCACGAGATACGCAAACAGCATGCCGAGCGGCGGCATCAGGAAATGATAGGCACTGGCAGCCGTCGCGCCACACACTTTCAAGAAATGAAACCAGAGCCAGTACGCCAGGATCGAGCCGCCGAGCACGAGGAAGGCGAAGGCGCCGATCAGGCCCGGCGTGAAGTCGATGGCATGAACGTCGGCGAAGGTGAGCGCCACCGGCGTCAGCACGATGCCGGCGGCAAGATTCTGCACGCCATTGCCGACCCACAGCGAGCCCTTCGGCGCGAGCAGCTTGAACAAAATGGTGCCGGCAACGAGAGAGGCGAGCGAGGCCAGCGTGAACACGATGCCGTGCAGCGAGTCGGTGCCGACCGCCAGGCGGTGCCAGACGATCAAGGTCACGCCGATGATTCCGAGCAGGAGGCCGCTCGCCTTGCGCCAGGTCATGCCTTCGCCGAGCAGAAGCGCGGCGAGGCCCGCCGTGAACACCGGATTGGCCGACACGATCAGGCCGCCGAGGCCGGCGGAGACCGATTGCAGTCCGGTGTAGCCGAGGCCGAGATAGAGCGCGTTGTTGGCGACGCCGAGCACGGCGAAGATCGCGGCATCGCGCCAGGACAGCGACCAGTCGTCGCCGCGGACCAGCGTGGCACCGAGGATCAAGATGCTGGCGAGCGAGAAGCGCGCGGCGAGCAGGATCAGCGGCGGGCAATGGGTCACGCCGATCTTGCCGGCGACGAAGGCGTAGCTCCAGAGCAGGCAGAACAGGCCGATGGCCAGCGGCAGCGTGTTGAAGCGGCTGCGCGGAACGGCAAGCGAAGGGGCGAGCGACATGAGGGGCATTCTCCTGAGCCCTCGATCTAGGGAGCCGGCTTGTCATTTGGAAATTAAATGATTAACTTCCAGCCAGTGGATTTTCGAATGGAGGCAGCCATGCTCGATCTGGAGCTCCTGCGCAGCTTCGTGTCGGTGGTCGATGCCGGCGGCTTCACCCGCGCCGGCGAGCGCGTCCATCGCACCCAATCGACCGTCAGCCAGCAGATCAAGCGGCTGGAGGAGGATGTCGGCCAGGTCCTGCTGCATCGCGACGGCAAGGACGTGCGCCCCACCGAAGCCGGCGAGCGGCTGCTGTCCTATGCGCGGCGGTTGTTGTCGCTTGCGGAAGAGGCGCGCGACGTGCTGCGCCAGCCCGACGGCGAAGGCGCAATCCGGCTCGGCATCCCCGAGGACTTTGCGGCGTATCGGCTGGCGAAACTGCTCGGCGCGTTCTCGCGCTCGCATCCGGGCCTGCGGCTCGATGTGCGCGCCGACCAGAGCAAGAATCTCGCCCGCGACCTCGATCGCGGCGAGCTCGATCTGGCGCTGTTCAAGCGCGCGGCCGGTGAGAAAGGCGCGATTGCGGTGTGGCCGGAGCAGGTGCACTGGGTGACCAGCAAGAGCCATCCGATCCACGCCGATGTCGCCTCCGTGCCGCTGATCGGCTTTCCGCTCGGCTGCCTCTACCGCGCCGGCGCCATCCATGCGCTGGAAAGCGCGGGCCGCATTTGGCACATGTCCTATACGTCATCGAGCCTGGCCGGCATCCAGGCCGCGGTCGCGGCCGGCATGGGCTTGAGCATCCTGTCGGAGATGGCGATCCAGTCCGACCACCGCGTGCTGAGCGCGAAGGACGGCTTTGCGCCGATCAACCGGACCGAAGTGGCGCTGATGGCCGCGCCGGGCGCAAGTCCCGCGACGTTGCGGCTGGCAGATCGGCTGGCGGAGTTCTGCGACGACGTGCAGGCGAAAGCGGCTTAGCTGCACCGTGACGCGGCGATCGCGTGGACGCGGCGGTCGCCGAGCAGGTGCGCGACAAAACCGTTCATTGGAAAGATCTTTGCAAACGCCACATCGCGGATGCTGAGGCCGCCGGCGTAGGCGCCGAAGGCGGGCATCACGGCACGCTCGCCGTCACAGGCGAAACAGCGGCGCTCCATCGAGCGGCCGCGCGCGGAGACACGCGCCTTGGGATGAAGATGGCCGGCGATCTCGCCGCTCGCGCCCGTCGGCTCGTGGCGGAAGGTGATCGGACCGATCGCAACTTCGTCGGCGACGGTGCCGCCGAGATCACGCGGCAGCGCCGGATCGTGATTGCCTGAGATCCAGATCCAGTCGCGGCCAGCCTGCAAGGCGGCGACCGCGTCGCGATCCTCCGCCGACAGCCGTCCATGCGCCGTGCGATCGTGAAAACTGTCGCCGAGCGCGATGACGATTCGGGGATCATGGCGGGAGATGACAGCAGCGAGACGACTGAGCGTCGCGATGGTGTCGTAAGGCGGCAGCAGCACGCCGCGCATGGCGAAGCTGGAACCTTTTTCCAGATGCAGGTCGGAGACGACGAGCAGGCGCTGCTCTTCCCAGAATAGCGCGCCGGAGAGATCGGCCGCGAAGGTCACGCTGCTGATGCTGACATTCGAAACGCGCATGTCCTCGATATCCCCTGAAACCAGCGCGCCTGCCCCCACGTCAAAACCTGCTGTTATCCCATCGCCTCTTTGACGAGCTCGTCGGCGGCCTCCGCCAGGAGCTCGTCTCCAGCTTCGCCATAGACTGACTCGCGGCCGATTTCCAGCATCACGGGGACGGCGAGCGGGGAGACGTGGTCGAGTTCCCGATGCGTGATGCGGCCCCGGATGCGGGTGAGCATGTCGCTGAGGCGTCGCAGATCGAGCAGGCCAGTGGCGGCATCGGCACGGGCGGCGCGCAACAGCACGTGATCGGCCTGGTGCTTGCGCAGGACGTCGTAAACGAGATCGGTCGAGAACAGCACCTGACGGCGGCTCTTCTCCTCACCGGTGTGCCGCCGCGCAATCAGGCCGGAGATGATCGCGCAATTGCGGAACGTGCGCTTCATCAGCGCGGATTCGGCAAGCCACGCTTCGAGGTCGTCGCCGAGCATGTCGGGATCGAACAGCGCGTCGAGGTCGATCCTGCCGTCCCGGATCATGGAGGACATGTCGCCGAGCGCCCAGACCGCGATCGCATATTCATTGGCGACGAAACCGAGCGGCCGGGCGCGGGCGCGCTCCAGCCGGCGCGTCAAGAGCATGCCGAGCGTCTGATGCGCGAGACGGCCTTCGAAGGGATAGCAGACGACGTAATGCTTGTTGGCGCGGGGAAAACTCTCGACCAGCAGCTCGCGCACCGCCGGCACGCGCGAGACGTCCTTTTGCAGCGACAGCCAGTCGCGCACCTGCTCCGGCAAGGCGCCCCACGCGCGCCCGTCATCGAGCAGGCGGCGAACCCGTTCGGCAAGATAGGTCGAGAGCGGAAACTTGCCGCCCATATAGGACGGCACCTTCGGGTCCTTGTCGTTGGCGCGCGAGACATAGACCTGGTCTTCGACCAGGGTTTCGTAGCGCACCACCTCTCCTGAGAACACGAAGGTGTCGCCCGGGCTGAGACCCTCGATGAAGGCTTCCTCGATCTCGCCGAGCAGCCTGCCGCCGCGCGCGATCACGCCGGTCGACCCGCCTGCTTTTCCTTGACCTCCGCCGCGCGAGCGCACCAGCCGCACCTTGAGCATGTCGTCCTCGACGATGGTGCCGACATTCATCCGGTAGCTCTGCCGCACCCTGGGATTGGCGACGCGCCAGCGTCCCTCCTTGTCCTGCTTGATCCGCGCGAAACGCTCATAGGTCTTCAGCGCGTAGCCGCCGGAGGCGACGAAATCGACCACGTCGTCGAAGTCCTGCCGCGTGAGATCGGCGTAGGGCGCGGCGGTGCGGACCTCACCGTAAAGCTCGTCGGAGAAAAACGGCTCGCCGCAGGCGCAGCCGAGCACGTGCTGGGCCAGCACATCGAGCGCACCCAGGCGCAGCGGCGGCGTGTCCTGCGCATTCTCCGCGATGGCGTCGATCGCGACGCGGCACTCCAGCACCTCGAATCGGTTCGCGGGCACCAGCACCGCGCGCGAGGCTTCGTCGAGCCGGTGGTTGGCGCGGCCGATGCGCTGCATCAGGCGCGAGGAGCCCTTGGGCGCGCCGATATTGACGACGAGATCGACGTCGCCCCAGTCGACGCCGAGATCGAGCGAGGAGGTACAGACCACGCCGCGCAGTTTGCCCGCCGACATCGCGTCTTCGACCTTGCGGCGCTGGGCGACGTCGAGCGAGCCGTGATGCAGCGCGATGGCAAGATTGTCGTCGTTCATGCTCCAGAGATTCTGGAACAGCATCTCGGCCTGGCTGCGGGTGTTGACGAAAACCAGCGTGGTCTTGTTCGCCTTGATCAGCTCGTAGATCTCGGGAAGTGCGTGGCGCGCACTGTGGCCGGCCCAGGGCAGGCGTTCGCGCGTGTCCATCATCTCGACCAGCGGCGGTGCGGCGCCGCCGGCAAGGACGATGTCGGCCGCCGCTTCCTTGCCGCCGGGCTGCGGCACCAGGAAGCGCGCCAGCGATTCAGGCTCGGCCACGGTCGCCGACAGGCCAATCGCCCGCATCTGCGGCGCCAACCGCCACAGCCGCGCGAGTCCAAGCGACAGCAGATCGCCGCGCTTGGACGTCACCAGCGCGTGCAGCTCGTCGAGCACGATGCGCTTCAAGGAGGAAAACAGGAACGGCGCGTCGTCGGAGGACAGCAGCAGCGCAAGCTGCTCCGGCGTCGTCAGCAAAATGTCCGGCGGATAGCGCCGTTGCCGCTGCCGCCGCGACGTCGGCGTGTCGCCGGTACGGGTCTCGATCTTGATCGGCAGCGCCATCTCGGCGACGGGGCGCTCGAGGTTGCGCGCGATATCGACCGCGAGCGCCTTGAGCGGCGAGATGTAGAGCGTGTGCAGGCCGCCGGTGCGTTGCAGACTGCGGCCGGTGGAGATCACCGATTTCGCCGAAGCTTTGGGCGCGGAGCTCAGCTCGACCAGCGTCGGCAAGAATCCCGCCAGCGTCTTGCCGGCGCCGGTGGGCGCGATCAGCAATGCGGATCGGTCCTCGCGCGCCTTCTCCAGCAGCGCCAATTGATGCGCGCGCGGCGACCAGCCGCGGGCCGCGAACCACGCCTTGAAGCGGTCGGGCAGCAGCGCGGCAGGTTCGACCGGGATTTTGCGGATGCGGGGCGGCACGGCATCACAGGTAAGCCGTGGGGACGGGTTCGTCGAGGGGGTGAACGACGAGGGCGATACTGCCGTTCCCTCTCCCCTTGTGGGAGAGGGTGGATCGCCGCGAAGCGGCGAGACGCGTGAGGGGTATCTCTCCGCGAAAGAGCATCGTTCGAGTACGCGGAGAAAGCCCCCTCATCCGGCGCTTCGCGCCATCTTCTCCCACAAGGGGAGAAGAAAGCGCCCCTACTCCGACATCGGCTTGTCGGAGATGTCCCAGTCCTTGCCGGTGAAGGTGGAGATGAAGAGCGTCTTCATCGGCGTGTAATCGTCAGGCGTGTAGTCGTAAGTGACGCCGTCGAGGAAATAAGGCGAGTGGAAGCCTTTGAGGTTGGAAGCCTGCTTCAGCACGTTGGCGCGGGTGAGCTCGTCGCCGCAGCGGCGCAGGATCTCGCCCATGGTGACGGCCTGGCCGTAGCCGGCGAAGGCGATGGTGTTGTCTTGATCGATCGCCGGCGTGTACTTCTTGCGCAGCTCCTCGAACGCCATGACGTCGGGGTCCTTCTCCCATTTGGGCAGGCCGACTTCCTTGTTGTAGCGGATGGCGACGATGCCGGCGGCGTTCTCGAGGCCCGCGGCATTGAGGATGGAGCGGCCGGTCGAGCCGGCCGACAGCAGCTGCAGCGGCTTCCAGCCGAGCTCGGCTACTTTCCGGATCGACTGCGACGAGGCCTTGCCGGTGGAGATGTTGTAGAAGACGTCCGCACCCGACTTCGAGAGGTTGATGAGCTGGGAATCGACCGTCGGATCGGTCAGATCGTAGGTCTGCTCCATGATCACCTTGGCGGTGCCGCCGGCGTCTTCCAGAACCTTCTTGAAGGGGCCGAGGAAGTCGCGGCCGAAATCGTCGTTCTGGTACAGGATGCCGACCTTCGCGTTCGGCTTCACGCTGACGACGTGCCGCGCCAGGATCCGCGCCTCGGTCGGATAGAGCGGCAAGCCAGCCATCGTCCATTTGAACTCTTTCGGGTTATTCCACTTCGACGCGCCGGTGTTGAGCAGCAACTGCGGCACGCCCTTCGAGTTGAGGTATTTGTGCACGGCGGTCTGCGGCGCGGTGCCGAGCGAGCCGTAGAGCGCGAGCACCTCCTCCTGCTCGACCAGGCGCCGCGTCGCCTCGACGCATTTCGGCGCGCTGTAGGCATCATCCATGGTGAGGAATTTGACCTTGCGTCCGTTGATGCCGCCCTTTTCGTTCAGCATCTGGAAATAGGCCTCGCCGACGCGCCCGAGCACGCCGTAGAGCGAGCCGGGGCCGGAATGCGGCACGGTCTGCCCGATCTTGATCTCGGTGTCGCTGGCGCCGGAATCGTATTTCTTCTCCGCGGCCCAGACATAGGGCGCGGGCAAGGTGGAGGCCGCGATGGTCGCGAGCGCGGCGGCGCTGAAATCGCGCCGCGATGGATTCCTGGTCATTGTTTGTTTCTCCCTGGTGCGCGCATTGTGCTGGCATCGCCGCACGGCTCGCAAGTGGGAAGTCGCGGCTTTGCGACGCAATGACGCTTAAAGCGCCGCTTATAGCGCCTAAACTCAAGTTTTCTCGGCGACCACGACGAGGCCGCCCACCGGTTCGTTGTTCTCGGTGCGTGGCGAGGCCTGCTCCAATGTGAGGAGCTTGAGGCCGGCCTTCGCCATCGCATCGCGCACATATTCGGCCGAATGGGCATAGCGCAGGCCTTCGCCGAGAACGATGCCGCTGCCGTCATGGGTCTCCAGCGTGAACGCAAGCACGCCGCCGGGCGCGAGCACGCGCCTGGCTTCGCCGAGCACCGGTGCGAGATCGGGGAGATAGACGAACGCATCGGCAGCGACGACGAGGTTTGCGCTCGCCTCGC
This sequence comes from Bradyrhizobium sp. 187, assembly GCF_023101005.1. Classification (NCBI taxonomy): domain Bacteria; kingdom Pseudomonadati; phylum Pseudomonadota; class Alphaproteobacteria; order Hyphomicrobiales; family Nitrobacteraceae; genus Bradyrhizobium; species Bradyrhizobium sp. 187. The sequence continues at coordinate 7,128,012 of NZ_CP064693.1, forward strand.
TCCTGCTGCGCAGGCCTTCGATCATGTCGGCGACTTCGAGCTCGGCATAGAGGCCGGTGGCTCGCGCCTCCTTGACCATGCCGGGCGACAGATCGATGCCGATGAACTGGTCGACCTGTTTGGCGAAGGCGGCGGCCGCGAGCCCCGTACCGCAGCCGAGATCGATGGCGCGCTTGAACAGGGCGGGCTTCTTCGCGGCGACGCGGGCAGCCACCACCGCCTTGAAGATCAGCGACGGCGCGCGATAGCCGAGATCGTTGATCAGCACGTGCTCGAAGCGCGGGGCGTATTGATCGAACAAGGCCTGCACATAGGCCTTGGGCATCTCGGACAATTGCGCATCGCCGAGGCGTATCAGATGCAGATGAGCGCCATGCTGATCGCTCGGGTCGGACTCGCGCGATTTGCGAAAGGCCGCAATGGCCTTGTCGCGCTCGCCGAGTTGCGCGCGGATTTCGCCGAGCGTGAACCAGGCCGAGGTGAAATTCGGCGCAATCTCGATGGTCTGCTCCAGCAGGTCGGCGGCGGCCGCCAGATCGCCCTTGAGCTGGAGGTCGCGCGCGAACTCGAAGCGGCGGTCAGCCATGAGATCGCCGGAGGTCAGGAACAAGCGCAGGGGCATTGTGGGAACCAGGGAACGAAGCGGTGATGACTCGAAGATGCGGGGTCGCGACCTATATAACAGGCATGCGTCCGCAAGACATCCTGCTGCCAGTTGCCGCCGGCCTATGCTGTAAGCCGGGCGGCTTCCATATCGACCCCGTCCGGCCGGTCGAGCGGGCCGTGATCACCCACGGCCATTCCGACCATGCCCGCGCCGGCCACGGCGCGGTGCTGGCGACGCAGGAAACGCTGGACATGATGCGGCTGCGCTATGGCGAGAATTTTGCCGGCTCCACCCAAGCAATCCACTATGGCGAGGAGATCCGGCTCGGCGACGTCAGCGCGAAGTTTCACCCGGCCGGCCATGTGCTCGGTTCGGCGCAGGTCGCGGTCACCTGCAAGGACACCTGCATCGTCGCCTCCGGCGACTACAAGGATGCGCCCGACCCGACCTGCACGCCGTTCGAGCTCGTACGCTGCGACGTCTTCATCACCGAGGCAACGTTCGGCCTGCCGGTGTTTCGCCATGGCGATGCGGCCGACGAGGTCAAGAAGCTGCTGGCGTCGGTGGCGCTATTTCCGGAGCGCGCGCATCTCGTCGGCGCCTATTCGCTTGGCAAGGCGCAGCGCGTGATCGCTCTGCTGCGCCAAGCGGGTTACGACGCGCCGATCTATCTGCATGGCGCGATGGAGAAGATCACGCATTACTATCAGAGCCGCGGAATCGAGCTCGGCGAGTTGCGGCCGGCGAAGGGCGTCAAGAAGGCGGCGCTCGCCGGCACCATCACGCTGGCGCCGCCCTCTGCAACATCCGATCTCTGGACCCGCCGGTTTCCCGATCCCGTCACGGCATTCGCCTCTGGCTGGATGCGGGTGCGCGCCCGCGCGCGGCAACGCGGCATCGAGCTGCCGCTGGTGATCTCGGATCACGCCGATTGGGACGGCCTCACCGCCACGATCGCCGCGACCGGTGCCGGCGAGATCTGGGTTACCCATGGCCAGGAAGACGCGCTGGTGCATTGGTGCCAAAGCAAGGGTTTGCGGTCGCGGCCGCTCGATCTCGTCGGCTATGGCGACGAGGAGGAGACCGAGACGCCGCTCGCTGACGAGGCCGAAGCATGAACCGCTTCGCCGAACTTCTCGACCGCCTCGCCTACGAACCCGGCCGCAACAACAAGCTGCGGCTGATCACGAGTTATTTTCGCGAGGTCGCCGATCCCGATCGCGGCTACGCGCTGGCCGCGCTGACCGGTGCGCTGAGTTTCAAGCACGCAAAACCTTCTCTGCTGCGCGATCTTATCGCCCAGCGAACTGACCCGGTCTTGTTCGGCCTATCCTGGGACTATGTAGGCGATCTCTCCGAGACAATCGCGCTGATGTGGCCGAAGGCCGTGGGTGTCCACAACAACCCACCTCCCCCAACCCTCACCGAGGTGGTCACCACCCTGCGCACCCTCGGCAAGACCGAGCTGCCGAAGCAGCTCGAGCGCTGGCTCGACGAATTGGATGAGACCGGCCGCTGGGCGCTGTTGAAGCTCGTCACCGGCGCGTTGCGCATCGGCATCTCCGCGCGCCTGGCAAAGACCGCGGCCGCCGCGCTCGGCGACAAGGACCCGCATGAGGTCGAGCTGATCTGGCCCGGTCTCGCGCCGCCTTATCTCGACCTGTTCGCCTGGCTGGAAGGCCGCGGCGACAAGCCAGTCAATCGCGATCCCGCGCCGTTCCGTCCTGTCATGCTGGCGCATGCGATCGAGGACACCGATTTCGCTGCACTCGATCCCGCCGACTACATCGCCGAATGGAAATGGGACGGCATCCGCGTGCAGGCGGTGGCCGGCCGCGACGAGCACGGCCACATCACCGCTCGGCTCTATTCGCGCACCGGCGAGGACATCACCGGGAGCTTTCCGGACCTCGTGCCGTCGCTGCGGCTGCCCGGCGCCATCGACGGCGAGCTTCTGATCCTGCGCGAAGGGCGCGTGCAAAGTTTCAATTTTCTGCAGCAGCGGCTCAACCGCAAGGTCGTGTCTCCGAAGCTGATCAAGGAATTTCCGATTCATCTGCGCGCCTACGATCTGCTCGGCGACGACGAGAACGATTTGCGCGAGCTGCCTTTCGCGGAGCGGCGCGAACGGCTGGAGACCTTCATCGGTAAGCTCGACGATCCCCGCATCGATCTGTCGCCCACCGTCGCCTTCGCAAGCTGGGAGGCGCTGACCGCAGCACGCGCCGATCCCGCCAGCGCTGGTGCGGGCGAGGACGCGGACGCCGTCGAAGGCGTGATGCTGAAGCGGCGCGACGCACCCTATCTGCCGGGGCGGCCGAAGGGACAATGGTGGAAATGGAAGCGCGATCCGCACATCATCGACGCCGTGCTGATGTATGCGCAGCGCGGCCACGGCAAGCGCTCGTCCTACTATTCCGACTACACCTTCGGCGTTTGGACCGCAGGGCCGGGCAGTGACGAACTGGTGCCGGTCGGAAAAGCCTATTTCGGCTTCACGGACGAGGAGCTGCTCCAGATCGACCGCTTCGTGCGTCGCAATACCACCGAAAAATTCGGCCCCGTCCGCCACGTCGTGCACGAGCCAGACAAGGGGCTGGTGCTGGAGGTCGCCTTCGAGGGGCTGCAGCGCTCACCACGGCACAAATCCGGCGTCGCGATGCGCTTTCCCCGCATCAGCCGGCTGCGCTGGGACAAGCCGCCGCGGGAGGCCGACCGGCTGGAAACGCTGGAAAAGATGCTGAAAGCGGAGGCGGCCGAGGTTGAGGCTTAAGAAGCCCCGGGCGTGTGCTTGCCCGAATTAAAATCCCGTAAGCCGATTGACGCCCCCTCACAGGTTCCCCATGTCCCCGCCTTGCCCTATGATAGGTCGAATCCCCTGAGGAGTTTGAGATGGCCCACGACGTCAGAGATTTGCCGGCCGGCCGCAGTGACGGCCTGCACCGCTTTCTCGGCGGCTCGCCGCTGGCGGTCGCGTTTCGCCTGGTGCTGCTCTCGATCCTCGTCGGCGTCGTGCTGGCGGCGATCGGCTTCGACCCCTGGAATATCATCTTAAGCATTCGTCTTCTGTTCCAGCGTTTGTGGGATCTCGGCTTCGATACCGTGAACTGGCTGTGGCGCTACTTCCTGCTCGGCGCTGTCATCGTGATTCCGATCTGGCTGCTGATGCGCGTTTTCGGCGCGCCACGCAGGTAAAGGATTTGGAGCTGGCGGCCGATGCAATTGCGCTTTGTCGGCTGCGGCGACGCCTTCGGATCCGGCGGCAGGCTCAATACCTGCTTCCACGTCTCGGGGCGCGAAGCCAACTTCCTGATCGATTGCGGCGCGTCGGCTTTGCCGGCACTGAAGCGGCTGGAGATCGACCGCAATGAGATCGATCTCATCCTGATCACGCATTTCCACGGCGACCATTTTGCCGGGCTGCCGTTTGTCCTGCTCGACGCACAATTCTCGCGGCGGACGCGGCCGCTCACGATCGCCGGCCCCAAAGGCATCGAGACGCGGCTGCGTGAGGTGATGGAGGCTCTGTTCGAGCACTCCTCGAAGACGAAACAGCGCTTCGAGCTGTCCGTCGTCGAGCTCGCGCCCGAGCAGAGCCAAAGCTTCGGCGCGGTGACGGTGACGCCCTATCCCGTCGTGCACGGCGAATCCGGTGGACCGTTCCTCGCTTATCGCGTCGAAGCCGAGGGTCGCACGCTGGCCTACAGCGCCGATACCGAATGGACGGAGACGCTCATTCCGCTGGCGCATGGCGCCGACCTTTTCATCGCCGAAGCCTATATGTACGAGAAGGTGGTCAAGAATCACCTCAGCCTGACGACCTTGGAACAGCACCTTCCCGAAATCGGCGCAAAACGCCTCGTGCTCACCCATATGAGCGAAGACGTGCTGTCGCGCCTCGACGACATCGCCCATCTCGCCGCCGAAGACGGCATGGTGCTCGTGTTCTGACATGCACGCACCCGTTCACTTGAAGATCGGTTCCCGTCAGGTCTTCGCCATCGCAGGCCCGGCGATGGTCGCCAACCTCACCACGCCACTGATCGGCGTGGTCTCGACCACCGCGATCGGACGGCTGGACGACGCCGCGCTGCTCGGCGGCGTCGCCATCGCGTCCGTCATCTTCGATTGCCTGTTCTGGCTGTTCGGTTTCCTGCGCATGAGCACGCTCGCCTTCACGGCGCAGGCGCTCGGCGCCGGCGAGACGCGCGAGCTGACCGCGATCCTGGTGCGCGGCTTCATCGTCGCCGGCTTGATCGGCGTAGCACTGATCGCGCTGCAACTGCCGCTGGCCACCGTGCTGTTCGACCTGATGGGCGGCAGCGAAGGCGTCACGCGCGCGGCGAAAACCTACTTCGTGATCCGGATCTGGTCGGCGCCGCTGGCGCTCGTCAATTATGTTATCCTGGGCTGGCTGGTCGGCCAGGCTCGCGCCAACCCGGCGCTCGCGCTCCAAATCGTCATCAATCTCGTCAACGCGGCGGCGACGATCCTGCTGGTGCTGGTCTACGACACCGGGATCGCAGGTGCTGCGATCGCAGCGCTGCTGTCTGAAGCGGCCGGATTCGGCCTCGGCATGATCGTCTGCCGCCGCTATGCGGACGGTGGGTTCGCGGTGCCGTACGCAGAGCTGTTCGACCGGGCCAAGCTGATGCGGCTGCTGGCCGTGAATTCCGACATCCTGATCCGTACCGCGGCGCTGATCGCCGTGTTCTTGTTCTTCACCGCCAAGGGCGCGCGGGCCGGCGACGTCACGCTGGCCGCGAATTCCGTGCTCAACAATTTTCTGCTGGTCAGCGCCTTCTTTCTCGATGGTCTAGCGAACGCAGCCCAGCAGCTTTGCGGCCGTACGCTCGGCGCACGCGACGCCAGGGGATTTGCTGATTCGACCCGGCTGGTGCTGCTATGGGGGCTCGGCTTCGCGCTGGTCGTGTCCGCGCTATTCGCGGTATTCGGGCCGAACTTAATCGATTTCATGACGGCGAGCGAAAGCGTCCGTCGCGGCGCGCGGGAATTCCTGCCGTTCGTCGTGCTCGCGCCGATTCCCGGCGTGTTCGCCTTCGGCTTCGACGGCATCTATATCGGCGCGACCTGGGCGCGTGAGATGCGCAATCTGATGCTGGCCTCGCTCGCGATCTTCCTCGCCACATGTTGGGCGCTGCAATCGTTCGGCAATGCCGGGCTGTGGAGCGCGCTGATCGCCTCCTACGTCTCGCGCGGCGGCTTGCAGGCCGCGCGCTATCCGGCGCTGTACAGGAAGACGTTTTCGAGGTCGTAGCTCTCGTGTCCCGGACACGCTGCAGGGTGAAACGCTGCTGCGCGGAGCCGGGACCCAGAATGCCGCGAGCGTGGGCCCCGGTTCAGCAGTGCATCACTAACGTGCTGCGCTGCGCTCGGGGCACGAGACCGCCTACATCCCCGGCCAGTCTTCCGCCGTCAGCGTGGCGGCGTCGGAGCCGACGATCTCGGAGAGAGAATCCCGCCCCGTCCGCAATAGGGTCGAGGCGAGGTCACGCTTGATCTCGTCGACGATGCCGAGGCCCTTGTAGACCAGCGACGAATAGAGCTGGATCAGGCTCGCGCCGGCGCGGATCTTCGTCAGCGCGGCGCCGCCCGAGTCCACCCCCCCGACACCGATCAGGGGGAATGCGCCCTCGACGCGCACATAGGTCTCCGCGACCATCCGCGTCGACAGCCGGAACAGCGGCCGGCCGGACAGGCCGCCCTGCTCCTTGGCGCGCATCTCCTCGCGCAGCGTACTCGGCCGCGCGATCGTGGTGTTCGATACGATCATGCCATCGACCCGGCGCGAGCGCGCGACCTGCACGACGTCGTCGAGCTGGGCGAGGCTCAAATCCGGCGCGATCTTGAGCAGCACCGGCGTGTCGCCGGCGCTCTCGCGCACCCGCTGGCGCGCGTCGATCACCCTGGCGAGGAGATCGTCGAGCAGCGCGCCTTCCTGCAGATTGCGCAGGCCCGGCGTGTTCGGCGAGGAGACGTTGACGGTGAAATAGCTCGCGACCGGCGCAAAGGTCTCGATCAGCTTGACGTAATCATTGACCCGATCGGGCGAATCCTTGTTGGCGCCGACATTGACGCCGACGATGCCGCCGTGCTGCGCGCGCGCCGCAAGCCGGCGCAGGGCTGTCTCCGCACCGTCATTGTTGAAGCCCATGCGGTTGATCACGGCCTCGTCGCGCTCCAGACGAAACAGCCGCGGTCGCGGATTGCCGCTTTGCGGCTTCGGCGTCACCGAGCCGATCTCGACGAAGCCGAAGCCGAGCCGCAGCAGCGCATCCGGCACTTCGGCGCTCTTGTCGAAGCCCGCGGCCATGCCGATCGGATTGGGGAAGTTGAGCCCGAACGCACGCACCGCAAGCTTGGGATCGTCAGCGTGCGGCTTGCCCGGCGGCAGGAAGCGCAGGCCCTGGATCGCGAGGCGATGCGCATCCTCCGGATCGAGCCAACGCAGCACCGGCAGCGAGAGAGCGTCGAAAGCGCGGATCACGGGGCAAGCTCCGGAACATCGTGGCCGCCGTCGGAGCGCGTGTTGAGGTTCATCACAGCCATCACCGCGCCGAGATCGAGCTCGCCATAGAGATGCGGAAACAGCTCCTCATTGCGCGAGCGCTCCCAGCGCAACGCGCTGCCGAGCGCATCGCCGTCGACCTCGACCAGGAACAGCGCGCGCTGCCCGACATAATGCTTCTGCAGGGTCTCGGGAACCTGGGCGGCGGTCGAGAAATGGATGAATCCGTCGCGCGAATCGTCCGCGCTGCCGCGATAAACGCCCTGCCGTTCCGCCTCGCGCCAGGCCGAGGCCGGACAGATTTTGTAGATCTTGACCACCGCTTACGCAGCCCTGTTTGCCCGGGGAGACAGCTCTTTGAGTCTCCTGGGGATTTTCGTCTCTCGTGGGTCGTTAAATCCCGGGCGGGACCGTAAAGGCCACCCCTGCCGAACTCAAGACTTAGACGCCGCCTCTTGCACCGAAAACGGAAAACCGATTGATTTGAGGATAGTTTTCCTGAGTTGCGACGGGCTGGACCTTCCATGGTCAGGCAGGCCAAAGCGCAGAGGATGCTCACCCACGACCAGATCTGGGGCGCGCTGGATCGGCTGGCGGCGCGTGCCGGCCTGTCGCCGTCCGGCCTCGCCAAGCGCGCCGGGCTCGATCCCACCACCTTCAACAAGTCCAAGCGCGTTACCTCCGACGGCCGCGAGCGCTGGCCCTCGACCGAATCGATCGCGAAAGCGCTGGCGGCGGCAGATTCGTCGATCGACATTTTTGCCAGGCTGGTCGGCGACGAGGCAGGCGGCGGCCGTTCGGTGCCGCTGCTCGGCTTCGCACTGGCGGGCGCGAGCGGCGCCTTCGACGAGTCCGGCTTTCCCGTCGGCAAGGGCTGGACCGAATTTGCCCTTCCCGCCTTCGAGGGCAACCATAGCTTCGCGCTGCAGATGTCCGGCGAAGCGCTTGCGCCCGCCTATCGCGACGGCGACATCATCCTGGTCGCGCCCGGCGCGCCGATCCACAAAGGCGATCGCGTGGTGGTGAAGACCAACGCGGGCGAGCTGACGGTGGCGACGCTGAAGCGCCGCACCGCAAAGGCTCTGGATTTGCAGCCGCTCGATGCGACGCAGGCCGAACGCAGGATGGCGGCGAGCGAGGTGGTGTGGATCGCGCGGATCGTGTGGGCAAGCCAGTGAGGCCTCGGTGTCGTCCTGGCGAAAGCCAGGACCCATTACCTCGGGAGAAGTTGTGGCACCAATTGGCCACTCCGAGTCTCCGTAACCACATCCGGCGGTGGCTATGGGTCCTGGCTTTCGCCAGGACGAATCGGGGAGATAGGTCGCGCCTACAACTCAGTTCCGTAGCCCTCACGCACTCCGCGCCAGCGCGCCGTCGATCATGTTGACCGCGTTCTGCACGCCATACACCGCGACAAAGGAGCCGAAGCGCGGGCCCTTTTCCTGGCCGAGCAGCACCTGGTAGAGCATGTTGAACCAGTCGAGCGTCACGCCCGGACGGCCGTCCTTGCCCTTCTTGACCTGGTCGAGGAACGGCTCGCGGCGGCCGATCTCGTAGACGACGTTCTGGATGTCCTCGGCCGAGGCGTCCTGCGGAAGCTGCGATAATGCATCCCGCAAATCCTGCAGCGCCGCGCGCTCGGTCTCGGTCGGTTCGCGGAACGTCTTCGTCGGCGCGACGAAGTCGCGATAATAGTTGATGGCATAGCCGACCATCGCGTCGAGCTTGGGATGCGTCTGCGGGCTCACACCGGGTCGGTAGCGACCAATGAAACCCCACAGTGTCTCGGCATTCTCCGCATTCGACGACGACACCAGCGTCAGCAGGAGCTGGAACGTGACGGGCATGTCGAACTTCGGCGGATGGCCATTGTGGACATGCCAGACCGGATTGCCGAGCTGCTGCCTGGCGTCCTGCTTCGCAAAGCCGTCGATGAACTGCTGGTAGTCGTCGACATTGCGCGGGATGACGTCGAAATACAGCCGCTTGGCCGCCTTCGGCTCGCGATACATGAACAGCGACAGCGATTCCGGCGAGGCGTAGCGCAGCCATTCGTCGATGGTCAGCCCATTGCCCTTCGACTTCGAGATCTTCTGGCCCTTGTCATCGAGGAAGAGCTCGTAGTTGAAGCCCTCCGGCGGCGTGGCGCCGAGCGCCCTGGCGATCGCGCCGGAGAGTTTGACCGAGTCGATCAGGTCCTTGCCGGCCATCTCGTAATCGACGCCGAGCGCGACCCAGCGCATCGCCCAATCGGCCTTCCATTGGCACTTGACGTTGCCGCCGGTGACCGGCGTCTCGACTTCCTGGTTGGTATCGGGATCGAGGTAGGTCACCGTGCCGGCCGCAACGTCGCGGCGGATCATCGGCACCTGCAGCACGACACCCGTGGTCTTGCTGATGGGGAGGAACGGCGAATAGGTCGCGCGGCGGTCGGGACCGAGCGTCGGCAGGATGATCGCCATCACCTTGTCGTAGGCCGCGAGCATTTTGAGCAGCGTCGCGTCGAAACGGCCGGACGTGTAATAGTCGGTCGAGCTCGCGAATTCGTAGTCGAAGCCGAAATGATCGAGGAAGGCGCGCAGCCGCGCATTGTTGTGGTGCCCGAACGACGGGTATTCGTTGGAGAACGGATCCGGCACCCGCGTCAGCGGCTTGCCGAGATGCGCGGCCAGCATCTCCTTGTTGGGGACGTTGTCGGGCACTTTCCGAAACCCGTCCATGTCGTCGGAGAACGCGAGCAGGCGGGTCTTGATCTTGTTCTCGGTCAGCACATGAAAAGCGTGCCGCACCATCGAGGTGCGCGCGACCTCGCCGAAGGTGCCGATATGCGGCAGGCCTGATGGCCCGTAGCCGGTCTCGAACAGCACCTCGTCCTTCGGGCTTTTCTTCAGCCGCGCGACAATGGCCTTCGCCTGCTCGAACGGCCAGGCGTTGGATTGTTCGGCGAGCGCACGCAGATCGCTCGGATTCGCGGCAAGATCGATAACAGACATCTAAGGGGCCTCCGGGCCGCGGAAAATAGCGATTTCCGGGCAGAATGCAATTTTGTGAGACCCTCATCCTGAGAGCTTGTGACGCTTTTGCTCGTTCGGAGCGCCTCCGCAGCGCATAAATGATAACTCATTGACGAACTCAGAGCCGCCATTTACCGCGATAAACAGCCCCACTCCGGCGGCAGCTAGAGGTCGGTGCCGTGCTTGGATTAACGAGCGCTCCATAGGAGCGGGTCTCGAAGGATGCCCGTGAAGGGCGGGCCGCGCTCCCCACCATGAGGGTCTTCTTGCGCCTCACGTCCCGCGCGGCTTGACCCGCCGGGTCGGCAGCGCATTCGCCGGATCTTCCGGCCAGGGATGGCGCGGGTAGCGGCCGCGCAAATCGGACCGCACGGCACTGTAGCTGCCGCGCCAGAAACCGGGGAGATCGCGCGTCACCTGCACCGGGCGCTGCGCCGGCGACAGCAGTTCCAGCACCAGCGGCACCTTGCCGGCGGCGATCGAGGGATGGGTGTTGAGGCCGAACAATTCCTGCAGCCGCACCGCGATGGTCGGCCCCTGCTCGGCTTCATAGTCGATCGCGAGCACGCTGCCGGTCGGGGCCTCGAAATGCGTCGGCGCCTCGCGGTCGAGCCGCGCGCGCATCTCCCACGGCAACAAAGCCATCAACGCGTCGGAGAGATCGCCGGCGGAAATATCCTTCAGCGCGATCATGTCGTAGAGCGCCGGCACCAGCCAATCGTCGCGCCGCGCGATCAATCCGTCGTCCGAGAGATCGGGCCAGCTGTCGCCTTCGGCCCTGCGCAAAAACATCACGCGATCGCGCCATTGTTTGGCTACCTTCGACCAGGGCAGCCGGTCGAGTCCGGCGGCGATCAACCCGTCGGCGAAGATGCGCGCAGTGTCCCCCGAGGGCGACACGGCGAGCGTCGCCTCGGAGAGCGTGATCGCGTGCAGCGCGCGCTTGCGCCGCGCCCGCAGCGCCATCGCGCCGCGATCGAACGAGATCTCCTCGACGGATTCGATATGCTCGGCGAAATGCCGCTCGATCTCGTCCTGCGAGATTTGCGCCGCGAGCAGAATGCGCCCGCTCGCCGCCGTGCCGGTCATCTCGCCGACCGCGATATAAGGCGTGCGCGCGAGCGACGAGGTCTGATCCACCGCAGCACCCCGGCCGTTGGCGAGCACGAAGCTGCCATTGCCGCGGTTGCGCGCGACGCGATCCGGGAAGGCGTAGGCGAGCATCAGGCCGGTCGAGAGGTCACCTTCTGCGGTCGCCGCCTTCTCTGACGCCGCCACCTGCGAAGCCCAGCGCCGGGCGAGGTCGCGCGCGCTTGCGGCACGCGGGGAACGGTCGCGGCGGAACTGATCGCGCCGGTGCTCGAGATCGACGCTGTCGCCGCCGAGCCCGCGCTCGGTGATGATGGCCGCGATCTCGGCGGCGGCCTCGCCTTCGCCGGCACGGTGCGAATCCACGATCATGCGCGCGAGCCGCGGCGGCAGCGCCAGCGCGCGCAGGCTCTTGCCCTCCGCGGTGATGCGGCCATCGCCATCGAGCGCGTTGAGCTCGGAGAGCAGGCTTTTTGCTTCCTTCCAGGCCGGCTGCGGCGGCGGGTCGAGAAACGACAGCGCGGCAGGATCGGCGACGCCCCATTGCGCGAGATCGAGCACCAGCGAGGACAGATCGGCGCTGAGGATCTCGGGCTGGGTGTAGGGCGCTAGCGAGGCTGTCTGAGGTTCGTCCCAGAGCCGGTAGCAGACACCGGGCTCGGTGCGGCCGGCGCGGCCGCGGCGCTGGTCCGCCGCCGCGCGGGAGACGCGCACGGTCTCGAGCCGGGTCAAGCCGATGTCGGGCTCGTAGCGCGGCACGCGGGCGAGACCGGAATCGACCACGATGCGCACGCCCTCGATGGTGAGCGAGGTCTCCGCGATCGAGGTCGCCAGCACCACCTTGCGCGTGCCCTTGGGCGCCGGCGAGATGGCACGATCCTGCACGGCGGCGTCGAGCGCGCCAAACAGCGGCACGATTTCAATGCTGGAATCGTGTATGCGTTCGGCGAGGAAATTCTGGGTGCGGCGGATTTCGGCGGCGCCCGGCAGGAACGCCAGCACCGAGCCGGCATCGGCCCGCAGCGCCGAGGCGATCGCATCCGCCATCTGCCGCTCGATCGGCGCGTCAGCCTTGCGGCCGAGATAGCGCGTCTCGACCGGAAAGGCGCGGCCCTCGCTTTCGACGACGGGCGCTTCGCCCAGCAATTTTGCCACGCGGGCGCCATCGAGCGTTGCCGACATCACGAGGATGCGCAAATCCTCGCGCAAGCCCAGCTGCGCGTCGCGCGCCAGCGCCAGGCCCATGTCGGCATCGAGCGAGCGCTCGTGGAATTCGTCGAACAGCACGGCGGCGATGCCCGACAGTTCGGGATCGTCGAGAATCTGGCGGGTGAAGATGCCCTCCGTCACCACCTCGATGCGGGTCGCGCGCGAGATCTTCGAGCCGAAGCGGACGCGATAGCCGACAGTCTCGCCGGCGCGTTCGCCGAGTGATTTGGCCATGCGGTCGGCGCTGGCGCGCGCCGCGATGCGCCGCGGCTCCAGCACGATGATCTTCTTGCCTTTGGCCCAGGGGGCATCGAGCAGCGCCAGTGGCACGCGCGTGGTCTTGCCGGCGCCAGGAGGGGCCACCAGCACGGCGGCATGATGCGCCTCCAGCGTGCGCGAGAGGTCGTCGAGCACGGCATCGATCGGGAGGGGCGTGTCGAAACTGAGGGGCAAGGCCTGTCCATTCGTCACGCCCGAGCAAAAAGCGCGAAGCGCGTCTTCGCACGGAAGTCGCCGGGCATCCACGTCGTCACACTAGAAAACAGACGTGGATGGCCGGGACAAGCCCGGCCATGACGGAATCGTTGCGAGGTCGGATCGCTAGCCCTGCACCGGCGGCCGTCCAACACTCTCATAGACGAAGCCGGCCGCAGCCATCTCCTCGGGGCGGTAGATGTTGCGCAAGTCGACAATGACGGGCTGTGCCATGGTTGCCTTCAGCCGGTCGAGGTCGAGCGCACGGAACTGCACCCATTCGGTGACGATCACGATCGCATCGGCGCCTTCCGCGCAGGAATAGGCGTCTTCGCAATAAGTGATGCTGGGCAGCTCAGTCTTCGCCTGCTCCATGCCGACGGGATCGAAGGCCTTCACCTTCGCGCCCATGTCGATCAGGCCGGTCACCAGCGGGATCGACGGCGCGTCGCGCATGTCGTCGGTGTCGGGCTTGAAGGTGAGCCCGAGCACGGCGATGGTCTTGCCGCGCAGCGAACCGCCGAGCGCCTGGCTCACTTTTCGCGCCATCGCCCGCTTGCGGTTCTCGTTGACCGCGAGCACGGATTCGACGATGCGCAAGCTCACGTCGTAGTCCTGCGCGATCTTGATCAGCGCCTTGGTGTCCTTTGGGAAGCAGGAGCCGCCGAAGCCCGGACCGGCGTGCAGGAACTTGGTGCCGATGCGGTTGTCCAGGCCAATGCCGCGCGCGACCTCCTGCACGTTGGCGCCGACCTTTTCGGAGAGGTCCGCGATCTCGTTGATGAAGGTGATCTTGGTCGCGAGGAAGGCGTTGGCGGCGTATTTGATCATCTCGGCGGTGCGGCGTTCCGTGAACATCAGCGGCGCCTGGTTCAGCGACAGCGGACGATAGATATCGCTCATCACCTTGCGGCCGCGCTCGTCGGAGGTGCCGACGACGATGCGGTCGGGGAATTTGAAGTCGCGGATCGCCGCGCCCTCGCGCAGGAATTCGGGATTCGAGGCGACGACGACGTCGGCTTTGGGATTGGTCTCGCCGATGATGCGCTCGACCTCGTCGCCGGTGCCGACCGGAACGGTCGACTTGGTCACGACGACGGTGAAGCCGGACAGCGACTGCGCGATCTCTTTCGCAGCGGCATAGACGTAGGACAGATCAGCATGGCCGTCGCCGCGGCGCGACGGCGTGCCGACCGCGATGAAGACAGCATCGGCATCCGCAACCGGCTTGGACAAATCGGTGGTGAACTCCAGCCGCTTGGCCTTGACGTTGGTCGCCACCAGCTCGTCGAGCCCAGGCTCGTAGATCGGGATCTCGCCGCGATGAAGGGCCGCGATCTTCTTCTCGTCCTTGTCGACGCAGATGACGTCGTGGCCGAAATCCGCAAAGCAGGCTCCGGACACCAGTCCCACATAGCCCGTGCCGATCATAGCAATGCGCATGAAAAACCCTGTTTGGCTTGGTTAACAAAACCCCAATTCCACGGCGGTTTAGCATTTTCCCGGGGTGAGGGAACAGCCCGCGTGCAAAAAACGGCACAGCAATTGTACCAGTAAAGAAATCGTAAGCTGCAAGGCGGCAAACTGCTCCGCGTTCACACAGATGCTGGCGGAACACGCCTCGAAAAGAGACACCATGGCACCATCAGGCACAATCGCCGCGAGCGGGGGACTCAAGGCCCCGGCTGCTGCGCGCGTCGATTGGGTCGATTACGCCAAGGGCATCTGCATCGTCATGGTCGTGATGATGCATTCGGTGCTGGGGGTCGAGCTTGCCGCCGGCGAGACCGGTTTCATGCATGTTTTGGTGGCCTTCGCGAAGCCATTCCGGATGCCGGATTTCTTCCTGATTTCGGGTCTGTTCCTGTCACTGGTGATCGACCGGGACTGGCGAACCTATCTCGACCGCAAGATGGTGCATTTCGCCTATTTCTATGTCGTCTGGGTGACAATCCAGTTCGGCTTCAAGGCCCCCGCATTCGCAGCGGAAACGAGCTGGCGCGACGCCGGATTGCTATATCTGGAATCCTTCGTCGAGCCGTTCGGCACGCTATGGTTCATCTACCTCCTGCCGATCTTCTTCGTCGTCACAAAACTGACACGGCGCATGCCGCAGCCCGCGATATGGCTCGTCGCGGCCGCGCTGGAGACGGCGCGCATTTCGACCGGCTGGACCGCGATCGACGAGTTCTGCGCGCGCTTCATCTATTTCTATTCGGGCTATCTGTTCGCGCCCTACGTGTTCGCGCTGTCGGACCGCGCGCGCAATCATCCCGCATGGGCGCTGACAGCGCTCGCGACATGGGTGCTGGTCAATGCCGGCCTCGTTGCGCTCGGCGCCAGCGAATGGAAAATCGTATCGCTCGTGCTCGGCTTCGCCGGCGCCTGCGCCATCATCACGATGGGCACGCTGCTCGCGCGCGTGCAATGGCTGAATGTCTTCCGCTTCTGCGGCGAGCATTCGATCGTGATCTATCTCGCCTTCTTCCTGCCGATGGCGGCGACACGGACGCTGCTCTTGCGCACGGGCATCATTCCCGACATCGGTGCGGTGTCGCTGATCGTGACCATCGCCGGCGTGATCGGCTCGCTCGCAATCTGGCAGATCGCACTGCGCCTTGGCGGCAACTTCCTGTTCGAGCGGCCCGATGCGTTCTGGATCGCGCCGAAGAAGACAAGCGCGGTGTTGCAGGCGGCGGAGTGATACTCTGCTGTCATCCCCGCGAAGGCGGGGATCCAGTATTCCAGAGGGCAGCAGTCGTATACGGAGAAGCCGCAGCGTACTGGATTCCCCGCCGTCGCGGGGAATGACAGCGGGGGATGCGGGAAATGACAGTGGGGATAGCGGCATCCGCAAGCCAAAAATCCACCTCCCAAGGCTGTCAAATCCCGCAAAAATTCATACATTGCGGCCATGCCCAAGAGCTCCCCAAAGACCACCGCCCAAGCTGACACCAAGGCTGCCGCGCCCAAGGCCGCCGAAACCAAGCCCGCTGCTGCGACAGCTGCTGCCAAGCCCGTTGCCGCGAAGGCGGCCGGCAAGGGCGATCATGTCTTCCTGGTCGACGGTTCCGGCTACATCTTCCGCGCCTACCATGCGCTGCCGCCGATGAACCGCAAGTCCGACGGCTTGCAGGTCAATGCCGTGCTCGGCTTCTGCAACATGCTGTGGAAGCTGTTGCGCGAGATGCCCGAGGACAACCGGCCGACCCATCTGGCGATCATTTTCGACAAGTCGGAAATCACCTTCCGCAACAAGATCTATCCTGAGTACAAGGCACACCGGCAGCCGGCCCCGGACGATCTGATCCCGCAATTTTCGCTGATCCGCGAGGCGGTGCGCGCCTTCGACCTGCCTTGCCTGGAACAGGTGGGCTTCGAGGCCGACGATTTGATTGCGACCTATGTACGGCAAGCCTGCGAGCGCGGCGCAAGCGCGACAATCGTGTCCTCCGACAAGGACCTGATGCAGCTCGTCACCGACTGCGTCACCATGTACGACACCATGAAGGACCGCCGCATTGGCATCCCCGAGGTGATCGAGAAGTTTGGCGTGCCGCCGGAGAAGGTGGTGGAAGTGCAGGCGCTGGCCGGCGATTCCACCGACAACGTTCCTGGCGTGCCCGGCATCGGCATCAAGACCGCGGCGCAGCTGATCGTCGAATATGGCGATCTCGAGCAATTGCTGTTCCGCGCCACCGAAATCAAGCAGCCGAAGCGGCGCGAGGCGCTGATCGAGAACGCCGAGAAGGCGCGCATCTCGCGGCAGCTCGTATTGCTCGACGACAAGGTCGACCTCGACGTCCCGTTGGACGATCTCGCCGTCCACGAGCCCGATGCGCGCAAGCTGATCGCGTTCCTGAAGGCGATGGAGTTTTCCACGCTGACGCGCCGCGTCGCCGAATTCTCGCAGATTGACCCGGCCAACGTCGATGCAGATCCCGGCTATTCCAGCGGCGCCAGCGTCTTCTCGCCGCTGCCGCCTTCGGACGTCGTGCCGGCCCCGGGACCCGGCGCGCCGGCGCAAGTTCCGGTGGGCCAGCGCAACCCTTCGGCGAGCAAGGAGGACAAGGCCGCGAGTCCGAAGGGCGCGCCGATTTCGCTCGCCGCCGCGCGGGAAGAGGCTTTGCGCAAGCTTCCGGTCGACCGCAGCAAGTACCAGGCCATCAAGACGCTCGCGGAATTGAACGCGTTCATCGCGCGCATTCACGATGCCGGCCATGTCGCGGTCGAGATCCGGGGAAACTCGATCGATCCGATGCAGGCCGACCTCTGCGGTATCGCGCTGGCGCTGGCGCCGAACGAGGCCTGCTACGTGCCGCTGGCGCACAAGCAGTCCGGCGGCGGCGCCGGCCTGTTCGACGCGGGCCTCGCGCCCGACCAGGTCAAGCACACTGATGCGATCGAAGCGTTGCGGCCGGTGCTGGAATCACCAGGCATTCTCAAGATCGGCTTCGAAGTCAAATTCACCGCGGTGATGCTGGCGCAGCACGGCATCACACTGCGCAACACCGATGATGCGCAGCTGATCTCCTACGTGCTCGATGCCGGCCGCGGCTCGCACGCGCTGGAGCAACTGTCCGAGCGCTGGTTCGGTCACGCGATGCTCAAAGACAACGAGCTGCTCGGCAGCGGCAAGGGCAAGATCACGTTCGACCAGGTGCCGATCGACAAGGCCGCGTCGCTGTCGGCGGAAGGCGCCGACGTGACCTTGCGCGTCTGGCGCGTGCTGAAGCCGCGCCTCATCGCCGAGCACATGACCACGGTCTACGAGACGCTGGAACGCCCGCTGGTCGCGGTGCTCGCACGCATGGAGCGGCGCGGCATCTCGATCGATCGTCAGGTGCTGTCGCGTCTCTCCGGCGACTTCGCCCAGACTGCGGCCCGTGTCGAAGCCGAGATCCAGCAGATCGCGGGCGAGCCGGTCAATGTCGGCAGCCCGAAGCAGATCGGCGACATCCTGTTCGGCAAGATGGGACTGTCGGGCGGCACCAAGACCAAGACCGGCGCGTGGTCGACCACCGCTCAGGTGCTCGACGAACTCGCCGAGCAGGGCCACGAGCTCCCGCGGAAGATCCTGGAGTGGCGCCAGGTCTCTAAGCTGAAATCGACCTACACCGACGCGCTGCCGACCTACGTCAATCCCCAGACCCACCGCGTCCACACGACCTACGCGCTGGCCGCGACCACGACGGGCCGACTGTCGTCGAACGAGCCGAATTTGCAGAACATTCCGGTGCGCACTGAGGACGGGCGCAAGATCCGGCGCGCCTTCATCGCAACGCCAGGGCACAAGCTGGTCTCCGCCGACTATTCACAGATCGAGCTGCGGCTGCTCGCCGAGATCGCCGACATTCCCGTGCTGCAGCAGGCGTTTCGCGACGGTCTGGACATTCACGCCATGACGGCATCGGAAATGTTCGGCGTGCCGATCAAGGGCATGCCGAGCGAAATCCGGCGCCGGGCCAAGGCGATCAATTTCGGCATCATCTACGGCATTTCGGCATTCGGCCTTGCCAACCAGCTCGGCATCGCGCGCGAAGAGGCCTCCGCCTACATCAAGAAATACTTCGAACGCTTCCCCGGCATCCGCGCCTACATGGACGAGACGCGCGACTTCTGCCGGAACCACGGCTACGTCACCACGCTGTTCGGACGGAAGATGTACTATCCCGACATCAAGGCTTCGAACGCCTCGGTGCGCGCCTTCAACGAGCGCGCCGCGATCAACGCCCGGCTCCAGGGCACCGCCGCCGACATCATCCGCCGCGCCATGACGCGGATGGAGGATGCCCTGGTCCTGAAGAAACTGTCTGCGCAGATGCTGCTGCAGGTGCATGACGAATTGATCTTCGAGGTACCGGACGCGGAGGTCGAGGCGACGCTCCCCGTCGTGCAGCACGTGATGCAGGACGCGCCGTTCCCGGCCGTGCTGCTCTCGGTGCCGCTGCATGTCGATGCACGCGCAGCGAACAATTGGGACGAGGCGCATTGATCGGACGGTACCGCCCCGGCGAAGGCACACGCACAAGCTGAATTGTCCTCCGAGCAATTGCGCGATGGCCCCACTGCGCCACGCATATTAGAACCGTGCCGTCTCCCGCACCGGTTCAGCCATGCCCCACGCCTCCGCCCTGCTCGGCTTCGCTCTCGTCTGCCTCGGCCTCGTGCTCACGCCCGGGCCGAACATGATCTACCTGATCTCGCGTTCGATCACGCAAGGGCCTGCGGCGGGCATCGTCTCGCTCGGCGGCGTGGCGCTCGGCTTCTTGTTCTACATGCTGTGCGCGGCATTCGGCATCACGGCGCTGCTGCTCGCCGTTCCCTTCGCCTATGACGCGCTGCGCTTTGCCGGCGCGGGTTATCTGTTGTGGCTGGCCTGGCAGGCAGTGAAGCCGGGCGGGCGCTCGCCGTTCCAGGTGAAGCAGCTTGCGATCGACAGCCCGCGCAAATTGTTCGCGATGGGGTTCGTCACCAATCTGCTCAACCCGAAGATCGCGATGCTTTACCTCGCGCTGCTGCCGCAGTTCATCGATCCCACCGCCGGCAGCGTGCTGGCGCAGTCAGTGGTGCTCGGCGCGATCCAGATCGCGATCAGTGTCAGCGTGAATGCGATGATCGCGCTCGCGGCCGGGTCGATCGCGCTGTTTCTCGCAAGCCGGCCAAGCTGGATGCTGGTCCAGCGTTGGCTGATGGGCACGGTGCTGGCCGGGCTTGCGGTGCGGATGGCGGTGGAAGCGCGGAAGGTGTGATTTTCCCCTCTCCCCGCTTGCGGGGAGAGGGAGAGAAAGATCAATCTAGCTTCGCCTCCATGCCCCGCTTCACCGCCGGGCGGGCCATCAGGGCCTCGTACCAGCGCTTGACGTTGGGAAAGTCGGCCAGGTCAACCTTGTGGCGAGGGTGACGCCAGGCCCAGCCCAGGATGGCAAAATCGGCGATCGAGAGCTCGCCGGCGACGAAATCGCTGGACTCCAGCCGGCGGTCGAGGACGCCGTAGAGCCGTCGCGTCTCGGCCATGTAGCGCTTGAGGCCGTAGGCGCGGTCCTGCTCGTTCTCGAGCGCGATGAAATGGTGCACCTGGCCCGGCATCGGCCCGAAACCGCCCATCTGCCACATCAACCATTCATAAACGGGAATGCGGCCCGAAAGCGATTTCGGCAGAAATTTGCCGGTCTTTTCGCCGAGATACAGCAGGATCGCACCCGACTCGAAGATGCTGACGGGCTTGCCGTCCGGGCCATCAGGATCGACGATCGCGGGGATCTTGTTGTTGGGTGAGAGCTTCAGGAACTCCGGCGCCATCTGTTCGCCCTTGCTGATATTCACCGGGATCCCCTTGTAGGGCAGCCCCATCTCCTCCAGCGCGACCGAGATCTTGCGGCCGTTCGGCGTGTTCCAGGTGTGCAGCTCGATGGTCATTTGTCGCGTGTCCTTGCCCAGCCTTCTTGCAGGTTTTCTTGCCCGAGATATCCGGCATCCACCTACCCCAGAACGTTGCACCCCCACAACCGGCCGCCCGGGATGGCCGATCCCTGTTGACGGGGGAAGCCCCCTCTGGAATGTCGAGGCCGTCGCGGATAAATTCCGCCACCTCCAAAAATGCTCCCGAGGGCCCGCCGTGTCTAAATCAGCCTCCCGCGCCCGCCTGTTCGAGATCATCCGCCGGCGCTCCTTCGGCCGCGGCGAGGTGACGCTCGCGTCGGGCCGCAAGAGCGACTTCTACTTCAACCTCAAGCCGACCATGCTCGACCCGGAGGGTGCGACCCTGCTCGCCGAGTTGACCTATGAGGCGCTGAAGGATGACCAGCTCGATTTCATCGGCGGGCTTGAGATGGGCGCGGTGCCGCTGGCCGGCGCGCTGGCGCAGATCTCCTGGATCAAGGGCCATCCCATCGCGGCCTTCTTCGTGCGCAAGAAGCCGAAGGAGCATGGCGCGAAGCTTGCGATCGAGGGGCTGCCCAGGGGCGAGACGCTGGAGGGCAAGCGCGTCGTGATCGTCGAGGATGTCACCACCACCGGCGGCTCGGCGATGAAGGCCGTGGAAGCGGTGCGCGAGACCGGCGCGGAAGTGGTGCTGGTGCTGACCATGGTCGACCGCGAGGAAGGCGCCGACGACACCTTTGGCGCGGCCGGGCTGCCGTTCCGCTCGCTGTACAAGGCGTCGGAGTTCTTGAAGGCTTGAGCGGCTAGACTTTTTCCGCCGTCGTGCCCGGGCTTGACCGGGCATCCACGTCTTTGCCGCACCAGAGATCCTGGATGGCCGGGACAAGCCCGGCCATGGACGAGGTCCACCCGTCCGGCGACACCGCTCCTCCCCCCTCAACCGCTCATTTACCATCCCGCCTTATGGTGAATCATGTGCTGAGACCTGATGGTCCCGGCCGGTTGGGTAGCGCCGGGTGGAGTAAGCGTTTGCGTACAGTCATGTCCCATGCGCGCCGGTGGCGTCGCGCGATGCTCGTAGCCGCCACATTGGCAGCACCGCTGGTTGCGGCTCCGGCCCCGGTTTCGGCCGAAGGCCTGTTCGACTTCTTCTTCGGCGGAATGCAGCAGCAGCAGCGGCCGCAGCGTGAGGTGCCGCAGCAGCCGAGCTCCTACGCCGATCCATTCACCGGCCAGCAGAACGGCGCAAGTCCGCCATACGTGCCGCCGACACGTTCGGCTGCGGCCGGCGGCTCGGGACCGGCGTTCTGCGTGCGCAGCTGCGACGGCAAATATTTTCCGCTGATGCGCGGTCTCACCTCGCCCGCGCAGATGTGTCAGGCGTTCTGTCCTGCAAGCGCCACCAAGATCTATTTCGGCTCCTCGATCGACGGCGCGGCGTCGCAGACCGGCGAGCGCTATGCCGATAGCGAGAACGCGTTCGCCTATCGCAAGGCGCTGCGCGCCGACTGCACCTGCAACGGCCGCGAGCCGGTCGGCCTTGCTCCGGTCGATCTGGCGCTGGACTCGTCGCTAAAGCCCGGCGACGTGATCGCCACCAGCGACGGTCTCGTCGCCTATACCGGCATCCGCGTCGGCAACGACCAGGCCGCGGACTTCACCCCGGTCGCCTCCTATCCCGGTCTCACCGCGCAGGTCCGCGCACGGCTCGGCGAGATGAAGGTGGCGCCGGTGCGCGCCGACACGGTGGCGGCGGATGCCCCTGCCGCGGAGATCGTGCGCGAGACGCTCCCCGACGTGACGGTGCCGAAAACGCAAAAGCCGGCGAAGCGGGCTGGGCTGGACTAGCTCAGGCTCGTCTGTAGCCAAGCCGTCATTGCGAGCGACTTGTCCGCCGAAGCTCGAAGAGCGAAGGCGGAAGCGAAGCAATCCAGTCTGGCTCCGTGGAGGCACTCTGGATTGCTTCGTCGCAAGAGGCTCCTCGCAATGACGGAGGATGGTGGGTCACCGTCCGATGATCACGCCGATCACGTTCGGCGCCGCCAGATATTTCTCCTCGATCGCCGCGCGCGCGGCGGCGCGGTTGTCTGCCGTGAGCAGGCCGCGCTTCTCGGCTAAAATCATCCAGCAAAAACCCCACCAGTCGGTGAGCATGCCTTGGTCGTCGACGAGATCATAACCCTGCTCGGCGGCGAAGATGCGCGCATGCGCTTCGTCAAGCGTGTCGAGGAACAGATGGTCCTGCGCCGAAAACAGATCGTCGCTGACGTCGTCGATGGTGTAGCCCCAGATCGACTGGCACACCGCGTTGAACTCGCGGTCGAACTGGTCGTCGTCGACCGCGTGGCGCCGCGCCGCCTGATGCAGCCGCGACAGCGAGCGCGCGAAATCGGCGATCCTGGTGAGGGCAAATTGATCGAAGGCAATGGTGGACATGTAGTCCTCGCGAAGTCTGGCAGACGCTAGATATGGTGTCGGCAACACGCCGAATCACAATGATATATCAAAGACTTGCTAAAGTGTTCTTAATTTGTTCTGATGTTAGGCGCGATTGTTGGAGAGCGTCGTCCTGGCGAAAGCCAGGACCCATTACCCCGGTCAGTGTTGCTTTTGCGGGTTGGGCCATGAGCACGAGCAGCTACTTCGTCTACATTCTCGCAAGCCGCCATCACGACACGATCTATATCGGAATCACCAACGACGTCCGCGCGCGGCTTGAGCTACATCGTTCGGGTCGCGGCTCGAAGTTCGTGCACAAGTATAAAATCTTCCGCCT
This sequence comes from Bradyrhizobium sp. 187, assembly GCF_023101005.1. NCBI lineage: Bacteria > Pseudomonadati > Pseudomonadota > Alphaproteobacteria > Hyphomicrobiales > Nitrobacteraceae > Bradyrhizobium > Bradyrhizobium sp. 187. Next base: position 7,151,093 of record NZ_CP064693.1, read on the forward strand.
CGTTCATGTCGAAGCCTACGCAACACTGCAGGAGGCGATCGCGCGCGAGAAGCAGCTCAAGTTGTGGAAGCGGGACTGGAAGATCAAGCTGATCGAGGAAGAAATCCCGATTGGAATGATCGGTCAGGCCTCATCTGACAGGCGGGTAATGGGTCCTGGCTTCCGCCAGGACGACACCTTCTTCGTTGCACCAGCCCCTGCTCAATTCGCCGCTGACATCAACTTATCCCCGCACGCGCTTGCGTAAAATTTGCCGCCGCATTGGCGCTTGATGGCGGCGCAGCGGGCGGCGGAGGATGCGTTTTGCGGAAGCGTGACGGCGCAGCTCAGGCCGTCGGCGCTGCGGCCGATCTTGCCGGCGGCGAAGGCGGCGCTGGACGCGGTGATGCAGACGACGAGGAAGGTGGCGGCGGCGATTTCGATCAGCCGTCGCGTCACAGGTCTCATCAGAGAGTTCATCGGGCGCCTCCTCCACACTGATGGCTGAATTGGCCGCCATTCTAGCACCAAATCCACGTTTCCCCGTATGCGTCCGGGTTCCCAAATCGGCCCGTTCCTTGCATAATTTTACGCCAAACGCAGTGCACGGTCGCACCAGCAATGGTTCCGTACAGAGGCAAGATGCGTAGGGTCAGTAGTGTTCTCGCGACCAGGAAGTGACGACTTTGCAAGATTCATCGTTCCAGCCCAATTTCTCCGCCCCCAACCAGCCCATCGACGAACTCGCTCTGGCTGAGATCAAGGGCGCGATCCTGGCGAAGCTGCGCCTTGCCATCGGCAAGGATGCGGGCATGGCCACCAAGCACGACTGGTACCAGGCCGCGGCGCTGGCGCTGCGCGATCGCATCGTGCATCGCTGGCTCACGGCCGAGAAGCACAGCTACGATGCGGGGCGCAAGCGGGTCTATTATCTCTCGCTCGAATTCCTGATCGGCCGCCTCTTCAGCGACGCGCTGAACAATATGGGGCTATTGAAGATCTTCGAGGTCGCGCTCGGCGATCTCGGCGTTTCCTTGCCTGAGCTGCGCAAATGCGAGCCGGACGCGGCGCTCGGCAATGGCGGCTTGGGCCGTCTCGCCGCCTGCTTCATGGAAAGCATGGCGACGCTGTCGATCCCTGCGATCGGCTACGGCATCCGTTATGATTACGGCCTGTTCCGTCAGATCATCAATCAGGGCTGGCAGCAGGAATATCCGGACGAATGGCTCGGCTTCGGCAACCCTTGGGAATTGCAGCGGCCCGAAGTGATCTATGACATTCGCTTCGGCGGCGGTGTCGAGCATGTCGAAGACAAGGGCCGCGATCGCGCGATCTGGCATCCGTCCGAGACCGTGCAGGCGATGGCCTATGACACGCCGATCGTCGGCTGGCGCGGCCAGCACGTCAACGCGCTGCGGCTGTGGTCGGCACGCTCGCCCGATCCGTTGAAGCTCGATGCCTTCAACACCGGCGACTATGTCAGCGCCAGCGCCGAGCAGTCGCGCGCGGAAGCGATCTGTAAATTCCTCTACCCGAACGACGAGAGCCCGGCGGGCCGCGAGCTGCGCCTGCGCCAGGAATATTTCTTCGTCTCGGCTTCGCTGCAGGACCTGATCAAGCGGCACCTTGCGTCGGACGGCCAGCTTCGCAGCCTGTCGAGCAAGGTCGCGGTGCAGCTCAACGACACCCATCCGAGCCTGGCCGTCACCGAGCTGATGCGGATCCTGATCGACGACCACAATTTCCGCTGGGACGAGGCCTGGAAGATCACGGTCGCCACGCTGTCCTACACCAACCACACGCTGCTGCCTGAGGCGCTGGAGACCTGGCCGGTCGAGCTGTTCGAACGGCTGTTGCCGCGGCATCTCGAGATCATCTACCGCATCAACGTGCAGCATCTCGCGCTCGCAGAGGCGCGCGCCCCCGGCGACATCGACTTCCGCGCCTCGGTGTCGCTGATCGACGAGCGGAGCGGCCGGCGCGTGCGCATGGGCCAGCTCGCCTTCGTCGGCTCCCACCGCATCAACGGCGTCTCGGCGATGCATTCGGACCTGATGCGGGAGACCGTGTTCCACGACCTCAACCATCTCTACCCCGGCCGCATCACCAACAAGACCAACGGCATCACCTTCCGCCGCTGGCTGATGCTGGCGAACCCGAAACTGACCGATCTGTTGCGCGAGACCTGTGGCGACGCCGTGCTCGATGATCCGACGCAGCTCAGCCTGATCGAGGCCCGCGCCAGCGACGTCGAATTCCAGAAGAGGTTCCGCGCAGTCAAGCTTCACAACAAGACGGCGCTGGCGCGCCTGATCGGCGAGCGCCTCGGCATCAAGGTCGACCCGAACGCGCTGTTCGACGTGCAGATCAAGCGCATCCACGAATACAAGCGCCAGCTTCTCAATGTCATCGAGACGGTCGCGCTGTACCAGGCGATCAAGGACGACCCCAACGGCAACTGGGTGCCGCGGGTGAAGATCTTTGCGGGCAAGGCGGCGGCGAGCTACCGCTACGCCAAGCTGATCATCAAGCTGATCAACGACGTTGCGGAAGTCGTCAACAACGACCCCGCGATCGGCGGCAAGCTCAAGGTCGTCTTCCTGCCCGACTACAATGTCAGCCTCGCCGAGGTGATCATTCCCGCGGCCGACCTCTCCGAGCAGATCTCGACGGCCGGCATGGAAGCCTCCGGCACCGGCAACATGAAGCTGTCGCTCAATGGCGCCCTCACGATCGGCACGCTCGACGGCGCCAACATCGAGATCCGCGACCATGTCGGCGCGGAGAACATCGCGATCTTCGGCATGGAAGCCGGCGATGTCATGATCCGGCGCAAGCAAGGGCTGGACGCCTCCGACGTGATCCGCAATTCGCCGAAGCTCCAGCGCGCCATCAATGCGATCGGCGCCGGCGAATTCTCGCCCGGCGATCCCGGCCGCTTCGAATCGATCGCGCATGCGCTGCGCTATCTCGACCATTACATGGTCAGCGCCGACTTCGATTCTTATTACGAGGCGCAGCGCAGCGTCGATGCGCGCTGGCAGGTGGCGCCGGCCTGGACCCGCGCCTCGATCCTCAACGTCGCGCGCATGGCGTGGTTCTCCTCCGACCGCACCATTCGCGAATACGCCGAGGAGATCTGGAACGTGCCGGTCAACCCCACCACGCCGCTGCTGCCGACCTTGCGCGACGTCGCGGGCTGAATTTCCGCGACGTGAAATCGGTTACTCACGAGGTAATTGCACAAGCCGGCGGCGGACGTGATATGACGTCCGTCATTGAACGCCGGATCGAATAATGCACGCCAAGCTCCCGCACCCTTTCGACGACGCCACCCGCGTCACCGCCGGTGACTCCAGCTGGCAGGGACACACCAGCGACGATTACTGGGCCTTTGTCGGCCCGTTCGGCGGCGCCACCGCCGCGACTATCCTGCGTGCGCTGATCGAGCATCCGGAACGTGCCGGCGACCCGCTGGCGCTCACCGTGAATTACTGCGCGCCGATCGCGAAGGGGCCGTTCGATCTGGACGTGCGGCTGGTGAAGGCTAATCGCTCCAGCCAGCACTGGAGCGTCGAACTGTCGCAAGGCGGCGGCGAGGTCGCAACGCTCGCCACCGCCGTGTTCGCCGAACGCCGGCCGTCCTGGGAGCACAGGGTGGCGCAATATCCCGATGCAAAGCCGTTCGAAGAGACGATGCCGTTCCCGAAGATCGCGGCGTCCTGGGCCAACCAGTACGAATTCCGCTTCGTCGAGGGCGAGATGCGGATCGGCCCGCTCAAGCCCGAGCTCGCCAGCACTTACTCAAAGCTCTGGATCAGTGATCGCGAACCGCGCAAGCTCGACATGCCGTCGCTGATGTCGATGTCGGACGCCTTCTTCGGCCGCATCTTCCACGCGCGACGCGAGCTGGTTCCGTTCGGCACGGTGTCGCTGACGACGTATTTCCACACTGACAGCGAAGAGCTCGCCGCCGAGGACATCACGCGCGTGCTGGCGACGGCCGATTCAAAGATCATGCACAAGAGCTACGCCGACCAGAACGCCGAGCTGTGGTCGCCGAACGGAAGACTGCTCGCGACCACGACGCAGATCGCCTATTTCAAGGCGTAGCTGCTTCCGCGAGTTCGCCATCAATCCAGACTGTTTCCGCGGAGGGATTCTGGATTGCTTCGCTGCGCTCGCAATGACGGTGGAGAGACATCTTGAAAAGCAAAAGGGCGGCCTCGCGGCCGCCCTTTCGAATTTCAAACGACGCAAGCTTACTCCGCCGCGAGCTTCACGTCCGGTGCAGCGGCGCGGACCTCGGCGTCGACCTGGGCTTCGAACTTGGCAAAGTTCTTCTGGAACATGCCGACCAGCGCGCGGGCGGTCTTGTCGAACTCGTCCTTGTCCTTCCAGGTGTTGACCGGGTTGAGGATCTCGCTCGGCACGCCCGGCAGCGCGGTCGGGACCGCGAAGCCGAAATATTTATCGGTGCGGAATTCGACGTTGCGAAGCGAGCCGTCGAGGGCCGCGGTCAGCAGCGCGCGCGTCACCTTGATCGGCATGCGCGAGCCGGTACCGTACTTGCCGCCGGTCCATCCCGTGTTGACCAGCCAGCAGTCGACATTGTGCTGGGCGATCAGGTCGCGCAGCATGTTGCCGTAGACGGAGGGGTCGAGCGGCAGGAAGGGCGAGCCGAAGCAGGTCGAGAATTCCGGCTGCGGCTCATTGCCGAGACCGCGCTCGGTGCCAGCGACCTTGGCGGTGTAGCCCGACAGGAAGTGATACATCGCCTGCGCCGGCGAGAGCTTGGCGATCGGCGGCAGCACGCCGAAGGCGTCGGCGGCGAGCATCACCACGTTCTTCGGCTGCGGTGCGCGGCCGGTGCGCGAGGCGTTCGGGATGAACTCGAGCGGATAGGCCGAGCGCGTATTCTCGGTCTTGGAGCCGTCGTCGAAATCGACCACGCGGGTGTCTTCGTCCAACACGCAGTTCTCGAGCACCGCGCCGAAGCGGGTCGAGGCGGCATAGATCTCGGGCTCGGCTTCCTGCGACAGCTTGATGCACTTGGCGTAGCAGCCGCCTTCGAAGTTGAAGACGCCGTTCGGGCCCCAGCCGTGCTCGTCATCGCCGATCAGCGTGCGGTTCGGATCGGCTGACAGCGTGGTCTTGCCGGTGCCGGACAGGCCGAAGAAGATCGCCGCATCGCCCTTGGCGCCGACATTGGCCGAGCAATGCATCGGCATCACGCCGCGCTCGGGCAGATAGTAGTTCAGCGTGGTGAAGACCGACTTCTTCATCTCGCCGGCATAGTAAGACCCGCCGATCAGCACGATCTTGCGGGCGAAATCGATCGCGACGACATTCTCCGACTTGCAGCCATGGCGCTTCGGATCGGCGCGGAAGCTCGGCATGTCGATGATGGTGAGCTCGGGCACGAACGCCGAGAGCTCGATCGCCTCGGGACGGATCAGCAGCGTGCGGATGAACAGCGAGTGCCAGGCGAGCTCGGTGAAGACGCGGGTCTTGATGCGATAAGCCGGATCGGCGCCGCCATAGAGGTCCTGTGCGAACAGCGACTTGCCTTCGGCGTGCTTGAGGAAGTCCTGGTAGAGCGTCTCGAACTGCTCTGCGGTGATCGACTGGTTGCCGGCCCACCACATCTTCTTGTCGGTGGTGGCGTCACGCACCGTGAATTTGTCCTTGGGGCTGCGGCCGGTGAACTCGCCGGTGTCGGCGCAGAGCGCGCCATCGGCCGACAGCACCGCCTCGCCCGCGGAGAGCGCGTATTGATAGAGTTGCGGCGCACCGAGGTTCCAGTGAACCTGCTTGAGATTCTTTAAGCCGAATTTGTCGGCGCCGAAGGCACCGTTGCGCACGCCCGTCTCTTGCACGAAAAATCCTCCTAGAACCCACTCAGCGCGATCATGCTTGGCGCCGCCGCGGTCACCGTGATTACAGGCCGTTCGGCCTCGGTTGGAACGACCTAATACTGATGAACGCTGGCGTTGCCAAGCTGATCCCTTAGGATTTGGTTTATTCAAGGACCGCGCCAAACGTCGCGCATGTCAGCTCTGAGCAGGCGCATCAAAAAATCGACAATGATCGCGCAACCAAATGTGCGTTTCGGCGTTTCCTGAGGTTATTGCAACGCACAATGTCCAAGACAGCTGAAGGACAATCGCAGCCCGCCCTATCGTACCGCGCCTTCGCCGATGAGCGCGAAGGGCCCCCACATCGCTGGATAGGCGTTGCGCGGAGACGAGGTGTCGTCAACGTAGGTTAACATCGCGCGGCGCAAGGCTTCGGCACGCCCGATTTGTGGTTCGTTTTTGAGCAGCTCGAAAATCATCGTGGTCAGGCGGGTGGCAGCTTCCGAATCCACGGCCCAATGCGAGACCAGGAGCGCGCGCGCACCGGCGTAGAAGAACGAGCGCGCCAGTCCCGACAGGGCCTCGGCGCCGGGCTTGTCGCCCGCGATGGTGTTGCAGGCCGACAGTACAACCCAATCCGCATTGAGCTTGAGCTGAGCGACTTCACTCGCGGTGAGTAGACCGTCGTCGAGTTCAGTGGGCTGATCGGGAATGGAGAGCGCGAGCGAGGGCTCACCCAGTCCCTTGATGTCGCCGGCAACGAGGCCGTGGGTGGCAAAGTAGATGATGCCGTATTGAGCAAGCGCTGCACGCTTGAGCGTCGTCTCGCTGGCGTCGCGGCCGAGATGAATGTCGGCCTCGGAAGCCCCGACATCCCTGGCCACCGCGTTCAACTCATCGGCGGTGTCGGGCAGTTGCGGCAGCGCCTGCGCAAGCCGCGCGCGATCGACGCCGGCACCGCGCCAGAAATCACTATAGGCGATGGTCGCGATGCTGCGCGCGGCGACCTTGCCGTTCGCGGCGCGCCGCTCGGCGGGCCCTTCCAGTGCAGGATTGAACACGGGATCGCCGAAGCCGGTCATCGGCTTCACGCTTTGATCCCGACGCGCGAAGGCCCGCAGCGATTTCAGACTGCCCACCGACGGCAGCACCGAGACGGCCTGGCGCCGCAGCAGCCAGGCGGCGCCGCGATAGCCTTCGAGCGTGTCCGGGATCGCAGCCTGCGGCTTCTCCGTGACGAGCAGATGAAACGGCAATGCGGTCAGCGCAGCCGACGGCACCACCAGCAGGCTGTGCTTGTGCTTTGTCAACGCCTCGACCGGACCGAGCAGCGCGACATGGAGCTCGTTGGCGAGCGCCAGATCGAACAATCCGGATTTGCCGGAGGCGTCGCGCGCTTTGCCGACGTCGAGTCCCTTGCGGAATGCCGTCACCTTCTGCGTCAGCGCATCCGCGCCGAGTGGGATGGCCTTCCAGTCGACGCCCTCGCGCGTGATCGCGATGACACAGCTCTGCTTGTCGACGACGGAATAGAGCACCATCGCCTCGTCGGCCGACAGCAGCAGCCGGATGTCCTTTGCCGTCAACGGCAGCGGATTGGAGAGTGACGCGTAGTCGGGAAACTCGACCGCGAGCGTCTTCTGCAAGCCCGCACGCTCGTTGGCAATCATTGCAATCCGCGCGCGGCTGCGCTGTTCGGTTGCGAGATCGCGCTGCGCGGATTGCTTCGACACTGCGGCAACGATCGCCTTGTCGAGTGCCTCTGACTCAGCCGCGAGATCCTGATCCCGGCGCACCAGCTCGGCGAGCCGGTCGCTGCCGGCGGCAAGCCGAACCGCGAGCTTGTTCACGGCGGATGCGGCGGAGGATTGCGTGCCGCGCTGGATCGCGGCGAGGGCCTCGTCGAGCGCCTTGTCGCCGGACAGCAGATCTTGTTGGCGCGCGGCGAACAGGACCGGCAAGACGATGCGCAACTGGGCGCGATCGCCCCGAAGAGTCCTTTCCGCGAACGGCAATGCGTCCGCGGCGCGCCCGGCCACGTAGAGGAAATAAGCCAGATTGCCGGTCGAGGTCATGACCTCGGGATGATCGGGCCCGAGTGCATTTTCGCGGATGACCAGCGCGCGACGATAGAGCGGCTCGGCGTCACCGTAGCGCTGCTGGTGCTCGTAGAGGCCGGCGAGATTGTTCAGCGAGCGGGCGACGTCGGGATGATCCGGTCCCAGCACCTTATCCCGGATCGCGAGCGAGCGCTTGATCGGCGCTTCCGCGTCCGCATCGCGATTGAGATCGCGATAGACCTGGCCGAGATTGTTCAGGACGGTGGCCACCGCCGGATGCTCGGAGCCGCCAGCCTTCTGGTAGATCGCGAGCGCCCGCTGAAACAGCGGCTCGGCTTCGGCATAGTGCTGCTGCTTCACATAGAGCGTGGCGAGATTATTGAGTGACTGGCCGACATCGGGATGCTCGCGCGACAATCCCTTCTCGCGAACGGCGAGCGCGCGCTTGAACAGCGGCTCAGCCTCGGCGTAGCGGCTCTGCCGCTGGTAGAGCGCGGCGAGGTTGCTCAGTTCGGCTCCGATCAACGGGGTTTCGAGACCGAGCGACTTTTCCATCAGCATGATGGCGCGCTTGTAGAGCGGCTCCGCCAGATCGTCGTGGCCCTGACCGGCATGAACCTGGCCGAGGTTGTTCAGCGCGGCGGCGAGTTCGCGACCTGTGTCGCTCTTCTCCAGGTTCGCGACCATACCTTGCGCCAAAGGCAGTGCTTCCGAATATCTGCCGGCGCTCATGAGGGTGTTGATCCGCGCGCTCTCCGCGGCGAGACCTTTCTGGGCGACGCTAGGCGTGACAAGCGATGCGGTGATCGCGAGCGTCAAACCCGCAACCAGCGTCCGTCTATTCCATTCTGTCATGACGCTCTCGCCGCCGCCTTCTGACCGGTAACGAACTTGGGTCGCGGCGATGGGCAGCAGCGTTCAATGTGTTGCGCTCTGGTTCATCCTGGTGCGCGCTTCGCCGGCGAGGCGAACCAGCATCTTGCGCAGCGCCGTGCCATCAGCCACCCGCTCCGGAAAATCCAGCCGCAAGACGGTCTGGCCGTCCTGCATGTCGAGGCCCTCCGGGTCGCAGCCGGTGCAGCGCCAGTCGCCCGCGGCAGCACCGAGCAGTTTTGTTGCATAGAGGCCCATGGCCTCGCGGTGGTCGGCATTCATGTGCTCCACCGCGCCCTCCTCCGCCGTCAGCAAGTCCTCGGCCCCCGTGAGGTCGGTCAGGAATTGCTCCGGCTTGAGGTCGACGATCCGGCCGAAGCCGGCGACCAGATGGGTTCCCGTAGGCCGGATCCGAAAGAAAGAGAAATCTTTAAAGGAAACAAAGGCTCCCGCTGAGGGATGAGCATTGAGATACCGTCGCCGGAGCAGATCCTTGTCGGCATCGGCCGGCTCGGCATGGCCGGACAGCATGATCCGGGCACCTTCCAGCGGATCGCCCGCCGCCCGCTCGTCCAGCATCAAGGACACCCGGCTGTCGGCCAGGATGTTCCTGGTGTGCACGGCCAATCCTGAGATCAGCAGGATCGGAGAGCCATCCGGATGGCTCGCCAGATTGACCAGGGAACAATAAGGATCGCCGCTGCCGGCCATCAATGTCGCCAAGGCCCCCTGCCGTGACCGCCGCAGCAGCGATTTGGCGAGCTTTCCGGGGTCGAAGTCGGGGGTCGGTTGCATCGGCTTTCTCGGGTCAGGTGGTTGCATGGAGGGCCTTTTTTCGGGTAAACCGGGGCCCGGTTATGGGTCGAGATGCGGCGAATCTGCCGTGTTTCGTGGAACTTGGTCACACTTCAGCCTAGCTTGCATTGCTCGGTGACAAGGTTCGAATGCCAACATCGGCACCCATGTATGCGGCGCATCAGTGGATTGCTCGCCGTTTTCAAGCCACGACCCAAACGGAAAGCAGAAAGCAGAGGCTCATGCCCACAATCGCTTTGGTCGACGACGACCGCAACATTCTCACATCCGTCTCGATCGCGCTGGAGGCCGAAGGCTATCGCATCATGACCTATACCGACGGCGCCTCAGCGCTCGACGGTTTCCGCACCACCCAGCCCGATCTTGCCATCCTCGACATCAAGATGCCGCGCATGGACGGCATGGAGACGTTGCGCCGGCTGCGGCAGAAATCCGACCTGCCGGTGATCTTCCTGACCTCGAAGGACGAAGAGATCGACGAGCTGTTCGGCCTCAAGATGGGCGCCGACGACTTCATCCGCAAACCGTTCTCGCAGCGCCTGCTGGTCGAGCGCGTCAAGGCGGTGCTGCGCCGTTCGGCGCCGAAGGACCCGACCGTCACGCCGAAGGAGAACGACGCCAAGGCGCTCGACCGCGGCCTGCTGCGCATGGATCCTGAACGGCACACCTGCACCTGGAAAAACGAGCCGGTGACGCTGACCGTCACCGAATTCCTGATCCTGCAGGCGCTCGCGACCCGGCCCGGCGTGGTGAAGAGCCGCAACGCGCTGATGGACGCCGCCTATGACGACCAGGTCTATGTCGACGACCGCACCATCGACAGCCACATCAAGCGGCTGCGCAAGAAGTTCAAGGTGGTCGACAACGAGTTCGAGATGATCGAGACGCTCTACGGCGTCGGCTACCGCTTCAAGGAAGCCTGAGGCGCACGCGCCTCCACGAAAGACCGAGAGCATCGCCGGTTCTGATTCCATCGGGACCGGGATGGCTCTAGGATGCGGGGACCTTCGCACGAGCTGTCCTAACGCGGGCGTGAGCATTGCTTGACCGAACGCAGCCTGACGAGAACCAGAACGCCGAGGACGTCACCGCCCACGGCGCTCCGGATCAATTGGCTGAGGACAAGCTGGCCGTGCGGGGCTGGCGTCCACTGAACTGGTTGAAGCGCGCCGGGCAGTTCTTCTTCGCGCTGTCCTTCTCGAGCCTGACCCGCCGCATCGTCTCGCTCAACCTCGCCGGCCTGGTCGCGCTGGTGGCGAGCATCCTCTATCTGTCGCAATTCCGCGCCGGCCTGATCGACGCGCGCGCGCAGAGCCTGCTGGTGCAGGCGGAGATCATCGCCGGCGCGATCGCGGCGTCCGCGACGGTGCAGACCAACGCCATCACCATCGACCCCGACCGGTTGCTCGACCTCAAGCCGGGCGAGACCTATGGCGGCTCGGACGAGTATTCCCCGCTGGATTTTCCGATCAATCCGGAGCGCGTGGCACCGGTGCTGCGCACGCTGATCTCGCCGACCAAGACGCGCGCCCGCATCTACGACCCGAACGGCAGCCTGCTGGTCGATAGCCGCAGCCTCGATACCGTGGTGCGCTTCCCCCTGCCGTCAGTGTCCGCCGAGAAGCCTGGCATGGTCGAACGCGGCATGGTCGCGGTCCGTACTTGGCTCAATCGCGGCGACCTGCCGCTCTATCGCGAGCTCGGCCCCGAGAACGGCAATGGCTATGCGGAGGTCGGCGACGCGCTCCAGGGCCAGAAGCGCTCGATGGTGCGGGTCAATGCGCGCGGCGAGGTGATCGTCTCTGTCGCGGTCCCCGTGCTGCGCTCGCGCGCCATCCATGGCGCGCTGATGCTGTCGACGCAGGGCGACGACATCGACCAGATGGTCACCGCCGAGCGCCTCGCCATCCTCAAAGTGGGCGGCGTCGCCGCCGCGGTCATGATCATGCTGTCGCTGCTGCTCGCCAGCACGATCGCAGGTCCGGTCCGCCGGCTCGCCGATAGCGCCGAGCTGATCCGCCGCCGGATCAGGACCCGCGTCGAAATTCCCGACTTCACCCGTCGTCGCGACGAGATCGGCCATCTCTCCGGTGCGCTGCGCGACATGACCAGTGCACTCTACAGCCGCATCGAAGCGATCGAGATGTTCGCCGCCGACGTCGCGCACGAATTGAAGAACCCGTTGACCTCGTTGCGCTCCGCGGTCGAGACGTTGCCGCTGGCGCGCAACGAGAACAGCCGCGCGCGCCTGCTCGAGGTGATCGAGCATGACGTCAAGCGGCTCGACCGGCTGATCTCGGACATCTCCGACGCCAGCCGTCTCGATGCAGAACTGCAGCGCCAGGATGCGATTCCGGTCGACCTGCGCCGCCTGCTGACGACGCTCGTCTCCGTCGCCAATGAAACCAAGCTCGGCCATGACGTCGCGGTCGAAATGCGTTTCGAGGGCCGCAGCCCGACCGACAATTTCGCCGTGACCGGCCACGATTCGCGACTCGGACAAGTGGTCTCCAACCTGCTCTCGAACGCACAGTCCTTCTCCGAGCCCGGCAACAAGGTGCGCCTCACCTGCCGCCGCGTACGCGGAGAGATCGAGATCGTGGTCGACGACGACGGCCCCGGAATCCGCGACGACGCGCTGGAGCGCATCTTCGAGCGCTTCTACACCGACCGCCCTCATCAGGGCTTTGGCCAGAACTCCGGCCTTGGCCTGTCGATCTCCAAGCAGATCGTCGACGCACATGGCGGACGCATCTGGGCGGAGAACCGCCTCGGCCCGGCGGACGAGGACGGCGCGCCCAGTGTTGTCGGCGCGCGTTTCGTGGTGAGGCTGCCGGCGCTATGAGCGACGGTGGCCCCAGCGTTCACGCCTCGGCGGTCAAGGTTGGAGATCTGGCGGTGCTGATCCGCGGGCCCTCGGGCTCCGGCAAGTCGCGCCTTGCCTTCGATTTGATCATGGCAGGACGCAGCGGCGTGCTCGAAACGGCCGTTCTGGTCGGTGATGACCGTGTCCATCTGGCGACAGTCGGCCGCGAAATTGAGGTCCGCCCCGCCCCGGTTCTGGCCGGCCTGATCGAGATCCGGGGGCTGGGAATCCGCCGCTGCGACTTTGTGGAGCATGCGACCGTCGGCCTCGTGGTCGATCTGGACGCCGCGGATGCGGAGCGGCTGCCGCCGGCCCAATCCCTGAAAACAGCCATTTTAGGTGTCGAAATACCACGAATCCCAGTCGGCCGCGACTATTTGCCCCTTCCTCTGGTTGTCGCGGCCTTGACCACTACCAAGAGTTCATCTCCCGTTAACCCTTCAGGCGATTGTTTGAAGGGAAATGGTAACCATATGAACCCCACACTCGCGACCGAATAGACCGGCGCAGCTCCCCTTATCCATCCGTCTAGATTCAGGGAGATACGCAACATCCCCTCTTGCGCGGGGGCTCTGGATGGTCAAAGTGGCGCGTTCGTGCGGTGCACCAAAAGCGCCCGCGAGGAGTTTTCCGATGATTGGTCTAGTACTTGTGACCCACGGGCGCCTTGCCGACGAATTCAAGGCAGCGCTTGAACATGTCATGGGCCCACAAAAGCAAATCGAAGCGATCACGATCGGCGCCGAAGATGATTCCGATCTCTGTCGAAGCGACATTATCGAGGCGGTTAACCGCGTCGATTCCGGCGACGGCGTCGCGATCCTCACCGACATGTTCGGCGGCACGCCGTCCAATTTGGCAATATCCTGCATGAGCCGGCCGAAGGTCGAAGTGCTCGCGGGCATCAACCTTCCCATGCTGGTGAAGCTCGCCAAGGTGCGCGAGGAGCGTCCGCTCCCCGACGCGATCGCGATGGCCCAGGAAGCCGGCCGCAAATACGTCACCATCGCCAGCCGCGTCCTCGCCGGCAAATGAGCGACGAGGCGCCGCAAGCCGGGACGGGCGTGCCCGCGGGCGCGATCTCCAAGGACCTCCTGATCATCAACAAGCGCGGCCTGCACGCGCGGGCCTCCGCCAAGTTCGTTCAGGCCGTCGAGCGTTTCAGCGCGCAGGTCTGGGTGACGCGCGGCGGCGAAACCGTCGGCGGCACCTCGATCATGGGCCTGATGATGCTCGCCGCCGGTCCCGGCACCACCATCACGGTCGCCGCGTCCGGCGATGATGCCGAGGCCGCGCTCGCGGCGATCACCGAACTCGTTGAAAGCAAATTCAACGAGGAAGGGATTTAGGCGGATTCGCTTCGATCAATTCCCCGGCGGCGCGATGTAGATGTTCCAGCTCATCGACGGACCGGCTTTGCCGTGAGTGAAACGGCGCGTCGTCATTACGATGCGCTCGGCCTTCGGCGCAACTTCGGACACCCATTTTTCGAACGCCGGCAGGCGACCATCGGCCGGGTCGAACACGCCGATGAAGCCGTATCGCTTGACGTCATCGGGCGAAATCAATCCGGACCCCCAGGCCTCGAGCGGCGTGAACGCGGCCGGATGATCCGGGCTGTAGAACACCATCGGCTGGATCGATTCCATGGTGCCGGCGACGACCGCCCAGTGCGAGGCGAAGCGCGCGTGCCAGGCCTGCGTCAGCTCGCGCGCGAGATCCGAGCGCGCGCCGTAAGTCGCCGTATTGCCGGCATTGGCCGCCATCTCGCGGGCGGCGATCCAGGGCGAGGCAATGAGCGTGGCAACGCTGAGCACGAGCCAGATCGCGACAATGTTGAACAGCGCAGCGCTCTGCACCCGCAACGCCGGGATCGCGACCAGCGCCAAGGGCACCAGGAAGAACAGCGAGATGCCCCAATCGGTCTTCATGTAGATGCTGAAGGCCAGCGCGCCGAGCGCGGGGCCGACCGCGACGATGATCTGGATGAGCCAGACGTTGCGCGCCTGCGAAAGGTTCACGCTGGAATTCGCGCCGCGCGCCCAGTCCCGCGTGACGATGCGCAAGGGCGCACGCAGGAGCAGCCTGAACCAAGGTGGCACCAGCGCCATCGCCAGCGCGGCCAGCGCCACCGGCAATGCCAGCAGCGCGACATTATGCAGGGCATAGCCGGTCACGAGCTGATGCACCTGGCCGCTGTCCTCGAGGCTGTAGGTATCGCCGGCATAGGTCAGCGGCACGAAATGCGCGTCCGCCAGCCACACGATGTGCGGGATCATCGCCACCACCATCGTCGCGATCGCAACCCACGGTGCCGGCGACGACAGGAATCTCATTCGCTCCGGATGGATCAGCGCGGCAAGCCCGATGGCGCCGATCATGGTCAGCACCCAGTATTTGGTCATCAGCGCCAGCGCGCCGGCAAGGCCGAGCAACACTCCGGACTGCCAGCTCCGCTTCTCGAACGCATTGAGATAAGCGAGCACGAGGAGCGGCAAGGTGACGAGCTGGAGCAGGTCGGGATTGTACTTGAAACCCTTGAAATTGAAGATCGGGTAGAGCGCGACCATCACCACGACCAGGAACGCGCGCCGCGCATCCACGACGCGCAGCGCGATGAGCCAGCAGATCACCATACCGGTGCCGACGGTCGCCATCGCCAGCGCATAGGTCGCCCAGTCCGTCGGCGGGAACACTGTGAACCAGAGGCCGGCGACCCAGCCCGACAGCGGCGGGTGCTTGCCATAGCCCCAGAGGAATTTCTGCCCCCAGCCCCAGGCTTCCGCGACGTCCATGTGAACGTCCTGCGCTGCCTTGAGATTGATCAGGATGAAGGTCCAGAGCACCGCATGCAGGATGGCGAGCTGGATCACCAGCCAGAGGCGCGCCTCGGGGCGGGTCGCGCTGGCAACCAGCCAGGCGCGAAAGCGGGCATAGCTCACCCGGGTCTTCGCGCGCGCTCGGGCAGACGGGATCGAGGTCGTCGTCATGGGCCTGGACATCAGGCGTTGCGTAGCGCGTTTCGGGCCTTCGTGGAATCAGCTTGGCGTGAACAAAGGCCCTGAAATTACAGCAATATGGTTGCCGCACGGGGGTGTGAGTGGTATCCCGCGCCCATGACGACCGTCCCCATTTCCAACATCCGCAATTTCTCCATCGTCGCCCATATCGACCATGGCAAATCGACGCTGGCCGACCGCCTGATCCAGATGACCGGCGGCCTCACCGACCGGGAAATGGCGGGCAAGGAGCAGGTGCTCGATTCCATGGATATCGAGCGCGAGCGCGGCATCACCATCAAGGCGCAGACAGTGCGCCTCGCCTACCGCGCCAAGGACGGCAAGGATTACATCTTCAACCTGATGGACACGCCCGGCCATGTCGACTTCGCCTACGAAGTGTCGCGGTCGCTGGCGGCCTGCGAGGGTTCCCTGCTGGTGGTCGACGCCAGCCAGGGCGTGGAGGCACAGACGCTCGCCAACGTCTACCACGCGCTCGATGCGGGGCATGAGATCGTTCCGGTCCTGAACAAGGTCGACCTTCCCGCCGCAGAGCCGGAGAAGGTCAAGCAGCAGATCGAGGACGTCATCGGCATCGACGCCTCCGAGTCCGTGATGATCTCGGCCAAGACCGGCCTCGGCGTGCCCGATGTGCTGGAAGCGATCGTCACCCGCCTGCCGCCGCCGAAGGGTGATCGCGAAGCGACGCTGAAGGCGTTGCTCGTCGACAGCTGGTACGACGTCTATCTCGGCGTGGTGGTGCTGATCCGCGTCGTCGACGGCGTCATGAAGAAGGGCAGCCGGGTCCGCATGATGGGCACGGGCGCGGCCTATGACATCGAGCGCGTCGGCTTCTTTACCCCGAAGATGACGCAGGTCGACGAGCTCGGCCCCGGCGAGATCGGCTTCATCACCGCCGCGATCAAGGAAGTGGCCGACACCCGTGTCGGCGATACCATCACCGACGACAAGAAGCCGGTCACCGAGATGCTGGCGGGCTTCAAGCCGGCCATTCCCGTGGTGTTCTGCGGCCTGTTCCCCGCCGACGCCGACGACTTCGAGACCTTGCGCGCGGCGATGGGCAAGCTGCGCCTCAACGATGCCAGCTTCTCCTACGAGATGGAGACCTCGGCCGCACTCGGCTTCGGCTTCCGCTGCGGCTTCCTCGGGCTGTTGCACCTGGAGATCATCCAGGAGCGTCTGTCGCGCGAATTCGATCTCAACCTGATCGCGACCGCGCCGAGCGTGATCTACAAGATGAGCCTGACCGACGGACAGGAAATCTCGATTCACAATCCCGTCGACATGCCTGATGTGGTCAAGATCGCGGAGATCCAGGAGCCCTGGATCGAGGCCACGATCCTCACCCCCGACGAATATCTCGGCAGCGTGCTGAAGCTGTGCCAGGACCGCCGCGGCTCGCAGAAGGAGCTGACCTATGTCGGCTCCCGCGCCATGGTGAAATACGATCTGCCGCTCAACGAGGTCGTGTTCGACTTCTACGACCGCCTGAAGTCGGTCTCCAAGGGCTACGCCTCGTTCGACTATCATCTCACCGACTACAAGCCGGCCGATCTGGTCAAGATGCAGATCCTGGTCAACAACGAGCCGGTCGACGCACTCTCGATGCTGGTGCATCGCACCCGCGCCGAGGGGCGCGGCCGCGCCATGGTTGAGAAGATGAAGGATTTGATCCCGCCGCACATGTTCCAGATCCCGATCCAGGCGGCGATCGGCGGCAAGGTGATCGCGCGAGAGACGGTGCGCGCGCTGCGCAAGGACGTCACCGCAAAGTGCTACGGCGGCGACATCACGCGTAAGCGCAAACTTCTGGAGAAGCAGAAGGAAGGCAAGAAGAAGATGCGGCAGTTCGGCAAGGTCGACATCCCGCAGGAAGCCTTCATCGCCGCGTTGAAGGTGGACAGCTGAGGCGACGGCTTTAGGCCGCCGCGAGCGCGGCGAGACAGGTCCGGTCCGCGCTTTTCGGGACCGAAAACAAAAAAACGCGAAAACAACCCCATGCACAGTAGCGAGGGGCTTGTTCGGATTGAACTTTTGATTTTCAGAATTTCGTTTGACTCGTCGGGCAAAACAGGGGCATGATGGCATCATGCAGCACGTGGCAATGCCGTGCGCATGAGAGGCAGCATCGGCCTCCCGACGCTTTGGGAAGATGTGGGCTTCAGGCGAATTGCTTCTACGCCGGTGGAAGCATCACTCCCGTCAACTCGCCCAGCCTGTCCAGAAGCCGCTCCTGAAAATCGGGATCAACTGCTTCGTGCGCCGGCTCTTGTTGCCGGAGGTCATGCCAGTAACGACCGCTGACCAGGGCGGCGGGATCATCGCTCACAGCGAGCCAGGTCTGCGTCCGTTGTCCGGTGGCCACGCCGACCGGCGCTCCGGCACCGCCCATTTTGGTGCGCGCCCAGCCGGGATCGACGGCGTTGCTCAGCACCTGCGGCCAACGCCGCGCCAAGGCAAAGGCCAGTGCGACCATGTGCAGTTTGCTCTCCGCGTACGCCTTGGCCGGATCCCAGGTTCGCCTCGTCCAGTCGAGATCGCTCAACGATCCCTCTCCGCCGCGATGTAGTCCGCTGCTGAGATACACCAGCCGATCGGGGCGCTTCATCAGGGCGGTGAGCAAATAGGGCGCGAGCGTGTTGATTGCCAGGGTGGTGGCGTGGCCTTCGGGGGTCGGGCCGCGGCTGCGCTCGGTATAGACCCCGGCGTTGTGGATGACCGCGTCCATTCGTCCGATTGCGTTGACCTGATCTGCCACGTGTCTCGTCTGGGCGGCGCTCTTGAGATCGCCGATCACGACCCGTGCGGAATGCGATTCAAGCTCGGAGATTGCGGTCGCACGTTCCGCTGATCGTGCGTGCAGGACGACCTGGTGGCCCTGTTCGAGCAGAGACTGGGCAGCTGCGCGGCCCAGACCGTCCGTGCTGCCGGTGATGAAGACGATTGCCATTGCCGCTCCTGTTCGACCCCCGCTTCGGCGCCTGCGTCGAAACCTCAAGGAGAATGCAACATGTTCGACTGATCATGCCGTGGCGCAAGGAGCGCCGAACGAAGACATCACAACCGAACAATCTTCCGGGATGCGCATTAACATCCGATAAGTTGGGAATGACCGCATGTCGAATTTCGTCATGCTGCTGGTCGAGGACGACTCACTCCAGCGCGAAGTTCTGTCCGACCTTCTCAAGGACGAAGGGTTCGAAGTCGTCGAGTGCGCCACTGCGGAAGCCGCGGAGCTTATCGTGGCCTCGACGGGCACGGAGCTGCGGGCGCTCATCACCGATCACAACCTCGCAGGGAGAATGACCGGGCTTGAGCTCGCAGAATACGCTCGCAGTGCTCATCCGGGGCTCAACATCGTGCTGATGTCCGGGACGGTGATGGCGCCGCTGCCGCCCAACACGACCTTTTTGCGCAAGCCGTTTGCGCCCGCCCATTTGCTGGCGGCCGTGTAGAACCAGGATGCTCTCGAAGGTCATCCGCCCGAATTTTCTGCGCCGACGGTGTTCTCGCTCTCCGGCACCGTTAGCCGGACGGAATGACCCTGCCGCATGGCGAGCGATGCCGCGGCCACAGCCGCCTCGAAAGCGGCTTCCTTGGTCTGGTAAGTGTTCCGGATTTCGCCATCGTGGTCGACGTGCCAGGCACCGTCCCTGCCAACAATATCATAGGCTGCGAGGCCCATAGTCTATCCCTCCTTCATGCGTCCGGTGTTGCCTTGGACGCCTGGGTGCTGCTCACCGGGTCCGACGCCGGGAAACTGTCCTTCAAGCCCTTGTCCAGCTCGTCGTCCCTGGCCTTGTCGCGTCGGATGCCACGCTTGAGATCTTCCGCGTTCTTGTCCGGCGGTGCCGGATCGAATTTCTCGGTCATGCAAGTGTCCTTTCGCTACCTCAAACGCCTTGAGCTCCTGACCGTTCCTTCAGAGGAACCAACGCTGTCCGGTTTGGTGTTGAATGGAAAACCAGAGGGCGCCCGCAGCGCGGGTCTCTTTCATTCAGGTTGCGCCTCCAGCTATAATGCATCCTGAGATAGTATACGCATCGTTCCATCAGGAGAATGCAATGAAAGCGTCGGTTCTTGCGTTAGGGGGCTTGCTGATTTTGTCGATCACATCAGCGAACGCAGCACCCAAAGCCACTGTCGCCCCGACCACGGCGGCCAGTTCGGTCGCATGTTCCACCTCGGGTGGCGGCTTTGGGAGCTATCCGTCAGGCTGCCGAAACGGAGCTAACTTCAAGACCTACAATGAATGCAAGGAATCAGGCGTCAAGCGCGGCTGGAGACACGAAGACATGGCGTGGTACTGCAGCGGTCTGGGACTGCAATAGCGAGCGGTCTTTGTGCTTTTCACGCCGCGAACTGGAGTGGCCCATGGAATGCACAATCCGTCCTGCACTTGAAGATGACGCCGCTCATATCAGCGCGGTCATCGTGCGTGCACTGCGGGAAACCAACGCGAAGGATTATCCGAACGAGGTCATCGAAAGGATCGTGCGCGGCTTCAGTCCGGACGCTGTGCGGCAGCTCATTGGGCAACGCACCGTTTTTGTCGCTACCATCCGCAGCCGCATCGTCGGGACCGCGAGCCTCGACGGGTCCGTCGTCCGCACTGTCTTCGTCGCTCCACACGTTCAGGCCCGCGGCATCGGCAAGCTGCTGATGGCCGAGATCGAGCGTACCGCACGCGAGCGCAACATCCCTTCGCTGACCCTTTCTTCCTCAATCACCGCTGAAACCTTCTACGCCGGCCTTGGATTCAGGGCGGCGCGCGACAGCTATCATGGTGACGAACGCACGATCGTCATGGAGCGATTGCTCGATGGCAGTTCGTAAGATGGGCTTGGCGCTTGCGAAACCCATCGCCCCTCATTGATCCTCCCCGCCAAATCCGCCACGATAGTGCCTCTCGCACTCGCGATGGAATGGAGCAAGGAAAGGCAAATGTCCGAGCTTCCTAGAGCTGGCCTGACTGAGCCGCCGGCGTCGACCATGCAGATGCTCGCGCACGCGCCCATGAGCGACGTCATCGATGCCTTGGCCGGCAGACGGATCACCGCGAGAGCGCTGGCGGAATTCTATCTCGCGCGCATCGCGGCCTATGACCGCGACGGGCCTAAGCTCAACTCGGTCCGTGCACTCAATCCCGATGCGCTCGCCGGCACGAGGCCGTCGGCCCAGCGGCCGCTGGCGGGCGTCCCTATCCTACTCAAGGACAATATCGCGACCGGAGACGAACAGCCGACCACGGCGGGCTCGCTGGCGCTGGAGGGCGCGCGCGCCAGGGATGATGCCACCATCGTCAAGCTGCTGCGGAGCGCCGGCGCGGTGATCCTGGGCAAGGCGAACCTGACGGAGTTCGCCAACATGCTCGCGATCGACATGCCCTCGGGCTATTCATCGCTGGGCGGGCAGGTAAGAACCCCTACGCACCAGGGCTGATGGACGAGCACGGCATCCCGGTTCTGACCCCAGGGGGCTCAAGCTCGGGTTCGGCGGTCGCGGTGGCGGCCGGACTGTGCGCGGCCTCGATCGGTACCGAAACCTCGGGCTCGCTGCTGCACCCCGCCAGCCTGAACGGCCTCGTCACCGTGAAACCGAGCGTCGGGCTGATCAGCCGCGCCGGCATCCTGCCGCTTGCGCACAGCCAGGACACCGCCGGTCCGATGACGCGCACGGTGCGCGATGCCGCGATGTTGCTGAATGTGCTGGCTGCCAAGGACCCGCTCGACCCAGCGACGCAAGAGCAGCGGCGGCCGGCCGACTACACCGCCGGCCTCGTCGCCGACGCGATGAAGGGCGCGCGCATCGGCGTGCCGAGCGACCCCGCTGACCCGCTGAACGATTGCTATTACGGCAAGCTGCCGGCGAAGTCGGCCAAGCTGATGGCTGAGGTGATCAAGGTGCTGGAGGATCTCGGCGCCGTCATCGTGCGCGCCAGCATGCCCACACTTGGCTGGATCGGTGGGCCGGGCACGACCATGGCTGTGCTCAACCGCAATCCGCTCAGCGCCCACAAAGGCACGGTCGCAAGGCCGCCGGTCGTCTTTCTGTACGAGCTGAAGCACGATCTCAATCTCTACCTGAGGGATTGGGCGACCAACACTGACATCAAGACCATGGCCGACATCGTGGCCTTCAACGCAGCAAACGCCGACAATGCGCTGCGTTTCGGACAGGACCACTTCCTCGCCGCTGACTTGACCAGGGGCGATCTGAGCGAGCCCGAGTACAAGTCCGCACGTGCCATGGACCTGCTCTCCGCCAGGACGCGCGGCATGGACGCCTATATGAACCAGCACGAGCTCGACGCGGTGCTATTCCCCGGCGCCTATGGCGCCGCAATCGCCGCCAAGGCAGGTTATCCCAGCGTCATGGTGCCCGGCGGATTCGTCTCGGGGACAGACGACGGCAAAGACACGCCCGACTATCCGCTCGGCGTCACTTTCGCAGGGCGCGCCTGGAGCGAGCACAAGCTGCTGCGTCTGGCGTATGCCTTCGAGCAAGCAGCCAACGCACGCAGGCCGCCGTCGGGTCTGCCCGAGCTGTGATGTCGCCCGTGTCAGCGCGAGCTGGCGAGACCGACGCTAGGACCAGCTTGATCCTCCCCGCCGGATAGACCACGATTGCCTCCTTACCGCTCACACCAAGAATGGGCGAGGAAACGCGCATGAACGCAACTTCCGGATACCAAAGCCGGTATCGCTACCGCCGCGCGGCGAGCACGTTCGAAGGAGGGGTTTGCAACGCTGCGCGCCTCTCGCTGAGCGCATGATCGAACAGTTCGAGCACCAGGCCGAAGGCTGCCAGCTCCTCTTCCTCGATGGCGCCGTCATCGTAGCAGCCAAGTGTTTCGACGATGATGGCGTCGACCTCCTGCTGCATGGCCAATAGCTCGTGGTCGAATTCCGCGGTGCGCACCTTGGAAACCAGCGCCAGAATTCTGTTGCGATGGCCAGTGTTCTCGTCGCGTTCATCCCGATTCAGATATTGACGCAGCCAGGCGCCGGCCGAGCCAATGCCGGAGAGAAGCAGGAGCGCAAACCAGAAGTAGTCGCCATATCTGTCGAGGAAGGTGCGCTCGGTCCCGTCGATCACGGCCGCCGCTCCCCGATGAACCGGCAGCTCGGCTTCCTTCTCGGTGTCCGGCTTGGTGATTTGCGCAGCGCCAGGCACCTGCCTGGCAATCGCCTGCCGGAGGGCAAATTGCTGGCGGTAAAACGCTGACACTGTCGTTTCGGACAAGGCTTTCCGGGCGACGATCAAATGGCTGACACTGACGGTCTCCACCTTGTCATCGGGCCAGGCTGGATTCGCATTGAAAATGCTTGGCGGAATTTCCTCCGATTCATAACGCGGATGCTTCAGGGCGATGGCTTCCGATGCGTCGATCGCGAGAAATTTCGGCTCGCCACGCGCCCGGGCGGTCGCGGCGACGGCGTCGGCAGTTATCTTGCTGTCGAGCGGACCGACAGCCATGAAGGCGTCGAGGCTCGGGTCACGCGCCAGCTCCTCGAGCTGGCCAGTGCCGAATTGAGTGACCGTGACCTTGTCCGGCTCCACACCGGCGGCGCTCAGGATGACTCTCAGCAACGCGGCGTTCGCCGGGGTCGCGCCGATCACCCCCACCCTGCGCCCTGCGAGATCGGCGACCTCCTTGATTTTGGGCGCCGGCTTTCGCTTGGAGCCCTTGCCCGCCGGTCCCGAAGAAGACCACAGCACGACGAAGTTCTTGCGCAAGATGACGACTGTTTGCGCGTCGGCCGGCATTTCCAGATCGCCGCGACCGACCGCAAGGTCGGCCTTGCCGGCACCGAGCAGAGCGAGAGCTTCGGCCGCTCCGGCGGTCGCGATCGGAGACAACCTCACCGTCCTGCTTTCGTTGGCAAAGGCCTCGGTCATCGCCTCGATCACCTTGTGATCGTTGCTTCCCGGCGGTCCGACGGCAATCCGAAGCGTTATCGGCCGCAGCGCGTAATACAACGTGCCCGCAGCGGCACCGAAAACGAGAAATCCGATGGCTAAAATCAGCAATAGGGTCTTCGTCTGTCTCCGCCCTCTGCGGGCTGCGTCACTGCGTTTCATCGGAGCATCAGACGAGGACATTTGCCGCTGCCGGTTGGAGGCCAAAATCGCTGCCTGTTTCGGAACAGTATCATGCTCTTCTGGAAAACGATAATGTCGGAGCAGCCCCAATAGTTTCTTGGCCCGGCGTGAGCCTTTCGAGCTTGCGCGATCATCTCTGATTCCGCACTTCACGTGGCGATGGCCGGATTGACGCCACACCAACTTGATCCCCCTCGCCAAATAGATCACCATCGTGCGATTGACCGCTCACGGTAGAATGGGCGAGGAAACGCGCATGAACGCAACTTCCGGATTTGGCCTCGTCGAGCGGGCACGGGCTATTGCGCCGCTGATCGCGCGCGAAGCCGACGAGATCGAGCGGACGCGGCGACTGACCGATCCCGTCGTCGGCGCGCTGATCGAGAACGGGCTCTATCGCGCGCTGCTGCCGCAGAACCTTGGTGGCGCCGAAGCGCCGCCGGAAGCCTTCATGCAGATGCTGGAGGAGATCGCGAAAGCGGATGCCTCCACCGCCTGGTGCCTCGGCCAATGCACGGTCTGCGCCATGATCGCGGCCTCGCTCGACCACGACACCGCGCAGGAGATCTTCAACACGGCGCCGGGCATCCTCGCCTGGGGCGCGATCGCGCATGAGGCGCGGGCGGTCGAAGGCGGCTATCGCGTCACGGCGCGCTGGGATTTTGCCTCCGGCTCGCGGCAGGCGAGCTGGCTCGGCGCGCATGTCCGCATCGTCGGAGCCGACGGCGCGCCGCGGAAAAATGCCGACGGCTCGGCGGAGGTGCGCACCATCCTGTTTCCGGTCGCGAGCGGCGTGCTGCACGACGTCTGGCAGGCGATCGGGCTCGCCGGCACCGGCACCGATTCCTACGAGGTCGCCGACCTGTTCATCCCCGAGCGCTTCACCGCGTTTCGTGACGTGCCGTCCGCGCTACGCGAGCAGGGTCCTCTTTACAGGATCGGCACCGGCTCGACGTTCAGCCTCGGCTTTGCCGCGGTGTCGCTCGGCGTGGCGCGCGCCACGCTGGATGCCGCGATCGCGCTGGCGCGCGGCAAGCATCAGTCGCTGGCGGCAAGCGCCATGCGCGACAACCAGGCGGTCCAGGGCCTGATCGGCCGCACCGAGGGCGACCTGCGGGCCGCGCGCGCCTATCTCTATGCGACGGCAAGTGCGATGTGGCGCGATCTCTGTACGACCGGCGAATTCAGCGCGGCACATCGGGGCTCGGTTCGCCTCGCCGCGACCTGGACCATCCACCAATCGGCCAAAGTGGTCGACACCGCCTATCACATGGCCGGCGCGACCGCCGTATTCCGCAGCAATCCGTTCGAGCGCCGCTTTCGCGACATGCACGCCATCGCTCAGCAGATCCAGGCGCGCGACACGCATTACGAGGATGTCGGTAAGATGATCCTTTCAGGGGACCGCTGACGTCGAGCAGTTACGAAAGTGCACGCACGCTGACCTTTATTGAGTTGCCCTCCGGCGTCTTCGTCGCTGAACCTTCGTGAATTTTCTCCGACTAATTTCCATAGCTATAGGAACGACAGCTTTTCCGCTGTAACCGCGCCGACCACATGGAAGTGATGATTCCGAATTCTTCTTAGCGCGCTGGATTTGCGCAAGAGAGGTCCGTTATGGGCCGAACAGCTGGCAGGAAAGTCAGTTGCCATGCCATTCAGGGGCGTTCGCCGGGATGGCACCATGGTGGCATTCTCATTATCGCCATCCTCTGCATCGCATGCACTTTCCTGTTTGCGAGCGAGGCCGTGGCTCAATGCTCGGCGCGAGACGTCCTGCGGAATCACCTGAAGCTCAAGCAAGCGCCGTCTGGGCCGCAAATCCCAATCAAATCCGCCGTCGATGTCCCTGCGTGGAAGACGATAAGGATCGGGACGTTTGCAAACTTCTTCGCCCTCAGTAACGCTTTGGATGCGGCAGGTTGTGGCATCGGAAACTCGGCCGGCGAAATTCTCGCGCGGCCGACGTTTACCGTGAGCGCCACGACAACGAGCGTAGAGCTTTTCACGGTGTCGGCAGCCGAACTGGGCTTTCGGACCGACACTGCGTTGCTGGCAGACATCTACGCGCGCGCCAAACAATTGGGTTTCGGCCTGGCGGCTGCAGAAGTCGGACCACAACTGAGGCTTCAATATTTCGACCAGCCGATCGGTGAGTTTCTCATCATCGGAATGGAGCCAATCAGGACCTGGCAGGGCGCCCCCGTCATCTTGAATGTAGCCAATGGCGGCGCGGGACTTATCCTCATCGGCCAGGATGGCAGCGCCGACGCACAGATCCCCGCGGCATCCCGTTTTGTATTCGTGCGGTCCCATGAAACCGCTCCTGCCGAGGCCGTAACACTTGTCGGCCACTGAATTTCCGGGTTTGTGCATCTCGAGACGCAAGACAACAGGTCAGCACCTTAACCCTAGGCCACCAGCGCGGCGTCCTCGCCTACGCCGTCGATGCCGCGCTGCGCGGCGAGCAGGCTGATGATCTGCGCATTCGGCCGGGCCTTGCTGAACAGAAAGCCCTGGCCTTCGTCGCAGCCCTCAGTGCGGAGGCAGCTCAGCTCGGCTTCGGTCTCGACGCCTTCGGCGGTGATGGTGACGCCGAGGCCTTTGCCGAGGCTGACGATCGAGCGAATGATCGCCTGTGCCTCGCGATTGGCGCCGAGATCGCGCACGAAGGACTGGTCGATCTTGATCTTGTCGAACGGGAAGCTGCGCAGATAGCTCAGGCTGGAATAGCCGGTGCCGAAATCGTCCATTGAGATGCGCACGCCGAGCGCGCGCAGCGCGTGCAGCGTCGCCAGCACCTGGGCGCTTTTCTCCAGCAGCAGCGTCTCCGTGATCTCGAGTTCGAGCCGCCGCGGCGGCAGGCCGGAATGCTTCAGCGCATCCGTCACCACCGAAAGCAGATTGCCGCTGCGGAACTGGAGCGGCGACAGGTTGACGGCGACGCGGACGTCGTCCGGCCAGGTCGCGGCATCGTGACAGGCCCGGCGCAGCATCAGGCCGCCGAGCGGATTGATCAGCCCGGTTTCTTCCGCGACCGGAATGAACTCGGCCGGCGAGACCATGCCGCGCTCGGCATGCGGCCAGCGCACCAGCGCCTCGAAGCCGGTGATGCGGCCGCTCTGGAGGTCGATCAGCGGCTGATAGTACGGCCGCAGCACGTCGTTCTGAATGGCGTCGCGCAGCTCGACCTCGATCTTGCGGCGGGTCTGCGCTTTCGCATCGAGCGCCGCCTCGAAGAACGCGAACGATCCGCGCGCATCCAGCTTGGCGCGCGACAGCGCCATGTCGGCGCTCTTGAGCAGCTTTTCGGAATCGTCGCCGTCGCCCGGCGCCATCGCGATGCCGATGGAGGCACCGACCACCACGGAATGGCCGTCGAGCAGATAGGGATCGGCGATGGCTTCGAGCAGGCGCTTGGCCAGCAGCACCGCATCCTCGGGACGCGTCAGGCCGCTCTGCACGATGGCGAACTCGTCCGAGTTCAGCCGCGCCAGCGCGTCGTTCTCGCGCAAGGTCGAACGCAGCCGCTTGGCGACGCCACGCAGCAGCTTGTCGCCGACCGCGTGTCCAGCGTGTCGTTGACCGCCTTGAAATTGTCGAGCCCCAGCATCAGCAGGGCGACCTTGTCGGTGCTGCGCCTCGTATGCAGCAGCATCTCGTCGACCTGCTGGCGCAGCAGATTGCGGTTTGGCAGACCGGTCAGCCCGTCATGCTGGGCCATGAAGGCGAGCCGCGCCTCGGCGCGCTTGCGCTCGGTGATGTCCATCAGCGCGAGCAGCACCGCGGGCCGCTCGGCATAGATCAGTTCGCGCGAATAGATCGCAAGGTCGATCAGGGCGCCGTCGGCCCTGACGTGCTTCCAGGTGCGTCCGGCCTGCTCCTCGCCGGCCGCATCGGCGGTCCAGGGCGGCTCACTGTCGAAAGCCTGAAGGGAACGGATCGTCAGCCGCTCGAACTCGGCGCGGCTGTAACCGTAATGGGCGACCGCGGCATCGTTGACGCCGAGGATGCGCTCATCGTCCAGCGCGCAGACGATCATTGGGACGGGATTGCCGTCGAACAGCAGGCGAAACGAGGCCTCGCGCTGCTTCAGCTCGGTGATGTCGACGCGCAGGCCGACGACGCCGCCGTCGTCGGTCAGCCGCTCGTCGATCAGGATGACGCGGCCGTCCGCCAGCTTCTGTTCGTGGCGCGCGCCGGGCTGATAGAGCCTTTGCAGCCGCTCGGCGATCCATTCTTCCTCATGGCCGGCAGCCTCGGGATAGTCGCCGCGGGCGACGCCGATGCGCAGCGTGTCCTCGAGGCGCGCGCCTTCCTCGAACAGATCGGCGGTCTTGCTGTAGATCTCCGCGTATTGCTTGTTCCAGAGGACGTAGCGGCCCTCGGCGTCGAGAAACACGATGCCTTGCGGCAGGATCTCGATGGCCTGGCGCAGGCGCTCATGGGATTTGCGCGCTTCCGCGATCGCGGCCTCAGCCTCGGCACGGCTGCGCAGAACTTCGTCGCGTTCGGACGGAAGATGAGGGGCGCGCAAAGCGCGGCTTGCGCGGGTGCAGGCCGCCGAGCACGCTGCCCATTCGCTTTTTCGGCTTTCGAAACCCCAAACTCAACTTCACTCGTCCCAGTCGCACCCAGCCCCGCAACTCTTGGGGCAAGTGTCTGAAAAAAAGGTAATCCTGGGTGGCATGGCGATGGGACGCACGGTCTGGCAGTCTCGACAAAACAGCCCTCATTGCCCGTTTGCAAGGCGCGGCCGTGCCGATGGGCGCTCCAAGCGCATCGCATTGTCGTCATCGGAGAACGAGATGGCGCAAAATTGCGCGCTGCCTTGAATCATTTCCGGGATCCCGCGCGCTTGCATGCAGAAGGGGGTGAGTACGCGTCCCACGCACGAATTTTGGTCAATGCATGAGAGGGTTATCGCATTGTTAAAAACCGGCCGGCCGACGCACCGGGAACTACGACTTCGAGACGATATTTCAGCGGAAGGACTGTTCCTTAACCCTGACGCTGTGTTGGGTTATAAGAATGTCAACATGAGTCCCCGCCGCCTCGCCCCTCTCCTGCTCGTCATGACGCTCCTGGCCGCCGGCGACGCGCTGGCCCAGGACAAGGGCAGCGTCAACCCAAAGCCGCTGCCGCCGCTCGCCAATCCAAACGATCCCACTATCGGCGCCAAGGAGCTGTTCGCGCGAAAGCTGCTGCCGTCGAAGGGACCGGCGCACGTCATCGGCTCCTATGTGAAGGGCTGCATCGGCGGCGCCGAGCAGATGCCGCTCAACGGCGACAATTGGCAGGTGATGCGGCTGTCGCGCAACCGCAGCTATGGTCACCCCGCGATGATCGCGCTGATCAAGCGGCTTGCGGCAAGAGCGCACAAGGACGCGGGATGGCCGGGCATCCTGGTCGGCGACATCGCCCAGCCGCGCGGCGGGCCGGCGCTGTCCGGCCATGCCAGCCACCAGATCGGCCTCGATGCCGACATCTGGCTGACGCCGATGCCTGACCATCGCTTATCGCGCGAGGAGCGCGAGGACATGTCGGCGGTGATGATGGTGCGCCCGGACCGGCTCGACATCGATCCGAAGGTGTTCACGCCGGGCCATGTGCTGGTGCTGCGCGACGCGGCGCAGGAGCCGGCGGTGCAGCGCATCTTCGTCAATGCCGCGATCAAGAAGGCGCTGTGCCGCGAGGCCAAGGGCGACCGTTCCTGGCTGTCGAAGATCCGGCCGTGGTGGGGCCACGACTATCACTTCCACATCCGCATGCACTGCCCGGCGGGCGCGAGCGACTGCGAGGGCCAGCCGTCGCAATCCGAGGACGAAGGCTGCAAGCCCTCCGATCTCGCCTATTGGTTCAGCGACGGCGTGCTGCACCCCAAACCCCCGCCGGAGCCCCCGAAGCCGAAACCGCCGATGACGCTGGCGCAGATGCCGGCGGCGTGCAAGGCCGTGCTGCACGCGGGCAATGCGAAGCCGTAAAACTCTCCGCCAGGATGACGAATTCCTGGTTGGCGCTATGCGAACCGTCGCCTTTGACCTGTTCCGCCACCCTGTTATGATGACCCAGCGATCGCTTGCCGGACCGTAAGTCCGTCGGGCCTGCCGGAACAGCGCTTCCGCCGGTCGCAAGCCTCATTCAACCCACGCCGTCTTGCGCGCGCCGCCTTGCGTGCCCTGAGCGCGCGCATGGAGCGCTGCCGATGTCCCGCCTTTCCGTGCTTTTTTCAGCTTTATTCCTTCTGGCCGCGGGCCTTTCGCCTGCTGGAGCCGAGGACAAGACCATCACCGTGTTCGCGGCCGCCTCGATGAAGAACGCGCTCGACGAGGTCGACGCCGCCTACACCGCCAGGACCGGCGTCAAATTCATCGTCAGCTATGCCGCAAGCTCCGTGCTCGCCAGGCAGATCGAGCAGGGCGCGCCGGCCGATGTATTCGTCTCCGCCGACACCGACTGGATGGATTACGCGATCTCCAAGAAGACTATCAACGAGCCGACCCGGGTCAATCTGCTCGGCAACAGCATCGTGCTGATTGCGCCGAAGGATTCCAGGCTCGACAACGTCCCCATCGGGCAGGGGTTCGACCTCGCAAAACTCGCCGGCGACGGCAGGATCGCGACCGGCGACGTCAAGTCCGTACCAGTCGGGAAATATGCCAAGGCGGCGCTGACGAGCCTGGGCGCCTGGCAGGCGGCGGAGCCGAAATTCGCGATGGCCGAGAGCGTGCGTGCCGCGCTGACGCTGGTCGCGCGTGGCGAGGCCAACCTCGGCATCGTCTATTCCACCGATGCCAAGGTCGAGCCCGGCGTGAAGATCGTCGGCACCTTCCCGGCGGATTCGCATCCGCCGATCATCTATCCCGTCGCTGCGACCGCGACGGCAAAGGGCGACACAAGCGACTATCTCGCCTTCCTGCGCTCGACCGCCGCCAAGACCATTCTCGAAAAATACGGTTTCAAGTTCCTGATCAGCCCCTCTACTTAATTTGCGATTTGATGCTCGACATCTCTCCCGCCGAATGGACCGCGATCCTGCTCTCGCTCAGGGTTGCCGTGATCGCGACGCTGGTGGCAACGCCGTTCGGCATTGCGCTGGCATGGCTGCTCGCGCGGCGTGATTTCTGGGGCAAGTCGGTGCTCGATGCGCTGGTGCATCTCCCGCTGGTGCTGCCGCCGGTCGTCACGGGTTATCTGCTGCTGCTCACTTTCGGCCGCCGCGGACTCGTCGGCGCTTTCCTGGCGGACCATCTCGGCATCGTATTCGCCTTCCGCTGGACCGGTGCCGCGCTTGCCTGCGGCCTGATGGCGTTTCCGCTGCTGGTGCGCCCGATGCGGTTGTCGATCGAGGCGATCGACCGCCGGCTCGAGCAGGCCTCCGAGACCCTCGGCGCCACTCCTTTCAAAGTGTTCTTCACGGTGACGCTGCCCTTGGCGCTGCCCGGCGTGCTCGCCGGCATGGTGCTTGGCTTTGCCAAGGCGATCGGCGAGTTCGGCGCGACCATCACCTTCGTCTCCAACATTCCCGGAGAGACCCAGACGATTTCGTCCGCGATCTATTCGCTGATCCAGACCCCGGACGGCGACGCCGCCGCGGGACGGCTCGTGATCGTCTCGATCGTGCTGGCGCTCGGCGCGCTGATCGCGGCCGAATGGTTCGCCCGCCGCGCCACCGCGCGCCTGCACGGGAATTGACCATGCTGCGCGTCGACATCGAAAAGCAGCTCGGCGAGTTCTCGCTGTCCGCGTCCTTCGCGAGCGAAGGCCGCGTCATCGGACTGTTCGGAGCGTCGGGCGCCGGCAAGACCTCGCTGGTCAACATGATCGCGGGGCTGCTGCGGCCCGACCGCGGCACCATCGTGATCGACGGCGAGACGGTCGACGACAGCGCGGCCGGCATTCATGTGCCGACCTGGCGCCGCCGCATCGGCTATGTGTTCCAGGATGCGCGGCTGTTTCCGCATCTCAACGTCGCGCAAAATCTCGACTATGGCAGGCGGATGAACCACCTCGCGCCCGATCCGGCGCAGCACAAGCGCGTCATCGAGCTGCTCGACATCGGCGCGCTGCAGGGTCGCCGCCCCGGAAAGCTCTCCGGCGGCGAGCGCCAGCGCGTCGCGCTCGGTCGCGCGCTGCTGTCGCGGCCGCGCCTGCTGCTGCTCGACGAGCCGCTCGGCGCGCTCGACGAGGGCCGCAAGCTGGAGATCCTGCCCTATCTGGTGCGGCTGCGCGATGAGGCCAACGTCCCCATGGTCTATGTCAGCCACGACGTCGCCGAGCTGCGCCAGCTCGCGACGCAGATCGTGATGCTGAAGCAGGGCCGCGTGACGTCGTTCGGCGGGGTGAAGGTGCTGACGTGAGGGGTCCGTTGAGCAGGCAACGGATGAGGCAAGCCGCCGGCCCACCCTCCGCCGTCGTCCTGGCGAAAGCCAGGACCCATACCGCGTGATCTATCAGCGGCAGGTGGTGTGCGTACCAGCGAAGAAAACGTAACTGCCGGTGTTCGCAAAACTACTCCCCGGGGTAATGGATCGTACCGCGAGCGGCGATCGCGCTGCATTGGATGGTGGCGGTGCCGGCCGAGTGATCCTCGCCGACACCGCTACCGAGACCCGCCACTACCAGCCGCGATCGACGTTGCGCACCTCACCCGTTCGCGCGTCCACATCGACCTCCATCCAGCGGCCGGCGCGATCACGGCCTTCGATCTGCCATTCGTCGCCGAGGAACTCGGTGTGCGAGACGGTCATGACGCCGATGTCGGTGGCGACGTCGAGCGCGACCTGCATCGAGATCTGATCGCCGGTGTCATAGGCCATCGCGGGCGCGGCCGATCCGAGCCCGATCGCGACGATGGCCGGCAAGATGAGCTTTCGCATGGATTACTCCTGTCGGATGCGTTTACGCCGCTAAGAACGAGCGGCATCGCGGAGCGTTCCGGGAGCAGCGGTCACGAAGACGCGCAAATCTTCGGCGGTTGCGGCGATTTGGGGGCGGTTCCAGCGTTGTCGCCATCGCTCTCCGCCGTCGTCCGGCGAAAGCCAGGACCCATTACCCCAGAGAGGAGAGTGGGTGGGCCAGATCGTCACCACCAGCCTTCGCAAAACAGCTGACGGTGGGTATGGGTCCTGGCGCCTGTGCGCAATTGCGCACTAGGCCAGGACGACGAAGAAGCAGACGTGCGCTTCATCAATGACCGCCAACGCGGATGTGGCGTTAAACCCCAGCCACCGAGCTCCACAGATCCGCCAGCTTGCGCCGCAGGACCTGCCTGCGCGTCAGCGGCGCGGGCGTTTCCTCGTCTTCCGGCAGGCGCAGGCCGACGACGTTGACTCGGCCACCGGAGATGGAGCGCGCCACGAGCACGATCGGATCCAGCACGAGCTCCGCGCCCTCTTTCGGCGCGCGGTCGAGATGGACGTCGAAATAATCAGCGAGCGTGTGCCCGCGCTCGTCCTCGCCGACCTCCACGCCGTAGATCTCCGCGAGCTCGGCGAGCGTGTGCTCGCCGGAGACCATGAAGTCGCCCAGCAGATGCGGGTCCGGCGCTGAGCTCGGCTGCATGTCGACGAAGAAGCGGTCAAGCGATTCGGCCTTTTCCGGCGGCGCCAGCAGATAGATGTAATCGCCGGGCGCGATCGGCTCGGCTTCCGCCGGCGTCAAAATGTTCTCCTTGCGGATCACCAGCGTCGGCTTCGACCAGGACGGGATCAGGCCGCGGCGAAAATACAGGCTCTTGGACCGCACCGGATAGCCGACGAGCTGCTGCTCGAGCTGGCCGGGCAAGTCCAATTCGACACGGCGCGGGCCGCGTTCGGCGCGCGGCAGCGCCACGTGCAGCTTGCGCGCGGCCGGCCCCAGGGTCCAGCCTTGCAGGAGGAGCGAGATGATGACGACGACGAAGGCGACGTCGAAATAGAGATAGGCCTTCGACAGCCCGACCAGCATCGGGATCGAGGCCAGGAAGATCGCGACCGCGCCGCGCAGGCCGGTCCAGGCGATGAAGATCTTTTCGCGCCAGTTGAAGCGGAACGGCGCCAGGCAGACGAACACGGCGATCGGCCGCGCCAGCAGCATCAGGACGAATGCGATCCCGACCGCCGGCAGCACGCTGCCGCCGAGCCGGCTCGGCGAGACCAGCAGGCCGAGCAGGACGAACATCACGATCTGCGCCAGCCAGGTCGCGGCGTCCAGGAAGGCCACCACCGAATTATGCGCGCGGGTCGGGCGGTTGCCGATGATGATCCCGGCGAGATAGACCGCGAGGAAGCCTGAGGCATGCATGATCTGCGAGCCGCCGAAGATGACGAGCGCGGCGGTGGTGACAAACGGCGCATGGAGGCCCTGCGGCAGCGCGACCTTATTGAGCGCGATGACGACCAGACGCCCGCCGATCACCCCGACGACGGCGCCCAGCACGGCCTCCTGGGCGAACTCCATCAGCACATGCGCGGCCGTGCCTGTTCCCAGCGAGATGTACTCGACCAGCATCAGGGTCAGGAAGATCGCGAAGGGATCGTTGGTGCCGGATTCCACCTCCAGCGTCGCGCCGACGCGCGGGCGCAGGCGCAGGCCCTGGGTATGCACCAGCAGGAACACTGCGGCCGCGTCAGTCGAGGCCACCACGGCGCCGACCAGCAGCGACTCCGTCCAGTTGAGGTCGAGCGCATATTTCGCGAACGGCGCCGTGATCAGCGAGGTCAGCAGCACGCCGACGGTCGCGAGCACCATGGAAGGCGCGAGCACGGTGCGGATGCTGGCAAAGCGGGTCCGCAAGCCGCCGTCGAACAGAATCAGGGCGAGCGCGACCGAGCCGACCAGATAGGTGGTTCGGACGTCGTCGAACTGCAGCTGTCCGGGACCGGAATCGCCCGCGAGCATGCCGATCGCGAGGAAGACGAGCAGAAGGGGCGCGCCGAAGCGCAGCGCAAGCAGGCTTGACAGGATCCCGGCCAACACCAGGACGGCACCGAGCAATATGGCGAGGCTGACACTGTCGAGGGAAGCCATCCACCTTCCGGGTACGAAATCGCTGGAATTGCATCCTTATCGTCGGCGGACTCCCACGCCAACCCATTTTCTCCCGCTCGCGGCAATCTGCCCGCATTTTGCGGCCTTAACGCACTTCACTTGGCGGTGTATCGGTGGTCCGGCCGCGCCCTTTGTGGGATTCTCCGGCGCGCTCGAATCAACGCCTCCCGCCCGCTCCCCGACGAGACCGATAGACATGGACCTCAAAGACTTCATGGAGTTCGTGCAGACCACCGCGCGCAGCGTCGGGGCGGAAATCTCCTCGCCCTGGTTCTACCTGCAATTCGGGCTCATTCTGGCCGCGGCCGGCATCGCCTATGCCGCGGAAGCCGCCGTTCGCAGCCGCGTCGACATGACCTCGCTGGCGATGCGCTGGCCGCTGCCGCTCCGGCACTTCGTCCGGGTGATGGTCTCCAGCGCCTCGACGGCGGTTTTCACCCTGCTCGTGATCGTCTCCCGCGTGGTCATGTACCACGCGACCTGGCCGAGCCGCAGCTATCTCCTGATGGTCGCCGCCAAGCTGGGGCTGGCCTGGCTCGCGATCCGGCTCTTGACCTCGGTGCTGCGCAACGCCTTCATCGTCAAGCTGGTGTCGATCACGGCCTGGTTCGTCGCGGCGCTCTCGATCCTCGGCCAGCTCGATGCGACGGTCGACCTGCTCGACTCTTTCGCCATCGTGCTCGGCGGCCTGCGGCTGACGCCGTTGCTCGTGATCAAGGCGGGTGCGCTGCTGCTCATCGCGCTCTGGCTCACCAACATCGCCAGCAATTTCGCCGAGAGCCGGATCAACTCGACCACAGATCTGACGCCATCGGTGCAGGTGCTGCTGGTCAAGATCATCCGCATCGGCCTGCTTGCGGTCGCGATCGTGATCGCGCTCGGCACGGTCGGCATCGATCTCTCGGCGCTCGCGGTGTTCTCCGGCGCGGTCGGCGTTGGCATCGGTATCGGCCTGCAGAAGATCGTCGCCAATTTCATCTCGGGGATCATCCTGCTCGCCGACAAATCGGTGAAGCCCGGTGATCTCGTCACCATCGGCGACAACACCGGGCGGATCAGCGCGATGAAGACGCGCTATATTTCCGTCGCCGCCGGCGATGGCCGCGAATTCCTGGTGCCGAACGAGGATCTGGTGACGCAGAAGGTCGTCAACTGGACCTACACCGACAAGAACACGCTGGTGAAGATCGCCTTCGGCACCAATTACGACGCCGACCCGCGGCTGGTCTGCAAGCTCGCCGCCGAGACCGCGGCCGCTCACCCGCGCGCGCAGAAGGGCAAGCCGCCGAATTCCATCCTGACCGAGTTCGCCGAAGCCGGGATGAAGTTCTCGCTCACCTTCTGGATT
This sequence comes from Bradyrhizobium sp. 187, assembly GCF_023101005.1. Classification (NCBI taxonomy): domain Bacteria; kingdom Pseudomonadati; phylum Pseudomonadota; class Alphaproteobacteria; order Hyphomicrobiales; family Nitrobacteraceae; genus Bradyrhizobium; species Bradyrhizobium sp. 187. The sequence goes on from NZ_CP064693.1 coordinate 7,187,050, forward strand.
GCCGACCCCGACGGCATGGACAACGTCAAGAGCGACGTGATGCTGGCGCTGTGGGACGCCTTCAAGCGCGAAGGCATCCGGGTTCCCTACCCGGTTCGCGAAATCCGCGTCCGCGGCGGCGCCCTGCCGGTGGAAACCATCATGGAAGTCCCGAATTAGGCCCGCTTTCAGGCGCAAGGCAGGGCAGGCCTGACTTGCATGAAGGCGCGCAATCATTAAATTGGGCGCGAAATCAAGCCTTTCCGCCGATATCGAGCCCACCCCAGAAGATTGCGCCCGCATGAGCTACGTCGAAGCTACCGATACCTCGCTCCGCAAGACCGGGCAGATCAAGCTGCATGGACCAAGCGCCTTTGCCGGCATGCGCAAGGCGGGAGCGCTGGTGGCGAAGTGCCTCGACGAGCTCACCGACATCGTCGGGCCCGGCGTTCCGACCGACCGCATCGACCAGTTCGTCCGCGACTTCGCGTTCAGCAACAATGCCTATCCGGCGACGCTGATGTATCGCGGCTACCGCTATTCAACCTGCACCTCGCTCAACCACGTGGTCTGCCACGGCATGCCCGGCGACCGTCCGCTGAAAGAGGGCGACATCGTCAACATCGACGTCACCTTCATCGTCGACGGCTGGTACGGTGATTCCAGCCGGATGTATGCAGTCGGCCCGATCGCACGCAAGGCGGAGCGGCTGATCGAGGTGACCTATGAGGCCATGATGCGCGGCATCGCCGCGGTGAAGCCCGGCGCCACCACCGGCGACATCGGCCACGCCATCCAGAGTTTCGTCGAGCCGCAAGCCATGAGCGTGGTGCGCGATTTCTGCGGCCATGGCCTCGGGCGCATGTTCCACGACGAGCCGAACATCATCCATATCGGCCGGCCCGGCGAGGGCGTGCAGCTCAAGCCCGGCATGTTCTTCACAATCGAGCCGATGATCAATCTCGGCAAGCCGCATGTGAAGATCCTCTCCGACGGCTGGACCGCCGTGACTCGCGACCGCTCGCTATCGGCGCAGTTCGAGCATTCGGTAGGCGTCACCGCCACCGGCGTCGAGATTTTCACGCTGTCGGAGCGGCACGGCGAGAAGCAGATCGGGTGATCCCGGCGGCTGACGTTCGCATTCGCCGGCTGGCGTGAAACGGATTTGCCGCCGCAATTGACGGTTGCAAAAACGGTTATCCGCGGCAATGCTGGCGGCCGATGCCCGCCAAGACCGACCACGACAAGAGCAAGCCCGAAGAAGCGCCGCACTATCTCGGCCATCGCGAACGGCTGCGCGAGCGCTTCTACAGCGCGGGTGCGGACGCGCTCAGCGACTACGAGCTGCTGGAGATGGCACTGTTTTCGGCGCTGCCGCGGCGTGACACCAAGCCGCTGGCGAAGTCGCTGATCAAAATTTTTGGCTCGTTCGCCGAGGTCGTGCACGCGCCGGTGGCGCGCCTGCGCGAGGTAGACGGTGTCGGCGAGTCCGCGATCCACCAGCTCAAGCTGCTCGCGGCGGCGGCGCATCGCGTCGCCAAGGGCGGGGTCAACAGCCGCAACGCGCTGTCGTCCTGGAACGAAGTGATCGACTATTGCCGCACCAGCATGGCGTTCGCCGACAAAGAGCAGTTTCGCCTGCTGTTCCTCGACAAGCGCAACCAGCTCATCGCCGACGAGGTGCAGCAGACCGGCACCGTCGATCACACCCCGGTCTATCCGCGAGAGGTGATCAAGCGCGCGCTGGAATTGTCCGCGACCGCGCTGATCCTGGTGCACAACCACCCCTCAGGCGATCCCTCGCCCTCGCAGGCCGACATCCAGATGACCAAGGCGATCATCGACATCGCAAAACCGCTCGGCATCGCCGTGCACGACCACATCATCGTCGGCAAGAGCGGGCATGCGAGTTTGCGCGGGATGCGGCTGATCTAGTAGCAATATCGCGGATCGACCGGGACATAGGAGCCGTCCCGGCGCTGCGCGTAGCAGCCGCGCTGATAGGCGTAATAGCCGGAGCGGCGGCGTTCGCCCTCGGAGGCGATCGCAGCGCCCGTGCCGGCACCGACGACGGCGCCGATGGCGGCGCCGCGGCCTCCGCCGATGGCGCCACCCACGATCGCTCCACCGACGCCACCGAGGATGGCACCGCCAATGGCGTCCTGCGCCGCCGCCTCATGAGCCGGCATCGCGATCACGACCGCCAGACATGCCGCGATAGCGAAACTTCCAATGCGAAGACCTCGAAGCATGCTCGCCCTCCCCTGTGGTCAGACGAGTCATAGCGCCGCAGCCGGATTCGGACCAGAAAAATCACCATTTCGGGACCCGGCGCGTCACGCTATGGCGTCGGAGGCTCGGATCGAAGGCGGCTCAGACCATGGCGCATGCGCAGCACGGGCCGGCCGCTTCATCTCATGCATCGACCCAGCGCTGCACGGCCTCGGCGGTGTCGGCTGGCGTGGTGTTGAAGCAGATCGCGGCGTCGGGCGCCAGGCGGTGGACGAGGTTGAGCACCTTCTCGAACAGCAGCAGACGCTCCCGAGGCTCGCGCAGCCCCGCGCCGATCACGATGCAGTCGAAATTCTCCTCGCGCAACGCTACCGTGACGGCGGCTTCCGCCGCGGCATCGAGATCGATCAGGCAACTCGTGACCTCGTAACCGAGATCGCGCAGGCGCAGCAGCTGCGCATCGATATAGTTGCGCACGAGCTCCGGCGTGAGCTGCGGGAATGCGCTGTAGTCCGCGTTGCCGGGTTCGATGCCGATCGCGAGGACGCGCGTGGTCATGTTGGACTCCCTGGCCAGACTGCCTCGCGTCGCTAACGGGGCAGCGGCCCTGCCGGTTCCGTCGCGGACCGCCGCCCTGATCCCGGTCCTGCCGCTCATTTTCCCGGCGAGGTTGTAACCCACTTCACACGCGGCGCCCCGGCGGCCTGCCAGACTTGCAGGAGATCACGCTGGCCTCACGCCCTGATCACGGCACCTGGTTCATTTCGACTGACGCGCAGTTGCGAAAACTCATTCATTGCGGGAGCGGAAAATGATTTCATTCGAGAGTCTGAAAAGCGAATACGAGCGTAATTGGGCCAATCTCGAGATCCGGCCTTCGCGCCTCTCCGACGCGAACGCGATCGCGCGCAAAGCCATCAACGGCAAGGCGACCTATCAGCAGATCGAGCGGTTGACCGGCGTGCCCTGGTATTTCGCTGCCCTCTGCCACTACCGCGAATCCAATTTCGATTTCGACACCTATCTCGGCAACGGGGAAACGCTCCATCGCGCGACGACGCTCGTTCCGAAAGGACGCGGTCCGTTTGCCACGTTCGTGGACGGCGCCGTGGACGCCTTCAGAATCGAGAATTTTGTCGGCGCTCACGACTGGGGGATCGCGCGGATTCTGTTCCGGCTCGAAGCGTTCAACGGCTTCGGCTATCACGCCAAGGGCTGCAACTCGCCCTATCTCTATGGCGGTTCGACGCTGTATGGCCCGCCCGAGGCAAGGGCCGGAAAATTCGTCCGCGATCATGTGTTCGATTCGAACCACGTCGATTCCCAGCTCGGCACCGCGGTGATCCTGCATGCGATGATGTCGCTGGATTCCTCGATCACCCTCGACGGCAGCCCGCAATTCGCAAGCCGCGCCGAGCCGGAGGACGACGCGGCGTCGACGATCGTCCTCATGCAGCAGGCGCTCAACAAGCTCGGCGCCAATCCGCCGCTCGCGGAGGACGGCATCAGCGGGCCGAAGACCAGGGCCGCGGTCTCGCAGTTTCAGCAGCAGAACGGCCTGAGAGATACCGGACTTCTCGACGGCGCCACCGTCGGCGCCCTCACGCGCGCGGCGCAGTCGGGCCCCACCGGACCGACCGGCGATGTCTCCCGGATCATGAAGCGGCTGGAGGACCTCGCGCAATTGCTGCGGCCGCCGGTCGGCGGTGTGACGCCGGCAACGACGACATCGGGCAATACGCTGCCCGCCACCAATGATCCGATCAGCCTGTTCGAACGGCTCTTTTCCCTCGTCAACAAGTCAGCCCCCATGCCAGGACCAGTCACCCTCACCCCAACCAGCCCCGCTCCCGTCGACCAGTTGAAGCAGGTCGTCGACCTGCTCGGCACCTTGCTCAACCGGGACGGCAAGCCCGTCCTCGGCCAGGTCAATGGCGCGCTCGGCGAGACCATCGGCAAGATGCTCGACGGCAAGAAGACTGCGCTCGGCATCGGCGGCTCGCTGATCACGGCGCTGCTGTCGTCGGTGACGGCGAGCCCCAATGCGGGAGGCCTTGCCGGGTTGCTCGGGACGCTCGTGTCGGCGGTGCCGGGCCTCGGCCAGTTCGCGATGCCGATCTCGCTGGCGCTCACAGCCTGGGGCGTGCTCGGCAAGATGGAGAAGTGGGCCCAAGGCACAGCGCCGCCGCCCAAGCCGACGACGTAGCCTGCCACCATCCTTCGAGACGCCCGCCTATGGCGGGGCCCTCAGGACGAGATTGCGTTTCGCGGCGCTACTGCCGCAGCATGATCAGGGGATCGGCGGTATCGGGGACGCGCCGCCATTGCGCGTTGTCGTCGGCCTCGAACTGCCAGGCCTCGCCGGCCTTCGACAGCAGGATGATCTGGCCGCGGTCTAGCCGCCATTGCGTCGGGTTGAACTGCGCGATGGCCGCATCGCATTTCGGCTTGAGGAAGACCTGGAAATTGTCCGGCCCGGCTTCCGTGTTGGTCAGCGTTAGCCCGCAGACAGGCTGGCCGTTGCCGCGCACGATCGACCAGTCGCCGATCATCTGGTCCATCGACTTCGCCATCGAGCGGGCGGCGGCGAGGTCTTGCAGGATGTAGACGCCCTCGCCCTGCCGCAGGCCCTCGAAGATGCCGGCCTCGACCTCGGTGAAGTCGATCACGGCCTCACCGCTCGCATCCTGCAAGCGGACGATGTCGAGACCCCTGACGCTCCAGGCGACGATGTCCTTGGTGAAAGGCAGCGCGGCCTTGCAGGCCGGCTCCAGCTCGAGCTTGAAGCCCTGCGCCGCGGCGTCGGCCTTGAGCGTGACGACGCAGGTCTTGCTGCGCTCGGTGGTCGAGAGCTCCCACTGCCCGGGCATCTCCTTCTTCAGGGTCGTCGTATCCTGCGCCTGCGCGATGCCGATCGCGGCCAAGCAGGCCACGACGGCGAATGTAACGACGCGAAGAACTCCCATCAGCGTCCCTTGAACGGCGTTTCGGCAACCGGCGTCAACGGCGCCTTGCCTGAGAACCAGGACTTGAGATTGTCGACCACGAGCTGATCCATCGCGTTGCGCGTCACCACCGAGGCCGAGCCGATATGCGGCAGCAGCACCACATTCTGCATGGCCTTGAGCTCGTCCGGCACGTTCGGTTCGGCCGCGAACACGTCGAGGCCGGCCGCGAGGATGGTGCCGGACTTGAGCGCCTGGACCAGCGCCGGTTCGTCGATCACCGAGCCGCGCGCAACGTTGACCAGCACCCCGCGCGGGCCGAGCGCCTTCAGCACCTCGGCGTTGATCATCTTGTTGGTCGAGGCGCCACCGGGCACGATCACCATCAGCGTGTCCACCGCCTTCGCCATCTCGATCAGGTCGGGGTAGTGCTTGTAGGAGACGTCCTTGGACGGGTTGCGGGTGTGATAGACCACCGGCACCAGCGAGGCATCGAGCCGGCGCGCGATCGCCTGTCCGATCCGGCCCATGCCGACGATGCCGACCTTGCGGTCGCGCAGCGAGCCGACGCTGAGCGGATAGTTCTGGGTCTGCCAGAGACCGGAGCGCACATAACGGTCGGCCTTGATGAACTCGCGCACCGTGGAGATCAGAAGCCCCATCGCGACGTCGGCGACCTCCTCGGTCAGCACGTCGGGCGTATTGGTGACGATGATGTTATGCTCGGCGGCGTATTTGGCATCGACGTGGTCGTAGCCGACGCCGAAGCTCGCCACCATCTCGATCTTGGGCAATTGCGACAGCGAATCCCGGTCGGCGCGCACGGTGTGATAGGTCACCGCCACGCCGCGGATCTTTTCGCGGATCGCCGGCGTCAGCCGCTCGAGATCGCCCCGCGTCTCCGCCTTGTGCACGACGAAATGATCGGAAAACCCGTTCTCGAGGATCGGCCGGACCGGCCCATAAATCAGAAGGTCGATCTTTTCGGACGAAATCGAACCGGTGGTCATCAGTTGTCCTTTCCAAGCGCGCTCTCGTGCCAGCGCCGTAAGACGAGGTGGGAAACTAGCGCCAGCACCCCATAGATGACAATCCCGGCCAGCGACAACAGCAGCAGCGCTGCGAACATGCGGGGTATGTTCAAGCGGTAGCCGGATTCTGCGATCCTGTAGGCGAGCCCGGAGCCGGCGCCGGCCGTTCCCGCCGCGATCTCGGCCACGACCGCGCCGATCAGCGACAGGCCGCCGGCAATGCGCAGGCCGCCGAGAATATAAGGCAGCGCCGCCGGCAGCTTGAGATAGCGCAGGGTCTGCTGTGGCGAGGCGCCATAGAGCTGGAACAGGCCCGCGAGGTTGCGATCGACCGAATTGAGCCCGAGCGTGGTATTGGACAGCACCGGGAAGAAGGCGACGATGAAGGCGCAGACCACGACCGCGGTCTGCTGCTCCAGATAGATCAGCAGCAGCGGCGCGATCGCGATGACCGGCGTGACCTGAAGCACCACGGCATAGGGGAATAGCGATGCTTCCACCCATTTGGACTGGTTGAACAGCAGCGCCAGCGCGATGCCGCCGACGCTGGCCGCGACAAAACCTTCAAGCGTGGTCAGCAGCGTCGCGGCAAGCGATTGCGACAGCACCGCCCAATCCTTGATCAGTGTCGCGAATATGACCGAGGGCGCCGGCAGCACGTAAGGCGGGATGTCCTTGATCCGGACCACGAGCTCCCAGGCGAGCAGTCCCGCCGCGAACACGATGACCGGTAGCGCGAAGCGCACCGCGCGTTGCGCGCCGGACGGCTTCGCAGTGACGGAAGCTTGCGCGTTCATAGCGTCGACTGCCCTGCATAGGACGGCGCCAGCGCCGCCGACACTTTCCGGCAATAATCGGAATAGGCGACTGAAGTGCGAAACTCCTCGCCACGCGGCTCGACCGTCTCGACGCGGAAGTCGGCCTGGATGCGGCCCGGCCGCGCGGTCATGACCACCACGCGCTGCGACAGATAGACGGATTCGAACACCGAATGCGTGACGAAGATGACGGTCTTGCCGAGCCTGCGCCACAGCGCGAGCAAATCGTCGTTGAGGCGGAAGCGCGTGATTTCGTCGAGCGCCGCGAACGGCTCATCCATCAGGAGGATATCAGGGTCTGTGACGAGCGCGCGCGCCAGCGACACCCGCATCTTCATGCCGCCGGAGAGCTCGCGCGGAAAGGCGTCGGCAAAATCGGCAAGCCCGACGCTTGCGAGCGCCTCATCGGCGCGCGCGCGCGATTCCGCCTTCGGAACGCCTGAGAGCTTCAGCGGCAACCGCACATTCTCGCGCACGCTGGTCCAGGGCATCAGGGTCGGTTCCTGAAACACGAAGCCGATGCCATGACCTGGGTGAACATGACCTGGCTGCGGTGTGCCCTCACGACGCGCCAGCCGGACGATTCCTGACGACGGCGCGCTGAGTTCGGCGATCAGCCGCAGCGCCGTCGACTTGCCGCAACCTGACGGCCCCAGCAGCGAGATGAACTCGCCCTTGCGCACCGCAAGATCGAGCGGGCCGAGCGCCATCAGGCCGTTGTCATAGGCCTTCGTCACGCCGCGCAGGCTGACAGCCAGAGCCGTCAGGCCGGTCTCGACCCCCGCCGACGTTTGGACTGATGACATCGGCCCTGCGCTACGGCTTGCTCGGGCGCAGCTCGGCGCCGACGCCCTTGTTGACGAAGCGCAGCGTATAGGATTTGCGGAAATCGAGGTCCGCCTTCACCACGCCCGCCTTCACCATCTTGTTGAAGAAGGAGGTGTAGCGCTCGTCGCTCATCGCGCCGATGCCGTTCTTCAGCGAATCGCCGGAATCGACGATGCCGTATTCCTTCATCTTGGCGACGGAATAGGCGAGCAGCTCGTCCGTCATCTCCGGATTGAGCTTCTTGATCATGGCGTTGCCCGCTGAATTGTCGCGGTAGATGTAATTGTACCAGCCGACCATGGAGGCATCGACGAAGCGCTGCACCAGGTCGGGCTTCTTCTCGACGACGTCGCGGCGGCTCTCGATCAGGGTCGAATAGGTGTTGAAGCCGTAATCGGCGAGCAGCAACACGTTGGGCTTGAAGCCCGCGGCCTTCTCGACCGCGAAGGGCTCCGAGGTGACGTAACCCTGCATCGCGCTCTTGGGATTGGCGATGAAGGGCTGCGGATTGAAATTGTAGGGGCGAACGTTCTTCTCGCTGAAGCCGTATTCGGACTTCAGCCACTGGAAATAGCTGGTCATGCCCTCCTTGGAGACGAACAGCGTCAGCGGCTTGAGGTCCTCGATCTTGGCGACCTTGGCATCGGGCTGCGTCAGCATCACCTGCGGATCCTTCTGGAACACCGCGGCGATGGTGACGACCGGGACGTTGTTGGCGACTGCGTCGAACGACATCAGCGTGTTCGCGGCCATGAAGAAATCGATCTTGCCGGCGATCAGCAGCATCCGGTTGTTCTCGTTGGGCCCGCCGGGCACGATGGTGACGTCCAGCCCGTATTTCTTGTAAGTGCCATCGGCGACGGCCTGGAAAAAGCCGCCATGCTCGGCCTCGGCGACCCAATTGGTGCCGAACATGACCTTGTCCAGGGTTTCGGCGCGGGCCGGGACGACCGAGACGAAAGCGGCCATCAGGCCCGCCGTTAAGGCTCGCCGCAGATGAGAGGGGCTCATGATGGGACTCCGTCGATCGCTTCTAGCCGATGTCCAAGCAACGCGATAAAACCGCAAGACATTCGGGGACGCGAGCCGGCCTGGCCCGCGTCCCCTGATACCCTAAATTACGCGACAAATTCGGGCAAAGAAACCTTGATGACGCCTTCCCGCGATTGGACCGAGATTCGCTGGGCCGATGCCAGCCTCGCGGAGGTTTCGCGCTGGATCGCGGTGCTGCCGCTGGCCGCGACCGAGCAGCACGGCCCGCATCTGCCGCTCGAGACCGACGTGCTGATCGCGGACGCCTATCTCGCGCGCGTGCGCGAGCTCCTGCCCGAGCGCGCTCCGGCCACTTTCCTGCCCGTTGAACCGATCGGGATTTCCACCGAGCATATCGACTATCCGGGCACGCAGACGCTGCCGACTGACATCGCGTTGAAAAAATGGACCGCGATTGGCGAGGACGTCGCGCGCCGCGGAGTGAAGAAGCTCGTCATCGTCACCAGCCATGGCGGCAACAGCGCGGCCATGATGCTGGTCGCGCAGGATCTTCGCGCGCATCGGAAACTGTTCGTGGTGACGACGTCGTGGTCGCGGCTGTCGGGCGCGGACAAGCTGTTCCCGGCCGACGAAGTGCGCCACGGCATCCACGGCGGCGCCATTGAAACCTCGATCATGCTGGCGCGCTATCCCGATCGGGTGCGCATGGATGCGATCGCGAATTTTCCCGCGAGCAGCATCGCGATGGAGCAGCAATATCGCTGGCTGTCGACGCAGCGACCCGCGCCGTTCGCCTGGCAGGCGCAGGATCTCCACGCGAGCGGCGCCGCCGGCAACGCGACGCTAGCCGTGGCCGCGAAGGGCGAGCAGCTGATCGACCAGGGCGCCCGCGCTTTTTGCGAGCTGCTTGCCGAGGTTGATAACTTCGACGTGAACAGGCTCGCAAAAGGCCCGCTCGGCTAGCGCTCATCCTTCTGGAATCATTCAGGAAAGAGCCAGACTCGAGCTCCGCCTTTGCCGAGTTCGAACCGGACGCGCGGAGCCTCCGTCCAACTCGGTACGCGGGCCACAAGGGACCGCCTCAACCCGGATGGAGTTTCACATGTCGATTAAGACCAAGATTTTCGCAGTTGCCCTCACCGCGCTCACCCTGACCGGCAGCGTCGTGGCCACCACCTCGCAGGCGCAAGCCAAGCCGCTCGGCTGGGGCGTCGGTGTCGGCCTGGGCATCGCCACCGCCGCCGTCGTCGGCTCCGCGATCGCCGCCAGCAACGATCCCTATTACAACGGCTATCACCGCTGCGGCTGGGCCGCCCAGTACAACGCCTTTGGCCAGTACGTCGGCCGCGTGCGTACCTGCTTCTGATTTGAGTCCCTGAGGCCGATCTCACGTGGATCCCGCGTCCGACACGGGCGCCTCATCCACCCGTGTCGTGCCCCGACCCCGCCGGATGTCCCCGGGCGGGGTCAACCGTTTTGGACCTTGGAATTTGTTGCAGTCCCGTCACATCGCGGTGCGAACCATCTCCTGCGACAATCCGCACTAGTTGCTACTGCGAATTAATCGCAATAAGGTTTCCAGAGACTCAGGGGCTTGGGAAGAAATCGCGCCGGATCGAGATCATCTCGACCGATCGCGGAGCACCTAATCCTGATGACAGGGTCGCCGCGAATCGGCAGGGATAGTGCGGCGAGTGGACACACTCGCTTTGGGGGCGTGCGTTTTGACGTTGAGGGGTCACCGTTACAGGTATTTGCGAACGGCCGCGGCGATTGCCACGGGCGTCTTGACTTTGCCCGCCAGCAGCCGCGCGGCTGATCTGCCGCTGAAGGCACCGGCGCTGAAGGCCGTCTATGACTGGACCGGCCTCTACATCGGTGCGCATGCCGGCTACAGCCTCGGCTCGTCGCGCTTCGCGCTGAACGACGGCACAGGCATTAGCGACAGCGGCGTCTTCAGCGGCATGATCGGCGGCGTGCAGGCCGGCTACAATTACCGGCTCAATTCCGGCTGGCTCCTCGGCGTCGAAGGCGATTTTTCGTTTCCGAACTACATCACTTCCAACTCGATCGTGTCCTTCCTGGCGACACCCGCCAACACCGTCACGCAGCAATGGGACTACACTGCGAGCCTGCGCGGCCGCGTCGGCTACACCAGCGGTCCCTGGCTGGTCTACGCCACCGGCGGCTTTGCATGGATGGGCGAGCGCTATTTCGACACGCCGGCCGCAGGCGAAGCAGTCCCGAAAATCCTGAACACGCGGCCCGGCTGGATCGCGGGTGCCGGCATCGAATACGGCTTTGCGCCGCATTGGAGCGCACGGCTCGAATATCTCTATAGCCGCTTCGACGGCGCCAATGTCGCCTTCTCCACAGGTGCCCAATACAATTCGTCGTCGCTCGACTTCCAAACGATCCGGCTCGGCCTCAACCGCAAGGTCGATTGGCCGGGCATGCCGGGCTACAATCCCAAGAGCTTGGGGATCGGCTCGCTAATCGACACCGAATCGGATCGCTGGGAGATCCACGGCCAGAGCACTTATCTGCCGCAAGGCTACCCGTCGTTCCCCGCCCTCTACACCGGGCCGAATTCGCTCTCGCCATCAAGGCAGGCCAAGGCGACCTGGAGCAACAGCCTGTTCCTGAACGCAAAGCTGTGGGACGGCGGCGAGGTCTACTACAATCCCGAACTGCTGCAGGGATTTGGATTGAACGACACGGTCGGCGCGGCCGGTTTCCCCAACGGCGAGGCGCAGAAGTCGAACTTCCCCTATCCGCACTACAACACATCGCGCCTGTTCGTGCGCCAGACATTCGGCTTTGGCGGCGAGCAGGAAGAGCTCGCGAGCGGCCAGTTGCAGCTCGGACAGAAGGTCGACGTATCCAGGCTCACGGTGCAGGCCGGCAAATTCCCCGTGATCGACGTGTTCGACGGCAACGCCTACGCCAAGGACACCCGCAAGGACTTCATGAACTGGTCGCTGTGGGCGCCAGGCGCCTTCGACTATTCAGCCGACAAGGTCGGCCTCACCTACGGCGTCACCGCCGAGCTGAACCAGAAGCAGTGGGCGCTGCGCGGCGGCTACTTCCTGATGGTCGCCGAGTCCAATTCGAATCATTTCGACACCAGGGTCGGCGAGCGCGGCCAGTACGTGCTCGAGCTCGAAACGCGCTTCTCGCTCCTTGGCCAACCCGGCAAGCTCAGGACCATCGGCTGGCTCGACAGCGCCAATATGGGCAGCTTCCGCGAGACGCTGGACAATCCCGCGCTCAACCTTGACATCGCGCAGACCCGACGCGGCCGTCTGAAGTATGGCTACGTGCTCAACCTCGAGCAGGCGATCACCGACGATGTCGGTCTGTTCAGCCGCTGGAGCTGGAACGACGGCAAGACCGAGACGCTGGCCTTCACCGACATTCACCGCAGCCTGTCGGCGGGATTGTCGATCAAGGGCACGAAATGGGGCCGGCCGGATGACGTGATCGGCGTCGGCGGCGCCATCAATGCCATCTCGCAGGATTATCGCGACTTCCTGGCCGCCGGCGGCCTCGGTGTTCTCATCGGCGACGGCGCGCTCAACTACCGCCGCGAGCGCATCCTCGAAACCTATTACGCCTACGCGCTGAACAAGAGTCTCACCCTCACCGCCGACTACCAGCTGATCGTCAACCCCGCCTACAACGCCGATCGCGGCCCGGTGTCGGTATTTTCCGGGCGGCTACACGGCGAGTTCTGAGCGCTTCCGGCTACGTGACTTACGCAGCCCGGATCGCGTCCAGGAACTTCCCGACCTCGACCTTGAGGCGGCCGCTCTCGCCGGACAGCGACTTCGCTGACGCGAGCACGGTGGAGGAGGCCGATCCGGTCTGGCTCGCGCCGCGCTGCACGTCGACGATGCTGGCGGAGACCTGTTGGGTGCCGCATGCCGCCTGCTGCACGTTGCGGGAAATCTCCCGCGTCGCCGCGCCTTGCTGCTCGACCGCGGAGGCGATCGCCGATGCGATCTCGGACATGCGGGTGATGGTGTCGCCGATCGACTTGATGGCGCCGACGGAATCCTGCGTCGCGCTCTGGATTCCCGTGATCTGCTGGCTGATCTCGCCGGTGGCCTTGGCGGTCTGCTCGGCGAGCGCCTTGACCTCGGAGGCGACCACGGCGAAGCCGCGCCCGGCCTCGCCGGCGCGCGCCGCCTCGATCGTTGCATTGAGCGCCAGAAGATTGGTCTGGCCCGCGATCTGGCTGATGAGCTCGACCACGTCGCCGATCCGGCCGGCCGCCTTGGCGAGTTCGCCGACATAGTCGTTGGTACGCGCAGCCTGCTGCACCGCTTCGCCGGCCACCCGCGCGGAGTCCTGGACCTGCCGGCTGATCTCGTCGACCGAGGACGCCATTTCCTCCGCGGCCGCGGCGACGGTCTGCACGTTGCTGGAGGCCTGCTCGGAGGCGGCCGCAACGGTCGCGGTGACCTTTTCCGATTGATCGGCGGTGCTCGTCAGCGTTCCCGCCGACACTTCCAGCTCCGACGATGCCGACGACACGGTGTTGATGACGTCGCCGATCAACGCTTCGAAATCGCGTGCGATCTGGTCCATGCGCTGGCTGCGCCGGAGCTTCGCCTCGGCTTCCACCGCGGCGGCCTCATCGGCGGCCTTCTTGGCGGAGAGCGAATCTTTGAAGTGCTGGAGCGAGCCCGCCACCTGGCTGATCTCGTCATTGCGGCCGGTCACGGGAATCTCGACCTCGTGCTGCCCGGCGGCAAGAGTTGCGATCACGTCCGCGAGCCGGCTGAGCGGCGTCACCACGCGCCTGCGCAACATCATCGTCACGCCACCGAGTGTCCCCAGCAGCGCCAGCACCGCCACGCCCGCGAGCGCGAGCATCGCCAGCGCGCCGTCGCGCGCGGCCGAGGCGCGCTCGGCAGCTTCCGCCAGCGCGGCATCGCGGACGCCGTAGAACATCTGGATGGCGGGGACGATGATGTTGGCCAGCTCTTCGGCATTGATGCCGTACTTGCCGTCGCCACGCGCCGCGAGCATCTCCTTGTCCACGGCAGCGGCTGCTTTCCCGAAATAGGAATCCGTCGCCGCCTTCAGCGCGGTGGCGATCCGGGGCGGGCTTCCGAGCTGGTCGATGCCGGCCTCGATGCGCTCGCGGTCGGCCTCGACACGTCCCTGCATCCGATCCATCAGCGACAATTCGGCCGCCGTGAGCGGTCGGCGAGCGCTCAGCGCCGGCGACAGCGTGGCGGCGCGGCTGCCGGCCGAGACGCGCAGATCCTGCGCCGTTCGCGCCAGGCTCAACAGCGCCGCAAGCGAGGAATCGGCATTGATGACCTTGGCTTCAAGCCGGTTCATGATCGGCTCGATATTGCCGATGACCTCGGCAACGCCTGGAAGGAAGCCCTTGATTACAGCGCCGTCGCGCGTCGCCAGGGGCACGCTCATCGCGCGATCTGCCGCCGTGATGATATCCTTGAGCCGCCGCGCAGTACGGTCCAGGTTTTCGATCATCGCTCCGGAATCATCCAGCACCATGATGGCGCGCCTTGCCCCCTCGAACGCGCCATCGACCGCTTTCGCCGCCTTTGCGGCGGCTTCGATCTGGACCTGCGTCGCAGAATTCTCCTGGAAGATCGGGGAAATGTAGGGAGCACGAAGGCCGGCAACGTGCTGACTGACCATCAGGGTCGCACCGAAGGCCTCGACCGTCTTGATCGCATCGGAGCGGTTCGTGAAGATGCGCGCCTGGGGTATCAGCACCTCGGCGCCAAGGATGACTGCAAACACCGTCACCGTCAGCATCGACAGCGCAAAGAGCTTCCCGATCCGCATTCTGATCCCCGAATACATTCCTGCAAATGCCGAGACCTAGCTGGTGGCCGCTAAGAGCCCGTTAAGCAACGGCATGCCCGTAGTTCCGCGGGGTATTGGGGAGTGCCTTCGGGGACGGGGTCGCCGAAGTTCCTTCGCGATGCCCGATGGGACAGAATCATCGGCATTTCTTCCTCGAATACCTATATCAAGACCTGTGCGGCCATCCGCGCCACACTGCCTTACCTCGGAACATCAATGCTCTCCGCCGAACTCGCCATCGTCGTCGTCCTGATCGTCATCAACGGCTTGCTGTCCATGTCCGAGTTGGCCGTGGTCTCGTCGCGCCCGGCCCGGCTGTCGATGCTCGCCGCCAAGGGCGTCCGCGGCGCCGAGCGGGCGCTGACGCTCGCGGCCGATCCCGGCAAATTCCTCTC
This sequence comes from Bradyrhizobium sp. 187, assembly GCF_023101005.1. Taxonomy (NCBI): domain Bacteria; kingdom Pseudomonadati; phylum Pseudomonadota; class Alphaproteobacteria; order Hyphomicrobiales; family Nitrobacteraceae; genus Bradyrhizobium; species Bradyrhizobium sp. 187. Next base: position 7,202,124 of record NZ_CP064693.1, read on the forward strand.
GACGGTGCAGATCGGGATCACGCTGGTCGGCGTGCTCTCCGGCGCGTTCTCGGGCGCGACGCTCGGACAGCGGCTGACGCAATGGCTGCTCGAGCTCGGCCTGTCCGCAGGAATTGCCGACATCGTCGGAGTGGGGCTGGTCGTCACGCTCATCACCTACGCCACCCTGATCGTCGGCGAGCTGGTGCCGAAGCAGGTGGCGCTGCGCGACCCCGAGAGCATCGCGGTCAGGGTTGCACCCGCGATGCACGTGCTTGCGAAGGTCTCGCTGCCGCTGGTCTTCCTGCTCGATCTCTCCGGCAAGCTGATCCTCACGCTGCTCGGCCATGGCGGCAAGTCTGAAGAAAAAGTGTCAGAAGATGAGATCCATCATCTCGTCAGCGAAGCCGAAAACGCAGGCGTGCTCGAGTCAGGTGAAAAGGAGATGATCGCGGGCGTGATGCGGCTCGGCGACCGGCCGGTCGGCGCGATTATGACGCCGCGCACGGAGGTCAACGAGATCGACCTGAACGATACGCCGGAAAGCATTCAAGCGACCATCGCCAAGAGTCCGCATTCGCGCTTTCCGGTGTCCGACGGCGACCGCGACAAGCCGATTGGCGTGCTTCAAGCCAAGGACCTGCTGGTGGCCTTCATGAACGAGCGCACGCCGGATTTGCGCGTGCTGGTCCGCGAGGCGCCCGGCATTCCCGCCTCGGCCGATGCCCGCGACGTGCTGGCGATCCTGAAGGCTGCACCGGTGCATGTCGGCCTCGTCTACGACGAATACGGCGCCTTCGAAGGCATCGTGACGACGGCTGACATTCTGGAATCCATTGTCGGTGCCTTCCATTCCGAGGAAGGCCCGCCGGAACCGGCCTACGTCAAGCGCGCGGACGATTCGCTGCTGGTCTCAGGCTGGATGCCGGTCGACGAATTCGGCGAGCTGCTCGGCATCGAACTGCCGCCGCACCGCTACAACACCGTCGCCGGCCTCGTGCTGCAACAGTTCAACGTGCTGCCTGATGTCGGCGACGCCTTCGACTTTGGCGATTGGCACATCGAGGTGGTCGATCTCGACGGGCGGAGGATCGACAAGATTCTGGCGAGCCGGCGGAGCGAAGTAGAGACGGGGTGAGCCACTCTCGTCGTCCCGGAAGCGCAGCGAAGCGGAGCGCAGATCCGGGACCCATAGCCACAGGATTGAGCTTGGCGAAGACTGGTAGTTGCGCGGTGCTGCTGTCTGCGCATGATCGACAGATCACGCGGTATGGGTCCCGGATCTGCGCTGGCGCTTGTCCGGGACGACGGCGGAGTTTGTGGTTAGAGCTTGCGCCAAACTCTAGACCCTCACCCGAACCTCACCCCGATCCGCTTTTCCTTGCGCCAGATCACGGTGCAGGCGAGATGTTTTCCGTCGGCCCGCACAAGCAGGCTGAAATGGTCGGGGATGCCGACGGGACTGCTGACGTCGAGCGCGGCGCCGGTATCTGACAGGTTGCGGATAGTGCAGTCGATCGCGCCGCCGCCGCCGAACTCGATCGTTCCGGCCTTCAGCACGCGATGCCTTGCCTTGTCGCGCCGCTCGTCCATGGGAACAATCTACACCCAAAGTTGAATCAAACGTTAAACGCACCCCCCTCGCGATGCTTTTGCGCGCGCGGCCGCGGCCCTGCAAGTGGACCGGCGTCCTACAGCGCCGGCTGGAACGTCTCCGTCCGTGCCATCCGCCAGGCGTCCCGGAAGCGTGGGTCTTCGGTGCCTTCGAGCAGTTCGCCCGGACGCAGCGACGGATAAAGCTGCGCGAAGGATTTCACGTCCGTCGTCGAGGTGCGCTGGGAGAAGTGGATCGGGCGCAGCTGCTGCGGATGTTCGAGACCGGCCGCGGCGATCAGCTCGGTCAGCGAGTGCAGCGTCGCCAGGTGATAATTGTGCACGCGGTCGATCTTGAGCGGCACATAGAGTGCGCGCGCCCGCGTCGGGTCCTGCGTCGCGACGCCGGTCGGGCAGCGGTCGGTGTGGCAGCTCAGCGACTGGATGCAGCCGAGCGAGAACATGAAGCCGCGCGCCGAATTGCAGTAGTCCGCGCCGATCGCCATGGCGCGCGCCATGTCGAACGCGGTGGCTATCTTGCCGGAGGCGCCGATCTTGATGCGGTCGCGCGCGTTGATGCCGATCAGCGCGTTGTGGACGAAACTGACGCCCTCGCGCATCGGCATGCCCAGATGGTCCATGAACTCCAGCGGCGCGGCGCCGGTGCCACCCTCGTTGCCGTCGACAACGATGAAGTCGGGATAGATGCCGGTCTCGATCATCGCCTTGCAGATCGCCAGGAATTCCCACGGATGACCGATGCACAGCTTGAAGCCCGTCGGCTTGCCGCCGGAGAGCTTTCGCATCTCGCCGATGAACTTCATCATGCCGACAGGCGTCGAGAAGGCGCGATGCGAGGCCGGCGAGATGCAATCCTCGCCCATGGCGACCCCGCGGATCTTGGAAATCTCCTCCGAGACTTTCGCCGCCGGCAGCACGCCGCCATGACCGGGCTTGGCGCCCTGGCTGATCTTGAGCTCGACCATCTTGATCTGGTCCTGGGTCGCGACGCGCGCGAAGGCTTCGGGATCGAAGGCGCCGTCGAGATGACGACAGCCGAAATAGCCCGAACCGATCTCCCAGATGATGTCGCCGCCCATCTCCGCGTGATAGGGGCTGAAGCCGCCCTCGCCGGTGTCGTGCGCGAAGCCGCCCTTCTTGGCGCCGGCATTCAGCGCGCGCACGGCGTTCGGGCTGAGCGCGCCAAAACTCATGGCGGAAATGTTGAATACCGAAGCCGAATACGGCTTGGCGCAATCCGGGCCGCCGATAGTGACGCGGAATTTCTCCTCGGCATGCGTCTTCGGCGAGACCGAGTGATGCATCCACTCATAACCCTGGCGGTAGACGTCCTCCTGGGTACCGAACGGACGCTTGTCGAGCTGCATCTTGGCGCGCTGATAGACCACCGCACGGATGTCGCGCGAGAACGGCATGCCGTCCTTCTCGCTCTCGAAGAAATACTGCCGCATCTCCGGGCGTATCTCTTCGAGCAAAAAACGGATATGGGCCGAGATCGGGTAGTTGCGCAGAACGGCGTGGCCCTTCTGCATGAGGTCGCGGACGCCAAGCGCCGTCAGCGCGCCGAAGATCAGGATCGGGATCAGCAGAATGTCGAAGATCTTGCCATCGGCAAATCCGATGCCGGTCAGCAGCGCAGTGACCACCGCGCAGATCGTCAGGACGATGAAGCGCGGAGAGAATGGCAGCAGCAGGGTTTCCATGATCCCCTCTTCCGCCAGCGGCAGCCGTTTGACCGACGGGTTGGGCGATTCCTGCGTTTTGTTCTCGTCGGCCACGATTCCCATCCTCTCGCCAGCATGAGGCGGTACGATACGCCCGCGCCTGTCATACGGATATGACGCGGCGGTTGTTTCACGCTAGCGAATTCGGCGGGGACAAATCAATCAGCCCGATGGGCGGGCTGCTGCGGTGCAGCAGGGCTCGGGAGGGACGGGCATTAACCGGTCAAGGCGCTTTACTCAGGCAAGCGTCCTGGCTTTTGCCAGGACGAGACCGAGAGGGCCTACCGCTCGACGAACGCCTTTTCGATCACGAAATGGCCGGGCTTGTTGCCCGAGCCCTCGACGAAGTCGCGGCCTTCGAACATCAGTTTCAGCTCTTCGAGCATCGCCGGGCTGCCGCACATCATGATGCGGTCGGTCGCGATGTCGAGCGGACCCTGGCCGATGTCGTTGAAGATCTGCTCGGAGCTGATGAGGTCGGTGATGCGGCCGCGATTCTTGAACGGCTCGCGGGTCACGGTCGGGTAGTAGATGAGCTTGTCCGCGAGCAACTCCCCGAACAGTTCGTCCTCGCGAAGACCGGCGACGAGCTTCTCGCCATAGGCGAGCTCGGAGACCTGGCGGCAGCCGTGCACCAGCACGATGCTGTCGAACTGGTCGTAAACCTCGGGATCCTTGATCAGGCTGGCGAAGGGCGCGAGGCCGGTGCCGGTCGAGAGCAGCAGCAGCCGCTTGCCGGGAATGAGATTGTCCGTGATCAGCGTGCCGGTCGCCTTGCGGCCGACCAGGATGGTGTCGCCTTCCTTGATCTTCTGGAGACGCGACGTCAGCGGGCCGTCCTGAACCTTGATCGAGAAGAACTCGAGCTCTTCCTCGTGATTAGCGCTCGCCATGCTGTAGGCGCGGAGCAGCGGGCGGCCCTCAACCTCGAGGCCGATCATCGCGAACTGGCCGTTCTGGAAGCGGAAGCCGGAATCGCGGGTTGCGCGAAAGCTGAACAGGGTGTCGGTCCAGTGCTGGACGGAAAGAACCTTCTCTCGGTAAAACGCGCTCATGATTTTCGATATTCCGAATAATTGCGGTTTTAGGGCAAAAGCGTTGCCCGGCCCCTGAAAGCGGAGCGGACACCATTGCCATGGCGGAGGATTTCGCGAGTGTGATCTACGCCATTGAGACCAATAATCAACCTCGTTCCGGATGCAATTGATGCCGGTCAAACCGGCATTTGCGGCGGAAATGGTCACATCATTAATGGATCTGCTGTCCAGCGCATTCGGAAGGCAATTTCTTTTCCCTCCCAGGCTCGAATACAGCACTTAATTTCCGTAGCGCTCGCGAGAATTTCATTAAGAATAGCTCTGATTTCACCCCCGTTTAGCGTCGTTTCCCCGATTTTTGCGGCTTTTGGCGCCAAGATCGACCGGAACTGGCGACTAGGACCGGCGACAGAGACAGATGGCGAGCGGCGAGCGGATCTTCGTGCAGGCGATCAAGCGCTATTGCGTAACCCATGGCATCGCGCTCGATGTCCGCGCCGATGGCTGGCTGCTCGCGATGCGCCGGGGCGAGCAGCGCCACTTCGCGTTCGGCTACGACATCGGCCTCAACAGCGCCATCGCGCACCGCCTGGCCAATGACAAATCGGCCACCGCCGAGGTGCTGGCGCTCGAGGGCGTGCCCTGCATTCCCCATCGCCTGTTCCTCAATCCGAAGTTGGGCGAGAAGGTTGTCGGCGTTGGCTGGCGAGAGGCAATGCTGGCGCTGCTTGGCGACAATCCGCAAGGCGTGGTGGTGAAGCCGAACGAGGGGACGTCGGGACGATCCGTCTTCAGGGTCACGACGGAAACAGAGCTCGATCATGCGGTTGGCGAAGCCTTTTCGATGAGCGCCGGACTCGTGATCTCACCCTATGCCGTGATCGAGGACGAAGTACGCGTGGTCCTGCTCGATGATGTGCCACTCGTCGTCTACAGCAAGCAGCGTGGCTCGGGTTGGCGGCACAATCTCGATGCGGGCGCGAAGCCCGTGCTGATGCAGGACGGCGATCTTCGCACAGCCTGCGCAAAGCTCGCCATCAACGCCGCCAAGGCCATCGGCATCACCTTCGCCTCGATCGACCTCGTGCACGTCGACGGCGTCTGGCGCGTGCTCGAGATCAATTCCGGCGTGATGATGGAGGCGCTGGCGAAGCTGCATCCGGAGCTGGTGCAGACGACGTACGATGCGGCGCTGGATCGGGTGTTTGGGGACAAACACTGAGCGACACGCGCGCTGGCGGCTTCAACCAATCGCCAACCGATACGCAGCCTTCGCATTCACGCCGAACGCCTTCTCCCGCACCTGCGGCCCGAGCTTCATCAGGCAGGCCCCCAGCGCGCCCGTGATCTCACCATAGCTCCCCGCGAGCAAACATACCGGCCAGTCCGAGCCGAACATCAGGCGATCCTCGCCGAAGCATGTCGCGGCGTGCGCGACGAACGGAAACAGCCGTTCCGCATTCCAGTCGCTCCACACCGCTTCCGTCGCCAGCCCCGAGACCTTGCACCAGACATTGCCGCAGGCCGCGAGTGCCGCGATGCCGTTGGACCATCCAGTGCTTCCGCCATCGGCGATCGGCGGCTTGGCTGCGTGGTCGAGCACGAAGCGCGCCTGCGGGAACGCTTGCGCGGTTGCGATCGCGGCCGGCAGCTCGCGGGTGCGGACCAGGAAATCGTAGGCGAGATCGTGCGCGAACACGGCCGTGAGGCCGCGCTGAACGTCCTCGCGCAACAACCAATCCGAGTCGGCCTCGTCATGGACCTGGTGGCGGATGCCGACCAGCTTGTCGCCGCCGGGCGAAGCACGCAACTGCTCCAGCGTATCGCCAAGTGCAGCGTCGGTCAGATCGGCCCAGCCGACGACGCCGATCACCGAGGGCGTCGCATGCGCGATCCGCAGGAATTCCTCGGTCTCAGCCAGCGCGGAGCGGCACTGCACCAGGATGCTCGCGTCGATGCCGTTCGCGCTCAAAAGCGGCGCGAGATCGGCCGGACCGAAGGCACGCCGGATCGGCGTGAGCTCGGGCGCGTCCATCCAGGGATAGTCGGCGCGCGCCGGATCCCAGAAATGCTGGTGAGCGTCGACGATCATGCCTTACGCTCCGGCCGGCAATGGCGCGCGGGCGTCGACGAGTTTTCGCCCACGCAGCTCCTGCCAGAACGCCGCCGGCACCGCCATCTCCGACATCGCGATGTTGTCGGCAATTTCCGCGGCGTTGCGCGCGCCCGTCACGGCGACCGTGACTGCCGGATGGGCCATGCAGAACTGCAGCGCGGCGGCTTTCAGCTCGGTGCCGTGCTTGCGGCAGAGCTCGTCGAGCGTGAGCGCGCGGGCGACGAGTGCCGCATCGGCATCCTGATAATTGAACTTCGCGCCCGTGTGCGGATTGGCCAGGATGCCGCTGTTGTAGATGCCGCCGAGCAGGATGCCGATATTCTTCGCCGCGCAGACCGGGAACAGCGCATCCAGCGCGCCCTGGTCGAGCAGCGTGTAGCGGCCGGCGAGCAGGAAGCAGTCGACCGGAACGGCCTCTGCAAACCGGACCAGCATGTCCGACTGGTTCATGCCGGCACCGATCGCCTTGACGGTACCGTCCCCGCGCAGGCGCTGGAGCGCGCGGAAGGCGCCGGCGACGGCGTCGTCATAGTGATCGTCGGGATCATGCACGAGCAGGACATCGACGCGGTCGAGCCCAAGCCGCGCCAGGCTTTCCTCCACCGACCGCATCACGCCGTCATAACTGAAATCGAACACCGGCCGCTCGCGCGACGTGCCCTTGTAATGCTCGTCCTCGGCGGCAGCGCCATCGGGCGCACGCAGTAGACGGCCGACCTTGGTCGAGATCGCGTAGGAGTCACGGGGTTGTTGCCGCAGGAATGCGCCAAGGCGTCGCTCCGCGAGGCCAAAGCCGTAGAGCGGCGCGGTGTCGAAGAAGCGGATTCCGAGCGACCAGGCGCTTGCGATGGTCGCTTCCGCATCGGCATCGCTGACGGGGGTGAACAATCCGCCGAGCGGGGCAGAACCGAGGCCGAATGAGGTGACATCGAGCGAGCCGAGCCGCGACCTTTTCATTCCCATTGCCTCAACAGTCCTCCCCAACAGCCAAAATCATCTCTCCCGCTTGCGAAAATCGCAAGCGGGAGAGGCACGCAGGAGCGTGGGGCTGGCGACGCTCCTACTTCAACATCTGCGCAACGTTGTCCTTGGTCACGAGATCGAGGCCGGTATAAACGATCTCCGGCACCTTCTCGCCCCTCTTGATGGCGAGCAGCGTGTCCATCGCCTTCTCGCCCATCTCGAACGGACGCTGGCCGACCAGCGCATTGGCGTAGCCATCGCGCAACAGCTCGAGCTGCATCTTCAGCGTATCGGCCACGACAAGCGTGAACTTGCCGGAATCGATATCCTTCTTGTACCTGGACGCGAAGGCCTTGAAGCCTTCGGGGGCGAACATCGGCCAGCCGCCGATGGGAACGATTGCGGCGAGGTCGGGCGTCGCGGTACGCATGTCAGTCATCTGCTGAACCGCCAGCGCGGGATCGTCGTTGCAGAACGTTGGAGAGCCCGCGACCTCGGTCCATTTCGAGCCCTTCAGCGCCTCGCGCACGCCGTCAACGCGTTCGGCGAGGTTCTTGGCGCCGGGACCACCCGAAACCATGGCGTATTTGCCGCCGTCGGGCCGCAGCTTCAGGAGCTCCTTGCCGAGGGCGACGCCGAACTCCTTGTTGTTGGTGCCGATATAGGCGATGCGCTTGGCGCGGGGCGCATCGGCGTCGAAGGTGATGACAGGGATGCCGGCCGCGGTCGCCGCGTCGATCGACTTGGTCATCGCCGCGACGTCGGCAACCGAGATGGCGAGGCCGTCGACCTTCTGGGTGACGAAGTCCTGGATGATCTGGGCCTGCGTCGCCGGCTCGTGCTCGACCGGCCCCTTGTAGATGCACTCGATATTGCCGAGCTCCTTGGCACGCTTCAGGCAGCCGTCGCGCGCGAAGTCGAAGAACGGATTGTTCATCGCCTTGGGCACGATCACGAACCGGTAGTTTGCGGCAAACGCCGGCGTAGCCATCATCGCCACCGCGATGCCGGCAAGTAGAAATTTCCTCATCGTCTCCTCCACCCTTCTTTGGCGCCTGTCCTCTCAAGATCGTCCGGGAAGTGGACAGGCGGCATTTTCGTTGCCGTCCCGGAACGACGTCGTTTCAGATCATCCGCGAGCGGATGCGGTCGACCAATACGGCCAGGATGATGATCACGCCCACCAGCGTCTGCTGCCAGTAGGAGCTGACCTGGGCGAGCACGAGGCCGTTGCGGATCACCTCGAGCAGCACGCAGCCGACGATGGCGCCGAGTGGACCACCGATGCCGCCGGCGAGATTGGCACCGCCGATGACGGCCGCAGCGATCACGTTGAGCTCGTAGGACGTCGCCATGTTGGCCGGCGCCGATCCGAGCCAGCCCGAGATGATGATGCCCTGGAGGCCTGCGGCGAGCGCGCAGATCACATAAACCTCGATCTTCACCCGCACGACCGGGATGCCGGTGAGTTCGGCCGCCTTCTCGTTACCGCCGAGCGCGAACACGTGACGGCCGAACGAGCTGTGGTGCAGCACCACGGCCATCGCCAGCGCGAGGACGATCAGATAAATGAATGGCACGGGCACGCCGAGCACGTCGCCGGAGGTGAGCGCGTAGAAATAACCGGCATCCGGCCCACCGGGAAAGCTGCCCCGTCCGTTGGAGACGACATAGCCGAGCCCGCGCACGATCGAGAGCATGCCGAGGGTGGTGACGAACGGCGACAGGCCGAGCACCGCGATACAGAAGCCGTTGACGAGGCCGGCGAGCAGCGCGACGCCGAGGCCGGCGAGGAGCGAGACCACCAGGATCAGGCCAGGGACATTGGCGAGCACGGTCTTGCCGTCGGCCGCCATGTGCACGAACAGGGATCCCGCCGGCGAGCCGGGCGCCGACAGCTCGGTCATCACCATCGAGGTGATCATGGCGGAGAAGCACATCATCGAGCCGACCGACAGATCGATGCCGCCGGTGATGATCACGAAGGTGACGCCGAGGGTAGCGATAGCGATGAAGGAGAAATTCTTCGCCACGTTCTGCATGTTGCCCTCGGTGAAGAAGTACGGGCTGGCGAAATGCATGACCACCAGCAGCACCGCCAGCGCGAGCAGGACATAGCCGGTCTGGGACGCGAAAATGCCGCGCTGCCACCATCTAATCTTGCCGATGTTCGAGAAGGTGATCGGAGATTCCATGGGCATGGCCATCACGCCGCCTCCTTCGCGCCGGTGATCAGGGCGGTGACTTCCTCGGGGGAGGTCTGGTGGATGGGCTTGTCGGCCCGCTTTTCGCCGCGGCGCATGACGATGACGCGATCGCACACCGCGAACACGTCGGGCATGCGGTGCGAGATCAGCATCACGGCAACGCCCTGCTCCTTCAGCCGGTGAATCAGGCCGAGCACCTGCTCGACCTGGCGGACCGAGATCGCGGCCGTCGGCTCGTCCATCATCACCAGCTTCGCGTTGGAGAGCCGCGTCCGCGCGATCGCAACCGCCTGGCGCTGGCCGCCCGACATCTGCTTGACGAGATCGTCGGGGCGCGTCTCCGAGCGCAGCTCGCCGAACAGCTCCAGCGCACGCGCCGCCATTGCCTTGTGGTCGAGCAACGCGAACGGCCCGATCCTTCGCTTCAGCTCGCGCCCGAGAAACACGTTGGCCGCTGCGGTGAGATTGTCGGCGAGCGCAAGGTCCTGATAGACCACCTCGATGCCGACGCCGCGGGCATCGACGGGCCGGTTGAAATGGACGGCGCTGCCGGCGAAGCGGATTTCGCCGTGGCTGGGGCGGAAATTGCCGGCGATGATCTTGACCAGCGTCGACTTGCCCGCGCCGTTGTCGCCCATCAGGCCGACGACTTCGCCGGGGAGGACCTGCATGTCGACATCATGCAGCGCGCGGATCGCGCCGAACTCCTTGCCGATGCCGGTCAGCTCGAGGACCGGTGTCGCTTGTGCATTTGTCATCAGCGGCCTTCCTCAGACGTAGCGGTTGACGAGGGATTCCAGATATTCCTGCCGGCCCGAGCGCGGCTGCGGGTCAAAGCCCGGGCCGTGCGCGCGGTCGGCAAGTTCGGCAAGCGAGCGCTGGCCGCCGAGAATGGCGCGGCCTTCAGGCCCGGCCCATCCCTCGTAGCGTTTCGCGAGCGGCCCAGTGAGCACGCCGGCGTCGAGCATGTCCGCAGCGGCGAGCAACGCCCGCGCGCAGGCATCCATCGAGCCGACATGGGCATGGATCAGATCGTCGGGATCGATCGACTGGTGGCGGATCTTGGCGTCGAAATTGAGCCCGCCGGAGCTGAAGCCACCGCGGCTCAGGAGCTCGTGGAACACCAGGGCAAGCTCGGGCACGTTCATCGCGAACTGGTCAGTGTCCCAGCCGAGCAGATCGTCGCCGCGGTTGATGTCGAGCGAGCCGAACACACCCAGCGCCTCCGCCAGCGCGACCTCGTGATGGAAGGAGTGGCCGGCGAGGATGGCGTGGTTCTGCTCGATGTTGAGCTTGACGTCCTTCAGCAGGTCGTAACGCGCGAGGAAGCCGTAGCAGGTGGCGACGTCGAAATCATATTGGTGCTTGGTCGGCTCCTTCGGCTTCGGCTCGATCAGGATCGGTCCCTTGAAGCCGATCTTGTGCTTGTGCTCGACCACCAGCGAGACGAAGCGGCCGAGCTGGTCGAGCTCGCGCTTGAGATCGGTGTTGAGCAGCGTCTCGTAGCCCTCGCGCCCGCCCCACAGCACGTAGTTCTGGCCGCCGAGCCTGTGCGTCACCTCCAGCGCGGCGCGGACCTGGCCGGCGGCATAGGTGAATATCTCCGGGTCTGGATTGGTGGCCGCGCCCGCCATGTAGCGGCGATGCGTGAACAAATTGGCGGTGCCCCAGAGCAGGCGCACCTTGCTTGCGGCCATCTTCGCTTCGAACAGATCGGCGATGGCATTGAGGTTGGCAACAGATTCGCCAAGCGAGTTGCCTTCCGGCGCCGCATCGACGTCGTGGAAGGTGAAGAAGGGCACGTCGAGCAGGCGAAACAGCTCGAAGGCGACGTCGGCCTTCGCGCGCGCCTGCGCCATCGCATCGGCGCCGTGATGCCAGGGCCGCAGGAACGTCTCGCCGCCAAAGGGATCGCCGCCGGGCCAGCACAACGAGTGCCAATAGCAGACCGCAAAGCGCAGATGGTCTTCCATCCTGCGGCCATGGACGAGGCGGTCCTTGTCGTACCAGCGGAAGGCAGGCGTGTTGCCGGCATCTCCGCCGGCGAAGGCGACAGGTACGCTTGTATCGAAGAATTTCACTGACGCAGTCACTCAGGCACACTCCTTCAACGCGGGATAAAGTTCGCGCCAGCGGCGATAGGCCTCGTCATAGGCCGCGCTGACCGATGCGCGAGGCGTAAAGCTCGCGAGCCGCCGCGGACGGGTGCAAACCGCAGCCGCGTCTTCGCCGGTGGCGGCGAGCCGTCCGAGCCTGGCGGCGCCGAGCGCCGCTCCGACCTCGCCCTCCTCGACGCGGTGGACGGGGATGCCGAGCACATCGGCGCAGATCTGCGCCCACAGCGGCGAGCGCGAGCCGCCGCCGACGAGATCAACCTCGGGAAGCGGCCCGCCCGCCGCGCTCAGTGCCGCCAGATTGTCGCGCGCAGCGAAGGCGACGCCTTCGAGGACGGCCTGAACGATCTGGGAGCGCCCGGTCGCACCGCGCAGGCCGACGAAGGCACCGCTGGCGGCGGCATCGTTGTGCGGCGTGCGCTCGCCGTCGAGATAAGGCAGGAATTTGACCGGACTCGGTCCATCGACGCGCTCGCCGAGCGGCGCCAGCAGCGCTGGCGCCGGCGTCTCCATCACGCCCGCGAGCCAGGCCAGCGAAGCCGCCGCCGACAGCATCACGCCCATCTGATGCCAGCGGCCGGGCAGCGCGTGACAGAACGCATGGACCGCCGCGGCCGGCGCCGGTGCAAACCGATCGGTGACGCGGAACACCACGCCGGATGTGCCAAGCGACAGAAACGCATCGCCCGGCGCGATGGCGCCGAGCCCGATCGCGCTCGCGGCATTATCGCCGGCGCCGCCGGCGACCACGACATCCCTAGTCATGCCCCAGCGTTGAGCGTAGTCCGGCGCGAGCGTCGCGCTGACGTCGCTGCCCTCGACCAGGCGTGGCATGTGATGGAGATCGAGCCCGGTGGCATGCAGCAGCAGGGGCGACCAGCGGCGCAGACCGACGTCGAGCCATAGCGTGCCGGCCGCGTCCGACATGTCCTCGACCATCTCGCCGGTCAGGCGATAGCGGACATAGGCCTTCGGCAGCAGCACCTTTGCGACGCGCGCGAAGATTTTCGGCTCGTGCCTGGCGACCCAGAGCAGCTTCGGCGCGGTGAAGCCGGGCATGGCCAGATTGCCGGCGATCGTATGCAACGACGGGCAGCGCCGCTCCAGCGCGACGCATTCGGCATGCGAGCGACCGTCGTTCCAGAGGATCGCGGGACGCAGCGGCGCTCCGTCCTCGTCCAGCAGCGTCGCGCCATGCATCTGGCCGGATAGTCCGATGCCGCGCACCCGCGCGACCTCGCGGGGATGGCGGGCGGCAAGATCGTCGACCGCGCCGACCGCCGCATCGACCCAGGCATCGGGATCCTGCTCGGACCACAGCAGCGCCGGATGCGACAGCGCAAGCTCGCGCGCCGCCGTCGCGACAACAGCGCCGGCTTCGCTGACGAGCACCGCTTTCACACCCGATGTGCCGATGTCGATTCCGAGATACACGCCGTCCTCCCTTTCGCCTGTTGCGGTGCGCGAACTCAAAGTCGCCTTACCCGCAACGGGTCGTTTTGAATTCCACCTGCCGCTAAGGCAGATTGTCCCGCATCACGATGTCGATCCTGATCTTCTCCTGTTCGCGCAAGATCGGCTCGCCACGGGCGAGCGCGAGCAGCACACGTACGGCGGCGCGCGCTTCATGTCCGGGGTTCTGCGAAATCGCGGCATGCATCACGCCCTGCAGCAGCAGCCGACGCGTCAACGCGGTGAGGTCGTGTCCGACGAACACCGCCTGCTTGTCGCGACTGGCATCGCTCAACGCCTTTTCATTCAACGCGTTGGCGACGCCTTGCGTACCGGCGCCGACATTATAAAGACCCACGATGTCGGCATGCCGGCTCAACAGCCGCGTCAACACCTGCTCCGAACGCGCGTCCTCGTCGCGCCCTTCGAGCACCGGCAGCACGGTGAGGCCGGGGAATTCCGACGCCATCACCTGGTTGAAGCCAAAAATGCGCTCGGCATGATCGCGCAGGCCCTGCGAGCCCGCGACGATCGCGACCTTGCCGGACTTTTGTCCGACCAGCCGCCCGACCAGCGCGCCGGCAGTCCGCCCCGCAGCAATGTTGTCGATGCCGACATAATGGTGCCGGCGCGACGACGGCACGTCCGAGACCAGCGTCACGACCTTGGCGCCGGCATCGACGAGATCGTCGATCGCGGCGCGGACCCTGGGATGATCCAGCGCCACCACAGCGACACCGTCGTAATCATCCGAGAGCCCTTCCAGGGATGCCGCGAGCATGGACGGATCGAACACGTCGGTCGCGACGGTCTCGACGCCAAGGCGGCGGGACGACAACCAGCCCGACATCTCGCCGAGATAATCCTGGATCTGCTGCATGAACGGGTTCGGCCCCGACGGCATCACGAAGGCGAAACGGCGGGCGCGGCCGCGGGCGAGCTCGGCGGCGGCCACGTGCGGCTGGAACGAATTGCGCTCGATCGCCTCCTTGACGCGCCGGACCGTATCCGGCCGCACGCCCGGCCGATTGTGCAGGACGCGGTCCACCGTCGCGAGGCTGACGCCGGCCTGGCGGGCGATGTCCTTCAGCGTCAGCGCGGTCGTGGTGAGCGTCTCGGCCATGGCTGAAGGCTAGCAGAGGTGTTTTGAGGTACGCAACTCATTTTGAGAGGCGGCAGCATTTTCCCGCAGCTCAGCCCAGGAACAGCCTTTCCCGTCCGCCGTTGCCGCCCTGTGCATAACGATATCACCCATGATCCGGGCGAGGGATTGAGCCCGACGCTCGAGCGCAACATCCAGGCTCTGGTCGAGCGCCGCCGCCGGGAGCAGCGCGCTGCCAAGGGTCAGGAAAAGCTTGCCGATGCGATCACGGCGTTCACCGGCAGCATGGCGTTCGTCTATCTCCATGTCGCTGTGTTCGGCTTCTGGATCATCGCCAATCTGCATTGGCTGCCGGGAATCCCGGCCTGGGACGAGAGCTTCGTAGTGCTGGCGATGATTGCTTCGGTCGAGGCGATCTTCCTGTCGACATTCGTGCTGATCTCGCAGAACCGCATGAGTGCAGCAGCGGACAAGCGCGCCGATCTCGATCTCCAGATCAGCCTTCTCGCCGAGCACGAATTGACCAAGGTTGCCCGCCTCCTTACGCAGATCGCCGAGCGGCTCGATGTCCAGCCCGACTCGAAACGGGATCTGGAGGAGGCAAGCCGCGACATCGCTCCCGAGCGCGTGCTCGACAGGATCGAGGAGACGCGCTCCTGAGCTATCGGCTGGCCGACAGGTCGAGGGTCAGGAACAGGCTGTTGGGATCCTCGACATAGCCCTCGAACGGGCCGCAGAGGACAAAGCCATGCGCCCGGTAGAGCGCGAGCGCCGGCTTGAAATAGTCCCACGAGCCGGTCTCGAGGCTGAGCCGCGCCATGCCGCGCGCGCGGGCTTCTGTGACGATGTGGCGGAGCATCTCACCGCCAAAGCCGCGCCGCCGCGTGGTCTGGAGCGTGTGCATCGACTTCACCTCGCCGTGCTCGGCTGACAGCGTCTTCAGCGCACCGACGGCGACCAGCGTCTCGCCGTCCCAGCCGGTCCAGAACGCGATGTCGGGCGCGCGCAGTCCGGAGAGATCGAGCGCATGGGCGCTGCCCGGCGCGGTCTGCGCCCGCGCCGCCGTGACGTGATGATCGAGCAGCGCGATGACGCGCGGATCAAAGGTGTCGCCGGTGCGGATCTGCATCGTCACGGTCTCACATCTTGCCGTAGGACGCGCCGCGGCGCGTGATGATGACGTAGCGCGCGTCCTGTCTGGTCTCGTTCTCGAAGATCACCGCGCGCATCACATCGAAGTCGAGACAGTCGCCTTCGCGCAGGCGAACCGCCTTGGCGTCGATGTGCACGGCGATCGCGCCCTCCAGCATCAGGAGCTGCTGGGTGAAGGCATTGCGGCCCCAAGGGCTGTATGGCACCCGCGCACCGGCCGGCAAATCGACGACGATGATCTCGATGCCGCTCGCCGCGTCCGTGGGCGACGCGTGACGGCGGCGATAGCCGCTGTCGGGATCGCGCCAGTGCGGCTGGTCGGCGAGCCGCACCAGCCGCTCCGGCGGCTTTTCGGCCAGCGCGACGACGTCGCTGAGCGACACGTCGAGCGCGGCGCAGAGTTTTCCCAGCAGCGCAGCCGTCGCGCTGCTCTGCGCCCGCTCCACCCGCCCGATCATCGCCCGGCTGACGCCGGAGCGGCCTGCGAGCTCATTCAGCGTCATGCCGGCCTGCGTCCGCAGCGTCTTCAAGCGACGACCGATCGCGCGATCGAGTTTCTGCTGGTCCATTTTCTTTACAGGTCCTGGTCTCTGATCCGAACATTGCCGACACGAGGACCGCACCCATCAGGGCCGCGAGAAGCTTAAGCTGGGCGATGCGTGCGTGCCGGAAGCGAGGGGCCAATATATTAGAAACTTTGCGGAGCCTATAGGGCCGACTAGGATAGACCCAACGACGATGACCGGGAGGCGGCGACATGGGCGAACCGACGCAGCGGACGATCAAGGCCAACGGCATCAGCCTCAACGTCGCCGAGCAGGGCAAGGGGCCGATGGTGCTGCTCTGCCACGGCTTTCCGGAAGGTTGGTACTCCTGGCGTCACCAACTCGAGGCGCTGGGGGCAGCCGGTTTCCACGCGGTCGCCCCTGACATGCGCGGCTACGGCAAGAGCGACCGGCCCGAAGCGATCGACCAGTACACGATCCTCCACATGGTCGGCGACCTCGTCGGCGTGCTCGACGCTTTCGAGGCGAAGGACGCCGTCATCGTCGGGCACGACTGGGGCGCGACGATCGCCTGGCACACGGCGCGCCTGCGGCCCGACCGCTTCCGCGCCGCCGCCATTCTTAGCGTGCCCTATCGACCACGCAGTCCGGTGCGGCCGACGAGCGTAATGCCACAGACGGCGGATGCGCAGTTCTATCAACTGTATTTCCAGGAGCCGGGTGTCGCCGAAGCAGAATTCGAAAGGGATACGCGCGCAACGCTCGGCGCGATGCTCTATGGCGGTTCCGGCGAAGGCGCGGCGGTGATCCGCGCCAATGCCGAGCGTCAAGGGCGGACCGCCGGTGTCGGCATGGTCTCTCGCAAGGACGGCATGCTGCCGAAGGTGCAGGTGCCGCTGCCGTCGTGGCTGAGCAGCGCGGACCTCGACTATTACGGCGCCGAATTTGCCCATAGTGGGTTTCGCGGACCGCTCAACTACTATCGCAACATCGATCGCAACTGGGAGCTGATGGGCGCCTTCGAGGGCGTCAAGGTGGTCGTGCCCTCGCTCTTCATCGCCGGCGACTACGACATGGTCATGGCCTTCCCTGGCGCCGCCGAGCACGTTGCCAACATGAAGCAATGGGTGCCGCAATTACGCGAGATCAAGATGCTACCGGGGTGCGGACACTGGACGCAGCAGGAACGGCCGGCGGAGGTGAACGCGGCGATCGTGGAATTTCTGCGGAGCCTGCCGAACTAAAGGATGGAGCGGGCGAAGGGAATCGAACCCTCGTATGCAGCTTGGGAAGCTGCCGTTCTACCATTGAACTACGCCCGCGGATGCGCAGCTTGCGCCCGCTCTGATTAGCCGAGACGGCGCATCTCGCCAAGCGCTTTGGCGCAGCCCGCCCGCCCCTTCTTAAGTTTCCGGTACGATTTTGGGTGCGGCGGATTGTGGCGGTGTTATGGTCGCGGTCTGGGGAGAGCGTACGTTGCGTGGGGGCGTGTGTATGGTGGGGCATGGCTACGCGATATTCGACACGACCATAGGGCGCTGCGGCATCATCTGGAGCAGCACCGGGGTCGTCGCCGTGCAGTTGCCGGAGGCGCGGGAGATCGACACCCGCCGCCGGATTTTCCAGATCCATCCCGAGGCACGCGAGCAGCGGCCTTCCGCGAACGCCGAGTTCGCGATCGAGGGCATCGTGAGCTTGCTGCAGGGCAGCGATGCTGATTTTTCCGAGGTCAGCCTGGACGCGAGCGGGGTGCCCGGCTTCAACCGGCGGGTCTACGAGGCGGCCTGCGCCATCCCGCGCGGGGAGACGCGCACCTATCACGAGATCGCCAAGGCGCTGGGCGCCTCCGGCGCCGCGCATTCGGTGGCACAGGCGATCGCGAAAAATCCCTACATGCTGATCGTGCCCTGCCACCGGGTGCTGGAGGCCGGCAATTACACCGACCGGCTCTCGCCCTATGGCGGCGTAATCTCCAAGCGGCGGCTGCTGTCGCTGGAGGGCACCCATCCGATCGCCAGCAAGACGCTGTTCGACGTCCTGCTGCCCGTTGCCCCACCGAGACCCTCCACCTAGATAGGGAGGATGGATGCAACAACGCTGCTGACCACCCCCTCGATGACCGTCTCCGAGTTTCGCTGCGACGCGGGACCGGACGACAGCCCGTTTGCGGAGTGCCGCACCGGCCATTCCATCGCCTATGTCCGCGCCGGCAGCTTTGGCTGTCATTGCCGCGCCGGCTTCTTCGAGCTGGTGGCGGGCTCGATGCTGGTCGGCGCGCCAGGCGAGGAATACACCTGCACACATGAGCACGTCGCCGGCGACGTCTGCCTGTCCTTTTTCCTCAGCGAGGATCTGGTCGACGCGCTCGGCGGCCGGAGCGACGTCTGGCAGGTCGGCGCGACGCCACCGTTGCCCGAGCTGATGGTGCTGGGCGAGCTCGCCCAGACGGCGGCAGATGGCAACAGCGACCTCGGTCTCGACGAGGTCGGGCAGATCCTCACCGGTCGTTTCGTCGATGTCGTGTCGGGCAAGGCGCGCAAGCCGACGACACCGACGGCGCGTGATCGCCGCCGCGCCGTGGAAGCCGCGCTCTGGATCGACGCCAACTCGCATGCCGAGGTCGACCTCGAACAGGCGGCACGGCAGGCAGGCCTCAGCCCCTTCCACTTCCTGCGGCTGTTCTCCGCCGTGCTCGGCGTCACTCCGCATCAATATCTGGTGCGCTCGCGGCTGCGGCATGCGGCGCGGCTGCTGACTGACGACGACATCGCAGTCACCGACATCGCCTACGACGTCGGCTTCGGCGATCTCTCCAACTTCGTCCGCACCTTCCACCGCGCCGCTGGTGTATCGCCGACCAAGTTCCGCCAGGCTTCGAAGGGAGAGCGCAAGATTCTCCAAGAGCAGCTTGCCCTCAACTGACTAGGTTCGTCTCCGGCGCGCGCCGATTGTGGCGCGCTTTGGCAATGGAGACGACCATGTACGACCATATCGGATTGCGCGTTGCCGACCTCGACGCCGCCACGCGCTTCTACACCGCGGTGCTGGCGCCGCTCGGTTATGTCGTGTGCTCGAGTGGCGATGGTTATGCCGGCTTCGGGCCGAAGGGCGAGCCGGCGCTGTGGCTGCACCTGAACAAGGGGCGCAAAGCCGATGGCGTGCACATCGCGTTTCGCGCGGGGGATCATGACGCGGTCAAGGCATTCCACAGCGAGGGCTTGAAGAGCGGTGGCCGCGACAATGGCGGCGCCGGCCCGCGCAAGGATTACAGCCCGACTTACTACGCGTCGTTTTTGATCGATCCCGATGGCAACAATGTTGAGGCGGTCTGTGTGTGAACGCGGCAGCCCTCACCACACACACACGCTGTCATCCCCCGGCTTGACCGGGGTATCCAGTACGCCGCAGCTCCTCGATTCAATCACAGCGGCCTCTGGAATACTGGATCGCCCGATGGAGTCGGGCGATGACAGCTGGGATGACGGCGCTATCGCTCGCTTCTCTACATCAAGGAACTCAACCAGGATTGCATCATGGCCTCCATCCACAACGACATTCCCCTCAACGCCCCAGCGCGCGACGTCTGGGATGCCGTGCGCGATTTCGGCGCGCTGCATCGGCGGTTGGCGCCGGGCTTCGTCACGGCCTGCACGCTCGACGGCGACACGCGCATCGTCACCTTCGCCAACGGATCGGTGGCGCGCGAGGTGCTGGTCGATTGCGACGATGCGCGGCAGCGGCTGGTCTACGCGATCAACAACGAGCGGCTGAAGCATTACAGCGCCTCGGTGCAGGTGATCGCCGAGGGCGAGGCGAGATGCCGCCTGGTCTGGATCATCGACATGCTGCCGAACGAGCTCGCGCCCTATGTGCAGGGACAGACCAAGGACGCCGTCGCCGCCATACACCGCGCGTTTCCGGCCGCAGCTGCGTGATCTTTCTCACAGAGCCCAGCCCTCGTCCGCAATAACGATGGCGCCGTGCGTCCGGTTGGCTCCGCTCTCCCGGCGGCGCCACGCACGCGAGGAGCAGGCCATGAGAGGTGCGGACAAGGTGATCTGCCAGGCGGCCGCCGTGCTGCTGATGTTTTCGATTTCGAGCGCGCCGGCAAAGGCGCAGTTCTTCGGCGGCGGCGGTGCCGGCGGCGAGGACATAATGACCCAGATGGCGCCGATGCTCGAGATGATGAAGGCCAAGATGGGCAAGCGCCGCTTCGGCATGATGATGCAGACCATGGGCCCGATGATGAGCCGCATGATGGAGAATGGCGGTGGTGGTCTTGGCATGATGGGCGGCGGTGGCATTGGCGGCCTCGGCGCCGGCAACCTCGGCGGCGGTTTCGGCGCGCCCAATTACGGCGGCTACGCGCCGATGGGTGGAGGCGGCACCATGCCGGCCGGAATGGGCGGCATCGGCGGCGGCGATATCATGGGCATGCTCGGCGGCGCCGGTGGCGGCGACATGATGGCGATGATTCCGCAACTGATGCGGCTCGCCAATGTCGGCGGTGGTGGCGGCCATCGCCGCCACAGGCACCGCTAGTCCGCGGCGGCCGACAGAGCCGGCCTGATCGCAGGTTTGGTTTGGCGCGGTCCCCAGCGTGTCAGCACCACGCTGGAGCACGAGAGCAGGCCGAGCACGACCATCGAGCTCGCCGCCAGCCAGAAGAAGCTTTGCGCGGTGGCATCATGCGTCGACAGCCACCAGCCGACAGCCGAGATGTAGATCAGCCGCGCGGTCTGCGCCAGCACCGGGCCGATCACCTTCGCAGCGCCCTGCGACGAGAAATACATCGTCGAGGCGAGGCCGATGAAGGCGTAGAACGGCGCCACTGTCGACAAATATTGGTGGCTGGTGGCGCGCACGGTCGCGCTGTCCGTGAAGATGTTCACCCAGAGATCGGGGAAGGCCGCGACCAGGCACGCCGGTGCACCGACGGCGACGAAGGCGCTCGCCGCTGCGATCCAGGCGATGCGCCGGGCGCGGGCGATGCGGCCGGCGCCGACCGCCATGCCGATCATCGGCACCGAGGCGATGCCGAACGAGAACGCGATCGAGGTCAGCAGGAATTCCAGCCGCGCACCGATGCCGTAGCCGGCCAGGATCGCGGTGCCGAATTTCGCAAGCATGTGAGTGAAGATCGAGATCGTCAGCACCGATTGCAGCGGCGAGAAGCAGGCGATGGCGCCCACTTTGAGGATGTCGAAAAACATCGCCCATTGGATGCGAAGTCCGCGCAGCTTCGGCGTCACGCGGGCGCGGCCGGAGAACAGGTACCAGCCCATCACGCCGATATTCATGCAATAGGCAATCAGCGCGCCGGCGGCGACCCCGCGCATGCCGAATTGCGGCACCGGACCGAGGCCGAGGCCAAGCGTGCCACCGAGCACGATCTGCCAGGCCGCGGAATTGAGGATCAACAGCGACGGCAGCTTCATGTTGCCGGTGCCGCGCAGGACGCCGGCCATGGTGTTGAGCAGCCAGGGCAGCACGGCGCCGCCGAAAAACACCTGGGTGTAGGCGATCGCATGCGTCAGCACGTCGCCGCGGCCGCCGAGCATCTCAAGCACCTTGGGCCCGAAGATCAGCATGCCCAGCATGAAGACGAGGCCGAAGCTGATGCCGATCAGCAGCGCGTGCGCGGCGAGCGTCCCGGCACGCTCGCGATCGCCCGCGCCGAGCGCGCGCGCGATGGCGGAGGCCACCGCGCCGCCCATCGCACCGCCTGACATGGTCATGGTCAGGATCACTGTCGGAAACACCAGCGCCATCGCGGCCAGCGCTTCCACGCCGAGCCGTCCGATATAGGAGGTCTCCGCAATCACGGTGCAGGTGCCGGCTGAGAGCGCGACCACGTTGGGCCAGGCCAGCCCGAGCAGCGTGCGCAGGATCGGCCCGTCCATCAGCGCGCTCCTCACGGGGCGCGGAGGCGGCGGCAGCGGACGCTCTTGTTCATCGACCGGGATTTCGGCGATGTCTGACATGTCCTCTCCGGGCAAAGCGCCATTTCCGGCGCAGCAATGCTTGGGTGTGCCAATGAATTGGTTCGCGCAGGGCGCAACAAGAGGCTTGTTAGCACGACGCGCAGCGATTCCTCCTGCGCTAGGTGCAGGCGTGCCCTGCGGCAGCGCGGTGACGCCGTCGTCTACCCAATCGTCCAGAGCAATGGCGGACGACCGCTCGGTGTCGGGGACAGGTGCACGCCGATGTGCCGGCCGCACCCGGCCGCAAGCCCCTCGAACAACCCCGCCAGCACCTTGGCGCAAGCGGAGTGGTTATCGGCGCCGTCTTCCATCAACCTCCAGCTCTGCTGACGGATTTCGAACGTGCCCTCGGATTGCGTCGTCTCAGCCGCATCGTCCTGCGCGACAAACAGCGCGTTGAGGAACGTCGCGAATTCGCTCGCACCGCCGCGGCCCATCGACAGCGCCGCAGCGACCTCATCGAAATATTGCATCCCGATCAGCTTGCCCGTGAGGTGCAGGAGATAGCCCGCATCCTCCGGACCGAACAGCTGCACCATCACGGGCGCGGCGGTGCGCACATATTCCATCGCATAGTTGCGATAGGCTTTTTCCAGTCTCGGCCTTGGCCAGCTTGCGACCGGCAACGCCGGAGCCGCGGCTGCATCGAACAGCGGGGCTTCGAGGTGCCGCGCGAACACGAGGCGCTGGTCGAGCTCGAGGGGCTGGTCATATTGATAATAGTAGCCTTCGAGCCCGTCCTGGCCGTCGACGCTCTGCTTGGTGCAGACGAACCCCAATCTGGTATCGCCGAGCGCCACGCCGTTGTTGGCGTGCCAGCCGCGCAGCATCGCGCGCGAGACTTCGCCCGGCACGCCGCAGATGGCAGTGCCTTTCCAGATCCAGCGCGGCGGCGGATAGCGGATCCAGGCTTTGCGGTCGCTCTCATACATGTATTCGACGTGCACGCCGCCGATCCAGTTCGAGAGATAGTGATATTGCGCGGCTGCCACGGCGGGCGGCAGATGGCTCAGCCCGAGCTTCTCCAGCCCCGGCAGGAAGCGCTCCTGCTGCTGGCGGCGGAACACGCGAAAGACGAACTCCGCAGCATCTGCCGTGCCGCGACGCGTGACCACGGTGAGGATCAGACCGGTGAAGTAGGCGTGATAGAGATCGGCAACCGCGCGCCAGCGTTTCCATTGAGCTTCCTGCGCGGGGTCTGGTGCGGTCATGTTCGCTCCCGATCGTTGTTCTGATCGAGTGTGTCACTGCATCCGGTGACGGACAAGCTGAGCCGCACGCAGGGAGCCCTGCACGCCGGCGCGCCAATTCCGCATCACGAATTTTGCGCAGGCTTAGTTTGCGAGGCTTTGGCGGCACGCTCGCGCTCGACGCGCTCGGTGACGTCGCGTGCCATCGCCACCGATCCCTGCACCACTCCAGCGGCGTCCCGCACCAGCGCAAAGGTCATCTCGATGTAGAGCTTGCGTCCGTCCTTGTGCAGCGCGCGGGTCAGTGTCGGCTTGCCCGCAAGCTTCATCGCGCCGCTGGCAAGCGCGGCCTCAAAACCTTTCCAGTGCGCGGCGCGCAGATGTTCGGGAATGATCAGGTCGAGATTCTGGCCCAGCGCTTCGTCCGCCGAGAAGCCGAACAGTGCGGACGATGCGCGGTTCCAGCGCATGATCGTGCCGGAGCGATCCGAATAGATCAGCGCGTCGGCGACGTCGTCGAGGATTCTTGCGTCGAGTTCGGATTGATCTGTCATTTCGCCACCTCGGACGTAGCCCGGATTCACTTCCCATCTTGACACAGATTCGGTGTCATCGCCCGACTTGATCGGGCGATCCAGTATTCCAGAGGCGGATGTGATCGAACCAATAGGCTACGGCGTACTGGATGCCCCGGTCAAGCCGAGGCATGACAGCGGAAGGTGAGGCTATCCCTACACCCGGAAATGCTTGCTCAGCTTCAGGCCCTGCGCCTGGTAGTTCGAGCCGATGCGCTGGCCGTACATCGCGTCGGGGCGGGCCAGCATCTTCTCGTAGACGAGGCGGCCGACGATCTGGCCGTGCTCGAGGATGAACGGCACCTCGCGCGAGCGCACTTCGAGCACGGCGCGCGAGCCTAGCCCGCCGGCGCCGGCATAGCCGAAGCCGGGATCGAAGAATCCGGCATAATGCACGCGGAACTCGCCGACCAGCGGATCGAACGGCACCATCTCCGCGGCGTAATCGGGCGGCACCTGCACCGCCTCTTTCGACGCGAGGATATAGAACTCGCCGGGATCGAGGATCAGGCTGCCGTCGGGACGGGCCGAGATCGGCTCCCAGAAGTCCTCGACGGAATAGCCGGCGCGGCGATCGACGTCGATGACGCCGGTGTGGCGCTTGGCGCGGTAGCCGACGAAGCCGCCGCTCTTCTCGCCGGAGAGATCAACAGAGACGGCGACGCCGCCGGTGAGGTCGGCATCGTCGATATCGACGAGACGCTCGGTCGCGTGCAGCGCCTCGAGGTCGTCGATGTTGAGGATGGCATCGCCGGTGCGGAAGCGCACCTGGCTCAGGCGCGAGCCCTCGCTGACCAGCACCGGAAACGTCTTCGGGCTGATCTCGGCATAGAGCGGGCCGTGATAGCCGGCACCGATCATGTCGAAGCGGCGGGTGCCGTCGGCGATCACGCGGGTGAAGACGTCGAGCCGGCCGGTCGAGCTCTTCGGGTTGGCGGCCGCGACGATTTCCGGCGGCAGCGCGAGGCTTTCAAGCAGCGGCACGATGTAGACGCAGTTGGTCTCCAGCACCGCGCCGTCGGCGAGGCTGAACTCGTGCAGCTTCAACTCGTCGATGCGCTCGGCGACCGTGGCGCCGGGACCGGGCAGGAAGCTGGCGCGAACGCGATAGGCGATATCGCCAAGACGCAAATCGAGGCTCGCCGGCTGGATCTGGCTTTCGACGAAGTCGTAAGCGGGCAGGATGAGACCGCCCTCCGCCATCGCCGCGATCATGCGGTCGGGCAGGATACCATTGGCGTCGGCGGCGACCGTGAACGTCAACCCGGGGTCCTCATCAGGGATCAAACACATCCCGACATGCGGGAAATATGAGCGTTTTACGGCTATCCGATGGACGTCTTGACGGAAAGGGCATTGCGGAATATGAGCATGACTTATCCCGTGGTGATTTGAGCCGGCCGGCTTGCAGCCACGTTAAATAAGTCGCTAAACAGGCCGGGGACCTCTGTGATCCCGGCCCGTGGAGATATTCCAGGCCGGTTTTTTTGTGACCATTCTCGATGGTCACTTCAGGAGGTCCTATGTCGAAGTCCCCGGCGCCAACCGCCCACTACCGTCCCGAAACTCGCCTGGTTCATTCCGGCACCTTACGCTCGCAATATGGCGAGACGTCGGAGTCGCTGTTCCTGACCCAGGGCTACGTCTACAACAGCGCTGAGGAGTGCGAGGCGCGGTTCAAGGGCGAGGACCCCGGCTTCATCTATTCACGCTACTCCAATCCGACCATCTCGATGTTCGAGCGCCGCATGATCGAGCTCGAAGGCGCCGAAGCGGCACGTTCGGCCGCGACCGGCATGGCCGCGGTGACGACCGCGATCCTGGCGCCGCTCAAGGCCGGCGATCACGTCGTGGCCTCGCGCGCGCTGTTCGGCTCGTGTCTCTACGTCGTGCAGGATTTACTGCCGCGCTACGGCATCGAGACCACGCTGGTCGACGGCCTCGATCTCGACCAGTGGCAGCGCGCCATGAAGCCGAACACCAAGACGTTCTTCCTGGAGAGCCCGACCAATCCGACGCTCGACGTGCTCGACATTCCCGGCATTGCCGAGATCGCGCATAGTGGCGGCGCGCGGCTCGTCGTCGACAACGTGTTCGCCACCCCGATCTGGCAGAGCCCGCTCGCGCTCGGCGCCGACGTCGTGGTCTATTCCGCGACCAAGCACATCGACGGCCAGGGCCGCTGTCTCGGCGGCATCATCCTGTCCTCGGAAGCGTTCATCGCCGAGCACATCCACAATTTCATGCGCCAGACCGGCCCGTCGATCTCGCCGTTCAACGCCTGGGTCCTGCTCAAGGGGCTGGAGACGCTCGCCGTGCGCGTGCGCGCGCAGACCGAGACGGCGGCGCGCATCGCGGACGTGCTGGCGAGCCATCCGAAGATTTCGCGGCTGGTGTTTCCCGGCCGCGCCGATCATCCGCAGGCTGCATTGGTGAAGAAGCAGATGCGCGGCGGCTCGACGCTGGTCGGCCTCGAGGTCAAGGGCGGCAAGCAGGCGGCGTTCCGCGTGCTCAACGAGCTCAAGCTCGCCAAGATCTCGAACAATCTCGGCGACGCCAAGAGCCTCGTCACCCATCCCGCGACCACGACGCATCAGCGTTTGAAGCCGGAGGACCGCGCCGCGCTCGGCATCAGCGAAGGATTCATCCGCTTCTCGGCAGGCCTCGAGCACGCGGACGATCTGATCGAGGATCTGACCGCGGCGCTGGAGAAGGCGTGAGTTATTGTCGTCCCGGCCTAGTGCGCAATTGCGCATGGGGGCCGGGACGACAAGTCACATTGGCCGGTACGTCCGCACGTCCGCGGGCACGTTCACGCCGAGCTTGATCTGGCCGACGGAGCGAATGATGTCGTCGCCGAGGAGCTGGGCGAAGCAGGCATAGCCCCAATCGTTCATGTGCAGTCCGTCGGCGATCACGAAACTCTCGACCGGAAGCGATTGCTTCTCGTGCCAGTCGCGCATCACCTCGAAGCGCGGGAAGATGCCGACGTGACGGAGCTCGGCGACCTTGCCGAGCAGCTTCACCATCTTGCCGGCGCTCTCGGCGCGCTGGTTGACGGCGGGCGAATATTGCGGATCGACCAGCACGATGTCGGTGCCGCCGGTGGCCTGGATGCGAGCGATGCCGTCCTCGACCAGTTTGGCGGTCTCGCCAGGATCGAGATTGCGCAGCACGGCATTGGTGCCGACCTGCCAGATCACCAGATCCGGATGCACGTCGATCACCTCTTTCTGGAGACGCTTCATCATCTCGGGCGCATCCTCGCCGCCGACGCCGGCATTGACGACGGTGATGTCGGCGGTCGGATAGTGCCGGTGCAGCTGCGCGGCAAGGCGATTGGGATAGTTGAACTCCGGCGAGCTCGCGCCGAATCCCGCGGTCGACGACGAGCCGAACGCGACGATGACGACGGGCTGGCCGGCGACGAGCTTGCCCGCGACATGCGGCAGCGAGCCCATCGCCTTCGAGCCGCCCTTCGGCGACAGGCAGGGCACGCGGCTAAAGATGTCGCCGGCGGATTTCGCGACCTGCTTCACCTTGTCGATGGCGCGCGCCGTGATGCCGCGCTGGTCGGGGGACGTCGCTGCGACGGTGGTCTGGGACGGTGAAGCGGGAGCCGGATCAGCCGACTGCTGCGGGGCCGGTGTTGCCTGCGCGGCCTGCGTCTGCGCGTGGGACTGCGAGGCCGGACTCAGCAACAGCAGCACCGCTGCTGCGGGCACAGCCAGCCATGCCGTCAGGCAAAAAGGGCGGAGAGAACTCATTAACGCTAGACCTCAATTTTGCTGCTGGGCCGGCTCCAGATGGGCAGCGTCGATCAGGAACTGTGCCAACGCCCGGCCAAGGCAATCATGGACCTGCTTCGCCAACTCGGGCCCGCGCGACGGGCTGAATAGGTCGAACTGGCCCTGATCATTCCACTGCCGCATGATCGCGAACCGATCGAACAGCGGAATATCGTGCTCCTGCGCCACCACCCGCATATTGTCGAGGTATGGCGGCACCGAGATCATGGTTTCGGTACGCGGACTGTACTGCAAATTCATCAAGACGACGTCAGCCCCTGCCTTTTGCAACGCAACAACCCCTTCGGTCACCGCGCCACGAAAATCATCGGGATCGATGGCTCGGATAGCATCGACAGTCCCGGTCTGCCAGATGACCAAAGTAGGCGTTTTTGCTTCCATCAGCTTAACGAAGCTGGCAGCCGCCTCCTCGGCCGTTTTCTTGCTCTGTATTTCTACGGAGACGTGCACAGTCTCGGACGGCGGCAGCTTGTCCTTCAGGATGGCCTGCATCCGCGCCGGATAAGAGGCGTCCTCGGAAGCCGGAATCGTGGTCGAGCGACTGCCGATGACCAGGATTTCGAGCGGCTTGCCGGCCTTCACGGCATCGGCGACCTTGGGAAGCTGGCTTTCGCTGGTGAGCAGATAGGACGGCACTTCACAGGCTGCGGGCGCGGCTGAAGCAGCCGGCGCAGCATCGTCCGCGCGCGCCGGAGGCGCGGCGAGACCACCGCACAGCAGGATCAGGCTCAGGAAAACCTTCGCCTTCATCAGCCCCCTCCCGCCATATCGGCGCTGCCGACGGCGCTTTTGGTTTTCGAACCGCTCTTGTCAGCCACCCGCTTGTACCACGAAATCAGCCAGGCCATGGCCCACATGATCAGGATTCCGGAGAGACTTATTAGCGCATGCATGACCGGGCCGCCCGAGACTTCGGCCAGGATGAAATGGCCGGCAAAGGCGAGGAAGACGCCGAGACAGAATATCTCCAGGGAATGCGAGCCGCACAGGATCAGCGGCCGCAGCCAGGGCGATTTCAGGCCCGGCCAGTCCCGGGGCAGGACGCGCACGGTGAGCGCGGCCAGCGCCAGGAAATGCGTGAAGCGCAGCACGTCAAGGTCGGCCTTGTCGATCGGATACATCCACTGCTCGAGCCGCTTCGGCATGAAGTGGGAGAGCTGCGGCACATACCAGGTCAGCGTCACGTAGAATGCCGCAACCAGATAGGCGATCGCGATCCACATCGTCACCCGCGAAGCCAGAATGTGCGACATGCGTCGCGCACCCCCGAGCGCGCACCATGCCCCGAACACGAACAGCAATTGCCAGGCGAAGGGATTGAAGGCCCAGAAGCCGTTCGGATAGGCCGACAGATAGAGGTCGTATTCCCAGGTCACCGCGTAGAGCGCGACCGAGAGGCCGAGCGTCACGTCGGGGCGCCACTTCATCAGCCACAGGATCAAGGGCAGCGCCAGCATCAGCACGATGTAGAGCGGCAGCACGTCCATGTTGACCGGACGGAAGCGCAGCAGCAGCGCCTGCACGATCGTGACGTCGGGCTGCTTGAGGAAATCCATGATGCCCATCTCTTCGGTGTAGAGCGGGTTCTCGAACCTGGTCGCGACGTAGGAGATTTCGGCAAGGAAGATCGTGAACAGGAAGACGTGGGCGACATAGATCTGCCAGACGCGCCGCAGGATGCGCGCGGTGGCGACGACGATGCCGGACTCCAGCATCGCCCGACCGTAGACGAAGGCGGCGGTATAGCCGGAGATGAAGATGAAGATCTCGGTGGCGTCGCTGAAGCCGTAATTGCGGATCGTGAACCAGGTCAGAAGGCTCGGCGGCAAATGGTCGATGAAGATCAGCCACAGCGCAAGGCCGCGGAATAGGTCCAGCCGGAGCTCGCGCTCGCCGATGGCTGGCAGCGAAATGGCCGGCGCGGCCGCGCGCCGCTTCGCTCCCGCGGACTTGACCTCCACAGGTTTAGCGGTTCCCGCGATCGTCGATCCCGTCACTTGGTCGGCAATGGTCATCGGGGGCCTAAAAACCCTTCCGCAAATCGCGACGTGGCAAGGAGTGTACCGGTCCGGCCGTCATCTCGCAAAGCGACCGGATCACAAGCAAGTACATTTGCAAGCCCATTTGGACGTGTACTTCCCTGCGAATTCTGGCGGGACGATGTCGCCAAGGCGTCTCCGGCGTTTGGTTCCCGGGCGGTTTTCGGTATGATGGCAATCATGTACCGCGCCGTGACCCGCCAGATCGAAGTGACCGTCGAGCCGAACTTTGTTCCGGAGCAGTCGTCGGCTGACCGCTCCCGTTATTTCTGGGCCTATACCGTCGTCATCACCAATTCCGGCGACGAGACCGTGCAGCTCAAGACGCGGCACTGGATCATCACCGACGCCACGGGCCGGCAGCAGGAGGTGAAGGGCGAGGGCGTCGTCGGCGAGCAGCCGACGCTCGCGCCCGGCGAACGCTTCGAATACACCTCCGGCGTCCCGCTCACGACCGCCTCGGGCTTCATGACCGGCCGCTACCAGATGGTCAGCGCGACTGGCGAGCGCTTCGAAATTGACGTGCCGACGTTCTCGCTGGACAGCCCGGACAACAAGCGGGTGTTGAACTAGGGCAGGAGATGGTGGGCGCGCTCCGCTTTGGCCGACCCTATCGCACCTGCAGGCTAACGCCTTACGCGTCTTCCACGCCTGCTTCATCCGGCGTGAACTCGTACACCGAGCTGCAGAACTCGCAGGTCACGACGACCTTGTCGTCCTTGACCATCGCGGCACGGTCGTCAGACGAAAAGCTCTTTAGCATCGATGCCACCGCATCGCGCGAGCAGGAGCATTGCGCCTTCAAGGGCAGCGGATTGAACACGCGCACGCCGCGCTCGTGGAACAGGCGGTAGAGCAGCCGCTCCCCGGACAGCTCCGGATCGATCAGCTCAACGTCTTCGACGGTCTCGATCAGCGAGCGTGCCTCGACCCAGGCATCGTCTTCAGCGACGGCGTGCACTTCGACGCCTTCGGGCGCATCGCCGGGATGCAGATCGGCCTGCCGCGCACGCTCGGGCGCCTTCGGCAGGAACTGCATCAGCATGCCGCCAGCACGCCAGCGATGCTTGCCGCCGTCGTTCGAACGCCATTCCTCGCCGACAGCGAGACGCACGCGTGTCGGGATCTGCTCGGAGCGCAGGAAATATTCGTGAGCGGCGTCTTCGAGGCTGCCGCCGTCGAGCGCGACCAGGCCCTGGTAGCGGCTCATGTCGGGGCCTTGGTCGATGGTCATGGCGAGATGGCCGTGGCCCAGCAGCGCGCCGGAATGCGTGCCAGTATCTTTGGCCTCGCCGAGCCGCGCGGCGTCGTAGCGCGCATAGGCGCGCAGGCGATCCGGCGCCTGATAGTCCACGACCAGGAACGACACCGGACCGTCGGTCTGGGCCTGGAGAATGAAGCGGCCCTCGAACTTCAGCGAGGAGCCAAGCAGCGTGGTCAGCACGATGGCCTCGCCGAGCAGCTTGCCGACCGGCGCGGGATAATCGTGCTTGGTCAGGATTTCGTCGAGCGCCGGACCAAGCCGCACCAGCCGACCGCGCACATCGAGCGCGTCGACCTCGTAAGGCAGCACGGCGTCATCGATCGGAACCGCGGATGGCGCGCGAACCGGGCCTTCAGGCCCGGTTTTCATATCAGGGGATTGGGAAACCATGGCGCTTTATCTGGGGTCGGAAGGCGGAATTGGAAGGGGTGAGGGCTGCATCCAGAATGCAGCACGGATCGTACGCAAGCACGGCAAATTCGGTGTCGTCCTGGCGAAGGCCAGGACGACGATGAAGACCTACTTCGCCGGCACGGCGGATACCGGCCCGGATTACTTCACCGCGTCGAAGCACCAGGCCAGAATGCCCTTTTGCGCGTGCAGGCGGTTTTCGGCCTCGTCGAACACGACGGATTGTGGACCGTCGATCACCTCGTCGGTGACCTCCTCGCCGCGATGGGCGGGCAGGCAGTGCATGAATAGCGCATCCGGCTTGGCAAGCGACATCAGCTGCGCATTGACCTGATAGGGCTTGAGCACGTTGTGGCGGTGCTTGCCTTCCTTGTCGCCCATCGACACCCAGGTGTCGGTCACGACACAATCGGCGCCGCGCACGGCGGCTTCGGCATCCGTGCCGAGCATGATCGGCGCGCCGGTCGCCTTGATGAAGTCGCGCATCGCCTTTTTCGGCGCGAGTTCCGGAGGCGTCGCGACATTGAGCTGGAACTTGAAGCGCTCGGCGGCGTGCGCCCAGGAGGCGAGCACGTTGTTGTCGTCGCCGGTCCAGGCCACGGTCTTGCCCTCGATCGGGCCGCGATGTTCCTCGTAGGTCATGAGGTCCGCCATCACCTGGCAGGGATGCGAGCGGCGCGTCAGGCCGTTGATGACGGGCACGGTGGCGTTCGCTGCAAGCTCCAGCAGGGCATCGTGATTGAGGATGCGGATCATGATGGCGTCGACATAGCGCGACAGCACGCGCGCGGTGTCGGCGATGGTCTCGCCGCGGCCGAGCTGCATTTCGGCGCCGGTGAGCATGATGGGCTCGCCGCCGAGCTGGCGCATGGCGACGTCGAAAGACACCCGCGTCCGCGTCGAGGGGCGCTCGAAGATCATCGCCAGGGTCTTGCCTTCGAGCGGCCTGACCGGCTGATGCGCCTTCTGCTTCGCCTTCATCGCGGAGGACGCAGCGAGCATGCGCTTGAGCTCCGACAGCGGCAGCTCGTTGATATCGAGGAAGTGCTTCGGTGTTTTATCGGGCGACTTGCTCATCAGCTTGCCGCCCGCTTGTTGCCGGACAACGCGGTGCAGGCGCGCTCGAGCCGCCCGACGCTGTCCTCGATCTCGGCTTCGGTGACGATCAAAGGCGGCAGGAAACGCACGACATTGTCGCCGGCACCGACGGTGAGCAGCTTTTGGTCGCGCAAGGCTGCAACGAGATCGCCGGAGGGCACCACGGCCTTGATGCCGATCAGGAGGCCCTCGCCGCGCACTTCGCTGACGACATCGCCGTGACGGTCGATCACGGAGGCGAGCTTCTGCTTGAGCAGCAGCGACATCCTCTGCACGTGGTCGAAGAAGCCGGGCTTGAGCATGACGTCGAGCACGGCGTTCGCAGCCGCGATCGCGAGCGGATTGCCCCCGAAGGTCGAGCCGTGCGAGCCCGGCGTCATGCCGGACGCCGCTTCGGCGGTCGCAAGGCAGGCGCCGATCGGGAAGCCGCCGCCGAGCGCCTTGGCCAGCGACATCACGTCGGGTTCGACGCCAAGGCGGCGGTACGCGAACAGATCGCCGGTGCGGCCCATGCCGGTCTGCACCTCGTCGAAGGCGAGCAACAGACCCTTCTCGTCGCAGAGCTGGCGCAACGCCCTCAGGAAGGCGGGCGTTGCCGAACGCACACCGCCCTCGCCCTGGATCGGCTCGATCAGGATGCCGGCGGTCTGCGGACCGATTGCCTTTTTCACGGCATCGAGATCGCCATGCGCAACCTGGTCGAAGCCCTCCATCGGAGGGCCGAAACCTTCGAGATATTTTGCCGATCCCGTTGCGGCCAGCGTCGCCAGCGTGCGGCCATGGAAGGCGCCTTCGAAGGTGATCATGCGATAGCGGTCGGGATGACCCTTTGCGGCGTGATAACGGCGCACGACCTTGATCACGCATTCCAGCGCTTCGGCGCCGGAATTGCAGAAGAACACGAAATCCGCGAAACTTTCATTGCACAGGCGCGCGGCGAGCTTTTCGCCGTCCGGGCTCTGGAACAGATTCGACATGTGCCAGAGCTTGGTGGCCTGCTCCTGCAACGCCGCGACCAGCGCCGGATGGGCATGGCCGAGCGCATTCACCGCCACCCCGGAGGTGAAATCGAGATAGCGCTCGCCATTGGTCGCGATCAGCCAGCAGCCTTCGCCACGCTCGAAACCAAGGTCGGACCTGGCGAAAACGGGGAGCAAATGCGGCGCTGCGCTGTTAGTCATGATGGTCACTTGAATGTTGCGGACGGAGTGAGCGTGCATTGCGCAACGCACCATCGACCGGCCCGGAAAACGAAACGTGCCGCCTCTTGAGGGCGGCACGTGCGACTATCTTAGGCCTGGTGAAACGGGTGTCAATGCCGCCCGGAAAGCCTCGCGAAACGCTGAATCCGTAGTCTTGCGGTGCCGATTTTGCGGGATTTGGCCACGGAACATGTGGAAGCGAGTCGGCGGACTCTTGCGCGGGAGTCACGCCATATTGTAGCGTTTGGATTGTCAGATACGACATCTCGTGCAGTGGTTCTGATCTTTAAGTCCTTATGTACCGGCGTAAACGTTCGGGCGTTCAAGACGCGCCCGGCGAGCCTTAAGGGATTCTGGCGGCACGGGTTTTTGAAGGCTTAGGCATTCGCTGCGAGGCCCCAGGATGGCTGGCGCGCAGCGAGGGAAAGGGTGCAATGACGGTTTTGACCTGGTCCGATGATCGCGTCGAGCAGCTGAAAAAGCTCTGGGAGGCCGGACTTTCGGCCAGCCAGATCGCGGCGGAGCTCGGCAATGTGACCCGCAATGCCGTGATCGGCAAAGTGCACAGGCTCGGCCTTTCGGGCCGCGCCAAGAGCCCATCATCGGCAGCGCCGCGGCCGCGCAAGGCGCGCCCCGCGCAGCACATGATGCGGGTGAGCCGCCCGATCTCGCGCGGCAACACCGCGCTGGCGCAGGCCTTCGAGGTCGAGGCTGAGCCGGATCCGGTCACCTACGACAACGTGGTGCCGATGAGCCAGCGGCTGTCGCTGCTGGAATTGAACGAGGCGACCTGCCACTGGCCGGTCGGCGATCCCTCGAGCCCGGACTTCTTCTTCTGCGGTGGAAGGGCGCTGTCCGGACTGCCCTATTGCGCCCAGCACTCGCGCGTTGCGTACCAGCCCGCGTCG
Organism: Bradyrhizobium sp. 187; assembly: GCF_023101005.1. NCBI lineage: Bacteria > Pseudomonadati > Pseudomonadota > Alphaproteobacteria > Hyphomicrobiales > Nitrobacteraceae > Bradyrhizobium > Bradyrhizobium sp. 187. The sequence continues at coordinate 7,236,570 of NZ_CP064693.1, forward strand.
GATCGGCGCCGCGCACCGGTAAAGCCGGGTCCCCGTTAGTCGTCACGCGAAGACAGTTCAACAATTTCAGTGTCGTCCCGGCCTAGTGCGCAATTGCGCACGGGGGGCCGGGACCCATACTCCGAGCACGCAATAATCGTGCGGAAGGGGTCACTCCGAGTCTTCGCCAAACCACGTTCGGTGGTTATGGGTCCCGGATCAGCGCTCGCTTCGCTCGCTTGTCCGGGACGACGGCTGAGAATGCAGGGACAGCTCGCCAACAAACAAGCCTGCAACCCTACACCTGCTCCGCCTTCGCGAAGCGATCATCCAGCGCGTAGCCGGCGCCGCGGACGGTGCGGATCGGGTCCTGCTCGCGGCCGAGATTGAGCAGCTTGCGCAGGCGGCCGATATGCACGTCGACGGTGCGCTCGTCGATATAGATGTCGCGGCCCCAGACGCTGTCGAGCAGCTGCTCGCGCGAGAACACCCGTCCCGGATGCTCCAGGAAGAACTCCAGCAGGCGATATTCGGTCGGACCGAGATCGATCGGCCGGCCCGAGCGCGCCACGCGGCGCTTGTCACGGTCGAGCTCGATGTCGCCAAAAGCAAGGACGGTGGCGAGGCGCTCCGGGCTCGCGCGCCGCAGCAGGCCTTTCACGCGCGCCAGCAGCTCCGGCACCGAGAACGGCTTGACGATGTAATCGTCGGCGCCGGTCGCAAGACCCCGCACCCGCTCGCTCTCCTCGCCGCGCGCGGTGAGCATGATGATCGGGAGCTGCTTGGTCTCGGGACGGGTGCGAAGCCGCCGGCACAATTCGATGCCTGACAGGCCCGGCAGCATCCAGTCGAGCACGATCAGATCGGGGATGTGCTCCTTGAGGCGGGTGTCGGCGTCGTCGCCGCGCATCACCGTCTCGACGTCATAGCCGTCGCCTTCGAGGTTGTAGCGGAGAAGCTCGGTCAGGGCTTCCTCGTCCTCAACCACCATAATGCGTGCGCCCATCGGGTCGTCGCTCCTTAAGTCTTCAGGTGTTCGGTACCGTGTTGGCAAAGGTCGTCATGTCGCCCTTCGGCCGCTTGTCGGTGATCGCCTGGCCCTCGATCATGTAGAACACGGTCTCGGCGATATTGGTGGCGTGGTCGCCGATCCGCTCGATGTTCTTGGCGCAGAACATCAGATGGATGCAGAACGAGATATTGCGCGGATCCTCCATCATGTAGGTGAGGAGTTCGCGGAACAGCGAGGTGCAGATGGCGTCGACTTCCTCGTCGCCCTTCCACACCGCCATCGCCGCCGGCAAATCATGCGCGGCATAGGCGTCCAGCACCGACTTGACCTGCTGCTGCACGAGGTCGGTCATGTGCTCGAGGCCGCGGAACAGCTTGAGCGGATGGAAGTCCGTCTCCAGCGCCGCGACGCGCTTGCCCATGTTCTTGGCGAGGTCGCCGATGCGCTCGAGATCGGTCGCGACGCGCATGGCGCCGACGATCTCGCGCAGATCGACCGCCATCGGCTGGCGGCGGGCGATGGTGAGCACCGCACGCTCCTCGATGCGCTTCTGCAGCGCGTCGAGCTCGGTGTCGATGGCGACGACGCGCTGGCCGAGCGGGACGTCGCGGCGGATCAGCGCGTCGACGGACTCGACGATCATGCGCTCGGCGATGCCGCCCATCTCGGCGACCAGGCGAGTGAGTTCCTGGAGGTCGGTGTCGAAAGCCTTTGCGGTATGTTCAGAACCCATGTCGCGTCTCCTAGCCGAACCGGCCGGTGATGTAATCCTGCGTGCGCCGATCTGACGGCGACGTGAAGATCTTGCTGGTGTCGTCGAACTCTATCAGCTCGCCGAGATACATGAAGGCGGTCTTGTCGGAGACGCGCGCCGCCTGTTGCATGTTGTGGGTGACGATAGCGATCGTGTAATCCTCGGACAGCTCCTGGATCAGCTCCTCGACCTTGGCGGTCGAGATCGGGTCGAGCGCCGAACAGGGTTCGTCGAACAGGATCACCTCGGGCCGCACCGCGACGGTGCGGGCGATGCAGAGGCGCTGCTGCTGGCCGCCGGAGAGCGACAGGCCGGAGGCGTTGAGCTTGTCCTTGACCTCGTTCCACAGCGCGCCGCCGCGCAGCGCCTTCTCGACGCGGCCGTCCATCTCGGACTTCGAGATCTTCTCATAGAGACGGATGCCGAACGCGATGTTCTCGTAGATCGTCATCGGGAACGGCGTCGGCTTCTGGAACACCATGCCGACGCGGGCGCGCAGCAAATTGAGGTCCAGCCTGGGGTCGAGAATGTTGGTCTGATCGAGCATGAGCTGACCGGTGGCGCGCTGGCCGGGATAGAGGTCGTACATCCGGTTGAAGATGCGCAGCAGGGTCGACTTGCCGCAGCCCGACGGACCGATGAACGCCGTAACGCGGTTGGCGCCGAGCGTCAGGTTGATGTTCTTCAGCGCATGGTGCTCGCCGTAATAGAAGTCCAGGTTACGCACGGTCACCTTGGGGGGCGCCTCGGGCAGCACCGCCGCGTGCGGCAGTCCACCGGACGCGCTCATCGACACGGAAAGATCACTCATTTTGCGGTCCTCTCGGCGCCAAGGATGCGCGCGAAAATATTAAGGGCAAGAACGGTCAGGGTGATGAGCAGCGCCCCGCTCCAGGCCAACTGCTTCCAATAGGCATAGGGGCTCTGCACGAAGTTGTTGATGGTCACAGGCAGGTTCGCCATCGTCTTGTTCAGGCCGAGGCTGAAGAACTGGTTCGATAGCGCGGTGAACAGCAGCGGCGCGGTTTCACCGGCGACGCGAGCGGTCGCGAGCAGCACGCCGGTGATGAGACCCGATCGGGCAGCACGATAAGCGATCCGCTTGATCACCAGCGAACGCGGCAGGCCGAGCGCCGAGGCCGCCTCGCGCAACGCGTTCGGCACCAGCAGCAGCATGTCCTCGGTCGTGCGCAGCACCACCGGGATCACGATGACCGCGAGGGCGAGCGAGCCTGCGATCGCCGAGAAGCCGCGCATCGGCACCACCACGGCGCCGTAGATGAACAGGCCGATGATGATCGAGGGCGCCGAGAGCAGGATGTCGTTGATGAAGCGGATCACCGAGGTCAGCCGGTCATTGCGGCCGTATTCGGCGAGATAGGTGCCGGCGAACATACCGAGCGGCGCGCCGATGCCGACGCCGATCACGGTCATGATCAGCGAGCCGACGATGGCGTTGAGCAGACCGCCCTCGTTCGATCCCGGTGGCGGCGTGTTCTCGGTGAACAGCTGGACATTGAGTCCCGCCAGCCCGTTGTAGAGCAGCGTGATCAGGATCAGCGCGAGCCAGGTGACGCCGAAGGCGGTTGCGGCGATGCAGAGCCCGCGGACGACGATGTCCTTGCGGCGTCGGCGTGAATAGATCGGATTCATGGCGCTAATTCCCCGCCTTCTTTTCCAGCCGCATCAGCATCAGCCGCGCCGCTGCGAGCACGAAGAAGGTCAGAACGAACAGCAGGAGGCCGAGCAGGATCAGGCCGGATTGGTGCAGGCCGTCGCTCTCGGCGAACTCGGATGCGATCGCCGCCGAGATCGTGGTGCCCGGCGCAAAGATCGATGACGAGATCCGGAACGAGTTGCCGATGATGAAGGTCACCGCCATGGTCTCGCCGAGCGCGCGGCCCAGCGCCAGCATGATGCCGCCGATGACGCCGACCCGGGTGTAGGGGATCACCACGCTGCGGACGACTTCCCATGTGGTGCAGCCGACGCCGTAGGCGGCTTCCTTCAGGACCGGAGGCACCGTCTTGAACACGTCGACCGAGATCGAGGTGATGAAGGGCAGCACCATGATGGCAAGGATCAGCGCGGCATTGAACAGGCTGAGATAGGACGGGGGACCTGCGAAGATCGCGCCCAGCACGGGAACGCCGTCGAAGATCTTGATCATGAAGGGCTGGAACGTGTTGGCCAGGAACGGACCCAACACGAAGAAGCCCCACATGCCGTAGATGATCGAGGGAATACCGGCGAGCAGCTCGATTGCCATGCCGATCGGGCGGCGCAGCCATTGCGGGCAGAGCTCGGTGAGGAAGATCGCAATGCCGAGACCCACGGGAATGGCGATCAGCATCGCGATGAAGGAGGTGACGAGCGTGCCGTACATCGGCCCGAGCGCGCCGAGCACCGGCGGATCTGCGGAGGGCGCCCAGCGCTGCGTCCACAGGAAGGAGACGCCGTATTCTTTCATCGCCGGGAAAGCGCCGACGATCAGCGAAATGATGATGCCGCCGAGGATCAGAAGCACCGAGATCGCGGAGAGCCGCGTAATCCAGTAGAAGGTAACGTCGCCGAGCTTGAACGCGCTCAAGGCCTTGGCGCGGTCATACGGTCCGGCGTCGTCGATTACATCGCTCTGAACGGCCATCTCTGCCACGCCGATCCCCTGTACCAAATAGTATACGTTTTTTGTTGGTCCGTGCCCCGGATGCAGCGCAGCGCATCCGGGGCACGAGCGTCGCGAACCTAGCTCTTGATGTCGGCAGCCCAGGTCTTCTCGATCAGCTGAACGACCGGATCCGGCATCGGGATGTAGTCGAGCTCTTCAGCCGCCTTGCCGCCGCTCTTGAAGGCCCAGCGGAAGAACTTGATGGCTTCCTGCGAGGCCGCCTTGTCGGTGGCGTCCTTGTGCATGAGGATGAAGGTCGCCGCCGTGATCGGCCAGGATTTCTCGCCGGGCTGGTCGGTCAGGATGACGTAGTAGCCGGGAGCCTTGGCCCAGTCGGCGTTGGAGGCGGCCGCCTGGAAGGCTTCGACGGTGGGCTGCACAGGCTTGCCGGCCTTGTTGATGAGACCGGTGTAGGTCAGCTTGTTCTGCTTGGCATAGGCGTACTCGACATAGCCAATCGAGTTCTTGGTCTGGCTGATGTTGCCGGACACGCCTTCATTGCCCTTGGCGCCGACGCCGACCGGCCACTCGACCGCGGTACCCTCACCGACCTTGCTCTTCCAATCCGCGCTGGCCTTGGCGAGGTAGTTGGTGAAGTTGAAGGTGGTGCCCGAACCGTCCGAACGGCGGACCACGGTGATGGCCTCCGAGGGCAGCTTCACGTTCGGGTTGAGCTTCTTGATCGCGGCGTCGTCCCATTTGGTGATCTTGCCGAGATAGATGCTGGCCAGCGTCTCGCCGTCGAACACCAGTTCACCGGGCTTCACGCCCTCGATGTTGACGACGGGCACGATGGCACCCATCACCATCGGCCACTGGACGAGGCCGTCCTTCTCGAGCTGCTCGGCCTTGAGCGGCGCATCGCTGGCGCCGAAGGTCACGGTCTTGGCCTGGATCTGCTTAATGCCGCCGCCGGAGCCGATCGACTGGTAGTTCAGACCGTTGCCGGTCTCCTTCTTGTAGGCGTCGGCCCATTTGGAATAGATCGGGAACGGGAACGTCGCGCCGGCTCCGGTGATGTCGGCAGCAAAGGCCGCCGTCGTCGATGCGGCGACAATGCCAGCAGCGACGAGTGTTTTGAGGAAATTCATGCTGGTCTCCATACAGGGGAGCGAAGCGCCATCCGCGCCCGATCGCGCTCCCCGTGCCGCCCCTTTAGGAGCGGACAGCTGAGCTTTTACGAAGGTTTGGTGACAGTCGGATGACAGTGTTAAGCAGCTGAAATCGCTGGAATTTAGCTCAGAGCCGCAGGCTTGCCCTGGGGAAAACAGGCGGTGAAAGTGGCGCCCTGTTTGGGCACGCTTTCGATCAAAAGCCGGCCGCGATGACGGTTAAGAATATGTTTCACCAGCGACAATCCCAGGCCGGTGCCGCCCTGCGAGCGGCTGTCGCCGACATCGACCCGGTAGAAGCGCTCGGTCAGCCGCGGCAGGTGCTCCGGCGCGATGCCGGGGCCGAAATCCCGGACCAGCACCCGGATTTCCTGAGTTCCATCAGGGGCCGCGCCTGATATCAGCGACACGATAATGCGTCCACCGGAGGCGCCGTATTTGAGCGCGTTCTCGATCAAATTCTCGAACAGGCGGAGCAACTCCTCGCGGTCCCCCGCGATCAGCACCGGGGTCTCGGGCAGCTGGGTCTCGACCTCGACCTGGCGTTCCCGCGCCAGCGGCTCGAGCCCATCGGCGACCTGCAAGATGATCGGCAGCAGGTCGACCAGGGTGTCGGGCCGCACATGGGCCGACAGCTCCACCCGCGACAGCGACAAGAGATCGTCGATCAGGCGCGCCATCCGGGTGGCTTGGTTGTGCATGATGCCGAGGAAGCGCTCGCGCGCCTTGGGATCGTCCTTGGCCTGGCCCTGGAGCGTGTCGATGAAGCCGGACAGCGCGGCCAGCGGCGTGCGCAGCTCGTGGCTGGCATTGGCGACGAAATCGGCCCGCATTTCCTCGACCCGGCGCAGCGGCGTCTGGTCGTGAAAGGTCATCAGCATGCATTTGTCGGCGCCGCCAAAGGTGGTCGGCACCGGCACCGGCGTGATGGTCAGCTCCATCCAGCGATCGACCGGGACATGGTCGAGATAGGTCGCGCGCCGCGGCTCGGTGGTCGCGATCGACTCGCGCAGCGCCGTGATGATCTCGGGCGAGCGCAGCGCGAACTGGGCGAGCTCATTCCGGCGCAGTGCCGGCGCGAGCTGGGCGGCTGCGGCGTTGAGATGGATGACGCGGCCGGCGCGGTCGAGCAGCACCGCGGGATCGGGCATGCCGGCGACCACTGCGGCGACCGCCGCGCTCTCGACCGGGTTGACGCGGCGGGTCTCTTCGCGCGAGGCGGCGGTATCGTGCAGGCGCCACGGGATCAGCGCTGCGGCCGCGATGCAGAGGAACACCGCAATCGCATGCAGCGCCGATAATTCCCCCAGCGAGACCACCACGGATAGGGCGAGCGCGGCGGCGATCAGGATGACGGTCGAGTGCCGCAGCCGGTCGGACCAGGGCGGGGAGGAGGGAGAAGTTGGGGCGTCGATCGCCATCGGGGTGGGCTTCTCCAAAAGGCCTTGCGCCGGTCAGGCGCCGCTGTCGCTGCGCTTTCTCACGTAAGCGGCTTCAGGCGCGGGGCCGGGGTCGAGCTTGAGCGCAGCCTGCTGCAGGCGCTTCGATCGTGCGCCGATGATAACTTCGCGAAACGTCAGCAAGATTACAGATATGACAAAAGGGGACAGATAATAGAGGACGCGGAACAGCAGCATCCCGCCCAGCAGCTCCTCGCGGTCCATCTGCCAGAGCCCGACCAGCATCGCCGCGTCGAACACGCCAAGGCCTCCGGGCGAATGGCTGGCAAAGCCGAGCAGCGTGGCCGAGACGAAGATCACCGCGACCACCACGAAACCGAGATTGGGCTCGTCAGGGACCAGCACGTACATCGCGAGCGCGCAGAAGCCGAGATCGATGATGCCGATCGCGATCTGGAGCAGCGTCAGCGGGCCGCCCGGCAGCATCACGGTCCAGGGCCCGCGGCCGACCATGCGCGGCTGGGTCCAGACCCAGACCACGTAAGCGACCAGTCCGACGATGATCATCATCGCCAGCATCCGGTTCAGCCAGGGCGGAAGCATGTCGATCGAGGCCGCGGCTTCCGGATGATAGGAGATGCCGAGGCCCAGCACCGCGGCATTGCCGAGCCAGAAGGTCAGGCCGGCGAGGAAGCAGATCTTTGCGACGTCGATCGCGTTCAGGCCATAGGCGGAATAGATGCGGTAGCGCACCGCGCCGCCGGTGAAGACGCTGGCGCCGACATTGTGGCCGATCGAATAGCTGGTGAAGGCAGCGAGCGCGTTAATCCGATAGGGCACGTGGGGATGGCCGATCGCGCGCACGGCGAACAGGTCGTAGAAGGTCAGCGTGAAATAGCCCGCAGCGACGAACAGCGCCGCCATCGCGATCTGGCTCGGCTCGGTGCTCTTGATCGCTTCGAGGACTTCGTTGACATCGATGCCGCGCAGCATGTGGTAGAGCACATAGCAAGCGATGCCGATGACCGCGACGCTGATCACAACTCCAAGCTTATGCAGGATTTGCTTCTGGCGCAGAAACGACATCGCCCTGCGTATGGCTTCCAGCATCTAAACCTCGAACAACGCTTCAGCGGCCAGGGTGGCCGGCGAACAGGCGGACGACACGCAGGCACCCGACGAATCCTCGCCGGCGGCTCCGGCATCGCGCATGCCCCCTGCCCCTCCACTAGCGCGTTTTGGGGCGGAGTGGAATTCGACAATTCGAACAAAAAGTCGTGGCTTCAAGGTTTTAGGCAGGTTGCGGGCTCCTGATGCACGGTTTGGCGCTTTCGGCGGCAAGCCTGACGCGAATCTCCATGGCCATCCTGGCGCAGACGCCATGAAGTTTTGATGATTTCGGCCGTACAATGTTCCGTCACGGCTTAAGTCGAAATCAATCTATGGGCGGGATTTCGCTGTTGAAAGAGGGTCGCGCCGCGCGCGGCCGCTGCGGCGCGCACGATTACGTGGCCGACGGCTCGCGCTCGATCATCCGGTTGCACTGCGACATCACAGACGTCATTGCGGCCGCCCGCCAGCGGCCGCGATGAGCACGTCGTTCGGAGGTAGCGTTCTGCTCAGGCCGCAAGCTGCGGGCGCACTGCCTCGATGCCCGCGATCCAGCCGGCGACGGAGCGCCCGATCGCCTCGGGGTGATCCTCCTGGAGGAAATGCAGGCCGGCGCCGAGACGAACCAGCGCGCAGTGCTTCAGGGAGGCTGCAAACCGTTCGGCAAATTCCGGTGAGACCAGAGCTCCGGGCTCGCCGGTGAACAGGAGCTTTGGATAGAACGACGCGGCCAGCGCTGCATGCGCGGACTGCAGAGCTGATAAACGTCAGCGGGCTCGCCTGCGATCGGCAGTTCGCGCGGAAGTGCAAGAACGGGCCGGCGGCTCTCTGGTGTTGGAAACGGCGCGCGATAGGGCGCCATCTCGTCATCGCTGAGCTTGCGGACCATGCCGCCGGGTAGCACGCGCTCGACGAAGGCATTCGCCTCGAGGATCATCGCCTCGCCCTCGCCCGGCGTCCTGAATTTACGGAAGGCCGCCCGCGCCGCCTCGGCATGCTCCTGCTCTGCGGCAACCTCGGTGTCGTGGAAGTCCTGCCAGGTCGGCATCGGACGAATGAATTCCATGAAGGCAAGGCCGCGCACGAAATCCGGCCGGCGCGCCGCAAGATGAAATGCGAGCGCCGTGCCCCAATCCTGCGCGACCAGATAGGCCGACGTAATGCCGCGCTGTTCGATGAAGGCATCGAGATAGCGGACGTGGTCGAAGAAGCGATAGGCGATGTTGGGCTTGCCGGACTGACCGAAGCCGATGTTGTCGGGCGCGAGGCAATGCGCGACCGGTGACACCAGGGGCATGATGTTGCGCCAGATGTGCGAGGACGTCGGATTGCCGTGCAGGAAGAGCGCGACCGGCGCGTTCTGCGCGCCTGCCTCACGATAGGCCATGCCGCTTCCGAGGACGGACGCTTTGCGAAGCTTGATGTCGATCTGCTTGGTCATGTCAGCTCCTTGAACACGGTTTGGAATGCGATGCTCTTGAAACGTTCGAGCGCTTTGGGATTGCGGTCGACCTTCATGCGCAGGATCGCGCCCTGCCAGGACGCGAGCAGGAAGTCTGCGAGCTCCTCGGGCTCGAAATCGGATGCGATCTCGCCGCTGGTTTGGGCATCCCTGATGCAGGCGGCGAACGGCATGCGCCATTCAGCAAAGATGGCCGCAAGGCGCGCGCGCAGCATCTCGCTGCTGCCGGTCGCCTCCAGACTGAGATCGCCGATCAGACAGCCGCGGCCGTAGCCGTCCGCTTCGAGCCGGCCAATGATGATGTCCAGGTAGCGCTTCAGCCGAGCCCGCGGGGTCAGCGAGGTGTCGTCGAGCGCCTCGGCGACCAGCCCCCTTGTGATCTCGAAGTAGCGGTCGAGCACCTCGGAGGCGAACGCTTCCTTGGAGCGGAAATGATTGGTGAAGGACCCCTGCGGCGCGCCCGCAGCAGTGGTGACGTCGCGCACGCTGGTGCCGTGATAGCCGGTCCGAAACATGACCTTCAGGCCGGCGTCGAGAATGGCGTCTTTGAGCGAGGGCTTGGGCATGGCATTATAATACGTACGTACGTATTATTGTCAAGCGCGCTTTGTCGCCCTGGAAATCTGATGGCAGCGCAAGTTGATGAGCGCGATAGCGGGCGCGCGTTTGCCTCTCAGCTCAGCCGCTCAGGCCGGTGGCATGCTGCGCGCGACCACACGGTCGCGCAGCCAGGCGCCGATGCCGCCGCCGACGAGGTAGCAGGCGAACATGACCAGGCCGAGGTCGAGCCAGTAGCCGAAGCGACCGGGGACCACATGCGCGAACGAGGCCGCGACCAGGCCGGCAACAAGCACGGCGAGCCAGCGCGCGGTCACCTTCGAGGTGCCGTTGCCGCGTTGGACCACCGAGATCCAGCCCATGCAGAAGCCGAGCAGCAGCGAGCCGATCAGCCAGCCCAGATGGAACGAGACGAGATAGGGCATCGTCACCTCACCAGAAATTCGATGCGGCGGTTCTGCGCCTTGGCGTCTTCGCTGTCATTGCCGGCGACGGGCTGCGTGCTGCCGTAGCCGACCGCGGTGAACCGGTTGCCAGGCAAGCCGGCCTTGACCAGGTAGTCGATCACCGCCTTCGCGCGCTTCTCCGACAGTGCCTGGTTGAAGGAATCCTCGCCGTCGGCATCGGTATGCCCGGCGACCTCGATATTGGTGGTGGGACATCGCAATGCCGTCTCGATCAGATGATCAAGAATGCCGGCGGAATCCGGATCGATCTCGGCGCGCTTCGCCCCGAAGCGAATCTTGGCCTTGGCCAAGAGCTCGGAGAACAATTGCTGGCACACGGTGCCGTCGACCGGCCCGGCCGCGGGTTTCACCGTGATTTCCGGCTTGTACTGCCAGTTTTTCGGAAAATCCTTGCCGAGGCCTGCGCGGATGTCGTTGGCGGCACCTTCATAGAGCGCATCGCCCGACAGCTTCACCTCGCGGTCGGACACGACGAGCGTGCCGGTCGACAGTCGCGACAGCGCGCCGAGCGCTGCGACCACGGCGGGGCTGAAGGAGCCGGGCGCGCCGACGCTGGCCTTGAGATTGTCGACAACCTTTTCGTTGAAGAATTTCCGCGACGCGCTGGTGGCGATGGCCGCGTGGACATTGTTGTCGGGAACATAGCCGGTCAGCGTCACCGTCGCGGCCACCGGATCCTTGTAAGCCTGGAACACGTAAGGCGGCGCCTTGACATCGTTGGCGGCGATCGAAAAGCCCTCGGGCAGGTTTTTAAGGGCCGCTGCGACCGCTTCGCGGCCGCCGAGATCGCGCGCCATCCCTGACAGAGTGACTTTGGTGTCTGTGATCGTGATCTTGCCGTCCTTGAGCTTGCCGATCTGGTCGAGCAGCAGCATCGCAGCCGCCTCGAACCGCGGCGGTGCGCCGCGGGCCAAACCCATCTGATCGGCCACCTCGGTGCCGCCGACCTCCTTGCGGGCCGCCTCGGTCAGGCGGCCCTTCATCGACGGCAGGGGCGCGGAGCCTGACAGCGTCACCCGCACCACGTCGCGCTCGGCGTTCCAGACGAAGGGCTTTGCCTCGGGCACGAGGCGGGTCCGGTCGTCGACCAGGCGCACGCCGGGGACGGTCTCGACCGCCACAACAGCGTCGCGGCGCCCCTCCTCAGAAAACGCGTCCGCAGCCAGGCTGACGTCGCGGCCATCCACCGCGATCCGGGTCTTGTCCAGAACGGTATCCTTTAGCGCCGCCGAGCTGCGGGCGGAAAGGTCCGCCTCGACCGGCAAAGTGTTATTCCAGGCCGCAAATCCCCACATGACGGCCAAGGGGATCAGCCCCGGCCACCATTTGCTGGCCCACCTGAAAAGCTTGTGCATTCGACGACCCGAACTCTGGAACCGGAGACAAAACAAACCCTTGGCAGGCTGTCAAACCGGAAATGACGCCCTTCCGAAGGCCGGGCCTGGACAATTGGAATAACTTTTTCTTCAAGGGTTCTTCCGTAAGTTGAAAGCGGAATGCCAAAGTCCGCCAGCGGGTCATGAAACAACTCCGTAACAACGTCATCCGCGCCGGGCTGGAAGCACTCTATTTCAGCGGCGCCCACCACCTGTTGCGTCCGCTTTTGTCGGGCGTCGGCGCCATATTCATGCTGCATCACGTGCGGCCGGCCCGCGGCGCGGCGTTCCAGCCGAACCGGCATCTCGAAGTCACCCCCGAATTCCTGCGTGCCACACTGCGCCACCTGCGCGCGCGCGAGATCGACATCGTCAGCATGGACGAGCTGCACGAGCGGCTGGTGCGGCGCCGGTTCGACCGCCGCTTCGCCGCCTTCACGCTCGACGATGGCTATCGCGACAATCTCGATTTTGCGCTGCCGGTTCTGCGCGAATTTGACGCGCCCTTGGCGGTCTATGTCGCCAGCGATTTCGCGGAGGGGACGGGCCGGCTGTGGTGGGAGGCGCTGGAGGCCGTGATCGCCAAGACCGAGCAGATCGAGGTGACGATCGGCAATGCCGCGCTGCGGCTCGATGCGACGACGCCAGCCGCCAAGCAGGTGGCGTTCGATCGCCTGCACGACTGGTTGCGCGCACTGCCCGGCGAGCACGATCTCAAGCGCGAGATCGAGGCGCTCTGCACGAAGTACGGCGTCGACATGGCCGCGCTGTGCCGCAGCCTCTGCCTGTCCTGGGACGAGGTGAAGACATTTGCCGCCGATCCCCTGGTCACGATCGGCGCGCATTCCGTCAGCCATTGCAATCTCGCCAAGCAAAGCGAAGCGATCGCCACGCAGGAGATGGCCGTGAGCCGCGCGCGGATCGAGCAGGCGCTCGGCCGCAACGTTCAACATCTGGCCTATCCCTATGGCGATCGCGAGGCGGCGGGCGAGCGTGAATTCGTGCTCGCTGCATCCGCCGGCTTCAAGACCGCGGTGACGACGCGGCCCGGCATGCTGTTCGCCGAAGACGCCGGCCGCATGACGGCGCTGCCACGGGTCTCGCTCAACGGCAATTACCAGGACACGCGGATTCTGCCGGTGCTGACCTCGGGCGCCGCGACCGCGATGTGGAACGGCTTCCGCAGGATCGCGGCGGCTTAATCTCTCCGTCTTGGCTGCCCGAACTCGGACGTCGCATGGCGAAAGCCAGGACGACGATGCGGCACTTTCCTTGACTCCCCTCCCTACCCCGCTCAAAACGTCGCCAAACACCAAGGGAGGCACCATGTTCAACGATCTGTTCTCGCTCAAAGGCCGCGTCGCGCTGGTGACCGGTGGTTCGCGCGGCATCGGCAAGATGATCGCGGCGGGATTTCTCAGCGCGGGAGCCGCGAAGGTCTACATCACCGCGCGCAAGGCAGGACCTTGCGAGGCCACCGCGAGAGAGCTGTCAGGCCGATATGACGGTGAGTGCATCGCGCTGCCGATCGACATCTCGACCGTCGACGGCTGCGACAGGCTCGCTCGCGAAATCATCAAGCTGGAGCCGAAGCTCAACATCCTCGTCAACAATGCAGGGGCTGCCTGGGGCGCGGAGTTCGACGAATTCCCCGAAAGCGGCTGGGACAAGGTGATGGACCTCAACGTCAAGTCGCTGTTCTTCCTGACCAAGGCGCTGGCCAAGCCGCTGCGCGCGGCGGCTTCGCATGAGCGGCCCGCCAAGGTCATCAACATCGCCTCGGTTGACGGCATTTTCGTCAATCCCGGCGAGACCTACTCCTATGCCGCGAGCAAGGCCGCGGTGATCCATTTGACGCGGCGCATGGCGACGAAACTGATCAAGGACAACGTCAACGTCACCGCGATCGCGCCCGGCGCGTTCAAGTCCGACATGAACCGGGCTGCGCGCGACCATTCGGACGAGGTCGCCAAGCGCATTCCGGCGCGGCGGATCGGAACCGACGAGGACATGGCCGGCGTGGCGATCTATCTCGCCTCGCGCGCGGGTGACTACGTGGTCGGCAACACCATCGCGGTGGATGGCGGCGTGGTGTACGCGAACGCGGGGCTGGAGATCGCGGGGTAGGCGGGGGCGCGTCAGCACGACGCCCTCACCTCACACTCCGGTGTAGTCCCGGCCTTCGCCGGGACGACAGGTGAGTATGTAGCGCGGCCGTCGCGCCTCGCTGGCGGCCCTTACGACTCGATCCTCACATATTCGAAATCGCCGGGCTTGTTGTCGATGCCGACTTTCGGCGGTGAGATCCAGGAGGCGAACTGGCCGGTCTCGGTGACGGGCTGCATCAGCGAGGTGATGAAGTCGCCGTCCGCGGTCGAGGGCAGCCATTCGTCCTTGCGCTTCGCCCAGGTGGCATCGTCGATCAAAATGCCGTCGGGCGTCGCGTGGATGCCCTTGAACTCGCCGATATGGCGGTGGAAGGCGACGTTGGGCAGCTTGAGCTGAAACTGGTAGCCCGCGGTCGAGATCACCTTGTTCCAGCGCAGCATGCCCTTGACGCAATCCTGGCTGTAATCGTCGCGCAGGCGCATGTTGAGCGCGGTCAGCGCCGGCTCGTCGACGAGCTTGATCTCACCGTCGATGAACTTCAGCACCGGATAGGTGGCGTTCTTGAGCTGATGATCGTCGTCGATCTGGGTCTCGTGATAGCGACCCTTGATGCCGGTGTTGAAGGCGTTCGCCGCGTTGGTCGAGACTTCCGAGCCAAACAGATCGAGCGACAGCGTATAGTGCAGGTTCAGCTTCTTCTGAATGGTCGGCAGGTCGATCACGCCGAGCGCGCGGACCTTCGCGATGTCGGTGGGATCGGTGATGCCGGCTTCGCGCATCGCATCGCAGGTGCGCTGCACGACGCGGGTGATGCCGGTCTCGCCGACGAACATGTGGTGCGCTTCTTCCGTCAGCATGAAGCGGCAGGTGCGCGACAGGGGATCGAAGCCGGACTGCGCAAGCGAGTGCAGCTGCATCTTGCCGTCGCGGTCGGTGAAGTAGGTGAACATGAAGAAGGACAGCCAGTCCGGCGTCGCCTCGTTGAAGGCGCCCAGCATGCGCGGCGAGTCGGCGTCGCCCGAGCGGCGGCGCAACAAATCGTCGGCCTCTTCACGTCCGTCGCGACCAAAGTACTTTTGCAGCAGGTACACCATCGCCCAGAGGTGACGGCCTTCCTCGACATTGACCTGGAACAGATTGCGCATGTCGTACAGCGAGGGCGCGGTCTTGCCGAGATGGCGCTGCTGCTCGACGGAGGCGGGCTCGGTGTCGCCCTGGATCACGATCAGACGGCGCAGCATGGCGCGATACTCGCCCGGGACTTCCTGCCAGGCCGGCTCGCCAAAATGCTCGCCGAACGGCACGACGCGGTTCTCTTCCTGGGGAGCAAGGAGAATGCCCCAGCGATACTCGGGCATCCGCACATAGTCGAACTTGGCCCAGCCGCGCGGATCGACCGAATAGGCGGTGCGCAAGTACACCAGCGATTCCTGGAAGCCTTCCGGCCCCATGTCTTTCCACCAGTCCATGTAGCCGGGATGCCAGCCTTCCAGCGCCTTGAGCACCTGGCGGTCTTCGGCCAAATTGACGTTGTTCGGAATCTTGGTCGAGTAGTCGACGTTCATGATGTTCATGGAAGACCTCCCGTGTGGGACTAGTTCATTAAATCGCGGGCATCGAATTGTGGGATCGCGAATAGCGAGGCGAATGACGTCTCTATTCGCTATTCGCCACTCTCCATTCGCGCTCTACACTCGCGTCATATCGAATTTCGGCTTCTGGCCGCTGCCGTAGCGGCGCAGCGCGCCTTCCTCGCCGACCGCGTTGGGGCGCTGGAAGATCCAGTTCTGCCACGCGGTGAGGCGCGAGAAGATCTTCGATTCCATCGTCTCGGGGCCGACGAAGCGCAGGTTGGCTTCCATGCCGGTGAGGCTGTCGGGCGAGAAGCTGGCGCGCTCCTCCAGGAACACGCGGACCTCGTCGTCCCAGTCGATGTCGTCGAGTGCGAAGGTGACGAGACCGAGCTCTTCGGCCTGCTCGGCGTCCAGCGCGGTGCCCGTCGTGGCTTCCGCGCGTTCCACATCGGACGGATCGGCCTGGAAGCGCGACTGAAGCCGCGTCAGGCCATGGCTCATCGGATACGGGCCAAAATTCATCGCTGACAGTTCGATCGACGGCGGCGGGCGGTTGTCGCCCTGGCGCGTGCCGATCAGCATGTAGGAACGGTCGGCGGCGAAGACGAGCTCGGCGAGCGTGCCGGCGAAGCAGGAGCCGGGCTCGACCAGCGTCACCAGCGTGCGCGAGGTGACGTCGATGCGCTTCAAGACACGCTTCCAGTAGTGCCTGATTTCGTTGACCAGCCAGTGCGCCTTGTTGGCTTCGAGGAAGGCGTCGCAGGCGAGCACATGGGCGCGGTCGCCGTGACTCTTGAACACCAGCATCGCGATCTCGAGCTCGTTGATACGCAGATGCAGGATGGCGTCGTCGAGTTCGCGCGCGACCTGGAGCGGCCAGAACGCGACACCCTGCGCCATCATCCCGTCGATATCGGCGGGCGGCGCGGCTTCAGGCGCCTTGATCGAGATCGTGGCGATGCGGGCGGCGCGGTCGACGTCGACGGTGACAAAGCCGTAGCGGATGCTCGTCTCATCGATGATGCGCTTGAGCGGCGTCAGCGCGATGCCCTTGCCGCTGCCCTTGCGCTTCGAGGCCTGGGCGAATTCCCTGGCGCGCTCGGCAACCTTGCCTTCGAGCTTGCTGTTCGGCGCGATCTCGTCGACCAGGCGCCATTGCACGGCGCGCTTGCCCTTCACGCCTTCTTCGATGGTGCAGAAGAAATCGGCGTGATCGCGGCGCACCTTGCGCTTGTCGACCACACGCGTGAGGCCGCCGGTGCCCGGCAGCACCGCCAGCAGCGGCACTTCGGGCAAGGCGACGGCGGACGCGCCGTCATCGGCAAGCATGATGTAGTCGGTGGCGAGCGCGAGCTCATAGCCGCCGCCGGCGGCCGAGCCGTTCACGACGGTGATAAAGCGCTGGCCGGAATTCTCCGACGAGTCTTCCATGCCGTTGCGGGTCTCGTTGGTGAACTTGCAGAAATTGACCTTGTGGGCATGCGTCGAGCCGGCGAGCATGCGGATGTTGGCGCCGGCGCAGAACACGCGGTTCTTGGCCGAGCGCATCACCACGACCTTCACCTCGGGGTGCTCGAAGCGCAGGCGCTGGACCGCGTCGGCAAGCTCGATGTCGACGCCGAGATCGTAGGAATTGAGCTTGAGCAGATAGCCCTCGAACAGGCCGCCATTCTCGTCGACGTCCATGGTCAGGGTGGCGACGTCACCGTCAACCGCGAGCTTCCAGTGCCGGTAGCGGGACGGCTCGGTCTGGAAATCGATGAATGTCGCGCCGCCTGCGAGGCGCCGATCTTCCTCGGCCATGGGCCACCCTTGAGTTCGTCTTGGTTTACCGTTAGATGCACAATAATGCATATTGTTGCGCGCGTCTAGACTTTAACGGCCCATACATGCATTTTGTTGCATGTCCTCTCCTAGGGCCGCTGCTGCAAATTGCTCAATCGCGTGAAGCGTCGCTCCCGGAGCTTCGCGATGCGGAGAATGCGCCGCGCCTGACATGACTTTCAAATCGACCGGGCAATAGCATTCGTGCTGCGCGATCTCGGCCTGACGCAGCGTCCCGTATTGGTCGTCCACGCCTTGAAGGATCAGGACGGGAACGCGGATATAAGCGAGATATTCCGAGATATCCCAGTCGCGGAATTTGGGATCGAGCCAGGCGGCGTTCCAGCCGTAGAAGGCGTTGTCGACGTCCGTGTGCCAGCGCGCGAGCTTTGCCTTCAGGTCGGTGGTCTCAAATGCCGTCTTGATGTCCGCAATCGACTTCACCGAGATGTCCTCGACGATGAAATGCGGCGCGATCAGTACGAGGCCGTTCAGGCGATGATCCTGATGCGCGCCGGCATAGATCGTCGCGATCGACGCGCCGTCGGAATGGCCGAGCAGCAGGCCACGCCTGAAGCCGATCGCGTCGAGGATCTTCGGCAGCACGTCGAGTGCCTCGCGCTGCATGTAGTCGAGCGGCCGCGGCAGCGCGACCTTGCTCGACTGGCCGTAGCCCGCGCGCGAATAGACGAAGATGCCGGCGGAGGTCGCCTCTCGCAGCTTCTCGGGGAAGTCACCCCAGAGCCCGACCGAGCCGAGGCCTTCATGCAGCATGACGATGGTCGGTGCATCGGCGGATTGCGGCGCCAGCCATTTGTATTCGAGGCTGGCGTCGCCGATGCTGAGGAAGCCGGTGGGGGCGAGGTTGGTCATGCTCTGTCGCTCTTCTCTCTCCGTCGTCAAGCCCGGCCATGACGACCTGTTGTCAATTCGCCCCGTCCCGCAGCTTGAACCGCTGGATCTTCCCCGTCGCCGTCTTCGGCAAGGAATCCACCACGTCGATCCAGCGCGGATATTTCCACGGGCCGATCTTCTGCTTGACGTGATCCTTAAGCATCTCCTGCAGGCCCGCCGTCGTCGCGCCGGGGCGCAGCACGACGAAGGCCTTGGGCTTCAGCAGACCTTCCGGATCGGCTTCGGGCACGACGGCAGCTTCCAGCACGGCGGGATGCGTGATCAGCGCGCTCTCGACCTCGAAGGGCGAGACCCAGATGCCAGAGACCTTGAACATGTCGTCGGCGCGGCCGCAGAAGGTATAGCGGCCCTCGGAATCCCTGACATATTTGTCGCCGGTGCGGGTCCACGGCCCCTCGAACGTGCGGCGGCTCTTGTGGCGCTGGTTCCAGTACCCCTCGCCGGCGGAGGGCGCATCGACCAGGAGCTCGCCGACCTCGCCGTCGGCGACATCCTGTCCGGCCTCGTTGACAAGCCGCACCGCATAGCCGGGCACCGGTTTGCCGGAGGAGCCGTATTTGATGTCGCCGGGCGCGTTCGACAGGAAGATGTGCAACAGCTCGGTCGAGCCGACGCCGTCGAGAATATCGACGCCGAAGCGCGCCCTCCAGCTGTTGCCGACGGACTCCGGGAGCGCCTCGCCGGCCGAGGTGCAGATGCGGAGCGACTTGCCGCCGCGCTCGCTCTTCATCGCTTCGTCGTTGAGCATCGCCGCGAACAGGGTCGGCACGCCGTAGAAGATCGAGGGATTGTAGCGGTTCATCAGGTCGAACATGCGTGCGGGCGTCGGCCGTTCGCTGTTGAGCACCACGCTGGCGCCGACCGACATCGGAAAGGTCAACGCATTGCCGAGGCCATATGCGAAGAACAGCTTTGCCGCGGAAAGACAAACGTCGTTCTCGCGAATGCCGAGCACCTGCTTCGCATAAGTGTCCGCGGTCGCCTGCATGTTCGAATGGATGTGCCGCACGCCCTTGGGCATGCCGGTCGAACCTGAGGAATACAGCCAGAATGCCGGTTCGTCGGAATGGGTGGCGGCGGTGGTGAACTGATCGCTCTCGTCCGCAATCTCCTCGGCGAGCTGCTTGTGGCCGTTCTGTTTGGCGCCGGAGACCACGACATGCTCCAGATCCGGCATGCGGCCGACGACGTCCTTGATGACGGGATAGAGCGCTTCCGAGACGAACAGCACGCGCGCGCGGCAATCGGCGAGGATGTAGGCGTATTGATCTGATGTCAGCAGCGTGTTGAGCGGCACCGGCACGATGCCGGCGCGGATCGCGCCCAGAAACACGATCGGGAAGTCGACCGTATCCAGCATGATCATGGCCACGCGCTCTTCGCGGCGGCCCCCGAGCCGGCGCAGCATGTTGGCGGCGCGCCGCGTTTCGCGCTGGAGCTCGCCATAGGTGAGGCGTGAGACGGTGTCGTCGAAGGCGAGCTTGTTGCCGCGTCCCTCCTCGACGTTCCGGTCGAGCAGCCAGGTCACCGCGTTATAGGATCCCTCGCTCACGGACTTCTCCCCTGAATTTAGAATTATAATTCATAGAAAGACACCGCCTCGGCTTGCTGTCAATGCCAGCAGGCACTATGTTTCATTAATACGCGCCGCAGGACCTCTTTAAAAGAAGACATCCGCTCAAGCAGGCCCATGATCCGCAGTCCATGACCGACAGTCCCGACGCCGAATCCCGATTTCTCGAACAGCTCGGCCAGCGCGTGCGCACCATGCGCGCGCTGCGCGGCATGTCGCGCAAGGTGCTCGCTAAGGTATCAGGAATATCGGAGCGCTACATCGCGCAGCTCGAAAGCGGCAAGGGCAACGTCTCCATCGTGCTGCTGCGCCGCGTCTCCGACGCGATGGGCGCGCATCTCGAAGACCTGCTTCCCTCGGCCGATCCGACCCCGGACTGGCAGATGTTTCGCGATCTCCTGCGCAAGGCGACGCCGGCGCAGGTCGCACAAGCAAAAGATCTGCTCGCAGGCGGCAGCGCCTCCGCGCCGCGGCGCGCGCCGTTCTGCGGCATCGCGCTAATCGGCCTGCGCGGCGCCGGCAAATCGACGCTTGGGCGGATGCTGGCGAAGAAGGTCGGCTGGAGCTTTGTCGAGCTCAACAAGGAGATCGAGCAGCAGAACGGGCTGTCGGTCGCCGAGATCATCGCGCTCTACGGCCAGGAAGGCTTTCGCCGCATGGAGCAGGCGGCGCTGCAGCAGCTGCTCGCGCGCAACGAGCTGATGGTGCTGGCGACCGGCGGCGGCATCGTCTCCGAACCTCTGACCTTCGACCAGATCCTGTCGTCGTTCTACACGATCTGGCTGAAGGCCGAGCCCGAGGAGCACATGGCCCGCGTCCGCCGCCAGGGCGATTTGCGCCCGATGGCCGACGACCGCTCCGCGATGGCGGAGCTGCGCAACATCCTCTTGAGCCGCGAGCCGCTATATGCGCGCGCGACGGCGGTGGTCGACACGGCGGGGCTGTCCGTCGATGCCGCCGCGGCGCGCCTGGTTGATGCGGTCCGGCCGGTGCTGCAGAACGAAGCGCGCAGCTTCGGGCTGCGCAGCGTCGCGCTGTAGGTCCGAACTCCCATGACCGAGAGCGACGTCGCAATCGCCATGTTCGAGCGGATCGGCGGCAGCGCCACGATCGATCGACTGGTCGATCGCTTCTACGACCGGATGGATACGCTGCCGGAGGCGAAGATCATCCGCGCGATGCATGCGGACGACCTCGGCCTGATCAGGGATGTGCTGAAGCGCTATCTCACCGAATGGACCGGCGGCCCGAAACTCTATTCGGTCGAGAAGGGCCACCCGCGGCTGCGCCAGCGCCACATCGGCTTTGCCATCGGCGATGCCGAGCGCGACGCGTGGATGCTCTGCATGCGCGGTGCGCTGGAGGAGACGGTTGTGGACGCCGCAGCGCGGCAGGACCTCGACAAGGCGTTGTCCGGCCTCGCCGACTGGATGCGCAACCGCTAGTGATTTTTGCACGGGCGCGTAGCCCGGATGAGCGAAGCGACATCCGGGTCTTCACGATGACTTTCCCGGGTATCGCTTCGCTCACCCGGGCTACAAGAGTTGCGACCGCAACGCCTCCGCGCCCTCACGCAACAGCGGCAAAAATCGCTCGATCAATTCCTGCGCCGGCACGCGATCGACGTGCGCGCCCATGTTAATGGCGGCGACGATCACGCCGTCGTAGCGGCGGACGGGGACCGAGATCGAGCGGAAATGCGGCTCGGCCTCGCGGTCCACCAGCGAATAGCCCTGCGCGCGATCGGCGACGGTGCGCGCGAGCAGCACCTTGGGATCGGTTACCGTCTGCGGCGTCAGCGCTTCGCGCTTCGTCGCCGTCAGGCGCGCAGCAAGCTCGGCATCGTCGAGTTGACCGAGCATGGCGCGGCCGACCGAAGTGCAGAAGGCCGGAAGCCGGTAGCCGATTTCCAATCCGCCCGAGAACATCCGCGCCGGACTGCTGCGCGCGATGAACACGACCTCATCGCCGTCGAGCACCGCGAGCGAGGAGATTTCGTTGGCCGCTGTCGCGACGCGGTCGAGCACCGGTTGCAGGACCGTGACGAGTTGGCTCGACCGCAGATACGACGCGGCGAGTGTCAGCACATGTGGCGTCAGCGAGAACAGCTTCCCGTCGCCACTGACGAAGCCGCCGCGCTGGAGCGTGAACAGCATGCGCCGCGCGGTGGCGCGGGGAAGCTCAGCGGCACGGGCGAGATCGCTCAGCGTCATCGGGCCGGCCGTGATGCCGAAGCATTGCAGCAGGCGCAGCCCGCGATCGAGGCTCTCGACGAAATCCGTCGCGCGTTCGTCGCTCTCGCTTCGCTTCAGCTTGGGCATGGTGTCGGGTCATTCGTGCAAAATAGTGCTTGCTGCCGCGTCAAGGCATGCCATAATTCGCCCATTCGTTCAATAGGCGAACAAACGCCATTCCATAAAGGATGCACTCGCCATGATGAGCCAGGAGCAGAACGACCTGATCACCCGCACCGGTGCGAAGGACCCCTGCGGGAAGCTGATGCGAAGCTACTGGCAGCCGGCGGCGCTGGTGGACGAGCTCGACGGCGATCGACCGATCCGTCCCGTCAGATTGCTCGGCGAAAGCCTGGTGCTGTTCCGCGACGAGACGGGGCGTTACGGCCTGATCGATCGCCACTGTGCGCATCGCGGCGCCGATCTCGCCTTCGGACGGCTCGAGCATGGCGGCCTGCGTTGCGCCTTCCATGGCTGGCTGTTCGACGCCACCGGGCAATGCATCGAGACGCCGGCGGAGCCGAAGGACTCAAAGCTCTGCCAGAACATCCGTCAGCGCTCTTACCCTGTGGTGGAGAAGAGCGGCATCCTCTGGGCTTATCTCGGCGAGGGCGAGCCGCCGGCATTTCCCGAGCTCGACTGCTTCGTCGCGCCCGGCACGCACACCTTCGCGTTCAAAGGCCACATGGCCTGCAACTGGCTCCAGGCGCTCGAAGTCGGCATCGACCCCGCGCACGCCTCCTATCTGCATCGCTTTTTCGAGGACGAGGACACCTCGACGGCCTACGGCAAGCAGTTCCGCGGCACATCGGCAGGCAGCGACTTGCCGATGACGAAGATTTTGCGCGAATACGACCGCCCGATCATCAATGTCGAGCACACCGAATACGGCCTGCGGCTGATCGCGCTGCGCGAGATCGACGAGGAGCGCACCCATGTGCGCGTCACCAACCAGCTCTTTCCGCACGGCTTCGTCATCCCCATGAGCACGGAGATGACGATCACACAGTGGCACGTGCCGGTCGACGACGAGAACTGCTACTGGTACGCGATCTTCACCAGTTATTCGAACCCCGTGGACAAGCAGAAGATGCGCGACCAGCGGCTCGAGCTCTATGAGCTGCCGGATTACAAATCGCGCAAGAACGGGACGAACGATTACGGCTTCGATCCGCACGAGCAGCAGACGGCGACCTATACCGGCATGGGCACCGACATCAACGTCCACGACCAGTGGGCGGTGGAATCGATGGGCGCGATCCAGGACCGCACCCGGGAGCACCTCGGCACGAGCGACAAGGCGATCGTGCAGTACCGGCGCCTGCTGCGGCAGGAGATCGAGAAGGTCGCAGGCGGCGAGAAGCCGATGCTGCATCTCGACGAGGCCACCGCACGTTCGATCCAGGGTCCGGCGACCATGGACGGCATCGGGCCGACCCGAGGCTGGGAGATCTACTGGATGGAAGTCGACGTCAAGCGCCGCCGCAGCGCGCCGTGGACGGCGCCGGTGCCGAAGGAGATCGCGGACAACGTGCATCGCCTGACGGCGGCGGAGTGATAATGCAGTTCGCCGCTAGCGAGGCGAGACGGCGGCTCCACATTCTCCGCTGTCATGCTCCGCGAAAGCGGGGCATCCAGTACGTCGCGGCCTCTCGTGAACACACGGACGTCTCTGGAATACTGGATCGTCCGCCTTCGCGGACGATGACAGTGTGCGCTATACTCTCGCCGAGCAAGAAGGAACTGCCAAAGTGACTTTCGTCGCGCGTCATGCGCTGTGGTCGGATGAGCAGAAGGACGCCGCATTGCGCGTGCGGCGCATCGTCGACGAGAAGAATCTCGAGGTCATCCGCCTCGCCTTCCCGGACCAGCACGGCATTTTGCGCGGCAAGACCATCGTCGCCTCCGAGGCGATCGCCTCGCTGGAGAGCGGCTGCTCCATCACCACCACCATGCTCGCCAAGGACACCTCGCACCGCACGGTGTTTCCGGTGTTCACGTCAGGCGGCGGCTTCGGCATGAAGGAGATGGAGGGCGCGGCCGACGTGCTGATGGTCGCCGATCCCACGACGTTTCGCGTTTTGCCATGGGCGCCAACCACGGGCTGGGTTCTCTGCGACCTCTATTTCAACGACGGCCGTCCCGTGCCGTTCGCGACGCGCGGGCTCTATCGCAAGGTGCTCGACGAGCTCGCAAGTCGCGGCCATGATTTCGTGGCAGGCCTCGAGGTCGAATTCCACATCTTCAAGCTCGACGATCCGCATATGCGCCCGGAGGATGCCGGCCAGCCCGGCACACCGCCTTCGGTGAGCCTGCTCAGCCACGGCTATCAATACCTCACCGAGCAGCGCTTCGACCAGATGGAGCCGGTGCTGGAGATCTTGCGGCGTGACATCGTCGCGCTCGGTCTGCCCTTGCGCTCGGTCGAGGTGGAGTTCGGGCCGAGCCAGTGCGAATTCACCTTCGCCCCGAAGAAAGGCATTGAGCCCGCGGACAACATGGTGCTGTTTCGCTCTGCCGTGAAGCAGATCGCGCACCGCCACGGCTATCACGCCACGTTCATGTGCCGGCCGAAGCTGCCGAACCTGTTCGCGAGCGGCTGGCATCTGCACCAATCGGTGGTCTCGCGCGCGAGCGGCGAGAACCAGTTCATGGCCAAAGACGGCGGCGAGCCGCTCAGCGCGTTCGCCCGCGCCTGGCTTGCGGGCCTGCTCGACCACGCCCGCGCGTCGACCGTGTTCACCACCCCGACCATCAATGGCTACAAGCGCTACCGCTCCTATTCGCTGGCGCCGGACCGCGCGATCTGGGGCCGCGACAATCGCGGCGTGATGATCCGCGTGCTCGGCGACGCCGGCGACGCCGCCACGCGCCTGGAAAACCGCATCGGCGAGCCCGCCGCCAATCCCTATCTCTACATGGCCTCGCAGATCCTCTCCGGCCTCGACGGGGTCGACCGCAAGCTCGATCCCGGCCCGTCGGCCGACACGCCTTACGAAACCAAGGCGCCGCTGTTGCCGAAATCGCTGCGCGACGCGGTCAGCGCGCTGAAGGACGATCCGTTCTTCCGCGAAAAGCTCGGGCCTGAGTTCGTCGATTATTACACCCACATCAAGAATGCCGAGATCGACCGCTTCCTGTCCGAGGTGACCGACTGGGAGCACCGCGAATATTTCGAGGTGTTTTGAGCCAGACACGCCCTCACCTCCCCGTGAGGCGACTTCGTCCGCTCAGTTCCGACGACATTTCACCGCTCCCGACGAAGCCATTTTCCAAGGCCCACGAAAACCGCCGGAAAGACGGGCGATGTAGATTTGCTCCGTGATCAACAAAGGAGTTCGGTCATGTGGGGTCATCTGTTCAGTTTGATCTATCGCCTGTCCTGCCGCGCCACTCTGATTGAGATCGGGGCGGGTCGCTCGTCGCGATAGAGGCCCAGCGGATTTAGGTAAGAGCGATTGACTAGCGAACGGAGGGTGTCATGCGAAAGCTGATCCTGATCGCGGCAATGTCGCTGCTGGCAAGCCAGGCCTATGCCGGCGGACCACGGAGCCTTAGCCT
The DNA here is from genome assembly GCF_023101005.1 of Bradyrhizobium sp. 187. Classification (NCBI taxonomy): domain Bacteria; kingdom Pseudomonadati; phylum Pseudomonadota; class Alphaproteobacteria; order Hyphomicrobiales; family Nitrobacteraceae; genus Bradyrhizobium; species Bradyrhizobium sp. 187. Next base: position 7,262,258 of record NZ_CP064693.1, read on the forward strand.
TGCGGCGACAAATGCGAGCCAGCAGACCGCCGAGCCGGGAACGACAGCAGCCACGCCGCCACAAGCTCCGGCGGCAGCACCCACGAATGTCCAGACGGCGACCACGGCCGCAGCTTCAACGTCTCCGGCAGCGACTGCGACGACAACCGCGATCGCTCCGGCCGCAACTCAGTCCAGTGCCGCGCCGATTGCCAGCACAAGAGAAATGACCAAGCCGAAACGTCGCCAGCCATCCACCGAGGCCCGCGTGATTCGCGAACTGCATCGGCACGGGATTTACTGGTGATTGCCAATGTCGTCCTGGCGAAAGCCAGGACCCATTACCCCAGCGAAAAGTTGTCGCACGCGGCTGCTAACCGCCAATCTTCGCCAAACTGAATTCGGTGGCTATGGGTCCTGGCTTTCGCCAGGACGATAACGTATGAGCGGCGCCCAGCATCGCGCCCTCACCCTCAAATCCCTAGATATTTGTGCTGCAGATCCGGCTCAGCCAACAGCTCGTCCGAGGTGCCGCTCCATACCGTCTTGCCGCGCTCGATGATGGTGTGGCGGTCGCAGATGCGGGCGAGGTGGTCGACGTTCTTGTCGACGACCAGGATCGACTGTCCCCGGCTCTTGAGCAGCGACAGGCAGCTCCAGATCTCTTCGCGGATCAGAGGCGCCAGGCCTTCGGTCGCTTCATCCAGGATGAGCAGCTTCGGGTTGGTCATCAGCGCGCGGCCGATGGCGAGCATCTGCTGCTCGCCGCCGGAGAGCTGGTTGCCCATATTGGAAGCGCGCTCGGCCAGGCGAGGAAACATCACGTAGATCGCCGCCAGCGTCCAGGGATTGCTGCTGCCGAAACGATCGGCCGCTGCCGCGACAAGGTTTTCGCGCACGGTGAGGTTCGGGAAGATCTGCCGCCCCTCGGGGACGAGGCCGACACCGAGTTGCGCGATCCTGTAGGACGGCTGCGTCCGCACTTCCGAGCCCGCAAAGCGGATGCTGCCGGCGCGCGCCGGCGTCAGGCCCATGATGGATCGGATGGTCGTGGTTTTGCCCATGCCGTTGCGACCCATCAGCGAGACCATCTCGCCTGATTTGACCGACAGGGACAAGCCGAACAGCACCTGGGACAGGCCGTAGCAGGTCTCGATGCCGTCGACCTCGAGCAGCGTGTCATCCATGGTGCGTCACCACATGGGCCTCGCCGAGATAGGCGCGCTTGACGTCCTCGTTCGCCCGAATCGCGGCCGGATCGCCGGAGGCGATGACGCGGCCATAGACCAGCACGGAGATGCGGTCGGCGAGCGCAAACACCGCCGGCATGTCGTGTTCGACCAGGACGATCGAGACCTCCTTGCGCAGCTCCTGGAGCAGCTGCACCATGCGCTGGGATTCGGTGACGCCGAGTCCCGCCATCGGCTCGTCGAGCAGCAAAAGTTTCGGCTTGCTTGCCAGCGCAACCGCCAGCTCGATCTGGCGACGCTCGCCATGGCTGAGCCTGGACACCAGGACATCGGCACGATGGACGAGACCGACGCGATCGAGCGCGGCATGCGCGGCATCGCGCAGGCCCTTCTCCTTGCGTGCATCGGCGAAGAAGCGGAACGAGGTGCCGGCATGCGCTTGCGCCGCGAGCGCGACATTGTCGGCGGCGGTGAAATCGAGCAGCAGCGAGGTGATCTGGAAAGAACGTGCCAGGCCCAGCGCGCAGCGGCGATAGGCCGGCAGATAGGTGATGTCGCGCCCCGCCAGCGAGACGCTGCCGGAATGCGGCTCCAGATGCCCTGTGAGCTGGCTGATCAGCGTGGTCTTGCCGGCGCCGTTCGGGCCGATGATGGCGTGCAGCTCGCCTGCCGCAACGTCGAGCGAGACGTTGTCCGTCGCAATGATGCCGCCGAAGCGGCGCACCAGCCTGTCGACGCGGAGCAGCGGCTCAGCCACGATTGAGCCTCCCGAGCAGGCCCATGATGCCGCCGCGGCCGAACAGCACGATCAGCAGCAGCAGCGGACCCATGATCAGCGCCCAGTATTCGGTGAGCTGCGACAAGAACTCTTCCAGCAACAAATACACCACCGCGCCGATGACCGGACCGAACAGCGTGCCCATGCCCCCGAGGATCACCATCACCATGAGGTCGCCGGAACGGGTCCAGTACATCGCGGCCGGGCTGACGAAATCGGTGTTGTTGGCGAGCAGCGCGCCGGCGAGGCCGCACATCATGCCCGAGATGACGAAGCAGACCAGCTGGTAGCGTTTCGAGGGAAAGCCGATCGCCTGCATGCGCTGCTCGTTGGAGCGCAGGCCCTGCAGGACGAGGCCAAAGCGCGAATTGACGATGCGCCAGATCAGGAAGACCACGCCGAACAGGCAGGCGAGGCAGAGATAATAGAATTGCGTGCGGTTCGACAGATTAATCAGCCCGGAGAAGTCGCTGCGCTTGTAGACGGTGAGGCCGTCATCGCCGCCATAACGCGCCAGCCCCGAGGCGACGTAATAGGCCATCTGCGCGAACGCCAGCGTGATCATGATGAAATAGACGCCGCGGGTGCGCAAAGACAGCGCGCCGATCACCAACGCATAAAGCGCGGAGGCCGCAAGCGCGACCGGAAACTGGATGAAGCCCGAGCCCACGCCTTCCTGCGCCAGCATGCCGACCGCATAGCCGCCGATGCCGAGATAGGCGGCGTGGCCAAAACTCATCATGCCGCCAAAACCCATGATGAGGTTGAGGCTCGCGGCCGCCAGGGCCAGGATGACGATGCGGGTGAGCAGCGTCAGGATGAAGATGTTGCCGGATGCTTGCGAATAGAGCGGCAGCAGCACGAGACCCGTCAGCAGCAGGACCGTGACGACCTTGCTCACAGTGAAAGCCTTCATCGGCGGTTGGCCGGAAACAGCCCCTCCGGACGCACCACCAGCACGATAGCCATCAGCAGATAGATCAGCATGGAGGACAGCGCGGGCGCGGCGGTGGAGGCCGCGGCGCCGCTCAGCACCTGCCGCAGCAGATTGGGCAGGAAGGCGCGGCCGAGGGTGTCGATCATGCCGACGAAGATCGCGGCCAGGAACGCGCCGCGGATCGAACCGATACCGCCGATCACGATGATGACGAAGGCGAGGATCAGAATGTTCTCGCCCATGCCGATCTGCACGGTGAGGATCGGCGCCTGCATCAAGCCGGCAAGGCCCGCGAGCGCGGCACCGAGACCGAACACCAGGGTGTAGAGCAGCTTGATGTTGATGCCGAGCGCACCGATCATCTCGCGATTGGAGGCGCCGGCCCGGATCAGCATGCCGATGCGGGTGCGCATCACGCCGAGATAGAGCAGCAGCGCAACCAGCAGCGCCACGACGATGATGGCGAGGCGATAAGCGGGATAGTGAATGCCCGGCAGGATCGGCACCGGCACGGTGAGCCAGGCCGGCAGCGGCAGCGCAAGGCCGGCCGGCCCCCAGATCAGCCGCACGGCCTCGTTGAAGAACAGGATCAGGCCGAAGGTCGCGAGCACGTGGTCAAGATGGTCTCGTCCGTAGAGATGCCGCAGCGCGGTCATCTCGAGCACGATGCCGAGCACGAGCGTCGCGCCGAGCGCCAATAGCGCACCGAGCAGGAAGCTGCCGGTCCAGGCTGCGAAGGTCGCGGCGAAATAGGCGCCCATCATGTACAGCGAGCCGTGCGCGAGGTTGACGAGATCCATGATCCCGAACACCAGCGTCAGGCCGGCGGCGAGCAGGAACAGCAGCAGGCCAAACTGCAATCCGTTCAAGAACTGTTCGACGACGAGCAGCATCAAAACTCTTTCAGGCGCACGCAGGTTCGCGCCGATGTTCGAACACGGTCGCCATCAGTGAAAGAGCTCCCCCTGCCTGGACAAGGCGGAAAAATGGGTAATGGCAGTATCGTTCCGAGGCAAGAGCGATTCGACACCCAACATGCACTTTGTTGCATGCCGATGCATCCGATCGGTCCTGGCCCTGCAATCGGTGTTGCAAGAAGACTGCCGCGCAGGATGGGTCAACCTGCCGCACCCAAACGGATCACCCTCCCTCCGTTGCGGGAGAGAGGGTGTGAATTCGTCGCAACGTGTGGATGGAGACGCCTAGTGCGACGTCATCTGCCGGCGAAGGTCATCCGGCTCGGCAAGCACGCTGTTGGCCGTCGAGGCCTCCAGCGCCGCCATCCGGAACAGATAGGCGAGCGTCGCCAATCCGGTGTCTTCCGCCATCTGCGCGAGTTCGAGCGCCATGTCGGACATGTAGCCCAGATTTTCGTCCTTGATCTGCGCCATGATCTGGCTGTCCCGCATCATGTTCGACATCTCAGGCGCTCTTTCGTTGCGCGGCAGCGAGGCCGCAGAGGTTGGCAAGGGCGATGCAATTGATACGCGGACCGTCCTGTTGGACGATGGAAGGCACGCCGATGCGATCATGCAGGGCATCGAGCGTCTCGCGGAGAATGTCGATCGTCGCCGCCATGGTCCATGCGTTCTCCACCAGTGCCGGCAGACCGAGCGGGGTCACGACGAAGCCGGCCTCATGAAAGCGCGGCAACCACCAGGTTTCCATGATCGCGCTGACCTGCGCGATCCCCTGACCGAGGCAGAACTCCTGCACGGCCGCCATCAGTTGCAGGTTGAGCGCGCCGTCGCGGCGATCGCGCACGACGAAGTAGCGCGACCATTCCCAGACCAGAGGATCCACCGGGTAGCCGCGCACCGCTGCCAGATGGGGAAAGACCTCGCTCATCATCGAAGGCTTGGTGGTCGGGTAGAGCCGGTGACCGCCGATGACGCGGCGTCCCTCCAGCGCAAGCAGATAAACGGTGTCCTCGTCGTCATAGGAATCGATTTCGCGGCAATCCGGCCTGCGCAGCGTCTCCCAGCGCCGCTCTTCGACGAAGATGTCGTGCCGCAGCCGAAAATGCTGATCGAGTACATCTTCGTAAAGGTGGCGATTTACTGCAGAAATGGCGTGAATCATGAAAACCCCCATTCATCCTCAATGGAGGGCACCCTCTGCGAAAAGAGGATGGTTCGGTATTGGGAAATTTCCCAGTACGTCGCTTAGGGATTGATGATCTTGTTGCGAATCGCCAGTGCTACCGCATGCGTACGGTTGACGGCTCCGAGCTTGCGCCCGGCGGTTGCAAGATGCTCTTCGGCGGTGCGCTGCGTGATGTGCAGGATCTCGCCGATTTCCCAGGCCGATTTGCCCTGCGAGGCCCAGGCGATCACCTCGCGCTCGCGCGGGGTGAGGCGTGCCGAGGGATACGGCGCTGGATCGAGCAGACGGCGAATGTGGTCGAAGCCATACATCGCCATCAGGTGCAGTGCCGGCTTGCTGCGGGGATTGAGGTCGAGATGGACGCCCCCGAGCGACACCGCGGCCTCGTAGCCGGTGAGTCCGTGGATCGGCACAATGAAGCCGCGCGTCATGCGAAAATCGGTGGCGCGGTTCATCACCTCGGCCGCGTTCGGCTCGAGCTCCGCATCATAGGGTGCTTCCGACCATTCGAACGGGTTGACTGACTGGCGGCACAACCGCACCACCGGGTCGAAACGGTCGTAGTTATTTTCGGTGTAGAGACCAAACCAGCCCGCGGGCCAGCGCTTGGCGAGCACCATCTGTGCAAACTGTTGGTCGGGATTGGGCAACCCCGTCACGATGATAGTTTCAAAACCGAAGCGACCAAAGGCCGATTCGAGCGCATTCATGGCGTCGGGCACCTTGCGATAGGCCCCAAGCCCCTCGATGAAGTCGAGCGCTTCCCGGCCATAATCCACGGCGGACATCGGTGCGTTTCCTGACCCTCGCTGTGCGATATAGCACGTCTTGGGGCACTGCCTCAATTCACGGATTCCGTAGTTTCCCGGTATCCCATTGACCCCGAAGGCTTAATCTACTTGTGGAAGAAGGGACGTCAAGATACACCTACAATGTCTGAAGCGGGGAAACCACGATGGAAGACGAGGACATCGCCCTCAACAGCGTGCTCGGCCTGGAACTCAACCGCGTATTTTTCGCCGTCCGCGAAACGGCAAACAAGCAGAAGATCATCGAGTTCGCACGCGGGGTGCTGCAAAGCGAGCGCAGCAAGCCGGCAGAGAGCGCCACGCCGGACGGACCGGCGAGCTAGCACGCAATTGCTGTGAGCGCACGAACGGTCCGTTCGGCGCCATGCCTTCCTCTGATCTGAACCGAACAACCGAACGCGAATGTTTCCTTCCTTCTCCCCTTGTGGGAGAAGTGGCATAGGCGGCCTTCGGCCGCCGTTCTTAAAACAAAACGCCGACGCTTCGCATCGGCTATGGCGCCGGATGAGGGGTTGTTTCCACGCGTTCAAATGCGCGAGGCTCGTGCGGGGAGAGAACCCCTCACCCGCCTCGCGCTATCGCGGCGATCCGCCCTCTCCCACAAGGGAAGAGGGAAAGGCAGCGCCGACCACGATTACCTTCGGATGCCCAGGACATGATGACGCTGCGCCAGGTTGAAGTGATCCGTGCCGTGATGGTGACGGGCACGATCGGCGGCGCGGCGAAGCTGCTGAACGTTTCGGCGCCGGGCATCAGCCGCCTGGTGAAATATACCGAGCGCTCGCTCGGCATCCGCTTCTTCCAGCGCCAGAACGGCCGCTATTTCCCGACGCCGGAAGCCGAGAACATCTTCGAGCAGATCAACGGCGTCTACAAGAAGGTCGACGACCTCTCCGAGATCATCTCCAAGATCGGGCGCGGCGGATTGTCGGAATTGCGCATCGGCTCGGTGCCGAGCATTTCGCAAGTCATGGTGCCGCGCGCGATCGAGCGGGTCCGGCGGCGCTATCCGGATTTGGGCATCGACATCAACATCCTCAAGCTCGAGGAAGCCATCGACTATCTCATGCTCGGCCGCGGCGAGTGCGTGGCGATGAGCTATCGCCTGGAGCATTCCGGGCTCGACTTCATGCCGCTCGCCTCGGGCGAGCTCTATTGCATCGTGCCGCCGGGCCACGAGCTCGCCGGCCGCAAGCAGGTCTCCGCCGCCGAGATCACGCGCTATCCGCTGATCGGCATCGATCCCAATGATCCCTACGGGCGGATCATGGCCGAGATCTTCGCGCGCCACCGCCTCGAGTACAACATCACCATCCGCGCCCGCTTCGGCACCACGGTCTGCGCGCTGGTGAAGGCGGGGCTCGGCATCGCCATCATCGACCAGTTCACGGTGGCCCATGGGGGCTATCCCGGCATCGAGCTGATCAAGATCACCGAGCCGACGCGATTCGACACCTATATCGCGGTGAAGCGCGGCGCGCCGCTGTCGCTTCATGTCGAGTATTTCATCGAGTCCCTGCGCGCGGAGATGCGCGCGGTCGAGCCGTCGCGGGGCAAAGGCAGGGCCGCGCCGCCACGGGCGCGGAAGAGATAACATTATGTTAGGTTTGCAGCACAAAAGGGTAATTGTGTTAGGCCGAGGAAAGGCTATCGTTCCTGGGGGAAGCCCCTTGGAATTGGGCGGATCTCCCCGCTAAAGGCCGGGATCAAACGCTCCCAACGAGACGATAGCGAACCATGTCAAAGCGCGGACCCGCCGCACCCAAAAAGCTCCTGACCGGCCTGATCGGCGCACCCATCGCGCATTCTGCCTCCCCTGCCATGCATGAGCGCGCCGCGGAGGGGCTTGGGCTGCGCGGCCATTACCAGCTCATCGAGGTCGCCGGCGCCGACGCGGGCGGGCTCCGCATGATGCTCGAGGGCGTGCGGCGGCTCGGCTTTGCCGGCGTCAACGTCACTTTTCCCTACAAGGAGGCGGTGGTCCCGCTGCTCGATGAACTGGCACCGGGTGCCGCCGCCATGGGGGCGGTCAACACCGTCGTCGTCAGGAACGGCCGGCTGATCGGCCACAACACCGACACGACGGGCTTTGCGCGCGCCGTCGCGCCGCTGCTGGCGGCCTCTGGAAACGCAGTCGCCGTGATCGGCACCGGCGGCGTCGGCAAGGCGATCGCGTTTGCCCTGGCGAGCCTTGACGTGACCGACATCCGTATCTTCGACAGCGAGCCGGCACGCGCCGAAAAACTCGCCGCGCTGCTCGACAAACAGGGTGGCGCCAGGGTCGCCGCAAGCGTCGAGGCCGCGCTCGACGGCGCAACGGGCCTCGTCAACGGCACGCCGGTCGGCATGCTGCCGAACCGGGAAACGCCGGTCGCGCCGACGCTGCTACGTCAAAACCTGTGGGTCGCCGACGCCGTCTATTCGCCGCTGATCACGCCGCTGCTGGCGGCTGCCCAAGCCAAGGGCGCGCGGATCATGACCGGACGGGAGCTTGCGATCTACCAGGCCGCCGACGCTTTCGAACTGTTCACTGGCCTTGCCCCATCCACCGAGATCATGGGAGAGGCATTCGACGAGGTGATGGCGGCACGAAGCTCGGCCTATCACGCAGCGTAACCGAAACGGCCGGACACAAGGCCGCGGACACCATCACGAAACAGGAGGAGAAACCATGAAATCGACTTTGCTGGCGGGCGCCCTGCTTGCCTTCGCGACTGCAACCAGCGTGCACGCCCAGGCGATCAAGCTCGCCGACGTCGCCGAGCTTTCCGGGGGCGGCGCCACCGTCGGCACCAACTGGAAGAACGGCATCGACCTCGCGATCGAGGAGATCAACGCCAAGGGCGGCGTGCTCGGCCGCAAGCTCGAAGTCACTCATGCGGATTCGCAATCCAACCCGGGCGTCGCGCGCGCGCAGGTGCAGAAGGCGCTCGACGCCGAGCCCTATGTGCTGCTCGGACCCGGCTATTCCGGCTCGGTGAAGGTGACCGCGCCGCTGGCGGCCGAAGCCGGCATCGCGCAGATCATGGGTGGCGAAGCCGCCGAGCTGACGCAAGGCGGAAACAAATTCCTGTTCCGCACCTCGTTCGGCCAGCAATCCTCGATGCCGAAGGTCGCCAAATACATTCACGACGACATGAAGGCGAAGTCGGTCGCCGTGGTCTGGGTCAACAATGACTTTGGCCGCGGCGGCCGCGATGTCGTCGTCAAGGAGCTCGACCGTCTCGGCTCCAAGGTCGTCGCCGATCTCTCCACCGAGGCGGGCCAGGCCGATTTCGCCGCCGACGTCGGCAAGATCAAGGCCGCCAATCCCGACGCCGTATTCGTCTATTTGAACGAGGAAGAGAGCGCACGCATCCTCAAGGAGCTGAAGCGCCAGGGCGTCACCGCACCGCTGATGGGCGAGACCACGCTGATCGGCCAGAAGGTGATCGAGCTTGCGGGCGATGCCGCCAACGGCGCGCGCGGCCATGTCGGTCTCACCACCGACGCGCCGGTCGACCTGATCAAGGCGTTTCGCGACAAGTTCGCGAAGAAGTACAATTACGTGCCCGACCATAACGGGCTGAAAGGCTATCTCGCGGTCTACATGGTGAAGGCCACCACCGACAAGATGGGCAAGGTCGATTCCAAGGCGTTCGCCGACACCCTGCATGGCCTGACCATCAAGGCCGCCGACGAGCCGGGCATCTTGATGGACGTCACCTTCAGCGAGACCGGCGACATCGACCGCCAGAGCTTTCTGGTCGAGGTGGTCGAAGGCAAGCAAGTCGTGAAGCAGGTGCTGCCGAAGGTGAAGTGAGGTCTTGCCCTTCTGCCTCGCCCCGCCCTTCGCGGGGAGAGGGAGAAGGACGAGCGAGGAGAGCGGGGAGACAGAGCGCGAGCGCCGAGAGGGGAAAATGTCCAATCTGTTCGATCTTCTGGTCGCTGGACTTGCCACCGGCGCGATCTATGCGCTGGTCGCGGTCGGCTTCACGCTGCTGTGGCAGACCTCGCAGACCATCAATTTCGCACAAGGCGAGTTCGTGATGCTGCCGGCGTTCCTGATGCTGGCGGCGATGCATGCCGGCGCGCCGTTCTGGCTCGCGATCATCCTCGGCATCCTGCTTTCGATGCTCCTGCTCGGCCTCGCCTTCAAGATGCTGCTGGTGGATCCGATGTTGCGCCATGGCGTGCTGCCGCTCGCGATCGCGACCATGGCGCTCGCGATCGGTCTCAAGGAGGCCGTAAAGCAGTTCTTCAGCGCCGAAGCCTCACCCTTCCCCTCGATCGTGCCGACCGGCGACGTCTCCATCCTTGGCCATGCCGTCTCGCTGCAAAGCATCGGCGTCCTCGTCCTCGCCATCCTTGCCGTCTTCGGCTTGACTGCGCTTCTCAACCGCACCTCGCTCGGCCACCAGATGCAGGCGGCGGCGCAGAACCCGACGGTGGCGCGCATCATCGGCGTCCCGGTCGAGCGCATGATTCTCCTGACTTTCCTGATCAACGCGTTCCTGGTCGCTCTCGCCTCGCTGTTGATCACGCCGATCTACCTCGCGAAATTCACGTCGGGCGAGGTACTGGGCCAGGCCGCCTTCATCGCCGCGATCGTCGGCGGGTTCAACCAGGTGCGCGGCGCGATCGCAGGCGGCCTCCTGATCGGCGTGCTCGACAATCTCGCGGCCGCCTATGTTTCAACGCAGTACCGCGCCGCCGTGCCTATGATCTTCCTGATCGCCGTCATCCTGTTCCGACCGCAGGGCTTGCTCGGCCGTGCCGAGGAGCGCACCGTATGAGCGGCTTCGCCAAACCTCTCAAGATCGCGTTCGGCCTCATCGTGGTCGCTGCGCTGATCGTTGTCCCCATGAACTTCAACCGCTATGGCCTGTTCATCCTGAGCCAGTGGGCGGTGATGGCCATCGCCGCAATGGGCCTCAACCTCACACTCGGTTATGCCGGCCAGGTCTCGCTGGCGCAGGGCGCCTTCGTCGGCATCGGCGCTTACGCCGCGGCGATCATGACCACGCATGGCTGGCCGCTGCCGGCGGCGATCGTCGTCGCGATCGGCTTGAGCTTCGCGGTCGGCTGGGTGCTCGGCTATCCCGCGCTGCGGGTGCAGCATCACTACCTCGCCTTCGTCACGCTCGCCTTCTCCACGCTGGCCTTCCTGGTATTTCGCAACGAGAGCTGGCTCACCGGCGGCATCTACGGCATCTCCAATATTCCGCGTCCGCACATTTTCGGCATCGCGACCAACAAGCCGCTGCCGTTCTACTATGTCTGTCTCGGCTCGCTCGCTATCGTGTCGCTCGCGGTGTGGTGGCTGATCCGCTCGCCGTGGGGCCGCGCCTTCATGGCGCTGCGCGAAAACCCGCTGCGGGCGCAGTCGCTGGGCGTCGACACGCGGCGCTATACGCTGATGGCGTTCGCGATCGGCTCGGCGCTCGGCGGCGTCGCGGGGGCGCTCTATGCGCCGCTGACGCAATATATCGATCCCGTGCCGTTCAACCTGTCGCTCTCGCTCGACCTCCTGATGATGGTGATCGTCGGCGGCGCCGGATTCTTCCTGGGTCCGTTCCTCGGCGCGATGATCGCGGTGCTGTTGCCGGAGTGGCTGCGCTTCACCGAGGGCTATTATCTGATGCTCTACGCGATCGCGGTGATGGGGCTGCTGATCTGGTCGCCGACCGGCATTTTGGGAATCCTCGACCGCTATCTCGCCGAACGCCGCACCAAGGCGGCCTCCGCCCAGCGCGCCGTCGCAAAGTCCCGGCTGGAGACAGTGCAATGAGCGCGGTCCTCGAAGTCACCGACATCAAGAAGAATTTTGGCGGCATCAGCGCCGTCGGCGGCGTCTCTTTCGACGTCCGCGAGGGCGAGATCCTCGGCCTGATCGGCCCGAACGGCTGCGGCAAGTCGACCCTGTTCAACTGCATTCTCGGCCAGCTCACGCCGAGCGGCGGCGAGGTCAAGCTCGACGGCAAGGTCGTCACGGGCTTGCGACCCGCCGAGCTCAACAAGCTCGGGGTCAGCCGCACCTTCCAGCTCCTGCAGGTGTTCCCCAAACTCTCGGTGCGCGAGAACCTGATCCTCGCAGGCCAGGAGCACCAAGGCAGCATGGCCTCGCGCCTGGTCGGCCGCTCCGATGCCGGACTGACGGAGGCCGCCAACCAGATGATCGGCTTTTTCAAGCTCGATCATCTCGCCGACGAGCCGGCCGGCGGGCTCTCCTACGGCCAGCAAAAACTGCTCGACGCCGCCATGGCCTTCATGGGCGGACCGCGCCTGGTGCTGCTCGACGAGCCAGCCGGCGGCGTCAACCCGTCGATGTTGACGGATCTGAAGGAGCGGCTGGTGGCGATCAACCGCGAGAAGAACGCCACCTTCGTCGTGATCGAGCACAACATGGAATTCGTGATGTCGCTGTGTTCCCGCGTGATGGTGATGGCGGAGGGCAAGGTGCTGGCGATGGGACGACCGGACGAGGTGCGAAAGAACCCCGCCGTGATCGAAGCCTATCTCGGACATTGAGGAACCAGCCATGAGCGATCCGATCCTCTCGGTTCACAATCTCGTCGGCGGCTACGGCAAGATGACGATCCTGAACGGCACCACTTTCGCCGTGCCGCAGGCCACCATCACCACCATCATCGGCCCGAACGGCGCCGGCAAGTCCACCGTGTTCAAGGCGATCTTCGGCCTGCTCAAGCTGCGTGAGGGCAAGATCAACTTCGCCGGCCGCGACGTCACCCATTTGAGCCAGCGCGCGCTGCTCAATGCCGGCATCTGCTACGTGCCGCAGGGCCGCAACATCTTTCCCGAGCTGTCGGTGCGCCACAATATCGAGCTCGGAGGCGTTTCGGCGGGCAAGGGCATCGACCTGCAGAGCCGGATCGAGGCCGCGCTCGACCTGTTCCCGGCGCTGCGGCGGAAATCGACGCAGCAGGCCTCCACGCTATCCGGCGGCGAGCAGAAACAGCTCGAAATCGCCCGCTCGCTGCTGCTCGAACCGAAGCTCGTTCTGATCGACGAGCCCTCAATCGGCCTGTCGCCACTGATGGTGCAGCAGACTTTCGACATCCTGAAGAGCTTGCGCGACCGCGGTGTCACCATTCTGATGATCGAGCAGAACGCCCGCTCGGCGCTGGAGATTTCCGACATCGGGATCGTGCTCGAGCTCGGCCAGACCCGCATGGTCGACAAGGCGGAGCGCATCTTGAACGACCCGCGGATCGGCCAGCTCTTCCTCGGCGGCGCCATGGAGGAGAGCGCAGCATGAGCGCGCCAAGGCGCATCGCCGTTGCCGGCGCCGGCCTGATCGGCCGCCGCCATATCGAATTGATCAACGCTTCACCAGACTGCGTGCTGGCGGGCATCGCCGACCCTTCGCCTGCCGCAAAAGAGTTCGCGCAGACGCGCACCACACCCTGGCATTCGGATCACCGCACGTTGCTGGCGCAGGAAAAGCCTGATGGCCTGATCATCGCCTCACCGAACGCGCTGCACTTCCAGATGGTGCTCGACTGTGCCCAAGCCGGCGTGCCCGCGCTGATCGAGAAGCCGGTGACCGATACGGTCGCGGCCGCGCAGCGCCTGTGCGCGGCGATCAGGCGGACCGGCGTGCCGATGCTAGTCGGCCATCACCGCCGGCACAATCCGATCATCAAGGCCGCACGCGAGACGGTGGCGACCGGCAAACTCGGCCAACTCACGGCTGTGGTCGGACTGTGGCTCCTGAAGAAGCCCGACGATTACTTTGATGTGGCGTGGCGGCGCGAGCATGGGGGCGGCCCGCTGCTCATCAACCTGATCCACGACATCGACAATCTCCGATTCATCTGCGGCGAGATCACCGAGGTGCAGGCGTTGACGTCGAACAAGGTTCGCGGTTTCGCCGTCGAGGACACCGCCGCGTTGCTGCTGCGCTTCGCCAACGGCGCACTGGGAACGGCGACCGTGTCGGACGCAACGCCGGCGCCATGGAGCTGGGAGCTGACCTCGGGCGAGAACACTGCGTACCCGAAGCGGGATCAGCCCTGTTACATCCTCTCCGGCACCGCGGGCTCGCTGTCCGTGCCGAATATGGAGCTTTGGTCCTACGCGCGAGAGCCCGGCTGGCACGCGCCGCTGTCGCGCGAGACCATCACGCCGCCGGCATTCGATCCATTGGCCGAGCAGCTCCGGCATTTCCTCGCCGTGATCGCGGGCCATGAACAACCACTGATCGCGGTCGAAGACGCAATGGGCACACTTGCGGTCGTCGAAGCCGTCAGCGAAGCGGCACGCACGGGCCAGAAGATATCGCCGGGCCAAATCATGGAGCAGGCAGCATGACCAAACGCTCGATCGCAACGGTCTCACTCTCCGGCGCTCTCGACGAAAAGCTCCGCGCCATCGCATCCGCCGGATTCGACGCGGTCGAGATTTTCGAGAACGATCTGCTGTCGTTCGGCGCAGGTCCGCGCGACATCGCAAAGCTCTGCGGGGACCTCAATCTCGAGATCTGTGCGTTTCAGCCGTTCCGCGATTTCGAAGGCATGCCGGAGCCGCAGCGTTCGCGAAACTTTGCCCGCGCCGAACGCAAGTTCGACCTGATGCAGGAGCTCGGCACCGATCTGCTGCTGATCTGCTCCAACGTGTCGCCGGCCGCGCTCGGCGGCATCGACCGCGCCGCGGATGATTTTCGCGAGCTTGGCGAGCGCGCGGCCAAACGGTCTTTGCGCGTCGGCTACGAGGCATTGGCCTGGGGACGCCACGTCAACGATTACCGCGATGCCTGGGAGATCGTGCGGCGCGCCGATCACCCCGCGATCGGTGTCATCCTCGACAGCTTTCACGCACTGGCCCCCGGCTTTCCGGTCCGCGCGATGCCCTCGATCCCCGGCGACAAGATCTTCCTGGTCCAGCTTGCAGATGCGCCGAAGCTCGAGCTCGACATCTTGTCGTGGAGCCGGCACTTCCGCTCCTTCCCCGGCCAGGGCGACCTGCCGGTCGGCGAGTTCATGGCGGCGATCGCGGCGACCGGCTATGCCGGGCCGCTGTCGCTGGAGATCTTCAACGACCAATTCCGTGCCGGCTCGGCCGTGCAGACCGCGGTCGACGGCCTGCGTTCGCTGATCCTGCTGGAGGACCAGCTTGCACCGGATTGGCCAAAGCTCATCGGCGAACCCTTGGCGCCCAAGCCCAAAAGTCGCGGCACGGGATTCATCGAGTTTGCCGTCAACGAGACCAAGGCCGGCGAACTCGCCCGCCTGCTCGCGCAGCTCGGTTTCCGCAAGACCGGCAAGCATCGCAGCAAGGCGGTGGAGCGCTGGTCGCAAGGCAAGGTCGAGCTCGTCGTCAACTCCGAGACCGACGGCTTTGCGCATTCGCACTACGTGACGCATGGCCCCGGCGTCTGCGCCATCGCGCTCGATATCGACAATGCCGGCCTCGTTATGCAGCGCGCCGAAACACTGAAAGCGCGCACCTTCTATCAGCCGGTCGGGCCGGGCGAGCTCGAGATTCCCGCGATCCACGGCGTCGGCGGCAGCCTGCTTTACTTCCTGGACCAGGCCGGCAAGAACTGGGACACGGATTTCGAACAGGTACCGAGCGACGCTCGCGCGGACGCCCTGCTGGCCGTCGATCACATCGCGCAGTCGATGCCCTATGACGAGATGCTGTCGTGGCTGCTGTTCTACACCGGCATCCTCGACCTCAAGCGGCTGCCGCAGATGGAGATCGCCGATCCCAGGGGCCTCGTGCAAAGCCAGGCCGTCATCAACGGCGACCAGAGCCTGCGCTTCGTGCTCAACGGCTCATCCGCCAACCGCACGCTGCCGGCCCGCTTCATCTCGGAGTTTTTCGGCTCGGGCGTGCAGCACGTCGCATTTACGTGCCGGGATATCTTTGCGGCAGTCGCGGAGATGCGCAAGCGCGGCGCGGATTTCCTGGATATCCCGGATAATTACTACGACGACGTCGAAGCCAAATACGACCTCGCACCCGAGCTGATGAGGCAGCTGCGCGCCAACCACATTCTCTACGACCGCGAGGGCGACGGAGAGTTTTTCCAGGTCTACACCCACATCTTCGACGAGCGGTTTTTCTTCGAGATCGTGGAGCGGCGGGATTATCAGGGCTTCGGCGCGGCCAATGCCGGGATCAGGCTTGCCGCGCAAGCGCGCGAGGTGCGGCCCGCGAGCATGCCGCGCGTGTAGCTTACTTTCCCTCTCTCCTTGTGGGAGAGGGTGGCTTGCCGCAAAGCGGCGAGACGGGTGAGGGGTTCTCTCCGCGAGACCTTACTTTTGAATACGCGGAAACAAACCCCTCATCCGGCGCTTCGCGCCACCTTCTCCCACAAGGGGAGAAGGGGTATCGTGCTTGTGGCTACTTCATCGCGCATTTGTCGTGGAAGCGATCCTGGTCGTTCTCGACGATGGTCGCGACCGTCTTCAGCGAGAGCTGGCCTTCGCCGTCCTTGACCACGTCCTGGAGGTAGAAGTTCTGCACCGGGATGTGGTTCTTGCCGTACTTGAACGGGCCGCGCAGCGACTTGAAGTTGGCCTTCTCCATCTCGGCCTTCATCGCGTCCTTCTTGCTGGTGTCGCCCTTCACCGCGACCACGGCGCTGTTGATGAGCTGGGCCGCGTCGTAGGCTTGCGCGCCGTAATAGGTCGGACGCAGCCCGGGGTACTTCTTGCGATAGTCGGCGACGAAGCGCTTGTTCTGCTCGTTGGGCAGATCATTCACCCATTCCTGCGCACCGGGCACCCCGAGCGCGTTCTCCTTTTGCAGCGGCAGCGACAGCTCGTCGACGGTGAAAGCCGTGTAGAGCGGCATCGTGCTCTTCAGCCCGGCCTGCGCATATTGGTTGAGGAACTGCACGCCGGCTGCACCGGGATAGAACACGAAGATCGACTCGGCACCCGAGGCCCGCGCCTTGGAGAGCTCGGCGGAGAAGTCGAGCTGGCTCGGCCAGACCGTGTATTCCTCGCCCTTGACCTCGCCCTTGAACGTGCTCTTCACGCCCGCCAGCATGTCCTTGCCGGCGGCGTAGTTCGGGCCGATCAGGAACACGCTCTTGACGCCCTTCTGGTTCATGTAGAGGCCCATGGCGGCCGGCGTCTGGTCGTTCTGCCAGGAGGTCGAGAACACGTAAGGCGAGCAGAGCTCGCCCGCGAGCTGCGACGGACCGGCATTGGCCGAGATCAGGAAGGTCTGCGAGTCCACGGCGGTCTTGAGCGAGGCCAGCAGCACGTTCGACCAGATGTAGCCGACGATGAAGTCGACCTTGTCGGACTGCACCAGCTTCTCGGTCTTCTGCTTGCCGACGTCGGGCTTCTGCCCGTCGTCCTCGTAAATCACCTCGACCGGCTTGCCGTCCATCTTGCGGCCGATGTGATCCAGCGCGAGCTCGAACGAATTGCGCATGTCGTTGCCGATCACGGCGGTCGGGCCGCTGAAGGTCGAAACGAAGCCGATCTTGATGGTGTCGCCGGCGGATGCCGGGCCTGCCAGCACCAGCGCCGCTGCGCCCGCCAGCCAGAATGCCGTCCTCATAACCACTCCCCTCCATATTATTATGCCCGGAAGCAGGGTGATTGCCGCCCCGGGGTCATCTCTATTGAACGCAAAATCTGTCGCGCCGCCAATGGTTCAGCGCCCGCCCTGCACCATATTTCGCCCCGAACGGCGATAGCAAGAAATATAATTCTACTTACTTCGGCTAAGGCTGCGGCGCTTTCTCGCGGGCGCGATACATCCGGCCTATGCCTCGATTGACGACGGCTATTGGACCGCGGCGCCTGATCAGCGTTTAGATGAGGATAGAGCCGCGAGATTCGGAGGGGCGCATCATGACCACGACACCGCACCGCGTCGTCATCGTCGGAGCCGGTTTCGGCGGGCTGGAGGCGACCCACCGGCTCGCCGGCAGCCCGGTCGAGATCACGCTGATCGACCGCCGCAACCATCATTTGTTCCAGCCGCTGCTCTATCAGGTCGCCACCGCCTCGCTCGCCACCAGCGAGATCGCCTGGCCGGTCCGGCACCTGATGCGCGACCGGCGCGATGTGACGACGCTGTTTGCGACGGTCAGCGGCGTCGATGCCGACAGGCGCTGCGTGCTGATCGACGACGGCAGCGAGGTGCCTTACGACACGCTGGTGCTCGCCACCGGCGCGCGTCACGCCTATTTCGGCCACGACGAATGGGAGCAATGGGCGCCGGGTCTTAAAACACTGGAGGACGCGACCACGCTGCGCCGTCATATCCTGGTGGCGTTCGAGCGCGCCGAGCGTGAGACCGATCCGGCCAAACGCGCGGCACGATTGACTTTCGTCATCGTCGGCGCCGGCCCCACCGGCGTCGAACTCGCCGGCACCATCGCCGAGATGGCGCACCACACCTTGCCAGCCGACTTCCGCAACATCGACACCAACAAGGCGCGCGTGGTGCTGATCGAGGCGGGTCCGCGGGTGCTGGCAGGCTTTCCAGATGATCTCTCGGCCTATGCCCAGGCCTCGCTGGAGAAGATCGGCGTCGAGGTCGTGCTCGGCCAAGCCGTCACTGAGATCAACCGCGAGGGCGTGGTGTTCGGCGGCAAGCTGCTCGAAGCCAAGACACGAATCTGGGCCGCCGGCGTGCGCGCCTCGCCCGCGGCGGAATGGCTGGGCGCACCGGCCGATCGCGCCGGGCGCGTCCAAGTGGAGGCCGATCTTACGATCCCCGGTCATCCCGAGATCTTTGCAATTGGCGACACCGTTTTGATCAACGCCTGGGACGGCAAGCCTGTGCCCGGCATCGCGCCGGCCGCCAAGCAGCAGGGCCGTCACGTGGCCGAGACCATCAAGGCCCGGCTGCGCCAGGAGCCGACAGGCCCGTTCCGCTACAAGCACTCCGGCAGCCTCGCGCAGATCGGCAAGCGGCTCGCGGTGATCGACTTCGGCCGCATCAAGCTGCGCGGCACCATCGCGTGGTGGATCTGGGGCATCGCCCATATCTACTTCCTGATCGGCTTGCGCCATCGCCTCAGCGTCGCCCTGAGCTGGCTCTGGATCTACGCCCGCGACCAGCGCGCTGCGCGGCTGATCACGCAGGGATCGAGCAAGGTGGTGTAGGGCTTCTTCTTCCTCTCCTCGTTCTTACGGCGAGAGGGTTGGGGTGAGGGGCCTCTCCGCGAACGAGATATTGGTGAGACCTGTACCCCCTCACCCGGATCGCAAGAGCGATCCGACCTCTCCCCGCGAGCGGGGAGAGGTTAAGTGAGGCGCGATCGCCGCCCCTACTTCACCAGCTCGCACCCACCTTCCGCGAGCGGTCGAAACGCCTGCTCCGCAGAGATCGTCGAAACCAGCTTGTAATAGTCATACGGATATTTCGACTCCTCCGGCTTCTTCACCTCGAACAGATACATCGGATGCACGACGCGGCCGTCCTGGCGGATCGTGGTGTCGCCGAACAGCTTGTCCTTGCCCTTGAACTTTTTCATCTCGGGCACGGCATCCTTGGCATTGTCGCTGCCCGTGACGGCGACCGCGTTGAGATAAGCGAGCGTGGAGGCATAGACCCCGGCCTGGTTGCCGCTCGGCATCTTGCCGTTCATGCCGGGCCGCGCCGCGAAGCGCTTGGCGAAGGCGCGGGTGTCGTCGTTCATGTCCCAGTAGAAGGCCTCCATGAGCTGGAGCCCTTGCGCGACCTTGATGCCCATGCCGTGGACGTCGTTGATGAAGAGCAGGAAGGCGACGAGTTTTTGTCCGCCCTGCTGTATCCCGAACTCGGCCGCCTGCTTCACCGCGTTGATGGTGTCGCCGCCGGCATTGGCGAGCCCGATCACTTGGGCCTTCGAGCCCTGCGCCTGCAACAGGAAGGACGCGAAGTCGGACGTGCCGAGCGGATGCTTGGAGGAGCCCAACATCTTGCCGCCATGCGCCTCGATGTATTTCTGGGCTTCCGCCTCGATGCCCTTGCCGAGTGCGTAGTCAACCGTGAGGAAATACCAGTCCTTGCCGCCGCGCGACATCATCGCGGCCGCCGTGGTGTTGCCGGTCGCCCAGGCGTCGTTGACCCATTGGATGGTGTTGGGCGAGCAGGCCTTGCCGGTGAGATCGGAGCTCGCGGTGGACGACGCGAGGAACGTCATGCGGCTATCGCGCAGCAGCGTGTTGATGGAGAGGCCAACGGCCGAGTTCGGCACGTCGACGATGGCGTCGACGCCCTCGACATCGAGCCATTTGCGCGCGATTGCATTGCCGACGTCGGCCTTGTTCTGGTGATCGGCATAGACGATCTCGACCTTGATGCCCTTGCCGCCGCCGTTGAAATCCTCAGCGGCCATGCGCGCGGCCTCGACCGAGCCCATGCCGTTGGTGTCCTGGAAAATGCCGGAGATGTCGTTGAGCACGCCGACGCGCACGACATTGTCCGAGATCTCGGCATTTGCCGCGCCGCCAATCAGGCTCGCGGCCAGCGCAAGCGTCCACTTCAAGTTCTTCATTGTTCCCTCCCCTGTCGTATTTGTTGTTTGCGATGACGACAGCGTCAGGCTGGCGTGATGCGCACAGGCAGGCTGTCGAGCCCGCGCAGCGTGTTGTTGAAGCGGCGCTGCGGCTCGCCCATGATCTCGATCTTTGCGATCCGGCGGGCCAGCGCCGCGAGCATTGTCTCGCCTTCGAGCCGCGCGACCAGCTGGCCGACGCACATGTGAATACCTGAGCCATAGCCAACATGGCCGGACGTGCGGCGGGTTATGTCGTAGCTGTCGGGCTTGTCCCAGCGCCCCGGATCGCGATTGGCAGCCGCCAGGAACATCAACACCTTCTCGCCCTCACCGATGGTCGCGCCTGACAGTTCGACTTCGCGCGTGGTCGTGCGGAAGAAGGTCTGCACCGGGCTTTCAAAACGAACGGCCTCCTCGAAAGCGTTGCGCGCCAGCGTAAAATCGTTGCGCAGGCGCTGCCACTGCTCAGGGAAGCGCGCGAGACAGTAGACCGCTGCACCGATGCCGTTGACGGTGGTGTCGAGGCCCGCTGACAGAAGCGAACGCACCAACAGCGGCGCTTCGGTCGCGGTGATGGCACCCTCGCCGACATGGGCGTGGATGCAGGCGCCGATGCCGCCGGGCGTGAGGCTGTCCCGCTGGCACTGCTCGGTGACGTAGGCCTGGTGAGGCGCCGAGCGCGCGATCGCCTCGTTGCGCAACTGGTTCGGCGGGCCGAAGGCGTTGAACACCAGGCTCGCATAGGGAATGAGATTCTCGCGTCCCTCAGGCTTAAGCCCGAGCGCATCTGGGAAGATCGACAGCGGATAGGCCTCGGCAAGGTCCGTGATGGCATCGAAGTTGCGCTTCTCCAACAGCGCGTCCACACGCTCTTCCGCTGCCGCGGCAAAGCGGTCGCGCAGCCCCTTCATCACCGTCGGCGACAGCACCTTTGAGAGCACGGCGCGGGTGCGGGTGTGCTCGGGAGGATCGGCCTCGAGGATCAGGCTGGGCGGCCGCCACGGCGTCTCCTTCGCGAAATCGGCGAGGCCGACGCCACGACTGGAGCAGAACGTTGCGGGATCGTTCAGCACGGCATGAACTTCGGCATAGCGCGCCACGCCATAGACGTTCCACTTGTCGAGATAGACGACAGGTCCCGCCTCCCGCAGCAGCTCATGCGTGGGATAGGGATCGGCGAAAAAATCCATCGCGAACGGATCGACGTCGAGATGCGGGACGGCCGACGAACCGCTAATTTCCTGGGAGCTGGAAGTGCTCATGGAAGTCCTCCCTCATTTTGATCTTGTGAAAGGGCCGCGCTTACCTTTAGGTCTCCAGACACGCCGCGAGACAGAATCCCGACATGCCGCCGCCTTCGACCAGAGCCCGCCAGAAACCTGCGCCCGCCGAGACGGGACCGACGCTCGATCTTGACCGCTACGTCCCCGCGTTCATCACCTTCATCGCCAACAAGCTCTCGAACAGCGCCACCGCGTTCTATCAGCGAGAGTTCGGCGTCAACGTCACGGAATGGCGGATCATGTCGCTGCTCGCGATCGAGCCCGGCATTCCCGCCTCGCGCATCTGCCACGTCATCGGTTTCGACAAGGGCCCGGTGAGTCGGACGCTGGCCGGCCTGGAAAAGCGGGGGTTGATCTCGATCCGTACCGATCCCAATGACGGGCGCACCCATTCGATCTCGCTGACGGCGAAGGGCCGCGCCATCCATGACAAGGTGATCGTCGCTGCATTCGAGCGCGAACGGCGCCTGTTGTCCTGCCTGGACAAGGACGAGCGCGAGGTGCTGATCGACCTGTTGCGCCGCCTGCATGAAAATCTCGGCGCGGTGACCGGCAGCACCGAGACCTGACGGGCCACACAGCGGGCGCTGAGCCCTGTCATTTCCAGGCATGCGCCAACATTCGCCGGCGGCACCCTCTCTGCCGAGCATAGCTTCCTCCGATCCGACGCGGCGGTTCCTCCCGCCGTCATCCGTGTCTGGAACGGTTCGCATAAATTAGTTGCTTGGGCAACAAAAGAATCGTGCAGCATAATGCGGCAGGGCGGCTGGCGTAGTTGGGTTTGCCGAGCTCTCTTGTCCCGGACGCGCTGCAGCGTGAAACGCTGCTGCGCAGAGCCGGGATCCAGAGATGCCAATCACGAAGAATGGCCCCGGCTCTGCAGCGCATCACTGCGTGCTGCGCTGCGTCCGGGGCACAGGCCCAAGCGCTACAGACCGATCCACTCGCCCGGCGCATCGTCATCCAACCGCGCCACCGCATCGGCACGGCGCGTCAGCACCGCGCGCTGGTTGATGTAGCCCTTGTCGGTGATCTCGCCGCCGTCGACCGACGGCGGCTCGGCGAGCAGCAACGCGCGCGTGGCGTGGCCGGAGGAGTTGGCGCCGTGTTGCTTCAGTTTCGCCAGCCCCCGCGCGATCGCGGCTCTGATCTTCTCATGCGCGAGCACGTCGTTCACGCCTGCGGTCTCGGGCAGGCCGGCATGCGCGCGGCACGCAGCGATGTTCGGAAACACCAGGAAGCGCACCTCGTCGCCGCCATGGCCGGTGACGACGATGTCCTGCGCGAGCGGCGCCAGCGCGGCGATGCCGGCGAGGCGCAGTGTGCCGACACTGACCCAGGTGCCGGAATTGAGCTTGAAATCCTCCGCGACGCGGCCGTCAAAGAATAGGCCGCGTTCGGGCCGGTTCGCGTCGGCGAACTTCACGGCATCACCGATGAGATAAAAGCCCTCGTCGTCAAAAGCCTGCCTGGTCAGCTCCGGCGCCTTCCAATAGCCCGGCGTGACGTTGGGGCCGCGCACGCGCACCTCCAGCTTGTCGCCGGAGGTAACGAGCTTCAGTTCGGTGCCGGGAATGGGCACGCCGATATTGCCCGAGCGCTCCGCGAGGAAATGGCAGTCGGTGGCCAGCGGCGACGTCTCGGTCGAGCCCCAGGCCGAGACCATCGGCATCGCGCGGCCAACAGTCTTGACGGAGAGTTCTTCCAGCGCATCCCAGAGATTCTGCGGCAGCGCCGCACCGGCGTAGAACGCGAATTTCACCTCGCTGAAGAAGCGGCGACACAGCTCCTCGTCGCCGCGCAGCGCCGCGATCAACATGTCGAAGCCGCGCGGCACGTTGAAATAGACCGTCGGCATCACGCTTCTGAGGTTGGCGAGCGACATCGCAAACAGACCGGGCGCCGGCTTGCCGCCGTCGATATAGAGCGAGCCGCCATTGCGCAGCACGAGATTGAAATTGTGGTTCGCGCCAAACGTGTGGCTCCAGGGCAGCCAGTCGAGAATGACCAGATCGTCGCGCGCCCGTTCGAGAAAAGTCCAGGTCTGCGCCTTGGCCTGCTGGCTGGACGTCAGCATGCGCTGGGTGTTGATCACGGCTTTCGGCGTGCCGGTCGAGCCCGAAGTGAACAGGAGTTTTGCGATCGTATCGGGCGTCACCGCGGCGAAGGCCTTTGCGACGTCGGGGCTCTCGGGCGTTGCCGCGATAGTGCGAAAGGCCAGCGCATCGGCATCGTCGGCATTGCCGCTGATAATCTGCGCGCTATGCAGCGGCTTGATCGCGGCCAGCGCCGCCGCAAACGGCCTCGTCGCGGAGACATAGATCGCGGCGGGCTCAAGCAACGCGATCATGCTCTTGAGCTTGTCGAAGTCCTTTGACATCAGGGAATAGGCCGGCGAGATCGCCGCCGAGGGCACGCCGACATGCTGCGCCGCCAGTGCCAGCAGCGCATGATCGATGCTGTTGTCGGAGAGGATCGCGAGCGGGCGCTCCGCGCCGAGACCGTGCGCCAGAATCCAGGACGCCGCCGCGCGCACCTGGCGCAGCGCCTGCGCATAGGTAACGGTGCTCCATGGCGCTTCGGCACTGCTGCGCTCGGCGAGGAAAATCGCGTCGGGCCTCTGCCGCGCCCATTGCTCCAGCCAGTCGCCGACGCAGCGCGCGCCATCGCGCAGAGGCTCGGGCGAGCGCAGCACGATGCTGCCGTCGGCGCGATGCTCGGCAACGGTTCTGGGTGTCGCAAACAGGCTCGAAGCATCACCGCGTGGGGCGGCTGTCATGGTTTCCTCCTCGCCCGGAAGCCGGGACCGGTCGCAGCCTCGTCGCGGACCGCGTTGGCCAGCATGTTGGCCACGACAATTGTTGGGGCGCAAGCTGGGGCCAGGTGGGACGGCCCGCCGCCGTTCAAAGGGCTGGTCGCCGCGCATCCGCGGCATGGATTGCTGGCTGCACCTGATCTAGCTGCCTATTATTTGCGCAAATGCTCGTAACAGGGCGCTGACACGAAGGTCCGCCGGAGCTCGAAATATCCCACAAGCCACTGATCTCTCGGTAATATCCGCAGCACTTGTCCTGCCCGGATTCTGTACACAATGGCACATCGCTTGCTTCGATCGGGGTGAAGAGACGTAGCCGGAGATTTGTCGCCATGAAGGCTGAAATGGGGGCTGAGCAGCCTGAAACGGTCGCCGCGATCGTGGCCGCGCATCGCGCGGGCACGCTCACACCGGCGCAGACGGTCGCGCGCACCTATCAGCGCATCCGCGACCACAACGACCCCGCCGTCTTCATCAGCCTGCGCGACGAAAAGGACGCGATCACGGAGGCCGAGAAGCTCGCCACCAAGGACGCCGCCAGCCTGCCGCTCTATGGCGTGCCGGTCGTGGTGAAGGACAATATCGACGCGCTGGGATTTCCGACCACCGCGGCGTGCCCGGCCTTCTCGTATACCCCGACAC
Source organism: Bradyrhizobium sp. 187 (assembly GCF_023101005.1). Lineage (NCBI taxonomy): Bacteria > Pseudomonadati > Pseudomonadota > Alphaproteobacteria > Hyphomicrobiales > Nitrobacteraceae > Bradyrhizobium > Bradyrhizobium sp. 187. The sequence goes on from NZ_CP064693.1 coordinate 7,287,258, forward strand.
ATGATTCGACCGCGGTGCAGCGGCTGCGCGCCGCCGGCGCGATCATCATCGGCAAGACCAATCTCGACCAGTTCGCGACCGGCCTTGTCGGCGTGCGCTCGCCCCACGGCATCCCCAGAAACGCGATCCGCGAGGACCTCATTCCCGGCGGCTCGAGCTCGGGATCGGCCACCGCCGTCGGCGCCGGGCTGGTGCCACTGTCGCTCGGCACCGACACCGCCGGCTCAGGCCGCGTGCCGGCGATGCTCAACAACATCGTCGGTCTCAAGCCGAGCCTCGGCATGATTTCGACCGCTGGCCTGGTGCCGGCCTGCCGGACGCTCGACTGCATCTCGGTATTCGCTTTGACGGTCGACGACGCCGCGCTGGCGCTCTCCGTGATGGCAGGTCCCGATCAGGCAGATCCGTTCTCGCGCGACCGGCCGCTTGGCGCGATCACCCCGCTCCCGGCAAACCTGCGCCTGGGCGTGCCGCGCAGCGGACAGCTGATCTTCTTCGGCGACAAGAAGGCGGAAGCGGCTTACGCCGAGGCGCTGAAGCGCTGGACCGCGCTTGGGGCAACGCTCGTCGAATTCGACCTCGAGCCGTTCTATGAGACGGCCCGACTGCTCTACGAGGGACCGTGGGTGGCCGAGCGCTATCTCGTGATCCGCGACCTGCTCGCCTCGGCACCGGAGGCGATCCATCCCGTGACGCGCGAGATCACCGCGGCCGGTGCGCGGTTGACGGCGACGGACACCTTCTCCGCGCTCTATCGTCTGCAGGGCCTGCGCAAGATCGCCGAACGCACCTTCACCAATATCGACGCGCTGGTGCTGCCGACGGCGCCGACGGCCTATACGACCGCGCAGGTGCGGGCCAATCCGGTCGAGCTCAACAGCCGGCTCGGCACCTATACCAATTTTGTCAATCTGCTCGATCTCTGTGGTCTCGCGCTGCCGGCGGCGATGCGCGCCGACGGCATCCCGTTCGGCATCACAATTCTTGCACCCACCGGGCACGATGCGCTGCTCGCCAGCATCGGCCGCGTGTTCCATGCCGATACCAAACTGACGCTTGGCGCAAAGGGCGTCGTGCAAGCCGCGCTGGCGCCGCTTGCCGCAAGCGGCGTCGACGAGATTCCCATCGCCGTGGTCGGCGCGCATCTGTCCGGCATGGCGCTGAACGGCGAACTGAAAGCGCTGAACGGCCAGCTGATCGAGGCAACCAGGACCGCGGCGGACTACAAGCTCTACGCATTGAAGACCACGCCGCCAAAGCCGGGCATGCTGCGCGTCGAGGCCGGCAAGGGCGCGTCGATCGAGCTGGAAATCTGGTCGCTGTCGTCGTCCGCCTTCGGCAAGTTCGTCAACGCGATTCCCGCGCCGATGGCGATCGGCACGGTGCGGCTGGCCGATGGCCGCAGCGTGAAGGGATTTCTCGTCGAGCCCGAGGTGCTGGGCGAGGCTCGCGACATCACCGCGTATGGCGGCTGGCGGAAGTATATGGCGGAAGCTACGACAGCGTAGGTCTCGTAGGTGGGCAAAGCGAAACGTGCCCACCATCACCGTCAGCTTGGGGAGATGGTGGGCACGGCGCTTTGCGCCTTTGCCCACCCTACGCAACCGTGCGCGCGCCCCTAAACCGACACCGCGTAGATCTCGTACTCCCCGCGCACCAGCTCGATATGCGCGCGCATCGCGGCGGCGGCGCCCTGCTTGTCGCCGCGCATGATGGCGACGACAACGCGGTCGTGCTCGGCTTGCGACTTGGCGAGACGGCCGAGATTGCGGAACTGGGCGCGGCGAAACGGCTGTACGCGCACGCGCGTCGCCAGCGTGATCTCGGCGATGTAGCCGTTCTGCGATCCCGCATAGATCGCGTTGTGGAAGCGCTCGTTGACCTCGTGGAAGCGCTCGGGATTGCCGGCGTAGCTCAACACCCGCAGTTCTTCGTGGATGGCTTCCAGGCCGTGACGCTCAGTGGCGGACATGCGCTCGGCGGCAAGACCCGCACACAGCGCCTCAAGCTCCGCCATGGCCTCGAACATGCCCGTCAGCCGTTCGAACGAGGGCTGCGCCACCACCGCGCCGCGATGAGCGCGCGCTTCGACGAGGCCGCTTGCCACGAGCTGACGCAGGGCTTCCCGCACCGGCGTGCGCGAAACGCTGAAGCGGCGCGCGATGTCGGTCTCGTCAAGCGGCGCACCGGGTGGCAGAGCTCCGCGCACGATCTCGTCGGCGAGCTGCAGGCGCAGCTCCTCGGCGCGCGTGACCTTGTGCGCTGACGGCGCCCCCCGGTCGACACGCGGCACCGCCGGTTCGGCCGGCAGCGCTCCGGGCGGAAGATCGTCAAGCGTCATACGGTCAGGTCTCTTTCGACTCGTCGATGATGCTGACATGGGCGGCGACGACGCGCCAGCCCTCCGGGAATTTTACCCAGGTCTGCATCTGCCGGCCGACCTTGCCCGGCATCGTGTCGCGATAGAACAGGGTGGAGGCAACCGCGGTGTCGCGGCCATAGCTGGTGATCACGGTTTTCGCGGTGCGGCGATTGAGGCCGACCGCCGAGCGGCCGGCGCGAAAGCCGGAGATTGCTTCATAGCCGTAGAGGTTCTCGCCGATGCCATAGCGCAGCGTGCGGGGATCGTTGCGGAAGAGCTCGCCGAGCACGGCGACGTCGTTGGTGATCAGGGCCTGCTCATAGCGCTCGAACGCAGCTTTGACGTCTGCGATCACCTCGGGGAGATCGATCTCCATCTCAAAATCCTCTTGGGCTGGGCGCGGCGGCAACACCCATCTTCTCCAACGCGAACGCGACGCGCAGCGCGATGTCCTCGCGCCATGGCGCGGCGATGATCTGCACGCCGATCGGCAGCGGATCGAGCGGCACCGGCACGGCGACCACAGGCAGGCCGATGAACGAGATCGGCTGGGTGTGGATGCCGATATTGGCGCGCACCGGCATCTCGACGCCGCCAAGATTGAAATTGACCTGGCCGAGCTTCGGCGCGGTGCATGGCGTCGCCGGTGCGATCAGCACGTCGACGGATTTGAAAATCTCGGCGAGTTGCGCGCGATACCAGCGGCGGAATTTTTGCGCGCGGTCGACCAGCGGCGCCGGCACCATGGCGCCCGCAATCAGCCGGTCGCGCACGGCGGGATCGAAATCGTTCGGCCGCTTGCGCAGCCGATCGAGATGCAGCGAGGCGCCCTCGGTGGTGGTGATGACATAGGCCGCCGCGCGGGCGCGCGCAGCTTCGGGCACGTCCACCACGCGCGTTGCGCCCAGCGCCTTGGCGACGCGGCTGACGGCTTCGACAGCTTCCGGAAACAAATTGGTCTGGAAGTACCCGCCGGCGATCGCGATGCGCAGGTCGGACACCGGATTGGCAAGCAGCGGTGTCGTCGGCTCCAGACCACGTGTGGTGGTGCAGGCGGCATCGTCGGCATCCGGTCCCTGCATGGCGTCATAGGCCAGCGCGAGATCGGTGGCGGAGCGCGCGAACGGGCCGAGATGATCGAGGCTCGCGACGAACGGGAAAGAGCGCGCACGCGAGAGCCGGCCATAGGTCGGCTTCAGGCCGAAGATGCCGCAGAACGAGGACGGCACGCGGATCGAACCGTTGGTGTCGGAACCGAGCGCGATCGGCACCAGCGCGCCACCAACGGCGCTGCCCGAGCCGCCGGAGGAGCCGCCGCTCATCCGCGTCGTATCGTGCGGATTGCGCGAGGGACCGTCATGGACGTTCTCGCCGGTGAAGTCATAGGCGTATTCACCCATGTTGAGCGCACCGACCAGCACGGCGCCGGCCGCTTCCATGCGCTCGATCAGCGTGGCATCGCGCGTGGCGGGTGCGCGATCGCGGTTGATCTTCGAGCCTGCGCGCGTGGCGAGGCCTGCGACGTCGAACAAGTTCTTCACCGCGAACGGCACGCCGGCCAATGGGCCGACGGACTTGCCGGCGGCGATATCGGCATCGATTGCGCGCGCTTTGGCGCGGGCGCGATCGGCGGTGATGTCGGTAAACGCATTGAGGATGGTGTCGTGCTGCTTGATGCGCGCAAGCGCGGCTTCGGTCGCATCGAGCGCGGACATCTTGCGGCCCGCAACCGCGCTCGCGATCTCGGAGGCCGTCATCTCTGGCTTGGTCGTCATGGCGGCGTCAGACCGTGAACACGGGCGCCGGCTCGGTCTCGTCCGGCAGCGCGAATTCGTCGACGAGGCGGCCGAGCCGCAGCGAGACCTCGAGATTGGCGCGGATGGACGCCCTCCATGCTTCCTCGACGGGCAACGCCAACGCTTTGGTGACAGCGTCGATATAATCGTCCAACGGTTCGGCCATCACGCTCCCAAACAAGCTCTCAGTGTGCGCTCTGTCTGCAGCGGCGGATGCGGGATCGCCGTCAGCAGCTCCTTGGTGTAGTCGTCCTGCGGATCGCTCAAGACCCGCTCGGAAGATCCTTCCTCGACGATTCGACCCGACCGCATGACAATGACACGATCGCACAACAAGCGCACTACGTTCAAATCATGCGAGACGAACAGATAACTCATACCTAGTCGGGCCTTGAGGTCCTGGAGCAGATTGAGGACCACGGCCTGGACCGAAACGTCGAGCGCGGCGGTCGGCTCGTCCAGGATCACGAGTTTCGGGTGCAGGGCGATGGCGCGGGCGATGCCGACGCGGGCTTTCTGGCCGCCCGACAATTGGTGCGGGAAGCGATCCAGCAGATTGTGCGGCAGGCCCACCATGGTGGCGAGCTCCTCGCAGCGGGCGCGGAGCGCGTCGCGCCCCCTGACGTCGCCGAGCTGCATGATGGGATCGGCGATGGCACGCACGGCGGTGAAGCGCGGGTTGAGGCTGTCGGTCGGATCCTGGAACACCATCTGGATGCGGCTGCGCTGCGGCAGCCGGGCAAAGCCGGCGGGCGCGATGCCGCCGATGTCCTCGCCGTCGAACTGGATCAGCCCCGAGGTCTGATCCAGCAGCCGCATCACCATCATCGACGTGGTCGATTTGCCGCAGCCGGACTCGCCGACCAGGCCGACGCTCTCGCCGTGACCGATCGAGAAGCTGATGCCGTCGACGGCGCGGAACACGTCCGGCTCGACCGGCGGCTTGCGGCCGAACAATTTGCCGAGCGTGGCGGTGGCGCCCTGGCGGGGATATTCCTTGACCAGCTTGTCGATGAGGAGAAGGGGCTGCCCGCTCTTCCTGGCCTCGTCCTGCGAAGCCTGATGGATGGCCCGGTCAGGCCCGGCCACGACGGCTGAGCCTTCCTCCTCCGGCAACAGATCCCGCAGGCTCACGCCGAGCCGCGGCGTCGCGCGCATCAGCTTCTTGGTGTAGGGGTGCTGCGGGTTGGCGAAGATGTCGGCGGCCTTGGCGGTCTCGACCACCCTGCCCTTTTCCATCACGACGACGCGGTCGCAATAAGCAGCGGCGAGGCCGAGATCGTGCGTGATCAGGATGGTGGACATTGCCTTGCGCTTGGTCAATTCCACGATCAGATCCATCACCGCCTTCTGCGTGGTGACGTCCAATCCGGTCGTCGGCTCGTCCGCGATCAGTAGCTGCGGATTGCAGGCGAGCGCGAGCGCGATGACGACACGCTGGCACATGCCGCCTGACAATTCGAACGGATAGGCGTGATAGCGCTCGCGCGGGCGGGCGATCTTGACCTGCTCCAGCGCCTCGATCGCCTTCTCGCCGCGGTCCGAAACCATGGCCTGCTGGACATGGGTGCGCAGCACGTCCTCGATCTGGTCGCCGACCTTCCGGATCGGGTTGAGCGCGGCGCGCGGATTCTGGAAGATCATCGAGACTTCGCGACCGCGCAGATCGCGCATCTGGTCTTCGGTCGCGGCCTTGACGTCGATGCCCGAGAACATCACCGAGCCTTCGGCGATCCGCCCCGCACGGTCGAGAATGCGCATCACCGCATACGACGTCACCGATTTGCCGGAGCCGGACTCGCCGACGATCGCAAGCGTCTCGCCCTTGGCGACGGAAATGTTGACGTGCTGCACCGCCTTGACGATGCCGCGGCGGGTGGTGAATTCGACGGTAAGGTCCTGGACGTCGAGCAGCGGCGGGGCGGTCATGGGCACCTCCCAACTAAAAATGGCGAAAACAACCCCATGCACAGTAGAATGAGGTTGATTTCATTGGGGAATTTCGAGCGAAAAAGTACGCCTAACCCAGCCATCACGTCCTCCGCTGGGGGTCGACGATGTCGCGCAGGCCGTCGCCGAGGAGGTTGAAGCAGAACACGGCGATCATCAAAGCGAGGCCCGGGAATAGCGCGATCCACCATTCGCCTGACACCATGAAGCCGGCGCCTTCGGCGACCATGATGCCCCATTCGGCCGTCGGCGGACGGACGCCGAGGCCGATGAAGGAGAGACCGGCGGCATTGAGGATGGCGTAGCCCATGGTCAGCGACATCTGCACGATCATGATCGGCATGATGTTCGGCAGGATATGCACGAGCAGAATGCGGAATTCGCCGTTACCGGACAGACGCGCGGCCTGCACGAAGCCGGCGTTACGGCGGACATTGGCTTCGGCGCGCGCAACGCGGGCGTAGAGCGGGAAGTTCACGATGGCGGTGGCCAGGATGATGTTCTGCACGGTGTTCCCCAGCGCGGCGACGATGCCCATGGCCAGCACGAACAGCGGGAACGCCATGATGGTGTCGGCGACGCGGCCGACGATGCGATCGGTCCAGCCGCCGAAATAGCCGGCCGCGATGCCGGCGAGCCCGCCCATCAGGAACACCAGGGCGACGGAGGCGACCGCGATGAACGTATCGAGCCGCGTCGCCACCACGACCCGGCTGAAGATGTCACGGCCCAATTGATCGGTGCCGAACCAGTGCGCGGCCGACGGTGGCTTCAGCGACGCCACGGTGTCGGACGCCAGCGGGTCATACGGCACCACATAGGGGCCGAAGATCGCGGCAAGGAGGATCACGATCAGCAGCGCGAATGCAAAGCCGGTGACCTTGTTCTCGCCGAGCACGTAGCGGGTCTGGTCGAGGAGCGCGACGAGACCCGACGTGCGCGCGGGGCCGACGGGTTCAACAGCAGGCGCAACGGTGCTCATGATTAGCCCTCCAACCGCACGCGCGGGTCGATCACGCCATAGAGAATGTCGATCACGAGATTGAGCAGCACGTACATCACCGCCATGGTCAGCACGAACCCCTGCACCGGCGCGAAGTCCGACGAGATCAGCGCTTCGACGGCGTAAGAGCCGATGCCTGGCCAGGCGAACACTTTCTCCACCAGCACGTTGGCGCCGAGCAGGAACGAGAACACCATGCTCAGCGTGGTGATGACGGGGAGCATCGCGTTGCGGAAGGCGTAGGTGACGATGACGGTCGCCGGCGACAGGCCGCTGGCACGCGCGGTGCGCACGAATTCGGAGGACAGCACCGCCAGCATCGAGGCGCGCGTCATGCGCGCGATCGGCGCCAGCGAGAAGATCGCAAGCGTCGTCGCCGGCAGGATGAGCTGGCTGCATGCCGAACGGAACGCCTCGAAGTCGCGCGCGATCAGGGTGTCGATCAGATAGAAGCCGGTCACTGTCGGCGGCGCGCTGTAGAACACATCGAGCCGGCCGAGCGGCGCGGGCGACCAGCCGAGCCGGAAATAGAACACATAGACCAGCACCAGACCTGTGAAGAACACCGGCAGCGAGACGCCGGCCGTCGTCGTCACACGGCAGAGATGGTCGACCCATGAGCCCGGCCGCGTCGCCGCCAGCACGCCGAGCGGAATCGCGATCACGACCGAGACGATGAGGCCGAGCAGCGTCAGCTCGGCGGAGGCCGGCAGGCGGTTGCGGATCTCGGCTGCGACCGGCTGGCCGGTCGTGAGCGAGTTGCCGAAATCGCCATGGGCGAGATCGTTGGTGTAGCGAAAGAACTGCTCGATCAGCGGCTTGTCGAGGCCGAGTTTTTTCCGGATCTGCTCGACGGCTTCTTTCGTTGCGGCGGGGCCGGCGAAATACGCCGCGGGATCACCGGGCAATGCGCGGGTCAGCAGGAAGGTGACGATGACGACCCCGATCAGCGAAGGAATCGCGAACATCAGGCGCTTGCCGATCATGGTCAGCATGGCGACTTCCTCTTGCGCGTTGAATGAACCCGACACGCGGCCACTCGCTCCGCTGCGTTCCCTCCCCCCTTGTGGGGGAGGGCTAGGGAGGGGGGTGGCTCCGGGAGAGATCGGAGTTTGTGGCTACCCCTCTCCCCACCCCTCCCCCACAAGGGGGGAGGGAGCCTGAAAAGCGTGCTCACCTCACTGCGAAGGACAGCGCCCGCCATCCCCTTACCCCTTCGCCATCGCGCGATAATCCAGCCTCCGGTGGAACCAGTATTGGTAGCCGCTGATGTTCTTCTGCATCGCGACGTTGACGAACGGCTGGTACAGCGGGATGCGCGGGATGTCGCTGTAGGCGAGGTCGACGAAGCCCTTCACGTCGGTGTCGTAGGTCGCGGTGTCGCCGGTCGCGGCGGCCGCGCGTGCGCCGTCGATCAGCTTGTCCATCTCCGCCGACTTGTAGCTCATGGTGTTGAAGACGGAATTATTGCCGTGATAGCACCAGTAGAAGAAGTATTCGGGGTAATCGAGCCAGCCCGAGAATACGTTGGTGAAGAGCGGCATTTCCTTCTTGTTCAATTCGGTGCGCCAGTTGGCGCCGGGCACCTTGTTGATGGTGGTCTTGATGCCGATCTGGGCCAGGCTCTCCTGCACCAGCACGCAGAGCGGCTCGTTGACGCCGGCGAAGTTGAGGTCGAACGAGATCGTGGTCTCGAAGCCGTTCGGGTAGCCGGCCTCGGCCAGCAGCGCCTTCGCCTTGTCCATGTCGGTGTTGTATTTGTGCGGCTGCGGCCAGGCGACTTCGGTTGGCTTGTCCTTGGGCGCGCCGAACATCGGGTTAGCCAGCCCGAACATCACCGCGTCCATGATCTTCTGATAGGGAATCGCGCAGGCGACCGCCTGACGTACCTTGGGATTGTCGAACGGCGGCTTGGTCACGTTCATGCCGATATACTGGATGCCGTTGGAGAACGGCAGCGACACCACGTTGAGCTTGCCGCTCGCCTTCATCTCCTGGAAATCCTTGAACGGCAGCTCATAGGAGATGTCGGCGTCGCCGCGCTCCAGCAGCGCGCGGCGATTGCCGGCCTGCGGCACCATGCGCCAGATCACGCGCTTGATCTTCGGCAGCGGGCCGCCGACCCAATCGTCGTTGCGCTCCATCACCACTTCGGTGCCGGCGGTCCACTTCGTCACCTTGTAGGCGCCGGAGCCCGCGGTCTGCTGCTTGGTGAATTCGAGTCCCCAGGGATCCTTCTCGCTGGCGTTCTTCTTCACCAGCTCGGAATTGATGATGCAGGGCACGATCACCGCGAGATCGGGGATCGTCAGCTTGTCCTTCTTCAGGAAGTCGACACGTACCGTGTAGTCGTCGATCACGACGAACTGCTCGGGTTTCGTGAGCGAGCCCGCGCTCATCTGGAAGGTGGGGAATCCGCCGACGCTGACGGCTCGGTCGAGCGACCACTTCACGTCCTTGGCGGTCACAGGCGCGCCGTCGTGGAATTTGGCGTTCTTCTTCAGCTTGAAGGTGACCGACCTGTCGTCGATCTTGAAGTCCTCGGCGAGTTCGCCCTTGAACTTGTCGCGGTCGTAATAGGGCACGCCGCCGGGGCCGGTCTTCATCTCGTGGCTGAGCAGGCGGTCGTAGCAATTCCAGGACACCTCATAGCCGGGCACGTTGGTGCCGACGCCGTGGATATCGAGATTGTTGGGGCCGCCTTCCGAGACGATCAGCAGCGTCTCCGAGCGCGCATCGGCCTTGGCCGACGAGATCACGGACGGCATGGCCGGAAGCGCCGCGCCTGCGGCCAATCCGGAAACGGACTTGAGGAAATCGCGGCGCTTCATGGAATGGCTCCAACACAAAAGTTTTCTGGTTGGAACTGGATTCGCAAGGTTCGTGCCAAGGCTTAAGCAAGGATTAAACCAGCTAAGCCTATGAAATGTTTATAGGAAAAGGCTGCTATCCGGGCCGTCGATCAGAAGCCAAGCCGTCGGACATTGCATACAAACAGGTATATTTGCCTAAAAAATATGCTTCGAGAATACCAGCCTATTGCGTGAGCGCGTCTCGCCCCTAGGTGGCGCGGCTATCGATCGCGGCCCGTCACCCCGGCCAGATCAGTTCCTGAAGTTCGACCAGATCATCCGCCTGCTCCTGCCAGCCCTCGATGCAGATGTGGCTGTTGAGGTCGCTGGCGCGATGCAGCAGCATCAGGGCCATCAGCCGTCGCTTGAGCGCGAAGTCGAGCTTCGCATAGCCAAAGCCTTCGAGCAGGTTGCGCACCCTGCCCGGCCGGCCCGCTGCCATGAAGGCGCTAGGGCCGAGCAGATCGTAGTCCCGCCATCCCGCCAGCACGTCGCCGAAGTCGAACAGGCCGGCGAGAGACCATTGATCGTCGTGGCGGGCGAGCAGGAAGTTCTCCGGAATGTATTCGCCGATCAGGATCACCGGCGACGCATCCATCGGAATGAGCGCGGCCGCATCACGCAGGAGATCGTCGAGGCCGGCGAGGAATTTCGGCGCCAGGCCGAGACGCGTGTGCCGCGCCTTGCAGCCCTGCATCTGGGCCCGCATGAAGTCGTCCCAGCGCGGCTGGATCTGCGCGAGTGAGCCGAGCGGCGCGCGCTGCACGGCGGCGATGGTCTCGCCGATCTGTCGCAGCACGCGCTCCTTCTGCGCTTCCGGCAACGACGGCCAGACCTCCGAGCCGAGCGTGCCGGCAAGGCGCGTGATGATCAGATAAGGCCAGCCGTCGCGCTCGCCTTCCGCGACGATCTCGGGAATTGGCAAGTCAATGCGACCGGCAAGCTGGGCCAGCGAGCCGTGCTCGGAGACGAACTGCGCGCGGAGCAGCGGCGGGAAGATTTTCAGGATCAGGCGATCGCCGAGCCCGACCACGAGATTGGTGCCGGTGGCAAACACGTGCGGCGCGCTGGCATCGAGATCGTGGCTGCGGGCGATGTCGAGTGCGATCGGCAGCCATCGCGGAGGGTCGGCGCGAAAGGCGCGAAAGCTTGCCGCGTCGGCGAGGTGGGGGAGTGGCATCGACATCGTAACCTAACGGCTGTTGAGCTCGTCATGCCCGGGCTTGTCCCGGGCATCCACGTTCTTCGTGCTGCGGCCAAGGCGTGGATGGCCGGGACAAGCCCGGCCATGACGCTGTGGAACGGCCTTGCGCCTTAACGCCGAGCTACCATCCCTCCCCCTACCTATCCGGGCTGGCGCGCTCGAACTGGCGCAGGATCTTGTTGCCGCGTTCGACCGCAGCATCGAGCGCGGCTTGCGCGCTCTTGCGGCCGGCAAAGGCCTGCTCCAGCTCGTCCTCGATCGCGCCGCGGATCAGCACGAAGGAGCCGAGCCGGATGCCCTTTGAATTCTCCGTCGGCGGATGCAGCGTGATCTCTTCGAACGACATCGCCGAGCCCGGATTGCGCTCGTAAAAACCTTGCGCGCGCGTCAGCTCGAAGGCGGCGCGGGTGACAGGCAGATAGCCGGTGTTCTGGTGCCAGGCGGCCTGCACGCCGGGCTGCGACAGATAGGCGAAGAATCGTGCCACGCCTTTGTATTCCTCGCGCGGACGGTCGCGCAGCACCCACAGCGTGGCGCCACCGATGATCGAATTCTGCGGCGCACCCTTCACGTCGGGCCAATACGGCATCATGCCGTAGCCAATCTCGAACTTCGAATTCGCCTTGATGTCGGCGCGCGTCGCCGAGGAGCCGATGAAGATGCCGCATTCGCCGTTCTGGAAGCGCGGCTCGGCCGACTGGCCGCGGCCGCTATAGTCGAACACTTTCGTTTTCTGCCACTCGCTGAGCTCGGAGACGTGACGCACGAGAGACGGATTGTTGATGGTCAGCTCGGCATCCAACGCGGCAAAGCCGTTCGCCCGCGTTGCCAGCGGCAGATTGTGGAAGGCTGAAAAATTCTCGACATGGATCCAGGACGGCCAGGAGGTGGTGAAGCCGCACACCGCGCCGCGATCGCGCAGGCGTTTTGCAGCAGCGCCAAGCTCCGGCCAGGTCTTCGGCGGCGCCTCCGGATCGAGCCCTGCGTCGCGGAACATGGTCTTGTTGTAATAAAGAATCGGCGTCGACGAATTGAAAGGGAAGGACAAGAGATTGCCGGCCGCATCGGTGTAGTAGCCGGAGACCGCGGGAAGGTAGTCATTGAGCGAGAACGGCTCCTTCATGTCCCGCATCAGGCTGAACACGGGATAGATCGCGCCCTTGGCCGCGGTCATGGTGGCGGTGGCGACCTCGTTGACCTGGACGATCGCGGGCTGGCTGCGCGAGCGGAAGGCGAAGATCGCGGCCGTCACCGTCTCGGTGTAACTGCCCTTGTAAGTTGGCACCACGCGATAATCCGGCTGCGAGGCGTTGAAGTCGGAGGCGAGCTTTTCCAGTTGCCGGCCGAGTTCGCCGGACATGGCGTGCCACCACGCGATGTCGGTCGCGGCACGCACCGGCGCGGCCAAGGAGAGCGCCGCAAAGGCGGCGACGACCTGCAAAAGGCGCGATGCTGAAGTCACGATGGCTCTTTCCATGCCGCACCGACGAAAGCGGCTGCCCCTGCTTAAGGCGCGGCATTTGCGGTTTCAACCGGGAATGAGCCCCGGCCGCGCCGCACAATCACGTCGAGGCGCCCGGCGGGATGGCCTTCCCACGACCATCTGCTAGATTGCATTGAACCTTTTCCTCCCGCCATAGACTCCACCACTGAGGGGTTGAGTGTGCCAGTGTTGAACCGTGCCGAACGCACGCGGACCGGGGTGGTTTTCGTCGCGCTTTTGATCGCCCTCTGCGCGACGGGAGCTGCTGCGCGTGAGTTCCGCGCCGCCGACACCCAGACCGAGGATTATCCGACCGTGCAGGCGCTGCGCTACATGGGCGCCCTGATCGCCGAGCGCAGCGGCGGTCGGCACGAGGTCAAGGTCTTCCACTCCCGCCAACTCGGCGAGGAGAAGGAGACCATCGAGCAGACCCGGGTCGGTGCGATCGATCTCAACCGGACCAATGTGGCGCTGATCGGCAATTTCGTTCCGGCGATGAACGTGCTGGCGATGCCGTTCCTGTTCCGGTCCATCGAGCACATGCAGAAGGTGCTGGACGGGCCGATCGGCAGCGAGATCCTCGGCAGCTTCGAGCCCTACGGCTTCGTTGGCCTCGCCTTCTACGATTCCGGCGCGCGATCGATCTACAACGGCGCCCGCCCGGTCAGAAACGTCGCGGACCTCAAGGGATTGCGGATCCGGGTGCAGCAGTCGGAGTTGATGAGCCAGATGATCCGCGCGCTCGGCGCGGAGCCGGTCGAGATGCCCTATGGGCAGGTGCTTGCCGGGCTTGCCAACCACCTGATCGACGGCGCCGAGAACAACTGGCCATCCTACGTGACGACGGACCATTACAAACATGCCGGCTATCTCGCCCTCACCGAGCACACCATGAGCCCCGAAGTGCTGGTGATTTCGCTGAAGGCCTGGAAAAGCCTGTCGGCCGACGAGCAAACCATCTTCAGGGAAGCCGCACAGCGCTCCAGCCGCTTCATGCGCGAGAAATGGCGCGACCTGGAGGAGCAGTCGCAGCGCAAGGCGGAAGCAGCGGGCGTCACCATCGTCAGGGATATCGACCGCAAGCCGTTCGAAGACGCGATGGTCGCGATCTACGCCAAGGCCGGGCAGGATCCGGCCGCGGCCGCGCTGATCGAACGCATTCGCAAGGTGGAGTGAGGCCTCTTGCCCGGGCTTGGACACAGCGAGCATGCAGACAGGTCGCCCGGCCCGATGGGGCGGCTGCGCGCGCGGCTGGTCGGCGTGCTCCGGGCGGTGCCGATCCGTTGGCGCATCCTGTCGATCGCGGCGCTGAACTCCGCCGTGGTCATCGTGCTGGTCGGGCTGATCTGGAACGGCTCGCAGGTGCTCGGCTCGGCCTGGGACGACGTGCGCCAGGTGCGCGAATCCGACCGGATTCTGGCGCTGCTCGAAAGCGAGACCGGGCGGCTGCACAATCTGATCCACCGCTACATCAACCAGCCGAGCCCCGACCTGTTCGCCGAGATCCTGCTGCTGCGCGAGGCGGTGCTGGGGACGCTGACCAATCGCGCCGCCAAGGACCCGATGCTGTCGGGCTCGGTCGAGGAGCTGGAGCGCACCACCGACCGCTTCCTCAACGGCTTCGGCGAGCTGCGCGGCGTGCAGGCCACCATCGCGAAGACCTACGAGGATCAGGTGCAGGGACCGGCCAGGGACATGGCCGGCCTTTACTCCATCATCGAAGGCGCCACCGGCCATCGCGACGCGCTGATCTGGCCTTCGCTGGGCAAGTCGCGCGAGGCCTTCACCGCGATGCTGGTCGCGGCCAATTCCTACTATCTGTCGCTGTCATCGGGTGCGGCCGACGACGCCCGCCGCAACACCGAGACCATCGAGAAGACCATCCCCGTGATGATCGATCTCGCCGACAACGACCTCCAGCGCATGGCGCTGCGACGACTCGCCGCCCGGACCGCCGCGCTGCGCGAGGGTTTTGCAAAGCTCTCCGAGCAGCTCACGAACCGTACCGAGCTGCTGCGCAACACCATCGACGCCAACCAGGCCGAGGCGATCGGCGCCATCGACGATCTCTCCACCAAGATGCGCCAGCGCGAGCAAAAGGCGCAGGAGACGTTCGACCGCACGCTGGCGGACATTTCCCGTCGCGTTCTCTCCATCGCCGTGATCTTCCTCGGCATCATCCTCACCGCCGGCGTGCTGATCGCGCTGTCGATCCGGCTGCCGCTGCAGCAGATCATGGCGGCGATGCGCGCGATCACGCTCGGCGACCTCGGCCGCGAGGTGCAGGGCACGCGCGCGCGCGACGAGGTCGGAGCCATGGCGCGCGCGGTGGAAGTGTTCCGCGAGAACGCCATCGCGAAGCGCCAGACCGAGGACGAGCTGCGCGCGTCCAAGGAGAAGGCCGAAAGCGCGCTGCTCGAGCTCAACGCCGCGCAGCAGAATCTGATCGATGCCGAGAGGCTCGCAGCCCTCGGCGGCCTCGTCGCCGGCGTCGCGCACGAGGTCAACAACCCGATCGGCATCAGCCTCACCGTTGCGTCGAGCTTTGCCCGGCGCACCGAAATCTTCGAGGCCCAGCTCAAGGGCGACGGCGGCCTGCGCCGCTCGCAGCTGGAAGAATTCGTGCAGTCCTCGCGCGACGCCTCGCAGCAGCTCGTCGCCAATCTCCAGCGCGCCGGCGAGCTGATCCAGTCGTTCAAGCAGGTCGCGGTCGACCGCTCCCATGCCGAGCGGCGACAGTTCTCACTGAGCGAAGCCACCGAGCAGATCATCGCGAGCCTGCGGCCGGTGTTGAAGCGGTCGCCGATCACGCTCCATGTCGACATGCCCGAGGGGCTGCTGCTCGACGGCTATCCCGGCTCCTACGGCCAGATCCTGACCAATTTGTTCCTCAACGCCGCCAACCACGCCTTTGCCGACGGCCGCGCCGGCACGATCACGATCTCGGCGCGGCCGCGCGGGGCCGACGACGTCGAGATCATCTTCACCGATGACGGGGCCGGCATGACCTCCGACGTGCAGCGCCAGGCCTTTGACCCATTCTTTACCACCAGGCGCAATGAAGGTGGCACGGGACTCGGCCTCCATATCGTCTATAACCTCGTCACCCAGCAGCTCGGCGGTCGCATGATGCTGGAATCCAAGCTGGGACAAGGCACTACTTTTCGCATTATCATGCCCCGGGTCGCCAAGGGCGGCGGGCAAAGCACAGAGACTGACGGGACTTCTCAATGGCCGAACAGGACGATGTCCTCCACCTGATCGACGACACCGGTACCGCATCGGAGGATGTTGACGCCCGGAAATGGAAGATCGCCGTCATCGACGACGATCCGGCCGTGCATGACGGTACGCGTTTTGCGCTCTCGGACTATTCCCTCAACGGCCAGGGCCTGGAGATCCTCTCCGCCCATTCCGCGGCCGAAGGTCGCAAGCTGATGGCCGCGCACAACGACATCGCCGCCGTGCTGCTCGACGTCATCATGGAGACGGACGTCGCCGGCCTCGAGCTGGTCGAGTACATCCGCAACGAGCTCAAGAACGAGACCGTGCGCATCATCCTGCGCACCGGACAGCCCGGTCAAGCGCCTGAACGGCGCGTGATCGTGCAGTACGACATCAACGACTACAAAGCGAAGACCGAGCTCACCGCCGACAAGCTGTTCACCTCGCTGACCGCGGCGCTGCGCTCCTACCAGCAGCTCGAGCGCATGCTGCAGACAAGGCGCGGGCTCGAGATCATCATCGACGCGGCTTCGACGCTGTACGATTTCAAGTCGATGCAGCGGCTCGCCGAGGGCGTACTGACCCAGCTTGCCTCGCTGCTCAACGTCGATTGCGCCGGTATCCTGGTTTTGCGCGACAATGGCGGCATCGACCCCGAGCTCTCGGTGCTCGCCGGCAGCGGCTGCTACAGCCGCTTCATCGGCACCACCTCGTCGAAGGCGCTCGACCCCGATCTGCGCGCGATGGTGGAAGCCGCGTTCCAGGGCCGCAAGAACGAATTCGCCGACCACCGCAGCGTGATCTATTTGCGCACCGGAAGCGGCCGCGAGGTCGTGGTGCTGCTGCAGGCCGAGCGCGAGCTGTCCGAGACCGACCGCTCGCTGGTCGAGATCTTCTCCAGCCGGCTCTCGATCGCCTTCGACAACGTCATCCTCTACCAGCAGCTCCAGGCCGCCAACACCCAGCTGGAAGACCGCGTCGCCCAGCGCACCCGCGCGCTGATGCAGGCCAACCGCCGCCTCTCGGCGCAATGGCTGCGGCTGCAACGCGCCAACGGCTTCAAGAACGAAATCCTCGGTACCGTTGCCCACGATCTGAAGAATCCGCTCGGCGTCATCCTCGGCCGCACCGAGATGCTGAAGGAGTTGATCTCGACCGGCGCGTCGTCAGGCGGCGTCGTGGCCCAGGTCGATCACATCCGCGATGCGACCAAGCGCCTGACCACGATGGTCGATCATCTGATCTCGGATGCGATGGCCGATGCCTTCGACATCACCATCCGCCGCGAGCCCGTCGACGTCGCGGCCCTGGTCAAGGAGGTCGCCGAGGCCAACCAGCCGCTCGCCGTCAACAAGCAGCAGGCGATCAGCGTCACCGCGCCCGTCAACGTCGTCACCATGTGCGACACCGACCGCATTCGCGAGGCAATCGACAATCTGATCAGCAACGCCATCAAATACTCACCGATCGGCGGCAAGATCGGCGTCGTCGTCAGCCATGAGGGCGGCGACACCATCGTCCGCGTCAGCGACGAGGGCGCCGGCCTGTCGCCGGAGGATCTCGGCCGCCTGTTCGGCCGGTTCCAGCGGCTGTCGGCAAAACCGACCGCCGGCGAGAGCTCGACCGGGCTTGGGTTGTCCATCGTCAAGCGTATTATCGACATGCACGGCGGCGAGGTGACCGCCGAGAGCGAGGGCCCCGGCAAGGGCTCGACCTTCACCATCACCCTCCCCGCGACCGAAATTTCGTGATCTCAGGACCATGACCCAAAGCCAGCACATCATGATCGTCGACGACGAGGCCCCGGCCCGGGAGATGGTCGGCGATTACCTCAAGATGCACGGCTTCACCGTGACGCTGTGCGACGGCGGTAAGTCGTTGCGCACGGCGATCGACGGCAGCATGCCCGACCTCGTCGTGCTCGACCTCAACATGCCGGAGGAAGACGGGCTCTCGATCATCCGCGACCTCAAGAGCCGCATCAACGTGCCGGTGATCATGCTGACGGCGACGGCAAGCCCGATCGACCGCGTCGTCGGCCTCGAGCTCGGCGCCGACGATTACGTGGCCAAGCCGTGCGAGCTGCGTGAGCTGATGGCACGCATCCGCTCGGTGCTGCGCCGGAGCGCGCCGGCGAAAGCCGTGGCGGACGCGGCGGCTGCGAAATCGGACAAGGAGCAATTGGTACGGTTCGGGACCAAGTGGCTCGATCTCGAAGCGCAGGCCTTGCGCGACGACGAGGGCAACGAGCACCCGCTGACCGCATCCGAGTTCGGGCTCTTGAAAGTGTTCGCGGCCAATCCGAAGCGCGTGCTGTCGCGCGAGCGCCTGCTGGAATTGGCCAATGCCCGCGACGCCGAAGCCTTCGACCGCGCCGTCGACCTGCGCATCATGCGCATCCGCCGCAAGATCGAGCCCGATCCGGCAAAACCCGCCGTGATCCGCACCATCCGCGGCGGCGGCTATTTGTTCTCGCCGGCGGGTGAGAAGGCGTAGGGGCTCCATTGTCGTCCTGGCGAACGCCAGGACCCATTACCCCAGGCAGAGATTGTGGCGCGAGCTGGCAACCACACGTCTCCGCAAAACGTCTCCCTGGGGTAATGGGTCCTGCATCGGCGCTCGCTTTGCTCGCTTGTCCAGGACGACACGGGGAGTGCGAACGCAAAAGCCCGAAATACGTTCCCGGCGCCTCCGCTGGCGGCCTAATCCCCACCCCCGTATTTTCCGTACCTTGAAATTCCACGCTTTTTTGCCCCGAATGTTTCGTCGCGGCTAATTCGACGAAACAATTTGTCGGCGCACGAAACCATTTTCCGCTTTTCGTGCAGACGTCCCGAAACGTTGGCTCATTAACACTTTGGTCCAAGGAAACGCCGCTCGGTTGCGGCGCTACGGGGAGCCAAGTCAATGCCGAACGTCATCGCCATCAACGCCCAAGCCAGCCAGAGCATCATTGCCGCTCAGGCGACCTCGGACGACATGCTTCTCGAAAGCATTGCCGACGGCAACCGGACGTCCATGCACATCCTTTATTGCCGGCACAATGTGCGCGTCTACCGCTTCATCCTGCGGATCGTGCGCGACGCGACTACGGCGGAAGACCTGGTGAGCCAGGTGTTTCTGGACGTGTGGCGGACCGCCGGCCAATTCCAGGGCCGCTCGCAGGTTTCGACCTGGCTGCTCTCGATCGCCCGCTTCAAGGCGCTGACTGCGATGCGCCAGCGCCGCTTCGAGGACATCGACCAGGAAGACGTGCGCCAGATCGCCGATGGTTGCGACACGCCGGAGACCTCGCTCGACCGCAGCGACACCAGCGCCATCCTGCGCGCCTGCGTCCAGAAGCTGTCGCCCGCGCATCGCGAGATCATCACGCTGGTCTACTACCACGAGAAGTCGGTGGAGGAGGTCGGCCAGATCATCGGCATCCCGCAGAGCACGGTGAAGACCCGGATGTTCTACGCCCGCAAGCAACTGGCCGAATTGCTTAAGGGCTGTGGCGTCGAGCGCTTCGCCGCCTGAAATTCAGATATTTCAATGGGATAGGCCATTGGCTTTGGCCCTATCTCGGACACGGAAGTGTTACCGCCGACGAAACAATTGAAACAAAGCACAACATCAGGCGGAAAAACTTCCCTCCTATAAAGCTCACATACGGTTTCGTTAAACCTCCCAAGACCTCCAACGACCCGGACGGGATGCCCCCCTCCGGGTCGTTTTGTGTTTGGAGCAGACAGCTGCGGCAGCAGCACTCCCGTCACGAAGGCGTGACGCGGCGTAACGACTGCCTCGCTCATCCCGAACTGCCCTCGTGACCCTCTCCACGAGTGCCCCATGCTCGAACTTCTCTTCGCTGCCCTCGCCGGCATCCTCACCATCGCCGCGCCGTGCACGCTGCCGATGCTGCCGATCCTGCTCGGCGCCTCAATCGGCCGCAGCTCGCATCTTCGTCCGGCGATGATCGCGCTCGGCTTCGTCATCTCGTTCTCCGCGACCGCGCTGCTGCTCGGCGCCATCACGCGGCTGTTTAATTTCGATCCGAACGTGCTGCGCGAAGCGGCCTCGATCCTGCTGCTCGGCTTCGGCCTGTTGATGCTGTGGCCGGCACCGTTCGAATGGCTGTCGATCCGGCTCAACGGCTGGCTCGATCTCGGCAACTCCAGCGCACGCAGCGCGAGGGCGCACTCGGCGGGCTCGTGCTCGGCACCACGCTCGGCCTGGTCTGGACGCCCTGTGCCGGCCCGGTGCTCGGCTCGATCCTGACGCTGGTCGCAACGACTGAGAAGGCGACCTGGGCCGGCACGCTGCTGATCGCCTACGCCATCGGCGCGGCGATTCCCATGCTGGCGATCGCCTATGGCGGGCAGGCCGCGACCACGCGCGTGCGCAGTCTCGCGCGCATTTCGCCACGGCTGCAGCAGGGCTTTGGCGTCGTCGTGATCGGCTTCGCGCTCGCCGCCTACTTCCAATACGACACGCTGATCGTGGCGTGGCTCACCGGCTTCTATCCCACCGGCCAGATCGGCCTGTGATCATCCCTCAGCTTCACCGGAGGATCTTTCCATGACTTTCAAACTGCTCGCCGTCTCCGCCGCACTGATCGGCATCGCCGTAACAGGCGCCGTCATCCCCGGCATCTGCGACGAGGCCGCGCGCGCTGTCCCTGTCGTCACCGCCGCCGCCAGCCAGGACACCGCGCCCGACTTCGCCGGCATCAACAACTGGTTCAACTCGAAGCCGCTTAATATCGCCGATCTCCGCGGCAAGGTCGTGCTGGTGGACTTCTGGACCTATGGCTGCGTCAACTGCGTCAACACGCTGCCGCACGTCACCGATCTCTATGCCAAGTACAAGGACAAGGGCCTCGTCGTGGTCGGCGTGCACACGCCGGAGTTCCCGTTCGAGCGCTCGGCCTCCAATGTGCAGGCGGCGCTGAAGCGCCACGGCATCACCTATCCGGTGGCGCAGGACAATGATTCCAGGACCTGGAACGCTTACCGCAACCGATATTGGCCGGCGCAGTACATCATCGACCAGAACGGCAAGATCGTATTCCAGCACGAGGGCGAAGGCCGTTATGACGAGATCGACCGCACCGTGGCAAAGCTGCTGAACGCCAATAGCTGACGCCCGGCACGGGTCGCGCCCTTGTTGCTTGACTCCACGGACCCGTCCGTGGAGTTTCGCGGGCCACGTAATCAGCCGCCCGCGATGGACGACGCCACCAACAGCACCGACATTCGCCTTCGCGAGGGCGCCTCGATTGCGCAGCGGCTGGTCATGTCCGGCTTTGCGGCTGCCGTTGCGCTGTGCTTCACGCCGGGCCTGTTCACACACGATCCCCTGGAGGTGATCATCTCCGTGGTCGCGCTGCTCGTTGGAGCAGCGTTCGTCGCTATCATCATGCTGGCGCCGGCGGTGGTGTGGATCATCACGCCGGACGAGATCTTGATCGGCGAGCAGCGCCCGTTCGGAAAACTGCGGACGCGGATCGTCGCCAAGGACGACATCAAGGGATTGCAGGTTCCCGGCAGCAAGAGGGCGAAAGCCCGCTTTCAGCTGGCCTTCACGCTGGCCTCCGGAGAACGCCTGACCTCGCCGCCGATCTCCGACGTCACCCATGTGCACGACACGGTGGCGCGGATCGCCGCGCAATTCGACGTCCCCGACGTCGAGTCTCCGGTCAATCCGCTCGATGCCAGCAATCCCGAGATGCGTCTCGGCGACCCCCTCGAGCCGTTCTCGAAGAGAGACATCAGGATCGTCGCACTGATCGTCGTCGCATTGTGCGCCGTTCCCTACGCCTACAGGCTCTGGCGTGGCCTGTCGCCCGGGTCGGTCGACATCGTGCTGCTGCCCGTCGGCGCGCTCGCCGCTTTTGGCGTTTCCCGTTATGCCAACCTTGTGACCGGCGCGTTCTGGATCATCCGCCAGGGCGATATCCGGATCGAACGCCTGTGGGGCGACGGCACGTTGCGCGCCGACCACATCGAAGGGCGCGACGTCAAGACGATCACGGTCGAGCGCCGCGGCCGCTCCGAGGACGAGCACTGCATCGTCGTGATCCGATTGCAGTCAGGACAACGGTTTCGCAGCCCTCGCATCGGTTCGAGGCCTGAGGCCCGGGCCGTGGGGACGGAGATCGTCCGGCGGCTCGGGATCGCGGCTGAGAATAACCAGATCTGACAGGCCGCGCGCGGTGAGGATGCTGCGACCACTGCTTTTCGCGCCATCCCCCGTTTGTGGCATTGCGCGCGGTCCGTCAAAAAACCAAAGCATTCTCGTGACATATGGTCTAAGGGTGCCTTGAACTTGCCATGAAGATGGCCCTGAGATTTGATGGTTCCAGATGATTTGGCTTTGGCCGCGGGGAGAGCTTGAAATGACGGATTTTCGTCGCCTGACCGGGGTGTTTGTGGCTGCGATCGGCCTGATCCTGTCCGCGCCCCACGCCTACGCCCAGCAGCCCGACCGCGGCGACGAGCCGGGCCTGGTCGCCGACGATGCCTATGAGCTCGATCCGGAATGGCAGAAGCAGGTCGTCTACTTCCGCACCACCGAAGCGCCCGGCACCCTCATCATCTCGACCGCCGAACGGCATCTCTATCTGGTGCAGCCTGGCGGTCGTGCGATCCGCTACGGCATCGGCGTCGGCCGCGACGGTTTTCAGTGGCAGGGTCTGGTGAACATCACCAACAAGAAGGAGTGGCCGGACTGGACGCCGCCGCCGGAGATGATCCAGCGCCAGCCTTATCTGCCGCGCTTCATGGCCGGCGGCCCCGGTAATCCGCTCGGAGCGCGCGCCATGTATCTGGGCACCACGGTCTACCGCATCCACGGCACCAACCGGCCCGACACGATCGGCACCAAGGTCTCCTCCGGCTGCTTCCGGCTCGTCAACCGCGACGTCGCCGATCTCTACGATCGCGTCCCTGTCGGCACCAAGGTCGTCATCCGGCAGAAGCCCGAACTCTGATCTCCTCGCATTAGCGAATATTCCTTTTCCCGATTTTTCGAGAGAGCAACATGATGCGCACTTTTCGTGGCGGCCTGCTGATCGGGCTCGCAGTCGCCGTGCTGGTCGCCGTCCTGGCCATCATCTATGAATTCTACGACACCCGCACGTTGAAGCGCACCGTCCGCCGCGGCGAAGTGCTGTGCGGCGTCAACAAGGGCCTGCCGGGCTTCTCGATCCCCGACGACAAGGGCAACTGGACCGGCTTCGACGTCGATTTCTGCCGCGCGGTGGCTTCCGCGATCTTCAACGACCCGAGCAAGGCGAAATTCGTCGCGCTCGATGCCAACGAGCGCTTCAAGGAATTGCAGAGCCGGAAAGTGGACATCCTCTCGCGCAACTCGACCTGGAGCATGGCGCGCGAGCTCGACTACGATCTCTATTTCCCCGCGGTCGCCTATTACGACGGCGCAGGCTTCATGCTGCCGCGCGCGCGCAACAAGGAGACCGCGCTGGACCTGACCGGGAGCAAGGTCTGCGTCCAGACCGGGACCACCACGGCGCTCAACGTCGCGGATTACTTCCGTGCCAACAACATGAAGTATGAAGAGGTGAAGTTCGACAAGCTGGACGACGTCGTGAAAGCCTACGACACCGGCAAATGCGACACGCTCTCCGCCGACGTCTCCCAGCTCTACGCGCTGCGGCTGAACCTGTCGAAGCCCGGCGACAGCATGATCCTGCCGGACATGATCTCCAAGGAGCCGCTCGCCCCCGTCGTGCGCCAGCGCGACGACGACTGGATGATGATCGTGAAGTGGACGCTGTACGCGATGATCAACGCCGAGGAGCTCGGCGTCTCCTCGGAGAACATCGACGAGGCCCTGAAGTCGAAGAAGCCGGAAGTGATGCGGCTGGTCGGCACCGAGGGCAATTACGGCGAGCAGCTCGGCCTGACCAAGGATTGGGTGGTCCGCATCATCCGCCACGTCGGCAATTACGGCGAGATGTACGAGCGCAACATCGGCGAGAAGTCGAAGCTGAAGATCCCGCGCGGCATGAACCAGCTGTGGAATGCGGGCGGCGTGCAGTACGCGCCGCCGGTGCGGTAAGAGGTCTTTGTCGTCCCGGCCTAGTGCGCAATTGCGCACGGGGGGCCGGGACCCATAACCACCATCGGAAATTGTAGCGGCAGCTAGCAACTCCGAGTCTTTCTCAAACTGCTCCCTGGGGTTATGGGTCCCGGCCTTCGCCGGGACGACACCTCTATTCGAGGCGCAGCTGTGCCCATTGGTACCCTCGCCTCAATACCCCCGCGCCCTTGCCAGCTGCTCGGTGTGGTAATTGGCGTCGCCGAACAATTCCTCGCACACGCGCGCGCGCTTCATAAAGAAGCCGATGTCGAACTGGTCGGTCATGCCCATGCCGCCATGCATCTGCACGCCTTCCTGCACCGCGCGCGTGGCGGTGGTGCCGGCGCGGGCTTTCGCCACTGCGACGGCTGACGCCGCCTTGGCGACGTCCGTATCGAGCGCTTGCAGCGCCTTCATCACGGCGGCGCGGGTGATCTCGATATCGACATAGAGTTCGGCGGCGCGGTGCTGCAGCGCCTGGAATTCGCCGATCAGCTTGCCGAACTGCTTGCGGCTCTTCAGGTACTCGACGGTACGGTTGAACACCTCTTCGCTCAGACCCACCATTTCGGAGGCCACTGCGCCCCGCCCGATATCGAGCACGCCGTGGAGCAAGCCGGCTCCCTGGTCGACTTCGCCGAGCACGCTGTCGGCATCGACCTCGACATTGGCAAGCTCGATCCGCGCCGCATTGTGCGCGTCGACCATGATGGTGCGCTCGATCGCAACGCCCTTGGCCTTGGGGTTGACCAGGAACAGCGTCAGCCCCTCGCGCTCGCCGGCTGAGCCGGCCGTACGCGCAGCGACGATGAGGAGATCGGCAACGTGACCGTCGACCACCAGCGCCTTGGCGCCGGAGAGTTTGAAGCCGTTGCCGGCGCGCACGGCCTGGAGGCTGGTCTGAAGCGGGCGGTGTTTTGCGCCCTCGTCGATCGCGAGCGTCGCGAGCAGGGAGCCGTTGGAAATCTTCGGCAGATACTCCGACTTCTGCGCGGCATTGCCGCCACGGTTCAGTGCCGAGGCCGCGACCACGCTGGTTGCGAGGAAGGGCGAGGGCATCAGCGTGCGGCCGATCTCCTCCATCACCACCCCGGCCTCGACATAGCCGAGGCCGCTGCCGCCGAACTCTTCCGGCACCAGCAAGCCGGCAAAACCCATCTCGGCGAAGGAATGCCAAAACTCCCTGGAGAAGCCGATGGGGTCTTTGCTATCGCGCAGATGCCGCAAATGCGACACCGGCGCCTTGTCGCTGATCAGCCCGCGCGCGCTGTCGCGGAGCATCGATTGTTCTTCGGTGAGGACGAGGGCCATGTGCAATGTCTCTAACGTCTGGCGGAATGCATGTCTGTTGTTGTCATTCCGGGGCACGCGAAGCGTGAACCCGGAATTTCGAGGTTCTCAGGTGCGCAACCGCGCACCTTAGTTCGGTCCTGCGGACCGCCCCGGAACGACGCTGGGGTTACGCCCCCGGCAAATCGAGGATGCGCTTGGCGACGATGCCGAGCATGACCTCGGTGGTGCCGCCCTCGATCGAGTTGGCCTTGGTCCGCAGCCAGGCGCGCGGACGCGCTCCTTGTTTCGAACGCTCGCTCTCCCATTCCAGCGCATCGACGCCGCCGGCCGACATCAGGATCTCGTAACGGCGCTTGTTGAGCTCGGTCCCGTAATATTTCATCGCCGACGAGAACGCCGGATGGGCCTGACCGGCCTTGGCGAGATCGACCGCGCGCTCGGCGCAGGCGCCAAGGGCCGCTTCGTCGACGTCGAAGCTGGCGATGCGGCCACGCAGCATGGAATCGTCGAGCCGTCCCTGCGCATCGGTGCCGACGGAATCGGCCGCAATCTGGCCCAGCGGACGGCCGACGCCGCGCTCGCCCATGCCTGATATCATCGCGCGCTCATGCTGGAGCAGATATTTTGCGACGTCCCAGCCGCGATTGACGGTGCCGACCACATGCGATTTCGGCACGCGGACATTGTCGAAGAAAGTCTCGCAGAACGGCGAGTAGCCGGAGATCAGGAGGATCGGTTTGGTCGTCACGCCCTTCGAGGTCATGTCGAACAGGATGAAGCTGATGCCGTCATGCTTCTTCGCGGCGGCATCGGTGCGAACGAGGCAGAAGATCCAGTCGGCGTAGTTGGCATAGGAGGTCCAGATCTTCGACCCCGTAATGATGAAATCATCGCCGTCGCTCTCGGCGCGGGTCTGCAGCGAGGCGAGATCGGAGCCGGCGTTCGGCTCGGAATAGCCCTGACACCAGCGGATCAGGCCCGCGGCGATCTTTGGCAGATGCTCCTTCTTCTGGGCATCGTTGCCGTATTTCAGCAGCGCCGGCCCGAGCATCCAGATCCCGAAGCTCGACAGCGGGGGCCGCGCGCCGATCCTGGCCATCTCCGCGCGCAGCACCTTGTGCTCCGCGGCGCTTAAGCCCCCACCGCCATATTCCTTCGGCCAGTCCGGTACGGTCCAGCCCTTGTCGCGCATGCGTTCGAACCAGATGCGTTGCGGCTCGGACGAAAATTTTGCGTTACGTCCACCCCAGAACACGTCGGCGTCGGACGTCGCGGGCTTGCGCATTTCCGGCGGGCAATTGGCTTCCAACCAGGCGCGCGTTTCGCTGCGGAATGTTTCGAGATCGGCGGTCTCAGTCTCGCTGGCCCTGGAGTCAGTCATAGGTCGTTTCCATCAATCTATGTCGGTTTGTTGGGCGCGACTCTGGGCCAAGCTCCCGCGGAATTCAACCACTTCCGTGTCACGCATCCGCTATAGTCGCCGCCACGGCGAGCTTGAAAACAAAGAGGAAACAACAATGCGCCTGAAGCTTCTTTCGCCTGGCGAAATGAACGAGAGCCAGCGGCAGACCTATGACGAGTCGATTGCCGGCAAGCGCGGCAGGCCGCCGGCACCGATGATGGCCTGGCTCAACAGCCCCGACATGGCCCGTCACGCCACGCGGCTCGGCGAGGTCCTGCGTTACGATACGATATTTCCCGCGAAACTTTCGGAGATCGCGATCCTGGTGACGGCGCGGCACTGGACCGCCCATTACGAATGGTACGCGCACAAGCGGCTGGCGCTTGCGGGCGGCATGGACCCTGACATCATCGACGCGATCCGCGACCGCCGCACGCCCGTCTTCGACGATCCCAGGGCTAAGATGATCTACGACGTCGCAAAATCGCTGCATGAGGGCCACGGCGTCGAGAAGGGCCTCTATGACGAGGCGGTGAAGCTGCTCGGCGAGCGCGGCGTGGTCGAGGTGATTGGTCTCTGCGGCTATTACACGCTGGTGTCGATGACGCTGAACACGTTTGAGTTCGAGCTGCCGGAGGGCGAGGTGCGGGAGCTGTCGTAAGTTGCCTATCCGGAAACGCTGGGTTTCGGGATCGGCCGGTAGCACTGTCCCGAGGCCGGACTTATGTGGAGCTCATCAACGGAGCAGCCGCATGTCGCAAAACCAAGCCGTCGCCGCCGGCACCAGGATCGGCCACGTCCATCTCAAAGTCGCCGATCTCGATCGCGCGCTGGGCTTCTATTGCGGCGTGCTCGGTTTCGAGCTGATGCAGCGCATGGGCTCGGGCGCGGCCTTCATCTCGGCCGGCGGCTATCACCACCACATCGGGCTCAACACCTGGGAGAGCAAGGGCGGCTCGCCGCCGCCGCCTGATGCGACCGGGCTCTATCACACCGCGATCCTCTATCCGACGCGGCCGGCGCTGGCGGATGCGTTGCACCGCGTGCTCTCGGCCGGCATTGCGCTCGACGGCGCCAGCGACCACGGCGTCAGCGAGGCGCTGTATTTGCGCGATCCGGACCAGAACGGTGTGGAGCTGTATTGGGACAAGCCGCGGGAGCAATGGCCATTCGGGCCGGACGGCAAGCTTTCGATGTTCACGAAGCGGCTGGATGTGGAGGAGCTGCTGAAGCAGCGGGAGGCCTAGTCCGCACCTCGCCACTGCACGAGCCTCAGGACCCATCCGGCCACATAGAGCCCGACGCCGAACACGGCATGCGTGAGTAGCGTGTTGAGACGCGCCACGTTGGGACGTGGCGCGTGATGGGCTGCAATGCCGAGGCCCATGCCCGGCTGCATGATCAGGAAAGGTGCCGCCACGCTGCCGATTCCGACGATCAATGCGGGGCCGACACGCGGGGAATGCAGCCAATCGAGCCCCCAGATCGCCAGCAAGACGGCCGCGAACGCAATGCCGATCAGGTAGTGCGCGGCCCACCCAATCAGGCGCTCGCGTGGAGCCGGATCGGGTGCCGCGATCTTAAGATGCCGATACTGTCCGCGCGCGAGCAGGATGAGCCAGCGACCTAGGAGTCCATAGTCTAGCGATGGGATTCCAAGAACATGCGCGCGGAGAACTGCCCAACCATCGATCACGGCCGTTGCACCGGATCCGATCAAGGCGGCGCCGACCAGAAATTCAATCATTTCACCCATTCGAGACCTCGCCTGCCGCGTCGGTTGAAGCCCGCGCCTGGATCATCCAGCATGCGGCGGTAAAACGGATCGCATCTGCCTCCACGTAGGGGGCGAAGGCGGGCCGCACCGCATCCACGACCCTTTCGCGCAATCCCCTGTCGGCGTCCTGCAGGATCGTTCCGACGGGTCCCAGCCAACCGACATAGCGAGCGAGTTCGCTGGCAGGAAAGCGGCATGGAATATCCACCGGCCGGATGTCGATCTCGGTCCAGCCGCTCTCCAGCAGGATGGTCCTGACCCGATCTTTGTCAGCGAAGGCGAACTGCCCCGGACCGCCGGATGGACGGGCAGGCATATTCGGCAGAAGGGGCGCGGCGGCTCGTTCGGCCGCCGTCATGAACGGATTCTCCGCTGCGCCCCGCCATGCAACGACGGCGAGCCCGGCGCCTTCGGCGGCAGCGCGCCTCAGATTTGCGAAGGCCGCAACGAGGTCTTCGAAGAACATCACGCCGAGACGTGAAATGATCGTATCGAAGCTCGCCGGGTCGAATTTATGGTGCTGCGCATCGGCGCAGATAAAGCTGGCCGAGGTGCCTTCGCGCTCGGCGCGGGCCAGCGCCGCCCCGATCATCGGCGCGGAGATGTCGATGCCGACCACACGGCCGCCTTGCCCGAGCTTTCGAGCGACCGCAACGGTCAGACCACCAGTGCCGCAGCCGACGTCCAGAACGCGACGATTGGAGCCGGCAGGAACGGCCTCGCACAGCGGCCTCTCGAATTGCTTGAACATCTCATCCAGGATGTCCTGGGTCTCGACCCAGGCGCGTCCGGCGGGACCATTCCAAAGCCTCATCTGCTCAATCGCCTTCTGCATAGCGTCCATGATGGTTTCCCCTTTCGTCTTGCCTTGGCGGCGTTGGACGCGGCATACTGCCAGTTCAAGTGAACTTGAGGTCAAGAGGCGTGATGACGATCGATATCGCCGAAGTCGCACGGCGCTCCGGTGTTCCGGCGTCGACGCTGCGATTCTATGAGGAAAAGCGGTTGATTGCCCCGATCGGCAGGCGCGGCCTGCGCCGGCTGTTCGATCTGGAGATCCTGGATCGCCTGGCGCTGATCGCGCTGGGGCGCGCGGCGGGCTTCTCGCTCGATGAAGTTGCCCGGATGTTCGCACCCGACGGAAGGCCGCGTATCGACCGGCGGAAGCTTGCCGCCAAGGCCGACGAGTTGGACCGAACGATCCGCAAGCTTATCGCGATGCGCGACGGCCTGCGCCATGCCGCGGCCTGTCCGGCGCCAAGTCACATGGAATGCCTGCATTTTCGCCGCCTCATGCGGGTCGCGGCATTGGGAAAGGCGAGGTCGCCCAAGCGGGCACCGCGCGCGCCGCGATCAGACTGAAGCGGTCGATCGCCTTGTGTGCCCCCGCACCATGATCAACGCCGCGGCCACCAGCTCCAGCGCAATACACAGATAGAACGGCAGCTCATAGCCACCGGAGAAATCGCGCAGAAAACCGACCACGCCGGGGCCGAACGCATAGGTCACCTGGTTGATCGCAGTGTTGAGGCTGATCAGCACGCCGAACGAGGCGGAATCGAATTCCTGCTGCACGATCAGCGACGGCAGCGTGATGAGATTGCCGACCGAGAAGCCGAATAACGCGCAGGCGGCGATCAGCACGTAATCATTGTGCAAATTGATGACGACGAGAAGCGCCACGGCCTGGCTCAGAAACGACAGCGCCGAGGCGAGCCGCTGGTTGAGTCGGTCGATCACCAGCGAGAACAGCACCCGGCCGATCACCGCCATCGCGGTCAGCACCGCAACCGCGACGGCCGCGCGCTCGCGCCCGATCACGGGATCGAGGAACGAGATCAGGTGGACGATGAAGCCGACCTGCGCGAACAGCACCAAAGCAAAGGCAATGGTCACGGTGAGGAAGCCGACATCGCGCAACGCCTGGCTACGAATCTGCGCCGACGATTGCGGCTTCGTTTTCGTCGCGGCGCGCCGGCCATGGAGATCGGGCGGGCGGCCGACGACAATCAGGATCACCGGCACGAGCAGTACCAGCATGGCGCCGGCGACGATAAACATAGCGCTGGCGAAGCCGACATGGCCGATCAAGCTCACCAGCAGCGGCACGCCGACGATGCCGCCGAAGCTTGCGCCGTTCAGCGCGAGGCTGATCGCCATGCCGCGCTTCTGGTCGAACCACAGGCTGATCGTGTTGGTGATCATGGCCAGGCTCGTGCCGGCCCAGCCGAAGGCGAGCACGGCGTTCGCGAGATAAAGCTGCCACGGTTCGCGCACCGCGCCGATCGCGACCGCCGCGGCCGACATCGCCAGCGTCCCTGCGATCAGGCCGAGGCGCGGGCCGTACTTGTTGACGGCTTCGCCGACGAAGACGACGAGCAGCGCGCCGAACAGATAGAAGAACGTCGTGGCCGACGAGATCAGCGAGGCCGACCAGCCGTGCGCACGCTGGAGCTCGGCGACATAGACGCTCTGGCCGTAGAAGCCGAGCCCCCAGCCGAAGGTCGCGAGCAGGAAGCAGACCGCAACGATGCGCCAGCCTTCGTAGCGGAGAGAGGATTCGTCGACGGATCCGTCGTGTCGAGGGTTATCGAGCATGCCGCTTACTCCGTCATGCCCGGACTTGTTCCGGGCATCCACGTTCTTCGATCCGCGCGCTCAAGACGTGGATGGCCGGGACAAGCCGGCCATGACGACATCTAGTAACCTTCACCAGAAAATCACTTCGACCTGGATCGAACTATCAACGCTGCTGACAGCCTCCCGCCATCTCAGATCGCATCCGGGAACTCGCCCATGGCCGCGTCGAGCCGCGCTTTGCGGCGACGGGTCCAGGACGCCAGCGAGAGCACGGCGAGACCGAGCAGCACCGGCGGAAACACCACCATGTTCACCGCGGACCAGCCGTAACTGGCGAGCAGTTGGCCGGACGAGAACGAGCCGATCGCCATCATGCCGAACACCAGGAAATCGTTGAAGGCCTGCACCTTGTTGCGCTCCTGCGGCCGGTGCGTCTCCAGCACCAGCGCCGAGGCGCCGATGAAGGAGAAGTTCCAGCCGACACCGAGCACGATCAGCGTGGCCCAGAAATGCATCGCGGTGATGCCGGACAGGCCGATGCCGGCCGCGCCGGCCTCCAGCAGCAGGCCGGCGGCAACGATCTTGCGCGCGCCGAAGCGGGCGATCAGCGCGCCCGTGAAGAAGCTCGGCCCGTACATGGCGACGATGTGCCATTGAATGCCGAAATTGGAATCTGAAACGCTCAAGCCGCACAGCTTCATGGCAAGCGGCGCCGAGGTCATCACCAGGTTCATCATGGGGTAGGAGATGACGCCGCACAGCGCCGCTGCGATGAAGCGTGGCTGGGTCACGATCTCGAGCAGCGGCCGCCCGCCATGAAGATCGGCCGGCGCCGGTTTCGGCATGTCGACCCCGGCGACGATGCCCATCGCGATGAGCGCGACAGCCGCCTGGACCAAGAAGCTGAAGGCGAAGAGATAAGGCTGCCAGACATCCATGGTCCATTGCACGAGCTGCGGACCGAGCACGCCGGCGAACACGCCGCCCGCCATTACCCAGGACACCGCCTTGGGTCGGTACGCCGCGCTGGCGCCGTCGGCGGCAGCGAAGCGATAGGACTGCGCCACCGCGCCGTAGAGGCCGCCAAGAAAAGTCGCCAGACAGAACAACGGAAACGAAGCGTGCAGGATCGCGAAGCAGCCGAGCAGGCCGGTGAGCGTACCCAGGCCCGTGCCGATGATGAAGGCCCAGCGGCGGCCGAAGCGACTCGATATCGCGCCGGTCGGCAGCGTGCCGGCCGCAAGCCCCAGCACGTACATCGACAGCGGTACCGTCGCGAGCGACATGTCGGGTGCAAGCGTCGCACCGACGATGGAGCCGGTGGCGAAGATCACCGCCGAATTGGCGCCGGTCAGCGCCTGCGCGGCAGCAAGGCGCACCACATTGGCGCGCACGCGGGCGTCGGCGGCGACCTCATTGGCTGCAGTCACATCCAGCATCGGCATTTCCGCCCCAACGGGCTTTTAAGTGCTTTCAAGGGCTCGCTTGATTCCCGGCACTATGGCGGGACGCGGGAGGGCGGGCAACCGGCGCAAACGGGCGCAGGCCATGTCTCTGACGCAATCGGGCCGATGATAATGGGCCGCGCACTTGACGGCTTGCGCTCGATCAAATCCTATCCGCCGCGACCTTCCGGAGTTTCGTTCATGTCCGTCGACGACAGGCCTACGCTCAGCGCTCCTGACGACGATCCCTGGCTCTGGCTGGAGGAGATCGAAGGCAAGCAGGCGCTCGATTTCGTCACGCGGCAGAACAGCCTGACACTCGACGCGTTCGGCGGAGCGGCCTTCGCGCGCGATCGCGACATCCTCGCGGCGATCTACGATCGTCCCGACAACATTCCCTATGTCAGCCGCCGCGGCACCGAACTGCACAATCTCTGGAAGGACGCCACCAACCCGCGCGGCCTGTGGCGGAAGACTTCCCTCGCGGAGTTTCGCAAACCGCATCCGACGTGGGAAATCATGCTGGATGTCGACCAGCTCGCGGCACGCGAAGGCGAGGACTGGCTGCTGAGCGGCATCACCACGCAGCCGGGAAGCGCGCGCGCCATTTTGGGGCTGTCGCGCGGTGGCAGCGATGCCGTCACCTTGCGGGAATTCGACCTCGACACCAAGAGTTTCGTTGCGGACGGATTTGCGCTGTCGGAAGCCAAGGGCGGCGCCGATTGGCTCGATGCCGACACGCTGCTGCTGTCGAGCGCCCATGGCGAAGGCATGGCGACGAGCTCGGGATATTCCCGGACGGTTCGACTGTGGCGGCGCGGCCAGCCTGTCGATCAGGCGCAGGTGATCATCGAGACCACGGCCGATCATATGGCGATCTCCGGCATCGTCGACGACACCGCTGCGGCCCCGCGCAGCTGGATCGTCGACCAGATCGACTTCTTCAATCATGCGCTCTGGCTGCGCGACGCAGACGGTGCGACGACGAAGCTCGATCTGCCGACCGGCATCTGGTTGCAGGCGCATGGCGACTGGTTCGCGATGAAGCTGCGCGAAGCCTGGTCGATCGAGGGCAAGACCTATGCCGCCGACACCGTGCTCGGCATGTCGCTCTCGGCGTTCCTCGCCGGCAGCCGCGATTTCGCGGTGCTGTTCGAGCCGGAACCTCGCCGCGCCCTGCAAGGCCTGTTCTGGACCGGAGGCAAGCTGGTGCTGTCGATCCTCGACGAGCTCCAGCCGCAATTCGAGATCTGCACGCCGTCGGCCACAGGCTGGAGCCGCGCGTCGCTCGGCGGCCTGCCGCAGATCGGCGTCGTCGACATCTGGCCGCTGGATCGCCATCCCTCCGAGAGCAATGGCGACCTGCTTGCCAATGTGCAGGATCCGCTGACGCCGCCGTCGTTGCTGCTGATCGAGCGCGGCGTCGCGAGCCCGACCGTGTTGAAGCAGGCGCCGAAAACATTCAACGCCGACGGCCTCGTGGTGACCCAGCACGAAGCGATCTCGACCGACGGCGAACGCATCCCCTATGTACAGACCGGCCCCGCCGGCGAGACCGGCGATGCACCGGTCTATATGAGCGCCTATGGCGGCTTCGCCCATTCGGTGAAGCCGTATTACAACCCGTCGCTCGGCAAGCTGTGGCTGGAGCGTGGCGGCACCACGGTGCAGGCGAATTTGCGCGGCGGCGGCGAATTCGGCACGCGCTGGCACGATGCCGGCCGGCTCGCCGGCAAGAAACTGTCGCACGACGATTTCGCCGCCGTTGCCGCCGATCTCGTCCGCCGCGGTGTGACGACGGCAAAGCGCATCGCCGCGCAGGGCGGATCGAACGGCGGCATCCTCATCACCAACATGCTGGTGCGATACCCCGAACGTTTCGGCGCGCTGTTCTGCACCATCCCGCTGATCGATATGCGCCGCTACACGAAGCTGCTCGCCGGCGCGAGCTGGATCGCGGAATATGGCGATCCCGACAAGCCCGAGGAGTGGGACTGGCTCAAGTCCTACTCCGCCTATCACAACGTCAAGGCCGGCCAGCCGTATCCGCCGATCCTGATCGCCACCACGCGACGCGACGACCGTGTCCATCCCGGGCATGCGCGCAAGATGGCGGCAAAGCTCCAGGCCATGGGCTACGAGGCCTGGTTCTACGAGCCTGAAGCCGGTGGCCACGGCTACGGCAAGGACAACAAGGAGCGCGCCGGGTTCGAGGTGATTGGCTTTCGGTTCTTAAAGGACAAGATCGGGTGGAAGGACGAGGGCTAGCGTTTGCGGCGCTGACATCTCCGCACGGTCATGGCCGGGCTTGACCGGGCCATCCACGCCTTAGCTGGTGCACGAAGAACGTGGATGCCCGGGACAAGCCCGGGCATGACGACCTCCTATCGCGCGAATACCAAGGTCAGATTGTTCGCGGGCATGTCCATCGTATCGACAAGGCGAAGACCAACGCCGCGGGCAAGCGCCTCGACATCGGCGATGTCACGCACGCCCCAGTCGGGATTGCCTTCACGCAGGGAGGTGTCGAACACCGCATTGCTGAGCGCGATGTGCTTGCCGCCGCGCTTGAACGGGCCGTAGAGGAACAGCTTGCCGTCGGCCCGCAAATAGCGGCCGGCGCCGGCGAACAGACCCTCGGCGACGCTCCATGGCGCGATGTGGATGACATTGGCGCAGAACAATGCGGCAAGACTCGACGGCCCCTGCCCGCTTTTCATCTCCGGGCACCAGTCCGGATCGGTGAGATCGATCCGCAGCGGCGAGCGGATGTTTTTGAGACCTGAATGAACGCGCCAGGCCTCGATGCTCTTGAGGTGGCGCTGGTTGAGATCGCTGGGCCACCAGATCAGGCCGGGCGTGTGACGGGCGAAGTAGACCACGTGCTGGCCGGTTCCGCTGCCGAGCTCGACCACGTTGCCGGTGCAGCCGGCGAGATGCCGTTCCAGTGCCGCCCAGAGCGGCTCGTGATTGCGATGAAATGCCGGCGCATCGAGCCGCCCATCCGACTCGACCCGACCGCCATCCCTGCCGAATTCGACGACATATTCAGCCAAGTGAGGTCCCCTTGAAAAAACGAGAACGCGATGAAAACAGGTTGAGCGCCCAAACGCTCAGGAAACAGCCGGCCCGCGCCACGGTCCCTAACTCTCGGACCAAGCCGGCTGAACAAATAATCTCTTTAGTTGCAATCGGGAAGATATTAACTCCATTTTGTCGCGTGGATAGTCTTGATTGTCAGGCGGCGCCCTTTGTGCTTTGGAACGCTTCTATTTCGTAATCGAGACCATCGCATAACGCCTCGGAATAACGCCTTGACCGCCTTTTCCCGGACGCCCGTTCTGTTCATCTTGCTGGCCATTGCAGCCGGCCTCGCCACCCCGGCGTGGGCGCAGTCCGCTGTGGCCGACGGCCAGAAACTCGCTTTCGACCGCGGCAAGGGCAATTGCCTGACCTGCCATGTCATCAGGGGTGGCGACCTGCCGGGAACGATCGGGCCGGAACTGAAGGACCTCAAGGCCAAGTACCCCGATCGCAACGAACTGACCGCGATCATCTTCGACGAGACCAAGCGCAATCCGCAGACCATGATGCCGCCGTTCGGCCGGAACCGGATTTTGACCGAACAGGAGATCAGCGCGATCGTTGATTTCCTGCAGACCCTGTGACTTCAGGCATGCCACGAGATTTGGTTGGGAGACCAGAGATGACCACACTCACCGGCCCAAGCGCGACGCGGCGCCTGATCCTTCAGGGCGCAGCCTCGGTCGCGTTGCTCGGCCTCGGCAATCTGCCGTTCGGCGCCGCGCCCGCGCGCGCCGCGGCCAACGACAAATATCCGGAAGAGGCGTTCAAGCAAAAGAGCGAGGCTGACGCCATCAAGGCGCTCTACGGCAAAACCGCCGAGCCGTCCGACAAGGTCAAGCTGGACGCCCCCGAGATCGCCGAGAACGGCGGTGTGGTGCCGATCTCGGTGACGACGACACTCGACAAGGTCACCTCGATTTCATTCTTCGTGGCCGAGAATCCCAGCGCGCTGGCCGCCAGCTACAGGATTCCCGAAGGCACGATCCCTGCTGTCGCCAACCGGCTGAAGATGGCCAAGACCACCAACGTGGTCGCGATCGTGGAGGCCGACGGCAAGCTCTACAGCGCGACCAAAGAGGTCAAGGTCACCGTCGGCGGCTGCGGCGGCTAAGCGAGGAAGATCGAGATGGCATCCAGCATTCGCGTCCGCGCCACCACCAACGGCGACATCACCGAGGTGCAGGCGCTGATCCAGCACCCGATGGATACCGGCTTCGTCAAGGACGCCAAAGGCGAACTGATCCCGGCGCATTACATCCAGCAGCTGAAATTCGAATGTAACGGCAAGGACGTCTTCGTTGCCGATTGGGGCACCGCGGTCTCGAAGGACCCCTACGTCAAGTTCAGCTTCAAGGGAGCCAAGAAGGGCGACGATCTCAAGGTCTCCTGGACCGATAACAAGGGTGCGTCGGACACGACCACTGCGAAGATCTCGTGATGAAGGCCCGCACCACCATCCTGCTTGGTTCGTTGAGCGCCGCGCTCGTCGCGTTGGCCCTCACCTCTCCACGCGTGGTGGCGGCCGACAAGGTCGATCCCATCGCCGATGCCAAGGCGTTCCAGAACTTCTTCTTCCAGAAATTCCCTGATGTGAAGCACGAGGATTTCGTCAACGGTCCTTATTCCATGAACGAGGACATGAAGCGGCAGTGGCAGGAGAAGGAGGAATTCCCGCCCTACGAGTTTGCGCTCGACGCCGGCAAGGAGATGTTCGCCACCCCGTTCAAGAACGGCAAGACCTATGCGGACTGCTTCCCGAACGGCGGCATCGGCATCCGCCAGAACTATCCTTATTTCGACGAGAAGGAAGGCAAGGTCGTCACGCTGGAGCTGGCGCTCAACCGCTGCCGCGAGGCCAATGGCGAGGCGCCCTATTCTTACGTCAAGGACGAGATGGCCTCGCTCACGGCGTACATGGCCTTCACCTCGCGCGGCAAGCCGATGGACATCAAGATCCCCGACGATCCTCGCGCGCTCGCGGCATTCGAGAACGGCAAGCGCTATTTCTACACCCGCCGCGGCCAATTGAATTTCTCCTGCGCGAGCTGCCATGTGCAGAGCCCGGGTGAGCGCATCCGCGCCGAGATCCTGGCGCCGGCGCTTGGCATTCTGAACGCGATGCCGATCTACCGCTCCGAATGGAGCGGCATGGGCACCACCAGCCGCCGCTTCGTCACCTGCAACAGCCAGACCCGCGCGGTTCCGCTGGAGCCGCAGGCGGATGAATATCGCGACGTCGAATATTTCCTGTCCTACGTCGCCAACGGCCTGCCGATATCGGGACCGGGAGCGCGGCCATGAAGCTGTCACTCCCTTTCGTCCGGCTGCTTGCCTTGCTGCTTACCCTCGGGCTCGCGCCGGCGGCGCGCGCGGCAGATGAGGCAGACTACAAGGCGGCCTTTGCCGCCGCCGAGGCCGCCTCCAAGGAGGCCGCCGGCATGCGCAACCAATGGACCGTGACCGTCTCGACGCTGGCCGCCGCAAAGAAGGCGGCCGATGGCGGCGATTTCGACCGCGCCGTGGCCGCAGCCAGGGAGGCCGAGGCGCTGGCGAAGGCGTCGATCTTCCAGGCGATTTCCGAAAAAGAAGCCTGGAAGGCGATGGAAATCCGTTAGACTGTTCGCTTGTGCAACAGCCTTGCGACCGTGAGAGGGCGCGGAGAATTTCTGGATGGCGATCCGCCGCCGCGATTTCCTGAAGAATGCAGGCCTTGCTGCCGCATCGCTGAGCCTGCCGCGGCTTGCGCTCGGTGCTGAGGCTGCGAGCATTTACGACCTCGAACGGTTCGGCAATGCGCGCATCCTTCACCTCACCGACACGCATGCGCAACTCAATCCAGTCTATTTTCGCGAGCCCAGCGTCAATATCGGGATCGGCGAGATGGCGGGACGGCCGCCGCATCTGGTCGGCCGCGCCTTTCTCGACCGTTTCGGCATCAGGCCCGACAGCGCGGATGCCTATGCCTTCAGCTGCTTCGAGTTCGAGAAGTCCGCAGGCCGCTTCGGCAAGCTCGGCGGCTTCGCCCATCTGAAGACGCTGATCGACCGCTTGCGTGGCGATGTCGGCGAAAAACGCTCCGTGCTCGTTGACGGCGGCGACCTCTGGCAAGGCTCGGGACTTGCCAACATCATGCAGGGCCGCGACATGGTCGAGGCCGCAAACCTGCTCGGTGTCGAGGCGATGACCGGGCATTGGGAATTCACCTATGGCGAGCAGGCGCTGCGCGACAATCTCGCGCGCTTCAGGGGCGAGTTTCTGGCGCAGAACGTTTTTCTCACCGAGGAAGCCGCATTCAATGATGCCCCGGCCTTCGACAAGGCGACGGGACGCGTGTTCAAGCCCTCCGTGATCAAGGAGCTCGGCGGCCATCGCGTCGCGATCGTCGGCCAAGCCTTCCCTTACGTGCCGATCGCGCATCCCAAACGGTTCACGCCGGACTGGTCCTTCGGCATCCGCGAGGAAGAGCTCCAGAAGCATGTCGACGGCCTGCGCGGCACCGACAAGGTCGATGCGGTCATCCTGCTGTCGCATAACGGCATGGACGTCGATCTCAAGCTCGCAAGCCGCGTCACCGGTATCGACGTCATCCTCGGCGGCCATACCCATGATGCGATCCCGCAGCCCATCGCCGTGAAGAATGCGAGCGGCACGACGCTCGTCACCAATGCCGGCTCCAACGGAAAATTTCTGGCCGTGCTCGATCTCGCGCTCGACAAGGGCAAGGTCGGCGACGTCAAATATCATCTGCTGCCGGTCTATTCCGAGCTGTTGAAACCCGATCCCGGGATGGCCGAACTGATCGGCCGGTTGCGGGCACCCTTCGTCACCGACTGGTTGGAGAAGATCGCGACGCCCGATCGCCTGCTGTATCGACGCGACAATTTCGCCGGCCCGGTCGACGAGCTGATCTGCAGCGCGCTGCGCACCGAGTTCGACGCCGAGATCGCGCTGTCGCCGGGCTTCCGCTGGGGCGTCACCGGACTGTCCGGCCAGGCACTGACGATGGAGGATTTGCTCGCGGAAACCGCGATCAGCTATCCCGAGACCTATGTGCAGGAGATGACCGGCGCGGAGATCAAGGACGTGCTGGAAGACGTCTGCGACAACCTCTTCAATACCGATCCCTATTACCAGCAGGGCGGCGACATGGTGCGCGCCGGTGGGCTCAGCTACACCTGCACGCCGACGGCGACGATCGGCAGCCGGATCTCGGAGCTGAAGCTCAATGGCGGCAAGGCGCTCAGTGCCAGCCACCGCTACAAGGTCGCGGGCTGGGCCTCGGTCAACGGCCAGCAAGGCGCGCCGGTGTGGGATGTGGTGGCAAAATATCTGCGCTCGGGCCGGATGTTTCAGGAGCGGCTCGGCTCCGGCGTCACGCTAAAGGGCGTCGAGGGTAATCCGGGCATCGCAGGACAGGGATGATGCGGTCGCAAACCCTATCCGCGATGCTGCTGGCGCTGTTCGCCTGGGCGGCGATGCCACCGGCTTTCGCGCAGCAGGTGCCGCTCCAGGACAAGCCGTTCGCCGAGCACAAGATCGTGCTGCAGCTCTCCGATGGCGATGCCAGGAAGCAAGCTCTGGTGCTCAGCGTCGCCAACAATTTGCTGAAGGCCTACGACCCCGACAAGGTCGCAATCGAGGTGGTGGCGTTCGGTCCCGGCATCGACCTCCTGTTCACCGGCAGCGAGCGCCGCAAGCAGGTCGAGAGCCTGATCGCGCAAGGCGTACGCTTCGACATCTGCCTCAACACTGTCGACACGATCGAGCGGGAGACCGGCAAGCGGCCGGAGTTCATCCCTGCCGCTACGCCGGTGCAGGTCGGGGTCGGGCAGATCCTGTTCCTCAGCGAGAACGGATACACGGTGGTGAGGCCCTGAGCCTTTTGTCGGGGCGAAGCGTCGCGGCATACTCGGTGTCATCGCCGGCGAAGGCGGGCGATCCAGTACTCCGAGACCGCGAGGGGTACGGGAGGGCGCGGCGTACTGGATTCCCCGCCTTCGCGGGAATGGCAGCCGTGGCTAGGTGACGCCCACCCGCCCGTCACAGGAATAAAAATCTTCCAAATTTTCTTGCTTACACAGTGAATTGCTTCTCTTGTAAGCCCGAAATGTAATAGAATCTCGGGGTAGTTCACGCCGGGTCTTGCCATGATCTTCCGCCAGCTCTTCGACAGTGTTTCGGGCACCTACAGCTATCTCCTGGCGAGCCGCGCCGGCGGCGAGGCGCTGATCCTCGATCCCGTGCTGGAGAAGGTCGACCGCTACTGCCAGCTCCTGCGCGAGCTCGATCTCAAGCTGGTCAAGGCCGTGGACACCCATCTGCACGCCGACCACGTCACCGGCCTCGGCGAGCTGCGCGACCGCACCCATTGCATGACCGTGATGGGCGACCAGACCAAGGCCGACGTGGTGGCGATGCGGGTTGCCGACGGCGACAAGGTGACGATCGAGGGCCTGTCGCTCGACGTGATGTACACGCCCGGCCACACCGACGACTCCTACTCCTACTTGATGGGCGACCGCGTCTTCACCGGCGACACGCTGCTGATCCGCGGCACCGGCCGCACCGATTTCCAGAACGGTTCGTCGCGCGCGCAGTACGATTCGATCTTCAACCGCCTGCTCAAGCTGCCCGACGAGACCATGGTGTTCCCGGCGCATGACTACAAGGGCGACACCGTCTCCACCATCGGCGAGGAGAAACGCTACAATCCGCGGCTCCAGGTGCGCTCGGTCGACGACTATATCGAGCTGATGGCCAATCTGAAGCTGCCCAATCCGAAGATGATGGACGTCGCGGTGCCCGCCAACATGCATGTCGGCCTGCACCAGGAGGAGCTGGAGAAAGAGGGCCGCGTGCTCCGCGCCGTCGAGGCGATCCGCAGCCTCGGCCGTCCCGATATCCTGCTGGTCGATTTGCGCGAGACCAATGAGCGGATGAAGCACGGCATGCTCGAAGGCGCGCTGCATACACCCTATCCGTCCGTTGAGGACAGCCTCAAGCCCGGCGGCATGCTGCGCGAGGTCGCGGCCGCCACCGGTCGCCGCGTCGTGTTCTTCTGCGCCTTCGGCGAACGCTCTGCGATGGCTGTCGCCGCCGCCAAGGAGGCCGGGCTCACCAACACCGCCCACATCGCCGGCGGCATCGATGCCTGGAAGAAGGCCGGCGGGCCGGTGGTGCACTGACCGCCTTGAGATAAGTCAGGAACTGCACATATCTTCCGGATAGGTTTGGGCGCAGCATCACTGTCCGGGACCAGCCATGGCCAAGATCGGCAAGCCGAGCGCGCCGCCCAAAATTGCGGACGACGCGCCAGCAAAAGACAAGGCGAAGAAGCCTCAGCCTCCGCGCGACACCGAAGACGATGATTACGAAGACGGCGACATCGCGACACCAAAGCGCGACCGCTACGGGGCGGACGACGAGCCGTTTTGAGGGGCTCGTCTCTTGCCACGCTCTCAACTGTCGTCCTGCCCCGCGCTACTGCCATGCGCCTGCGTTCATGGACAAATAACCGCTCTGCCCGATAGTTTGCGCGTCTCCAAAGGACGTGAAACGGAACTGCAATGGTCGACGTTCTCGCCGCACCGCAGCAAGGCAAGGCGGACAGCGCGCTACGCACGCTGACGGGAATTTCGATCGCGCATTGGGTCAGCCATTTTCATCTGCTGGTCCTGCCGATGCTGTTTCCCTTC
This sequence comes from Bradyrhizobium sp. 187, assembly GCF_023101005.1. Taxonomy (NCBI): domain Bacteria; kingdom Pseudomonadati; phylum Pseudomonadota; class Alphaproteobacteria; order Hyphomicrobiales; family Nitrobacteraceae; genus Bradyrhizobium; species Bradyrhizobium sp. 187. The sequence continues at coordinate 7,329,497 of NZ_CP064693.1, forward strand.
CTCAAAAATCAACTCGGCGTCGGCTACGTCGAGCTCGGCTTCGCGCTGACCGTGTCGGCCGTGGTGTCGGGGCTGACGCAGGCGCCGACCGGCTATCTCGTCGACCATTTTGGCGCGCGAAAGATTTTGCTGGGCGGCCTCACCCTCGGCGGCCTCGCGCTGATCCTGCTTGGCCTGCATCTCAGCTACACCTCGCTGATCGCCTGCGCCGTGCTGCTCGGGCTCGCCAACAGCGTCTACCATCCCGCCGATTACGCCATCCTCGCCGAGCACATGGACGAAGCGCGGATGGGCCGCGCCTTCTCGATCCATACCTTTGCCGGCTATTTCGGCGGCGCGGTGGCGCCGGCGATCGTCGCCGCGATGGTCATCGTGTCAGGCGGTGTCGGTGCGCTGATCGCATCGGGCGTGATCGGCGTTCTGGTCGCGGTGTTGCTGGTGACCATGAACATTCCCGATGCCGGCGCGCACAAGACCAAGCCAGGCACCGAGAACGCACCCAAACAGGCCGTGATCACGCCGGCGCTGATCACGCTGACGGCACTGTTCATGCTGCTCAGCCTGTCGGTCGCCGGCATCAACAATTTCGGCGTGGTGGCGCTGATGAGTGGCTATGGCGTGACCTATTCCGCGGCCAATGTCGCGCTCACCGCCTTCCTCGGTGCAAGCGCCGCCGGCGTGCTCGCGGGCGGCTTTCTTGCCGACCACACCGAGCGCCACGGCTATGTCGCCGCCGCCTGCTTCGCCGCGAACGCGGCGATCGTGCTGCTGATCGCGCTGGTCACGCTGCCGGGCTGGGCGCTGACCGCCACGATGGCGGCCGCGGGATTCCTCTCCGGCGTGATCGCGCCTTCGCGCGACATGCTGGTGCGCAATGCAGCACCTCCCGGCGCGGCGGGGCGCGCCTTCGGCATCGTCTCCACCGGCTTCAATCTCGGCGGCATCGTCAGCCCGCTGTTGTTCGGCTGGATTATGGACCAGAGCGCGCCGCATTGGGTGTTCGGCGCATCCGTGATCTTCATGGTCGCGACGGTGGTGCTGTCGCCGTTCACGGAGCGGAAGCGGCAAATCGCGGCTTGAGCAACAAACTCAATTGTCGTCCCGGCCTAGTGCGCAATTGCGCATAGGGGCCGGGGGTCCATAACCACGAATCGGAGTTGTGGCGCAAAGCTGCCAACTCCAAGTCTTCGCCAAACTAAAAATCGTGGTTATGGATCCCGGCCTTCGCCGGGATGACAGTTGTGATTGGGTTGGCTGAAGTGGCCCCTTACGTCGGCGACACCGCGCTATTCAGCGGCGCTGCCTGCGGAGCAGCTCCACCGGTCAGCCTGGCCTTTTCCGTGTTGGGCCAGAGCAGGAGCAGCCCGAGCGCACCGGAGCCGACCATGATCGCGGCGTTGATGGTGAAGCCGGTCATGTAGCCGTCGAGCATGCTGCCGGCGCGCTGGATTACGCTGCCCATCACGAGCGGCGCGATGATGCCGGAAAGCGTATAGAGCGCACCGTAGATCGCGAGAACCGCGCCGCGCTGCGACGTCGGCGTGAACTCGCCGAGCATGGGCGGGCAGACGACGTAGATCGCGCCGCACAGGCCGGAGCCGACCACGAGCAGGGCGATCTGGAGGCCGGCACCTTGGACGTGCGGCATCATCGCGAGGATCAGGCCGCCGACGATCAGCGGCACAGAGCCGAGCACGCCGCGGGAGATCCGCGACGTGTAGCCGCGTGCCAGCATCACCTGCGAGATCCAGCCCGTGAGAATGACGATGGTCGCCCCGAACACCCAGGGCAGGATCGAGACGAAGCCCGCCTGAGACTGCGAGAAGCCGAGGCCCTTGACGATGAAGGGCGTGAACCAGGTGAGCCCGAGCGACAGCGCCCAATAGGCGCCGAAGGTCGCGGTCACACAGCCGATGAAAGTGCGCGATGTCAGAAGCTGGAGATAGGGTATTTTCGGTTCGATCACGGCCGATGCGTGGGTGTCCAGCGGGCCTTCCTTGCCGAGTGCGAGCCAGGCGGCGACCCAGATCAGGCCGACGATTCCAAGCGCACCGAACGCATAGTGCCAGGAATGATTGACGATGATCCAGTTCAGCGCCGGGACCGCCAGGATCACGCCAAAGGCCGAACCTTGCGACAGGATTGCGGTCGGCATCGTGCGCTTCTCGTCGGGGAACCATTTGTAGACTGCGTGCATCGCCACCGAGGCCGCCGGGCCTTCGCCGGCGCCGAGCACGATGCGGCAGATCAGGAGTGTGGTGAAAGAGACGGTGCCGACCATCGGAAACTGCGTCAGCGCCCAGATCACCGCGAGCGTCAACAGCACCCAGCGGGTCGGTACCTTGTTGACGATGAAGCCCACCACGATCGCCGAGATCGAGAACAGGAAGAAGAACGACGAGCCGAGCAAACCGAACTGCTCGGGCTCGAGCTTCAGCTCGGTCATGATCGGAACGCCCGCGAGACCGACGACGATCTTGTCGGCGAAGTTCACCAGCATGAAAAGAAACAGGAGAAATGTAACGGTCCAGGCGCCCTTTGGCGTTTGCTTTTGCGTTTGCTTTTGCGTTTCCTTCGACGTTTCCTTGGACATCCCCGTCATCTTGCCCGCCGCGGGCTGCGTTGCCTGAGCGCTCATCGTTCTCCCCGTCGTCCCTTTTTGGCACTTTTTTGATGTGGTCCTCTTAGGAGCTAACAACGGCTTCAATACCAACGCAACCCGGCATTTCCGCAGCAAGTGTGCTACGCAGCAATTCCGCTAATTCCGTCCGGCGCCATTCATCGTGCTGAGCATCCGAAACCTCTCCAAGACGTTCTCTTCGGCCGGTGAGCCGGTCCATGTCCTGCGCGGCGTCGATCTCGATCTCAAGGCCGGCGAACGCGTCGCACTGACCGGCGAGTCCGGCAGCGGCAAGAGCACACTGCTGCACCTGATCGCAGGGCTCGATGCCGCCGATGGCGGCACGATCCGACTGGAAGACACGGAGGTCACCAAATTGTCCGATGCGGGACGCGCGGGCCTGCGGCGCGACCGGATCGGCCTGGTGTTTCAACAATACAATCTGATCCCGAGTCTGTCGGTCGGGGATAATCTGGTGTTTCAGGCACGGATCGCCGGCCGGTACGACGAGGCTTGGTACAAGGAGCTGATCGAGCGTCTCGGGCTTGGCGGCCTGCTCAAGCGTTATCCAGAACAATTGTCGGGCGGACAGCAGCAACGGGTCGCGATTGGCCGGGCCCTGGCGACGAAGCCGTCGTTGCTGCTGGCGGACGAGCCGACCGGCAATCTCGACGAGGCCACCGCCGAGGACGTGCTGGCCTTGACGCGCGACCTCGTCACGCGCACCGGCTGCGGCTTTCTGATGGTGACGCACAGCCTGCATCTGGCCGCCGCACTCGATCGCCACGTCAACCTGCATGCCGGGCGGATCGCATGAGGCGCGCGCTCTGGGTCCTCGCCGTGCTGCTCAGCCATTGGCGGCGCCACAAGATGCAGTTCGCGACGCTCCTGATCGGGCTGATCGCGGCGACTGCGCTGTGGAGCGGCGTGCAGGCGATCAACCAGCAGGCCCGCAGCGCCTATGACCGCGCCGCGGCAACCTTCGGCGGCGCGCGCACGCCGATGCTGGTCGCGCCTGATGCCGCGACTTTTCCGCAGGAGCTGTTCGTCAAGCTGCGCCGCGCCGGCTGGCCGGTCTCGCCGATGCTGGAGGGACGGGTCCAGGTCAACGGGCGCTCGGTCCGGCTGCTCGGCATCGAGCCGGTGACGCTACCGGTCGATGTCGGCAACGCACCGCGCCTCGGCGCCGCCGATCTGAGCAGCTTCGTGGCGCCGCCGGGCCAGACGCTGGTGGCAAAGGAAACGTTGACCGACTTGCAGGAGCGGGAAGGCGCAGCGCCGCCGATCAGCAACGGCGCAATACTGCCGCCGCTGCGCGTGCTGCCGCAGCTCGTGCCCGACGTGCTCGTGGTCGATATCGGCGTGGCGCAGCGGCTGCTGAACAAGCCGGACCAGATCTCGCGGCTTCTGATCGGCAAGCCCAAGGGCAAGCCCGCGCCCTTAGCGAGCGTCGTCGGCGACCGCTTACAGCGGGTTGAGCCGGATGCGGAGACCGAGCTGGAGCGTCTCACCGACAGCTTTCACCTCAACCTCACCGCGTTCGGCCTGCTGTCGTTCTTCGTCGGTCTTTTCATCGTCAATTCAGCCGTCGGCCTCGCCTTCGAGCAGCGGCTGCCGATGCTGCGCACGCTGCGGGCCTGCGGTGCCTCGGCACGACTGGTCAACACCGTGCTGGTGGTCGAGCTCGTGGCGCTGTCGCTGGTCGCAGGCCTGATCGGGCTCGCCTGCGGCTATTTCATTGCAGCCGCGCTCTTGCCCGACGTCGCAGCATCCCTGCGAGGGCTCTACGGCGCGCAAATCCCGGGGCAGCTCAGCTTGCGTCCCGAATGGTGGCTCGCCGGGATCGGCATCAGCATTGTGGGCGCGCTTGTTGCCGCGGCGACCAGCCTGATCAAGGCTGTCAGGATGCCGGTGCTGGCGACCGCGCAGCCGCGCGCCTGGCAACAGAGGCAGAGCCGTTGGCTGATCCTGCAGAGCGGGGCTGCCTGCGCCGTGTTCGCCGTCGCGCTGTTGCTGCTCCAGTACGGGCAATCGCTGATCGCGGGCTTTGGCGTGCTGGCAGCGCTGATGCTCGGCGCGGCGTTGATCTTGCCGGCCTTCCTCGACATCATCCTGCAAACCGGGCAGCGTTTCGCGCGAAAACCGCTCGCGCTGTGGTTCTGGGCGGACAGCCGGCAGCAGCTCTCGGGATTGTCGCTGGCGCTGATGGCGCTGCTGCTCGCGCTCGCCGTCAATGTCGGGGTGTCCACCATGGTGGAAACGTTCAGCCGCACCTTCATCGGCTGGCTCAACGGGCGGCTCGCAGCCGACGTCTACATCAGCGCCTCCGACAATGCGAAAGGCGTCGCGATCCGCAACTGGCTGAAGGAGCGCAGCGATGTCCAGGCGATCCTGTCGGGCGGACGTGCCGAGGCGCAGGTGCAGGGCCAGCCGGTGGAACTGCTCGGCCTGCCCGATCACGCGCTCTATCGCGAGCGCTGGCCGCTGCTCGAAGCCGCACCCGGTGCCTGGACACAACTCATACCCGGCAATGCCGCTTTCATCAGCGAGCAGCTGAGCCGCCGCCTCAACGTCCGCGTCGGTGACGTCGTTGACGTCCCGGCGCCGGGCGGGACCTGGGAGCTCGACATCGTCGGCATCTATGCCGACTACGGCAACCCCAAGGGACAGCTGGCGGTGAATGTCGCGGCGCTGATCCGGCATTTTCCGCAGACGCCGCAGACGCGCATCGGTCTCATCGTCGCGAAGGAGAATATCCCCGGTCTGATCGCGGCGCTGCAGAAGCAGTTTGCGCTGGACGACCGCAGCGTCGCCGACCAGGCGACGGTGAAGGCGGAATCGATCCGCATCTTCAACCGGACCTTTGCGGTGACCTCGGCGCTGAACGCCTTCACCCTCGGCGTCGCCGGGATCGCGCTTCTGACCAGCCTTCTCACACTGGCGAACTCGCGCCTGCCGCAGCTTGCGCCGCTCTGGGCGATCGGTATCACGCGGCCACGCCTTGCCGCGATCGAATTGACCAAGACGCTGTCGGTCGCGCTGTTCACGTCTCTGCTGGCGGTGCCGCTCGGGCTGCTGGTGGCGTGGTGCCTGATCGCGATCGTCAATGTGAAAGCGTTCGGCTGGCGGCTGCCGTTCCATGTATTTCCGTTGCAACTGGTCGAGCTGGTGGCAGTCGCGCTGTTCGCCTCGTTGCTTGCCACCCTGCCGCCGATGATCCGACTTGCCCGGATGCAGCCGGCGAGCCTCGTCAAGGTGTTTGCCAATGAGCGCTGATGGGATTTCGCGGCGCACCTTCGCCGGCGGCATCGCCGCGCTCGCGGCAGTCCGCCGCGCAGGCGCGCAAGGCTATGCCGGGCTCGGCGAGACAGCCGACGGCTTTGCCAAGGTCACGCCGGGGAAGACGTTCGCCTTTCCGGACGATCACGGGCCGCATCCGGAGTTTCGCATCGAATGGTGGTATCTCACGGCGAACCTCGTCGATGCCAGCGGCGCGGCTTGCAGCCTGCAATGGACGCTGTTCCGACAGGCGACGCAGCCGGGGCCGCAGGGCGAAGGCTGGGCCAATCAACAGGTGTGGATGGCGCATGCCGCGGTAACGCGCGCCGACACCCACCGCTTCAACGAGCTGTTTTCCCGCGGTGGTGTGGGACAGGCCGGAGTCACGGCGAAACCGTTCTCGGCCTGGATCGACGATTGGGAGATGAACGGATCCGAGCGCACCGAAGATCGCGCTTTAGCGCCGCTGACGCTGAAGGCCTCGGGCGCCGACTTCAGTTACGTGCTGACGCTCGAGGCCGATCGTCCGGTGGTGTTGCAGGGCGCCGGCGGCTACAGCCGTAAATCGGAGCGCGGTCAGGCCTCCTATTATTACAGCCAGCCGTTCTATCGCGCCCGCGGCACGCTCACCATCGACGATAGGACGGTCGATGTTTCCGGCCAGGCCTGGATGGACCGCGAATGGAGCAGCCAGCCACTCGATGCCGACCAGACCGGCTGGGACTGGCTGTCGCTGCACCTGTCATCCGGTGACAAGCTGATGCTGTACCGGCTCCGGCAGAAGGACGGCAAAGATTATCCGTTCGGCAACTGGATCAGCGCGATGGGCGAGACGCAGATGATCGCGGGCGACGACATCCAGATGATGCCGAAAGCGACGGCTGAGGTCGCGGGACACAAGCTCCCGGTGGAATGGCAGATCGCGATCCCCTCGCGGTCGTTCTCGATCCAGTGCAAGCCGCTCAATCCACAGGCGTGGATGGGGACCGGTTTTTCCTATTGGGAAGGGCCGATCAGCTTTGCCGGTACGCATGACGGCGTTGGCTATCTCGAGCTGACCGGGTATTGAACCGGGACCTCTTCGAAGGGACTAGCGATGCATCACCTCACCGCCCTCGTCACGCTGCTGGCGATCCTGTTCTACTTCTTCACCTCCATCAACGTGTCGCGCTCGCGCACCAAAACCGGCGTCAAGGTGCCGGCAATGTCGGGCCATCCGGATTTCGAGCGCGCGTTCCGGATCCAGATGAACACGCTGGAATGGATGCCGATCTTCCTGCCGTCGCTCTGGCTTTTCGCGATTTACATCAGCGATTCCGGCGCAGCGGCGATCGGCGCGGTCTGGATCGTCGGCCGCATCGTTTACTTCATCGGCTATTCGAAGGCCGCCGCAAAACGCGGCCCGGGATTTTTTATTCAGGGTATCGCGGCCATTGCGCTGTGGGCGGGGGCGCTGGGGGCGGCGGTGCTGCGACTGGTGTGAGGCAGCCGACATACGGCCACTTGCCCCGCCGTCGTCCTGGCGGAGGCCTGGACCCATAACCACAGGACACGGTTATGGGCACGATGGCGGCGACAGCTTGTTTCAACAAGCGGCTGTCGGGGTAATGGGTCCTGGCTTTCGCCAGGACGACATAGAGATCCTCACTTCGTCAGCGGGCAGCCGCTCTCCTTGGCAGTGAAGAACGCCTTCTCGCCGGGAACGACCGCGAGCTGCTTGTAATAGTCCCAGGGCTTCTTCGATTCCGCGGGCTTCTTGACCTCGAACAGATACATGTCGTGGACCATGCGGCCGTTCTCGAGCACCTTGCCGCCTTGCGCGAAGTCGTCGTCGACCGGCAGCTCCTTCAGCTTCTTGGCGACCGCATCCGGATCCTTGGACCCGGCGGCCTTGACCGCCTTGAGATAGCTCAGCGTCGCCGAATAGGTGCCGGCCTGGATCATGTTCGGCATCCGGCCGGTGCGCTTGAGAAAGCGTTCGCCGAGATGGCGCGTGCGGTCGTTGATGTCCCAGTAATAGCCCTCGGTCAGCACCAGGCCTTGCGCGGCCTGCAAGCCGAGGCCGTTCACTTCGGCGAGCGTCATCAAGAGGCCCGCGAGCTTCTGGCCACCGGAGACGATGCCGAACTCGGACGCCTGCTTGATCGAATTGGTGGTGTCGAGGCCGGCATTGGCAAGGCCGACGATCTTCGCCTTCGAGCTCTGCGCCTGGAGCAGGAAGGAGGAGAAGTCCGAGGAGTTGAGCGGCACGCGCACCGAACCGAGCACCTTGCCGCCATTGGCGGTGACGATCTCGCTGGTGTCCTTCTCCAGCGCGTAGCCGAAGGCGTAGTCCGCGGTGAGGAAGAACCAGCTGTCGCCGCCGGCCTTGGTCAGCGAGCCGCCGGTGCCGACACCGAGCGCGCGGGTGTCATAAGCCCAGTGGAAGCCATAGGGCTGGCAGGCATCGCCGGTGAGGCGCGAGGTCGCAGCGCCGACGACGATGTCGATCTTCTTCTTTTCCTTGGAAAGCTCGTGGATCGCGAGCGCGACCGATGAGGTCGTCAGCTCCGTGATCATGTCGACGTTCTCGACATCGTACCAGCGGCGCGCGATCGAGGTCGCGAGATCCGGCTTGTTCTGGTGGTCGGCGGTGACGAGCTCCACCTTCTGGCCCAGCACCTCGCCGCCGAAATCCTCGATCGCCATCCGGGCGGCCTCGACCGACCATTTGCCGCCGTAATCGGCGTAGACGCCGGACTGGTCGTTGAGGATGCCGATCTTGACGCCTTGCGCAGAGGCCGGCGCGGCCAGCAGCAAAGCCGAAATTGCGACAGCGGCCAAAAGTGCTGATTTCATCTGTTAGCTCCCAGCAGTTTTCTGTTTTGAAATCGCGCGGATACTAGTGAAGAACCCCGGCGGTGCCCATCCATTGCATGTTGGTCGTTAGTATGAAGGGCGTGCCAAGCAAACGGCGTCGTCCCGGCCTAGTACGCAATTGCGCACGGGGGCCGGGACCCATACCGCGGAATCCCTCGGTTGCGGTCGGTAGGAGTACCGAACGACGAATCTTCACTAAACCACGTTCGAGGGTTATGGGTCCCGGCCTTCGCCGGGACGACAGCGTGAATATTGAAGGGTCGGTGGCGCGCCATTTGATACTTATCAGCCCACCGCCTTCGGCTTCCCCTCGTTCTTCCCCTCGGCCAGGTTCCGCACCACCACATAGAAGATCGGCGTGAACAGAAGCCCAAACAGGGTGACACCGATCATGCCGAAGAACACGGCGACGCCGACGGCTTGCCGCATCTCCGAGCCCGAGCCGGACGAGATCACCAGCGGCAAGACGCCGAGGATGAAGGCGAAGGACGTCATCAGGATCGGCCGCAGGCGCAGGCGGCAGGCGTCGATCACGGCCTCCAGCCGCGGCTTGCCTTCTTTCTCGATGTCGCGCGCGAACTCGACGATCAGGATCGCGTTCTTTGCCGCCAGCCCCACCAGCACGACGAAACCGATCTGGGTGAGGATGTTGACGTCCTGCCCCATGATGCGCACGCCGATGGTGGCCGCCAACAGGCACATCGGCACGATCAGGATCACCGCGAACGGCAGGGTCCAGCTGCCGTATTGCGCGGCAAGCACCAGATAGACGAACAGCACGCAGATCGGGAATACGTAGAGACCCGCATTGCCGCCCGTGATCTGCTGGTAGGACAGATCGGTCCACTCGAAGCTGAAGCCACTCGGGAGGGTGTCGTCGGCGAGCTTCTTGATCGCGTTGAGCGCGGTGGTCGAGCTGGTGCCCGGCGCCGGCTCGCCCTGCAGCTCGGAGGCCGCGTAGAGATTGTAGCGCGCGACGCGGTCAGGGCCGGAAACGTCCTTGAACTCGACCACGCTGCCGAGCATCACCATGTCGCCGGAGGCGTTGCGCGTGCGCAACCGCGAGAGATCGCTCGGCTCTTTCCGGAACGGGAAGTCGGCCTGCGCGGTGACGTGGTAGGTGCGGCCGAACAGGTTGAAGTCGTTGACATAAGTCGATCCGAAATAGGTCTGGATCGTGTCGTTGATGCCGGCGATGGGAACGCCGAGCTTCTGCGCCTTGGTGCGGTCGATGTCGACGAAGAGCTGCGGCGTATTGGCCGAGAACGGCGAGAACACGGAGGGAGCGAGCAGCGAGGGCGATTTGCGCGCCGCGGCGACAAGCTCGTCAGTAGCCGCGGCGAGCATCTCCGGCCCACGGCCCTGGCGGTCCTGGATGCGGATGGTGAAGCCGCCACCGGTGCCGATGCCGGGCACGGCCGGCGGCGGAATCACGATGATGAAGGCACCCTGAATCGCGGCCAAGCGTTTGCGCAGCTCGACCGTGATGGCGTTCGCAGACAATCCTTTCTTGATCCGCGCCTCGGGCTCGTCGAACACTGGGAAGAGCGCCGCCGCGTTGCCGGCCTGCGTCCGCGTCGCGCCGGAGAAGCCGGCGAAAGCGGCCACGCGGATGATACCCGGCGTATCCAGCGCGATCCGCTCGATCTCGCGCACGACCTCGGTGGTGCGCGCCAGCGAAGCGGCGCCCGGCAATTGCACGGAGATGATGACGTAGCCGCGGTCCTGCGCCGGAATAAAGCCTTGCGACGTGGTGGCGATCAGCCAGCCGGCGCTGCCGATCAGCACGACGTAGATCAGGATCATCACCGCCGAATGCCGGATCACGAAATTGGCGAGGCCGGCGTAGCCATGCGCGAGACGGTCGAACACGCGGTTAAACACGCCAGTGAAAGCGTTCCAGCCGCGTGCAACAAGATTCCAGCGCGCGGGCGGCCGTTTCTCCTCGTGGGGGACGAGGAGAAGCGAGGCCAGCGCCGGCGATAGCGTCAACGAGCAGAAGCAGGAGATTGCGGTCGCGACCGCAATGGTGACGGCGAATTGCTGGAAGAACTGACCCGAAATTCCGCCCAGAAATGCGGTCGGGACGAACACCGCGCACAGCACCAGCGCGATCGACACCAATGCGCCGCCGACCTCCTCCATGGTCTTCAGCGCGGCATCGCGCCGGCTCATGCCATGCTCGAGATGCCGCTCGACATTCTCGACCACCACGATGGCGTCGTCGACCACGATACCGACGGCGAGAACGAGCCCGAACAGCGTGAGATTGTTGATCGAGAAGCCGAGCGCCGCCATCACCGCGAAGGTGCCGACCAGCGAAACCGGAATCGCGATGATCGGAATGATCGCGGGACGCCATCCCTGCAGGAACACCAGCACGACGACGACCACGAGCAACATGGCCTCGTAGATGGTCTTGATCAGCTCGTGGACGGACTGCGCGATGAACTCGGTCGGGTTGTAGCCGATATTGAAGTCGAGGCCTTTCGGAAAGGTCTCCTTCAGCTTCGTCATGGTGTCCGAAATGTTCTTCGCGGTCGCGAGCGCGTTCGATCCCGGCCGCTGCGTCACCAGCATGGCGACCGCCGATTTGCGCAGCAGGAAGCTGTTGGTGGAGTAGGCGAGAGCACCAAGCTCGATACGGGCGACGTCGCGCAGGCGCACCGTGCGGCCGTCGGAGCCGGCCTTGATCAGGATGTCCTCGAACTGCTTCTGGTCTTTCAATCGCCCGGTGAAGGTGAGGTTCGGCTGGAAGGCGCGGTCGGCGATCGGCGGTTCGGCGATCTGGCCGCCCGCGATCTGCACGTTCTGCGCGCGGATCGCGGCGAGCACCTCGGTTGCGGTCAGGCCGAGATTGGCGATCCGGTCAGGATCGAGCCATAGCCGCATCGAATAATCGCGCGCGCCGAAGATCTGGATGTCGCCGACGCCGTCGATCCGCAGCAGCTGATCGCGGACCTGGAGCAGCGCATAGTTGGAGATGTAGAGTTGGTCGAACGTGTCGTCGGGCGACAGCATGAACACGACCATCAGGATGTCGGGCGAGTTCTTGCGCGTGGTGACGCCGTTGCGCTGAACCTCTTCAGGCAAACGCGGCTGCGCGATCGCAACGCGGTTCTGCACCAGCACCTGGGCTTTGTCGAGATCGGTGCCGAGCTTGAAAGTGACGGTGATGGTGAGCTGGCCGTTCGAGGTCGCCTGGCTGTAGAGATACAGCATGTCCTCGACGCCGTTGATCTCCTGCTCGATGGGTGCGGCAACCGTGTCGGACACGGTCTGCGCGGAGGCGCCGGGATATTGCGTGGTGACGACGACGGTCGGCGGCACCACTTGCGGATATTCGGAGACCGGCAGCGTGGTATAGGCCAGCGCGCCGACGATCAGCAGCACGATCGACAGCACCATCGCCAGGATGGGCTGGTTGATGGAGAGACGGCCAAGATTCATGATTTGCCACCGGCGGGCGCTGGTGCCGTCTGCGGTGCGACCTTGGCACCGACGCGGGCGCGCTGGATGCCGTTGACGATGACGCGGTCGTCCGCCTTCAATCCCTCGCGGATCACGCGCAGGCCCTCGTCGAGCGGTCCGAGCGTCACGGGACGCGCCTCGACGGTGTCGTCCGGCTTGACCACGAACACGATCTTGCGGGACTGGTCAGTTGCGACCGCAACGTCGGGGATCAGCAGCGCTTCATAGGGCGCGCTGCCGATCAGTCTGATACGCCCGAACTGACCGGGCAGGATCGAAAGATCGGTGTTCTTGACCACGGCGCGGCTGCGCAGCGTGCCGGTGGAGACATCGAGGCGGTTGTCGAGGAAATTGATGCTGCCTTCACGGGATGGTTTCGTCTCGCCGGCGAGCGTCACCTGCACCGGGTTCGCCGTATCGCGCGAACTCGGGCGGCGGCCTTCGAACCACAGCTTGCTGTATTTGATGAAGGTCGCCTCATCCATGTCGAAATAGATATAGATCGGGTCGAGCGTCACGATCGAGGTGAGCAGCGTCGACGTTCCGGTATCGCTGCCCTGCACGAGATTGCCAGGGCTGACAAGGTGGCGGCTGACGCGGCCGGTCAGCGGCGCCGTCACATGCGTGAATTCGATATTGAGCTTGGCGACTTTGAGCGCACCCTCGGCCTGTGTTTCGGCAGCGTGCGCAGCCTGCAAGGCCTGACGGCGCTGATCGACCACCTGCTCGGAGACGGCGCTGGTCTGCACCAGGCTCAAACCGCGATCGAGCTCCCGCTTTGCAAGCTCCACCTTGGCACGGGCATCGGAAAGCTGCCCCTCGGCCTGCGTGGCCACCGCCTCGAACGGACGTGGGTCGATGACGTAGAGCAGATCGCCCTGACGCACGATGGCGCCATCCTGGAATTCGACAGAGTTGACGAACCCGCCGACGCGCGGGCGGACCTGCACCTCCTCCATCGCCTCGAAGCGGCCGGTGAACTCGTCCCAATCGGTGACGGTGCGCTTGACCGGTTGGGCGACGGTTACCGGCGCCGGCGGGGGAGCGCTCGCTTGCGAGGCCGGCTGGCCGCAACCGGTGAGCACGAACGCCGCGGCGAGAAGGCCGACGATGGCGTAAGGCCGAGGCGAAACGAAATCGTGCGTTTTGACAAATTGCTCGCTTCCGTCCGGTCCAGTCATCCCAGGTCCTCGCATCAAAGCCGCGGAAAAAGCAGGGTACGCCTGTACCCGCGGGCGCCACAAGATGGGTGGCAATGATGAACTCTTCAAGACCAAAGCGCAGGCAATGCTCGGAGGAATGCCCTGGCCGGATGACGGGTTGACAGGGCTTGTTGGCCTCTCCCCGTAAGCCGGGAGAGCAAGCGGAGAGTGCGTTAGCGTCTTCGCACATGACGGGCGGAGCCGGCTCGGCTAGATTGCTCCTCATAAAACAAGACGAATTGTCCGGGGAGGACAGGCGTGCACCAGGGACGTGTCGTTTACGGCGCGATCGAGGAAGTCGTGTTCGGCCACCCCGCGGCCGAGGCCGTGGTCGCCCAGATGGACCGGCTGGGGACGCGCCGCGCCTTCCTGATGGTCTCGGGCACGCTCAACCGGCAGACCGACGAAATCGCCAAGATCAAACAAGCCCTGGGCACAAATTGCGCGGGCGTCTTCGATGCCATGCCGGCGCACACCCCGCGCGAGGCGGTGATCGCCGCCACCAATGCGGCGCGCGAAGCGGGCGCCGACCTGATCGTCACCGTGGGCGGCGGCTCGATCACCGACGGCGCCAAGGCGGTGCAGCTCTGCCTCGCCAACGGCATCGACGATGTCGACGGCATCGAGCGTATCCGCGTGCACAAGGGCGTCGCGCCCGAGATGACGGCGCCGACCGTGCGTCAGATCAGCGTGCCGACCACGATCGCCGGCGGCGAGTTCAGCTCGATCGCAGGCGTCACCGACCGCACCGCCCATGTGAAACAGATGCTACGGCATCCGCTCAGCGTTCCGCGCGCGACCATCCTCGATCCCGCCATCACCGTGCACACGCCGGAATGGCTATTCCTCTCGACCGGCATCCGCGCCATCGATCATTGCGTCGAGGCGATCTGCTCGCGCGAGACGCACCCCTATGCCGACGCGCAATCGGTGAAGGGCCTCGCCATGCTCGCCGACGCGCTGCCACGGGTGAAGGCTGACCCTGCTGACCTCGACGCGCGAATGGATGCGCAGATCGGCACCTGGCTGTCGATGGGCGCGCTCGCCGCTGGCGTGCCGATGGGCGCGAGCCACGGCATCGGTTACGTGCTGGGCGCAGCCTTCGACGTACCGCATGGCTACACCTCCTGCGTCATGCTGCCGGCCGTGATGCGCTGGAATGCGCGCGACAATGCCGAGCGCCAGATGATCGTCGCGGCCGCAATGGGCTTTCCCGGCCACGCGGCAGCCGATGTGCTCGATGCCTTCATCCGCTCGCTCGGCATGCCGCGCAGCCTCGCCGATGTGCGCGTCTCGCCGGAGCATTTCGACGCCATCGCGGACGCTGCGATGCGCACGAACTGGATCCCGCGCAACCCGCGCAAGATCGACAGCCCCGCTCAAGTGCGCGAAATCCTGCTTCTTGCCGCATGATCCAAAGCCGGAGGACTGATGTACCCAGGTCAGCATGCCCGCCTGCGCCCACTCCAGCCCGCCTTCATCATGGCGACGACCGGCGAGGCCGTCACCTATCGCGAGCTCGATGCGCGCAGCAATCGGCTGGCGCACCTGTTCCGCAAGTATGGCCTGAAGCGGCTCGACCACTACTCGATCTTCATGGAGAACAATTCCCGCTACCTCGAAGCCTGCGGCGCGGGCGAGCGCTCCGGCCTCTACTACACCTGCATCAACTCGTTCCTGACGCCGGGCGAGTTCGCCTATCTCCTGGTCAACAGCCAGTCGAAAATCCTGATCACGTCGGTTGCGAAGCTCGATATCGCCCGCGAGGCGATCAAGGTCTGCCCCGACATCAAGCTGTGCATCGTCGCCGACGGCCCGGGCGAGAGCGAGCGCATCGTCGGCCTCACTGAGGTAACCGCCGACCTGCCGAAGACGCCGATCCCGGATGAATGGCTCGGCACCGCCATGCTGTATTCATCGGGCACGACGGGACGGCCAAAAGGGATTCTGCGGCCGCTTCCGGAGGAGCCGCCGAAACACAATCTGCCGTTGTTCGATTTCCTGACAAAGCTTTGGCACTACCGCGAGGGCATGATCTACCTGTCGCCGGCGCCGCTCTATCATTCGGCGCCGCAGGCCGCCGTGAACCTCACGATCCGCATGGGCGGCACCGCGATCATCATGGAGAATTTCGATCCCGAGCGTTACCTCCAGCTCGTCGAGCGGTGGGGTATCACTCACACCCAGTTGGTGCCGACGATGT
Organism: Bradyrhizobium sp. 187; assembly: GCF_023101005.1. Lineage (NCBI taxonomy): Bacteria > Pseudomonadati > Pseudomonadota > Alphaproteobacteria > Hyphomicrobiales > Nitrobacteraceae > Bradyrhizobium > Bradyrhizobium sp. 187. Next base: position 7,345,131 of record NZ_CP064693.1, read on the forward strand.
TCTCGCGCATGCTCAAGCTGCCGGAGGAGGTGCGCACGCGCTACGACCTGTCGTCGCTCGAGATCGCGATCCATGCCGCCGCGCCCTGCCCCGCCCTGGTCAAGGACGACATGATCAAATGGTGGGGACCGATCATCCACGAGTACTACGGCGCGACCGAAGGCCTTGGCTTCACCGCCTGCGACAGCGCGGAATGGCTCGCCCATCGCGGCACCGTCGGCAAGGTCCTGCTCGGCGATCTCCACATTCTCGACGAAAACATGAAGCCATGCCCGACCGGCACGCCGGGTCAGGTCTGGTTCAAGACGGCCTCGCCATTCGAATATTTCAACGACCCGGAGAAGACCAGGGAAGCGCGCTCGGCCGACGGCAGCATGAGCACGGTCGGCGACGTCGGCTATGTCGACGAGGATCGTTTCCTTTATCTAACGGACCGCGCGACCTTCATGATCATCTCCGGCGGCGTGAACATTTATCCGCAGGAGTGCGAGAATCTGTTGATCACCCATCCGAAGGTTGCGGACGCCGCGGTGTTCGGCGTGCCCAATTCCGATCTCGGCGAAGAGGTGAAGGCGGTGGTGCAGCCGATGCCCGGGGCCGTGCCGGGCGAGGCGCTCGCCGAGGAGCTGATCGCGTTCTGCGGGGCGTCGCTGTCGCGGCAAAAGGTGCCGCGCTCGGTCGATTTCGAGAAGGAGTTGCCGCGGCTGCCGACGGGGAAGCTGTACAAGCGGCTGCTGCGGGACCGGTATTGGGGGAACAAGGCGTCAAGGATTGTGTGAAGGGCCGCTGTCGCCGGAGAAACTTCCCTCTCATCGTGAGAGACACCCCTGCGGCCTTCCGTCGTCCGAATTGCCGAGAGAGTAGCGGACCTTGACGGTTGCCTCACCGCGCACGCGCCGCTATCGTCGGGACAAACAGGCCGCAAAAGGCCGATGTCCAGGGAGGACGAGGATGCGGAGCGTACGGGCGCTCGCCGCGACGGCGGCGCTATCTTTGCTTGCGTTTTCGAGCGTTGCACTCGCCAGCGAGCCCAAGCAGGGCGGCATTTTGCGGATGTACCACCGCGACAGTCCCGGCAATGCCTCGATCCACGAAGGCGCGACCTACTCGCTCAACGTTCCCTTCATGCCGGTGTTCAACAACCTCGTCATCTACAAGCAGGACGTGGCGCAGAACAGCATGGACACCATCGTGCCCGAGCTCGCCGAGAGCTGGGCCTGGGTCAACGACAACAAGACGCTGACCTTCAAGCTACGCCAGGGCGTGAAGTGGCACGACGGCAAGCCGTTCACCTCGGCGGACGTCAAATGCACCTTCGACATGCTGATGGGCAAGTCGCAGCAGAAGTTCCGGCAGAACCCGCGCAAGAGCTGGTACGAACAGGTCAACGACGTCTCCACCAACGGCGATCTCGAGGTCTCCTTCAATCTGAAGCGGCCACAGCCTTCGCTGCTGGCGCTGCTCGCCTCGGGCTACACGCCGGTCTATCCCTGCCACGTCTCGCCCGGCGACATGCGCACGCACCCGATCGGCACCGGGCCGTTCAAGTTCGTCGAGTTCAAGGCCAATGAATCGATCAAGCTGACCCGCAATCCCGACTATTGGCGCAAGGGCCGGCCCTATCTCGACGGCATCGAGTTCACCATCATCCCGAACCGCTCCACCGCGATCCTCGCGTTCGTCGCCGGCAAGTTCGACATGACCTTCCCGACCGAGGTGAGCATCCCGCTGCTCAAGGACGTCAAATCGCAGGCGCCGAACGCGGTCTGCGTGGTCGAGCCCAACAATGTCGCCACCAACATCATCGTCAATTCGTCCGCGCCGCCGTTCGACAATATCGACATCCGTCGCGCCATGGCGCTGTCGCTCGACCGAAAGGCCTTCATCTCGATCTTGTTCGAGGGCCAGGGTGACATCGGCGGCACCCTGCTGCCGCCGCCGAATGGGCTGTGGGGGATGCCGAAGGAGATGCTCGAGACCATTCCGGGCTACGGCCCCGACATCAACGCCAACCGTGAGGAAGCGAAAAAGCTGATGCAGAAGGCCGGCTATGGGCCGGATAAGCATCTCGCCGTCAAGGTCTCGACCCGCAACATTCCGGTCTACCGCGATCCTGCGGTGATTCTGATCGATCAGCTCAAGAGTATCTATATCGACGGCGAGCTCGACGTGGTCGAGACCGCAAACTGGTTCCCGAAGATCGCGCGGAAGGATTACATGCTCGGGCTCAATTTGACCGGCAATGCCGTCGACGACCCCGACCAGTCCTTCTACGAGAACTATTCCTGCGGCTCCGAGCGCAACTACACCAATTACTGCAACAAGGAGATCGAAAAGCTGTTCGACGTGCAGTCCCAGGAGACCGACATTAACAAGCGCAAGAAGCTGGTGTGGGACATCGACAAGAAGCTGCAGGAGGACGTCGCCCGCCCGATCATCTTCCACGCACGTACCGGCAGCTGCTGGCAACCTTACGTCAAGGGCGTGACGGTGATGTCGAACAGCTCCTACAATGGCTATCGCTACGAGGACGTCTGGATGGACAAGTAGCGCGGGCGGCTGACGGGTTCGACGGGAGGCGATGCATGTTTGCCTATCTGGTGCGGCGCCTGTTGCTGATGCTCCTGACCCTGTTCGGGATCTCGATCATCATCTTCTTCCTGCTGCGCATCGTCCCCGGGAATATCGTCGACATCCTGTTCGCCGCCGCGGGCTATGTGGACCCCGCCGACAAGGCCAATCTGGAGAAGGAGCTCGGCATCGACCAGCCGCTGGTGGTGCAATATTGGCACTGGATCAGCGGCTTCCTGCGCGGCGATTTTGGCTACTCCTACGTCTCCGAGAAGCCGGCGCTCCAGGAGATCCTGCCACGGATCCCGATCACCGCACGGCTCGCGGGCCTGGCGCTGTTGTTCTCGACCTCGATCGGCATCCCCCTTGGCGTGATCAGCGCGGTGAAGCAGGGAACGAGGCTCGACTACGCATTGCGTGTGGTGAGCCTCAGCGGATTGTCGCTGCCTTCGTTCTGGCTTGGCCTGCTCATCCTCACCGCCTCGGTGGCGATGTTCAACCAGATGCCGATCTTCAACCCGAATCCAGCGACTTGGCTGGAAGCGTTTGCGACCTATGCCGTGCCCGCCGCAGCCGTCGGCTTCCGCAGCGCGGCACTGACCATGCGCATCACGCGATCCTCGATGCTGGAGGTGCTGCGGCAGGACTATATCCGCACCGCGCGTGCCAAGGGCGCATCGGACGCCGCTGTGAACTATCAGCATGCGCTGAAGAATGCGATTCTGCCCGTCATCACCGTGATTGGCATCGAAGCGGCGTTCCTGATCGGCGGCCTCATCGTGACGGAGACGGTGTTCAACATCCCCGGCGTCGCGCGCTTCCTGGTCGAGGCGATTCGCTGGCGCGATTATCCGATCGTGCAGAACCTGGTGATGCTGATTGCCATCGTCGTGGTGAGCGCGAATTTCATCGTGGACATGCTGTACGCGGTGTTCGACCCGCGTATCCGGTACACGGATTAGGAGAACCTGTTGGCTGCGATCGACTATGACGTTGAACTGAGGCGCGCCGGGGCGCACGCGACCGTCGGCTGGCGGCGCGTGCTGTTTTTGGCGCAGCGGCATGTGCTGGGCGCGGCCGGGCTCGTCATCATGACCCTGTTCGTGTTCACCGCGATCTTCGCCGACTTCATCGCGCGTTACGATCCGCTGACGATCGATGCCGCTCGGGCACTGGCGCGTCCAAGCCTGGCACACTGGATGGGCACGGATTCCTTCGGCCGCGATGTCTTCAGCCGCATCATTCATGGCGCGCGGATCTCGCTCGCGGTCGGCATCGGCTCGACGGCGCTCGGCGGCAGCATCGGCGTGATCGTCGGCCTCACCTCCGGCTATCTCTCCGGCTGGGTCGATCTCGTGTTCCAGCGCGTCTCCGATGTCCTCCAGGCGCTGCCGCTGCTGGTGCTGGCCCTGATCATGACCGCGGCGCTTGGGCCGTCCTTGCCGAACGTCATCATTGCGATCGCCATTCCGCTGATCCCGACCGTCTCGCGCGTCATCCGCGCCAACACGCTGGCGCTGCGCGAGCTGCCATTCATCGAGGCCGCCAAGTCGATCGGCATGAGCGAGGTACGCATTGCGCTCCGTCACGTGCTGCCGAATACGCTGGCGCCGCTGATCGTGCTTGCGACGGCCCAGCTCGGCTCGACTATCCTCACGGAAGCCTCGCTCTCCTTCCTCGGCCTCGGCATTCCCGAGCCGTACCCGTCGTGGGGGCGCATGCTCTCTGAATCCGCCGCCGAATATGTCCGCACGGCGCCATGGCTGGTGATCTTCCCGGGCATCGCCATCAGCCTCGCGGTGTTCGGCGCCAATCTGTTCGGTGACGCCTTGCGCGACATCCTCGATCCCCGGCAGCGCGGCTGATGGCTGAGAACTCCGATCTCGTGATCGAGGTGAAGAACCTGAAGACGGTGTTCTTCACCAACTCCGGTCTGTTCAAGGCCGTCGATGATGTTTCCTTCACGGTGAAGCGCGGCGAGACGCTGGCGATCGTCGGCGAATCCGGCTGCGGCAAGAGCGTCACTGCACTATCGCTGATGCGGCTGGTGCCGGATCCACCCGGCCGCATCGTCGGCGGCTCCGTCACGCTCGAAGGCACCGACCTTCTGACGCTGGACGAAGCAGAGATGCGTGCCGTCAGGGGCAACCGCATCTCGATGATCTTCCAGGAGCCGATGACCTCGCTCAATCCGGTGATGCGGATCGGCGACCAGATCGTCGAGACCGTGCGGCTGCACCGGAACATGTCGAGCAAAGAGGCCCGGGGCATCGCAATCGAGATGCTGCGCCTGGTGCGCATCCCCGAGCCGGCTCGGCGCGCGCGGGAATATCCGCATCAGCTGTCCGGCGGCATGCGCCAGCGCGCCATGATCGCGATGGCGCTGGCGTGCCGGCCGGTGCTGCTGATCGCGGACGAGCCCACGACCGCGCTCGACGTCACCATCCAGGCGCAGATTCTGGCGCTGATCCTAGACCTTCAGAAAGAGCTCGGCACCGGGCTCGTGCTGATCACGCATGATCTCGGCGTCGTCGCGCAGACCGCGCAACGCGTCATCGTGATGTATGCGGGACGCAAGGTCGAGGAAGCGAGCGTCGAGGCGCTGTTCGCCGCGCCAAAGCACCCCTACACGCGCGGATTGATGGCATCGATCCCGGCGGTGCCGGCGCCCGGCGTTGCCGCGCCGGCACGGTTGAACGAAATTCCCGGCACCGTGCCGTCGCTGGTGGGGCTGCCCAAAGGTTGCGCGTTCGCGCCACGCTGCAAGCTCGCGATCAAGCGCTGCGAGGCCGAATATCCGCCGCTCATCGATTGGGGCGGCGGCCATCTCGCGGCCTGCTGGCGCGCAGCCGAAGTGGCGGAGGTGGCATGACCGACGCACTGCTCGAAGTCACCGAACTCAAGAAGCACTATCCGGTGCGCGCCGGCGTGTTGCGCCGACAAATCGGCACAGTGCATGCGGTCGACGGCGTCTCGTTTTCGGTTGGGGTCGGGGAGACGCTGGGCCTTGTCGGCGAATCCGGCTGCGGCAAGTCGACGGTGGCGCGCAGCGTGCTGCGGCTGGTCGAGCCGACCTCGGGCCAGATTCGCCTCGAAGGCGAGGACATCACGCATCTCTCCAAGTCCGCGCTGCGGCCACACCGTCGTTCGATGCAGATCGTATTCCAGGATCCTTTCGCCTCGCTCAACCCGCGCATGACTGCCGGAGACATCGTGGGCGAGCCGCTGTTCGTGCACGGGCTCGCGACCGGCAAAGCGCTGGAGGCACGTACCGCACAGCTGTTCGAGCAGGTTGGCTTGCGGCCCGACCAGATGCGCAACTTCCCGCATCAATTCTCCGGCGGCCAGCGCCAGCGCATCTGCATCGCCCGCGCGCTGGCGCTCGGGCCCCGCCTGATCGTCTGCGACGAGCCGGTCTCCGCGCTCGATGTCTCGATCCAGGCGCAGGTGATCAATCTCCTGATCGATCTGCAACGGCAGCACGGCTTCTCCTACCTCTTCATCGCGCATGACCTCGCCGTGGTCGCCCATATCAGTCACCGCGTCGCCGTGATGTATCTCGGCCGCATCGTCGAGATCGCGGACAAGGACGAGCTGTTCCGCAATCCGCGCCATCCCTACACGCAGGCCCTGCTCGCCTCGGTACCGGTCGCCAACCCGCTCGCCAAAAAGCTCGTGCCGCTGGTCGACGGCGACGTGCCAAGCCCGGTCAATCCGCCGCCGGGCTGTGCGTTTCACACCCGCTGCCGGTATGCGATGGAGCGATGCAGGACGGAACGACCGGCGTTGGTGGACGCGGGGGACGGGCACCAGGTGGCGTGCTTGCTCAATGGCGGAACGGGGCGGAGCCAGTAGCTCCGCTGTCGTCCCGGCCTTCGCCGGGGCGACGAGTTGAGCTTGCCGCCCTACTCAGCCCCGATCTCCGCCACGATCCGGCCCGTTGTCACCTGCTCGCCCTCGGCGACGTCGATCGCGGCGACGACGCCGTCGATGCCGGCCTTGTGGACATGCTCCATCTTCATCGCTTCCAGCGTCATCACCGGCTGGCCGGCAGTGACGCGGTCGCCCGGCTTGACCAGGACGGCAACGACGCGGCCGTTCATGGCAGCGCGAACCTTGCCGTCTCCGTTGCTTGCGGCCGCCTTCGGCGCGGCGAGGGTGAGATCGGTCGCCGCGAGCGGGATGCCGCGGCGCTGGAGGTGGAGCCGGTCGCCGTCGCGCAGGAATTTGGCACTGTCCATCACGCCGTCATGGCGGAAGCGAATCACGTCGAGATCGAGTTGGTCGATCTCGAACTTGTCTTGCCGGCCGTCCCTGGCAACAATGTAGCTGCCATCGCGCTCGCGCCAGACTTCTAGCTCAAGCGCCTGGCCTGCGATCTCGATTTTCGCCGGCAGCGGGAACGTTGCCGCGAGGCTCCGTCCGCGGCGCCACGACGGTGCCTGGGGGTTCGTGACGTAGAGCAGCAGGCCGGCCAAGGCCATGTCGAATGCGGCGTCCGCGCGCGGCGCCAGCAGCTCGTCGCGATGGGCACCAATGAACGCCGTGGTCGCCTCGCCTTTGGCGAAGCCGGGATGACGCAGGCATGACATCAGGAAAGTCTGATTGGTAGTCACACCAAATCCGGTCAGTTGCTCCAGGCCGACGATCAGCCGCCCCCTCGCCTCCTCGCGGGTCGCGCCATGGCCGATCACCTTCGCGATCATGGAATCGTAGAACGGCGGAATCTCGGAGCCCGATTGCAGCGCATGTTCGACGCGGATGCCATCCGGCACCTGCCAGCGCGCCATGCGCCCGGACTGCGGCATGAAATCCTGCGCGGCGTCCTCCGAGCACAGCCGCACCTCGATGGCGTGGCCTGTGAAGCGAATGTCCTGCTGCTTGAGCGGCAGCGACTCGCCGCGCGCGACGCGCAGCTGCAATTCGACGAGATCGAGCCCGGTGATGGCCTCGGTGACGGGATGCTCGACCTGGAGACGCGTATTCATCTCCATGAAGTAGAATCCGCCGCTCGCATCGAGCAGAAATTCGAGCGTGCCGGCGCCCTCGTAACGCAACGCCTTCACCGCGGCGACCGCGACCTCGCCCATCTTCGCACGCAGGTCGGGCGTGACTGCGGTCGACGGCGCCTCCTCGATTAGTTTCTGGTGCCGCCGCTGCACCGAGCAGTCGCGCTCGCCAAGATGGATGGCGTTGCCATGGCTGTCGCCGAACACCTGAATTTCGATGTGACGGGGATTCTGGATGGCGCGTTCGAGGATCACCGTGGGATCGCCAAACGCCGCCTTCGCCTCGGACCGCGCGCTACGCAGTGCCTCGGGGAACGAATTGGCATCCGCAACGAGCCGCATCCCGCGTCCACCGCCGCCGGCGACCGCCTTGATCATCACGGGAAAGCCGATCTCTCTCGCCTCCGCGAGCATGACTTCATCGCCCTGATCGGCGCCCTGATAGCCGGGCACGACGGGCACGCCGGCCTTTTTCATGATCTCCTTGGCACCGGCCTTGTTGCCCATTGTCTCGATCGCCTGCGGCGACGGGCCGATGAAGACGAGGCCGGCATCCTTGCAGGCTTGCGCAAACTCCTCGTTCTCGGCGAGGAAGCCATAGCCGGGATGAACGGCATCCGCGCCGCTGGCCTTTGCGGCCGCTATGATCGCGGCGATGTTGAGATAGGACTGCGCCGGCAGCGCTTCGCCGACTCGCACGGCCTGGTCGGCCTGTTGCACATGAAGCGCATCCCTATCCGCATCCGAATAGACCGCGACGACGCCGAGGCCGAGCTTCCGCGCGCTGCGCATCACCCGCAGTGCGATCTCGCCGCGATTGGCGATCAGGACCTTGAAGAACGGCCGGTGCTGCACTGATCCGTTCCTCATGGGCGGGCCACCGAGAATTGCATGCGCTGTGGGCTCCGCGCGTCACCTTCACGACAGATCGCGAGCACTTCGGACAGCACCGCGCGGGTGTCGCGCGGATCGATCACGCCGTCGTCGAGCACGCGCGCGCTGGTCGAGAACACGTCCATCTGGCCGTCGAACACGCCGACGATCTGCGCCTTCATGCCATCGAGCTTTTCTTTTTCGACCGGCTTGCCGCGACGCGCGGCTGCGGCTTCGGTGACGATCGCCATGGTCTCGGCGGCCTGCTCACCGCCCATCACGGCAGTCTTGGCGTTGGGCCAGGAGAAGCAGAAGCGCGGATGGAAGCCGCGCCCGCACATGCCGTAATTGCCGGCGCCGAACGAGGCGCCGCAATAGATGGTGATCTGCGGCACTGTCGCCGACGTCACCGCCTGGATCATCTTGGAGCCATGCTTGATCATGCCGGCTTCTTCGTAAGCTTTGCCGACCATGTAGCCGGTGGTGTTGTTCAGATAGAGCAGCGGCGTTCGGGTTTGGCAGCACGCCTGGATGAAATGCGTCGCCTTGTTGGCACCGGCCGGATCGAGCGGACCGTTGTTGGTGATGATGCCGATGGTCTGGCCCTCGATGCGGGCATGGCCGCAGACGGTGGCCGGGCCGTAGTTCGGCGCCATCTCGGTGAAGTCGGAATCATCGACGATACGTGCGATCACCTGCTTCATGTCCACGGAGCGCTTGTGGTCCATCGGCATAATGCCGAGCAGTTCGTCTTGATCGTAGCGCGGCGGCTTATATTCCGCGCTCGCCCTGCCCGGCCGTTCCCATTCCAGCGCCGCCATGATCTCGCGCGCGATGCGCAGGGCGTCGCGGTCATCCTCGGCGAGGTAGTCGCCAAGTCCCGACACCTGCGTGTGCATCTCGGCGCCGCCAAGCTCCTCTTCGGTCGCGATCTCGCCGGTGGCGGCCTTCAGCAGCGGCGGCCCGGCGAGGAAGGCGCGGGTGCGGCCACGGACCATGACGATGTAGTCGGACAGGCCGGTCTGATAGGCGCCGCCGGCGGTCGAGGAGCCATGGGTTACGGTCACGACGGGCAGGCCCGCTGCGGAGAGTCGCGCGAGATTGCGGAAGATGTTGCCGCCGCGGACAAAGTCTTCGACGCGGTAGCGCAGGAGATTGGCGCCGGCGCTTTCGACCAGCTGGACGTAAGGCAGCTTGTTCTCCAGCGCGAGCTCCTGCACGCGTATCGTCTTGTCGAGGCCGTAGGGCTGAAGCGCGCCGGCATCGATGCCGGAATCGTTGGCGCTGACCATGCAACGGATGCCCGAGACGAAACCGATGCCGGCGATGACGCCGCCGCCGGGGACGCTCTTGTCCGGATCAGATACGTCGAACATGTAGCCGGCGAGCGTGGACAGCTCGATGAAGGGCGCGCCGGGATCGAGCACCAGCGCGACGCGCTCGCGCGGCAACAGCTGGCCGCGCTTGTGGAAGCGGTCTTTCGCCGCGGCTGATGCCGCACGCGTGCGCTCTTCCAGCGCGCGCATGCGGTCGATCAGGCCAAGCATGCCGTCGCGGTTGGCGCGATAGGCGGCACTGCCGGGAGAAATCGTGTTTTCGAGAATGGACATAACTCAATCCTGCTCGTCATTGCGAGGAGCAAAGCGACGAAGCAATCCAGGCGCATTCATGGAAAGATTCTGGATTGCTTCGCTTCGCTCGCAATGACGGTTGAGGCGATAATTTACCTATTCGTCCCAAAAATCTTTCGCGCTTCCGCCGGGCTCGCGATCTCGCGGCCGGCACGGCGGGCGCAGGCGGCGATGGCGTCGATCAGCTGGCCGTTCGACGTTACCTTCTTGCCGTCGGCGAGATAGAAGGCATCTTCGAGACCGGTGCGCAGATGACCGCCGAGCTCCGCACAGCGCTGGTGCAGCGGCCAGATTTCTTCGCGGCCTATCGCGGTGACCTGAAATTGCGCCTCGGGACGCTTCAGCTTGATCAGGATCGGCAGCAGATCGGGATCCGACGGCATGCCGGAGGCGACGCCCATCACAAAGTTATACTCGAGCGGGCCCTTGTACATGCCGACCTGGCGGTACATGCCGACGCAGCGGACGATGCCGACGTCAAAACATTCGAATTCGGGGATGGTACCGACCGCGTTCATGACGTCGAGATAGTCCTTCACCTTCTCGACCGCATTGTCGAACATCATCGGCGGCCAGGCCCAGCTGTTGTCGGCCTTCACCTTCAGGTAATTTAGCGAGCCGGCATTGCAGGCCGCGATCTCCGGCCTGGTCTCGCGGATACAATCCAGCGCACCGTTGTAGTTCGGCCCGGAGACGCCGGAGGTGTGATTGATGATCACGCCAGGGCAGGCTTCGCGAATCGCCTGCTGGATCTCCTTGCTGACGCTGACCTCCCAGGACGGCAGATGCCCCTTGTCCGGCGCCTGCTGACGCAGATGGATGTGCATGATGGACGCGCCGGCATCGAACGCAGCCTTGGCCTCGCGCGCCATCTGCTCGGGCGTGACAGGCACGTTGTGCTGCTTCGGGTCGGTGAGCACGCCGTTCAGCGCGCAGGTGATGACGGCCTTGTCGCTCATGCCTTGAATGTCTCGCACGTTGATAATTCAACGTTTGCGATCATGTGATGGGCGGCAGGCGGCTTCTTGCGCGGAGAAGCTGGAAAAAGGCGATAAACCGTAGGGTGGGCAAAGGCGCTCTTGCGCCCTTCCCACCATCTCTCAATACCTCGCGAAGATGGTGGGCACGCTTTCGCTTTGCCCACCCTACGAGACGACGCTAGCTCGCCTCCGCCAGCCTCACGGTCTCGCTGCTGCGATAGATCGCGAGATCGCGCGAGCCGACGAAGATCGCGCGCGGCTTCAGGCCGTAGAAGCGGCGGATCGAGTGGCTGAAATGGGTGGAGTCGGGATAGCCGATGTCCTGCGCGAGATGGGCGAGGTTGAGGTCCTGGTTGGCGAAGTGCAGCAGGTGACGCGCCCGCTTCCAGGCGCGGAAGGAGCGGAACGAGATGCCGGTCTCTTCCTTGAACAGATGCAGGAAGCGCGAAGCGGAAAGTCCGGCCTCCGCCGCGCATGTGTCCGCCGTCACGGGTTCGCCCGTGAAGCGGCCGATACGGGCGACCGCACGCGTCACGCGGGGGTCGAGCACGCGGCGCGGCAGCGCCTCGCCAAAACACATCTGGTCGAATTCGGCGGTGGTGATGTCGCCGTAGCGACGCTGGCGCAGCAGCGTGTAGGCGGCGAGGATCTTGCGGGCATAGACGGCCCTGTCGGGTCCGGTGAGCCGCTCGGCCAGGACCTCGATCACGCCATCGGGCATGCTCTCCGGCTCCAGCGTCACGCTGATCGCGGTGCGGTAGTCGCTCGCAATGGAATGCCGCTGGTTCGGTAGGGTAACGAACAGCTCGCCGGTGGCGAGCGCATCATCGATCGTCAGATGCAGACTGCCCTTCACCGCGACATAGACATGGCAGCAGCCGGGCGTCCGCTTGCGGGGGCGGCCGAGCAGGCCGGCATAGAATACCCGCTCCGGCGTGATCAGCATCAAATGGTCGGATTCGCGACCGTTATCTTCCATTGGGATCCTCCTCGCGCGGCTCTTTGGCCGCTGCGGACGGAGGTCACCTTAGCGGAAATCTGGGCGCTGTCACGGCGGGATAGCGCTATCATGAAGCGCAAAACAGCGGCAGTCCCGACGACCCGGAACTCCCGGCAACATGGCCGTCCCGGCTTTCGCCAGAACGACAATCAGGCCCTCACCCTTGGCGCCACGTTCTGCTCGACGCCGGCCTGTTGCTCCGCAGCAACCGCGCGCTTGAAACCATCCCGTTGCTGCAAGCGTGCCCAATAGGCTGCGACATTTGGCCCAAAATCCTTGGCAAGCCCGATAGTATCGGCGAGGCGGAGCGCGTAACCGATCACGATGTCGGCGGCAGTGAAGCGGCCCGCGCACAAGGCCTCGGTATTTGCGGTGGCTGCCTCGACGGCGCGCAGGCGGCCCAAAAACCATTTGGCATAGTCGCCGGCGACCTGCGGATTGCGGCGCTCTTCCGGCTCGAGCTGGGTGTATCGGAGCACCAGCGTCTGCGGGAAGGTTAACGTGGCGTCGCTGAAATACATCCAGTTCACGAACGCGCCATAGGCGGGATCTTCGGGTCCGACCATCAGTGGCGTCGGTCCATGCTTGATGCCGAGATAGTGGCAGATGCCGGAGGACTCGGTCATTTTCGTCTCGCCGTCGACCATGAAGGGAATCGTGCCCAGCGGATTGAGCGCGAGATACTCCTTGGCGAAGACCCGCGGCGGGAACGGCAGCATCTTGAGCTCGTAGGGCAGCCCCATCTCCTCCAGCATCCAGAGCGGACGGAATGAGCGCGCGGCGTCGCAGTGATAGAGCGTGATCATCAGGAACTTCCTTTGCTGCCGGGCAGCGTCCCCATCATCTTGCACAGGACCATCAGCATGACCTCGTCGGCGCCGCCGCCGATCGATGTCAGACGGCTGTCGCGATAGGCACGGCTGACCGGCGTCTCGTTGGTAAAGCCCATTCCACCCCAATATTGCAAGCAGGCGTCGGTAAGCTCGCGGCCGAGTCGCCCGGCCTTCAGCTTGGCCATGGTCGCAAGTTTCGTGACATCCTCGCCCGCCACAAGCGCCTCTCCGGCACGGTAGATCAGCGCGCGCAACAGCTCGACCTCGGTCTGCATCTCCGCGAGCTTGAAATGAACGACCTGGTTGTCGAGGATCGACTTCCCAAAGGCCTTGCGATTGCGGGTGTATTCGATGGTCTCGTTGATAATGTATTCATGCGCCTTCAGGCAGGCGGCCGCACCCCAGAGCCGCTCCTCCTGGAACTGGATCATCTGGTAGGTAAAGCCCTTGCCCTCCTCGCCGATCCGGTTGCGCTTGGGCACGCGGACATTGTCGAAGAAGATCTGCGCGGTGTCGGAGGAACGCATGCCCATCTTGTCGAGCTTGCGCGCGACCGTGACGCCCTTGGTCTTCATGGGCACACAGATCAGCGATTTGTTGCGGTGAACGGACCCGTCGCCCGTATTGGCGAGCAGACAGATCCAGTCGGCCTGGGTGCCGTTGGTGATCCACATCTTGCCACCATCGATGACGTAATCGTCGCCGTCCCCGCGCGCATTGGTCTTGATCGAGGCCACGTCAGAACCCGCGCCGGGCTCCGAGACGCCAATGCAGGCCACATAGTCGCCAGAGATCGAGGGCGCCAGGAATTCGCGCCGCACTTCATCGGAGCCGAACCGCGCCAGCGCAGGAGTCGCCATGTCGGTCTGCACCCCGATCGCCATCGGCACGCCGCCGCAATTGATCGCGCCGAGTTCCTCCGCCATCATCAGCGCATAGGAATAGTCGAGGCCGGAGCCGCCGAATTCGACCGGCTTGTTCAGCCCGAGAAAGCCGAGCCTGCCCATCTTCCTGAACAGCTCGTGCGCCGGGAAGATGTCGGCCTTCTCCCATTCATCGACATGCGGATTGATCTCGTTGGCAATGAATTTTTGCAAGGAACGGCGGATCTCGTCGTGGTCGGCGGTGAACAGCATCTTGTTAGCCCAGTTCTTGGTATCTCTGAGGTGCTCGTCATGGCCGGGCTCGTCCCGGCCATGACGGAGAAAGAGGTCACAACCCCATCTGCCGCGACGCGAGATCCTTCATGATCTCCTCGGTGCCGCCGCCGATCGCGTTGACCTTGACCTCACGGTAGATGCGCTCGGCCTTGATGCCGCGCATGAAGCCGGCGCCGCCAAAAATCTGCACCGCTTCCGAGGCGCAGAACGCCATGGTCTGGGTCGCCTGGTTCTTCATCATGCAGATTTCGGCGACCGGGCTTTCGCCCTGCTCCAGCCGCCAGGCCAGCATCTCCAGCATCGCTTGCGATGCGGCGACCTTCTGCGCCATGTCGACGATCTTGTGGCGGATCACCTGGTGCTGCGCGAGCGGCTTGCCGAAGGTCTTGCGCTCCTTGGCGTAGGCAATGGCCTCGTCGAGGCAGACGCGCGCGAACGCGGTGCAGCCCGCCGCCATGCCCATGCGCTCGCTGTTGAAATTCCGCATGATGATCTTGAACCCCTGGCCTTCCTCGCCGATCAGGTTTTCCGCCGGTACGCGGCACTCGTCGAAATGCAGGGTCGCGGTGTCGGAGGCCCACCAGCCCATCTTCTTCAGCTTTGTCCGGGACAGGCCGGGCGTATCCCCCTCGATCAGGAGCAGGCTGACGCCGCCGGCGCCCTCGCCGCCGGTGCGCACCGCAACGGTCAGATAGTCGGCACGCATCCCGGATGTGATGAAGGTCTTCTCGCCGCTCACGACGTAGTGATCTCCGTCGCGCCGCGCCTTGGTGCGGAGGCCCGCGACATCAGAGCCGCCGCCCGGCTCGGTGATCGCGAGCGCGGAGATTTTCTCACCCGCGAGCACCTGAGGCAGCACGCGCGCCTTCACCTCGGGGCGCGCGGCCCGCGCGACCGGCGGCGAACCGATCGTATGGCTCATCAAGCTGGCGCTGACACCGCCGGCGCCAGCCCGCGCCAACTCCTGGCTGGCGACGATCCTCATGAACTGGTCGGCGGCGATCCCGCCATATTCCTCGGGGAAACCGAGTCCCAAGAGCCCGATCTCGGCCGCCTTGCGATAGAGCGCGCGGGGGAATTCACCGGCCTCATCCCACTCGTGGGCGAAGGGCGCAATCTCCTTGTCGACGAAGCGGCGCATCACCTCGCGAAAGGCGTCATGCTCGGCGGTATAGAACGGGCTCATCATCGCACTCTCGCCTTGCTGGCGGATTCGTCTCGTCCACCATGGCCGGAACCTTGGCGGCTCACTTGCGCGGAGTGGCTGGCCGAGCCCCGCTCCAAGCAAGCTCGCTCTAGCAACTCAACGCAAGACGATTTTCATCGCTCGCGCGCCAACTCCGGATCAAAAAAAGGATGGTGCACAAACTCCGGCTGGCCCTTGGGCCATGCCGGGCATGGTGCATGGCAATAGGGACGCGGGCGGCACAAGTCCGCCGAGGGAGGAATTCTTGGCCGTTCGTTACTACGACTGGATCGCCCACCATGGCCGCCGCACACCGAACAAGATTGCGGTGATAGACCTCGCGAGCGAGCGCCGCTTTACCTATGCGCAGCTCGACGCGCGCATCTCGCGTCTCGCGTCATTTCTGCGCCATGCGCTGAAAGTCTCGCGCGGCGAGCGGGTCGCGGTGCTGGCGCTGAACACGACCGATACGCTGGAGGTGCAATTCGCCTGCGGGCGGTTAGGTGCGATCTTCGTGCCGCTGAACACCCGCCTCACCGTTCCCGAACTCCAGTTCATCACCGCAGATTGCGCGCCGAAGGTGATGATCCACGACACCGATCTCGCCGAAACGGCGCTGGCCGTGGCAAGGCTCTGCGGCATTGCGACGAGCCTGCTGCTTGGCCCCAGCGGGACTTATGAGGCCGGCATCGCCGCCGCAAAGCCACTCGAGAAAATCGAGGAGGTGACCCTCGATGACGTCTCGACCATCATGTACACCTCGGGCACAACGGGTCATCCCAAGGGCGCCACCATCACCCATGGCATGACCTTCTGGAATTGCGTCAATCTCGGCGGCCCCGCCTGCATCGGGCCGTCCTCGGTGCTGCTCACCGTGCTGCCGCTGTTCCACACCGGCGGCCTGAATTGCTACACCAATCCGGTGCTGCACGCCGGCGGCACCGTGATGATCATGCGCGCCTTCGATCCCGGCACGGCGCTCGGCCTGATCAACGATCCCGCACAGGGCATCAACGTGTTCTTCGGCGTGCCCGCGATCTACCAGTTCATGGCCCAGCATCCGGCGTTCGCGACCACCGACCTCGGCCGGTTGATCGTGGGAGGTGTCGGCGGCGCACCAATGCCGGTGCCGCTGCTCAAGGTGTGGGAGGCGCGTGGCGTCGCACTCCAGCAGGGCTACGGCATGACCGAGACCTCGCCGGCCGTGCTGGTGCTCGACCGCGAGGATGCGGCACGGAAAGCCGGCTCCGCCGGCAAGCCGGTGCTGCACACGGAAGTGCGCATCGTGCGTCCTGACGGCGGCGACGCCGATGTCGGCGAACTCGGCGAGCTCTGGGTCAAGGGACCGAACATTACGCCCGGCTACTGGAACAGGCCGGAGGCGAACAAGACGTCGTTCACCGATGGCTGGCTGCACACGGGCGACGCGACACGCGTCGATGAGGAAGGTTTTTATTACATCGTCGACCGCTGGAAGGACATGTACATTTCCGGTGGCGAGAACGTCTATCCGGCCGAGGTCGAGAACGTCCTGCACCAACTCGACGCTATCGCGGAAGCCGCCGTGATCGGCATTCCCGATCCGCAATGGGGCGAGGTTGGCCTCGCCATCGTCGCGGCCAAGCCCGGCCAGCGGTTGACCGAGACAGATGTCTTCGCGCACTGCGCGGCGAATCTCGCGCGCTTCAAATGTCCACGCCAGGTCCGCTTCGTCGATGCGTTACCCCGCAACGCCACCGGCAAGATCCACAAGCCGACCTTGCGCAAGGAATTCTCAGGCGCCTCGGAAGTCGACAAGAAAGCCGCCAACGCCTGATCAAAGCGCCCCTCTCGCGGGCACTTTTCTTTTTGACGTGCGTGTTCCAACCCAGAAAAGCCAAGGAATTTTCATGAACAAGAAACTCTCCCTGCTCGCCGCAGCAACGGCGCTGATGCTGCTGACAGCCCAAACCGCGTATGCGCAAAAGGCGTACGACACCGGCGTCACCGACACCGAGATCAAGATCGGCAATGTCGAGGCCTATTCCGGCCCGGCTTCCGCCTACGGCGTCATCGGCAAGACCGAGGAAGCCTATTTCAAGATGATCAACGATCAGGGCGGCATCAACGGCCGAAAGATCAATTGGATCTCCTACGACGACGGCTACTCGCCGCCTAAGACCGTTGAGCAGATCCGCAAGCTGATCGAGAGCGACGAGGTCTTCCTGGTGTTCAACGCGCTGGGCACGCCGACCCAGACCGCCGTGCAGAAGTATCACAATTCCAAGAAGGTGCCGCAGCTGTTCCTCGCCACAGGCGCCAGCAAGTGGAATGACCCGAAGAACTTTCCCTGGACGATGGGCTTCCAGCCCAGCTACCGCGTCGAGGCACAGATCTTCGCGAAGTATATTCTGAAGGAGAAGCCGGACGCGAAGGTCGCGATTTTTTATGCCAACGACGATTTCGGCAAGGACTACCTCGCCGGCATCAAGGACGTGTTCGGTGACAAGGCATCGAAACTGATCGTGGCCGAAGAGAGCTACGAGACGTCGGAACCCTCGATCGATGCTCATATCGTCAAGCTCAAGGGCACCGGCGCCGATGTCTTCGTGAACATCGCCACGCCGAAATTCGCGGCGCAGGCGATCAAGAAGATCGCGGAGCTGGAGTGGAAGCCGATGCATCTCATGACCGATGTCTCGGTGTCCATCGGCGCGGTGATGAAGCCTGCCGGCCTCGAGGCATCCGAAGGGGTGCTGTCGGCTGGTTATCTGAAGGATGCGTCGGATCCGCAGTGGAAGGATGATGAGGGCATGAAGAAGTTCATGGTCTTCGTCGACAAATACATACCCGGTGCAAATATTTCGGACGCCAATCTGGTTTACGCCTATGCCGCAGCCCAGACCATGGTGCAGGTGCTGAAGCAGGCGGGCGACAATCTGACCCGTGAGAATGTGATGAAGCAGGCAGCGAGCCTCAAGGACTTCGTGCCCGACACACTGATCCCGGGCATCAAGATCAACACCTCCGCCACGGACTTCGCGCCGATCGAGCAGCTCAAGATGTGGCGGTTCAAGAAGGGCCAGTGGGAACTGTTCGGCGATATCATCAGCGCCGAAACGGGCGGCTAGTTCGACTGAGAGCAACAGCCTGAATCGACCGAATAGCGGCCGAAGGGCCGCTATTCTTTTCCAGCAAGCGACGGCGCTGTTCCCGCGCTTTCAACCTCGATCATGTCGTCGCCGACGTCGATGCCCGCGATCGGCAGGCCGAGACGACGCGAATCGCCGACGCCCCTGAACATGGGGCATGCCCAGGCGAGGGTGGCGATGCCTGACGGCGGCAGATCGAGGCTCAGCCTGTAGCTGTCACAACCGGTCACGACCGCTTCGGGGCGGATGGCCGTGCCATCGACATAGAATCGCGTGTCTATCGTATCTAGCGGTGCGCGAAGTGCGGGGCTTCGAACGCGGACAATGGTGCGGCCCGGCTTCCCCTTGATGCGCACGGCTGCCTCTGGTTCGCTCCAGCGGAAAGTGTGACCGGCAGAGAACTCTTCGGCATGGAATCCGATCTGCGCGACAACGCGCTCACCAAGGAGCCCGTCAACAGGTCCCGCATCTCGTCCGAGACGGTGAATGCAATCGAGCCTCTGATGCCGGATCAGCGCGGCGATGTATCGCCGCATCCATCGCGCGATCGCATCGCTCGATCCGGCGGCCGTCACAGCGACCAGCACGGCCCGCGCGTGCCATGCCGCCAGCCGCGCGAAACCGCGCGCGCCGAGACCGCCGAGCAGCGCCGGCACGGCCCAACGCCATACCGCCAGCCATTTCTCGCCAGGCCCTCCCCCGCCGTCACCGAGGCTGGAGCGCAGGAGCGCGTTCAGTGCATTGCGGGCGAGCGACGCGCCGGCCTCGCTCCGCGAGCTCCACTCGACCGGAATGTCGAGCAGCTCGCTGCCGGCATCGTTGCGGGCCTCGCTCAGATAGCGAATCTCGCCTTGCACGAAGTCGAGCGTGAATTGCTTCAGCTCGCCGATCTCACCGACATAGTAGTGATGGAAGCGCGCCTCCTCGAGATAGCCGATGAAATGACCTCTCGCGTGATAGGCGGCGGCGAGCACCCATTCGGCGAAATGACCGAGCTCCTCGCGCAGGCCGCCGCATTCCCGGTAGACGTCGTGCCGCGTCACGAAACACTGATCCAGGACCTTGCGCCAGGGATGCTGCTTCATACCGAACTCGATGTCGGCCTGGTACATGGCGGCCTCTGCCACGGATAACCGGTTATGGCAGATCGGGATCGAACGGCAGGAAAAGCCGGCCCAATCGGGATGAGCATCGATCGCGCGAATGCAGAGTTCGATCACGTCGGGTTCGGGCCGGCAGTGCGATTCCGTGAAGAACAGATAGCTGCCGCGCGCCTTCGTCGCGCCGAATGCGCAGAGCCCGATGTCGTGTTCGGAATCGGTGAATTCGAGGCGAGCCCTGTTGCCGGCCAGCGCCTTCAACTGCTCGCGTGCCGTGAAATCCGGAGGCACGACCAGAATGATCTCGTAGAGCGATGTGTCGGCAGTTTGCGACGTCCAGCCGAGCCAGGACATCTCCCACTGCCCGCGGTGAGATTCGAGCGGGATAATGATTGAGAACAGCGGAGATTCGCCGTCGTAGAGTGCGGACGCGTCCTGCATGTCCCCTTATAGACGCATGCTCGTCATTCCGGATAATTTCTTGCGGGCTATACCGACAGAAACAGCGCGAACGATTCTTCCACCGTTCGGCGCAGAAGCTTTTGGTACAATTCGTGGTTAGCATCGCCGGGCGCGACCCGACCCAGCGAGGGCTTCGCGAAGTTTCGGAGCGGCACATAAGCGATCGGCGCTGCGATCGGCGTCAGCTGCGAGCCGGGACCGGCGCGGAGCGTCGAGATGATCCCGTACATCTCGCCGGCGACCGTCGGCCGCGACACAGTGATCACGCGATGCTGGCCGTGCTTGATGATGACGAGATAGATGAAGCCGGACTGATGCGGCACGGCGACCTCGCCGGTGTGTTCATAGGCGGCATCGGTCCGCTCGCCCTCGCGGAACACCAGTGAAGAGACCTTCGGCTCCCAGACGATCTCGGTGCGGTAGGCGAAGATCGCGTCCTTGTCGCCGAACGACGGTCGCAGCGTGATGTAGACGTCCTCGAGCCACGTCACCGCGCGATGGGCATAGGAGCCGAGGCTGTCGGGCGCGACATCGTTTGCGGCCGGAGGCGTCACTACGGCGGCGCTTCTGCGCAGGGAGACGCCCAGCGCCTGCTCCAGCCGCACCGTGGTCGCCAGCGTGAACGGCCGTCGGCCGCCGAGCACCTTCTCCAGCGTCGACAGGCTGAGCTTGGCCTGCTCGGCCAGCGCCTGCCGGGAGATCCGGCGCCTGGCGAGCTCCTCGCGAATGGTCTCCGCGATCTCGCGGCTCTGCTCGTCCGACAGCTGCTTGTCGGTGAATTTGTCCTGCGTCTGCATCGTGGCCCTGCTCCAGGACGACATCCTAGCAGGACGGACAAACCAGCACAAAACCGCACTTCGCCATCTCGGAGGCGGCCGGCCGGGCCGGCCGTGGCGGAACATTGCCGATCATTCTGCTCGCGAAATCGGGCCGTCCCGGCGGATGCTCGGGGCCAGCAAACATGCTCGGGAGCAGGCCAAATGGATACTTTTGACACGACGGACAGCAACGAACACCCTTGGCTGGGCAGACTGATCGTGGTCGGACTGTTCCTTCTGGCGCAGGGCATCGCGGTGATGCTGGTCGCCTTCGTGGCCCTGCTGGTGAGCTTCGAGCCGGGCTGGTCGGCGACGACGGAGCAGGCCAGCCTGCTCCAGCCCGGCGATGCCAAATCCGGTTCTCTCCTCCTCAAGGAGGATGGCGCCTACACGGAAGCGATCCGCCTCGGCATCGACGTCGACATCACGGTGTCGGGCCCGACACTGCGAGCACGAGTCACCCAAATCTTTCGCAACCCGACGAAGGACTGGGTCGAGGCGACCTATGTCTATCCGCTCCCCGCGGACGGCGCCGTCGATTCGCTGAAGATGGTGGTCGGCAACCGCGTCATCGTCGGGGACATCAAGGAGCGGCAACAGGCGCGCATGATCTACGAAGAGGCGCGCCGCGCCGGCCAGAAGGCCGCGCTCACCGAGCAGGAGCGGCCGAACATCTTCACCAACTCGGTCGCCAATATCGGCCCTGGCGAAACCGTGCTGGTGCAGATCGAATATCAGGAGCCGGTGCATCAATCCGGCAACGAATATTCGCTGCGCCTGCCGCTGGTGGTCGGGCCGCGCTACAATCCGGCGCCGATCGTCCAGAGCGTCGATTTCCGCAACGATGGCTCCGGCTGGGGCGCGACCAACTCGGACCCGGTGCCGGACCGCGACCGCATCTCGCCGCCCGTGCTGGATCCCGCCAGGAATGCACCGGTCAATCCGACCAGCATCACGGTGCGTCTGAACGCCGGCTTTGCGCTCGGCGAGGTCACGAGCCCCCATCATAACGTCAAGGTCGCGAGCCCGGACAATACGATGCGAATCGTCTCGCTTGCCGACGGTGCCGTGGCTGCCGACCGCGATTTCGAACTGACCTGGAAGCCAGCGGCCGTGAAGGCGCCGTCGGTCGGCTTATTTCGCGAGCGCGTCGGCGACGCCGATTATTTGCTTGCCTTTGTCACCCCGCCCGCCGCCGAGCAGGCGACGCAGAAGCCGCGGCCGCGCGAGGTGATATTCGTGATCGACAATTCCGGCTCGATGGGCGGCACGTCGATCGTTCAGGCCAAGGCGAGCCTCACCTACGCGCTCTCCCGTCTCCAGCCGACCGACCGTTTCAACGTCATCCGTTTCGACGATACCATGGACGTGCTGTTTCCGGTCTCCGTCGCGGCGGATGCCGAGCGTGTCGGTGAAGCCACCTCGTTCGTCAGCGCGCTGCAGGCGCGTGGCGGCACCGAGATGGTGCCGGCGATGCGGGCCGCGCTGACCGACAAGCTTGGCGACGCCGGCATGGTTCGCCAGGTCGTATTCCTGACCGACGGTGCGATCGGCAACGAGCAGCAATTGTTCGAAACGATCACGGCGATGCGCGGCCGCTCGCGCGTGTTCATGGTCGGCATCGGGTCGGCGCCCAACACCTATCTGATGACGCGCGCCGCCGAGCTCGGCCGCGGTGCCTTCACCCATATCGGCTCCGTCGAGCAGGTCGAGGAGCGCATGCGCGGCCTGTTTGCCAAGCTCGAGAACCCGGCCGTGACCGGGCTGAGCGTAAAGTTCTCCGAAGCGAAGGCCGACGTCACACCGACGATCATTCCCGACGTCTATCGCGACGAGCCGCTGGTGCTGGCGGCAAAGCTCGACACGCTTGCGGGCTCGGTCGAAATCAAGGGCCGCGTCGGTGACCGCCCATGGTCGGTGACGCTGCCGCTGCAAAATACGGCCGAAGGCAACGGCCTGTCGAAGCTTTGGGCCAAGCGCAAGATCGCCGATGCCGAAGTGGCGCGCACCCTGCGCGAAATGACGCCCGAAGACTCGGACAAGGCAATCCTGGCACTGGCGCTCGACCATCAGATCGTCACGCGGCTCACCAGCCTCGTCGCGGTCGACAAGACGCCGAGCCGTCCCGAAGGCGAGCCGCTCAAGCCCAGCGAATTGCCGATCAACCTGCCGGCCGGTTGGGATTTCGCGAAGGTCTTTGGCGAACGACAGCAGGTCCCAGCGCAGCTCCGCGAGCGTCACGCCGATGCACGCAACCAGCCGGCCACGAGGCGACCGACGCCCGCTGCACCGGATGCGATCCGCCTGCCCAAGACCGCGACCTCGGCCGAGCTGAAAATGACCGCAGGCCTGATCTTGGTCGTGCTCGCCCTGATCCGGTTCGTGTTCAAGCGGCGTCAGTCCTTGCTCACTGACGCCGCTTGAGAGAGGAGCCCCCCGAACTCCTCTGTTAGCGCGCGCGGCTGCCCGTCCCACACACCAACGGCCGCGCGCGCCTTTTTGAACTCGCCCTCTCACCTTCGTCATTGCAAGCGAAGCATCCAGAAACTCATCCACGGAGACAGTCTGGATTGCTTCGTCGCTTCGCTCCCCGCAATGACGGGAATTAGTACAATGCCGCGCATCATCTCTCCCCTCGCTCTCGCCCTGATCGGCATCATCCTGTTCGGCGACGGCGCCTACATCCATGCCAAAGCATGGCTCGCGCAGGTGCTGCTGGAGCGCGCATTCGACCAGAGCGTTGCGACCGGCGAGGTGGTCAGGCCATGGTCATGGGCCGATACTTGGCCGGTTGCGCGAATCGAGGTGAGGCGGATCGGCGCCCGCGCGATCGTACTGGAAGGCGCGAGCGGCCAGGCGCTCGCTTTCGGGCCCGGCCATATCCGCCAAACGGCTGACGCGGGCGAGCGGGGCGTTGCCGTATATGCAGCGCACCGCGACACTCATTTCCGTTTCCTGCGGAATGTCGCCATTGGTGACCTGATCGACGTCACACGCAGTGATGGCAAGCACTTTCGTTTTCGCGCGGATTCCTCCGCTGTGGTTCGCTTCGATGCCTCGGGGATCGATCCTGCGGCACGGGCAGCCGAACTCGTGCTCGCGACCTGCTGGCCGTTCAACGCCGTCGCGTCCGGCCCCGAGCGCTACATCCTGCATGCTACCCTGATCGGCACTGATGAATAGCGGTTCGCAATCGATCCGCACCCCCCTCTTGAATCCGCCCGACCTGTAGGGACAATGCCGCTCGATGGAACCCCTGAACCGGCGCCGTCGACCGCAGACCCATCAGAATGGCCTATTGAGCATTTCCGCTGTAATTTGCGAGAAGACGGTGATGGATGAGGAGTTCAGGCAGCGTCTCGAACAGCTGGAAAGCCGCGTCGCGCTCCTGGAGAGGAACCAGGATCTTATCGCCGCCGGGCAAAGACGCTCCTCGCTTCGGAGCCTCTGGCGCCGCCCGCCGATGTGGACCTTCGAGCAATATCCGCCGCGCCTGCTCAACCTGACGGCTTTCCCGCGAGCTCCTGCGATCCATCCGGGCGCGCCCAGAATCGCGATGGTCACTCCGAGCTACAACCATGCGCAATATCTCGGCGCCACGATCGACAGCATCGTCAGCCAGAACTATCCGGACCTGTATTATCACGTGCAGGACGGCGCCTCGATCGACGGCACGCTCGATCTCCTGAAGAGGCGCGGCGATAGCCTGAGCTGGAGCAGCGAACCGGACAAGGGGCAATCCAGCGCCATCAATCTCGGCTTCGTCGGCGCCGAGAGCGAGATCATGGCCTATCTCAACAGCGACGACGTGCTGCTGCCCGGGACACTTGCGTATGTCGCAAATTACTTCATCGCACATCCGCGTGTCGACGTCGTCTACGGCCATCGCGTCTTCATCGATCGCGAGGGACTCGAGGTCGGCCGCGCCGTGCTGCCGCCTCATGACGGCAAGGCGTTGCGATATGCCGACTACATTCCGCAAGAGACGATGTTCTGGCGCAAGCGCGTATGGGACAGGATCGGGCCGATCGACGAGAGCTTACACTACGCGATGGACTGGGACTTCATCCTGCGGGCGCAAGCCGCAGGATTCAAATTTGCACGCTTGCCGCGATTTCTCGCCTGCTTCCGAATCCATGACGCACAAAAGACGGCATCGACCTATGCGGTCGGCGTCAGGGAGATGGGCATCCTGCGGCGACGCATTCTCGGCTTCGAACCGACACAGATGCAGATCCGGCGCGCCATCGCTCCTTATCTGGCGAAGCAGCTGGCCTATCACTACGCCTACAAGCTCGGCATCCTGCGATACTGAACCACGGCGCGAGCAGTGATCCCAAAATGTCGATCACCAGGGCTTGGCGCGCGCTCATTCCACCGCACGGCATACCCGCCCACGTGGTTGCCAGTCCGAAGAACTCGCCATAGAACAGAGACGCACCGCCAACAAGAACAACAGGTGAGGTCACACCATGGAAGCTCGCGTATCTGCCGCCTCAGCTTCATCGCGCCCATGGTCTCCGCCGCCCGATGCCAGCGACATCGTCAAGGGCATCCACGCCCTGCTGCATCCGCGCAACATCGTGCTGGTGGGCGCGACCGACAAGCCCGGCAACTATGCCGAGCGCATCTGGAACAATTTGGTCAAATACGGCTACGAGGGCGGGCTCTATCCCGTCAATTCCAAGCGCGACACCATCTGGGGTGTCCCCTGCTACAAGGACTTTGCAAGCCTCCCGGAGAAGCCCGACCACGTGCTGGTGCTGGTGCCGGCGCGCTTTGCCGTGCAGGTGATCCGCGATGCCGCCGCGGCCGGCGCGCGCTCGGCCACCATCGTCACCTCGGGCTTCAGCGAGTTGCAGGACGAGGAAAGCCAGAAGCTCGCCGCCGAACTGCAAGCGGCCGTGCGCGAGACGGGATTGGCGGTCACCGGCCCGAACTGCCTCGGCAATTTGAGCGCGGGCGAAAAGCTCTTCACCAATATCGACGACCGTATCGTCACCATGGAACAGGGCGCGGTGGCGATTGCCGGGCAATCCGGCGCCATCGTCATGGCGATCCGCCAGGCCCTGGAAGATCGCGGCGTCGGGGTCGGCTACATGGTGACGACCGGCAACGAGGCAGGGCTCGAGACGCCGGACCTGATGCGCTATTTCGCCGAGGATCCTAGCATCAAGGTGATCGTGGTCTACCTCGAAGGCGTGCGCAACACCAAGGCATTCCGGGACGCCTGCAAGGCGGCGCGCGCCGCGAGCAAACCGGTGATCGCGCTCAAGCTCGGAGCGTCCGAGGGCGGCCGCGCGGCGGCGATGGCACATACCGGCGCGCTCGCGGGCTCGATCGAGACCTTCGACGCCATTGCAACGCGCGAAGGGGTCATCAGGGTCGGCGGGCTCGACGAGCTGATCGAGACCACCGAATGTTTCGTCCACGCCGCAGTGCCCAGGGGCGACCGGCTCGCCGCAGTGACGCTATCCGGCGGCAAGCGCGGCATGCTGATCGACGCCTTCGATGCAGAAGGCCTGAATTTTGCACCACTCAGCTCGCATGTCGGCTCGGAGCTGGCAAAGATGCTCGGGCCGGGCTCGATCGTCGGCAACCCGCTCGACGCCGGCTTTGCCGCGGTGGTCGATCCCTCCGTCTACATGAAATCGATCGGGCTGATGATCGACGACCCCGATATCGACATCGTCATCATCGATGCCGAGCTGCCGAAAGCGCCGCACGAGCTGCGCGAGCGCAATCTGCGCATCGTCGACGAGATGGCGAGCCGGGCCGGCAAGCCGGTGATCTATATCAGCGCGATGTCGATCGGCTTCACGGAGTTCACCAAGACCTTGCGCAAGTCGCTGCCGCATCTCGCGGTCATGCAGGGCATGGATCGCGCGGTGACTGCGATCAAGTCGCTGCTCGACTACGCCAAGCTGCGCAAGGAAGTGCCTGATATCGTCTCCAGCTCGAAGCCTGCAGCGCGCGCCGTGCTTGAGAAGGCGCTGAAATCGGCAATTGGCGCCGCGCTCGACGAGGTCGCCTCCAAGAAGCTGCTGAAGGCCTATGGCATCCCGATCTCGAAGGAGGCAATCGCACAGGCGGCAGCCGAGGCCGTGAAGATCGCCAAGCAGATCGGCTTCCCCGTCGTGGCCAAAGTCGTCAGCGCCGAGATCCTGCACAAATCAGATATCGGCGGCGTGGTGCTGAATCTCAACAACCCGGCCGCGGTGAAGAAGGCGTTCGCCGACATCACCGCGCGGCTGAGCAAGCTGAAGGGCAAGCCGAAGCTCGACGGCATCCTGATCGCGCAACAGGTGAAGGCAGATCTGGAACTGGTGGTCGGCGCCTCCCTCGATGCCGAGATGGGCCCGGTCGTGCTGTTCGGCACTGGCGGCATCGACATCGAGCTGATGAAGGACGTCGCGCTCGCCGGCGCGCCGCTGGACGAGGCTGAGGCTCGACTCCTGATCGGCCGCACCAAGGCCGGTATCAAGATGCGCGGCTATCGGGGCAAACCGGCCTTGCACGAGGCCTCCGCGGTGAAGGCGCTGGTCGGCCTGTCCAACCTGATCGCGGATGCTGGCGACCGGATCGCCTCGATCGACGTCAATCCGTTCCTGATCAATGCCAAAACAGGCGTCGCCGTCGATGCCCTGATCGTGCTGAACAATGCTGCGGCCAAGAACACCGCCGGGCATTGATGTCGCTGAGGGCGGTTTAGCGCAGCGTAATCCGCCAATCCTTGCGACAAAACGCGAGAGGAAGTGGCGGGTTACGCTTCCCTAACTCGCCCATCCTATTATTGCGGCCACGCCATCATCCTTCCAACTTCCCCGCTTTGGCCGTAAAATCATCCCGCATGGCACGCGCGAGCAATCTGGTGATCGGAACGGCGACGCTGGCGGTGATCGCCGTGGCGTTCGGCGGCGTGCTCGGCGTGCAGAAATGGCGCACCCTCCAGAGCCGCAGCCAGTTGCGCGTGGTATTCGAGGGGGGCTCCGCCAGCGGATTGCGCCGCGGCGGACCGGTCAATTTCGATGGCGTCCCCGCCGGCCAAATCCTGTCGATCAAGCTGGACAATCCGCGCAAGGTCGTGGCCCTGGTGATGCTCGACAATACCGCGCCGATACGCAAGGACACCGTCGCGGGCATCGAGTTCCAGGGCCTCACCGGCGTCGCCGCGGTCTCGCTGATCGGCGGCGCGCCCTCGGCGCCGCCAGTGCCGCTGGACTCGGACGGCGTCCCCGTGCTGACCGCCGATCTCAGCGATGCCGAATCGATCGTCGACACCCTGCATAGCGTCGACCGTACGATCGTCAGCAACGCCCCGGCGATCAAGGAAGGCCTGCGCACGTTCGAGAACTACACCGCCGATCTCCGGAGCAAGGGCGGCGAAATCGATTCCGTCATGGCCAGGGTCGACAGCGCCTTCGCGGGCTTCGACAAGGCGGTCACAAAGATCGAAGGCGTGGTGCCCGGCTTTGCCGACGGCAAGGCGGATGAGCTGTTCGAAAAGATCCAGGGATTGCACGAACTCGCCGACACCATGAAAAAGAAATCGGCGAACTTCCTCGATGACATCCGTCGCTCGCTGCTCGACGTCAGCGAAGCCGCCAACAAGATGAGCGGGACACCCACGCCGGCCGCCGCTCCGCGACCGCCCCGGAAGCCGGCGCAGCAGAAACGGTAGCGCCTACCACGCGTAGCGGACGACGCCCTTGCCGGCGTAAGAGCGGGTGACGTTCGAGAACTCGCCCTCGAAAGTCGCCGACGCAGACCAGCCGTTCATCCAGCTCATCTGCACCGCCGCTGTGGTCAGCGCGGAATCGTGTGCTTGGGCGGCGCCGTTCACCACGAACGCCGATCCCGGCAACGTTTGGAAGACCGCACCGATGGTGCGATCCGGATTGTAGTCATGCGCCCAGGCGACGCGGCCGCGCAAGGTTATCAGGCCGCCGGCTGCGGCAAAGGACTTGTCCGCGCGCAGGCCGAGTTCGGTGCGGGTGCTGGTCACGTCCTTGGCGGCATAATTCAGCGCGAAGACGTTGCTGCCGACCACAGCGAACTCCGAATAGCTCGGAAGGCTGAACACGGTGGCCTGGAGCGCCGCATAGGGGGTGAGGCCGATCCACTGCCAGGCATAGCGATAGCCGCCCTCGACACGGCCCGAGAGCGCGTTGGCGTTGAACTGCGCACGCAATTGATCCACGCCGGCGGCGGTGACGATGCGATTGGTCGTGACGTCCTGCCAGCCATAGGCCAGCGCGGCCGTGACATAGGCCGGTCCTGCGTTGTGACGCACGAAGGCGCCGGCCTGGAACAAATCCGAGCGGCCCCAGCCGAGCCCGGTGACATTGAAGCCGGTGCCGCCGCCGGCGAGCGCAAAACCTACGATCGTCGACGGCGAGAAGCGATAATCCAGACCAACCGCCGTGCCGTACACGCTGCTGGTGGCGTTGTTCGAGCCAAGCGCCGCATTGCCGTCAGTGGCCTGCGAGCCGCCATAGCCGGCGGCCCAGACGTCCCAGCGCTGCTCGAATGTCAGCGGCGGTGCCTTGCGGTAGATCGAAGCAAGGGCTTCGTTCGCGTTCTTGCGGGTCGCGGCATAGGCAGTCGCGTTCGTCTCGTCGGCATAGGGCGTCGCGCCCGGTGCGCCGCCGCGTCCCGCGCTGAAGACGTCGGTCAACAAGCCGATAAATTGGTTCATCGCATTGAACGTCGTCTGCTGCGATCCCGTCCCTGATTCGCCGGAGGCTTGCGTCAGTCCCGTCGGCGAGAGATTCGCCAGCACCACGGGAAGGCTGCCGGTGTTGTCGAAGTAGTGCGTCAGAATGTTGGCGACATTCTGCTGGTTGATATTGAGGCCGCCGCCATAGCCCAGCGCGAGATCCAGGAAGACGTTGTTGGGGTCGTAGCTCAGGGTCGCATGCAGGTTCGATGACAAACCCGCGACGACCGGATTGAAGCTGTCGGGCAGCGTGCCCGCGTTCAGGATCGTGTAGTGCTTCGCGATCGAGCCGGTCGGTACGACGACGACCGTGGCGCCGGCGAGCGTCGCCGTTCCCGTGACGACCGCGACGCCGTTGCTGGTGCCCGAGACCTGCACCATGTAGTGCGACGCCGACGTAAACGAGAGATCACCGGACACGTTGAGCGTCCCGGTGGGACTGCCCGGTGCTAGCGTACCGCCGTTGACGGAGATGGAGCTTCCGACCGTGCCGACGCCACCGAACGTGCCGCCGGCCGCGACACTCACATTGCCATTGATGGTGCCGGCCAGCGTGAGCGTGCCGCCCAGCACGTTCCAGTCCTGATTACCCGTGCCGGTCACCGTCCAGGTCGAATTGTCGACCTTGTTGAAGGTCGAGAAGCCGTCATACTGAAGAAGGGGACCGATCAGGTCGAGGTTGAACGTATCCTTGCCGATGCCTCCGAGCTGGAACGTGTCGACGCCAGTGCCGAGCACCAGGCCGTTGATGATGCTGCCGGGTCCTAGCGTCAGCGTGTTGGGGCCGCAGACACAAAACTCGATTGCAGCGATTCCGGCCGCAGCGTTGATGGTCCCGGAGTTGAAGACGTTGGCCCCGCCGCTCACGCTGATGCCGACGCCGCCAGCACCGACGGTGATGGTTCCGGTATTGACAACGTGGTTTGTCGTTGTGAACGAGCTCACGTCGATGCCGAAGCCGGAATCGCCGACCGTGATCGTACCTCTGTTGATGATGGTGTTGGAATCACCGAGAGCTACGATGCCCTCGGCGAAATCGGCCCCTGTGATCCGTCCATTGTTGCTGATCGTGGAGGACAGGCCCGTAAACGCGATGCCCGCACCGCCCAGACCCACGCTGATCGTCCCGTTTTGGTTGATCGCGACCCGATTGCCCTGCACCGCAATGCCGGCGGACGTGCCATCGCCCGACTTGATCGAGCCACTATTGGTGACCTTGGCGTCATCACCGAACAAGGCGATGCCGGCACCAAAGTCGCCGGCCGTGATTGCGCCGAAATTGCTGACGATTTGAAAACTACCCTGCATAAAGATGCCAGCGGCACCCTGCCCGACCGAAATCGTGCCGGTGGCGGTGTTGGTGACCGTGTTGTTATCCATGGTCGCAACGATGCCGCCGGAGAAGCCGGAGGAATCGCCGACCTTGATCGCGCCTGCATTGGTCACGGTCGTGCCACCGAACGAAGCGAAAATCCCGATTGAATCATCGAGTCCGGTGATCGTGCCCGTCGCGGCGTTGGTGATCGTGTTGCTCTGGACCGCGAAGATGCCCGCGCCCGACGCGCCGATGGACAGCGCACCGCTGTTGCTAACGCTATTGTTGTTTCCTACCGAGATCGCGCTGCCGTGGTCGCCGGTGGTGACGGTCCCGGCATTGATGATGATGTTGTGATCGAGCGCGGAGATACCGAGGCCGTTATCAAGCACCGTGATGGCGCCGTTGTTGGTCACGGTGTTCGAATTGCCGCCATTGATGCCGGTGAGGCCCGAGCCCGCCGCCACCGTGCCGTTGTTAGTGATGACGTTGGTGTCATTGACGTTGATCGCCGCCGTGCCGTTATCGTTGACGCTGGCGCCAGTCAGCACATTTACGGTCAGATTGGTGACGCCGCCGCTTGCCGCAAAGCCGTCGGCATCGGTGCCGCTACAGGTGACGGTCTGCCCGCTTGCCGCCGGGTCGGGCGCGCAGTCCGCCTGCGCAGGTGTCGCCGATAGGCCGAGGCTGAGAACGACCGCCACGACAGACGAAGCGACCGCGGCAAGGCGCAGCCCAATCCGACCAGCCTTCGGCGGCCCAAATTCCACTTTGATGCCCTCAGTCCAGCGCTCCCCAGCGGCGCCGCCGGCAAACTAGGCCGCCGGGCCCCTCCGTGGAACTACGGAATCGGCGGAATCGCTGGGGACAGCAAAACCGGACTGATTCAGCGGACCATGTTGCACCAGAGGCACGCTTTTCCGGCGCAGCCTGGTCGATCCACGACGTTTGCGTGTGCGGTTCGGTCGCAGTATTGACCGTCGTTCACATCAATGACTGATCATCTGGGGCGGCGCCGCGTCCCAACGGGAGCGAGCGGCACGCCTTCACACACACTGATTTGGGCAACGGCTTAGTAATTGGTGGGCGCCGCTTCATTCGGGATGCCGTCGATCGGGCATTCGGCGGTACCGGGCGTCGCGCGCGTCATCGCCTCGACCATGTCCCGGGTGCCTTCGGGATCGGCGATCCAGTTCTTGTAGAAATCATAGGGGCAGACGGCGAGGCCGCGCGGGCTTTCGCCGGAATTGATCATGCCGGTGTAGCCGCGGTGGACCAGCTTGTAGAGATGGTTCTGCGACTGGCCGTTGCGGCGCGCATCGCGGATCAGATGCTTCGACAGCTGGGCATATTGGATGCCGTAGTCCTCCTCGCCGCACTCGCCGAGGGTGCGGCCGTCGAAACCGATGATCGCGGAGTGACCGAAGTAAGAATAGACGCCGTCGAAGCCGGCAGCGTTGGCGACCGCGACATAGACATTGTTGGCCCATGCCATCGCTTTTGAAATCAGGATCTGCTGCTCCTTGGCCGGATACATGTAGCCCTGGCAGCGCACGATCAGCTCGGCCCCCTTCATGGCGCAGTCGCGCCAGATCTCCGGGAAGTTGCCGTCGTCGCAGATGATCAGGCTGACCTTCATCCCTTTCGGGCCGTCGGAGACATAGGTGCAATTGCCGGGATACCAGCCCTCGATCGGCACCCACGGCATGATCTTGCGGTACTTCTGCACGATGTCACCCTTGTCGTTCATCAGGATCAGGGTGTTGTAGGGCGCCTTGTGCGGATGCTCCTCGTGGCGCTCGCCGGTGAGCGAGAACACGCCCCACACCTTGGCCTTGCGGCAGGCCTCCGCAAAAATCGCGGTCTCTTCACCGGGCACCGCGCAAGCGGTCTCATACATCTCCTTGGAGTCGTACATGATGCCCTGGGTGGAGTATTCCGGGAAAATCACCAGGTCCATGCCGGGAAGGCCGGTCTTCATGCCCACCACCATGTCGGCGATCTTGCGGGCGCTGTCGAGCACCTCGGCCTTGGTGTGCAGGCGCGGCATCTTATAGTTGACCACCGCGACGCCGACGGTGTCGTTGCTGCTGGAGATGTCACCGTGAAGCATTTGAATTGCTCCTCTACTCTGTTTGAGATTGCCGCGTGAATCAGTGACTGATCATCCAGGGCCGCGCGGTGGGAAAACCCTTGGCACCGCTCCTGGTCTTGGTCACCAGCCGCGCCGGCTTGTTCTTATCCGGCGCGTTCTTTGACGAATTCTTGCCCGTGGAGCAGCAGCCGCAACCGGGGCCATGCGAGGCCTTGTATTGCGCCAGCGTCTGCGGCGCGTGCGTGCTGCGCTCGTTGGCGGCGTGAGCCTTGCGCGTCTCCGACGGCATGCAGAAGAAGTTCGGGGCGGTCAGAATCACGCGGGGCGCCATGATTTCACATTGCGGACAGGCTTGCG
Source organism: Bradyrhizobium sp. 187 (assembly GCF_023101005.1). Taxonomy (NCBI): domain Bacteria; kingdom Pseudomonadati; phylum Pseudomonadota; class Alphaproteobacteria; order Hyphomicrobiales; family Nitrobacteraceae; genus Bradyrhizobium; species Bradyrhizobium sp. 187. The sequence goes on from NZ_CP064693.1 coordinate 7,378,371, forward strand.
GATCGTCGCATTCGGCCATCGGGCGCATATCCTTGAACGGACCGCAATCGTCACAGAGATATTCATAGACCGGCATCGCATCATCCCTACGCTGTTGTCTGTGAGAGAACTGTCGCGGCGGATGCGGGGCGGCAGATACGCCGTCTCGCATCCGGTCGCGCAGGGATTACTTGTCCGGCGATATCGGCATCTGGATATCGCCCTTGATGTGCTTGATCGGACCTGCCGAGGACGGCATCACGTCGAAGTCGAAGATTTCCGTCGGCAGCCATAATGTGGCACAGGCATTGGGCACGTCGACGACGCCGGAGATGTGCCCCTGAACCGGTGCCGTACCAAGGATCGAATAGGCCTGGGCGCCGGAGTAGCCGAACTTCTTCAGATATTCGATCGCATTCAGGCAGGCCTGGCGGTAGGCGATGGTGACGTCGAGATAGTGCTGCTTGCCGGCCTCGTCGACCGAGATGCCTTCGAAGATCAGATAGTCCTTGTAGTTCGGTGTGATCGGCGACGGCTTGAAGATCGGATTCTTGACGCCGTACTTCGCCATGCCGTCCTTGATCACCTCGACCTTCAGATGCAGCCAGCCGGCCATCTCGATCGCACCGCAGAAGGTGATCTCGCCGTCGCCCTGACTGAAGTGGAGATCGCCCATCGAGAGACCGGCGCCGGGCACGTAGACCGGGAAGTAGATCTTCGAGCCGCGCGAAAGGTCCTTGATGTCGCAATTGCCGCCATGCTCCCGCGGCGGCACGGTGCGCGCGCCTTCGGCTCCGATCTTGTCCTTGACCTCGCCCTTGGCGCGGCCGCCATGAGCGGTCGGCGCGAACGGCGGATTGGCGAGGCCGGGCACACGGGTCGGATTGGTTGCGATCAGCTCGGCCTCGCGCTTGTTCCAGGTGTCCAGCATCTTCGGATCGGGGAGACAGCCGATCAGGCCGGGATGGATCAGGCCGGCGAAGTTGACGCCCGGAATATGCCGCGACGAGGTGTAGAGACCCTTGATGTCCCAGATCGACTTCTGCGCCAGCGGGAAATGATCCGTAAGAAATCCGCCGCCGTTCTGCTTGGAGAAGAAGCCGTTGAAGCCCCACATGCTCTCCTTCATCGGGCCAACGTCGAGCAGGTCGACGACGAGGAGGTCACCGGGCTCGGCGCCCTTGACGCCGATCGGGCCGGAGAGGAAGTGCACGATCGACAGATCGATGTCGCGCACGTCGTCGGCGGAATCGTTGTTCTTGATGAAACCGCCGGTCCAGTCATAAGTCTCGATGATGAAGTCGTCGCCGGGATTGACCCAGGCCACGATCGGAATGTCGGGGTGCCAGCGGTTATGCACCATGTCATTTTCATAGGCCGACTTGGTGAGATCGACCTTGATCAGTGTCTCTGGCATCGAGAGGCTCCCCTTTTACACGGTTGGTTAGACGGACAGATATTTCGAGACCTGTGCGGCATCGACGGCGCCGCGCGGATCATCACGGACGATCTCGCCGTTCTCGATCACCAGCACACGGTCGGCGATATCGAGCGCGAAGCTCAGGACCTGCTCGGACACGACGATTGAAAGCCCCTTCTCGTCGCGGATGTGCTTGAGCGTGCGCGCCATCTCCTTGATGATCGACGGCTGGATACCTTCGGTCGGCTCGTCGAGCAGCAGCACTTTTGGCTTGGTCGCCAGCGCACGAGCGATCGCGAGTTGTTGCTGCTGGCCGCCGGAGAGATTGCCGCCACGGCGGTCCTTCATCTCCAGCAGCACCGGAAACAGTTCGTAGATGTCACCGGGCACTTCGGTTCCGCCGGAGACCACGAGGCCGGTCTCGATGTTCTCCTTCACCGTCATGGTAGAAAAGATCATGCGGCCTTGCGGCACATAGGCGAGCCCCTTGGCCACCCGCTCGTAGCTCGGCAGGCTGCCGAGCTCGGCGCCGTCCATGGTCACCGAGCCACTCTTGGCCGGCAGGATCCCCATCAGCGATTTCATCAGCGTGGTCTTGCCCATGCCGTTGCGACCCATGATCGCCACGATCTCGTTGGGCGCGACTTTGACGTTGAGCCCGTGCAGCACCTCGCTCTGGCCGTAGGCGACGTGAAGATCAGAAATAGCCAGCATCGTCGCGCTCCTTAGTGACCGAGATAAACTTCGACGACCTTGGGATCGTTCTTCACCTTTTCCATGGTGCCTTCCGAGAGGATCTGGCCCTGGTGAAGCACGGTGACCTTGTGCGCGATGTCCTCGACGAACTTCATGTCGTGCTCGATCACGAGCACCGAGCGGTTTTTGATGATGCGGTTGAGCAGCTCGGCGGTCTTGGTGCGTTCGGACACGCTCATGCCGGCGACGGGCTCGTCCAGCATGAGCAGGTCAGGATCCTGAATCAGCAGCATGCCGATCTCGAGCCATTGCTTCTGGCCATGACTGAGCTCGGAGGCATAGGTGTTGAGCTTGTCCTTGAGGAAGATCATCTCGGCAACCTCTCCGACGCGTGACCTCACCAGCTGGTCACGCTGGAACGTGAGTGAGCCGAATACGGTGCGGCCGCGCGGAAACGAGATCTCGAGATTCTCGAACACGGTGAGGTCTTCGAACACCGACGGCGTCTGGAACTTGCGGCCGACGCCGGCCTTGACGATCTCGTTCTCCTTCAGCTTGGTCAGCTCGGTCCCGCGAAACTGGATCGAGCCTTCGGTCGCCTTGGTCTTGCCGCAGATCAGGTCAAGCACCGTGGTCTTGCCGGCCCCATTGGGGCCGATGATGACGCGGATCTCGTTCTCCTCGACGTAAAACGAGAGATCGTTGACGGCCTTGAAGCCGTCGAAGGAAACCGTCAGCCCGGAGACCGCGAGCAGGAATTCCTTGGGCTGATGACCGACGAGCATGATCTATCTCCTCACTGCCAGCGTGGCATCGGCATCGCGATGACCGACGAGCATGACCTATCTCCTCACTGCCAGCATGGCATCGGCATCGTGATGACCGACGAGCATGATGGTCTCCTCACTCTGCTGGTGCGCCGTCGGCAACCGAATTGTCGCTCCAGCCCGGCTTCTTGCGCGAGGCGAAAAGGCGGTCGACGCGCGGCTGCACATAGTCGGCCCAGAGCCCCGACAGGCCGTTCGGGAAAGCGAGCACGACCGCGATGAACAGCGCGCCGAGACCAAACAGCCAGAGTTGCGGAAAGGATTCCGACAGGCTGGTCTTGGCGAAGTTCACCAGAATGGCCCCCCATATCGCGCCAAAGATCGACATCCGTCCGCCGACCGCGGTGTAGATCACCATCTCGATCGACGGCACGATGCCGACAAAGGACGGCGACATGAAACCGACATTGAGCGCGAACATGGCCCCGCCGATCGCGGCGAAAACCGCGGCCATACAGAACGCAAAGATCTTGAAGTTGGCGACGCTGTAGCCGGAGAAGCGGACGCGGTCCTCCTGTTCGCGCATAGCCACCAGGATGCGGCCGAGCTTGGTCAGGCGGATGAACTGCGCGATGCCGATGCAGGCGAACAGCAGCACCACTTCGACGAAGTACAAGATGACCTTGGCGTGGTCGGGCCGGATGTCCCATCCCTTGAGGGTGCGCAGGTCGGTCATGCCGTTGATGCCGCCGGTGTAGCCCTGCTGGCCCACGATCAGGATGGTGAGGATGGCCGCCACCGCCTGGGTGATGATGGCAAAGTAGGTGCCGCCCACGCGCCGCTTGAACATCGCAGTGCCGATGATCAGCGCGAAGATGCCGGGGACCAAGATGATGGCGAGGATGGTGAAGGCGAGACTGTGAAACGGCTGCCAGAACAGTGGCAGTGACGTGATCTGATTCCAGTCCATGAAGTCCGGGATGCCTGGCGTCGACTGGATTTTGGTATTTTCGACGCTGGAGGCCTCCAGCTTGAGGAACATCGCCATGCAATAGCCGCCGAGGCCGAAGAACACGCCCTGCCCCAGACTGAGAATGCCGCCGTAGCCCCAGCACAGCACGAGACCGAGCGCGACGAAGGCGTAGGTCAGATACTTCGCGACGAGGTTGAGACGGAACACATCCAGCGAGAGCGGCAGGATCACGAACAGCACGGCGGCCAGCACGAGGAAGCCCATGAGCTCGGATCGATTGAAGAAGCGTGAGTTGATGACCATGACTTGCCTGCTTCTTGTTATTTGCGGACCTTGAGGGCGAAGAGACCCTGCGGCCGCAGCATCAGGATTCCGACAACGGCAAGCAGCGTCAGCACCTTAGCCATCGAGCCCGACAGGAAGAACTCGAGGGTGGATTGGGTCTGCGAGATTGAGAAGGCCGATGCGATGGTGCCGAGCAGGCTTGCCGCGCCGCCGAACACGACCACCAGGAACGTATCGACGATGTAGAGCTGTCCGGAGGTCGGCCCGGTCGAGCCGATCATGGTGAAGGCGCTCCCAGCGACACCGGCAATGCCGCAGCCGAGGCCGAAAGTGTAGCGATCCACCTTTTCGGTGTTGATGCCGACGGCACCGGCCATGATGCGGTTCTGCACGACGGCGCGCACCTGTCGACCCCAGCGCGATTTGTACATCACGTAGGCGACGCCGACAGTGATCAGGACGGTGAGGCACATCACGAAGACGCCGTTGATCGGCACTTCGATGCTGTCGGTCACGTGCAGCGAGCCGAGCATCCATTGCGGCAGCTCGACGCCGACCTCGCGCGCGCCGAACACGGAGCGATAGGCCTGTTGCAGGATCAGGCTGAGGCCCCAAGTCGCGAGCAGCGTGTCGAGCGGGCGCTTGTAGAGATGCCGTATCAGCACCCATTCCACCAGCATCCCCAACGCACCGGATGCGACAAAGGCCAGGATCATCGCGAGGAAGAAATAGCCGCTGAACAGGCTCGGCAAATAGGATTGGAAGAAGCTCGAGGTCATCCAGGTGACGTAGGCCCCAAGGATCATGAACTCGCCATGGGCCATGTTGATGACGCCCATCTGGCCGAAGATGATCGCAAGACCCAGCGCCATCAGGACGTAGACGGAGAACAGGATCAGTCCTGCAAAGCCCTGCATGACGAAGATGGAGCCAAGGTCACCAAGCGAGTAGTCGCCGAACATCGATGTCCTCCGTCGGGAAAGGGTCCCGCGTCGCGAGCAGGTTCGCGACGCGGGGGTCTTGGGCGTGGATTTGCGGTCCACGCCAGGGAGAGGTTTTGCCTGAGAGGGAAACGGCGACGAACGCCGTGACTAACTGATAGATCTCGTCTTACTGGTAGCCCTTGGGGAACGGATCCGGCTCGACCAGATCGGCGGTCTCGTAGATCAGTTCGAACTGGCCATCGAGCTTGGCGCGTCCCACCCGGGTCTTCGACCAGAGGTGATGATTTTCGTGGATGCGCACATAGCCTTCCGGAGCGCCCTTGAACTCGATGCCCGGCGACGCCGCGGCGATCTTGTCGATGTCGAAGGAGCCCGCCTTCTCCACCGTCAACTTCCACAACCACGGTCCGAGATAGGCAGCCTGGGTGACGTCTCCGATCACGGTCTTCTCGCCCCACATCTTCTTGAACGCAGGAACGAAGGTCTTGTTGTTCGGATTGTCGAGCGACTGGAAGTACTTCATGCAGGCATAGGCGCCCGCGATGTTCTCGCCGCCAATGCCGTCGATCTCGTCTTCGGTCACCGAGATCGTGAGCAGCGCCTGCTTGGAGAGGTCGATGCCGGCCGCCTTGAGCTGCTTGTAGAACGCGACGTTCGAGCCGCCGACGACGTCGGTGAAGATCACGTCGGGCTTGGTCAGCTTGATCTTGTTGATGACCGAATTGAACTGCGTATTGCCGAGCGGATAATACTCTTCGCCGACCACCTTGCCCTTCAGCACGTTCTCGACATGCTTGCGCGCAATCTTGTTCGAGGTGCGCGGCCAGATGTAGTCGGAGCCGATGAAGAAGAACGACTTGGCGCCCTTCTCCTTGGCGATCCAGTTCAGGCCGGCGAGGATCTGCTGAGTGGCTTCCTGACCTGTGTAGATCACGTTCTTGGACTGCTCGAGACCTTCGTAGAAGGTCGGGTAATAGAGCATGCCGTTGTACTGCTCCATGACGGGCAGCACGGCCTTGCGGGACGCCGAGGTCCAGCAGCCCATGATCGCCGCGACCTTGTCGTTGACCAGCAGCTTCTTGGCCTTCTCGGCAAAGGTCGGCCAGTCGCTGGCGCCGTCTTCCTGGATGAACTTGATCTTGCGACCGAGCACGCCGCCCATGGCATTGATCTGCTCGATGGCAAGCTTTTCGGCTTCGATCGAGCCGGTCTCGGAGATGGCCATGGTGCCGGTCGCCGAATGCAGGATGCCGACCGTCACCTCGGTGTCGGTGACCGCGAGACCCGTGGTGTTGACTGCCGAGGTCGCTGGGGCCTGCGCAAAAGATGCTCGCGGTAGCATGGTGATGGCCGGCACGGCCGCCATTCCCATCAATAATTTGCGCCGGAGCGGCGATAACAGGCCCTTGTTCGCTTCGTCTGACATGAGCACCCCACTGTTGTTCGAGGACACGCGATTGGTGCCGTGAGGATGGCTCGAATTTGTGCACTGCAAGCATACGCAAGATCGCGTATACTGCACCGCAAAATGACGACGTAGGCTTTTGGTACGGATTTTGCGAGGGGGTCCGGCGCGTTCGGGAGTAGGAGTGGGGGCTGAAGTGGCAGGGCGGCAGCGAATAGATCGCGTCAGGCGCCAGTACAACCAATGGGTCGCCAACCAGACGCTGGAAGACTACGCGCTGCGCTTCACCGCCAAGAGCGCGCGCCGGTGGTCCGCTGCCCGCGTCGCCAACACTGCCCTGGGCGCCATCTCCTTTCTCGCGCTTGAGGCGATCGGCGGCACCATCACCCTGAATTACGGGGTTACCAACGCCACCGCCGCGATCCTCGTCGTCTCCATCATCATCTTCTGCTGCGGCGTCCCGATTGCCTATTATGCCGCCAAATGCGGCATCGACATTGACCTGCTCACCCGCGGCGCCGGCTTCGGTTATATCGGCTCGACCGTCACGTCGCTGATCTACGCCTCCTTCACCTTCATCTTCTTCGCGATCGAAGCGGTGATCCTGGCCACGGCGCTCGAGATGTGCTTCGGCATTCCGCGCCCGATCGGCTATCTCATCAGCGCGGTCGCGATCATCCCGCTTGTCACCTACGGCATCACGCTGATCAGCCGCTTCCAGCTCTGGACGCAGCCGATCTGGATCATCCTGCACATCCTGCCCTTCGCGGCGATCGCCTGGGCCAACCCTTACTCGTTCACGGAATGGCGCAAATTCGCCGGCGAGCACGGCGACCCCAGCGGACATTTCGATCTACTGCTGTTCGGCGTAGCATCCTCCGTGGTGTTTTCGCTGGTGGCTCAGATCGGCGAGCAGGTCGACTTCCTCAGGTTTCTGCCGCGCGACCGCCGCACCTCGCGAACGTCGTGGTGGGCCGCCCTGCTGATCGCGGGGCCCGGCTGGATCATCTTCGGCGCGCTGAAATTGCTGCTGGGCTCGTTTCTCGCCTTCTTCGCGCTGAGCCACGGCCTCTCCAGCGAGCTGGCGGCCGAGCCTGCGCACATGTATCTCGAGGCGTTTCGCTACGTGTTGTCGCAGCCGGACATGGCTCTGGCACTCACCGGCGCGTTCGTGATCCTGTCGCAGCTCAAGATCAACGTCACCAACGCCTATGCAGGCTCGATCGCCTGGTCGAACTTCTTCTCGCGTCTCACTCATAGCCATCCGGGCCGGGTCGTCTGGCTGGTGTTCAACGTGATGGTGGCCTTGCTGCTGATGGAGATCGGCGTCTACAAGGCGCTGGAGCAGACGCTCGCGCTCTACTCCAATGTCGCGATCGCCTGGGTCGGTGCGCTGGTCTCTGATCTCGTGGTCAACAAGCCCCTCGGCCTGCGCCCGCCGCAGATGGAGTTCAAGCGCGCCCATCTCTACGACATCAACCCGGTCGGCGTCGGCGCGATGACGATCGCGACCATCGTCTCGATCGCGGCATTCTACGGCCTGTTCGGCTCGACCATGAAAGCGCTCGCGGCCTTCGTCGCGCTGACGGTCGCCTTCGTCACCGCGCCCGTCATCGCCTGGCTCACCGACGGAAAATATTACATCGCGCGCAAGCCGAAGAGGAGTTGGGCCAACATCGAATCGATCCAGTGCTGCATCTGCGAGCACCATTTCGAGCCGGAGGACATGACCTCCTGTCCTGCCTATGCCGGCCCGATCTGCTCGCTATGCTGCTCGCTCGATGCGCGCTGCCACGATTTGTGCAAACCGCATGCGCGCGCGCAGGTGCAGTTCGCCGACGCACTCGCCAGGATCTTGCCGCAGGCGATCTATCAGCGGATCAACTCGCAGTTCGGCCACTACATCGGTGTGTTCGTGGTCTCCGCGGGCCTCGTCGCGCTGGTGCTGGGGCTGATTTACCTCCAGAGCTCGGTCAGCGTGCCTGGCGAGAACATGCTCGTCTCCAACGTGCTCTGGAAGGTGTTCTTCTCGCTCAGCATCATCATCGGCGTGGTGGCCTGGCTGTTCGTGCTGGCGCAGCAGAGCCGACGGGCCGCCGAGGCCGAGACCCGACGCCAGACCACGCTGCTGATTCAGGAGATCGACGCCCACAAGCGCACCGATGCCGAGCTCCAGCGCGCCAAGGAAATCGCAGAATCCGCCAACCTCGCCAAGAGCCGCTACGTGGTGGGCCTGAGCCACGAGCTGCGCTCGCCGCTGAATGCGATCAGCGGCTATGCCCAACTCCTGGAGCAGGACACCACGCTCAACACCAAGCCGCGCGACCAGGTCCGCGTCGTCCGCCGCAGCGCCGATCACCTCTCCGGCCTGATCGACGGCATTCTGGACATCTCCAAGATCGAGGCGGGGCGGCTGTACCTGTCGCGCGACGAGGTGCGCCTGACCGAATTCCTCGACCAGCTCGTCGGCATGTTCCGCCTTCAGGCCGCGGCCAAGAGCATCGACTTCGTGTTCAGGCGGCCGGCGCATTTGCCGGTCGTGGTCTATGCCGACGAGAAGCGGCTGCGCCAGGTGCTGATCAATCTGCTGTCCAACGCGATCAAATTCACCCAGGTCGGCAGTGTGCAGTTCGTGGTGCACTATCGCAGCCCGGTCGCGGAGTTCGAGGTGATCGACACCGGCCCCGGCATCCAGGGCGACGATCTCGAACGCATCTTCGCACCTTTCGAACGTGGCGCGCTCGGTGTCTCGCAGCCGCAGACCGGCACGGGGCTGGGCCTCACCATCAGCCGGTTGCTCGCCGGCGTCATGGGCGGCGACATCAAGGTCTTGAGCACGGTCGGCAGCGGCAGCACGTTCAAGGTCAAGATGCTGCTATCCGAAGTCACCAATCCGCAGCGCATTGCGCCGGTGGAGGCCCCGATCTCGGGCTATCACGGCGCGCGCAAGACCATCCTCATCACCGACGACGATCCCGTGCATCGCGACCTCCTGCGCGAGGTGTTGACCCCACTCGGCTTCATCCTGCTCAGCGCGCCCGACGGGCCTGGCTGCCTGGCGCTAGCCCAGCACTGCCGGCCTGATCTGTTCCTGCTCGATATCTCCATGCCTGGCATGGACGGCTGGACGGTGGCGGAGACGCTGCGCGCCAGCGGCCACCATCAGGCGCGCATCCTGATGGTGTCTGCCAGCGCGCTCGAGGCGCACGGCACACCGCTGGCACAGCCTTTCCACGACGGCTACCTGATGAAGCCGATCGATATTCCCAGGCTTTTGGAAAGTATCCGCCAGCTTCTCAAGGTCGAATGGCAATACGGCTCGGAGGAGATCGCGGTGCCGCTGTGGCGGCCGGAGAGCGGCTCGCGGCCGCCTGTACGACACATCGAGGCTCTGATCGGGCTCGGTCAGATCGGCTACGTCAAGGCTATCCAGTTGAAGCTGGACGAGATCGGCAGTGAGCACCCTGAACATGCCGACTTCGTCGCGGAAATGCGGTCGCTGATCGACCGCTTCGATCTCGGCCAGTACATGGCCACATTGAAGACGTTGCATGCGTATGAGCACTGAGTCGAAAAAGCGCGACGTCGCGCTCGTTGTTGACGACTCCCCGGAGACGCTGCGGCTGCTCACCGACGCGCTCGACAGCGCCGGGATGACGGTGATGGTGGCGCTCGATGGCGCGGCCGCGATGCGTATCGTCGACCAAATCACGCCTGACATCGTGCTGCTCGACGCTGTGATGCCGGGCATGGACGGGTTCGAGACCTGCCGCCGCCTCAAGCGCGATGCGGGCCTTGCCAATGTCCCGGTGATATTCATGACGGGGCTCGCCGAGACCGAGCACATCGTGCGCGGGCTGGAGGCCGGCGGCGTCGACTACGTGACCAAGCCGATCGTGATCGAGGAGATGCTGGCGCGGATCCGCGTTCATCTCGGCAATGCGCGGCTGACGCAAAGCGCACGCGCCGCGCTCGATGTCTCCGGCCGATTCCTGTTCGCGGTCAACCGCCAGGGCAAATTGTTGTGGGCGACCCCGCAGGCGCAGAAGCTGCTGGCGGACCACCACGGCGCGCAGGCCGACGACGATTTCGTCCTGCCGGTATCATTGCTGCAATGGCTGGAGCAGGCGAAGGGCAAGGGCAGCTCGAAGTCTCAGGCGGCTTCCTTGCCCGACAATCCTCAGCTCCGGCTGTACTACATGGGCGAGACCGCACCGAACGAGTTCCTGCTGCGGCTCTCCAGGGAATCCGGCACCGCGCCGCCACCCGAGTTCACCAGCGAGCTCGGCCTCACTACCCGCGAAGGCGAGGTGCTGGCCTGGCTCAGCAAGGGCAAAACCAACCGCGACATCGCGCAGATTTTGGGCTTGAGCCCGCGCACGGTCGACAAGCATCTCGAGCAGATCTACTCCAAGCTTGGAGTCGAGAACCGGACCGCGGCTGCGGCGATTGCAACGAATGCGACAAGAAGGAATTCGTAGTCTTGCTCCGAGTGAGTTGGGATGTGACTCAGCACACCGTGTCGTCCCGGCGAAGGCCGGGACCCATAACCCCAGGGAGTGATTTGGCGAAGACTAGTCGTTCGGACTAGCACCGTCCGCAATCGATAGGCCTCGCTGTATGGGTCCCGGCCCCCGTGCGCAATTGCGCACTAGGCCGGGACGACGTTGCAATGCTTGGTTAGCGCCTAGTCCTCACCCGTACACAAACTCCCCGCCATCCAGATTCGTCTTCGGGATCTCGTCCTTTTCGGTCCAGTAATCCTGGCTGTGCTGCCATTCCGGCTTGTCGCCGCGCTTGGGCAGCAGGTCCATGTTGCGCATCATGTAGCCGGGATTGAAGTTTTCCGGATCGATCCAGGGCAGGATCGGCATGTTGTGGTCTTCGGCGCGTAACTTGACCTCGACCTTCTTCTTGCCTTTGGCCTTCATGTGACCGAGCAGGCGGCAGACGAAGTCAGCGACGAGATCGACGCGCAGCGTCCAGCTGGCGCGGAAATAGCCGAAGACCCAGACCATGTTCGGCACGCCCGTGAACATCATGCCGCGATAGGTGACGGTGTCGCCGAAAGCGAGCGGCTTGCCGTCGACCTCGAAGGCGATGTCGCCGAGCGCCGCGAGATTGAAGCCGGTTGCGGTGACGATGACGTCGGCCTCAAGCAGCTTGCCGGATTTGAGCTGGATGCCGTTCTCAACGAAGAACTCGATCTCGTCGGTGACGACGGACGCCTTGCCGCTGGCGATGCCCTTGAACAGATCGGCATCGGGCACGAAGGCGATGCGCTGCCGCCACGGCCGGTAGCTCGGCGTGAAATGCGTGTCGACATCGTACTCCGGACCGAGCACTGCGCTGATCTGCCCGATCAGCTCCTTTTTCACCTGCTCGGGTTTTGACAAGCAAAGCTTGGTGAACGCGTCCTGCTCGAACAGGATCTTGCGGCGAACGATCTCGTGGATCCAGGCCTCGTCGACCTGCAGCCGGCGCAGCTCCTCCGCGATCTCGATGGCGTTGCGGCCGAGACGGAAATAGGTCGGCGAACGCTGCAGCATCGTGACATGCGCGCATTTGTCGGCAATGTTCGGCACCAGCGTCGCCGCCGTCGCGCCGGAGCCGATCACGACGACTTTCTTGTTCGCGAGGTCGATATCATCAGGCCAGGTCTGCGGATGAACGATGCGGCCCTTGAAGCGATCGGTACCTTTCCATTCCGGCGTATAGCCTTCCGAATGGCGGTAATAGCCCTGGCACATCCAGAGGAAGTTCGCAGTGAATGTTTTCGCTTCGCCGGTGTCGGTCGTCACCGCCTCGATAGTCCAGAGGTTTTGCTCGCTCGACCAGCTCGCCGAATTGATCTTGTGCTTGTAGCGGATATGCCGCGCGATATCGTTTTCGTCGATCACCTCGTTCATGTAGGCGAGGATTTCCTCCGCGGTCGCGATCGGCGGCCCGACCCAGGGCTTGAAGCTATAACCGAAGGTGTGGAGATCGCTGTCGGAGCGGATGCCGGGATAGCGATGCGTGGTCCACGTGCCGCCGAACGTCGCCTGCGTTTCCAGGATGACGAAGCTCGCACCCGGAAGCTGCTTGGTCATGTGATAGGCGCTGCCGATGCCCGAGATGCCGGCGCCGACGATCAGCACGTCGAAATGTTCAGAAGCCTGTTTGGCCGTGGCGTGACTGCGAACAGCGACATTCATTGTTGCTTCTATGCCTTGCTTGTTTTTGTGGCCGCCCTTGGTTGGGCGGCGCGTTTCCTCCGCGACGGACATGGTCGCCCATCGCGCTTCCGCTTCAAGATGACATAGATCGGGTCGCGGTCAAATCACAGCGCCGCACCCCAGCTCCGCGCGGTCTGCAAGATCCAGTCGCGATAGAGCGTGAGCGGCGTAACACCGGTCAGCCCGCCGCAGCCGGCGGCTCCGTTCGGCCCCGTGGACCAGCTGATGACGCCGACGAGCACGGATCCGGTCGGCTTGTCCTCGAACACGGGACCGCCGGAATCGCCGGTGCAGGCGCCAATTCCGTCGCGAACACCGTTGGTTACGGGGTCGACCAGCCGGATCTGGAGCGTGCCGGGCTGACCCGTCGCGACGAGGCCGGCAACACGCGTCGCGCCGCCACTCTTGCCCTCGCCACGCACGGTGACGCCGATACCGGCGACGACGAAGCGGCTGCCGACTTGGATCGGAATATTCGGCGCGCCGACGGGCACCGTCGATTTTCCCTTGAGTGGAATTTCCAGCTGCAGCAGCGCCACGTCGGCGGTAGCGCGATGCGCTTGCATTGCCTGCATGTTGAAATTCGGATGGATCGCGACGGTGCGGACATTCAGCAGTTGCGGCTGCCCGTCGGTGCCGCGATCGACGATCTTGTAGTCCGCGCCGGGTTGCACGCAGTGGGCGACGGTAAGCACCAGCTTTGGCGCAACGAGGGTGCCGGTACAGAAATTGCCGCGCGAGCCGACGATCGTGACGACGGCGCGCGCGACGCCATCGGCCTGGGGCGTGCCGCCACCAACGATGGCATAAGCGGGCGTGGCGAGCGGCAGCGCGATCGCAATGAGGGTTACGAGCTTCTTCATGGGAACACGCTTTGGTGTTGGCGTCGGTGACAGCATTAGGATGGCTTCGGACTGGCCCTTGCCGATAGCGCATGCTAGCGCTCTTGGAAAGGAATTGACGAGGGCGGGATCTTGACGATCGAGGCTGTGATCTTTGATTTTGGTGGCGTGCTGACGAGTTCGCCGTTTGAAGCGTTCACGCGGTTCGAGACAGAGCGTGGCCTGCCCATCGACATCATCCGGCGCACCAATGCCGCCAATCATCTGGAAAATGCCTGGGCCAAGTTCGAGCGCGCCGAGGTCGATATCGACACGTTCGACAGACTGTTCGCGACGGAATCGCTGGCGCTCGGCGCGGAGGTGCGCGGCCGCGACGTGCTGCCGCTGCTTCAGGGCGATCTGCGCCCCGAGATGGTCGAAGCGTTGAAGCGCATCAAGGCGCAATTCAAGACCGGCTGCATTACCAACAATCTGCCGGCCAATGCGATCGGCAGCATGACCGGGCGCTCACTCTATGTCGCCGAGGTGATGGTGCTGTTCGACCATGTCATCGAGTCCGCCAAAATCGGCCTGCGCAAGCCCGACCCGCGCATCTATCAGCTGATGGTCGAAACGCTGAAGGTCGATCCGAAGAATTGCGTCTATCTCGACGATCTCGGCGTCAATCTGAAGCCGGCACGCGAGATGGGCATGACGACGATCAAGGTCACCAGCGGCGCCCAGGCGATCGCCGGGCTCGAGGCCGCGACGGGATTGAAGCTGAGCTAGAGCGTCATTCTCCGTCATTGCGAGCTATCGCCGAGCCAGAACTACTCCGCCGCAGCTGCGATCCGCTCCGGAAACGCCGCGGCAAGTGAGGCGCGATCGGGCTTCAGCACGCCGCGCTCGGTGATGAGGCCGGTGATGAGCCGTGCCGGGGTCACGTCGAAGGCATAGTTCGCGACCGGCGAGCCCTCCGGCACGATGCGCACGGTCTCAAGCCTTCCGTCCGCGGTGCGGCCGGTCATGTCGGTGACTTCCGTGCCGCTGCGCTGCTCGATCGGGATGTCGCGGATGCCGTCATCAACGGCGAAATCGATCGTCGGCGACGGCAGCGCGACATAGAACGGCACATTATTGTCGTGAGCGGCGAGCGCCTTCAAATATGTGCCGATCTTGTTGCAGACATCGCCATTGGCGGCAACGCGATCGGTGCCGACGATGGCGAGATCGACCATGCCGTGCTGCATCAGATGCCCGCCGGTGTTGTCCGGAATCACCGTATGCGCCACGCCGTGATGGCCAAGCTCCCAGGCCGTGAGCGAGGCGCCCTGGTTGCGCGGCCGCGTCTCGTCGACCCAGACGTGGATCTTGATGCCGCGCTCGTGCGCCAGATAGATCGGCGCCGTCGCCGTGCCCCAGTCGACGGTCGCAAGCCAGCCGGCATTGCAATGGGTCAGCACATTGACGGTCTCGCCCGGCTTCTTCCTTGCGACGATCGCCTCGATGAGTTTCAGGCCGTTGCCGGCGATGCCGCGGTTGATCTCGACGTCCTGCTCGACGATCTCGTCGGCGCGCGCATAGGCGGCCTCCGCGCGCTCCAGTGCATCGATCGGCGCGAGGCTCGCGCGCATCTCGTCCAGGGCCCATTTCAGATTGATCGCGGTCGGCCGCGCCACCACGAGCGTGTCGTAGGCGCGCTTCAGGCCGGCGTCGGAAGCGTCCTCGCGCATCGCCAGCGCCATGCCGTAAGCTGCGGTCGCGCCGATCAGTGGCGCACCGCGCACCAGCATGTCGCGGATGGCGAGGGCCGCGTCCTCGCATGAGGTCAGCTTCGCAACGATGAACTCATGCGGCAGCCGGCGCTGGTCGATCGCTCCGACCGACCAGCCGTCGCGCTCACGCCAGATGCTGCGGAAATGCTTGCCGTCGACCTTCATGGGATTCTGCCTTTCGTATCACGTTCGCAGGATGCGCCCGGCCACCGCGTCGAGCTTCTTCAAGAGCTCGGGATCGCGCGCCTCGGGCGCGGTGATCAGCGCGGTATCGAGCGCGCGGTCCGAGCCGATCGGGCACGGCTCATGCTCGCGCGGGAAGTCTTTCGCCAGCCGCGCCACCAGCGCTTTTGCCTTGTCGGCGTTCGAGCTCAGAACGCGGATGATGTCCTGCACGGTGACGGCGTCGTGATCAGGATGCCAGCAATCGAAATCCGTCACCATCGCGACGGTGGCGTAGCAAAGCTCCGCCTCACGCGCGAGTTTCGCCTCGGGCATGTTGGTCATGCCGATTACGGAATAGCCAAGCGTCTTGTAGGTCATGCTTTCCGCATAGGTCGAGAATTGCGGTCCCTCCATGCAGACATAGGTGCCGCCGCGCGCAAACGCGATGCCCTCGGCTTCGGCCGCCGTGGCAAGGTGGATGCGCAGCCGCGGCGAGACCGGGTGCGCCATCGACACATGCGCGACGCATCCCCTCCCGAAGAACGAGCTCTCGCGTTTGTGGGTACGATCGACGAACTGGTCGACGAGAACGAAGGTTCCCGGCGGCAGTTCCTCCCTGAACGAGCCGCAGGCCGACAGCGAGATCAGGTCTGTGACCCCTGCGCGCTTGAGGACGTCGATATTGGCGCGATAATTGATGTCGGAGGGCGACAGCCGGTGGCCCTTGTCGTGGCGCGGCAGGAACACGATCGGCAGGCCGGCAATCGAGCCGCGCCGCAGGGGTGCCGACGGTTCACCCCAGGGACTCCTGATCACCTCTTCGCGAGCGTCCTCCAGCCCCGGCAGATCGTAGATGCCGGAGCCGCCGATGATGCCCAATACCGCCTGCGTCATGCCTGCTCCACCCCGTTCGCGCCATCGCGATTCCGTGGAGAAGCTATGCCAGTTTTACGTCGGTTTTGGAACGGGTGATGGGGTCAAGAGGTGCCGTCAGGAGAACGCGCGCCAGCACTCCCGGCTATGCCGCGGCCGCCGACCGCAGCTGGGTCGCGACCATGCGCTCCAGCGTCTCGACGGACTGGAAGTTCTCCGGTGTGATCTCGACCTGGGGAATCGTGAAGTCGAATTCGGCTTCGACGCCGAGCATCAGATTGACCATGTCCATCGAGGTCAGGCCGACGTCGACGAGCTTGGCCTGCGGCGTGACCTCAGCGGAGAGCGAGTTCTGCGCGAGGATGCCCTTCACCAGCTTGATGATGCGATTGCGCAACTCGGTATCGAAAGCCTGCATCGGTAAATTCCCATCTGTCGACAAAGGTCGGACCGGTTGCCGGCTACGATGGGCACGGCGGGCCGATCCCGCAATGGACGCCACCATTACTTCGCGTTTCTTAGTAAACGATGACTCAGATTGTTGGATTTCCGGCTTCTTACAGATCCCTAACGCGATCGCGGAAATCCGGACGAGGCAAACAACCCGAACTTAACTGTTCGTTCGGAATTGGGCTTTGTTTACCCTCTATTTCATCGACGAATTTGAATTAAATCCGTAGCCTCATCTCATAAGCAAAGATGGTCGAAGGAATCGCTCAAGCGGCATCGCGAATGATGCCGGCGATCCTGAACGGCAAACCGGAGGCGGACGATATGAACGTGCGTGAAGCAGTCCTCACTGTCGACGAGACGCAGACGAGCTTTCTCGAGCATGGTCCCTCTCTCATTGAGCGCGCCGCCCGCACCGCCACCGTGGCGGCTGCCGACGCAGACGGGGTCGATCGCGATGCCCGCTTCCCCCACAAGGCTTTCGAGGTTGCGCGTGAGCAGAAGCTGCTCGGCGTCATGATCCCGGCCGAGTTCGGCGGCTTCGGTGCCTCGATCCACGACGCCACCGACGTCTGCTACACGCTCGGACGCGCCTGCGCCTCCACGGCGATGATCTACGCCATGCACACCACGAAGGTCGCCTGCGTCGTCAGGCACGGCCACGGCATCCCCTGGATGGAAACCATGATGCGCCGGGTCGCACGCGACCAGTGGCTGCTCGCCTCCTCCACCACCGAAGGTCAGAACGGCGGCAACATCCGCGCTAGCGCCGCCGCCGTCGACGTCGCCGGCGACACTGTCTCGCTGCTGCGCGACGCCACCGTGATCTCCTACGGTGCCGAGGCCGACGGCCTCGTGACCATCGCCCGCCGCGCCACAGACGCTTCTGCGTCCGACCAGGTGCTGTTGGCGCTCGCCAGGGACGATTATTCGCTGAAGCGGACGCTGGGCTGGGAAACGCTCGGCATGCGCGGCACCTGCTCGACCGGTTTCGAGCTGAAGGTCGACTGCCCCACCGACCGCGTCTTCCCGGAATCCTACGACAAGATCCACGCCCAGACCATGACGCCGTTCGCGCATCTGTGCTGGTCCTCGGCCTGGGCTGGTATCGCTGCAGCCGCCGTTACCCGTGCGCAGGCCTTCGTCCGCAAGGCGGCCCGCACCTCGGGCGGACAGATGCCTCCGGCAGCCGCACATTTCACCGCCGCCAAGATGTCGCTGGCCAAGCTGCGGGCGCTGATATCGGCCAATATCGACGCCTTTGCTCTCGCCGAGCACGATGAACGCGCGCTCGGCTCGCTCGACTTCCAGTCTTCGATCACGCTTCTGAAGGTGCAGGCCTCGGAGCTCGCGGTCGAGACCGTGATGCATGCGATGCGCACCGCAGGCCTTTCCGGCTACCGCAATGACGGCGAGTTCACGATGGGCCGCCACCTGCGCGACGTGCTGTCGTCGCCGATCATGATCAACAACGACCGCATTCTGGCCAATGCCGCAACATCGACCCTGATGAGCGGCGTGCCGACAAGCCTTCGGGACTGACGAGCTTTCGAGACCGACGTGCCTTCGTTCAATAAGAATAATTTCAGATAGCAGGAAGCCGACAATGAACATTGCTGTTCTCCCCAACTCGCCTGAGACCGCGCCGCAGATCGCGGATCCGCTCGATCATCTCGCCGATAAGCTCTTTCATCCGATGGGCTCGGACGGCGTCTACGCCCGCACCGCGCTTTATGAGGGCATCGTCGAGCGGCTCGCCGCGCTGATCACGAGCCATCGCGAGGCCGGCACTGAGGTGATGCGCTTCCCGCCGGTGATGAGCCGATCTCAGCTTGAGAAGTCCGGCTACCTGAAGAGCTTTCCGAACCTGCTCGGCTGCGTCTGCAGCCTGCACGGCACCGAGCGCGAGATCAACGCCGCGGTAAGCCGCTTCGACGCCGGCGGTGACTGGACCAGCTCGCTCTCGCCGGCAGACCTCGTGCTGTCGCCGGCGGCCTGCTATCCCGTCTATCCGATCGCGGCGAGCCGCGGCCAGTTGCCGAAGGGTGGCCTGCGCTTCGACGTCGCCGCCGACTGCTTCCGCCGTGAACCGTCAAAACATCTCGACCGGCTGCAATCGTTCCGGATGCGGGAATATGTCTGCATCGGAAGCCCCGATGACGTGGCCGATTTCCGCGAGCGCTGGATGGTGCGCGCGCAGGCGATTGCGACCGATCTCGGTCTCACCTTCCGCGTCGACTATGCCAGCGATCCGTTCTTCGGCCGCGTCGGTCAGATGAAGGCCGTGAGCCAGAAGCAGCAGCAGCTCAAGTTCGAACTGCTGATCCCGCTGCGCTCGGAAGAGCAGCCGACCGCCTGCATGAGCTTCAATTATCACCGCGAGCATTTCGGCACGACGTGGGACATCAAGGACGCCAATGGCGAGCCGGCCCACACCGGCTGCGTCGCTTTCGGCATGGACCGGCTGGCGGTCGCCATGTTCCACACCCACGGCACCGACCCTTCCGCCTGGCCCGCCAAGGTGCGGGAGATCATGGGCCTGCAGCCGCAGATCGCGGCCGATGCCCACGGCGAAGGCTGGCGCTAACGGAACGAGGCCGGTCATTTCCACGGGAAAGACGAGCGTGATCCACACCAAGGTCCGATGCCGCGAGATCACCGAGTCCGACGTCGATGCGGTCGCGGACTTGCTGACGCGCGGCTTCGTCGGGCGCTCGCGCGGCTATTGGATCCAAGGCCTGCGCCGGCAAGCCTTCCGACCGGTACCGGATGGCTACCCGCGCTTCGGCTACATGCTCGACAATGACGGCACGCCGGTCGGCGTGCTGCTGCTGATCTACACGGCGCGGAGGGACGGCGATGAGACCGCCATCCAGTGCAATTTGTCGAGCTGGTACGTCGATCCGGCCTACCGCAACTACGCCCCGCTCCTGACCAAGATCGCGCAGCGGCACAAGGACGTCACCTATCTCAACATCAGCCCGGCGCCGTGGACCTGGCCGATTATCGAGACGCAGGGCTTTCGCGCCTATTGCAGGGGTATATTCTTCTCCGTGCCTGCGCTGGCGCGCGTCCCACGCTGGAGCAAGATCGAGGTCATCTCGCAGCACGCCAAAACGATCGACGGGCTTTCCGATGCCGAGACCGAGCTCTTGACGCGGCATGCGCGCTACAATTGCCTCAGCCTCGTCTGCCGCACGCCGAAGGGAGCGTTCCCCTTCATCCTGCAACCGGTGCGCATCCGCCGTGGCATCATTGCGCCGCCCGCGATGAAGCTGATCTACTGCCGCAACGCGGCCGAGTACACCGAATGCGCGGGCCGCATCGGCCGGCTGCTGCTGCGGCTCGGCAAGATCGCGGTCGCCGTCGATTCCAACGGCTCCGTTCCCGGCCTCGTCGGCATCTACACCGAGCGTCGCGGCCGCAAATATTTCAAGGGCCCGCACCGGCCGCAGCTCGCCGATCTCACGGATACGGAACTCGTGCTGTACGGGCCGTAGGCCCGTTTGGACCAGACATTCGATGTCCATCCGGGCCTAAGGCGCAATTGCGCAGGCCGACCGGCGCGACGCTACCTTGCACCCCCCTCCACATTGGCAGCATCTCTGCATCACGGTCACCCTCCGTAAACTACGGCGCTTAAGGGAATTTTCCCGCCTGTTCGCTAGCCTCGGCGGCTGAATTGCCCTGCGTTAAGTCTATTGCCCGCCGAGACCCCGCCGCCCCATGACGTCGATCCGCGACAACGAGCTTGATGCACGCCGCGAGCAGGGCCCGAAGGCCCTGGTCGGGCTGAGCCAGCTTGCACTCGACCACATGGAACAGGGTGTCTGCGTCTACGATGCCGGCAACCGGATCGTGCTGGTCAATCAGCGCTATCTCAGCCTGTTCAACATGTCGGCCGAAATCGTGCGGGTCGGCACGAGCTACCGCGACGTGCTCGCCCACAGTGTGGCCCTCGGCAACATCCCCGCGGGGGAAGTCGACGCACTCTATGCCGCGCGCCTGGCGCGGATCGCAGCCGGCCAGCCGTTCCGGACTCAACAGACACTCGCGAGCGGCCTCGTCATGGCGCTCGAGCTGAAGCCGCTTCCCGGCGGCGGCTGGATGACGATCTGCGACGACGTCAGCCGCCTCGCCCGGCTCGAGGCGGAGCTGCGCGTGCAGACCGAGCGCAGCCAGCACGCGCTCGCCAACATGGCGCACGGCTTGATCATGTACGATGCCGACAGCCGCGTCGTCGTCTGCAACGAACGTTTCCTGAATCTCTATAACCTCGACCCGGAAATCGTGAAGCCGGGCGTCTCGCATTGTACGGTCATCGAGCATTGGATGTCGCGCGGCAACCTGCCGGGCATGCCGGGCGAGGAATTCCACGACACCAGGCTGGAGGACGTGCGCACCAGGAAGGAGAAAACCCTGCTGGTGATGCGCTATGACGGAAGGATGGTGCAGGTGGTTTCCCGTTTTCTGCCCGACGGCGGCTGGGTGACGGTGCACGAAGACGTCACCGAGCGGCTGCAATACGAGGAGATGCTGAGGCACCAGAACTTCATGCTCGATGCGGCGTTGGAGAACATGGCGCACGGACTCGCCTTCTACGACAGCGAGATGCGCCTGCGCGTCTGCAACACCACCTACCGGAAGATCTATCGGCTCTCGCCGGAGGAAGCCAAGCCGGGCACGCATCTCGGCGAACTGATCGAACGCTCGATGGCAAACGGCGCGTTCTCTTCCGAGTATAGCCCGCGACACCTCCTGGAGGCCGCCAGCGCAAGGATCGCCGACCGCAACTCCTCGCCGATACGCCGACGGATGTCGAACGGCACCACGATCTCGGTGCGCTATTGCGCCCTGGCCGAGGGTGGTTTTGTGGCCACCTACGAGGACATCACCGAGCGCGAGCACGCAGTCGAGCAGTTGAGCGAGCAGTATCGGCGGTTCGACGCGGCCCTGAACAACATGAGCCAGGGCCTGTGCATGCTCGATTCGAGCTTGCGCGTCATCGTCTGCAATCGGCGCTACATCGAGATGTACGGACTGTCGCCCGAATTGGTGAAGCCGGGTGTGTCGATGCGCGAGATCATGGAGCACAGCTGCGAGCTCGGCATCCATCCAAACACCACCGCCGCGCGGCTCTATGCCGACTATGTCGAGAGGCTGCGCGAGGGCGAGCACACACTGCACCGCTATTTGGGCGACGGCCGCATCATCAAGCTCAATCACAAGCGAATGGAGCATGGCGGCTGGGTCGTCACCTATGAGGACGTTACCGAGCGCCACAAGGCCCAGGCCCGCGTTGCGCATATGGCGCGGCACGATTCGCTCACCGACCTGCCCAACCGCACGCTGTTCCGCGAGAAGATGGGCGAGGGGCTGAACCAGGTCGCAATCGCAGGTGGCGCGATGGCCGTGCTGTGCTTCGACCTCGATAATTTCAAGACCGTCAACGACCGCCTCGGACACGCGGCCGGCGACCGGCTGTTGCGCTGGGTCGCGGCGCGGCTGCAGGAGAATGTCGGCGAGCACGACACCGTCGCGCGGCTCGGTGGCGACGAGTTCGCGGTTCTCCAGCGCGGACCGCAGCCGCAATCGGCGGAAAGGCTCGCACGCCGCCTGGTGGAGATCATCGGTCACCCGCCGCCGCTGGAGAACCAGTCGATCCATGTCGGCGTCTCCGTCGGCATCGCAATCGCTCCCGATCACGGGCTCGATGCCGACGAGCTGATGAAATGCGCCGACCTCGCGCTGTACCAGGCCAAGGCCAAGGGGCGCGGCGCCTATCAGCTGTTCGAGCCCAAAATGGAGGAAGAGGCGCGCAGCCGGCACGCGCTCGAGCACGATCTGCGCGGCGCGCTGGAGGCCCGTGAATTCCACCTGGCGTTCCAACCGCAGGTGCGGCTCGACACCACCGAACTTACCGGCTTCGAGGCGCTGCTGCGCTGGAAACATCCCTCGCGCGGCCTCGTCCCGCCGGCCGAATTCATTCCGATTGCGGAAGAGAACGGGCTGATCGTTCCGATCGGAGAGTGGGTGCTGCGCACAGCCTGCGCGACCGCCGCGACCTGGCCCGATCTCACGGTCGCGGTGAACCTGTCCCCGGTGCAATTCCGCTCGCGCGGGCTGGTGACGATGGTGACGAGCGCGCTTGCGGAGGCCGGCTTGCCGCCGCATCGGCTCGAGCTCGAGGTCACCGAGACGGCTCTGCTCGACGACAGCGAGGCCACGATCGAGATCCTGCACCAGCTCCGCGCGTTGGGAGTGCGCGTCAGCCTCGACGATTTCGGCGTCGGTTATTCTTCGCTGAGCTATTTGCGCAAGTTTCCGTTCGACCGCATCAAGATCGACCGCTCCTTTGTCGGCACGCTCGGCGAAAGTCCGGAGAGTGTGGCGATCGTCCGCACCATCGCCAGCCTCGGCTCGGTGCTCGGCGTCGAGACCACGGCGGAAGGCGTGGAGACGATTGAACAACTCGACTTCGTTCGCGAATGCGGCTGCACCGCCGTTCAGGGATATTATTTCGGCAAGCCCTGCCCGGCCGCGGAAGTCGGACGCATGATCGAGACGCTGAGCGCAGTCCGCCGCGTGGCGTAAGGGCTCAGCCGAAGCCAATTCCGTATCTCGGTACGCCTCCAAACGACCAATTGTCGCACGTGCGCTTTTCGGCGAGATCACCGTATCGCGCCCGCGCAATGCGCTTTTCTTCTCCCATGATTTCGGGGACAATCCCGTCATAACAATGAGAAACGGCGGCCCGAACGAGGCCACCGCGAGGGAGGAGTTTCGATGTCTCGATACGGGCTGAAGACCTTTGCCATTGCCGCCATGCATGCCGTCGTGAGCGCGCTGCTCGCAACCGCCGCGGGTGCACAGGATTATCCCATCAAACCGGTAACGCTGATCGTTCCATGGCCGGCCGGCGGATCGACCGACATCTCGATGCGCGCGATCGCCGACAGCGCGTCCAAGGTCCTGGGGCAGCCCATCGTGATCGACAACAAAGCCGGTGGCGGCGGCACGGTTGGACCAGCCACCATGGCCGCGGCTGCGAAGCCGGACGGCTACACCATCTCACAGCTTCCGATCACCGTCTTCCGCCTGCCCCTGATGCAGGAGGTCTCGTGGGATCCGGCAAAGGATTTTACCTACATCATACATCTCACCGGCTACACCTTTGGCGTAACCACCAGCGCGGAGTCGCAATTCAAGTCCTGGAAAGACGTGGTCGAGTTCGCGAAGGCAAATCCGGGCAAGGTGACCTACGCGACGCCCGGCACCGGCACCTCGCTTCATATCGGCATGGAGCAGATCGCCGCGATGTCCGGCATCAAGCTCACGCAGGTGCCGTTCAAGGGCGGGGCAGAGACCAACGCCGCGGTACTCGGCCAGCACACCATGCTGCAGGCCGACTCCACAGGTTGGCGACCCTTGGTCGACGCCGGAAAGCTGAAGCTTCTCATGGTGTGGACCGGCGCGCGATCACCGAACTATCCTGACGTGCCGACGCTGAAGGAACTCGGCTATCCCATGGTCTATGATTCCCCGTTCGGCATCGCCGGCCCCAAGGGCATGGATCCCAAGATCGTCGCCAAGCTGCACGACGCCTTCAAGAAGGCAGTCGAGGATCCCGCAGTGATTGCCACGCTCGCCAAATACGACATGGTGCCGAGCTACAAGAATACCGAGGACTACAAGAAGTTCGTCGTCGAGGTTACGGAATCGGAGCGCAAGGTGATCGATACGCTCGGGCTTGCGAAGAAGTAGTATTGAGCCACTTTCGTGTTCCGGGCGTGGTGCAGCGCTTCTCCAGCGCTGCACCACAGAGCCGGGATCTACCTTTGCCACGCATCTATCGATCCCGGATCTGCAGCGCACCGCTTCGCGCCGCATAGCGTCCCGGCACGGCCGAGAGGTATTGATGAACGACCAAACCACCGTCAAACTCCGCCTCAACAACTCCGAACTCTGGGGTGGGTTGATCGGGCTCGCACTCGGCGGCTTCGTGATCTGGCAAGGCTTAAAGCTCAAGCTCGGCACCATCAACGACCCTGGCTCCGGCTACGTGCTTTTCTACACGGGCATCCTGATGTGCGTGTTCGCGGCCAGCATTATCATCTCGGCCATCACCGAGGGCGGACCAACGCTGGCTTCGCGCTGGCAGAACGTGAGCTGGAGCAAGCCGTTACTCGTCATCGTCTGCCTTACCGCGTTTTCCTTTGCCCTTGAGCCGCTGGGATTCCTGCTGTCATCGATCCCGCTCATGCTGCTTTTGTTGCGCTTGATCGATCCCTTGCGGTGGACATTGGCGATGCCGATCGCCGCTCTGGCACCGCTCGGCATGTGGTGGATGCTCAAGCGACTGCTGCTGATCCAGTTACCCTCCGGCCTATTCGGGATCGGCTGATCGCATGGATACGCTTCTCAACGTCGCGCATGGGTTTGGCGTCGCTCTCCTGCCGATCAACCTGCTCTACTGCTTCATCGGCGTCTTCATCGGCACGCTGGTCGGCGTGCTGCCGGGCATCGGGCCGATCTCGGCGATGTCTCTGTTGCTTCCGGTGACACTGTCAGGAACGCCGGAATCCGGCATCATCATGATGGCGGGAATCTATTACGGCTCGATGTATGGCGGCTCGACGACCTCAATCCTGGTCAACATTCCCGGCGAGGCGGCTTCCGTCGTGACCTGTATTGACGGCCACCAGATGGCGAAGCAGGGTCGTGCCGGCCCCGCGCTGGGCATCTCAGCCTTCGGCTCGTTCATCGCCGGCACATTTTCACTCGTTGCACTGATGCTGGTGGCGCCTCGGCTCGCCAACATCGCCATCGCGTTCGGCCCTGCCGAATATTTCAGCCTGATGGTGCTCGGCCTCGTCGTGCTCACCTTCCTCACGCAGGGATCGATGCCGAAAGCGCTTCTGATGGCATGTATCGGCGTCGTGCTCGGACTGATCGGGCTCGACAGCATCACCGCGCAGCCGCGGCTGACATTCGGCCGCATGGAGCTGATCGACGGCATAGGACTGGTCCCCGTCGTGATGGGCCTGTTCGGCGTCGCCGAGGTGCTGCTCAATACCGAGCAGGTGATCAAACGCGACATCATCAACGCCAAAATCACGCAGCTGCTGCCCAACAAGGCCGATTGGCAGGCGAGCGCCGGCCCGGTGGCGCGCGGCACGTTACTTGGCTTGCTGCTCGGCATTCTCCCGGGCGGCGGCGCGGTGGTGGCCTCGTTCGCGTCCTATGCGCTGGAGAAGCGGCTGTCGAAGACGCCGGAGCGCTTCGGCCATGGCGCAATCGAGGGCGTAGCGGGTCCCGAATCCGCCAACAACGCGGCGGCCGGCGGCGCGTTCATTCCGCTGATGACCTTGGGCATCCCGCCGAATGTGGTGATGGCACTGCTGCTCGGCGCCTTCGTCATCCACGGCCTGCAACCGGGGCCGCTACTGATCACGCAAAACCCCGGCCTGTTCTGGGGCATCGTCGCCAGCATGTATATCGGCAACGTCATGCTGCTGATCCTCAATCTGCCGCTGATCGGCATGTGGGTGCAGCTGCTCAAGTTGCCCTACAACATCCTGTTCCCGCTGATTATCCTGTTCACGATCCTGGGCGTTTACTGCTCGAGCAACAATGTGTTCGACGTCTACGTGATGATCGCGTTCGGGATCATCGGCTATTTCATGCGCAAGCTCGGCTTCGAGCCCGCGCCGCTGGTGCTGGCGTTCGTGCTGGGACCGATGATGGAGAACAATCTGCGCAAGTCGCTGATCCTGTCGCAGGGCGACCTCTGGACCTTCGTGCAGCGGCCGATCTCGGCAGCGTGTCTTGCGCTCGCGCTGGTGCTGCTGATGGCGCCGCTATTACCCGCGCTGCGTAAGAAGCGCGAGCTCGTGGCGCTGGATGAGGGCGCGTGAGGGATTGGCAGGTGTCTCAGCCTGCCGCGGGCAGCACGTTATCCGGCGGCGCGCCCCAGGGGCGGTCGGCTGAGGCGAGCCCGATCAGGCGGCCCTGGATGTAGTCGCAGCCCCAGTCGCGCAGCATGTTCGCAGCTTCTTCGTCCTGCACCCATTCGGCCACCGTCTTGATGTCGAGGCGGCGGGCGAGGTCGATCAGGGTCTGCACGAAGGCGCGGTCGTCGGCGGAACGGGTGATGTTCTGCACGAAGGCACCGTCGATCTTCACGATGTCCACGCCCAGCTTGCGCAGATTGCGGAACGAGGTGTAGCCGGCGCCGAAATCGTCGATGGCGATGCGGCTGCCGAAATTCTTCAGCCGGGTGACGAAGCCGCGCACATCGTCGATGTCCTGGATCGCGACGGTTTCGGTGATCTCGACGATCAGCCGCTCGGCAACGCCGGGATGGGCACGCATCAGCGATTCGATTCCCGCCCACCAATCCGGATCCATGGTGGTGTCGGGCGAGATGTTGAGGCTGAGGCAGATGTCCGGCGCGGCCGCGAGCTCGGCGACCACGAGCTCGAGCACCCGGTGATCGACCAGGCGGATCAGGCCGAGGCGTTCCGCAACCGGCACGATGTCGGGCGCGAGCAGCACCTGGCCGTCGCCCTGGTCCATCCGCACCAGGCATTCGTGAAAGGCGCAGTCGCGCGAAAGGGCGGCAACTACCGGCTCATAGGCAAGCTTGATGCGGCGCTCATTCAGTGCGGTGACGATCTCGTCGGTGACGCGGATGTTGACGCGGCGCTGGGCGTCGCGCGCGGCATCCGGGCGCCAGGCTGCGAACGAGCCGACGCGGCGTTGTTTCGCGGTGTCCAGGGTCTCGTGGGCGCGATTGACGGCTTCATCGGCGTTGCGGGCATAGCGCGGCACGCTGACCGCGCCGATCGAGGCGGTGACCGACACCGGTCCGGATTTGGTCGGCACCACCTCGTCGCGAATGCCGGCGAGGAAACGTTCGGCAGCCACGTTCATGTCATCGACGGTGCAGTTCTTCAGGATCAGGCCGAACTTGTTGCCGGAGAAGCGGCCGAGCACGTCGCCGCCGCGCAAGCGCGCGCGAATGCGCGTGGCGACGTCGAGGATCACGGCGTCGGCAACGTCGAAGCCGAAGGCCTCGTTGACACGCGCGAGATGATCGATGCCGACCAGCATGAAGGCCGCGGTCGAGCGGAAACGGGTCGTCTCCTCGATGGCCTCGGCCAGCGCGGCGATCAGATGCGAGCGATTGAGCTCGCCGGTCAGCGGATCGAGCCGGGCCAGCTTCGTCAGTTCCTCGTCGCGGGCATGGCGTTCATTGTTGATGCGGACGGAGCCGATCGCACGCACCGGGCGACCGTCGGGGCCGGCGAACCAGCGGCCGGTCTCCTCGATCCAGACCATGGGATCGGCGGCGCTCATGCGCACGCCGTACTCGACCCGGTAGGGCGTGCCGTCGGCGCCATGCACGGCTGAGGTCTGCGCCAGCGCGGCGGTCCGCATTGATTGCGCGGGCTCGATCAGCCTGGCGAATTCGGCGCCGGTGGCCAGCCGTTCGGCGGGAATTCCGGGAAAGATGGCGCTGACCTGCTC
This sequence comes from Bradyrhizobium sp. 187, assembly GCF_023101005.1. Lineage (NCBI taxonomy): Bacteria > Pseudomonadati > Pseudomonadota > Alphaproteobacteria > Hyphomicrobiales > Nitrobacteraceae > Bradyrhizobium > Bradyrhizobium sp. 187. Next base: position 7,406,674 of record NZ_CP064693.1, read on the forward strand.
ACCCCAGACGATGGCATCGCTGGCGATGTCCCAGGCGAACACGGCCTGGCCGAGGGCAGCCAGGATGTCGGAGGCTTGCGGCAATGCGGGGGTCAAAATCGCCTCGTTTCGGGACAGCGGGGAGTCCTGAGCCGGCACAGGATAAAGCCAGATTCGCCATTGACCCTAGGCAAAGTTGATAAACAATTTGGAAACCACGTTTCCTCGCTCGCAGGAACCGAAGCGGCTCACCCGGCATAGGCCTTGCGAGTACATGACACGCACCGGCGCCAGCGTCTCGAAACGCGACAATCTAGGCCGGTCAACGGTGATTGCGATGTTGAGTACTGGTCAACTGGACGTGGCGGACAACGGCACAGGCTCGGCCCTGGTGCCGCTGATGCCAGTTTTGCAGTGGGTCCACAAGGCCCCGCTGCCACGCCCCGATCCCAGCTTCGTCGCCCAGCTCATCGCCAATGCCGAGCATCTGCCCCAGGCGAGCCGGCTCCGCCGCGCTTCTTCCGAGGATGCGCAGGTCGCCTATGGCAGCAAGCGCCCGCTTCCGAGCGTTAGCGCGCGCACGCGGCAGGTGGCTTGAATCAGCGCGGCGCGTCGGGAGACGGCTGGGTGCCGTTGCCCGGCTGCAAATGAGGCGAGGGAATTTCCGGCGAGGGCGCACTCACAGGCTTCGGCGCCGGGTGATCCATCAGCACGGATTCGGCGACCGATTGTGCCGTGGGCGCGGGCGGCTCCGCCGGAGCTGGTCGCGGAGCGGACACTGGCTCGAACTTGGGCTCGAACTCATCCGCCGGCGTCTCGGCCTGGCGCTTGGTCTTGCGGGGCGCCGGCACCGTCGTTTCGGCGACATAAGCGACGCGGCGGCGGGTGCGCTGGGCGATGCCGCCGAGGAAATCGGCCATCGCGAGCAGCACCAGAAGGAAATAGGTGGAGTTGCCGAATTTCGGCCACATCACGAATTCGGCCGCAGCCGCGCCGAACACGATCAGCGACAGCAGATGATCCATCAGGAATTTCGAGCCGGGCCGCGCGCCCTTGACCACTTCGAGCAGCAGCAGCACGATACCTAGCGCGAGCATCACGTCGGCGAGCGTGACCGGCCAGGCCTCGCCCGTGATCATCGGCACTTTGAACAGCACGTCCGCAAAGGACACGCTCGGCATCAGGAATGCGATGATGTTGTAGACCGCGAGCGGGATCAGGAGCAGCGGGAAACCGACCATCGGCGAAATGCCTTCTCGATCAAGATATCCAGACAGGACAATGCGGCGGCGATGCATTCGCTCCGCCGCCGTCACTGTCATATCTCATGGGTGGGCCGAAATCAGGCAGGCCCGATCGTCCTGCCCACAGAAAGGTCCCGAACTCAGGACTCTTTCTTCTTCAGGACCTGACGGCCCTTGTACATGCCGGTCTTGAGGTCGAGATGGTGCGGACGACGCAGTTCGCCGGAATCCTTGTCTTCCACATAGGTCGGCTTCTTGATGGCGTCTGCCGAGCGGCGCATGCCACGACGGGACGGCGAGGTTTTTCTTCTCGGAACGGCCATTTCAATATCCTCTAGGGATTGGTGTTTTGGGGCATCGTCCGCGAGGGGACGGCTCAGCACCCGCAAACCGAGGCGAGCTGAATGCCGGTCAAGGCCGGGCTTATAGAGGAAGGCCTGCCTTAAATCTAGGGCTCTGGGCCGGAAAATGCGCCCGAAAAGGACCGGAAATCAGCGATTCTCCCGCCAGCAGGTCGAAAGTGAACTCGCCTGCGCTCGCGCCACATAGGTCCCGGCCAGCCGCCGGACACCCGGTCCCGGCGTCCTGGCGCTGCGTTTGACCGGATTCGGCAGGATAGAGGCTAGAAGCGCGGCCTCCCGGGGGGAGAGGTTCGCCGCCGACTTGCCGAAGGCATAGGCGCTGGCGGCCTCGGCCCCAAACTGGCTCTGCGGGCCGAGCTCGGCGATGTTGAGGTAAATCTCCAGGATCCGTGCCTTGGGCAGGACGAGATCGATCCACAGCGCCAACGGGAATTCCAGCGCCTTCCGGACGAAGTCCCGCCCCTGCCAGAGGAACAGGTTTTTCGCCACCTGCTGGGTGATGGTGGAAGCGCCCCGGAACGGGGTGCCGTCCTCCTTCGCATCGTCGATCGCCTCACGCAGCGCACCCCAGTCGATGCCGTGATGCTTGCAAAAATGGGCGTCCTCGGCCGCCACCACCGAGCGTGGCAGCGAGGGCGACATCGCCGCCAGATCGATCCATTCCCGCTGCATCGGCGCACCCCGCAGCGAGCGCCAGATCATCAGCGTCGAAACGGGATGGCCGGCACGGTAGAACGGCGCGACGACATAGGGCGCGAGAGCCGCGACCGCGAGCACCAGGAGAAGGGTTTTGACGACGCGCAAATCAACCTTTCCGGCGCAGAACGAAACGCGGCCACGGGCCCGGCATTAAGTCTGTGATAATTCGGGCCTTTTCCAGCACTTTTTAGGCCTTCCAAACGATTGACTGAGGCGGGCGCATAAAGGATTGTCCCGCCGAATTTTAGTTCTGGAGCCCTTCTTGATGACCGGCACGTCCCCGTCCGATTTCGCCAAACGTCTGGACAAGACCGCTGATGACACCGAGGCCCTGCTCGGGCGCCTGCTGTCGGACGACATCCTGCCCGATGAGATCGCCCGGCCCAAGCGACTGATGGACGCAATGCGCTATTCGAGCCTCAACGGCGGCAAGCGCCTCCGGCCCTTCCTGGTGGTCGAGAGCGCGGCCGTGTTCGGCGTGTCCCGCGAAGCCGCGCTGCTCGTCGGTGCGGCGCTCGAATGCATCCACTGCTATTCGCTGATCCATGACGATCTGCCGGCGATGGACAATTCGGACCTGCGCCGCGGCCGCCCGACCCTGCACAAGAAGACCGACGACGCGACCGCGATCCTCGCCGGCGACGGCCTCCTGACACTCGCCTTCGACATCATCACCCGCGACGAGATTCATCGCGACGCCAATGTGAGGCTTTTGCTGACCCGCGCACTCGCGCGCTGCGCCGGCATCGGCGGCATGGTCGGCGGCCAGATCCTCGACCTCGCCGGCGAAGGCCGCTTTGGCGGCAACGAGCCGATCGACGTCGCCCGCATTCAGCAGATGAAGACCGGCGCGCTGCTGCGCTACGGCTGCATCGCCGGCGCGATCCTCGGCCAGGCCTCGCAAAAGGAATATCAGGCGCTCGACGATTACGGCCGCGCGCTCGGCGAAGCCTTCCAGATCGCCGACGACCTGCTCGACGTCGAAGGCGATGCCGCCGCGCTCGGCAAGCCTGCCGGCGCTGATGCAGCGCTCGGCAAGACCACCTTCGTCACCCAGCTCGGCATCGAAGGCGCCAAGCAGCGCGTGCGCGATCTGCTCGCGCGCGCCGACAGCGCCGTGTCGATCTTCGGCGAACGGGCCGCCGTGCTGCAAGCGGCTGCGCGGTTCGTGGCCGAACGGAAGAGCTGATAGCGCGATGGCGGGCGGCAGCAAGGAAGACCCCGCCCTCGCCCGCTTTCGCAAGATGTCGCGGCCGATGCGGCTGATTTATGCGCGTCCGCGGACGTTCATGTCGCTTGCCGTTGGTATTCTCGTCTGCCTGCTCATCCCGGGTTCGCACCGGCTGGTCACGCGGCTTGTGTTCGGCTGGGATGCGTTGATCGCCGTTTATCTGGTGCTGGTCTACGCGATGATGCTGTGCAACGACCACCAGCACATCCGCCGCGCCGCAGCGATGCAGGACGACGGTCGCTTCGTGATCCTGCTGGTGACGGCGATCGGCGCCTTCGCCAGCATCGCCGCGATCGTCTCCGAGCTTGGAACGCCGCATCGCGGCGGCCTGGAGCTGAGCATCGCAATCACCACCATCGTATTGTCATGGGCCGCCGTGCACACAATCTTCGCTCTGCATTACGCGCATGATTATTACCGGCACGCCACGCCGGGCGGCCTTCAGTTTCCCAGCGGCGACAAGGAAGACCACGCAGATTACTGGGACTTCGTCTATTTCTCGTTCGTGATCGGCATGACCGCGCAGGTCTCCGATGTCGGCATCTCCGACAAGACCATCCGCCGCACCGCCACCGCGCACGGCATCGTCTCATTCATCTACAACACGGCCTTGCTGGCGCTGACGGTCAACATCGCGGCGAGCGCGATCTCGACCTGAACTCATTTCCGCAATCCTAGTTACAGACCTCGGCATTGCCATCGTTGCCCGGGCCGCCGCCGCCGCGATATTCGAGATGGCAGCCGCGGTTGACCGCACGACAGCCACTGTTGTTGCAGAATAGCTGTCCGCCACTCGAGCGGCGGCTGGCGCCAGCGGCAGCAGCGATGCCCGCAGCGCCACCAAAGCCGCCGGCCGCTCCGGCAGCCTCACCGCCGGCCTGACGACGCTGCCGTGCGGGACGCTCGTCGCCGTCGTCCCGCTTGGCGGTCGCAGGCTTGGCGGTCGCAGGCTTGGCGGCACGCTGCTTCTCGCACTCGTTGTCGTCGTTGAGCGCATAGCCATCACGGCAGACGATCTTGGTGCATTTGTCGCCGTCGGTCTTGAAGCCGTGCTCGCAAACCAGCGGACAGACGCGCGACTGTTTCGACTTGACCGTGTCGAGTGCATCGGTGCTCGCCACCTTCACGTCGAGCTTGGTGCCGGCATAACGGTTGAACTGCGATAACGACCGCTGCGCGGATGTCGTCCAGTTGCCGTCGGCGGCGCCGGAGAAGCAGCCGACGCGGCCGAGCTCGGTCTGTACCGAGCGGCTGAGATCGGCCGGCGCGATGGCCGGCGTCAGCGAGGCGACGTTGGTGCCGGCAGGGCCCGCCGTGCTGGCGGGCGCTGCACTCGGCGCCGCGGCGGCGAGATTGACGCGCTGCTGCTCGGCAGCGGCCGCCTGCTGCTGCGCCTGCTCCTTGGCCTTTTGCGCCGCAAGCTGTATCTGCTCGGCGGCCTCCGCATCGGCGGCTGCCTTGGCCTGCGTATCCTTCTGCGCGCCAAGTGCGGCAAGACGATCGCGCTCGGCCTCGGCCTGTTTCGCCTTCTCGGTGGCCGCCGCATGAGCCTGCTCGGCGCCGATTTTCTCGAGTTGCAGCTTGGCAAGGCTCGCATAGAAGCCGTCGGGATGCTGGGCGAGAAAGGCCTCCCACGCCGGCCGGTTGCCGACCTGGAGCGCGAGCTCGTAATCGCGGCGGATGTCGGCCTGAGGGTTGGGCGCAGCGGCAGCCGCAGCGGTCACCTTGACCGGCACCAGCGGCACGTCCTCGCCGCCGAGCGAGCCATAGACGAACGGCTCCTGCTTATTACCTGTCGACTTGAGCACGTCGTCGCGCACGAAGCCGAAGGCACGGCGGACGTCTAGGCCGGGCCTCGTCAGATGCTTCGACAGCGCCACCGTAAAGGGGCTGTTCGCACCGTCGCCATCCTGCGCCGTGAAACCGGCCTTGGCCGAATAGGCGATCAGCGTGTTCGAGCTGGTCGGCTCGACCTGGGCGAGGCCGCGGCCGACGCCGCGCGAGGCGATCGTGCGCTTCATGGTCTTGCCGAACGGATTGTCACGGCAGGCATCCAGGATCACCAGGCGAAGCTGCTTAGCCGGTTCGACCGCGACCAGGACGCGGTCGAGGGAGAGCGCCTCGTCAAAGACGTCGGTGTCACGCTCCAGCTTGGCGTCGACAGGGATCAGATAGTTCGAGCCTTCGACCTCGAGGCCGTGGCCGGCATAATAGACCACGGCGATATCGGCATCGCGGGTCCGGTCGGCGAATTCGCGCAGCACACGCCGGGTTTCCTGCGCCGTCAGGTCGTGCCGGGAATCGACGATGCCGAACCCGGCCTCCTTCAGCGTCCGGGCCATCACCGAACCGTCATTGACGGGGTTCGTCAGCGACGGCGCATGCTGATAGGCGGAGTTGGCGATCACGAGCGCGACGCGCTTTCCGGCGAAAGCAGGCCCGGCGCCGAATAGCAGCGCGACGGCGAGGAGGACTGGGCAAAGTCTGAGCAATTTGCGCATGACACGACTTCCGATTTCGGGGCGATTCGCGCCCTTTGGGACGGCTTTAGCAGGGTCCGTCGCGGACGCTTGTAACGGAGGTCACGAAGATGGCGCCGGCGGCAAGCCGAAAGGTCCCCTTGTTCGTCGCGCCAGTCCGGCCGCGGTTCGCCGCCAAACAGGTGCGCAGCAGGTTCCCTCAGACATCCCCGATGTGGCCCCGATATTGCGGCAGATTATCCGTAATCTCGTGCCAGGGCGCCTTCGACCCCACGAAAATGTGGGCGCTCGGTCGGATCGAGGGGGCATCGACCAGGGTTCCCATGGCGACGTGGACCCATTTTCCGTCGCGCACCCGGGAATAAAGCAACGAGCCGCAGCGGGCGCAGTGGGCGTCGTGGGTGGTTTCGTCACCGTAGATGGTGAGCTGGTTCTCGCCTCTGACGATGCGGAGCTTGCCCTGCTCGATGCCGGCGAACGGCTTGAAGGCAGCGCCGGTGGTGCGGCGGCAATTCGAGCAATGGCAGTTCATCGCATAGGAGAACGCGTCCGCTACCTCGTAGCGCACGGCGCGGCAGCAGCATTCGCCGATCAGGAAGGGAGCGTTCGAATTCTCTGATCCGGTCATCACAGCGTCCCAGCAAATGGTACGGACACCATAGCGCATTTTGACGTGTACGACTAAGTTCGCCCTGAGCCATCATTCAAAGGGATGACCCATGAGCCAGAACCGTTCGAGCGTCGAAGCCGTCGTGCAATCTTACTTCGACGGACTTTACGAGGGTGATGCCGAAAAGCTCGGCGCCATCTTCCATCCCTCCGCCGATTTGCGCTGGGTCGAGAAGGGCGAGCTGCAGGTGCTGACCGTGCCGGACTGGCTCGACCGCGTGCGCAAGCGCCCCTCCGGCAAGGCCGAAGGCAAGCCGCGCGAGGATTTCATCGTCACGATTGACCGTTCGGACGACAAGACCGCCTTCATCAAGGTCCGATGCCAACTGCCGCCGCGTTTTTTCACGGACTATCTGGTGGCTATGAAGCTCGCCGATGGCTGGCAGATCGTATCGAAGTCTTACCGGTATGATCTGCGAGAGTGAGGGGCCTAATCTTCCGCTGCCCGAAATCGGGCACACTCCTCCCACATCCTCCGTCATTGCGAGCGCAGCGAAGCTAGCCAGAGTCTTTCCGCGGAGGAAGACCGGATTGCTTCGCTGCGCTCGCAATGACGATGCGGATGGAGTGCATGCCGCATCTCTCCTCCGCCCCCGTCTCGCTCAAAAGGTCCACCATGCTTCTCGACCGCCGTTCGCTGCTCGCCTCGCTGTACTGGATCGCCGCCTCCCCCGCGCTCGCCGCAGACGCGCAGCCTGAGCTCGAAACCTATGAGCGCGAGAGTGGCGGCCGGATCGGGGTCTATGCCGAGAACCTCGCGACCGGCGCAAGGCTCGCCTGGCGCGCCGACGAACGGTTCGTCATGTGCTCGACATTCAAGGCTTCGCTGGCGGCATGCGTCCTGGCGCGGGTCGATCGTGGCGAGGATCAGCTTGCGGCCATGATCCCGTACGGCAAGGCCGACCTGCTGGAGTACGCACCGGTCGCCAAGCAGAACATTGCCGCCGGCGCAATGTCGGTCACCGAGATGTGCAAGGCGATCGTCGAGCTCAGCGACAACACCTGCGCCAATTTATTGCTGGCGCGGATCGGCGGTCCCGCCGCACTCACCGCGTTCTGGCGGTCGCTCGGCGACACCGCCTCGCGGCTCGACCACAACGAGCCCGAGCTCAACCGCTCACCGCCCGGCGATCCCCGCGACACCACGACGCCGGCGGCGATGGCAGGCAATCTGCGCCGGCTGCTCACGGGCGAGGCGCTGTCGGCCACCTCGCGCGCGCAGCTCACGGAGTGGCTAGTGGGCTGCAAGACCGGTGCGAACCGGCTGCGTGGCGGGCTCCCCGCAAGCTGGAAGATCGGCGACAAGACCGGCAACAACGGCAAGGACGCATCCGGCGACATCGCGGTGGCCTGGCCCAAGCCCGATACGAAGCCCGATGCACCGATCCTGATCGCGGCCTATACCCAGGGCGGCACGCCGAGCGCGGCGCAGATCGAAACCGTGTTCGCACGCATCGGCCGCATGGTGGCCGAACGGCTGGCGTAAAGCCGCACGCATTGACGTTGCGACCGCTTCCGGGTGAAGACAGACCATCATGGAAGCGAAATTTCAGACCTTTCTCATCCTGCTCGCCGTGCTGGCGGGCACCGCGCTTGTCGCGCGCCGCTTCAACATCGCGCCCGCCATTCTGCTGATGCTCTCAGGTGTCGGCCTTGCCTTCGTGCCGGGCATGCCAGCGGTCGAACTGCCGCCGGAACTGGTGCTGCTGATGGTGCTGCCGCCGCTGATCTACTCGGCGAGCGTCGCGATGAGCTGGCGCGAGTTCAAAAAGAATCTTCGCCCGATCGTGCTGCTGGCGGTCGGTGCGGTGATCTTCACCGCGGCGTTGGTCGCAACCGCCACGCATTATTTCATCGGCCTGCCCTGGACGATCGGCTTCCTGCTCGGCGCCATCGTCGCGCCGCCCGACGTGGTGGCGCCGCTCGCGATCGCGCGCCGGCTGCATCTGCCGCGCAGGCTGATGGTCATCCTCGAAGGCGAAGGGCTCGCGAATGATGCCACCGCTCTGATCCTCTACCGCTTCGCGCTCGCCGCAATCATGGTCGGGCAATTCTCGCTGCCTCTGGCAGGCGGCGAGTTCTTGCTCATCGTCGCCGGCGAGATCGCCTTCGGCATCGGCGTCGGTTGGCTCTCCCTGCGGTTCCGCAAATGGTCGGGAGACCCGCAGGTCGAGCTGACACTGTCGCTGATCACGCCCTACGTGTCCTACTGGCTGCCCGAGCATCTCGGCGGCTCCGGCGTGATCGCCACCGTCGCCTGTGGCCTCTATGTGAGCTGGAATGGCCCGCTGCTGATCTCGGCATCGACGCGCCTGCAAGGCATCTTCTTCTGGGACCTCGTGATCTATCTGATCGAGGGCTTGCTGTTCCTGCTCACCGGATTCCAGATGCGCGCACTCTACGAGAAATCGAAGGCGTTCCCGCTCGACGACATCATGATTGCGACTGCCGTGGTGCTGGCGGTGGTCGTGATCGCGCGCTTCGCCTGGCTCTATCCCGCGACCTATCTGCCACGAATGCTCAGCAAGTCGCTGCGTGCGCGCGATCCGTCACCACCATGGCAATGGCCGTTCGTGCTTGCGCTCACCGGCGTGCGCGGCGCGGTGTCGCTGGCGGCAGCACTGGCGCTGCCGTTCACGCTGCCGGGCGGCGAGGCCTTCCCGTTTCGCGACCTGATCCTGTTCGTCGCGTTCGGCGTCATCTTCATCACACTGATCGGCGTCGGCCTCACGCTGCCCCCCGTGGTTCGTTGGCTCGGTGTCGCGGAAGCCGGTCGCAACGAGCATGCCGCCGAGCACGAGGCCGAGATCGCGGCACGGCGCCAGGCCCTCGACGCGGCGCTAAAGTCGCTCGACGCGCTGACCGAGGAAAAGGACGTGTCCGACGAGGTGATGCGGCTCCTGCGCGCCCGCCACGAGATCCGGGTCAACCAGCTGCCGGACTCGCTCGATCCCACCCACCACGACGTCTCCGCCGCCGGCACCGCCCTGACCCGCCGTCTGATCGCCACCGAGCGCAAGTTCATCCACGAGCTGCTGCGCGAGGGCCAGATCACCGACGAGACGCGGCGGCGGATCGAGCGCGATCTGGACCTGGAGGAGGCAAGCTTGGCAAACCGGGAGTACCGGGGAGGGCCGCTATAGATTCCCGTCATTGCTAGGGGCGCGAACTACCGCCTCTCGCAAAATTCCCTCATCGCCACCGCCACGGCGCCCGCAATGATCTCCTGCCGCTCCGGGGAGTTCATCGCCATCTCCTCGTCGCGGTTGATGATGGAGCCCGCTTCGAGCAGCACTGCGGCGCTGCGGGTCTGCGAGAGCACAACGAGCCCGTCATAGCGGTAGACGCCGACATCCTTGTCGAGCAATTGGCGCCGGTAGCGGCCCATCACCGGCAGGGTGTACTGGCTGGCATAGTGCAGGTCCTGCTGCTTCAGCTGCCTGCCGATCATCCGGGCCAGCATCAGGCTGGCGGCGAAGTGCGGATTCCGCTGCGACACGAACAGAGAGTGGCCCGAAAAGCGGTCGCTGAAATAGCTGTTCGCGCCGTCGAACTCCCAGCTCCCGAGCAGCTTGTCCGGCACCGAATCGTGATGGATCGACAGGAAGAGATCGGCCCGGGCGTCATTCGCGGTGCTGACGCGCTTGAACAGGCTCGGCCGCGCCTTGCCGTCCGTGACGAGCAACCGGGTCGCGGCAAAGCCTTCGGCCTTGAGCCTCGCCGTAATCAGACTTGCAAGCCGGAAGTTGAAGCCGAACTCCGTGTCGTTGCGCGCGCTCAACGCGCCGTAGGAGTCCGGGGTGTGCCCGACATCCACGAGGATCCGGAATTTCGACAGCTCACACTTGACCGGCGCGTGCGGCGGCTTGGGTTTCGCGATTTTCCGCGCGATAGCAGCATGACCAGAGTCTGCAGGCGCCAGCGACCATAGCAAGATCGACGCGACCAGCGTCGAGACGAGACTTGCGATGATGCTGCGCGGCTGTCCCAAGTACTACTCCGCTGCCGCTGTTCGCGGCCGGCCGACAAAGCCTGTGACGTCACCGAAACGCTCCAGCATCACCGCGGAAAGGTCCTTGGCCTTGCTGGTGACGCAGGCGCCCGAGCGCACGGCATGGCGATCCTGATGCGCGGCCTGCGGCGGCGGCTCGCCCTGCTGAAGCGCCCGCGCCAGCTCCATCACGACTTTCCGGAAATGCATGATACCGAGATCGGTCGGACCGAGATGCTCGCGGGTGCGGTCGGCGATCGGGCCCTGGCTGTCCTGCACGGCCGCATCCTGTTCGGAGACGCCCTTGATGCCGGTGTAGCTCCTGGTCTTCTGCATCTTGCGGTCGATCAGATAGTCGTTGCCCTTGTGGCGCAGCGGCACGTAATTGTCGCCAACCTCCGCGATCACGCCGTTGCCGCGGTCAAAGACGTCGCGCTCGGCTTGCGTCAGCGGCCGTTCCGGATTCCAGGCATAGGTGTAGATCCAGCAATTGGTGTCGGTGACGGGCACGAAAGTCTGCCCAAAGATGTTCTCACCCGGCATCGCGCTCGGGGCATAGGCGTGGAACGGCATCAGAAATTGCGCAATGCGCCAGTAGATGTTGTCGCCGCCGGTGAGCCGCCCGCCGGCGATGGTGAGGCCCGCTGCGTGCGCGGCGATCTTGATCACAGGGCGCGGATCCTCCGCGATCCAGCGCATGTGATCGCTCGACATCCGCGCGATCGGATTCACGAAATGCTTCTTGATGTCCAGGATCTCGTTCTCCTCCTTGTCGAAGGAGAGATGGGCGAAGGTGAAATGCGCGGTGTCGATCGAGCCTTCCAGCGCCTGCACCCAGTTGCAGTCCTGCCATTTCTTGCTGACATAGCGGTGCGAGGCCGGCAGCAGTGCCATTTCGAGATCGGGCAGCTCGGGCATCGCATCCGCGGGACCCATATAGGCCCAGATCATCTCGCCCCATTCGCGCGCCGGATAGGATTTGATGCGGATGAGATCCTTGGCGTTGAGGTCGGGATAGGAGGTCGGCATGTCGACGCAGCGGCCGTCGGTGTCGAACTTCCAGCCGTGATAGACACAGCGGATGCCGCATTCCTCGTTGCGCCCGAGCCAGAGATTGGCGCCGCGATGCGGGCAGTATTGATCGATGATTCCGACAACGCCGCGCGTATCGCGGAAGGCGAGCAGCTCCTCGCCGAGAACGATGATCTTCTTCGGCTCGCCGTCGGGTTCAGGGAGTTCTTCGGACAGCAGCACAGGAATCCAGAACCGGCGCAACAATTCGCCCATGCCCGTACCAGAGCCCGACTCGGTCAGGAATTTGTTGTCCTCGGCGCGGAGCATGGAAAATCCTCCCGACGGTCGTTGTTGCCGGCAAGATTGGCGCGGACGCGGGAAGACGTCAACGCGGAACGCGGCGCGCAGGCCGGTTAAACCGGCCGCTCCCCCTTCACCGTCACGCGCGTGCCGGAGCGCGTGTGCGGCCAATAATCCCACATCGCGCGGTGCTGGGTGCAGCGGTTGTCCCAGAAGGCGATGGCATTCTCTGTCCAGCGAAAGCGGCACTGGAACAGCGGATTCTCGGCGTGCTGGTAGAGATAGGCAAGCATCGCCTCGCTCTCGTCGCGCGGGATGCCGTTGATGTGGCGGGTGAAGCCGCGGTTGACGTAGAGCGCCTTCTTGCCGGTGACCGGATGCGTGCGCACCACGGGATGCTCGGCACTCGGATAGGACGGGCGGTCGGCGACGCCGTAATTGGCGTAGAGCCCGCGATAGATCGGCTCGCCGTCATGCAACGCAGTCAGCCCGTCGAGATAGGCCTTCATCCGGTCCGACAGCGCCTCGTAGGCCGCATACATGTTGGCGAACAGCGTGTCGCCGCCGCGCGGCGGGCACTGCTTGATGTAGAGGATCGAGCCCATCGGCGGCTCGTGATCGCAGGACACGTCGGAATGCCAGCCCTCGCCATTGGCCCGCGGCGAATTCGCATCCGCATAGATCTTCATCAGGGCCGGGTCTTCATCCTCATGCGGCGCGGCGGGATGGAAATGCAGCTCACCGAACTTGCGGCCGAAGGCGAGATGCTGTTGTGGCGTGATGTGCTGGTCGCGGAAGAAGATGACGAGGTTTTCGGCAAGCGCGCGGTGGACCTCGTCCATCTGCCGGTTGGAGCGCGCATCGTCGGAGACGAGCTTGCCGATGTCGACGCCCGAGATTTCCGCGCCGATGATCGGGGTCAGCTTTTCGACCGCGATGGTCTCGTAAGGCGCGCCGTCGTCCGTCGCGTGGCGATAGCGCGGGCCCTGCTTGCCGGCGAGTGAGCTCATGGCGTGTCTCCCGATGCATTCTTGCTTGGGAGCATCGTAGCAATGTAGGGCGGCTTAGCGAAGCGTAACCCGCCACTTCGCGCCTGCAAAAATAAGGCGGGTTACGCTTTCGCTAACCCGCCCTACGATTCCTGATCTGGAGCAGAACTATTCCGCCGCGGTCACCGGCACCTTGGCGCCCTGGCCGTAGCGCTGCTCGATGTAGTCGATCACGAGTGCTTTGAAGTCGGCGGAGATGGTCGGGCCGCGCAGGGTGCGGAACTTCTTGCCGTCGACGAACACCGGGGCAGCCGGCGCCTCGCCCGTACCCGGCAGCGAGATGCCGATATTGGCGTGCTTGGATTCGCCGGGGCCGTTGACGATGCAGCCCATCACCGCGACGTTGAGCTCTTCCACGCCGGGATATTTCGTCTTCCAGGTCGGCATCTCGTCGCGGATGAAACCTTGGATCGAGCTGGCCAGTTCCTGGAATGTGGTCGAGGTGGTGCGGCCACAGCCGGGGCACGCCGCAACCAGCGGCACGAATGTGCGGAAACCCATGGTCTGCAAGAGCTCCTGGCCGACCTGCACCTCGCGGGTGCGGTCGCCGCCGGGCTCCGGCGTCAGCGAGATGCGGATGGTGTCGCCGATGCCCTGCTGCAACAGGATGCCGAGCGCGGCCGAGGACGCCACGATGCCCTTGGTGCCCATGCCGGCCTCGGTCAGGCCGAGATGGATCGCGTAGTCGGAACGGCTGGCGAGATCCTGATAGACCGCGATCAGATCCTGCACGGCCGAGACTTTGGCCGAGAGGATGATGCGATTCTTCGGCATGCCGAGTTCCTCGGCGCGCGCGGCCGAGAGCAGCGCGGATTGCACCATGGCCTCGCGCGTCACCGCGCGCACGTCGCGCGGATCGGGGGAGGCGGCGTTCTCGTCCATCAGCTTGGTCAAGAGCTCCTGGTCGAGCGAGCCCCAATTGGCGCCGATGCGCACCGGCTTGTTGTTCTTGTTGGCGATCTCGATGATGTCGGCGAACTGGGTGTCGCGCTTGTCCTTGAAGCCGACATTGCCGGGATTGATGCGATATTTGGCGAGCGCCTCGGCGCAGGCCGGATAGGCGGCGAGCAGCTTGTGGCCGATATAGTGAAAGTCGCCGATCAGCGGCGTGGTGATGCCGCGCTTGAGCAGGCCGTCGCGGATGTGCGGGACGGCAGCGGCGGCCTCCTCGCGGTCCACGGTGATGCGGACCATTTCGGAGCCCGCGCGGGCGAGCGCTGCGACCTGGGCAATGGTGCCGTCGATATCGGCGGTGTCGGTGTTGGTCATTGACTGCACGACGATCGGGGCACCGCCGCCGACGGCAACGTCGCCGACCTTGACCTGGGTGGTCTTGTGCCGGGGCGCGGGGCCCGCGACGTCGGAATCGATGGTTTTTTCGAGCTTGTTCATGGCGTCCAAATATCAGGTTTTGGTGACGTTCAGCAATGCATCGCGCGGCGCCGCAGCGGATTGACTGGGACGGTTAACCAGAAAAAGCCCAGCAATGACAAGGAGGGCGGCAGCCCCGAATGTCAGGTTCAGCGTGTCGTGCATGATGAAATAGCTACCCACCACGCCAAACAAAGGGGTGATGAAGGTAAAAGCCGACAATTTGCTGGCCGAATAGGTCTTCACCAGCGCGAACCAAAGCGTGAACGTGGTTCCCACGACCCAGATCGCCTGGAAGGCCATCAGGCCCAGCGACAGCGGCGACGGCGTGTGGGGGATGGTCTCCCCGAACAGCCAGGCGGCCAGCCCCAGGATCGGGATCGAGGTCGCGACCTGATAGCCCAGAGCCTTCTCGGGCGCCGCGAAGCGCAGCCGCGTGCCCTTGGCAACTAGCGTGGTCGCCGCCCACAGCGCGGCGCCGCCGACGATCATGAGATCGCCGAGCAGGACATGCGAATCGACGTTGGGCTGCGGCACGCCGATCGCGAGCGCGACACCGGCAAAGCTGATGGCGAGCCCCAGCCATTGCGTCCCGCCAAGTCGCTCGCCGAGCACCTGGTAGGAGCCGAGCGCGACGAAGAACGGCGCGGTGTAGAGGAACACGACCGCCCGCGATGCTGGTGTGAACCGCAGGCCCTGGAAGATCAGCACGAACTCGATGCCGAACATCAGTCCGGCGATGACGCCGGGCTTCCAGGTGCCGTCGCGCTCGAAGAATTTAACGCCGCGCAAGCTGCCGATGATGAACAGCACCGGCAGCGCGCCCATCGAGCGGAACGTGGCCTGAAGCATCGGCGGAATGTCCGGCAGCACCAGCTTCACGGCGATCTGGTTGAACCCCCAGGTCAGGCACAGCATGAGCATCAGGGCGATGGCGCCGGCACTGAGGGGACGACCGGCGGACGGTATGGCTTGAGGTGAGGACATTTCTTCCTAAAAACCGGCTTTGCGCCGTTGTTGCTCTATGCGGCTTTCTGACAATGCGCACAAACGCCCGTGATTTCCACCACCGACAATTTGGGAGCGAAGCCTGAGCTGCGCGCGGCGGCGTTGAGGTCCTTGGCGAAGGATGCCGACGGAATCTCACCGACCAGGCCGCAGCGCTCGCAGATCAGGAACGTCACCGCCGAGATCGCGTCGTGGTCGTGAGCGGCGCAGGCGAGATAGGCGTTGCGGCTTTCGATCCGGTGCACGAGGCCGTTGGCCATCAGGAAATCGAGAGCACGATAGACCGTGATCGGCGCCGGCCGCGACATCGACTTCGCCAGTTCGTCGATGACCTCATAGGCGCCGAGCGGCCGGTGGCTCGAGAGCAGCGCCCCCAATACATGGCGGCGTATAGGCGTGAATTTCTGCGCGCGCTCTCCGCAAACGGCCTCGGCATGCGCCAGCGCATCCGCGGTGCAGCGGCCGTGATCGTGATCGGGCGCGGGAAATGCCGGTTTTGCGAGGGTCATGCGACCGGCGTTCTAGCATTTCGAAAGGGGAACCCAAAGCAGGACCGGCGATGCGGCCAGCAGCCATGCTCGGCCTGCGGGACAGCGTCCCGCAAACCCGCCATGAAATAATCATAAGCTTGCTTATTATATTGCAAGCTTATTGGAGACCAAGCTCATGAGCCCAGGGCCCGTGGACCAGAACTTCCTGTTTACGCTCGCCGAGCTCTATCGCCTGCTCCGGGTCTATGCCGACAAGGAAGCCTCGCGCTTCGGCATCACCCGCGCGCAATGGGCGGTGCTGGCCAAGGTCGAGCGCAGCGAAGGCATGAAGCAGTCGGAACTCGCCGAGCTTCTCGAGGTGCAGCCGATCACGCTGACGCGCCTGATCGACAAACTCTGTGACAGCGACTGGATCGAGCGACGCAACGATCCTTCGGATCGCCGCGTCAAGCGGCTGTACCTGAAGAAGGCCGGGCGGCAGTTGCTCGGGCGGATGAGCGGGCTGAAGTCCGAGCTCACGGCCAACGCGCTCGACGGCATCACTCCGGCGGACGCCCATCGCCTCCTCACCCAACTCGAAACAATCAAGGAAAACGTGCGGTCCGCGATCCAGAGCAGCGGAGCGGAACAAGCGCGTAAGGAGCAACGCTATGGCTGATCAGGTTCTCAAGTTCCAGCCCGAGCAGAAAATCGACGGCGGCAAGCCCACCAAGAAAGCCGGCACCGATCCGCGCCGCCGCCTGGTGGCGGGCCTGCGCCGCTATCGCCGCGTGCTGCTCCTGGTTGTGCTGCCGCTCGTCGTCGCGGTTGCCGGCTTCACCTTCTATCTCAATGGCGGCCGTTACGTCGGCACTGATGACGCCTATGTCGGCGCGCAGAAAGTGCTGGTGACCCCTGATATCTCCGGCAAAATCCAGAAGGTCGTCGTCAAGGAAGGTCAGGTCGTCAAGCACGGCGACGAGTTGTTCGAGATCGACCCCGCTCCGTTCCGTCATGCGTTGGAAGAAGCCAAAGCGCAACTCGCCCAAGCCCGCATCACCTATGACAATCTTGTTGCCAACATCAAGATCTACGGTGACATGCTCAATCTTGCCCAGCAGGGCATGGACCTGAAGCAGCGCGACGTCGAACGCAAGCAGTCGCTGGTGAAGAACAATTACGGCTCGCAGCTCGATCTCGACAACGCGTCCAATGCACTGGTTACCGCCGGCGCGCAGGCGCAATACATCAAGCAGCAACTCTCCAATGCCAAGACCCAATTGCTGGGGAATCCCGAGTTGCCGCTGGAGCAATTCCCCGCCTACGCGCAAGCGAAAGCCAAGCTGGACGATGCCCAGCGCAACCTCGACCACACCGTGCTGCGCGCGCCGATGGATGGCGTGGCAACACAGGTCGAACAGATCCAGCTCGGCCGCTACGTCGCCGCCGGCACGCCGGTGTTCTCCATCATCGACGTGGCCCATCCCTGGGTCGACGCCAATCCGAAGGAGAGCGACCTCACCTACGTCACCGAAGGACAGCCGGTCACGCTCGAGGTCGACGCGTTCCCGAACCATACCTTCAAGGGCAAGATCGGCTCGCTCTCGCCCGGCACCGGCGCGCAATTCGCGATCCTGCCGCCGCAGAACGCCAGCGGCAATTTCGTCAAGGTGGTGCAGCGCGTGCCGATCCGCATCTATTTCGACGAGACCGACAAATACGTACGCAAGCTGAAGGCCGGCATGAGCGTTTACGCCACCATCGACACCGGCCACCAGCGCTCGCTCGCCGGTCTGCTCGGCCTGTCGGCGACCGCGAGCCAAGACAAAGATCAGGACAAGGACTAATCCTATGGCGGAGTCCAATCCCGCCCTTATGGTCCCCGGCCTGCGCCGGAACATGGTGACGATCTGCGCCATGACGGCAACCATCATGCAGGCGCTGGACACCACCATCGCCAACGTCGCCCTGCCCTACATGCAGGGCACGCTGTCGGCTTCGCAGGACCAGATCAACTGGGTGCTGACCTCCTACATCGTCGCCGCCGCGATCATGACGGCACCGGTGGGCTGGATCGCCAACCGCTTCGGCCGCAAGCGCATCTTCATCATCTGCTCGGCCGGCTTCACCATGGCATCGGTGCTGTGCGGGCTTGCGCAGGACATCAACCAGATGGTGATTTTCCGCCTGCTGCAGGGCGTGTTCGGCGCGGCCCTGGTGCCGTTGTCGCAATCGGTGATGCTCGACTATTACACGCTCCAGGAACGCGCCAAGGCGATGTCGATCTGGGGCATGGGCGTAATGATGGGGCCGATCATGGGTCCCTCGCTCGGCGCCTGGCTGACCGAGACTTATTCCTGGCACTGGGTGTTCTTCGTCAATTTGCCGTTCGGCGCCATCACCGTGATCGGGCTGATCATCTTCATGGACGAGACCCGGAAGGATCTCAGTCTCAAGTTCGACTGGTTCGGCTTCGCGGCGCTGGCGGTCGCGATCGGGTCGCTTCAGCTCGCGCTCGACCGCGGCGAGCAATTGGGCTGGCTCGAATCGGGTGAGATCCTTGCGGAGTTCATCGTCTCGGCCGTCGCCTTCTACTTCTTCATCGCGCATTCCTTCACGACCTCGACACCGTTCATCCGCTTCGGGCTCTTCAAGGACCGCAATTTCGTCACCGGCTGCGTGTTCATGGTCGTGATGGGCCTCGTGCTGTTCTCGACCATGGCGCTGGCCTCCCCCTATATGCAGAACGTGATCGGCTATCCCATCATCACCGCGGGCCTGCTGCTGGCGAGCCGCGGCTTCGGCACCTTCTTCGCCATGATGCTGGTCGGCCGCATGATGCGTTACATCGAAGCCCGCACACTGATCATCACCGGCCTGACGCTGACCGCGGGCTCGCTGTTCCAGATGACCGGCTGGACCGATTTGACCCAGGTGCCGGAGATCGTGACCGTCAGCGTGATCCAGGGCTTCGGCTTCGGCCTCGTCTTCGTGCCGCTTTCGACGGTGGCATTCCTGACCTTGTCGAATGAGCTGCGCACCGACGGCACCGCGATGTTGACCCTGATGCGCAACGTCGCGAGCTCGGTGGGCATTTCCGTCGTCATCGCCCAGCTGACACAAGGCACGCGGCGGACCTACGCGATCCTGTCCGAACACATCAACCCGTTCAACCATGCGCTCCAGATGCCCAGCGTCAGCGGCATGATCAATCTCTCCACCGACGCCGGTCGCGCCATGGCCGATCGCATGGTCAGCGTGCAGGCGCAGATCATCGCCTTCGCGCACGACTACGAGCTGGTGATGTTCTTCATCCTCTGCACCATCCCGCTCGCCCTGCTGATCGGCTCGACCAAGGCCACCCTGCGCAAGCAGGCGGCGGGGCCGGAACATGCGGTGATGGAGTGATGCCTTCGCCGGGACGACACCGATGATGTTGCGCGCCTCTACCCCAAAATCTCCTCGCAGCCCAGATCCTCGACCGCCATCATCACCCGCTCCAGATTATTCCACCAGATCACCGGTGGGATGTTGATGCTCCACTGCCAGACTGGCTTGGTGATGTGCCACAGCACCGACCGCCGATAGTCCTGGTCGAGCGCGCCGCGCGTATAGCCGCTGACACCGTGCGCCATCAGCATCTCGTGATAGCGATTGAGCAGCGGGCGTTCGAGCGCCTGCCGGCGCTCTGGATACCATTGCGTCGCCATCATATAGGCAAGGTCGTGGGTAGGAACGTTGATGCGCCAATGATCGAAATCGAAAATGCGCACAGCGTCAGCGATGCCCGCGCGTGGCAGCAGGAAATTCCAGGTATGGGCATCGCCGTGAGCGATGGTCACATGGCGATGCGAATGGTAGCGTTGCAACAGTTGCTCGGCCTTGTCGATGAAGCGCCGATACAGGGTCCGCCGCTCCTCACTGAGGCGATCACCAAGCAAATCGGCGAAGCGGTCGTAATGGCCGGCGAATGTCTCTATCAGACTCGCCGTATCATCAAGGCTCATCCAGGTGCCGATGGTGTCGCCGAGACCCGCATGGTCCCACCAAGATGCATGCCAGCGGGCGAGCGCCGTTACGATCGCCATCGCCTGATCGCGTGAGGGCGGCAATGGCCAGTCAGCTGCAACGTCATGGCTGTCGGTGAGATCTTCGAGCAGCAGATGCCAGTCCTGGCTCTCCTCGTCGAAATGCCCATCGTAGCAGCGCGGCACGATGTGCGACGGCATATTTGGCGCAAGGCGGGTGTAGAAGGCCACTTCCTGCCGACCAGAATTTGCCAGCGACTTGGCGTAGGCCGGATTCGGGATCTTCAGGATGACAGAGTGCGGGGACCCGGCTGCTTCCCCGACATAGCGCAGCCCAAGTCGGATAACGTGCGACACCATGGCGGGGTATTGGTGCAGCACCTTCACCTCGCGCACGGCGCCCGCATCCAGCACGCCGCCCCTGCGTAGCGCAGCGGTCAGTCGAGCCCGCTCAACGACCGCCGGCAGTTGTGGAGGTGTCATGGACGCCACGATGCCCTCGTCCCGGACCATACTGCACAATCACACCCCCCGGCACCAGCAATAGGCATCGCGCCGGGCTCAGGCCGCCGCTGTGGAGTCGCGCACCGTCCGGACCACGACCGACCGAAGCTGCTCGAGATTGGCCGCCATGCCGGCGATCGCCTGCCTGACCTCCGCGGCGCGCTCGTTCACGGAGGCGGCGTCGCGGCTGACATCACCGATCTTGGCCGAGACCTCCTTCGCCGCGGAAGTCGATTCGGAAATCGACCGCGTGATCTCGCGGGTCGCGGCGTCCTGCTCTTCCATCGCGGCGGCAACCGAGGTGGCGACGCCGTCGATCTCGACGATGTGGCCTCCCATGGTTTCGACGGCGTCGACGGCGGCTTGCGTCGAGGCCTGGATCTCGGCGATCAGCCGCGCGATCTCCTCGGTGGATTTGGCGGTCTGGTCGGAGAGGGATTTCACTTCGGCGGCGACCACCGCGAAGCCACGGCCGGCCTCCCCGGCGCGCGCCGCCTCGATCGTGGCGTTGAGTGCCAGCAGATTGGTCTGGCCGGCGATGCCGCCGATGAGGTCGGAGACCTCGGCGATCTTCTTCACCGATCCAGCCAGCGTCTGGATGGTCGAGCGCGCCTGTTCCCGACCGGCGACCGCCGATTTTGTAACCGTGCTGGTCCGCGCGACCTGGGTTGCGATCTCGCGGATCGAAGCACTGAGTTCTTCAGCTGCGGCCGAGACGGTCTGCGAGCTGCCGAGGGCCTGGGTGGAGGCGGCTGCGACCGCCTGCGATTGTGTCGAGAGCGACCTTGCGATCTCGGACAGACTGGAGGCGGCACGCTCCACGCCTTGCGTCGCCGCGCTCGCGGTGTCGACCGAGCGGCCGGTCTCGCGCTCGACGGTTTCGGCCATCTGATGCAGGGCCTCACGCTTGGCGAGCGCCGCCTCCTGCTCCTTCTGCAACTGCTCCTCGCGCAGGCGGAAATTCTCGACCGCGGACTGCTTGAACACCAAGAGCGCACCCGCCATCGAGCCGACCTCGTCCTGCCGGTGCGCGAAAGGAATGTCGGCGGCGAGATCGCCGGTCGCGAGCTTTTGCATCGCGCTGGTCATGCGCACGATCGGGCGCATCACGCCGAAGGCGACGCCGAGCAGGCCCGCCGCAATGAAGGCGAGGACGGCGGCGGAGACGCCGAGGAGGATGTAAAGCATCGAGCTGTCGCGGTCCGCGGCCAGCTTCTCCATGTCGGCATTCTGCTTGTTGGCGCTCTCGACGATGCTGTCGATGACGGCGCGATGCGCGGTATAGGCCTCCTTGAGCTGCGCGTAGGCCCGCTCGGAGACGGCCGTATCCTTGGCCTTGAGGGCGGGGAGGAGCTGGTCGGACAACAGCTTCCAGAACTTCTGCACCTCGGCGTCGGATTTCGACACCAGGGTCGTCTTCAGGTCGGCCGAGAGGCTGGAGGTGACCCAGAATGCCTTGCGCTCGTCGTAATCCTTGCGGAGCTGGGCCAGGCGTTCGGCATGGGCCGCCAGCTGGTCGGGCTCGCGCATGGCGAGCGTGGCCTCGAGGTAGGCCTCGATCACATATTCCGGCGGCGGCAGGATGTCGGCGATGAGATCGTTTCCGAGCTTGATATCAGAATAGAGCGGACCGCCGACCTTGAGCTCTTTCAAGGCGTAGAGGCTGGTCGAGACCACGGCGGTAAAGCCGATGGCCAGAACGATGCCGAAAGCAATGATTGCGGAAGAAAGCGAAAGACGAATTTTCATGGAAAAATCCAATGGGCCGCGCTGAATCCCACGGACCCTAAAGGATTACGGTAAACACGGGATTGCATCGCGCGGAAATTGCATCGCGCGAACTCCGGAAAAATACGGGAAATGGCGTCAGGTCAACAGTTTCGGGCAGCGAAGCTTGGGCCCGTCCTCCGCTGTCGTCCCGGATCGGCGCTCCGCCTGTCCGGGACGGCGCTGGGGGTCACACGTCGAAAAATACCGTTTCGTTGTCGCCCTGGAGCCGCAGGTCGAGCCGGTACACCGGCTTGCCGGCCTCGCGCACGGCCGTCAGCGTGGCGCGACGGTCGGCAGGCACCACCGCCAGCACGGGATCGGCGGCATTGCCGGCCTCGTCACTGAAATAGATGCGGGTATAGAGATGCCGCAGCATGCCGCGACCAAACACCGCAAGCAGGACATGCGGTGCCTGCGGCTTGCCGTCGGGATCGGGCACCACGCCCGGCTTGATGGTTTCAAAGGAATAATTGCCGTCCTTGTCGGTGCCGCAACGGGCAAAGCCGCGGAAGCTCGCATTCGGCAGCGCGCGCTTGTCCTGCGGATCCGCGAAGCGCCCCTGCGCGTCGGCCTGCCAGATCTCCAGCATGGCATCGGGCACAACGACTCCGTCGCCGTCGAACACGCGGCCCTCGATCCGGACGCGATCGCCGGTGACGTCGGGCGTCAGCGTCGAGTTGGTGAACGCATCATTCCAGGCATACTCGCCGGTCGGCGTCAGGCCGTATTTGAAGAACGGGCCGACGGTCTGCGACGGCGTGATCCCATTGTCCTGCACTTAATGGTTCTCCATAGGGGTGGCGTTCTTGCCGCGCAGCACGATGTCAAAGCGGTAACACAGCGCCCATTCGGGCTGGGTGTTCTCGAGATCAAATGACGACACCATCCGCGCCCGCGCCTTCTCGTCCGGCACCGAATTGAAGATCGGATCGAACGGGAACAGCGGATCGGCCGGGAAGTACATCTGCGTCACGAGACGCGTGACGAAGGAATGGCCGAACACAGAGAGATGGATGTGTGCGGGACGCCAGGCGTTATGATGGTTGCCCCAGGGATAGGCGCCAGGCTTGATGGTGACAAAGCGGTAGTAACCGGAGACGTCGCTCACGGTGCGGCCGGCGCCCGTAAAGTTCGGATCGAGCGGAGCCGGATGCTGGTCGCGGACGTGAACGTAACGGCCGCAGGAATTGGCCTGCCAGATCTCGACCAGCGAGTTCGGCACGCCGCGGCCGTCCTCGTCGCGCACATGGCCGTGCACAATAATGCGTTCCCCGAGCGGCTCGCCGGTGTGTTGGGTGGTGAGATCATTGTCGCCCTCGCGAACGGTCTCGTGGCCGTAGACCGGGCCGGTCAGCTCCGACAGCGTATGGCGCATCGGGATCAAGGGTTTGTTCGGCGCACGCTTGACCGAGCTTTTGTACTCGGGCGACAGCGGCAGCGGATGCGCCGTGTTGCTGTCGACGGGATAGATGAATGTCATTGGCGAACTCCTCCCCGGCCCTTTTCCGACCGGTCAACGCTTCCGCCAATCATTATAGGATATAACTAATTGGGGGAAGCGGCTTTGAGCCCTATTTGATCGGCGGACGCGGCAGGACGGCCTCGCCGGCTTCGAGCCGATAGACATGGTCCAGCGAATACCAGGGCGTCGCGACGTCGCGCTCGGTCGGATGTGGCGTGTCATGGCGCAGGAACTTGCCCATCAGCGCTTTGGTCACGCCGAACTGCACGTCACTATCGATATGCGGGTCGGCGGGGTCGTAGACCTGCGAGATCAGCACCTTGAATCCGGGCTTGAAGACCAACGCGTGCAGGTGCGCGGGACGATAGGGATGCCGCTTCTGCGCCTCCAGGAGGCGGCCGACCACGCCGTCGGTCGGAATGGGATAGCCGACCATCATCACGGAGCGGAACGAGAAGGCTCCGTCCTGGTCGGTCGTAAACTTGCCGCGCAGGTTCATGTCGGCCTGCTCGGGGTCCTGGTTTTCATAGAGACCAACCGGCGACGCGTGCCAGACGTCGACCTCGGCGCCGGCGACGGGACGGCCGTCCTTGTCCACGACGCGGCCGTTGACGAACAGCGGCGCGCCTGGGGTCTCGGAGCGGACGATCGATCCGCCATTTTCCACCCGCGGCGAGTTCAGCCGCCAGAATGGTCCGAGCAGCGACTGGTCGGTCTCCGTGTTGCCCTCATCGCCATTATTCAGCAGGCACACCAGCGGCGAGACGCCGAGCGAGCCTGCCATCAGCACGACCTCATTATGCGTGTCGGTCGAGAGCTTGCCGAGTTCGGCGATAACAGCCGTGGCGTCGCGGAATTCCTTCTCGGTCAGGCGAACGTCGCGAACAAAACCGTGCAGATGCTTGACCAGGGAGACCATGATCTGGCGTAGCCGTGGATCGGATGTCTGCTCCATCACCGCCAAGGCCGCGGCCGTGACGTCCTGCTCGCGCGCGATGATCATGGGATGCTCCCTCACCTTGCGTCATGGCCGGGCTTGTCCCGGCCATCCACGACCTTCTTCTCGCGGCACCAAGAACGTGGATGCCCGGGCCTTCGCCTCGCCGAAGAGGCTTCGGCCTCGCAGGCGGGACAAGCCCGGGCATGACGAGTCTGGGGCACCCGGCTCCGGGATGACGGCACGCTGCGCGTCCCGTCAGTTCAGCTTCTCGATGGCGACCGCAACGCCCTGGCCAACGCCGACGCACATGGTGGCGAGCGCGAGCTTGCCGCCGCGCTTCTCCATGCCGTGCACCGCGGTGAGCGCGAGGCGCGCGCCACTCATGCCGAGGGGATGACCGAGCGCAATCGCGCCGCCATGCGGATTGACGAAATCGGCATCGTCGGCAACGCCGAGCTGGCGCATGCAGGCGATACCCTGCGAGGCAAAGGCTTCGTTGAGCTCGATCAGGTCGAAATCGCCGATTTTCTTGCCGAGACGTTCCATCAGCTTGCGGGTGGCCGGCGCCGGGCCGATGCCCATGATGCGCGGCGGCACGCCGGCGGAGGCGAGGCCGAGGATGCGCGCGCGCGGCGTCAGGCCGTGCTTCTTCACCGCAGCCTCGGACGCCAGGATCATCGCGGCGGCGCCGTCATTGACGCCGGAGGCGTTGCCCGCGGTCACCGTGCCGGGATTGCGCACGATCGGCCTGAGCTTCGTCAGGGCTTCCAGCGTGGTCTCGGGACGCGGATGCTCGTCCTTGTCGACGGTGACAGGGCCGGCCTTGCCGCCGGGAATGGTGATCGGGGTGATTTCTTCGGCGAAATAGCCGGCCGCAATCGCGGCGCCCGCGCGCTGCTGCGAGCGGATCGCGAAGGCGTCCTGATCCGCGCGCGAGACCTGGAATTCCTCGGCGACGTTCTCGCCGGTCTCGGGCATCGCGTCGACGCCATACTGCGCCTTCAGCAGCGGATTGATGAAGCGCCAGCCGATCGTGGTGTCGAAGATCTCAGCCGAGCGCGAGAACGCTTCCTGCGCCTTGCCCATCACGAAGGGCGCGCGCGTCATGGATTCGACGCCGCCGGCAATCGCAAGCTCGATCTCGCCGGAACGGATAGCGCGGCCGGCCGCACCGACCGCATCGAGACCGGAGGCACAGAGCCGGTTCAGGGTCTGGCCTGGAACGGAATCCGGCAGGCCCGCAAGCAGGAGCGCCATGCGTGCCACGTTGCGGTTGTCCTCGCCGGCCTGGTTGGCACAGCCGAAGAAGACCTCGTCAACCTGTGCCCAATCGAGATTGGGGTGCTTGGCCATCAGCGCCTTGATCGGGGCCGCCGCCAGGTCGTCGGCACGCACCTTGGCGAGCGACCCGCCAAAACGGCCGATCGGGGTCCGCACGGCATCGCAGATAAAGACGTCACGCATGGTTGTTCTCCCTGAATGCCGCGATCCGGCCTAAATTCTTCAATGTCGACGGAGTTTTAGGAGGGCGCCCGCGGCAGGTCAATTGACCGATACGCGCGTGTTCCGACGGGTGTGCACGCGAGTTGCGCATGCCGCGGTGCGGACAACGTGGAAAACCTCCCCTCTCCGCCCAAAGCGATAGGAGCGCGGGGCGAAATTTTGTAGGTTGCGCCGCCCATGACAATGCAACAACCGATCCCTGCACCGCCTCCCGACGATACGCCCGCGCCGCAGGCGGAAGCTGCCGCGCGCGTCACGCCGATGATGGAACAGTACCTTGAAATCAAGGCGGCACATCAGGGCCTTCTGCTGTTCTACCGGATGGGCGACTTTTACGAGCTGTTCTTTGAGGACGCCGAGATCGCCTCCAGGACACTCGGCATCGTCCTGACCAAGCGCGGCAAGCATCAAGGCGCCGATATCCCGATGTGCGGCGTGCCAGTCGAGCGCTCCGAGGACTATTTGCACCGGCTGATCACCGCCGGGCACCGGGTCGCGGTGTGCGAGCAGACCGAGGATCCCGCGGCGGCGAAAGCACGCGGCAACAAGAGCGTCGTGCGCCGCGGCGTGGTGCGCCTGGTCACGCCGGGCACGCTGACCGAGGACACGCTGCTCGACGCGCGCGCCAACAATTACCTGCTGGCGCTCGCGCGCGCGCGCTCATCGGCGGGCGGTGACCGCTTTGGCCTCGCCTGGATCGACATCTCGACCGCCGAATTCACGGTGACGGAATGTTCGGGCGGCGAACTCGCCGCCACGCTGGCGCGGATCAATCCGAACGAGGTGATCGTCACCGACGCGCTCTATAACGACAGCGAGCTCGGACAGACCCTGCGCGAGCTGCCGGCGGTGACGCCGCTGACCCGCGACGTCTTCGACGGCGCCACTGCCGAGAAGCGGCTGTGCGACTATTTTGCCGTCGCGACCATGGACGGACTGTCCCAGCTCACGCGGCTGGAAGCCACTGCCGCCGCCGCCGCCGTCACCTATGTTGACCGCACCCAGGTCGGCAAACATCCGCCGCTGTCGCCGCCCGCGCGCGAAGCCTCGGGCGCGACCATGGCGATCGATCCCGCCACCCGCGCCAATCTCGAACTGACGCGGACACTCGCCGGCGAACGCCGCGGCTCGCTGCTCGACGCGATCGACTGCACGGTGACCTCGGCCGGCTCGCGCCTGCTGGCGCAGCGGCTTGCCGCGCCGCTGACCGATGCGGCGGCGATTGCGCGGCGGCTCGATGCCGTCGGCAGCTTCGTTGCCGACTCGGCCGCGCGCGAGGACATCCGCAGCATCCTGCGCGGCGCCCCGGACATGTCGCGGGCGCTGGCCCGTATATCCGTCGGCCGCGGCGGTCCGCGTGACCTCGCCGGCCTGCGCGATGGCATCATCGCCGCCGACCAGGTGCTGACGCGGCTTGACGAACTCGACCAGCCGCCGCAGGAGATCGCCGTCGTGATGGCGGCGCTGCAAAAGCCATCGCGCGAGCTCGCGGCGGAATTCGCCAGGGCGCTCGACGATCAACTGCCGCTGATCAAGCGCGACGGCGGGTTCGTTCGCCAGGGCTATGAGCCTGCGCTGGACGAAACGCGAAATCTGCGCGACGCCTCGCGCCTGGTGGTGGCCTCGATGCAGGCGCGCTACGCCGACAACACGGGTGTGAAGGGGCTCAAGATCCGGCACAACAACGTGCTCGGCTATTTCGTCGAGGTCACCGCGCAGCACGGCGACAAGCTGATGTCGGCGCCGCTAAACGCAACCTTCATCCACCGCCAGACGCTGGCCGGCCAGGTCCGCTTCACCACCTCCGAGCTCGGGGAGATCGAAGCCAAGATCGCCAATGCCGGCGACCGCGCACTCGGGCTCGAGCTCGAGATTTTCGAGCGGCTCTGCGCCAAGGCTTTGGCCATCAGCGAGGAACTGCGCGCCGCCGCTCACGCCTTTGCGCTGCTCGACGTCGCGACGTCGCTTGCCAAGCTGGCGATCGACCAGAACTATGTGCGGCCCGAGGTGGACTCGTCTCTCGGCTTTGCGATCGAGGCGGGCCGCCATCCCGTGGTCGAGCAGGCCTTGAAGCGCAATGGCCAGCCGTTCATCGCCAATGCCTGCGATCTCTCGCCGGGCCCTGCGCAAAAATCCGGCCAGCTCTGGTTGCTGACCGGTCCGAACATGGCGGGTAAGTCGACCTTCCTGCGCCAGAACGCGCTGATTGCGTTGCTCGCCCAGATCGGAAGTTTCGTGCCGGCGACACGCGCGCGGATCGGCATCATCGACCGCCTGTTCTCGCGTGTCGGCGCCGCCGACGATCTCGCCCGCGGCCGTTCCACCTTCATGGTCGAGATGGTCGAGACCGCTGCCATCCTCAACCAGGCCGGCGAGCGCGCGCTCGTGATCCTTGATGAAATCGGCCGCGGCACCGCGACCTTCGACGGCCTCTCGATCGCCTGGGCCGCAATCGAGCACCTGCACGAGAGCAACCGCTGCCGCACGCTGTTCGCGACGCATTACCACGAGCTGACGGCGCTCTCCGCCAAGCTGCCGCGGATGTTCAACGCGACCGTGCGGGTGAAGGAATGGCAGGGCAATGTCGTGTTCCTGCACGAGGTGTTGCCGGGTTCGGCCGATCGCTCTTACGGAATCCAGGTCGCCAAGCTCGCGGGCCTGCCGCCGGCCGTGATCACGCGCGCCAAATCGGTACTGGCGAAGCTGGAAGCCCAGGACCGCGGCCAGACCGCGCGCGCGCTTGCTGACGATCTGCCGCTGTTCGCAGTGCCCTCGCGCGCCGCCGCAGAAGTCACACCGCCGAGCGAGGCCGAACTGCTGATGGACGCGGTGAAGGCGCTGCATCCGGACGAGATGTCGCCACGCGAAGCGCTCGATGCGCTGTATGCGTTGAAGGCCAAGCTGCCGAAGCAGTGACGGTGCCGCAGGGTGGGTGAGCCGAAGGCGTAACCCACCACCTTTGTCAGCGCGCGAGAAGTGGTGGGTTACGCTTCGCTAACCCACCCTATGCTTCTGAACGCTACGCCCTCGCCGCGATCGCCGCCACTTCCGCTGCGGCGCGCTGCATGCTGGTCGACATCTCGTTGGTCACCGTGCTCTGCTCTTCGATTGCCGCGGCCGTCGACGTCACATATTCGCTGACGTTGCTGATGGCCGTCTTGATCGAAGCCAGGGCGGTGACGACGTCTCCAGAGATGCCGTTGAGGCTACCGATCTCAGCGCCGATCTTGTCAGTGGCCTGCTTGGCTTGGTTGGCGAGGCTCTTGACCTCCGAGGCCACCACCGCAAAACCCCGACCGGCTTCACCGGCGCGGGCGGATTCGATGGTGGCGTTGAGTGCCAGGAGGTTGATCTGCCCGGTGATGTTGTTGATGAGCTCGACGATCCCGCTCATCGCCAGCGCCGCTTCAGTGAGGCGCTGGGCCTGGGCATCAGCGGACGCGACCTGCTCCACCGCGCTCATCGCCGTCTCGCGCGATTTGGTCATGGCCTCGGAAATCTCCCGCACCGAGGCGTTCAGCTCTTCCGATCCGGCGGCGACCGATTCCATCATGCCGCGGACGCGCTCGTTGCCCATGCGGACCAGCACCTGTTTCGTGACGTCGGTCGCATATTTCACGACCTTGAACGGCTTGCCGTTGAGATCCATGATCGGATTGTAGGAGGCCTGGATATAGACCTCCCTGCCGCCCTTGCCGATGCGCTTGTATTCGGCCGCCTGATACTGGCCGCGGTTGAGCGCCGCCCAGAACTCGCGATAGCCATTGCCATCGCGCTCCGAGGGCTCGACAAACATGCTGTGGTGCTTGCCCTTGATCTCAGCCAGCGAATAGCCGAGGGCGCCGAGGAAATTGGCGTTGGCGGTGATGATCGTGCCGTCCATGTTGAACTCGATCACCGCCTGCGCCTTCTCGATCGCCGTGATCTGGCCCGCAAGGACGGCATTCTTCAGCTTCTCCGCCGTGACGTCGGTCGCGAACTTGGCGACGCCGAAGGGCTTGCCGTTCTCATCGAGTAGCGGATTGTAGGAGGCGAGAATCCAGACCTCGCGGCCGCCCTTGCCGATGCGCTTGAACTCGCCAGCCTGGTATTCGCCGCGGTTGAGCTTGGCCCAGAACTCGCGATAGGCCGCGCCGTCGCGCTCGGCCTGGGGCATGAAGAGGCTGTGATGCTTGCCCTGGATCTCGGTCAGCGAATAGCCAAGCGCGTTGCAGAAATTCTCGTTGGCCGTGACGATGGTGCCGTCGAGCTTGAACTCGATCACGGCCTGGGCGCGGCCGATAGCGGCGATCTTCGAAGACTCCGTCATGCTCCGGATCTTCTTCTCGGTGATTTCGGTCGCAATCTTGGCGACCATCACCGTCTTGCCGTTGCCGTCGAGCACCGGATTGTAGGATGCTTCGATCCAGATCTCACGGCCGCCCTTCGCGATCCGCTTGAACTCGCTTGCCTGATACTCGCCGCGGTTCAATGCAGCCCAGAACGCCTTGTACTCGGCGCCGTCGCGCTGGTCGGCCGGCATGAACATGGCGTGCTTCTTTCCCTTGATTTCGTCGAGGGAATAGCCGAGGGCGTTCAAGAAATTCTGGTTGGCGCTCAGGATCGTGCCGTCCATGGCAAACTCGATCATGGCCTGCGAGCGGCCGATGGCGGCGAGCTTAGCATCCGCGTCGTTGCGGGACTTGCGGCCAAACATCATTGAATCTCCAAAATCATTAAATTGCGAGACGGGATCAGGTGACGTGACGGCGCGGCACACGCGCTGAATTCCAATCGAATTCCGCCGGTAAAACTCGCGTTGCGAAGACCAAGGCGGATACGCAAGATGATTCAGTACCCATAAGATTCGAATAAAGTGCTAACGAATTCTGGGAAAAGCGATCGCCGACAGAGCAGCCTAAAGCTGCACGACGGTAGGCCTTACACGCTGCTCGGTCGGCGCTGTCACTTGAATGCTTGGTCCTTCAGGAGTTTGAAGGAAAGCGTCTCGCGATCGGTCATGGCGAGTTTTGCTACGGAAGTATCCGGCGACGCCGCGCCGCATGTCCGTAGTGTCACGGCGCTTGCCGCGCCTTGTGCTGCGTACGCCGCCCGATCCCCCACAGCGTCAGATTCCAAACAATGCAGGTGGCGAGTGCAAGCCCAAGACCGACGGCGGAGCCGAACCACGCCACCGCCACGTGCAACACCGCGATCGCCATTCCGAATCCGAGCAGCCCCCAAGCCGAATTGGCCAGCACCGCGGCGGTCGGCGGACCGCCGATTCGCGGATGCAGGATCACCATGATGCTGGAAAACACCACCGGATACAGCGCGATGATGCCGCTGATCCGGGGACCGACCCAGCCCGAGGTCGAGACGACGATTGCGACGAGGGTCGCGACCAGCGCGGCCCGCATCGGCACGTCATACCAGCGCCGCGTCACCAGCGGCATCTTTACATGGCGATAGCCCGCGAGCAGCGGAATGCAGATGCCGAACGCGATCAGATTGGCGGCGAGCCCGGCGGTGAGCGGCCAGTCGAACTGCTTGATGATCGAGGCGAACACGATCCAGACCGCGACCGCGCTTCCGCAACTCACCAGAAGGCTGCGCCGCTGCGCCAGCACCACATAGGTGAGACACATGAAGATCGTCGCGGCATTGACCGGCAAGCTCGACAGCGCGCCCTGCGCGATGAAGGCGGCATCGTGGTCGAGCGCGAGGAAGACGTAGGATGGTCCGGCCGAAACCGGCAAGGTCGCGACCAGCGCGCCGATCACCGGCCCTGAACGCTCGGTGATGATCGACGCCGTCACGACGAACGCCGCCGCGACCATCATGCGCAGAACGAGGATGAGGATGAGGTGGAGCTCGGGGGACATTTTTTTCTTTTGTCGTCCCGGGCTTCGCCGAGACGACACGAATTGTTGGGCGAGCGGCCTTCGCTCGCTACATCCGCTGCATCGACACCGAGACCTTCGGGCCGTTCTTGATGGTCTGATAGACCACGCAGTAGCGCTCGGTGAGCTTGAGCAGCAGGTCGAGCTTGTCTTGCGGCGCATCAGTATCGACGTCGAAGCGCAGACGTATCTCGGCGAAGCCGACCGGCGTCTCCTTGTCGACGCCGAGCGTGCCGCGGAAATCGAGATCGCCCTCGGCGTAGACGTTGCCGGTCTTCAAGGGTACCTCGATCGCGGTCGCGACCGATTTCAGCGTGACGCCGGCGCAGGCGACCAGCGCTTCGAGTAGCATGTCGCCCGAGCAGAGCTCGAGGCCGGAGCCGCCGGTTGCGGGATGCAGGCCGGCCATTGCGATGGCGCGGCCGGTCTCGACCTTGCAGGCGATGCCCTCGCTGTCGGTCGAGCCCTTGGCCCTCAACGTGATCATCGCGGTCTTGGGGTCGGTCTTGTAGCGCTCCTTGATCGGGGCCTGCATCTGGCGCAGTGCTGCGGCGTCCATTTTGTCTCTCCCGGGAAAATCGTCTCTACGAAGTACCGGCTTGCGATGTACCGGCTCGGAGCGAAATTGTCACCACCACATGGCCTGACCGGGACCCTGGGTTGCGTCACGGTCGGGCACGCTGCGGTCGAGCGAACGATCGAGTGACGTCAGCACACTTCGCTTGAAATTCTCGAACAGCGGCGAATTGCGGTCGCGTGGCCTGCCCAGGTTGATCTCGATCTGGTCGAACAGCCGGCCCGGCCGCGGCCGCATCACCAGCACGCGGTCAGCCAGCACCACGGCCTCGTCGACGTCATGGGTGACGAGGATGAGCGTCGGCCGCGTGTCGGCCCAGAGATCGAGCAGATGATCCTGGAGGTCCCTGCGGGTGAAAGCGTCGAGCGCCGAGAACGGCTCGTCGAGCAAGAGCACCTCGGGCTGCGGCACCAGCGCGCGGGCGATCGCGACGCGCTGTGCCTGCCCGCCCGAGAGCTCGCGCGGCCAGGCCTGCGCCTTCTCGGCGAGCCCGACACGCTCGAGCGCACGCGCCACCTTTTCACGCCGCTCGGTCGCGGGCCCATCGGCAAGACCAAAGCCGATATTGTCGGCGACGCTGAGCCAGGGCAGCAGCCGCGGCTCCTGGAAGATGATGCCGATCTTGGCATGCGGCGCGGCGATCGCCTCGTTGTCCAGCGTCACCGTGCCCGAGCTTGCGCGGTCGAGGCCCGCGATGGCGCGCAGCAGCGTGGACTTGCCGCAGCCCGAGCCGCCAATGATGGCGACGATCTCGCCTTGCCTGATCTCGGCGGAGAAGCGCGCCAGCGCCTGCACGCCGTTGGGATAGGTCTTGCTGACCCGGTCGAGCGCCAGCATCGCCTTATGCTCCCGTTGTACGCCCAAAGGCGTCCTGCCAGCGCAGGAAGGGCGCAGCCGCGATCTCGATCAACCAATCCGTGAGCTTGCCGAGGATCGCGAAGATCACGATGGCGGCGAGGATCTGCGCGGGCTTGCCGAGCTGCTGGCCGTCGAGCAGGAGATAGCCGAGGCCTTCGGACGCGCCGATCAGCTCGGCCGCCACCACGAACATCCAGCCCAGACCAAGACCGACGCGCAAGGACACGACATAGGCCGGCAGCACCGCGGGCAGCAGGATACGGCGGATCATGGCAGGCCCGGAGAGACGGAATGTGCGACCGACCTCGACGATCTTGCGATCGACGATGAGGATCGCGCCCATCACGCCGAGATAGACCGGAAAGAACACGCCGACTGCGATCAGCGCGATCTTCGAGGTCTCGAAGATGCCGAGCCAGAGGATGAACAGCGGCACCCAGGCCAGCGACGGGATCGCGCGCAGCGCCTGCACGGTCGGGTCGAGCAGCCGCCGCGCCAGCGACCAATAGCCGGATATGGCGCCGAGCAAGGTCCCCGCGACCACGCCGAACGCAAAGCCAAGGCCGACACGCCACAGCGTTGCGGCGATGTGACGGAACAGTTCGCCGGAGCGCGCAAGATCAACGACGGTGGCGAACAAGCGCGAGGGCGGCGGCACCAGCCGGCCGTTGGACCAGCCGGACCAGACCACGAGTTCCCAGCCAAGCGCGAGGGTCAGTGGCAACAGCAATCCCAGCGTCGGCCCCGCATAGCGCGACAGCCGCGAGGGCGCGGCGCTCTCGGCCGGTTCCGTAGTCTGTTGCAGGACTGGCGCGTCAGAGATCATGGCCGGTAGGAAGCGCGTCCTGTGCGAGATTGCAAGGGCGCGCGGCATTCTCGGCGTCGTCCCGGACAAGCGCAGCGAAGCGGAGCGCAGATCCGGGACCCCTAACCACGGGAAGGCGTGGCTACGGTGACTCGGAGTTGCCCCTTTGGCGCCAAACCACTTCCTGTGGTTATGGGTCCCGGGCTCGCTTCGCGCCCCGGGACGACGACCGAGTTTGCCGCCCGCCTGCCTTTAATTCGTCGGCAGCGGGACCTGATCGTCGATCAACGCATCCAGCGTCGCCTTCACATCGACCTTGGCGTCGACGACGCCGGCCTGTTGCAGGGCGAGGCCCGCGGCGAGGATCGATTCGCGCTGGGGCGCGCCGATGCGGCTGTGGGTCAGCTCGGTGCGCTCCTTGAGTTGCTTGTCGACGACAGGCTCCGGCAGCTTGGTCACGGCGATGAAGGTCTTCTTGAGCTCGTCGTAATTCGCGAGCGAATATTTGCGCGCCTCTTCGTACACCGCGAGCACGCGGCGGGCGGCGTCCGGATAGTCTTTCAAAAACTGCTCGCGCACATTGAGGATGCCCCAAGTGTTGGCGTCGGCCTTGCGATAGAACAGTTTCGCGCCGTCCTCGACCTCGGCCTGCGCCATCATCGGATCGAGCCCGGCCCACGCATCGACGTCGCCGCGGATCAGCGCGGTCTTGCCGTCGGCGTGCTGGAGCAGCACCGGCGTGATGTCCTTTTCGGTGAGACCTGCGCCAAGCAATGCGCGCACCAGGAAGATGTGCGGATCGGTGCCGCGCGTCACCGCGACCCGCTTGCCCTTGAGATCGGCGACATTAGCAATCTTGGAATCCTTTGATGTCACCAACGCCGTCCATTCGGGACGCGAATAGACGTAGATCGACTTGATCGGGTTGCCGTTGATACGCGCGACCAGCGCCGCCGAGCCCGCGGTCGAGCCGAAGTCGATCGAGCCCGCATTGAGGAATTCGAGCGCCTTGTTGGAGCCGGCCGACTGCACCCAGGTGACGGTGATGCCGTCCTTGGCGAACTCCTTTTCCAGGAGTCCCTTCTGCTTCAG
Source organism: Bradyrhizobium sp. 187 (assembly GCF_023101005.1). Lineage (NCBI taxonomy): Bacteria > Pseudomonadati > Pseudomonadota > Alphaproteobacteria > Hyphomicrobiales > Nitrobacteraceae > Bradyrhizobium > Bradyrhizobium sp. 187. The sequence continues at coordinate 7,441,962 of NZ_CP064693.1, forward strand.
GACCATCGACACCGGATTATAGGTCGCCCAGTCGATACGGATTTCCTTGAGCGGATCCGCCGCCCGCGCCGCGGGGGACATGGCAAGAGCGACCGCTCCCGCCAACAGTATGCGTCGTGTAATCCTGGTCATGCCCGACCTCCTCAAAACTTCATTGTTTTTCAATGAGTTAGATCTAGAAATCAACGAGAAAATCCATCCCTCGAAAGCGCGCCGGCTGAGAACAGCTTTGCCCAAAGCCGCACCTTTCCAGCATGGAACGACTATTGCGAGAGAATGGCGGGTGACAGCGCCGGCCGCCTCTTATATCCGGTGAGACATGGACAGCGTCGCGACTGAACACAAGGCCGAGGTGGACGATCGCTTCGACACCGCGCGGATCACCGCCGCGGTCGATGCGCTTGCCGAGAAGCACCAGGGACGCGAGGACGCGTTCCGCACGGCCATGGCGCAACTGCTCAAGGCCGAGCTGATTGCCTCGCGCGCTGCGGCACAGACGATCCTGCTGAAGGACCGTCATGGCCGGCGCTGCGCCGAGCGACTGTGCCACGTGCAGGACGAGATCATCCGCATCCTGTATTCGGCCGCGACCCGCCATCTCTACCGCTCGCCGATTCCGAGCGGTGCCGAGCGCATGGCAGTGGTGGCGACCGGCGGCTATGGCCGCGGCCTGATGGCCCCCGAGTCCGACATCGATCTGCTCTTCATCCTGCCCTACAAGCAGACCGCCTGGGGCGAGCAGGTCGCCGAGGCCATTCTCTATTGCCTCTGGGACATGGGGCTGAAGGTCGGTCACGCCACGCGCTCGGTCGACGAGTCGATCCGGCAGGCGCGCGGCGACATGACCATCCGCACCGCGATCCTGGAGACGCGCTTCCTTACCGGAGACCGGCCGCTCTATGACGAGCTGGTTGCCCGCTTCGACAAGGAGGTCGTGCAAGGCACCGCGTCCGAGTTCGTCACCGCGAAACTCGCCGAGCGTGAGGAGCGGCATCGCCGCGGCGGCCAATCGCGTTATCTGGTCGAACCCAACGTCAAGGACGGCAAGGGTGCGCTCCGCGACCTGCACACGCTGTTCTGGATCGCGAAGTACGTCTACCGCGTGAGCGACACCGACGAACTGGTCGACCGCGGCGTGTTCGACGCGCAGGAATACCGCACCTTCCGCCGCTGCGCCGACTTCCTCTGGTCGGTGCGCTGCAATCTTCACTTTTACTCCGGTCGCCCTGAAGAGCGCCTCTCCTTCGACCTCCAGCGCGAGATCGCGGTCCGGCTCGGCTACACCTCGCATCCCGGCATGCAGGACGTCGAACGCTTCATGAAGCACTACTTCCTGGTCGCCAAGGAAGTCGGCAACCTCACCGCCATCCTCTGCGCCAAGCTCGAGGACCAGCAGGCCAAGCCCGCGCCGGTGCTGAGCCGGATGATGGCGCGGCTGCGCCCCACCGCGGTGAAGCGGCGAGTGCCCGACAGCGACGACTTCATCGTCGACAACAACCGCATCAACGTCGCCGCGCCCGACGTGTTCAAGCATGATCCGGTCAATTTGATCCGCATCTTCCGCCTGGCGCAGAAGAACAATCTCGCCTTCCACCCGGACGCGATGCGCGACGTGACGCGTTCGCTCGGCCTGATCAACGCGCAGATGCGCGAGAATCCCGAAGCCAACCGGCTGTTGATGGAGATCCTGACATCCGACAACGCGGAAATCGTGCTGCGGCGGATGAACGAGACCGGCGTGCTCGGCCATTTCATCCGTGCCTTCGGCAAGATCGTCTCGATGATGCAGTTCAACATGTATCATCACTACACCGTCGACGAGCATTTGATCCGCTGCGTCGGGTTCCTCCAGGACATCGAACGCGGCGGCATCGAGGAATTCGCGGTGGCGAGCGACCTGATGCGCAAGATCCGGCCGGAGCATCGCTCCGTGATCTACATTGCGACGCTGCTGCACGACGTCGCCAAGGGCCGGCCCGAGGATCACTCGATCGCCGGCGCCAAGGTGGCGCGACGGCTCTGCCCGCGGCTCGGCTTCAGTCCGGCCGACACCGAGCTCGTGGCCTGGCTGATCGAGGAGCATCTGACGATGTCCACGGTCGCACAGTCGCGCGATCTCTCCGACCGCAAGACCATCGAGAATTTCGCCGCCGTGGTGCAGTCGGTCGAGCAGATGAAGCTCTTGACGATCCTGACCACCGCCGACATCCGCGGCGTCGGCCCAGGCGTGTGGAACGGCTGGAAGGCGCAGCTCTTGCGCTCGCTGTACTACGAGACCGAACCGGTGCTGACGGGTGGCTTCTCGGAGGTAGACCGCGGCAAGCGGCTCACGGCCGCGTATGCCGAATTCCGTAACGCCTTCGCGGAATGGCCGGCGGAAGAGCTCGACGCCTATATCGCCCGGCACTATCCGGCCTATTGGCTCAAGGTCGAGCTGCCGCGCAAGATCCGCCACGCGCGCTTCGTCCGTGCCAGCGAGCAGGCGGGCCACAAGCTCGCGATCAATGTCGGCTTCGACGAGGTGCGTGGCGTCACCGAGCTGACCATCTTCGCCGCCGACCATCCCTGGCTGCTGTCGATCATCGCAGGCGCCTGTGCCTCGGCCGGTGCCAACATCGTCGATGCCCAGATCTACACCACGACCGACGGTCGCGCGCTCGACACCATCTCGATTTCCAGGGAATACGACCGCGACGAGGACGAGGGACGGCGCGCCACACGCATCGGCGAGATGATCGAGGACGTGCTGGAAGGCAAGCTGCGTCTGCCCGAAGTGGTGGCCCGGCGCACCGTGCGCGGCAAGGCGCGGCCGTTCGTGATCGAGCCGGAAGTGACCATCAACAACCAATGGTCCGACCGCTACACAGTGATCGAAATGTCCGGCCTCGACCGCCCCGGGCTGCTCTACGAGCTGACCACCGCGATCTCGAAGCTCAACCTCAACATCGCCTCGGCCCATGTCGCGACCTTCGGCGAGCGCGCGCGCGACGTGTTCTACGTCACCGATCTCCTGGGCGCACAGATCAGCGCGCCGACACGTCAGGCCGCGATCAAGAGCGCGCTGACCCACGTGATGGCCGGCGACAAGGCGGTTCAGCCAGCGGCCTGACTTCTCTCGTCATTCCCCGCTGAATCATCGCGCCGACTTTTGTTCGGAGAATCGCAGCGCGTTCACCAGCGCAGACAGCGTCGCCGGTTGATGCCGACGACTGGGATAATACATGAAGAAGCCCGGAATTGGCGGAGTCCAATCCTCCAGCACCCGGACAAGGCGGCGCTTCGCAACATATTCGGCGACCTGCTCTTCATAAGCGAGTCCCACACCAACCCCGGCGAGCGCCGCCTGGATCACCAGGTGGGTATCGTCAATGATGAGTGGGCCGTTCACGTTGATCGTGACCGACTTTCGTCCCTGCTGAAACTCCCACCGATATGGTCCACCCGCAAGACGCAGCGTAACGCACCGATGATCGTTCAGATCCTTTGGTTTCTTGGGGATGCTTCGTGAAGCGAAATAGCTTGGCGAGCCCACTACCGCCAATCGCAGTTCGGGCGTGAGGCGAACCGCGATCATATCCTTTTGAATGTACTCGCCAAGCTGGATACCGGCATCGAACTCGCCTGCAACAAGGTCCACGGGGCCAGTGACGGTAACAACGTCCAGAACGATGTCCGGGTAGGACTCAGCGAAAGCTCTCAACCGCGGCAACAACACCATCACGGCAGCTGATCGTGACATTACGATTCGGAGACGACCTTCGGGTCGCTGCCGAACACTTCGGGCCTTGTCGAGGGCGTGACGAATTTGCTCAAGCGCCGGAGACAAGTCTTCCAAAAGAGCTGCCCCCGCAGCGGTTGGCGCAACGCTCTTGGTTGTTCGAGCGAGCAGCTGCAGCTCAAGCCGTTGCTCAAGCCTCCGGATTGTGTGACTCAAGGCAGACTGAGACACACCCAGCTTTATCGCAGCGCGCGTAAAGCTTCGTTCACTGGCCACGATTGCGAACGTCGCGAGCTCGTTCAATTCGTTTGTCATCGTCTATGAATATCGATCATAAGCCCATGCCGCGCAAGTCGGCTGGCTTCATAAACAACTATGCCGTAGGCTCCCACCCGCAATTCGACGACCTACGGTGCTTTTCTGCACGGGCGCCAGGCTGACGCTCGGCACGGCTGGCCGGGCCGGGCCGCATGAATGCCCGGTGTAACGGCTTTGAGGATGACAATGAATACGGACGTTCCCGCCTTGCACTCCCTTGCGCAAACCTATTTCGATGCTGCCTATGAAATGGATGCCGAGAAATTTGCATCCATATTTCACCCCTTGAGTTCCGTGACGAAGGTCGCCGAGGACGGCAACGTGGGCGTGACGCCGATTGCGACCTGGCTGGCAGCGGTCCGCGACATGAAAGCTCCAAAGCAACAGGGCTTCGAGCGAGACGATCAGATCCTGTCGACGGATGTTGAAGGAGAGCTCGCGCTTTTGAAGGTGAAATTGCGCATCCCGCCGCGTTACTTCACAGACCTGTTGTCGTGCTTGAAGGTGAACGGGACCTGGAAGATCGCGCAGAAAGTAATGACGTCGAACGTCTGATGGATTCGGTCACGGCGGGGGAGAGCGGCCGAAGGCTCGCTCGACGGCCCATCGCCGGCCGCCGCCAATCGCTCAACCGTTGTCAAACAGGCGCTTAGACCGCCACGCCTTCATGCCGCAGCAGCCAGCGCTTGCGCTCGAGGCCGCCGCCATACTTCACCAGAGAACCATCGGCGCCGATCAGGCGGTGGCACGGCAGCACCACGCTGATCGGATTGGAGCCGTTGGCATGGCCGACGGCGCGAATGGCTTTGGGCGTGTCGATCCTTGCGGCGAGCGCGCCGTAACTCATTGTGGTGCCGGCAGGGATTTGCGCCAATGCATTCCAGACCTTCTGCTGGAACGGCGTGCCGGCGATGCGCCAGGCGATGTCTGAGAGCTGGCCGAGATCGCCGTCGAAATAGTCCGACAGCGCAGTCCGCATGGCCGCGGGCGCGGGCTGGTCACTCAGGTCCACCAGACCGTAATGCAGGCGCAAGAGCTCGCGCATGCGGTGCTCGTAATCCTCCCAGTCGAGCGCGCGCAAGGCGCCCTCAGCGTCGGTGATCAGCAGCGCGATCCCGATCGGCGTCGCCAGCCGATCGAGGCCGAAGCTTACAGGCGGTTTGGTCGGTCGCGCGGGCATTGCGGCACCATTGCATCGAAACACGCCATCGCACTTGCCACGCCAGCCGTGCTAGCGTCCACCCGAAAGCTGACGCTGGGGGAGCTCAACTTGATCTGGATCGCGAATATCCTGGTGGCGCTGGTCGCCGCACTGCACGCTTACTTCCTGATCCTGGAGATGTTGCTCTGGGACAAGCCGCAGGGCTTGAAGGTTTTCCGCAACACGCCGGAGAAGGCAGCGATCACCAAGGTGCTGGCCGCGAACCAGGGACTCTATAACGGTTTCCTGGCCGCCGGCCTGGTCTGGGGGCTGGTGCACGGCAATCCGGCCTTCGCGTTCCAGATCAAGGCGTTCTTCCTGCTCTGCGTGATCGTGGCCGGCGCTTATGGCGCGGCGACCGTCAGCACGCGGATCCTGATCGTGCAGGCGCTGCCGGCGGCGCTCGCGCTGTTGGCCTTGTTCCTGACCTGAGATGCCATAGCGCGGCACCGCGATCCTTGCGCGGCGCCTGCCGTTCCTCCACAATCTCCGACAGCGATGGCGACCGTTGGCAATCAACGGGACAAGACCGTCGGTCGGAAATTCCGTCAGGAGGAACAAGCCCACATGAGCAATCGCAGAGCCTTCATCACCGCCACGGCGGCGCTCGCCTTCGCGTTCTCCGCCAACCAAGCTCTCGCCCAGAAGAAATACGACACCGGCGCGAGCGACACCGAGATCAAGATCGGCCAGACCGTGCCGTTCTCCGGGCCCTATTCCGTCTACGCCAATATCGGCAAGACCCAGGCCGCCTACTTCAAGATGATCAACGATCAGGGCGGCATCAACGGCCGCAAGATCAATCTGATCCAGTATGACGACGCCTATTCGCCGCCGAAGACGGTCGAGCAGGTGCGCAAGCTCGTCGAAGGCGACGAGGTGCTGTTCACCTTCCAGATCATCGGCACGGCCGCGAACGCTGCCGTGCAAAAATATCTCAACGGCAAGAAGATCCCGCAACTGCTGGCCTCGACCGGCGCCGCGCGCTTCAACGATCCGCAGAACTATCCCTGGACCATCGCCTATAATCCCAACTACGTGTCCGAGGGACGCATCTACGCCAAGTACATCCTCAAGGAGCATCCGAACGCCAAGATCGGCGTGCTCTACCAGAACGACGACATGGGCCGCGACTATCTCGCCGGCCTCAAGAGCGGTCTCGGCGACAAGGCCGCCAGCATGATCGTCGGCGAGGTGTCCTACGAGGTCACCGATCCGACGGTGGACTCGCAGGTGGTCAAACTGAAGTCGTTGGGCGCCGATCTTTTCTATGATGCCTCGACACCCAAATTCGCGGCGCAGGCGATCAAGAAGGTCGCCGAGCTCGGCTGGACGCCGGTGCACATTCTCGACATCAACGCGAGCCCGATCTCGGCGACGTTGAAGCCGGCCGGTCTCGACATCTCCAAGGGCATCATCTCCACCCAATACGGCAAGGAGCCCGGCGATCCGCAGTGGAAGGACGATCCGGGCGTGAAAGCGTTCTTTGCCTTCATGGACAAGTATTTCCCCGAAGGGGACAAGCTCAATACCGTCAACACCTATGCTTATTCAGTCGCCGAATTGCTGACGCAGGTGCTGAAACAGTGCGGCGACGACCTGTCGCGTGAGAACGTGATGAAGCAGGTCGCTAACATCAAGGACTTCACCCCGAGCTTCGCGCTACCCGGCATCAAGATCAACACCGGGCCGAACGACTACCGCGTCAACAAGCAGATGCAGATGATGAAGTTCAACGGCGAACGCTGGGAGCTGTTCGGCCCGATCATGGAGGATGCGGGTCCAGCGGGTTAGCCTCTCGGATATCTCATAGGGCGGGTTACGCCCGGCGGACTGCACTTCGCGCATCCGCCGGCGCTGCCCACCTTACAAACCTGCTGCGCAGCCGCGCATGCTACGAACTGCGGGCGCACGCCCAAACTTGCGTTGCAACAACGCCTCATCCACTATCGCCGTCAGCGGTGACATCAGGTGCGCACAGGCGCACCTGATTGATCACCGGCAACAAACATTGAGGAAATGCGAATGAGGAATGGAATGCTGCATCTGGCCACGGCAACGGCGCTGACCCTGGCGCTATCGGTCTCGGCGGCCAATGCCCAGAAGAAATATGATCCGGGGGCCAGCGATACCGAGATCAAAGTCGGCCAGACCGTGCCGTTCTCGGGACCGGCATCGGCCTACGCGTCGATCGGCAAGACCCAGGCCGCCTATTTCAAAATGATCAACGACCAGGGCGGCATCAACGGCCGCAAGATCAATCTGATCCAGTATGACGACGCTTACTCGCCGCCAAAAGCAGTGGAGCAGGTGCGCAAGCTGGTCGAGAGCGACGAGGTGCTCTTGACCTTCCAGATCATCGGCACGCCATCGAATGCGGCCGTGCAAAAATATCTCAACTCCAAGAAAGTGCCGCAGCTGTTCGCGGCCACCGGCGCCTCGAAGTTCACGGACCCGAAGAACTTTCCGTGGACGATGGGCTACAACCCTAACTATTTCGTCGAGGGCCGCATCTACGGCCAGTACATCCTGAAGGAATATCCAAACGCCAAAGTCGGCGTGCTCTATCAGAACGATGATCTCGGCAAGGACTATCTGAACGGCATCAAGGCCGGGCTCGGCGACAAGGCCGCCAAGATGATCGTCAACGAGTCCTCCTACGAAGTCTCGGACCCGACCGTCGATTCGCAGATCCTCAAGATCAAGGATGCCGGCGCCGATCTGTTCTTCAGCGCCAGCACGCCGAAGCAAGCGGCGCAGGCGATCAAGAAGATCGGCGAGATCGGCTGGAAGCCGGTGCAGATCGTCGACATCAACGCCACCTCGGTCGGCGCGGTGATGAAGCCTGCCGGTCTCGACGCCGCCAAGGGCGTGATCAGCGTCAATTACGGCAAGGATCCGCTCGATCCGACCTGGAAGGACGATGCCGGCCTGAAGAAGTATTTCGACTTCATGGCGAAGTACTATCCGGACGGCGACAAGGATTCGAACTTCAATACCTACGGCTACGGTACCGCCCAGCTTTTGGCCCACGTGCTGCAGCAGTGCGGCGACAACCTGACGCGCGAAAACGTCATGAAGCAGGCGGCTTCGCTGAAGGACGTGACCAGCGATATCGCCCTGCCCGGCATCAAGGCCAACACCTCGGCGACCGACTACCGCGTCAACAAGCAGCTTCAGATGATGAAGTTCAACGGCGAACGCTGGGAGCTGTTCGGCCCGCTCCTGGAAGATGCGGGTCCGGCGGGTTAGTTTTCTCGGAGCAAGCAGGTGAGGCGTGGATGGCCGAGTCAAGCCCGGCCATCCACCTTGAGGAGGGAGTTCCGCCGACGCCGCTCAGGCCGGCACCTCGCCAAAGTTCTTGCCCACCGGCAGCACCGCGTGCCGAATGAGCCGTGAATCCTCCACGGCGGCCTGCCTGTGCTTAACCGCTTCGCGATAGACGGGATCGCGGATCATCTCGACGAACGCGGCGACGCTTGGGTATTCGGCGATGAAGCAATGGTCCCAGCGCTCAGTCTCGGGGCCGATCAGCATCAACTCGAATTTGCCTTGCCAGACGATGCGGCCGCCGAGGCGTTCGAACACCGGGCCGCTCTCGCGGCCATAGGCCGCATAGGCTTCCGCGCCGCTCGCCTTGCGGCCATCTGGATAGGCTGCCTCCTTGCGTAAGCGCACCAGGTTGAGCATGTGGATCGGGCCGGGACGGTCGTTGTCCCGGAACTGCGCGAAAATCTCCTTGGTTGGATCGATGTGGCCCATCTGAGTTTCCTTTTCTTTTATGCCGGCGATCCTAGCTCTGCCGACCTCCCAGCGGAACTGCGGCCAGCGAATGCCGCACCTCCTAATCGCGCGTTAAGCTCTGGGTAACCGGGCCTTAAACAGCGACCGCTAGCGTGCGGCGGGGCGGGCTGACCGGGCGTTTGCGTATGGGGTTGGGAAAGAAAAAGGGTGGGCGGAAGGAGCCGTTGTTCGGCTTGCCTGCGGCACTCGCCGATCTGCGCCTGACCGCGGCCGACCGCATTCCTGGCGGCGATGAGAAGCCGAAGAAATCAACGAAGTCATCTGCCAAGCGCAAGAGCGAGGATGCCGGCGACGAGCCGCCGCGCGAGCGGAAGGCGCCAGCCGGCCGCGGCAGCCCCAAGCGGCGATCGAAGTCACGCATCGGCGCGAGCCTTGGTCGCCTGGTCTATTGGGGCGCGGTGCTGGGCCTATGGGGCGCCATCGCCGTGATCGGCGTCGTGATCTATGTCGGCGCTCATCTGCCGCCGATCCAGTCGCTGGAAATCCCCAAGCGGCCGCCGACGATCCAGATCGTCGGCATGGACGGCAGCATGCTGGCGCAACGCGGCGAGATGGCCGGCGCCAACGTCTCGCTGAAGGATCTGCCGCAATATCTGCCCAAGGCGTTCATCGCCATCGAGGATCGCCGCTTCTATTCGCATTTCGGCATCGATCCCGTGGGCATCCTCCGCGCGCTCGTCACCAACGTGCTCCATCGCGGCGTGTCGCAGGGCGGCTCGACGCTGACGCAGCAATTGGCGAAAAACCTGTTCCTGACCCAGGAGCGCACCATGGCGCGCAAGCTGCAGGAAGCGGAGCTCGCGATCTGGCTGGAGCGCAAGCATTCCAAGAACGAGATCTTGGAGCTCTATCTCAACCGCGTCTATTTCGGCTCCGGCGCCTACGGCGTCGAGGCCGCCGCGCAGCGCTATTTCGGCAAATCGGCCAAGAACGTCACCGTCGCGGAAGCGGCGATGCTGGCCGGTCTCGTCAAATCGCCCTCGCGGCTCGCGCCTAACCGCAACCCCGAGGGCGCAGAAGCGCGCGCGAAAATCGTGCTCACGGCGATGGCGGATGCCAAATTCATCACCGAAGCGCAGGCGCAGGCCTCGATCGGCCAACCCTCCTACAATGTGAAGCCGGTCGGCGCCGGCACGGTCAATTACGTCGCCGACTGGATCGGCGAGGTGCTGGACGATCTGGTCGGCCAGATCGACGAGAGCATCAAGGTCGAGACCACGATCGATCCGAAGCTCCAGAGCGTGGCGGAAGCCGCCATCATCGACGAGCTCGCGGCCAAGAGCGTGAAATTCAATGTCAGCCAGGGCGCACTGGTGGCGATGACGCCCGACGGCGCGGTTCGCGCCATGGTGGGCGGGCGGAACTATTCCGAGAGCCAGTACAACCGCGCGGTCACCGCCAGGCGCCAGCCGGGCTCCTCGTTCAAGCCGTTCGTGTACCTGACCGCGCTCGAGCAGGGGCTGACGCCCGACACGGTCCGCCAGGACGCGCCGATCGAGGTCAAGGGCTGGAGGCCTGAGAACTACACCCACGAATATTTCGGCGCGGTGACGCTGACCCAGGCGCTCGCGATGTCGCTCAACACGGTCGCCATTCGCCTCGGCCTCGAGGTCGGGCCGAAGAACGTGGTGCGCACCGCGCACCGGCTCGGCATCTCCTCGAAACTCGAGCCCAACGCCTCGATCGCGCTCGGCACCTCCGAAGTCTCGATGGTCGAGCTGGTCGGCGCCTATGCACCCTTCGCCAATGGCGGCTTCACGGCGACGCCGCATGTCGTCACGCGGATCAGGACGCTCAGTGGCAAGCTGCTCTACATGCGCCAGGCGGACGAGCACAACCAGGTGGTCGACCCGCGCTATGTCGGCATGATGAACGCGATGATGCGGGAAACGCTGATCAGCGGCACCGCCAAGAAGGCGGAGATCCCGGGCTGGCCAGCGGCCGGCAAGACCGGCACCAGCCAGGACTACCGCGACGCCTGGTTCATCGGCTACACCGCCAACCTCGTCACCGGCGTGTGGCTCGGCAATGACGACAACTCGCCGACCAAGAAGGCCACCGGCGGCGGCTTGCCGGTCGAAGTCTGGTCGCGCTTCATGCGCACAGCGCACGAGGGCGTGCCGGTAGCAGCCTTGCCGAGCTCTCCAGGTGGCTGGGGCCTGTCGAACCTGGCGCAGGCGACGTCGCAGGTGTCGCCGCCAACAGCGGCAGCGCCCGGACCCGCACCGGCCAGCAACGGCGGCTATCGCCCACCCCCCACGCGCGCCAATGCGCGACCGGAGGCAGCCGCAGGACTCGATGGCTGGCTGATGGACCGGCTGTTCGGCGGGAATCGCTAGCGCCGACCTGAGGTCCGGGTGACCTCAAAACAAAAACAAGCGAAAACAACCCCATGCACAGTAGCCGAGGATAACGAAATCAACGGCTTGCGTGAGGCGCAAGACGGCTGATTCTGACAGCAAAGCCATTTGACACCTCGGGCAAAACAGAACCGTTCCGCCATCATCCCGAACGCGGCCGCTATCTCGGCTCTCCCGGTTCGCCACCGGTGTCGTCTTCGGCAAGTCCTGCCTACCATGGCAAAATCGGCCGATCCCCGCAGCTCCCGGAACGCAAAAACACCAGTCTCTTCAAGCTCCGGTCGGCGGCCCGGGATTTGCTCTCACAGGTTGAGCAAGTATCGGAGAGCGTTCCATGATGTCGGGTGTATCCAGCGCGGCGTTGCCTCATCTGCGACCCGCATCAACGTCCGCTTCGAATAGGACATCGAGTCTTCAGCCGGCGGGACCGGATGCGACTGATGCTGCGACCGACGGCTTTCGGATTGACGTCTCGCAGGTCAAGCCCCTGACAGGCGCCAAGTCGATATCGGCGGCGGACAATCCTCACCTGCGCGACCTCATGGCATCGAACTGGCTGATGACCCATGACACGAGCGCAACTCAGTCGGTCGTCTCGGACGATGCCCCTGAGAACACCTATGCTCAGGTGAAGGTCGACGGCAAGGTGGTCGCCACCCTGTACAATGGCGGGTCCTCAACGATGACCAACGAGGCGGCTGGAAAGATCGGCAAGCTGGAGGATCCACCCGATCTGAGTGGACCGGATCTGGCGCAGTGGCGGGCCGACAGATACGCCGAGCGGCTCGGTGGCACCGTTGAAAAAGCTTCCACCGCGATCACGCAATCGCAATGGACCCCGCGTGAAAGCAGCTCCGCAACCTATAGCCGCGATCAACTCGACGCAGCCTTCCAGGCGATGCTGGCCGAGGGCCAGAAGGCCGGCGTGCAATTGCAGTCATCCTATCTCGCCTCGCGCACGCAGCCGGGGACAAGCGCGGATGTCAGCGCCTGAGCAGAGGGATGAATTGAGTACGCGCGGACGTCGCTGCATTCTCAACTGTCATTCCCGCGAACGCGGGAATCCAGTACGCCGCGGCCTCTCGGTTCAATAACAACCGCCTCGGAACACTGGATCGCCCGGTCGAGCCGGGCGATGACAGCGTCAGATGGAGGTTGGCAGCGAGGGCCTAATCCTCGACCCCGTAGCGGTGCAGGTCGTTGCCGTACGTATCGAGCCACTTCTTGGCGCGCTCCATCGACGGGCAGACCTTGCCGCAGACGCGCCAGAACCGCGCCGAGTGGTTCATCTCAACGAGATGGGCGACCTCGTGGGCGGCGAGATAGTCGAGCACGTAGGGCGGCGCGAGGATCAGGCGCCAGGAGAACGACAGCGAGCCGGCCGAGGTGCAGGAGCCCCAACGACTGGATTGATCGCGGATCGAGAGCCGCTTGACCTTGACGCCGAGCTCGGCGGCATAGGATTCCGCCGCACGCTGAAGGTCGCGGCGAGCCTCGCGCTTGAGGAAGTCGCTGATGCGACGGTCGGCATGCTCGACGCCGCCGGCGACGCAGAGAATGCGCTCCCCGCTGTCGCGCACTTCCGTCCACACCGTACCGCGCGTGCCGGCGCGATGAACGATGCGATGGGCCGTGCCGCGAAGTGGTATCACTGTGCCAGGCTGGAACGGCGCGGCCTTCGGCAAACGGCCGAGACGTGCCGCGATCCACGCGCCGTGGCGCTGCGCGAAGTCTTTTGCTTCGGCGAGCGTGCCGCGCGGCGGCATGGTGAGGATGGCTTCGCGATCGCTCGGATGAATTCTGAGCGTGTAACGGCGCGCGCGGCGATGCCGGCGCAGTCGAATCGCAAAATATTGCGATCCATGGGTGATCAGGAGGGTCTTCGGCTCGTGGGGCCGCCGATAGAGGAGTGCGCGAGTGGCCATGTCTGTCAGTCCGGGGGGCAGGAGAGCGCCCGGATTCTGCCATAACCGCCGCCAGGGAAAGCGCTCGGCGCAAAAACAAATCATTTGCCCAATATACAGGGGTCTGGCGTCCGGGAGACCCTACAGACTGGGGTTGGAACCGGCTTTTTTCGCCCCCGTTCGGCGCATGTGGCACCCCCAAGGGGTGAGGTTGGACTCACTCCTACAAAGCTACCTAAATACCGCGAATCTAGCGGGAACTCGCCCCTGTCGGAGCCTCCGACAGGGCGTCGATTTTCAGCGGGAAAGCCGAAAAACGCGATTATTCGGCCGCGAGAGCCTGCAATGAGCTCGGATTCGCCGCCGAGACCATGAAGTCGTGGATGCGCGGCACGATTTCCGATTTGAAGCGCGAGCCATTGAACACGCCGTAATGTCCGACGCCCTTCTGGACGTAATGAACGCGGCGGTGATCGGGAATCGAGCTGCACAATGTGTGCGTTGCTTCGGTCTGACCGATGCCGGAGATGTCGTCGTTCTCGCCTTCGACGGTCATCAACGCGACGCGCGTGACCTTGGAGGGATCGACGCGTGTTCCACGATGGGTCATCTCGCCCTTCGGCAGCGAATGCTTCACGAACACGGTGTCGACGGTCTGCAGGTAATACTCGGCGGAGAGATCCATCACCGCGAGATATTCGTCGTAGAAGTCACGATGCTTGTCGACGAGGTCGCCGTCGCCCTTTACCAGGTTGGCGAATAGCTGCTTGTGGGCATCCATATGCCGGTCGAGATTCATGCTGATGAAGCCGTTGAGCTGCAAGAAGCCCGGATAGACGTCGCGCATCATACCCGGATGCGGGAACGGCACCTTGGTGATGACGTGGTTGCGGAACCAGTCGATGCCGCGCTCCTGGGCCAGGTTGTTCACCGCAGTCGGATTGCGCCGGGTGTCGATCGGGCCGCCCATCAGCGTCATCGAGGTCGGCACAAAGGGATCGCGTAGCGCTTCCATAATCGAAACGGCAGCGACGACGGGAACCGAGGGCTGGCACACCGCCAGCACATGCGTGTTGCCGCCGAGGACATGCAGCATCTCGATGACGTAGTCGATGTAGTCGTCAAGATCGAAGCGGCCGTCGCTGAGCGGCACCATGCGGGCATCGGCCCAATCGGTGATGTAGACCTCATGCGCCGGCAGGAAAGCCTCGACGGTACCGCGGAGGAGCGTCGCGTAATGGCCGGACATCGGAGCGACGATCAGCACGCGTGGATGCGGACTGCGCAGTGGACGGGCGAACTTGCGATCGAAGTAGAGCAGGCGGCAGAACGGCTTTTCCCAGACCGAGCGGACCTCGACGGGAACGCGGATGCCGTTGACCTCGGTGTCGTTGAGGCCCCATTCCGGCTTGCCGTAGCGGCGGGTGGTGCGTTCGAACAATTCGCAGGCCGCGGCAACCGACTTGCCAACCTCGGTGCGTGCCCAGGGGTTCAGCGGATTCTGAAACAGGAGCTTGGTCGCGTCCGTGATCGCACGCGCCGGATTGAGAGAGGCTTGCCCCATCTCGTACATCCAGTACATCGGCGTCGTCAGGACAGGACTGCCTTCGGCCACCAGGGGCGGCGCCCCGCCAAACTCACCAATCGGCATCGCTATATTCCTCTTCGCATCGCAGCATACTGCCGAATGCGTAATATTGCGTCAATGCATGGTTCCGTACATCTACGTGGCCGAGGTGCCCAAACCGGGCAGAATCCACGAGAAAGTGACGTTATTCGCCGCCTGACAGCAGCGAGCCCTGCATCCTGGCGCTGCGCAAAAGGGCAAGGAATGCCCCAAAAGATGCAAGCAACAGCACCGCGTTGATGGCCAACGCGCTCAGCATCAGATCGGTCCTGAAGGTGTTTTCGATCAGCAGCGCGCGCATCCCTTCGAACACGTAGGTCGGCGGCAGCGTCCAGGCGATGTATTGCAACCAGACCGGCAGCACGCTGACGGGATAGTAGACGCAGGCGAGCGGCATGATGCCGAACATCAAGGTCCAGACGATGCTCTCGGCGCCGAGGCCGTTTCGCAGCACCAGTCCGGAGACGAAAATGCCGACCGACCAGCTCGTGAAGATCAGATTGCAGAAGAACGCGATCAGCGGCACGCCGAGCGCATAAACATTGAAGTGAAACAGGAATAACGCGAGCAGCGTCATGGGGATGACGCCGATCGCGAGCCGGATCAGGCTCATGATCATCAGGGACAGCAGAAATTCGATCGGCTTCAACGGGCTCATCATGAGATTGCCGAGGTTGCGCGCCCACATCTCTTCCAGGAACGAGATCGAAAAGCCGAGCTGCCCGCGAAACAGGATGTCCCAGAGAATGACGGCGCCGATCAGGGTGCCGCCGGCACGCGCGAAGAAGTTGGCATTCTGCGCGATGTAAAGCTGCAGAAAGCCCCAGGTGATGACCTGCAGCGCCGGCCAGTAGAGCAGCTCGAGCAGCCGCGGCCAGGACGACAGCAACAGGTACCAATAGCGCAGGATCATCGCGCCAATGCGGTGGACGGAGATGCCGCGGTGGAGGGAGAGTTCGGTCATTGCGGCACCGCGTAGCCCGAATGAGCGAAGCGATATCCGGGACCTTGCTGGCGGCGTTCCCGGGTATCGCTTCGCTCACCCGGGCTACGGTCGCAACATACGGCCTGGCTCATCGTGCCACCTCCTGCGCGCCGTTCACCCTTCCGCGCGCGACGTCCAGAAACACCTCTTCCAGCGTGGTGCGGTTGTAGCGGGCCATGATGGCTTCGGGCGTATCGTCGTCCTCGATACGGCCGCGCTTCATGATGATGACGCGATCGCAGAGCCGCTCGACCTCGAGCATGTTGTGCGACGCCAAGAGGATGGTGGCGTTGTTCGCCATGCGATAACGCTCCAGATGCCCCCGGACCCAGTCGGCGGTGTCGGGATCGAGCGAGGCGGTCGGCTCGTCCAGCAACAGCAGCTCGGGCTGGTTGATCAGCGCCTTGGCAAGCGCAACGCGCGTCTTTTGTCCTGCGGAGAGCTTGCCGTTGGCGCGGTCGATGAACTCGGTGAGATCGAGATCGTCGGCGAGCTCAGCGATGCGATCGGAGAGGTTCTTCACCGCATAGAGCTTGCCGAACACCGTGAGGTTCTGACGCACCGTGAGCCGCATCGGCATGTCGACATAGGGGCTCTCGAAGTTCATCCGACCCAGCACGGACGCGCTGTCCTCCGGCATCCGATGCCCGAGCACCTGCACGCGGCCGGAGGTCGGCAGCACGAGGCCCATGATCGTCGCGATGGTCGTGGTCTTGCCGGCGCCGTTGCCGCCCAGCAGCCCGGTGATGCTGCCGCGCGGAAGCGAAAAGGAGATGTCGTCGACGGCGCGGGTCTGCTTGTAGACCTTGACCAGGTGATCGACCGCGATTGCCGCGGAGAGGCTGCGATCCGCGACAGTCGGCCAGCTTGAAGCCTTGTCATTCTCCGTCATGCTGGGCGTTCTTCTGCTATTGCAGCGGAGAGCGCAAGGCTTGTAATCCGGCGGTTCCGTGAGCCGCGCGCTTGTGATCGAGAAGGCACCGCCCCATTGGCCGAAATGACCGAACTTGCCGCTTCCGACTTTCGCCCCGCGCAGCGGCATATCCGCCTGGATACGATCCTGCGACTGCGCTGGCTCGCGGTGCTCGGCCAGCTCGCCGCGATCTTCATCGTGGCGCAGGGGCTGGAATTCAATGTCGAGATCGTTCCCTGCGTCAGCATCATCGCCCTGTCGGCGGCGCTCAATCTGGCGCTCCAGACCGTGTCCAATCCGCTGCAGCGGCTGGAGCCGATGCAGGCGGCCGGACTGCTCGCGCTCAATATCGTGGAGCTGGCGGGTCTCCTGTTCTTCACCGGCGGACTCCAGAACCCGTTCTCGTTCCTGTTCCTCGCGCCCGTGCTGATCTCCGCGACGGCGCTGCCGGCCCGCTTCACCTTCGGCCTCGGCGTGCTGGCTGTCGCCTGCGCCTCGGTCCTGTTCTTCTTCCATCTGCCGCTGCCCTGGGATTCTGATGATCCGCTGGTGCTGCCGCCGATCTATCTCGTCGGCGTCTGGCTCTCGATCGCGCTCGCGATCGGCGTGACCAGCCTCTACTCGTTCCAGGTCACCGAGGAGGCGCGCAAGCTCGCCGACGCGCTGGCCGCGACCGAGCTGGTGCTGACGCGCGAGCAGCATCTGACCCAGCTCGACGGCCTGGCCGCAGCCGCAGCGCACGAGCTCGGCACGCCCCTCGCGACGATCTTCCTGATCTCGCGCGAGCTGGAGAAGACGGTGAAGGAGCCGAACTTTGCCGCCGACCTGAAGACCCTGCGCGAGCAGACGCAGCGTTGCCGCGACATATTGAGCAAGATCACCCAGCTCTCCTCCACCGGCGCGCCGTTCGACCGCATGAAGCTGTCGGAGCTGATCGAGGAGGTGGTGGCGCCGCACCGCGATTTCGGCGTCGATATCAAGGTGCGCATCGCCGTCGCCATCGTGGCCGAACCGGTCGGCTCGCGCAATCCGGCGATCCTCTACGGCGTCGGCAATATCGTCGAGAACGCGGTCGATTTCGCCCGCACCACCGTCGAGGTGAATGCGTGGTGGAACAAGGACACAATCGAGCTCGTGATCTCCGACGATGGTCCCGGCATTCCGCCTGACATCCTGAACCGGATCGGCGAGCCCTATTTGTCGCGGCGGCGCAGCAAGGACGAAGGCGGCGGCCTCGGGCTCGGCGTGTTCATCGCGCGCACCTTGCTGGAGCGCACCGGCGCCAAGGTCTCGTTTACCAACCGGACCTTTCCGGACCATGGCGCAGTGGTCCAGATCACGTGGCCGCGAGACCGTTTTGAGGCTATCGAGACCTTCGAAGAAACAATAGGATAGGCCGCGACCTTGCGTCGCACAACGGGGCCGATCGACCATTGGCGCCCTTGGCACCGCCCGATTGCGCCGCCATATGTAGACGCGCTGGAGAGAGGACCAAACCTTGAACGCCATCGCCGAACTGAACGAACAGACCGACCGCTCGCTGCTGATCGTGGAGGACGACAAGCCGTTTCTGGAGCGGCTGTCGCGCGCCATGGAAACGCGCGGCTTTGCGGTGACGTCATGCGACACCGTCTCGGACGGTCTGGCGCAGATCGGCAAGGCGGCGCCGGCATTCGCCGTGGTCGATCTGCGGCTCGGTGATGGCAACGGTCTCGACGTGGTCTCGGCGCTGAAGAAGAAGCGCCCCGACGCCCGCGCGATCGTGCTGACCGGCTATGGCAACATCGCCACCGCCGTCACCGCGGTGAAGATGGGCGCGGTCGATTATCTCTCGAAACCCGCGGACGCCGACGACGTCGTCGCGGCGCTGCTATCGACCGGCTCGGACAAGTCCGAGTTGCCGGCGAACCCGATGTCGGCCGACCGCGTGCGCTGGGAACACATCCAGCGCATTTACGAGATGTGCAACCGCAACGTCTCGGAGACGGCACGCAGGCTCAACATGCATCGGCGCACGTTGCAGCGGATTTTGGCCAAGCGCGCGCCGCGATAACGGTGCCGTAGGGTGGGCAAGGCGCAAAGCGCCGTGCCCACCATGTCTGCTTCAATCTTTGACCTGGATGGTGGGCACGCTCCGCTTTGCCCACCCTACGGCATCGCGCTCGCGGCGCCGCTATTCCCAAAACTCCGCATGCCCCTGCGGATCGACCAGCCGGTTGATCCGCAACGCCGCCGCCATGGCGAACCGCACCGTCATCTGCTTGCGCGTGGCCGCAGCGAGCTTGTGCTCGGGCGCCTCGCATTGCAGGTGCGCACCATAGGCATCCGCGATGATCAAGCCGGTATCTTGCGGAAAGATCTCGCAAGGCAGGTCCTGCGTGAAGGCGAAGAACAGCCGGTCGCAATGCGCCCGGTATTCGTGCCATTTCTGATCGGCGCGCAAATCCTCCACCGACGATTTGATCTCGACGATCCAGACCTCGCCGCGTTCGTTCAGCGCGACGAGATCGGCGCGTCGCCCCGAGGGCAGCGGCAATTCGCTGATGCAGGTGAAGCCGAGCGAGCGCAGCAACCGCGCCGTCCCGCGCGCGATCGCCAGCGCCGTCTCGGATTGTCGGCGGTCCGGCGGCGGTACGAGGGCAATGCGGGCGGTGTTGTCCATCGGGGGAGGATAGCCGATTCCTCCGTCGTCGTCCTGGCCTAGTGCGCAATTGCGCACGGGAGCCAGGACCATGACCCCAAGGGATCGTTGGTGCACGAGGGGATCACCACCAGTCCTCGTCAAATTTCGGCCTGTGGTATTCGGTCCTGGATCTGCGCTTCGCTTGTCCAGCACGACGGCGGGGTACGGAACCGCTCTCGCTCTTAACACTTATCACGCAGCCGCCGCACCTCGGCGGAACCACCGAGGCTGCGCGCGCATGATCGACGATCTCTGGTACAAGAACGCCATCATCTATTGCCTGTCCGTCGGCACCTATATGGACGCCAACGGCGATGGCATCGGCGATTTCAAGGGCCTGTTGCGCCGGCTCGATTATCTGCACGGCCTCGGCATCACCACGATCTGGCTGATGCCGTTCCAGACCTCGCCCGGCCGCGACGACGGCTACGATGTCGCGGATTATTACAGCGTCGATGCCCGCTACGGCACGCTCGGCGATTTCGTCGAGTTCACTCATGGCTGCAAGCAACGCGGCATTCGCGTCATCATCGATCTCGTCGTCAACCACACCTCCGACCAGCATCCCTGGTTCAAGGCGGCGCGGAGCGACAGGAATTCGCCCTACCGCGATTGGTATGTCTGGTCCGACAAGAAGCCGGCCAACGCCAATCAGGGCATGGTCTTTCCCGGCGTTCAGAAATCGACATGGACGCGCGACAAGGAAGCCGGCGCCTGGTACTTCCACCGCTTCTACGATTTCCAGCCCGACCTCAACACCTCGAACCCGCGCGTGCAGGCCGAGATTTTGAAGATCATGGGCTTCTGGATCCAACTCGGCGTCTCGGGCTTTCGGATGGATGCCGTGCCTTTCGTCATCGCGACCAAAGGCGCCAAAGTGAAAAAGCCGGCCGAACAATACGACATGCTGCGGACGTTCCGTGAATTCCTGCAATGGCGGCAGGGCGATGCCATCATCCTCGCCGAGGCCAACGTGCTGCCGAAGACGGACATGGAATATTTCGGCCGTGATGCCGACCGCATGCATATGATGTTCAATTTCCAGGTCAACCAGCATCTGTTCTATGCGCTGGCCTCGTCCGATTCCCGCCCGCTGGGGAAAGCGCTGAAGGCGACCAAGCCGCGGCCCGCCTCGGCGCAATGGGGCCTGTTCCTGCGCAATCATGACGAGCTCGATCTCGGGCGATTGACCAAGGCGCAGCGCGACACCGTGTTCAAAAGCTTCGGTCCTGACAAGGACATGCAGCTCTACGACCGCGGCATTCGCCGTCGCCTGGCACCGATGCTCGGTGGCGACCGCCGGCGGCTCGAGCTCGCCTACAGCCTGATGTGCACGCTGCCGGGAACGCCCGTGATCCGCTACGGCGACGAGATCGCGATGGGCGATGATCTTTCGCTCCCCGAGCGCAATTGCGCGCGCACGCCGATGCAATGGTCGACGGAGCCGCATGGCGGCTTCACCACCAGCGACAAGCCGGCCTTGCCCGTCATCGACGAAGGACCGTACGGCTATCCGCACGTCAACGTCGCCAAGCAGCGGCGCGATCCCAACTCGATGCTGAACTGGACCGAGCGCATCGTCCGCATGCGCAAGGAGGTGCCGGAGATCGGCTGGGGCGATTTTTCGATCATCGCGACGCGCGATCCCGCCGTGTTCATCATGCGCTATGACTGGCGCAACAATTCCGTGCTGTTCGTGCACAATCTCGACGAGAAGCCGCGCGAGATCGCGTTCTCGGCGGGGCTGCCAGGCGAGGCCGGCGCGCACCTGATCAATCTGCTCGCGGAGGACCACAGCCACGCCGACAAGCGCGGCCAGCACCGCGTCGTGCTGGAGCCCTATGGCTATCGCTGGTACCGCGTCGGCGGATTGGACTATCTGTTGAAGCGGAGCGATATCGACGGGACGGTGCGAGGGAACAAGCATCCGGGGTAGTCAGTGCGACCACGCACTCCGTTGTCGTCCTGGCGAAAGCCAGGACCCATTACCCCAATAGGTGATTGTTGTACGAAGCTATCACCACGAATCTTCGTCAAACCACTCCCTGGGGCAATGGGTCCTGGATCTGCGCTTCGCCTTGTCCAGGACGACGGTCAGGGTGGCGTGATGATCACGCCCTCGTTGCCGCGCAGATCCAGCACGCCTTCGATCCGCTCTCGCTCGCGATCCAGGAATGTCGACAGCAGAATCTCGCTGCCGAACCTGATCGCGCTGGTGGTGACCGCGATCGGCTCAGGGCCGAGATTGAGCACCACGGTCACCGCCCTGCCCTCGGCCTCGCGGCGATAGATCAGGAGATCGCCTTGCGCGGCAAGCGGATGATAGTCGCCCGCGACCAGCGGCGGACAGCCCTGCCGCAACGCGATCAGACGCTTATAGAGCGTCAGGATCGAACGTGAATCGGCCTCGAGATCGACGACGTTGTTGCGGATGTGATCCTCCGGCAGCGGCAGCCATGGCCTGACGTCCGAGAAGCCGGCGAAGTTGGAAGAATCCCACTGCATCGGTGTGCGGCAGCCGTCGCGGCCGACACCGATGCCGGGCACGTTCTTCTCGAAGGGGTCGCGCACGTCCTCGGGCGCGATCGCGAGCTGATGCATGCCGATCTCGTCGCCATAGTAGAGCGTCGGCGTGCCACGCAGCGTCAGCAGCAGCATGGCGGCGACGCGGGCCTGCTCCGGCCCGACGCGGCTTGCGACGCGTGGACGGTCATGATTGCCGAGCACCCAGTTCGGCCAGGCGCCCTTCGGCAGCGCCTTCTCGTAATCCTCGACGATTTTCTCGATCGAGCGCGCGCTCCAGAAGGTCGAGAGCAGCGCGAAGTTGAACGGCATCTGCGCGCCGGTGAGATCGTTGCCGTAATAGGCCATGAGGCGATGCAGCGGCAGATAGATCTCGCCGATCAGGACGCGGGCATCATAGGCATCCGTGACGCGGCGCATCTCGGCGATGACGTCGTGCACCTCCGGCTGGTCGGTGGAATATTGCGTCATTATCTTTTCGTTCGGCGGCCGGCCCTCGGCATAATGCGGATTGGGCGGGTTGTCGCGGAACTCGGCGTCCTTAATCAGATGCCAGATCACGTCGACGCGAAAGCCGTCGACGCCTTTCTCCAGCCAGAACCGCATCACGTCATAGATTGCCGCGCGGACATCGGGATTGCGCCAGTTGAGATCCGGCTGCTGGGCGAGGAAGGCGTGATAGTAGTATTGGCCGGTGGTCTCGTCGAACTGCCACGCGCTACCGCCGAACTCGGACAGCCAATTATTCGGCACGCCGCCACCCTCGTCCGGGTCGCGCCAGATGTACCAGTCGCGTTTGGGATTGTCGCGCGAGGAACGGCTCTCGACGAACCAGGGATGCTGGTCCGAGGTGTGGTTCGGCACGAGGTCGAGGATCAGCTTAAGGCCGTTGTCGTGCGCGGCGGCGAGAAGCGCATCGAGATCCGCCATCGTGCCGAACAGCGGCTCGATGCCCGTGTAGTCGGAGATGTCGTAGCCGAAATCGGCCATCGGCGAGGGGAAGATCGGCGACAGCCAGATCGCGTCGACGCCGAGCGATTTCACATAAGGTAGCCGCTGCAAAATGCCGGCGAGATCGCCGACACCGTCGCCGTTTGAATCCTGAAAGGAGCGCGGATAGACCTGATAGAAGATGCCGTCGCGCCACCAATCGCTGCCGCCCTGAGCCATGCGGGAAATCCATCCAAAACTGCTTGTTGCGCGGGAGAACGCGGAAGGAGCGCTCCGGTTCAAACCAGCAGGCGAATTGGGACGGCCGTGTGACGATGTCTGCGGTTGTTCCCAGGCCCCGGGGAGAAATCTTTTGCTTGGCGGCATGGCAAAAATCGGCATTGTGGCGCCATGACCGAGCAAAACGAGACACAAGCTGAGGCCAGCGCGAAGGCAGGCGCGATCATCGTCCCCGTGACGCTGTTCGAGCAGAATTGCACCATCATCTGGGACGAGCCTTCCAAGAAGGCCGTGGTGATCGATCCCGGCGGCGACGTGCCGAAGATCCTGGACGCCATCAAGCAGACCGGCGTCACCGTGGAGAAGATCTGGCTCACCCACGGCCATATCGACCATGTCGGCGGCGCGGCCGAACTGCGCGACGAGCTGAAGGTGCCGATCGAGGGCCCGCACGTCGCGGACAAATTCCTGCTCGACAACGTGGTCGAGAGCGGCGCGCGCTTCGGCATGACGGGGGTGCGCAATTTCGAGCCGGACCGCTGGCTCGACGAAGGCGACAGCGTGGCCATCGGCGATCTCCAGTTCGAGATCTATCATTGCCCCGGCCACTCGCCCGGCAGCGTGGTGTTCTTCAACAAGGACTTGCGCTTCGCCCATGTCGGCGACGTCCTGTTCGCGGGCTCGGTCGGTCGCACCGATCTGCCCGGCGGCAGTCACGCGACGCTGATCGACTCGATCAAGACCAAGCTGCTGCCGCTCGGCGACGATGTCGGCTTCATCTGCGGCCATGGCGCCGGCTCGAGCATCGGCCAGGAGCGGATGACAAATCCGTTCATCACCGGCGAGATGTGAGCGCCTATTCCGCGGCGTCTGCGAACGCCGCGGGCTGGCTCAGGTTGCGGTCACCCCATTCGCGGATCGCAGCGACGACGGGCACAAAACTCCTGCCTTATCGGCGCGACGGCCTGAGTTACTTCATCAATCCCGCGGCCGTGAGCGCGCGCGTAATGATCTGGCCGAGATCGAAGCCGCGGGCCTCCTCGCGCTTCGGCTCGGCCGGCTCTTCGGCGATCGCGGCGCGGATCGAGCGCGCCAGATGCGGCGCGGGCGAGCGGGCCGGCGTCGGCTTTGCCTCCGCCTTCTTCGCAGCGTCGGGAATCCAGCCGGTGAGGCCGAAGAATTTGGCGATGTGATAAGACGAGGAGATGCCGGCCTCGATCAGGAACGCGCCTTCCACGCCATAGCGCTGGTCGTTGTCGGCAAGGCCGAGCGGCGTGCCGTGGGCCATGTCGGTGATGGCGTAGGACTCGACGAGCGTCTCGCCGTCCTTGTTCCACCAGGCCTGGCGCGGATAGCCGTCGATGTCAGTTTCCGCCATCGGCGCCTCGGGCAGATCGTGCAGGTCGAGCCATTGCTTGACGATCTCGTTGGCATTGCCGGGATTGACGGTGCGATCGGCGCTGCCGTGCCACACCGAGATCCTCGGCCAGGGCCCGCGATGATTCGAGGCCCGCCGCACCAGATCGCCAAGTTCACGCGCCGGCCGCTCCGGGGAATGAAACATGCCGTCGAGCGCCTCGCGCAGATTGGTCGCGATGCCGTAGGGAAGTCCCGCGATCACCGCACCGGCCGCGAAGACTTCAGGGTAGGTCGCGAGCATCACCGACGTCATGCCGCCGCCGGCCGACAGGCCCGTGATGAAGATGCGCTTGGGATCGACGCGATGCGTTTCCGTCATATGCGCGATCATCTCGCGAATCGAACAGGCCTCGCCACTGTCCCGCGCCGTGTCTTCCGGATGGAACCAGTTAAAGCAGGTGTTGCTGTTGTTGATGCGCTGCTGCTCGGGCATCAACAGCGCGAAGCCGTAGTGCTCGGCGAGCGTCGACCATCCGGCACCGAGGTCGTAGCTTGCCGCCGTCTGGCCGCAGCCGTGCAGCACGACGACGAGCGCGCGCGGCTTCTGCAGTTGCGGCGGCACGAACGCGAACAGGCGCAGATTGCCGGGATTGTCGCCGAAGCCCGTGACCTCTTGCAACGGACTGGACGCATCGGCGCTCCGGCCAAACTCGGCGAAGCGCAATCCGTCCAGCTTTGGCAGACGTCTCAAGAGATCGACATTTCTGGTTAACGACACGGCAGCTCCTAGCAGGCGACGTTCAACGTCCACCCAAACCAAATAGTTGCTGCAGCGCAAAATAAAAAGACCGTGTGCTGTCGATGAGGTGCTAAATCTCAGGAAAGCCTGCAGAAATCAGCACGCATTAACCGCAATGCCTCAACTTCATGCAGATACCCGGCGCATCCACGCCAGGAATGCGGCGCAGATCATGATTAATGTTGCGAACAGTGCGAGCGAGACGAGAAATCCTGCGCGCGCTGATTGCACCGCTTCGACGGCGAAAAACATGGCGCCGATTGCGGCCACTCCGGCCGCATTTCCGACTTGCGCCGTGGTGCCGTACATGCCGGAGGCAGAACCGGCGGCCACAGGCTTCACCGTCGAGAGCACCGCGCCGGAGAGCGGCGCCATCACCAGCCCCTGACCGTAGCCGAACACGATCATGGTGAGCGCGAGCAGGAGCGCGGACGGCGCGTCGACAGAGAACGCGACCAGCGCAAGGGCCGCGAGGCCCGCGATCTGAAGCGCGCAGCCTTCGATCAAGACCCTGGTGCCGCGATGGCGCGCCCGTGCGCCACTATGGCGCGAGGCCACGACGAAAGCGAGCGCGAGCGGAATGAAGGCCATGCCGGCCGCGAGCGGCGGGATTTCAGCCCTCGCTGCATGAACAGCGTCATGACCAGATAGAACGAGAGATTGGCGGAGAAGAAAAAGAACGCCGCGCCAAGGCCGCGCAGGAAAGCGGCGTCCGCCAGCAGCGAGAGATCAATCAGCGGCATGCCGCCGGCGCGTGTCACCGCATGCTCCAGCTTCGGGAACCCCAGGAGGATCGCGGCGCCGACCGCCATCACCAGCCACAGCCACGGTGCCCAGCCGACATCGTGACCCAGCAGCAGCGGACCGATCATGCACAGCAATCCGGCGAACAGGACGATGCTGCCCGTGATGTCAAGCCGTGTGCCGGCGCGATGCGGTGCCGAGGGCATGATGCGCCAGGCCGCCACCGCGATCACGAGACCGCACGGCACATTGACGAAGAACACCGAGCGCCAGCCGGTGCCGGCGAGATCGATCGTGACCAGGAGACCACCGAGCAGAAAGCCCGCGGCACCCGCGAGTCCCAGCACGATGCCGTAGATGGCGAAGGCGCGGTTGCGCTGTTCGTCGGTGAACAGGAGATGCAGCGTCGCCAGCACCTGCGGCACCATCAGCGCGGCGGAGGCACCCTGCGTCAATCGCGCGACGATCAACTCCGAACCGGATCGCGCCAGTCCGCACCACAGCGACGTCAGGGTGAAGCCGAGCAGACCTGCCAGGAACACGTTCCTGGTGCCGTGAATGTCGCCAAGCCGGCCGCCGGTGACGACCAGCGTGGCATAGGCGATCAGGTAGATCGCGATGACGGATTCGATCTGAGCCGGCGACGCCTTCAACTCGACCGCGATGGTGGGAATGGCGACGTTGACCACGAAGGCATCGACGCCGAACATGAACTGGGCGGCCACGACGATCGCCAGCACCCACCAGCGACGCGACGTGTCGACCTGCTTTGTGACGGTTTGATGCATCGGCGCGTGATCCTCGGATGTCCTTGCCGATCATCTCAGACCGCATGCGGCGCCGCGATTACCTCGAAGGTAGGATCCTCGCGCGTTCCGCCTCTCTCAGCGTGCCGGGAGAGGAAGACGACATACGCATGGCTGCATTCCGCCGCGCGGGACATCGCACGATTGCGTTCGCTGTCTCCAGCACGTAGCTTCGCGCCACAAACAAAAAAATGTAAGCCGGAGAGAACGCCATGGCGCGCCTGAAGTTCGGAGCCTTCCTTGCCCCGCATCATCCGATCGGGGAGCATCCGATGCTCCAGTTCCGGCGCGATCTCGACCTGGTCGAGCAGTTGGATAGCCTCGGTTATGACGAGTTTTGGTGCGGCGAGCATCATTCCTCCGGCTGGGAGATGATCGCCTCCCCCGAGATGTTCCTGGCGGCCGCCGGCGAGCGCACCAAGCGGATCAGGCTCGGCACCGGCGTGGTGTCGCTGCCCTACCATCATCCCTACAACGTCGCGCAGCGCATGGTGCAGCTCGACCACATGACCGGCGGCCGCGCCATCTTCGGCTCGGGTCCCGGCGCGCTCGCCTCCGACGCGCATACGCTCGGCATCGATCCGATGACGCAGCGCGACCGCCAGGACGAAGCGATCGGCGTGATCCGCCGCCTCTTCAGCGGCGAGCGCGTCACGGCGAAGAGCGACTGGTTCACCATGAACGACGCCGCGCTGCAGCTCCTGCCGTTGCAGGAGGAAATGCCCTTCGTCGTGGCCTCGCAGATCTCGCCCTCCGGCATGACGCTCGCCGGAAAATACGGAATCGGCATCATTTCGCTGGGTTCGATGACGACTCAGGGGCTGATGTCGCTGCAGCAGCAATGGCAGTTCGCCGAGGACGCGGCGAAAAAGCACGGCACCAAAGTCGATCGCGCGAACTGGCGCGTGCTGCTGACCTGGCACATCGCCGAGACCCGCGAGCAGGCGCGCCGCGAGGCCGGCCCCGGCCTAATGCGCTGGCACAATGAATATAATGTCGGCACGCTGCAACGGCCCGGGCTCACCGCGTTCGCCTCACCCGACGAGGCCGTGGACAAGACCGCTTTCGTCGACGGCGCGGCCTCCGTCATCGGCACGCCCGACGACCTCGTCAAGATGATCAAGAACGTGATGCAGGTCTCCGGCGGAATCGGCGCCGTCATCGGCTTCGTGCACGACTGGGCCAATCCGGAGAACACGCGCCGGAGCTGGGACATGGTCGCGCGCTACGTGGTGCCCGAGATCAACGGCTACATCGACGGCTTGCGCAAGTCGCAAAAATTTGTGATCGAGAACCGCGCGATCTTCGAGCGCGCGGGACAGGCCGTGATGGCCAAGATCATGGAAAACGAAAAGGCCGCCGAGGCGCTGAAGGTGACCGGCGCCGGCCGCGTTGCGATTCCGGCCGTCAATGCGCCGGATTTGCAGAAGGAAGCGGCGAAGCGGTAAGCGCGGAGTCATCGCAGCTGGATTGTGTTATGTTGGCCGGGTCTAGCCAACCGGAGCAATCGTCATGTCGATGCAGAATGTGGCCGCCCCTGCGCACGGCTTCACTCCGCCCAAGCGCAACGAGCTGACCCACATCCCCGGCGACGAAGGCTGGCCGATCATCGGCAAGACCTTCCAGGTGCTCGCGGACCCCAAAGGGCATATCGAGGCGAACGGCGCCAAATACGGCCTCGTCTATCGCACGCATTTCTTCGGCGAGACCAATATCGTGCTGCTCGGCCCCGAGGCCAACGAGCTCGTGCTGTTCGACCAGCAAAAGCTGTTCTCCTCGACCCATGGCTGGAACAAGGTGCTCGGCCTGTTGTTTCCGCGGGGATTGATGCTGTTGGATTTCGAGGAGCACCGGCTGCACCGCAAGGCGCTGTCGGTCGCATTCAAGTCCGGCCCGATGAAGTCGTATCTGAGCGATCTCGACCGCGGCATCGCCGCCCGCGTCGCGCAGTGGAAGGCCAAGCCCGGCGAGATGCAGCTTTATCCGGCGATGAAGCAGCTCACGCTCGATCTCGCCGCCGCGTCCTTTATCGGCGCCGATATCGGGCCGGAGGTCGACGAGATCAACCGGGCCTTCGTCGACATGGTCGCCGCTGCCGTCGCCCCGATCCGCCGACCGCTGCCCGGCACGCAGATGGCGGCCGGCGTCAGGGGACGCAAGCGCATCGTGGCTTATTTCCGCGAGCAGATTCCGCTGCGACGCGGCAATCTCGGCGGTGATGATCTGTTCTCGCAGCTCTGCCGCGCAACCCACGAGGACGGCGCGCTGCTCTCGGAACAGGACATCATCGACCACATGAGCTTCCTGATAATGGCGGCGCACGACACGCTGACCTCGTCGCTGACGTCGTTCATTGGCGAACTCGCGGCAAATCCCGGCTGGCAGGACAAGCTTCGCGCGGAAGTCATGGCGCTGGGGCTCGCCCCTGACGCGCCAAGCAGCTTCGACGATCTCGAAAAGATGCCGCTGTCGGAGATGGCGTTCAAGGAAGCGCTGCGGATCAAGCCGCCGGTGCCCTCGATGCCGCGCCGAGCCGTGCGCGATTTCAGCTTCAAGGGTTTTTCGATTCCGGCCGGCACTGCGATCGGCGTCAATCCGCTCTACACCCACCACATGAAGGACATCTGGCCGGAGCCGGATCGCTTCGATCCGCTGCGCTTCACCGAAGAGGCCCAGCGCAACCGCCACCGCTTCGCCTGGGTGCCGTTCGGCGGCGGCGCGCATATGTGCCTCGGCCTGCACTTCGCCTACATGCAGGCCAAATGCTTCGCGCGGCACTTCCTGCAGAACATCGAGGTGTCGCTGGAGCCCGGCTACAAGCCCGACTGGCAGATGTGGCCGATCCCGAAGCCGCGCGACGGATTGCGGGTGCGGGTGAAGGCGGTTTGAGCATCGCAGTCGTCATTGCGAGCGAAGCGAAGCAATCCAGACTGCGTCCGCGGAAGCGGCCTGGACTGCTTCGTCGCTTCGCTCCTCGCAATGACGAAACTATCCGCCCCCCTGATCGAACGCCTTGCGCAGGGCCACGTAGCCCTGCTGCTGCTGGCTCCAGTTGCGGCCGCCGGTCATCGCGCCGTCGATGACGAGGTCATGGCCGTTGATGAAGCTGGATTCGTCGCTGGCCAGGAACACCGCAGCATGGGCGATGTCATCGGGAAGGCCGGCGCGCGGGATCGGCTGCGCGGTCTTGTAGACCTCGCGCATCACCGCCGGCGTCTTCTCCGCCGCGTCGGTCGAAAGCCCGAGCGCCTTGCCGAAAATGCCGGTCGCGATGGCGCCGGGCGAGATCGAGTTGACGCGGACGTTGGATTCGCCGAGCTCCATCGCCACGCATTTGGTGAGATGGATCACCGCCGCTTTGGCTGCACCATAGACCATCGATGACGAGAAGCCGGCAAGACGGCCGGCGATGCTGCCATTGTTGATGATGCTGCCAGATCCCTGCTTCTTCATGTGCGGCGCGGCGTGCTTCATGCCGAGCATGACGCTGCGCAGCAGGGTCGCCATCGCCGCGTCAAAGCGCTCGACCTCGAGGCCTTCGATGCCGCCGGTCTGCGCCGGACCGCCGGCATTGTTGAACAGGCAGTCGATGCGGCCGAATTTGTCCACCGCGAGCGCGATCACCGCCTGCATCTGCGCTTCGACCGTCACATCCGTCTGGCGGAAGACGCAATTCGCCCCGAGCTGCTTCGCCAGCGCCTCGCCTTCCGGTATGCGCCGGCCCGCGATCACAATTTTGGCACCTTCGGCAACGAAGACTTCTGCAGTCCGCAACCCGATCCCGCTCGTCGCGCCCGTGATCACCGCGACCTTGCCATCCAGCCTGCCCATGGAATGTCCCTGTTTTCGAACCCCTTGACGCCAAATGGCGGACACCGATCGACGACGGCGCCGCGACGGTCGGCGCCGCGGCAGGCACTATTCCTGCCGGCTTCCGACAAGGCAAGCTTTGCTTGGGGCCGGCGACATGCGTAACATTCCTGGCGATCGCTCGATTGTCGAACGCATATCGCGACCGGACTGCGCATGGGGAAGCTGATCGACGAATTCCGCAAGGGCTGGCAGGGCGTGGCACCGCCGTCGCTCGGCCTGAGCCTTGCGTTTGCGGTCGCCTGCCTGCTGGTTGCGACGCTGGCGCGCTGGGCCCTCGCCCATGTGCGGCCCGACGTCTATTTCACGCCGTATTTCCCGGCCGTGTTCTTTGCAGCCGCGTTCGGCGGCTTCCGCATCGGCATCATCACGGCGCTGGTGGGCGGCGTGCTCGGCGTCGTCGTGAATTTCGGCGATGCCTTTGCCGATAACGCGCGATTCGCCCTGCTGGCGCTGTATTGGGCGGTCTGCGCGCTCACCATCTGGGGCGTCGAGCACTATCGCTCGCTCCTCGTCGAGCAGCGGCGGATTTCCAGACGCCTGATCGAGGAAGAAGACTACCGCAAGCTGCTGGTCGACGAGCTCCAGCACCGGCTGAAGAACAAGCTGTCGACGGTGCATGCCGTGCTGCATCAGGTGCTGCACGATCAGCCGCAAATCTGGGCCCGGATCGATCCGCGGCTGCGGTCGCTTGCCGCGACCGACGATTTGATCTCACGGATCGACAAGGCCGGCTGCGACATTCGCGACCTCCTGATCTCCGAGCTCGGCCCTTACGGCCATGTCCGCTTCACGCTCAACGGCGACCGGCTGTTCCTGCCGCCGAAACTTGCGGTCACGCTGTCCCTGATGTTTCACGAACTCGCCACCAACGCGGGGAAATATGGCGCGTTCTCCGCGCCGCGCGGGTTGTTGCAGGTGTCATGGACCGTCAGCGACGATCGCCTGACCGTGACCTGGGATGAAACCGAGGGTCCGAGCGTCGACAAGATCTCCGAGCCGGGTTTCGGCACCAAGCTGTTGAAGTCGGCGCTGTCGGCCTTCGACGGCAAGACTGAGGTTTCCTATCTCAGGACCGGACTTCATTGCACCATGCAATGCCGTATCCCCAAGGACGGTTAGACGCGGCGCCAACGAAACCCGTTCGCGCGCGTCGTTCGCGGTTTCACCGGACGCGTTGACGCCCTGTTAATGACGATAGGCTGCGCGCGTCGCATCGCCGCAAAACACCACCGTAATTCTCCGGGCCCCTTAACCAAACTTAAGAGGGAACCGCGCAAGATCGCGGCCATTGCAAAGGCGCGCTGAAACAACAAGATTCATGACTTCTATGAACGACAACAAATATTCCGGCGCGAGCGAAGCCGAACTCGGATTTCTCAAGGAAATCGTTAGAATGCTGCCTGCCGGCCTGACCGTGCAGGACGCGCAAGGCGAACTTCTCCTGGTCAACGATGTCGCGGCTGCCCAGCTCGGCATGGACGGCAGCCGCCCCTCGCGCGATCTAGCGTCGCGCCTCGAAGCCTGCCGGCAGGCCCTGAGCTCCGGCCAGGCGGTCGTCGCCGAGGAAGCGCTCCACGACGGAGCCGCACGCCAGGTGCTGCTGACCACCCATCGTCCGGTCCGCCTCGACGGACGCGAGCTGCTGATCTCGGCCTCCTCTGACATCACCGAGCAGAAGAATTTCGAAGACCAGCTGTTCCGCTCGGCCTATTTCGACGATCTGACCGGCCTGCCCTCGCGGCGCGTGATCGAGCATCGCGCCACCAGCCTGCTCGCGCAGGGTCGCACGGGCGATCGCTTTGCGCTCGCCTTTCTCGACGTCGACAATTTCAAGCACATCAACGACTATTACGGGCACGCCGTGGGCGACGCCCTGCTGGTCGAACTGTCGAAGCGGCTTGGACGCGGCTTGCGCGACTCGGACATGCTGTCGCGCATCTCCGGCGACGAATTCCTGCTGCTGCTATCGCCGATCCAGAACCAGGAGGAAGTCGCCGAATTCATGCAGTCGACGCTGGAGCGGCTGACCGCGCCGTTCTTCATCGACAATTCGGAAGTGTTCGCCTCAACCTCCGTCGGCATCAGCCTCTACCCCGATCACGGAAGCAGCTTCGAGACACTGCGCCAGAACGCCGACATCGCGATGTACCGCATCAAGAATGACGGCAAGGGATCGGCGGCCTTCTTCGATTCCAGCATGGAACGCGAGGCGCTGGCGCGGATGAAGATCGAGCAGTCGCTGCGGCAGGCCATCCTGGAGAAGCGCTTCTGCTGCGCCTTCCAGTCCAAGGTCGACATCCGCACGCAGGACGTGAAGGGCATCGAGGCCCTGGTGCGGCTGCGCGACGACGAGGGCGTGATCCAGGCGCCCGGCTCGTTCATCAATCTTGCCACCGAACTCGGGCTGATCGACGAGCTGACCCATCTCGTGCTCGCCGAGATCGTCAAGTCGATCGACCTGATCAACGAGACGTTCGGTGCGGAAGCGACCATCAGCATCAACGTCGCGGCCAAGCAGGCCGGCAACCCGGAATTCATGCGCAGCTTTGCCCAGGCGCTCGACGACACCGGCTTTCCGCAGCGCTTCATGATCGAGGTGACGGAAGACGCCTTCGTCGCCAAGAATCATTTCCAGGCCGAGATCCTGCCGATGTTCCGCAAGCTCGGCGTCGCCATCTCGATCGACGATTTCGGCACCGGCTATTCCTCGCTCTCGGCGCTGGCCGACATCACCGCGGACGAGATCAAGATCGACCGCTCCTTCATCACCGATATCCATAAGCGTCCACGCAACCAGGGCATCCTGCGCGCGATCGAATCCCTGAGCGAAGCGCTCGGCATGACCGTGATTGCCGAAGGCATCGAATCCTACGAGGAGCTCGCCTACCTCCAGGCTGCGACCAAGATCCGTTACGCGCAGGGCTATTACTTCTCCCGGCCGATCTTCCTGGAGGAGCTGAAGCTCGCAACGCCCATTTCCAGCGAAGCACGCGCCAGCGTCACAAACCGCTCGACGCAGCAGAACCGGCAGGGCTATTCCCGCGCGAACGGATACCGGCGGTAACCCCGGGCCTGAGTCGTTACTTTGCAAAGCCTGAGCAACCCGTTCCACGGGTGAGGTCAACAATTGCATCTGCCGATTTCTTCGGCAGAAGCGATCCGGCTCGGCCGGGCCGGACAATATCACACATGCCCGTCGCGTGGTCCGCCGGAAGGTGGAATTGCAATGTCCGCACGGTTGTGCAAATCGCTATGGCCAAAGAACTCATCAGGAGGGACCATCGTGCGCCGATCGCTCATCTTAACAACAACCATCCTCGCCCTCGCCGCGGGCACCTCCGCACAGGCCGACGATCTCAAGATCGCGCTGATCTATGGCAAGACCGGCCCGCTCGAGGCCTATGCCAAGCAGACCGAGACCGGCCTGCAGATGGGGTTCGAATACGCCACCAAGGGCACCATGACGCTCGACGGGCGCAAGATCGTCGTCATCACCAAGGACGACCAGGGCAAGCCGGATCTCTCCAAGGCCGCGCTCGCGGAAGCCTATCAGGACGACAAGGTTGACATCGCGATCGGCACGACCTCGTCGGCCGCGGCACTCGCGATCCTGCCTGTCGCCGAGGAAAACAAGAAGATCCTGATCGTCGAGCCCGCGGTCGCGGATCAGATTACCGGCGAGAAGTGGAATCGCTACATCTTCCGCACCGCGCGCAACTCGTCGCAGGACGCGATCTCGAACGCGGTCGCGATCGGCAAGCAGGGCGTCACCGTCGCGACGCTGGCGCAGGACTACGCCTTCGGCCGCGACGGCGTCGCCGCCTTCAAGGAGGCGCTCGGCAAGACCGGGGCGACGCTCGCCGCCGAAGAATATGCCCCGACCTCGACCACCGACTTCACCGCGGTCGGCCAGCGCCTGTTCGACGCGCTGAAGGACAAGCCGGGCCGCAAGGTGATCTGGGTGATCTGGGCCGGCGCCGGCAATCCGCTGGCGAAACTCCAGGACATGGATCCGAAGCGCTACGGCATCGAACTGTCCACCGGCGGCAACATCCTGCCGGCGCTCGCCGCCTACAAGGGCCTGCCCGGCATGGAAGGCGCGACCTATTATTTCTACGCGATCCCGAAGAACCCGGTAAATGACTGGCTTGTCGCCGAGCACCAGAAGCGCTTCAACGCGCCGCCGGACTTCTTCACCGCGGGCGGATTCGCCGCGGCGATGTCCGTCGTCGCCGCCGTCACCAAGGCGAAGTCGACCGACACCGAGAAGCTGATCACGGTCATGGAAGGCCTGGAGTTCGATACGCCCAAGGGCAAGATGATGTTCCGCAAGGAAGACCATCAGGCGCTGCAGAGCATGTATCACTTCAAGGTCAAGGTCGATCCGAATGTCGCCTGGGCCGTGCTCGAGCCGGTGCGCGAGCTGAAGATCGAGGACATGGACGTTCCGGTCAAGAACAAGCGCTGATCTTTCTTCCTTCACCTCTCCCGCTTGCGGGAGAGGCCGGGAGAAGGCTCTGTCCTCTTGGGGTTCTCGCCTGAGGAGACACCCTCTCCCACCCTCTCCCGCAAGCGGGAGAGGGAGCGCAGCCTGATCGCGGACAAATTCTCCTCTCATCATTTGCCAGATCCGCCATGACGCTGACCCTCGAAACCCGCGACCTCACCATCCGCTTCGGCGGCCATGTCGCGGTCAACAGCGTCACTTGCAGCTTCCGCCCGGGCGAACTCACCGCGATCGTCGGCCCGAACGGCGCCGGCAAGACCACTTATTTCAACCTGATCTCCGGCCTGCTCCGCGCATCGAGCGGCAGCATTCTGTTCGACGGCACCGACATCACCCAGCATTCCGCGCCGATGCGGACGCGCGCAGGCCTGGGGCGCGCCTTCCAGCTCACCAACCTCTTTCCGAATCTGTCGGTGGAGGAAAACGTCCGCCTCGCGGTGCAGGCCGCCAACGGCACTCACTACGACATGTTGCGGCCCTGGATGGTCCGCCGCGATCTGATCGCCCGCGCCGATGCTATCCTGGATCAGGTCGCGCTCGGCGGCCGCCGTGGCGTCGCCGCGACCGCACTGTCGCATGGCGATCAGCGCAAGCTCGAGGTCGCGCTGATGATGGCGCTCGAGCCAAAGGTGTTCATGTTCGACGAGCCGACCGCGGGCATGAGCATCGACGAGGTGCCGGTCGTGCTGAACCTGATCGCGCAGCTCAAGCAGGACAAAAGCAGGATCATTCTCCTGGTCGAGCACAAGATGGACGTGGTGCGATCGCTCGCCGACCGCATCATCGTGTTGCATAACGGGCAGCTTGTTGCGGACGGCAGGCCTGCCGAGGTGATTGCGTCACCGATCGTGCAGGAAGCCTATCTCGGCGTCGCGCCCAATAAAGTTGCAGGGAGCGCAGCATGACCGATCTGTTGAGGCTCTCCGGTGTTCACACTCATATCGGCCGCTATCACATCCTCCAGGGCATCGATCTCGCTGTCGCGCAGGGGCAGACCACGATGCTGCTCGGCCGCAACGGCGCCGGCAAGACCACGACGTTGCGCACCATCATGGGCCTCTGGCAGGCCTCCTCCGGCGAGATCAGCCTCGCCGGCGAGCGCATCGAGAGCCGTGCGACGCCCGACATCGCGCGGCTCGGCGTCGGCTACGTGCCGGAGAGCATGGCGGTGTTCTCCGACCTCACGGTGAAGGAAAATCTGGTGCTGGCGGCGCGCGACGGACCACTCGACGACGCCCAGCTGGACTGGATTTTTGGCTTCTTCCCCGCGCTGCGCCGGTTCTGGCTGTCGCGCGCGGGAAGTCTCTCGGGCGGACAGAAGCAGATGCTGTCGATTGCCCGCGCCATCATCGAACCCCGCAAGCTCCTGCTGATCGACGAGCCGACCAAGGGGTTGGCGCCGGCGATCGTGATGGCGCTGATCGAGTGCCTGAAGGAGATCAAGCGCAAGGGCGCCACGATCCTGATGGTCGAGCAGAATTTCTTTGCCGCCCGCGAGCTCGGCGACAACGTGCTGGTGATGGACAACGGCACCATCGTTCATCGCGGCGAGATGGCGGCCTTGGCCTCAGACGTGCCGCTGCAGGAGCGGCTGCTCGGCCTGAGCCTGGAGACGCATCAATGACCGAGCTCGCCGCAACCGATCCGCTGCCGAAGCCGAAGCGCGACATCGCGCCGATCCTGCTGCCGATCGCGGTCGCCCTGGTGATGATCCCGCTGATCGGCTCGCCCAGCACCTGGCTGACGCTGACGGCCGCGAGCCTCGCGATGGGCATGATGATCTTCATCATGGCCTCCGGCCTGACGCTCGTGTTCGGCCTGATGGACGTGCTCAATTTCGGCCATGGCGCCTTCATCGCGGTCGGGGCCTATGTCGCGACCCTGGTGCTGGCGCCGTTCGCCGCTTCCCTCCAGGCGGATTCGCTGTGGACTAACCTCGCGGTGCTGGCGCCGGCGGCACTGCTGTCGATGGCGGTATCCGGCGCGCTCGGGCTGGTTGTCGAGCGGGTGCTGATCCTGCCCGTCTACGGTCAGCATCTGAAGCAGATCCTGATGACGACGGGCGGCCTGATCGTCGCCGAGCAGACGCTCTATGCGGTGTGGGGGCCGCAGATCATCCCGACGCCGCTGCCGACGTCGCTGCGCGGCTCCTTCATCCTCGGCGACGTCGCGATCGCGAAATACCGCGTGCTGGCGACGCTGATCGGCCTCGCCGTCTTCATCGCGATCCAGCTCGTGCTCAACCGAACCAAGCTTGGCCTTCTGATCCGCGCCGGCGTCGAGAACCGCGAGATGGTCGAGGCGCTCGGCTATCGCATTCGCCGTCTGTTCCTCGGCGTGTTCATGACGGGATCGGCGCTCGCCGGCCTCGGCGGCGTGATGTGGGCGCTGTATCGCGAGCAAGTCCACGCCTCCATGAGCGACGACCTCACCGTCCTGATCTTCATCGTCGTCATCATCGGCGGCCTCGGCTCGATCGGCGGCTGCTTCATCGGCGCGATCCTGGTGGCGATGATTGCCAATTACGGCGGCTTCCTGGTGCCTAAGCTCGCCCTCGTCTCCAATATCCTGCTGATGGTCGCCATTCTGATGTGGCGGCCGCGCGGCCTCTATGCGGTGACCAGCCGATGATGATCCTGTCAGGCGATCCGCCGCGCAGCCGCGTGCTCACGCTCGTTCTCGTCCTCATCATCCTGGCGCTGGTGGCGACGCCGTTCCTGTCTCCCGGGGCGAAGGCGCTGAACGTCGCGGCCAAGATCTGCGTCTTCGCCGCGCTGGTCGCCTCCTACGACCTCCTGCTCGGCTATACCGGCTCGGTGTCATTCGCACACACCATGTTCTACGGGATCGGCAGCTACGCGATCGCGATCGCGCTGTACGGGATGGGCCCGAATTGGGGCGCGGTCGCAACCGGCATCGTGGTCGGCCTGCCGCTTGCCGCGCTGCTTGCGCTTGCGATCGGACTGTTCTCGCTGCGGGTTGCCGCGATCTTCTTTGCCATGATCACGCTCGCGGTCGCATCCGCCTTCCAGGTGCTGGCCTCGCAGCTGTCCTGGCTGACCGGCGGCGAAGACGGGCGCAGCTTTCAGCTGCCCGAGCTGCTCAGGCCCGGCACGGTGCTGATCTCGAAGAACGTGCTGGGATTCGAGGTCAACGGCCGCCTCCTGACCTACTATCTGGTGTTCGCCGTCTCGGCCCTGATGATCCTCGCTTTGCTGCGGGTGGTGAACTCGCCGTTCGGGCGCGTGCTGCAGGCGATCCGCGAAAACCGCTTCCGCGCCGAGGCGCTCGGCTTCCGCACCGTTTTCCACCTGAGCTACGCCAACTGCATCGCCGCACTGGTCGCCGCCGGCGCCGGCATTCTCAATGCACTGTGGCTGCGCTATGCCGGTCCCGATACCTCGCTCAGCTTCTCGATCATGCTGGACATCCTGCTGATGGTCGTGATCGGCGGCATGGGCACGATCTACGGCGCGATCATCGGCGCCACCATCTTCATCCTCGCCCAGAACTATCTGCAGGCGCTGATGGGCGTCGCCTCCAAGGCGGCCTCGGAAGCCGGCCTGCCACTGCTGCCGGGGCTGTTGCATCCAGACCGCTGGCTGCTGTGGCTCGGGCTGCTTTTCATCGCCAGCGTCTACTTCTTTCCGACCGGCGTGGTCGGACGGCTGCGCAATCTCGGCGGCGACAAGAGCGCGAGCGGATCGCATTAACGCGTGATTCATGATGCAGCGCGGCGGCTCGCTCGGCGCAACCGTATTCGTGCAACGAGATTAACCCCCAGGTAACTGGCTTTCCTAAGCTTTACGCCATTTGTGCGGTGTATTCCTGTCCTTCCAGGGGGAGGGAATGCGCCAGGTCTTTGCAGAGATTGCGTCACGAATGTTCCTAGCCGCGAAGCACGGCTGGGAGGCAGCCATCCGGCGCGGACCGGTGCTGTGGCTTACTTTGTGCGGCGTGTTGCTGGTCGCCGGGATCTTCGCGGTGACCGCCATGGCCGTCGGCGAATTTCGCGAACGTACCCTGACCAACCGCGAGCGCGAGCTGGAAAACACGGTGCAGCTGATCGCGCGGCACTTCGATCAACAATTCGAAGATGCGGACGTCGTCGCCGCCGATGTGATCGGGCAGATGAATCTGCCGGAGATCAGTTCCGCCACGGCTTTCCGCGAGCGCATGTCCGGACCCGCGACGAACCAGATGCTGCGGAGCAAGATCAGCTCGGTGTCTTATCTCGGCGACATCGCGATCTACGATGCCGACGGCGAGCTGATCAACTGGTCGCGAGCCCAGCCGCTGCCCAAGATCAACATCTCCTCGCGCGCCTACTTCCAGACCTTCAAATCCGATCCGATGGCCGAACCGGTGATTCTGGAGTCGGTCCGCAGTTTCATCATCGGCAAATGGACCACGATTGTCGCACGTCGGCTGAGCGGCGTGGACGGCAGCTTCCTCGGCACGATGGTCCGCCGGATCGATCCGGACAGCTACCAGAACTATTTCGCATCCGTTGCGCTTGCGGAGGGCACGGCGATCTCGCTGTTCGACCGCAATGGCAAGATGCTGTCGCGCTACCCGCATGTCGAAGAGCTGATCGGCAGGGACTTCAAGGACGCGCCGCTGATGCGCAAGATGCTGGCCGAAGGTGGCCGGCACACCCTGCGCGTCAGGGGCCCGATCGACGGCGACGAGCGCCTCGGCTCCGGCGCCTCGCTTTCGCATTTCCCGCTGGTCATCGTCGCGACCAACACCACGAGCGCGGCGCTGGCCGACTGGCGGCAGCAGACCGGTTTCATGGTCACCACCGCCGCGCTTTCGGCGACCGTGATTGCGCTGATCCTGTTCCTGATCGTTCGCCAGATCAGCCGTCAGAATCGGGAGGCGCAGCAGCGGCTGGAAGCGGAGCGAGGGCGGCTCGACACCGCCTTGAACAACATGTCGCAAGGGTTGATCCTGTACGATGCAGCCGGATACATCGTCACCTGCAACCGCCGCTACGCCGACATGTTCGGCCTCTCCCACGACGTCATCAAGCCCGGCTGTCACATCCGCGAGGCGATGTATCATCGCAAGGAGCGCGGCGCGTTCGAAGGCGATGTCGAGGCATTTTGCGCCGACGTCATGAGGATCGTCGCGGAGGGCACGGTCTCCACCAGAAGCCATCACTTGCCGAGCGGCCGCGCTTTCCAGGTCATCAACACCCCACTCGCGCAGGGCGGATGGGTGGCCACGATCGAAGACATCACCGAACGCCGCAATCTGGAGCAGGAACGCGACCGCAACTACATGTTCCTGCGCGAGATCATCGACCACATCCCATCGCAGATCACGGTGAAGGATGCTCAAACGCGGCAATATCTGCTGGTCAACCGGACCGCGGAAGAGCAATTCGGCCAATCGAGTGAAAACATCGTTGGCAAGACTCCCTTCGACATTTACCCGGATGCCTCCGCCAGAGTCGTCACCGACGACGACAGCAAGGCGCTGCAGATGACCGAGGGATTGTTCAAAGACGAACATGCCTGGCAGAGCCAGGCCAAGGGAATGCGCTACATCACCTCGACCCGGATCGGGATCCGCGACAATTCCGGCGAGCCGCGTTACCTCATCAACGTGGTCGAGGACGTCACCGAACGACGGCGCGCCGACGAGAAGATCGCGCATATGGCGCATTACGATGCGCTCACCGACCTGCCCAACCGGACGCTATTCCGCGAGCAGATCGAGCGCGAACTTGAGAAGGTCGGCGGCGGCAGTCAGTTCGCGCTGCTCTATATCGACGTCGACGAGTTCAAGGGCATCAACGATTCGCTCGGCCATCACGTCGGCGACGAGCTGTTGAAGGGAATCGCCGCCCGCATCCGCGGCTGCCTCGGACAGGACGACCTGATCGCGCGGCTCGGCGGCGACGAATTCGCGGTGATCCAGACCGGCATCAAGTCGTCCGCCGACGTGGTGTCATTCGTGACGCGGATCTTCGAGGCGATCCGCCGGCCCTATCACTGCTTCGGCCATCAGCTCTCCACCGACGCCAGCATCGGCATCGCGATGGCGCCGCAGGACGGCACCGATCTCGACCAGCTCATCAAGAATGCCGATCTCGCGATGTACGGCGCCAAGGCCGGAGGACGCCGCGCTCACCGCTTCTTCGAGCCGGAGATGGATGCGAGCGCCAAGGCGCGCCTGAGCCTGGAGCAGGATCTGCGGCAGGCCCTGGTGAACGGCGGTTTCGAGATCCACTATCAGCCGCTGGTCGACTTGCGCACCAATGAGGTCACAGGCTGCGAGGCGCTGCTGCGCTGGCGGCATCCCGAGCGCGGCATGGTGTCGCCGGCGGAGTTCATTCCGATTGCCGAGGACACCGGCCTGATCAACGAGCTCGGCGACTGGGTGCTGCGCATGGCCTGCAACGAGGCCGCGACCTGGCCGGCGCATGTGCGTGTCGCGGTCAACGTCTCGCCGGTGCAGCTCAAATGCGACACGCTGGCACTGCGGATCGCCGGCGCGCTCGTCGCTTCCGGACTTGCCCCCTCCCGGCTCGAGCTCGAGATCACCGAGGCCGTGCTGATCCGCGACGACGAGGCGGCGCTCTCGATCCTGCACCAGCTCCGCGCCATCGGCGTGCGCATCGCGCTCGACGATTTCGGCACCGGCTACTCCTCGCTCAGCTATCTGAAGCGCTTTCCGTTCGACAAGATCAAGATCGACCGCTGTTTCGTCGCTGATATCGCCGAGACGAGCGGCGCGCCCGTGATCGTGCAGGCGGTGGTGAACATCGCCGCCGCCAGCGACATGACCACGGTCGCGGAGGGCGTCGAGACCGAGGCGCAGCGCGAGATGCTGCGTGCGCTCGGCTGCACGGAGATGCAGGGTTATCTCTTCAGCAGACCGAAGCCGGCCAGCGAAGTGCGAAAGCTGTTCGGTTCGAGCCATGCCTTGCCGGTGGCGGCGGTGGCCTGAGATGGCGAAGCCGGGGAAAACGCCAGCCAAGACGGTCGACGTTGCGGATTCCTATGCCGTGCGGCTGATGCAGCATCTGGTGGTGCCGACCTTCGTGATCGACCCCAAGCGCCGCGTCGTGATCTGGAACAGGGCCTGCGAGCGGCTGACCGGTGTCGCCGCCTCCGAGGTGATCGGCACCAATAAGCACTGGCAGGCCTTCTACGAGACCAGGCGCCCTTGCCTCGCTGACCTCGTCGCGCTCGACCGCCCGGAACAGCTGCCGGCGTTCTATTCGGAATATGCCGCGCGCGGTCATAACGGGCTCGGCTTCAGCGCCGAAAACTGGTGCGTGATGCCGAAGCTCGGCAGCCAGCTCTATCTCGCCATCGACGCCGGCCCCATTCACGACGAGGCCGG
This sequence comes from Bradyrhizobium sp. 187, assembly GCF_023101005.1. NCBI lineage: Bacteria > Pseudomonadati > Pseudomonadota > Alphaproteobacteria > Hyphomicrobiales > Nitrobacteraceae > Bradyrhizobium > Bradyrhizobium sp. 187. The sequence goes on from NZ_CP064693.1 coordinate 7,484,615, forward strand.
CCATCTGATCGCGGTGGTGGAGACTTTGCGCGACCTTGCCGACCAGAAGCGCGCCGAGATGGCCCTGAAGGAGCTTGCCACCAAGGACGGGCTGACCGGCCTGTCGAACCGCCGCGCGTTCGACCAGATGCTGATGAGTGAATGGGCCCGCGCCCAGCGGACGCAGAAGCCCATGGCGCTGCTGTTCGTCGATGTCGATCATTTCAAGCTGTTCAACGACCGCCACGGCCACCAGAGCGGCGACGAATGCCTGCGCGCGGTCGCGTCCGTCGTCAGCCGGTATGCCGTGCGCCCGCCGATCTCGCCAGCCGTTAGGGCGGCGAGGAATTCGCGCTGATCCTGCCGGACATGGGTTGCGATGCCGCCTGCGCCATCGCCGACGAAATCCGCTGCGCGGTGATGGCCCTGCGGGTCACCCACGGCGCCATCGGTGCCGGCGAGCACGTCACCCTGAGTGTCGGCGTCGCCAGCCACATTCCGGACGAAACCGACGACAGCCCCCAACGGCTGCTGGGCGCGGCCGACCAGGCGCTCTATGCGGCCAAACGGCTCGGCCGCAACCGCGTCATGTGCTCCGAACGGCTGCTCGCCGAGTTCGCCAAGCTCGGGCGGGACGGCGTGCCGGTTCCTGACCGCGCGACTCGTAAATCAGCCTAGCCCAAATCAGCCTGGACGAAGCCGGCGGAAGCGGTTGCCCACCCTCCGCCAATCGGCTAAATGAACCTCGACTAGCACCCGTAGCTCAGCTGGATAGAGCGTTGCCCTCCGAAGGCAAAGGTCACACGTTCGAATCGTGTCGGGTGCGCCAGTTTTCCGCACTTTCAAACTCATCAGTCCGCAGAATGTCCGCGTAATCTGTTCGCAGGGCGTTCTTGCAGCCAAAGAACCTGTTCTGCGATGGAACGGGTTTTGCCGTCGCGCGCAAAGTCGTTCGAGGGCGAAAGAATTCTGCCAAAAGCGAAGAATTCTCTGAGCGTCACCGCTGCGGCTTCCGGAAACAACTGTTCCTTGTCGGCACAGTTGTTCGCCGCCACGCGCTACCGAAAAACACTTCCAGTACGGAAGGGTTTTGCAGGCCGGCACGCCTCGCGGAGGCAGTCGTGAAACCGGGCGGCTGGAAGCATAACCAAGAAACCAACACCAAAATAGCGGCGACCAGGCGTGCGCAGCTGAGCGATCCTGCGGAGCGCGCCAAAATAAGCGAAGCGACCAAGGCCCGCATGGCTGATCCGGCCGTACGGCAGCGCATTCGTGAGGGAATGCTGAGGGCCAGCGGCTCAGCCGACGAGCTGCGGACGCTGCGCGCTGTCTGGCGCGCAACGCGCACCACTGTTCGGGCGCGGTTCATGGCCGAACTGCTCGAGCCGGTCTGTCGCTCCGGTCGCGAGGACGATCAGTCATGAGCTGGCAGGCTACCGCTTGGGCTGCAAAGCAGGTAACAGGCTCGGCTTCGAACAAGATAACCTTGTACGCGCTGGCGAACTATGCGGACGACAAGGGCATTTGCTGGCCCACGCAAGAGACCCTCGCTAGGGACACTGAGCAAAGCGTCGATACCGTCCAGCGGCGCATCAAGTCGCTCGTTAAGCTCGGCCTGATGCGCGTCGAAACGCGGCCCGGCGGCCGCGGCCAGTGGGATGGCAGAAAGTATCACCTGGCGATGGGTGTTGCAGAAATGTCCGAGCCGCAATCTGCGGTACGGTCAAGGCCGGCAAATGGGCCCGCAACCAAGCCTCACCATGCCGCACCAGACCCGGTCACCGTACCGCACCAGGCCCGCCCACCATACCGCACAGCTGTGCGGCATAAACCTTCAATAGAACATCCAATAGAACCTTCAGCGCGAACAACTGCGAATTCCGCTGACGAGCGTCTGCGGGCTTTCCAAGGGAAGTGCGAGCCGACAGAGGTCGTCCAGAACCGCATAGCTCAGCGGCTTGGATCGGAAGGTTGGTTGATTCTAGGCGAGCTGAGCGATGCGCAGCGCGCAAGGCTAACCACGCTGCAGCGTCGTGGTCAGCTCGATGATGCCGCCCTGGCTAGCTTCGCCGCAGCTGCGCGCCTGGCGCGGCCGCCACCATGACGGCGAGCCTCTGACCTGGGGGGTGGGTCAAAAGTCACTGGATCTGCAGCGCTGAGACCGGCCTCTCTCTCATTCGCAGGTTTTTTTCCTGCCTGGACCGCATTTTCGGACCTCCGACGGACGATCGACATGACCGCTCAAAAAAGGTGTGAGACAGATCAAGGCCTTACAGGCGATGCTCAGACGTCGACATCGATCGAGGGCCTCGATCGGACGAATAAATTCCCGCAGCTCTCGCTGCCGCTCGCGCAGTCGACTTCCTGCGATGTCTGCGGAAAACCGTTCGAAATTGTTCGCCGCCGTGGCCGGCCGCAGCGGTTCTGCAGTGATCCTTGCCGCACCGCGCAGGCGAAAGCGCAACGATCGGATTGGTCGCGCCTGAATTGGGCGTTGCGTAGCGCCGCGAGACGAAACCTCTCAACCTCAAACGGAGAAACTCCCGATGTCGAAGCCTGAAAACGCAAATCGCACAATCGTCAGCATGCTTGCGACCAATCCAGCCACCATTGAGCAGAACCTGGCTCGCGTTTGGCATCGCCACCTCGACGACCTGGTCGCTGTTGGCGTGCCGGCCGAGATGGCCGAGCAGTCGATGTTGGCAGCCGCGCTGGTGCGCGCAGCGCGATCGGAAGGCGGCGCCGCCGTAGTTTGTCGCCTGCGCGATGCTGCCGACGCCTTCGAGCGCGAGCTGCTCACCGCGGAGGCGCAGCGCCGTCAAAATTTCAATTGACAGCATTTAGAAAAATAATCGAGCTTGACCGCGTCTCAGCCGCCGCGCGTTTCGATTCGGCGGCTAGAGACCCGACACGCGCGACGCTGTCGAAGCCCATGCCAGGCGCTGGGACCGGACAACAAGCCGGAATCACTTTTCCCCGTTGAAATCACCTCGCTCGAGGCGAGCGCAAGCTGTCACAACGCGAGATCATCAATCCCGCTCGAAAGGAGCGCACCATGACTACCATTCGCATGAACCCGCGGCGTACAATGCCGCACGTTGCCATTGCCGCACTCGCGGTTAACCAGCCGCGGTCAGTTGTCGGCTTTCCGAGGAATGAAGCCGACCCCGTACAGCGCGTGCTGAGCGAGATCGGCGCGGAAGTCGCCCGGATCGGCGGCGACGCGCGTACCCGCATTGAAGCTGCTCAAAGGCGCATCGACGAGCTCGAAACCCGCAACCGCGATGTCGAGCAGCTTTTGGCCGATGGAGCTCATCGCGGCGGCCGCTTCGGCGGCAGCTCGAGTGAGTCGCCTGGCGAGATCTTCATCCGTTCCGAGGCCTTCAAGAATTTCGGCGGCTCGGCCGGCCGCGGGAATATTTCTGCGGTTGTGCAGGCCATCACCTCCGCCAGCACGTCCGCTGGCGGGATGATCGCTCCCGATCGGCGCAGCGAGATCGTCGGCCTGCCAAAGCGCCGGCTGACGATTCGCGGGCTGATCGCGCCAGGCACCACGAACAGCAATAGCGTCAACTATGTCCGGCAGACCACCCGCACCAACAATGCCGCGGTGGTGACCGAGGGCGCCCAGAAGCCCGAATCGGTGTTTGCCTGGACCGAAGCCGACGCGCCCGTGCGCACGATCGCCCATTGGGTTCCCGTGTCTCGCCAGGCGATGGATGACGCTCCGATGCTGCAGTCGACGATCGACGGCGAGCTGCGCTACGGCCTCAGCGTTAAGGAGGAGGAGGAGCTTTTGCTCGGAAGCGGCGCCGGCCAGCACATCTACGGCATCGTCCCTCAGGCGACCGCTTACGAGACCAGCCGGAACATCACTCTCGATACGGCTTTCGATACGCTCGCGCATGCGATCGCGCAAAGCGAGGTGGCGTTGCTGCCGGCGACCGGCATCGTGTTGAATAACAACGACCTCGAGTCCTTGAAGATCATCAAGGACGGCGATGATCGTTACATCGGCGGCGGCCCATTCGGACCGCCGATAACCACGATTTGGGGCCGGCCTGTTGTCGGAACGCCGGCCATGGCCACCGGCGAATTCCTGGTCGGTGCCTTCCTCGACGGTGCGCAGATCTTTGACAGGCTAGACGCTGAGGTGCTCGTCAGCTCGGAAGATCGCGACAACTTCATCAAGAACATGCTCACGGTTCGCGCCGAGGAGCGGCTCGCGATGGCAGTCAAGCGGCCGGCCGCGTTCGTGCACGGCGCGTTTCCGGCTGGCGCAGGCGTTTAATTGAATTCGGGGCAGACATTGACGCTGCCGCAGCCCGGCGAACAACGAAAAGAATCCTGCCTGCCCCGGTGATGTGACGCATGGGTTCAAGGATTCAAGGCTGGCATAGTGGGGGCGACCTTCTCTCGGAAGGAAGCGTCGCCCCCTTTTTTGTGGCTGAACTTTTTTCAATTCTAACTGCATCGATCTTTCTCATGCCGCAACTCAACAAAGGAACACCATAATGGCAATTTTCGCAGGCTGCCGCGACAGGCATCGCCGCCACGCAACGGCCGGCCCGCATCCCCTCAAGACAGCGCCGCGGGCATTTCCATGCGAGTGCTAAGGCACCGGCCCGACAAGATCCGATCATGCGACCCGCGCTCCCAAGCAGACTGAGCCGTCCTTTAGGCGCTAGCCGTACCCCTTCACCGGCTTCTTCTTTATCGAGCCATCGGCATTACGCGGAACGTTTGCATCCGCGATGCGGTCGATCGCCTTCCTAAGCCCAGCCAAGTCCTTTTCGTGTGAGCCCAAGAAGCCGGTGCACAGACTAGAAGCCAAGATCACGATCATCTCGTCGGGATCGTCTTTATGCGTCTCTGCGACTTCTTCTGGGGCCTCCGAACAGAATAGCTTGCGAACCTTATCCATCCGGGACGCCCGTTTCTTCGGCTCAAGATTGTGGGCCACCTCGTTCCGCAGCTCCGCTATCGCGTGCATGAGCTTCCAAATCGACATCTCGTCCTCACGTAGCGAATATGCGCGCACAATCTCAACCTTTTGGAAAAAGTTCATGCGGGCGTCGAGGAGGATATCCGGGTGGAAAAAGATCAGCCGGATGATGTTGTCGATCGCGCTCTCCATGATGAGATGGCTCTTGAGCACGACCAGGGTGAAGGCGTCGACCTGTTCGAGGTGCTTTTTAAATTGCTGGACGTACTTATCATCCGTCGGGTCTTTGGCTTGTTCAACCATCCTATTTGTCCTTCAGGCGGCGATAGGCAACTGCAGTCCCATGGGCCGATCGTCGAATTAGGCTCTTTCGTGCACGGCGGACTGCACCACTGGCGGCACCGTCTTGAACCTCAATCACTCTAGTGGCACGTCGGGCACCATCGGCGCGCCGCTTGCGGGAATGTTCTCCGGTTCGCCGCAGGGCGGCACCAGTGCGCCACTTCGGATCGTGTAGCCAAACGCTGGTAGCGGAGTGCGTGGTGCGGGTTGCACCCTAGAGAAGTGGACTTGGCAGTCTTTAATGATGATCACGCTTGGTCCACCTCCCTGGCGATGTCCAGGACGACCACCATGACGATTGCGGCTTTGCTTCCGGCGCAGGGGTGCGAGGCACGACTTGAGGCATGATGTTGTTCATCGTTTCCGCAAGAGACCTACCGATCGCGTCAAACACGTCGACGTCGTGCAATATTTGAGCGGGGCCACTCGACCGAACCAGCCGAAGAGAATGCGCAATTTCGTTTCGACGCTCGAAAAATTCGTTGAGGTATTTTAGCAGTTTGCCATGGGTCTTTCCCTGCTCGCTTTCGCCGAAATTGTCGATCAGCGGAGCCTTATCGGATATTTTTGAGCAGATGTCAGTCACGTTGCTTAGTTTGAATAAGGCGTTGATTTCATTTGGTCGCATATTGTTTTCGTTGTGTATCAGATCAGCATATATGTCCTGGGATAGATCGCCGTTGCAAAACTGATGCACCGCGTTGAATCGCGTGAGCGCGAGTGCAAGCTCTGCATCACTTGAACCGTTTGGATTGCCTGCACTCACGTCGATACGCGTCAATGTAGCAAGCGTTCGCCGCCACGCTGTCGGCGCGATGTTGCGAGGAAGATCTTCAAATCTTGTCGCGCTCTGGATCACAAGCTTAGCGCAAGTGAGGGCCATCTCTCGAACGTACTCCTCGAACGTAGCGGCCAACAACAGCGTCGCCGAGTTCGCCGCCGCGACCCGAGTCTTTGGAGTACCCTTGAGCGGATCGTCAAACGCCACAACGAGTGATCTGATTGCCGCCAGGTCTTCCATGAATTCTTCAGTTGCGAGAGCAAACTCATTGGCCATTCCAGCTTCTCATGGCCTCAGAATAGCGCGCACCAGGGAAATGCGCTCGCGGACCGACCGAGCTGTATTTCCCCTGGCGGTTAGGACGGTCAGACGATCAGTATCCATCATCGCGCTCATCATACGCTCCTGGACGCCAGCTTTGTCGGCTAGCATCGCGGCCGCATGGTCCCACAGCATGTTGGTGGCCACCATGGACGCATCGTAGATCGCAGCCGAAATCCGTTCGCGCCCCTTGTCGTCTGGCGGCAACAGAAACGGCCGTTTATCGAAAAGATTGTAAAGAAAGGCGAAACGTTGCTGATACTCTTCCTTCAAGCTGTCTGCTTCTGCATCTGAGACCTGGCGCTGCATCGCACGATCAAGCATCGCCCGCATTGATCCGCGGATGTTTGGTTCATCCTTCAGCGCGAAATAGCGCAAGACCAACTGACAGTCTCCCATCGAGGCGTAAAGACCGTTGAGTTGCCTGCTCGGATTCTCGTAATACTCGTTTGGGTCTGCTTCGATGTATGGTGGAATGTCGAAGACTTCTGTGAATAAACGGAAGCGGGTGAGCTCAATTATAATCCTGTTGAATGGTCCTGGATTGAGAGCGTTACGTATCTCTTGAGGGTTCAATTTGGTGCCGCCAGTATTCAGGCGATCGAAAATGAACCGGCGCAAATCGGTCATCGTGAGATTGCCTCTCGCGGATTTTTCCATTTCGCTTTCCAGGAGCAGCACAATGGCCGATAGGCTTCCTCGATCAAGAGCGCGTTTGATCCGTGGAGGGCACCGCGAGTAGCGCAGGCCATTCAGCGGCGCTAAAACTGGTAAGCCGGACAAAGCAAAGTCGCCGGCAATGAATTCGCGCACTGCATTTAGCCGTTGCTGTCCGTCCATGACCTCGTAGCGAGCGGCATCGCTCTCGTAAAGAAACACGGGGGGCACTGGAATATTCAGTAGCAGAGATTCTATCAACTTAGATTTTTGCTGCGCACTCCAGCGCAGTCGCCTCTGATATTCAGGCCGAATGTTAATCACCTCTCCCCGATCGATCAGATCGCGAATTTGAGGAAGAAAGAAATTATTGGTTTGATAGACGATTCGGAACGCGTTCTTCGCGAAGAATTCGTCGGCGTCAACTTGCGGGCTTTCAGCTGACTGCGGATCTAAAAGATCTTCAGGGTCGCCCATTATAACTTCTATCGGCATAGCTTAATCTCCTGAAGACTTTGCGATTTTTGACCGCTGGCGCCCATGCCGCGGCTCTCGAGGGCAAACTACATTAGCTCATGCCCGCGCGAAAGCCGCCCAGGGACGGCTTGCAATCGGCTGCAAATCAGTGAATCTGTCCGTGGGCTTGGAAACCCGGACCAGAGCTATAGCCGCACATCCTTGGTCAGGATGCTCCCGATTGGCGTCGGGGGTGACGGCTGAACTAGGTGGTCTCTGTGAGAACCGCCTAAACGGACGCACTTGGCGGTGCGGCTCCGAACCCTGCTTTTATGGCCGGGGTCGGGCGTGCTGTCCAGCCGGGCAACCGGTAAAAGCGCTCGGCTCGTCGCTCTGGCGAGTTTCCAACCCCCGGCTGCAGCGGCTGTCCCGCTGCGCGGGCCTTGGAAAGCCCGACAACAGAGCACGCAACATGACACTTCAACGACCGATGTTTCCGCCTTCGGCGGATCTCAGCGCCTATTTCGATCGCTCGGCCATGCGCCCGGCTGCGGAGCGGCGGCCTGGCGGGCTTAGCGGCCCTGCCGCGCTGCCAACGGCCACGCCGCACGTCCAAGGCTGTACGGGCTTCCCAGCCGCCTCTGCGGCAATATCGGGCTTGCCCGGCCAGCCGGCCGCGGCGGAACGGTCACTGGTAACCCGGAGAAGCGTCATGTCTGCGTTGAGTTCAACTGCTGCCCTGCCCCTCATCACCACGCCGTCGATTGCGACTGCGCCCACTAATGGCATTCCTCACGAGCTCGCCGCCAGGTTTGCTGATTTCTATGGACGGTGGCGCGAGCAGAGGGGGCGTGACGAGTTCGCGACGGTCGAGGATCCAGAGCTTACCAGATGGGAGGCTCTGAATTCAGAGCTCGCCGTTCTGCAAGGCCGAATCATGAGCTGCCAGCCGCAAACAGTCGATGACATCGTCCTGCAGGCTCGGCTTTGCGCACTAATCAACAGTGAGCTATGGACCGACGCTGCAACAGTGGAAGCGGCCGACGCCGGCGCGCGCTCGCACCGTCAGCTGCTCGAGAATATCGCAGCATCGAGCGGCGCCGAGCTGCTGCCTGGTGTCGAGACCATTTCGCTGGCGTGAGTGCAGAACAACACAATGAATGTTGCCGCCGCTGGGGAGCGATTCCCGGCGGCGCTTGCAATTTGGTTAGGATCGCCGTACTAAGTGCGAAGCGCCTCACTACTGATTCCATTGATCAGGGTAGTGAGATCGAGAGGATCGGGGCGGCCAAGGTCGTCAGGGCTCTCGAACGCAAGCCGCACAAGGCTTCGGCGCATCCCTCTCGGAAACACCGAGTCCAGGGTAGGCGCAAAGCGTTTTTCCAAATTCGAACACTGGACATTCAGCATGTTTGACGCACCTCTGGTGCCGACTTCGGTCGGCGCCGAAATCGCTGATTTGAAACTCTTCACTGCGCAATCATGGGTGAAGAAGCGGTGGCTTCTGCTTAAGAGGAGAGAGAGCGATCAGCCGTCGAGCGGACGCGGGGCGACAGCGCTACTCTCTCCGCGGCGGGTTCTGCAAATGGCGGTCGCGGCGAGACTCGTTGAATTGGGAATGAGCCCTAAGGCCGCATGCAACGCGGCTCTGCAATTTACTGATCGGTCCAACCCTCTCGAGGCGCCGGGCTTCGAACGCGCCCCAGGCGAGCTCTATGGGGGCGGGGCACTGACGGCGCTTTGTGCCTATCCTGACGGCACCGCCGCGGTTGTGCGTGCCGATCGGAAGAATACGCCTTTCGAACAAGTGTTCTTTCCGATCGGGTCGGCCAGCGTGGCTGGCTCCGGACGCAAGGAAGGCGCGATCGTTTTGCTGCTCGACTTCATTGTGAAGGGCGTTGCCGAGCAATTCGCCGGGTTGGCGGAGCGCGGGGAAATCTGAGAACATGGAGCGCAAACCGATGGCCGGATCTATCTCGGACCTGCCGATGCTGCCGACACCTCAGCAAGTAGCGGACGTGCTCGGGCTAACGAAAGCTCAAGTGCGGGGACTGATTGCAGGCGGCAAAATTGCGCATATCCGAGTCGGAGCGCGTTTGGTCATTCCGCGAGACGCGATCGAGACTTTCATCATCGAGAACACGGTGCAACCATGCCGCGACGAAACCAGGGACCGCGCCTTCGCTTCCTCAAGAAAAGAAAATGTTTCTACATCGTCTGGTCTGATGCCGGACGCAGCCGCGAGCGCTCAACGGGCACTGCGGATCGCAAGCTCGCTGAAACCGCGCTAGCAGACTTCCTCCACGTTCGAACGCGCGACATTGGCCCGCGGGACCCCCGCGAGATCCTCGTCACAGACGTGATGGCTGACTACGCCGAAGAACGCGGCCCTGATACGGAGGCACCTTGGCGCATTGCTGCGGCAGTCAAGGCGCTAACACCCTTCTGGCAGGGTAAAACCGTCGCCCACGTCACGGGCGAAACTTGCAGGGGATACGTCGCTTTTCGCAAGCGCTCGCCAGGCACTGCTCGACGCGAACTCGGCGTGCTCCGCGCAGCAATCAATCACGCTCATCGGGCCGGCCGCCTAGCGCGAATTGTTTCAGTCGCTCTGCCGGAAAGCCCTGAGGCACGCGATCGCTGGCTGACCCACAGGGAAGCGGCGGCTCTTCTGAGAGAGGCGATGCGCGAGCCGAGAGTTCGGCTGCATCTTCCTCTCTTTATCTTGCTGGGTCTGTACTCTGGTCAGCGAAAGAGCGCGATCCTGTCCCTCCGATGGAACCAAGTCGATCTCGCCGCCAGCCGGATGGATTTCAACACGCCTGGTGCACGTCGCTCCAACAAGCGACGTGCGCGGCAGCCGATCCCGCGCCGACTGCTGGCGCACCTGCGCCGGGCGCGCAGGCGCGGGACCGAAATGGGTTTTGTAGTCCACGAGAACGGGAACCGACTTAAGGACATCAAGCGCGGCTTTGCGTCGGCTTGCGTCCGGGCAGGGCTGGGCGAGGTCACGCCACATGTGCTCCGGCATACTTGCGCCACCTGGCTCATGCAGCGGGGCGTCCCTCTCTGGGAGGCTGCTGGCTATCTGCAAATGACCGTGGAGACGCTGCAGCGGGTTTACGGCCACCATCATCCGGACTTCCTGAAAGGCGCCGCCGAGGCCTTCTCATGACCGTCCGCGTTTCGTCCGCGCTACGCGGATCAATTCTGGCTTCGTTCACGCATGTTAGAGGTCGAAAGATGTTGCAAACAAACAGGAATTACCCCGGCTTGAGTTCTCCGAAGGCAAAGGTCACACGTTCGAATCGTGTCGGGTGCGCCAGTCTCCTCCAGTGCGCGCTGGAGGCACCCTCACCCGATTTGCGTTGTTACCCCGCCCGCTCAGGTCATCGCCTGCTCGGCGCAAGCCCACCTCAATTCAGCATCGAGATGATCGCCTGAACCTGGTCGGAAGCCGACGTGACCAGTCCGTCGTAGGACGTCTGACCGTGTGCGGCCGCCTTCAGGATGCATTCGGCGACCGCCGCCTTCAGGCCGAACACCGACTGATCGGGCGGCACGCTGGCCATCACGGCCTCCAGCGCCTGACGCATCGTTCGAATGAGTTCGGAGCTGTATTGCATGGGCTGTCCTCCGCAGCCTCATATTAGAGCGCGCGGCCATGCTGGCCACTCACAAGCCTGAGATTGTTTTTTGATGAAGTGGGACATCCCGGAGCGGCGGCCAGCCTGTCTCGAGCGCTGAACCACACCCACCTCGCGCTTCTCATCGCTCGATTGTATCATCTTGCCATGAGCGAATCCGACACGGCGACCGGCGAAGCTTCGCCCGTCCGCAAGATCATCCATATCGACATGGATGCCTTCTACGCGTCCGTGGAACAACGCGATCATCCGGAGCTGCGCGGAAAGCCGGTCGCCGTCGGAGGCTCCGCGGAACGTGGCGTCGTCGCGGCCGCCAGTTATGAGGCCCGCGAGTTCGGCGTTCGCTCTGCCATGCCATCCGTGACGGCGAAGCGACAATGTCCCGATCTGATCTTCGTCAAGCCGCGCTTCGAGGTCTACAAGGCGATCTCTAGGCAGATCCGCGACATCTTCGCGGAGCATACCCCCATCATCGAGCCGTTGTCGCTCGACGAGGCCTATCTCGACGTGACGGAAAACCTGCAGGGCATCCCGCTGGCGCGTGATGTTGCGCTCAGGATCCGCGAGAGGATCAAGGCCGAGACGGGCCTCAACGCTTCGGCCGGCATCTCCTACAACAAGTTCCTGGCCAAGCTCGCCTCCGATCATCGCAAGCCCAACGGTCAGTTCGTGATTTCACCGGAGATGGGACCCGCCTTCGTCGAGACCCTGCCGGTCGGAAAGTTCCATGGGATAGGCCCGGCCACGGGTGCGAAGATGAACGCGCTCGGCATGTTCACCGGTCTCGATATTCGTCGTCAGACGCTGGAGTTCATGAATGCGAATTTCGGCAAGTCGGGCGCCTATTACTACTGGATTTCGCGCGGTGTCGACGAACGGCCGGTCCGGGCCAACCGGGTCCGCAAGTCCATCGGCGCGGAGACCACGTTCTCAAGCGATCTCACCGAATTCGACGCGCTGGTCGCCGAGCTCAAGCCGCTCGTCGACAAGGTGTGGCGCCATTGCGAGGCGACGGGCAGCCGTGGCCGCACCGTCACCTTGAAGATCAAGTTTGCCGACTTCGAGATCATCACGCGCAGCAGGTCCGCTCTTTCGCCGGTTGCAGGCCGGGACGATCTTGAGCGGCTGGCTTGCGGCCTGCTCGAAGTCGAGATTCCGCTGCCCAAGAGCGTCAGGCTGCTGGGGGTCTCGCTGTCTTCCCTCCAGGCCGGGGACGATGCGGAGCCGCCGCAGCTGACTCTCGGCATCTGAACCAAACCGACGGGCTTTCGGCGGACGCAGAGAGCCACGTCGAGCGCGCTCGCAACGCGAATCTACGGTGGCGGGTTTTCAGACTCGCCGCCGAAGGACGATCCGCCGGGCCCGATCAATGCCTCACGTGCTCGAACACGACGATCACGCCCGTCGGTTCGGGCTCGTGTGCCATCAGGCGGGTCAGCTCGGAATCGCCCCAATCGGCGAGGCTGACGACTTCGCCGCTCTGACGCTCGGTGCCGGGCGGCGCCGTGGGCTCGACGACCTTCAGCCCCGTCTCATCGACGAAGAAAGTGTGCTCGCCGAACATGCTGTTGAGCTGCGGCATCGCGGGATGCTCGTCGGGCAGCACTTGAGCGCCGAGCTGGTTGACGGTCTGCTTCACCTGTTCGGATGTGAGCTTCATGAGCTGCTCCGTTTCTGTCACGTCGGTTTCACTGAGCTGAGCCAGAGCGGGCGTTCCCTGCGCTGATGTTCGCCTGGCCCAATCTTCCGAACAGGTGCTACGCACAAATGTTCCGGAGAAATGCATTTCGTGATCGCGCGTCGCGTCTGCCGCGCTTGCGGCACCAGATCGCCACAGGATGCACATGATTCAACATCCCAAGAGCCAAATTCCAAGAGCTGATTTCAAGAGCCGAATTCGTTACTCGCTTCTGTTCTCGCCAACAGAGAGCGCGCAGATGCGTGACAGATATGTGTAGGACAACCCGGTCTCCTCGGCCCACGCGTTGAACTGCGCCTGCACCTTGGCGAGATCGCCCTTCGACTTGACCTCTTCGGCAATGTCGAGACCGGCATCGCGCAGGCAGGCCACGACGTCCCTGGACGTCACAAAGCCGTCCCAGCCGACGAACCGCAGCAGCATCTGGCCGGTATTGCCACCCAAACGGCTGCCGCGCTTGCTTAGAAGCTCGAGCAGGCCGATCTGGTCGGACGGCGGCCACTTCGTCAGAAACCTGCCGAAGCTGCCGTGCTCTCTTGCGATCTCCTGGACGAAGGCCGCGTTGTCGCGCACCGACATGATCTTGGCACCGTTGCGCACGATGCGCGCGTCGCGCAGCAGGTCCTCCCAATAATCCTCCGGCTGGAAGGTGAGCTTGGCCGGTTGGAAACGCAGGAAGGCGTCTTCAAACCCGTCCCATTTCGTCTCGATCACGCTCCAGGCAAAGCCCGCGCAAAACACACGCTTCGTCATCTCTGCGAGGATGCGGTCGTCGCCGCGTTTGGCGAGGCCCTTCAGGTCGGGCTTTTCCGGCATCAGCTTTTCGAGCGCCTTGGGCCCGCCCTTGCGTTTTTCGGCGCGCGCACGAATGGTCTTGAAGGAGGTCATTGGGAGACACGCGATTGAGGGTGTGCCACGACACCAGAATTCGACGCTCGGGTCCAGCTCCGCCACGTCCGCCGACTTCGGTCGCGCTTGCTCGGTTCGCGGCAAGCCCGGCTATCGCGACAGACGCTTCGCGAGATGGACCGACTGCCAGTCTCCGAGACCGGTGTCCTCGAACCCCGCTTTCTTCGCAAGACCGCGCATCTCGGCGTTCACGCGCGCGGTCTCGGCTGCAATCATCTCGTGACCGAGATCGCTCGCGTGCCTCTCCATCGCCGTCATCATCTGGAGGCCGACGCCCTGGCGCTGAAAGCCATCGGCAACAGAGATGGCGAAATCACCATGCCGTGCAGCCGCATCGTAGGCGTATCTGGTTTCGCCGATGATCGTGCCCTGCCCTTCGTGCCTGATCTCGGCGAGCAGGGTGAAATGACCGGGATTGCTGGTCTTGGCGACGCATTCGGCCGCGATCATTGCAAAGTCCGCCCGCGCGCCCATGAAGCGCTTGTTGCGCGATGTCGTGGAGAGGCTCGTGAAATAGATCGAGAGGATCTCGACATCGGACGCGCTGGCCGGCCTGATACGAAGCGTGGCGTTGCCTTCGGCTGACTCGACAATGGCATCCAGCAACGGCTGTGACATGCGCGCGGCTCTCGGCAGGTTGCATCGAATGCACACCTAGCCGAGACCGCGCGCTTACCGCTTGGACGGTGCTGCCAATCTTGCGGCCGAAAACGAACAGTTCGTTGCTCGGTGCCGGGCGTCACACGCGAGAGAGTGAAGGCACCTCCTCCGGCACGATCGCCTGGAGGCCGCCGAAGCGACGCTCGCGGCCGTGGAAGGAGGCCAGGGCCGCAGCGAGATCGCCTGCGTCGAATTCGGGCCACATCCGCTCGGTGAAGTGCAGCTCGGCATAGGCACCTTCCCAGAGCAGGAAGTCCGACAGCCGTTTCTCACCCGAGGTGCGGATGATGAGGTCGACGTCGCGCAAACCGGCCTCGCCGGTGACGAGCTGCGAGAACGCCTCGCGGGTGAGACTCGTCAGCGCCGCCGCCTTCGCCGCCGCGTTGAGGATGGCGTCGCGGGCGGAATAGTCGACGGCGATGCGCAGATGAAGCGTGCCACCGTGCGCGGTGGCGTCTTCCGCGCGCGCGATCGCATTGGCGATACCGTCGGGCAGGCGGTCTCGCCGGCCGATCACGGTGAGGCGCACGCCGTTCTTGACCAGGCTCTGCACCTCGTTGCCGAGGTAGAATCTCAGAAGCGTCATCAGCGCGGCGACCTCGGCCTTCGGCCTTCGCCAATTGTCGGTCGAGAAGGCGTAGAGCGTCAGCGTGCCGATGCCCTGCTTGGGCGCGGCCTCGACGATGCGGCGGATCGCCTCGACGCCGGCCTCATGGCCGCGCACGCGCGACAGGCCGCGCCGCGTCGCCCATCTGCCGTTGCCATCCATGATGATGCCGACGTGAAGCTTGTCGTTGCGGGACACAAGGTCACTTTGCATTGCAAAGTCTCCGGTCAAAAAAGGGGGAGGATCAGGTCGAGACGATACCGAGACGGCCGAGCGGCGCCGCCTCGCGGCCGGCAGCCTTGGCTGCGTCGCGCACCAGGCGTTCGAGCACGGCGAGATAGTCGAGGAAGCGGCGGCGGCCGGCCTTGGTCAGGCGGCAGGTCGTGTGCGGGCGATTGCCCTCATAGCCCTTGGTCACCTCGACGAGGCCGGCTTCCTGGAGCACGGCGAGATGCCGGCTGAGATTGCCGTCGGTGAGGCCGCAGAGCTGCTTGAGATCGGCGAACGCCAGACCTTTCGGATGCGCCATCAGCGAGGTCAGAAGTCCGAGCCTCGCCTTCTCGTGGATCACGCGGTCCAGTCCTTCATAAGAGAAGGGTGCGCTGTCAATCTTCGACATCATGGTCTCCCGATGCGAAATACAGAATGCCCGCCATCACCGATTGCCCGATCACGAAGGGCAGGCCCATGGTCCATGGCGACAGCGTATGGGTCTGGCTCGCGAGCACCACCACCGCAAAGCCGGATATGAAATACCAGGCGCCGGCGAGCGCCACGGTGCGCGGCAGCGAACGGACGGAGGCAAAAATGCCGAGCGACACCAGGATCTGCCACAGGCCCGGCAGCAGCCACAGCGTTTCGCCCGCGAACTTCCACATCACCACCGCAAGCAGCACACCGGCAACGCCAGCGGGCAGGAATTGCTCGACGGCCTGGTGGATCATGGCATCAGCGAGGCCCGAATGATGGCGGCGCGAACGCGCGCGCATCTCGATGCCGATGATCAGGCCGGAGAGCGCGGCGGCAATGAACCAGCCGAAGAAGAAGCCGAGCGGTTCGCTGGTGGCATCACCAAGCAGCCAGAATTCCAGGATCGCGGTGAGAAGCGCGACCGCGCCGGTCGCGGCCATCGTCGCCGGGCCGTAACCGCGAAATGCCGTGCCTGCCGCAATCTGGCTGCGGATCGCCACGATGTCGGCCAGTGCCTTGTCGAGATCGCGCATTGGCAACGCCAAAACCTCGCTCCGCCTATCCCTGCCGGGTCTATCCGTCTGTTACTTTGTACCGCAAAGCATATCGGATTGCAAAGTAAAGGCAAGTCCCGAAGGTCGCCCGAGAGGATCCGTCCTCAACAGACAACTGCCGGTTGCGCGAGACGTCCTCCCGCGGATAAGATGCGCGCGAACGCGCTGGGGGGAGAGTATGTGGCTTAAGCCATTCATCGTTGCGTCATTATTGCAGGTGAGCGTCGTCACCGCAGCACAGGCAGCCGGCCCATTCGGCAGCGTCAAAATCGGCAACTGGGTCGGCGGCGCGTTCAGCAATGACGAAACGGGAGCCTTCTCGCATTGTGCCGCGACGGCGCCTTATGCCAACGGCGTCATTCTCGTCGTCGGCCAGAATGCTGGGGGCTCGTGGATCTTGAGCTTTGCCAGTCCCAGCTACCGCTTCAAGCAGGGCGAGAATGCCGCGATCGACGTCATCTTTGACGGACAGGAGCAAGCCAGATTGTTCGCCACGGCCAACCAGACGAACATGCTCAGCTCCGTCATGCCTGCCAACGTGGTACGAACGTTTCAGAAGGCAAGCCTGATGGTCGCGACGAGCGGCCGCACCGTGCTGAATTTCGACCTGACCTCGGCCGGGCCCGTGATTGCGGCACTGGCCAATTGCGTCACCAAGGTGAAAGCCGACGGGCTCGACAAGGCCGGCGACTTCACCAAGATCGCCGCCAAGCCGCAGCCAGCGCCGGACAAGCAGGGACCGCCAGCCAACGGCAGCAAACCTGCCAGAGCCAAGAGCGGCACCGGGTTCGTCGTGAGTGCCAGCGGACACGTCGTCACCAATAACCATGTGATCAATGGCTGCGTCGGCGACATCAAGGGCAATCTCACGGGCGAAGCCGGAATGGTTTTGCGCGTGGTGTCGAGCGACGCCAACAACGACCTCGCCTTGCTGCAGGCGCCGTCGACGACCATGTTCAAGGAGTTCGCCCGGATCCGCGACCGCTCGATCCGCTCCGGCGATTCCGTCGTCGCGATCGGCTTTCCCTTCCATGGGCTGCTGACTTCGGACTTCACCGTCACGACCGGCATCGTCAGCTCGCTCAGCGGCATGCGCAACGATTCGCGTTTCCTGCAAATCAGTGCGCCGGTGCAGCCCGGCAATAGCGGCGGCCCGCTGTTCGACACCACCGGGCAGATCGTTGGCGTCGTTACGGGAAAGCTGGACGGATTACGGATGGCCGCTGCGACCGGCAACATCCCCGAAAACATCAACTTCGCGATCAAGACCGGCGCGTTGCGCGACTTCCTCGACAACTCCGTGGTGCCTTACCAGACTGCCGAACCGAAAGGCGAGATCAAGACCACAGACATCGCGGGCAATGCGCGGCCCTACACGATGCTGATCTCGTGCAACGGAATCGAGCAGGCCGACGCGAAGCGGTAGCGGCAACGCGGGCCGGCTGGAGGCGTCGAGCCTATACGAGGCGCTCCAACCGGGCTGAAGTCAGCCAGCTCGCTAGTACGGCGCGACGGGGCGCGGCCGCCGGTGCGATCGCGGTTGCGCCGGAGAAACCTGGCTGTAGGCAAAGCGGGGATTGCGATCGCAGTACAGCAGCCGGCCGGACACGCTGGCTTGGCATTGTTCATAGCTGCTGTAGGAGCATTCCCCCGGATAATCATACTCACCGCCCTGGGCACACCAAGGATAGTCGCGCGCCGCTGCCGGCGTAACCGTCGCGAAGCCGGCAAGGGCTGTCACGCCGAGTGCCACCAGCACCAATTGCGTCTTACGCATGATCTACTCCTCTCCTCACAGCGCATCATACGCGCCATATACCCATCAGGTTTCACGAAGCCGCTTTATTCCAGCTCAATGGCACGGCATCCAAGAAAAAAGCCCTGCCGAACGGCAGGGCTCCATTCCCGGACATCACAAGATCGCTACTCGACCTTCAGGCCGGCGAACTCGACCACCTTCTTCCATTTCTCGGTCTCGGCCTTGATCTCGTCGCCGAACGCCTCGGGCGTCTGCGCCCGCGGCTCGCCGCCGAGTTCGACCAGGCGCTTGGCCATGTCCGGCTCCTTTATCAGCGTGTTGATCTCGCTGTTGAGCTTGGCGATGATCTCCTTGGGCGTGTTCTTCGGCGCCCCCATGCCGAACAGCGCGCTCGCCTCGTAGCCCTTCACGGTCTCGCCGATCGCCGGCACGTCGGGCAGCTGCGGCGAGCGCTCCGCCGTGGTGACGCCGATGGCGCGGAGCGAGCCGGAGCGGATGTGCTGGATGATCGAGGGCATGTTGTCGAAGATCACCTGCACCTGGCCGCCGAGCATGTCGGTGATCGCGGGTGCGGCGCCGCGATAGGGCACGTGCTGCATCTTGCAGCCCGTCAGCGCCATGAACATCTCGCCGGACAGATGCACCGAGGTGCCGTTGCCCGAGGAGGCCATGTTGACCTTGCCGGGGTTGGCCTTCACGTATTCGATGAACTCGGCGACGGTCTTGGCCGGCACGTCCTTGTTGACGGTCATCACGTTCGGCACGCGCTGGAACGAGGCGACCGGCGCGATATCGCGCACGAAGTTGAATTTCAGGTTGGTGTAGAGCGAGGCGTTGATGAAGTTGGCCGGATTGACCAGTTGCAGCGTGTAGCCGTCGGGTTCGGCGTTGACGACCGATTCGGTGGCGATATTGTTGCCGGCACCCGGCTTGTTTTCGATCACGAATTGCTGGCCGAACTTCTCCGACAACCGCTGGCCGATCAGGCGCGCCAGGATGTCGGTGGCTCCGCCCGGCGGATAGCCGACCACCCATTTCACCGGATGGGTCGGGTAATCGGCGGCAAGGGCCTTCGACAGCGGGCTGGCTGCAAGCGGACTGGCGGCGAGCAGGCTCAGCGCGGTACGGCGTGTGATCATCTCAAGGGTTCTCCCAACGTGTTGTTCTTGAAGCCAGATAGCTTGAAAATGGCGTCGGCGCGGTTGTAACAAAGCTTGCCGCAGGCGCAAAGTACACGGGGTGCATCACGACGAAAGGATAAGGCATGGCGGTCAAGGTCGAAGCCCTCGATCATCTCGTGATCAACGTCGCGAACGTCGCAGTGACCGCCGAGTGGTACGGCAAGATTCTCGGCATGGAAGTCAAGGTATTCGACCCCGGCGGCGGCAAAGCGCCGCGGACGTCGCTACAATTCGGTAACCAGAAGATCAACGTCCGGCCGCGCGATGCCGACAAGGTGGAGTGGTTCACCGCGGACCACCAGACCGCCGGCAGCGAGGATCTGTGCTTCCTCACCTCCGCCAGCCCCGACGAGGTGGTGGCGCATTTGAAGGCACATGGCGTTGCGATCGAAGAGGGCCCGGTTCCCAAGCAGGGCGCCCGCGGCACGCTGCGCTCGGTCTATTGCAGGGATCCGGATGGCAGCCTGATCGAGATTTCGTCATACGAGGACGGCGGCCGGTAAGGCCAAGCCGCCTGCCCCACGCACCGTCGCATGAGGGCTGAGAGAGCAGGAAGACGCAATCATCAAAACGCGGCCGCCGGCAAGATGCAGGCTGCACGGGAGGACATATGCCGACTTCGCAAGCCGCCGCCGGAATCGTCGGCCCATTCGACGGGCTCGATGTGCCTTGGCTGCTGAAGATGCGGGCTGACGTGCGCAGCTCACATCCGTTCCTGATCTGGGCGCCGTTCGACGCGCCTGCGCGGCGCTGGAGCTATGGCGAGTTTCACGAGCGGGTCGGCGCGCTCGCGGCGGGACTGACGAAGCGCGGCGTGAAGCCGGGCGAATATGTGCTCATTCACCTCGACAATTGCATCGAGGCGCTGCTGGCCTGGTTCGCCTGTGTCGAACTCGGCGCCATCGCGGTGACCACCAACACGCGCTCGGCGCCGGCCGAACTCGACTATTTTGCCGATCATTGCGGCGCGGTCGCCGCGATCACACAGCCGGCCTATGCCGAGATCGTCGCGCAGAATTGCCGCAACATCCGCTGGATGGCGGTGACTTCGCACGATGCGGGCGCGCCGCCCGGGAACCCGGTCTCACGCGGCGACAGCTTTGAGGAGCTGTTCGCCGATAGCGCCGACCGTCCCAGGCGCGCGATCGATCCGCTCGCGCCGTGCAGCGTGCAATACACCTCGGGCACGACATCGCGCCCCAAGGCGGTGCTGTGGACCCACGCCAACGCGCTGTGGGGCGCCAAGATCAACGCCGCGCACGAAGACCTGCACGCAAGCGACGTGCATCAGGCCTATCTGCCGCTGTTCCACACCAACGCGCTGGCCTATTCGATGCTGGCGACGCTATGGGTCGGCGCCACCTGCGTGATCCAGCCGCGCTTTTCCGCCAGCCGGTTCTGGGGCGCTGCGCGCGAGCACGGCTCGACCTGGACCTCGACGATCCCGTTCTGCATGAAGGCGCTGCTCGAGCAGGAGATCCCGAGCGATCACAAATTCCGTCTGTGGGGCACCGCGATCAACGAGCCGCCGGCCTTCGCCGCCTTCGGCGTCAAGATCATCGGCTGGTGGGGCATGACCGAGACCATCACCCACGGCATCGTCGGCGAGATCGACCAGCCCAACATCCCGATGTCGATCGGCCGCGCCGCGCCGGAATATGAAATCCGCATCACCGACGACGACGGGCGGCCGACCGAAATCGACGGCACCGGAAATCTCTCGATCAAGGGCATTGTCGGCCTGTCGCTGTTCGCCGCATATCTGCACAACGAAAAGGCGACGCGCGAGAGCTTCGACGAGCACGGCTTCTTTCTCACCGGTGACCGCGTGGGGCGGCTGGAGAACGGCTACATTCGCTTCGCAGACCGCAGCAAGGACATGCTGAAGGTCGGCGGCGAGAACGTCGCCGCGTCGGAGATCGAGCAGGTGGTCGCACTGGTCCCCGGCGTGCGCGAGGCCGCCGTGGTGGCGAAGACGCATCCAATGCTGGACGAGGTGCCGGTCGTCTTCATCATCCCGCAGGGTGGCGTCGCCGGTGCCCGGCCTGATCTGCACGACGCCGTGATGGCCGCCTGCCGCGCCGGCCTCGCCGACTTCAAGATGCCGCGCGAGATCCGCTTCGTCGACGACATGCCGCGCTCGACGCTGGAGAAGGTGGCGAAGGCGGAGCTGAGGAAGATGGTGGGGTAGCACGAGCGATTACCACAACGTCGTCCTGGCTTTCGCCAGGACGACACCGGAGTTCAGAACGACCCCAGCGCCACCGGGCGGAACGCTTGCAACAGCTGCTGGTCCAGCTTGCCGCCCATGCCTTCCATCATCGCAAACGCGCGCGAGTGGGTGAAAGGCATGCGATAGGCGCGCTTCTCCACGAGTGCCGCGTAGATGTCGACGATGGTCGTGACCCGCACGATATCGCTGATCTGGTTCGACGAGAGATTGTTGGGATAGCCGGAGCCGTCGAGGAATTCGTGGTGATGCAGCACGACGTCCAGCATCTCCGGCGGGAAGCCGCCTTGAGCCGCGAGCGCGTCATAGCCGCGGCGCGGATGCTGGCGGACTTCAGCCATCTCCTCGTCGGTGAGCTTGCCGGGCTTGTCGAGCAGCGCGGAGGGAACGAAGGCCTTGCCGACATCGTGCAGCAGCGCGGCACGGGTCAGCCGGCGCTGGTCGTCCTCGCGCATGCCGAGGTGCTGGGCGAAGGAGACCGCAAATCCGGTCACGAACAGGCAATGCCGGTAGCTGCCGACATGGTGGCAGCCCACCGTGGTGAGCCACTCGCGCAGCGAGGAGTGCTTGATCGCCTTCAGGATCTTGCTCTCGGCGGCGATGACGTCGTCGAAGGTCAGGGGCACGCCGAGCGGCAGCTTCTCGAACATCTTCTTCAGCACCGCGTGCGCGGCCTCGACGCCGCGATTGAGCGTCTTGCCACGATCGGTCGCGTCATAGACGGCGGTGTCGGGGAAGGCGGCACGGATGCGCTGCAGGATGTCCTCAGGCTGAAGCGGCCGCGAGATGGTGTCGGTGGCGCCCAGCGCCCAAGCCTGCATGGTGCCGTGATGCAGGGCGTCCGCAAGCACGAACAGACGAGGCATGGCGCGATAGGCGTCGCCGCGCAGCTTGTTGCGCACCCGCTGCACGCTGTCGGGCGAGCGCAGATTGATGTCGACCACGAGGCCGGAGAGATCGCGCGAGGGCTGCTCGGGGAGCTCCTGCGTCGTTACCGTGGCAACGTCGCCGACCGCCTTGAGAATGCTGGCGAGCTCGGTGCTCTCGTCGCTCCGGTCGGAGGCGAGCAGAAGCCGGCGTTTGGCGGCGGGTTTGGCTGAGGCGTTCATGGCTTCCCCAAGAGCACGGGCGTGTTTCGGGCAAAAGCCTAAGCCGGATCAGGTTCTCCGGCCCTTAAGAGGCGTGCTCAATGGAACCCTGCGGAATCTGGGACAATTTTACGGAATTCGCGTCCCCGGCGGTTCCAATCAAAAACCTCGAAAACAACCCCATGCACAGTAGAGATGTGGTTGCAAACACAGGGCTTTTTTAACGACGAATCCGCCGGGGGCTGCCCCCGGCGGATCATGTCAGGTCAACAATCGCAACCAGCCTTACGCCTTCATCGCGCCCTTCACGGCTTCGGCCGTGATCGGCAGGGCCCGGACGCGGGCGCCCGAGGCGTTGAAGATGGCATTGCCGATCGCGGGTGCGATCACTGTCACCGCGGGTTCGCCGACGCCAGTGGCCTTTTCGCCATTGGCGATCACGGCGATCGCGACCTCCGGCACCTGGCTCATGCGCAAGGGCGTGTAGCTGTCGAAATTGGTCTGTTCGATGCCACCGTCCTTCAGCGTCGCCTTCTCGTACATCGCCAGTGACAGGCCCCACAGCGCCGCACCCTCGACCTGGGCGCGGATGTTGTCGGGATGCACCTGCGTGCCGACATCGGTGGCGACCGTGAGCTTCTTCACGGTCACTTCGCCCGATGGCGCCACGGCGACGTGAGCGACGCAGGCCGTCCAGCTTGCGGTCGCGCGTTCCTGCGACGAGACGCAGGCCACGCCCATGCCCTCACCTTTCGGCAGCTTCCTGGTGCCGTAGCCGGCAAGACCCATCGCGGCGAGCAGCGTATTGCGCAGCCGCTGCGCACCGCCGTCGTTCTTGCCGGCGCCGTCGAGCAGCGAGATGCGGAACTGCGCGGGGTCCTTGCCCGCCGCCGCCGCGATCTCGTCGATCATGCTTTCGACCGCCCAGAAGGTCCAGCCCGGCGCGACCGAGCGGAGCTGGCCGGACGGCGTCGCGTTGTGCGCCATCTCGTTCTTGATCGCGCGCACATGATGGTTGGGCACGGTGTAGAAGAAGTCGGCCCCGTTCACCGTGAAGGAGTCGAGCGGACCCTTCTTGTCGACCGAGGGCGTCAGGAAATCGGGTATTCCCCAGCGCTGGGTCGGCCACGCCGAAACCACGTCGTGGCTGAGCGCGATGAGCTTGCCGTCGCCGTCCACGCCTGCCTTCACTTTCTGGTAGGTGAGCGGACGCGAGAAATCCATCGTCATGTCGTTCTCGCGCGTATAGATCACCTTCACCGGCTTGCCGATGGCCTTCGCCGCCTGCACCGCCGGAATCATCATGTCGGCATCGAGCCTGCGGCCAAAGCCGCCGCCGAGCCACATCTGATGCATGACCACGAACTTCGGATCGATCCCGGCCGCACCCGCCGCGATCGCGCCGGAGCGCGTTGCGAACTGGTTGCCGGAATAGATGTGCAGGATCTCGCCCTTGAACTCCGCAGTGGCGTTCATCGGCTCCATCGGCGCATGGATATTGATGCTGGTGGTGTACTCCGCCTCCAGCACCTTGGCCGCCGTGCCGAACGCCGCCGCGGGATCGCCGTCCTTGACGAAGAACTGGCCGGAATCCTCCTGCTTCTGAAGCCGCATGGCCTCGTCGAGCAGCGACTGGCTCGACACCTTCGCGTTTGGACCGCCGTCATAGGCGATCTTGAGCGCCTGCGCCGCCTTCTTGGCGTTGGCATATGTGCCGGCGACCGCGACGACCCAGCCCGAGGTCGTTCCGGTCTTGTCGTCGAGGGTGACGGCCTTGATGAAGCCCGGCACTTTCTTGGCGGCACTGTCGTCGACCGATTTCACCGTGGCGCCGAAGCGCACGGGCGGCGTCACGACCGCGCCATAGGCCATGCCTAGCAGCATCACGTCGATGCCGTATTTGGCCGTGCCGTTGGTCTTGGAGGGAATGTCGAGCTGCGGCACCGACACGCCGATCATGGTGTATTGATCCGGCGTCTTCAGCTTGATCGCCTTCAGCTCGTCCGGCGTGAAGGTTTTTGTCGCCTTGCCGCTCTTGACGACATCGGCGAAGGACATCGCCTTCTTCGACTTCGGGTGCGAGATCATGGAATCGCGCACCACGAGCTCCGACGCCGGCACGCCCATCGCGGCGGCCGCGCCTTCTGTCAACGCCATCCGCCCGGCAGCGCCGGCGCGGCTCATGGCCTCGAAGTTCATCATGGTCGACCAGCTGCCGCCGGTGATCTGAGCGCCCAACACGGGATCGTTGAACTTCGGATCGTTGGAGGCAAGCTGTACGCGCATGTCGCTCCACTTCGCGCCCAGCTCTTCGGCCACGATCTGCGCCATGGTGGAGGCGATGTGCTGGCCCATGTCGGCCTTGCCGCAGGTGACGGTGACGAGACCATCGGGCGCGATCGCGTACCAAACGCTCGGCTCGAAGTTCGAAGGCGCCGCAAGCGCCTCACCGATGCCGGGCACGCCGGCATAGCCGAGCACGAGGCCGGCGGCCGCTGTGCCGACCAGGAAGGAGCGGCGGCTGAGATCGGTCGCCTCGGGCGCAACGTTGTTCACGTGCTTGTTCATGTGGGCCTCCGCTCGTTGCCGGAGGCGGATGCGGTGCGCATCTCGGTTGCGGCGCGCATGATTGCCTTCTGGATCCGCGAATAGGTCATGCAACGGCAAAGATTGCCGTCCATATGCGCCACGACCTCTTCCTTGGTCGGGTTGGGATTCTTCGCCAGCAGCGAGGCCGCCTGCATGATCTGACCGGACTGACAGTAGCCGCATTGCGGCACCTGTTCGGCGATCCATGCCTTCTGCAAGGGATGGTCGCCCTTGGCGGCGAGGCCTTCGATGGTGGTGATCTTCTTGCCGGCGACATCGCCGACCATGGTCTGGCACGAACGCACGGCTTCACCGTTGACGTGCACGGTGCAGGCCCCGCACAGGCCGGCACCGCAGCCGAATTTGGTGCCGGTCATCTGCAATTGCTCGCGGATCGCCCAGAGGAGCGGCGTGTCGTTCGCCGCATCCACGGACAGACTCCGCCCGTTGATGGTGAGAGTTGGCATAGGCGTCTTCCCCTGCCGGTGCATGAAGCCGCTTACGGCGGCAACTTGAGTAGCGGACGCCCACCGGGCCGGCGCCAGCCTTGATCGCAAGAATGATCGCGTTCAGGCGCGGAGGCAAATGCAATTTGGAATCGATCGAAACAAACGAGGCGCGCGCATCTTGTGCGTTGCGAGAACAGCGGTGATGCAGCGGCTGAACGCAACAGAGTGCACGCCAAGCAGGCAGGCCATCGCATTCAGGCAGTTTCCTCCGAGTAACCCGGCGCGTTAAGATGGGGGAAGACAAGATAATAAGGTGGATGCAATGCCTAAGATCGATCGGGACGGCGTTGGAATCCATTACGAGGTTCATGGCGAGGGCTGGCCGCTGCTGCTCACCCACGGCTACTCATCGACTTCGGCAATGTGGCATGGGCAGGTCGAGGCACTTGCCCGGGATCACAAGCTGATCTTGTGGGACATGCGCGGTCACGGCCAGTCCGACTATCCCGACGATCCCGCCGCTTACAGCGAAGCACTCACCGTCGGCGACATCGCCGCGATCCTCGATGTGGCGGCACGGAGCGCGCCATCATTGGCGGGCTCTCGCTCGGCGGCTACATGTCGCTTGCCTTCGCTCGCGCGCATCCAAAGCGCGTCCGCGCGCTGCTGATCATCGACACCGGCCCCGGCTTCAAGAAGGACGATGCACGCGAGGCCTGGAATGCGCGCGCGCTCGCCACTGCCGACAAATTCGATCGCGAAGGGCTCGACGTGCTGAAGGCGGCAACGCGCGAGCGCGCCACCGCGAGCCATCGCGATGCCAGGGGATTGGCGCTCGCCGCACGCGGCATGCTGACCCAGCGCGATGCGAAGGTGATCGAGCTGCTGCCGGAGATCAAGGTGCCCAGCCTGATCGTGGTCGGCGCCGACGACACGCCGTTCCTAGCTGCCTCGGACTACATGGCCGCGAAAATTCCCGGCGCACAAAAAGTCGTGATCCCCGCCGCCGGACACGCCGTCAACATCGACCAGCCACAGGCTTTTGTTGACGCGGTGCTGCCTTTCCTGAAGAACTTGCCGGAATAGGTCGGACAGGAACAGTGGCGATGAAGCGAGCTATATTGGCTGCGGGCGCGGTGTTGCTGTCAGCATCCGCGCAAGCCGAGCAACTCGGCGGGACATTGCCCCGCCTGCCCTTCGTCGCGACCTTGTCGAACAACACGCCGCTCGCTTTCGGCATGGATGCCGACCAGACTGCGCGGGCGCTGGGGCAACCGCTGCAATATGTGCGGGGACGCCCCGGCAACGAGATCTATCTCGCCCTTCGCAACATCGGCGGCAGCAGACTGATCCCCACCCGTCACCGCCTGTTCCTGCAATTCCGCCACGGACGGCTGGCGGGCTGGAAGGAGGATTATGGCGAGAACTGGATGTGGGAGTGAGAGTGGCTTTTCATGACGCAGAGCAATCGTCTCTGCGCCATCATGCGTTGGAGCTGCCACATCGTCACGGCCGGGCTTGTCCCGGCCATCCACGATCTTTCCTACCGCACCAAGAACGTGGATGCCCGGGACATAGGCGAGCGGAAGCGACGCCGTCCTTCGGACGGCTACGCCCGGGCATGACGAGTTTGTGGAACGAGCGGAACCCGCAATCGAAGACTAACCAAAAGGACAACCCGCGTGCGACAGGACATCAAGCTGACGGCCTCCGACAAATTCCAGCTCAGTGCCTATCGCGCTGACCCCGCCGGCACGGCGAAGGGCGCGGTGGTGGTGATCCAGGAGATTTTTGGGGTCAACCATCACATCCGCTCGGTCTGCGATCGCCTCGCCGGGGAAGGCTATGTCGCGATCGCGCCGTCGATCTTCGACCGGACCTCGCCGGGCTTCCAGTCCGGCTACTCGCCCGACGAGATCGCGGAAGCGCGCAAGTTCGTCGCCAGTCCGGACTGGGACGCGATGCTGCGCGACACGCAGGCGGCGATCGATGCGGTGAAGAGCGTCGGCCCGGTCGGCATCATCGGCTTTTGCCTGGGCGGCAGCATCGCCTTCGTCGCGGCGACGCGGCTGTCGGGCCTGAAGGCCGCGATCGGCTATTACGGCGGCGCCGTCGTGCGCTATGCCGACGAGACACCAAAAGTTCCGACACAGCTGCACTTTGGCGAGAAGGATGCCGGCATTCCCCTGACCGACGTCGAGACCATCAAGACGAAGCGGCCGGACGTGGAGGTCTTCGTCTATCCGGGCGCGCAGCACGGCTTCCATTGCGACGAGCGGACGAGCTACGACAAGGCCAGCGCCGACATCGCCTGGCCGCGCAGCATGGAATTTTTCGCGAAGCATTTGAAATCGTAGCGCGCGCGGCTGTCTTCGCTGTCATTCCGGGCTCGCGCTTCGCGCGCCCCGGATGACGAGCAGGAATCGGGTGGCTGCATCCTGCTGCCCGGCGATAGAGCTGGCTGATCAAGCCAATTCGCGCCGGGAGATCATGATGCAGCAGGCCAATACGAACATCGTCATCCGCAATCCGTTCGGCACCATGGACGTGCCCGCGCCTGATGATCGCGACGTCATGGACTATGCCGCAACCGCCGCGCTTGCCGGCGATGCGGCTGACGTCAACGCGGCGGCATGGGCAATTATCGCGGCACAGTCAGACCCGCTCGACGGCATCTGGGCCAGCCGCTGGAATGGCGGCGCAGATCCGACCATTGCCGGCGATACGCCGCAAGCCTGGAAAGAAGGACGCGCGGAGGTGCGGGTCGCAGGCGAGCGCATTTTCCTCCGCTTCGACTGGGACCATGGCCGCCGGCACGGGCTGATCGATACGGCGCGTGATCGCGCGGGTCGCCTGGTCGGGAAATATATCAACCTGACCAACCCGGCGATCACACGGCCATGGGTTGGACTGGTGGTCGACGCCACCAGGATCGACGGATGTTTTCCGAACGGGCGTCTGGATTTCAGGCGGTGAGCTAGAGCTTCGGTTCTGATTGCATCAGAACCGAGGCTCTACATTCTTTTCTGACGCGTTTTCTTTACGCGAACCGGTATCCACTTCGCTCGAAAACGCTCTAGAACCAGCGCTCGCCGACAAACACGGTGTCGCCGGGGCTCAAGGGGGTGCCGAGCGGCACCACGGCGCGCATGGCGCCGCCGGCTTCGGTGTGCGTGACGGTGACCACGTCGCGCTTGGCGCGGGGCGAGAAGCCGCCGGCGATCGCGACGGCGCTTTCGACCGTCATGTTCGGCACGTAAGGATACTGGCCGGGCGCGGAGACTTCGCCGAGAATGAAGAACGGACGATAGGCCTCGATCTCGACGGCGACCGAGGGCTCGCGAATGTAGCCGTTGCGCAGCCTTGCGGCGATCTCGCCGGCAAGACCCGCGGGGGTGCGGCCGCGTGCCGGCACGCCGCCGATCAGCGGCATGGTGATGGAGCCGCCGGCGTCGATTGCGTAGCTGTTGGTGAGACCTTCCTGGCCGTAGACAACCACGCGCAGCTTGTCGCCGGCGTCGAGATGATAGGAGGCATCGTAGCGAACAGGCGCCGCCATCGGCGCGGCATAACCGACCGGCATGGGCGCAGGCGAGGCAAAGGAATTGCTGAGTGCTGCGATGGCACCGCCGCCACTGCCGACGACGGCGGGCTGCGGCGCGTTGTACGGCTGGCCATAGACCATCGAATCGAGATCGGCGCGCGGCTGCACATAGGCGACGGGACCAGCGGTTTGCATGCAGCCGCCAAGGGTCAGCGCGGCGGACGCTGCCAGGGATGCTGCCGAGATCGACCATCGAAACGCGCGTGCAACCGGCACCGGACTTATCCCTCGAAACGAGACAGATCCAGTGATGCACCGGTTATGGTTAATAAAGCGTTGAGGGGGCGGGTGGCTTGGCAATGGTACCAAACACTCCGTCATGCCCGGGCTCTTCCCGGGCATCCACGTTCTTGGTGCCGCACGAAATATCGTGGATGGCCGGGACAAGCCCGGCCATGACGAGGGACCAGCTTACGCGCTCACACCGACGCCGATCGGGCAGGACACGCCGGTGCCGCCCAGGCCGCAATAGCCGGCGGGATTCTTGGCCAGATATTGCTGATGATAGTCCTCGGCAAAGTAGAATTCGCCGGCGGGTGCGATCTCGGTGGTGATGGTGCCGAGACCTTTTGCAGCAAGCGCCTTCTGATAGAGCGCCTTCGATTGATCGGCCGCTTTCTTCTGCGCGTCTGAATAGGTGTAGATCGCGCTCCGGTACTGCGTGCCGACGTCGTTGCCCTGACGCATGCCCTGCGTCGGGTTGTGGCTCTCCCAGAACGTCTTCAATAGCTTCTCGTACGACACCTTGGTGGGATCGAACACGACCAGCACCACTTCGGTGTGACCGGTGCGGCCCGAGCAGGTCTCTTCATAGGTCGGGTTCGGCGTGTGGCCGCCGGCATAGCCGACAGCAGTCGTGTAAACGCCGTCGCCGAGCTCCCAAAACTTGCGCTCGGCGCCCCAGAAGCAGCCGAGCCCGAACACCGCCTGCTCGAGACCGGCGGGATAAGGCGGCTGCAACTTCGCGCCGTTGACGAAATGGGTGGTCGCGGTCGGAATGGCTTGCGCACGGCCCGGCAGCGCTTCCGCGGCGCTCGGCAATGCGGTGGTCTTGCGCATGAACACCATGGACGGATCTCCGAACGAGCCGTGCATCGCCTGGGCTAATTACTCAGGCGGCGTGCTCGCGATCAGGTGGGAATATAGGTCTTTACGCACGGAGCGGCAGCCCTGTTACAGCGCGGCATGCTCGAAAGCTCAATCCCGGGAATAGCCGATCAACGGCTTGCGCGGGCGGAACAGGATCATCAGGAGGATGCCGAGAATGCCGAGGACGGCGAAAACCGGCTGATCCAGCACCAGGCGGATCACCGAGGTCCACAGCCAGGGCGCCTTGGCCTCAACCCAGGTCCGGAATGCCGTCTGGCTGGCCTGATTGATGTCGTTCCAGAACTGGCCGAAGCGGGTGAACCGCAGGGTCTGGTCGGCCACCCAGCGGGCGCCATCATAGACCATGAAGATGAACCCGCCGGCGAGCAGCAACAGCCCAATCAGTCGGAAAAAGCCGCGGATCATGCCTCACCCTATATAGTCGTCCGATCGGACGACCCTCGGAACGCCGCCAGCCAATACAAGGGAGACGGCAGAAATTCAACCTCTTCAGGGCGTTACGGCACTCATCCCGGCTCTGAGGGGCTGCTTTTGCAGCCCGGGAAAGCGTTGACGGTGCCGAAGACCCTCTCTATAAGGGCGCCAACTGGCGGCGGGCGCAATCCTGCCGCCGCTGTTCTTTGAGCAGATGCAGGCTCTTTGGGCTTAGAGGCTTCTTGGGCTGAGAGGCTCCTTGGGCCTCAGAGGCAGCCGCAAGGCCGTCGCTCATGTTCCGGGAACAGCCTAGCAACCGAACACCCTAATTCCGAGCGTCGATTACGCGGTCAAGCAAGCCGGCGCTACCCGACGAAGACGCGACCGGTACCCGCAAAGGACATTGAGACCATGGCCAATACCACTTCCGCCAAGAAAGCGACGCGCAAGATCGCCCGCCGCACCGCTGTCAACAAGTCGCGCCGCACCCAGATGCGCGGTGCCGTACGTAACGTCGAAGAAGCGATCAAGACCGGCGACCGCGCCGCTGCCGTGACGGCGCTGGCGAATGCCGAGCCCGCCTTGATGCGCGCCGCGCAGCGAAACATCATTCACAAGAACAATGCCAGCCGCAAAGTCTCGCGGCTCACCGCGCAGATCGCCAAGCTCGCCAAGTAAACTCGCGAGCGTTCTGGCACGCCGTCCGATCGAGTCGTTCGATCGGGCGATCACATCGCACATCACACGCGTCAAATAGCCCGGCCTCACGCCGGGCTTTTTTGTTGCCCGTCATATTCACGCAAGCAGTCACGCGTCGAACGACCTTCGATCGGAGGATTGCGGCGCTTGCACCATGACGCGTCCGTAGTTTTACCTGCGAATGGTTTTGCAACAGCGGAAACTTGCACCGCGGTGCAAAAAGCCCCTGCGAGGCGGGCGCAAGTTGAATTCGCGGGCTTGCGAGTTCTGCACACCGTAGTTTCCCCGGATCGCGTCACGCGATGGAGTTACCCTGTGAAACGAGACTCAAAAAACGATGGCTCGCTAACAACTTATCGACATAGTGAGGCCAAGCATTTGGAAAATTCACCCGCGCGTCGCGCGCGTGACGCTTTTGTAAAAAATTTTTGGCGGTGGCGGAGAATTGTCACATCGGACGCGGCATCTTCGATTCTGTGCACGAATCCAAAAACTTGCTCTGAAGCCTGTGCACAAGTGCCGCGTGGCGTTAACGCAGATCAAGATTTTTGATGCCTCAAGTGTGAATCAATTCCGTTGCGAGTCTTTCCGCATAGTGTATTCCTTAAGACGTCAGCGGCGCCCACGATCTTGAGACCAGCGCGGTATCGGAAACGGGGCGAGCGTGCAAATCGGCGGCGGTGTGCACGTAGGCGACGCTTCAACAAGCGATTGTCGGATCAAAACCCACAGCAATGTGGGAACGGTAGCTCTTTGTCTGAATGTCTCCAAGCGGGATCTTTCTCTCGCGCTTAAGAGACATCTTGAAAGCTGCCCCGACAGGCATGATGGCGAAGCCGAGCGGACGACGAGTACACGGGCAGGCATCCGACTACGAAGCGGGTGTCGTTTGGACACGCAGGACCTTGTCGTGAGCAATCACGGCAGGACGGGGAGGTATCATGTCTTACGAACTCAACGCGGTATTGAAACACATTTCGACTTCCAGCATTTCGACTTCCAGCGATGCCGTTTTAGATCCGTCGGACATCAAGCCTCCCGCGTGTAACGGAGCGCCGAGTACGCGCTGACCTCGCGACCCCTCCATCTCTAGACATTGCTGATCGGACGCGGCGTTTCCGCCGAACGGTCGAGCCATGCCTGCAGGTGAAATCGCTTGAGGTCCCGCCATCGCAAATATCCCTGAGCAGGTATCCCTGGCAGGAACTCAGCATGGCGCTCACCACGCAACCTTATCTCTCAAGAAAAGTTCTCAAATGATGACAACCCCGGAACAGGATCGCTGGTCACGCGTGAAGAGTCGGCTGCGCTCGAACGTAGGCGAGGACGTCTATACGAGCTGGTTCGCGCGCATGGATCTGGAAGGCGTCCAGGACGAGAGCGTGCGTCTGTCGGTGCCAACCCGCTTCCTGAAGAGCTGGATCCAGGCCCATTATGCCGAGCGCGTGCTGTCGTGCTGGCAGGCCGAGATGCCGGAAGTGCATCGCATCGATCTCACCGTGCGCTCGGCCGTGCGCCCCGTGGTGCAGCAGAAGGAAGCGCCCGCGCCGGTCGAAACGCGCCGCTCGCCTGCGCCGGAGCTGCGCTCGACCGCGACCGCGCCGGTCTCGGCCAATCATGATGCACTCGGCGGCTCGCCGCTCGATCCGCGCCTGACGTTTGCGAGCTTCGTCGTCGGCCGTTCCAACACGCTGGCGCATGCGGCTGCGCGTCAGGTCGCCGAGGGTCGTCGCGGCGATCCCGTCATGTTCAATCCGCTCTACATCCATGCGGGTGTCGGCCTCGGCAAGACGCATCTCTTGCAGGCGGTGACCTGGGCCGGCAATTCCGGCAACGAGCGCAAGGTGCTTTATCTCACCGCCGAGAAATTCATGTACGGCTTCGTCGCCGCGCTGAAGACGCAGACGGCGCTCGCCTTCAAGGAAGCGTTGCGCGGCATCGACGTGCTCGTGATCGACGATCTCCAGTTCCTGCAGGGCAAGTCGACCCAGGCCGAGTTCTGCCACACGCTGAACGCGCTGATCGATGCCGGCCGCCAGGTCGTGATCGCGGCCGACCGTCCGCCGTCCGACCTCGAAAGCCTCGACGACCGCGTGCGCTCGCGGCTGGCCGGCGGCCTCGTGGTCGAGATGGCCTCGCTCGGCGAGGAGCTGCGGCACGGTATTCTCAAGTCGCGCGTCGCAGCCGCCCGCGCCCATCATGCGACCTTCGAGGTGCCGGAGGAGGTGCTGACCTATCTGGCCCGCGCCATCACCCATAACGGCCGGGATCTCGAAGGCGCGATCAACCGCCTGCTCGCGCATTCGAAGCTCAACAATCGGCCGGTGACGCTGGAGATGGCGGAGCACGAGGTGCGCGACCTGATCCGGCCGCAGGAACCGAAGCGGATCAAGATCGAGGACATCCAGCGCGTGGTGGCACGGCAGTATAATGTCAGCCGCTCCGATCTCCTGTCCTCGCGCCGGACCGCCAACGTGGTCCGTCCGCGCCAGGTGGCGATGTATCTCGCCAAGACGCTGACCTTGCGATCGCTCCCCGAGATCGGCCGCCGCTTCGGTGGGCGCGACCACACCACGGTGCTGCACGCCGTGCGCAAGATCGAGGCCCTGGTTTCCAAGGACACGGCGCTGTCGGACGAGGTCGAATCGCTCAAGCGCCAGCTTCAGGAATAAACGCCTATTTGCTTCTGCGCGGGTGCGACCACATCCAAGCTGCATCGGAGGTCGTCATGCCCGGGCCTGTCCCGGGCATCCACGTTCTTAGGACCGCGAACCCAGACGTGGATGGCCGGGACAAGCCCGGCCGTGACGGGCGCAGAGACGTCCCTGGCCGGCGAGGCGTTCAGCGCGTTGCGGAAACATAGGTAAATCGTGGGGAACTGCCCGCAATCCCTTGAATCCGGGGGCCATCCGCGCCACCTTGCGCGACCCTGACGGCTTTGGTCATATCGGCTGGATGATCCGGCTTTCCGGGGTCTTCGGTGCCGTGGCGCGCGTCCCGCCGCCCGGCTTTTCCAGATTTGTGTTTCCTTGGGGATCGGGCGAGTAGTGCAATGAAGGTTACGGTCGAACGCGCGCAACTCCTGAAGTCGCTGGGCCACGTCCACCGCGTGGTCGAACGCCGCAACACGATTCCGATCCTCGGCAACGTGCTTGTTAGGGCCGAAAACGCGAAATTGTCGCTGAAGGCGACCGACCTCGACCTCGAGGTCACGGAAACGCTCGCGGCGGAAACCGCGACCGCGGGCTCGACCACCGTGCCGGCGCACATGTTCTACGACATCGTGCGCAAGCTGCCGGATGGTTCGCAGATCGTGCTCGAAGCCGACGGCGACCGCGCCGTGCTGGCGATCCGTGCCGGGCGCTCCCGCTTCACGCTGCAGACCCTGCCGGAAAACGATTTCCCGGATCTCGCCGCCGGCGACATGTCGCATTCGTTCAGCCTCGCCGCCAAGGACGTCAAGCGGCTGATCGATCGCACCCAGTTCGCGATCTCCACGGAGGAGACCCGCTATTATCTCAACGGCATCTACCTGCATGCCGCGGGCTCCGCCAAAGCCGCCACCCTGCGCGGCGTCGCCACCGACGGCCACCGCCTCGCCCAGCTCGACCTGGTGCAGCCCAAGGGTGCCGAGGGCATGCCCGGCGTGATCGTGCCGCGCAAGACGGTCGGCGAGGTGCAGCGCCTGATCGAGGACAACGAGGCCGAGGTCACGATCGAGCTGTCGCAGGCCAAGATCCGCTTCACCATCGGCAATGTGGTGCTGACCTCGAAGCTGATCGACGGCACCTTCCCCGATTACGGCCGCGTGATCCCGCAGGGCAACGACAAGGAGCTCGTCGTCGACAAGAAGGATTTCGAGAACGCGGTCGACCGCGTCTCGACGATTTCCAGCGAGCGCGGGCGAGCCGTGAAACTCTCGCTGTCGCCGGGCAAGCTGGTGCTGTCGGTGACCAATCCGGATTCCGGCAGCGCGACCGAAGAGCTCGAAGTCGAATACGCCTCCGACGCCCTCGATATCGGCTTCAACTCCCGCTATCTGCTCGACATCGCCGCCCAGATCGAAGGCGACGTCGCAACGCTCCGGCTCGCCGACCCGGGCTCACCGACTCTGGTGCAAGACCGCGACGACAAGAGCGCGCTCTACGTGCTGATGCCGATGCGGGTGTGAGGGACGTGGTCCTCCTCTCGCGACACCTTTTATGCAGAGACAACCCCTCACCCGGCCTCGCTGCGCGAAGCCCCCCTCTCCCACAAGGGGAGAGGGGGAAGCTACAGCTTCGCCTGCCGAAACAAGCGCAATGCACGTTGCTGCGCCCTCTCCCCTTGTGGGAGAGGGCATCTCCACGGGCGGATACATACTCAGTCGGGTGAGGGGTTCGTGCCGCAGGAACCATCCCATCGGCCAGTCTCCAAACGTCTTCGCCAATTCGCGAAGAATATGCGGCACGAACCGGCGGATGCGGAAGCGGCAATGTGGCGCCTGCTCAGGCACCGGCAACTCTCCGCTTTCAAGTTTCGCCGGCAGGTCCCGTTCAACACCTACATTCTCGACTTCGTCTGCTTTGAGAAGCGCCTGGTGATCGAGATCGACGGCGGTCAGCACGGAGAATCACGACGCGATGCAGCGCGTGACGCAGCTCTCTCGCCGAAGGCTTTGTCATCGCGCGCTACTGGAACAACGACGTGCTCCAGCGACCCACTTCTGTATTGGAGGACATCCTTGCAAAGCTCGCCGAGCGGTAAGATACCCCTCACCCGTCGCCTCACCTTGTGAGGCGCCACCCTCTCCCACAAGGGGAGAGGGGAAGAATCGCGGCCACGACAAAGATCTGATGACCCCCTCCCGCATTCATCGCCTGACGCTGACGCATTTTCGTAATTACCGGGCGGCGGGGCTCGAGACGGCGGCCGACATGGTGGTCCTGGTCGGGCCGAACGGAGCGGGCAAGACCAATTGCATCGAGGCGATCTCGTTCCTGTCGCCGGGACGCGGCCTGCGGCGTGCGACGCTGGACGACGTCGCCGACAATCAGGGCGACGGCTCCTGGGCGGTGTCGGCACAGGTCGAGGGCGCGCTGGGCCTTGCCACGCTCGGCACCGGCATCGATCCGCCGTGCGCAGATAGCCCGGTCAGCCGGCGCTGCCGCATCGACCGCGAACCGGTCAATTCGGCGGCGGCGTTCGGCGACCACATCCGCATGGTATGGCTGACGCCGGCGATGGACGGGCTGTTCATGGGAGCGGCGTCCGAGCGGCGGCGCTTCTTCGACCGCCTGGTGCTCGCCATCGACAGCGACCATTCCAGCCGCATCTCCGCGCTCGAACGTTCGCTGCGTTCGCGCAACCGACTGCTCGAGACGCGCAATTACGACGACCATTGGTGTGACGCGATCGAGCGTGAGACCGCGGAGCTTGCGGTCGCGGTCGCCGCAACCCGCGGCCAGACCGCGGCGCGTCTGACCGGCATGCTGAACGCTCGCGCGCAGGCCTCCGCCTTCCCTTCGGCGCAGATCGCGCTCGACGGCTGGATGGAGAACGCGCTGCTGACGGAGACCGCGACGTCGGTCGAGGACCGCTACCGCCAGATCCTGCGCGACAACCGTCCGCGTGACGCCATCGCCGGCCGTACCACGGATGGTCCGCATCTCACCGATCTGCAGGTGATCTACGCGCCGAAAAGCATGCCGGCGCGCGATGCCTCGACCGGCGAGCAGAAGGCGTTGCTGATCGGGCTGGTGCTGGCGCATGCGAGCCTGGTCGCCGAGATGACCGGCATCGTGCCGCTGCTGCTACTCGACGAGGTCGTCGCGCATCTGGATCCCGGCAGGCGCGCGGCGCTGTTCGACGAGCTGCGCAAGCTCGGCGCGCAGGTGTGGTTGACCGGCGCAGACCCTGCCGCCTTCGCCGAGATCGGCGCCGGGGGCGAGATCTTTGACGTCGAAAGCGGACAGGTATCGGCCCGGCGCTAGTCGCCGCCGTTGAACCGGCCCCATTTCTGCCGCGACTAGTTGCCGGAGGCCGCGCCGACGGCGTCGCAGCCGTTTTGCAATCGCGCAATGACATGCCGCGCGAGACCCCTGGAGAGTGAGATGCGGACGGCAAGGTCCGGGGCGCAAGCTCCGGCACGATGGCGGGCGTTTGCGTGCGGCCTCGTCCTGCTCGCGATCTGCATGCTCGCTGCAAGGGCCGGCGCCGGGATGCCGCATCTCGCGGCGCTGTTTTCCGCCGATCTCACGCCGGATCCCGATGCCAGGCTGCTCGCACCGACCCGCTACAGCTTTCGAGGAATCCACACCACCCTGATGCGGGGCGTCGAAGCGCCGCTTCGGGTCAAGCTCGAGGCCACCGTGCCCGCCGAACTCGGCGACGTCCTAGCCTTCTACCGCAGGGAGCTCGGAAAGCTCGGCTGGCAGGAGCAGCACGATGGCGCCGTCGTCTCCGCCGATCACGTCCAGCTCGCGTTCGCATCTCCGCTCGGTCCGGCGATGCTGGAGCTCGGCCGCAAGGGCAGCAGCACCTTGGTTCATCTCGTGCAGAAGAACTCGGATACTGCAACCCGGGCGAACGTCATGCCCGAGCCGGGCCAGGCGAAGCTGGTGTTCAGCAACATCGGCGAGACGGAAGCCGTGCTCGGGATCAACGCGCACATCATCAAGCGCTCGGCCGGCGCTAACGCCGTCTCGCTGGATCTGGCGCCCGGCAGATATTCCTACGAACTGAACGTACCCGGCCGTCCGGCCCACAGCAATATCCTCACCGTCGCAGCCGGCGACGCCTGGGAGCTCACCATCGGGCGCGACGGCGAGGCATGGTCGCCGCTCCAGCTGTATTGAGCCGTCCGGATCTTTGAACCTGCCCGGTTCCTGCCGCGACTTCTCGTTTGAGACCCGCCGACGGTGTCGCAGCCGTTGCAATCGCGCGCGCCCAAGCGCCGCGCGGCATCCTGGAGACGTAACGATGGCGATGATCCCGCGCGGGATGCAAGTCCCGGCACGATGGCGGCTGCTTGCATGCGGTCTCTTCCTGATGGCGAGCTGCTCGATCGCGGCCGGCGCCGACGAGGGCATCGTCGACGTCCACGCGCTGCCCCAGCTCGAAGGTGCGGTGGAAGACATTTCGCGCCCCGATCCCTATAGCGTCGAATATCGCGTACCGATGCGGCAGGCCGTGACGCTGCCCGCGGTCCAAAAGCTCCTGCGCGACAACGGATGGGTGCCCTATGTGATGCCGCTTGAGGAGAAAAGCAGCCTGCTGAAGTTCAGGAAGGGACGACAAGGCCTTTCCGTTCATTTCACGCAGGCGCTCGGCCGGCCCGACCAGTCCGTGGTTTACTACACCACCGACCGGATGTACGGGAACGTGCCATTTCCGGAAGGCGCAAGTGACATCGTGTTCGACGGGACCCGGCCCTATCTCGGCTGCATCGCGCCGACGCCGCTCGATGCAACGTCGGATTTCTACAGCAGCCAGATGGCTGCGATCGGCTGGCAGAAGCTCACGCCGGAAACCGCCGCACGCTGGACCACCAGCCTGAATGAAACCGTTCCCAACGGCCTGCGCGCGTTCTACGCGCATGCCGATAGCAAGGAGACCGGCTTCTATCAGCAGAAGCCCGTGATGCTGACGCTGACGCGCCGCGACGATGGCCGCACCAATGTCGATATCCGGGTCGCCCCCTTCGCGCTGCCGAGCGAGCTCAAAGCCGATAGCGATCTGGCCGGCCTGCCGCGGCCGAGCCCGACCAAGACGGCCAGGGGGCTCGGCGGCGCGAGCGACAACAAGCGCGAAATGTCGATCTCCTCCTTGCTGGGACGCTTGAGCGCGATACGGCGCGCCGCAAATATGATTTCACCATGGTCAGCCTGACCGCGCAGGTGAAGGACTCCGCGCTTGCCGCCCGTGCCAAGGCGAAGAAAGAGGCGGACGACAAGTTCCTTGGGGATGCGTTAGGTGCGGCCAAGCAGCTCATCACCGCCGACGAAGCCAGGCGCAAGGTGCAGGCGGCCGCATTGTCCGACGCGCCGCTCAACGCGCAGGCCGACAGCAAGATTCCGGTGCCGCTGCCTGAAAACGCCGAGGGTGTGAAGTTCGAGAGCGACGAGGGCAGGCTCGAGTTCTCCTCGACCTCGAGCGTGAAGGCGCTCACTGCGTTCTATCGCGCATCGCTCAAGCCAGCGGGCTGGAAAGAGCAGCCCTCCGTCATCAATCAGCCCAACATGGCGGTGATGGAGTTCGCAAAGAGCGGCAAGTCGATCTCGATGACCGTGATGCAGATGGGACCGAAGGTGAACGTTAGCGCCAACGGCTCCGGTCTGGTCGTCGCCGCGGCGAAGCCCGTCGAGGCCAAATCGACCCAAGCCAAGGCGGTCCAGACCAAATCGAAGGAGCCGCTCACGCCCGATCCCGATTCGGCCCTGCCGGTGCCGACGCAGCACAGCTCGACCGGCATCAGCTCCACGAAATTTCCCGGCAGCGACCAGTCGTTCCGGACCGAGCTCGAAGCCAGCATCCCCGCCGAGCTTGGCGAGGTCCTCGCCTTCTATCGCGCGGAGCTGACCAATCGGGGCTGGCAAGAGAAGGCCGACGGCGCGATCGTGACGGCCGAGCGGGCGGAGCTCGCGTTCACCTCGCCGCAGGGGCCGGCCGTGCTGAAGCTTGGCCGCGCCCGAGACGAGACCACGGTCAGCCTGATGCAGCGAAATCCGCAGGCCGCGGCCAAGGCCGACATCATGCCGAAGGCCGGACAGGCCAGGCTGATGCTCGGCAATATGGGGCCGAAAGAAGCATCGCTGACGATCAACAATCAGACCGTAAAGATCGCGGCCGGCGCCGGCGGTCCGCAATCGCCGAAAGGCCCGATGCTCGATCTGCCGCCAGGCAAGTACCAGTACGCGCTGCGTCTGCCGGGACGCCCCACTCGCACCGAGATTCTCACAGTGGCCGCCGGCGATGCCTGGGGCCTCCTGGTGGGGCCAAACGGAGATGTGCTGCCGCTTCAGATGTATTGAGCTGCAAGGCCGTTCCGGGGCGTTCCAGGCGCCTCGGAACGCCCTCGTCCCCGCAAAATCCACGCCTTCCACGGCCCGAAACGGCTTCCCGAATCGCGCTTTTTCCAAGCCGCCGAATCGGGCTTCGAAGGCCTTGAAAATCGGCCAAAAAATTCTATTTAATCAAAGACTTGCCGGGGGATACTTTGCGCTAGGCGCAATCCGTCTTTCGTGGCACAAATAGCCCGCATATCAGCGCCTTTTGCGCCGCTGATTCGGGCGACATCTCGAAGGCCTCTCATGACAGAACCTGCTCGGCAGACGCCTGCCGAAAACGAACCCTCAAATCCGAGCGATTACGGGGCGGAATCGATCCGCGTGCTCAAGGGTCTCGACGCCGTCCGCAAGCGTCCCGGCATGTATATCGGCGACACCGATGACGGCTCGGGCCTGCATCACATGGTGTACGAGGTCGTGGATAACGCGATCGACGAGGCGCTCGCGGGCCACGCCACGCGCGTGGACGTGATCCTCAACGCCGACAATTCCGTCACCGTGCGCGACGACGGCCGCGGCATTCCCGTCGACATCCACAAGGGCGAAGGCATCTCGGCAGCCGAGGTCATCATGACCCAGCTCCATGCCGGCGGTAAGTTCGACCAGAATTCCTACAAGGTTTCCGGCGGTCTGCACGGCGTCGGCGTCTCCGTCGTCAACGCGCTGTCAAGCAAGCTCGGCTTGCGCATCTGGCGCGACAACAAGGAACACTACATCGAATTCGCCCATGGCGATGCGGTCGCGCCGCTCAAGGTGGTCGGCGACGCGCCCGGCAGGCGCGGCACTGAGGTGACGTTCCAGGCTTCGACGGAAACCTTCAAGAACATCGAGTATGATTTCGCCACGCTGGAGCACCGGCTGCGCGAGCTCGCCTTCCTCAATTCCGGCGTCAACATCGCCCTCTCCGACATGCGTCACGCCGTCGAGAAGCGCGAGGAGATGCACTATTCCGGCGGCGTCGAGGAATTCGTCAAATATCTCGACCGCAACAAGAAGGCGATCGTTCCGGCGCCGATCATGGTGCGCGCGGAATCCAACGGCATCGGTGTCGAGGCCGCGTTGTGGTGGAACGACAGCTACCACGAGAACGTGCTGTGCTTCACCAACAACATCCCGCAGCGCGACGGCGGCACCCATCTCGCCGGCTTCCGCGGCGCGCTGACGCGCCAGGTCAACGGCTATGCCGAGGCCAACGCGAAAAAGGAAAAGATCGCGCTCACCGGCGACGACTGCCGCGAAGGCCTCACTGCGGTGCTGTCGGTGAAGGTGCCGGACCCAAAATTTTCGTCGCAGACCAAGGACAAGCTGGTGTCCTCGGAAGTGCGCCCCGTGGTCGAGAACGTGCTCAACGAGGCGCTGCAGGCCTGGTTCGAGGAGCATCCCTCCGAAGCCAAGATGATCGTCGGCAAGGTGATCCAGGCGGCGGCTGCCCGCGAAGCCGCGCGAAAGGCGCGCGAGCTGACGCGCAAGAGCCCGCTCTCGGTCTCTTCGCTGCCCGGCAAGCTCGCCGACTGCCAGGAGAAGGACCCGGCGAAATCCGAGCTCTTCATCGTCGAGGGTGACTCGGCAGGCGGCAGCGCCAAGCAGGGCCGCAACCGCGAATTCCAGGCCGTGCTGCCGCTGCGCGGCAAGATCCTCAATGTCGAACGCGTGCGTCCCGACAAGATGCTGCACAGCGAGCAGATCGGCACGCTGATCACCGCGCTCGGCACCGGCATCAGCGACGAATTCTCGATCGAGAAGCTGCGCTATCACAAGATCATCGTGATGACGGACGCCGACGTCGACGGCGCCCACATCCGCACGCTGCTGCTCACTTTCTTCTACCGGCAGATGCGCGAGATCATCGACGGCGGCTATCTCTATATCGCCCAGCCGCCGCTCTATAAGGTCAACCGCGGCAAGTCCGAGCAATATCTGAAGGACGAGCGGGCGCTGGAAGATTATCTGATCGATACCGGGCTGGACGATTGCGTCTATATTCCCGGCACCGGCGGCGATCGCACCGGCCGCGACCTGCGCTCGCTGGTCGATGACGCCCGCGCCGTCCGCGGCGTCCTGCGCAGCCTGCACACCCGCTACAATCGCAAGGTGATCGAGCAGGCCGCCATCACCGGCGTGCTCAACAAGGCGATCTACGGCGATCCGGAGAAAGCCGCCGCGGCAGCCCAATACATCGCCGCCCGCCTCGACACGCTCGCCGACGAGGTCGAGCGCGGCTGGATCGGTCAATACGTCGAAGGCCATGGTTTCCAGTTCGAGCGCACCGTGCGCGGCGTCAAGGACGTCGCCCTCATCGATGACGCGTTCCTGGGCTCGGTCGAAGCCCGCAAGCTCGACGAGTACACCGTCAAGCTCCAGGACGTTTATGCCCGCCCCGGCAAGCTGCGGCGCAAGGACACCGAGCACATGGTCTACGGCCCGGTCGATCTGTTCGAAGCCGTCACCGACGCCGGCCGCAAGGGCGTCTCGCTGCAGCGCTACAAAGGGCTGGGCGAGATGAATCCGGAGCAACTCTGGCAGACGACGCTGGACGTCAATGCGCGATCACTGCTCCAGGTGAAGGTCAAAGAGGTCGACGAGGCCGACGACATCTTCACCAAGCTGATGGGCGACGTGGTCGAGCCGCGCCGCGACTTCATCCAGGAACATTCGCTGAGCGCGACGATCGATATCTGAGATCGGATGGCTTGGACGGTCGTCATGCCCCGGACTTGTCCCGGGCATCTAGGTTCTCCGTGCATCTGGCAAAGGCGTGGATGGCCGGGACAAGCCCGGCCATGACGTAGAGACACGGCTGAACCTCCCCCGCCCTCGCGACAAGTGCAGAATTGCTCCCGCGCTCAATTCTCGGTAGTTTCCGCCTCGAAAACCCGCCCACCCAACACGACAGCGAGAGACCCCGTGGCGCCCATCCAGTACATTGTCGAGGGCGGTCACCGGCTCTCGGGCTCGATCGAGCCTTCCGGCAACAAGAATGCGGCCCTGCCGATCATCGCGGCAGCCCTGCTCACCGAGCATCCGGTGACGCTGGAGAACGTGCCGCGGATCCGCGACACCGAGACGCTGGTCGAGCTGATCCGCTCGGTCGGCGCGGCGGCGGAATGGACCGCCCGCAACACGCTTCATATTCACGCCAAGAGCATCCGCGCCGCCGATCTCGATCCTGATCTGTGCGTGCGCATCCGC
Organism: Bradyrhizobium sp. 187; assembly: GCF_023101005.1. Classification (NCBI taxonomy): domain Bacteria; kingdom Pseudomonadati; phylum Pseudomonadota; class Alphaproteobacteria; order Hyphomicrobiales; family Nitrobacteraceae; genus Bradyrhizobium; species Bradyrhizobium sp. 187. Next base: position 7,528,221 of record NZ_CP064693.1, read on the forward strand.
GCCTCGATCCTGCTCGCCGGCCCCCTGCTCGCCCGCTGCGGCGAAGTGATGCTACCGCCGCCCGGCGGCGACGTCATCGGCCGCCGAAGGCTCGACACGCATGTGCTCGCACTCGAGCAGTTGGGAGCCAAGGTCACCGCGACCGACCGGCTCGAATTCCGCGCTTCGAAACTGACCGGCGCCGACGTGTTCCTGGACGAGCCCAGCGTGACCGCGACCGAGAACGCGCTGGTCGCAGCCGTCGCCGCCCAAGGCACCACCTATTTGCGCAACGCCGCGTCCGAGCCGCATGTGCAGGACCTCGCCAACTTCCTGGTCGCGCTCGGCGCAGGGATCGAGGGCATCGGCACCAACACCATGATGGTGCACGGTCCGGCGACGCTGGGCGGCGCGACCTACCGGATCCAGCCCGACCATATCGAGGTCGGCTCGCTGATCGGACTCGCGGCCGTGACGCGGTCGCCGCTTCGCATCGTGCGCGCGGGCGTCGAGCATCTGCGCTCGATCCGCATGGGATTCGAACGGCTCGGCATCGTCTGCCGCATCGAGGGCGACGATCTCATCGTGCCATCAAACCAGACGCTGAAGATCCAGGACGATTTTGGCGGCCACGTGCCGAAGCTGGAAGACCAGCCCTGGCCGGCCTTCCCGGCCGATCTGATGTCGATCGCGATCGTCACCGCCACGCAATGCGAGGGCGTGATCCTGATGTTCGAGAAGATGTTCGAATCGCGGATGTTCTTCGTCGACAAGCTGATCGCGATGGGCGCGCGTATCGTGCTCTGTGACCCCCATCGCGCCATCATCGCCGGCCCCAGCCGCCTGCGCGGTGCATCGATGATCTCGCCCGACATTCGCGCCGGCATGGCCATGCTGCTCGCGGCCGTCTGCGCCGAGGGCACCTCCACGATCAACAACGCCGACCAGATCGAGCGCGGCTACGAGCGCATCGACGAGCGCCTCAACGCGCTCGGCGCGAAGATCAGGCGCGTGCCTGAACGGAAGGGCTGAGGCGCTTCTTCCCTTCTCCCCTTGTGGGAGAAGGTGGCGTAGGCGGCCTTTGGCCGCCGTTTTTGAGAACGCCGAAGCTTCGCATCGGCTATAGCGCCGGATGAGGGGTTGCTTCAGCGAGTCCTGCTGCTTGAGGGCCGTACGCGGAGAGATCCCCCTCACCCGTCTCGCCGCTGCTGCGGCGAGCCACCCTCTCCCGCAAGGGGAGAGGGAGAAGACCAAGCCATGTTTTCGTCGCCCGGCTGTGCTATTGACCCGGCCATGCTCGACACCGTCCAGCCTCGTTCGCAGCCGCAAGCCGGCGTGCCGCCAAATCCTCTCGCCGACGAATTCGTCGCGACGCTGCGGCTGGCCGTGCCGATGATGCTGACGCAGCTGGGGCAGATCGCGATGATCACGACCGATCTCGCGCTGATCGGGCGGCTCGGCGAGAGCGCGGTCGCAGCAGCAGCGCTGGCGCACACGGTCTATTTCGTCAGCTTCACCTTCGGGCTCGGATTGATGACGGCGGTGTCGCCGCTGGTCGCGCAAGCCTTCGGCGCCGGCGATGTCAGGCGCATCCGCCGCTCTCTGCGCGTCGGCTTGTGGGTCGCCTTGCTGATCTCGCTGCCGATGATGGCCTCCCCGCTCTATGGCGAGCACATCCTGGTCGCACTCGGTCAGGCGCCGCACTCGGCCGCGCTCGCCCAGCGCTATCTGAATGGGCTGGCCTGGGGCATCGCGCCGGCACTCGGCTTCATCGCGCTGCGCAGCATGATGAGCGCGGTGAACCGGCCGCAGGCCCCGCTATGGATCACGCTCGCGGCGATCCCCGTCAATGCCGCGCTGGTCTACGCCCTGATCCACGGCCTGTTCGGCCTGCCGGAGCTCGGTCTGTTCGGCGCAGGGCTTGCGACCACCATCGTCAATCTCGGCACGTTCGTCGCCACGCTCGCCATTGCGGGGCTGCGCAAGCCGTTCGCGGATTATCGTCCGCTTGCCCATCTCTGGCGGATCGACTGGCCCCTGATGCACAAGCTCATCGCGATCGGCGCCCCGATCTCGTTCTCACTGCTGCTGGAATATGGCCTGTTCTCTTCGGCGGCGCTGCTGATGGGGTTGATCTCGACCACGGCGCTCGCGGCGCATCAGATCGCGCTCCAGGTCACCGCCGTGCTGTTCATGGTCCCGCTCGGCATCGGCATGGCAGCCACGGTGCGGGTCGGCCACGCCTTCGGCCGGGGCGACCCGGCTGCGGTGAGGCGCGCAGGTCTCGTGGCAGCCGTGATCGGGATCGCGTTCGTCTCGGCCCTCAGCGTCGCAATCATTCTCGGCCGCTATGAGCTCGGACGGCTGTTCTTCGGCAGCGGCGAGGCGAGCATGGCGACCGTCGAGCTGACTGCAACGCTGCTGCTGGTCGGCGCGACCTTCTTCATCGCCGATGCCATCCAGACCATCATGGGCGGCGCACTGCGCGGCATCAATGACACCAGAATGACGTTGGTATTCGCCGCGATCGGCTACTGGTGCGTGGGCTTTCCCATCGCCTGGTTGCTCGCTTTTCACGCTGATTTCGGCGCGGTCAGTGTCTGGATCGGACTGTCGATCGGATCGTTCGTCTATGCCGGACTTCTGATCTTGCGCTTCCGGATGCTGACGCGCAAACTGGCGGGATGAACGGGACCGTCCGCGAAGTCATCCCCGATGTCGACGCCGGCACGCTGCTGGCCGGTGCGCAATTCATCGACGCCTTTCGCGTGGAGATCGGCACAGCACCGGTGAATGCCCGCGAGGCCTGCACCAGGATGGTGTTGCACGGACCGCGCTGGATCGGTGCACTGACACGCCTGCGCAACATCCTCGTGAGGCCCTTTGGATTGAAGACATCGGGTGAAGGCGCACCAGCGCCGGGCGGCCCGATCGGCTTGTTTCCGGTGCTGAGCGAAACGCCGGAGCAGCTGGTCGCCGGCTTCAATGATTATCATCTCGACTTCCGCATCGTGGTCGATGTCGCCGGCGAAGCGGTGCTGCGCCACGTCACCCTGACCACGCTGGTGCGGACCAACAATCGGCTGGGCCGCGCCTATCTCGCGTTCATCACGCCCTTCCACAAGCTCGTCGCCCGCAGCATGATGGGGCGGCTCGTGGAGCCGGCCCGATGACGCTCTCCGTCGACCTCTTCTACTCCTTTCGCAGCCCGTTCAGCTGTCTGGCGTTGCCGAAAACGCTCAACCTGGTCGAAACCTACGATCTGACGGTGAATTTGCGGCCGGTCTATCCGCTCGCAGTCCGTGTGCCCGGGTTTTTCAAGAAGGCCAGCCCGAACTTCATTCGCTATGTGGTGCTCGACAGCACGCGCGTGGCGCAGCACGAAGGCATTCCGTTCCGCTTTCCCAGGCCCGATCCGATCGTGCAGCACAAGGTGACGTTCGAGGTCGCGGCGGAGCAGCCCTACATCCACCGTCTGACCCGGCTTGGTGCCATGGCGCAGCTCGAGGGACGCTCGCTCGCATTCACCGATGCAATCGCCCGCGTGCTGTGGGACGGCTCGGTGTCGGGCTGGAACGAAGGCGATCATCTCGGGCGCGGCGCCGAAAAGGCCGGCTTCGATCTCGCCGCGATGGATGCCGCAATCACCGCGGACCCTGATCGCTACGAGCAGGTGATCACGGAGAACGAGAAGGACCACGCCGCCTCCGGCCATTGGGGCGTGCCGACCTTCGTGTTCGACAACGAGCCGTTCTTCGGCCAGGACCGCATCGATTTGCTGGTCTGGCGCATGCAGGGCAAGGACCTGATGCGGCGCTAGCTCACTCGGCCAAGCGCGCTGACTTGTCCGACGAGGCTTCCGACCACTCGCCGACGACGCGATCGAGATCGCAGAGATTCTGGTGCATCTGCTCCAGCGAGAAGCCGATCGCGAAGAAGCGCTCGGCGGTGTCGCTCGGCTGGCCGCGGATCAGGCCGTCCTGGCGAACGGCGGCAACCGCCTCGGCGTAATGCTGGAGCGCGACGTGCACGGGATGAATCGGCGGCGCGCCGGCACCAGCCCGCAACGCTTCGGCCGCCGAGCGCAGAAAGCGCACGATCGCCGCACTGACCTCCGCCAGCGGCGCGGCGAGCCGCATCTGCACCTCGGCCGGCAACGGCACCACGGTCGAGCGGCCGATCATCACGACGTCGTGGCGCAGCCGTAGGATCGTTCGCAGCAAGGGACCGGTGTCGGGCCCGCTTGACAGGCGCGCGGCCCGCTCGCGCTCGGCTTCGGCACCGATCGCATTCATGCCCACCATCGCGGTGCCGATGCCGTCCTGGATCCGGTGCAGCGCATCGTTGTCGCGGCCGCGCGTGAGACCCGCGAGCAGCTCGGTGAAGGCGTCCGCGATCAGCTCGAGCAGCCTTGCCGCGCTGGCGCGGATCTGGCGCACCGCGCGCGAGGGCAGCACCAGGAACGAGACCAGCAATCCCGTGATTGCGCCGACCCCGACCTCGCTGACCCGATCGATTGCCGATGTCATGGGATCGGAATGATGCATCGTCGGAACCAGCAGCACGATGATGGCGGTGACCGTCGCTGCATTGAGGCTCGGGTTGATCGCGGCGACGAAGGCGAGTGGCGCGACCGCCAGCACCAGCAGGCCCAACAGGCCGGCCTCGGTCGAATAAGGGATCAGGATCGCGATGGCGCCCCCATAGATGGCGCCGCCGATGGTGCCGAGCACGTAATCGCGCGTCGCCTTCAGCGAGCGCCCGACGCTCAACTGGGTCACGATCAGCGAGGTCAGCACCGCCCAGAGCGGCAGCAGCAGATGCAGCGCGGTGGCGATCGCGTAGGCCGCGGTGGCCGCGACCGTGACCCGGATCGCCAGGCCCAGTTGCGTTCGCCGCGCCCGGACCCGGTCGAACACATCTTTTGGAAGTCCCATCGTGGAATATCCCGATCCTCTTGGAGCCTGCCAAAAGCATAGCTGATGCCCGCAGCCCATGGCCGCTTGAAAGGCCAAATCAGCCCGCCTAACTTGCGCGCCAAAACGAGGAAACACGATGGCCCACGAAACCGCAACGCTCGCTGCCTATGTCTTCAATCTGAAATACGGGGATATTCCGGCGGAAGTGCTGGATCGCGCAAAGGTGCTGACGCTGGACTTCCTGGGCAGCGCCATCCGCGCCCGCAGCGAAGCGGAATCGACCCCCTCGATCCTGAAGATGCTGGAGGCGCTCGCGCTCGACACCAGGGGCGAATCCACCGTGTTCGGCGACAGCAAGACCTGGACGCCGGCGGTCGCGGCGCTGCTCAACGGCGCGCTCGGCCATTCCCTCGACTTCGACGACACCCATGCGGACTCCTCGCTGCACCCGAGCGCGCCGGTCGTTCCGGCCGCCTTCGCCATCGGCGAGATGGTCGGCGCGTCGGGCCGCGACGTGCTGACCGCGATCGTTGCGGGCTATGAGGTCTGCTGCCGGCTCGGCAACGCGCTCGACCCGACCTCGCATTATGCGCGCGGCTTCCATCCGACCGCCACCGCTGGCACCTATGGCGCAGCAGCGGCCGCCGGAAAACTGTTCGGCCTGTCCGAGCAACAGCTCATCGCCACCTTCGGCGTCGCCGGCAGCCAGGCCGCGGGCTCGCTGCAATTCCTGGTCAATGGCGCCTGGAACAAGCGCTACCAGGTCGGAGCCGCCGCGATGAATGGCGTGATCGCCGCGACGCTGGCGCGCAACGACTTCGTCGGGGCGACGGAATCCGTGGAGGGCAAACATGGCCTGCTCGCCGGCTACACCGACGATGCGCATCCCGACAAGGCGGTCGCCGAGCTCGGCAAGACCTACGAGACCATGAAGATCGGCGTCAAACCGTATCCGAGCTGCCGCTATACCCACGCCGCGATCGACGCGCTGATCGCAATGCGGCGCGAGCACAATCTGACGCCCGATCAGGTCAAGCGGGTCGAAATCGGCCTGCATCGCAACGGCATCACGCTCACCGGCGACGCCGCGACCAAGCGCCACCCGACCTCGATCGTCGGCGGCCAGTTCTCGATGTTCTTCACCGGCGCGCTCGCGCTCGACCAGGGCTCATTTGGCTGGGACGACTACAATCGTCTTGGCGACGCCGCCATCGACGCACTCGCCGACAAGTTCGACGTAGTGCAGGACGATCGCCTCGAAATCGGCCGCACCCACCCCTTTGGCGCGCGCGTGAGTATCACGACGGACGACGGCGTGCATGAGCGGCTCTACGCCGATCCCTCGGGGGAGCCGACCTCGTTCCCGGATGCACAGGCGATGCAGCAAAAATTCTTGACGCTGGCACGCCCGGTGCTGAATGCGCGCGCGGAGAAATTCGCAGACGCGATCATGACGCTGGAGCGGTTCGATCGCGTGGCAAAGGCGACGGAGCTGGGAAGGTAAAGCACCTCAATCCATCCCCGCCACCTTCCCTTTAGCGCGCGTTGCCGCAATCACATCCCGCACCAGATCAAACACACCGTCCGCTTCCGGCGGTGAGTTCGGCGAACGGCCGAGCCGCACGATCACGAGTCGTTCCGACGGAATCACGATTGTATACTGCCCGATCGTGCCCTTGGCGAAGAAGGCATCGCGCGGCCAGCCGTGATCGACGCGAAAGGTCGCGCCAAAGCTGTCGCCCTGGTTGGTCCAGAATCCGGCGCCGATACCGACCCAGGCATTGGGCGTCGCCGACGCCGAGTAATTCACCCAGCCCTCGGGCAGGATGCGCCGGCCGCCGGCGACGCCGTCGTCGAGATAGAGCTGGCCGAAACGCGCCCAGTCGCGCGCGGATGCGAGCATCTCGCTCGACCCCTCGATCGTGCCGGCGCCGTCGAGCTGGAGCGTGACGTGTCGCATGCCGAGCGGCGCGAACAATTCGCGGCGCGCGAAGGCAAGCGCATCGGCGGGATTGCCGCCGGCGGCGTTGCGGATCAGATGCGCGAGCATGATGGTGTTGCCATCGTGATAATTCCACACGGTGCCCGGCGCGGTCGCAAGCGGCATGCTCGCTGCATAGGCGGCCATGTCGGCCTCCACGAATTTCATGCGATTGACCGGCTCGAAGGCGGAGCCAAGCGAGGCCTGAAGCGAGCTGCCGAGCGCCAGGCCCGCGGTGTGGCGCAGCAATTGATCGACGGTGATGGCGTGACGCGGATCGTCCGGATTTGTCCAGGCGGCGACCGGTGCGGGCCCGTCGAGCTTCAGTCGGCCCTGGCGCACGAGGATCCCGGTGAGAGCCGAGATCACGGACTTGGTCATGGAGAAGCCGAGCAGCGGCGTCTCCGGTCCGATGCCGTCCGCATAGCGCTCCGCGATGATGCGGCCCGACTTCATGACGACGATTGCGCGGGTGCGGCGGAATGGCGGCGATGGCGGCTCAGCGAAGGCGCGATCGAGTGCGGCTGACAGCTCCGGGCTCTGTGGCGACACGACCGCGGGCCCGGCGATCTCGGGCAGCAACGCCGGCTGCCTGTCATCCGGCGGCAACGTGACGTCGGTGATCCCTCCGCCGTGCTCGAGCGTGCAGCCGAGTCCCTCGCGATAGACGGCGTGGCTGCGACCGATGCCGAACAGCGTCACCGTAACATCCTTGCGCGCGCGATCGACCCGATAGTCCATCGCCCAGGCGAACAGACTTGCGCCCGGCATCGCATCAATGGTCTCCGTCAGGTTAGGCCTGATATCGAGGCCCGAGACAAACGTCTCCGCGCAGAGCACGTCGGCGATGAAGCCGGTGACGACCTTGGGCACGTCATGGGCGCGAACCGTGCCGAGCGCGAGGCCGGCAAAGACGATGGCGATGGTGAGAAGGACGATCTTGCGGCGGCGGGTCACGGGCTTGCTCCGGCTTGAGGCGTGTGCCGGAGACGAAGCGGCATTCACGCGATGCCCGCTCGCCGGATTTGGAAAACGGCAGAGCCGAAAGCAGCGAGACGCTCGCCGATTCCAAAATAACCTTGATATTACAGCGTGCTAAAGATTAGACGGCATTCACCTTCAGCCGCCGGTACTCCGTCGGCGTCACGCCGGTCACGGCCTTGAAGGCGCGGTTGAAGGGGCCTAGCGACTGGAAGCCAGAATCCATCGCGATGGTGATGACGGGGACCTTGGCCTGGGCGGGATCGGCGAGGGCTGCCTTGGCCTCTTCGATCCGGTGGTTGTTCAGGAACACATTGAAATTGCGGTAGCCGAGCCCCTGGTTGATCAGCCGGCGCAGCCGGTATTCGGGAATCTTCAGCCGGCCCGCCAGCACGCCGATGCTGATGTTCTCCTGGCGATAGATCCGTTCGTCCGCCATCAGCCGCATCAGGGCGTCGATGAGCTTTTGGTCGGGGGCATCCTCGCCGACAGGCTGGCTCGCCGCGATCGCGGGCGCCGCTTCCGCGGCGGCTGGAAACAGGTCGGCGCCATCGACGCGCATCATCGCATAGGCGATGGCCGCGACAATGCCGGCGAGCACGCCTGTATTGACGGTGTTGGCGACGTCGCCGACGTCACTGCCGACGACAAGGATCTGGAGCACCGCGTTCAATCCGCCATAGAGCGCGGCAGCACAGACAATGAAGATACGGACGCGGCGGCGGCGCTCGACCAGATCGGCTGACCATGAGGCGATCGTCTGCACGATCGCGAGCGCAATGAAGCCGAGCACGATCAGGTTCACCGCGGTGACGGCGACCCGGACATGTCCGCCGGGTGCGATCCAGAGACAGCTGACGAAGCTGAAGGCTGCCACCAACGCCCAGGTCAATCCGTGCCACCGGCGCAGGCGAAACTCATCGTCGAACAGCGCGCGCGTGAACAGCCAGAACACCACGATATTGCCGGTCGACAACGCGATCAGCGGCGCATGCCATGCCGGTACCAGCGATGATGTTCCGACAGAATAGCTCACAGCATGCGCGGCCGAGCCGAGCGCAAAGGCCGCACCGAGCCGGGCTGCCAGCACATTGCGGAAATCCGAGAGTAATGACGCTGCCAACACCAGCAGCAGCGCCACGGCGGCGGCGCGAAAGGCGAGCTCGGCTGCGGCTGGGGTCATCGGGTGTTGCGATGGGTCGCGGTTGACATCAGCCGAACATCCTTCGTCAGGCGTATGTTTTCAAGCACCATCCGCACCACAGCTGTCATCGTCCGGCTTGACCGGACGATCCAGTACTCCGAGACGGCCATGATTGAACGGATAGGCCGCCGCGTACTGGATGCCCCGCCTTCGCGGGGCATAACAGCGGGCTTAGCCGCGACGCTGGCGCGGAATCCTGCTAGTATCGAGCCCAAGCAATTTAGACGGAGTTTTACCATGAGCTGGCAACCCTCGAACGATCCCGTGCTCGGCGATCCCATGTCCTGCGATGCGCTCGATCTCGTCATCGTGCCGCGCACGCGCGATCTCGGCGACGGCTTCGCGGTGCGGCGCGCGTTGCCGCACGGCAAGCGGCAGATGGTCGGGCCCTTCATCTTCTTCGACCATTTCGGGCCGGTGCAGTTCGTCTCCGGCAAGGGCATGGACGTGCGGCCGCACCCGCATATCGGGCTTGCCACGGTCACCTATCTGTTCGACGGCGCGATCATGCATCGCGACAGTGAGGGCAACATCCAGGAGATCCAGCCTGGCGCGATGAATTTGATGACGGCCGGCCGCGGCATCGCGCATTCCGAGCGCACGCCGGATGTGCAGCGCGCCTCGGGGCAGAAGATGCTGGGCCTGCAAAGCTGGATCGCGCTGCCGGCCGGATCGGAAGAGATCGCCCCGTCGTTCCAGCACTACGGCGCGGGTGACCTGCCGATGGTCACCGAGCGCGACTTCACCGCAAAGGTGATCGCGGGCTCGTCCTTCGGCATCACCTCACCTGTTTCGATGGTGTCGCCGTGGTTCTATACCGAGGTCACGGCGGCCGCGGGCGCGGTCGTGCCGCTCGACCCTGATCATGAGGAGCGCGCCATTTACGTGGTCGACGGCGAGGTCGAGATCGCGAACGAGCGCTACGAAGGGCCGCGACTGCTGATCTTCCGCCCGGGCGACCGCATCACGGTGAAGGCGCTCAAGGCCACGCGGATGATGTTTCTGGGCGGCGACGCCCTGGAGGGCCCGCGCCACATCTGGTGGAATTTCGTCTCCTCCAGCAAGGAGCGGATCGAGCAGGCCAAGCAGGACTGGAAAACCGGCCGCTTCGCCGCAGTTCCGCAGGAACATGAGTTCATTCCGCTGCCGGAATAGGCTAATCCGGCTTCCGGTCGCGCGATCAGGCTCGGCCGGATGTCCCGTCGCAAGGCCTTGCTCCGAAAGTTCTGCCGATGACCACCATGCTCTCCAGCGACCTGCCCCTGCCCAAGATCGGGCGCGGCAAGGTGCGCGATATCTACGCCGTCGACGACGACCGCCTGCTGCTCGTCACCACGGACCGCATCAGCGCCTTCGATGTCGTGATGGGCGAGACCATCCCGATGAAGGGCGCGGTACTGACGCAAATCAGCGCCTTCTGGTTCAACGAGCTCGAAGGCGTGGTGCCGCATCACATGATCAGCGCCGACACCGACGAGATCATCGCCGCCGTGCCGGCCTTGAAGCCGCATCGTGCCGAGATTCTCGGCCGCGCCATGCTGTGCCGCCGGACCACGGTGTTTCCGATCGAATGCGTGATCCGCGGTTATCTCTCGGGCTCGGCCTGGAAGGAATATGCAGCAAGCGGAACGCTGGCCGGCGAGAAGCTGAAGGCGGGACTTGTCGAGAGCGAGAAGCTGGAGCCCTCGATCTTCAGCCCGGCGACCAAGGCCGAGACCGGCCATGACGAGAACATTACCATCGCAAAAATGCGCGAGGTCGTCGGCGACGAGACGGCCTACACGCTCGAGAGCATGACGCGCGCGATCTACACGCTCGGCGAGGAGCTCGCCCGCGAACAGGGCATTATCATCGCCGACACCAAGTTCGAATTCGGCCGCGACAAGGACGGCCGCATCATCCTGATCGACGAAGTCATGACGCCGGATAGTTCGCGCTTCTGGGCCGTCGATGCCTACAAACCCGGCCAGCCGCAGGCGAGCTTCGACAAGCAGCCCTTGCGCGACTATCTCGATGTCGAGCGCCGCGCCGGCCGCTGGAACGGCGACGCCCCGCCGCCGCCTTTGCCCGCAAGCGTGGTGGACGCGACCAGCAAGCGGTATCTGGAAGCATATCGCCGCGTGACGGGAAGCGAACTCAAGATCTAGTGCAGGCCCTTAGCGTCGTCCTGGACCAGCGAACGAAGTGAGCGCCGATCCAGGACCCATTACCACCGGGCGCGGTTTGGCGAAGACTGTGGCCGTCACCTCGCGGCACGACTCCTCCCTGGGATAATGGGTCCTGGCTTTCGCCAGGACGACACCGAATGGCGGGCGCTTCGGTTTCTTCCATCCGGCTTGCAAGAATCTTGTTGCGCTAAGTCTCCAGTCGTCTACCTCTCGGAGGGGAATACTCAGCGAGTGGCACGGCGTGACAGATCCAGCGATTGGCTTCACTCCGTCGACCGGGCTCAATCCGGCCCTCAAGCGCGCGCTGAACGATATATTGGGCGGGAGCGCCGCCAGCGTCCTGACCGTCACGTTCGGACTGTCCTACGCGCTGCTGATCTTCGCGGGGCCGTTGTCGCCCTATCTGTCCTACGGCATCACGGCCACTTTCGTCAGCTCCGCGGTGCTTGCGGCCGTCGTCGGGCTCGGCAGCTCGCTGCCCTTCGCGATTGCAGCCCCCGACAGCTCGACCGCCGCGGTGACGGGTATCCTGGCGGCCTCGGTGGTCGAACGCATCGAGACGGCGAACCTGTCGACGCCGTTGCTGTCCCCTATCCTGATCACGCTCGGCCTGTCGACGATGCTGACAGGATTGGTGCTGTGTGGACTGGGCCTGACGCGGCTTGGCCGCGCCATCCGTTACGTGCCTTATCCGGTGGTCGGCGGCTTCCTCGGCGCCACCGGACTTCTCATCGTCATGGGTGCGGTCCGGGTGATCACCGACCATCCGCTGCAGTTCACGACGCTGTCGCACTTCGCCGACCGCACCATCCTGCTGGAGCTCGGTGCCGCCTGCGCGATGGCGCTGGTGCTGTATCTCACCTGGCACCGCTCGCGCAGCCCGTTCGGACTGCCGATCATCCTGGTCGGCGGCGTGCTCACCGCGCATCTGGCGTTCTGGATCACCGGCGTTTCCTTCGATGAGGCGCGCACATTGGGCTGGACCTTTCAGCCACCGCCGCAAGCGGTCTTCATGCTGCCCTGGCATACCGACGATCTCGCCCGCTATCCCTGGTTTGCCATACCGGACCTGCTTGGCAATGTCGTCGCCGTCATCTTCGTCACGGCCTCCAGCACGCTGTTCAACACCACCGGCATCGAGGTGGCCACGCATCGCGAAGCCAATCTGGAGTGTGAGCTGAACGTCACCGGCGCCGCCAACATCCTGACCGGCATGCTGGGCGGCTACCCCGGTTGCAGCTCGACCAGCCGCTCGATGCTCAATTTCAGCAGCGGCGGCCGCGGGCGACTGTCCGGCCTCACCGCCGCAGCGCTGTCGCTGCTGGTGCTTGCCGTCGCACCCGAGCTGCTCGGCTTCATCCCCAAATGCGTGCTCGGCGGGCTGTTGCTCTATCTCGGCGCCGACCAGTTGCACAAATGGATCATCGAGTCGCGCAAGCGGCTGTCGAAGCTCGAATATCTCTCGCTGATCGCCATCATCGCGATCATCGTGGCCTGGGGTTTCGTTCCGGGCATCCTGATCGGCGTCATCATCGGCTGCGCGACGTTTGCGTTCAGCGCCGCGCGGGTCGAGTCGATCAAATACAGTTTCGACGGCTCGGAGTACCGCTCCTCGCTCGACCGCTCGCGCGACGACCAGGACGTGCTGCTTGCCCACGGGGGCAAGATCCAGGGCCTCAATCTCCAGAGCTATCTCTTCTTCGGCTCCGCCAACCGGCTCTACCAGCACGTCAAGCAGCTGCTGCAGGAACGCCCCGAGTGCCGCTATCTGCTGTTTGACTTCAAGCTCGTCACCGGCGTGGATTCATCGGCTGCCTATAGTTTCGCCCAGATCAAGCGCAGCGCCGGCGATCTCGGAGTCGAGCTGATCCTGGTGCATCTGTCGGCTGCGGCCGAGAAGGTGCTGCGCTCCAGCGACTTCGTCGGCGAGGGCGTCACCATCATCCCCGAGCTCGATCGCGCGCTGGAATGGTGCGAGAACGAGCTCATCTCGCAGCATCAGGAGCTGGCGCAGGAAGAAGCCAGCCTGCGTGACTGGTTCACGCGAATGCTCGGCAGCGAAGACGGCGCCGACGAGCTGATCCGCCGCTGCCAGCGCATCGAGGTCGAAGCCGGCGAGGTCATCGTGCAGGCCGGCGCCCCCGCCGATTCCATGCATTTCATCCTCGACGGCCGCGTCGGCATCATGATCCCGGCCGATCACGACCGCACCACACGCGTGCGCAGCCTCGGCCGTTACACCACGATCGGCGAGATGGGGCTGGTGTCACAGACACCGCGCAGCGCGACCATCCAGGCCGAGGTCGACAGCGTGCTCTACGTGCTGAATACGCACCAGTTCGACGCCATCAAGACCGAGGATCCAGCGCTCAGCCACAAGCTGCTGACCTATTTCGTGTCGGTCATGGCGGAGCGGCTGACCTTTGCGAACCGCACGATCGCGGTGCTCAGGCGGTAGCCCTCGCATCCAGAAACGTTCTGCAATGTGCTACGAACAAATCCGGGTATTGGAAAGGTGCGCCGTGTCCGGAGTCGGGATACAGGATGAGCTGCGCATCACTCATCGCCTTGAACATGTTGTAGGCGTTGATGCTCGGGAACATTGAATCGTCGCTGCCGTGAACAATCAAGGTGGGCTGCGCGATTGCGCGGAGGATGGACGCCTCGTCCTTGCGGGCACACCAGGTGATGATCGCCTTCGCCTGAGGTTCGCTCACACTGTCTCCGCTTTCGGGATCCCGGTCCTGTGCGCGCGCAGTCCTCGCGCGATAAAGCCCCTACCGGCGCGCTGGCTGGCCTCGGAGGGCGTAAAGAACAGCGGCAGCCTGACATCGGCAGCCCCACGGGCAAAGGCGTCGTTGACGACGGCCATCAGATGCTCCTCGCCGCCGCGCGGCGCCGCTCCCGCCACGATCATCTTGCGGACGAGCCCCGTCCCCCGGGCAGCGAGCACCTGAGCGATCATGCCACCGAGCGAGAAGCCGAGAAGATCGACCTCACCGAGATCGAGCGCCCTGATGAAAGTTTCGGCATCCGCCGCCATCCGCTCGACGTTGTCCGGCGTCGCGCCGGAGCTCGTGCCGACGCCCGCATTGTTAAAAACGATGACCGGCCTGGTTTCCGCGAGCCGGTTCACCACGGCCGGATCCCAGGAATCCATGTTGCCTGTGAAATGCTGAAGCAGGACCAGTGGCATACCCTTTGCCGGGTCGAGGCGCCTGAAGGCAAAGCGCATACCGCCGGCCTCGATGAATTCCGTTCGCGCCGTTTCAAGGGACATGCCTTTTCCTTTTTCTTGAAGTGCACGGATGGCTGCTGGCACGACGGCGAGCACTCCATATATGACGCTCGCCATATGTATGTCGTCTTCCCGCGCTCGAGGGTGGAGACGTATCAGCCGGCTTACGGCATCGACAGGACGTAGATGCCATCATTTCGGCCATCGAATTGGCGAGGGGAGCAGGCGCACAAACAGGTGGTCCGTCGCATCCAGGAGTCATCATGAGAATCGGCTTGGTTCTGTCTCCGAGCTTCCAGGCCGTCTGTTTCGGCGCCGTCGCCGCTTTCGACGTGGCGAACAAGCAGGCTGGAGAAAAAATCTACGATGTTCGTGCGTTCTCGGAAGACGGCGGGCTGGTCACCTCGTCTGCTGGGATGCAAGTCATGACGGAGCCTTTCGATCAGGCCGCTTTCGACACCCTCATCGTCGCGGCGGGCCTCGACATTCCAACCTCATCACCCGGCCTCGTCCGGCTGCTTCGCGCAGCGGCCCGGAATGCGCGGCGGGTTTCGTCGATCTGTCTCGGCTCGTTCGTGCTCGGTGACGCCGGGCTGTTGAACGGGCGGCGAGCGACCACGCATTGGCGCTACGCACAGGAGATGCAGGCCAGATTCCCGGGTTGCAATGTGGACGCCGACAAGATCTTCATTGCCGACGGCCAGATCTGGACGTCTGCCGGCATGAGCGCCGGCACCGACATGGTCGTCGGCATGATCGAACGAGATCTCGGTGCCGAGAGGGCTCGCTCCGTGGCCAAAGGCATGGTCATGTACCACAGCCGCCCCGGCGGACAATCGCAGCATTCGGTTTTGCTGGAGGTGGGAACGAGCGAAGACAGGATCCAGAAGGCCCTGAACTACGCCCGGCAAAACCTGCGCGAGAGCCTCACGATCGAAGATTTGGCCCGCGCCGCCTGTCTCAGCCCGCGGCAATTCACGCGACTCTTCCGCTCGGCGACCGGCACGACGCCGGCCAAGGCCGTCGAAGCCTTGCGCCTCGAATCCGCGAAGCTGATGCTGGAGCAGACTCGTTTGCCGATCGAGGTCGTGGCGCGCGAGACCGGCTTTGCGACCCGTGAGCGCATGCGACAGGCTTTTGTCCGCGTGCATGGCGAGGCGCCGCGGACCTTCCGCAAGGAGGCTGGGCCACTCGCCATGCTCTGACGTGCCTCAAATCAGCTCAGCCGGATATTGGACAGATCGATCGAGACGACCAGCGGCTCGGTGCTGAAGCTGCCGTCGGGTTGCCGTGCATAAATGCGACGCTTGGTCGGAAACCGGATGCCCGAGACCTCGACATAGCCATCGATCAGATGCGCGCCGGGCGTATTGCCGGCGATCTCCACGTCGTAATCGTGCCGCTTCAAGAGTCCGTCCGCATCGAAATAGAGCGTCTGCACCGCGCTGTGCGTTGCGATGTCATTTGGAAAACGGACCGCAAGACGGCGCCACAGCCCGTCATTCGTACGCACCGGCTCCAGCTCTTCTGCCTCGACTCCCGGCCAGGCGAGCACGAACGGGGTGTTGAGGTAAGTCCACATGGCGCAGCCGGCGAAATAGGCGAGCTGGAGATCGGTCCACGGCGTTTGCAGAGTATGACCTGCAAAGCTGCTGCGCGGGTCACGAAGCTCGTCGAGCACCGTGCCGTCGGCCGCTTCGAGGGCGACCCGCCCCGGCTCGAACCGCGAACGGCGGCGCTCGGCGCCGAAGGGCGAGTGGGACGCCCATTCCTGGCGCAGACCAACCGTCACGGTGGTCTGCTGAAGCGTCTCAGGCTCCCCTTTCAAGGACCACAACACGCCCCCCTGCTGAAGGTCGGCCGCGACCTGCTCGAACTGGTTCCAGCGCTGAAGCCCACCATGGGCTTCGATCGCCAGCTCACTTAGTTTGGTCATCACGTTCTCCTGCGTAGGGGCCGTTGCATTGAGCCCTGCTGCAGAGAACGTTAGGCCCTCACGGGAGGACGGCGAACGCCGTAGATGCCGCGTTTCAGGCCACGGCGACCAGCAGCTAAACCCCCGCCATCATCACATATTTGATCTCGACATATTCTTCCATGCCGTGATGCGAGCCTTCGCGGCCGAGGCCGCTTTCCTTGACGCCGCCGAAGGGCGCCACTTCGGTGGTGATCAGGCCGGTGTTGACGCCGACCATGCCGGATTCCAGCGCCTCGGCGACACGCCAGACGCGGCCGAGATCGCGGGAGTAGAAGTAGGAGGCGAGCCCGAACGGCGAGGCGTTGCACATCGCGATGACGTCGGCCTCGTCCTTGAAGCGGATCACCGGTGCGAGCGGGCCGAAGGTTTCCTCCTGCGCCACCAGCGAGTCCGGCTCGACGTCGGCAAGCACCGTCGGCTCGAAGAACGAACGCCCGAGCTCGCTGCGCTTGCCGCCGGTGACGATCCTGGCGCCGCGCTTGACGGCGTCCGCGATATGGCGCTCGACCTTGTCGACCGCTTTCAAATTGATCAGTGGGCCCTGCGTGACGCCGTTCTCGGTACCGTCACCGATCTTCATCGCCGCGACTTTCTTCGACAGCTTCTGCACGAACTCGCGGTAGATCTTGTCCTGGGCGTAGATGCGGTTGGCGCAGACGCAGGTCTGGCCCATGTTGCGGTATTTCGAGACGATCGCGCCGTCGACCGCCGCATCGATGTCGGCGTCGTCGAACACCACGAACGGCGCGTTGCCGCCGAGCTCGAGGCCGAGCCGCTTCACGCCGACGGAGGCCTGCCGGTAGAGAATCTTGCCGACCGCGGTCGAGCCGGTGAAGCCGACGAAACGCACGGCCGGATGCTCGCACAACACCTTGCCGATCGGCGCTGCATCGCCCGTGACGATGTTGAACACACCCTTGGGCACGCCGGCTCTCTCCGCGAGCGCGGCAAGCGCCAGCGCCGACAGCGGCGTTTCATTGGCGGGCTTCAGCACCACGGTGCACCCGGCCGCAAGCGCCGGCGAAACCTTTCGTGTGATCATCGAGTTCGGGAAATTCCACGGCGTGATCGCGCCGCAGACGCCGATCGGCTGCTTGATCGCGAGCAAGCGCGCATCCGGCCGCTGCGTCGGAATCGTCTCGCCATAGACGCGGCGGGCCTCCTCGGCGAAAAATTCGACATAGGCGCCGCCGATGTCGACCTCGCCGAGCGCTTCGGCGAGCGGCTTGCCCTGCTCGGAGGTGAGGATCAGCGCGAGGTCCTCGCGATTGGCGATGATCAGCTCGAACCATTTGCGCAAAATATTGGAGCGCTGCTTGGCGGTGTGCTTGGCCCAGCCCGGGAACGCGCGCTCGGCGGCCTCGACCGCCCTGGTGGCGTCATCGGCCGAAAGCTGCGGAACCTTTGCAAGCTCGATGCCGGTTGCGGGATTGTTGACGGCGAAGACCGGCGAGCCGACCCAGGTGCCGTCGATGTAACAGGCCTCCTTCAGCAGCGACGGGTCCTTCAACCGGTCGCGCAGATTGGACGTGGCGTGCTGGGCACGTGCGGCGGCGGTCGGGGTCATGGCGTTGCTCCTGCGGGGCTTTTGCGGGCTGTTCCGGTTCGGCCGGAATATAGGGAGACGCGGCGCGCAATGCACCGTCCCGCAACGCACATCTGCTGGGAGCCAGGCTCGGAGCGGCGGAGTTACGCCGCGCCGCTCAGATAGGTCTCGCGCCGCCCGATCATGCGCTCGGCGGCGGCCTTGGCGTCGGCCTTCGAGGAGGTTGCGCAGGTCCGGTATTCGAGATCAGGAACGTCGGACGCGTTGCGGCGGCCGAACCAGGACTTTGAACCGACCGGCAGCAGCGCCAGCGCCTGTGCCAGATTGTCGACAGCGCCGAAGGAATAAAGTGCGCCGGTGCCGGCGATGCGGACCTCGTAGATGCCGGGCGCGATCGGCGCTTCGAGATTCTCGCCCCGTCCGGGACGGGGATAGCGCTTCCATTCGCTCCAGGTCGAAATCATCTGAGGTCCCCCCTCGCGGCCGGTGGGCGGCCGCCAATTTGCATCAAGTCTTAACGTCGACCGTCGATCGGCCGAGAGCTGAACGCCGCAGCTCACAAAATGTTTCAAGTGCTTCAAACAGTCGAAACATCTCGCCAGCACCCATCCACGGTCACGGCTGGTTGCGGCCATCCACCACAGATTGTGACGGAGTGTTGCAGGTCAGCCGCCTTGTCGTCGTGCGAGGGGAGCCGACCGTCAAGTCACGACATCGCGACCGCGGCAGGTACGCGGATGTGCTTGCCGCGCGGCGCACGCGGGAGGACAATCGATCGCTTCCAACAATAATCAAACCGGAGGAAACGCGGATGCAAGGCAAAGCTGAGATCGACGAGATTCTGCGCCAGAAGAGCGAGGCCAGGGAGATTCCCGGCGTCGTCGCCATCGCCGCCAGCGGTACCGAGGTGCTGTATCAGGGCGCGTTCGGCAAACGCGACCTGTCCAAGCCGGATGCGATGACCGCCGACAGCGTGTTCTGGATCGCATCGATGACGAAGGCGGTGACATCAGCGGGCGCGATGCAGCTCGTCGAGCAAGGCAAGCTGTCGCTGGATGCGCCGATCGGCGAGGTGTTGCCCGATCTCGCCAAGCCGCAGGTGCTCGAAGGTTTCGATGCCAAGGGCGAAGCCAAGCTGCGGCCGGCCAAGGGGCCGATCACGCTGCGCCAGCTCATGACCCACACCGCCGGCTTTGCCTACAACATGTGGAACGGCGATCTCGCGATCCATCTCGAGAAATCCGGCATCCCCGCCATCACCACCTGCCAGAACGCGGCGTTGAAGACGCCGGTTATGACCGACCCCGGCACGCGCTGGGAATACGGCACCAATATCGATTTCGTCGGCAAGGCGGTGGAAGCCGTCAGCGGCAAGCGCCTCGATGCCTATCTGCGCGACAATCTGTTCGCACCGCTCGGCATGAGCGATACCGCTTTCAAGATCACCGACGACATGCGCAAGCGTCTGGTCGGCATGCATGCGCGCGGCGAGGATGGCCAGCTCGCCGCGATCCCGTTCGAGCTCGAGCAGGAGCCGGAATTCCACATGGGCGGCGGCGGCCTTTATTCGACCGCGGCCGACTACATCAAGTTTACCCAGATGATCCTGAACAAGGGCCGCGGCAACGGCAATCAGGTGCTGAAGGCCGAGACCATCGCGACGATGGGGCAGAACCACATCGGCGACCTCGCCATGGGCAAGATGACCACGGCGGCGCCGATGTACACCAATGACGTCGATCTCTATCCGGAGCAGGTGAAGAAGTGGGGCCTCAGCTTCATGATCAACACCGCCAAGACCGCCGAGGGCCGCAGCGCGGGCAGCCTCGCCTGGGCGGGCCTCGCCAACACCTATTACTGGATCGACCCGGCGCGCGACGTCACCGGCGTGATCCTGATGCAGCTGCTGCCATTCGCCGACGCAAAGTGTCTCGAGGCTTTTGCCGGCTTCGAGCGCGGCGTCTATGCCGGGCTCGATGCGGGAAGCGGGCAGAAGGCGGCGTGAGGCGCGCCTGACTCTCACGACGCGTCACGGCCGGGCTTGTTGTCCCGGCCGTGCACGCAGCTGACTGGAGGACACGATCTTGGCAGACAAAGCCGACAGTTACGTTTGCGGCACCTCCGACACGCCGCTGCTCGGCGACACCATCGGGCGCAGCCTCGATCAGGCCGCGCGGCGCTGGAGCGATCGTGAGGCGCTGGTCTCGCCCAGCCACGGCGTGAGATGGAAATGGGGAGAGTTTGCCCAGCGGGTCGACGCGCTCGCCGCCGGCTTTGTCGCGCTCGGCCTCGAACGCGGCGCGCGGATCGGCATCTGGTCGCTGAACCGGCCGGAATGGACACTGACCCAGTTTGCCGCCGCCAAGGCCGGCCTCATCCTGGTGACGATCAATCCGGCCTACCGGCTGAGCGAGCTGGAATTCGCGCTTCACAAGGTCGGATGCAGCGCCATCGTCACCGCGACGGCATTCAAGACCAGCAACTACATGGACATGCTCAACACGCTGTTGCCGGAGCTCGCGAGCGCCAAGCCCGGGCAATTGCGCGCGGCGCGGCTGCCGGCCTTGCGCATCGTGATCCAGATCGGCGGCCCCGCCTGCCCGGGCACGGTCCCGTTCGACGAGGTCGCCGGCATGGGCGGTACCCTGCATCGCGAACAGCTCGCCGCGCTCAGTGCCTCGCTGCAATTCGACGATGCCGTCAACATCCAGTTCACCAGCGGAACGACGGGATCGCCCAAGGGCGTGACGCTGACCCATCACAACATTCTCAACAACGGCTATTTCGTCGGCCGCGCCATGCGCCTGACCGAACAGGACCGCATCTGCATTCCGGTGCCGCTCTATCATTGCTTCGGCATGGTGATGGGCAACCTCGCCTCCGTCACGCTCGGCGCAACGATGGTCTATCCCGGCGAGGGGTTTGATCCGCTCGCAACGCTGCGGACGATCGAGCAGGAAAAATGCACCGCGCTGTACGGTGTGCCGACCATGTTCATCGCCGAACTCGACCACGGCGAATTCTCAAACTTCGATCTGACATCGCTGCGCACCGGCATCATGGCCGGTGCACCCTGCCCGATCGAGGTGATGAAGCGCGTCAACAGCGAGATGAACATGGGCGAGGTCACGATCGCCTATGGCATGACCGAGACGAGCCCGGTCAGCTTCCAAAGCGCCGTCGACGACCCGCTCGATCGCCGCGTCTCGACGGTCGGGCGAATCCATCCGCATGTCGAGGTCAAGGTCGTCGATCTCGAGGGCAAGATCGTCAAGCGCGGCGAACGGGGCGAGCTCTGCACCCGCGGCTACAGCGTGATGCTGGGCTACTGGGAGGAGCCGGAGAAGACCGCGGATGTGCTCGACGCCAACGGCTGGATGCATACCGGCGACATCGCCATCATCGACGACCAGGGTTATTGCAACATCGTCGGCCGCATCAAGGACATGGTGATCCGCGGCGGCGAGAACCTCTATCCCCGCGAGATCGAGGAATTTCTCTACCGCCATCCCAAGATTCAGGACGTGCAGATCTTTGGCGTTGCGGATACCCGCTACGGCGAGGAGCTCTGCGCCTGGATCCGCGTCAGGCCCGGCGAGACGCTGACGAAGGAAGAGGTGCGCACCTTCTGCGACGGCCAGATCGCCCACAACAAGATTCCGCGGTACGTGGAATTCGTCGACGAGTTTCCGATGACCGTGACCGGAAAGGTCCAGAAATTCCTGATGCGCGACGACGTGGAGCAACGGCTTGGACTGAAAGCCGCGAAGACGGCGTGAGCCGCAGCTGTCATTCCCCGCGAAGGCGGGGAATCCAGTACGCCGAAGCTTCTCGATTGAATCACGACCGTCTCGGAGTACTGGATCGCCCGGCCAAGCCGGGCGATGACAGCGAGGATGAGGCTATTCCACCTTAAGACGTCAGCCCGCGCTGCCCGGCGAGCTCCTTCAGCGACACCTGTGGACGCGCGCCGATGTGCTGGATCACTTCGGCGGCCGCGAGCGCGCCGAGTTCGCCGCACTGCTTGTGGGGCAGGTTGCGCGCCAGACCGAACAGGAAGCCGGCGGCGAAGAGATCGCCGGCCCCGGTGGTGTCCACGAGTTTCGCGATCGGAGACGCCGGGGCTGCGACTGCGTCAGTTGGCGTCACCACCACGCAGCCTTTCTCGCTGCGGGTGACCACGCCGAGATTGACGTCGTTGCGCAGCTGCTTGAGCGCGGTGTCGAAGTCCGAGGTCTGGTAGAGCGAATGCAGCTCGGACTCGTTCGCGAACACGATATCGACGGTGCCGTTGCGCATCAGCCCCAGGAACTCGTCGCGATAACGATCGACGCAGAAGGAATCCGACAACGTCAGCGCCACCTTGCGCTTGGCATCATGAGCGATCTTGGCCGCCTTGACGAAGGCGTCCTTGGCGTTCTTGGGGTCCCAGAGATAGCCCTCGAGGTAGACGATGCCGGCCGCGGCGATCTCGGCCGGGTCGATGTCGGCGGGCGACAGGTCCTGCGCGGCGCCGAGATAGGTGTTCATGGTGCGCTCGCCGTCGTCAGTCACCAGGATGTAGGAGCAGCCGGTCGCAGGACCGTCCTTCGCCGCGGGCGTGTTGAAGGCGACGCCGGCCGCGCGGATGTCGTGGACGTAGAGCTTCCCGATCTGGTCGTCCTTGACCTTGCCGACATAGGCGGCGCGCGCCCCGAGGCTGCCGATGCCGACGATGGTGTTGGCGGCCGAACCGCCGGAAACTTCCGTCGCCGGGCCCATGTCCTTGTAGATGGCGGCGGCCCGCGCCTCGTCGATCAGGGACATGCTGCCCTTGGTCATGCCGTGCTTGCCCAGAAAGGCTTCGTCGGTCTTGACCAGCACGTCGAACAGCGCGTTGCCGATGCCGAGAACGTCATATTTCACGTCAGCCATTCACCTTGATCCTGTTTGGCGGATTGCGATACCCGCGGAAATCCGCTTCCTGTCGGTCTGAAATCTGGCTCGCGGCCTATCACGGCCGGCCCTTCGCGGGCAAGCAACGGTATTATGCAGTTCCGATGATCCGCTCCTTCCTGACCGTCTCGACGGGGACACTGGCTTCACGGCTGCTGGGCTTTGCACGCGATTCCCTGATCGCGGCGCTGCTCGGCACCGGCGCCGTGGCGGACGCGTTTCTGGCGGCATTTCAGCTCGTCAATGTGGTGCGGCGCCTGCTCAGCGAGGGGGCCCTGAATGCGGCGCTGATCCCGGCCTGGCTGCGCGTTCGTGACCGCGACGGCGAGGCGGCTGCCGCGGCGTTCGCGGGACGCGTGCTCAGCTCCGTGAGCGCGGGCCTGATCGCAATCTCAATCGTGATTGCAGTGCTGATGCGGCTGATCATCATGATCATCGCGCCGGGCTTCGTCGGCAGCGCATCGCTCGATCTCGCCGTCCAGAATGCGCGGCTGATGCTGCCTTATCTTGCCTTCGCGGGACCCGTCACGGTGCTGATGGGCCTGCTCAACGCGCAGGGTCGCTTTGCACTCACCGCGTTCTCGCCGCTGCTGTTCAACATCGCCCTGATCGCTGCGAGCACAACACTCCTGCTGTGGCACGTCGACGCGACCGTCGCCGCGTGGATATTGGCGGCCTCCGTCGGCATCGCCGGCCTGTTGCAGCTCCTGATGCTGCTGTCGCAGCGAAGTGCGCGTCTGGCGACACCGTTGCGCGTGAGCTTCGACAAGGACATGCGCGGCTTCTTCGCCAAGGCGATCCCGGGCATGATCGCGAGCTCCGGCCCGCAATGGCTGATGGTTGCCGGCGCGATCATCGCCTCCGCCACGCCGGCCGCGGTCTCCTGGCTCTATTTCGCCAACCGCTTGATCGAGCTGCCGCTTGGCATTGTCGGCGTCGCCATGGGTACGGTGCTGGTGCCGGAGCTGACGCGCGCGGTGAGGAGCGGTCACCGTGACGCGGTTGCGTATGCGGAATCGCGTGCGCTGGAACTCGCGACCGGGCTGGCATTGCCGGCGACGCTCGGCCTGATCGTGCTGGCCGAGCCGATCGTGCGGCTGCTGTTTGAACACGGCGCCTTTGGCGCGGAGGACAGCGCGACCACGGCGCGCGCCCTGATGTGGCTGGCGCTGGGACTGCCGGCGCACGTGCTGATCAAGGCGCTGTCCCCGACCTATTTTGCCCGCAGCGACACGATGACGCCGCTGCTTGCGACCGCGAAAGGGTTCGTGGTCGCGGTCGCGCTCGCGATCCTGCTCGGTCACTTCTTCGGCGCGAGCGGGATCGCCGCCAGCATTGCCGCCGGCGCCTGGAGCAGTGCGATCTCGCTGCTCCGGAAAGGCACGCGTGAATTCGGCTTCTCGGTCGACGCCGCCGCCCGCAAGCGGCTGCCGCGAATCGTGCTCGCCGCGCTCGCCATGGGCGGCCTGCTGTGGCTGACCGCGGGCCTCTTGCCTTCACAGGCCCATGGGCTCATCCGCTTCATTGCGCTGGGATCACAGATCGCCGCCGGAATCGTCGTCTATGGCTTGCTCCTGCAAATCCTCCGCGTCGCGTCCTGGCGCGAGGCGGCCGGTGCCTTGAAGCGCCCCGCCCAGCCCGATCCCGGCGCCTGAAGTCAGCGAAATTCCCTTGACGGGGCAGCGCCGCTGTTGGAAACGACGCCCCGTATCTTGCAGGGAAGCTGCCATGCCATTCGTTGAACGGGTTTTTTCGGGCGTCCAGCCGACGGGCAATCTGCACCTCGGCAATTATCTCGGCGCAATCGTCAACTTCGTGAAGATGCAGGAAACCCACAACTGCATCTATTGCGTCGTCGACATGCACGCGATCACGCAGGGCGTGGACGTCTGGGGCGGACCAGTCGAGCTCGCGCGCAACACCCGCGAGGTGACCGCGGCGTTCATCGCCAGCGGCATCGATCCGAGCAAGCACATCGTGTTCAACCAGAGCCAGGTCTCGGGCCACGCCGAGCTCGCCTGGATCTTCAACTGCGTCGCGCGCATGGGCTGGCTCGGCCGTATGACCCAGTTCAAGGAGAAGGCCGGCAAGGACCGCGAGAACGCCTCCGTCGGTCTGTTCGACTATCCCGTGCTGATGGCGGCTGACATTCTGCTCTACCGCGCCACCCACGTGCCGGTCGGCGAGGACCAGAAGCAGCATCTCGAGCTGTCGCGCGACATCGCGCAGAAGTTCAACAACGACTTCGCTGAGTCGATCCGCAACCTCGGCGCCAATGACGGCCTGTTCTTCCCGCTGCCGGAACCCTTGATCACGGGCCCGGCGACGCGCGTGATGAGCTTGCGCGACGGCACCAAGAAGATGTCGAAGTCGGATGCGTCGGATAATTCGCGCATCAATCTGACCGACGACGCCGACACCATCGCGCAGAAGGTCCGCAAGGCCAAGACCGACCCGGAGCCGCTGCCGACCGAGGAGAAGGGTCTGGAAGCGCGTCCCGAGGCCGACAATCTCGTCGGTATCTTCGCCGCGCTCTCCGGCCGCTCCAAGGCCGACGTGCTCAGGGATTTCGGCGGCGGCCAGTTCTCCAGCTTCAAGAACGCGCTGGTGGATTTGTGCGTCACGAAGCTCGCGCCGATTGCCGGCGAGATGAAGCGCCTCGTCGCCGACCCCGGCCATATCGACGCGATCCTGAACGATGGCGCCGACCGCGCGCGCGCGATTGCCGACGAGACCATGACGCTCTCGAAGGACATCGTGGGCTTCATCCGTCGGCGCTGATAATAAGTTCGCGAAAACGCGGCCGACGCCACGGCGCCGGCTCGCTTCTGCTCTCCCCAAGTACGACGGAGTGTGGCAGCATGTCAGCGTGGACATTCCGGGACATGCATGACCAGCAAGCGACTTTGCTTCGAGCCGGGTCACAAGCCCAAATGCCTCGTCATCGTCGACGACACCGCCGAATGGGATCGCGCGGTCTATTACGCCAGCCGCTGGGCGATTCGGGCCGGTGGCGGCGTGGTGATGCTCCGCATCATCGAGCCCGAACAGCAGAGCCAGGAATGGCTGGGGGTCGCCGACATCATGCGCGCCGAAGCGCATGAGGCGGCCGAAGCCGCGCTCGACCGTGCCGCCGGCCGCGCCAACGGCATCGCCGCGATCACGCCGGAACGGGTGATCCGCGAAGGCGCTGCGATGGAACAGCTGCTGGCGGTGATCGACGAGGACCCCGACATCGCCATGCTGGTGCTCGCCGCGAACCCGGGCGCGGAAGGCCCGGGGCCATTGGTCGCGCTGCTCGCGCACGCGCTGGGCACGTTCCCGGTGCCGGTGACGGTCATTTCCGGCGCGCTCAGCGACCAGAGCGTGGATTCGCTGTCCTAGACTGCTGCTCGTTCGCCTCGCCCCGTTAGCCGGCAGAGGGAAGAAGCGGGTACCCTAACCCGCTGATATAACAGGTGAACGGCCAGCTTACCCCTTGACCGTGCGTTCGCCGTCGCCATCTGCTAGTGGATAGAGCACGCGCCGGCCTTGAACCGGCGACGTCTGGAGAAAACCATGTTCATTCAAACCGAAGCCACCCCCAATCCCGCCACGCTGAAGTTCATTCCCGGCCGCGTCGTGGTCGACGGCGGACCGATGGAATTTGCCAACCGCGAATCGGCCGCACGCTCGCCGCTCGCCGAAAAGCTGTTCGAAGTCCCCGGCGTCACCGGCGTGTTCTACGGCTCGGACTTCATCACCGTGACCAAGGCGAACGGTGAATGGCAACAGCTCAAGCCCGCGATCCTCGGCGCCATCATGGAGCACTACATGTCCGGCGCGCCGCTGCTCGCCGACGGTGCGGCCGCGAGCGATGTCGATCTCGACGAAGAGGACGAGTTCTTTGACGAAGCCGATGCCGAGACGGTCGACATGATCAAGGATCTGATCGAGACCCGCGTGCGGCCAGCGGTCGCCAATGACGGCGGCGACATCACTTTCCGCGGCTTCAAGGATGGTATCGTCTATCTCAACATGAAGGGCTCCTGCGCCGGCTGCCCGTCATCGACCGCGACGCTCCAGCACGGCATCCAGAACCTGCTCAAGCACTTCGTCCCCGACGTGGTCGAAGTCCGGCCGATGTAGGCTGGGGCCGCAAAGGCGTGGACGGCCGGGACAAGCCCGGCCATGATGACGAGCATTCCATGACGGATGGTGCTACCATCGTTCCATGCTGATCCTTGCCATCGATACCGCGCTGGAAGCGTGCGCGGTTGCCGTTCTCGACACCGATGCCGGCCAGCTCCTCGCGCAGGAGCAGCTTCTGATGAAGCGCGGCCACGCCGAAGCGCTGATGCCGATGATCGCGCGCGTGATGCAGTCAGCCAACCTCGCCTTCACAGCGCTCGAGCGCATCGCGGTCACCATGGGCCCCGGAAGTTTCACCGGCCTGCGCGTCGGCATTTCGGCCGCCCGCGGCCTTGCGCTTGCTGCGAAGCGGCCCGCCGTCGGCCTGACCACCTTGTCGGCCTATGCCGCCGCCGTCGTCGGCCAGAGCGGAGCGGCGCCGGTGATCTCGGCGATCGACGCGCGGCACGACCACGTCTATTTCCAGATCGTGGCCGGTGACGGCAGTCAGCTGGTGCGGCCGGGCGTCGCTCCCATCGACGAGGCGATCGCGGCGTCGCAATTCGGCGCGCCGCATCTGGTCGGCAATGCCGCGAAGATCCTCGCCGAGCGCTGGCCGAAAGATATGCCGCAGCCGGTCGCGGTCGACGCGCAGCCCGCGCCCGACATCGGCTGGGTCGCATGGCTTGGCGCCGCCGCCGATCCCGCGACAAATCCGGCGCGGCCGTTCTATCTGCGGGCGCCCGACGCAAAGCCGCCCGCACAACTGCCGCTTGCAGCACAAGCCGCAAGCTCACGATGAAATGGTTGTCGGAATGGTGGCGCGGCGGTACGGCCGTCGTCGAGCCGGCTGTCGCGCGCGACGTCGCACGGCTTGCGCAACTCCACGGCGCCTCCTTCGCGCGCGGTTGGGGCGAAGGCGAGTTCGAGAGCATGCTCAGCGAGCGCAACACGCTGGTGCACCGGTTGCGGCTCGGCCGCAAGACCGTGGGCTTCGCGGTGTCGCGGATCGGCGCAGACGAAGCAGAGATTCTCTCGATCGCGGTCGATCAGGCCCATCGCGGCCGCGGCCTCTCTCGCACGCTGCTGATGACCCATCTCGGCCACCTGGCAGGACGCGGCGTGCGCACAATATTTCTTGAGGTCGAGGAAAATAACCAGCCGGCGCGGCGGCTCTACGACCGAGCCGGATTCATGGTGGTCGGACGCCGCGAACGCTACTATAAGCAGCCGAACGGGGAACAATTGAACGCACTTCTGATGCGACGTGACTTGTCGTAACATTGATGGCAGAAAGCGCCCCGTCAGGCGGACATCACATGACTGGTCTTAAACCTTCCCCCGCTTCCAAGGCGTCCGGCATCGAGGCGCGCTGTGCCGCCACAGGCATGCGCATGACCGAGCAGCGTCGTGTCATCGCCCGCGTGCTCGCGGAGGCGGTCGATCATCCCGATGTGGAGGAACTATATCGCCGCTGTGTCGCGGTCGACGACAAGATCTCGATCTCGACCGTGTATCGGACCGTCAAGCTGTTCGAAGATGCGGGCATCATCGAGCGCCATGATTTCCGCGAAGGCCGCGCGCGCTACGAGCAGATGCGCGACAGCCATCACGACCACCTCATCAACCTGCGCGACGGCAAGGTGATCGAGTTCACCTCCGAGGAGATCGAGAAGCTCCAGGCGGAGATCGCCCGCAAGCTCGGCTACAAGCTGGTCGATCATCGGCTCGAACTCTATTGCGTCCCGCTCGACGACGACAAACCCACAAGTTAAGTGGCGATCGATCTCGTCATCTTCGATTGCGACGGCGTGCTCGTGGACAGCGAGGTGATCTCCTGTCGCGCGCATGCAGATGTGCTGTCGAGGCACGGCTATCCGATCACATCGGAGCAGGTGCTGGTCCGCTTCCTCGGCGTATCCGAGAAAGATGCACGGCGAATGGTCGAACAGGAGATCGGCCGCAATCTTCCCGATGATCTCGAAAGCCAAGTGAATGCTGCGACGCTGCAATTTTATGCCAGCGATTTGCAGCCGATCACCCATGTGGCCGCAGCGATTGGCGCAATCGATTTGCCCAAATGCGTTGCGTCGAGCGGCACGCCGGAGAAGATCCATCATGGCCTGACCTGCGCCGGTCTCTACGATCTGCTTGCGCCGAACATCTTTTCCGCGAGCCAGGTCGCGCGCGGCAAGCCCGCGCCCGATCTTTTTCTGTTCGCCGCCGCGCAGATGAAAGTCGCGCCGGAGCGGTGCCTCGTGATCGAGGACAGCGTCCCCGGGGTGACCGGCGCGCATGCCGCCGGGATGACCGTGCTGGGCTTTCACGGTGGCAGCCATTGCCCGCCGGGCCACGCTGAAAGGCTCCGGGCCGCCGGGGCCGGATTGACGTTCGACGATATGCGGCAATTGCCGGAGCTGGTCCGGCGGGTCGCGGCGGACACCCTGGCGGGCTGATTCAGGGTATTTTCTGAGTGCAGCTGGCGGCTGCCGGGACACGCACACGCCCGGAATCCCGAGGTTTTGGCGGGATTCCGCACTTCCCGCCAGCGCTCGCCCCGGAATGACAGCCCAAAGGGCGCCAATCGCTGGATTTTCGCCTCCCCAGCCTATATCTGAGGGCGGTCCTCCACCTCAATTCCGGATTCCATGACGCCGCCGCGCAAGCTGCACATCAAATCATATGGCTGCCAGATGAACGTCTACGATGCCCAGCGCATGGTGGACACGCTGGCCCCGGAAGGATTCGTGGAGACGGCCAGCGCTGATGACGCCGACCTCGTCATCCTCAACACCTGCCATATCCGCGAGAAGGCCTCGGAAAAGGTCTATTCGGAGCTCGGCCGCCTGCGCGTCGCCAAGGA
Source organism: Bradyrhizobium sp. 187 (assembly GCF_023101005.1). Lineage (NCBI taxonomy): Bacteria > Pseudomonadati > Pseudomonadota > Alphaproteobacteria > Hyphomicrobiales > Nitrobacteraceae > Bradyrhizobium > Bradyrhizobium sp. 187. The sequence goes on from NZ_CP064693.1 coordinate 7,558,123, forward strand.
CGCCGCCGCGCGCGACGGGCGTACCATGCAGATCGCGGTCGCAGGCTGCGTGGCACAGGCCGAGGGCGAGGAGATCGTGCGCCGTGCACCCGCGGTCGACGTCGTGGTGGGACCGCAGAGCTATCATCATTTGCCGCAGCTGTTGAAGCGCGCCGGCAATGAAGGCCGCGCCATCGAGACCGAATTCCCGGCTCAGACCAAGTTCGGCTTCCTGGCCCAGCCCAAGCCCGGCGCGATCCGCGCCCGCGGCATTTCCGCTTTCGTCACGGTGCAGGAAGGCTGCGACAAGTTCTGCACCTTCTGCGTCGTGCCTTACACGCGTGGCTCGGAAGTCTCGCGGCCGGTGACAAAGATCGTCGACGACGTGAAGCGGCTCACCGAGAACGGCGTGCGCGAGCTCACGCTGATCGGACAGAACGTCAACGCCTATCACGGCGAGGGACCGGACGGAAAAAGCTGGCCGCTCGGCAGGCTGCTGGAGCACCTCGCGGCGCTCCCGGGCGTCGCGCGGCTGCGTTATTCGACCAGCCATCCGCGCGATGTCGATGACAGTCTGATTGCAGCCCATCGCGATCTCCATGCCTTGATGCCGTTCGTGCACCTGCCGGTGCAGTCGGGCTCGGACCGGATTCTGGCTGCCATGAACCGGAAACATACCGCCGATGATTATCGGCGTGTCGTCGACCGTTTCCGGTCCGCACGCCAAGACATTGCTTTCTCATCAGATTTTATCGTCGGCTTCCCCGGCGAGAGCGAGCAAGATTTTCTCGCGACCCTCGCGCTTGTCACGCAAATCGGCTACGCTGCGGCATATTCGTTCAAATACTCCGCCCGGCCGGGAACGCCGGCCGCGGACATGCAGGAGACGGTGTCCCCCTCCGAGATGGACCAGCGATTGGAGCGGCTCCAGGAACTGATCGACAGCCAGCAATCGGCCTTCAACAAGGCTGCGATTGGCTCAACGGTCGATGTGCTGTTCGAGCGCCCGGCCCGCAAGGACGGCCAGATCGTCGGCCGCACCGCCTTCCTCCAGCCCGCGCATGTGATGGCCTCCCCGGACATCATCGGAAAGATCCTGCCGGTCCGGATCGACAGTCTCGAACGCTACAGCTTCCTCGGTGAGCTCGCCATGGCGCACGAGCCCGCTTTATCGCCCATCGCCACTGGAGCCTGAACCCTTGCCCAAAAGCGCATCGGATTCGTCTTCTTCCATCGCTCCCAGCCGCAAATTTGACCGCGACATGCAGGTTCCGCCCGAGACCCAGGTCGTCATCGATTTCGACGACAACCGCGCCGCGTCCGCGCTAGTTGGCCCTTATGGCCAGCATCTGGCACAGATCGAACGGCGGCTTGGCGTCGTCGTCGATTCCAAGGGCAACCACATCACGATTGGCGGCTCGCGCGACGGCTGCGATGCCGCGCGCCGGGTGCTGGAGACGCTCTACGCCCAGGCCGTGAAGGGACAGGATCTCGACCAGGGCGAGGTCGAGGGCGCGATCCGTGCCGTGATCGCGCAGGGCTCGCTGTTCGAGTTCGATGCCAAGTCGGCCAAATCCACCTTCGACAGCATCAATCTGCGCAAGCGCCCGGTGCGTGCGCGCACGGCGGCGCAGGATTCCTATATCCGCGCGCTGAAGCGCCACGAGCTGGTGTTCGGCATCGGCCCCGCCGGCACCGGCAAGACCTGGCTCGCGGTCGCGCATGCCGCGCAGCTATTCGAGCGCAAGGAAGTCGACAAGATCATCCTGTCGCGCCCGGCGGTGGAAGCCGGCGAGCGGCTCGGCTTTTTGCCCGGCGATCTCCGCGAGAAGGTCGATCCTTATCTCCGCCCGATCTACGACGCGCTCTATGACCTGATGGACGCGCGCATTGTCGAGCGCGCGCTGCAGACCGGCGAGATCGAGATCGCGCCACTCGCCTTCATGCGCGGTCGCACGCTGACCAACGCGGCCATCATCCTGGACGAGGCGCAAAACACCACGTCCATGCAGATGAAGATGTTCTTGACCCGCCTTGGCGAGAACAGCCGCATGATCGTCACCGGCGATCCCTCGCAGATCGACTTGCCGAACGGCCAGACCTCGGGCCTCGCCGAGGCGACGCGCCTGCTGAGCGGCGTCGAAGGCATTGCGCAAGTTCATTTCAAGGCCGAAGACGTGATCCGCCACGAGCTCGTGGCGCGGATCGTCTCCGCCTACGAAGGGTCGCCGCAGCGGCCGGCCGCCGGTAAATCCTGACGAGACAGCAACCGGACCATATGGGCGCGGACACGGCGCCCCTTCGTTCGGAACAAGGACAATGTCACACCCCAACCTTCCCATCACCGAGGTCCTCGTCGTCGCCGATTGCTGGCAGCGGGAGCCCGAATCCGAAGCCGTGATCCAGCGCGCCGTGGCGGCCGCCGCCGAGAATGTCGACGAAGACGTTGCGGAGGCGGAAGTGGCGGTGATGCTGACCGATGATGCCGGCATCCGCACCCTGAACAGCAACTGGCGCGGCATCGACAAGCCGACCAACGTGCTGTCGTTTCCCGCGCTGCAGCCGGAAGGCGACTGGAAGCCTGGCGATGCGCCGCGCATGCTGGGCGACATCGCGATCGCCTACGAGACCATGCGGCGTGAGGCGGACGAGGAACAAAAGCCGTTCGATCATCATTTGAGCCATCTCGCCGTGCACGGTTTCCTGCATCTGGTCGGCTACGACCACGAAAACGAAGACGACGCCGAGGAAATGGAAGCGCTCGAACGAGAGATCCTGGCTCATCTCGGCATTCCCGACCCCTATGCCGACCGCCCAGGGACGCATTGAGATGCCGGATTCGGACCCGACTCACGACAATCCGCGCAACACGGCCAATTTACCGGTCGTGGTGACCTCAGGCGAGGTGATGCGCCCGACCGCGGAGGGCTGGCTGCTGCGTGCCATTCGCAGCCTGTTCGGCTGGAAGGCAGGTTCGGTGCGCGACGACCTCCAGGTCGTGCTCGACGCCACGACGCCCGACGACACCGGCTTCTCGACGGTCGAGCGCACCATGCTGCGCAACATCCTCGGCCTGCACGAGCGTCGCATCGCCGACGTCATGGTGCATCGCGCCGACATCGTCGCGGTCAAGCGCGACATCCCGCTCGGCGAGTTGATGGACCGTTTCGAGAGCGCCGGCCATTCGCGCCTCGTGGTCTACAACGAGACGCTCGACGATCCCGTCGGCATCGTCCATATCCGCGATCTGCTCGCCTTCATGACCGCGCGTGCGCGCGTGTCGGGGGTCACGAAAACCAAGCGCAAGAAACCGCTGCCGGCCGGGCTCGATCTGCGTACGGTCGATCTCGCGCTGCCGCTCGAGGAAGCGCGCATCATCCGCAAGCTGCTCTACGTGCCGCCGTCGATGCGGGCGATCGACCTGCTTGCGCAGATGCAGGCCACCCGCATCCATCTGGCGCTGGTGGTCGACGAATATGGCGGCAGCGACGGCCTGGTCTCGCTCGAGGACATCGTCGAGCAGATCGTCGGCGAGATCGACGACGAGCATGACAGCGACGAGCCGCCCTCGATCGTGCGGTTGCCCGACAACGCCTTCATCGCCGACGCCCGCGCCAGCCTCGACGACGTCCGCACCGTGATCGGCGAGGACTTCGTCACCGGCGAGGCCGGCGAGGAAGTGGAGACGCTGGGCGGCTATCTCGTCAGCTTCGTCGGGCGCCTGCCGGTGCGCGGCGAGGTGATCTCGGGCCCCGGCCATTACGAGATCGAGGTGCTCGATGCCGATCCGCGCCGGGTCAAGCGACTGCGGATCTCGACGCGAAAGGAGCGTCCCGCGCCGCGCACCCAGCGCGAGAGCCGGCGCCGCGAGGCTGCGCCGGATGGCAGCCAGCCGACGGCCAGCGACACGCCCACCCCGCCGCCAAGCGACGGGACCGGTCCGCAGTGAGCCCTTTCCAGCGATTTCGCCAGATCGCGCTTGCCATCATCCTGACCTGGGGATGGAAGCGCGCGCTCGTCGCGATGGCTGCCGGCGCGCTCTCGGTGCTGGCGCTGGCGCCGTTCAACGCCTTCCCGGTACTGTTCATCACCTTCCCGGTGTTGGCCTGGCTGATCGACGGCGCCGGCGCCGGACGATATCGCGGCGTCCCCGCCGCGGCGCTTACCGGCTACTGGTTCGGCCTCGGCTATTTCGTGCCCGGCCTCTACTGGATCGGCTACGCCTTCTTCGTCGACGCCGATGTATTCGCCTGGCTGACGCCGTTCGCCGTGCTGGGCCTGCCGGCCTATCTGTCGATCTTCACGGCAATGGGCTTTGCGCTCGCCCGCCTGCTCTGGACCAAGAACGCGACGCGCGTGCTTGCGCTCGCGGCAAGCCTCACCATCACGGAATGGCTGCGGGGTCATGCGCTGACCGGCTTTCCCTGGAACGCGTTCGGCTATGCGCTGTCCGAGCCGCTGCCGCTGGCACAAACGGCGTCGCTGATCGGCCTGTGGGGCATGACGTTCCTGACGGTTGCGATCTTCGCAAGCCCCGCGGCGCTGATCGACCGCACGCCCGATCGCCGCCTGGCGTGGCGCGCACCGGCCGCGGCCCTGGCGCTCCTGCTGGTCATGAGTATCTTCGGCGCGATCCGCCTGTCGCTGCATCCGACCACGATGGTCGCGGGCCCCAAATTGCGCCTGATGCAGCCGGATCTCCAGCAGGACGCGAAATTCAACTACGCCGCCAAGGCGGAGGTGATGAAGAAATATCTGGCCTTGTCGGACCGCGCCTCCGGACCGCAATCGACCGGCGTGCGCGATGCCACCATCCTGATCTGGCCGGAATCCGCCTTTCCGTTCTTCCTGACTCGCGAAGCCGATGCGATGGCGCAAATCGCGGAGCTTCTGCCCAAGGGCACGGTGCTGATCACGGGCTCTGTCCGCGCGCCCGACCTGCCGCGGGGCACGCCGATCACACGCGCCTATAATTCGATCTACGTGATCGACCACGACGGCAGCGTGCTCTCTATGTACGACAAGCTGCATTTGGTGCCGTTCGGCGAGTTTCTTCCCTACCAGGGCCTGATGGAGAAGCTCGGTTTCGAGCAACTCACGCGTGTGCGCGGCGGCTTCATTGCCGGCACCGTGCGCCATGCGCTGCCGGTCCCCGGCGCGCCGTCCGCGCTGCCGCTGATCTGCTACGAAGCAATCTTTCCCGGCGAGGTGGCCGGACGCAATGAACGTCCGGGCTGGATCGTGAATCTCACCAATGACGGTTGGTTCGGAATTTCGACCGGTCCCTACCAACACCTCGAACAGGCGCGGATGCGCGCGATCGAGCTCGGATTGCCGCTAGTTCGCTCCGCCAATACCGGCGTTTCCGCAGTGATCGATCCGGTGGGACGCATCGTCGCCAGCCTCGGTCTCGGGATCGAAGGCATTTTGGATGCAAATCTGCCCGCCGCGATCCCGCCGACTATCTATGCGCGCGTGGGCGATGTCCCCGCGGCCATGTTTGTCGCGCTCGCCGTGTTTCTGGCGGTCCGCCGACGTGTTGCCAAACGGCGTCCCTGATCACGCAGCCGCGGCCGATAGCTTTTGACAACCGTAGTCCCACGGTTGACAGACTGCACGCGGCCTCCTCATTCTGCACCGGCTGCAAAAGACAGTGGGTATTGCTAAATTTCTCCGCAATGTTTCCCAATAACAGGGTCTGATTTTGACGTTGCTTACACCTCAGGCATTCCTGATTGCGCCGAAGGTGATGTTTGGAGGGCTGAGGAAATGTCGAAAGCGCCCAACCCTGTTGACAAATATGTCGGCAGTCGCGTGCGGATGCGCCGCATCATGTTGGGCATGAGCCAGGAAAAGCTCGGTGAAGCTTTGGGCCTGACTTTCCAACAAGTTCAGAAATACGAGAAGGGCACAAACCGGGTCGGCGCGAGCCGCATCCAGCAAATTGCCGAAATTCTCCAGGTGCCGGTGTCCTTCCTGTTCGAGGGCGGTCCGAGCGGCGTGGCGGGGCCGGACGGCTTCGCAGAAGGCGCATCGCCGTCTTACGTCTCGGATTTCCTCGCGACTTCCGAAGGACTCGCTTTGACCAAGGCGTTCACCCGAATCACCGATTCGAAGATGCGCCGCTCGATCGTCGATCTCGTCGAGCAGATTGCGGCCCGCGAAGGCCCCGACAAGCGCTGACGCGCCATCTCAATCCGATTTGAGACTGCGTCAAATCTGGCCTATGTCGTCATTTGTGGCCGCGCTTTGATGCGCGTCCTCCTTGATGATGCGATTCAAAGGCACAGATGCGCCCATGGCCAGCTCCAATTGGTTCGATTCTCAAACTATTCTCGATGGCATCCGCCGCTGGGTGGAGGTCGAGACGCCAACGGACACGCCTGAACAGGTCAACAAGCTCGTCTCGATGGTCGCGGAGCAATACCGCGATCTCCCTGTTACGCTCGAGCGCATCGCCGGTGTCGATGGTTGCGGCGATCATCTCGTGGCGCGCTCGACCTGGGGCCAGGACCGGCCGGGCATCCTGGTGCTGAGCCACCTCGATACCGTTCACCCCATGGGATTCATCGAGCGCCTGCCGTTCAAGGTCGAAGGCGACAGCGCGTTCGGTCCCGGCATCTACGACATGAAGGGCGGCGCCTACATCGCCCACCACGCCTTTCGCGCGCTTTGCGCCACGGCCGATCGCCGGCCGCTCGGCATCACCCATCTGTTCACTTCGGACGAGGAGATCGGCAGCCCCACCTCTCGCGCACTCATCGAGACCGAAGGGCGCAAGGCGAAGTACGTGCTGGTGACGGAGCCGGCGCGCGAGGGCGGCAAGATCGTCACCGGTCGCAAGGGCGTCGGGCGATTCGAAGTGTTCATCAAGGGCGTGCCCGCGCATGCCGGCACGCGGCCCCAGGATGGCCGCAGCGCGATCCGCGAGCTTGCCAACGTCATCCTGGCGCTGGAGGCGATGAACGATCTGGCGCGCGGCGTCACCGTCAATGTCGGCGTGGTGCGCGGCGGCACGCGGCCCAACGTGACGCCGGAAGAAGCCTATGCTGAAATCGATCTGCGCGTGCCGAGCTTCAAGGACGCGGATGAATTCGTCGGCAAGATCCTCGCTTTGACATCGAAGACAGATGGCGTCACCGTCAAGGTCACGGGCGGGCTCAATCGTCCGCCTTACGAGAAGAGCAATGCAGGCGCTTCGCTGTACGAACATGCAAAGACGGTTGCCACGGAGATCGGCTTCGATCTGGTGGACGTTCACACCGGCGGCGGCTCGGACGGCAATTTCACCGCCGCCCACACCGCGACGCTCGACGGGCTCGGCGTCGACGGCAAGGGCGCGCACACCCATTATGAGCAGCTCTATGTCTCGTCGCTCGCACCGCGCGCGCGGCTGCTCCACCGCCTCTACCAGACGCTACGATGAGTGAGCGCAAATCAGATCCGGATCGCGAGGACAGCGAGCGCGCCTTCTTCGGACGCCGCAAGGGCCACAAGCTCAGGCAGCACCAGGCCGAGCTGATCGATCATCTGCTGCCGCGTCTTGCGCTCGCCATCGACCGCGCAGCACCGGCGGATGCCCGCGAGATCTTCGCCCCCGCAGCCGACGATTTGCGGCTCGAGATCGGCTTCGGCGGCGGCGAGCATCTTGCGGCGGAAGCGCAGACCTTCGCCACAACCGGCTTCATTGGCTGCGAGCCTTACGTCAACGGCATGGCGAAGATCCTCGCGCAGATCGAGGCCGCCGAGATCGGCAACATCCGCCTGTTCGCAGGCGATGCCGCCGAGCTCCTGGCCTGGCTGCCGGAAGCTTCGCTGTCGCGGATTGACCTGATCCATCCCGATCCCTGGCCGAAACGGCGGCACTGGAAGCGGCGCTTCGTCCAGGACCGGACCATCGCCGCGATGGCGCGCGTGCTGAAAGCCGGCGCCGAATTTCGTTTCGTCTGCGACATCGACGATTACTGCGCCTGGACGCTGTCGCATCTGTCGCGCTCGCAGGACTTTGTCTGGCTCGCGGAGCGCGCCGATGATTTTCGCCTGCCGTGGGCCGGATACACGATGACGCGCTACGGCCGAAAGGCCACGCGCGAGGGGCGCAAGGCGGCGTATCTGCGGTTCAGGCGGGTCTAGATCGTCTGCCGGTTGCGCCAGAAATTCACGACGCGCTCGGCGGTCGTCGGCATCAAGCGCGTGAAATTCGCGCGCGCCTGCTCAAGATCGGCATCGGCTGGCGTGCGATTCGGGCCGTGCCACATCAGGATCAGCGCCCGCACCGTCGGCCAGCTGACATTCAGCACACGCCCCAGAACCAGGATTGGATCGTAGCGGTCGCCCGTGATCAGGCGGTCGAGGACCGAGAGGCGGACTCCGGACATCGCCGAGAGCGAAGCGATCGCCTCCTCGTATTTGTAGGCCTTCGCGAAGCCAAACAGCGCGCTCTCGCCAAGATGGCCCCCGCGATGCAAGGCCAGCACCGTACGTTGCGCTCCCGAGAAATCGCGACGCGGGCCCGGCGGCAGCGTGGCTTCCTCGATGGCCGCCATGGCGCGCGTGATCTCGACCTGGCGCACGGGATTGACCACGCTCGAGAGGCGACGGCGGATGACGTCGAGCGTACCGTCGAGAAGCTGTTTCAGGTTCTCACCCGAAAGATCGCTGCGCTGGCCGATCCTGAGCGTCAGCACGCCATCCTGCGCGGCACGCTTGATCAGCTCCGAATAGCTGCCAAGCGAGAACACCGCGCCGGCATTGCCCGCGGCGCGGCGCACCACGTCGCGATCGCCGCGCTCGACCAGCACGTCGGTGATGACAGCCGACAGCGTGGGGCGTTCGCTCATCGCCAGCAGATGTCCCTGGCCCTTCAGTCGCGCGATTTCGACGAGAGCGGCGTCGTCGAGCACGGGCGAATGGCGCAGCACGGGGCCCGCCACCGCGATTTCGTTTTCGCGCGCGAGCTCGCTCACGAGACGCCGCGGCGCGTTGTTCAGGCGCGAGAAGCGTTCGGCGAGATCGACGCGCGAGGCGAGCTCGGCATGCGGGACGAGATCGATCAGCAGATTGTCGAAGAGATCGATGACATCGGGACGGAGGTTCTCGGCGTCCTGAAAGAACAGTTGGGAAATGGCATGCGCGATCTCGCCGCGACGCCGCGGGTCGCCGCGTTTGACGATATCGTCCAGTCCGGGAATGAGCGACGTGGCAACGGTCATGAAAACGCAAACTCGTAGGGGGCACGCCGCGGGTACGCCCTGGTCCAAGCCGCCCCACAATCAGGGAATCTAGGCCTTGGAGGTGAAGGAAGCGTTGCGCCAGCGGGCCGCACAGCGGGCGCAAAAAGCCTCGCGCGCCGTGCAATGGGCCTTGTCCGAGAGGGCGGAAAGGGCTATATCACCGGCAATTCATCTTCTCATACGATCCGCGTAGTGAGAGTGGGCCCGAAAGGACCCGCTCTTTTTTATTACCTGAACGCGGCCTGGTGGAAGATGTGCGGCCCGCCGATCTGTCGGGAGAGTTCCGAAGCGGGCTTGAAAGCTTAACCAAGCCTTAACCATACCGAGCGCCTTGACCTCTGACATGACCGAACCGAACCCTGGTTCCACGGATGCCGAATTGCTGGCCGAGCCGAGGCTCGTGGTCGAGCCGGGCGTCGCGGCGCGGGTGTCCGCGGTCGCGGGGCCGGTGCTCGAAGGCATGGGCTACCGCCTGGTGCGGATCCGCATTTCCGGGGAATCCGGCTGCACCGTGCAGGTTATGGCAGAGCGGCCGGACGGCTCGATGCAGATCGAGGATTGCGAGGCGATCTCGCGGGCACTGTCGCCCGTGCTCGACGTCGCCGATCCCGTCGATCGCGCCTATCGGCTGGAAATCTCCTCACCGGGGATCGACCGCCCGCTGGTGCGCCGCTCCGATTTCGAGCGTTATGCCGGCCATCTGGTGAAGGTCGAAATGGCTGTCGCCCATGAGGGGCGGAAGCGGTTCCGCGGCACGATCGGCCCCGTCGAAGGCGACCGCGTGCATCTGCATCGCGACGACATCAAGGCGGGCGAGGCTGCCGACGTTCTCCTGACGATGGAAGACATCGCCGAGGCACGGCTGGTGCTGACGGACGAGCTGATCGCGGAATCCATGCGCCGCGGCAAGGCCCAGGCCCGCGAAATGCGCCGCAATCTCGGCCTCGAGCCGCCGGCGGCGCCGCACGCCAGCATCAGCGAAAAAACGACCAAGAACACCAAGCCGACTAAGAAACCGACGCCGGCCGCGACGAAGAAGCCGGCTCCGACCAATACCAAGAAACATCGCCTGGCCGCCGAACGCGCGCGACGGGGCGAAATCGATCCTGACGAAGGAGACTAGCCATGGCAGTCAGCGCCAATCGACTTGAATTGCTTCAGATCGCCGACGCCGTTGCGCGCGAGAAATCGATCGACCGCGGCATCGTCATCGCGGCGATGGAGGATGCCATCGCCAAGGCGGCGCGGGCCCGCTACGGCAGCGAGACCGACGTTCACGCCGAGATCGACCCGAAGAAGGGCGAGCTGCGGCTGTCGCGCCACATGCTGGTGGTCGAGACGGTCGAAAACCATTCCAACCAGATTTCGCTGGTGGATGCGCAGCGCGCCAATCCCGGTGCCCAGGTCGGCGACACCATCGCCGACACCCTGCCGCCGCTGGAATATGGCCGCATCGCCGCGCAATCCGCCAAGCAGGTGATCGTGCAAAAGGTGCGCGAAGCCGAGCGCGACCGGCAATATATGGAATTCAAGGACCGCATCGGCGACATCGTCAACGGCGTCGTCAAGCGCGTCGAATATGGCAGTGTGATCGTCGATCTCGGCCGCGGCGAGGCCATCATCCGCCGCGACGAGATGCTGCCGCGCGAAGTGTTCCGCAACGGCGACCGCGTCCGCGCCTACATCTTCGATGTCCGCCGCGAGACCCGCGGGCCGCAGATCTTCCTCTCCCGCACCCATCCGCAGTTCATGGCAAAGCTGTTCGCGCAGGAAGTGCCCGAGATCTATGACGGCATCGTCGAGATCAAGGCGGTCGCCCGCGATCCCGGCTCGCGCGCAAAAATCGGCGTGATTTCTCGTGATTCCTCGGTCGATCCGGTCGGCGCCTGCGTCGGTATGCGCGGTTCGCGCGTGCAGGCGGTGGTGAACGAATTGCAGGGCGAGAAGATCGACATCATCCCCTGGTCGCCCGACATCGCGACCTTCGTGGTCAACGCGCTGGCGCCGGCCGAAGTCTCCAAGGTCGTCATCGACGAAGACCGCGAGCGCATCGAGGTCGTCGTGCCCGACACCAACAACCAGCTCTCGCTGGCGATCGGCCGCCGCGGCCAGAATGTGCGTCTGGCCTCGCAGCTCACCGGCTGGGACATCGACATCCTGACCGAGCAGGAGGAATCGGAGCGCCGCCAGGCCGACTTCGAGAACTCCACCCGCGTCTTCATGGAATCGCTCAATGTCGACGAAGTGGTCGGCCAGTTGCTGGCGTCCGAAGGCTTCACGTCGGTCGAGGAACTCGCGATGGTGGACGTCAAGGAACTCGCCGGCATCGAAGGTTTCGACGAGGAGACCGCGCAGGAACTCCAGAACCGCGCCCGGGAATATCTCGAACAGCTGGAAGCCGAGCTCGAGGCCAGGCGCAAGGAACTCGGCGTCGAGGACGCCGTGAAGGACGTGCCCGGCGTCACCTCGAAGATGCTGGTGAAGTTCGGCGAGAACGACATCAAGACGGTCGACGACCTCGCCGGTTGCGCCACGGACGATCTGGTCGGCTGGACCGAGCGCAAGGAAGGCGGCGAGCAGACCAAATATCCGGGCGCGCTCGATGGCCTGGAGATCTCCCGTGACGATGCTGAAGCGATGATCATGCAGGCCCGCGTCAAGGCCGGATGGATCACCGAGGCCGATCTCGCCAAGCCTGCTGAAGAGGCCGAGGCGACCGAAGATCAGCCGGCTTAGGGCGAAGGAGGATGTCACCCGGATGCTCGCCGATACTGACCCCGAACTCGACCATGGACCGCGGACCGAAAGGTCCGCGACCGTGCGGATGTGTGCGGTCAGCCGCGAGGTCCGGCCGATCGACGAGCTGATCCGCTTCGTCGTCTCGCCGCAAGGGCACATAGTTCCCGATCTCAAGCGCAAGCTGCCCGGACGCGGCATGTGGGTCACCGCCTCGCGCGAGGTGGTTGCGGAAGCCGTTCGGCGTCACCATTTTACGAAAGCCTTCAAGCGCGAGCTGCGCATCCCTCAGACGTTTCCCGCCGACCTCGAGGCGCTCCTGGTCCGGAGCGTGGTCGAAGCCCTTGGGATTGCGGCCAAGGCGCGCCAGATCGTCGCCGGTTTCGGCAAGGTCGAAAGCGCGCTTCGGGAGGGTACGGTCGAGGTCCTGATCCATGCCAGCGACGGGGCCGCGGACGGAATCCGCAAATTGGACATGCTGGCGCGTCAAAATGAGGGAAATCGCGGCGCCAAGCCGGAGATTCCCGTCGTCACTGCACTAAAATCGACAGAATTGGATTTGGCACTTACCCGGTCAAATGTGATACATGCTGCCCTGCTCGCGGGCCCGGCGAGCAAGTCATTCCTGTCACGTAGCCAGATGCTGGTCCGATACCGGATGGCGGACGCTGACAGGACTGCCGAAAAGCCCGGCCAGGATTCTGAGAGACAACGACCACCCGATAGCACGGTGCGGCAACGCACAAGACAACAAGATCAGGATTAGGACTGCTTAATGGTTGATACCAAGACCCCTGGCGACAAGAAGCTGAGCGTTCCGAGCAAGACGCTATCGCTCAAGCCGCGCGTCGAAACGGGCACCGTGCGCCAGAGCTTCAGTCATGGCCGTAGCAAGCAGGTCGTGGTCGAGAAGCGTGGCAAGCGCCGTGTCGACGGCAGCCCTGAACCGCAGGTGGCCGAAGTGGCGAAGCCCGCGCCGGCCGCCGCGCCCAAGCCTGCCCCGGCACGCCCCGCGCCGCCGCGCAACGCCGGCTCCGGCGTGGTGCTGCGCACGCTGACCGAGGACGAACGTTCCGCCCGCGCCAGCGCGCTGGCCGATGCCAAGGTGCGCGAAGTCGAAGAGCGCCGCCATGCCGAGGAAGAGGCCCAGCGCCGCGCGGTCCGCGAAAGCGCCGAGCGTGCTGATCGTGAGGCCGCCGAAGCCCGCCGCAAGGCCGAGGAGGAGCGTCACCGTCACGAGGAGGAAGCCAAGCGGAAGGCCGAAACCGAGGCCAAGAAGCGTTTTGGCGAAGGCGAGCAGCCGCAATCTGTGGCGCGCCCTGCAACGGGGACCTCGGCCGCTCCTGCAGCGCGGCCCGGAGCGCCGATGGCGCGACCCGGCACAACCACCACGGCACGCCCGGGAACAACGACCGCGCGACCCGGAACGACCACGCAGCGGCCGGGAGGCCCGGTGGGCCGCGCCCCCGCCGTCGCAGCCGGACCGGACGAGGACGACGGTCCGCGCCAGATCCGTCGCGGCCCCGGCGGCACTGCGCGGCCTGTGGTCGCTCCCAAGCCCACCCACAAGCCCGGCCCGCAGAAGGAGCGCGGCCGCCTGACGGTCGTCACCGCCTTCAATGCCGACGACGTCCGCGAGCGCTCGATCGCCTCGTTCCGCCGCCGCACCCAGCGCCTGAAGGGCCATGCCGCGAACGAGCCGAAGGAAAAGCTCATCCGCGAGGTGGTCATTCCGGAAGCGATCACCATCCAGGAGCTCGCCAACCGCATGTCGGAGCGCGCGGTGGAAATCATCCGCATGCTGATGAAGCAGGGCGCGATCCACAAGATCACCGACGTGATCGATGCCGACACTGCGCAGCTGATCGCCGAGGAGCTTGGTCACACCGTCAAGCGCGTTGCCGCGTCCGACGTTGAAGAAGGCCTGTTCGACGCCATCGAGGATTCGACCGACACCGAGCCGCGCTCGCCGGTGGTGACGGTGATGGGTCACGTCGACCACGGCAAGACCTCGCTGCTCGATGCGCTTCGTCATGCCAACGTGGTCTCCGGCGAAGCCGGCGGCATCACCCAGCATATCGGCGCCTATCAGGTGCTGTCGCCCGAAAGCGGCAAGAAGATCACCTTCATCGACACGCCCGGCCACGCCGCGTTCACCGCGATGCGCGCGCGCGGCGCCAAGGTGACCGACATCGTCGTGCTGGTGGTTGCGGCCGACGACGGCGTGATGCCGCAGACGATCGAAGCCATCAACCACGCCAAGGCGGCGCGGGTGCCGATCATTGTTGCCATCAACAAGATCGACAAGCCCGACGCCAAGCCCGAGCGCGTGCGCACCGAGCTGCTCCAGCACGAGGTGCAGGTCGAATCCTTCGGCGGCGAAGTCGTCGATGTCGAAGTGTCGGCGAAGAACAAGACGAATCTCGACAAGCTGCTCGAGATGATCGCGCTCCAGGCCGACATCCTCGACCTCAAGACCAATTCGGATCGTCCGGCCGAAGGCACCGTGATCGAAGCCAAGCTCGATCGTGGCCGCGGTCCGGTCGCGACCGTTCTGGTCCAGCGCGGCACGCTCCGTGTCGGTGACATCATCGTCGCCGGCGCCGAAATGGGCCGCGTCCGCGCGCTGATCTCGGATCAGGGCGAGACGGTGCAGGAGGCAGGTCCATCCGTGCCGGTCGAGGTGCTCGGCTTCAACGGTCCGCCGGAAGCCGGCGATCGTCTCGCCGTGGTCGAGAACGAAGCCCGCGCCCGCCAGGTCACCAGCTACCGCGCGCACCAGAAGCGCGAGAACGCGGCTGCCTCGATCTCCGGCATGCGCGGCTCGCTCGAGCAGATGATGTCGCAGTTGAAGACGGCGGGCCGCAAGGAATTCCCGCTGATCATCAAGGCCGACGTGCAGGGCTCGCTGGAAGCGATCCTCGGCTCGCTGGAGAAGCTCGGCACCGACGAAGTCGCCGCGCGCATCCTGCATGCGGGTGTCGGCGGCATCTCGGAATCGGACGTGACGCTCGCGGAGGGCTTCAACGCCGCGATCATCGGCTTCTCGGTTCGTGCGAACAAGGAGGCCGCTGCGGCCGCCAAGCGCAACGGCATCGAGATCCGCTACTACAACATCATCTACGACCTCGTGGACGACGTGAAGAAGGCCATGAGCGGCCTGCTCGCGCCGACCCTGCGGGAAACCATGCTCGGCAATGCCGCGATCCTGGAGATCTTCAACATCTCCAAGGTCGGCAAGGTCGCCGGCTGCCGCGTCACCGACGGCACCGTGGAACGCGGCGCCAACGTGCGCCTGATCCGCGACAACGTCGTCGTGCACGAAGGCAAGCTGTCGACGCTGAAGCGCTTCAAGGACGAAGTGAAGGAAGTCCAGTCCGGTCAGGAATGCGGCATGGCCTTCGAGAACTATCACGACATGCGCGCCGGTGACGTCATCGAGTGTTACCGCGTGGAGACGATCCAGCGCTCCCTGTAAGTCCAAATCTTACCGAAGCGCCTGGATCTTTTTTGAACTGAATTGCGGGAGTACGATGGCCGGATTTTTTCCGGCCATCCACCCCTCTTCGTTTCAGCAAGACAAATGACAATGCCCGTGTCCCAAAAGCGGGCATGACGAGGTGATTTTCAGACCATGCCCCGCCATCATCAAAAAAAGAGTTCCGCGTCTGGCGGCTCGCAACGTCAGTTGCGGGTCGGCGAGCAGGTTCGCCATGCGATAGCCGAGATTCTGGCGCAAGGCAGCGTGCATGATGCTGACCTCGAAGGTCACATCATCACCGTGCCGGAGGTGCGGATGTCGCCCGACCTGAAGCTCGCAACAGTCTACGTGATGCCGCTCGGTGGCCGCGACACCGAGATCGTCCTCGCTGCGCTCGAGCGCAACAAGAAATTCCTGCGCGGCGAGGTCGCGCGGCGCGTTAACTTGAAATTTGCACCTGACCTTCGCTTCCGCGTCGACGAACGATTCGACGAAGCGGAACGGATCGAGAAGCTTTTGCGAACACCCGCGGTGCAGAAGGACCTGGAACAGGATCCGGATACGGATCGGGAAGAAGAACGATGACGATGGACCCGGCTCACGGCACGATCGGCGGCGAAGAGGCCGATCAGCTCGACGTGCAGAAGAATAATTTTGCGGACATGAGCGGCAATTCTCAGCCCGCTCAAGAGCCGCGCCGCGTCAACAACGATCCGCGCGCCAACAAGCAGAAGGGCAACCAGCCGCGCCGCGACCGTCGCGACGTCCACGGCTGGGTCGTGCTCGACAAGCCGATCGGCATGACCTCGACGCAGGCCGTTGCCGTGCTCAAGCGCCTGTTCAACGCCAAACGCGCCGGCCATGCCGGCACGCTAGATCCGCTGGCCTCCGGCGGCCTGCCGATCGCGCTCGGCGAGGCCACCAAGACCGTCCCCTTCGTCATGGACGGCCGCAAGCGCTACCGGTTCACGGTGTGCTGGGGCGAGGAGCGCGACACCGACGACATCGAGGGCCGGGCGACCGCAACCTCGGACCAGCGCCCGACTCGGGAGGCCATCGAGGCCCTGCTGCCCCGTTTCACCGGGGTGATCCAGCAGATCCCGCCGCGCTATTCCGCGATCAAGGTCCAGGGCGAGCGCGCCTACGACCTCGCCCGCGACGGCGAGATCGTGGAACTGGCCTCGCGCCCGGTCGAGATTCACCGATTAAGCCTTGTAGATCAACCGGATAGCGACCGGGCCGTGTTCGAGGCCGAGTGCGGCAAGGGCACCTATGTCCGCGCGCTGGCCCGCGATATGGGCCGGATTCTCGGCACTTACGGCCATATCTGCGCACTGCGGCGGACCCTGGTCGGCCCATTTGGCGAGAACGACATGATTCCGCTGGATCAGCTGGAGGCTTTGTGCGATAGAGCCGCGTCCGGCGAGGGTAGCCTCGCCGACGCGCTTATGCCCGTTGAGACCGCGCTGGACGACATCCCGGCACTGGCCGTCACTCGGGCTGATGCGGCAAGGCTCCATCGGGGCCAGGCCGTTTTGTTGCGCGGACGGGATGCGCCCACTTGTAGCGGCACAGTCTATGTCACGGTGGCAGGCCGGCTTCTCGCGCTTGCCGAAGTCGGCAATGGCGAAATCATCCCCAAGCGTGTGTTCAACCTGACCGGCCTGACTGCCAGCGCCGATCGCAACGAGAGAAATTGACGATGTCGATTGCCGCAGAACGCAAAGCGGAAGTCATCAAGACGAATGCCAACAAGGCCGGCGATACCGGCTCGCCAGAGGTTCAGGTCGCGATCCTGTCGGAACGCATCGCCAACCTCACCAACCATTTCAAGACCCACGTGAAGGACAATCATTCGCGTCGCGGTCTCTTGAAGCTGGTCTCGACCCGCCGCTCGCTCCTCGACTATGTGAAGAAGAAGGACGAGGCGCGCTACAAGGCGCTGCTCGAGAAGCACAACATTCGTCGTTAAGAGTTCTTGCGCGCGCCAACCGGCGCGCGTTTTCGCGCGTGATTTCGAACGAAAGCGTTTGTTTAAAGGTTTTTCGTCGAGGCTGCGTGCGCGTCGGATGCGAGCCGTTGACGGCGAGCATCCGGGCATGATGGGCGAACACCGCGCTTCGGTGTTCGCGTTCGTGCCGACTGACAGTCCAGCAGCAATCCGGCGGCTGGGCACAACGGGCAAGGCGCCCGTATGACCCGAAGGGATGGACGCCATCCGAAATCCAAAAACCATGGCAGGATCGCAGGACGCTGATCGCCCGCTTCGATCAACGTCCCGCAATCTTGCGCATGGTTTTTGTTTTTCGACCCGTCCTTCTTTCGAGAACCCATGAAAGAAGACCTCTATGTTCAATAAGCATTCAGTCGAGATCGACTGGGGTGGACGCCCTCTCAAGCTTGAAACCGGCAAGATCGCCCGCCAGGCCGACGGCGCCGTCGTCGCGACCTACGGCGAGACCGTGGTGCTCGCCACCGTCGTTGCCGCGAAGTCACCGCGTGAAGGCGTCGACTTCCTGCCACTGACCGTCGACTACCAGGAGAAGACCTACGCAGCCGGCCGCATTCCCGGTGGCTATTTCAAGCGCGAGGGTCGTCCGACCGAGAAGGAAACGCTGGTCTCCCGCCTGATCGACCGTCCGATCCGTCCGCTGTTCGTCGACGGCTGGCGCAACGAGACCCAGGTGATCGTGACCGTGCTCTCGCACGATATGGAGAACGATCCCGATATCGTCGCGCTGGTGGCCTCATCGGCTGCGCTGACCCTGTCGGGCGCTCCCTTCAAGGGCCCGATCGGCGCCGCGCGCGTCGGCTTCGCCAATGACGAGTTCATCCTCAACCCGACGCTCGACGAGATGGTCGACACTCAGCTCGACCTCGTCGTCGCCGGCACTGCGGACGCCGTGCTGATGGTGGAATCGGAAGCCAAGGAGCTGAACGAAGAGATCATGCTCGGCGCCGTGATGTTCGGTCACCGCCACTTCCAGCCGGTGATCAACGCGATCATCGAGCTCGCCGAAAAGGCCGCGAAGGAGCCGCGCGAGGTCACCGCGATCGACAATTCGGCGCTCGAAAAGGAAATGCTCGGCATGGTCGAGCAGGAACTGCGCGCCGCCTACGCCATTCCGGTCAAGCAGGATCGCTACGCCGCGGTCGGCAAGGTCAAGGAAAAGGTGATCGCGCACTACTTCCCGGAAGGCCAAGAGCCGAAATACGACAAGCTGCGCATCGGCGGCGTGTTCAAGGAGCTCGAAGCCAAGATCGTTCGCTGGAACATTCTCGACACCGGCAAGCGCATCGACGGCCGCGATTCCAAGACCGTGCGCAACATCGTCGCCGAAGTCGGCGTGCTGCCCCGCGCCCACGGTTCGGCGCTGTTCACCCGCGGCGAGACCCAGGCGCTGGTCGTGACCACGCTCGGCACCGGCGAGGACGAGCAGTACATCGACGCGCTGTCGGGAACGTACAAAGAGACGTTCCTGCTGCACTACAATTTCCCTCCCTACTCGGTCGGTGAGACCGGCCGCCTCGGCGGTACCAAGCGCCGCGAGATCGGCCACGGCAAGCTCGCCTGGCGTGCGATCCACCCGGTGCTGCCGCCGCACCACGAATTCCCCTACACCACGCGCGTGGTGTCGGAGATCACCGAATCCAACGGCTCCTCGTCGATGGCATCGGTCTGCGGCGCCTCGCTCGCGCTGATGGACGCCGGCGTGCCGTTGAAGCGGCCGACCGCGGGCATCGCAATGGGCCTGATCCTCGAAGACAAGCGCTTCGCGGTTCTCTCGGACATCCTCGGTGACGAGGACCATCTCGGCGACATGGACTTCAAGGTCGCCGGTACCGAGCAGGGCATCACCTCGCTCCAGATGGACATCAAGATCGAGGGCATCACCGAGGAGATCATGAAGGTCGCGCTCGGTCAGGCTAAGGATGGGCGTATCTACATCCTCGGCGAGATGTCGAAGGCGCTCACCAACGCCCGCGCCGAGCTCGGCGAATACGCGCCGCGCATCGAGACCTTCAAGATCGCCACCGACAAGATCCGCGAAGTGATCGGCACCGGCGGCAAGGTGATCCGCGAGATCGTCGAGAAGACCGGCGCCAAGGTCAACATCGAGGACGACGGCACCGTGAAGGTCGCCTCCAGCGACGGCGAGGCGATGAAGGCCGCGATCAAGTGGATCAAGTCGATCGCCTCCGATCCGGAAGTCGGCCAGATCTATGACGGCACCGTCGTCAAGGTGATGGAGTTCGGCGCTTTCGTGAACTTCTTCGGCTCCAAGGACGGCCTTGTCCACATCAGCCAGCTCGCCTCGGCGCGAGTGCAGAAGACCTCCGACGTCGTCAAGGAAGGCGACAAGGTCAAGGTCAAGCTGCTCGGCTTCGACGACCGCGGCAAGACCCGCCTGTCGATGAAGGTGGTCGACCAGGAGACCGGCGAAGACCTCGAGGGCAAGGGCGAGAGCCAGCAGCCCGCGCGCGAAGCGGCCGGCGAGTAAATCTCGCTACCTGCCAGAAACACGAAGGGCGGCCTCGCGGCCGCCCTTTTTGTTTGTCGCTTGCCGAACTTTGGAATCAGGCCGCGATGTCGTAGCGATCGAGGTTCATCACCTTGGTCCAGGCCTTGGCGAAGTCCTTGACGAACTGCTCTTTGGAATCCGACGTGGCATAGACCTCTGCGTAGGCGCGAAGCTGCGAGTGTGCGCCGAAGATCAGGTCGACGCGCGTGCCGGTCCACTTGACCGCGTTGGTCTTGCGGTCGCGGGCCTCATAGGTGCCGTCGGTGCCGGCCGGCGTCCACTGCGTGCTCATGTCGAGCAGGTTGACGAAGAAGTCGTTGCTCAGCGTTCCCACCTTCGAGGTGAGGACGCCGTTCTTCGAACCGTTCGCATTGGCACCGAGCACGCGCAGACCGCCGACGAGCACCGTCATCTCCGGGCCGGTAAGCCGGAGCAGCTGCGCACGATCGACCAGAGCCTCCTCGGGCATCATGAACTGCTGCCGCTTGCCGATGAAGTTGCGGAAGCCATCGGCCCGCGGCTCCAGCGGAGCAAACGAAGCGGCGTCGGTCTGCTCCTGCGAGGCATCCATGCGGCCCGGCGTGAAGCCGACCTTGACGTCGACGCCGGCATCCTTGGCGGCCTTCTCGACCGCGGCGGTGCCGCCGAGCACGATGAGGTCCGCCAGCGAGACCTTCTTCGCACCGGATGACGCGTTGAAGTCCTTCTGGATCGCTTCGAGCTTGCCCAGGACCTTCGAGAGCTGAGCCGGCTCGTTCACTTCCCAATCCTTCTGCGGGGCGAGGCGGATACGCGCGCCGTTGGCGCCGCCGCGCTTGTCCGAGCCGCGGAACGTCGAGGCCGACGCCCAGGCGGTCGAGACCAGCTCCGAGACCGACAGACCGGCCAGGATCTTGGTCTTCAGCGAGGCGATATCCTGCTCGCTGGCCAGCTCGTGATTCACAGCAGGGATCGGATCCTGCCAGATCAGGGTTTCCTTCGGCACCAGCGGACCGAGATAGCGCACCACCGGACCCATGTCGCGATGGGTGAGCTTGAACCAGGCACGGGCGAAGGCGTCCGCGAACTGATCGGGATTCTCGAGGAAGCGGCGCGAGATCTTCTCATAGGCCGGATCCATACGCAGCGAGAGGTCGGTCGTCAGCATCGTCGGCCGATGCTTCTTGGACTTGTCGAAGGCATCGGGAATGATCGCCTCGGCGCCCTTGGCCGTCCACTGCTGCGCACCGCCCGGGCTCTTAGTCAGCTCCCATTCGTACTTGAACAGGTTCTCGAAGAAGTTGTTGCTCCACTTCGTCGGCGTCGTGGTCCAGGTCACCTCGAGACCGCTGGTGATGGAATCGCCGCCAATGCCCGACGCGTGCTTGCTCTTCCAGCCGAGGCCCTGATCTTCGAGCGCGCCCGCTTCCGGCTCCGGTCCGACCAGCGACGGATCGCCGGCGCCGTGGGTCTTGCCGAAGGTGTGGCCGCCGGCGATCAGTGCGACGGTTTCCTCGTCGTTCATCGCCATGCGGAAAAAGGTCTCGCGAATGTCCTTGGCCGCGGCGATCGGATCCGGCTTGCCGTTCGGGCCTTCCGGATTGACGTAGATGAGGCCCATCTGCACCGCGCCGAGCGGCTCGGCGAGCTGGCGTTCGCCGCTGTAGCGCTCATCGCCCAGCCAGGTGCCTTCCGGACCCCAATAGAGCTCTTCCGGCTCCCAGACGTCGACGCGGCCGCCGGCAAAGCCAAAGGTCTTGAAGCCCATCGACTCCAGCGCGACGTTGCCCGCCAGCACCATCAGATCGGCCCAGGAAATCTTGCGGCCGTATTTCTGCTTGATCGGCCAGAGCAGACGGCGTGCCTTGTCGAGATTTGCGTTATCGGGCCAGCTGTTGAGCGGCGCGAAACGCTGCTGTCCGGCGCCGGCGCCACCGCGACCGTCGGTGGTGCGGTAGGTGCCCGCGCTGTGCCAGGCCATGCGGATCATGAGGCCGCCGTAGTGACCGAAGTCGGCGGGCCACCATTCCTGCGATTCCGTCATCAGAGCGGTCAGGTCCTTGATGACCGCGTTCAGGTCGAGCGACTTGAATTCCTTGGCGTAGTCGAAGTCCTTGTCCATCGGGTCGGACTTGGCGGAATTCTTGTGCAGCATCTCGATGCTGAGCTGGGTCGGCCACCAATCGCGGTTCGCCGGCACACGTTTTCCACCCGAAAACGGGCACTTTGAAGTGTCGTCCATGAATACCTCCTCTGGTGGCGTCGAACTCGCGCCTTTGACCAGGTAGAAACACTCTAAGCTTCACGTTCGATCAGGGGAAGTTGACTTTAATGATCGCAGCGATAAGATTTTCTGATGCTAAACCTCACGCTGCGCCAGCTCCGGTATTTCGACGCCCTGGCCCGTCACAGTCATTTCGGCCGCGCGGCTGAGTCCTGCTCGATCTCGCAGCCTGCCCTGTCGATGCAGATCAAGGAGCTGGAGGAGGCGCTCGGCGGTCTGCTGCTGGAGCGCAGCGCCCGGCAGGTGGCGCTGACCCGATTTGGCGAGGAGCTCGCGCAGCGCGTCCGCGACATCTTGCGCTCGGTCGACGAGCTCGGCGATTTCGCCCGCGCCTCGCAGGACCGGTTCTCCGGACGGCTGCGCATCGGCATGATTCCGACGATCGCGCCCTATCTGCTGCCGACGATCACCAAGAATCTGACGCGCATGCATCCGGAGCTCGACATCCGCGTGCGCGAGACGATGACGCCGCGGCTGATTCAGGAACTGGTGGAGGGTCGGCTCGATACCGCCATCGTGGCGCTGCCGGTGTCCGAGCCCTCGCTCACCGAGGTCGCCCTGTTCGAGGAAAAATTCCTGCTGGTGCGGCCGAGTGCGGATGAGGGAACGCCGGCACCGTCGCGGGAGATGATGCGCGAGATGCGGCTGCTGTTGCTCGAAGAGGGGCACTGCTTCCGCGATCAGGCGCTGTCATTCTGCAACATGCAATCGGCGCCGCCACGCGAGATGCTGGATGCCAATTCGCTGTCGACGCTGGTCCAGATGGTCAGCGCCGGCATCGGCGTCACGTTGATCCCCGAGATGGCGGTGTCAGTTGAGACGCGATCGGCCTCGGTCTCGCTCGCGCGCTTCCGCGACCCGCAGCCGTCGCGCACCATCGGCATGGTCTGGCGCAAGACCAGCCCGCTGGCGCGGCAACTCCTGCAAATCTCCGAGGTGGTGTGCCTGTCGGCGGGCAAGGTGCGCGCACGTCCATCCGTGCGCAGCAAGCCAACCTGAGGCCTCGATGTCGCATCCCATCATTCGCCCAGCCCGCGCGGACGAATACGACGAGATCGGCCGTATCTGGATGGAGAGCTGGGTCTCGACCGGCCTCGGCGAGACGAGCGACTTCCTGCTGGCAAACCTGCGTGCACGGATCCGGCGCGAGACCGAGGACGGCTGGAGCCTGTTCGTCGCCGACGACGACGGCACGATCGCCGCGATGCTGGCGCTGCATTTGCCAAAACTCTATCTCGACATGCTGTTCGTCGCGCCCGCCTATCAGGGCCAATCGCTCGGCCGCCAATTGCTTGGCTTCACGCGCACACAAATGCCCGACGAGATGTCTCTGCGCTGCATCCGCGAGAACGAAAAAGCCTGGCGCTGGTACGAGCGCGAGGGCTTTGTGTTCGAGAAAGAAGAGGTCGAGCCGTCGAACGGATTCATGATGAAGTATTATCGGTGGCGGCGGCAGCGACCCGCCGGATAGGCAGTGGTCGCCTGGTGCAGCTTGCGGTTGTCACGGTTCCAATTTACTGTGGCGTATCCGCCGTCCTCCTGCCCCCTGATCTCCCGGAATCGATGCTTCGAATTGCTGTCTCGCTGATCGCGTTGCTGTCCCTGCTCACCACGGCAGCCGCGCAAACCCCTCCCGCAACCACCGCGCCTCCCGCTCAGACGGCGGCGCCAGCCAAGAAGGCAGTCAAGAAGGCGGCGCCGAAGGCCAAACCGGCTGCACAACAGCCAGTTGCGGCGGAGAGCGGCCCCTGTCAGATCGGCGTCATTTCCGCGATCGGAGACCAGTTCTCGGTGCAACATGTCGGCCTCACGATGTTCGGCAACGAGTATATGGAGGCGCCGATCGAGACGTGGGGTATCGATGATCTGTTCGTCGCGAGGGTTCGCGCCACGGCTCCCGGCACGGCTGTCCGAAAGGTCGCTTACGCAAGCGGAGCCTTCAGGCCGTACTATCATCCGGAAGCGAAACTGTTCCGCAATGACCGCGACGACCTGACGGCGCTGGTGCGGCAGATCGCCGGAGCTGCAAATTGCGAACGCTACGTCGTAGCCACGAAAGCCCGCGTTTCGGTGGATGGCACCAATCAATCAATCGAGGGCCTCGGGGTCTACAAGAATTGGGCGAGCCCTTCCGGGCGCGGCGTCGTGGTTTCCTATTTCCGCATAAACGTTTTTGACGGACGGACTTTCGACATCCATCGGGCGCCTACCCGCAGCTTCGGCGATGTGATTGCTTCGAGTTTCTCCAACAAGAACGACAATATGCAAATCCTCAACAATCTCGAATTTCCCAAGACCCCTGAACAGGTGACCAGCAGTGCATTGCTGCGTGACAGCACACGCAGCCTGCTCACGGCCCAGCTGGACAGGTATCTACCCGCGTATATCAAGGGCGAGTAAGCGCCTTTGCCGAGGGGACGCGACAAAGACTATCGCTCGTCCGCTTCCTGCGGCTGGGCTGCATTTGACGTTTTGGCCCGGCTCGTCGTCCTTGCGGCCGTCGCGTGGTGCTTTTCGACATCTGCTTGGGCGCAGACCAAATTGGTACCACCAGGGGCGGAAACGGCAGGATCAGCCGTCAAGCAAAGCAACAACAAGACGACCACGCGGCGTGAAGCGACGGGCAAACCCGCTCCCGTGGTCGGCGGCCCGTGCGACTTCGGTGTCGTCGTCACCACCGGCGATGAGTTCACCGTGCTGACGACCGGCCTGACCGTATTTCAGCACAAGAAGACGGTCGTCCCGATCCCGGGCTGGGGACTCAATGATCTGATCTTCGCGCGGATTCGCGCCACGATCCCTGCCGGCGTGTCCGTTCTGAGAATCCCCTACAACCCGGCGAAATTTCCTCCCCGCGATGAGTCCAAGGACACATTGAAGGACAGGTTGTTCCGCGATCTCAATGCGGAGCTGGCCCAATACATGCGCGACGTCGTGAAAGGAACGAATTGCCGGCACTACATCCAGATCCTCAATTCAATCAGCCCTTTCGGGTCATCCAACTATACGGTCCGCGGCTTCGGCATCCTCAACCATGATGTGGTGCTCGGGCGTCGCATCTATCTCTACGCCCTGGCGTTTGTCCGCATCTTCGATGGGCGCGACTTCTCCGTTGTCAGACAGAGTTCTGCGCTGATCAACACGCATCATTCCCTTATGGTGCAGAGGCTCCTGGGCGTGCAAATCGGCGGCCCCTATCGCGAACTACCCGCAGAATCGTTTCCAACCCGCCCTGAAGATGCCGCCGACAATCCCGCACTGCGCGACGACGTGCGTGCCATGCTGACGGAAAGCCTCGACAAGACGCTGCCGCTGCTGATCGGGGTTCAACGAGCGGCGCGCAACAGCGACGCGCGCTGATCGACACGTCCTTCGCAGCAGGAACTGGTCTCGATTATTGAGAAATCGTGGGCACGTCGCTTGCGCGCCTTTGCCCACTCTACGAGAGCTAATCCTGCGCCTTCAAATCGTCCGGCCGCGGCATCAGGACGGTGTTGTAGCCGGAATCGACATAGTGGATCTCGCCGGTCACGCCGCCGGAGAGATCCGACAACAGATACAGCGCCGAGCCGCCGAGCTCGTCGAGCGTCACGCCCCGGCGGAGCGGCGAATGTTTTTGCATGAAGGCGAACATCGCGCGCGCCTCGCCGATGCCGGAGCCGGCGAGCGTGCGGATCGGGCCGGCGGAGATCGCGTTGACGCGGATGCCGCGCGGTCCGAAATCCGAGGCGAGATAGCGCACCGAGGCTTCCAGCGCCGCCTTGGCCACGCCCATCACGTTGTAGTTCGGCATCGCGCGTTCCGAGGCGCCGAAGGTCAGCGTGATCATGCTGCCGCCCTCCGTCATCAGCTCGGCGGCGCGTTTTGCCACTTCCGTGAAGGAGAAGCAGGAGATCACCATGGTGCGCGAAAAATTCTCGCGGCTGGTGTCGGCGTAGCGACCCTTGAGCTCGTTCTTGTCGGCGAAGCCGATCGCGTGGATCACGAAATCCAGCCGGCCCCACTTTTCGCGCAAGGCCGTGAATGTGGCGTCGACGCTGGCGATGTCCTCGACGTCGCAGGGCAGCACCATGTCGACGCCAAGCTGCTCCGCCAGCGGCTTAACACGCTTGCCCAGCGCCTCGCCCTGGAAGGTGAAGGCAAGCTCGGCGCCGTGGGCATGCAGCGTCTTCGCCATGCCCCAGGCGATCGAATGATCATTGGCGATGCCCATGATCAGACCGCGCTTGCCTTTCATTAAACCTTCCATTGCCTGATAGCTCCCATTATTCCGGCGTCATCGCCCGCCTTGCGCGCACTTGCGCACTGGGGCAGGCGATCCAGTATTTCGAGGCGATTACTGCAAATCGAGAAGTTGCGGCGTGCTGGATGCCCGCCTTCGCGGGGCATGACAGCGTGCCAAAATTACGCATCCAGCCGGCTGAACACCAGCGTGGCGTTGGTGCCGCCGAAGCCGAAGGAGTTCGACAGCACGGTGCCGATTTTGACGTTGTCGATGCGCTTGCGCACGATCGGCATGTCGGCGAACACGGGGTCGAGCTCCTGGATGTGGGCGCTCTCGCAGATGAAACCATTGTTCATCATCAGCAGCGAATAGATCGCTTCCTGCACGCCGGTTGCGCCCAGGGAGTGACCGGTCAGCGCCTTGGTCGCCGAGATCGGCGGGCACTTCTCGCCGCTTCCGAACACCCTGCGGAGTGCGTCGATCTCCGGCGGATCGCCGGCCGGGGTCGATGTCGCGTGCGGATTGATGTAGTCGACCTTGGTCTTCACGGTCGACATCGCCATGCGCATGCAGCGCTCGGCGCCCTCACCTGATGGTGCGACCATGTCGTAGCCGTCGGACGTCGCGCCATAGCCGACGATCTCGCCGTAAATGCGTGCGCCCCGCGCCTTGGCATGCTCGAGCTCTTCCAGCACCAGCACGCCGGCTCCGCCGGCAATCACGAAGCCGTCGCGGTTGACGTCGTAGGGACGGGAGGCCGTCGCAGGCGTGTCGTTGTACTTCGAGGACATCGCGCCCATGGCGTCGAACAGCACCGACAGCGACCAGTCCAGCTCCTCGCAGCCGCCGGCGAAGATGACGTCCTGCTTGCCGATCTGGATCGTTTCATAGGCATTGCCGACGCAATGGTTCGACGTCGCGCAGGCCGACGAGATAGAATAGTTCACGCCCTTGATCTTGAACCAGGTCGCAAGCGTTGCGGAGGCCGTGGAGGACATCGCCTTCGGCACTGCAAACGGCCCGACACGCTTCGGTCCCTTGGTGCGGGTGATGTCGGCGGCTTCGACGATGGTGCGCGCCGACGGACCGCCGGAGCCCATGATGATGCCGGTGCGAATATTGGAAATTTCGTCGGGCGAAAGACCGGAATCCTGGATCGCCTGTTCCATCGCGACGTGATTCCACGCCGCGCCCTGACCGAGGAAACGCATGGCGCGGCGGTCGACCACCGTCGAAGGATCGAGCGTCGGCGCACCCTGCACCTGGGAGCGGAAGCCGAGCTCGGCATATTTTTCAGCCCGCGAAATGCCCGACTTCGCCTCGTGAAGGCTCGCAAGCACCTCCTGGGTGTTGTTTCCGATGGAGGAGACAATGCCCATCCCGGTGACCACAACCCGCCTCATGACAGCCTCGCCTCAATCGTTGTCTTCGTGGTGATGCGCTCAGCCCAGGCTCGTGCCCTGCTTGAACAGGCCGACCTTCAAATCCTTTGCGCGATAGATAATCTGGTCATCCACCGAAAGCCATCCGTCGGCGATACCGAGCACCAGCTTTGAACGCATCACGCGCTTGATATCGATGTTGTACACAACCTTGCGGGCCTCCGGCAGCACCTGGCCGCTGAACTTCAGCTCGTTCAGGCCAAGCGCGCGACCGCGACCTTCACCGCCGCTCCAGCCCAGATAAAAGCCGACCATTTGCCACAGCGCATCGAGCCCGAGGCAGCCGGGCATCACCGGATCGTTCTTGAAGTGGCAGCCGAAGAACCAGAGGTCGGGCTTCACGTCGAGCTCGGCGCGCACCACCCCCTTGCCGAATTCGCCGCCGGTCTCGCTGATGTCCGTGATGCGGTCGAACATCAGCATCGGCGGCAGCGGCAATTGCGCATTGCCAGGGCCGAACATCTCGCCGCGGGCACATGCCAGCAGATCTTCATATTCGTAACCGTTGCGCCTGTTCAGCATGCGGAAGCCTTTGTGTTCAAACCCCGATTGAGCGGCGTTTCCGGCGAAAATGGGCCCCATCCTGTTCGAAAGGCGACATCTGTTGCCATTGTCAGACGAGAATACCGAAGGACCCTGGATGGATAGCGAGCGGCCCTCAATGCCGGGTCGCGCCAAAATGGGTTAAGCGGAACCGCGGGCTCTCTAACACAGGCCATTTCGGGTAGCAAAGCGCTCTCATGAAGGTAAAATGACGGGCCGCCACCCCGGTTCCCTGCCTGATTAGAACCGCTCTAGTTGCGAGAAACTTGCATCTGCATCTATCTCTCCATATATGTTGGGCAACGACAGTGTTCACGCGTGCCCGAAGCTGGAAATGAACGAAAATAACGCGCCCCATCGCGACGAAGAGGCCCATGCGGCGGCTCTTATGTCCGGCCGCCAGCCGGCGTTGACCGGCTGCCCGTGGCACGACGTCAACGAAATGCTCCAGTCCGCAGGGCTTCGCCCCACGCGCCAGCGCATGGCGCTCGGCTGGCTCCTGTTCGGCAAGGGTGCACGTCACCTCACGGCTGAAATGCTTTACGAGGAAGCGACGCTGGCCAAGGTGCCGGTCTCGCTGGCGACCGTCTACAACACGCTGAACCAGCTCACCGATGCCGGTCTGCTGCGTCAGGTCAGCGTCGACGGCACCAAGACCTATTTCGACACCAACGTCACGACCCACCATCACTACTACCTCGAGAACAGCCATGAGCTGGTCGACATCGAGGATCCGCATCTGGCGCTGTCCAAGATGCCTGAGGTGCCCGCGGGTTACGAGATCGCCCGCATCGACATGGTCGTACGGTTGCGCAAGAAGCGCTGAGATCTATCCTGAACTGCTGATTTGATCGTCATGGCCGGGCTTGTCCCGGCTATCCACGTTATTCGGTCAGGCGTCGAAAAATGCGTGGATGCCCGGGCATGACGGTGGAGCAACAGTTCCGCTCCCGCCCAGATCAATTCACCTGCTCGTCCGAGTAGACGCCCCAGAGGCGCTCCTGCTGGATCCAGCCGTCAAAGCCGTTACCGCTGACGCGGCACCAGTTTGCAGTGCACTTCTTCACCTGGGTGACGACACCGGCCTGGAGCCTGGCCGCAACCGCGCTCTCGGGATCGGCGCGGTCGTAGATCGGCGCGAGCTCGTCCTTGTGCTTCATGGTGACGACAGCAGTACGGCGGCCCGACAGCAGCGAGTGATAGACCCAACCCTCGGCGCCCTCGGAATCGCGGACCCGGCGCCAGTTCTCGAACTCGGCGGTGATTTCGACCGGCAGGCCGGAACGGGTGTAGACCCAGGCGACGTCGTTGTCCTTGGTCGGGCCGGCGCGGACGTTGACGTGATCCGATTTCAGGCTGACGTAGCGCGGCACCGGGAGGCCTGAGGCCGTCTGAGGGGTGTTGTCCTTTGCCGAATGCCCGGGACTGACCGAAGCGCTCAACCAGGTGCAAACGAGCGCCATCACCGAACAAAAACGCCCCAACGCCATCAACCCGTCTCCTGTCGAAGGTCCGGCCGAGCCGGTCCCTCGCCCTAAATTCCCAAACCAGGCCGCTGTCGCCCCTGACCCCGCCCCACGCGGGTGTTCCCGAGCCCTTTACCCGTGGTTCTTGTCTTGGCCCGGCCTTCTGCTAGAGAGGACGGACATCTGAACAACCGGTTTGTCCCGATTTTCCGGCCGGAAATGTCGGGAGAGCTTGAAGGAAACGCCGGGGACGACACGGCAAGCGCAGTGTCGAACAACCGGGTTAATGAGGCCTCAACGGCCGGCCTTTGGCGACAGAGGCGGCTCGCAACGCCTCATGAGGGCAGGACATGTCGGTGAAGAAAAAGCCCCTCGTCGTGGTGACGCGCAAGCTTCCGGATTCGATCGAGACCCGGATGCGCGAGCTGTTCGACGCGCGGATCAATCTCGACGACACGCCGATGTCGCCCGAGCAGATCGCGGAAGCCGCCCGTACCGCCGACGTGCTGGTCCCAACCGTGACCGACCACATCTCCGCCGACATCGTCAACCAGCCCGACTGCAGGTTGAAACTGATCGCGAATTTCGGCAACGGCGTCGACAACATCGATGTCGAGGCCGCGCATGCCCGCGGCATCACCGTCACCAACACGCCGAAAGTTCTGACCGAAGACACCGCCGACATGACCATGGCGCTGATCCTCGCCGTGCCCAGGCGGATGATCGAAGGCGCCTCGATCCTGACGGAAGGAAAACCCTGGCCGGGCTGGTCGCCGACCTGGATGCTCGGCCATCGCATCGGCGGAAAGCGCCTTGGCATCATCGGCATGGGCCGCATCGGCCAGGCGGTCGCACGCCGCGCCCGCGCCTTCGGCTTGCAGATCCACTACCACAATCGTCGGCCGGTGGCGCCGAAGATCGCCGAAGAGCTGGGCGCGACCTATTGGGAAAGCCTCGACCAGATGCTGGCACGGATGGACATCATCTCGGTGAACTGTCCGCACACGCCGGCGACCTACCATCTGCTGTCGGCGCGCCGGCTGAAGCTTATTCGCAAGGACGCCTACATCGTCAACACCGCGCGCGGCGGGGTCACCGACGAGGACACGCTGATCAAGCTGATCGAAGGCGGCGAGATCGGCGGCGCCGGCCTCGATGTCTATGAGCACGAGCCCGCGGTGAACCCGAAGCTGGTGCGGCTCGCCAAGGCCGGCAAGGTGACGTTGCTGCCGCATATGGGCTCGGCCACGATCGAGGGCCGCGTCGAGATGGGCGAGAAGGTGATCATCAACATCCGAACCTTCCTCGATGCGCACAAGCCGCCGGATCGCGTGCTGCCGAGCATGCTGTGAGGTCTATTTGCTGCGTGTTTCGCGCTTGCGCCAGTCGGCAACGAAATCGATAAAGGCCCGCAGCGCCGGCGGCGTTTGTCGCCGGCTTGGATAGTACAGGAACGGCCCGGGAAACGGCTCGCACCAATCCTGAATCAGACTGACGAGCGCGCCGGACTTCAGGGCTTCGCCGACATAACCATCAAGCGTCGCCCAGATGCCGGCGCCGTCGAGCGCGGCGCGCATGGAAAGGCCCATGTTGGTCGAGATCAGCTTTGCCGGCGGATCGACCTTCACCAGCTGGCCGGCCTTCTCGAACTCCCAATCGTGCATGACACCGCTGGAGTAGCGGGCGCGGATGCAATTATGGTCGAGCAGATCCTTCGGATGCTCCGGCTTGCCGCGGCGCGCGAGGTAATCGGGCGAAGCGACTACGACATAGCTCTGCGGGCCGCTGAGCGAGATCGCGACCATGTCCTGCGCGAGATGCTCGCCATAACGTACGCCGGCATCGAAGCCCGCGCTGACGATATCGACA
Source organism: Bradyrhizobium sp. 187 (assembly GCF_023101005.1). NCBI lineage: Bacteria > Pseudomonadati > Pseudomonadota > Alphaproteobacteria > Hyphomicrobiales > Nitrobacteraceae > Bradyrhizobium > Bradyrhizobium sp. 187. The sequence continues at coordinate 7,589,883 of NZ_CP064693.1, forward strand.
AACCCGCTCTCGGAAACGATCTCGAGGTCGACCTGCGGATAGGCCTTAAGGAACGGCCCGATCATGGGGGCCAGCACGAGATCGACCGCGGGTGGCGGCGCGTTAATGCGCAGCCGGCCCGAGGCCATCTCGCGCAGGCCCCGGACCTGATCGAGGGCCTCGCCGACATCGCGCAGCGCCGGAGCCACGCGCGACAGCAGCAGCTCGCCCGCCTCGGTCAGGGCGACGCTGCGGGTGGTGCGGTTCATCAGGCGGACGCCGAGGCGCTCCTCCAGGTCCCGCAATCGCTGGCTAAGGCTCGACACCGACACGCGAATATCGATCGCCGCGCGCCGGAAATTGCGGGTGCGGGCGACCGCCATGAAGACGTCGAGATCACGCAGGTCGGGCTCAGCCATTGTTCGTTAATGTGAACAAGCCATTCTCGATTGTCCAGCTTATCGGCGCAATCGATCAAGCGCATATCAGGCCTCGTCACGCGGCGCAGTCAGCGCCTTTTCGAGGAGAGCCATCATGGAACAGCGCAAACTCGGTTCGACCGGTCCCACCGTCTCCGCTCTCGGTCTCGGGTGCATGGGCATGTCCGAGGTCTACGGCCCCGCCGATCGCGGCGAGAGCATCGCCACGATCCACGCCGCACTGGATGCCGGCATTACCCTGGTCGACACCGGCGATTTCTACGCCATGGGCCACAATGAAATGCTGGTGCGCGAAGCGCTCAAGGAGGTGCCGCGCGACAAGGTGCAGATCAGTGTCAAGTTCGGTGCGCTGCGCGGTCCTGCCGGCGAATTCACCGGCATGGACACGAGGCCGGCCGCAACGAGGAACTTCCTAGCCTATTCGCTGCAGCGGCTCGGCACCGACTACATCGACGTCTACCGTCCGGCGCGGCTCGATCCCAACATTCCGATCGAGGAGACCATCGGCGGCATCGCCGATCTCGTGAAGGCCGGCTACATCAAACATATCGGCCTGTCCGAGGTCGGCTCCGCCACCATCCGCCGCGCGCATGCCGTGCACCCGATCGCCGATCTCCAGATCGAATATTCGCTGATCGAGCGTGGCATCGAACGCGACATCCTGACGACCTGCCGCGAGCTCGGCATCGGCATCACGGCTTACGGCGTGTTGGCGCGCGGCCTCATCAGCGGCCATTGGTCGAAGGACTCCGGCAAGACAGGCAAGGACTACCGGCTGATGACGCCGCGCTTCCAGGGATCGAATCTCGATGCCAATCTCGCATTGGTGGAGCAGCTGCGCGCCATCTCCGCTGAGATTGGCGCGACGCCGGCACAGGTCGCGATCGCCTGGGTGGCGGCGCAAGGCAAGCAGATCGTGCCGCTGGTCGGCGCCCGCACCCGCAACCGCCTCACCGAAGCACTCGGCGCGGCCAAGGTCACGCTGACGCCGGCTCATCTCGCCGTGCTGGCAACGGCCTTCCCGCCCGATGTCGCTGCCGGCACGCGTTACGCCGCTGAGCAGATGGCGCATCTCGACAGCGAGAAGCCGGCCACAGCATAACGTCTGCAATCAAGTGCGATGGGCGCTGAGATCGGTGATCACAGGCCCATCGCCATTGAGCGGATTGGCGGGATCGCGCGCGTAACGCAGCGTCTCGAAGCGCATCGCGCGCGCATCGATCATCAGGAGGCGGCCGACGAGGCCGTCGCCAAAGCCGACGATCTCGCGGATCGCCTCCAGCGCCATCATCGAGCCCATCACGCCCGCGAGCGCGCCCATGACGCCGGCTTCCGCGCACGCCGGCACGGTCCCGGGCGGCGGCGCTTCCGGGAATAGGCAGCGATAGGTCGGATTGAATTCGCCCTGCTCGTTTGTCTCATGCGCGCGGATGGTGGTCAGCGAGCCATCGAAGGTGCCGAGCGCCGCCGTGATCAGCGGCCTCTTGGCGAAGAAGCAGGCGTCCGAGGCCAGATAGCGGGTCGAGAAATTGTCGGAGCCGTCGAGCACGAGGTCATAGTCCCCGATCAGCGACAGCGCATTGTCGGCATTGAGCCAGGTGGCGTGACCGACGAAGCGGACATGCGGGTTGAGCGCCGAGATCCGTTCGGCCGCGCTCTCGACCTTGTGCCGGCCGATATCGGGCGTGGTGTGAATGACCTGGCGCTGGAGGTTCGACAGCGACACCACGTCGTCATCGACCACGCCGAGCGTACCGATGCCGGCGGCCGCCAGATACATCAAAGCGGGCGCACCGAGCCCGCCGGCGCCGATCACCAGCACGGAGGCCCGCTTCAGCGCAGCCTGGCCGGGGCCACCGACATCGCGCAGCACGATATGGCGGGCATAACGTTCGAGTTCGTCCGGGCTCAGCATCGTTATCCTTCCAGATCCTCTCCTCATGGTGAGGAGGCGCGAAGCGCCGTCTCGAACCATGCAGGCCCCGCTGCGGCTGCACGGCCTTCATCCTTCGAGACGCCGCTTACGCGGCTCCTCAGGATGAGGAGCTAGACCTCTCCTGCCGGTCTGAACCACCGCAACATTGTTCGCGACCAACGAGATGTGCTTCAATGGCATTGCGTTCAATGGGCGGGCTGGATTTGTCATGAGATCGATGCTTGCGGCAACACTGATGTTTGCGGCTGCGACAGGCGCGAACGCCCAGATGACGACACCGCAGCTTCCCGGCACCAAGCCGAAGCCGGTCCAGACCGTTCCGATCCGGCCTCCTGCATTGCAGACGCCGGCTGCGACGGCCGATGCCATGGCGCAGGCGGAGCGGCTGTCGCTGCAGTCCGACCTCGCCTGGGTCGGCCAGTATAACGGCGCCATCACCGGCGACGTCAGCGCGCGCCTGGTCGAGGCCATCAAGGAGTATCAGAAGGCCAAGGGCGGCAAGGCGACCGGCGTGCTCAATCCGCAGGAACGCGCAGCGCTCGCCGAGACCGCGCGCCGCAAACAGGACAGCGTCGGCTGGAAGATCGTGACGGAAATGACCAGCGGCGCGCGGCTCGGCATTCCCTCAAAGCTGGTGCCGCAGCAGGCGACCGACGCCAACGGCTCGAAATGGACCTCGCCCACTGGCACGGTGCAGGTTCTGCTCAGCCGCCGCAAGGAGGCGAACCCGACCACAGCCAAGCTTGCCGAAGCGGAGAAGAAAGAGCCGGGTCGCAAGGTCGACTACACCGTGGTAAAGCCCGACTTCTTCGTGCTGTCGGGTCTGCAGGGCCTGAAGAAATTCTATTTGCGCGGCACCTCCAGGGGTGACGAGGTCCGCATCATGACGATCCTCTACGATCAGGCGACCGAGAACACGGTCGAGCCGGTCGTGATCGCGATGTCGAGCGCCTTCAACGCGTTTCCGTCGGGGCCACAGGCGGGGCCGCCGCCACGCAAGACCGTCGAATATGGCACCGGCATTGTCGTCAGCGACGATGGCGCGATCCTCACGGACCGCCTCGTCACTGATAGCTGCCTCGCGATCACGATCGCCGGCTATGGCAGCGCCGACCGTCTCGCCGAGGACCGGGAACACGACCTCGCGCTGCTGCATATTTACGGCGCCCGCGGCCTGGAGCCCCTCAACCTCGCGGCCGGCGCAGCGAAGACGAGTGTCGATGTCATCGGTATCGCGGATCCGCAGAGCCAGGGCGGAGCCGCGGGTGTGTCGAGCCTCAAGGCTACGCTGGCATCCGTCGGTGGTGGCGATTCCCCACTCTCACCGCCACCGTCTGTCGGCTTCTCCGGCAGCCCCGCCATCGACGGCGACGGCAAGTTCGCCGGCATCGCACTATTGAAGCCGGCGATGGTTGCGGGCCCCGCGACGTCGGTGCCGGCGTCGCAGGCGGTGATGGTCTCCGCGGAGACGGTGCGCGATTTCCTGAAGGCGAACGGTGTCGCGGCGAACGGAACGTCCACAGATGCGAAAGCCGCTGTCGTGCGCGTGATCTGCGTGCGCAAGTAGCTCTCGTGTCCCGGGCGCGGTGCGGCATGAAATGCGCGCCGCTGAAGAAGCGCTGCGCTGCGTCCGGGGCATGAGACCTAGCTCAGCCTGAACCTGATCCCGGCCTTCGCAAGACCACCCGAGATCCCGACCGGCGTGCCGTCCGCACGCCAGCAAGCGGCGCCACTCATGGTGCCGTCGTCGTGGAAGGCGATACCATTCATGCCGCCGGCGACTGCCGCGACAGGCTGCACCTTGTGGCCGAGCTCCGCGAGCTTCGCGCGCACGCTCTCCGGCACCCTCTGCTCGACCTCAAGCGCATTGCCTTCGGTCCAGACCCGCGGCGCCTCGACTGCTTCCTGCAAGCTCATACCGTGGTCGATCAGATTGAGCAGCGCCTGCATCGCGCTCGGGAAGATTCGTTTTCCGCCGGGCAAGCCGAGCGCATAGCGCAACTTTCCATCACGGAGTGCCATCATCGGCGACATCGAGGTCGTCACCCGCTTGCCCGGCGCCAGCGACAGGGCGTGGCCTGGACGCGGATCGAACAGGTTCATGTAGTTGTTGGCGATGGCGCCCAGGCCCGGGATCATGATCTTGGCGCCGAACAGATTGTTGATGGTCTGCGTGGTCGCAACCACGTTGCCGAACGCATCCGCCGCCGTCATGTGCGTGGTGTGAGCGCCTTCAAGCTGCGACACGCCGGCGCCCCAGCTCTGCGCCCGTGCCGGATCGATCGCAGCGCGGCGCTCCTCGGCGTAGGCCTTCGAGGTCAGCCGCTCCACGGGGACGCCGACATAATCAGGATCGCCGCTGGCCGCGGCGCGGTCGGCGAATGCGATCTTCAGGACCTCGGCAAGATAGTGGATGGTCTCGGGCGTACCGAAGCCGAGGCCTTGGATGTCGTAGCCTTCCAGGATGTTCAGCATCTGTGCGATATGCACGCCGGAAGCCGCGGGCGGCGGCGGGCCAAAGATAGTCCAGCCGCGGTAATCGGCGCGGATCGGCTGCCGTTCGACGGTCTTGTAGCTGGTGAGATCGTTGCGCCGGATGAAGCCGCCGGCCTTTTCCATATAGTCGACCAGGATATCGCCAAGCGGCCCCTCATAGAGCGCCTTTTCGCCGTGGTCGGCGATATGCCGCAACGTCTCGGCATACTCGGCCTGTACCACGCGCTCGCCGACCTTGAGCGGCTCGCCGTCTGGCAGATAGATCGCCGCGATCGGCTTGTCCTTGCGCATCTCGGCGGCGCTCTCGGTGATGCATTCGTGCAGATAGGGTGTCGTCGCATAGCCGCGCGCGGCGTGCTTGATCGCGGGCTGCATGACGTCGGCAAGGCTCATGGTGCCGAAGCAGCGCAGCGTCTCGCACCAGGCTTTCAGCGAGCCCGGCGTGGCGACCGCCTTTGGTCCGTTGAGATTTTCATTGCCGACGGTGTCGAACACATCATGCGCGGAACCCGGCGTGGGGGTGTAGCTGGTGTCAAGCACCGCCGCGGGCACGGTGCTCTGTCCGTCGATGAAACGGTGGCTGCCGTCGGCGAGCCGGATGTGCGCCATGCCACCGCCGATGATGCCCACCATCATCGGCTCGACCACGGTCAGCGTGAACAGGGTCGCTATCGCGGCGTCGATGGCGTTGCCGCCGGCGGCCAGCATCTCCGCGCCGGCGCTGGAGGCCAGTGGATGGTTGCTGACCACCATGCCGCGGCTCGATACCGCCGGCATCTTCTGGCATTCGAAATTCGTCGCCGTCCGGTCGCGCCAGTTTCCGCCCATGCCGCTTGTCCTTATTATTCACGGCTGCAAGCACAGCACACGGACGAGTACGGGTCCAGTAATGGTACGGATTCGTTGGCATTCCCGATTCCGCCATCATCGTGACTGCTGATTCGGACCTCCGCGATCCCCTTTGGATCGGGCCGGCACGTCCTGAGCGAGAAGAGCTCAGCATCGAGATCGATGCACGTTCGCGTGGCGTTTCCCGAGACCCAAGCACTCCAAAGGATTGATCTTCAATGCACACGATCGCACTGGCCACCCAAAAGGGTGGCAGCGGCAAGAGCACGCTCGCCATCGGCCTCGCGCTGGCAGCCAAGCAGGCCGGCTTCACCGTTCGCCTGATCGAAACCGACCCGCAGGGCACACTGTCGAACTGGCAGCGCCGCCGCACCACCGATGATCTCGTCGTCGAGCCGATCTATCACGCCGCCGATATCGAGCCGCGCCTGAAGATGCTCGCCGACGGCGGTCTCCAGATTGCGATCGTCGATACCGCCGCCGGCCTCAGCGCCGCGACCACCGCCGCGATCCGCCATTCCGACCTCTGCCTGATCCCGGCACGCCCGAGCGTCGCCGACATCGAAGCGACCGTTTCGACGCTGAGCGTCGCGCGCGCCTGGAAGCGGCCTTACAGCTTCGTGCTGAACCAAACCCCGATCCGCGGCCAGCGCATCGACAACGCCGCCAACACGCTCGCCGAGGAAGCAGCGCTTGATCTCGCCGAGGTGCTCGCGCGTCCCCTGATCGTGATGCGCAACGATCACCAGGACTCGCTCGCCAGCGGCCTTGCGGTGAGCGAATTCGCGCCGAACGGCAAGTCGACCGAGGAGATCCGCGGCCTCTGGCATTGGATTGAGACCCGGCTCGAGCTCGACGTCACGACCAATGTCTTGATCGACCAGGTCATCGCGGCCGCGGACGGAATGTTGCACGTCGCCGCCGAGCTGGCCGCCGATGAAACTACGATACTGGCGTCCTGAGCGGGGGTATCGCTCGGATGGCAGCCGGACCTTCACCATCCGGAAGGGCCTTAGCGACGAAGCAATCCGGCCACCAGCCCGGCCGGATTGCTTCGCTTCGCGTTTTTGGGAAACTCTATCTCCGCTGTCATTGCGAGGAGCTTTGCGACGAAGCAATCCAGACTGCTTCGTTGGAAAGCTTCTGGATTGCTTCGCTGCGCTCGCAATGACGGTCGTGGTGGGCTCGTCACCGCCGCTGAACTTACGACCTCTCGGATACGAGCCTGATTTTCACTTCTGACATTTCGGACACCAGAAGGTCGACCGGCCGTTCTGCGTAAAACGCTTGACGATGCCGCCACATCGCGGCGTGGTGCATTTCTCGCCCTCGCGATCGTAGACCTTGAACGAGTGCTGGAAATAGCCGAGCTCGCCCGAGGTCTGGCGATGATCGCGCAAGCTGGAGCCGCCGGCCTTGATGGCGTCGTTCAGCACGGTGTGGATCGCGCCGACCAATCGCTTTGCATGGTCGGTCGGCTCGCCCCCGGCAACGCCCTTGCGTTGTCCGGCCTTGGTCGACAACGTCGCGGCGATCCGGCGCGGCGACAGATGCGAACGATGCAGGGCTTCGCAGACATAGATATTGCCGAGCCCGGCGACCACGCGCTGATCGAGCAGCGCGGCTTTCAGGCTCGTGGTCTTGCCGGCGCAGGATCGCGCCAGCATCGCGGCGTCAAATTCGTTGCCAAGCGGCTCGGGCCCGAGCCCGCGCAGCAGCGGCTCCTCGTCGAGCGCGCTGCGCGCGATCACTTTCATGTAACCGAAGCGGCGCGGATCGTTGAAGATGATGTCGGCGCCGGAGGACATCCGAAACAGCACGTGATCGTGCGCGGAGTCCTTGGCTCGCGGATAGTGAAACTCGCCCGGCGCCGCCTCGTTGTCCGGCTTGATGACGCGAAACGAACCCGACATGCCCAGATGCATCAACAGCACGTCGCCGGAGGTGAGATCGGCCATGAGATATTTTGCACGGCGGCCGAGCCCCGTGACGACCTGCCCCTTCAGTCGGGCCACGAAGTCCGGCTGGAAAGGAAAGCGCAAATCAGGCCTGCGGGTCTCCGCGACCAGGATTTTCGCACCCTCCATGACAGGCTGAAGGCCGCGGCGGACGGTCTCGACTTCGGGCAATTCGGGCATGGTCAGGCATTCACCTTATGAGAGCGGTGTGATAGCGCCATTGCGGCGGGCGCGCTATGGTCCGCCTCGTGGAGTAGAGTAATGGATCGGCCGGGCGAAACCACGCATTTTGGCTTCAGGGACGTCCCCCTGGGCGACAAGCAGACGCTGGTGAACGATGTGTTTCACAGCGTGGCGTCGCGCTATGATTTGATGAACGATTTGATGTCCGGTGGCCTGCATCGGGTCTGGAAGGACATCATGATCACCGCGCTCGACCCGCCGCGAGGCGACCGGCGGTTCGCGCTGCTCGACGTTGCCGGCGGCACCGGCGACATCTCGTTCCGCGCCGCCAAGGCCGCAGGCCCCGGCTTCCATGCCACCGTCTGCGACATCAATTCCGGGATGCTGGAGGTAGGCCGCGAGCGCGCCGCAAAGCGGCATCTCAAGACCCAGGTCGATTTCGTCGAGGGCAATGCGGAAGCGCTCTCCTTCGCCGACCGCAGCTTCGACGCATATACGATCGCTTTCGGCATTCGCAACGTGCCTCGGATCGATCTCGCGCTGGCCGAGGCCTATCGCGTGCTCAAGCCAGGCAGCCGCTTCCTCTGTCTGGAATTCTCCACCGTCGAGATGCCCGGACTCGATCGTCTTTATGACCTGTTCTCGTTCAAGGTCATCCCGCCGCTCGGCCGCATGATCACGGGTGACGCCGAGTCCTACCAATATTTGGTCGAGTCGATCCGCAAGTTCCCAAGACCCAACGCCTTCGCCGATATGATCCGTAATGCCGGCTTCGCCCGCGTGAACTGGCAGATATTGTCCGGCGGCATCGTCGCACTGCATTCGGGCTGGCGTTTGTGATCTCTGCCATAACCCATAGTGCGCGCCTGATGCGCGCCGCGTTCGTATTCGCGCGCGAGGGCGTGTTCGGCGCCGTCGATCCCAGCCTGGTGCCGCCGCCCGGACAGCTCGCGCTGAAGCTTGCGCGCATCGTCGAACGGGGCGGCCCTAAGGACGGGCCTCGGCTGTCGCGCGCGCTGACCCGGATGGGCCCGGCCTATCTCAAGCTCGGGCAATTTCTGGCGACGCGCCCCGATGTGGTCGGCGTTGCCATGGCGCGCGATCTGGAAAGCCTGCAGGATCGCCTGCCGCCGTTTTCGCAAGTCGAAGCGGAAGCCGTGATCGCGACGTCGCTGGAGCGTCCGCTGACGGACGTATTCGCGAGCCTCAGTGCGCCGGTCGCAGCGGCCTCGATCGCACAGGTGCATCGCGGCGAAGTCTTGCGCGATGGCATCCGCAAGGCGGTCGCCGTGAAAGTGCTGCGCCCCAACGTGGCCGCACGCTTCCGCCGCGACCTCTCCGACTTCTTCTTCGTCGCATACAAGGCCGAGTCCTATTCGTCCGAGGCGCGGCGCCTGCGTCTCATCGAGGTCATCAACACCATGTCGCGCTCGGTCGCGATGGAGATGGACCTGCGCCTCGAGGCCGCGGCGCTGTCGGAGATGGCGGAGAACACGCGCGACGATCCTGATTTCCGCGTACCGACCGTGGACTGGGACCGCACCACGCACAACGTGCTGACGATGGAGTGGATCGACGGCATCGCGCTGAACGATCACAAGCGCCTGGCCGAGTCGCAGGTCGACCTGCCCGATCTCGGCCGCAAGGTGATTCAGAGTTTCCTGCGCCACGCGCTGCGCGACGGCTTCTTCCACGCCGACATGCATCCGGGCAATCTGTTCCTGGATGACGCCGGTCGCCTCGTCGCGGTTGATTTCGGCATCATGGGCCGGCTCGGCATGAAGGAGCGGCGCTTCCTTGCCGAAATCCTGCTCGGCTTCATCACCCGCGACTATCGTCGTGTCGCGGAAGTGCATTTCGAGGCAGGCTACGTCCCGGCGCATCACTCGGTCGAGAACTTCGCGCAAGCGATCCGCGCCATCGGCGAGCCCATTCATAACCGCACGGCGGAAGAGATCTCGATGGCGCGGCTGCTGACGCTGCTGCTCGAGGTCACCGGCCTGTTCGACATGACCACGCGGCCCGAGCTGATCCTGCTCCAGAAAACAATGGTGGTGGTCGAGGGCGTGGCACGCGGCTTCGATCCCAAGCTCGACATCTGGAAGGTCGCCGACCCCGTGGTGCGGGAATGGATCGAGCGCAATCTCGGTCCGATCGGCCGGGTCCAGGGCGCGATCTCCGGCACCGGCGATCTCGCGCGCATCCTGATGCGCCTGCCTGATATCGCCGCGCGCTCGGTTACGGTGCTCGAACAGCTGGAGACCATGACCCGGGAGGGCATCCGGCTGTCGCCGGAGAGCATCGCGGCGATGGGCCGCAGCGAAGGCCGCAAGAACCGTTGGCGCACCGTGGCGCTCTGGATCATCGCCGCGACCTTCATCGGCATCCTGATCGCCGTCCGGAATCTTTGATTGCAGTGCAATCATGCGAATGATAGCATCGCCATCATTTGTGCTGGAGGGGTGTCATGGCGAGCCTGACCATTCGCAAGCTCGATGAAGGCATCAAAACTTACCTTAGGCTGCGCTCGGCCAGGAACCGCAGGTCGGTCGAGGAAGAGGTCCGGGTCATCCTCGGCGAGCTGATCGAGGGCCGCGAGGAGCCCCTGACGCCGTTCACGGCGCCGCCCGCGGCTTCCGCCACCCCCACGCCCCAGCGCAGCGGCGCCCTCCCCGAGGCCAACGTCACCCTGATCATCGGCGGCGGGATCGCGGCCTACAAATCGCTCGACCTGATCCGCAGGCTCAAGGAGCGGCGGATCGAGGTCCGCTGCGTGCTGACCAAGGCGGCGCAACAATTCGTCACGGCATTGGCCGTGAGCGCGCTCTCGCATGAGCGCGTCCACACCGACCTGTTCGATCCCGAGAGCGAGTTCGACGCCGGTCATATCCGGCTGGCGCGCGAGTGCGACCTGATCGTGGTGGCGCCTGCGACCGCGGATTTGATGGCCAAGATGGCCAACGGCCATGCCGACGATCTCGCCAGCGCCATCCTGCTTGCGACCAACCGCAAGGTCCTGCTCGCGCCGGCGATGAACCCGCTGATGTGGAACAACGCGGCGACGCGGCGCAACGTCGCGCAACTTCAACGCGACGGCGTGATGCTGATCGGGCCGAATTCCGGCGAGATGGCGGAAGCCGGTGAAGCCGGCATCGGTCGCATGTCCGAGGCGATCGAAATTGCGGCTGCCACCGAGCGACTGCTGCGGCCGCCGTTGCCGCGCCCCCTCGCCGGCAAGCGCGTGCTGATCACGGCTGGTCCGACCCACGAGCCGATCGATCCGGTGCGCTACATCGCCAACCGATCCTCCGGTAAGCAGGGCTTTGCGATCGCCGCCGCGGCACAGGCCGCGGGCGCCGAGGTAATCCTGGTCAGCGGCCCGGTCGATCTCAGCGATCCCCAGGGCGTGACAGTCAAGCATGTGGAATCGGCACGGCAGATGCTGGAGCAGGTGCAGGCCGCGCTCCCCGCTGACATCGCGATCTTCGCCGCCGCCGTCGCCGACTGGCGGGTCGCCAATGAAGGCGAGCAGAAGCTGAAGAAGACTTCGGCCGGCATGCCGCCGCTCCAGCTGGTCGAAAACCCCGACATCCTCGCGACGATCTCCAAGCTGACCGACCAGCGGCCGCCACTGGTGATCGGCTTTGCCGCCGAGACCGAGCACCTCATCGACAACGCCAAGTCGAAGCTTGCCCGCAAGGGCTGCGACTGGATTGTCGCCAACGACGTCTCCCCCGCAACCGGGGTGATGGGCGGAGACCGCAACACCGTGCACCTCATCAGCAAGAGCGGTGAGAAGAACGATGAGAAGGATGGCGACATTGCAGTTGATTCCTGGCCGGCGATGACCAAGGAACAGGTCGCCATTCGATTGGTCGCGCATATCGCAAAGAGCGTGACCGGCAAATCCCGGGAGCCCGCATCTTGAGCACCAAAGTCACCGTCGAACTGCAACGCCTGCCCCATGCGGAGGGGCTGCCGCTGCCGGCCTATCAGACCAATGATGCCGCCGGTCTCGACCTGATGGCGGCGGTGCCCGAGAACGAGCCGCTGACGCTCGCGTCCGGCCAATACGCGCTGGTGCCGACGGGACTCGCGATCGCGTTGCCGCCCGGCTACGAGGCGCAGGTGCGGCCGCGCTCCGGGCTTGCGGCCAAGCACGGCGTCACCGTGCTGAACTCACCGGGCACGATCGACGCGGACTATCGCGGCGAGATCAAGGTGATCCTGATCAACCACGGCCAGACCGCCTTCGTGGTCAAGCGCGGCGAGCGCATCGCGCAGATGGTGATTGCGCCAATGGTGCAGGCCGCGCTGGTTCCCGTGTCGACATTGTCCGCGACCGATCGCGGGACCAGCGGATTCGGCTCGACCGGCCGCTAACACACCGAATCACCCGAGGAATTACGCGAATTGGAACACCGCCTTCGGCATTTTTTTGGGACCGCCGTTGCGTTCACGATCTGGACTCTTACCGGTGGAGTCACGGTGAGGGTATTGTCGTTTGATTCGCGCGCGACGGGGGTCGCCGCGCGCAAATTCGTGCGATCTTGGGGCAACTATGTCAGGCGTGATCGTGTCGATGCGTCGGACGCTGCTGTCGTGCACATCGCTGGTGCGCAACGGCTTGTTGGGAAGCGCTCTCGCGGCGCTGCTGCCGGCTGCGCCGGCTGAGGCCGCCGACCTCGTCGACACACTCTCAACGTTGCTGGATTTCAACCGGCAGGAGCTCGCGGTGCTGGCCACCGCGCTGGCCTTGCTCGGCTTCTCGGTGGTCGCCGCGATCCTCCTGATGCGCACGCGCGTGCGCACGGCGAAGAACGAGGCGCGGCTGCGCGCCCGGATCGGGGAACTCCAGCTCCAGGCCGACCGCTTCGGCGCATTGCTGTTCGCCGAGCCGCAGATCCTGATCTCTTGGCCGGCCGGCGACAATCGCGCGCAGATCTCCGGTGACATCTCCATGGTGCTGCCGCGCGACTCCTCTCCGCAGCGCGTGCTCGCGTTTGGAACCTGGTTGCCGCCGGAACCGGCGCTGCAGATGGATCACGCCGTCGATGCGCTGCGCGACCGCGGCGACGGGTTCCAGCTGACGCTCACCACCGCGCATGGCCACACGCTGGAGGCCATCGGCCGCGCCATCGGTGGCCAAGCCATCGTCAGGATTCGCGAACTCTCGGGGCTCCGCCGCGATCTGGCCGAGACCAATCTGCGTTACAAGGCACTTTCCGACGAGACGGAGATGTTGCGCGGCTTCGCGACCGCCGCCCCCTGGCCGATCTGGGCCAAGGGCGAGAACGGCGCGCTGGCTTATGCCAATCCCGCCTATGTCCGTGCGACCGAGGCGGCGAGCATCACCGACGCCCAGGAGCGCAAGCTCGAGCTGCTCGACAGCGCCGACCGCACCGCGATGGAGCGGGGACTGAAGGAAGCGGCCAATTTCACCTCGCGGCTGCCGATCGTGATCGGCGGCGAGCGGCGCATCTATGATGTGCGCGCCGTCAATGTCGGTGGCGGCAATGTCGGCGTTGCCATCGATGCCAGCGAGGCGGATGCCTTGAGCTCGGCGCTGGTGCGGATGGCGGAGGCGCATCGCCGTACGCTGGACCAGCTCTCCTCGGGCGTTGCCGTGTTCGATGGCCAGCGCCGGCTTGCCTTCTACAATGATTCCTACCGCCAGCTGTGGGACCTCGACCGCACCTTTCTCGACGCCAACCCCGATGATTCCAGCGTGCTCGACAAGCTTCGCGCCGCGCGCAAATTGCCGGAGCAGCCGGACTTCCGCGCCTGGAAGGCCAAGCTGCACGAGGCTTATCGGGCGGTCGAGGCCGCCAAGGACACCTGGTATCTGCCCGATGGGCGCGCGCTCTCCGTCGTCACCACGCCGAATCCCGAGGGCGGCGTCACCTATCTGTTCGACGACGTCACCGAGAGCCTGGAGCTCGCCCGCCGCTTCGACGGCATGATCCGGGTCCAGCGTGAGACGCTGGATAGCCTCGCCGAGGGCGTTGCGGTGTTCGGCAGCAATGGCAGGGCGCAGCTGTTCAACCCGGCGTTCGTCCGGATGTGGAAGCTGTCCGCTGACGCCATGCGCGACGAGCCGCACATCCAGACGGTCGAGGGCTGGTGCCATCAGCTGTTCGACGACGCGATCGTTTGGCGGCAGATCCGCGAGGCCGTCACCTCGATCGAGAGCCGCGCCGACATTCCGCTGAAGCTTGAGCGCAAGGACGGCAGCGTGCTCGACGGCATGATCCGGCCGCTGCACGACGGCGCCACGATGCTGACGTTCCAGGACATCACCGACACCGAGAACGTCGAGCGCGCTCTGCGCGAGCGCAACGAGGCGCTGGAGGCGGCCGACCAGATGAAGGTGGATTTCGTCCACCACGTCTCCTACGAGCTGCGCTCGCCGCTCACCACCATCATCGGCTTTGCGCATTTCCTCAGCGATCCCTCGACCGGGCCGCTGACCCCGAAACAGGCCGAATATCTCGACTACGTCACCAAATCGACCAATGCGCTGCTGGCGCTGACCAACAACATCCTGGATCTCGCCACCATCGACGCCGGTGCCATGAAGCTGGAACTCGGCCCGGTCGACGTCAGCAAGACCATCGAGCTCGCCGCCGAGGGTCTTCAGGACCGGCTCGCCACCGACCGCATCCGCCTCAAGGTCGAGATCGCGCCCGATGTCGGCAGCTTCACCGGCGACGAGAAGCGCGTGGTGCAGGTGCTCTATAATCTCCTCGCCAACGCCGTCGGGTTTTCTCCACCGGATTCCACCGTCGGCATCAGCGCCCGCCGCACCGAACGCAGTGTGGTCTTCACTGTGACAGATTCCGGGCCTGGAATACCTGCCGACATGAAGGACAAGGTGTTCAACTGGTTCGAGAGCCGCTCGCAAGGCTCGCGTCATCGCGGCGCCGGGCTCGGCCTGTCGCTGGTGCGCTCCTTCGTCGAGTTGCATGGCGGCAATATCCGGGTGGATTCGATCGTGGGCAGGGGCACGGTCGTGATCTGTGACTTCCCGACCGACCAGGCGGCGCATCGCGACGCCGCCGAATGACTGCGCCAACCACATTCGCCGTCGCGCTCCGCAACGAGACAGCCACTGCGCAACTAGTGGCCGACCTCGCGCTGCTGGTCGGCCCCGGCGATGTCATCACGCTCACCGGCGATCTCGGGGCCGGCAAGACCGCGGCGGCGCGGGCCATGATCCGCTACCTCGCCGGCGACGATGCACTGGAAGTGCCGAGCCCGACCTTCACGCTGGTGCAGGGCTACGAGCTGCCACCGTTCCCGGTGATGCATGCCGACCTCTACCGCGTCGAGGACGAGAGCGAGCTCGAAGAGATCGGGCTGTCGCCGCTGCCGGAAGCAACCCTCGTCCTGATCGAATGGCCGGAGCGCGCGCCGTCGGCGATGCCTCAAGACCGCATCGACATCGCGCTGACGCACCGGCCGGCGCTGGGCTCGAATGCACGCGCCGCCGACATCACCGGCCATGGCAAGGCTGCCGCCATCGTCGCGCGGCTGCAGGCGCTGCGCGAATTCCTCGATGCATCCGGCTACATGGAGGCAACGCGCAAACGCATGGCGGGCGACGCCTCGACGCGCTCCTATGCGCGGCTGCAGCGCGACGACGAGATCGTCATCCTCATGAATTCGCCGCAGCGCCCCGATGGTGCTGCGATGTACAACGGAAAATCCTACAGCGCCGCGGTGCATCTCGCCGAAAACATCAAACCCTTCGTCGCCATCGACGAGGGCCTGCGCGCGCAGGGAATCTCGGCGCCCGCGATCCATCATTCCGACCTCGACCACGGGTTC
This sequence comes from Bradyrhizobium sp. 187, assembly GCF_023101005.1. Classification (NCBI taxonomy): domain Bacteria; kingdom Pseudomonadati; phylum Pseudomonadota; class Alphaproteobacteria; order Hyphomicrobiales; family Nitrobacteraceae; genus Bradyrhizobium; species Bradyrhizobium sp. 187. The sequence continues at coordinate 7,605,554 of NZ_CP064693.1, forward strand.
CTGATCAGCGAAGACTTCGGCACCGAAGGCGTGATCGAGGGCGATCCGCCGCGCCCGATCGCCGAACGCTACGAAGCCGCGGCCGATCTGCTGGCCGTGCTGCACGGCAAGACGCTGCCGCAAACGCTGCCGCTCGGGCGGCAGACCTACGCCATTCCCGTCTTCGATATCGAGGCGCTGCTGATCGAAATCGGCTTGATGCCGGAATGGTACCTGCCTGATCGCAACGCGCCGCTGGACGACGCGAAGCGCGCCGAATTTTTCGCCATGTGGCGCGAGTTGCTGCAGAAGGCGCAGGCCGCGCCGAAGACCTGGATCATCCGCGATTATCACTCGCCGAATCTGATCTGGCTCAGCAATCGCACCGGCATCGAACGCGTCGGCGTGATCGATTTCCAGGACACCGTGCTGGGGCCGCAATCCTACGACGTGGTGTCGCTGCTCCAGGACGCCCGCATCGACGTGCCCGAGGCGATCGAGCTGACGCTGCTGTCGCGCTACATCAAGGCGCGCCGCGCCAGCGAGGCGAGCTTCGATGCGGCCGGCTTCGCCGAGCTCTACGCCATCATGTCGGCGCAGCGGAACACGCGTCTGCTCGGCACCTTTGCCCGCCTCAACCGCCGCGACGGCAAGCCGCATTATCTGCGTCACCAGCCGCGGATCTGGACCTATCTCCAGCGCTCCCTGGCGCATCCCACGCTCGCCCATCTGCGCGACTGGTATCTCGCCAACGTCCCGCCGCCCCAAAGGCAGGCCCAAGGCCCGGCCCAAGGCTGAGGCCCAAGGCGGAAAAGGCTAGTAGGGGCTGAAAAGGCTGATTCAGGGCTCGATTTACCGGCTGTTAGCCAAGACGCCGGTAACCTGGCGGCGGAGCAGCCGGATGATTACGGGGCTGGAGCAGGGCAGATGGCGGTGAAGACGGACCAGCGCGGCAACAGCCGGGTTGTTTTCGAGCGCGGGATCGCGGCCCAGATGATGGGTATCGACGGCACCTGGCGGCGCGATTGCACCATGGAGGACGTCTCCGACAGCGGCGCCAAATTGACCATCGACGGCTCAGTCGAAGGCCTGCATCTGAAGGAGTTTTTTCTGCTGCTGTCGTCCACCGGACTTGCGTACCGACGCTGCGAGCTCGCCTGGGTGAATGGTGACCAGATCGGCGTCAACTTTCTCAAGCTCGGTGACAAGAAGAAAAAGGCGCGGTCAACGTCCATCGGGGCGTAACGGCAACACCTGTCGTACAAGCGTCACGGCAGGTGGTTAAGGCGGTTAAGACGCGGTGCGGTCGGTCGAACCTCATGTTAGGATTGCTGCGAACGCGAGATCAGTAGGTCTGAGAAAGCGAAGGATGCCCGTCAAACCGACCAAAGCCATGGTGCTCGCCGCAGGGTTCGGCCTGCGCATGCGTCCGTTGACGGACAAGATGCCGAAACCGATGGTTCCGGTGGCCGGCCAGCCGCTGCTCGACCATGTGCTCGACAAGCTCGGTCGGGCCGGCGTGAGCGAGGCGGTGGTCAACGTGCATTACCTGCCGGACCAGATCATCGATCACACCGCATCCCGCCAGCATCCGCGCGTGACCATCTCGGACGAGCGCGACCAGGTGCTCGGCACCGGCGGCGGCGTGGTCAAGGCACTGCCGCTGCTCGGGGACGCACCGTTCTTTCACGTCAATTCCGACACGCTGTGGATCGACGGCGTACGCTCCAACCTGACGCGGCTCGCCGAAAACTTTGATCCCGCGCGGATGGACATTTTGCTGCTGATGGCGCCGACGGCGACCAGCATCGGCTATAGCGGCCGCGGCGATTACGGCATGCTGGCCGACGGTGCCCTGCGCAAGCGCAAGGAAAAAGAGGTCGTTCCGTTCGTCTATGCCGGCGCTGCGATTTTGTCGCCGTCGATCTTCGCCGATGCCCCCGCGGGCGAGTTCTCGCTGACCAAGATGTTCGATCGTGCCAACGAGCAGGAGCGGCTGTTCGGCCTTCGCCTCGACGGCGTCTGGATGCATGTCGGCACGCCTGATGCCGTGCACGCGGCGGAAGAGGCGTTTCTGGAGAGCGTGGCGTAGGGCTGCGCCATTGTCCCCTACGGCACCTGTTCTGGTCCGGCAAACAGCGGGGACTATCCCACCTCCGCCCATGACCATTTGACTCCGCCTCCCTATATTGGCGCCTGATTCCCGAATCAGGCAGCTCATGCGCGTTTTCAGCGTTCCCATCTCAGTTCCGTTCCTGCGCACCGTCGTCTCAGGCTTGCTCGACGGCCGGCTGGTCGAGGGCTTTGAGGCACGCAAGGAGCCGGCACGGCTGGCGGATGCCACGCTGTACCTGCCGACACGGCGCGCCATGCGCGTCGTCCGCGAGATCTTCCTCGACGAGATGAAGGCGGAGGCTGTCGTGCTGCCGCGGATCGTCGCGCTCGGCGACATCGACGAGGATGAGCTCGCTTTCGCCGATGAGGGCGAACAGTTTTCCGGCGCAACGCCGCTCGACATTCCGCCGCGGCTCGGCGAGCTCGAACGGCGGCTGACACTGGCGCAACTCGTCGCGGCCTGGGCCAAGGGTCCGGTGCTGTCTCCGCTGGTCGTCGGCGGCCCCGCGTCGACGCTGGCACTGGCGTCCGATCTCGCGCGGCTGATCGACGACATGGTCACGCGCGGCGTCGACTGGAGCGCGCTCGATGGCCTCGTGCCCGATATGCTCGACCGCTACTGGCAGCATTCGCTCGAATTCCTGCGCATCGCGCGCATCGCCTGGCCCGGTCATCTCGCCGAAATCAAACGCATCGAACCCGCTGCCCGCCGCGACCTCCTGATCAATGCCGAAGCCAGGCGGCTGACCGTGCATCGCCATGGCCCCGTGATCGCGGCCGGTTCGACCGGCTCGATGCCGGCCACGGCAAGATTTCTCCACGCAGTCGCTTCGCTGCCGCATGGCGCCGTGGTGCTGCCCGGCCTCGACACTGATCTCGATGACGATGCCTGGCGCAGCATCGGCGGCGTCCGCGATGCGCTCGGCAAGTTCGCGGAGCATCCGGTCTCGAACCATCCGCAATATGCCATGCACGCGCTGCTGGATCGCTTTGGCATCAAGCGCAGCGACGTCGATATCCTCAAGCCTCCGGCGGAAGGCGGTCGCGATCTGCTCGCCTCCGAATCGATGCGGCCATCGGCCAAGACCGAGATCTGGCACGATCGGTTGAAGCAGCCGGATGTGGCCTTAAAGATCACCGGCGGTATGAAGAACCTCGCGGTTGTCGAAGCTCCCAACCCTGAAATGGAAGCGCTCGCCATCGCCATTGCGATGCGCGAGGCGCGGCACCTCGACAAATCCGCCGCACTTGTCACGCCCGATCGCGCCCTGGCGCGGCGGGTGATGGCCGCGCTGACCCGGTGGGATCTCGCATTCGACGATTCCGGCGGCGACGTCCTGATGGAAACCTCCGCCGGCGTCTTTGCCCGACTGACAGCTGAGGCTGCGACCAAGGGACTGGAGCCGCCGACGCTGCTCGCAATGTTGAAGCATCCGCTATGCCGGCTCGGCCGGGCCCCTGGCGCATGGAAGGCTGCGATCGAAGGCCTGGAGCTCGCCTTGTTGCGCGGCACGCGCCCGCCTGCAGGCACCGCCGGCCTCTTGCGCGAATTCAATCGCTTTCGCGAGGAGCTGGCCAAGCTGTGGCGCAGCGAAGTCTCCGCGCTGCATAAGGCCGAGCCGCGCGCACGTCTCAAGGCGGAAGACCTCGATCGCATCCAGGCGCTGATCGATGCCTTACGACAAGCCTTGGCGCCGATCGAGAGTCTTGCGTCATCAAAACCGTATGACTTCGCCGAACTCGCGCATCGGCATCGCGAGATCATGATCGAGCTGTCGCGCGACGAGCAGGGCATTTCCGTGGCCTTCGAGGACCGCGAGGGCCTCGCGCTCGCGAGCGCCTTCGACGATCTCCTGCGCGGCGGCACGACCAGCGGACTGATGGTCACGCTGCCCGACTACGCAGACGTGTTCCAGACCGCGTTCAGCGATCGCGCGGTGCGGCGGCGGGACAGGCCAGGCGCGCGGCTCCAGATCTACGGACCGCTGGAATCACGCCTGATGCAGGCCGACCGCATCATCGTCGGCGGGCTGATCGAGGGGGTCTGGCCACCGGCGCCGCGCATCGATCCGTGGCTGAGCCGGCCGATGCGGCACCAGCTGGGCCTCGATCTGCCGGAACGCCGTATCGGCCTCTCCGCGCATGATTTTGCGCAACTGCTGGGCGGCGACGAGGTCATCCTCACCCACTCCGCCAAGGCTGGCGGTGCCCCGGCGGTTGCCTCGCGCTTCCTGCACCGGTTGGAGGCGGTCGCGGGCGATGCGCACTGGAAGGCCGCGATTCGCGCGGGCGAGAAATACGTGCAGTTCGCAGCCGCGCTGGACCAGCCCGACGAGGTGAGGCCGATCAAGCAGCCCGAGCCGCGACCGCCACGCGCGACCCGGCCGCTCAGGATGTCTGTGACTGGGATCGAGGACTGGCTGCGCGATCCCTATACGATCTACGCAAAACACATTTTGCGGCTCGACGCGCTCGATCCCGTCGACATGCCGCTGTCGGCCGCCGACCGCGGCTCGGCGATCCACGATGCGCTCGGAGAGTTCACGGAACGCTACGCCACCGATCTGCCCGACGATCCGGCGCGCGTGCTGCGCGCGATCGGCGAAAAATACTTTGAGCCGCTGATGGAGCGACCCGAGGCGCGGGCGCTGTGGTGGCCGCGCTTCCAGCGCATCGCACGCTGGTTCGGCGAATGGGAGACGGCGCGGCGCGACGCGATCGAGGCGATCGCCGCGGAAACTCGCGGCGAGATCTCGATCCCGCTCGACCATGGGCGCAGCTTCCGTCTCTCCGCGCGCGCCGACCGCATCGAACGGCGCCGGGGCGGCGGCTACGCCATCCTCGACTACAAGACCGGCCAGCCACCGACCGGCAAGCAGGTCCGCATGGGCCTGTCGCCGCAGCTCACGCTGGAAGCCGCGATCCTGCGCGAGGGTGGTTTTCCCGACATCGATGCCGGCGCGTCCGTGAGCCAGCTCGTCTATGTTCGCCTGAGCGGCAACAATCCGCCGGGCGAAGAACGCATTCTCGAACTCAAGTTCAAGCAGGGCGACGAGCCGCAGCCGCCGGACACCGCGGCTGCCGAGGCCAGGGCCAAGCTCGAGGCGCTGATCCGCGCCTTCGAGGACGAGAACCAGCCCTATACCTCGTTGAACCTGCCGATGTGGACCAATCGCTACGGCGCCTATGACGATCTCGCCCGGATCAAGGAATGGTCCGCGGCCGGTGGATTGGGGATCGAGGAATGGTGAAGGCACCGCGCCCCATCCCGGATGAGGTGCGCGCCAGGCAAGCGCGCGCATCGGACCCGTCCGCGTCGGCCTTCGTGTCGGCCAATGCCGGCTCGGGCAAGACGCATGTGCTGGTGCAGCGCGTGATCCGCCTGCTGCTCGCGGGCGTGCCGCCGGAAAAGATCCTCTGCATTACCTTCACCAAGGCGGCTGCCGCCAACATGGCCGAGCGCGTGTTCACCACGCTCGGGCATTGGGTGACGCTCGACGACACGGCACTCGATGCGGCGATCCGCGCGGTCGGCATCCCGCATCCCACTGCAAAATTGCGGCGCGACGCACGAAAGCTGTTCGCCTGTGCGCTGGAGACGCCGGGCGGGCTCAAGGTGCAGACCATCCACGCGCTGTGCACGCGTTTGCTCCAGCAGTTTCCGTTCGAGGCCAATGTCCCCGCGCGCTTCGCCGTGATCGACGAGCGCGACCAGACCGACATGATGGAACGCGCCAATCTGAAGGTGCTGCTGGAGGCCGCGCGCGACCCAGACAGCGTGACCGGCCGCGCGCTGCTGACCGCGATGGCGAGCGCCGCCGATGTCACCTTCAAGGAGGTGGTGCGCGAGGCTTGCCTGAGCCGCGATCACTTCATGGCCTGGACCGATGAAGCCGGCAGCGCGGAGCTGGCTGCCGTGCAGATGGCAGCGGCGCTGGGGGTGGACGCGAACGATCGCATCGAGGACGTCGAGACGGAGATTGTCGACGGTCCGTTCCTGCCGCGATCGCGCTGGAACGAGATCGCCTTTGCGCTGGAGGACGGCAGCAAGTCCGACAACGACCAGGCCTGCCGGCTTCGCGAGGCAAAGGTCTTTTCCGGCGCCGCGCAGGTCGATGCCTATCTCAGCGTTTTCCTCACCGACGAAAAGCTGCCGCGCAAGGCGGTGCTGACCAAGAAGTTTTGCGATCACAACCCGTCCGTCGCCCGCCTGTTCGAGAACGAGGCGCAGCGCGTCGCCGGATTGGTCGAGACGCGCCGTGCGGTGACCATGCGCGACCGCACCGCGGCCCTGCTGCATATCGCGACCGCGGCTGCCGCAAACTACCGCCGCGAGAAGCAGGAGCGCGGGCTGCTTGACTATGACGACCTCATCGACAAGACGCTGGCGATGCTCGATCGCGTTTCCTCGGGCTGGGTGCATTACAAGCTCGACCGCGGCGTCGATCACGTGCTGATCGACGAAGCCCAGGACACAAGTCCGCGGCAGTGGGACATCGTCGCGCACATCATCTCGGAGTTCACCGCCGGCGAAGGTGCGCGCGAGGGCCTGAACCGCACCGTCTTCGCTGTCGGCGACGAGAAGCAGTCGATCTTCTCGTTCCAGGGCGCCCAGCCCCGGGAATTCGATGCACGCCGGCGCGAACTGCACCGCAAGTTCACGGCGGCCGGACTGAAATTCGATCCGGTCGCCTTCACCTATTCGTTCCGCTCCGGCGCCGCGATCCTGCATTCGGTCGACCACGTCTTCCGCGAGCCCGCGATCTACAAGAGCATCCATTCGCTCGAGACCGGTCATCCCCTGCACAATGCACTCGGCGATGCCGGCCCCAGCGTGATCGAGCTGTGGGACCTTGCGGAAGCCGACGACAGGCAGGAAATCGAGGGCTGGCGCGCGCCGTTCGACGGCGTCGCCGCCACCAGCCCCGAGGTGAAGCTCGCGCGCCGGATCCAAACCGAGATCAAGCGGCTGGTCGAGAGCGGCACGCTGACCGGGCACGAAGGCGAGCGGCGTCCCTTGCGCTATGGCGACATGCTGATCCTGGTGCGCCGGCGCGGCAATGCGTTCGATGCCGTGATCCAGGCGCTGAAGCATGCCAACGTTCCGGTCGCGGGCGCCGATCGGCTCAAGCTCACCGAGCACATCGGAATCATCGACCTGATGAACCTTGCCGATGCGCTGCTGCTGCCGCAGGACGATCTCGCGCTCGCGGTCGCGCTGAAGAGCCCGCTGTTCGGGCTCGATGACGACGATCTGTTCCAGCTGGCCCATGACCGCAAGGGATCGCTGCGCCGCGCGCTTGGCGAGCATGCCACGACAAGCGAGACATTCGCTGCGGCGTTGCGAGGCCTCGAAGCCTGCGAAACGCGGGCGCGCGAGGAGACGCCGTTCGCCTTTTACGCCTGGTTGCTCGGGGGAGACGGCGGACGCGCGCGCATGCTGCGCCGGCTCGGTCATGAGGCCAATGACGCGCTCGATGAGTTCCTGGAGCTGGCGCTGAACTACGAGCGCAAGGCGCCCGCCTCGCTGCAGGGTTTCATGGCCTGGCTGCGCTCGGCCGATACCGAGGTGAAGCGCGACATGGAGATCTCCCGCGATGAGGTGCGGGTGATGACCGTGCACGGCGCCAAGGGCCTGGAGGCCTCGGTCGTGTTCATGGTCGACACTACATCGTCGCCAGCGGATTCGCAGCGGCTGCGGCTGATCCATGTCCCGCGCGGCAATGGCGGCGAGGTGGTGGTCTGGGCCGGACGCAAGGCGGATGATCCCAAACCCGTCGTCGAGGCGCGCAAGGCGATGCTCGAGGAGACCGAGGACGAATATCGCCGCCTGCTCTACGTCGCGATGACGCGCGCCGCCGACCGGCTCATCGTCGGCGGCTGCATGCCCGGCAACATGAAGACGGTTCGCAAGCTGAGCTGGTACGATCTGGTCGACACCGGGCTCGCCGGCTCGGGCCTGACGAAAGAGACGATCGAGACGCCGCTGGGAAAGGCGACGCGCTTCTCCCGACCGGAGGATGTCGTGGCGCTGGGCACGCCCGCGGCCTCGTTGGACCAGGCGACCGCGCTCCCGGACTGGCTGCGGACGCCGGCACCGCGCGACACCATCGACGACGATCCGGTGCGCCCCTCCGGCCAGCCGTCCGGGGACGGCCGCGCCGTGCAGTCGGGCGAATCAGTGCAGTCCCGCGCGCTCGCGCTGCAACGCGGCACGCTGGTGCACCGGCTATTGCAATCGCTCCCCGACATCGCCACTGAGCGCCGACGCGAGGCCGCGCTCGGCTTCATGGCGCGCAACGCGGCGGATTGGGCGGAGGCCGACCGGACCGCGCTGGCCGACAAGGTGCTCGGCTTGATCGCCGAGCCACGGTTTGCGCCCGTGTTTGCGGCCGGCAGCCGGGCGGAGGTCGCGATCGTCGGCCGGCTGGAACGGCCGGGCCACGCCCGGGCGCTGGTGTCGGGGCAGATCGACCGGTTGGTCGTTCGGCCGGATGAGGTCCTGATCGTCGATTTCAAGACCAATCAGGCGGCTCCCAGGAGCGCCGATGCGGCGCCCGCCGCCTATGTCCGGCAGCTTGCGCTCTATCGGGCGGTGCTATCGCGGCTTTATCCCCAAAAGCCTGTCCGCGCCGTCCTGCTTTGGACCGAGGCCCTTGAATATATGGAGATTTCGGCTCCCGCGCTGGACGCGGCGCTGGCATCTCTTCATCTCGGTGTGAGCGTCCTTGACCCGGCAAGGAGCCATTCATAGGTTGACGCCATGATCTTGGCGCGATTCCCGTCGCGCCGTTCTCTCAGGTACGAGGTACTCCCATGGCCGTTGGTAAGGTTTCTGACACCGATTTCGAAGCCGAAGTGCTCAAGGCAAACGGCCCCGTGGTCGTCGATTTCTGGGCCGAATGGTGCGGCCCCTGCCGCATGATCGCACCCGCGCTCGACGAGATCGCCGGCGCGATGGGCGACAAGGTCAAGATCGTGAAGCTCAACGTCGACGAGAGCCCGAAGACCGCGTCGAAATATGGCGTGATGTCGATCCCGACCCTGATGATCTTCAAGGGCGGCGAGATGGCCTCCCGCCAGGTCGGCGCGGCGCCGAAGGCGAAGCTGCAGCAGTGGATCACTTCCGCGGTCTGATCCGCCGCGCGCAAGATTATTTTTGGAAACGGCCGGCGAAAGTCGGCCGTTTCGCGTTGATGGGACATGTCCAGCGTATGATGAGTCCCGCCTGTTGCCTCCTCCTCCCGCAAAACGCGCGCGAAAGTCGGACCCCCTCGTGGCGATGGAGGCGCGCTCGGTCGACGCGATCCCGCGCGGCAAGGAGTGGCAATACGAGCCGAAATGGGATGGCTTTCGTTGCCTGCTCTCGCGCAACGGCGGCAGCATTGATCTGCGCTCGAAATCCGGTGAAGACCTTGCGCGTTATTTCCCCGAGATCGTCGCCGCGGCGCTGAAGCTGAAGGCGGATCGCTTCACCCTCGACGGCGAGATCGTCGTGCCGCACGGCAAGGGGTTTTCCTTCGACGCGCTGCTGCAACGCATTCACCCTGCGGCGAGCCGCGTGAAGAAACTCTCGGAGGAGACGCCGGCGCTCTATCTCGCCTTCGATCTGCTTGCGACGGCCAGGGAGAAGCAGCTTGCCGGGCAACCGCTGAGGGAGCGGCGACCGGCGCTGGAAGCGTTTGCCAAGGCGAATCTGAAAAGCAGCATCTTCCGCCTCTCACCGGCGACGACGAGCTACGCCCTTGCGAAAAAGTGGCTGGCGCAATCCGGCGGCGGCTCGGACGGCGTCATCGCCAAGCGCGTCGACCTGCCCTACCAGGCGGGAAATCGCGACGGCATGCAGAAGATCAAGAAATTCCGCAGCGCCGATTGCGTGGTCGGCGGTTTCCGCTATGCGACCAACAAGATCGCCGGCCGGAGCGTGGTCGGTTCGCTGCTGCTCGGGCTTTACGATGACGATGGTCTCCTGCACCATGTCGGCTTCACCTCGGCGATCAAAGCGGCGGAAAAGCCTGACCTGACCGATCGGCTTGAGGCATTGATCGGCGAGCCCGGCTTCACCGGCAACGCGCCGGGCGGCCCCAGCCGCTGGTCCACCGAGCGCGCGGCGAAGTGGTGTCCGCTCAAGCCGAAGCTGGTGATCGAGGTCTGCTATGACCATTTCAGCGGCGACCGCTTTCGCCACGGCACCTCGATCCTGCGCTGGCGCCTCGACAAGGCCCCGCGGCAATGCAGCTTCGAGCAGCTGAAGCAGAAGGCGGTGGATCCGATGAAGCTGCTAAAACAGCCGTAGCCGTAGCCGCTAGGCAAGCCATCCCGTCGCCAGCGCGTTCGCCAACTCCGGCTGGCCGTTGCGGCGAGCGAGCGTGGCCATCGCCTCGTGATCATAGACCACATGGCGGAACGTGACCTGCCAGGCACCATCGGTTAGCTCAAGGATCGCATAGCGCGCGTGCGGCGTGCCGGCCTCGACGACATGCGGGAACGGATGCTTGTCACGGAAGCCCGGGCCGCCCACGCTGCCGGGATTGACGATCAGCCTTCCGTCGCGAAGTCGCACGGCACGGGCGAGATGGGTGTGGGCGCACAGGATCAGCGATTGCGTGATGCCTTGCGCAAATTTCTCGATGCGATCGAGCGGCGACAGCGCCACCGCGCCGTCGGGATGCACGGTATCGAGCCAATAGACTTCGTCATTGTCGGGCGTCGCGTGGCAGAGGAACACCTGATCGCGAAAGACGCGCGTCATCGGCTGCGCGCGCAGCCAGTCGAGTTGCGCGGCATTGAGCGCGGCATGGGCCGGGCGATCCCACGAGCCCATCTTCTCGGGCGGACGGTCGAGCAGATAGCGGTCATGATTGCCGAGCACGTGCACGGCATCGAGCTGCATCAGGATTTCGATGGTCCGGCGCGCATCGAGCGGGCCGCTCAGCATGTCGCCGAGATTGACGATCTCGGAGACGCCTTGCGCGCGGATGTCGGCGAGCACAGCTTCCAGCGCCAGGTAATTTCCGTGGACGTCGGCAATCGCGGCAAAACGCATGGGTCTTCCCGTAGCTCGGATGGAGCGAAGACTATACAGGAGGCGTGCCGTTGATGGCGAGCACGTGGCCGGCGAGATAGAGCGAGCCGGTGATCAGAATGCGCGGCGGCACTTCGTAGGCGAGCTTCGCCAAGGCGCGCAGTGCGGCCTCCACGCCGGGCGCGGGCTCGACGCGCATGCCGAGGCTGCGGGCGGCATCCGTAAGGCGGTCGACCGGCATCGCGTTGTCGGTGTCGGGAATCGGCACTGCGATGATGTGACGGGTCAGACCGGCGAAATTGGCGAGAAAGCCTTTCGCGTCCTTGTTGGCCATCATGCCCACGATCACGACCAGCGGCCGCGACACCCGCTCTTCGAGATCGCCGAGCGCGGCCGCCGCGACGCGGCCGCCTTCCGCATTGTGGCCGCCGTCGAGCCAGATCTCCGAGCCCTGCGGGCCGAGAGCGAGCAGCTCGCCCGAAGCGATGCGCTGCATCCGCGCCGGCCATTCCGCACCGACGATCCCCGCCTCGAACGCCGCCTGGTTGATCTTGAAGGCGTTGGTGGCCCGCAACGTCGCGATGGCGAGACCGGCATTGTCGAACTGGTGCCGGCCGAACAGGCGCGGCGCTGTGAGATCCATCAAGCCGCGCTCATCGGAATAAACCAGCCGCCCGTTCTCGACATTGACATGCCAGCTCTCGCCCGCGGCAAACAACGGCGCGCGCATGCGCCTGGCCTGCGCCTCGATCACGGCCATCGCCTCAGCCGGCTGCTCGGCGCAAACCACGGGCACGCCACGCTTGATGATCCCAGCCTTTTCGCCCGCGATCGACGTCAAGGTGTCACCGAGGAAATCCATGTGGTCCATGCTGACAGGCGTGATCACGCAGGCCGCCGGCGCGTCAACCACATTGGTTGAATCAAGCCGACCGCCAAGGCCGACCTCCAGCAGAACCACATCGGCCGGGTTCCGCGCGAACAGATGAAATGCAGCCGCCGTCTTGAGCTCGAACACGGTGGCCGGCTCGCCGGCATTGACACGCTCGACCTCTTCCAGTGCCGCGCGCAACTCGTCGTCGCCGACCAGCACGCCGCCCCCGACGCGGCCGAGCCGGAAGCATTCGTTGATGCGAACGAGATAGGGTGAAGTGTAAGCGTGGACGCGCAGGTTAGCTGCCTCCAGCGTCGCGCGCAGATAAGCGAGCGTCGAGCCCTTGCCGTTGGTACCGGCGATGTGGATCACCGGCGGCAGCTTGCGCTCGGGATGACCGAGCCGCTCGAACAGGCGGTGCATCCGCTCCAGCCCGAGATCGATGCGTTTCTGGTGCAGGGCCGACAGCCGCCCGATCAATTCGTCGAGCGGCGGCTTTGCGCGGTCGGAGGAAGCGTTCACGCGTGCGGCGCGGCCGGCGCCGTTTCGGGAGCCGATACAATCTGCGCCGGACTGACGACCGGCTGCACCGGCTTTGACGCGGTCTCAAGCGCCGGCGCCCTGGTCAACAGTCGGCAGAGCCGCGCCAGGGTCGGGCGCAATTCGTGGCGATGCACGACCATGTCGATCATGCCGTGCTCCTTGAGGTATTCGGCGCGCTGAAACCCCTCGGGGAGTTTTTCGCGGATGGTCTGCTCGATCACGCGCGCGCCGGCAAAACCGATCAGCGCACCGGGCTCGGCAATCTGCACGTCGCCGAGCATCGCATAGGACGCAGTGACGCCGCCGGTGGTCGGGTTGGTCAGCACGACGATGTAGGGCTGTTTTGCTTCACGCAGCATCTGCACCGCGACCGTGGTGCGCGGCATCTGCATCAGCGACAAGATGCCTTCCTGCATGCGCGCGCCACCACTGGCGGCGAACACGATGAAGGGTGACTTCTTCTCGACCGCGAGCTCGAGCCCGCGCACGATGGCTTCGCCCGCGGCCATGCCGAGCGAGCCGCCCATGAAGTCGAAATCCTGCACCGCGACGACGACGGCGGCACCTTCGAGCTTGCCGTAGCCGACCTTGATCGCGTCGTTCAGATTGGTCCGCGCGCGGGCATCCTTGATGCGATCGACGTACTTCTTCTCGTCACGGAACTTGAGCGGATCGGGCGTGACGTCAGGCAGCGCGACGTCGTACCAGGTCTCATTGTCGAAAATCGACTTCAGACGCGCCACCGCATTCATGCGCATATGATAGTTCGAGCCGGGGATGACGAACTGGTTGGCCTCGACGTCCTTGTAGAACACGAGCTGTCCGGAATCCGGGCACTTGATCCACAGATTCTCCGGCGTCTCCCGCCGCAGCATGTTGCGGATCTTCGGCCGGACCACATTGGTAAGCCAGTTCATGGTTTGCTCCGATGTGCGATCCCGCCTGGGGACCACCTGAAGGGATATATGGCGGCCGGGACCCGGCCCGGCAAGCCGCCGTATCGTCCGCCTTGCTCGTCGGACTTGGCAGCGGAATTAAGGCCTATTCCGCCGCCTGTTGCGCGCCCTTGACGCCCTGGGCCAGTGCCGCCGTCAGCTCGGCGACGGCGTTGACGGTTTTGGCCGTCGCGCGCCCTTCCGCATCGAGGCTGTTCTTGAGCGCATCGACCAGCGCGGTGCCGACTACCGAGCCATTGGCCTTTTCGGCAATGGCGCGCGCCGCCTCCGGCGTGCGGATGCCGAAACCGACGCATATCGGGAGCTTGGTATGCCGCTTGATGCGCGCGACCGCGTCGCCAACGGCATTGGCGTCCGCCGCCGCTGCGCCGGTGATGCCGGCGATAGAGACATAGTAGACAAAGCCTGACGTGTTCGCGAGCACCGCGGGCAGGCGCTTGTCGTCGGTGGTCGGGGTCGCCAGGCGAATGAAGTTCAGGCCCGCCTTCAGCGCGGGAATGCAGAGCTCCTCGTCTTCCTCGGGTGGCAGATCGACGATGATCAGGCCGTCGACCCCGGCCGTCTTGGCATCAACCAAAAACTTGTCGACGCCGTAGATGTAGATCGGATTGTAATAGCCCATCAGCACCAGCGGCGTGACGTTGTCGTCCTTGCGGAAATCACGCACCAGTTCCAGCGTCTTCTTCAACGTCATGCCGTTCTTGAGCGCGCGCAGACCGGCAGCCTGAATCGAGGGACCATCCGCCATCGGATCGGTGAAGGGAATACCGAGTTCGATCACGTCGGCGCCTGCCTTGGGCAACGCCTTGACGATATTGAGCGACGTCGTGAGATCGGGATCGCCGGCCATCACATAAGTCACGAAGGCCGAGCGGCCGGCTTTCTTCAGCTCGGCGAAACGGGTGTCGATACGCGTGGTCACTTGCTCTTGCCCCTCAGGATGTCGCCGACCTGCGGGACGTCCTTGTCGCCGCGGCCGGAGAGGTTGACGACCATCAGGTGATCTTTGGTCCGCTTCGGCGCGAGCTCCATCACTTTGGCGATGGCATGTGCCGGCTCGAGCGCGGGGATGATGCCTTCCAGCTTTGACAGCAACTGGAACGCTGCGAGGGCCTCGTCGTCGGTCGCGGAGAGATAGTTCACGCGGCCGATCTCGTGCAGCCAGGAGTGCTCGGGGCCGATGCCGGGATAGTCGAGCCCGGCGGAGATCGAATGCGCGTCCTGGATCTGGCCGTCGGCGTCCATCAGGAGATAGGTGCGGTTGCCGTGCAGCACGCCGGGACGACCGCCCGCGATCGACGCCGCATGCAGTTGCGTCAGCCCGTGGCCCGCAGCTTCGACGCCGAAGATCTCGACGGTGGAATCGTCGAGGAACGGATGAAACAGGCCCATCGCGTTGGAGCCGCCGCCGATACAGGCGACCAGCGAATCCGGCAGGCGGCCTTCGATCTCCTGCATCTGCACCTTGGTCTCGTTGCCGATGATCGACTGGAAGTCGCGGACCAGCGTCGGATAGGGATGCGGACCCGCGACCGTGCCGATGCAGTAGAAGGTGTTGTGCACGTTGGTGACCCAGTCGCGCAGCGCCTCGTTCATGGCATCCTTCAGCGTGCGCGTGCCCGACTGCACTGGAATGACCGTTGCGCCCAACATCTCCATGCGGATGACGTTGGGCTGCTGCCGCTCGACGTCGACGGCGCCCATATAGACGATGCATTCCAGGCCGAAGCGCGCACACAGCGTCGCGGTGGCGACACCGTGCTGGCCGGCGCCGGTCTCGGCGATGATGCGCTTCTTGCCCATGCGTCGCGCCAGCATGATCTGGCCGAGCACGTTGTTCACCTTGTGCGAGCCGGTGTGGTTGAGCTCTTCGCGCTTGAGGTAGATCTTGGCGCCGCCCAGATGCTCGGTCAGACGCTCGGCGAAATAGAGCGGCGAGGGCCGGCCGACATAATTCTTGAGATAGCCGTTCATCTCGATCTGGAAGGCCGGGTCGACCTTGGCCTCGGTGTAGGCTTTCTCCAGATCGAGGATCAGCGGCATCAGGGTTTCGGCAACGAAGCGTCCGCCGAAAATGCCGAAATGGCCGCGCTCGTCGGGGCCGCTGCGATAGGAATTGGGTTTTGCAACATTCATCGGACGCTCAACTCTTGACTTGCATCTTGGCTTGCGCGCGCGGCGCGAATGAAGGCCTTGATCATCTCGGGGTCCTTCACGCCCGGGGCGCTCTCGACACCGGAGGAGACGTCGACGCCACCGGCCCGGGTGACGCGAACGGCTTCGGCGACGTTGTCGGCGCTGAGGCCGCCCGAGACCATATACGGCAACGCGAGCTCCAGGTTTCCGAGCAGATGCCAATCGAATGGTGCGCCGAGGCCGCCTGGCCGCGTTGCGTCCTTCGGTGCGCGCGCATCGAACAGGATGCGTTCGGCTATCTCGGCGTAACCGGGCAGCACGGCGAGATCCGCTGACGTTGCGACCGGCACGACCTTCATCACCGGACGACCGACCCGTTGCCTGATGTCGCGCAGCCGGGCCACGCTCTCCGTGCCATGAAGCTGGAAAATGTCCGGCGACAGCGCGTCCATGATGTTGTCGAGCGTGGCATCGTCGGCATCGACGGTGAGCGCGACCTTGAGCGCGCGCCGCTTCACCTGCCGGCCGAGCTCCCGGCCGGCTTCCAGCGACAAATGCCGCGGCGACGGCGGGAAGAACACAAAGCCCACCATGTCGGCACCCGCCTCGAGCGCCGTTTCGAGCGTCTCGGGCGTGGACAGGCCGCAGATTTTGACGAGCAAGGACATGTTCTCGACGGATATGGGCTCAAAGCAAATGGAGGGCCGCGGGTCCGCGGCCGGAAAACGGGCTTTTCGGTTGCGGCCGCTTCTACAACGTCGCGCGCTGCTTGTCTCGCCCGACGGGCCCGTAAAGCCCCACACCGGAGGGAACGGGGAGGCGCTGGGACTCAGGCCTTGCTGCGGCAGACTGGGCCCGCAGATCAGCCAGCTCGCCTCGCGCGGCCCGGGCATCCGCGTCATGCCGGCGCGCCGCACGCCGCCAGTGCCGCTGGCCGAACCAGACGGCACACCCGCCCACGAGGACCCCGAGCGCAGCCACCACGATCAGGAGCAGGAACAGCGGCAGCGTTGCCGAGAATGACGGGTCGTTGGAAACGAAGGGATCGAACGAGACCGTGACGAAATGCCGGTTGGCGACGGCAAAGACCATCAGGACCAGGCCCAGCGGAATCACGACCAGCGCGCTCAGGAATTTTCGCATCTCGGCTCGCTCGCCTTGAATCAAGGTTGCGGCCGCATCACTGGCGACCGCGGGAAACCCTGAGGTGGACCTCAGTCTGGCGCGCCTGGATCCGGATGGTCGCGATTCAGCCGTTCGCGCATTTCCTTGCCGGTCTTGAAGAACGGAACGCTCTTCTGATCGACAGGCACATGGGCGCCGGTGCGCGGATTGCGCCCTGCGCGCGCAGGGCGATGCTTGACCGAGAAGGCACCGAAGCCGCGCAACTCGACGCGATCACCGCGCGCGAGAGCCGCTACGATCTCTTCGAGAATCGCATTCACAATGTTCTCGACATCCCGCTGGTACAGATGCGGGTTGTGCTCGGCGATACGCTGAACAAGTTCGGATTTGATCATCGAGAGATAGGACCCGGGAGCGTGCGGACGACCATTTCCGTGAAAATACCGTGATCTGTCAAGACGCTAAATGAGGGTTGAGCGTCGTGAAAACACGTGACAAATGCCGAAAAAGCGGGCTGGACCTACACGCGCCGAACGGGAAAAACCTCTGTGGCTCGCCCGGTTCCGGTCAGTTCGACGCCGCCGGCTGCCACAAGGCGAGCATTCCATCCATTCCGAGCCGATCGACCGCCTGTGCGACGCCGGTTTGTCCGATTTGATGCGCAATCGAGCCTAAACCCAGTGCTTCCAGCGTTACTGCGGCCGCCGTCTTGAGGAACGGCAGATCGCTGAAGCGCGGCTGCAGCTTGTAATCGCGCACGGAGAGCCCCTTCTTGACGCCCTTCTGCTCGACCAGCCAGGTCACGGCGGTCTTCTCGTCGCCGATCTGATCGATCAGCTTGAGATCGATGGCCTGGCGTCCGGTGAAGACACGGCCATCAACCACTTTCTCGAGCTGCGTGTCATCCATGCCACGCCGTTCCTTCACCAATCCCTTGAACCAGGCATAGGAATCCTTCACCAACGCATCGAGCGCCGCCCGTGCCTCAGGGCTGGTTGGCTCGAAACCGTTGGGCGCGGCCTTCAGCGGCGTGGACTTTACCTCCTCGACCTTGACGCCGACGGTCTTCAACAGCTCCGAGACGTTCGGAAACTGGAACAGCACGCCGATCGAGCCGACCAGCGAGCTCTGCTGGGCGATGATGTGATCGCTGGCGATCGCGGTGATGTAGCCGCCGGAGGCGGCGAGGCCTTCGACGACGACAACGAGCGGCTTCTTTGCCTTCAACCGTACAAGCGAATCATAGAGCTGCTCGGAGCCGGCGGTGGTGCCGCCCGGCGAATTGATGTGAACGATGACGGCGGCGGCCTGCGAATTCTCCAGCCGCTCGAGCGCCTGGGTGCGATCGGAATCGCTGCGGATCAGGCCCTCGATCTGGACCCGCGCGATCGAGCCGGCGGACGCGAACGTGCCGCGCGCACCAGGCGTCGCGACCAGCGCGAAGCCTGCGATCGCCGCGATCGCGATCAGCGCGGCCAATACGCGCCAGAACGTCAGCTTGCGGCGGATCCTGCGGCGATCGACGATGATGTCCGAATCGAGTGACATCTCAATATCTCCAAATGAAAGGCCAGGCGCGTTGTGCCGTCGCAGCGTCGCCATTGGCTTATCTGGATACATCAATTGCGGCGCAATTAGAAGAAAACAAGGCCGGCTGCCGCGTAGCCCGGATGGAGCGCAAGCGTAATCCGGGGTTCTCGCCTCACGGAGAGGCTTTCCCGGATTTCACTTCGCCCCATCCGGGCGACGACCTCACTACAAAAAAGCCCCGGCTCGCGCCGGGGCTTTGATGCAGTGAAACCTGCGTTTCGCTTACTTGGTGTCGCGGTTCTTGAGCGCGGTGCCGAGGATGTCGCCGAGCGTTGCTCCCGAATCGGAAGAGCCGTACTGCGCGATGGCTTCCTTCTCTTCGGCGACTTCGAGCGCCTTGATCGACACCTGGACCTTGCGGGCCTTCTTGTCGAACTGGATCACGCGGGCATCGACCTTCTCGCCGACGGCGAAGCGTTCGGCGCGCTGATCGTTGCGGTCACGAGCGAGCTCCGAGCGCTTCACGAACGTGGTGAAGTCGGTACCGGTGATCTTCACCTCGATGCCGCTCTCCTTCACTTCGATCACTTCGCAGGTCACGACCGCGCCCTTCTTGACATCGCCCGGCTCGGCGAAGGGGTCGCCTTCAAGCTGTTTGATTCCAAGAGAAATGCGCTCCTTCTCGACGTCCACATCGAGCACCACGGCCTTCACCATGTCGCCCTTCTTGTAGTTGTCGATCACCTGCTCGCCCGGCTGCTTCCAGTCGAGGTCGGAGAGATGGACCATGCCGTCGACGTCGCCCTCGAGGCCCAGGAACAAACCGAATTCGGTCTTGTTCTTGACCTCGCCCTCGACCGTCGAACCGGTCGGGTGACCTTCGACGAAGACCTCCCACGGGTTGCGCATGGTCTGCTTGAGGCCGAGCGAGATGCGGCGCTTGACGGAATCGACTTCCAGCACCTGCACTTCGACTTCCTGCGAGGTCGAAACGATCTTGCCGGGGTGCATGTTCTTCTTGGTCCACGACATCTCGGAGACGTGGATCAGGCCTTCGATGCCCGGCTCGAGCTCGACGAACGCGCCGTAGTCGGTGATGTTGGTGACGCGACCGGTGAAGCGGGCACCCAGCGGGTACTTGGCTTCGATGCCCTGCCACGGATCGTCCAACAGCTGCTTCATGCCCAGCGAGATGCGGTGCGTCTCGTGGTTGATCTTGATGATCTTGACCTTCACGGTCTGGCCGATCGAGAGCACCTCGGTCGGGTGGTTGACGCGGCGCCACGCGATGTCGGTGACGTGCAGCAGACCGTCGATGCCGCCGAGATCAACGAACGCACCGTAATCGGTGATGTTCTTGACCACGCCGTCGATGACCTGACCCTCTTCGAGGTTCTGCACCAGCTCCTGACGCTGCTCGGCGCGGGTCTCTTCGAGAACCGTGCGGCGGGACACGACGATGTTGCCGCGGCGGCGGTCCATCTTGAGGATCTGGAACGGCTGCGAGTTGTTCATCAGCGGCGCAACGTCGCGGATCGGACGGATGTCGACCTGCGAACGCGGCAGGAAGGCCACGGCACCGTCGAGGTCGACGGTGAAGCCGCCCTTGACCTGGTTGAAGATGACGCCGTTGACCTTCTCGTTGTTCTGGAAGGCCTTCTCGAGCTTGCCCCAGCTCTCTTCGCGGCGCGCCTTGTCACGCGACAGCACGGCTTCGCCGAGGGCGTTCTCGATCCGATCGAGGAACACTTCCACCTCGTCGCCGACCTTGAGCTCGCTGTCACGGCCGGGGCCGGAAAATTCGCGCAGGGCAACGCGGCCCTCCGTCTTCAGGCCGACGTCGATGACGGCCATGTCCTTTTCGATTGCAACAACCTTGCCCTTGATGACTGAGCTTTCCTGCAGGTTGCCGCCTGCGAAGGACTCGTCGAGCATCGCGGCGAAATCGTCGCGCGACGGGCTATAGGTATCAGCAGAAGTCGAAGCCATTTGTTCTCCAGTTGCGGATGTCATGCCGGCCGTTGGGTTCTTGGGCGCACCGTACGCGCAGTGTCGGAAGGTCCGCAGAACCTTCGAGCGACCGCTCGCTGCTCCGACCTGGAGGGCGGAACAGCGGAAGCGGGCCGGCTGAGGCCCGCGCGTTCGATACGTGGAAATCTTTTGTCCGGAACCTGGATCGCGTCGGCCCCGAGCAGGGACCGAGAGTATCGACCTCAAAGAGCGGGAGCGGGCGCTTCCTCCAATGACGGCAGCGGCTTAACCCCGCGACCGGCCCGCTCGGACGGCCTCGATAATGTCGATGGCGGCCCGGACGCCGCCTTCTATATCCAGTTGGGAGTTATCTAGCAAGTAAGCATCCGGAGCCGGCTTCAGGGGGGCGATCGCCCGGTTCTTGTCGCGCTCGTCGCGCTGGATGATATCGGCGAGCACGGCCGCCTCGTCCGCCTCCTCGCCCCGCGCCTTGGCCTCCATGGTCCGGCGGCGGGCACGGACCTTGGGGTCGGCGACGACGAAGATCTTCACGTCGGCATGGGGGCAGATCACGGTTCCAATATCGCGCCCATCGAGCACGGCGCCGGGCGGATCGGCGGCGAATTGCCGCTGAAAGTTGATGAGGGCCTCGCGCACCTTGGGGATCGCCGAGACGATCGAGGCGCCCTCGCCGGCCTTCTGGGTCTTCAGGGCGGGATTGCCGAACTTTTCGGGATCGAGTTCCAGCGCCGCAGCGACCGCCGCCGCCTCGTCCCGGAGATCATGACCGGACTGCATCAGGGAATAGGCCACCGCGCGATAGATTACGCCGGTATCAAGGTGACGGTAGCCGTAATGGTGGGCAAGGCGCTTGCCGAGGGTGCCCTTGCCCGACGCCGCGGGCCCGTCGATGGCAATGATCATGAAAAATCGGCCCCAAGCGAACGCATCATCGGGATGAAATCCGGAAAACTGGTGGCGATGAAGGCGGTGTCATCGACGGTTACCGGCTGATCGGAGGCGCAGCCCATCACCAGCGCGGACATCGCGATGCGATGATCCATGTGGGTGGCCACCACGCCGCCGCCGGGAACGTGGCCGCGGCCTTCGACGATCAAATCGTCGCCGCAGACCTCGACCTTGACACCGTTGACGCGGAGCATGGCGGCGGTGGCCTCCAAACGGTCGGATTCCTTCACGCGCAGCTCCTGGAGGCCGCGCATGATGGTCGTGCCCTCGGCAAAGGCGGCCGCCACCGCCAGCACCAGATATTCGTCGATCATCGACGGTGCACGCTCCGGCGGCACCTCGACACCGCGCAATTTCGAGGCGCGTACCCGCAGCTTTGCCATCGGCTCGCCAGCGTCGCCACGAACTTCGCTTTCCTCGATCGAGGCACCCATTTCGCGCAGCGTGGTGAAAAGACCGGTGCGCAGCGGATTGGTCATGACGTCGGACAGGACGATTTCGGAGCCTTCGACGATCAGCGCAGCAACGATAGGGAACGCCGCCGACGAGGGATCGGCGGGCACGACGACATTGGCGCCATGCAGCTCCGGCTGCCCCACGAGCGTGATACGGCGGCCGTGCTGACCTTCTTGCACTGAGGTGATCTCGGCGCCGAAATGCTTGAGCATCAGTTCGGTGTGGTCGCGACTGGCCTCGGTCTCGATGACGGTCGTGGCGCCCGGCGCGGCCAGGCCCGCGAGCAGCACGGCGGATTTGATCTGGGCCGAGGCCACAGGCGTCTTGTAGGTGATCGGCAGCGGATCGCGCGCACCCTGGACGGTCAGCGGCAGACGGCCGCCCGCGCCGCCGGAGACGACCTTCGCGCCCATCTTTTCCAGGGGATCCAGGATCCGGCGCATGGGCCGGCTGCGCAGTGAGGCATCGCCGTCGAAAACCGCGGAGATCGGACAGCCGGCGACGGCGCCCATGACGAGCCGGCAGCCGGTGCCGGAGTTGCCGAAATCCAGCGGCGCTTTGGGCTCCGCGAAGCCTGCGACACCCACGCCGTTCACCTTCCAGGCGAAATCTCCGGTACGCTCGACCCCGGCGCCGAGCGCCTGCATGGATTTGGCGGTGTTAAGGACGTCCTCGCCCTCCAGGAGGCCCGAAATCCGCGTCTCTCCGACCGCGAGCGCGCCGAGGATGAGGGCACGGTGGGAGATCGACTTGTCTCCGGGCACCCTTACTTTCCCGGTCAGGGGACCGCTGGCGCGCGACTGGAGCGGCGTCGGCTTGTCGGAATCGGTCAAGTTTGTGTCCTTGGGTAGGCCCGAAACGTCCCTGTGGGACTCGCGGGGCAGGTACCACATGGTCTCCCCGCCGTCACGGGCATGTCGTTCTCCCGCAATGCGCTATTGACAGCGGGCCGCCAACTAGCCAAGTGAAGCACCGCTTTTCAGACATTTCCAGGATTCCTCTGCCGTGGCCAAGTCCGAACTCGGAACTAAACGTATTTGCCCGACCACGGGCAAAAAGTTCTATGACCTCAACAAGAATCCGGTGATCTCGCCCTATACCGGTGAAGTCGTGCCGATCGCGCCCATCGCGCCGGCTCGCGCACCCCGCGGTGCCGAAGCCCGTCACGCAGCCGCTGCCGCCGACGCCACGCCAGAGCCGGCGGAGGTCGAGGAGGTCTCGCTCGAGGAGGCCGATGCCGAGGAGAACACCGGCAAGGTCAAGGCCGTCGTGCCCGAATCCGAGGACGACATCGAAGTCGATGAAACTATCGAGGACGATGACGACGATGATTCGACCTTTATCGCCGACGACGAAGAAGGCGATGAGGACGTCACCGACATCATTGGTGATGTCGGCGGTGACGAAGAGACTTGAGATAATTCCAGAACTGTGGTTCTGGGTCTTTCCCGACGCGTCGCCCAAGGCGCGTCGGACGGTTAAGGGGCCATAGCTCAGCTGGGAGAGCGCTTGCATGGCATGCAAGAGGTCGGCGGTTCGATCCCGCCTGGCTCCACCACGCTTCGCCCTTCGGGCTACGCGTGGCGCAGCCGCGCGGAGCTCGAAGGGCGAAGCGTGGTGTCCGGCGAAGCCCGAAGGGCGAAGACGGACTGGTGAGACTCCCACGCAGCGGCTGCCCGGGCGATAATCGTCAATGTGGTACGTCTACATCCTCCGCAGCATCGAATTTCCCGAGCAGGAATACGTTGGGGCTACGGAAGATCTGAAGCGCCGGTTTCCAGAGCACAATGCTGGCAAATCCACCCACACTGCCAAGTTCAAGCCTTGGAAGCTGATCTGGTACTGCGCCTTCCCTGACAAGCACAAAGCGCTCGCTTTTGAAGCCTACCTGAAGTCTCACTCCGGCCGAGCCTTCACAAAGAAGCGGCTGTCCTAAGAGCGCACCTCTAACCCTACTCCCCGATCACCGCATTCAACCGATCGCGCAACGCCACAATCTCGTCCTTCATCGCGACAAGCTCCGAGACCGAGCAGTCCGATGCCGCCAGAATCGATTGCGGCACGGCCCGCGCCTTGTCCTTCAAGGCCTGGCCCTGCGGCGTCAACGCGATCAGCACCTGACGCTCGTCCTCGCTCGAGCGCGTGCGCTTGACGAGGTGGGCCGCCTCGAGCCGCTTGAGCAGCGGTGTCAGCGTGCCCGAATCCAGGTGCAGCTTTTCGCCGATGCTCTTGACCGGCACGTCGTCGCGCTCCCACAGCACCAGCATCACCAGATATTGCGGATAGGTCAGGCCGAGCCGGTCCAGCAGCGGCTTGTAGACGCGGTTGAACGCATGCGCGGCGGAATAGACCGCGAAGCAGATCTGGTTGTCGAGGCGCAGCGGCGCGTCCGCTGCCGAATGTTTCCGGGGCATCGAGAATCTCACAGGACTTGCTCCATTCTGGGGCCGGCCGTCGCTACATTCAATTGCGAACAATTAAATGTGAGACGCTATAATTTCAATTGCGCGCAATCTAATTGCCTGCGATAAAGATGGCGCCCCCACCCCGAAAACACAGGGAGACAAAAATGTCAGTGAACGTCCTCTACAAGACCAGCGCAAAGGCCACCGGCGGCCGCGACGGCCATGCCGCGACCCTCGACGGCGCGCTCGACGTCAAGCTCACCACGCCGAAGGAGCTCGGCGGCGGAGGCGGCGCCGGCAACAATCCCGAGCAGCTGTTTGCTGCGGGCTATGCCGCCTGCTTCATCGGCGCGATGAAGTTCGTGTCCTCGCAGGGCGGCCCCAAGGTTCCGGCCGACGCCTCCGTGACCTCGACCGTCGGCATCGGCCCGCGCGCGGCCGGCGGCTTCGGTCTCGACATCGACCTTGCCGTCTCGCTGCCGGGCCTCGCCCGCGCGGAAGCCGAGGCGCTGGTCGAGAAGGCGCACCAGGTGTGCCCGTATTCCAACGCGACGCGCGGCAATGTCGACGTCCGTCTGACGGTCGTCTGATCGGTTAGCTGAAGCGGCTGGCCCGAGATACCCCTCGGGCCGGCCGCCTCCCTTGATTTGCCATCCCGCGGGATTGCGGCGAGCGGCCTGCATGACGCCCTACGCGCGAAGCCATTGCCGGCTCGGACGAACCTCGTTAGGCCTGTGATCAATACCGACACAGGGGACGCGAAGGCATGACTGAAGCCGCCAGTTCTGGAGCTGCCATGGGTGCAATGAGCGGCCTGCGCGTCATCGATCTGACGCGCGTGCTCGGCGGCCCCTATTGCACCCAGATCCTCGCCGACCATGGCGCCGACGTGATCAAGGTCGAGCCGCCCGCAGGCGACGAGGTACGCGACTGGGGCCCTCCCTTCCACGAGGAAGACGCGGCCTATTTCATCGGCATCAACCGCAACAAGCGCTCGATCGGCCTCGACCTCGCCTCCGAGGGCGGCCGGACCGTGCTGCTCAAGATGCTGGAGAGCGCCGACGTCCTGATCGAGAACTTCAAGCCGGGCACGCTGGAGAAATGGGGCATCGGCAACGAGGTGTTACGCGAGAAATTTCCGCGCCTCGTGCATTGCCGGATCTGCGGCTTCGGCGCCGACGGCCCGCGCGGCGGCAATCCCGGCTATGACGCCATCATCCAGGCCATGACCGGCATGATCGCGGCGACCGGCTCGCCCGAGAGCGGACCGATGCGGATCGGCGTGCCGCTGGTCGACATCGGCACCGGCCTCTATGCGGCGATCGGCATCTTGATGGCGCTGTCGGAGCGGCAGCGCTCGGGCCAGGGCCAGTTCCTGGAGACCACGCTGTACGAGACCGGTCTCGCCATCATGCATCCGCACACCGCGAATTATTTCATGCATGGCAAGCCGCCGTCGCTCACCGGCAACGAGCATCCCAACCTCGTGCCCTATGCGATCTTCCCGACCAAGACCGACGACATCTTCATCGGCGTCGGCAATGACGGCACCTTCCGCAAGCTCGCCAAGGAGATCGGCAAGCCCGAGCTCGGCACCGATCCGCGCTTTGCGCGCAACAAGGATCGCATCGGCAATCGCGAGGCGCTGCGGGCCGAGCTTGCCGCCGTGTTCAGCCAGCACGAGGCCGAGCCGCTGTGCAATCGCCTGCTCGCCGCGGGCCTGCCCGCCGGCCCCGTGCAGAAGATCGACCAGGCATTGACCAACCCGCACACGATCGCGCGCGGCGATATTATCGAGAAGGATTGGTACAAGGGCGTGGCGTCGCCGATCCGGCTCGACCGCAGCAAGCCGAGCCTGCGGCGCCTGCCGCCGAAATTCAGCGAGCACGCCGCCGAGGTCCTGGGCGAATTCGGCTACTCCAGGTCCGAGATCGACGCGATGGTCGAGCAGGGCACTGTCTGCGGCCCCGAGCGCAAGCGCTAGCGCCCTCGCCTTCCACATCCCACGGCAATGCCGCAGTGCGGTGCGGGCGCTCTGTGCACCGCGAACGGAGGACGCTGCGCGCGCGGCATTCGCCTATTTGACGGCTTCCCTTTTCCAGCGCTTGCCGCTTTCGTTTCGGCCGCTTACACAGTCATGTGAACGTCATATGGCGCTGCTAGCGCAAGCGATCATTTTTGACGGCCCAAGGGAGGTTTACTTGATGGCTCTTCGACATTTTGGAGCGGCTGCCGCTATTGCACTCACGGTTGGACTATCGGCCTCGCCGGCCTTGGCCGTGACCGAAATCCAGTGGTGGCACGCGATGACCGGCGCCAACAACGACGTCATCGTCAAGCTCGCCACCGACTTCAACGCGTCGCAGAGCGACTACAAGGTGATCCCGACCTACAAGGGCAACTATCCCGATACGATGAACGCCGGCATCGCGGCGTTCCGCGCCGGCAACGCCCCGCACATCATGCAGGTGTTCGAAGTCGGCACCGCGACCATGATGGCCGCGACCGGCGCCGTGAAGCCCGTCTACAAGCTGATGGCCGACGCCGGCGAGAAGTTCGACCCCAAGATCTACCTGCCCGCCATCACCGGTTATTATTCGACGTCGAAGGGCGAGATGCTGTCCTTCCCTTTCAACTCGTCCTCGACCGTGATGTGGGTGAACCTCGACGAGCTGAAGAAGGCGAACGTAGAGATCCCGAAGACCTGGCCCGAAACGTTCGAGGCCGCCAAGAAGCTGAAGGCTGCCGGTCATGACACCTGCGGCTTCTCGGGCTCCTGGATCACGTGGGTCAATCTCGAGCAGCTCTCGGCGTGGCACAACGTGCCGCTCGCCAGCAAGGCCAACGGCCTCGACGGCTTCGACACCGTGCTCGAGTTCAACGGACCGCTTCAGGTCAAGCATCTCGAAACCCTGGTCGAGCTGCAGAAGACCAAGACCTATGACTACGCCGGCCGCACCAACACCGGCGAAGGCCGCTTCACTTCGGGCGAGTGCCCGATCTACCTGACCTCGTCGGCCTTCTTCGGCAACGTCAAGGCGCAGGCCAAGTTCAACTTCACCGCCGTGCCGATGCCGTATTATCCCGACGTCAAGGGCGCACCGCAGAACTCGATCATCGGCGGCGCTTCGCTGTGGGTGATGGGCGGCAAGTCGGCCGAGGAATACAAGGGCGTCGCGAAATTCCTGACCTTCCTCTCCGACACCGATCGCCAGGTCTACATCCACAAGGCCTCCGGCTACCTGCCGATCACCAAGGCGGCCTACGCCAAGGCGAAGGAAGAAGGCTTCTACAAGGATCAGCCCTATCTCGAGACCCCGCTGCTCGAGCTGACCAACAAGGAGCCGACCGAGAATTCGCGCGGTCTGCGCCTCGGCAACATGGTGCAGCTGCGTGACGTCTGGTCGGAAGAGATTGAGCAAGCGCTGGCCGGCAAGAAGAGCGCCAAGCAGGCGCTCGATGCCGCCGTCGAGCGCGGCAACACGATGCTGCGGCAGTTCGAAAAGACCGCCGTCAAGTGAGGCAATGAGCGGCAGGCCGCGACCCGGCCTGCCGCTCTGCTGGCATCATGCAAAAGCAAGCCATCTTCCAGTCAAGACTGTTACCGTACGCGCTGGTTGCGCCGCAGCTCGCGATCGTCCTGATTTTCTTCTATTGGCCGGCCCTGCAGGCGGTGATCCAGTCCTTCCTGCTCCAGGATGCGTTCGGTCTGTCGACCACCTTTGTCTGGTTCGAGAATTACGTCGAGCTGTTCAAGGACGCAGCCTATTTCGAGGCGATCGTCCGGACCTTCTTGTTCTCGTTCGCCATCGCCGTCTCGTCGCTGTCCTTTGCGCTGCTGCTCGCCGTGATGGCGGACAAGCCGCTGCGTGGCTCGATGCTCTACCGCACGCTCCTGATCTGGCCCTATGCGGTGGCACCGCCCGTGGTCGGCGTGCTCTGGATCTTCATGCTGCATCCCTCGCTCGGCGTGCTCTCGCGCTATCTGCGCAATATGGGCGTCGACTGGAATCCGCTGCTCGACGGCGACCAGGCCGCGGCGCTGATCATCCTCGCCGCCGCGTGGAAGCAGATCTCCTATAATTTCCTGTTCTTCCTCGCCGGCCTGCAAGCGATCCCAAAGAGCGTGTTCGAGGCCGCCGCGATCGACGGCGCCCGTCCGATGCGGCGGTTCTGGACCGTGACCTTCCCGTTGCTGTCGCCGACCATCTTCTTCCTGCTGGTGGTCAACATCGTCTACGCCTTCTTCGACACGTTCGGCATCATCGACACGATGACCCGCGGCGGCCCCGGAACGTCGACGGTCACGCTGGTCTACAAGGTCTATTCCGACGGCCTGCTCGGCGGCAATCTCGGCAGCTCGGCGGCGCAGTCGGTGATCCTGATGGTCATGGTCATCGTGCTCACCGGAATCCAGTTCCGGTTCGTCGAACGCAAGGTGACCTACTGATGGTCGAGGAAGAGGGCTTCCGGCGCAACATCGCCCACATCATCCTCTGGATCGGGATCGCGGTCGTCGCCTTCCCCGTCTACATCGCGTTCGTCGCCTCGACCCAGGACAACGCGCTGATCGCCAACGGGCAAATGTCGCTGCTGCCGGGCGGCCATTTCTTCGAGGTCTACTACCAGACCATTTTCGTCGGCACGAGCGGATCGACCCGCGAGCCCGTCGGCAACATGATGCTGAACTCGCTGGTGATGGCGCTGCTGATCGCGGTCGGCAAGATCGCGATCTCGATCATCTCGGCCTACGCGATCGTCTATTTCCGCTTTCCCTTCCGGATGCCGATCTTCTGGATCATCTTCATCACGCTGATGCTGCCGGTCGAGGTGCGCATCTATCCGACCTACAAGATCGTCGCCGATCTGCACATGCTCGACAGCTATGCGGGCCTGTCACTGCCGCTGATCGCCTCCGCCACCGCGACGCTGCTGTTTCGCCAGTTCTTCATGACGGTGCCGGACGAGCTGCTGGAGGCCTCGCGCATCGACGGCGCCGGTCCCCTGCGCTTCTTCTGGGATACGCTGCTGCCGCTGTCGCGCACCAACATGGCGGCGCTGTTCGTGATCCTCTTCATCCTCGGCTGGAATCAATATCTCTGGCCGCTGCTGATCACCACCCGCGACGACATGCAGACCATCCAGGTCGGCATCCGCAAGATGATCACCACCACCGACGCGCTGACCGAATGGCCGATCGTGATGGCGACGGCCGTGCTCGCGATGCTGCCGCCGGTGTTCGTCGTCGTCGTGATGCAGAAACTGTTCGTGCGCGGACTCGTGGAGACGGAAAAGTAAATCCCATGGCTAACGTCACCCTGCGCAACGTCCGCAAAACCTATCCCGGCGGCTTCGAGGCCATCAAGGGCGTCAACGTCGATGTCGGCGACGGCCAGTTCTGCGTGCTGGTCGGGCCCTCCGGCTGCGGCAAGTCGACATTGCTGCGCATGGTCGCAGGCCTCGAAACCGTCACCGGCGGCGAGATCGACATCGGCGGCCGCATCGTCAACCAGATCGAGCCCGCCGACCGCGACATCGCGATGGTGTTCCAGAACTACGCGCTCTATCCGCATATGAGCGTCTTCAACAACATGGCTTACGGCCTGCGCAACCGCGGCATGAAGGAGGCCGAGGTCAAGACCCGCGTCGACGAAGCCGCCCGCGTGCTCGAGCTCACCTCGATGCTGGAGCGCAAGCCGCGCCAGCTCTCCGGCGGCCAGCGCCAGCGCGTCGCCATGGGCCGCGCCATCGTGCGCCAGCCGAAGGTGTTTCTGTTCGACGAGCCGCTCTCCAATCTTGACGCCAAACTCCGCATCGCGATGCGGGTCGAGATCCGCAAATTGCAGCGCCGGCTCAACACCACGTCGATCTACGTCACCCACGACCAGCTCGAGGCGATGACGCTCGCCGACATTCTCGTGGTGATGAATGGCGGCCAGGTCGAGCAGGTCGGCAATCCCTTGGCGATCTACGAGAAGCCGGCGACGACTTTCGTCGCCTCCTTCATCGGCGCGCCACCGATGAATCTGATGTCGATTCGCGCCGACGAGATCAAGTCGCAGCTCGGCAGCACCGACGCCGGCATCCTCGGCATTCGCCCGGAGGATTTCGTCATCACCGACCAGAGCCCGGCCGGCGGCGTCGCCCTTCCGCTCACCGTGGAAGCGATCGAGCGCGTCGGCGCTGAAACCTTCGTTTACGGCACGCGGGCTCAGGACGAGCAGCGCATCGCCGCCAACCCCGGCGAACTGCCGCCCGGCGAGGTCATCGTCCGCATTCCCGGCTCAGAGGCGCCTCCGATCGGCGAGAAGATCCGCGTCGCAGCAATGCGCCAAAAGCTGCATCTGTTCAGCGGCGATGGGCGGACGCGGATCGAGGCCTGATCGGGTTCCGCTGGGCCGTCGATTAAAAAACGCGAAAACAACCCCATGCACAGTAGAAGGGGGTTTGTTTTTGTTGAGAAAAATCACACCGCAATTTCGTCGGGCCGGCTTGTGGCAGGCGTTTCGCGCCATGGCGACAAGTCAGCTTTTGCGGGTGAGCTGCCAGTCCACAGCCCCGGCTACGTCCTTGAACCCACACGCGGATATGCCCATATTGCTGATCAAGGGGTGCCTGTACGGGCCCTGATGCACCAAAGTCGCTTCGAGAGGACTTTGTAAACTATGTCTCGTGTTCCCATGCTTTCCAGTCCCTTCCTTCTGGGCTTCGACGAGATCGAGCGCGTGCTCGATCGGGTTGTCAAAGGCGCCGACGGTTACCCTCCCTACAATATCGAGAGGTGCGACCGGTCGGAGGGCCAGCCCGAGCGTCTGCGGATCACGCTGGCGGTCGCCGGATTCACCCGCGACCAACTCGATGTAACCATTGAGGAAAACCAGCTCGTCATTCGCGGGCGGCAGCAGGACGACAAGACCCGGCAATACATCCATCGCGGCATCGCCGCGCGCCACTTCCAGCGCACTTTCGTGCTGGCGGAGGGGATGCTGGTGCTGGGTGCGGATCTGAAGAACGGATTGCTGGCGATCGATCTTGCCCGGCCGGAACCGGAGAGGATCGTTAAGACAATCGCTATCAATGAGCACGAATAATGGAACGAGTAGCGGACTCGACCGCTTAGTTTCGAGAGAGGAGTCGAGACCATGAGTGAAGGTCACGTTGCGTTCGAATACGAAGCCAAGAACGTCTCGCCGGAAACGCTGGCAACCCTCGGCGAAGGCCATATCGCCTATGTGAAGCAGATCCGCTCTGAGGATGTGCCGGGCCTGTTTCCCGAAGCGCCGAAGATCGCGCCGGGCCTCAAGCTCTTCGCGCTCCACGCCGCCGACGGCACGCCGATCATGCTGACCGACAGCCGCGAAGCCGCAATCGCCAACGCCTGGAGCAACGAGCTGCAAGCGGTGAGCGTGCACTGAGCACGCGCGCGTCGCACGAATAGGGTTTCAAGCGGGCATGCCTTCGCAGGAAGGCGTGCCCGTTTGCTTTGGGGGATCCAGAATCTTTCCGTGGCAAGATTTTGGATTGCTTCGCTCGCTCGCAATGAGGCAGTGTGCGGCGATGGCTCGCGTCCCGGATGCACCTCAACGCCCGGCCGGAAGCAGTGCCCGCAGGATGTCCGGCTTCCAGGCTTGACGCGCGCTGTCGAAGGCCGCGAAATCATGATCGAACTGCCAATAGGCCCAAGCCCAGCCAAGCCGCTCTGCGCTCCGCGCCACGAATGACAGATATCTGGTCCGTGCTTCGGCTGGAGCGGCCTCGTACACGCCGAACTCGCCGAGATAGATCGGGCGCTTTTCTCTTTGGGACCAGGACCGAATCTTCTCGAAATCGGCGCGGGCCTTCTGTTTATCCTCCGGGGTACCCCAGTCGAGCGGGCCGATTCGCGAGAATGTGGGCGACCACGGTGCGCCCTGATGGGTGAAACGGATCGGCGCGTAATAGTGAAACGTGACGATCAGATTCCGGTCATCCGACGGCAGGACCAGGTCCTCGACCGGCATCTCGTCGACGTTGAGAACCGAAGCGATGACCGTCCGCCGGGGATTGGTGGCGCGGATGATGCTGAGGCACTCGTTCAGAAGGCCGTTCCAGCCGGTGGACGACATCTGCCCGCCCGGCTCGTTGAGGACCTCGAAGACAAGTGCTGGATATTTCCCGGCGTAGCGCGCGGCGATTTGGGTCCAGAACGATTTCAGCTTGTCTGTGCACTCGGAGATGTCGCGCTGACAAACATGGGTATCGTGCTCGTCCAGGATGGGGATGAGATTTCGGGCGAGCACTTCCTCGATGACGCCATCGAGCCGCCTCAAGACGACTTCATCCATTACCTTCTCCGGATTCATGAATCTAAAGCCGAAGAAATTTATCCGAACGTGCGAGAACCCGGCGCGTCTGATCGCAGTGAGGTTGTCCAGACGAAATGGCGCGTTTCGGCCTCCCTCCCAGACGCCGTCGTAGCCGAGGATGTTGATGCCGCGCCCCAATTTTGGAGCAGGGGGCGTGTTGGCCTGTCCGGCTGCCTCGGTCCGGAAGCAGATCGGAAGCACGGATAGTGCCAAGACAAGACGAAAGGCTATCGTCCAGCGGACGCGGATGGCATTCATCCTGTTTGCCCCGTCATTGCTGCAGGCCCCTGCTGGGGCACCGGCCTGCACACTGCGAAGAAGAATGCGACGAGCAGCACCGACGTGAACATTGTCGAGCGAAGAAACATCGTCTCCGTGAAGTTCGATTGAAAGCTCAGGACGACGAAGCCGATGATCAGCGCGCAGTGATACCGATCGATCGACCGGGTGGCGATCAAATAGAGGACCTTTTCCGAGAACAGATAAACGCTCGTGACGAACAGCAAATATCCCAGAAATCCAGTTTCAATCGCGACCGCGATGTAACCGCTATGATAATTGTCGAGCACCCAGCCATGATTCTGGTTGAAATAGTCGTAGATCGCGGGGCGCGTCCAGAATCCGTTGATGCCGAAGCCCAGCAGCGGCGCATCGTTGAAATGGCCGATGGCGTACTGCCAAATGAAGGTCCGCTCGGTCAAATCGACGGTCGCCTCGCCGAGATGGATGGAATCGTACCCCGTCACGTAAAAATACAGCATCAGCAGAGCGGCCAGGATGCACATGATGAATGGCAACACCGCATAGATTTTCATGCAGCGGATCGACCACATGGAAGTCACGAGCAGCCCGCCCGCCGCGAATGCGACAGCGCCGGCACCACGCGACTCCGAGGCGATGACGCAGGTCGATGCCAGAACAAGCGACACGAGGAATGCAATCCATCCCTGCCCCGTGATCTTCTGATAACAGGCAAAGAACATCAGATATGCGCTGATAAAGCCGAGCGTCTGCTTCGATTCGTAGATTCCTTGCCACTGGCCGTTGTGCATCCAGCTCTGGTCGACGCCGATCTCGGGCACGAAGACGGCGCACAACGCCGAGGCGGCGACCAGAACGAACAGCCCAAGCGCCGTGGATCCGACGATCTCGTCGATGTCGATACGCGTGATGAGGCAATACGCACCGAAAGTCGTCACCACAAGTGCAACGCTCTTCATGATCGCTGCGATGGAAAGCGTGGTCCAGAGAACGGAAACGGCCGCGAGGGCATAAAATGTGACCAACGCGATGAGATCTGGATTGGGCTGGATCCGGACCCGCGGCCGTACGAAGACACTGGCATAGATCGAGACGATCCACATCAGCAGCGCGACCGCCTGCTGCACATAGCTCCACTCTGAAGGTAGTAATGCGGGGTGAAGAACACCCATTGATGCGACCACGTTGAGGGTGATCGAGCTGCGGATCACGTTTCTGGCCAGCCGTTCCACGCCGGCGCTTGGCGCTTTCCAGATCGCGCTTTCATATGCATCGGAGTCCGCTGCGGTATGCAGTCCGGCGCCAAGCTGACCACCCTGAAGCACGGCCGCGGGCCGCTCTTCCGCCCCGGCACCGATGTGCAGCGGCGCCCTTCCATTCCCAGTCACGTGCACTCAGTCCATAACGGCGAACGGCCCTTAACGATGTGAGGGCCGCCCCTATGCCCTACGTCTCAAACGGGAAGATATTCGCGTCTTCTACCTTCGAGATCAAGATGAGCATGACGAGATTGCTGCGCGCCGCGCAATCCAGGTGCCAGAATCGATCGGGCCTTATCCTGCAAGAAGGAGGGGAGTTACGCCGCGGTCGCCGGCGGCAGCGCGAGCACCGAATAGATCGCCTGGGCATCGCGCGAGGCGCGGAGCTTCTTGGCGATGTCCTGGTCGCGGAGCAGGCGGGCGATGCGGGCCAGCGCCTTGAGGTGATCGGCACCGGCGCCTTCGGGGGCGAGCAGCAGGAAGACGAGATCGACCGGCTGGCCGTCCATCGATTCGAAATCGATCGGGCGATCGAGGCGGGCGAACATGCCGAAGATCTTTTCCAGCTTGGGCAGCTTGCCGTGGGGAATGGCGACGCCGTAGCCGACCGCGGTGGTGCCGAGCTTCTCGCGTTGCAGGAGTACCTCGAACACGGAACGCTCGTTCTGCCCGGTCAACTCGGCGGCCTTGGCCGCGAGTTCCTGAAGCGCCTGCTTCTTGCTGTTGACCTTCAATGCCGGGAGAATCGCCTCGGGCGCGACCAGATCGGTAATCGGCATGGAAGTTTTCCGAGGTGAATGAAAACGTCAGGTTCCGAATTGGCCAGCCTGGACAAAGAACCTGGGCGGGCCGACGTCAAGAAGATGAAGCAGGAGGCGGACTTAGCTCGCCCCTGATGTGGGGGGCTTCTACTCCAACGCAATCCCGGTGCCAACTCCCGCGTGCAGCTTTGCCCCGGTCATTGTTAAGGCGGAAAGGGGCCCCGGCGCGGGGCCCCCAGAGCGTCGCCCGACGGCCTCACGCCTTGCCACCCACCTTGCCGTCCGTCTTGACCCCCGGGGGGTCTATCCAGCCGACATTGCCGTCGGCCCGGCGGTAAATGATGTTCACCCGGCCGGAGGAGCCGTGCTGAAACACCAGGCAGGGCGCCCCGCTGAGGTCGAGTTCCATGACCGCTTCGCTCACGGACAGCGGCTTCAGCGAGGTGGTGGCCTCGGCGATGATGACGGGGCTGTAGCCGGTGATCTCGTCCTCATCCTCACCCTCGCCCGGTGCCTCCAGCACGTAGCTGGTGGCATCCATCGCGGCCAGCGCCGCGGAGGCGACATGGGCCTTGCGGGCGGAGCGATCCTTGAGCCGGCTCTTGTAGCGCTTGAGCCGCTTCTCGATCATCACCAGCGCCTGGTCGGCACTGGCATAGGCGTCCGGTGCGTTGGAATCGGCCTCGAGCGTGATTCCCGAATCAAGATGCAGCGCACAGTCGGTGCGGAAGCCGAAGCCGTCCTTGCTCAGCGTGATGTGACCAGAGTAATTGCCGTCGAAATATTTGCGCAGGACCTCTTCAGTCCGGTCGTTGACGCGGCCGCGCAGGGCCTCGCCGACGTTGACGCTCTTTCCCGAGATGCGGAGAGTCATGTGAACCTCACTTGGTTCGTGCCTGGCCTGGATTTGGGCCCGATAGCAGATCGAGAGTAGCGCGATTTCGCGCCGGCGCAATCAGGCCGGTTCGGGATTGCGGGAGCGATCGGCCATGGCGGTGGAGACGACGTTACCAAGAGCGCTCTGCTTGTCGCGACGGCGTTGCACCGAGGAAGGAATGCGCATGGCTTCGCGGTACTTCGCGACCGTGCGGCGGGCGATATCAATGCCCGAGCCGCGCAAGCGTTCCACGATGGTGTCGTCGGACAGGATCGAGGAGGGCGCCTCCGCATCGATCAGCTGCTTGATGTGGTGGCGCACGGCTTCGGCCGAATGAGCCTCGCCGCCATCGGCCGATGCAATCGAGGCCGTGAAGAAATATTTCAGCTCAAACGTGCCGCGATTGGTCGCCATGTATTTGTTGGCGGTGACGCGCGACACCGTGGATTCATGCATCTGAATGGCGTCGGCGACGGCCTTCAGATTCAGCGGTCGCAGATGCGCCACACCATGGATGAAGAAGCCGTCCTGCTGGCGCACGATTTCGGTTGCGACTTTCAGGATGGTGCGGGCGCGCTGGTCGAGCGCACGCACCAGCCAGGTCGCGTTCTGAAGCGCATCGGTGAAATACGATTTGTCGCCGTCCTTGCCGATCTTCTTCGAGAGCTGCGAATAGTAGGTCTGGTTGACCAGCACGCGCGGCAAGGTGTCGCTGTTGAGCTCGACATGCCAGCCGCCATCGGGTCCCGGGCGGACATAGACATCGGGCACCATGGTCTGGAGCCGGGCCGTGCCGAACTTCATGCCGGGCTTGGGATTGAGCCGGCGGATCTCGCCGATCATGTCGGCGATGTCCTCATCGTCGACGCCGCAAACCTTGCGCAAGGCTCCGATGTCGCGCTTGGCGAGGAGGTCGAGATGCTCGACCAGGGCCTGCATCGCGGGATCGTAACGGTCGAGCTCGCGGAGCTGGATCGCCAGGCATTCGCTCAAATTGCGCGCGCAGACGCCGGGCGGATCGAATTTCTGCAGTACGGCAAGAACGTTCTCGACGTCCTGTTGCGATGCGCCCAGCCGTTCGGCGGCCTGCCCGAGATCCGGCGGCAGGTAGCCGGCTTCGTCGACGAGGTCGATCAGATACTGGCCGATCATGCGCTGCGCGGCCCCGGTGAAGGCAACCGAGAGCTGCTCGGCGAGATGGTCGCCGAGCGTGGTCTCCGCGGCGACAAAGGCTTCGAGATTGTAGTCCTCGTCACCGGAGGCGCCGCCGCCCCATTCGGTGTAGGTGGTCGGCGCCGCATCCTGGGCGTTGCGCGCGGCCGCCTCGGCCGGTTCCTCGGAGAAGACGTTGTCCAGCCCGGTGTCCATGGTCTGCTCGATCTCGGCGCGGGTGCCGAGATCCTTGCTCATCCACTCTTCCTGGCCGGGCTCGAAGGCTTCGCCCGGGCCGCCGCCCGGCTCGTCGTTGTGGCCGCCGTCGCTGTCATTGAACTGGCCGGTCTCGGCCGGGCCCTCGCCCGCGGGCGGCTCGTCATTGGCCCGTTCCAGCAGGGGATTACGCTCGAGTTCCTCTTCGACGAACGTCGTGAGATCGAGATTGGACAATTGCAGCAGCTTGATCGCCTGCATCAACTGCGGCGTCATGACCAGCGACTGCGATTGCCGGAACTCTAATCTCTGCGAAAGCGCCATGAAGCAAGAACCGATCCCAAAAGTTGGTCCGATTTTTGCTTATCCTAGTCCAAGCCCGATGTACACGTCTTGACGAATTGGAAAAACGGGCTAGAGGCGGAATTCCTCGCCAAGGTAAAGGCGGCGCACGTCCGGATCGGCGACGATCTCATCCGGGCTCCCCTCGGTCAGGATCTCACCGGCATAGACGATGTAGGCGCGATCGGTGAGGCCGAGCGTCTCGCGCACATTGTGGTCGGTGATCAGCACGCCGATGCCGCGGTTGGTGAGATGGCGGACGAGGTCCTGGATGTCGCCGACCGCGATCGGATCGATGCCGGCAAAGGGCTCGTCGAGCAGCATGTAGTTCGGACGCGTCGCCAGTGCGCGCGCGATCTCGACGCGGCGCCGCTCACCGCCGGACAACGCAATCGACGGCGATTTCCTTAGGCGCGTGATGTTGAATTCGTCGAGCAGCGAGTCGAGCTGCTGCTCGCGCTTCTTGCGCGACGGCTCGACCACTTCGAGCACGGCGCGGATGTTCTGCTCGACGGTGAGACCGCGGAAGATCGAGGCCTCCTGCGGCAGATAGCCGATCCCGAGCCGCGCGCGCTGATACATCGGCAGCTTGGTGACGTCGTGGCCGTCGAGCTCGATCGCGCCGCGATCGGCCTTGATCAGGCCGGTGATCATGTAGAACACGGTGGTCTTGCCGGCGCCGTTGGGGCCGAGCAGGCCGACCGCTTCGCCACGGCGCACATAGATGCTGACGCCGCGCACGACCTGGCGGCTGCCAAAACTCTTTTCCACGCTATGCACAGCCAGGAAGCCCGGCCGCTTCAAGAGCTGAGGCCCGCCGGAACCGTTGGGCCTGCCGGCAGCCCTCACGGGATGAACCGCCTGGGCCCGGGGCTGCTCGGCTTGATAGTCCCCTTGGAACTGATCGGGTGCGTGCATCGGCTGGTTACGGGCGATCGGCGGCGCGTCCCTGACAGGGCTGGCCACGAGGCCGCCGACGCTGTCAGCGAGCGCGGTGATGTCCTGGCGCGCAAATCCTGGCCGGCCGCGTTTGGCGGGGCGCCGACGGAACATGCTGAAGAGATCGACCATCCCCGCCTTCTAGCCTTTCGCGACGATCCTGCGCGGTCTTCGCGCGATCTGCCACGCCGGCTTCAGGATTCGCCGACGCAGCATGAATGAAGGGATGTCTCATGCCCAGTGAAACACGCCCGAAAAGCGGCGAACCCCGCTTCGAAAGCCCTTCGCGCTAGATACAGTCTCGGCGCGCAAGCTTCAACCTCGGATCGGCGATGATCGACCCAAGCGTCTGAAATCATTCTTCAAATTTACTTTGACGGGCTTGGGTCTACGCTGACTTATTTGGGTTTAGTTGCGCCAGGCAATTGCAGAGGTCCCGCGCCGGGCTTGCCCGCGCCTCCGGATCCGCAATCATTGCCGCCGCCCTGCGGCAGCAGCGCCTGCACCCGGCCGCTATCGGATTCCACACGCGACACGCCCGTGGTCATGTCGACCGCCAGCCGGTCGCCGCGCAGCACGTTCTTGCACTGCGTCAAGACGACGCCCCCGAGCATGGTGATGAGGTTGGTGCGGGTGTCGAACACGGCGGTCTCGCCCGTGACCACCTGGTCCTTCTGGGTGACGACGACATTGCCGCGCGCCTCCAGTCGCTTGATCGAGGAGTTGCCGCCCGGTCCCGGCGTCGCCGACTGCATCGGCGCCCCCTTGGTCGCCTTTGCCGCAGGCTGTGGCGCGGCCGGCTTGTCGCCGCCCGAATCGTAAAACACCACCAGCGTCTTCGAGGTCATGGTGGTGTCGCCCTGAATGACCTTCACATTGCCGGAAAACGTCGCTTCCTTCTTCTTGTCGCGCATCTCGAGCGAGGCGGCCTCGATCTGGATCGGCTGATCGCGGTTCTGCGAGAAGCCCTGCATCGCGTTGGGCACGCCTTGCATCGTGCTCTGCGCGATCGCCGCACCCGTTGCGACCAGTGCGATGCCGACGGCGAGCGCGGCCGCACCCGGGATGACGCGCCGCTTGCCGTCGTTGCGCGGAAAAAACCTGATCATGAAAATCACTTTGAATTGGCGGACTTGTTCTGGGGCGTACGTGTCTTCGCAGCCGGCGCGGGTTCAGTCGGCGCGGGCTGAGTGGCGGCAGGATCGTCCAGCTTGTCGAGGTGCATCACCACATTCCCTTCGAAGCGGATGACGTCGCCGCCTTCCGTGATCCGCAGCCGATCGGCCGTCAGCGTTCCGTTGGTCAGCTTGACGTCGACATGCTCGTCCGAGGAGACCGTGCCCTTGCCCATGTCGACGAAGGCCGAGTTCAGCCGCGCCTCGTAGCCGGTCGAGGTGCGCAGGAAGATGTCCTTGTGCAGGTCGAGCTGCTGCTGCTTGTTGTCGAACCGTCCAGTGCGGGCATCGAGGAACAGGGTCGATTGGTCTTCCATCAGCACCTTCGCGCGCAAATCATGGAGATCGACATGATCGGGATCGGTGATGTCCTGGGTCGCGGTCTTGGCCCAGAGCTCGTAGGGCCGCTGGTCCGGCGTGAAGCCGGACATGTGCGGCGATTCCATCGTGATCTTCGTGCCAGTGACCACGAGATTTCCGGAGTCGAGCTTCACGGGGATCTGGAACGGGTTGAAAATGGTCGAGATGAGGACGAGCAGACCCATGGCCGCGGCCACTGTCGTCGGCACCGCGATGCGCAGAATCCGCACCAGGCGGCTGTGGCGCGCCGCGCTGGCGAACTTCGCCGCGAGCGCGGCGTCGTAGGTGACATTGTGGGCCGAATTCACCTGGGCTCCTGAGGTGTCGCTCGCCTTGTCCGGCTGGCGGGCGCCCCATTGTAGCCGGCAACGCCAAAATATGCAGCCCGCGACAGGCCGTTACGAAAGTGTCTGAAACGGGGCGACCGCCCAGCTTGGCCGCCGCGCTAAACTCTAGGAATGCGCGAAAATGTCCTCTTCGGCCCAGCCCTGGAGATCGAGCAAAGCGCGGGTCGGCAGGAAGTCGAAACAGGCTTTGGCCAGCGCCGTGCGGCCTTCCCGCGCCAGCATGGCATCGAGCCGCTCGCGCAAGCCGTGCAGATGCAGCACGTCGGAGGCGGCGTAGGCGAGCTGCGGCTCGGTCAGGCTGTCGGAACCCCAATCGCTCGATTGCTGCTGCTTGGAGAGGTCGACATTGAGCACCTCGCGCACGAGGTCCTTGAGGCCATGGCGGTCGGTATAGGTGCGGATCAGGCGGGAGGCGATCTTGGTGCAGTAGATCGGCCCGGTCATGACACCAAACGTCTGGTACAGCACCGCGACGTCGAACCGCGCAAAGTGGAAGATTTTCGTGTTCGCGGGATTGGCCAAAAGCGCCTTCAAGTTCGGCGCGTCGGTATGACCTTTGGGGATCTGCACCACGTCCGCGCTGCCGTCGCCGGGTGAGAGCTGCACCACGCAGAGCCGGTCGCGATGCGGGTTCAGGCCCATGGTCTCGGTGTCGATCGCCACCGCTCCGGTATAGCGGGACAGATCGGGCAGGTCGCCGCGGTGCAGGCGTACGGTCATGGCGTTTCAAACCTCAATCGAATCGGTGCGCTTTGCAGGCTAATCCCCGGCACAGACGCTGGCGAGGGCCGGCCGCGATGTATCCGCTGGCAGCCGCCGGCGCAAGCATCAGGCGCGGCTGGTCATACAGAGCCGCGGCGCTGGTCGTCATTGTCTTTTGGCTTCGCCGGCGAAACCGGATTGCGGCCTGACGTAAACGGTCTCGTAAGCGCCGGTGTATTGCTCGCGCCAGCCTCGCCGCTCCACCAGAAATCGCCGCAGCTGTTCGTGCGCCTTGACCCACAGCACGGCGTCGATCCGGTATTTGTCGAGCACCATGTCCCACGCGGCTTCGTCGATCTCCCAGCTCACCAGCTTGAAATAGTCGCGCAGCAAATCGTCCGGATAGGCGGTCGCGGCGCGACCGTCGACGAATGGGGGGACGGTGCCGTGCGTCGCGAAGATCAGGTAGCCGCCGACGTTCCAATTGTTCAGGACCCGCCGACCTGCGAGATGCTTTCGCAGATAGCCGGCATCTTCACTCGACAGCATCGGCGGAAGTGCGAGCGCCGGTGCAACGTTCAAATAGGCCATCGGCAGGGTGCCGAGACCGACGATGCCGGCGGCCAGCAACGCTCCCCTCACGTCCCGACCGGTGAGACGCTCAGGCAGCAAGCGGCTGAGGTGAAGCGCCATCGGCGCGGTCGAGAAAATGAAGAAGAAAGCGATGTACCTGAACTGATACAGTCCCAGAATCAGAAACAGCCAGGACATCAATCTCGGCTCGAGCGGGATCGGTCTGGAGTTTCTGTAGCGAAGCTCGAGCGCGACGAAGGCCAGCATGTACAGGATGCCGGGAATGCTGCCCGGCATTTCCATGTTGTGATAGTAGGACAGCCATTCGCCGATATTGCCCTGGACGAAGTGCCCCATCGTCGCGGCGGCACCGGCATAGATATTCCAGCCGAGCGGATTGATGGAGGTCGCGGCAAGGCACCCGATCCCCGCGAGAGCAAGGATCCGGAGCTCGGCCCAGGCCCCTCTGAGCACGGCGCCGCCGCAGAAGACGCCGATCACGAAAAAGCCGAGCAGAAAACCGCCATGCAGATTGGCCCAGAGCACCATCAACACGGGAAGCACGAACCATCGCGTTCGTCGCAGGCATTCGCGATAGAAGACGACGCAGAACAACATCGTGCATGTATTCGGCGAGACCGCGAGATACATGTTCGGCGAAGCTTCGTAAGCGGGATAGAGCAGGCAGGCCAAGAAGACCGAGACGCAGACCGCGATCGCCGACGCGCCGTAGCCGAGAGAGATCGCGGTCAGGATGCCGACGATCGCTGCGCCGCAGGCCACCGTCAGCAGGACGAGGCTGCCAAAGCCTGCGTATTGAAACGTCGCACTGGCAAGCGCGTCCCAGAGCCAGGACAGATTGAGCCATGG
This sequence comes from Bradyrhizobium sp. 187, assembly GCF_023101005.1. NCBI lineage: Bacteria > Pseudomonadati > Pseudomonadota > Alphaproteobacteria > Hyphomicrobiales > Nitrobacteraceae > Bradyrhizobium > Bradyrhizobium sp. 187. The sequence continues at coordinate 7,647,817 of NZ_CP064693.1, forward strand.
CTTGTCGCCGTGGGTGAACGACCAGGGGTCGTGGAGCGGGATGGCGTTGCGCTCCCGGATGATATCTCCGGCCGCCAGATGCCAGCCCAGATCGTAATGGCCGAGCAGAAGCGGCGCGTTCAAGACGTAGAACAGGCAGATGAACGAGATCAGGAACAGATAAATTCCCGATCTCAGGAGAAACGGGCTGATCGCGTTCGCAGCCTTGTCGAATGCCGGCTCGTGCCAGACCTGATGCTGATCCACCGCTTCCCCCACGATAAAGCGAGCCCGATGGCTCCGCGCTCGCCGACGGCCGGATGCGAGCCTGCCCGCTGACTAAGAGCTAGTTTGTCTAAAGCGGGGTAAATTCGGACGATGCAACCGAGGGGGGATTGGCGGAATGAAATTCCGCTCAACGGCGGGCTTCCGAGGTCTCCCAAGCAGCTGTTTACACTTGGAAATCTTCGAAGCGGACCTGCATCGTCTCATCCCCGAGCTGTTATTAATGGCATTGCTGGAAAATGCCCGAAATCGCTTCAGCTACCGGTTTCGGCAGCGGCGGCGGCGCAGTCACCGGCTTCGGGGGCGGAGGTGGTCTCACCGGCGGGAGCGATTCAACGACCTGGGTTGGGTGTGGTGCCCAGGAAAAGACTCGATCGTCACCTTCAGTTGTCCAAATGGAGGCCCGCGAGACCGCGACCGCGCAGCGTGGAGATCGCCAGTGCGTGCCTTAAGCGGTCCCGCCGTCATTATTCGTCAGCGTAGCTCCTGTTCCACATTCAGGTGAACCAACGCTGGGCCTTCGATGACCAAAGTTGCATGTATCACCTATTGGTCGAAAATCCCGTAAGTCAGGTCAAGGCACATCAAAGGCATTGATTGGAGAGGGCGTAGCCGAAGCCGCATACCCCCTCGTTTTCCCTTCGCACTCGCCGTCCGGCCCTTCCGCCACATCCGCCGGTCTACCGTCTCGCTGAGCTTCATGCGCTCGCAGTGGTGTTCTGTTCCATATTTTCGATGCGTCGAACGGAGATCTCCAATGAAGCTCAAACTTGCCGTCGCGATGCTCGCCGCAAGCCTCCCGATCGCATCGATGGCTTTCGCCCAAGGCATCGCGCCAGCCGAACTTGCGGTGATCGATGGCTGCCTGAAGACCGCGGAGAAAACCGGCGGTTTCGGCGGCGCGTGCGTTGGGCTCGTCGCCGACCCCTGCATCAAAGCGGCAGAGGGCGCGAATGACGATGTCGCCAAATGGAAAGCCTGCGCGGCGCGCGAACTCGCCATTTGGACGCAGAAAACCAATGAGGCGCTAAAGAAGGTTCAGGCCGGCGGGTTCGCCGACGCGATCAAGGCGGTCAATGACTCGCAGAAAACTTTCGCCGCGTCGCGTGATGGCTTCTGCGCGGTCTTCGACAAGGTCGATCCCGGCATGTACCGGGGCAGCGCGAGCTACTGCCGCCTGCGCGAGACCGCGAACCGCTCGCTGAGCCTGATCAAGCTCGGCGCCGCGGTCAACGAGCATTGAGACCTCTTAGGCGCTTGGGGTCATCAGCTTTGCCGACCTTTTCCCACATAGCGATGACGGCTTCGGCCGCGAGCGCGGTGGACGTCGGCGCGTAGCGCTTGCCTGAACGACTGAAGCCAGCCTCCAGATCGCCTGCGATCGCCGTGCCTCGGTTTTGAGTACCGGTCAGCAACTCAAATTCCCTGCAAAAGCGATTTCAATCGCTTGAGTAGGAGATGGTGCCCAGGAAAGGACTCGAACCTTCACGGCCGTTAAGCCACTGGCACCTGAAGCCAGCGCGTCTACCAATTCCACCACCTGGGCATGCCGGTTAGGCACGGAGGCGGTTACTACGGTTCGGTGACGCGGTTGTCAATTCATGCTTGAACCCCGCTTCGGGATGCGGATTGCGCATCGCAAACCGGCCCGATACAAGCCTGACGAGACGCACTCTTCCCGCAGGATATGGACCCCAGGAATGGATCCCATGGCATCGAATCTGGACACGCTCGTCACGGTTTTCGGCGGATCGGGGTTTTTGGGCCGGAATGTCGTCCGCGCGCTGTGCCGGCGCGACTACCGGGTCCGGGTCGCGGTGCGGCGGCCGGAGCTGGCCGGGTACCTCCAGCCCTCCGGCAAGGTCGGGCAGGTCCACACCGTGCAGGCGAATGTCCGTTATCCGGCCTCGATTGAGGCGGCACTGCGTGATTCGCAGATCGTGATCAATCTGGTCGGCATCCTCGCCGAGGGTGGCGCGCAGAGTTTTGACGCCGTCCAGGCCAAGGGCGCCGAGACCATCGCCAAGGCGGCCGCGGCCGCGGGGGCACAGCTGATCCATGTCTCGGCGATCGGCGCCGACGCGGAATCGCCCTCGCGCTATGCCAGGGCCAAGGCGGCCGGAGAAGCCGCGGTCCTGGCCGCGGTGCCGTCGGCGACGATCTTCCGCCCCTCCGTGATGTTCGGCCCCGAGGACCAATTCACCAACCGCTTCGCGGCGCTGGCGCGGATGTCGCCGGTGCTGCCGCTGATCGGCGGCGACACGAAGATGCAGCCGGTCTATGTCGGCGACGTCGCCACCGCGGTCGCGGATGCCGTCGACGGCAAGGCCAAGGCGGGCGCGACCTACGAGCTCGGCGGCCCGGAAGTCCTGACCATGCGCGAGATCATCGAGGCCATTCTCGCGATTGCCGATCGCAAGCCGATGCTGATGCCGCTGCCGTTTGGCCTCGCCCGCTTCAAGGCCAACTTCCTGCAATTCGCGCCGGGCGCGCTGAAGCTGACGCCGGACCAGGTCACGCTGCTCGCGCGCGACAATGTCGTGTCGGACGCGGCGAAGGCCGCTGGGCTAACGCTGGAAGGCCTCGGCATCGCGCCCGACTCGCTTGAAGCGATCGCCCCGCAATATCTCTGGCGTTTCCGCGCCGCCGGGCAATTCCAGCGCAAGAGCGCGTAACCATCCCCGCAGTCAATTGTTTGAAGTTCGGGGTTACCGCCCCAGTGCCAGCGCGATCAGGCCGAGGGTGCCGACGATCACGCGCCACCAGGCGAACACCACGAAGCCGTGGCGGGTGACGTATTCCAGGAACGTCTTCACCACGATGATGGCGGTGACGAACGACACCACGAAGCCGATCGCGACGATGCCCATGTGGTCCATCGTCATCTCGGAGCGGTTCTTGTAGAAATCGTAGGCGAACGCGCCGATCATGGTGGGAATGGCGAGGAAGAACGAGAACTCCGCCGCCGCGCGCTTATCGGCCCCGAGCAGCATGGCGGAGACAATGGTTGCACCGGAGCGCGACACGCCCGGGATCATCGCCAGACACTGCGCGATACCGATGTAAAGATACATCAGCAGCGGAAACCGGGTGGCGTCATGCTCGCGCGCCTTGAGATCGAGCTTGTCGACCCAGAGCAGGATGGCGCCGCCGACGATCAGCGAGAAGCACACCACCCAGGGATTGAACAGCAGACTCTTGATGTATTTGCCGCCGACGAGACCGACGATGACGGCGGGAAGGAACGCCACCAGCACGCCGATCACGAAGCGGCGTGCATAGACGTCACCCGTGAACATCCCGATCGCGACGTCCCACAATTTCTTGAAGTACAACACGACGATCGCGAGGATCGCGCCGAGCTGGATCAGGACCGTAAACGAATCCCAGAACGCGCCTTCGCCGAGATGGAAAAAGCGCTCAGCAAGCAGCAAATGGCCGGTCGAGGACACGGGAAGGAACTCGGTCACACCCTCGATGATGCCGAGGATCACTGCCCGTATTGCATCTGACATATTTACGGTCCATTTCGGCTGGAAAAGCGGGGCTCTTCTCGCCCATCCGCTCCCTTGCTGCAATCGCAAAATGCGGCGTCGCGCCCTTGCTTCGCGGTTTTGAATGACTAGTGTGGCGCCGCACAAAACATTGATGGATTCTTAAGCACCATCACATAGTCAAAGGCTTCATGTTTACGCTGTTTCATCATCCGTTCTGTCCGCATTCGCGGTTCATCCGCCTGATCGCGGGAGAATACGGGCTTGAGCTGAAGCTGATCGAAGAGCGCAGCTGGGAGCGGCGCGAAGCATTTCTGCTGCTCAATGCGGCGGGCACGACGCCCGTCCTGGTGGACGACGAGCAGCCGCCGATCCCGGGCGCGGCGATCGTCGCCGAATATGTCGACGAGGCCTATGGCTCTGAGATGGGACTTAAGCGCCTGATGCCGGACACGATCGGCGAGCGCGTCGAGGTCCGCCGGCTGATGGCCTGGTTCAACGAAAAGTTTTTCGAGGAAGTCTCCCACCCGCTCGTCACCGAGCGCATCTACAAGCGCTTCATGAGCGAGGACAACGGCGGGGGCCCGCCCTCGGCCGACGTGATGCGCGCCGCCAAGGCAAACGTGCGCTATCATCTGGCCTATATCGGCTGGCTGGCGCAGACGCGTAATTTCCTCGCCGGCGACCGGCTCACCTACGCGGATCTCGCCGCCGCGGCGCACCTCTCGGCGATCGACTATCTGGGCGACGTGCCATGGAGCGAGGACGACGCGGCAAAGGCCTGGTACGCACGGGTGAAATCCCGCCCGTCGTTCCGTCCGCTGTTGAGCGAATGGCTGGCGGGCGTGCCGGCGTCGCGGACCTACGTGGACCTGGACTTCTGAACTCCGATCCGACCGAACTGAAGACGGCGCTGGCAAACGAAGCACGTGCGCTCGGCTTCGACTGCATCGGCATTACGGAGCCCGGCACGATCGAAAGCGCCGGAAAACACTTTCTCGAATTCATCGCATCCGGCGGCCATGGCGACATGGACTGGCTCGCCGCGCAGCCGGAGCGCCGGGTCGATCCCCGCGGGCTGTGGCAGGACGTGCGCAGCGTCATCATGCTCGGCGTCAATTACGGCCCCGACCAGGATCCGCTCGCGATCCTGCAACAGCGCACGCGCGCGGCGATCTCGGTCTATGCGCAGGGCGACGACTATCACGACCTCATCAAGAAGCGCCTGAAGGCACTGGCGCGATGGCTGGTCGCGACCGCAACTTGTGAGGTGAAGCCTTGTGAAGTGAAAGTATTCGTCGACACTGCGGCCGTGATGGAGAAACCGCTGGCGCAAGCCGCGCATCTGGGCTGGCAGGGCAAGCATACCAATCTGGTCTCGCGCGAATTCGGCTCATGGCTGTTTCTCGGCGCGATCTACACCACGCTGGAACTGCCGCGCGACGACGCCGAGATCGATCATTGCGGCTCGTGCCGGGCGTGCCTCGACATCTGCCCGACCGCGGCCTTTCCCGCGCCCTACAGGCTCGATGCGCGGCGCTGCATCTCGTATCTCACCATCGAGAACAAGGGCCCGATCCCGCGCGAATTTCGTAAAAGCATCGGCAACCGCATCTATGGTTGCGACGATTGCCTCGCCGCCTGTCCCTGGAACAAGTTCGCGCAGGAGGGCCGTGAGGCCAAGCTCGCCGCACGTGACGCTTTGCGCGCGCCAGGTCTTGCCGAGCTCGCACGGCTCGACGACGCTGCGTTTCGCGCGCTGTTCACCAAATCGCCGGTGAAACGCATCGGCCGCGACCGCTTTTTGCGCAACGTGCTGATCGCGATCGGCAACTCCGGTGATGCGGCACTGGCGGACGAGGCGCGGCGATTGCTGGAGGATGAGAGCGCGCTGGTACGCGGGGCTGCGGTATGGGCGCTGGGGCAGTTGGTGCCGCGGGATGAGTTCGAAACGATGAGAGCAACCGCCATAGCGCGCGAGCGTGATGACGGCGTGCGCGAGGAGTGGGAGCTCGCTTCCTAATCCTCGGTGTCATGCCCCGGCTTGACCGGGGCATCCAGTACGCCGCGGCCTATCGATTCAATCACGAGCGCCGCGGAGTACTGGATCGCCCGGTCAAGCCGGACGATGACACCGTTGTTGTGGTAAGAGCGCTTCGCGCCTCCTCACCACGAGGATTGAGCATCTTGATTTCCCCGCACGTTCCTCCAAGCTCGCGCGTCATGACAAACATGCCTTTCTTCACCCGCGACGGCGACACATTCCACCCGACGGAAGTCGCCAATGGGCCGTGGGATCCGACATCGCTGCACGGACGCGTCATCGTCGGCCTGCTCGGCTTCGCCATCGAGGAGCGCCATTCCGGTCCTGAATTCGTGCCGGCGCGGCTGACCGTCGATATGTTTCGGCTGCCCACCATCGACAAGCCGATCGAGGTGACGACACGGCTGGTGCGCGACGGGATGCGCATCCGCGTCGTGGAAGCAGAGTTCTTTTCCGGCGGCATCGGCATGGCGCGCGCCTCGTGCCAGCTGTTACGGCGAACGCAGAATCCCGACGGCAATGTCTGGTCGCCGCCGAACTGGGACGTGCCGAAGCCGGCCGACATTCCCAAGCCGACCGATCCCAGGCTCGGCATGAACGGCAAATGGACCACGCGACCGATCGTCGGTCACATGGGCTCGCTCGGGCCACGAAAGCTCTGGATGAGCGAGGTGCGCGAGCTGGTCGCGGGCGTGCCGATGACGCCGTTCGTCCATGTCGCCATCGGCGCGGACTTCGCCAGTCCGTTCGCGAACGCCGGCGACAAGGGGCTCGGCTACATCAACAGCGACGTCACGATCTATCTGCACCGCCTGCCGGTGACGAACTGGATCGGCTTCGAGGTGGTGAACCACCAGGCCACCGACGGTGTGGCGATCGGCGAATGCTGGCTCTATGACGAGCAGGGCCCGATCGGCACCGCCACTGTCGCGGCGCTGGCGCAGCGCAAGCCGATGGTAAATCCGTCGAAGCGGTAGGTGCGCAAGAACGACGGCTAACCCAAATGTCGCTTCATCTCCGGCCGCGCCTTGAGCTCCGCGCCCTGTCTGGCGACGATCTTCGCAATCCGTTCCGGCGCAAACTTCAAATCGACAAACGCCGGCGCGGTGTTGGCGACCTCGTGATAGCTGACGATCCTTCCGTCCCGGAGCGTCATGATCGCCACGCCCTCGAACATCGCCCGCGCGCCATCAGCCTCCGGCAAGATCGAGCGATAGCTGAACGTGTAGCGCGCATAGAGCGTGGTGCCGTTCGACACCGGGTCGTGCATGTCCCAGCGAAAGTCGGTCGCCGTGCGATAGAACCAGTCGTCGATCATCGCGGCGATCTTCTCGCGGCCGGCGAAGGCGCCATAGAACACGTCGTGATAGACGCCGTCCTCGGTGAAGAGATCCGCAAAGGCTTTTCCGTTGCGTTGTTCGACGGCGTCGCAGAAGGCGCGCAGCATGGCGGTGGTGGTCATCGGCGATTCTCCCCTCCCATTCTCAGTCATGCCCCGACCGGGGCATCCAGTACGCCGCGGCTTCTCGGCTTGAGCACGAGCGCCTCTGGAATACTGCATCGCCCGATCAAGTCGGGCGATGACACCGAGTGCTAGGTGACGATTTCACCCGATCTCGGCCACGGCGGCAAGAATGCGGGCGATGTCCTGCGGGCGCGAGAGGCGGTGATCGCCGTCCTGGATCATGGTCAGCACGACGTCGTCGGCCGGCAGGCGATGGGTCAGGGCGAACGCGTGCTGCCAGGGCACGTCAGGATCCTGCGCACCTTGCAGGATGCGGACGGGACAGCCGAGATCGATGGCGCTGCCGAGCAGGAGGTGGTTGCGTCCCTCCTCGATTAGATTCCGCGTGATCGGATAGGGCAAGCCGTCGCCATAGTTCGACGGTCTCAGCCAGACGCCTTTGGTCTCGATTTCTTTCTTCACCGCGGCCGGAAAATTCTTCCACATCAGCTCCTCGGTGAAATCGGGCGCCGGCGCGATCAGCACCAGGCCCGCCAGCGAGGCTTTGGCTTGCAGTTTCTTTTGCCGCTTTTTGATCTCGCGCGCGAGCAGCAGCGCCATCCAGCCGCCCATGGACGAGCCGATCAGGATTTGCGGGCCGTCGCAGAACCGCTCGAATACCGCGACGCTTTCCTCGAGCCAGCGCCCGATGGTTCCGTCGACGAAATCGCCACCGGATTCGCCGTGGCCGGAATAATCGAACCGGACCACGGCGCGGCCGTGATCCCGGGCCCATTCGTCCAGCGCCACGGCCTTGCTGCCCTGCATGTCCGACTTGAAACCGCCGAGCCAGACCAGCCCAGGTCCTTGACTTGATTCTTGGGCCGCGCGGCGGCGCACCGCGATCCGGCGTGTGGACGGGCCTTCGCCCACATCGATGAAGTCGAGCACGGCATCGGGAATTGGGTGATTCATGGAACGTTTACTCTGGCTGTGCGGTTTGAGCTGTCCGGACGTGCTCCGCAGCGCAGCCGGACGTCGGCATTGGCCCTTTGGGACGCTTGCGGAACAGAAGCAAGGTGTCTATGTCCCTCTGCGTGCCCCGCCGTGGCCAAAATGCCTCGCATTTGAGGCTTTTTCGACCGCCGCACGAGCGATTGCTTGCCGGCAACCGTATCTTCCTGCAAAATAGCCGCCTCTTTTCATAACTTTGGAGAACCACCCATTCGCCGTCCAAATAAAGCCCCGCCCACTGCCGCCAAAGACGGGCCGCGCATCAATGACGATATTCGCAATGCGCAGATCCAGCTGATCGATCAGACCGGTGACAACAAGGGCACCATCGAGACCGTCGCGGCTATCCGCTTGGCCCAGGAAGCCGGCATGGATTTGGTCGAGATCTCGCCGAACGTCAGCCCTCCCGTCTGCAAGATCATGGACTACGGGAAGTATAAGTATTCCGCGCAGAAAAAAGCCGCCGAAGCCCGCAAGCGGCAGAAGATCGTCGAGATCAAGGAGATCAAGCTCCGCCCGATGATCGACGACCACGATTACGAAGTGAAGATGCGCGCCATGCAGCGGTTCTTCGAAGAAGGCGACAAGGTCAAGATCACCCTGCGCTATCGTGGCCGCGAAATGGCGCACCAGGAGATCGGCACCAAGCTGCTCGACAAGATCAAGACCGACGTCGCCGAGCTCGCCAAGGTGGAGCAGGACGCGCGGTTCGAGGGCCGTCAGGTCGTCATGGTGCTGGCGCCGCGCTGACGCTGGTTCTTTAGGCTGAAGAATTCAACGGCCCGTCCGGATCTCCGGCGGGCCGTTTTGTTTTTTTGCCTCTCCCGCTTGCGCAAGAGAGAGCGCACCGTCCTCTGGAGGCGATAATTACGTCCTCGTCGCATGCCAGGTGCCGCTGCACTGATCGCCGGAGATGATACCCCTCCACGAACCGGCGCCGTTCACGCCAGCGAGGCGGCCGCCGCCGCTGGCATGGGAGGCCCCGACCGAGACCTGGACCGCGACGGTACCGCTGCGATTGACCCTGCCGGAGACCCGACCGCCGCCGGCGGACGACACTCGGCTGCCGGTGACGGTGAAGGGGACGCTGTAGCCCGAGCTGCAATTGCCGCGGGTGGTGGCGAAGGTGACGTTCCAGACGCCGTCATAGCCGCGGATGCGCGCATTGGCACTCGACGGAAACGCGGCCATGGCGAGCACGGCCAACAGCGCCAGGCAGCGCGGACGAGCGACATCAGTCAAGGACGACAGCGTTTGGGAAAAAGGGGGCATTCTGGTCCTGCTCCGGGTCACACGGCTCGGACATGAGGTTAGCAATTCCGGATAGTCGCCGGCTAGGTTCCACCGGTTCATCGTTGCCAATTCGCCCGTCCTCTGTCATAAGCCCAGCCTTCATTGCCCGGCTGATTAAGGGCTGCCGTGGCGGTGTCCGTGCGGGTTTCGCGCTTGTTCGTAAAACCTGAGCACAATCAACGCTCTAACGAGCATTTTGACGGCCAGCCGCCTTTGCGGGCGGATTTCTATGGCCATTAGGAGAGCCAAATGCCCAAGCTGAAGACCAAATCGGGCGCTAAAAAGCGCTTCAAGGTGACTGCCACCGGCAAAGTGATGTTCGCTCATCGCAGCAAGCGTCACGGCATGATCAAGCGGACGAAGAAGCAGATCCGGCAGCTGCGCGGCACCGCCGTGCTGTTCAAGACCGACGGCGACAACGTCAAGAAGTACTTCTTGCCGAACGCCTGATCGCGTCCACGATCATTGCCACCCGCGCCGCAGCTTTCGCGGCGATCCGAACATCAAGTCATCTTTCGAAGGATTTTTGTCATGGCTCGCGTCAAACGCGGTGTGACCGCCCACGCCAAGCACAAGAAAGTCTACAAGGCCGCCAAGGGTTTCCGCGGCCGCCGCAAGAACACGATCCGCACCGCCAAGCCGGCGGTCGAGAAGGCTCTCGTCTATGCCTTCCGTGATCGCAAGCGCAAGAAGCGGACGTTCCGCGCGCTCTGGATCCAGCGCATCAACGCCGCCGTGCGTCCGTTCGGCCTGACCTACAGCCGCTTTATCGATGGCATGGCCAAGTCCGGGATCACCGTGGACCGCAAGGTGCTGTCGGATCTCGCGATCAACGAGCCCGCGTCGTTCCAGGCGATCGCCGAGAAGGCCAAGGCCGCTCTGGCGGCCTGAGCTAGCGGCCGGCTCCGCCGGCCTTCAGCGCGCGTTGCGAGTAGCGCCGGGCGACCTCCGCCCGGCAGAATGCCGTGAACGACAGATACATGGTGCCGGATTTATTCCGGTACTTCCGGTCACACACGCGCATCTCGCGTTGGTAAGCCTGTTTCCGCGCCATGTTGAGGCCGGGCATGAAGTCCGCCTCGCATTTCTTCTCGACGGCGGCGCCGAGCTGGACATCGCCGCTCGCGGTCAATTGGCAATCCTGAAACACCTTGATCGCGCTTTCGCAGCCCTTCTGAGCAGCGATGGTGTCGACGACCTCGTCCAGCGTCATGGATTTCTCCATGCACACCATGGCGCGCGCCGGGTTGCCGGCGACCAAGAGAACGGCGGCGACAGCAGCCAGACCGGATCTTGAGAGCATCGCGAAAGCCTCCTCGGATCCCCCTTGGTGCCAGGCCCCCGCGCGAGGTTCAACCCAGCCGCTCGTCAGCCCGAAATGACCGGCTTTTCGCTTGACGTTACAGCCTTCGGGCGGCGACAACCCAGCCGAATTTGGCAGCAGGGATTTGACCGTGTCCGACCTCGCAATGCTCGAAACATCCATCCTCGACCACATCGCCGCAGCCGGCGATGAGGCCGCCCTCGAAGCGGTGCGCGTCGCAGCCCTCGGCAAGAAGGGTTCGATCTCGGCGCTTCTTGCCACGCTCGGAAAAATGTCCCCGGACGAGCGCAAGACGCAAGGCGCCGCGATCAACCAGGCCAAGGACAAGGTCACTGAGGCGCTCGCGGCGCGGCGCGACGTCTTGAAATCGGCGGCGCTCGACGCGCGGCTTGCGTCGGAAACCATCGACGTCACCCTGCCGCTGCGCGATGCGCCCGCCGAGGCCGGCCGCATCCATCCGCTGAGCCAGGTCTGGGACGAGCTGACCACGATCTTCGCCGACATGGGATTCTCGGTTGCCGAAGGCCCCGATATCGAAACCGACGACTACAACTTCACCAAGCTGAATTTTCCGGAAGGCCATCCCGCGCGCGAGATGCACGACACCTTCTTCTTCCACCCGAAGGAGGACGGCTCCCGCATGCTGTTGCGCACCCACACCTCGCCGGTGCAGGTGCGCACCATGCTGAGCCAGAAGCCGCCGATCCGCGTGATCTGCCCGGGCCGCACCTATCGCATCGATTCGGACGCGACCCACACGCCGCAATTCCACCAGGTCGAAGGCCTCGTCATCGACAAGCACTCCCATCTCGGCCATCTCAAATGGATCCTGCACGAGTTCTGCAAGGCGTTCTTCGAGGTGGACCACATCAACATGCGCTTTCGGCCCTCGTTCTTCCCGTTCACGGAGCCGTCGCTGGAAGTCGACATCCAGTGCCGCCGCGACAAGGGCGAGATCCGCTTCGGCGAGGGCGAGGACTGGCTCGAGATTCTCGGCTGCGGCATGGTGCATCCGAACGTGCTGCGCGCCTGCGGCATCGATCCCGACGAGTACCAGGGCTTTGCCTGGGGCATGGGCATCGACCGCATCGCCATGCTGAAATACGGCATCGCCGATTTGCGCCAGCTGTTCGACAGCGACGTCCGCTGGCTGTCCCATTACGGCTTCAAGCCGCTCGAAGTACCGACCCTCGCGGGAGGGCTGAGCTCGTGAAATTCACTCTCTCCTGGCTGAAGGAACATCTCGACACCGACGAGCCCTTGGACAAGCTCGCCGAGAAGCTCACCATGATCGGGCTCGAGGTCGAGAACATCGAGGACAAGGCGAAGGCGCTGAAGCCTTTCACCATCGCGAAGGTGATATCCGCCGAGCAGCATCCGAATGCGGATCGGCTGCGCGTCTGCATGGTCGACACCGGTGATGGCGGCGCACCCGTGCAGGTGGTGTGCGGCGCGCCGAATGCGCGTGCGGGTCTCGTCAGCGTGTTCTCCCCGCCCGGCACCTACATTCCCGGCAAGGACATCACGCTCGGTGTCGGCACCATCCGCGGCGTCGAGAGCCGCGGCATGCTGTGCTCGGCGGCTGAGTTGCAGATTTCCAACGACCATGACGGCATCATGGAATTGCCCGCGGATGCGCCGATCGGCGCTGCCTACGCCGCATGGGCCGGCCTCGGCGATCCCGTAGTCGAGATCAACCTGACGCCGAACCGGCAGGACTGCACCGGCGTGCACGGCATCGCGCGCGACCTTGCCGCCGCCGACATGGGCAAGTTCAAGGACCCCACAATCAAGCCGATCAAGGGCGAATTCCCCTGCCCGGTGAAGGTCACGGTCGAGGACGCGGCGCTGTGCCCAGGCTTCGCGCTGCGGCTCGTGCGTGGCGTGAAGAACGGGCCGTCGCCGGAATGGCTGCAGAAGCGACTGACCGCGATCGGGCTGCGCCCGATCAACGCGCTGGTCGACATCACCAACTTCATGACCTACGACCGCGCACGGCCATTGCACGTGTTCGACGCGAAGAAAGTGAAGGGCAATCTCGTGGTGCGCCGCGCCCGCGACGGCGAGACGCTGCTCGCGCTTGACGGCCGCAGCTACAATCTCGATCCCGCGATTTGCGTCATCGCGGACGAGCACGGCGTCGAATCGCTTGCCGGCATCATGGGCGGCGAGGCCTCGGGCTGCGACGAGACTACCACCGACGTGCTGATCGAATCGGCGCTGTGGAACGAGATCAACATCGCCCAGACCGGCCGCAAGCTCGGCATCAATTCGGACGCGCGCTACCGCTTCGAGCGCGGTGTCGATCCGGCTTTCATGGTGCCGGGGCTGGAGCTCGCGACAAAACTCGTGCTGGAGATGTGCGGCGGCACGCCGTCCGAGAACGTCGTGGTCGGCAAGAGCTTCGGCGACGACCGCGTGATCGATTTTCCGGTGACCGAGGTCAAGCGCCTCTCGGGCATCGAGGTGCCGATGCCGGAGATGAAGCGCATCCTGACTCATCTCGGCTTCATGATGGCGGGCCCGGGGCCCGTCGTGAAGGTCGCGGTGCCGTCATGGCGGACCGACGTGCACGGCAAGGCCGACATCGTCGAGGAAGTCGTCCGCATCTACGGCGTCGACAAGGTGCCGATGACGCCGTTCGAGCGCGGCGAGGACGCACGCAAATCCGTGCTGACCCCGCTCCAGCTCCGCACCCGCCGCGCCAGGCGCGCGCTGGCGAGCCGCGGCATCATCGAAGCGGTGACCTGGTCCTTCATCACCAAGTCAGCCGCAGAGCTGTTCGGCGGCGGCCAGCGCGAACTCGAGGTCGCCAACCCGATCGCGTCGGATTTGTCCGACATGCGCCCGACCCTGTTGGCCGGCCTGATCGCGGCGGCGCAGGCCAATGCCGATCGCGGCTTGAGCGATGTCGCGCTATTCGAGGTAGGGCAGGTGTTCAAGGGCGATCGCCCGCAGGATCAGTTCATGGCGGCAAGCGGCCTCCGCCGCGGCTTTGCGTCGTCGCAAGGTCTGGGACGACACTGGTCGGGTTCGGCGCAGGCTGACGTGTTCGATGCCAAGGCCGATGCGCTCGCGGTACTCGCCGCCGCCGGCGCACCAATGCAGGCCCTTCAGATCGTCGCGGGCGGCCCGTCCTGGCTGCATCCCGGGCGCTCCGGTACGATCCAGATCGGGCCGCAAAACGTGCTCGGCTATTTCGGCGAGATGAATCCGCGCGCGCTCGAGGCGCTCGGTGCCGGCGGCCCGCTGATGGTGTTCGAGGTGATCCTCGACCGCATCCCCGAGGCGAAGAAAAAGCCGACCCGTGCCAAGCCCGTGATCGAGCTGTCGGCATTCCAGCCTGTGTCGCGTGACTTCGCCTTTATCGTCGACCGCACCGTGAAGGGCGGCGACATCGTGCGCGCGGCTCAGAGCGTCGACAAGAAGCTGATCACCGCTGTGAACGTGTTCGACGTCTACGAAGGTAAGGGCATCGACGACGGCAAGAAGTCGATCGCGATCGCGGTGACGATTCAGCCGCGCGAAAAGACCCTGACCGACCAGGAGATCGAGGCCGTCGCCGCGAAAATCGTGGCGGAGGTGACGAAGAAGACCGGCGGCACTTTGAGAGCATGATCATGCTCGAGAATCATAGAGCATGAATCTCACTGACTTTCTTCCAAAGGACGTCAGCCTCACCATTGCGATGGCGCTCTGCGCCGTCGCTTTCGTTTCGGGCACCGCGCGCGGCTTCTCCGGCTTCGGCTCGGCGCTGATCTTCATGCCGTTGGCGAGCAGCATCGCGGCGCCGCGTCTGGTTGCCGCGCTGCTCCTCGTGATCGATTTCGTCGCGGCCGCGCCGCTGCTGCCTGACGCCTGGCGCAAGGCCGACCGCAAGGCCACCGCCGTGATCGTGCTGGGCGCGCTGGTCGGCGTGCCCGTCGGCACCTATTTCCTCAGCGTGCTCGAACCCGTTACGACGCGGTGGATCATCTCCTGCTTCGTCGCCGCGCTGTTGCTCTTGCTGCTGTCGGGCTGGCGCTATCGCGGCAAGGACCACGCGTGGCTCTCGGTCGGCATCGGCAGCCTCTCCGGCTTCTGTAGCGGCCTCGCCCAGACCGGCGGCCCGCCGATCGTCGGCTACTGGCTCGGCCGCCCGGTCGCATCGATCGTCGCGCGCGCCAACATCTTGCTGTTCTTCGGCGCGTCGGATTTCTTCTCGATGATCAGTTACGCGACCACAGGCCTGATCTCACGCGAATCGCTTGTGCTATCGCTCATCGTCGGGCCGGTCTATGCGATCGGCGTCGCCTTCGGTGCGTCGCTGTTCGGCCGTGCCAGCGAGAAAGTGTTTCGCGCCATCTGCTACGCGCTGATCGCGCTCGCGGTGATCGCGGGACTGCCGCTGCTGGACGGGGTGTTACGGTAAGTCTCTCCGCGAGTCGTCCTGGCGAAAGCCAGGAGGTGGATTCACACTCGAAGTGCAACAGTTGAGAGGAGAAGGCCTCTGCCGGGGTTCTGAAGTCAAGGCATTTGCGCGGGGTGTTGTTGTAGGCGGCAATGGACTGACGGAAGCGCCTGGTTGGGAGC
This sequence comes from Bradyrhizobium sp. 187, assembly GCF_023101005.1. NCBI lineage: Bacteria > Pseudomonadati > Pseudomonadota > Alphaproteobacteria > Hyphomicrobiales > Nitrobacteraceae > Bradyrhizobium > Bradyrhizobium sp. 187. The sequence continues at coordinate 7,663,266 of NZ_CP064693.1, forward strand.
TTTTCGAGGTCGGTCTTTCGGGGGATGAAGCGGCGCAAGCGGCCGATGGCGTTCTCGATGCCGCCCTTTTGCCACGGCGCGTGCGGGTCGCAGAAGAAGGTCTTCATCAAGAGGCGCTGCAAGGAAAGGTGGGCGGCGAACTCGGTGCCGTTGTCGAAGGTGACGGTACGGCGCAGTGCCTCCGGTACGGCTTTGAACAGGCGTACGAGATGGCTAGCGATACCGGCGGCGAACTTGCGTTCGATGGGAACGGCGAGCAGCAGGCGCGAGGTTCGCTCGTGGACGGCCAGGATGGCCTGCCGGTATTTGGAGAACATCATCAGATCGGCTTCCCAGTGGCCCGGGACTTTGCGATCGGCGACCTCGGCAGGCCGTTCTGCCAGCGAAACACGGCCTTCGATGAAGCTTGCGGGGCTCCCGCCTCGTTTGCCGCGGTGGCCTCGCTTGCTCTTGCCCCGAGGCAGATAGCGCCGCCAGGTGAAGTCCGTCGTGCGTGTGATCTGGGCGTAGATGAAGCGGTAGATGCTCTCGCAGGAGATCACCCTACGGCCACGTTCCCGGGCCAGCCTGCCTGCGACCTGTTCGGGTGACCAACCGCGGCTCAAGCCTGCCAAGACCTCGCGGCGCAAGCTGGCGTCCCGCTCGAGGCGAGAGCCCTTCCAGCGCCGCGCCCGGGTCTGCTGCTGAGCATAGCTTGGCTTGTAGCCGACTTGCCTGCCACGGTTCCGCCTCAGCTCCCGAGAGATCGTTGATGGCGGCCGATCCAAAGCTGCCGCGATTTGCCCGACCGAGCCGCCATTGGCCGAAAGGCGGGCAATCTCGCATCGATCGTCAAGGGAGAGCTGTTTGTAAGTCCGCCCCATGGCAACACCTCCAGATGGAAGTGTTGCACTTCGTTTGTGAACTCAGGGGACCCATTACCCCAGCGTTTGTAGCGCGAGCTGGCCACCACAAGTCTTCGCCAAACGACTTCTGGGGTCATGGGTCCTGGATCTGCGCTGCGCTTGTCCAGGTCAATTGCCTATTGCCGCGGCGCTCGCCGCTTCTTCGTGGACTGCGTCGGGACGTCGGCCGGCTCGTCCTTGAGCGCGCCGATCTTGCGCAAGGCCGCGTCCGCGGCGCGCTCGCCGCTTTCCCAGGCGCCGTCGACGGTGCCCCAGAGCGTCTCGTGCGTGGCTTCGCCGGCGAGGAACATGTTGCCGATCGGCTCGGCGAGGATTCTTCGCGAGAACTGACCGCCGGGCGAGGCCGCCGACATCGCACCCATCACGAACGGCGAGGCGTTCCAGCGCGTCACGCTGGCTTTCTGCACGGCTGCGGCGACCTCGCTGCCGAACAGCTTCGTGATCCATTCTCTGGCGAAGGCCGTCATCGCCTTCTCGCCTTGCTGGGTGAGATCACGGCCGAACGAGCCGCCGACATCGATCGAGCACAGCGAGGAGCCGCCGATATTGGCGAACATCAGCGCCGTGCGCGTCGAGTTGCTCTGCTCGATCAGGATGTCGTCGCGCGACAGGCCGAGCGGATTGCCCGGTAGCTGCAGCACGATGTGATCGTAGCTCCCGAGCGTGAGCTTTGATGCGGCATCGAGCGTGCGCTTCGGAATGTCAGGCCCGAACTTGATCGCGCCCGAGGTCAGGACATTAGTCGAGACCGTAATGATGGCCGCGCGGGCGGCGATCCTGCCGGCCTGTGTCTCCACGCTGACGTCGCGATTGCTCCAGACGATCCGGCTCGCCGGTGTCGACAGTGCGACCGGCGCCTGCTCACCCAGTTTGGTGATCAGGGTCCCCAGGCCCTGGCGGCAGGCGATCGCGGCGTTGCGATCCTGTGCACGCGCCTTGTCGATCACAGACAGCTCCTTCAGGTCCTTGCCGGCGAAGCTCGCACCCAACATGAACTCGGCCGCCCCGGCCCAGTCGCCGAGATCCTTCGGCAGCACCGAGGCGCAGGCGGTATCGAGCTTGCCGCGCGCGGCCTCGTCGATGGCGCGGTTGGCCCGGACCAACGCCGCCAGGAACTCCTCGGTCTCGCCGGCCCGTGCGTTGCGGCGGCCGATGCGCATCTTCTGGCCTGAGGGCGCCGGCAGAACGTCGAGCCCGGCACTGCGCGCCAGCCGGATCATCGGATTGGTGTCGGGATTGTGCATCCAGCGCGCGCCGCGATCGAACGGCGTGTCGAAGGTGGTCGTATCCGTGATGCAGCGGCCGCCGATCTGCGACGCAGCCTCCACCACCACGACCTTGCGATTGGCCGCCATGATACGCCGCGCCGCGGCAATTCCCGCCGCGCCCGCGCCGATCACGACAATGTCAGCCTCGCGCGGCAGGGTCGCGGCGGTTGCGCGCAGGACCGGCATCGCGGCAAGGCCCGCCGACGCCGATAGGAAGCTGCGGCGCGTGATTGTCATGTCATGGTTTCCGGAGACTTGCGGCAAACGGGAACAGCTAGCGAACCTTGCCGTATCTGATGTTGCGCGGCAACCATCATGGTGAATCAATCGTGCTTGATGTCACAAATCGATGAACCGAATTGCAACACGTTCCGACCATGGTAGAGAAGAGAAAAAGACGGCCGGAAAAGGCCGTGGGGGAGTTTTGAAATGGGGACGGTCCTGGACTCAGTCGGCAAGCTGATTGCCGCGTACCTCTCGAAGGAGGTGCCGGGCTATGAGCCGTTCACGCCGAGCGACCCGGAGCATCTGCGCGGCGTCATCGAGCCCGGCGACGTGCTGCTGGTCGAGGGCAACAACCGCATCTCTGGCATCATCAAATATCTGACGCAGTCGACCTGGTCCCACGGCGCACTCTATGTCGGCCCGATCGAGGGTGCGGAAGAGCCCGACGGCGAGCCGCACGTGCTGATCGAGGCCAATATCGGCGAAGGCGTCACCTCCGCGCCGCTGTCGAAATATTTTCCCTATCACACCCGCGTCTGCCGCCCGGTCGGGCTGTCCTATGAGGACCGCACCACGGTCTGCCGCTATGCAATCAACCGCATCGGCTTCGGCTACGACACCAAGAACATCGTCGACCTGATGCGCTTTCTGTTTCCGCTGCCGATCCCGCAGCGCTGGCGGCGGCGCATGATCTCGATCGGCTCGGGCGATCCCACCAAGATCATCTGCTCGGCCCTGATCGCGCAAGCGTTCGACGCCGTGCGTTACCCGATCCTGCCCAAGATCACCAAGGCCGGCAGCCGTGCTGCCCGCCGCGAGATCCTGCACATCCGCGATTCCTCGCTCTACATGCCCCGCGACTTCGACATCTCGCCCTATTTCGAAGTCGTCAAACCCACCATCGTGCACGGCTTCGACTACACCGCCTTGCACTGGGCCGACAAGCAGAAGCCGCTCGAGGAGGTAGCCGGCACCTTCGGTGTGTTTCCAGAAACGTTCCGTGCGCCGCCGCTCGTTCCTGAAACGATTGACGAAGAGGCGCCGATTCCGGCTGAAGAAGTGAGCGCGCACCCAGCGGAGACGGTCGATCGCGTCACCGTCTCGGAGCGCTTCCGGCGGCTGAAGAAGCTGGCCATGGACCGCCCAAGGCGGCGCGGTCGGGCGCGCGAACGGGCGGCGTAGCCGTCGCTCCACTATCGTCATTGCGAGCGCAGCGAAGCAATCCAGGTCTCTGCCTGAGCAGTCTGGATTGCTTCGTCGCTACGCTCCTCACAATGACGGCGATCTACCGCTCCGCCCGCCCAATCACCGCCATCAGCTCCGCGATCTTCTCGCGCTGGTCCGCCTTGTCGCCGCTCGCGATCGCATGCTCGACGCAATGGGCGACGTGATCTTTCAGAACCTCTTCCTCGACCCGGCGCAGCGCGGCGCGCACCGCCGAGATCTGCGTGACGATGTCGATGCAATAGCGGTCTTCCTCGACCATTTTCGAGAGGCCGCGAACCTGCCCCTCGATCCGGCCGAGACGTTTTCCGACGGATGCCTTGATGTCCTTGCGCATGCGGACTATATACCCCCCTGGGGTATCACTTGCAAGGCCGGAGCGTGGCAATGAACGACGCCGAACACGAGCACCATCGCAAGCCGGAAACACATTCCGGCTGCGGCTGTTCCAGTAAGGCTGTCCCGGTCGAGAAGCCCGCGGCTGCCTCATGCTGCGGCGCGCACGGCTATCACGCGCATGACCACCGCGCCGCGGCAAAAGTCCGCGATCCCGTCTGCGGCATGACGGTCGATCCCGCGACGTCCAAGCACCGCTTCGATCATCACGGCGCGACCTTCCATTTCTGCTCGGCCGGCTGCCGCAGCAAATTCGCCGCCGACCCCGCAAAATATCTCGCCAAGGACAAGACACCCGAGCCCGAGATGCCCGCAGGCACGATCTACACCTGCCCGATGCATCCGCAGATCCGCCAGGCCGGACCCGGCACCTGCCCGATCTGCGGCATGGCGCTGGAGCCGGAAGTGGCGAGCCTGGAGACCGGTCCCAATCCCGAGCTTGCCGACATGACGCGGCGGTTCTGGATCGGCGGCGCGCTGGCGCTGCCGGCCGTCGTGCTGGAGATGGGCGGCCATCTCGCGGGCCCGCACAATTGGATCGATGCGACGCTGTCGAATCGGATCCAGCTCGTCTTTGCAACGCCAGTGGTGCTGTGGGCCGGCTGGCCGTTCTTCGTCCGCGGCTGGCAGTCGCTGCTGACGCGCAACCTCAACATGTTCACGCTGATCGCGATGGGCACGGGCGTCGCCTATGTCTACAGCCTGATCGGCACCATCACGCCGCAGATTTTCCCGGCCACCTTCCGCGGCCATGAAGGCGCGGTCGCGGTTTATTTCGAGGCCGCGGCGGTCATCACCGTGCTGGTGCTGCTCGGGCAGGTGCTGGAGCTGCGCGCACGCGACGCGACCTCAGGTGCGATCAAGGCGCTGCTGCAGCTCGCTCCGAAGACCGCGCGCCGCGTCGATGCCGACGGTAGCGAGCATGAGGTCGAAATCGACGCCCTTCATGCCGGTGACAGCCTGCGCGTGCGGCCGGGCGAAAAAGTGCCGGTCGACGGCGTCATTCTGGAAGGCCGCTCCTCGCTCGACGAGTCGCTGGTAACAGGCGAATCCATGCCGGTCACCAAGGAGACGGGCGCGAAGGTGATCGCCGGCACGCTCAACCAGTCCGGCAGCTTCATCATGCGCGCCGAGAAGGTCGGGCGTGAGACGCTGCTGTCGCAGATCGTGCAGATGGTCGCGGACGCGCAGCGCTCGCGCGCGCCGATCCAGCGTCTCGCCGACCAGGTCGCGGGCTGGTTCGTGCCGGCGGTGATCGCCGTTGCCGTCATCGCGTTCGCAGCCTGGGCCTGGTTCGGACCGGAGCCGCGGCTGGCCTTCGGCCTCGTCGCCGCCGTCAGCGTGCTGATCATCGCCTGCCCCTGCGCGCTTGGCCTGGCGACTCCGATGTCGATCATGGTCGGCGTCGGCCGCGGCGCGCAGGCAGGCGTGCTGATCAAGAACGCCGAGGCGTTGGAACGGATGGAGAAGATCGACACGCTGGTGGTCGACAAGACCGGCACGCTGACCGAGGGCAAGCCGAAGGTGGTCGCGATCGTGCCGGCGGCCGGCTTTGCGGAAGATGACATCCTCCGCTTGGCCGCCAGCGTGGAGCGCGCCAGCGAGCATCCTCTGGCCGACGCGATCATGCGCGCGGCGAAGGAGAAGCAGCTCGCGCTGGGCCAGGTCGAGCAATTCGATTCGCCGACAGGCAAGGGCGCCACCGGCAAGGTCGACGCCAAAACCATCGTGCTCGGCAATGCCAAATATCTGATGTCGATCGGCATCGACACCAAAACGCTCGATGGCGAGGCCGAACGGCTGCGCGGCGATGGCGCGACCGTGATCAACATGGCCGTCGACGGCCGGCTCGCCGGCCTGTTCGCGATCGCCGATCCGGTCAAGGCTTCCACGCCGGAGGCGCTGAAGGCACTCGCGGCCGAAGGCATCAAGGTCATCATGCTGACCGGCGACAACCGCACGACGGCGGAGGCTGTCGCGCGCAGGCTCGGCATCGCCGATGTCGAGGCCGAGGTGCTGCCGGATCAGAAGAGCGCGGTGGTGACAAAGCTGCAGAAGGCCGGCCGCAGCGTCGCGATGGCTGGCGACGGCGTCAACGACGCGCCAGCGCTGGCCGCAGCCGAAGTCGGCATCGCCATGGGCACCGGCACGGACGTGGCGATGGAGAGCGCCGGCGTCACCTTGCTGAAGGGCGATCTGACCGGCATCGTGCGTGCGCGAAAATTGTCGCAGGCGACGATGAGCAACATCCGGCAAAACCTGTTCTTTGCCTTCATCTACAACGCCGCAGGCATTCCGATCGCGGCCGGAATCCTTTATCCAACGTTCGGCGTGCTGCTGTCGCCGATCATCGCCGCGGCCGCGATGGCGCTGTCCTCGGTCAGCGTCGTTGGAAACGCGCTGCGGCTACGGGCAACGCGGCTGTGAGCGAGCGCCTTCTCTCTCGCACCGTTCACGAAACGCGGTAAGATGCGCGTAGCCTGGACGAAGCGGAGCCGACGAAGGCACGCCAGCACGCGCACCGGCATGAGTAGATTTGCCGCGCAGGCGGTGCGTTCCCCTCTCCCCTTGTGAGAAAGGGTGGCTCGCCGCGAAGCGGCGAGACGGGTGAGGGGTATGTCTCCGCGACTACTTTCCTTCGAGCTTGCGGAGAGAGACCCCTCATCCGGCGCTTCGCGCCACCTTCTCCCGCAAGGGGGAGAAGGGAAGGGCGTTCCGCTTGCGGATTTAAGCCGCCTTCGCCGCGCTCCCACCCGGCAATCCCGCCCGAGCGAGGCCGCCGTAGAGCTGCTCGTTCGGCATCTCCTCGCGCAGGATCCTGCGCACCGTGATCAGCTTCTCCAAATCGATGCCGGTCGCAAAGCCCTTGCTCTCGCACAGGAACACGAGATCCTCGAACACGACATTGCCGGTCGCACCGGGGGCGAAGGGGCAGCCACCGAGGCCGCCGAGCGAGCCGTCGAGGATCCGCGCGCCTTCGTCGAGCGCCGCGGCCGCGTTCGCGATGCCCATGCCGCGGGTATCGTGTAGATGGATGCAGATCGGCTTCGACCCTGCGAGCTTCACCGCGGCGCGCGTCAGCTCCGCCACCTGCTTCGGCCCGGCATAGCCCACGGTGTCGGCGATGCCGACGAAATCGACACCGGCTTCGAGGCATTTGTCGACCAGCCGCAGCACTTCTGCAGGGTCGACCGCCCCGGTGATCGAGCAGCCCAGCGCCATCGAGATCGCCGCGTTGACGAGCGGCTTGTGGCTGGTGGCATCGCGCATCTCGCACAGGCGTTTCAGATTGGCGATGGCGGACTCGCGCGAGCGGTGCGCATTGGCCTGGCTGTGCTCTTCCGTCGCAGAGACCACGGAGGCGATTTCGCCGACGCCGGATTCCAGCGCCTCGTTCACGCCGCGTTCGTTGAGCGCAAGCGCGATGCCATGCGCGCCGGACAATGAAGCGACGGTCGCGACGACATCACGAACATCGACGAATTGCGGAAAAGTCTTCGCCGGCAGGAACGAGCCGACCTCGAAATGCCGCACGCCAGCGGCATATTCCTCGCGCACCCAGCGTTGCTTGGCGTCGGTGGACGGAATTTTCTTCACGAGCTGGAGCCCGTCGCGCAGGCCGACTTCGCGCAGGCTGACGCGTTCTGCGGGGTAAATCTCCTGAATCCGGCTCATCCGCGCCTCCCTGTTGTTTTTGACGTGACATCTTCATTTTCATTGTCGATCTCGGCGCGAACGGCCGCAGTGTCGGCGCCGAGCGGCGCGACCCTCAGGCCTTCGCCGATATGGCTGCCGTTCCATTCGATCGGCAGCGCCGGCACCCGGAACGGCTTGCCGTCGGCGGTGACATTGTTGACGAGCCCGCCCGGCCGCAGCACATGCGGATCGGTGAAGAGATCCTCGGGCCGGTTGATCGGCGAAAAGCAGATGTTGAGCGCATCGAGCCTCTCGGACAGTCTTGCCACGTCCCACTGCCTGATGATCCCGGCCGCGCGCGGAATGATCCGGCCACGCGCCAGGATGCGATCGGTCGTGGTGCGCAAGGCGGGATCATCGAGGAATTCAGTCAGGCCGAACTCGCGGCAAAAGCTCTGCCAATGGCCTTCGGTGACGACGCCGATGAAGATGCGCTCGCCGCCGGCGGTCTCGAAGATGTCATAGATTGGCCAGGCATGCTCGCGCTCCGGCATCGAGCGCGGCTTGTTCCCGGTCATCTCGTATTCGACCATGTGCTGGGCAACCAGAAACAGGCAGTTCTCGAACAGGCCGATGCGGATGTCGGCGCCGTCGCGTTTTCCTCCGCGCTTCTGATAGAGCGCCGCGAGGATCGCGATCACACCGAACATGCCGCCCATGATGTCGTTGGCGGACGAGCCGACGCGCTGGGGCTTTTCGCTGGTGCCGGTCATGGCGGCAAGGCCCGCCATCATCTGCACCACCTCGTCGAGCGCGGGGCGGTGCTCGTAGGGACCGGAGAGGAATCCCTTGTGGCCGGCAATGATCAGACCCGGATGCCGGCGGCGCAATTCGTCCGCGCCAAGCCCCTGCTTACCGAGCTGGCCGTCGCGAAAATTCTCAAGGAACACGTCGGCGGTCGCCAGCAGCCGGTGCATGGTGTCGCGATCCTCAGTCTTCTCGAAATCCAGCACCACGCTGCGCTTGCCGCGGTTGAACAATGGGAAAAAGGCGGTCCCCATGCCCCCCAAGCTCCGGGTCTTGTCGCCCGCAGGCGGCTCGACCTTGATCACGTCGGCTCCGAGCTGCGCCAGGATCATGCCGCAGGTCGGGCCCATGACCATGTGGGTCATCTCGACCACGCGCACGCCTGCAAGCGGCAATCCGTCCGCCGATTCTTCCATCGCCATATGCGCCTGTTCCTTTGCCGCGCTGGTTCCGCTTGTTGTCAAGCGGGTTGGTGGAGCAACGGTCTTGCCGAATTCATCGTGGCTTCGTTGATGCCAGCGGTCAATCCGGCCATAAGCGGTGCCGCCGATCTCCCTTGCCGAAGTGGCCCGGGGTGTCTACCTCTCGCGGGTGATTTCGTGAGAGGAACTCCCATGCTGGATGCCGCCGTCAAGGCGCTGTCACAAATGATCTCGCCGCCGATGCGCTCGATCCTGTGGCGGTCGATCGGCGTCGCACTGGTGCTGATCATCGTGCTGGCGATCGGCTTGCAGCGGCTGCTGAGCTGGTTTGCGACCTATGGCGAGGCGTGGCTGGAAGGCCTGCTCGGTCCGGGTTGGCACTCATCGCTCGAGGTGTTGTCCTGGATCATTTCGATCGCCGCGGGCCTCGGCGTCGTGTTCGGGGCTGTGTTCCTGATGCCCGCGATCACCTCCCTGGTTGCGAGCGTGTTCGTCGACGACGTCGCCGACATCGTCGAGCGCGAGCACTATCCGGCGGAGCGGCCGGGGATCGCGCTGCCGTTCAGCCAGGCGATCTACGAGGGCGTCAAGACCGCGCTGCTGACGATCCTGGTCTATCTGGTCGCATTACCGCTGGTGCTTTTCGCCGGCGCCGGTTTCCTGGTCTTCTTCCTCGCCACGGCCTGGCTGCTCGGCCGCGAATATTTCGAGCTCGCGGCGATGCGGTTTCGCTCGCCGGAGGAAGCCAAGGCGATGCGGCGCGACAACGCCGCCACCATCTTCACCGCGGGCCTGTTCATCGCAGCCTTCGTCTCGATCCCGATCGTCAATCTGGCGACGCCGATCTTCGCCATGGCCTTCATGGTTCACATGCACAAGCGGCTGTCAGGTCCGCGGCCCGAGCTGATCGAGCCGGCGCGGCAGATGCGGTAGGTCAAGCGGACTTGGCGGCGCGCTCGTACGACGCCCCCTCGTAGAGGCGCTCTGCGTCCCGCTTGTCTTGATTTTGCTCTCCGCCGCCGTAAGGTACGCAGCATGATTTTCATGTCCACATTCTTCCCGCTGATCTGAGCGACCAAGTCGTTCCGGCGTATCGCGCCAATCAGATCAAGACGGCTGCGCTGACGCGGTGGCCGAACGGAGAAATGTGCAATGCCCAAAACCGAGCGCATCGGCGTGACCTCTCATCGGGTCCTAAACTTCATCGACGACGGTTTCATCAAGATCGAGAACGCCTTCAGCACGCACCTTGCGGAACAATGCAGGGACGAATTGTGGGCGGATATTGGTCTATCGCCACACGAGCCCGAAAGCTGGACCCAGCCGGTCATTCGGGTGGGATCCAAGACCTCGCCACCATTCATTGAAGCCGACAACACGCCGATCCTGCACGAAGCCTATGACCAACTCGCGGGTGACCGCCGCTGGATCGCGCCCAATGCGCTCGGAACTTTTCCGGTCCGCTTTCCCTCACCGGAATCCCCTGGTGATGATGGCTGGCATGTGGACATGAGTTTCGGCTTCGATAATCCGGATTTCATGCAGTGGCGCGTCAATGTGAAGAGCAGCGGACGCGCATTGCTAATGCTCTTCCTGTTCTCGGGCGTAGGCCCTGAGGATGCGCCAACGAAGATACGGAAAGGTTCGCACGCCACCATCGCCCGGGAGCTGCTGCCCTATGGCGATGCAGGCGCAACGCTGGAGCAGATCTCTGCCAACGGTTACGCTTCTACGGAAGATTGCGACGTTGAACTGGCAATCGGTGCGGCAGGGACCGTTTATCTCTGCCATCCATTCCTGGTTCACGCCGCGCAACCTCACCGGGGGAAGCGCCCGCGTTTCATGGCACAGCCGCCGCTGCTGCCAACAGGCGAGTTCGACCCGGCGTTGCCACCCTCGCCGGTTCAGATCGCCATCCGTCGGGCTTGTGGTCTGACGTTATAGTCAGAGCCAACCCGGACCGTCGCTCGGCGCGTGGGTCGTCTGGATCCTGAACCTACGTCAGGGGCACTCCGCATCTGCGCAACAGCATCCTGGCGAAGCCGAACGGCGCCGGCGTGAACGGGCCGGGCGGGGCACGGGTGACTAGGGCGACGACGCCGAGCGCCGCCATCGCGACCCAGAAGCACAGCCAGAAGCCGTCGATATAGGCGAGCACATTGGCCTCGCGCTGGACGAGGCCGGCGAGCGTACCGACCGCGCGTGCCTGTGCCGAGCCGGCACCATGGGCCGCAAAATGGTCGGCGAGCTGTTTCAGCATGCGGACCACGTCGACGTCGCCGACACCGAGATTCTGGCCGAGATAGAAGGAATGGATCTGCTCGCGGACGCGCAGCCACGTCCCCATCAACGCGACGCCGATCTCGGCGCCACCGAGCCGCATGATCTGGATATAGGCGGCAAACGAGGTCGCACGGCTCGGATCGGAGTTGGACAGCAGCGTGATGATCAGCGGCAGCAAGGTCAGCGACTGCCCGATCGCCTGGAGCAGCACGATGCCCGCGAAATCCTCGCGCGCCCAATCATGGCTGAGCTGCGTGCCCCAGAGATTGGCGGCGGCGAAACAGGCAAATCCCACGACCACCACCGTGCGCGTATCGAAATGCCGCAGCAGCCAGATCGAGAGCGGCACCAGCACGAACATTGGCAAGGCGCCATAGGTGAGCAGCAGCAAGCCACTCTGCTCCGGCCTGAGCAGGGCGATGGTGGCGAGGAAATTCGGCACCAGCGACGCGTTGGAGAGGCTGGTCAGCGTGTAGAGCAGGATCAGGACCAGCCCCAGGCCGATATTGCGCGAGAACAAGACGTTCACATGCGCCCAGGGCTGCCGCACCAGGGACTCGTTGACGAGGAAGCCCGCGACCAGCACCGCGCCGGCAATGATCAACGCCATCACAGTCCCCGACCCCAGCCAGTCCAGACGGTTGCCCTGGTCGAGCCCGGCATAGATCATCGAGACGCCGGCGCCGAGCAGCAGCATGCCGCCCCAATCGGCGTCGCGCAGCAAAGCGCGATTCACCGGCTCGTTCGGCGTGCCCCAATAGACCATCAGGCCCATCAGCGGCGCGATCAGGACGCTCTGCCAGTACAGCCATTGCCAGCCGAGATGGTCGACATAGAAGCCGACCAGCGAGCTCGATGTATCGAGCGCGAAGCCGACGCGGATCGAATAGATCGAGATCGCCGGAAGCCACCAGCGGATCGGTAAATTGCGGAACACGATCATCAGCGTCGCCGGCACGAAGGTGCCGAGCAGGAGGCCATGCACGACGCTGAGCGCGAGCAATGTCGGATAGTCGTGCACGAACGGGATGATCAGCGAGACCGCGGCATAGACGAGGCTGGGGATACCCAGCACGCGACGCAGGCCGAATACGGTGGCAAGCCAGGCCACCGCGGGCGCGATGAAGATCTGCGAGCCGATGCCCGCCGTGGAGAGCCATGCGCCTTCGTCGAACGAGAGCGAGAACGCGCCGCGCAGGTCCGGCAGGCCAATCGTGGTCAGCCGGCTGTCAAAATTGGCGAGGAACGAGCCGAGCAGCACCGCCGCCACCGCAAACAGCGGCTGCGGGGCGACGCCGCCGCGCGAGAGCGGTCCGCGACTGGAATCGTCATTTTCCGCCATTGCCGGCCTTGGTGTCGATGCTGGTGACGACCGACATGCCCGGCACCAGCCGCGCCAGCAGCGGCTGGTTGTCGTCGAACTGGATGCGCACGGGAATGCGCTGCACGACTTTGGTGAAGTTGCCGGTTGCGTTGTCCGGTGGCAGCAGCGCGACCTGCGCGCCGGTCGCGGGCGCAATGCGCTCGACCCGGCCGCGCAGCTTCTCGCGCGGGAAACTGTCGACGGTGATCTCGACCGGCTGACCCGGTGCGACGTGGGTAAGCTGGGTCTCCTTGTAATTCGCGATCACATAGACCTTCGGCAACGGCACGACGTTGATGAGGTTGGTGCCGATGTTGACGTAGTCGCCGGGCTGGACCTGTCGCTCGCCGACGACGCCATCGAACGGCGCGGATATCTTGGTGTAGCCGAGCTTTAGCTTCGCGCTCGCCAGCGTCGCCTTGGTCGCTTCGAGATCGGCCGCGCGCTGCTTCCTGGTGCCTTGCAGGACTTCGAGCTGATGCTGCTGGGCCGCGATCACGGCGCGGCTCGCGCGCACGTCGGCCTGCGCCTTGGCATAGCCTGCGACCGCCTGTTCGAAGCGCTGCCGCGTACCGGATTCGGTCTGCGACAGCGACTGCTGACGCTCCTGCTCCTGCCGCGCCTCGACCTCCACGGCTTCGGCCGAGAGCCGCGCGGCTTGCGCCTGCGCAATCGTCGCATATTGCAGCTCGATCTGGTTCGCCAGATTGTCGAGCACGGCCTGCGCAGCGGCGACCGCCGCTTCGGCCTGCGCGACTTGCGTCTCATAGTCGGCAGGATCGATCTGGATCAGGAGATCGCCGGCCTTGACGCGCTGGAAGTCGGTGACCCCGACGGTCAGCACTTCGCCGGAGACGCGACTGGCGAGCCGCGTCAGCTCGGCGCGCACATAGGCGTCGTTGGTGGTCTGGACCACCGAATTGCCGACCCATTCGTCGAAGCGCTGCGTTGCAAGCGCGACGAAGCCGAGCGCGACGATCACCGCGAACAGCGGAATCGCGAGCCGGCTCCAGAGCGAACTCGCCGGTGGCTGCGTTGGCTTCGGTGGCGGCGGCGGTGTAGCAGGAGGTGGCGATGGCGAGATTTGTTCCTGCTGACTCACGCTAGACTCCAAACCACTTTCCCGAACGCTATTTTCAGACCGTCTTTTCCGGCCACCGGCAGAGATCGTTGATCAGGCAAACCTCGCAGCGCGGCTTGCGCGCGAGGCAAGTATAGCGGCCATGCAGGATCAGCCAATGATGGGCATGCAGCATGAACTCGGCCGGGATCACCTTTTCGAGACCGAGCTCGACCTCCAGCGGCGTCTTGCCGGGCGCAAGTCCGGTCCGGTTGCCGACGCGGAAGACATGCGTATCGACCGCCATGGTGTGCTCGCCGAAGGCCATGTTGAGCACGACATTGGCGGTCTTGCGCCCGGCGCCGGGCAACGACTCGATCCCGACGCGCGTGCGCGGCACCTCGCCGCCGAACTCGCTGAGCAGCTTCGCCGACAGCGCGATGACGTTTCTGGCCTTGGTGCGATAGAGCCCGATGGTCTTGATGTACTCGCGCAGGCGTTCCTCGCCGAGGTCAAGCATCTTCTGGGGCGTGTCGGCGACCGCAAACAGCGCGCGCGTCGCCTTGTTGACGCCGGCGTCAGTCGCCTGTGCCGACAGCACCACGGCAACCAGCAGCGTGAACGGATTGACGTGCTCGAGCTCCCCCTTTGGCTCCGGGTTAGCCTTGCGGAAACGGCTGAAGGCCTCGCGGACTTCGGGCGGCGTCCAGGGTTTCATGGCTTTGAGAGATTTCTTGCCGGGGGCCTTGGGCTTCGCGGCGGCCACCTTCGCCTTTTTCTTCGGCACGGACGTTTTGCGGGGGGCCGGCGTGCGGGTGATTTTCGCCATGATCGGGATATACTGAGGGACGATGAGCACAGGCAATGAAATTGAGCGCGAACGATCTGCAAGCGAGGCTGAGCCTCAGATCTTTTCCGCGCGCCTGACGCCGCACCGCTCGCTGAACCGCACCGGCTTCCTCGCCGTGATGCTGTTCCTGAGCGCCGTCAGCTTCGTCACCGGCCTCGTCTTCCTGATGATGGGCGCCTGGCCGGTGTTCGGCTTTTTCGGCCTCGACGTGCTGGTGATCTGGTGGGCTTTCAAGGCCAATTTCCGTGCGGCGCGGGCCAGCGAGGAGATCGTGGTCACGCCATCTGAATTGCGCGTGCGGCGCGTCAGCCAGCATGGCCAGGTCGTCGAATGGACCTTCAATCCGCTCTGGGTTCGACTCGACATGGAAATCGACGAGGATTTTGGCATCGAGCACCTCTATCTGATCTCGCGAGGTCACCAGATCCAGATCGCCCGCTTCCTGGGGCCGGACGAAAAGGCAAGTTTCTACAAGGGTTTGGTTGAGGCCTTAAATGCCGCCAGGCGCGGTCCGACCTACAATCCGGTGACCTGATTTGCGGATCGGAAATCGGGTGGTTTCGTACCCCGCCCCCTCCTACATTTCCAGGCATGATGACACTCGCGATACATGACCAGCGCCTGGCCGGGCCGGGCTCCCAGAACGCCGCGATGCGCGACTATGATTCCGTGCGCCGGGCGATCGCCTTCATCTCCGAAAAATGGCGCACGCAGCCGACCATCGAGGCGATGGCGGATGCGGCCGGCGTCACCCCGGACGAGCTGCACCATCTGTTCCGCCGCTGGGCCTCGATCACGCCGAAGGCTTTTATGCAGGCGCTCACGCTCGATCACGCCAAGGGCTTGCTCAGGGATTCGGCGAGTATCCTCGACGCCGCGCTTGACTCCGGTTTGTCGGGTCCGGGCCGGCTGCACGATCTCTTCGTCACCCATGAGGCGATGTCGCCGGGCGAATGGAAGAACGGCGGCGCCGGCCTCACCTTGCGCTACGGCTTCCATCACTCACCGTTCGGCACCGCGATCGTGATCGCGACCGATCGCGGATTGTCGGGACTCGCTTTCGCCGATCCCGGTGAGGAACAGGTGGCGCTTGCCGATATGACGCGGCGATGGCGGAACGCAACTTACGTCGAGGATCACGAAGGTACCGCACCATTGGCGCAGCGCATCTTCGACACAAAACTCTGGCGGCCGGACCAGCCGCTGCGCGTGGTGATGATCGGTACCGATTTCGAGGTGCGGGTGTGGGAGACCTTGCTGAAGATCCCGATGGGCCGCGCGGTGTCCTATTCGGACATCGCCTGCAACATCAACAGCCCGAAAGCGTCACGCGCCGTCGGCGCCGCCGTCGGCAAGAACCCGGTGTCCTTCGTCGTGCCCTGCCACCGCGCGCTCGGCAAGAGCGGCACGCTCACCGGCTACCACTGGGGCATCACTCGCAAGCAGGCGATGCTGGGCTGGGAAGCCGGGCAGCTGGGGCTGCAGTAAGAGTTGCCACGCGTAAACTGCCCCACTTAGTCGTCCTGGCGAAAGCCAGGACGACACCGAGTGCTTGGCGGGACTCAGTCGCGCGCGAACGTCTTTATCCCGCCAGATCCAGCTTCGATGCCACCGTCGAATCCGCATTGAGCCGGTAGATGATCGGCACGCCGGTGGCGAGCTCGCGCTTCAAAATGCCTTCGGGCGAGAGCTTTTCCAGCACCATGATCAGCGCGCGCAGCGAATTGCCGTGAGCCGCGACCAATGTGCGCTTGCCGTTGAGCACGCCGGGCAGGATCTCCTGCACGTAATACGGCAGCGCGCGCGCCAGCGTGTCCTTCAGGCTTTCGCCACCGGGCGGCGGCACGTCGTAGGAGCGGCGCCAGATCAGCACCTGGTCCTCGCCCCATTTCTTGCGGGCGTCATCCTTGTTGAGACCGGAGAGATCGCCATAGTCGCGCTCGTTCAGCGCGAGGTTCTTCGTCGTCGACAGGCCCTTCTGGTCGAGCTCGCCGAGAATGAGATCGAGCGTGTGCTGTGCGCGCGTCAAGACCGAGGTGTATGCAACGTCGAACACGAGACCCTGCGCCTTCAGCTTGCGGCCGGCTTCCGAGGCTTCCTTGACGCCGAGCTCGGTGAGATCAGGATCCTTCCAGCCCGTGAAGAGGTTCTTCAGATTCCATTCGCTCTGGCCGTGCCGCACCAGCACGAGAAGACGTTCGCTCATCGACTGCTTTTCCGTTTCGTTCGTTGTTTAAGCATGATCTTGTCGGAAAACCGCTTCACACTTTTCCGGATCATGCTTCGTTCAGATGTCGGACAGGCCGAGTACGTCGGCCATGGAGTAGTGCCCCGGCTTCTTGCCATGCGCCCAGAGCGCGGCTTTCAGCGCGCCGTGGGCGAACAGCATGCGATCCTCCGCGTGATGCGACAGCGTCAGGCGCTCGAACGCGCCGAGGAAGCTCACGCTGTGATCGCCGGCCGCGGTGCCGCCGCGCAACGACGCAAAGCCGATGTCGCCGGGCTTGCGTGCGCCGGTGATGCCGTCGCGGCCGCGGTCTGCATGCTCGTCGAGCGCGATGCCGCGGCCGCTAGCTGCGGCCTGGCCCAGCATCAGTGCCGTGCCCGAGGGCGCGTCGATCTTCATGCGGTGATGGGTCTCGACGATCTCGATGTCGAAGCTCTCGTCGAGCGCCTTGGCGACTCGCTTGACCACAGCGGCAAGCAGATTGACACCCAGGCTCATATTGCCGGACTGCACCACGACGGCGCGGTTGGTGACGCTCTTGATCACGGCGTTGTCGGAGCCCGACAGGCCGGTCGTTCCGACCACGTGCACGAGGCCGCGCTCGGCGGCGATCGCGACATTGGCGAGGGTCGCCGCGGGCACGGTGAAATCCAGAATGCCGTCGGCGTCCTTCGACATCGCCCAGAGATCGCCGGAGAGTTTGATGCCATTGGCCGGCAGACCTGCCAGCACGCCGGCATCCTTGCCGAGCAGCTCCGAGCCCGGCGCCTCCAGCGCGCCGGCCAGCACCGCGCCTTTGGTCTCGGCAATCGCCCGCGTCAGCGCCCGGCCCATCCGGCCGCCGGCTCCAGCAACGATCAAGCGCATATCGGACATGGTGCGATCCTCTCACGGCCGTTGTAGCGGGGGGATGCAGTTCCGGCAACCGAGGGGGATTAGGGGCAGGTCGCCTGCGGCCATCCTTCGAGACGCCCGCCTGTGGCGGCCCTCAGGATGAGGTCGCGTCTTGCGGCAAGATATCAGACCCTCATGGTGAGGAGCCCGCAAGGCGGGCGTTCCGGACGATGCTCTGCATCGCCGGGCGAACCATGCAGGCCGAGCATTTCGGCAAGAGTAATAAGAGGAGTTCGCGCCTCAGCCGTCTGACGGTTGCGGGCCGTCATAGCCCTCGATGACGATGAGGTCGGCGACGGAGTGCGGCTGGCGCACCTTGATGTTGGCCTGGTATTCCGGCGAGTTGTAGCAGGCGATCGCGGTCTCGTAGTCCGGGAATTCGATCACGACATTGCGGGTGCGGCTGGCGCCTTCGACGGTGGTGAACTTGCCGGCGCGGACGACGAAGCGGCCACCCCATTTCTTGAAGATCGGACCATTGGCGACGGCATAGGGCTTGTAGCCCTCGTCACTGCTCACGTCGACGCGTCCGATCCAGTAGCCTTTTGCCATTGTTCTTCTCCCTGTGTTGGTAGTTAGCCGAGCGCTTGCGCGATCTCGGCCTGGATGGCCTCGGCGATCGCCCTGGAGTCCGTGGCTTCCACCACCGGCCGCCCGACCACGAGATAATCCGCGCCGGCCGCAATCGCGCGGCCCGGCGTCATGATGCGTTTCTGGTCGCCGCTCGCGGCGCCCGCCGGCCGGATGCCGGGGGTGACGAGGCTCATCTGGTGGCCGACGATCTTGCGCAAGGCTCCGACTTCCTCGGGCGACGATACCAGCCCGTCGATGCCGAGCACCTGCGCCTGCTGCGCGCGCGCTTCGACGAGCTCGGAGACGCCGAGCCGGAAGCCTGCCGCGTGCAGATCGTCCTCGTTGTAGGACGTCAGAACAGTGACGGCGAGGATCTTCAGGTTCGAGCTGCCGCGACCCTCGACGGCACCCTTCATGGTCTGCGGATAAGCGTGCACGGTGAGGAAGGTCGCGCCGAGCCTTGTGATGCTGTCGACGCCCTGCGCCACGGTGTTGCCGATGTCGTGCAGCTTGAGATCGAGAAAGACCTTCTTGCCCTGGTCGGCGAGCTTGCCGACCAGCGGCAAGCCGCCGGCATAAGCGAGCCGATAGCCGATCTTGTAGAAGGTGACGCTGTCGCCGAGCCGGTTGACCATAGCTTCCGCGGCATCAACGCTGGGCAGATCGAGCGCGACGATCAGGCGGTCTTTCGGGGCAATCTCGGCTGGCGTCATGTCACCTCACATCATGCGTTGGGAAACGTCGATCAACTGCCGCACCAGTTCCTTCAACGCGGCGATATCGCCCTCGTGCTTCAGCCTGTCCATATCGTCATAGGCCTGGTCGGCAAAGGCGAGCGTCAGCTGGCTGGCAATCACATTGGCGTGGCAGGAGGTCAGGATCAGCCGCAACGCCTGCAGCGCGCGAGCCGCGCCAAGCCGGCTCTGCGAGGCGCCGGCGAGCGCGAAGACGCGGTTGCGGAACACCTCGCCGCGCGGCTCGTGCAGCTCATGCACGCGGCTGACCCAGTCGATCGCGTTCTTCAGCAGCGGCGGCACCGAGGCGTTGTATTCGGGCGAGACGATCAACACGCCATGATGCGCGCCGATCATGCGCTTGAGATTGATCGCGTGCTTCGGCACACCGGATTTGGCCTGCAGGTCGCCGTCATAAATCGGCAGCGGAAAATCGGCGAGCGAGATCCGGGTGACGTCGACACCGGCCTGATCGAATGCATAGGCAGCGACCGCTGCCAGCTTCGCATTTTGCGAGCCGGTGCGCAGGGAGCCGGGAATGATCAGAATTTTCGGTGCGGACATCCGCTTCCATGCGTTCGGCGAAACGAGACCGCCACGCAAACAGGAATGCCGGCGGAATTAGTCCTTGCGATACACCCAGACGCGGGCCGGCGGAAGGTTCATCCAGATCCGTTCGGAGGCCTCTGTGGACACGCCGGGCAGCGATTTCGGAATCGGCGGCACCACCGCATAGGTGAACTGGACGAAGGGCGCACCGGGCGCCAGGGCCGTGAAGGCGTCGCGGATGAGCCGCAGCCGCGTCAGCATCGGTTTTGTGACCAGCGGCAGGCCGGAGACGACCGCGGAGGCCGGCGCGCTCAGCACGTTCCACAGGGTGTCGCGCAGACGATAGGCATCGCCCTGCACCACCTTGGCCTGCGGATAGCGGTCGCGCAGCAGGGCGCAGAAGCCCGGATTGTATTCGACGAGGACGAGACGTTTCTGATCGACGCCGCGCTCGACCAGGGCCGAGGTGATGGCGCCGGTGCCGGGCCCAAGCTCGACCACCGGTGCGTCCGAATTGACGTCGACGTAATGGGCCATGGTCCGGGCCAGCAGCTTGCCCGACGGCATCACCGCACCCATGTGCAGGGGCTTTTCGATCCATGACCGGAGAAAACGCACCTCGTCATCGAGACGGGGCTTCTTCAACGCACGCGCGGACGATGGCAATGGCATGTCGGGACCGGCCGGGACCGCGGGACCGCGGCGTGTCAGAAAATGGTCATAAAGACGTATAGGCCGAAAGCGGCACGGTCAAGACGCGTCAACTCGCCCGATTACCGAAGAAATCCTTGACCTTGGTGAAGAAACCCTCGGATTCCGGCTGGGTGTTGCCGGAGGAGAGTTTGTCGAACTCGGCCAGCAATTCCTGCTGCTTTTTGGTGAGATTTTGCGGGGTCTCGACCACGACCTGAACGTACATGTCGCCCATCTGGCGCGAGCGCAGCACCGGCATGCCTTTTGATGCGATGCGGAATCGACGGCTGGACTGGGTCCCCGCAGGGACCTTCACCTTGGTCTTGCCCTTCTCGATGGTCGGCACCTCGAACTCGCCGCCAAGCGCCGCCGTCACCATCGAGATCGGCACGCGGCAATGCAGATCGGCGCCGTCGCGCTGGAAGAACTGGTGCTGGGCCAGCGACAGGAAGATGTAGAGGTCGCCGGGCGGGCCGCCGCGGACCCCGGCCTCGCCCTCGCCGGCAAGCCTGATCCTGGTGCCGTCCTCGACTCCAGGGGGAATGTTGACCGACAGCGTCCGCTCGCGGGTGACGCGCCCCTGACCCGAGCAGGACGGGCAGGCGTCCTCGATCATCTGGCCGCGGCCCTGGCAGCCCGGACAGGTTCGCTCCAGCGTGAAGAAGCCCTGCGACTGCCGTACGCGTCCGGCGCCGCCGCAGGTCGAGCAGGTCTTCGGCTTGGTACCGGCCTTGGCTCCGATGCCCGAGCAGGCTTCGCAAGTGACCGAGACCGGGATCTCGATCTGCGCGGTCTTGCCGCCAAAAGCTTCCTCGAGCGTGATTTCCATGTTGTAGCGCAGGTCGGCGCCGCGCTCGCGGCCGCCACGGCCCCCGCGCTGTCCGGCCATGCCGAACAAATCTTCGAAAATGTCGGAAAAGGAGGAGGCGAAGCCCGCGCCGAAACCGGCGCCGCCACCGCCGCCCTGCTCGAAGGCGGCATGGCCGTAACGGTCATAGGCGGCGCGCTTGTCCTTGTCTTTCAGGACCTCGTAGGCCTCGTTGATTTCCTTGAACTTGACTTCGCTGGTGTTGTCCCCGGGATTACGGTCGGGGTGAAACTTCATCGCCAGCTTGCGGAACGACGATTTCAGCGCGGAATCGTCGGCATCGCGTTCGACTTCGAGGGTTTCGTAGTAGCAGCGCTTGGTGGACGTGGACATGATGAGCTCGGTCTATCCGATCGCGATTCAAGTCGGAGCGAAGCAACGTCGCCATGCAGCGATATAAGCACCCTTCCGCCTCGCGGCAGAGGATTGCACGGCAGTGTTCAGAATAACGGCTGGGAATTGATCGATCGTAACGGCCCCGATTTTATCAGTGCCGATTTTATCAGTGCCTTGGCTTGTCGAGCCCGACACGATGGCCTCCCCCGCGAGGGAGGAGGCCGTTGGCGTGTGGAGGGTCCAAGCCGTCCGCATCATCACCCTCGCGGGGTTCAGGCGGACTTCTTGTTGGTCTTGTCGTCGTCGACTTCGGTGAATTCCGCGTCGACGACGTCGTCCTTGGCCGCATCCTTCTTGGCGTCGGCCTCGGCCTGCTGCTTGTACATGGCCTCGCCGAGCTTCATCGAAGCCTGGGCCAGCGTTTGGGTCTTGGCCTTGATCGCTTCGGCATCGTCGCCCTTCAGCGCTTCCTTGAGGTCGCTGACGGCATCCTCGATGGCGCGGCGCTCGGTCTCGGCGACCTTCGAACCGTGCTCGGCCAGTGCCTTCTCAGTCGAATGCACCAGTCCATCCGCGTCGTTTTTGGCAGTCACGGCCTCGCGGCGCTTCTTGTCCGCCTCGGCATTGGCCTCGGCGTCCTTGACCATCTTCTCGATGTCGGCTTCCGACAGACCGCCGGAGGCCTGGATGCGGATCTGCTGCTCCTTGGACGTGGCCTTGTCCTTGGCCGAGACGTTGACGATACCGTTGGCGTCGATGTCGAAGGTCACCTCGATCTGCGGCATGCCGCGCGGGGCCGGCGGAATGCCCATCAGGTCGAACTGGCCGAGCATCTTGTTGTCGGCCGCCATTTCACGCTCGCCCTGGAAGACGCGGATGGTGACCGCGTTCTGGCTGTCCTCGGCGGTCGAGAACACCTGGCTCTTCTTGGTCGGGATCGTGGTGTTGCGGTCGATGATGCGGGTGAACACGCCGCCCAGAGTCTCGATGCCCAGCGACAGCGGGGTCACGTCGAGCAGCAGCACGTCCTTGACGTCGCCCTGAAGCACGCCGGCCTGGATCGCGGCGCCGATCGCCACGACTTCGTCTGGGTTGACGCCCTTGTGCGGCTCCTTGCCGAACAGCTGCTTCACGACTTCCTGGACCTTCGGCATGCGCGACATGCCGCCGACCAGCACCACTTCGCCGATCTCGGCGGCGGTGAGGCCGGCATCCTTCAGCGCCTTGCGGCAGGGCTCGACGGTCTTCTGAACGAGGTCATCGACCAGCGCCTCGAACTTGGCGCGGGTGAGCTTCATCGTCAGATGCTTCGGGCCGGTCTGGTCCGCGGTGATGAAGGGCAGGTTGATCTCGGTCTGCGTCGTCGACGACAGCTCGATCTTGGCCTTTTCGGCGGCTTCCTTTAGGCGCTGCAACGCGAGCTTGTCGTTGCGCAGGTTGATGCCCTGCTCCTTCTGGAATTCGTCGGCGAGATAGCCGACCAGGCGCATGTCGAAGTCTTCGCCGCCGAGGAAGGTGTCGCCGTTGGTCGACTTCACCTCGAACACGCCGTCGCCGATTTCGAGAATCGAGATATCGAACGTGCCGCCGCCGAGATCGTACACGGCGATCGTGCCGGCCTTGGTCTTGTCGAGGCCGTAGGCGAGCGCGGCCGCGGTCGGCTCGTTGATGATGCGCAGCACTTCAAGGCCCGCGATCTTGCCGGCGTCCTTGGTCGCCTGGCGCTGGGCGTCGTTGAAGTAGGCGGGCACGGTGATGACGGCCTGGTCGACCTTCTGGCCGAGATGGGCTTCCGCGGTCTCCTTCATCTTCTGCAGGATGAACGCCGAGACCTGCGAGGGCGAGTAGGTCTGGCCGTCGGCCTCGACCCAGGCGTCGCCGTTGGAAGCCTTCACGATCTTGTACGGAACGAGCTTCTTGTCCTTCTCGACCATCGGGTCGTCGTAGCGGCGGCCGATCAGGCGCTTCACTGCGAAGAACGTGCGCTCGGGATTGGTGACGGCCTGGCGCTTGGCCGGCTGGCCGACGAGGCGCTCACCGTCGTCCGTCACGGCGACGATCGAAGGCGTCGTGCGCATGCCTTCGGAATTCTCGATGACTTTGGCGTTCTTGCCATCCATTACGGCGACGCACGAATTCGTGGTGCCGAGGTCGATCCCGATGACCTTTCCCATGGTCCTGTATCCTTGTTTTTGCGGCAGGCTGGCTGGGCCCAGAAGGCACCCGAACCGAAACCCCCTAAGATCAAACATTCGCGATATTGCGATGGTTGGGGGTCATATAGGAGGGGGGGAGGTGCCTGCAAGGACCGAACGCAAGTTTCGGCCGTGAAAACATTGGGTTTTGGAAGAACATATCCGGGCTGCACCGCCCTTGCGGGTGAGGAATTATTAACAGGTCCGCGATTGGCCGGCATCCGCTACCGCATCCCGCCCCGCCCTGTTGCGGCCAGACCAAAACCGTTAAAAGGCGGGCAGCCGGCCGGGCTCGTCCTCGGGCTGCCTCGCGCGACAAAGCGGCCGGCTGGCCACCATCGAACGGCCTCAATGTGAACCAATCAGAGTGCCCATGAAGCTGATCCGCCCCCTCGCCGCGCTCGCCCTCCTCGTCGCCTCTACGCTTCCGGCTCTGGCCGCCGACGCCGTTTTCCCACCCGGCTTGCGCCTCGGCATGGTGCCATTGGTCGGCCTCAGCACGGCCAAGACCTTTCCCGGCTTCGAGAGCGAGGACGGCAACGTCAAGGTGCTGATCACGGAGCTGCCGCCGGCCGCCTATGGCGAGGTCGTGAGCGCCTTCAACTCCAACCCGGCCGGCACCAACGGCGTCAAGCAGGACAAGATCGAGACGCCCGCGGGCGTGGCCTATTTCACCACGGAGAGCGGCAAGGCGGGCGAGACGCCAGTGCGGCGCTATTCGATGATCGTGCCGGGCGCCGGCTTCTCCGGCTACGTCGCGGTGCAGATTCCGGAGAATGCGATCAAGATCTACACCGACGAGGCGGTGCGGCAGATGTTCGCGAGCGTCGTCACCCGGAAGCAGGTCTCGGCCGAAGAGCAAATCGCACTGATGCCGTTCAAGATCACCGATCTCGCCGACTTCAAGGACGTCCGCACGCTGGCGCCGGGCTCGAGTATCATCCTGGCCGACGGCGACGAGAGCTCCGGCTATGAATCGAAGCCGTTTATCATCCTCGGCGTGATTGGCGCCGCACCGCAAGCCGCCGACGACCGCGCCCGCTTCGCCCAAGAGGCGGCGCTCCAGATTCCCGGCGTGCGCGAGTCGCGCGTCACCATGTCCGAGCCGATCCGCATCAGCGGCCAGCAGGGTTTCGAGACCCGGATCGACGGCGTCAGCGGCAAGGACAAGACGCCGGTGACCGTGGTGCAGTGGATCCGCTTCAGCAGCGGCGGCGCCTCGCTGCGCATCATCGCCAGCGCCCCGCGCGAGCAATGGCCGGCCGCCTTCACCCGCTTCCGCGCGGTCCGCGACGGCATCCAGCCGAAGGGCTAGCAGCATCCGCAAGCGGGAGAGGTGCACCGAACCCGCGGCTCAAGCCCAACCACTCACCAAAGCCGGCTGCATTTTCGGGCTTCTGTTCGTATACGAACGGAACTAGGCTCCCCCTCCGTTGAGTTCATCCTGGAGGGAGGCGAATGATGCTGGATCGGCGACAAGTCTTGGCGGCGCTCGGGACGAGCGCGCTCGTGGCGCTCGCGCCAACCGCAATTCTGGCAGCGGCATCGATCAAGCCGGACGATGCATCCGCGCTGCTCGTGATCGACGTGCAGAATTGCTTCCTGCCCGGCGGCAGCCTCGCCGTGAAGGAAGGCGAGCAGGTGGTGCCCGTCATCAACAAGATCTCGAAAGCATTTTCGAACGTGGTGATGACGCAGGACTGGCACACGCAAGGCCATATTTCCTTCGCGTCAGTCCACGCCGGCAAGAAGCCGTTCGAGACCGTCGATCTTCCCTACGGCAAGCAGGTGCTGTGGCCCGACCATTGCGTGCAGGGCACCGACGGCGCCGCGCTGTCGAAAGACCTTGCGATCCCGCACGCCGAGCTCATCATCCGCAAGGGTTTTCACAAGGACGTCGACAGCTATTCGGCCTTCCTCGAAGCCGACGGCAAGACCTCGACCGGTCTCGCCGGCTATCTGAAGGCGCGCAAGATCAAGCGCGTCTTCGTCGCGGGGCTGGCGACGGATTTCTGCGTCGCCTGGACCGCGCTCGACGCGCGCAAGGCGGGCTTCGAGGTCTATGTGGTGGAAGACGCCTGCCGCGGCATCGACAATCAGGGTTCGCTGGCAAAAGCCTGGGCCGACATGGCAAAGGCCGGCGTGAAGCGGATTCAGTCCGCGGATATCGCGGCGAGCGCGTAGGCCCGGTCAAAAAACTGCAAGACCCTCAGCCTGAGGAGCGCGCTTCTTCGCGCGCGTCTCGAAGGATGAAGGCCGCGCTGCAGCAGCGCGGCCTGCATGGTTCGAGACGGCGCTGACGCGCCTCCTCGCCATGAGGATCGACTTAGTTGGCCGCGCCGTTCGGCTCGTTGCTGTTGGCAGCGGGCGCAGCCTTGGCGCCGCCCTTGGCGACACCGACCAAGGCGGGACGCAGCACGCGCTCGCCGATGGTGTAGCCGGCCTGCATGACCTGCACGACCGTGCCTGCGGGCACCGACGCATCGGGCACCTCGAACATCGCCTGCTGGAAGTTCGGGTCGAACTTCTGGCCCGAGGGGTCGAACTTCTTCACGCCGTGTTTTTCCAGCGCGCTGAGCAGCGAGCGCTCAGTCAGCTCGACGCCCTCGATCAGCGAGGCGAGGCCTGCATCGGCCGCCGCACGGGCTTCGGCCGGAACGGCATTGAGCGCGCGCTGCAGGTTGTCGGCGATGTCGAGCACGTCGCGGGCAAAGCCGGTGATGCCGTAGAGGCGGGCATCCGCGACCTCCTTGGTGGTCCGCTTGCGCAAATTCTCCATTTCGGCCAGCGTCCGCAGCATGCGGTCGCGCGCCTCGGCGACTTCCTTCTGCAGAAGCTCGACGGAGCCGGGCTCGGGATCGTCGGGCATGATGTAGGGTTTTGACACCACGGGCTCGCCGGCCGCAGCACTCGTGTCTTCGGGTTGCCGGTCTCGATCGGTCATCGGCTCTCTTTTCGCATTCGTCTCAGGGGGTTTCTGGCCCGGATATCGTGCTTCGGGCGGCGAAAATCAAGCGCCCGTGATCGGCCCGGCCGCCGGTCAGCCCCCCAAGAGCCGGCTGACGATGCGGGCAGCGTAGTCCACGGTGGGGATCACGCGGGCATAATTCAGCCGCGTCGGCCCGATCACGCCCAAAACGCCGACGATATGGCCGGCGGCGTCCCGATAGGGCGAGATGATGGTGGACGAACCCGACAGCGAGAACAGCTTGTTCTCACTGCCGATGAAGATCCGCACGCCTTCCGCGGTTTCGGCCCGGCCGAGCAGGTCGATCACGCCGCGCTTGGTCTCGAGATCGTCGAACAGCAGGCGAACGCGCTCGAGATCCTCCAGCGCATGCAAATCCTCGAGCAGATTGGCGTGGCCGCGGACGATGAGCTGACGATCCTCGTTCTCGCCGCCGGACCAGCTGGCGATGCCGGCCGAGATCACCTTGTGCGTCAGCTGATCGAGCTCGGTGCGCGCCTCTCCGAGCGCGGTCTCGAGCTCCAGCCGCGCCTCGGCCAGGGTCCGGCCCCGAATGCGGGCATTGAGGAAGTTGCCGGCTTCGGTCAACGCCGAGGATGGAACTCCCGGCGGCAGCGTCAACACGCGATTTTCGACCTGCCCGTCCTCGCCGACCAGGATCACCAATGCCTTTTCCGGTTCCAAGCGGACGAATTCGATATGTTTCAGCCGCGCATTGGATTTCGGCGTCAGCACGACGGCGGCGGCGCGGGTCAGGCCGGAGAGCCGCGTCAATGCCTCCTCGAGCGCAGCCTCCACCGATTGCGCGTGGCCGACGGAGGTCAACTGGCTCTGGATCGCCTGCCGTTCACTGTCATTGAGGTCGCCGACCTGCATCAGGGCATCGACGAAGAACCGCAGGCCAAGTTCCGTCGGCAATCGGCCGGCGGAGGTGTGCGGGGCGTAGATTAGGCCAAGCTGTTCCAGATCGGCCATGACGTTGCGGACCGAGGCCGGCGAAAGCGGCATGGCAATCAGGCGCGAAATATTGCGCGAGCCCACCGGCTCCCCGGTCGCGAGATAGCTTTCGACGATTTGACGAAAGATGTCGCGGGAACGCTCGTTGAGCTGGGCGAGGCCCGCGCGCGGCGCGATCAGATGGATCGGATCGTGATGGGCCACAGACGGTAACTCCTCTAAGACACAGGTAATTTGTCTATCCCGGATGCTTCTGACAAGCGTGGCGTTGGCGGATTGGAAATCGGGGGTGAAGAAGGCCTCGATCTTCCCCCTTGCCGCCCACCCTCACCCCCCCTACAAGCACCGCCAACAGCACTTTTTTGAGAGTTTTGGAGGATTTCCCATGCGGCCAAGCCGCCGTGCGCCCGACGAATTGCGCCCCGTGACGCTGGAGCGCGGCGTGGTCAAATATGCGGAAGGCTCGTGCCTGGTGAAATTCGGCGACACCCACGTGCTGGTCACCGCCACGCTGGAAGACCGCCTGCCGCCATGGCTGAAGGGCCAGGGCCGCGGCTGGGTCACCGCCGAATACGGCATGCTGCCGCGCGCGACCTCGGAACGCACCCGCCGCGAGGCCTCCGCCGGAAAGCAGAGCGGCCGCACCGTCGAAATCCAGCGCCTGATCGGCCGCTCGCTTCGCACCATCATCAATCTCGAAGCGCTCGGTGAGCGCCAGATCACGGTCGATTGCGACGTGCTCCAGGCCGACGGCGGCACCCGCACCGCCTCGATCACCGGTGCCTGGGTCGCGCTCGCCGATTGCGTCAGCTGGATGAAGGCGCGCAACATGGTCAAGGCCAATGTGTTGCGCGACAACGTCGCCGCGATCTCCTGCGGCATCTACAAGGGCACGCCCGTGCTCGACCTCGACTATGCCGAGGACTCCGAAGCCGACACCGACGCCAATTTCGTCATGACCGGCGATGGCCGCATCATCGAGGTCCAGGGCACCGCGGAACGCGAGCCATTCACGGAAGCCGAGTTCCTGGCGTTGATGGCGCTGGCGCGCAAGGGCGTCGCGCGTCTCGTGGACTTGCAGAAACTGGCGGTAGCGTAGTCAATAGCCCGATGCACCGCCGAATCACCGGAAAGCTGGTTATCGCGACCCATAATCCCGGCAAGCTCGCCGAGATGAAGGAGCTACTCGCGCCTTACGGCATCGAAGCAGTGTCGGCCGGCGAGCTCGGCCTTCCCGAGCCGGAAGAAACCGGAAACGATTTCCGCAGCAATGCCGCGATCAAGGCGATCGCGGCGGCGCAGGCAACGAAGCTGCCGTCTTTCGCCGATGATTCCGGCATCGTGGTCGACGCGCTCGACGGCGCGCCCGGCATCTACTCGGCGCGCTGGGCCGGCCCGAACAAGGATTTTGCCGCAGCGATGGCGCAGATCGAGCGTCTGTTGCAGGAGCGCGGCGCGACCACGCCGGCCAAACGCAAGGCGCACTTCGTTTCCGCGCTCTGCGTTGCATGGCCCGACGATCATCTCGAAGAGGTCGAGGGGCGCGTCGACGGCACGCTGGTGTGGCCGCCGCGCGGCACCGCCGGCTTCGGCTACGACCCGATGTTTTTGCCCGACGGCCATAGCCGCACCTTCGGCGAGATGGAGAGCATCGAGAAGCACGGCCTGCCGCCGCTCGGTCTCGGCCTGTCGCATCGTGCCCGCGCCTTCGTGAAACTGGCGGAGATCTGCCTTGAGCCGCGCTAAGGAAGCCTTCGGCGTCTACGTGCACTGGCCGTTCTGCCTGTCGAAGTGCCCCTATTGCGACTTCAACAGCCACGTTCGCCACGCCCCGATCGACGAGCCGCGGTTTGCGTCAGCATTCGCGCGCGAAATCGCTGCGACCGCCGAGCGCGCGCCCGGACGCGAAGTCACCTCGATCTTTCTCGGCGGCGGTACGCCCTCGCTCATGCAGCCTGCAACCGTCGGCGCTGTGCTCGACGCCATCGGCAAGCACTGGACCGTGGCGAAAGACGTCGAAGTCACGCTGGAGGCAAACCCGACCAGCGTCGAGGCTACGCGCTTCGCCGGCTATCGCGCCGCCGGCGTCAACCGCGTCTCGCTCGGCGTGCAGGCGCTCGACGATGCCTCGCTGAAAGCGCTCGGCCGCATGCACAGCGCGCGCGAGGCCCTCGATGCCGTCGCTATCGCGCGCCGCTCGTTCGATCGCTATTCGTTCGACCTGATCTACGCCCGTCCCGACCAGACGCCGGCGATGTGGGCCGATGAATTGCGTCTCGCGATCGGCGAGGCGGCCGAGCATCTGTCGCTCTATCAATTGACGATCGAAGAAGGCACGCCGTTCTTCGGCCTACATCAAGCCGGCAAGCTGAAGACGCCGGATGAAGCGGTCGCACGCGCGCTCTACGACGTCACGCAGGAGACCTGCGACAGGCTCGGCCTGCCCGCCTACGAGATTTCAAATCACGCGCGGCGCGGCGCCGAGTGCCGGCACAATCTGGTCTACTGGCGCGGCGAAGAATATGCCGGCATCGGCCCCGGCGCCCATGGCCGCCTCGACATCGACGGTATCAGGCACGCGACCGCCACCGAGAAGCGCCCCGAAGCCTGGCTGATGCGGGTCGAGACCAACGGCCACGGCGTCGTCACCGACGATCTCCTCAACAGCGAAGAGCGCGCCGACGAATTCCTGCTTATGGGATTGCGCCTCGCCGAGGGCATCGACCCCGAGCGTTACAAAGCGCTCTCCGGCCGCTCACTCGATCCCAAGCGCATCACGCTGCTGAGCGAAGAAGGTGCAATCACGGTGGATGCAACGGGACGGCTGCGCGTGACGAGCAGCGGTTTTCCGGTGCTGGACGCGGTGGTCGCGGATCTCGCGGCGTAAAGTCTCTCCATCGTCGTCCTGGCGAAAGCCAGGACGACGTCGAGGAAACAGCTACGCCCCAAAGCTCTTCGGCGAGCCCGCGACCGCAACGCCGCCGCCGGTCGTGACCTTCATCACCGCCAAGCCCCGCTCATTGGTGCCGTCGGCGCGAAAGCGGAACAGGCCGTCGATGCCGGCAAAGCCGGAGGGATTGGTGAGCACGTCCGACGAAAAGCGCGTCGTGCCCTGCGTACGCGCCAGCGCGGCCACCAGGGCGACCGCATCATAGGCAAGCGTGGCGGTGCGCACGGGCTCGGCGCCATATTTGGTGCGATAGCGGCCGGAGAAGGCGCGGAAGCCGGCCGGGTCCGGCGCGGCGTAGAGGCCGCCTTGCAAGTTGGAGCTGGCATAGACGCGCGGACTGTCCCACAGGCCGGTGCCGAGCAGCTGGATATTGCGCAGATTCGCACCCGCCGCGCTCATCGCATCGGCGACCGAGACGACGGCGTCGCCATCATCGGCGATGAACAGCGCATCGGCGCTGCCGAGCTGCTGCGCCACGGTCCGGGCCGGCGTGGCGCGATCGGCGCCGTATTTCTCGAACGCGACGATGCGCCCTCCGCGGCGCGGCACCGCCGCCTTCACCGCGGCCTCGACCACATTGCCATAGGCATTGTCGGGCACGAGCACGGCGACGGAGCGCTTCCCGATGCTGGCGGAATATTCGACGATGCGGTTGACGTCGGACTCCGGCAGGAAGCTCAGCAGATAGACACCGCGGCCGGCGATGCTGGAATCGGTCGAGAACGCCATCACCGGGATGCCGCGCGTGCGCGCGATCTGCGCCACCGCAGGCACCGACTGCGCGAATAGCGGCCCCAGGATGATCTCGGCGCCCTCATCGACCGCCTGCTGCGCACTGGCCTGCGCGCCCTGCGGGCTACCATTGTCGTCCTTGATCAGGAGCTGGATGTTGGGATTCTGGAACTCGGCCAGCGCCATCTCGGCGGCGTTGCGCATCGACTGCGCGGCAAGGCCGGCATTGCCAGATGCCGACAGCGGCAGGATCACGGCAACCTTCACCCCGCCGGTGCCGGCGGTCGTCGCCTGTTGCGGCGGGCCGGCCGGCTGGGCCGGAGGCGGGGAGGAACTGCTGAACGGATTGGAGAACTGGCTCAGGCTCTGCTGCACGCCGGCGCAGGCCGACAGCAGCGGCGCGCCGAGCAACAGACCGAGCGCGCTTCGCCGCGTCGCCCCTGACATCAGGGGCCCCTGAACGGGAGACTCCTCCGAAAAGGAGGATCTGGGATCACGTGGGCCCGTCATGACAGTTTCTCTTCCGACCGACCGTCGCCAGCCGGTCACGACATTCTTTCCACGACACCGGCCATGGATTCAGGCATATTGTCGGCAAATAGTTAACTCAAACAAAAGGATAATGCCCGCTTAACGCGGCTTCCTTTCAAGTTCTGGCTAGCTGTCCGCCGTCCGTCACCCAGCATCAAGGCGGCGTTTCCGCCGCGAATATGGCGCTGACGCTTCATTCCCTGGGGAATGTGATGCCGAATGGATCACATTCCAGTCCTGCCTCGCCCCTTGCCTCGCCCAGGCACGATCTTTTTCCGGGGACCGGTTCCCAGCCCCGGGGATCATACCTAAGTTCGTCTGATTATGCGCGCAAAGCCGTCCCCGACAAACACACCTGAGACGACGGAGGCCGCCTCGCGCGGTTTCTCCGTCGACGCCCATCGGCTTGTCGCGCCGAAGGCCGCGCCTGGCCTGCACCTGGTGGCGACCCCCATCGGCAATCTCGGTGACATCACGCTGCGGGCGCTGCAGACCCTCGCCGGGGTCGACGTCATCGCCTGCGAGGACACCCGCATCACGCGGCGTCTGACCGAGCGCTACGACATCTCTGCGCAGCTCAAGCAGTATCACGAGCACAACGCTGAAGCGGCCCGTCCGAAGATCCTGGAGCGGCTTTCGCAGGGCGGCTCGATCGCGCTGGTGTCGGATGCCGGCACGCCGTTGATCTCGGACCCCGGCTACAAGCTGGTGCGCGAGGTCTGCGCCGCCGGCCACGCGGTCTACGCGCTGCCCGGCCCGTCCTCGGTGCTGGCGGCGCTATCGGTCGCAGCGCTGCCGACCGACCGCTTCTTCTTCGAAGGCTTTCTGCCTTCGAAATCCGCCGCGCGAAAGTCGCGCGTGGCCGAGCTTGCGCGCATCGATGCGACGCTGGTGATGTTCGATTCCGGCAACCGCGTGCAGGACACGCTCGCCGAGCTCGCCGAGATCATGGGGACCCGGGAAGCCGCGATTTGCCGCGAGCTGACCAAACTGCACGAGCAGATTTCGCGCGCGACGCTGCGTGAGCTGGCGCGCGATGCCGACACGCTGGAGACGCGCGGCGAATTCGTGCTGGTGATCGCTCCGCCTGCGGCGGATGCCGAGATGCTGACATCGGATGCGCTCGACGACGTCCTGCGTGAGCAGCTTGCCGCGAACAGCGTCAAGGATGCGGTGGCGCATGCGGTCGCCCTCTCGGGCCGGCCGCGCCGCGAGGTCTATGCCCGCGCGCTTGAGCTTGCCAAAGATCTGCGGGGCGGCGATGGCGAAGACTGACGTCCCGTCGGAACCGAAAATCGCCTCGCCCGAGCGCGTCGCCGCGTTCCACACCGGCATCTCTGCGGAAAGCCGCGCTGCGGCTTATCTCATGGCCAAGGGCTACCGCATCCTCGCCAAACGTTACCGCACGCCGCATGGCGAGATCGACATCGTGGCGCGCCGCCGCAATTTGATCGCCTTCGTCGAGGTCAAGGCGCGCGCGACGCTGGACGACGCCGCCTTCGCCGTGACGCCGCGCCAGCAGCAGCGCATCATCGATGCCGCGCAAGGCTGGCTCGTCGCGCATCCCGAGCATGCGGAATTTGAAATGCGATTCGATGCCATGCTGATTGCGCCGAAACGACTTCCACGCCATGTGTTGGCGGCATTCGACGCCTCGACCTGAAAGGCAGACCATGAAACTGAACGTCGCCGTCCAGATGGACCCCATCGCCCGCATCAACATCAAGGGCGATTCCACCTTTGCGCTGCTCCTGGAGGCGCAGAAGCGCGGCCACGGCCTGTCCTATTACACGCCCGACAAGCTCTCGATGGTCGGCGAGGAAATCGTCGCTCCGGTTCAGCTGCTCACCGTGCGCGACGAGCCCGGCAATCATTTCACCCTGGGCGAACCCAGGCGCGAGGCGCTCAACAGCTTCGACGTGGTGTTGCTGCGCCAGGATCCGCCGTTCGACCTCGCCTACATCACCTCGACGCACCTTCTCGAACGCATCCATCCGAAGACACTCGTCGTCAATGACCCCGCATCGGTGCGCAACGCGCCGGAAAAGCTGTTCGTGATGAACTTCCCGCAGCTGATGCCGCCGACGCTGATCTCGCGCGATCTCGACGAGATCAACGCCTTTCGCGACAGGCATGGCGCCGTCGTCATGAAGCCGCTGCACGGCCATGGCGGCGCTGCGGTGTTCCGCGTGATGCCGCAGGACATGAATTTCGGCTCGCTGTTCGACATGTTCTCGGTGACATTCAAGGAAGCCTGGGTGATCCAGCAGTTCATCCCCGAGGTGAAGCACGGCGACAAGCGCATCATCCTGATCAACGGCGAGTTCGCGGGCGCGGTGAATCGTGTCCCGGCCGCCGACGACCTCCGCTCCAACATGGTGCGCGGCGGCGCTGCGCAGGAGACCGAGCTCACGCCGCGCGAGCGCGAGATCTGCGCTACCGTCGGCCCGGCGCTGCGCGAGCGCGGGCTGTTGTTCGTCGGCATCGACGTCATCAACGGCAACCTCACCGAGATCAACGTGACCTCGCCGACCGGCATCCGCGCCATCGCGCGGCTCGGCGGACCGGACGTTGCCGCAAAGCTCTGGGACGTGATCGAGCAAAAGCGCGCGAAGTAGCCGCCGGCCCGTAGCCCGGATGGAGCGCAGCGAAATCCGGGATGCCACATCATGTTCAGCGGCCCCGGATTGCGCTTCGCTCCATCCAGGCTACGTAATGCATGCGCGGCATCACCCCACACACCACTAACCACCCATTCACCATGACGCCGCGCGCATCATTCGAACGCAGTGGCCGCACTGCGTGAAACTACGGGGCCGGTGGCCGACCGGCTAACGCGACGTTCACCATCTGCCGAAAGACCACAGCGCGGCCGTCGATCACATTCGGCCTCGCAACACCGCTTATACTTTTGCTGCCTACTCATCGATGTCGGGGAGCCCGCCAGGTGCGGTTCGAGTGCCCTGCGTAAGAGTAGAAGCGTATGAACACCGCACGCATTATCGTTCTCGTCATCGCACTGGGCGCCGGCGGCGTCGCTGCGTATCTGGCGAGCGGCTATGACAACAAGCCCGCGCCCGTTCTCCCCGTCGCCGAGAAGCTGCCGACGGTCGAGGTCCTGGTCGCCAAGAACGACATCCAGCTCGGTCAAGCCGTGAAGCCCGAGGACCTGCAATGGCAGCTCTGGCCGGCGGCGACCGCGAGCAGCGCCTTCATCCGCCGCGACAACAGGCCCGAGGCGCAGATCCAGATTGCAGGCTCGATCGCACGCGTGCCGTTGATGCAGGGCGAGCCAATCCGCGAGCAGAAGCTGGTCAGGGCCGACGGCTCCGGCTTCATGGCCGCGATCCTGCCGTCGGGCATGCGCGCCGTCTCCACCGAGATTTCAGCCGAGACTGCCGCCGGCGGCTTCATCCTGCCGAATGACCGCGTCGACATCATGCTGACCCGCCGCCTGAAGAATCCTGACGGGGCCGCCGGTAACGACCTCATCCTATCCGAAGCGATCCTGACCAATATCCGCGTGCTCGCGATCGACCAGGCGCCGAAGGAAAAGGACGGCCAGAACGCCGTCGTCGGCAGGACCGTCACGCTCGAGCTTAAACCCGACCAGGTCGCCGCGCTATCGGCAGCGCGCCAGGGCGGCACGCTGACACTCGCGCTGCGCAGCATCGTCGATGCCAACTCGGTCGACAGCACGCCCGAGGACCAGGCGAGCAAGCGGTCCGGCGGGGTCAACGTGATCCGCTACGGCGTACAGGCGCGGCAACTGACGTCACAGAAGTGATGGGGACATGATGAACTACGGGGATGATCGGACGGGCATGCGCATTCGGGGGAATCGCGCGCGCTCGTTCTGGACGGGGACGATGCTGACCCTGGGGCTCCTCGCAGCCCCCGATGTCGTCAGCGCCGCAGATGCGCCGGTCGGCGACCAGGCGCCGATGCAGGCAGCCGATCTCGATGTTTCGCCGGTCGGGACGATCGCGCCGGCGAAGACGCGCTTCCTGTCGCTCGGCGTCGGCAAGTCCGCCGTCATCGACCTGCCGCGCGACGTCAAGGACGTGCTGGTCGCCGATCCCAAGATCGCCAATGCCGTGATCCGCTCGGCCCAACGCGCCTATATCATCGGCGGACAGGTCGGCCAGACCAACGTCGTGTTCTTCGCCGCAGACGGCCAGCAGGTCGCCGCCTACGATATCGCGGTGAAGCGCGATCTCAACGGCATGCGCACGGCGCTGCGCCAGTCGCTGCCGGGCGTGCAGATCGAAGGCGTCGGCGACAGCGTGATGCTGACAGGCTCGGTATCGAGCCCGGTCGAGGCCCAGCAGGCCGGCGACGTCGCCGCGAAACTGGTCGGCGGCTCCGACAAGGTGGTCAATAACATCATCGTGCGCGGCCGCGACCAGGTGATGCTCAAGGTCGTCGTCGGCGAAGTGCGCCGCGATATCGTCAAGCAGTTGGGCGTCGATCTCAGCGCCAGTCTGAACGCCGGCACCGCGGTGGTGAACTTCAACAATTCCAACCCGTTCTCGGTCAGCGGCGGACCGATCGTCAGCAACAACGGATTAGGTGTCGCCGGTCTCACCAAAGGCTTCGCGACCGTCAGCGCCACGATGCGCGCGATGGAAAGTGCCGGTGTCATGCGCACGCTCGCCGAGCCGAGCCTGACCGCGATCTCCGGCGAATCCGCCACCTTCATCGCCGGCGGCGAATTCCCCATTCCCTCGGGCTATGCCTGCGATCCCGTCACCCACGTTTGCACCACCCAGATCACCTACAAGAAGTTCGGCATCTCCCTGAACTTCACCCCGGTCGTGCTGAGCGAGGGACGGATCAGCCTGCGGGTGATGACCGAGGTGTCCGAGCTGTCGAACCAAAGCGCCATCACGGTGACCCAGGCGCTGTCGTCGAGCTCGACCAACTCGATCACCATCCCCTCGATCCAGACCCGCCGCGCCGAAACGACGCTGGAAATTCCCTCGGGCGGCTCGATGGCCATGGCCGGCCTGATCCAGCAGCAGACCAAACAGGCGATCAACGGCCTGCCCGGCGTCGACCAGGTGCCGATCATCGGCGCGCTGTTCCGCAGCCAGGACTTCGTCAACAACGAAACCGAGCTGATGGTGATCGTGACGCCCTATGTGGTGCGCGCGGTGGCTCAGAAGGAGCTGTCCCGCCCCGACGACGGCTTCGCCCCGGCGTCTGACGCCCAGACGGCGCTGCTCGGTCGCATGAACCGCCTCTATGGCGTCGCGCGCCGCGTCGATCCGATCGCGGGCACGCCCGGCGATTTCGGCTTCATCATCGACTGACGACGAACGGACAGGTTGGGGAACGGGGCAAGAGACGGGGCACGAGGGGATGAAGCGATGACGAAGACCATGGCCGATCGACGTCGCGGGTTGAGCGTCGCGCTGGCACTGACGGGGCTCTCCGTCATGCTGGGCGCCTGCAACACCACCGGCGAGATCGTCACCCAGACGGTGCCGACCGACTATCGCCAGCGTCACCCGATCGCGGTCGAGGAAGCCAAGAAGTCGATCGTGATCTTCGTCGGCAAGGCTCGCGGCGGCCTCTCGGCCGCGCAGCACGCGGACGTCGCCGGCATTGCCCGGGACTGGGTGCGCGAAGGCACCGGCTCGGTCGTGGTCGACGTCCCGGTCAACGCGGCGAATTCGCGCGCGG
The DNA here is from genome assembly GCF_023101005.1 of Bradyrhizobium sp. 187. NCBI lineage: Bacteria > Pseudomonadati > Pseudomonadota > Alphaproteobacteria > Hyphomicrobiales > Nitrobacteraceae > Bradyrhizobium > Bradyrhizobium sp. 187. The sequence goes on from NZ_CP064693.1 coordinate 7,700,600, forward strand.
CGGCGGCGACCTATCACGAGATCCGTTCCGTGCTCGCATCCGTCGGCGTGCCATCGCGTGCCATCGTCCAGCATCCCTATCGGCCCGAGGATCCAGGGCTGCTGCCCACCATCCGCCTGAGCTATTCCCGGATCGCCGCGGTCGCCGGCCCCTGCGGGCTGTGGCCGGAAGATATCGGCCCCTCCATCCTCGACCCCGGCTACAACGAGAACCGGCCCTATTTCAATCTGGGCTGCGCCAGCCAGCGCAACCTCGCGGCCATGATCGACAATCCGGCCGACCTGGAGCAGCCGCGGTCCGAGACGCCGGTCTATAACGCACGGCGTGACATGGCCTTCGAGCGCTATCGCAAGGGCACGCCGATCGCGAGCAGCAATCCAGACGCCGACAAGGCCAAACTCAGCGATACAGGCAGATGACACGCGTCCACGACGAAGAAGCGGACGATCCGCAGCACCCCGAGGAACACATTGCGCCGGTTCCTCGCATCTCCGTGCAAGCCTTTTGCGAGACCGCGCAGACGCTCGCCGCGGTGACCGCGGCCGGGCAGGATCGCCGTCTCGCCAAGGCGCATCTCACGGCCAAGGACGGTGGCCTCGCGGCGGCAATCGAAGTCTATGAAACGATGCCGACGCCGAACGTCATCGTGATCGAATCCGACGGCACCCGCGACATCCTCGAGGGCCTCGACGACCTCGCCGGCGTCTGCGATCCCGGCACCCGTGTGGTCGTGATCGGCAATCCCAACGACACCGCGCCCTATCGCGAGTTGGTCCGCCGCGGCGTCAACGACTATGTGGTGGGACCGGTCGAAACGCTCGACGTCGTCCGCTCGATCTGCAGCCTGTTCTCGGCGTCCGAAACCATCATCACCGGCCGCGTCATCGCGGTGGTCGGGGCCAAGGGCGGTGTCGGTGCCTCCACCGTCGCGCACAATGTGGCCTGGACCATCGCCCGCGACCTCGCGCTCGATTCCGTCGTGATCGATCTCGACCTCGCCTTCGGCACCGCGGGTCTCGACTACAACCAGGACCCGGTGCAAGGCATCGCCAATGCGGTGCTGTCGCAGGATCGGCCGGACACGGCCCTGATAGAGCGTCTGCTCTCCAAATGCACCGAGCGTCTCAGCCTGCTTGCTGCGCCCGCCACCCTTGACCGCGTCTACGATTTCGGCGCGGAGGCCTTTGACGCGGTGTTCGACACGCTGCGCATGACCACGCCCTGCATCGTGCTCGATGTTCCCCATCAATGGTCGGGCTGGACCCGTCGCGCGCTGGTCAACGCGGACGACATCGTCATCGTGGCCGAGCCCGATCTTGCGAACCTGCGCAACACCAAGAACATGCTGAACGTCTTGAAGGCGGCGCGGCCGAACGACCGGCCGCCGCTCTACTGCATCAACCAGGTCGGCATGCCCAAGCGGGCGGAGATCGAGGTCAAGGCCTTCGCCAAGACCATGGAGAGCCAGCCGATCGCGGTGATCCCGTTCGATTCGAAGCTGTTCTCGACCGCGGCCAACAACGGCCAGATGATCGCGGAGGTCTCCAAGAGCCACCGCACCACCGAGCTGTTCCAGAACATGGCGAACCGCCTCGCCGGGCGGGGCGAAGTGAAGAAGCCGAAGCGCTCGCTGCTCGGGCCGCTGCTGAAGAAGCTGAAGGGCAGGTCGGGTCGCGGGTCAGCCCCGCATCGCAAGGCATCCTGAGCAAGGCGTTCTGAGCAAGGCGTTCGGACCAAGGCTTCCTGACACGGCATCCTGACGCGCGCGAGCGAGTTACTTCTCCGCCCGCTGCTGCTTCTTCACCAGCAACTGCCGCAGCGCCGTGACCTTGGCCGCCGCCTGATCCGGCGGCAGGTCCGCCTTCACGATGGCTTCGGCCTCGGCCTGCTTTCCTTCGAGTCCCAGCACGAGCGCGAGATTGGCGCGCACGCGGAAATCGGCGGGATTGCGCTCGTGCGCCCGGCGCATCGTTTCCTCAGCCCGCGGCAGATTGTTCTGCAGCATGTAGGACAGTCCGAGATTGGACAGCACCGACGGCTCGTCCGGCACGATCTTCAGCGCGGCGGCGTAATATTGCTGCGCCTCCTCGTTGCGACCGAGCTGATCGAGCGCGGCGCCTTGCGCCGACAGGATATGCCAGTCGGGATCCTCGGGCGAATGCGCGCGGCCGAGGACGTCGAACGCCTGCTGGAAACTGCCGCTGTCGGCGAGCGCACGGCCGTAGCCGGCGAGCAGCGCCTTGTTGCTGGAATGGGCGAGCACGGCCTGCTCCAGCACCGCGAGCGCCTGCGCGCGCTGGCCGGTCTGGCGCAACGCCTTGCCGTATTCGAGCGCGACGTTGGGATCGCCAGGCTTGGCGCGATAGCGCTCGCGCAGCGCATCCATGTCCGGCTTCACGTCCGGCTTGGCCTCGGCCCTGCCAGCCGTGTCCGACTTTCCGCCGAGCGCGCCGGTGATGTCCTCGATGCCGGTTGTCTGACAGCCGCCGAGGGCCAGGATCAGAAGCGCGGAAAACAGATATCTCGCCGGAAGAGAGGCGACGGACAAACGCTTGGACATACTCTGATCACTCGGCGACTGATCAGAGATGCTTACCGATTAACGCTAAAGTCCCGTTAAGGCGGGGCGCTTCCGAAAGCTCAGTCGGTGAATTCAGCGCCGAACTCGCAGCCGATGCGCCAGCGCAGGCGGCACTGCCGGGAATAGTCGGGCGCGAAGATGATGGTGAATTGCGGCGGCACTTCCAGAAATTCCGCCACGACTTTCACGCCGCCATCCGAAATATCCGTGATCGTGCAGTCCCGCGGCAGCGAACCCGCGCCAAAATGAATCTTGGCGAGCCGCGTGCACATCCGTCGTTCGCTTCTCCGGCGATTTGCAAGCATTTGAATTGTTCACCCGTTAGACCACGGCCCATCCCGCACCCCTAGGAGTAGCGGACATTCGTTGGAATGTGCTGAGCAGAGCAGCTTGCATTCGAGGCGTAGTGTCTTCGTCGTGTTTACGATTGGTTAGGACCTTCCGGCGCCCCTCGACCCGTTCCTGTATTGTTCTTGCAAGAATTGGCCCGCTCTGCTACCCCTAATTGTGCAAAAGGGCAGGCTGGTTCGGGCATGGTTCAGCGGGTTTCTACCGTCGCCTTTGAGGGGATCGAGGCCCGCGCGGTCGACGTGCAGGTGCAGGTCGCGCCCGGTCTGCCGGCCTTCGCCATTGCAGGGTGTGAATGCCAAGGCTATAGGGCCTCGGTGGACGGCATCACACGGAGAATGCAATGGAATTGGGGAACTTGGCTACCATCGTAGCACTGCGGACCACCGTCAAACTCGCATGGACCATAGCTCGGGCAGCACAGGCCCTAGGAGCCCTTGGGGAGCGTCTGGAGAGCGCGGTGGAGCGTCAGGCGCATCGGAGGCAAGTGGACATTGCCGACGTGCTGGAGCCCTTGATTGCCGACGCCAAGGCCTGAGACAGACACATGGACGCCCCTGTGCGCACGGAGGCCCTAACCAAGGCCTACTCTTACGTCCGGTTCTCGACACCATCGCAAGCTGCTGGGGCCAGCCTTCAGCGCCAGACCGACAAGGCGAAGAAGTATGCGCTTGATCACGGGTTGGTGCTGGACACCGAGCTGAACATGACAGACCTCGGTGTGTCGGCTTACCGGGGAAAGAACGCGCACACAGGGGCACTCGGAGGTTTTCTCAAAGCTGTTGAGGCGGGATACGTAGCACGCGGCAGCTACCTGCTGATTGAGAACATGGACCGGCTCTCACGCGCTGACATCGTCACAGCGCAGGGACTGTTCCTCCAGCTGGTTGGAAGCGGCATCAACCTTGTGACACTCACGAACGAAGAAACGTACTCAGCCGAGCGCTTCCAGAGGGAGCCCGAGGCCATCTTCTTGGTCGTACTGGAGCTGATCCGGGCGAACAAGGAAAGCGTGCGAAAGGGACAGTTGGTCGGTGACGCTAAGGCGCGGAAAAAGCAGCGGCTTGCCGAGAACGGACTGGAGGGCAAACCATACACGCGACAGACACCCGCGTGGCTCACGTGGTCCGACAAGGAAGGACGCTACAAACTGATCCCTGAGCGAGCGGACATCGTGCGAGAGATGTTTGAGCGGATGGACAAGGGTGATGGGCTTACGCGGATTGCCAGAGACCTCAATCAACGTGGTGTCGCGACATGGGCGCGCAGCGGGAACCAAAGGACCGCTGATCACTGGCGCACTAGCTACATCAGGAAGGTGCTCAGCAGCTCGGCACCCATAGGCACCTTCACACCGCACACCACGACCCACGATGAAGCTACGAGGGCACGCCGCGACGAGCCTATGGCCCCGGTGGAGAACCTGTTCCCTGCTGCGGTTGATGCAGACACTTACTGGCGTGTGAACCGCAAGCTGAGCACCAAGGCGGCCCGAGGACGCAACGCCAAACAGCCACCGAAGTCCATCGTGTCAGGCATCATCTTCTGCGCCACGTGCGGTCATTCCGTCACTCGGGTGGCCAAGGGTGACTACGTCTACCTCGTGTGCTCGCGAGCCAACATGAAGGCTGCGGGCTGTGACTACAAGGCTGTGCGGTATGACACGGTAGAAATGGCACTCCGGGAGAACGCACGCCATCTCATCAAAGAGGCGCCACGCGGAAAGAGCACTACCGCTCTTGAGAAGCAAATCGAGGAACTACAGGCCAATGCTGACCGCGTACAGCAATGGGTCTTTGATTTGATTGATCTGGCTGCACGCGACAGAAGCCCCAGCGCGAGCCAACGACGAGCGAATGCAGAGCGGGAACTTAAGGCCATACAGAAGCAGCTGCGGGACCTCAGAGCACAGAGGGACACCATGACCACCGCAAGCGTTAAGGACAGGCTCAAGGCTGTTGAGCACGTGCTGACCCAGAGCAGCGATGTGACGGAGACCAATGCAACCCTGCGGGATGCCATGCGGCGCGTGGTGCTTGATCCTGTGCAGGGACACCTTTGGATCAGGTGGCATCACTCGGAGGAGATACAGGACGTCCCGTGCGGCACGCGGCACATGGACTGGGCGGAGATGCGAGAGACGACACCACCGATGCATGCGCTGTTCCCCGAGAAGGCCGCAGCTGACACCAACGGACAATAAGAAACCGAGACTATGAAGCACCAACTCAGCAAGATTAAGCCACTGGACACCGTGAAGGCCTTGCAGGCGGCCGAGGCCGAACTGGAGAGACCTGAGAACACCGTAGGACCTGTGTACGTCCGCGCGGCACCGCAGGACATCGTGGAGCGCTTGGAGCTGTTTCAGCCACGCAGACCCGGTTGGGGAACACGAACGCTGGAGACGAGCCACGTCAACAATCTTAAGGCCCGCATCATCCGCAAGGGTGAGCTGGACCCGCCGCTAGTCGTGAAGCTGGCCGGAAGATGGACGGTTGTTGATGGCCACCACCGCCTTGCAGCCTATGCCAAGGCCAAGCACACCGCTCCGATCAAGTGCGAGTGGTTTGCGGGCACGGTGAGAGAGGCGATGGACGCCAGCCTCAGCCGGAATGAGAAGACGCATCTCAGGGTGGACCAAGGGGACAAGTGGGAAGCTGCGTGGCTACGAACGCAACTGGATTGGGACGGTGATGGCTGGACTAGCAGCAAGCAACAGGTCGTCACGCTCACGGGCTGTGGTGAGGGCACTGTCGCCAAGATGCGCCAAGCGTTCAAACGACACTACAACTACAGCCGACATGGTGAGCACCACGCCATCGGCGAGAAGCTCCACAACACGCTCGGGCCTGATCTACGCGTTCATACCTGGTGGAAGGTCAACAGGGTCCTGCTGGACCTAAGCCCCAAGGAGTTTGACGCTAACGAAGCGGCGGCCAAGCTCTCAGGGCAACTGACCCGCAAAATGACCACCAAGCTCTCTGAGGACCCCGAGGTGACCGCGCAGGCCCTGTGGCTCTATGACCGCGATACGTATCCCAAGCTCCTTGAGGCCATGCAGCAGCATCTGAGGAGCCAGCTGGACGCCGAAAGGGCCGAGGTGGACCAAGGGGGCTATGGCGGTCTTGAAGATGATGATTGATGGTTATCGGACCTGAGTGGCTCCAGAGCCATCACAGGGAGCCCGCGCCGAGCCTCGGGTGTGCATTTAGGACCCCGTAGGTATGCAGCTGCACAGGGCCTAAATGGGCTGAAATGAACCAATCAGCGAGCTAGTTCAACGAGTTAAGGGATTTTCCCCAGACAGGCAGTACTTTTCCGAGCCTATCAGTTTATGACAGAAGAGGAAGCGGCCCGGTGACGTTTGAACGCTGGCACATGAGACCCCTTACGAAGCCGTCACTGCTGACAGGGGAAGGTCTCTTGGAGCGCAGCCAAGGCCATCACGCCGGCAGAACGATGCAGGTTTTCAGGATGGCGCTGAAGGTATGTGACAACAACGCGGACGAGTTGCACACCTGTGCTCTCTGGAGGAGTGCACACGCCTAACAAGCGGCCACGGTGCTGTTCGTCCGCAACGACCGTGAGCTGCTGGAGACCAGTGATGAAGCCCCAGCACTCCCATACACCGGGAGAGGACGCCTGAAGCGAAAACCCCTGATTGCCAGACGGACGGTAGGCCCGCAGGAACTGCTCACAGGAACCTTGCAACTCGTTAGCGGCGTCCATGCAGTAAGCCGAGGGCGTCCAGCAGAGGACAGCAAGCAACACCAGCAATACGAAACGCATCTCTATCCCCAGCCCTTGGCGACTGCAAACTACACAGGGACCACCCGAGGCTCAAGAACAGCAAAGCCATGAAGGTGCCACGCCAGAGCCGTGAGCTTGGTGGCGGTTGGAGGCTTTAAGTTCGATGTTTGAAGCTGGGGAGCAAGGTCGATTTAAAATGGGACCCCGGTAGCCAGATGGGACCCAAAATGGATACGAGCCACCGCGCCTAGCCCCTCTCAGGCGGCGGCAAGTCGTTCGATCACCTCGCCAACACGCGAGAAGGGCACGGGCACCGCGCCGACTTGAAGCAGGTTCAGATCCTCGGGTGACCAGTCATCTTCGTCATCGAAAACGATGCGTTGAATGATCCGGGGGTCTCCCATCGCTTGGACATCGAGATTTGCGACGACCCGAGCGTTTACGGAAGATGCATCGTTGGAAACAGGGTCGATGATAAGGCGCCGTTCATGATCCAAGTCGATGACGTTGGCGAACCTATGCTGCTTGTTACTATTGCCTACCACGGAAGCATTGTGGTGCACCCGGTCGTCAAAGCGCTTCTCAAGGAAGTCAGACAATAACGCCTTGAAGTCCCGAGTTCGTTTGATTTTCACGTGATCATACAGCCAGCGAGCGACCTCCTGAGAAGCGTTGGCCACAAGCACAATCGCCAGAGGGGCAGCAGCGATGGGCACAGGCTTCGTGTGGATTATACCGGCCTTCAGGATCAAGCCATGGTCCTTGACCAGCCGTGCGAGCGAACGATCATAGTCCTTGACTGCTATACCGGCACTCAGAGCTTCACCAAAAGCGCCGCCCTCGTCAGAGGCAACAATGGTCTCTTCACCGCCTCGAACTGTGACTTGGACCAACCCGTTCGACGGATACATGCAATGCGTGGTCGCTACGATCCCATCGTGAACGCACTTGACCGACGCGAGCTGGGACAGCCCGTGCTGTGCGACCTCAAGGATTTTGCCATTGGCAGTCATAGCAACTCGCTCGGCTCCGGGAGGCTGATTTGATGCCCTCCTGGTAAAGAAACTATATTGGTATCAGCACAGAACCAACGCAAAATCGCGTCGAATGTTCTACCGGGCTCGCTGTAAGGCACCGCGTCGTGAAGCTCTGGAGGCTTGGTTACGCCACGGAAGAAGCGCTGGTTGACCGACCATGAGTGATAGTGAGGCCCTGTGACCAAGAGAGGCACTAAGCCCGCCGTATAGCCGTCCAGAGAGTTAGGGTGGGTCTCATCGGTGTAATCGAGGCGGCAAAGCGGGCCGGGCATAAGGATGCTGAGGCGGAACTTCAAGTCACGCTGCCGAGGGAAGCCAACCACCATCAGCTGCCCGCGTAGCTCCCCGCCGACCTCCAAGGGATACTTCATGAAGACTTCGTGGACACTGAAGCCCGGCGCCCACGTCGGGGCCTTGTCATACCCGATGATGCGCTTTGGGGCCGCCATATAGGCGGTAATAGCAGCAACAGTTTCGTCGTTGGTCGCCATACCCACATGGTTGTGGCATCAGCCAGCTTCACGCAACGGGCAAGTCGCAGGCTGCGGAACTACATAACAGAAAAAGATACGATCAGCCGCCCTTCACTGCTGCCGTCACCTCGGCAGAGGCTGGCCGTTTAAGCCCGCATTTTGAAGCGGATAGGCCGGGAGCGGCTAGAATAGGGTCCGGTGTCCGATATGGGACCCAAACATTTCGACGAAAGTCGAATACGCGGACATCGGATTTGGCATTGACGACCCACGTTGGCGATCGTCGGTCTCCCGGACAAGGCGGTGTCGGAGGCGCGCGAGCGGGTCCGCTCGGCGCTGATCGCCTCGGGGCTGGCGCTGCCGGCGCGGCGGATCACCGTCAATCTCGCGCCCGCCGATTTGCCCAAGGAGGGCAGCCATTATGACCTGCCGATCGCGCTCGGCCTGATGGGGGCGATCGGCGCGATCCCTCCGGATGCGCTGTCCGGCTTCACCGTTCTGGGCGAGCTTGGCCTCGACGGATCGATCGCGCCGGTGGCCGGTGTTCTTCCCGCCGCGATCGGCGCCAATGTGCGCGAGGAGGGGCTGATTTGTCCGGCGGCTTGCGGCTCGGAAGCGGCATGGGCGAGCCCGGACATCCAGATCATCGCCGCAAGTTCGCTGATCCAGATAGCCAACCATTTCAAGGGAACGCAGGTGCTGTCGCGGCCTGTGCCGAAGGTGCATGAAGCAGCAAGCTCGCCGCTCGACCTGCGCGACATCAAGGGCCAGGAGAGCGCCAAGCGGGCGCTGGAGATCGCGGCCGCCGGCGGCCATCACCTGCTGATGATCGGCGCGCCCGGCGCCGGCAAATCGATGCTGGCGGCACGCCTGCCCTCGATCCTGCCGCCGCTGTCACCGGGCGAGTTGCTCGAGGTCTCGATGATCGCCTCTGTTGCCGGCGAGATCGAGGGCGGCGCACTGACGGCGCGGCGGCCGTTTCGCTCGCCGCATCATTCCGCCAGCATGGCTGCGCTCACCGGCGGCGGCATGCGCGCCCGGCCCGGCGAGATCTCGCTCGCGCATCAGGGCGTGCTGTTCCTCGACGAGCTCCCCGAATTCGATCCGCGCGTGCTGGATTCGCTGCGCCAGCCGCTGGAGAACGGCGAGGTCTCGGTGTCCCGCGCCAATCACCGCGTCACCTATCCCGCACGCTTCATGCTGGTCGCGGCGATGAATCCCTGCCGCTGCGGCAATGCGTTCGAGCCCGGCTATGCCTGCAAGCGCGGCCGCATCGATCGCTGCACGGGCGACTACCAGGCCCGCATCTCGGGGCCGCTGATGGACCGCATCGATTTGCGCATCGAGGTTCCCGCGGTGACCGCGGCCGATTTGATCCTGCCGCCGCCCGCAGAGGGCTCGGCCGAAGTCGCCGCGCGCGTGGCGGCGGCGCGGGATATCCAGCTCGCCCGCTACGCGGACGCCGGCCTGCCGAAGGTTCGCACCAATGCCGAAGCGCCGGCCTCGGTGCTGGAGGAGATTGCCAAACCGGATGCGCAAGGCCAGAAGCTGCTGCGCGACGCCGCCGAGACCATGCGGCTGTCGGCGCGCGGCTATCACCGCGTGTTGCGGGTGGCGCGCACGCTGGCCGATCTCGATCATGCGGACAGGATCGGCCGGCTGCATCTCGCCGAGGCCTTGTCCTACCGCGCACTCGCGGAGGATGTGCGCCAGATCGCCTGACCGATACGCCCGCGGCATCTTCCTGACGAACAGCACGTTCCCCGAGAGTGAAGCTATGACCGACGCCAATGCCTGCACCATCAGATTTGTTCGTGCGTCCCAATACGCTGATTGGCTGAGGTCATACGAGCTGTGGGTCAACGGGACCAGCGTTGGGAAGCTTGCGCGCAACGGCGTGTTGGAGATCACGCTGCCGGCCGGCGCCTGCACGATCGAGGCGACCATTGATTGGGGCAGGAGCCAGCCGCTCGTCGTTCGCACCACTCCCGGCCAAACCGTCGAGATCGAGGTCAGGAACAGGTGGGGTGCCTGGGCGGCGCTGTGGGCGATCAGCTTCGGCAAAAACAGCTATTTGGTTCTCACTGAAGTCGAGCGAAAAACGAACAGAAGCGCCTGACCGACTGAGATCCTCATCCCCGGATACCGGCATCAACCCGGCGGTAACGAGTTTCCTTTACGCTCTGCAAACCATAAGGCCCATCAGTTCCCCGTACCGGGCCCGGCGAGTAGCGCGTCATGTTGCGTTTCAAGATCCTGGCGTCGGTTGTTCCCCTGTTGGCGGCCGCGGTGTTTGCCCGAAGCGAGATCGGATCGGTCTCGCATCCCTGCATCGCCCTCGGCGACACCTCGGTCGAGCTGACGTCGCTGTTCTGGACCGCCGGCGTGCATGTCGCCTTCACCGATGATCCCGCGCGCGCCACGGTGCGGGTTCAGATCACCGAGGATGCGGACGCGGCCGACTTCGCCGTCGTCGACGACGGCCTCGGCTCGGAATCGGAGTCCTGCCAGGCCAACCCCTCGACTCGCCTGATCTCGATTGCCGCGCAGCCCGTCGACGGCGGTCAGGTGATCTATCTCTCCACCGAGGGGCCGGCGGATTACCGTGTCTATGTGCGCTCGAAAACCTTCTCGCAGCGCGAGGCGGCGGCGCTGATCGTCGGCGCCCGCGGCGGCCACCGCCGTCTCCAGGCCGCCTCGCTTTGAGCCGCGTCGCTTTGCGCCGTTAACGCCTCGTCAACCCTGTTTGGAGGCGGTCGCAGGGCCTCAAACTGTTCGCAAGGTCGGCGGCACATCGTCGTTTACAGCGAGCGTAGCGTTTTAAGAAAACAGTCGGGTCGGTGGCCATGGGTCGGACGTTCCGGATCAAGGTGCGCATGCGCCGCTTCAGGCGACAGCACCCCCGAATCGCCTTTGCGATCCGCTCCTTCATGATCTTCTCGGCGACCTTCGGCGGCGCCTATGGGTTTGTCTCCGGCAGCCGGTCCGAGACGTCCGGCTACGATCCCAATGCATTTGCGATCGGCGTCAGCTTCCTGTTCGCGCTCGCCTGCCTCGGCCTCGCCACGCTCAGCATGCGCCTGCGCTTCGTCAACAAGCGGATGCGGGCGCTGGCTGCCCACAACGAAACGCTGATCGACCGCAATTGGGAGCTGAAGGAAGCGGAAGAACGCGCCCGCAGCCTGTTCGAACAGCAGGGCGATCTGATCGTGCTGCGCGACACAAATGGCTGCATCACCTTCGCCAACGACGCCTATTGCGCGCTTGCCGGACAGGCGCGCGGCGCGCTGGTCGGCACGCGCTTTGATTTCGCCGTGCTGGAGCAGGGCGACAGCGCCCGCGAGAGCAACGGCACGCGCATTCACGACCAGAAGATCACAACCCCGCTCGGCGCGCGCTGGATCGCCTGGCGCGAAGGCTATGTTCGCCTCGACGCCGGCCAGCCCGCCGAATTGCAGAGCGTCGGACGCGACGTCACCGACCGCACCGAGACCGAGCGCGCGCTGTCCGACGCCCGCGATCAGGCCGACGCCGCCAACCGGGCCAAATCGCGCTTCCTGGCGATGGCGTCGCACGAGATCCGCACGCCGCTGAACGGCATCATCGGTATGGGCGGGCTGCTGCTCGACACCACGCTGACGCCTGAGCAGTCGACCTACGCCAAGGCCGTGAAGACCTCCGGCGAAGCGCTGATGGCGCTGATCGAGGAGTTGCTCGACTATTCCAAGATCGAAGCCGGCAAGCTCGATCTCGAGCAGCGTCCCTTTTCGCTCTCGGCCCTGATCGAGGACATCACCGAGCTGCTCGCGCCGCGCGCGCAGGCGAAGCAGCTCGAGATCGCCGCCTATGTCGACGAGCGGCTGCCGCTCGAAGTGGTCGGCGACGCCGCGCGGCTGCGCCAGGTGCTGCTCAACCTCGCCGGCAACGCCATCAAGTTCACTGCGAGCGGCGGCGTCGCGCTGATCGTCGAGCTCGGCATCTGGCCGAACGAGATCAGTTTTCTGGTGCGCGACACCGGCATCGGCATCGCAGCCGACGCGCAACAGCGCATCTTCCGCGAATTCGAGCAGGCCGACGAACGCGTCGCCCGCACCTATGGCGGCACCGGCCTCGGTCTCGCCATCAGCGAGCGCATCGTCAAGCGCATGGGCGGCCGCATCACGCTCACGAGCGAGCCGGGCAAGGGTTCGACCTTCGAGGTCGCGATTCCGCTCGCGCCAGCGCACGCTGGCGCAGAACAGACGGCGTTCCCCGTCCCCGATCTCACCGGCAAGTCGATCCTGCTGATCGCCGACGGCATCGAGGCCTCCTTGATCGCGCGCCGGCTGGAGCGCTGGGGCGGCCAGACCTGCATGGTGACGGACGTCGCGGTGGCGGAAGCGCTGCTGCCGGAACGCTCATGGCATTCGGTCCTGATCGATCGCGCGCTCGGCGCTGCCACCGCCGACCGCCTCGGCGAAGCCGCACGCAGTCATGCGACGCAACGCCTCGTGCTGCTGACGTCCGGCTCGCGCCACGAGAAACTTTCGCCGGCCTTCACGGGCTTCCTGGTGAAGCCGCTGCGCGCGGCCTCGCTCGCCGCACGCCTCACGCTACCCCCGGAGGTCGCCTCGCCCGATCTCGCGCCGGAGCCCTCGGCCCCATCCACCGCCGCGGTACCGGCGAAAGGCCTGTCGGTTCTCGTCGCCGAGGACAACGAGATCAACGCGCTGTTGATGCGCTCGCTGCTGACGAAACTCGGCCACCGCGTCGTCATCGCGATCAATGGCGAGGCCGCGCTGGAATCCTGGCTCGGCGCGGCATCGGCCGGCACGCCCTATGATCTCGTGCTGATGGACATCCAGATGCCGCAGCTTGACGGCATCGAAACGACAAAGCGAATCCGTGCGCATGAGGCAGCTAGAGGCGGCCATCACACGCCGATCCTCGCGCTCACCGCCAATACGCTGGTGGAAGATCGCTACGCCTGCTTTGAAGCGGGCATGAACGGGTTTCTGATCAAGCCGCTCGATCGCGAGAAGCTGGAAGAGGCGCTGGCCGGACTGGCGGCGGCGCGGCAGCTCGCGGTTTGATTCGGATTTCATAGGAACCTGATCTCGGCCGGTAATCGACAATTGAAATCGACCGCGTCGCACGTCACCATCCTCTGGGGCATTTAAACAGAGGATTTCGCATGAACGTGCTTTGCCGCCTCGCTTTCGTGATCCTTCTCTGTGGTTCCACTCAAGCCGCCGCGGCCGATAGCTCGCAACTGATCGCCTCGCTCAAGCAAGGCGGCTACGTGCTGGTGTTTCGCCACACCGCTACCGACGACAGCCAAAAGGATGTCTACCCTTTCAAATTCGACGACATGAGCGCCCAGCATCAGCTCAGTGAAAAGGGCCGGGACATGGCGCGCCAGATCGGGACGGCCATCAAGGAACTCGCGATCCCGATCGGCGACGTCTACACCAGCCGGCTGAACCGCGCGATCGAGGCCGGCAGACTGATCTCCGGCCGCGAGATCAAGCCGGTCGACGCATTGACGGACAGCAGTAACGCGAGTGCGTCGGGCATGGCAAATCCGACCGGTGCAAATGCAAAGGCGGGCCAGGCCGTGCGGCAGTTCGTCGATGCGCCGCCCAAGGCCGGCACAAACACCTTCCTGGTCACCCACAAGACCAACATCGCCGATGCCTTCGGCAAGGAGGCCGGGGACGTGCAGGAAGGTGAAGCCTTCGTCTACAAGGCCGGCGGCTCGGGTCCCGCAAGCTTTGCAGGACGCATCAAGCCTGCGGATTGGATCGCGAAGGCAGGCAAGTGAGCCACCTGCCGGCGACGCACGTCAGCTTGGGTGCGGAGCAGGCCGGGAGCCCGGCATCACTGCGCGCTCCGACGGGATGAACCGTTATGCGGCATAAGCCATAAACCGCGGCGCAGACAGCTTGTCATGCGGCGCCTGGCCTCCCCTGAACATGGTGTCTACCTGGGCGGCGCGCTTGCAATGCGGACACACGAAGAGATGCGCGATGATCGGGGTCGGCTCGTCCGCGAGCAGTTCGGAGCGGAACCACTTCATCTCGATATGGCAGTCCGGGCAGGTCGGTGCTTCGAGATGCTCGGCGGCGCTTCTGAGACGATCAACCATGGGGCCCGTTTGCGTTTCCGAAAGCCATAACCAAATACCCCTCGCCGGTCTGCAACAAAAGATACTCAGCCCGAAATTTGACAAAGGGCGCCGTCCATCAAGGCTGCTACAGCCGCCTGAGCGCCACGCTCGCCACCGTGTGATCGGCGCCCTTCTTCAGGATCAGGGTCGCGCGGGGACGAGTCGGCAGGATGTTGTCCTCGAGATTTGCGAGGTTGGTGCGTTCCCAGATCGCGATCGCGGTGGCGGTGGCTTCCTCGTCCGACAACAGCGCGTAGCGATTGAAGTAGGATTTTGGATTGGTGAACGCGGTGTCGCGCAGCGACAGGAAGCGCCTGATGTACCACTGCCGCAGCGCCGCCTCGTCCGCGTCGATATAGACCGAGAAATCGAAGAAGTCGGACACCACGGGCACGGCCTTGCCGTCACGCGGCAGCTTGCCGGTCTGCAGCACGTTGACGCCCTCGACGATCAGGATGTCGGGCTGGTCGATCTCGGCCCACTGGTTCGGCACGATGTCGTAGGTCAAATGCGAATAGACCGGCGCGCGCACATGGCGGCGGCCGGCCTTGATGTCGGAGAGGAAGCTGAGCAGCAGCGGCAGGTCGTAGCTCTCCGGAAAGCCCTTCTTCTGCATGATGCCCTGCCGCTCCAGCACGGCGTTGGGATACAGAAATCCGTCGGTGGTGATCAGCTCGACCTTGGGACGCGGCGACCAGCGCGCCAGCAGCGCCTGAAGCACGCGGGCCGTGGTGGATTTTCCAACCGCGACCGAACCGGCGACGCCGATGATGTAGGGCATCTTGCGGTCGCGGATGTTGAGGAACTGGCGCTCCGCGTAATAAAGCCGCTGCATCGCATCGACATAAATCGACAGCAGGCGCGACAGCGGCAGGTAGATGTCCTCGACCTCCTGCAAATCGAGGCGGTCGTGCAGCGAGCGTAGCCGGTCGAACTCGCCCGGCTCCAGCGTCATCGGCGTGTCGTCGCGCAGTCGCGACCACTCCTCGCGCGTATAGACGCGGTACGGATTATACTGCTGCTCGGGTGCGCGGATATCCATGACGCGACTCTCCACCTCGGCTAGCTGCCGCCCTTACGCGACGCCTTTTCTTCCAACCCTGACATATTGGTCCGCTTGTCCAATGCGGCCTCGACCTCTTCCAGCTTTACGCCGCGGGCCTTGAGCAGCACAAGGAAATGATAGAGCAGGTCGGCGCCTTCGGCGATCAGATGCGCGCGATCGTTTTCGACTGCTGCGATTACGGTTTCGACTGCCTCCTCACCGAACTTTTTGGCGCAATGTTCGGCGCCCTTGTCGAGGAGCTTGCGGGTATAGGACGCCTCGCCACCCGCTGCCGCGCGGGCGTCGATGGTCTCGGCCAGATCGTGGATGGTGAAACGCGGCATACAAATACTCGGAAAACGCGCCTTGGCCGATGATTGGCCGGTTTCTGACGGGATAAGCCGGTTCCCGCCGATGATTTAGCATTTTTAGGAACGGGAGTCGTCAGGCATCGAGGCGCATGGGCAGCCCGCGCCGGGACATGTGCTCCTTGGCTTCGCGGATGGTGAATTCCCCGAAATGGAAGATCGAGGCGGCCAGCACGGCGGTGGCGTGGCCGTCGCGAATACCGTCGACGAGGTGATCGAGATTGCCGACGCCGCCCGAGGCGATCACAGGAACGGGAATGCTGTCGGCGATCGCCCGGGTCAGCGGGATGTCAAAACCCTGCCGCGTGCCGTCGCGGTCCATCGAGGTGAGCAGGATTTCACCGGCACCGAGCGAGACCACTTCCTGGGCATATTCGATGGCATCGATGCCGGTCGAGTTGCGGCCGCCATGCGTGAATATCTCCCAGCGCTCTCCGCCACCGGCGCGCTTGACCCGCTTGGCGTCGATCGCGACCACCACGCACTGCCCGCCGAATTTCTCGGCGGCTTCCTTGACGAACTCGCGCCGCGACACCGCGGCGCTGTTGATCGAGACCTTGTCCGCACCGGCGCGCAGCAGGGTCTTGATGTCGTTCACCTCACGCACGCCGCCGCCGACGGTGAGGGGCATGAAGCAGGCTTCCGCGGTGCGCTGGACCACGTCCAGCATGATGCCGCGATTCTCATGGGTCGCGGTGATGTCGAGAAACGTAAGTTCGTCCGCGCCGGCGGCGTCATAGGCGATCGCCGCTTCGACGGGGTCACCGGCATCGCGCAAATCGACGAAGTTGACGCCCTTGACGACCCGGCCGTCCTTGACGTCGAGGCAGGGGATCACGCGCACCTTGAACATCGGAGGTCTCCTAGGCAGCGCCTGCGTTACGGATCAGGGCGAGGGCGGACGCAGGATCGAGCCGGCCGTCATAGAGCGCGCGGCCGGCGATCGCGCCGGCGAGTTTTTTCGCGCGCGGCGTCAGCATCGCCTTGACGTCCTCGATCGAGGCGAGGCCGCCGGAGGCGATCACGGGAATCGAGATCGCATCCGCCAGCGCAATGGTCGCATCGAGATTCAAGCCTTTGAGCAGGCCGTCGCGCGCGATGTCGGTGAAGATGATGGCGGCAACGCCGGCATCCTCGAAACGCCGTGCGATCTCCAGCACCGTCACCTGCGAGGTCTCGGCCCAGCCTTCGACCGCGACCTTGCCGCCACGTGCATCGAGCCCGACCGCGACGCGGCCGGGGAATTTCCTGGCGGCAGCCTTCACCAATTCGGGGTCGCGCACCGCGGCGGTGCCGATGATGACGCGGGTGATGCCCTTTTCGAGCCAGGCTTCGACAGTCGCGAGATCGCGAATGCCGCCACCGAGCTGCACCGGAATCGTGATCGTCTTCAGCATCGCCTCGACGGCCTGCGCGTTCACAGGCTTCCCGGCAAACGCGCCGTCGAGGTCGACGACGTGGAGATACTCAAAGCCTTGCGCGACGAAGCTCGCCGCCTGCGCAGCGGGATTGAGGTTGAACACGGTCGCGCGCGCCATGTCGCCCTGTTCGAGGCGCACGCATTGGCCGTTCTTGAGGTCGATCGCGGGAAAGAGAATCACGGTTTCCATCGCAAAAAATTCGAGATCAGGGCGAGGCCGAAGCGCTGGCTCTTCTCGGGGTGAAACTGCGTCCCGATCGCGGTGTCCTTGCCGACGATCGCGGTGACGGGCCCGCCGTAATCGGCGCGCGCGAGCACGTCCGCCTCGTTGGTGGCGTTGAGGTGGTAGGAGTGCACGAAATAAGCGTGCTGGCCCTTGGGGCCGAGCGGCAGCCTGTCCAGCACCGGATGCTCGCGCAGCACATCGAGCGTATTCCATCCCATGTGCGGGATCTTCAGCCTCTCGTCGTTCGGCGTGATCTTCTCGACGTCGCCGCCGATCCAGTTCAGCCCTTGCGTGATCACATGCTCCTTGCCGCGGGTGGCGAACAGCTGCATGCCGACGCAGATGCCGAACATCGGCCGCGCCTTGACGCGCACCGCTTCGGTGATCGCCTCGACCATGCCGTTGACGGCATCGAGCCCGCGCCGGCAATCAGCGAAGGCACCGACGCCCGGCAGTACCAGACGGTCGGCGCTGTAGGCCTGGTCTGGATCGCTGGTGACGAACACCTTTTGCGGGTTGTCCATGCCGCGCGCGGCGCGCTCGAACGCCTTGGCGGCCGAATGCAGATTGCCGGAACCGTAATCGATGATGGCGACGCTCATCTTGACCCTCCCGGTTCTGGAAACAAACCAATGATGCCACCTGCCGGCATTGGCGGCGGGTTGGAGAATTGCTGACCCGGCACGTTGCGGGTCGGCGGCGGGCCACCGCGATCGACGGCCCATTGATCGTTGACGATGCCGCGCTGCTTCTGGCTCCAGCGCTCGAAGAAGCGGCGCTCGGCGGTGTCCTCGTCGTCGGAAATCACCACGTCGAGCTGTCGCCATTTACCGCGCGAGAGCGTCCAGCGGCGCAGGCTGGAGGCCTCGAATCCCATCAGCAGCGCGACGATGATGTCGGCGAAAAAGATCGACGAACGGCCGACACCGAGGCTGGACAGCCCGACGTTGAAGGCGGCAACGAAGATCACCCAGCCGATCAGCGCCAGCCACAGCCGATTCCACAGCAGCCAGAGCGGTCCGAAGATCATCGCCCAGAAATGGAAGCCGTCGCGCACGAAGACGAACTTGTCGGTCGCGCGCAGATCGGATCCTGCGGGGGAGGGAGCATGAACTGTGTAGACGGACATGGCGATGCCCCGTTCCCTAGGAATTCAGTGATACCGCAAACGGCGCGGGCCGCGGGCCGAAAGATGTCAGCCGCCGAGCGAGCCCTTGGTGGACGGGATTTCGCCCACCGCCTTCGGATCGATCGCGACGGCGGTGCGCAGCGCCCGTGCCAGACCCTTGAAGCAGGACTCGGCGATATGGTGGCTGTTATCGCCATATAGGGTCTCGACGTGAAGAGTCACGCCGGCGTTCATGGCGAAGGCCTGGAACCACTCGCGCACCAATTCGGTGTCGAACTCGCCGATCTTGTCGCGGGGGAAGTCGACCTTGAACACCAGGACCGGGCGGCCCGAGATGTCGATGACCACGCGTGACAGCGTCTCGTCCATGGGCATGTGCACGCCGGCATAGCGGGTGATGCCCGCCATGTTGCCGAGCGCCTGCTTGACGGCCTGGCCGAGCGCGATGCCGGTGTCTTCGGTGGTATGGTGATGATCGATGTGCAAATCGCCGACCGCCTTGACCGTGAGGTCAATGCGGGAATGGCGGGCGAGGAGATCGAGCATATGGTCGAAAAAGCCGATGCCGGTCGCGATATTGGACACGCCGGAGCCATCGAGGTTCACGGTGACCTCGATGTCGGTTTCCTTGGTCTTGCGCTTGATCGTCGCGGTGCGCATCAAAACACGCTTCCATCCTAGTTCGGGCCGAAAACGCCGGTCTTTTAACAGCCAAATGACGCCTTCGCTACTGCGGCAACGGCTGGCCGGGCCTCTACTTCTGCCTATGGTGAGCAAATTGGGCCCGGAGCGGCCCGTTGTGCCCCCGCTCCCGACCGCCTAAATCAGCCCGGTCAACGAGGATCATTCATGCAGGACTCCCCAAACAGCTCGCCGGGCTGGCACGGCACCACGATTTTGACGGTCCGCAAGGGCGGCAAGGTGGTGGTCGGCGGCGACGGCCAGGTCTCGATCGGCCAGACCGTGATCAAGCACAACGCCAGGAAGGTCCGGAAACTCGGCAAGGGCGACGTCATCGGCGGCTTTGCCGGCGCCACCGCCGACGCCTTCACGCTGTTCGAGCGTCTGGAAGCCAAACTCGAGCAATATCCGGGGCAATTGACCCGGGCCGCCGTCGAGCTCGCCAAGGACTGGCGCACCGACCGTTATTTGCGGCGGCTGGAGGCCATGATGATCGTCGCCGACAAGGACGTCTCCCTGGTGCTGACAGGCACCGGCGACGTGTTGGAGCCCGAAGCCGGCGTCATGGCGATCGGCTCCGGCGGGAATTACGCGCTGGCGGCCGCCCGCGCCCTACTCGACACCGACAAGGACGCCGAGACCATCGTCCGCCGCTCCCTCGACATCGCCGCCGATATCTGCGTCTACACCAACCGCAATGTGACCATCGAAGCGCTGTCGGCCGGGTAGGCCATGGCCCTCGCCTACACCTTCCGCCCGATGACCGCGGCCGTTCTGCCGCTGATTCGGCGATGGCTGGGCGAAGCGCATGTGCGGGAATGGTGGGGCGATCCGGACGAGCAGTTCGCGCTCGTGAGCGGCGATCTCGGCGAGCCGGCAATGGACCAGTTCATCGTGTTGGCCGAAGGCAAGCCGTTCGGCTATCTTCAATGCTACCGCCTGACCGCCTGGAATACGGGTGTTGGGCCGCAACCGGAGGCCACCCGTGGCATCGATCAGTTCATCGGCGAAAGCGACATGATCGCGCGCGGGCACGGTTCGGCATTCATCCGGCAATTCGCCGACGCGCAGTTGCGGCAGGGCCTGCCGCGCATCGTCACTGATCCTGATCCGCTCAACGCGCGCGCCGTGCGCGCCTATGAGAAGGCCGGCTTTGTCCGCGACCGCATGGTCGAGACGCCCGACGGGCCCGCACTCCTGATGGTGCGCGAGCCATGACGCTGGCAACCACGCATGAGAGCAAGGCCGCGTTTCCGCCGCTCGCCTGGGTCGGCATCGCGCTGCTGCTGCTGGCGATGCAGGCCTCGATCCTGCTTGCGATGGGCCGGGTGCCGATCTGCACCTGCGGCTATGTCAAGCTGTGGCATGGCGTGGTGAACAGCTCGGAGAATTCGCAGCACATCGCCGACTGGTACACCTTCTCGCACATCCTGCACGGCTTCCTGTTTTACGGGCTGACCTGGCTGCTGTTCGCGCGGCTGCCGTTCGTGTCTCTGTCCTGGCCCGCCCGCCTGATCATCGCCATTCTGATCGAAGGTGCCTGGGAGATCGTCGAGAACTCGCCCTTCATCATCGAACGCTACCGCGCCGGCACGATCTCGCTGGATTATTTCGGCGACAGCATCGTCAATTCGATCTCTGACAATTTGTCCATGATGCTGGGCTTCCTCGTAGCGCGCCTGCTGCCTGTATCAGTGACCATCCTGCTTGGGCTCGCCTTCGAAATCATGCTGGCGCTGCATATTCGCGACAATCTGACGCTCAATATCCTGATGCTGATCCATCCGATCGAGGCCGTGAAACTATGGCAATCGGGTCCGCCGATCATCTGACGGCCAAAAAAAGCGGCTTGTCCCGCCCCGCATCTGATCCTAGCTAAGGTCCCATGACAGACTTCTCCCCCCGCGAAATCGTTTCCGAACTCGACCGTTTCATCGTCGGCCAGGCCGATGCCAAGCGCGCCGTCTCGATCGCGCTGCGCAACCGCTGGCGGCGGCAGCAGCTCGAAGGCTCCTTGCGCGAAGAGGTGCTGCCGAAGAACATCCTGATGATCGGCCCGACCGGGGTCGGCAAGACCGAGATCGCGCGGCGGCTCGCCAAGCTTGCCAACGCGCCGTTCCTGAAGGTCGAGGCGACGAAATTCACCGAGGTCGGCTATGTCGGCCGCGACGTCGAGCAGATCGTGCGCGATCTCGTCGAGGTCGCGATTTCTCAGGTCCGCGAGCGCAAGCGCAAAGACGTGCAGGCACGTGCGCAGCTCGCCGCTGAGGAGCGCGTACTTGATGCCCTGGTCGGCGCCAATTCCAGCGCCGCGACGCGGGACTCCTTCCGCAAGAAGCTGCGCGCGGGCGAGCTCAACGACAAGGAAATCGAGATCGAGACGCAAGGCGGCGGCAGCGGCTTTCCGATGTTCGAGATCCCGGGCATGCCTGGCGCGCAGATGGGCGCGGTTTCGATCGGCGACATCTTCGGCAAGCTCGGCGGACGCAGCAAGACGCGGCGGCTGACGGTGGAGAGCTCGCACGAGATCCTCATCAACGAGGAATCCGACAAGCTGCTCGACAGCGATCAGTTGACGATGGAGGCGATCAGTGCGGTCGAGAACAACGGCATCGTGTTCCTGGACGAGATCGACAAGATCTGCGCCCGCGAAGGCCGCGCCGGCGGCGACGTCTCGCGCGAGGGCGTGCAGCGCGACCTGCTGCCGCTGATCGAGGGCACCACCGTCTCGACCAAGCACGGCGCGGTGAAGACCGACCACATCCTGTTCATTGCCTCAGGCGCCTTCCACGTCGCAAAACCGTCCGATTTGCTGCCGGAATTGCAGGGCCGCCTGCCGATCCGCGTCGAGCTGCAGGCGCTGACCCGTGACGACATGCGCCGCATCCTGACCGAGCCGGAGGCTTCGCTGATCAAGCAATATGTCGCGCTGATGCAGACCGAAGGCGTCACGCTCGACATCACCGACAACGCCATCGACGCGCTTGCGGACGTCGCGGTGGCCGTGAATTCCACCGTCGAGAACATCGGCGCGCGGCGGCTGCAGACCGTGATGGAGCGGGTGCTGGACGAGATCTCCTTCACCGCCCCAGATCGCAGCGGCGAGACCGTCAGGGTCGACGCCGATTTCGTGCAGAAGCACGTCGGCGACCTCGCCAAGAACGCGGATTTGAGCCGGTTCATTTTGTAATTCCGGACGGTCGCGCTATGGATGCGGCGTGACCGCACGCTTCCTGCAAAACCCCTGGCGCCTGCTGCTCGCGATCAACGCGGCAATCATCGTTGGCGTCTTCGTTCACAAGATCCAGCTGCCGCCTTACGTCCCCTACATCCACCTCCTCGTCGATTACCATTTTGGCTTCATCAAGCGCGCGCTGATCGGGACGATCGTCGCGCTGTTCACCGACAAGGTGCCGCTATGGCTGGTGTTCGCGCTCGGCGGCGCTACATGGCTGGTGACGCTCGGGCTGTACGCAAGACTATTCCAGACAACGTTCGGCTTCACCGCGAAGACATTGCCGACGTTCGTCTTCATCGCGGGCTCGCCGTTCTTCCTCAAGAACTTCATGCACACGCTCGGCCATTTCGACATCTATGGCTGCGCGCTGGCGATCGTCCTGCTGCTGGTGCCGGCCGGCTCGCTGCTGTTCGTGGCGCTGGCTGCGCTGTTCTCGATCGTTCTCGTCCTGATCCACCACATCCATCTCTTGATGTATGTGCCGACCATCATCACCATCGTCGTGATCAGGCATTATCTAGCGCATGGCTGCGATCGCACCAATGTCGCGTTCGGCATCATGGCCCTGCTGGCCGTCTCCGCGCTGTTCTTCGCCGCGCAGTTTTGGGGAACGATGCCGGTCCCGGAGGCGGATTTCGTCGCCGATCTGAAGAGCCGGATGGCCGATCCGTCGCGGACCGACCTGCTGCAGTTTGCCTACATCTGGTATCAGCCGTTGGCGAAGGAGATTTCCGACACCTGGGGCCGCCTGCCGCACAACATCCTCGGCGTGCCCGTGTTCGCGCTGCTGATCTGGCTGCACACACCGCTGTGGCGCTATTTTGCGAATTTGATCGGCGCGCTCGCAAGCGACACGCATCGCCGCCTCGTCATTGCGGCGCTGATCGGCGTCAGCCTCGCCTATGTCGTGATGTTCGCGATGGTATTCGACTATTCGCGCTGGATCTCGAACTGGGCAGTCTGCATGTTCCTGATCCTGCACGCGGTGAAGATGCTGCCCGCCGCACGCGAGACGCCGCTGATTTCGGCGGAAGATCAGACGACAAATATCTTCGGCCTGATTGTCACATTGATCCCGCGCGTCGGAATCGTGCGGCCGTTCTAATATCTCGCCCGCCTGATCCGCACGTAGAGCGCGCCCTCGCCGCCATGGCCGATACCGGCCTCTTCGAATCCGACGACGAAGGCCCGGAATTCCGGCAGGCTCAGCCATTCCGGCACCTGACGGCGCAGCACGCCGCTTTCGCCGCCGCTTCGGCCCTTGCCGGTGATGACCAGCACGAAGGTCAGGCCGTCATGATGGGCGCGGTGCAGGAAGCCGCTCAGCGCGCGGTGGGCACGCATCTGGGTCATGCCGTGCAGATCGAGCCGCGCCTCGATCTCGCTGCGCCCGCGCGACAGCTTTGTGCGCTCGCGCTTGCCGAGCGGCGCCAGCGGCGGCACCGCCGGCTTCGCTGCGCGCGGTGCCGGGGCAGCGGCAATCGGACGTGGCGACGGCGCAATCCGGGGGGCGGACGCTGCAGGCGAAGACTCGGTGCGTGGTGCAGCTTGCGCCTTCGCCGCACGATGCTTTCTCAGCGGCTTGACCTGCTTTGCGACCGTATCCCACAGCGCGCGCTCTTCCTCACTCAGCGCGCGACGGCGCGGCGAGGGACGAGGCTCCAGCACGGGCGGACGGGACGATCGCTTCATTGTTGCCGATGGGAGCGATTTTTCACCGGCCGCCGCGGCTCCTGAACTGGCTCGATCACGGGACGCGGCACCGGCAGCGGGACTGGACCGGCGACAGCGACCGTCTCGCTCTTGCTTTGCAGCTCGGCAGGCGGCTTGTCCTTCGCAGGCTCCGTTTGCGGAAACAGCTTTGCGATCTTCTCCGAGGGCCGCGGGTCCGGCACCGGGAGCCGCGCGCCGCGCGTTGTGGGATCGAGGCTCTTCGGCACCAGCATCACGAAATGCATGGCATGGCGCAGCCGTCCGGAGACCCGGCCGGCATCCTGACCCGCGCCGAAATAGAGATCGGCGCGCGCCGGACCGATGATGGCCGAGCCCGTGTCCTGCGCGATCATCAAGCGATGGAACGGCGTCTTCGCGCGTTCGGAATCGATCGGCAGCTCGCCTTCGATGAAAAACGGGGTGCCGTAGACGTGGAGCGATTTGTCGACCGCGATCGAGCGGCCGGCCGTCAACGGAATGCCTTGCGCGCCGACCGCCTCCTCCTTGTCGGATAGATTGACCTCGCGAAAGAAGATGTAGGAGCGGTTCTGGCGGCGCAGCTCCTTGGCACCGTCAGGGGTCTGCGCCATCCACTCCCTGATCTTCTGCATCGACATCTCTTCCTTTGGAATGATGCCGCGCTCGATCAGGATGCGACCGACCGCCGTATAGGGATAGCCGTTATAGGCGTCGTAGTTGAGCCGGACCGTGCCGCCGTCGTCGAACTTGATCCGCGCCGAACCCTGGATCTGGGCGAACAGCAGATCGGTCGGGTCCTTCAGCCAGGTAATCTCGAGTCCGCGGCCGGCGATCTTGCCGTCCTCGATCTCGGCGCGGTCGTAATAAGGCACGAGCTTGCGGCGGCCGATCTTGCGATAGACCGGGCCCTTGTTGGGCAGGCTGACCGAATCCTGCTTGTAACCGCGCACAAAGAGATTCGAGGGGCGGCGATAGACCGGGACATTGTAGACGTCGGTCTGCGTGCGCGATCCCTCCAGCACCGGTTCGTAATAGCCGGTGACGAAACCATCGGGCTCGCCGAGGCGCGAGATCCGCAGCGGCGCAAAATTCTCCTCGAAGAAGGTTTTGGCCCGAGCGTCGTCGGTAAGCTCGAGCGATTTGGCGACCCGGCAGGGTTCGCCCAGCGAGGCGCCCAAAGCCTTCGGTTCGGGAGCGCCGGTCTGCGCGTTGATCGGACGGCAGCTCGCGCGAAAGGTCTTGTAGGCGGCGAGATGATTGTCGTCGCCCCAGCCCTTCACGTCGGCCCAGGCCAGCGGCAGATATTGGGCGCCGGGAATTTCGAGCGGCAGGGGAAGCTGCGGATATGGCAAGGCGCGCGGCGGCGCGGCAGGCAATTCCGGGAGATGATGGTGATGGCTGCGATAGTGGCGCCGCGCCGCCTCAGCGCCGAGTGAAAACGACGACAGCGCGACGGCACCTGCGCAAAGCGCCGTCGCGCTGGTCTTCAGGAAAACCTTAATTCGCGCTTCCGGTGCCAACCAGCTTCCAGTTCGGATCGCGAGAAGTGATGTCGCGGGCGAAAGTCCAGATGTCGGTGATGTCGGCGACCGTGTCGGCGCTTCCGTCGACGATGTTGCCGGCCTTGTCCCGGGTGGCCGAGATCATCTGCGAGACGAAGCGGATCGTGAGCTGGGCGGTGCGGTCGCGCAGTTCGGCGCCGACGAGCTCGGCCTTGTCGATCGAGACAAAACGCGTCTCGGTCTTCTGCTCGTTCTTCTCGCGCTCCTTGATCGCGGCATCGAAGCTTTCATAGACCTCCGACGACAGCAGGTCGCGCAGCGCGCGGCGGTCGCCATTGGCAAAGGCCAGCACGATCATCTCATAGGCGCCGCGGGCGCCGGAGATGAAATGCCGCGGATCGAAGGTGGAATCCTTTTCGACGATGGCGTCGAGACCCTGGGCGAGCACGGTGCCCGGCTCGGTCAGGCCCTTCCAACGGTCGGAGGGCGGGGTCGGCTCGGCCGTCGGCGCCAAGGGAGCCTGGTCGATGACCTTGCCCGGCATGGTGACGACGTTCTTGTCCTGGGCGCCCTGGAGCGCGTTGCGGTCGAACGGCGGCCGCTCGTTGCCCGTGCGCTGCCCCAGCACGCTGCGCAGCCTCAGAAAGATGAAGACCGCCAGCGCCAGGAAGATGATGGTGTAGATGTCCACGTCGTATTCGCTTTCTGGTCGTCTGTAGAAGGGGCCGTCTCGAAAGGATCGTGCCGGGAAATCGATCCGGCCAGTAGACCGTTCCATACCGGAACGGCAAGTCTACATCACCATTTTGGGTCCGCGCGTCAGGTCCGTGGGATGTAGGCACGAAATCTTGCCCGGCCAATGGCGCCTTTTGGCACAGCACCGAGTGTAGCGCGTTTTATGCTTAAGGGGAAACCCGATCCTGCCCGGAAATCGCGCATCTTCAATCGTTTAAGGCGCAGTTGCGCTGGATCGCCGGGGTGAACGCCACAGTTGTGGGCGTGGCCGGAATTCCCCATCCGGGACCGTTCGTCCTTGTGGAACGAGGTAGCCCTATGTTAGCCAACCGCCGCGAAATTCAGCCCAATCGGGTAAGGAGACACTCTTATGACCAACGGTAACGGCACCCCTCCCGAGGCGGCCCAGGCTCCCCAGCTCAACGTCCTGGCGCAATATACCAAGGACCTCTCGTTCGAAAATCCGAATGCGCCCAGCTCGCTCCAGCAGCAGAGCCAGCCGCCCCAGATCAACATCCAGATCAATGTCAGCGCCAACAATCTCAGCGAACAGGAGTTCGAGGTGACGCTGTCGGTCGAGGGCAAGGCCGAGACCGCCGGCAAGATCATGTTCTCGTTCGAGCTCGCTTATGCCGGCGTCTTCCGCATCTCCAACGTGCCGAAGGACAATTTGCATCCGCTGGTCATGATCGAATGCCCGCGCCTGCTGTTCCCGTTTGCCCGTGAGATCATCGCCACTGCCGTGCGCGACGGCGGGTTCCCGCCTTTGATGCTGGATCCGGTCGACTTCGTCGGCCTCTATCGCCAGAACATGGAGCGGCAAATGGCCGCTCAGCCGAGCGGCCAGGCTTAACCAGCCAAAGGGGCGGCTGGAGCGGGCAAGAACTCGTTCCAGATCGCCTTGTCGCCGAGCGTTGCGATGAAGGCCCGGTGGGCCTCGCGCTCGGCGTCCGAAATGCGCGGGGTGAGCGGCGCCGGCCGTTGCCGCCGAGGCGCATCGGCAGCCCCATTGGCGCGAGTCTCTTCGGATTCCGAAGCAAGCAGCAGCTGCGACTGCCGCGCCCCGACCAGATCCACATAGACTTCCGCAAGCAGCTCGGCGTCGAGCAATGCGCCGTGCTTGGTGCGGCGTGAATTGTCGATCGCATAGCGTGAGCAGAGATCGTCGAGCCGGTTCGACACGCCGGGATGCTTGCGCCGAGCCAGCAGCAGCGTATCGACCAGCCGCTCGCGCGGGATCGCCGGGCGCTTGATCCGGTCGAGCTCGGCATTGATGAAGCTGATGTCGAACGAGGCATTGTGGATCACCAGCGGCGCGTCGCCGATGAACTCCAGAAAATCGTCGACGACCTCGTGAAACAGCTGCTTCGTCGCCAGGAATTCGGCCGACAGCCCGTGCACCGCAAAGGCTTCTGCCGGCATGTCCCTTTCGGGATTGATGTAGACGTGGAAACTCTGCCCCGTCGGCATGCGATTGAGCATCTCGACGCAGCCGATTTCGACCAGGCGATCTCCCCGCAACGGGTCAAGGCCGGTGGTTTCTGTGTCGAGAACGATTTCGCGCATGATCTGGGAAGCCGTGTCAGGCGGCGAATCAGGCGCGCCGCTGCGGCATCTTAACGACGTCGGCGAGGATGTGCGCGATTTGGGCGCGCACCGGTTCGAGTCCGTGGGATGTATCCACCACGAAATCGGCACGCCTGCGCTTTTCCGCATCGGGTGTCTGCTTGGCGATGATGGCGTCGAGCTTGGCCTCGTCCATCGTGCCGCGCGCCAGCACCCGCTCGCGCTGCAGTTCCGGAGACGTGGTGACGACGACTACGGCATCGACCCGCGTCTCGCCACCCGTCTCGAACAGCAGCGGTATGTCCAGCACCACGACCGGCGCGTTGGCGGCTTCGGCGTCGGCGAAGAACTTTTTCCGGGAAGCGCCGAGCATCGGATGGACGATCTGCTCGAGCTGCTTGATGGCCGCAGGATCGTGCACCACACGCGCCGAGAGTTTTGGCCGATCAACCTTGCCGTTCGCGGTAGTGCCGGGGAAGGCGGCCTCGATCGCGGGTGCGGCCTCGCCCTCATAGAGCTGATGGACGGCCGCATCGGCATCGTAGACAGGCACGCCAGCCTCCGCGAACAATTTCGCGGTGGTGGATTTGCCCATCCCGATCGAGCCGGTCAGTCCCAGGATCCGCATCAGCGCCCAACCATATCTGCCAGTCACACCGCAACTAGCCGCTCGCGCCGCAGGAACGCAAGCAGCGGCAGCAGCGGCAAGCCGAGAATGGTGAAGTGGTCGCCCTCGATACGCTCGAACAAATGGATCCCCAGGCTTTCGAGCTGATAGCCGCCGACGCTGGTGCTGACGGCGCCGCCGGCGATGTCGAGATAGGCCGAAAGCTCGGCCTCGGTCATCTGCCGCATCGTGAGGCAGGCAACCGAGACGTCCTCGAAGATGATCTCGCCATCGCGTGCGATCGCCACGGCGGAATTCAGCTCATGGCTATGGCCGGAGAGATCGCGCAGCTGCGCCAGCGCCTGGGCGCGGCCCGCTGGCTTGTTGAAGAGGCGATCGCCAAGCGCCAGCGTTTGATCAGCACCAATGACGGTGCTTCCAACGTGATGGGCCGAGACTGCCTTGGCTTTTTCGCGCGCCAGCAGCAGGGCAATCTCGCGCGGACCAGAAAGCCCGGAGGCGGCCTGGATGCCGCGCTCGTCGATATCAGCCGTGATCGCCTTGAACTCGAGCCCGGCATTCGCCAGGAGCATCTTTCTCGCGCTGCTCTGCGAGGCCAGGATCAACGAAGATTTGCCGAGCCAGAGACCCATCGCGAAACTATCCCAAAGCTATTCAGAAGGCCGGTTACGCTGACGATCGCTGTAAAGTTTCATGATCGCCGCGGCGGTTTCCTCGATCGAGCGCCGCGTGACGTCGAGCAGCGGCCAATCGTGCTTGGCGCTCAGCTTGCGGGCAAATGCGACCTCCTCGGCGACCGATTGCTTGTCGGTATAAGTGTCGCTGCTGGAATCGGCCCCCATGGAGAGCAGGCGGTTCGTGCGCACCTGGATCAATCGTTCCGGCGTCGCATGCAAGCTCACCACCAGCGGTCGCGTCAACGTCTCCAGTTGCGAGGGCACCGGAATGCCTGGAACCAGCGGCACGTTGGCAGTGCGGATGCCTCGGTTGGCAAGGTAGATCGACGTCGGGGTCTTGGAGGTGCGGGAAACGCCGACGAGCACCACGTCCGCGTCGTCGAGCCCTTCGACATGCTGGCCGTCATCGTGGATCATCGTGTAGTTCAACGCGTCGATACGCTTGAAGTATTCGGCATTGAGCACGTGCTGGGCGCCGACCCGGCCGGTCGTGGCAGCTCCGAGATAGGCCTCGAACAACTGCATCACCGGCCCGATGATCGACAGGCTCGGAACATTGATCCCCTTGCACTTATCCTCGAGCCTCGAAACCAGATCCTTCTCGAGCAGCGTGAACAGCACGATTCCCGGCGCTTCCTCGATCTCGTCGAGCACGCGATCGAGCTGTTTCTGGCTGCGCACCAGCGGATAGACGTGCTCGACCGGGGTCACGTTGGCGTACTGGGCGGCAACGGCGCGCGCGACCGTGATCAGCGTCTCACCGGTGGAGTCGGAGACGAGGTGCAGATGGAAATAATTGTTCGAAGTCGGCACAAAAGCCCTTTGTATGGAGTCGGTGTGGTTTGTGGATTTCTGTGGAGCTTAACCTCCCGGAAAGGGATGTGCGACACCGGGGGCGGGACAACGGCGGATTTTCTTCACACCGCTGCCCCTGAGAACAACTTCGACGCCCTCCCGAAAGGGAAACGGGATTGCGTCGATAACCCTCTTGATAAGCTGCCGACAGAAACGCGCAAGCCTTTGAAGCTGACCGACTTATCGAAAGCGGCCGGAGCTGTCAGAGGATATGTTGATGGATGTGAACAAGCGCGTGTGAACGGGCGGACGGAGATGTGTGAGTCCAATTCACCGTCACATAGACTCAAACCTTAAGAATCTAAGATTCTTATTGGAGAAGGGCGCTACGGACGGATATGTGTGCAGGCAAGACCTTAACGAGTTCTTACTATCCCCAACGTTTCCCCTCGGCTGGGCAGGAATCCGGACCCCCAGACATGTTTGAAGACGTCTACCTCTGGATCAAGGCGCTGCATGTGATCGCCGTCATTTCCTGGATGGCGGGCATGCTCTATTTGCCACGGCTGTTCGTTTATCATTGCGAGGCTGAAGTCGGCTCGCAGCAGTCGGAAACGTTCAAGATCATGGAACGGCGGCTGTTCAAGGCGATCATCAACCCCGCTATGATCGTGACCTGGCTCGCCGGGCTCTACCTCGCCTGGGCTGGACACTGGTTCACTTTCGGCTGGCTGCACGTAAAACTGGCACTGGTCCTGGCGATGTCCGCGGTCCACGGCTTTTTTTCGCGCTGGCTGAAGGATTTCGCGGCGGACCGGCGCCCCCGGAGCCAGAAATTCTATCGGATTATCAACGAGGTACCAACTGCCTTGATGATTCTGATCGTCATCATGGTGATCGTGAAGCCGTTCTAGGCAGCGGTCGCGAACAATCGCTCAGTGCTTCTGCTTGCGGAGTGTGAGGCGATTTTCTATATTAGCGATATCCCACCCAACGCAGGCGGATGTGGTCGTGTCTGAGCTTTCCAGAGGCCGGACACCCCATCAGGTTTGAAGCCTCACCGGCGCTCTCCTTGCCAGACCTGCGGACCTTACCTTTTCGCGTCCGCATTTCAGAGCCTCCTCGCACCCCCCTCCCAGGTTACCCCACAGGACCACCCCAATGCGGGAAATCAAACTCCAGGACCTCAAGTCGAAGACGCCGGCCGAGCTCGTCTCGTTCGCGGAAGAGAATGGGGTCGAGAATGCCAGCACCATGCGCAAGCAGGAGCTGCTGTTCGCCATCCTCAAGCAGCTTGCGCTCGCCGAGACCGACATCGTCGGCGAAGGCGTCGTCGAGGTTCTCTCCGACGGCTTCGGCTTCCTCCGCTCGCCCGATGCGAATTATCTGCCGGGCCCGGATGACATCTACGTTTCGCCCTCGCAGATCCGCCGTTTTGGCCTGCGCACCGGCGACACTATCGAAGGCCACATCCGCAGCCCGAAGGAGGGCGAGCGCTATTTCGCGCTGCTGAAGGTCAACACGCTCAATTTCGAGGACCCGGAAAAGGCCAAGCACAAGGTCAATTTCGACAACCTCACGCCGCTGTTTCCGAATCAGCGCTTCCGCATGGAAATCGACGACCCCACGCGGAAAGACCTGTCTGCAAGGGTGATCGACATCGTTGCGCCGATCGGCAAGGGTCAGCGCGCGCTGATCGTCGCGCCGCCGCGCACGGGCAAGACCGTGCTGATGCAGAACATCGCGCACTCGATCGCGCATAATCATCCCGAGTGCTATCTGATCGTGCTCCTGATCGACGAACGTCCGGAAGAAGTCACGGACATGCAGCGCTCGGTGAAGGGCGAGGTCGTCTCCTCGACCTTCGACGAGCCGGCGGTGCGCCATGTCCAGGTCGCCGAGATGGTGATCGAGAAGGCCAAGCGTCTGGTTGAGCATGGCCGCGACGTCGTGATCCTGCTGGACTCCATCACGCGCCTCGGCCGCGCCTACAACACCGTGGTGCCGTCATCGGGCAAGGTGCTGACCGGCGGTGTCGATGCCAACGCGCTGCAGCGGCCGAAGCGGTTCTTCGGCGCCGCCCGCAACATCGAAGAGGGCGGCTCGCTGACGATCATCGCGACTGCGCTGGTTGATACCGGCAGCCGTATGGACGAAGTCATCTTCGAAGAGTTCAAGGGCACCGGCAACTCCGAGCTGATCCTCGATCGCAAGGTGTCGGACAAGCGGACCTTCCCGGCGATCGACATTTCGCGCTCCGGCACCCGTAAGGAAGAGCTGATCACCGATCCGGTGGTCTTGAAGAAGATGTACGTACTCCGCCGCATCCTGAATCCGATGGGGACGATGGACGGCATCGACTTCCTGCTCGACAAGCTGCGCTCGACCAAGAGCAATTCCGAGTTCTTCGATTCGATGAACACCTGATTGCAGTGCAACATGATCCAAAGGGCGCCTTCGGGCGCCCTTTTTCTTTGTGCGACTTTGTTGCAGCGAGCTGCAGCATGGCGGGGCGTTGTCGTCTGGAGTAGGCGTCGTCTAAGATGTTGATATAATTTATGAATAGCGGATCGAGGGATGCCGCTCATTCCGTTGCAAGTGGTTCTTGCAGTAGACGCTCGCGAATTTATTGCATCGCACTATTGGTTTTGCTGCGAGAATCCAAGCAGCATAATCGCTCGATTTGTCAGCCGAAACGGATGTTTGCCTTTTCCCTTTCAGCCGGACAAATAGGCTATGTATCCGCGAGACCACACCATCTTTGCACTGTCGTCTGGCCGTCCGCCAAGTGCGCTTGCGGCGGTGCGTGTCTCCGGGCCAGGCGCCAGCCTGGTGCTGACGACGCTGGCGGGCAAGCTGCCGGCGCCGAGGCAGGCCAGCCGCCGGCTCCTTCATGACGGCGTGGGCCAGCCGATCGACGATTCGGTGGTGTTGTGGTTTCCGGGGCCCGGCAGCGCGACCGGCGAGGACGTCGCCGAATTTCACGTCCATGGCGGCCGCGCGGTGCTGGCCGCACTGTTTACCGCAATTTCCGTAATTCCGAATATGCGAGCTGCCGAACCGGGCGAATTCACCCGGCGCGCCTTCGAGAACGGCAAGCTCGACCTGACCGAGGCGGAGGGCCTCGACGATCTCATTCATGCCGACACCGACCGCCAGCGCCGCCAGGCGTTGCGGCAGTTGCAGGGTCTCCTCGGCAATCGCGCGCGCGACTGGCGCGAGCGCATCATCGACGCCTCGGCCTTGATCGAGGCCGGCATCGATTTCTCCGACGAGGGCGATGTGCCCGCCGAGTTGAGAGCGCCTGCGGTCAAGGCGATCAGTGCGCTGCATGACGAAATCGCAGAAGTCCTTGCGGCACAGGGACAAGCTGAACGCTTGCGCGACGGCCTGGTGGTTGCGATCGCGGGCGAGCCGAATGTCGGCAAGTCGACGCTGATCAACCAGCTCGCGCGCCGCGACGTCGCGATCGTCTCGCCGCATGCCGGCACGACACGCGATGTGATCGAGGTGCAGCTCGATCTTGATGGCTATCCCGTCACGGTGATCGACACGGCCGGCATTCGCGAGACCGACGATCCGGTGGAGCAGGAGGGTGTTCGCCGGGCGCGAGCCCGAGCCGAAGACGCCGACCTCGTGTTGTGGCTGGTGGAGGCGGGGCGCGCGGTCGATCCGGCCGCAATGCCGTTGCTGGGGAAGTCCGGCAATGCAGGCAGCCGCTCCGGCGGTTCGGTCTGGATCGTGCGCAACAAGATCGATCTCGGCGGGGTCGAGGACGTCGGCCTGTACGGTGAGTTCGGAATCGCCGCCAGCCGGGGGGACGGCATTCCCGCGCTGGTCGATGCTATGGTGAAATTCGCCGCCGACTTCTTCGGAACGACTGAGGGCGCGTTGGTGACCCGGGCCCGGCAGCGGGATTTGCTGCGCCGGGCGTCGGACAGCTTGCGGCGGAGTCTGGAGCTTGTAGAAGACGGCGAGGAGCTTGCCGCCGAAGAGCTGCGCGCTGCGGCCTATGCCTTGGGCCGGCTGCTGGGTCGGGTGGATGTCGAGGACGTCCTGGGGGCGATTTTTCAGAAGTTCTGCGTTGGGAAGTAGCCCTAGTTCTTCATTGTACAACTAGCCTTTGTTCCACTTCTTCGTTTCACGTGAAACACTGCGGTCGCGTTCCGAGACGTTTCACGTAAAACGTGACTCCATTACCCATATTTGCTGGCAAACGTGGCAGCTAAGGGAGCGGGTGAGCGGAGAGATCCCGGATCACTCCGCTCGCGATGATGGGAGTATGCCGCTGCCATCGAGCTTCGAGACCGGGCCGCATCTGGACGTTACGGCCCTTCAGTAGACACTTTATGCGTCGGGAGCTCCGTTTTCTCCCACTGAAAATGATAATCTTTCCAAGGGCGGTTCTACTGTGCCTGGGGTTGTTTTCGCGAAAAACATCTGGGCTCCGCTTGCACCGTTTCACGTGAAACAACCGCCTTTCCAGTTTCCGCTTCCGGCTTCCCCGCCTCTGAGCTAGAAGTCCGTCCATGCGCACAGAGCGAGAGAGCTTCGACGTCATTGTGATTGGCGGCGGCCATGCCGGCTGTGAGGCCGCTTCTGCCTCTGCCCGGATGGGCGCGGCGACCGCTCTGGTGACGCACCGCTTCTCCACGGTCGGCGCGATGTCCTGCAATCCCGCCATTGGCGGTCTCGGCAAGGGCCATCTGGTTCGCGAGGTCGACGCGCTCGATGGTCTGATGGGCCGGGTCGGCGACGCCGGCGGTATTCAGTTTCGCGTTCTCAATCGCCGTAAGGGCCCAGCGGTCCGTGGTCCGCGCGCGCAGGCCGACCGGAAGCTCTATGCGGCCGCGATGCAGGCGGCGATCCGGGAGACCGAGGGTCTTTCCGTGGTCGAAGGCGAAGCGGACGAGCTGATCGTGGTCGAGGGACGGGTGATCGGCCTGCGCCTGGCAGATGGCCGCGAGCTTCGGGCAGGGGCTGTCGTCGTCACCACCGGCACCTTCCTTCGCGGTCTGATCCATCTCGGAGAGAAGAATTGGCCCGCCGGCAGGGTCGGCGAGGCGCCTGCGATGGGCCTTTCGACCTCGTTCGAGCGCGCCGGATTCACCCTTGGACGGCTCAAGACGGGCACTCCGCCGCGTCTGGATGGCACGACGATCGACTGGTCGGCGGTCGAGATGCAGCCGGGGGACGAGCCTCCGGAGCCGTTTTCGATGGTGACCGAGCGGATCACGACGCCGCAGATCCAGTGCGGAATCACCCGAACCAATTCCGCCACCCATGAGGTGATCCGGGCCAATGTTCATCGCTCTCCGATGTACTCCGGCCAGATCAAGAGCTCCGGACCGCGCTATTGCCCCTCGATCGAGGACAAGATCGTTCGCTTCGGCGATCGCGACGGTCACCAGATCTTCCTGGAGCCGGAAGGGCTCGACGACAGCACTGTCTATCCCAACGGCATCTCGACCTCGCTGCCGGAGGACGTTCAGCTCGCCATTCTCGCAACCATTCCCGGCCTGGAGCGGGTGAAGATGGTCCGGCCGGGCTATGCCATCGAATACGACCACATCGATCCGCGTGAGCTCGATCCGACCCTCCAGACCAAGCGCCTGCGCGGTCTGTTCCTGGCCGGCCAGATCAATGGCACCACGGGGTACGAGGAAGCTGCCGGCCAGGGCATCGTGGCCGGGCTGAACGCGGCATTGGCTGCGAGCGGCGCCGCGCTGACAGTGTTCGACCGAGCTGATGGCTATCTTGGCGTCATGGTCGACGACCTCGTCACCCGCGGCATCAGCGAACCCTATCGGATGTTCACCTCCAGGGCCGAGTACCGCCTGACACTGCGTGCCGACAATGCCGATCAGCGTTTGACCGAGAAGGGCGTCGCTCTGGGCTGCGTTGGCAGCGCCCGGACGGTGCATCATCGCGCCAAGATGGACGCCCTGAATGCGGCACGAGCGCTCTCGAAGTCGCTGACGATCACTCCGAACGAAGCGATCAAGCATGGTCTGTCCCTGAACCGGGACGGCCAGCGGCGCTCGGCTTTCGAACTGATGGCCTATCCCGATATTGGCTGGAGCCAGGTCCGTGCGATCTGGCCCGAGCTGTCCGGCATTGATCCCGTCATTGCCACCCATCTCGAGATCGACGCGAAGTACGATGTCTATCTGGAGCGCCAGAGCGCGGACGTCGAAGCCTTCAGGCGGGACGAGGGGATGGTGTTGTCGGACGTCGATTACCAGCAGGTCCCCGGTCTCTCCAATGAGGTGCGGGCCAAGCTGGAGAACGCGCGGCCGTTCACCGTTGGCCAGGCCGGCCGAATCGACGGCATGACGCCTGCCGCGCTCGGCATTCTTGCGGCCTATCTCCGCCGCGAAGCGCGGAAGACTTCCAAAGTAATCGCATAGGTTTCACGTGAAACAGCGCGGGCCGGGCGGCGGCAGATCGTCTTCAGGAAAACCCTCGGCGGGTGAGGGTGCCGGTGTTCGCTCCGAACCGGCGCCTGCCCGGCCAAAGATCGACAAGGCCAGCGCCAACGATCGATCGTGGGACGTCGTCATTGCAGCCGACAAGGTTGCGGCGCTCAACCTCGCGCCTGTTTCACATGAAACGGAAGCCCGGCTCGATCGCTACATCGCACTGCTGCGGGAGTGGCAGGCCAAGACCAACCTCGTCGCGCCCTCGACATTGCCGTACCTCTGGACCCGGCACATCGCCGACTCTCTTCAGCTCGTCGCTCTCGCCCCATCGGCCAAACGTTGGGCCGACCTCGGCAGCGGTGGCGGCTTTCCCGGGATCGTCCTGGCCTGCGCCATGGCCGGGACGGCCGGGGCGAGCGTCCATCTGGTCGAGCGAATCGCCAAGAAGGCGGCCTTCCTGCGCGAAGCCGTGCGCGTCACGACATCTCCGGGAGTCGTACATCTCGCTGAGATCGGGGATAATGTGGATAGAATCACCGGCCCGGTCGATTGCGTCACCGCGCGTGCGCTGGCTCCGCTACATCAACTCATCGGCTTTGCGGAGCCGCTGATGCGCCGGGGCGCAAAGGCGTTGTTTCTCAAGGGTCAAGATGTAGAGTCTGAATTGACCGAAGCCACTAAATATTGGAATATTCAGCCGCAGCTCCACCACAGCCGTACAGGCGACGGTTGGATCGTCGAGCTGGCTTCCGTCGAACGGCGCGGGTGAGGCGTCAGGGGCCGAGTGGGGGAATTTGCG